>NZ_JBQENV010000002.1:0-2118063 GCF_052044875.1 Dyadobacter sp. 22481
AATGTCAAAAAGGGATCTGATCAGGTTTTGTGTTCTGTAACTGCCAGCCACAACTCCGTAGATCACTACGTTAACCTTCATATTTTCGGGGTTAGCCATCAGCCGCTGCACGGGGCAGCTGGGTCTGGCGTAATAAAATTCATAGTCGGCGGCTTTTCCGGCAGAAAGTCTGTCGGGAAACGGCGCGAACCATGCATTAAAATTTTTTCAATGCTAAAAAGGGGGCCTTAAATCGATAAAAACTAAAAGACCGTTGTGATTCAGTTTTAATGATTTGTAATTGGCCGGTTACAGTTGCTGGAACTGCCGAGGGAGCGCCCACCAACATAATGTCGGTTTTGTTGGGCAGAGGTGATACTGATAGAATGCCCAAAAATAGCGGAAGGAAGTTAATAAACAAGTCGAATAGCAGTAATTACAATTGCATCAACGGCAATTTGACGTAATTTGCCAAAGGCTGGATCTCCTTCGCCGGCCGGCTTGCTACTCATATTTCAGGCGTCGGTAAACCAGGGAACCAATGCATTATTCCAGGGAACAACTCATTGTGCTCTTCACGTATCTGCCGGTGCTGGCGGCAGCGGCAATGGCTTTTTGGCGGTGCCGTAAGGCCGAGCGTCCCGTGCAGCTACTCTGCGGCCTCATTTTCTTTGCGCTGTGTATAGAAAGTATATCACGAGTCTTCTGGTTTTTGAAAGTATCTAACCTGTTTCTTTGGCCGATCTACATCACGGTCGAGTTCGCGTTGCTGACCTGGATGTACAGCCTGGTGCTGGATCGGAAGTGGCTGACGACTTTGCGCGGCTGGATGCTGGCGGCGTTTACGGGGATCGTTCTTGTGCGCGAACTGGGGCAGCATGGGCAGTCGGTGTGGATCGATAATGCGGGCCGGTCGATCGAAAGTGTGGTGGTGATCTTGCTCGCATTGTCGTATTTCTTTAAAGTTTTTCAGGAATTGAAAGTGCAAAATCTGCTGGTTGAGCCTTTTTTCTGGGTGTCGGCAGGGTTGCTGCTTTTCTTTTCGGGTAACTTCCTGATTTTCATATTTATGAACTTCATTTTGCTGTATTCCAAAAACCTGAATGATCAGATTTGGGTGATCCACGCGCTGATGAACTATATGCTGTACATTACTTATTCAATCGCATTATGGGTAGGCCGGGGGAAATAGAGTTTGCGCAACTGCTGTTCGGCGGAATTGGCACTATGGTGATGATGGCGCTCACGATCGTCATTTTTGTGCTGCTTTACCAGCGAAAGCTGCATTTTCAGCAGAGCCGGATGCATCAGATGGAGATGGTTCATCAGAAGAAAATTCTGGAATCAATTGTGGCCTCGCAGGAGAATGAGCGAGAGCGTATCGCGCGCGACCTGCACGACGAAATAGGTGCGTCGTTGTCGGCGGTCCGTTTGTTTGTGAATCAGATCCAATACGAGAAGTCGCCGGACGAAATGAAGGGTCTGGCCGCCCGTTCAGGGCAGATTATCGGGGATGTGGTGAAGGATGTGCGGCAAATCGCGCATAACCTGTCGCCGGTAATTCTCGAGAACTTCGGTTTTGCAGGCGCGGTGAAAATTTTGCTACGTAGGATGGAAGACGCAGGAATACACATCCGGTGCGCGATCGACGATCCGTCCGAAGTGCTTTCGTCCCACCAGCAATTGGTTCTGTACCGCATTATCCAGGAGGTGATCGGTAATGTGGTCAAACATGCCGAAGCCAGTGAAATCATTTTCGATCTCCATCATAACGGTTCACAACTGAGCTTGCTCATGAGCGATAATGGCAAGGGGTTCGATATGCTTTCCGGCGAGAAAGCGTCGGGAATGGGAATGAGCACAATCCATACCCGAACCGACCTGTTGGGGGCGAAGCTCGAACTACATTCCGCTCCTGGTGAAGGCACCAGTTTTAAAATTGAAATGCCCGTTTAACACTTTCCCCAAACAAATTGGAACCAGTAAGAATAGCGATAGCGGACGACCACAAGCTTTTCCGTCAAGGATTAGGCCAGATTTTGTCCCGGAATGAAGATTATCAGGTAATTCTGGAAGCTGCTTCCGGCGAGGAACTGCTGGAAGAAATAGGAAATGCCATGCCCGACGTGGTGCTGCTGGATCTTTTTATGAAAGGAATGGATGGAAAAGAAGTGGCTGGGCTTCTTTTAAAACAGTACCCGAACGTGAAAATCATCATTCTCTCGATGAACTATTCCCCCGAGCACATATTGCAGCTCATGCGGGTAGGCGTGCACGGCTACCTGCCCAAGGACATCGATCAGGGAATTCTGAACGAGGCTATCGGGCAGGTTATGACGAAGGGATTTTACATTAATGACGACATCGCACAGGTAATGCGGCAGGGCCTGCAAGCAGGGGATATCAAGCCGACTCGCAGTAAAGTTGCCATTCCTTCACTGAATATAGGCCTTACCGACCGTGAAATGGAAGTGCTCGCATTGATTTGCAAGGGATACAACACGGCCAAAATCGCGGAAGAGCTGTTCATCAGTTACCGAACGGTGGAGGGACACCGTAAAAACCTGCTGGAAAAAACCGGTGCGGGCAACTCGGTGAGCCTCGCGATATTTGCTGTAAAACATCAATTGCTGGATTTCTAGCCCGGCTATCAGTGTTAAATGCGGGCAAAAACCCGTAAGTCGGTGATACGGTCGCGGTAGGTCTCGAGGAATTCGCAAAAGCGGGCGATCTGCTCCTCCTGATAGGTAAAGTCAGCCGTTTGATCATATTCTTCGAGATATACCTCCTTAAAATCGGTGATCACATAGCGAAGGCTTCTGATCCCTTTCGCGCGTAATGCAGGCAGGTAAAAGTTCTGATGGCTTTTGGCGAAACAGCCTGCACGGTAATTTCCGGTGGTTTTGATATCCACGGCCAGCATCTTCCCAACTACATCCACATACCCGTAAATCAGGCTGTCGTTCAGCTGGTATTCGCAGTATACCTGCGTTTTCAGCATCGGGCGGGGGAGAAACGACCGTACTTTCGAGAGGATTTCCGGGTCAAATGTTTCTTCGCCAATGCCTTTGATCACCGCATCTTCGAATGATACGCCACGAAACTGAGCCTCGGTTTGTGGCATGGGCACACGGTTAATGCGGTCGAGCAGTTCCTGCGCATCGATGTAGCCGCGTTCGAACCGGTCGAAACAGCCTAACAGGGAGGGGTAAAGTTTGTATTTAACAGTGGTAGATATCATTATTTAACAATGTTAACCGGCATTCATTTTTTCCTTTGGCCAAAACGATATTGCAGCGACACAGCAATAAAACTGAACGCATCGTTTGGCGTTTCGCTGTAAGAATCACTTTCTTCCGGGTTGATCAGCCGATGGCCGGAGGTGGCATCGAGCTTATCGGTCCGCACGAAGTAGAAGCGGTATTCCAACGCAATTTTCAACTTTTCTAACAAAGCATAATCCACAGAAGTGCCAAGCGGCAACAGTCCTTCTCTCGTTTTTTTGATTCCCTTTGGACCTTTGGGTGGCCCCCAGCGTAGGAAAAGCGGGTTTCTGGCGCTCTGCCGGCTGTTGGTGAAGCGCAGGAGGCGGTTGTCGTCCAGGTCAAAGGCATTGGCGCTGAACCAGATTTGTCTTACACCTGCATAAACAGCCATATGCACCGGGCCGGGCTCTTTTTGGCTGAATTGTTCCGAGAGGTCCCACTTTACCAGGAATTCCGCGCTATTGTATTCATTTACAAACCAGGAGTTGAAAAACGCCCTTTTTTCGCCGCCAATGGTCCCCGCATTGTAATCCAGCTGAACAGCGAATTGTTTGTTGAGCGACCTCCCAATGCCTATTCCGGCGATTCCGTGCATCGCCTGGGCGTTCAGCTCTCCGTAAAATTGTGTAAGGCCGCATCGGAAGCTTAGAAAATAGGGCTGTGCGGCGCGGCGGTTATAGTTTTTCTTGTCGTTGATACCATTTGGCGAACGGTAACGGACAGGCTGCGCGAAGGTTACGCCGACCAGGGCGCAAATGACAATAAGCAAAATGTAACGCATGGCTGGAAATGATCGGGACGAAATGTTTGTTCAGCCATTGATACGTACGCTTTTCATTTTGGTCACATTTTGTAGAACCAATAAGATGCCCGACCGCCGTGTGATAACCGTAAATATCTGTTAGTTTTGCTTGTAGTTGAAAAATACAATACAAAGATGAGTGTAGTACCCTATAAAGATAAGGAAGGGACCAAGCGGGAGCAGGTCGCGGAGATGTTCGATAACATTTCGCCCAAATACGACCTGTTGAACCACGTCCTGAGTGGCGGTGTAGATATCTATTGGCGCAAAAGAGCTATCAAACTGCTCAAAAAGCAACAGCCAAAGGTCATTCTTGACATTGCAACGGGTACTGGCGACTTTGCCATTGAGGCGCTTGCCTTGAAGCCCGAGAGAATCATCGGCGTCGATATTTCGGAAGGTATGCTGGCGGTTGGTCGCGAGAAAATCGTCAAACTAGGCAAACAGGACGTCATTACCCTGCAAAGCGGCGACTCGGAAAGTTTAGCTTTCGCAAACAATTATTTTGACGCGATTATCGTTTCGTTTGGAGTACGCAATTTTCAGAATTTGCTGGCCGGACTGACAGAGATGAACCGCGTGATGAAGCCGGGCGGAACGTGTGTAGTGGTGGAGTTTTCGAAGCCCAAGAGCTTTCCGTTCAAGCAGATTTACAATTTTTATTTCAAATACATACTACCAATAATAGGGAAAACGGTCTCCAAAGACAGCGCGGCATACACTTATCTGCCCGAGTCGGTGCAGGCCTTTCCGGATGGGGAAGCTTTTCTTGATATTTATAAAAAAGCAGGTTTCATAAATACCAAATGCATATCACTTACCTTCGGGATCTGTTCAATTTACGTCGGACACAAATAATTATCGGTATCCTTGCGCTGCTCATGGCGGCGCAGGAAGCCCGGTCTCAGGGCATCGGTTACCGTCGCAAGCACCTCGAATATTACGACGACAAGCCGATCCATTACGGTATTCTTTTCGCAGTCCCGTTTACGCGGTTCAACATCAAGCATAGTAATGACTTCGTGTCCAAGGATTCGGCATTTGTGATCCAGTCGCCGACGAATGCGGCATTTCGCATGGGTTTTACCGTCAACGCATATCTGAACGAGCATTTTGACCTGCGCACAACACCCGCGGTTTCACTTTATGAGCGGCATGTCAAATTCAGCTATCCGAACGGCACCGACCGGACAGAAAAGCGCGAGTCGACATGGATAGAAGTACCGCTCTTGCTAAAATACAAATCCGTCCGCCGGGTCAACTCACGCATGTATATGATTGCAGGCGTAACGCTCGGGATCGAGACGAACGTAAAACGTAACCGGGGGGGTGGAGCTACCGCCCTCGATACCAAGTCCAGCGACTTCTCGATCGATTATGGCATAGGTTATGAGCAATTCTTTGAATTCTTCAAATTTGCTCCGGAACTGCGTTTTTCACATGGACTGACAAATATGATCGTACCTGGAACAAACTCGGTAGGTAATGGCATCAGCCGCATGCGTACCCACACTGTAACGCTCTATTTAAATTTCGAATAGTCGATATTGGTTTTCAGGAGGTTAAAAAATATTTTTAATTTTTTTCCAAGAATATTTGCAGAGTTCAATTTAGTCGCACATATTTGCACTCCGAAACGACGGGAAAACAAAAGAAAACAAAAAAGGGAGTTTAGCTCAGTTGGTTCAGAGCATCTGCCTTACAAGCAGAGGGTCGGGGGTTCGAATCCCTCAACTCCCACAGAAAGCATCGAGCAATCGATGCTTTTTTTGTTTTCCGGCCGGAGCAGTTGGATCATAACATCTGCCCGCGCGGCGTCCGCTGACAAGCAGAGGGTCCGGGACGGTCCGCCGCTGCCGTTCGAATCCCTCAACTTCCACAGAAAGCATCGAGCAATCGATGCTTTTTTTGTTTTCCGGCCGGAGCAGTTGGTTCATAATATCTGCCCGCGCGGCGTCCGCTTACAAGCAGAGGGTCGGGGACGGTCCGCCGCTGCGACGGTCGGCCGCTGCCGTTCGAATCCCTCAACTCCCACAGAAAGCATCGAGCAATCGGTGCTTTTTTTGTTTTCCGGCCGTTGCGGTTTGAATCCCACCTATCAACGCGAAGTAATAAATCATCCAAGCATTAGTATAAATTCCGCAAAGCGATCCCTGGAAACTCGCCTTACCTTGTTGCTGTGATTTTCAATTAATCATTTGGACTTATGAAAGCATTGTTGCTGCTGGCATTGATGGGCATGTTTGCGTCATGTAATGCGAAAGACCAGCCATTAACAGATGAAAAGATTATGCAGCAAGAGTACATTATAAAACTGGTCGGACGAAACGACGTGGAGGGCGTAAAAAAGGCGCTTGACAAAGGAGCTAATGTAAATACGCAGGATGAAAAACAGCGCTCCCTGCTTCTGTTGGCGGTGATCGAGAAACGGGCGGAAATGGCAACGCTACTGACGGAACGCGGTGCGGATGTCAATTTGCAGGACAATATCCAGGATAGCCCGTTCCTGTACGCAGGCGCGACCGGACAAACAGAACTGGTGAAGCTCTTCCTTGCTCACGGCGCCCGCTTTGATGTCTTCAACCGGTATAATGGAACTGCGTTGATTCCCGCATGCGAGCGGGGGCACGTGGAAACCGTGAAAGTGCTGGTGGGTACCAGGGGATTTCCCATTAACCATGTCAATCGTTTGGGGTGGACAGCCTTGATGGAAGCTATTGGTTTGGGGGATGGGAGCAAAAAGTATCAGGAAATTGTGCAGTTGCTGAAAGACAGCGGAGCGGACCTTGGAATACCGGATCATGACGGCCTTACGCCATTGCAACATGCCAGGAGGCGCGGCTTTGAGGAGATAGTAAGAATTTTATCGAGGTAAGTGCTGCCATTGATGTTTTTAGCGTAAGATATTTACTTGATATATAATTTTATTTTATATTTTGTTTTCTACTATAAACTAATTACAATTGCGCATCAACAAATCGTGATGCGTTATGGAAAACAGTCAGATTGTTCGTGCCCTTTCCGGTATGGTTGGGGCGCTATTGGTGATTTTTACGGCGCTCGCTTGCGGTAATAGCCGGGACATAGTGGTACATGGCGATTTACGCGGAGCGAGCACTTTCCTGGAAGGGAAGACGCTATATCTGGGCAATGCCGAAACCCGCAATTTCGAAGATACTGCCGTTGTGAAGGGCGGCAAATTTGAGTTCAAAATCAAAACCGGAGGGGATTTTGTCCCTTTCAAAGCAGCAATTGTTTTTGAAACCGGAAATCCCGAGTTTCCGCATCAGGTAGTGGGGTATAAAAATCCTTATTCGAAAAAAATGGATGAGCCTAACTTCTATGCCGAACCAGGCATCATGCAGTTGACTCTCGATACAATCCGGATATTTACTCCTAAGAATAAGGTTGTTACGTTCAATATAGACAAAGTGAACCGGCAAACCAGCGTGTTATTCCGGCATTACACTTTCAAGGGCAGCTCGAAGAATGCTGCTGATAACCACGCTTATAACCGATCGCTCGTTCAGAAGCACCCTTATTCGCTGGAACTACTCCGTACATTAAATTTCAATAAATCAGCACTTGCGACCGACGAGGCGAAACATTTACTAGCTCTTTTTGATCCAGAACTTCATTCAAACCCCGGTTATATAGCTCTAAAAGCGTATCTGGACTACGATAACAAAACCGGCAGCGATTTCCCGAAGGAATTAGCATTAAAAACGGCTGATGACAAGTCAGTCAAAGAAGTCCTGGTGGACTCTTCCAAACATAACCTCATCGTTTTCTGGGCAAGCTGGTGCGGGCCCTGCCGGATGGAAATCCCGCAAATCAAAAAGCTTTATGAGAATGAAGGCCAGAAACTGAATGTCGTCAGCATTTCCGTCGACAAGGACCAAAATGCCTGGAAAAAGGCAATGCAGAAAGAACAGATGCCCTGGAAACAGTTTCTCTTACCGCTGGGCGACACTTACGCGATACTGGACAAGAAATATAACCTGCAAACCATCCCGATCTGGGTGCTTCTGGACGGCAGCGGCAAAGTAGTCGATCAGCACGTCGGCTACGAACCGGGAGAGAATGCGATGGATTTGAAAGTGGCTGCGCTTTTGAAATAGGTTTACTGGTTTGAAGAAGGAGGAAAGGGAGGAAGGGGAGGAAAGGGAGGAAAGGGAGGATGGCGAAGGGATTACCTTCTTCCCTTTCCTCCTTCCTCCCTTTCCTCCTTTACCCTATAATAGTACCGTGCTGCCGCTTTCCGCCGAGCGCAATCCCGCTTCCAGCACCTGAATGATTTTCAGGCCATCCGCGAAGTCGGGCTTGATTTCAGTATCATTTTCGATTGCATCCAGGAAATCTACTACCGCATGCACGAACGCGTGTTCGTAGCCAATAATATGCCCGGCAGGCCACCAATGGCCCGCGTAAGGGTGAATGGATTCGGTGGCGAGAATCGTGCGGAAACCGTGTTCGCCTTTCGTATCTTCGTTCGAATAGTATTGCAGCTCGTTCATGCGTTCGAGGTCGAAAACGAGGCTGCCTTTGCTGCCGTAAATTTCGAATGTAAGGCGATTTTTGCGGCCGGTCGCGAACCTGGTTGCTTCAAATGAGCCTATGGCGCCGTTTCGAAACCTGACCATCATCAATGCGGCGTCTTCGACGGTCACTTCGCCCGTTTCGGTGCCTTTGGATGCGCCAGTGAGACTTCCGGTGGCAGTTTCGTCAGCGATGGGGCGTTCTTTGATAAAGTTCGCATTCAGGGATGAAACGGAAACAATCTCACCCACAAGGAAATGCGCGAGGTCGACGGCGTGGGAGTTGAGGTCCCATTGCGGCCCGGCCTTGGCAGTCTCCTTTTTAAGCTGCCAGGTAAGCGGGAACGACGGGTCGACTATCCAATCCTGCTGGTAAGCACAGCGCCAGTGAAAAATCCGGCCGATCTTGCCTTCTTCGATCATCTTTTTGGCGAGCGCTACGGCTGGCGTTCTGCGATAGTTATGGTTGAGATAATGCTTCACGCCATTTTCCTGGCACACTTTCAGCATTTCGGCAGCCTGCCCGCTGTCCATCGAAAGCGGTTTTTCACAAAAAATATGCTTGCCTGCCCTGGCTGCGGCCAATGCCACTTCGTAGTGCAAATTTTGGGGTAATGCGATGTCGATAATGTCGATATCAGGCCTTGTGACGAGTTGCTGCCAGTCGGTTTCGGTCTCTTCCCAGCCCCAATTTTGCGCGAATTCGGATAGCGATTCCTGGTGGCGGCCGCATGCCGCTTTCAGGACGGGCACGGATGGCGTGTCAAAAAACAGCGGGGCTTTTTTCCAGGCATTACTATGCGCACGGCCCATAAACTTGTAACCTACTATGCCGATATTGATCTGCTTTTTCATTCGGGAATGGGTATGATTAAGGATTGTATGCTAAACAGGTTTGTCAAAATTATTAAATCTTGCTGATTGGATTTAATTCGTAAATTTCAACACCTGATATTTACTCAAACTACACACTATTTCATGAAACAACTTGCCCAGAATCTCCGGACGGGAGAGACGTTGCTGTTAAATGTCCCTGTTCCGCTCGCCCGGAAGGGCTGCGTGCTCATCAAAACCCGTAAAAGCCTCATCTCCGCCGGGACCGAAAGAATGCTGATCGGGTTCAGCAAAGCCAATTTCCTTCTTAAAGCCAGGCAACATCCAGACAAGTTCCGTCTCTTAATTGACAAAGTCAGAACGGATGGCTTCTGGAAAACTACACAGTCGGTTCTCCGCAGGCTGGATCAGCTCCTGCCATTGGGGTATTGCAATTTGGGAGAAATCGAAGCGATAGGAGAAGATGTAGAAGGTTTCACGATCGGCGACAGGGTGGTCAGCAACGGGCCGCATGCCGAGATGATCTGTGTACCGGTCAACCTGGTCGCCAAAGTTCCTCCTGATGTGCCGGACGAAGAGGCGGTGTTTGCAGTTTTGGGCGCGGTAGGTCTGCATGGGGTGCGATTGCTGGCACCCGCCCTCGGTGAGCGCGTGGTGGTGGTAGGCCTTGGGTTAATAGGTTTGATGGTCGTTGATATCCTCCGCGCGCAAGGGTGCGAGGTAATGGGTATTGAACCCGACGAAGATCGGCGACGAATCGCAAGGGAAAAGGGAGTCGTGGCCGTTAATCTATCAAGGTCTACCGGTGGATGGAATTCAAAGCAGTTCGGCGAAATGGATGGGGTAATTATCACAGCTTCGTCCAAATCCGGCGATGTCATTTCAATGGCCTCGGCGATTTGCAGGAAAAAGGCGAAAATCGTGCTAGTAGGCGACGTTCCCTTGCATTTAAACCGGGCTGATTTTTACCATAAGGAATTGACATTCCAGGTTTCATGCTCCTACGGGCCAGGGCGTTATGATCATGCGTATGAGGAGCGGGGCATCGATTACCCCCAGGGGTATGTTCGCTGGACCGCGAACCGCAATTTCCTCGAAGTTCTGCGGCTGATAGGGAATGGTTCTCTGAATGTCAAACCTTTAATTTCCAATATTATCCCGCTTGAAAATTATTTATGTATTTATCAAAAAAATATCCGATCGCTCGGAGTGCTGATCGATTATAACGGTGAAAGCAAGGCCGACGAAACGGCAATCCGGAACCCGGACAATGTATTCGCGGTACAAAAGGTCGTGGCAGCGATCATCGGCGCTGGAAATTTTGCTTGCATGACGTTGTTGCCCTGTCTCCGCGGGAAGTGTATCAAGTACATCGCCAGCTTAGGCGGATCAAGGGCGGCGGAACTCGCCGTCAAGTATGGCATTCCATTCGTTACTACGGATTACCGCGAAATTTTGGCCGATGACGAAGTCAATCTGGTCATTATCGCCACCCGGCATGATGAGCATGTTTCCATCGCGATAGATGCGATTCGTGCCGACAAGCATGTGTTTGTGGAAAAGCCGCTTAGCATTGATGCCAGGGGCATTGAAAGCGTAAAATCGGCACTTCAAAACGCGCCGGGGCCGGTCTCACTCGCGGTGGGTTTTAACCGAAGATATGCACCGCATATAACCAGGCTTCGGCAATTGCTTGATGGCGGCCCGATGAACGTCGTAATTACTGTTAACGCAGGCAGTATTTTGGCGAATGACTGGCTACGCGACAGCGCCCGGGGTGGCGGGAGACTGGTGGGCGAGGCATGCCATTTCATCGACCTGGTCGCGTGGATTGCGCAAAGCCGCATTACGGAAGTCTGTACCAATGCGTTGACCGTCCAGGGCTGTATGAGTACCGAAAATGCAAGTGTGCTGCTGCGGCTGGCAAATGGCTCCGCCGGGGCCGTACATTATTTTTCAAATGGTCATAGCAGCTATCCAAAGGAACGGATCGAAGTACATTCGCTGGGGCGGACAGTGGTTGTGGATGACTACAAAGTTGTACGGGGATATGGTTTTGAGGGATTTAGAGAAACAAAACGGGATGCGGGAAAGGGCCATCAGGAGCAGTTTGACAAGCTGTTCGAATGCATTGCAACCGGAAAAGAGCCGATAATGCCTCTCGAAGATGTCTGGAATTCAAGCCAGGCGACACTGGCAGCGCGGGATAGTATGTGGACGGGCGGCTGGGTGAAGGTACCATGAAAGCGCTGCGGTATTGGATACTGCTTTGGCATATCGGCCGGCAAATGGGCTGGCACTATGTGTTGTTCAGAGCCGGATATTGGTGGCAAGCTAAAACCGGTATTCTTCAATTGCGCTTTCCCAAAAGAGCCACCAGGCATTCATTCATAAGTATGCAGGAATGGCAGAACAACAAACCCATATTTCTGTTCGACCCCGAAAAACTGACTTTGCAAAGGAATGCAGGAATCACTGATTTGAAATGGCGGGTAGGGCAAATGGAAATGGGGAGGTTTCGCTATTTCAGCAGTCAATGGTTCGAAGTACCCGACTGGCACAGCAATCCATTAACTGGCTTTGTTTATCCGAAACACCAGCATTGGTTGGACGTTGACGACTTTTCTCCGAAAGCGGGCGATATCAAATACGTGTGGGAGAAGTCGAGGTTCACGTTTTTGTATGACCTCGTTCGGTATGATTATCATTTCGGTCAGGATCAGTCGGGAAAAGTTTTCGAATTGATCACGGATTGGATCGACAACAACCCTGTGAATTGTGGACCAAACTGGAAATGCAGCCAGGAAATAGCATTGAGGGTATTGAACTGGACTTTTGCATTGCATTACCATCGCCTGTCATCAGCATTGAATCAATTGTTGCTGGATAAGATTCTTTGCAGCATTTACGATCAAATGCGGCATGTTGCTGCCAACATCTGTTTTTCAGAGATCGCCGTCAGTAATAACCACGTCCTGACCGAGGCATTAGGCCTATTTGTGACCGGTATAATGTTTCCTTGCTTCCCGGAAAGCCATGAATGGAGGAAAAAAGGCAAGGATTTATTTGAAAGGGAAATCAATCGACAAATTACGTCGGACGGCACTTACCTTCAATTTTCGATGCACTATCACCGCGTGGTTGTTCAGTTGATGACTTGGGGTATACAATTAGCGGAATTGAATGACGAATGGTTTTCTGAAACCGTGTATGAGCAAGCCGATGCTTCTCTGAGGTTCTTGAGAATCTGCATGGATGGAGTAAATGGGAGGCTTCCTCTTTACGGGCACAATGACGGGGCATTGTTTTTTCCTCTTTCTGAATGTGATTTTCGGGATTTCAGGCCTCAATTAATCGCATTGGAATCGGTTTTATATAGCTGGAAAAATTCGGACCCCGTTTTAAGCGAAGAGAAAGCATGGCTGGTACCCGAAGAGCTGTCGGATGTGGAAAGCTATCTGGAAGTTGTGGAAGATGGTGCTTTTAATTTTCAGGAGGACGGCTACTTTGTTGTCAGAGATAAAGGCACCATAACATTCCTGCGCTGCGGAAGCTATTGCAGCCGTCCGTTTCAGGCTGATCATAACCACCTCGACATTTGGATAAGCGGCCGCAACATTCTGCGCGATGCCGGTACCTGGCTTTACAATGCCGATGAAGAATCTACACGCTATTTCGCCGGTACGCGCGCTCACAACACCATCATGATCGAAAACTTCGATCAAATGCAGAAGCGGCACCGGTTTATCTGGACGCATTGGATCACGAATGCAAAGGGAAAATCAGGCACTGCCGACGACGGGTTTTGGATTGAAACCGAATTCGAGGGGTTCCGTCACGTAGGCAACGGTATTGTTCATAAGCGAAGAGTTATCAAAAAAGCGGGTCGGTTGCATTGGCTGGTGGAAGACTTGGTTCTGAATGTGCCGAAAGGAATGCGAATCCGCCAGTTATGGCATCCGGATAGAGGGTTTTTGGATGATTTTCGTATTAGTGCTGTCGATGAACAAGGTTGTGGAATCCTAATGATCGTTGAACGCGGCTGGTATTCGGAGGTTTATGGCGAAAAGGTAGAATGTATCGCTATGGTGTTTGAAAGTAGCGGGAGTTTGATAAGGACGGTTATAGAAAGTTTGAAGTGACCAAGCCCCATTTGTATAGACCAATAATGAAACAATATTACCCGCTTATGCACATGCTCCTCATTCACCAATACTTTCTCGAAGACAATGCTGGCGGAGGCTCCCGCTGGAACGAAATGGCTCGTGTTTGGGTGAGGGAAAGGCATTCGGTGACGGTGATTGCGGGGGACGTACATTATATGTCGGGGAAATCCGCGGATAATAAGGGGAAACGATTTTCAATGTCTGAGAACCAGGACGGCGTTGAGGTAATTCGATGCAAATTGTCCAGGCGTTATCATCACAGCTTTTCGGGGCGGCTTTTGGGCTATATTTCTTTCGCATGTGCCGCAATTTATGCCGGGTTACGTTTCGCGCGCTCCAAATATGACTGCATTATCGTAAGCTCGCCGCCACTCCTGGTGGGTATTCCGGGGCTGCTGCTCTCCAAATGGAAGCGTGTTCCGCTGGTGCTGGAAATACGGGATCTTTGGCCGGAATCGGCGATCGAGACGGGCGTTTTGAAGAATAAGTGGCTGATCAGTTTGGCTTACAGGTTTGAGAAATACCTTTATCGCAAGTCAAAGTTGATCAATGTGCTTACTCCGGCGTTTCGGGAAAGGTTAATTCGCGACAAAAATGTTGTGCCAGGTAAAATCATCGTGGTCCCTAACGCGGCGGATTTCCGTTGGAGCGAGCGCGCGTTGCGTAACGCATGCGCGAGCGGGTTACGAAAGGAACTGGGACTGGAGGGAAAGTTTGTAATCATTTATGTCGGGGCGCATGGGCTGGCGAATGACTTGATGCAGCTCGTGGAGGCTGCTACATTGCTTCGGGGTACAGATGCCCATTTCTTGCTGATAGGCGACGGAATGCAGAAGCGGATGTTGATGGAAGAAGTCGATTCCAGGCAGCTGACCAACGTTTCATTTCTCGACCCCGTTTCAAAGGAGCAGATATTCGACTACATTTTGGTAGCCGACGTCGGCGTGGCCATTTTGAAAAAGGCGGAGATTTTCAAAACAGTTTACAGCAACAAAACTTTTGACTATTTCTCCTGTAAAAAGCCTGTATTAATGGCTATCGACGGTGTGTCGCGCGAGCTGGTAGAGCAGGCGGCGGCGGGGATGTTTACAGAGCCGGAAAATTCGGAAGAACTGGTGAAAAAAATCAGGATTTATATGAACGACCGCGAACTTATGACGAAGCATGGTAAAAATGGTTACCGGTTTGTCCACGCTCATTTCGATCGGGAGAAATTGGCAAAGGAATTTTTGGAACGCATTGAAAGTCAACTTGAAGTGACTGGAAAAAGTGCAACTTTTGATGACTGAAAAGTGAACTGAAAGTGTCGCCAGAGGGTTTTCCAATAAATTAAAATCCAATGAGAAACGTGGCGCATTTATTCCCTGAATCAGTGAGAAACGGGGCATATACTTATTCCGAATACATGCATTTAATGGAGACGGTGGTTCTTGAAAACAGGACAACCGGCCCGAAACAATCTGAATCGCTGTCCCACTACACAAGGCTGAACCTGGCCCGGATGCAACGACTGAATAAAAAGGCGGAGATCCATGATTCACTTAGGGAAGCCGTCGACCAGGTGGATATTCCGCAAACCTGGTACATCCTCACCGAAGCGTGGTGCGGGGATGCAGCCCAGAATCTTCCCACAATCGTAGCTGCCTCGTTATTGAATCCGTTGATTAAGGTCAGATTCCTGCTTCGGGACGAAAACCCGGAATTAATGGACGCATATCTGACCAATGGAGGGCGTTCGATACCCAAACTGATCGCTGTGGACGACGATTTCAATGAAATTTTCACGTGGGGACCACGTCCGGCAGGTGCCCAGGAGCTTTTGAGAGCATATAAAGCCAACCCGGTCAGGTCGTACAGCGAATTTTCAGAGGATATTCAACGCTGGTACATCGCCGACAAGACGGAGTCGCTGCAAAATGAATTGCAGGAGCTTTTGGAAGCAGTGGGTGTGGATAAGTGAGTTTTTGAACCGTTTACTCTATATTTGTCATAGGGTAACCGCAATACCAACGAACAGGGATTTTGTCAGAATACTTTAAAAACATATCCGACGGCATCAGTACGACCCTCACGGGCATGCGGCTGACGTTACGGCATCTCTTGAATGCACGTAAGAGCCGTAAGCCCGGGGATATTCGCTCATCCAATTTCTATGACCAGCAGGATGGCATTGTCACCATCCAGTACCCACTGGAAACCATTCCCATTCCGGATAATGGCAGGTACCGTCTGCATAATGAGATGGACGATTGCATTGTTTGTGACAAATGCGCGAAGGTATGTCCGGTCGATTGTATTGATATTGAACCGATCAAAGCGGTGGAGGATGTTGGCCGTGCCTCCGACGGCTCGCCGATCCGCTTGTACGCCGCCAAGTTTGATATCGATATGGCCAAATGCTGCTATTGTGGCCTTTGTACAACGGTTTGCCCGACGGAATGCCTTACCATGACCAAGACATTCGATTATAGTGAAGTGGATGTGCGGGATATGGTTTACAATTATTCCAATCTCACTACCGAACAAGCCGACGAAAAGCGCATACTTCTGGAACAATTCCAAAAGGAGAAAGAAGCACTGAAAGCGGCGAAGACTGCTCCTCCCATCGCACCTTCGACTACGCCGGCCGGTACAGCGGCGCCTGCCCGTCCCGTTTTCAAACCAACGGTGAAACCAAAACCGGCAGAAGAGCCTGTTGCCAAAGATATTAATACCGAATCTGATGAACCGGTAACTCCGGCGCCGAAACCGGTGTTTAAACCGGTTATGAAGCCGAAAAAGGTGGATGAAAGCTCACCAGCACCGATAGAAAAGCCTGTGGCTGAACCGCCCGTCGAAGCTGTTGAAAAGCCTGCGGCAAAAGCACCCTTCCGCCCGACGATGAAGCCTAAGGTCGTTTCAGATGAAAATGTTGAAAAGCCAATCGCTGAAACCCCTATCGAACCGGCAGAAAAACCTGTTGCTGCAAAGCCTGCATTTCGCCCAACGATGAAACCTAAGGCCGCTTCGGATGAAAATGTGGAGAAACCAATCGCTGAGACTCCTGCCGAACCGGTAGAAAAACCTGTTGCTGCAAAGCCGGCTTTTCGTCCTACTATGAAGCCAAAGGCTGTTTCAGAAGAAAATGTGGAAAAGCCAGTATCTGAAACGCCAGTGGAGCCTGAGGATAAACCCGTAGCCGCGAAACCGGCATTTCGTCCGACAATGAAACCTAAACCCAAAGAATAGGCGATCATGGAAGTAATTATATTTTATATATTTTCTGCATTAACGCTCGCGGCGGGGCTACTTATCCTTTTTTCCAAAAACCTGATCTACGGGGCATTTGCCTTGTTCCTGGCATTCCTGGGTGTTGCTGCACTGTACGTTCTCGCAGGTGCAGATTTTCTGGCGGTTTCGCAGATCATGATCTACGTGGGCGGCATTCTCGTGTTGCTGATATTCGGTATAATGCTGACGCAGCAGAGGGAGAAAAGCGACGACTCTACACGCCATAACCGCATTGAAGTACCCATAGCCAGGAAAGCTTGGGGGTTTTTCGCAGGCGCAGGATTATTCGGATTGCTGGTTAAGGTTATTATGTCCTCGGACTTTAAAATGGCGGGGGAGGAAATGAACACCAAGTCGACTATCAAAACGATCGGCGTAGAGCTGATGACGAGCCATTTGTTACCGTTTGAAATAGCCGCGATTCTTTTGCTGGTGGCACTTATCGGCGCTGCTTATCTCGCATTAAACCGAAATCCGACCGCATGACAACCATACCAGTACAATATTATCTGGTCGTCGCAGCTGCATTGTTTTGCATTGGGCTGGCTATTTCCATTACCAAGCGGCATTTTATCGGTATGCTGCTCGGGATTGAGCTAATGCTTAATGCGGTCAATATCAATTTGGTAGCATTCGGCCGGCACGATGTCGAACGTTTGAGCGGTCAGTTGTTTGCACTTTTTGTGATCGTTGTTGCGGCTGCGGAAGTGACTGTGGCCCTGGCGATCATCTTGCGTGTGTATGGTCGTTTCAAAACCGTCGACCCTGACAAGGTAAACGAATTGAAGCAATAGTTTAAAAGTCCCATCCGCTGCATGAACTGGATTTTCCTGATCTTCGCTTTTCTCATCGGCATCAGCAACGCCGTACAATCGGGCGTGAACACGCAACTTCGCGAGTCGATCAATAACCCTATTCTGGCAGCTATGACCTCATTTTTTGTGGGGTTAATGGTCCTTACCATAGCATTTGCCTGTTTCAATCAAAACCCGATCCCTTCTCTGGCCGACCTCAAACAGGTTTCTTGGACCCGGTTTATGGGTGGGGTGCTGGGGGCATTCTATGTAATCACCGTTATTTTCATTGTCCGCAATATCGGTCCGGCCAACATGATGTGCCTCGTTATCGCCGGCCAGATGGTAACCGTGATGACCATCGATCATTTTGGTTTACAGGGGTTCGCTGTTCATCATATGAATTTGCCACGTATTTTGGGTACGATATTGCTGGTGGGCGGCGTATATCTGATACTTAAAAATTGAGGCATAAAAAAACAGCAATCCGTTTAGATTGCTGTTCCGAAAGCTTCCCGAATGCCTCAGGGGATTTTGTTAAAAATAAACAGATCCACAAAGCTCCATTTATCATTTTCCTTCTTCCCGCGCTGAATCACCAGCTGAGTAGCGGAGCGTCTCTCGTAAATGATCCGTACCGACGCATCGTCTTTTTCAAATAAAGCCTGGTTCTTTTTAGCCTCGATGAATTTGTAGCGGTCGGCCACTTCTTTTTCTTCCAGGGAGATCATACCGGGTTTGAAATGCTTCACCATCGCTACAGGGCCATTGTCAGTCTGTTCAAATGCGAATATCTCATAAAGAGCAGGCTTGTCATCCTTGATCATGCGGATAAAGCCGACGATGTTGTTTCCCTTCGGAGCAGTCCAGGAGGCTTCGATAGGTCCGCCGTTATAAGTTCCCAGCCAGCGGCCGTCAAGGAATGCAATGTCGTTCAGGGTGCCTTGCGCCTGAGCAAAAGTTGCCGTTAACACCAGGGCAAATGCCAGACATGCTTTTTTAACTAACTGGATTGTGTTGAATTGGGTCATGAGATTTAGGTTGTGAATTGAGCCGGCAAATTAATAGAAATGTTAATTCGGTCAACGTATTGACTGATTTTAGCTAAATTCCGTCAGTACGTTGACCGAATTTAGCGTAATAGCCAAAAAAATAGCCGGCTCGTTTCCAAGCCGACTATCCTCACTCAAATTTCTATAATCAATAAGCTCTTTCCAATTTACCCTCGTAGGAGTTGGTAAAGGCCTTGTTTACTACTTTATTACCGCCCTGCGTTGGGTAGTTTCCGGTGAAGTACCAGTCCCCCAAATGGCCAGGGCAGGCTTTGTGCAGGTTTTCAACTGTCTGGAAAACAACAGAGAGCTCGGCATTCAAACCCTTCGGTCGGATAATTTCTGCTATTTTTTGAGAAATCTCTTCGTCGCTGAAAGGCTCGTAAAGTGCCTTAACGAAGTTCGTATTGTACGGATTTTTTGTGGCCAGAGCTGTAACGCTTTGTGTGTAAGCATCTTCCAGCTTATATTCCATATCGCGCTCTTCGAGCAACTTCAATATAGCACGGTAAGCAACAAAATCCTTCATTCTCGACATATCGATACCATAGCAATCCGGGAAGCGGATTTGCGGTGCCGAAGAGGCTACTACAATCTTCTTCGGTTTGAGGCGGTCGAGCATCGTCAGAATGCTTTTTTCAAGTGTGGTACCCCGAACGATCGAATCGTCTATGATCACCACGGTGTCGATATTCTTGCGAACGACCTCAAAAGTGGTATCGTACACACTCGAAACCATATCGTCGCGCAGGGCATCGGCAGTGATAAAGGTGCGGGATTTTACATCCTTAGTTACCAGTTTTTCGATCCTTGGACGGAATGAAAGCACTTTTTCCAGGTCGGCTTCGAAAAGAATGCCTTCCATGATGGCTTGCTTGCGTTTTTTAGCAAGATATTCTTCCAAACCTTCGATCATCCCAAGGAACGCCGTTTCCGCGGTGTTCGGAATATAAGAGAAAATCGTGTTTTCGAGGTCGTAGTTAACTTCTTTGAGGATCTGCGGAATCAGCAATTTACCCAGCTGCTTGCGCTCGTTATAAATGTCCGGATCGGTGCCACGGGAAAAATAGATACGCTCAAAACTGCATGAGCGTTTTTCGAGGCGAGGCAGGATCGGGAACTCGTTGTATTCACCGTTTTTGTCGACGATCAGCGCAGAGCCGGGAGTAATTTCAGTGATCTGATTATAATCTACATTGAATGCAGCTTTAATGGCTTGCTTTTCAGATGCCACTACAACTACCTCATCATCAGCATAGTAGAATGCGGGACGGATACCTGCCGGGTCACGGATTACGAAAGAGGCGCCGTAGCCGGTCAGGCCGCACATCGCATAACCTCCATCAAAGTCGCGGCACGAGCGATAAAGCAAGCGTGGCAGGTCGATATTGTCCTCGATAACGTCGGACAATGTCGGGTTTTCATAAACTCCTTTGAAACGCTCGAACACCCGCTGATTTTCTTCATCCAGGAAATGTCCAATTTTTTCCATTACCGTTACGGTGTCGACTTTCTCTTTCGGGTGCTGGCCTAATGAAACCAGTTTGCCAAAAAGCTCATCGACATTGGTCATGTTGAAGTTACCCGCCATCACCAGATTACGACTCCGCCAGTTACTTTGGCGCAGCATCGGGTGGCAGTTTTCTACTTCATTGGTGCCATGTGTGCCATAACGAAGATGTCCCAACCATACTTCTCCCGTAAAAGCAAGATTCTCCTGCAACCATTTTGCGTCGCTGGCATGGTCTCTGTTATTTTTAAGACCTTTCCGGAATTTCTTGTGGATTTTAGAGAAGATATCCGTAAGTGGTTGAGGCTCTACGGATCTGTATCGGCTGATATATCGTTTCCCGGGCGGGACGTCGATTTTAATATTGGCTACCCCGGCTCCATCCTGGCCCCGGTTGACCTGCTTTTCCATCATGACCGAAAGCTTATGGACAGCATACAGCGGCGTTTCGTACTTGTCGATGTAGTATTGATAAGGCTTTCTAAGACGGATAAGTGCTATGCCGCACTCATGCTTAATGGCGTCGCTCATAAGAGAGAGTAATGCTGTTAGAAATATTGGTGTTTGCTGGTATGCAAATCGTATTCCCTGAATATTAGCCTAACGAATTTCAATTCTCGTTTAGTTCGTTATTTCTCACAAAGGTACAAATCCTTTGGCTTAAAAAACTCCAAAAATGTTCAAATTTTCATATCCTTTCCCTCGGGTTAAATCTACGGGGCAAGATTGGCACAATGTTGCGAAAATTACCCTACCGCCAATTCCCTTGCCTACTGTTTCAAGAGCCGGATCACAAATTATTGCAAAATCACACTAGCTTATCAATTATAAGAAAGATAGCTATTTTTGGTCAATTGGATATTAAAATTTCATATGCTTCATAAAACCCGCGGTATCGCATTGAGCTACATCCGGTATAAAGAATCTTCCATTATCGCGAAGGTTTACACCGAAGCCTTTGGTATACAGACTTATATCGTAAATGGCGTCAGAAGCAGCAAGTCAAAAACCAACCGGATCGCGTTCTTCCAGCCGCTTACATTACTCGATTTGGTGGTTTACCATAAAAATAGGGAGGACACCATCCACCGCATTTCCGAGATCAAATGCTATGCGCCATTCTTCTCGATTCCTTTTGATGTATTAAAATCGGGCCTGGCACTTTTTATGACCGAGATGCTGAGTAAAACTTTGCGAGAGGAGGAAAACAACGAGCCATTGTTCAATTTTATTGAGCAATCGGTGCTGTATCTCGATGAGGCCGAAGCCGGTTTCGAAAACTTTCACATTCAGTTTCTTATGCAACTCGCACATTACCTGGGCTTTGGGGTTGAGGCTGCCAATGATCTCGAAAGTGAGTTGAAAGACAGCTATTTTCCGTTCCGGCCCGACGCGCAGGAGCATGCTGCCACGGCACAAATG
This sequence comes from Dyadobacter sp. 22481, assembly GCF_052044875.1. Lineage (NCBI taxonomy): Bacteria > Pseudomonadati > Bacteroidota > Cytophagia > Cytophagales > Spirosomataceae > Dyadobacter > Dyadobacter sp. 22481. The sequence goes on from NZ_JBQENV010000002.1 coordinate 21,634, forward strand.
CTGGAAAATGGCTACGGATTGTCCATTCCGCTAGACAGGACGCGGCGGATTAGTATACTCGAAAAGATGATTTTCTTTTACAAAATCCACATGGATGCGCTCGGGGAGATCAAGTCGCTGGATGTTTTGCGGGAAGTTTTGCGCTGAAAGTTGCTTCCCGTGGAAATTGGCATAATTTTGATAACGTATATGGTAACTCCATCAAACCGAATGCAATGAAACATATACTGACGATCGCCTTTGTACTCATTTCTTTTCTGACATTCGCCCAGATACCCAAAGGCGCCTGGAAATCACAGGAGCCGACTGGCAGTGCCTCGACGCTCATTGTGGCGGATAATTACCTGGTTATTGCCTCTTACAGCATCGGTAACAAGTATTTTGAAAGAACCGAAGGCGGCCCGTTCACGATGAATGGCGACAAAATGACTTACACGCCGGAATTCAATTCGGCGGATACGGCGAAAATCGGTATCCCTATTGAGTTCACAGTGACAGTAAAAGACGACATTCTCACGTTGCGTTACGAAGAAGCGATGGTATGGATGCGCGTCGACGACGGTACGAGTAATGCGCCGATGGCAGGCGCCTGGCATATTACCGAGCGCGACAACGGGCAAGGCGGGCTCGTCCAGATACACCAGGAAGGAACGCGGAAAACGCTTAAACTACTTTCAAAAACCCGTTTCCAATGGTTCGCAGTGGACCCGGCCGTGAAGGGATTTTATGCGACAGGCGGCGGCACTTACACCGCGAAAGACGGCAAATACACCGAAAATATTCAGTTTTTCTCCAAAGACAACAATCGCGTAGGCTCGTCGCTTAAATTCGATTTCAAACTTGAAAATGGTCGCTGGGACCATAGCGGCAAGAGCAGCGACGGCAAGCCTGTTCACGAGGTCTGGGAAAAAATTCCCTGATAATCAATCGATCACCTCGGCGTCTTTCAAAATGTAGTTGAGGTGATCGATGTCACTCGCGTTAAGCACCAATCTTCCCCTGACAGTCAGTACTTCGTCGGTACGGAAATGCTGTTTTTTCTTCCGGAATTGCAGTTCCATGATGGATTCGGGCCCTGCGCCACCGCAGAAGAAGCAGGCCGCCATCGGTTTGGCGGAAATCACGTAAATGTTATCGTTTTCATCCACGGGGATCATGTAACCCCGTATACTGATCTCTTTGCCCTGCAATGCATTCACCGACGGTCCGAAAGCAGGGTATAGGAAATGCATGCCCAGTTCCTTGTTGAGTTTTCGGGTAAACTGTACGTCGGTCAGCCGCTTCCAGCTGATTTGCATTGGTTCGGCCCGAAATGTAAAAGCGAGAAACGGAATGAGCAGGATAGGAAGTTTTTTCATTTTAGCAGACTATCAAGTTTTGCAGTAGCTCCTTGTAATTCAATAATGGCTTCCCTGGATTGCCGCTGATAGTCCAGCATCGACTCGTCGGTCATCGGCGGGGCAGACTTGTGTTCATGTGTATGCGTGCCATGCGCGTGGGCGTGTGCAAATCCGGGAACTTCGATCATATTCTCTTCCCACATTTCGATGAGGGCCTTTAAGCTGTCGATCTGTGATTTTTCTGCACCGCCTTTCGCGTGCGACGATAGGCTTTCGAGTTTTGGTTCCAGTTCTTTTGAAATTTCAATGGCTTCAAGATGCAAACGGTTGGCTTCAATTAGCTCGGGGCTTTTTTCCTCTTGGGCGCAGGAGGCGGCTGTCAGGCTAATAGTTAGCAGGAAAATCGGACGGATAAGATTCATTTCGGATGGAACTTCATTAAATGCAACAACGTTGCAAAAATGAAGCAAATACTTTTAACACGCAACAGTCGCGTCCATTTTCTTTCGATATGCGAAGCTTTTATTCCCTGTGTTTCAGTTTGATAATTACATTTTTACATATTGGTTGCTGCATACTTCCTTTACTATCCCTGGCATCCTTGCCGATTTTTGATACTGGCTTTCTGACCAGGCACCAGCTATTGGTCACGGTTTTGCAATGGACAATATTTGCTTGGCTGAGTGGCCGCCTGGCTGCTTTGTATTTCTGGAATAGAGAGTTTCATGGCCGAATGGAGACGTTGTCCTATTTCTTGGGCTGGTTTATTGCATTATCAGGGTTGGTTATCAACCGTTGGGAGCCATTCAAAAGCGAAGAGCAGGTGCTGGCAGAGCAGCACTTTGAGCGTTTCAAATCCCAAAGGCAGCTCCGGATAGATCTGGCGAGCCCGGATAATGTGCAGGAACTTGTGGCCGACTTGCAGGAAATAGACGGTGTTAGAAAGGGGAGTATCGCCCTGGAATCAGAAGTAGTGATACTTTCCTACCACAAGGAGAAAGTCTCGCCGGAGCGTATTTTAGCGGTTTTGAAAAGCAAGGGACATTTGAAGTGACCCAAAGTGCCCGTTAAGTTATTTAGATTTATTCAAAATAATTTTCACCAAACATTTGAATGATTCTAAATAGGTAATATATTTGCCTCAGTTTTAACGGCAATGTGGATGAGCGCTTTTACAATTAATGACTACAATGCGGAGGTGGAGCAGGGGTGTTTCTGGATGAAAAGCTTCGAGGACAACACCGAATGCGTGTTTAAGAAGTGTTGCGAGAAATACAAGAAGAAGGGCAAACATTGTAAGAAGTGCCCTAAAAAGTAGCATCGCTGTTACTCTTTTTGACTAGTAATACAGTTCATGGTGAATAATTGTAAGAGAGGGAGTGCCGCCTGAGCGTTCCCTTTTCTATGCTGGAGACATTTCAGATCTTCCTTTTCAACTCGAAATTCTGTCCCAGGTAAACACGACGTACTTGCTCGTCTTCTGCCAATTCTTCGGCGGAGCCCTGTTTCAATATCTTTCCTTCAAATAGCAAATACGCCCGGTCGGTAATTGAAAGGGTTTCGTTCACATTGTGGTCGGTGATGAGGATGCCGATATTCTTGTGTTTCAGCTTGGCCACAATGCTTTGAATATCTTCCACGGCAATAGGGTCGACACCGGCGAAGGGCTCGTCGAGCAAAATGAATTTCGGATCGACAGCCAGGGACCGTGCAATTTCCGTCCGGCGACGCTCGCCTCCCGAAAGAACCATTCCCTTGCTCTTGCGGACATGCCCAAGGTGAAATTCCTCGATCAGCTCTTCCACCTTATGCTTCTGATCGGCTTTGGAGAGATCGGTCATTTCCAACACTGCCTTAATATTCTCTTCGACGGTCAATGTCCGGAAAACAGATGCCTCCTGCGCAAGGTAGCCGAGGCCCAGGCGGGCCCGCTTGTACATGGGCAGGTTGGTAATGTCCTTGTCGTCGAGGTACACTTTTCCGCTGTTGGGCTTCACTAACCCGACGGCCATGTAAAAAGAAGTAGTTTTGCCGGCACCGTTCGGCCCGAGCAGCCCTACGATCTCGCCCTGCTCGACCTGGTAGCTTACATTATTATTAACGAGACGAACCCCGTATTTCTTAACGAGGTTTTCGGTTCTTAGTATCATTGTTCGTTTAAGTTCTTCCTCAATGCAGCTTAATGTCTTTCAACGAAAGCTGTAATGTTTTCTTGTCACGGAAATTGTTCTCTTCAAGGCAATAGCAGATCGAGAACGGCCTTCCATTGACAATATCAGGATAAAAATGCCCCATTCCGAAGCCTACGGCCGTGAACACGGCCGAGTTATTTTGTTTTACATCAAACTTGATGTGTTTTTCCTTCATCAAAAACGGGCGGCCAACCAGCGTCATGTTTCGTGACTCAAAGACCGGCGTCATGTTGCCTGGCCCGAATGGCCCCATCTGGCGAAGGATGTTATAGAATTTCGGCGTAATGTTTTCCAGTTCAAGCAGCATGTCGACGTTAATCATCGGTACAAGCTGGTCGGGCTGGATGCGGCTACTAACGATTTCGTTGAACCGCATTCTGAATGCTTCCACGTTATCCAGCGGCAATGTAAGGCCGGCAGCAAAAGTATGCCCGCCATATTGTTCCAAAAGATCCGCGCATTCTTCGATCGCTTCGTACACATCAAAACCGGGCACCGAGCGTGCAGAGCCAGCGGCTTTTCCATGGGATTGCGTGAGAATAATGGTGGGGCGATGGTATTTTTCGATACAACGGCTTGCTACGATCCCGATCACGCCTTTGTGCCAGTCTTCCTTATATAATACGGTACTTTTCGCATTCGAAAACCATTCGTCGTTTTCGATCATGAAAAGCGCCTGTTCGGTAATGCTTGAATCGAAGTTGCGGCGCTCGCTGTTATGCTTGTTGATTTCTTCGGCAAACTCCATCGCCTCTTCCTCAATTTCGGAAAGCAAAAGTCTTACAGCTTCTTTTGCATGCTTAATGCGTCCGGCTGCGTTGATCCTCGGCCCGAGCCCGAAGACTACGTTGGTAATATCGAGCGCACCGCTGATCCCTGAGATTTGTATTAAGGCTTTAATACCGGTACGCGGTTTGGCATTAAGCCTTTGCAAGCCATAAAACGCTAAAATGCGGTTTTCGCCCGTGATAGGAACAATATCAGAGGCAATGCTGACAACCAGCAGGTCGAGGTAATCGTACAACGTTTCAGGGTCGAGGCCCTGTTTGATACAAAATGCCTGCAAAAGCTTGAACCCAACGCCACAGCCGGTTAGCTCTTTATAAGGATACAGGCAATCTTCCCGCTTCGGGTCGAGCACTGCAGCAGCTGGCGGAAGTTCGTCGCCGGGGCGGTGGTGGTCACATATGATGAAGTCGATCCCTTTTTCAAGGGCCACAGTGACCTTGTCAACCGATTTAACGCCACAGTCGAGGGTAACTATTAATGTATAGCCATTCGCTTCGGCCCATTCCACGCCCTGCCACGAAACGCCGTAGCCTTCTTCGTAGCGATCGGGAATGTAGTAGTCCAGATTTGGGTAAATCCTTTTGAGAAAACCATAGAACAATGCGACGGAAGTAGTACCATCTACATCGTAATCACCGTAAACCAGTATTTTCTCGTTGGATTCGATGGCTTTGATCAGGCGCTCCGCAGCTTTTTCCATGTCGGCCATCAGGAACGGATCGTGCAAATGCTTGATGTCGGGTCGGAAAAAGTCGCGGGACTGGTCGAAATCGAGGATGCCGCGCTGAACCAAAAGCGTTGCCAGCGAGGGACTTACTTTAAGTGATTCGGCAAGGCTCTGCGCAATCTGTTCTTGTTCAGAGGTAAAGGGAGGGAAATGTATCCAGCGCTTTTCAATCATACGGCAAAGATAATCGGTTTCCGGAATGCGTGCAGCCTAAATGTGCAATCGGCCGGGCAATCGGGAAAAGCTAAGCGAAAGGTCTTATCTTTGCAAACTATTAACATATTTTAAGCCCATGCCACGTCTTCTGGCGATCGATTACGGTGCCAAGCGCACCGGAATAGCCGTTACGGACCCGTTGAAAATCATCGCTACGGCGCTCGATACCGTGCCTACGCATCAGCTGCCCGATTTTCTCAAAAAGTATATGCTGGCCGAAGAGGTAGAAGCATTCGTGGTTGGAATGCCTAAAAAGCTCGATAATACCGATAGCGAGAACGCCGCCAGGGTTACCGCTTTTGTAAAGACACTACAAAAAGCTTTTCCTGAAATCCCGGTGCATTTACACGACGAGCGTTTTACATCGTCGATGGCGTTACAATCCATGATCGCTTCGGGATCGAAAAAAAGTGACAGGCGCGATAAGGGCAATATCGACAAAGTTAGCGCCACGATCATTCTTCAGTCCTTCATGGAAAGCCGAAGGTAGAATTTGTAAGTAGTACATATTATATAGGTAGCAAAAGTTTTAATAAACATGATTTATCCAATAGTTGCATACGGTGACCCGATCCTGAGAAAACCAACCCGTTTTATCGAAAAAGATGAAGTGGATTTGAAGAAGCTTTCAGAGGATATGTTCGAAACTATGCACGGCGCGAATGGCGTGGGCCTGGCCGCGCCGCAGATCGGTCTGAATATCCGCATTTTTGTAGTAGACGGCACGCCGTTCGCCGAAAGAGATGAAGAAGACGAAGACGACGAGCCGGATCTGTCATTGGTCAATTTCAAAAAGGCATTCATCAATCCCGAGATATTGGAAGAAACCGGTGAGGAATGGGCGTTCGAAGAGGGGTGTCTGAGCATTCCGGGCATTCGCGGCGATGTGTACCGCCCCGAAACGCTACGTATACGCTATCGAGACCTCGATTGGAACGAGCACGAAGAAACCTACTCGGGGATGGCTGCCCGCATTATCCAGCACGAGTACGACCATTTGCTGGGCAAATTGTTCGTGGATTACCTGCCTACGCTCAAAAAACAGTTTATCAAGAAGAAACTGACCGATATTTCCAAAGGGAATGTAGACGCAGATTACCGTATGCGTTTTCCAAGCCGCAGATAGGTTTTTAACCAGCAAATATTCGGTCATGCAGGAAAATAAGGAAATCCTTTCGATTGCATTGGTCCAGTCCGATTTACATTGGGAAAATGTAACGGCCAACCTGGCCTCCTTTGAAGAAAAGCTGGCGGCATTGCCGGAGCCGGTCGATGTGATCGTGCTTCCGGAGATGTTCAACACCGGTTTTACGATGAACACTACGCTCGCCGAGCCGATGAACCTGACCACCACCCGCTGGATGAAGCAAATGGCCAAACAGCATAATGCCCTGGTGGTGGGAAGTTTTGCAGTAAATGACGGAGGACGTTTTTTTAACAGGCTTCTTTGCGTAAGCCCGGATGGTACCCATGCGCATAGCGACAAGCGGCACCTTTTCCGGATGGGAGAGGAGAACAATCATTATACTGCAGGCAGTAGCCGGTTGACAATTGAATGGAGAGGCTGGAAAATTTGTCCACTCGTTTGCTACGACCTACGATTTCCGGTATGGAGCCGCAATCTGCAAAGTGAACCTTACGACATCCTATTATATGTAGCGAACTGGCCCGCGCGTCGCGCGCATGCGTGGAGCACGCTCTTGCAGGCGAGGGCAATCGAAAATCAGTGCTATGTGATGGGTGTTAACCGTATCGGCACAGATGGGGGCGGTTTGGAATACCGGGGGGATTCTGTCGCCCTCGACTACCTGGGAGAACCTGTGGCAATGCTGACAAACCAGGAGGCAGAGAAGGTTGTCCACGTTTCGAAGGCGGAGCTCATCGCTTATCGGCAGAACTTTCCTGCATTGTCGGACGCCGACGATTTCGAAATCCATTGTTGAGGTATAGGACATTGTGTCCTATACTTACTCAATCACTTTGGGTACCATTATATAGGTACTGTTTTTCGACGGTGCATTGAAGAGCGCTTCATCGCGTGTGAGCGTATTTGCACCTTTATCTTCCCGCCAGTTATTTTCTTCGTCGAGCACGTGCGTCAAAGGCTCCACTCCCTGCGTATCTATTTCATTGAGCTGGTCCATCCAGGTAAGAACCGAATCCATACTATGTAAGAGTGCCGCTTCTTCCCCGGGCCTAATCTCTAATCGTGCGAGGTGCGCGATCTTTTTGAGCGACTCCTGATCGATCTTCATGTATTTTAAGAATTTGTTAAGTTAATGGACATGCTATCCACCAAAAGCCAAAATTACCGGATTTTTGTCATTCCGCTAGTGGTAAGCTCCGGGAAATTGAGTGACGGGCGGTTGCAAGCGGGATGCGGGACGGATTGATTTAGTCAAATTTTGAGGTTCGGCGGAAAATCCCGGGCATCGAAATTTAAAATTGTTGTTAAGACACATAGTAGGAGAAAAATAATATTTGCTTTTCTAAGGTAATCTTGAAATATTTTGAAACACAAAACTCCTCACTAAAAAACATGTTGTTACATATGAACGCAAAGAGTGCAATTATATAGAGGTTCCGGCCAGGCTGGTATACTCCTATGGATCAGTATTAAAACTAGAATTTGTACTAAAAATAGAAGGGAGGGGATTCTTTAAATTATGCAATTCGGAGCCGTTTCTGCGAAAAATCTGAGAAAAAATCTGCCGAAACGCTTGCTTTTTTTTAAAAGGAAAACTCATACTTTTGTAGATGTCGTTTATCCGAAAAGCATTCAAAATTTTATTTTACGAAAACCAGTTTAAACCAAAAGTTTTATTTAATTCACAACCAAAATCTCAATTTAACCTTTAAAAGTAAGTCTGATGGAAAAGAAAGCTACAAGTCCGGCACCAGCTCCAAAGCCTGCTGCGGCAGCAACAAAAGGCAAAGGCGGTTTGAACCCGGCATTGGTAATCCCTCTACTTTTTGCGATTGCACTTTGCGTTTACATTTTCGTGTTGGGGGCTCCCGAACACTTTAAAGACGGCGATCACGAAAAAGGACCTATCGATGGTGATTACTACGGAATCGTTTACAAGGGAGGTCCTATCGTACCGATCTTGATGACGTGTTTCCTTATTGTATTGACCTTTACTATCGAGCGTCTGATCACTTTGAACAAGGCAAGCGGCTCAGGCAGCATTGACTCGTTCGTTCGTAAAGTGAGAAGCCTGCTTGACAAAAACCAAATCGAAGAGGCTATCAAAGAATGCGATAAGCAAAAAGGATCTGTTGGTAACGTAATCAAAGCGGGTCTTTTGAAATACAAGCAATTGACTACTGAAACTGCGCTTGACAAAGAGCAGAAACTGGCGGCTCTTCAGAAAGAGATCGAAGAAGCTACTACACTTGAACTTCCAATGCTTCAGAAAAACCTTACCATCATCGCTACACTGGCGGGTGCATCTACCCTTTTGGCGCTTCTTGGAACGGTAATCGGTATGATCAAGGCGTTCGCGGCTTTGGGTACATCAGGTTCACCTGACTCCGCTGCTCTTGCGACTGGTATCTCTGAGGCCCTTATCAATACCGCTCTCGGTATCGGTACATCGGCTATCGCGACTATTTCTTACGCTTACCTGAACAGCCGTGTTGACGATCTTACTTACAGCATCGACGAAATTGGCATGAGCCTTCAGTCGAACTTTGCTGCACATTATTAATAGTTCGCTGAACTATTTTATAGTGAAGTTTCGTTAATATAAAAAAAACTTATATATTTGTATGGGAAAGGTAAGGCCAAAGAAACATGCGCCGCATACTGATATGACGGCCATGACGGATGTTGCCTTCTTGCTCTTGACGTTCTTCATTATGACGGCGACTTTTAAGTCGAACGATGCAGAGATTACAACACCTACATCGATTTCGCAGATCAAAGTGCCAGATGATAAGATCATGGTCATTAGCATTGACAAATCAGGGAAAGTATTCTTTGGTGTTGATGCCCAGCCTACTCGCGTTGCGATGCTGGACAACATCGGACAAGCCAAAGGAATCACCTTTACTGATACTGAGAAGGCAAAGTTTGCACTGCAGTCGAGCTTTGGTTTTCCTCTGAATCAGTTGAAGCCCTGGCTGAATATGCCTAAGGAGCAAATGGGCCAGGTGAAGCAACCAGGGATCCCGGTTGACTCCACAGGTGCCAGCGAATTGGCAGACTGGGTTTATGCTGCGCGTAAGGCAGACAACCAGCTACGTATTGCATTGAAAGGGGACAACCTGTCTAAATTTCCTGCATTCAAAGACGTACTGGCTAATTTGCAGTCGCAGAATATTAACAAGTTCAACCTGATCACAGGTAGCGAACAAGCACCGGCCGGTTACACAAACGAATAATGTTATCATTTAATATTTAGAAGAAATGGCAGCAATTGAAGAATCCGGTGGTGGGCACGGTAAAGGTGATGGTAAGGTAAGGGCCAAGAAAATGTCCACCCGTGTGGACATGACCCCAATGGTAGACCTAGGATTTTTGCTTATCACCTTTTTCATGCTTGCGACAACAATGTCGAAACCGACATCCATGTCGCTCGCTGTGCCTGACAAAACCGAAGATCAGGAAAAGCCGACGGAACCTTTGAAAGCATCCAAAGTTTTGACCCTTTTCATGGGAGCGAACGATGATGTATACTATCTGGACGGTATCGCTGCAGATGACGATAAAGCTAAGACTGATTTGAAAACAACCCGTTACGGGTTCGATCTGAGAAGTGTGATTTTCGCATCTCAAAAGCGTATCAACGCAGCAAATCCAAAGGATAAAGACGGTAATGAAGCTTTTGTCGTGGTAATCAAGCCAACAGCGGTATCTACCTACAAAAATATGGTAGATGTACTGGATGAAATGGCTATTACCAAAACCAAACGTTATGCACTTGTTGACGCGTTGACAGACGCTGAGAAGAAAGTGTTGGGCGACAAAATAATTCCAAAAAACTAGTTTTAAACCAAAATTAATCACAGCGCCATGGCAGAGATCAGCCCGAATGCAACACTGGATGATATAGTGTTTGCGGATCGTAATAAGGCGTACGGTGCATTTTCACTTCGTCAGGGTTATCGCAGAGATGTGACGAAGGCCACTTTACTTGGAGCTGCTCTTTTTGTCCTTGCTATGTTTACACCGTCGATCATCAATAGCTTGACGGCAGGTAAGGAAGAGGAAGCACCAATGGTTGAAGTGGATTTGATGAAAATCCCGCCGCCGCCAATAGACCCGGCAGAGCCGCCACCGCCACCGCCGCCACCAGTGGAGGCACCAAAGGTGAACACGGTGAAGTTCTTGCCTCCTGAGGTTAAGAAAGATGAAGAGGTTCCCGAAGAGGTACCACCACCAACAGTGGAAGAAATTAAAGAAGCTGTTGTTGCGGATAAAACCATCGAAGGTGACCCTAACGCGAATGAAATCATTGTTGCACCCGAAGCGGTTGCTGCACCTAGCAAAGGAGTAGTAGTAGAGGCGGCCCCTGAACCTGAAAAGGTATTTACGGTGGTTGAGCAACAACCTGAGTTCCCGGGAGGTACCGCAGAGATGTACAAGTATCTTAGTAAAAACATCAAGTATCCAAGTGCAGCATCCCGTGCTAACGTTTCCGGAAGGGTTTTCATGTCCTTCGTTGTTAACACTGACGGAAGTATCCAGGATGTAGCGGTTTTGAAAGGATTGGGTTTTGGTTGCGATGAAGAGGCGATCCGCGTAGTGAAAGCTATGCCGAAATGGAAGCCAGGAAAGCAATCAGGACGTGCAGTTCGTGTAAAATACAACCTGCCGATCAACTTCCAATTGGAGTAAGGCATGAGGGAGAAACCATTGCATGAAAAGCTCGGTGATCTGACCTCTTCGGTAATGGCTCTGGCATACGTAGGAGGAGGGGTCTTTTTGATCTTCTCCTCCTTCTCATTTAGATTGTTGCCGATCGGCAGCATCTGGCGGTATGCTTTTGCTGGCACACTTATTTTATACGGAGCCTACCGGGGTTACAGGGTGTTGAGAAGAAACCAGGACGACGAGTCATGAAAAAGAGATTGGCAGGACTGCTGCTGTTGTTAACGCTCGGTATAGCAGGATTACTCAGATGTACCTCGTCTAACAGTGATCTGGACAATCCGCGGAAAGGTACGATCACAATCGCGGCGGATGAATCTTTCAAACCGCTGGTTAATTCGCTTACAGGTGCCTACGAGGGAATTTACCCCGATGCGCATTTCAAGGTAGACTACAAACCGGAGCAGGAAGCGATCCGACAGCTGTTGAACGACAGCGCCAGGATCATTTTCGCGACGCGCCAGTTGAACGAGAAGGAACTGGAAATGATCAGGAAGCAAAAGGGCAGCCAGAAGTTCCAGCATATCGCAACGGACGGCCTCGCGCTGGTGATTGGAAAGAGCAACACGGATAGTCTCATCACGATTCCGGAACTGAAAGCGGTCATGGAAGGTAAACTCACCGACTGGTCGCAGATCAAAGGTGGGCAGGAGGGGTTGATTACATTGGTTTTTGATAATGCTAATGCAAGCAACCTGAACTTTGTGCTCAACAAATTCGGCATTAGAGATATTCAGAAACTGAGAATTATTTCGGCCGGATCAAACGAAAATGTAATCAAGGACGTCAGGGAGAACCCTACCCATCTCGGTTTTATCGGGGTGAACTGGATCAGTGACGGACATTCGCTGGCTTCGGAAGAGCTTTCGAGGGGTATCCGGGTAATGGGAGTCGCCAAAGACGCTAAACCCGATTCACTTTCTGACTACATCCAGCCTTTTCAGGCAGGGTTGGAGTTCAAGCGCTATCCACTGCACAGAGACTTATATATTATCAGCCGGGAAGGATACTCGGGCCTCGGCGGTGGGTTGATGACCTACATTGCCCGGGACGTCGGAGGACTGATCATTCAGAAAATGGGTTTACTGCCAACGGTAGTTTATCCGAGAGAACTGGAAATAAAGACAGAGTTATAGTGAATGTAAACAATTAGTAGATTTGGGGCTTGTTATTGAAAAACCAAGTTTTTTATCATTATTTTAACCGGGTAAAAAATGAACAGAAACATGAGAATGAAATTAGTAGCATTGGTATTTGGTTTATTAGCGTTTGTTAACTTACACGCACAGACGGTACAGGACGGGTTGGCATTAATTCATGGAGAACGTTATAATGAGGCAGGCGCTGCGTTCAAAAAGCTTGCCGAAGGAACCCCTTCTGCTGATAACCAATATTACCTTGGTTATTACTATATCAAAACCAATCAATTGGACGAGGCGCAGAAAGCATTCGAAAAAGGTCTGTCGCTGGATGAGAAGTCTTACCTGAACCAGGTAGGTCTTGGAACAGTAGCCCTGGCAAAAGGCGACCGTGCGAAAGCCAAAACACTTTTCGACGAAGCAGAAAAGAAGAAAAAGAAAGATGCCGAAGTTCTTTTCAGAATAGGCGAAGCTTATACACTTTTCGAGAAAAACAGCGACCCAGCCGAAGCAATCCGTTTGCTTGACCTGGCGATTGCCCGCGACAAAAACCTTGCTGACGCTTACCTGGCAAAAGGAGACGCTTTGATGTTGCGGAATGAAGGTGGTAACGCCGTGACCGCTTACGAATACGCTTTGACCGCAAAACCAAATTATGCGGCTGCTCACAATGCTATTGGTTCTGTTTACCTGCGTGGTAAGAACTATAACCTTGCCTTGGAGAACTACAAGAAAGCAATCGAATCTGACGCTAACTTCGCACCTGCTTACAAAGACCTCGCTGAGCTTTACTTCTTCGCTCAGAAATACAAGCAGGCGGCTGAAAACTTCGACTTGTATCTGCAAAAAAGCGGTAGCACTGACCCTGAAATGAAACTTCGCGGTGCACAGTTCGCATTTACTGCTGATGATTACACAAAATCACTTCAATTCCTCGAAGAAGCAAAAGGAAAGATCAATAACCCGATCATCAAGCGTATGTATGGATGGGCTTATTTCAAAACCAATAAGCCTGACGAAGCAATCCAGAGCCTTGACGAGTTTATCAAAGGATCGCCTGACAAAGTAATCGGTGATGACTACAAATACCTTGGCCGTGCACTTAATGCTAAGGCAACCGATGGCAAAGGCTACGATTCATTGGGTATGGAGTACATTAAGAAAGGTGCCGAAATGGATACCAGTAAAGCGGAGGCTGCTGCTACCTACAAAGAAGTTGCAGGCTTGTACTACGCTGCAAAGGATTATCCTAAGGCTGCTGCTGCCTATTCAAAGGGTAACGGCCTGGACACAGCGAAAGCAACTGCCAATGACTATTACTATGAAGGGCTTGCTAACTTCCAGACAGCACAGAGCTATATCGTTCCTAAAAGCGGCGATCCTAACTTTGCTGATAGCGTGAAAATAGCAACTGACAAACGTAACATGTACCTGAGAGCTGACTCGATCTTCGCTACTGTAACCCGTAAATTGCCCGATTGGCCATACGGCTACTACTGGCGTGCAAGTACGCTCTACAATGCGTACGACAGACAAGAGAATGTTGACAAAGGTATTTCACAGCCATATTATCTAAAATTGACAGAATTGGCAGAGAAAGATCCGGATCCGAGCAAATACAAGTCTTATTTGAAATTGGCTTACGGATACCTCGCATTCCACGCTCAATCGACATTGAAAGACGAGGCGAAAGCGAAAGAATATTGGGAGAAACTGCTTAAAGTAGATCCGGATAATGCTGCTGCAAAAGAGGCATTAGGATTGGCGGTAGCTCAACCAGCACAACCTGCCGCTGGCACGGCAACTAAGCCTGCTACAAAGAAGAAGTAATTCCGAAAAGGCTATAAGAGAAAAGCCGCCCGAATTCGGGCGGCTTTCTTATTTTCTAAGCTCTCGATTATCAAATGATAGGTTTTGTTGCTAATTCAACGCGGAAAGTCGTTCAAAACATATGTTCAACACTGGTAAGTGAACAGTTGCATAATGGTCGTAACACCATTGTCTAAGTCTTTTGATCTCAGCGGGCATTAACATGCGTATCGCTTTGCGGAGTTCTTTTTCAAATAATTTGCGGTCGAAGCTGACTTTTTGGAGAATAATTTTAATGTATTCAAGCATCGAGGCCATAGTATTATGTAGTTTTGTGGTTTAGGGAAAACTATTAAACAAGAGAAACCCTTAAAAACGCTTCGTTTTCAGCAATTCCAATAAAGATAACGAAAAACTGAAATGAAATTATATGCGTTATTAAATATTTTTTTGTGTTTTTCTAGTATCTCCCTGGCGCAGTCGTCGGAGAACCTCGTGACCATTGAGTATGGCTCGAAAAATCTGACATTGGATCAGCCATTTTTAATCTCGGTAGTGTTGCGGGATGTGGAGACCAGGCCGTCGGTTATCTTCCCGGAAATCAAAGACTTGGAAAAAAGGAGCAAGTCGGCCACGAGTTCCGTAAACACGGTAGATGGGCGGAAGGTGGTTATCCAAACCATCACCCAGGAATACTACGCAAAAAAGGCAGGTAACTATTTGATTCCGGAATTTACGCTGGCAGTTAATAACCTCAAACTGCGCTCGGATGAAACAATGGTCGTTTTTGCAAAGGCCGGCGACGAGAGCGGGAATGCGTTGGAGGAGAATGTAGCGGTAACGGAAGTTGAGGACAATAGCCAATCGGTGTTTTTGTCGGTGCAGACAGATAAGAAGGAAGTCTATATTCGGCAAGGCTTTGCAGTCCGGATATCGTTATATATTGCTGAGAATGCGCCGGTGGAAATGGAGTTTTATCGGTTTAACGAGCAGTTGCAAAGCATTTTGAAAGCCGTGAGGCCGGTAAACTGCTGGGAAGAAAATATCGGCGTCGAGGAGATTATCAAACGAAAGGTTACAATCCGCGGCCGTAAATATGCGGAATACAACATGTACCAGGCGAGGCTCTTCCCGATCACGACGGAGGATATCGTGTTGCCATCGGTGAAGCTCGACATGCTGGTGACGGAAAGCGGTGGAGCGGTGAATGTCGAGAAAAAGCTGGTAAGAGGCTTCTATTCGAGGCCTGTAACCGTAGTGGTGCGGCAGCTGCCTGATCATCCCTTGCGCGACCAGGTGGCCGTGGGACAATACAGTTTGAAAGAGCGATTGTCGAGTGATCTGGTGTATCCGGGGGAGAGCGTCAGATATATGTTCAAAGTGGAAGGCGTTGGCAATATAACGGCCATTCCTGCGCCGGTGATCCAGGCGAGCTCTTCCTTCGACATTTATCCACCGGAGGTTAGCCAGGTGATCAAGCGGAGCTACCAGAGCGTCGTGGGAGAAAGGACATTCAACTATTTTGTCGTTCCCAGAAAGGATGGAGAATTCCCGCTAAGCAGGTATTTTCACTGGATTTATTTCGATGTCGAGAAGCAGAATTATGATACATTGACGTCCGCAGCGACATTGGAGGTGCGGGGAGACGATTACAAATTGGCTAATTTGTCGCTATCCGGTTCTTCGGGTTTGTACGATAACCTCGAAAACCTTGACAGCAGCCGCGAGACGATCGACTATAAAAAGATTTTGAAAGATTTAACCAACATCTTGATTGTATTGTTGTTGGTAACAATGATTTGGGTATTTAGAAAGTAAGTTTAATGGGCAGTACATACGGCAAGATATTTAAAATAGCCACTTTCGGCGAATCGCACGGAGTTGGGATCGGTGTAGTGATAGAAGGCTGTCCGGCGGGCGTGCCTTTTGATTCTGATTTTATACAAAGCGAACTGACGCGCAGAAAGCCGGGGCAATCCAGAATTACGACACAGCGTAAAGAAGCGGACGAGTTCGAGGTGCTATCCGGCGTGTTCGAAGGAAAAACGACCGGTACGCCCATTGCAATGGTGATCCGCAACGAAGATCAACGGAGTAAGGATTACTCGCATATAGCGGCACAATTCAGGCCTTCCCACGCCGATTACACCTACCAGGTCAAGTACGGCGTTCGTGACTATCGCGGGGGGGGGCGCAGCTCTGCGCGCGAAACGGCCGCACGCGTAGCCGCTGGTGCACTCGCGAAGCTGATGCTAGCCGAATTAGGGGTAAGTATTCAGGCTTATGTATCACAAGTGGGTACAATGAAACTGGAAAAAAGTTACCAGGAATTGGACCTTTCCGAAACCGAAAACAATGCAGTGCGCTGCCCGGACCCTGAGATGGCCCAGCAGATGTTTGATTATATTGATGGCGTCCGTAAGCAGGGCGATTCAATCGGCGGAGTTGTTAATTGTGTCGTAAAAGGAACGCCGGCCGGTTGGGGAGAGCCCGTTTTCGACAAGCTTCACGCTGAACTTGGTAAGGCAATGCTGAGCATTAATGCTGTTAAAGGCTTTGAATACGGGAGTGGGTTCGATGGGGTGTTATTACCAGGTTCGCAGCACAATGATGCGTTCTATACCGACGAAAGCGGCCATGTACACACGCGTACGAACCATTCCGGAGGTATTCAGGGTGGTATTTCAAATGGCGAGGACATTTACTTCCGCACTGCATTCAAGCCTGTTGCTACGATTATGCAGGATCAGGAGAGCGTCGATCAGTTCGGTAATGTTGCAATTGTACAAGGAAAAGGCCGTCATGACCCATGCGTCGTACCTCGTGCAGTGCCTATCGTAGAAGCGATGGCCGCTTTGGTTCTGGCGGATTTTTATCTAAGAAACAGATCGGCGAAGTTGTGATCAGGCCTTGTGGCGCCTGCGTCGTTGGTTGAGGCATAGTACCAGCCAGATAGTGCCTATGAATTCGATCGTGAGCCCGCTCAGAATGATGGGGTCGCTGAACTGGGTCTTCGCGGAGTTTAAAAACGAACCGGTTGCCAGCACGATCATGCCGGCAAGGAGAATAAGTACAGCGTTTCTAAGGCTAAGCTTCACCGACTACATATTTCGTTCTACAATAAGTATCGTCAAGAATTCTCTTACCGAATATAGTTATTCGCTTCGAGAAATACTATTAAAACGCAAAATGGCCCTCAGCGGGCCATTTTGCGTTTTAAGTCTTAATTATATCACCTGAGTTTTGCCCGGGATTGCCACTGGATAAAGCCCGTCCGGACCTGGCAGGACTTTCGGGGACGCGTCCCACGCAAGTTTGTCGGGGAACAGGTTGATGTCTGAGTTCAACGCTTCTTCCCATTTGATCTGCTTGCCTGAATAGGTCGCCATACGGCCCATGATCGACGTCATGGTACTTTTTGCACCGTTTTCGGCATCAGCGAATTTGTATTCACCTTTCGCGATGGCAGCAAACAGTTCGTCGTGTTCCACCTGATACGGGTTCCTGTAATTCGAGTTGTCATGATGATAAATCACACCTCCTTTATAGTCTTTTAGGATTGTTTTCTTGTCATCGAAGCTGTCGATACGGCCTTTGGTACCTACGAAAGCCTCGTCAACGCGGTTCCAGGTTCCTTCGAACTGGCGGCATTGGCTTGAAATCACCGTTCCGTCGGCGTAAACCAGATCGAGCGTGTGGTGGTCGTAAATCTCTCCATAAGCCTTTCCGGTACGTACCTGGCGGCCGCCTGAGCCCTGAATCGATACGGGGTAGCCGTTTTTCACCCAGTTAGCCACATCGATGTTGTGAACGTGCTGTTCTGAAATGTGGTCGCCGCAAAGCCAGTTGAAGTAATACCAGTTTCTCATTTGGTATTCCATTTCAGTTTGGTTGGCCTGACGTTCTTTCATCCATGGGCTACTTCCCACCCAGTAAACCTGGCCGCCTACAATATCGCCCAGCGCACCGTCGTGAATGCGTTTGATGGCCTCACGGTAGTTAGCCTGATAATGACGTTGCAGACCTACCACGACGTTCAATTTCTTCTTTTTAGCTTCTTCCGCTACTTCAAGCACTTTGCGGATACCCGGTGCATCAGTTGCAACCGGTTTTTCCATGAAAATATGCTTGTTATTCTTCACAGCCTCTTCGAAATGCGAAGGACGGAAGCCCGGAGGCGTCGCAAGGATTACTACATCCACATCTTTCAATGCGATGGCTTTTTTAAATGCATCGAACCCTACAAACTTCCGGTCTTCTGGCACGTCTACTTTCGTTTTGATGTCGACCGGCTGTCCCGCAGCGTTTTTATATTTTTTCGCCGTGAGGTTTTTGTAGGAATCATCAAGACGATCCTTGAAAGCGTCGGCCATTGCTACGATCTGCACGTTTTGCGAAGTGCTCAATGCTTGTGCAGCAGCACCCGTACCACGTCCTCCGCAGCCGATAAGAGCCACTTTGATCGTCTCACCAACCGCGCTATTATAACCATAGCCCGTGAACGGGTTCAGGATAGCACCGCCGGCGATCAGGCCTGATGCTTTCAAAAAATTACGTCTGTTCTGTTCCATTTCGAATTAAGAGTTTATATATGATCAGTAGTCTTCAATCAACTTAGGGCTGTAATACGCTTTAATTTCCTCTGGTGAAGGTGTTTTTAGCGGTCTTACGATACGGAAACCCACAAATGACGCGCTGGTCATCCACCATTCCGATTTAGGCAACTGCGGGTCAAGGATTTTCCATTCCGGCTTAGAAGCAACACGGGCAGCACTGCGAAGGTCGGCAGCTTCGTCGTCCCAAGAACCACCACGAACGGAAGTAGGATAGAGTTCAGTAACCGGCGCGAATGCTTCGCCTTTGGGCTGTTTGGCGTAATAATCTGGAATATATTGGTCTAATGTCCATTCCATAACATTGCCGTGCATATCATAAAGTCCCCATGCATTGGGCTTCTTCTGTCCTACTTTCTTGTAAGCGGCGTCACTGTTTTTGCGGTACCATGCATATTCATCGATTTTGGATTCATCAAAAGAATAAGCTGTTTTGGAGCCTGCACGGCAAGCATATTCCCATTCGGCCTCGGTGGGAAGACGGTAAAAGATCCCGGTTTTTTCGTATAGCCATTTGCAGAAATAAATTGCCGCATACTGCGTCATGTTGATCGCCGGATAACCCGAACGGCCCATTCCAAAAGACATATCTACATAAGGAGGGGATGGACGGGTACTTGCGTCGGTTTTCTGAACGCTTTTGTCAGGATCCGGGTGGCGTGCGCCCATTTCCTTTTCCATATTCTTGAAAGCGTACAAATCGTAAATGTCCCAGATCACTTCGGTTTTGCCCATCCAGAAGGGCTCGATTTTGACCTTATGCTGAGGACCTTCGTCGGCTCTGCGGCCTTTTTCGCCGGCCGGACTCCCCATCGTGAATTCACCACCTGGGATCGCGACCATGTCATACACCTGAGGACTACCTCCGATTTTTTGTGTATAACTTTTAAAATTACTGTCCTGCGCTGCTACTTTAAAACAAAGAAAAACGGTTAAGATTAGGTAAAGGGATGTTTTGGACATGATAATGAATGTGTTCAATGGAACCATCTAACTGAATATAAGTGGCAATATTAGCCTATTTACCCTATGAAAGCGAATTTTTTCTTTGTTGTTTGATATCTGTCCTAACTTTGCATTTATAGAATTTTACATTTACACATGAATTATCTTTCGGCGGAAAATATAGCCAAGTCATTCGGCGACCGGTGGCTTTTTAAGAATATCAGTTTTGGGATCAGCAGGGGTGATAAGGTAGCGTTGATCGGGACGAACGGGACCGGAAAAACCACATTTCTGAATATACTCACGGGCAAGATCCCGGCCGATGAGGGCGAAGTCAGTATCCGCAAAGACATCCGCGTGGGTTATCTCGACCAAAGCCCTGCATTCGACGAATCGTTACCGATACTGGAAGTGATATTCTCATCGAATAATCCGGTGGCGCAGGTAGTGAAACGGTATGAGCATGCGATCGAAAACGACGACCATGACGAGCTCGCGGAGGTGATGGAGGATATGGACAAGTTCAATGCGTGGGATTTTGAGTATAAAACAAAGGAGGTGCTCGGCCGGCTGGGCATTCACCACACGGATAATCTTTATGGAACACTCTCGGGTGGCCAGCGCAAGCGCGTAGCATTGGCCAAAGTGCTGCTCGAAGATCCTGACCTGCTTATTCTCGATGAACCTACCAACCACCTCGACCTCGATACCGTCGAATGGTTGGAAGAATACCTCAATACTTCCAATACGACATTATTGGTAGTAACCCACGACCGGTACTTCCTCGACACTGTTTGTAACCAGATGCTCGAACTGGACCATGGTTCGGCATATACTTATAAAGGAAATTACTCTTATTTCCTGGAAAAAAAGGCTGAGCGCGAAGAACTCGAAGCGGCTACGATCGATAAGGCGCGTAACCTCATGCGCAAGGAGCTGGAATGGATCAGAAAGCAGCCGAAAGCGCGCGGAACGAAGGCCAAATATCGTGTCGACGCGTTTGAGGACCTGAAAGAAAAGGCCAGCCAGAAGAAGTTCGATGTGCAAATGGAGCTCAATGTGCGGACTTCGCGATTGGGCAGCAAGATCATCGAACTGGAAAACATCAGCAAAGGCTTCGGCGAGCGGGAATTGATCAAAAATTTCGAATATACCTTCCGTCGTGGCGACCGCATTGGCGTGGTTGGGAAAAATGGAATGGGCAAATCGACGCTCCTGAACATGATTACGGGAGAATTGCAGCCTGACAAAGGAAAGATCAGCACCGGAGAAACGGTTCAGTTTGGTTATTACAAACAAACGGATCTGGTGTTCAATGAAAACCAGCGCGTGATCGACATTGTGAAGGACGTCGCCGAAGTGGTTCAACTCGGGACCGGCGAAACGGTAACGGTGGGCCATCTGTTGCAGGCATTTTTGTTCTCGCCTTCCAAGCAGTATGATTTTATATCGAAACTAAGCGGAGGAGAAAAGCGTCGTTTGCAGCTTCTTCTGATTCTGATCAAGCAGCCGAACTTCCTGATTCTCGATGAGCCGACGAACGACCTCGATATCGATAGTTTGAATGTACTCGAAGAGTTTCTGCTCAATTTCCCGGGCTGTCTGATGATCGTTTCCCACGATCGCTACTTCCTCGACCGCCTCGTGCAGCATATTTTTGTGTTCGATGGAGAAGGCAAGATCAGTGATTTCCCGGGCAATTATACTGAGTTACGGGATTACCAGGACGAGCAGGAGGCCGAAAAGAAAGCAGCCGCCAGCAATGCTCCCGCAAAACCAACTGCGCCAGTTGCAACAGCTGTTCAGAAAGAAGTCGTAGCGGTACCGGTCGTCGCTGCAAAACGGAAGCTGAGCTATAAGGAGCAAAAGGAAATGGAACAGCTGGAAGCTGATATTGCGAAATTGGAGCAAACAAAGGTAAAACTTGTGGAGAGTCTGAATAATGGCGGTTCGCATGAGGAGCTGGCAAAATGGTCGAAGCAAATCGAAGAAATCAATGAAAGCCAGGCCGATAAAGAGTTGCGCTGGCTGGAACTGTCGGAAAATGCCTAATTTTAAAAGTCAACAAACCATAGCCCGCACGGCTAGGCTATGCCGCTAGCCGTGTGTCACTGGCCGTGTGCCATCGGTCATGCGGCGATAGCCGCGGGGCGCCCAACTCTCAGATTATAGATTATGGATTCAATTGTCGAGTTTTTCCAGTACATTCTTAATTCAGAGGAAATTATCCGTACTGGCGGGCTACTGGTCATAACTTTCATTGTATTCGCGGAAAACGGCCTGTTTTTCGCGTTCTTTCTGCCGGGCGACTATCTCGTATTTTTGGCCGGCGTGTTCTGCGGTACCGGCATACTCGACGTACCGATTCTTATTTTACTGATCAGCATGCTGACAGCGGCAATATTAGGCTCGTTGGTCGGGTATGTTTTCGGGAAATATTTCGGCGGTATTTTCGAGAACCGGAAGGACTCCTTCTTTTTTAAGAAAAAACACATTGAAACCACCCGCAAGTACTTCGAAAAATACGGAAGCCGGACGCTGATTATCAGTCGGTTCCTGCCTATCGTGCGCACATTCGCCCCCATTCTCGCAGGATTGGTGAGAATGTCGTTTCCTGCTTTCCTGATAAACAATGTTGTCGGCGGGGCGATCTGGATCTTCACGTTAACCGGCGGGGGCTACCTTTTCGGCGAAAAATTCCCGTGGATCGTAGATTATGTGCAGTACATCATTCTTTTCTTCCTGGCGATCACGACTTTCACCGTTATCAAGGGGTATCTGAATGCACGGAAAGGCATGGCGGAGTAGGGGCTACTGACCCTCTTCCTCCTTAAACCAACCCGAATAAATCAGATAATTATTCGCGGTCCGGTCGATAGCTGCATTCAGCTCGGGCGAAACATCTTTCAGATATTTAGCAGGATTGCCGGCGTAGATGGTTCCGGGAGGTACTTTGGTACCTTGTGTGACGATCGCGCCTGCGGCGATAATCGCACCTTCGCCTACAACGGCCCCGTCCATTACAATCGAACCCATTCCAATCAGCACGTGGTCTTCGATCGTGCAGCCGTGTACAATGGCATTGTGCGCGATGGAGACGTAGTTGCCGATAGTGGTAGCAAAACGCTGATAGGTACAGTGGATCACAGCGCCGTCCTGGACATTGGAATGATGGCCGATACGGATGCTGTTAACATCTCCGCGGATCACCGCATTGAACCACACAGTACAATTTTCTCCCATCACCACATCGCCTACAATCGTAGCGTTTTCTGCAAACCAGCAACTCTCGTCATAGGTCGGGTGGTGTCCGCGGGCTGATTTTATCAATGCCATGATCTTATTTTTATTATATTTTGGGCAATATCCGTTTTTCAGTGCGAAAAATAAATATATTTCGTTGTTGAATTAACAATCTGTCAGGTTATGCCGTCTGCCGCCAAAGTTTCAAAAGGAAGCCTGCTTATCGCAAAGCCTTTTCTGGGCGATCCCAATTTTGAAAGAGGGGTAATCCTGATGTGCGAGCATAATGAACACGGGAGTTTCGGTTTTGTGCTGAACCAGACTACGGACCTGTTTCTCGGGGATGTGCTGGATGAGACTATTTATCAGGACATTACGCTCCATTTGGGAGGCCCCGTTGAGAAGAATACACTGCATTTCATCCATCGCCGTCCCGACCTTGTGACAGGCGGAACGGAAATCATGAAAGATCTTTACTGGGGAGGCGATTTTAATGTTGTTAAAACGCTCCTGAACCTGAACACGCTGAAACAGGAGGACGTCATGTTCTTCATCGGTTATTCGGGATGGAGTGGCGGCCAGCTCGACGATGAGATCAAGCAGGACTCGTGGATTATTTCCAGTACTACTTCCGACTTTTTGTTTTCAACACCTCCCGGCAATTTCTGGCGCGAAATCCTTCGGAATATGGGTGGCGAATATCGGTCCATCGCGCATTATCCCATCGATCCTCGCCTTAATTAAACCCGTCAGTTAGGCCGGTTCAATCCATTCACCGATTCGTAATCCGATTTGATTCTTGCAACCTCGTGGGTGAGGAAATGCTGTAATTCTTCGTTAAATATCTTTTTCTCGTCGTCAGGCAGGGAGGCATACAGGTCTTTCAACTCCTGGTTGATCTCCGCTCTTTCCTGGTCGGACCCCGCATTCATTGAGCGAATGTGGAATCGTTTGAAATCATATTTGGGCATAACTGATATTGGAATATGATACAAAAATACCAAAAACCGCTTAGCAACTAAAATTAACCTCCGGCCCGGTCTTTTGTCCATTGCTGTACATTCGTCAAGAATCCGGGCGCCATACTGAACGTGAAAGGTTTTGCCTATGTTTGTCGTTGATATGACAACGATCATTCGAAAATGAATAGAACCTTCTTTTTTATCATACTTACATTCATCTTGTTTGCCATTGACTGGTATGTCTGGCAAGGCTTGAAACTGGCCATTCGCGGCCTAGCTCCTTTAACACAGCGCTGGATCGGAGGCGCATACTGGGCGCTAACCCTGGTGACACTCGGTGCTTATATTGGAATGCAATTGCTTCCGCCCGACTATTTCAAAAGTACCACACGGACCTTCGTCGTTG
Source organism: Dyadobacter sp. 22481 (assembly GCF_052044875.1). Classification (NCBI taxonomy): domain Bacteria; kingdom Pseudomonadati; phylum Bacteroidota; class Cytophagia; order Cytophagales; family Spirosomataceae; genus Dyadobacter; species Dyadobacter sp. 22481. Next base: position 45,890 of record NZ_JBQENV010000002.1, read on the forward strand.
CGTTCATTGCCATTCCCTATCTCTCGAAATTGTTGGCCGTGGCGATTTTGCTTGTTGACGATATTCGCCGCTTTTTTCAATGGATTGTCAGCTTTTTCGCTCCTTCCGTTGCAACGCCCTCGCCGACAACCGGTGAGCCAACGATACCCCGTTCGCAATTTCTCGCGACCACAGCCGTGGTTGCTGGCGCGGGATTAATGGGCACATTCGCGTATGGAATCCTGTCCGGTGCGCACGACTACCGGATCCGTCGCGTGAAAGTGCCTTTGAAAAATCTCCCCCGACAATTTCACGGCATGAAAATCGCCCAGCTTTCGGATATTCATTCGGGCAGCTTTTTTAATAAAACAGCGGTCAAAGGTGGTGTTGAAATGTTGATGAAGGAAAAACCCGACATTGCTTTCTTCACAGGCGACCTGGTAAACGACCGGGCGAAGGAAGTGCAAGACTACATCCATATTTTCGATAAAGTGAAAGCGCCGCTCGGCGTGCACTCGGTGCTCGGTAACCACGATTACGGGGATTATTTCCAGTGGCAGGACGTTCAGGCAAAGACCAGCAATCTCGCGGATTTGAAAAAAGCGCACGAGCTGCTGGGCTGGAAACTGATGCTGGATGAAAACCGGGCCATTACCGTCGACGGCGAATCCATCGGGTTAATTGGTATCCAAAACTGGGGTGCGGGGAATTTTGCCAAATATGGTAATCTGGAAAAAGCTTACGAACACACGGACGATTACCCTGTTAAAATATTGCTTTCACATGATCCCAGCCACTGGGAAGCGCAGGTTCTGCCGAAATATAACGATATCGACCTCGCGCTCGCGGGGCATACACACGGGATGCAATTCGGCGTGGAAATAGGCAAAGTAAAGTGGAGCCCGGTGCAGTACCGTTACAAGCAATGGGCGGGGCTCTATGAGGAGAACGACCAGTATTTGTACGTCAATCGCGGATTTGGCTACCTGGGTTATCCCGGCCGCGTAGGTATCCTCCCCGAAATCACGATACTGGAATTGGTAAAGGCATAAAATTTTCGGAAAATTGTGAAAGGGCTGGCGCATTGCATACCGAAACCGGTAAGCAATGCGTTGCATTAGTAACCTTTGACGATCTATCGCATGAAAAGCATGAAGAAAATTACTCCCTGGCTTTTGGTACTGGCGCTGATTTGCGGTATTTCAGGCGTAGAAACAGTTTCGGCTGCTGCGCCCGGAGCGGCCAAAGTAGAATTGTTTGGTAAAAAGAAGAAATACAAAGGTTACAAGAAACCGAGGTCCAAGAAATTCCTTGGGATATTCAAACGAAAAACCGATTGCGGCTGCCCTAACCACTAGGAACTTACCGCCGTTACATTTTGTACATATTCAAGAGTAAGCATAGCCATCAATCTCTGAGAGATTTGCTTGGATTTGCTTACTTTTGTATTTTAAAATCACCTAATAGCGGCATTCTCAGCCTAACTTGAATGAAAGTTAATCTTCGAAACCAGGACAAGTTTGAAAACCGTCACCACGGTAAAGATGAGCAGGAATTGCAGGAAATGTTGAAGACCATCGGAGCCGGATCAGTGGATGAGCTGATCGACCAAACTCTTCCTTCCGCGATTCGTCTACAAAAACCACTGAATTTGCCGAGACCCAAATCGGAACAGGAATTTCTCCAATACATTAAAAGAATTGCTTCCAAAAACGCGGTGCTGAAATCGTACATCGGCACGGGTTATTACGACACGATCACACCGAATGTCATTCTGAGGAATATCCTCGAAAACCCGGCCTGGTATACTGCTTACACGCCTTATCAGGCGGAGATCGCGCAGGGAAGGCTTGAAATGCTTCTGAACTTCCAGACGGTTGTGACCGACCTGACTGGGATGGAGATTGCCAATGCCTCGTTGCTCGATGAAGCGACGGCTGCGGCCGAGGCGATGACTATGCTGCACGCATTGCGAGGCGCTTCAAGAAAGAAAGCCAATACTTTTTTTGTTTCGGAGCTTTGTCATCCGCAAACGATCGACCTGGTTTACACCCGTGCGAAACCTATTGGAATCGACGTCGTGGTAGGCAACCACGCAACAGTTGATCTTACGGACGAAAATATTTACGCTGCGCTGGTCCAATATCCGGCTACTGATGGCGAAGTGATCGATTATACCGATTTCATCGCCTCGGCCCACGAACTGGGTATTTCCGTTGCGGTTGCAGCAGATTTGCTCGCATTGACGCTCCTGAAATCGCCGGGCGAAATGGGTGCGGATGTCGTAATCGGTTCTTCGCAACGTTTCGGTGTTCCAATGGGCTACGGCGGCCCACACGCAGCCTATTTCGCAACTAAAGACGCCTTCAAACGTCAGATTCCGGGCCGTATTATCGGTGTATCGGTCGATGGTGAAGGAAACCGGGCCTTGCGCATGGCGTTGCAAACGCGCGAGCAGCATATCCGCCGCGAAAAAGCAACTTCCAACATTTGTACTGCACAGGTATTGCTGGCCGTTATCGCCGGCGCCTATTCGGTGTATCACGGACCGGAAGGTATCAGGGGCATTGCAGCGCGCGTGCATGGCCTTACCCGCCTGTTTGTGGATACTGTGAAGAAATTCAATTATGAAGTGGTTACCGAAAATTATTTCGATACGGTAACGGTCAGGACGCCACTAACCCGCAAACTGCGCGAACAGGCATTGAAATGGGGCATTAACCTCAAATACCACGGTGACGAAAGCCTTTCGGTCTCTTTTGACGAAGCCAAAAACTTCGACGATGCCATTGCATTGCTGAATGTGTTTGCCGAAGTATCGGGCTTCCAGGGTGAAATGGTGATCGACGAGGAGCTTGAATTTTCGTTTCCCGAAAACCTGGTTAGGACTTCGGAGTACCTGACGCACCCGGTTTTCAATACCCATCACACCGAGCACGAGATGCTCCGTTATTTGAAATCATTGGAAAACAAAGACCTTTCACTGGTACATTCCATGATTTCGCTCGGTAGCTGCACTATGAAACTGAATGCGACTGCCGAAATGATCCCGCTTACCTGGCCGGAATTTGGTGGCTTGCACCCGTTTGCTCCTACCAACCAGGTTGGAGGCTACGCACAGCTGGTTAGTGAGCTCAATACCTGGCTTTGCGAAATCACCGGTTTTGCGGCCATGTCGTTCCAGCCAAACTCGGGCGCGCAGGGCGAGTATGCCGGTCTGATGGCCATTCGCGCGTACCACGAAAGCCGCGGTGAGGCACATCGTAATGTTGCTTTGATCCCGTCGTCGGCACATGGTACCAACCCGGCATCCGCTGTTATGGCCGGTATGAAAGTGGTGGTGACCAAATGCGACGAGCGAGGTAATATCGATGTGGAAGACCTGCGTGCAAAAGCGGAGCAACACGCAGACGACTTGTCGTGCTTAATGGTAACCTATCCGTCGACGCACGGTGTGTACGAAGAAAGTATAATTGAGATCTGCTCGATGATCCATTCATTTGGCGGGCAGGTTTATATGGATGGTGCTAATATGAATGCTCAGGTAGGTCTTACAAGCCCCGCCAGCATTGGCGCGGATGTTTGCCACCTCAATTTGCATAAAACATTCTGTATCCCTCACGGTGGCGGCGGCCCGGGCGTGGGCCCGATCGGCGTGGCCGAGCACCTGATGCCGTTCCTGCCGGGTCACGTTAATTTCAGCACACAGCCTGAGCATTTGCCTGGTGGACAAGCGGGAGCAGTTTCTGCGGCGCCTTATGGCAGCGCGAGCATCCTGACGATCTCTTATGCGTACATTGCCATGATGGGCGGCGAGGGGCTCACAAATGCTACCAAATTCGCTATCCTGAATGCCAACTACATTAAGGAACGCCTGAACGGCCATTACGAAGTGCTTTACACCGGTACAAACGGGCGCTGTGCGCACGAGATGATCGTCGATTGCCGTGGCTTTAAAGCTGTCGGCGTAGAGGCTGAGGATTTGGCAAAACGTTTAATGGACTACGGTTTCCACGCGCCAACCCTTTCATTCCCCGTTGCCGGTACGTTGATGATCGAGCCAACCGAGTCGGAATCGAAAGCCGAGTTGGATCGTTTCTGCGACGCGATGATCGCCATCCGCAACGAAATCCGTGAAGTGGAGGAAGGTGTTGCCGATCGCACAGACAACGTTTTGAAGAATGCACCGCATACTTCGCGCGTACTGTTAAGCGAAAACTGGACCCGATCTTACAGTCGCGAAAAAGCTGCGTTCCCGCTGCCTTACCTGCGCTTTAACAAGTTCTGGCCAAGTGTAAGCCGTGTGGACAGCGCGTACGGCGACCGCAACCTGATTTGCTCATGTATCCCTGTTGAAGCCTACTCAGAGGTGGAGGAAGCCTGATCACAGTGATAGATACCAACAAAAAAGAGGCTCGAAAGAGCCTCTTTTTTGTATAACCCGGGCCTTAAAGCCTGGGTTGTCGATGCATTGGGTTGCAATGTCGATATCAATCCCCTAGAAGTGTCGCTCGCCGATCTCTCTCTTGCCAAGCAGCACAGCTCCAACCATCGCCACAAGCAACAGAATAGAAGCCAGCTCAAACGGAAGCAGGTATTCACGGAAAAGCATATGCCCCAGGCTTTCGATCATACCGATCTGTGAATCGTAGGTTTGGGGATCAAATGGAGCGATGGCGGTTTTGCGGTATGCACCAAAAAGGATCACAAAAACAGTCCCGCCGACGATCGTAGCCGCTATTTTGGTGAGATTGGTCTTGGCTTCCTCCTGGTCCTGCTTCATATTCAGGAACATGATCACAAATAGGAAAAGTACCATAATGGCCCCCGCATATACGATGATATTCACCGCGGCCAGGAATTGCGCATTCAGCAGAATATAGTGACCCGATAGCGTAAAGAACGTCAGGATCAGGTACAAAACGCTGTGAATGGGGTTACGCGATACCACGACCATCACCGCGCTCAGGATGGTCAGGAATGATAGAAAATAAAAAAATGATACTGCTGAATTCATAATGTTAGTAACTGCTGACAGTCATGGTTTACCAATCAGGGAATAGCTCGGGGAACAACGCTGGTGACCTCGCCGCTGGCTCTTTTTGCATCCAGCGCACGGGCTTCTTCTTTTGTCCATGCTTCGCGGGTGTAGCGGTTGTTCATATCTTCCACGAGGAGGTCTTTGCCCCAGATCACCTGGTCGCGTTCCGTAAATACCGGAACGAACTCGTCGTGGCGAAGGTAGACGGCCTGTTTTGGGCAAGCTTCCTCACAAAGGCCACAGAAAATGCAGCGCAGCATGTTCACTTCATATACTGCCGCATATTTTTCTTCACGGTAGAGGTTTTCTTCTCCCTTCACACGTTCTGAGGCTACCATTGAAATTGCTTCGGCGGGGCATGCTACTGCGCACAAACCACAGGCTGTGCAGCGCTCGCGCCCTTCGGCGTCTCTTTTCAGGATATGCCGCCCGCGGAAGACAGGTCCGAGATACCGTTTTACCTCAGGGTATTGGATCGTTACTTTCTTCGCGAAAAAGTGCTTGATAGTAATCGCCAGACCTGTTGCAATAGCAGGCAGGTAGGCCCGCTCCGCCAGCGTCATTTGTTTATTGCTTACTTGCTTTGAGCGATTTGTCAATTGCATGGCAATACGATTTTGGAATTAATTCAACCACGCGGTGATCACAGGCTTCAAGAAAAGCACAGCTGCACCAGTGATAATAATGTTAAAAATAGCAAGAGGGATCAGCTTTTTCCAGCCAAGGTTCATCAACTGGTCGTAGCGGAAACGCGGGATCGTCCAGCGTACCCACATGTAGAAGAACACGAAGAACAATGCTTTTCCAAAGAACACAGCGGTACCTATCAACGTCGCTATGTTATGGCCTGTTTCAGTTCCAAAAGACTTAACCAGCTGCTCATATACGAAATCCATTCCCGGGTAGTTGTAACCGCCGAAATACAGGACCGAAATAATCGCCGAGGAAATGAACATGTTGATATACTCCGCAAAGAGGTAGAAACCGAGTTTCATACTGCCGTATTCCGTATGGTAACCGCCTACAAGCTCCGTTTCACACTCAGGAAGGTCGAAAGGCACACGGTTACATTCCGCGAAAGAGCAGGTAATGAAAATGATGAAACCCAACGGCTGGTAGAATATATTCCAATTCATACCGTGCTGCTGTGCCACGATTTCACCCAATGAAAGCGAGCTGCTCATCATCAGGATCGCGATCAGCGAAAGACCCATTGCTACCTCGTAACTGATATTCTGCGAAGCCGCGCGGATCGCTCCGAGGAGTGAGAATTTGTTATTGGAAGCCCAGCCACCGACCATGATACCGTAAACACCCAATGCCACAACGCCGAAAACGTAAAGGATACCGATGTTCGACTCCACACCTTGCAATGCCACTTCGTGCCCTGCAACGCGGAATGTGCTGCCGAAAGGAATTACCGCGCTCGCTAGCAATGCAGTAAGCATCGCCAAGCTTGGGCCTGCGATGAAAAGCCATTTGTTGGCAAGGGCGGGGATAAAGTCTTCTTTGAAGAACATTTTCCCTGCATCGGCCAAAGGCTGCAATAATCCTCCCCAGCCAGCGCGGTTCGGGCCGCTGCGGTCCTGGATGAAACCGGCTACCTTACGTTCCGCCCATGTGGAGTACATGGCGATGACGAGGGTAAGTCCGAAAACGGCAACGATGGTCGAGGTTTTAACTAAAAATTCTACTAAATCCATTTGAAAGCAATTTTATCCGGCTGCTTTGACTGATTCTCTTAATTATTGTTGGCCGCCAGTGAACGGTGGTTAGCCTTGTCGTTATTCTCGATGCTCTGATGACGGATCGTTTCTTCATCGGTCACATACGGCCGTGAATCGTCGATGTTTTTGAACTGCGTCGCTGCCAGTTTCAATGCGAAATCCGGTTTTGCAACGAGGTCTTTGCGGTATTTGTTGGCGGAAATTACCGAGCTGCGTTTCACTTTCGTTGGTCCTTCCAATACCCAGTCGCTGGTGTTTTTCTTTTCAAAACGGCAGGTATTGCAAATGAAATCCGTCACCTCGCCCCAGGTATTCTTGCGGGCTGTCACGCGGATTACTTCATCACCGCGGTACCACAATGTCGTTTTGCCGCAGCATTTGTCGCAATCGCGGTGCGCGTCTTCCGGTTTGGTAAACCATACGCGGTTTTTGAAGCGGAATGTCTTATCGGTCAATGCGCCAACCGGGCACACGTCAATCACGTTTCCGGAGAAGTCGTTATCGATTGCTTTTTCGATGTAGGTGCTGATTTCCGAAGCATCCCCACGATTCATTACGCCGTGAACGCGTTGGTTGGTGATCTGGTCGGCGGTGTATACGCAGCGGTAGCAAAGAATGCACCGCGTCATATGCAACTGCACGTGCGGGCCGATATCGATTTTATCAAATGTCCGCCTTTCTTCCTCGTAACGGGTTTTTACCGAACCGTGTTCAAATGCGAAATCCTGCAAATGACATTCACCAGCCTGGTCGCAAATTGGGCAATCGAGCGGATGGTTGATCAGCAGGAACTCTACAATGCTCTTGCGGGTGTCGAGTACAGCCTGGTTCGTGGTATTTTCCACCACCATTCCATCCTGAACCTGTGTGATACAGGAAGGGACCAGCTTAGGCATAGGACGCGGATCTTTGGCAGAACCAGCGGCTACCCTTACCAGACACGCACGGCATTTACCTCCGGAAACCGGAAGCGGTTTATAGTAGCACATCGCCGGCGGAACGAGATGTCCCTGGCTGTCATCTGCCTCGGCAATCTTACGCGCCGCTTGCATAATGGTAGTCCCGGGTTCTACTTCGACCTCGATGCCATCGAATGTAATTTTCAACAATTGGGGTTTAACTTCTTCCATGCCAGTAATACATTATGCTATCTCTTTTCAGCCTCGTATATATCATACGAACCCATCGTCGAGCTATATTTCAGCGTATTCGCGAAGTTATAGCCCAGAATGTTTGCAGGAGCTTTGCCTTTTGGTGAAATCACGTAACGAATTCCTTTTTCATCAACGATTCGCCTGAACTCGTCGTAGTTGAATGTACCGTTCTGGTCTGCAAGGTAAACCAGATCGGGGAAAGGAATCAAATTATTTTTAAATAGAAACAAACTCAAAAAGGATCCCTGGAAATTCTCCGCCGGGCATATATACACATACTCCGCCGGTTTCAGGTTCTGCTGTTCTCGCAAATACGCCGCCACTTTACGATCTTCTATATAAAGTGCTTCAAAATTACGGAACATGCCTGACTTGTATTTCATAAAGACATACAATGAGCAGTGCAGGAACATAAAAATCATGAACAGGGCTGTGCCTGATTTGATAAAAGCGGATTTCAACCCGGTCAAATCGCTCGTCATTGAAAAGAACAGAACCAGCTGAATCAACACCACGATCAGGTAATCCTGGTAGTAACCTACTCCGGCACCGATTTTGAATGCCGTCGACGTCGCAAAAAGGAATAACAGCACGGATGCGATCACCAGAAAAAGGTAAAAGCCAGTCGGACGGTAATAAATCGTGTAAGCGCTTACCAGGGCATTCAGCACCATCAGGGGAGCGAATTGGAGCAACCAATGTTGCAATGTCCAATCGTAAAACCAGCCCCAGCTTGCCGAATTGGCAACGCCGCCGACAATGTTGAGAAAGAATAGCTCAACGGTATTAATGGGAAGAATGGCGAGGTACAGGCCGAAAGTCAGTATCCCGAATCCGGTGAGTTCTAAAACCATTTTGAAGTTCCGCTGTATCAGCCAGAACACGCCCGCCGAAATGGGGAGAATGGCGCCGCTTTGTTTTACAAAAAATGCTGAAACGCCAATGAAAATGGCCAAAAACCACAGCTTCTGGTCGTTGTTTTCGAAAGCGTAATATACCGTTACGATGAAAAGCGTCGTCAGTAGCACCAAAAGGCTGTCGGGACGGGAGGTTGTCAGGAACCAGAACGACAAAACATGAAAAAGTACCAGCCCGGTAAGGAGGGCGGCGATCTTTTGTTTTGTGACCCGGTAAATGAAATAACCCGCTATGCTCACGGTAGTTAATGTAAAAAAGTTTGATACCAGGCGACTGGCTACATAAATTTTGTGAACCTCAATCCCTGTCCATCCCATGATCTTTACCAGGAATGTAACGATCGTAAAATATAGTGGTGTGTACTGAGTCAGCCTGAACGGCGCTTTCTCCGGGTCGGTGTAAATATCCTGGCCATCCACCAAAAGCTGGATAGCGGCGATCCCGCTTGCCTCGCTCCCCGAAATGTCGGGAGAATAGCTGAAAACGGCCTGCATTTTTATGATCAGCAATGCAATTCCACTGAGCAGGCCGAACAACACCGACAGCAACAGCGAATTGTGTTTGATCCAAACAAGGCCACTTCTAAAATTCATCAACCCAATACCATTTCACCCATATAAACCGCACCCGGTTGAGTCGCTTCCTGCGGGTGGGTGATATGCCACACAAATTCGTCGCGGAAATGGCGGATCGCGCTGGCTACGGGCCAGGCCGCGGCGTCGCCAAGCGGACAAATGGTGTTACCTTCAATTTTCTTTGAAATATCAACGAGCAGGTCGATGTCGTGCATGCTGCCGTGGCCGTGTTCGATGCGGTGGAGTACTTTTTCCATCCAGCCTGTTCCTTCGCGGCACGGGCTGCATTGTCCGCAGGATTCGTGATGGTAAAAACGCGAGAAATTCCAGGTATTGCGAACGATGCAGGCTGTTTCGTCAAAAACGATAAACCCGCCTGAACCGAGCATGGTACCTGTCGCGAAACCACCGTCCGAAAGCGACTCGTAGGTCATCAGGCGATCTTCACCGGCAGCTGTTTTCGTAATAAGGTTCGCAGGAAGAATGGGTACAGACGATCCGCCGGCAACCAATGCTTTCAGGTAGTGACCTTTACGGACACCACCGCAGTATTCATCCGAATTAAGGAACTCGTCCACGCTCACTCCCAGCTCGATTTCGTAAACGCCCGGCTTTTGAATGTGGCCGGATGCGGAGATCAGCTTCGTACCGGTACTCCTGCCGATACCAATGGTTGCATAAGCATCACCGCCATTGTTGATGATCCAAGGCATATTGGAGATCGACTCCACATTGTTTACCACCGTTGGGCTTTGGTAAAGCCCTTTCACCGCAGGAAATGGCGGCTTGTTTCTCGGGTTACCTCTTTTTCCTTCAAGCGATTCGAGCAATGCGGTTTCTTCACCGCAAATGTATGCACCTCCTCCCGGCTGTACCACCAGTTCGAGGTCGTAGCCGGAGCCAAGTATATTTTTACCTAAAAAACCTTGTGCTTTCGCTTCGGCAATGGCTTTTTCGAGAATGCGAATCACGTACATGAGCTCGCCGCGCACGTAAATGAACGACTTGTTGGCGCCCAATGCAAAGCTGGAAATGATCATACCCTCTATGAGAAGGTGAGGGATGCATTTCATTAAATGGTGGTCCTTGAAAGTACCCGGCTCCGATTCATCGGCATTACACACCAGGTAACGGGGAACGCCTTCGGGTTTGGCCAGGAAGCCCCATTTCATTCCCATCGGGAAACCAGCACCACCTCTGCCGCGCACACCTGATTTTTTCGCTTCTTCCACTACCTCTTCCGGGGTCATGGTTTTGATAGCTTTTTCAACGGCAGTATAGCCTCCCTGTTTGCGATAAACATCGAAGGTTTCGATACCGGGGACATTAATATGCTCCGTTAAAATTTTTCTAGCCATTTGAGGATAATATTTTCAGCTCCTGAAAGCTTATTTACTTAAATCTTCTATGATTTGGTCGACCTTCTCGTTGGTCAGGTTCATGTAGAACTGCTCGCGGATCTGGAAAACAGGTCCCCAGCCGCATGCTGCGAGGCATTCTACTTCTTTCAATGTAAACTTTCCATCGGCAGTAGTACCACCGGCTTCGATGCCGAGTTTTTGCTTCAGATGTCCGTACACATCTTCACCGCCCATGAGGCAGCAAGGTCCTGTACGGCAATATTCGATCACGTGCTTGCCCACCGGGTCGAGGTGGTACATGGTGTAAAAGGTAGCTACCTCATAAACCTCCACAGGCTCTATTTTCAGAATACCTGCTACGTAATCCATCACTTCACTGCTCAGCCAGCCCCATTGTTCCTGGGCAACGTGCAAAACAGGCAAAAGAGCCGATTTTTGGCGGCCCTCCGGATAACGTGCGATAATTTCTTTTACTGTTTCAAGTCGTTCAGGTGTGAACGCAACCAGATTAGGTGATTCGGTCATTTCTAAATAGGTCTTTAACAAACTTTAAGCGTCCAGTTCACCTGCAATTACGTTCAGGCTACTCATCGTCAGGATTGCATCCGACAGTGATGAGCCTTTGCACATTTCAGGATATGCCTGATAGTAGATAAAGCTTGGCCTGCGGAAGTGCAGACGGTACGGAGCCCTGCCACCATCGCTGATCAGATAGAAGCCCAGCTCGCCGTTTCCTCCTTCCACAGCATGGTAAACTTCGCCGGCCGGTGCGTCGATTTCGCCCATTACAATTTTGAAATGGTAAATAAGCGCCTCCATATTGCGGTAAACCTCGTCTTTTGGAGGCAGGTAATATTCGGGAGCATCGGCGTAATACGGTCCTTCGGGAAGGTTATTGATGGCTTGCTCCACGATGCGGAGACTTTGCCACATTTCTTCGTTGCGGACCATGTAGCGGTCGTAAGTATCGCCATTCTGTCCGATGGGGACGTCGAATTCAAAATCCTCGTAAGAAGAATATGGGTTCATCACGCGCACATCGTAATCCACACCTGCAGCGCGCAAGTTAGGGCCTGTGAAACCGTATGATAATGCTCTTTCAGCCGAAATAGGACCTACATTAATGGTTCGGTCCATGAAAATCCGGTTACGGTTGAGCAGTTTTTCAAGCTCTCTGAGTACCGGCGGGAAAGATTTGATGAACTCCTTGATCTTGCGGATAGCCGTGCTCGAAAGATCACGCTCCATGCCACCGAGGCGACCCATATTGGTTGTAAGGCGTGCGCCGCATACTTCCTCGTAGATTTCGTACACTTCCTCGCGCTTCTGCATTACATACAAAAAGCCGGTGAATGCACCGGTATCCACGCCGAGAATACTGTTACAGATAATATGGTCGGTAATGCGTGCGAGCTCCATCATGAGCACGCGAATGTACTGCGCGCGCTTCGGCACTTCCACACCCAACAGCTTCTCTACCGTCATGTGCCATCCCAGGTTGTTGATCGGGGAGGAGCAATAGTTCATGCGGTCGGTCAGCGTGGTAATCTGGTAAAATGGCCTCCTCTCGGCAATTTTCTCAAACGCCCGGTGGATATAGCCGATCGTCTGCTCACCTGAAACGATCTTCTCGCCATCCATTTTCAGGATGTTCTGGAAAATACCGTGGGTAGCAGGGTGGGTCGGGCCGAGGTTGAGGGTGGTCAGTTCTTCTACGAGTTCGGGCAACTCGCTGTGAGAAGGGACATTATGCGGTAATAATTCAATATCTGCCATATTCTTACTCAATATAGATCATCGGCCGAAAAGGGCGTCAATTTTATCTTCACGGGTAGCATCCTCCATCGGGTATTCTTTGCGCATGGGGAAATAATCCATTTCCTCGATGTTCAGAATGCGTTTCAGGTTCGGGTGCCCGTCAAACAAGATACCAAAAAAATCGTAGGTTTCGCGCTCCATCCAGTTGGCACTGGCAAAGAGGCCGGTCGCTGTCGGAATGTGTATATCGGCCTCCGGAATGGCTACTTTAATGCGAATGCGGAAGTTGTGCACGAAGCTGTGCATATGGTAAACCACTACGAACTCCTGGCCTGCATTATCAGGATACTGAATGCCTGTAATATCGGTCAGGAATATCACCTGATAGTTTTTATGGTCTTTCAGGAACTCCATGACGGGGATAATCTCTTCGCGGGTAGTTGAGAGTGTCAAAAGCCCGTACGGTTCTTCAAAGTTGAAGACCTGGTCCCCGAATTTTTCCAAAAGCCCTTCGGCTACCTCCTGGTTAGTAAGCATAGGGGGTTACTGAATATTATATGATGCCAATAGTTCCTGGTATTCGTCGGTGTTCCGGCGGCGGAGCTTCTCATTCTGCGCCAGATACTGTACCTGCATCAGGCCGTCGATGATCTGCTCGGGGCGTGGCGGGCAGCCGGGTACGTATACATCCACGGGTATAATGCGGTCGATACCCTGCAAAACACTGTAAGTATCGAAAATCCCGCCGCTCGATGCACAAGCACCAACGGCCATTACCCAGCGGGGTTCGGCCATCTGAAGGTATACCTGCTTCACAACCGGCGCCATCTTTTTGGCGATGGTTCCCATTACCATCAGCAAATCGGCCTGCCGTGGCGAGAAGCTCGGACGCTCGGAACCGAAACGCGAAATATCATAATGCGCGCCCATGGTGGCCATGAATTCGATCCCGCAGCATGAGGTAGCAAAAGGCAATGGCCAGAGCGAGTAGCTACGTGCCAGACCGATCGCTTCGTCGAATGAAGTTGCAAAAAAACCAGATCCGCTGTGTCCTTGCGGAGCCTCCACTATCTTTACTTCTTTCATAATTCTTTGAATTTCAATGTTCGAAGCCTATTCCTCCCAGTTCAGTACGCCCTTGCGGATCACGTAATAGAAACCGGACAATAAAAGGGCCATAAACAATAACATTTCTACAAACCCGAACATTCCCAGACCCTTGAAATTAACAGCCCAGGGGTACATGAAAATCACCTCGACGTCGAACAAAACGAAAAGAATAGCCACGAGAAAGTACTTCACCGAAATGGGCGTCCGTGCGTCACCAACCGACTCGATACCACATTCGAACGGATCGTCTTTCTTTTTGCTTTTGCGGCTGGGGCCAATGAGGTGAGTGACGATCATCGTGCCGCCAATGAAGCCGGCGGCGAGCAGAAATTGCACAATGATGGGCAAATAATCCGAAGGAAGATATTCGTTTTTCATTATAATGATCCGGTTACAGAGGGTGGGAATACCTTAAAAACTGTTGCCAGTGGGTTACATTCCTCCCCGTCTCTCAAAATTAGCCTTTGCAAATTTATCAATCAAATTCTTTCCTTTTTGTTTTGTCTAATTAGTATCATACTAAATAAGCCCCGTTGTGGCGGGGCTTATTTAGTACTTAATCAAGAAGGAATGTTTATCTTATTACAATTTGTTTCGTAAGGCTCTCTCCCTGGCCGGTTACACGGAGAATGTATTTACCGGTAGGCAAAAGGCCTACATCGATCTGCATCCGGCTGTTGAGCAGCCTCGGTGCGGTGGTTTTTATCAGGTTACCACGGATGTCGAAAAGTTCGATCGCAGCATCCTTGATATTGTCCCGCGACTCAATGTAAATGTAAGCCCCCTGGCTTGGGTTCGGGTAAATCACCACTTCGTTTTGTTCATTGGTTTTGAACTCTCTGGAAGCAGTATCCGAGTAGCAAACCAGGTTGTTGCTGCCGATGGTGTAGGTAACTTTTGCTTTCGTAGTGTAAACACCCGATTTCAGGATTTTCAGCAGGGTCGCGGTAGTATCACCTTCCGAGCCCGGGCGTCGCCAGATAAAGTTCTCGTTCAGTTCTCCACCTTCGGGAATGCTGGCCGAAATGCTGAAAGGTCCTGACGGTTCGATAGTCGGCTTTGAGATTTTGGCACGGATGATCAACGCGGAGGCGGTGGAATTATCAGAAGTACATCCGAAAATGTTCCGGCTTTTCACAAAATAATTGCCGCTTTCCCCGATTCTTGCAGTGGCGCCGGTGGCAACAGCTGTATTGGAGCCTTCTTTGTACCAGCTGTAAATATCTCCGTCGTTCTGAACGGAGAATTGGAAAGTGGAGTCCGCACAAGCCTGTTGCTGGCCTTGTTGGAAAATGCTTGGCTGCGCCGGTTTGGCATCGTTATCCAGGATGACGATCGGTGTCAGGATCGAGTTGCCCGAGGCGTCCTTTAAAGTAGCACGGTAAGTACCGGCCTTGGTGACCTTAATAGAGTTGGAAACTTCATTGGTATTCCACTTATACGAAGCATAGCCCGCCGGGAGTGTCAATGTGACGCCATTATTGTCGGTAACGCAGGCAGCGGTAACCGATGGTACGACCACGGGATTCACTGGTGTTACGGTCGAAAAGAAGTTGGCGTCCAGTGTTCCGGCCCAGGCGTTAGCCAGGATAGTCAGTGCTCTGATGGTTCCCTCGTAATCCGTAGTGTCTTTCCCGACGAAGTGCGTGCCATCTCCGCGATCAGGCATGAGGGGATCGGTTTCGGGGCCGGGATAGGTAGGGTTAAAAGGTGTATTAAGGACCGCGTTTTGCGCAGCAATAATCTGGGGATTCACGTTCGATTGGATTTCTCTCCCTGCCGATGTACGCGAGGTACGGGCAATTACCCAGGTAATGCGTTTTCCGGTATCAGAACCGAGTCGGTTCATAATAAACTGAAGATCCCGTGTATAATTCGCCGGTGGCGTCTTGTATAATGCGTCAGTTTCGCCCTGCATCCAGAGGATGGCCCTCAAACCATACTGGTTGGCATAATTGCGCGCAGCTATGCGAAGGTTCGCGTAAGGCATTTCAGGAGAATATATAAAACCTCCATACATGTTTTTAGTTGTAAGGCCTTTTGCGCTGCTTGCCCAGTTGTCAATGGATGTTCCCTCCCAGGCGGTATTGATGAACAGAACAGGAACGTTCAGTTTGGAAACGAGCTGGTCGCCGAGGAGGCCCCAGCACCAGGCCGACAGACCACGTGGTGCAATGACGTTAAGGTCTCTATTTATTTTCCTGAACTCTGGTGGGATAGGATCGGTGAGTCTGTCAATAGTGTCGTTGCTGTAATTCGAAACATAAAGGACCCGGTCATCGGTGGCCGACGGCCCACGGTATGCTCTGAGGCCCTGCGCATTTGATTGTCCGGCGATCAGGAAGACCTCACCAACACCAAAACGAGATAAAACATCGCGGCCAATTACTTTTCCGTCAGAAATACCACGAACTTCCAGGGAGTACCAGCCGCCGATCAATGTAATCTTTCCTGAAAAAATACCTCCCTCGGGAGCGGTTTGCAAAGTTTGCCAGGGAGTTTCCACACCTTGCCCCTGAAGTACCGGTACCGCCCTAACCTCGATTTTTTCAACGGGCATGGTGAATATACCAGTAACCTGAATTTCTCTCTGGCCTGCTTCGTCACGTTGGTAGACAGACTGAAAAACAGGAGACGTAATTCTAATGGGGGATTTCTCTTGGGAAAATGCTACTGACGAAAAAATACACATCAACAGCAACGCTTTGGCCACTACCGGAAGAATAAATCTACTATGCATTGGAAATTCTGATACAGGTAAAGTTTTCTGGGCTCTAACGAAGTATAAATTTACTAAAGTGCTCAATTACAAAATGGTCACAAATGTAATGGAATATTTTCGCTAAAATAGCACTATTCCGTTTTTTTGATCAATCGGGACGGACCCACCGTCGTTCAGTCGGAATGGATCTGTATTTTAAAATGTATTTGGGAAATGCGAAGAATGGCGGTCATTCCATCTTTGCGGCGACCAAATCTTAAAGAGTTGATTAAACTGTATTGGCGATACTTTGAAGTGGCATGCCGTGCACGGCATGCGCTGGACAGATTAAGCCCAGATCAACGAGCACTAGCGGGATGCGGAACGGTTGACCTACCTGGCTACCGCAAATTGGAGGATTTAACACTTTCCTGATCAACAGTTGCCGATGAAGTATGGCACCATATGTCCGCCGGACGGTGGAGTCAAACCGAAAAGAGTGCCCGGAATTCCATCGGACACTCTTCTAAGTATTAAGGTGAAAACGTTATCTGATCACTAGCGCCTTTTTTACCTCCTGTCCATTTTCTCTCAAAATTCTGACAAGGTATGTTCCAGCAGGGCTGGTCAAAAGCGAAATCTTTTCCTTGTGATTACCTGTTCCGGTGATTCTTCTCTCCTGGACAACTGCGCCTTTCATATCCGCAACAGATAACTTGCCCTCAGTACCCGAAGCTAGGAAAAAGTCTACTTCGAATTCGCCATTGTTAGGATTAGGTGAAATTGTCATATCGTTTTCAGGATTGTCGATTATTTCTTCGGTACCAATACGCAGGTTCGAAGAACCACTCACGCAGAGCTTGTCCTGTCGGCAACTGCCACCTCCAATGCCTGTAATTTTGATAGTATTGTCTCCATATACCAAATTGACAGGAATTGTTTGCTCTTTCCATGCAATATTCCAAGTTCCCCCACTCACAAGATTGACATTCTGTGAAAACCCGGATTGCGATACCGAAATATTCACGCTAGGTGCGGAGGAAGAATAGTAGCGTAACGTGACATTATAAGTACCAGTAAACGGAACACCGGTGATAGAGTAGTCGACGTAATGATTGTAATTATTTTCCTCTCCACGTGTTCCTCCATTCGACGCATTGGGATCGCTGGTAATAGCGCCAGTACCTGTTGAAGTCTCAGCTTCTTTACATTGAGAGAAACCATTCTGGGCCGGAATCACATTTAAATTAAAGCTTTGCGTTTTTGTCGGACATCCAGCCTTGGTAGCGATGACAGTAACTGGATAAGGGCCAAGCTGGCCGTTTGCCCCTGCTGTCAATGTGAACGATGTTCCAAATCCGCTATATTCGGACGGCGACCACCGATAATTGATACCCTCGCAATTTCCAGAACAATTTGCGTTAAGTGTAACAGCTGTTCCTATTACTGGATTATAGTTGGAAGCCGTCATATTAAGTTGGAAATCACAATAGTTTGCAGGACAACTTTTCGGACTTAAATACCATTTGTTCGCACCGTAGACATTTAGATCGGCTGCTGAAGCTAAATGGATGTCCGTAAGTGGTGAATTTGGATCACCGTTTCCCCAATTGTTAGCACCAAATCCTACAACGGGATACAGATAATTGTTATCATGGTATCTGGTGATATTGTATCGCGAGTCTGTACTTCCGTCATTAACCGGAAGCGCTTGCCATTTTGGAGAGCAACACCCACCGTAGTTGGGGCTCGCGGGAGGAAAGTCCGAAGCCTTCATAAGGTGAATGGGAGTGCCGATATTGCGGTCCACAGTCGACAGAAACCCTGAGTTAGTTCCCTGAGCCAAGATAGCAATGCTTCCCGAAGACCCGGCTTGGCCTCCTACATAGAACACCTGACTGTCCGAATTATTTGCATCCTGGATTTTCAGTACTCCATTGACATTGGTCAGGCGCTTGCTGGCATTGCTTACCGGCTTAAACTCATAACAACCGCTAGTGGTAAATTGCGCAAAAGCATTACAGTAGGCGATGAGCACCAGTACCACCACCTTAAAGCCAGAAGAAGCGACAAAACATCCAATTGATTTTTTCATGGCATTCACACTTTAGAAAGATTTATTTGTTGACGAGAATTTTCTTAACTTCTATCTGATTCCTTTTTATCACATTGAAGAGATACATGCCGGGAGTTTTGGAACTTAAATCGAACTTTTCACGATGTAGCCCTTTGCCAACGACGCTCTTTTTTTGAATAGTTTCTCCCGCGACGCTTGTCACCGTAATATCGGCCGGCTCACCTTTTTCCAGATAAAAATCTACCTCGAACTCTCCTTTACCCGGATTAGGGAAAACCCGTAATTCTCGGCTGGTTTCGTTTTGTGCAAGCGGTTCACTCACGCCCGTTCTGCCACCGCTTGCTTGAATGTTGACGCGAACATGGGCTGTTCTGGTCATACAGCCGGTCTTGGCGGCAATAACTGTGTAATCAATAGGGCCGGGGGTCGCTATATTCAAAGTCATGGGGTTTCCGTAAATCCCGCTTTCGGAACCTTGTGCTGCCCATCTATATGATACACTTGAACAGCCACTCCCGGTGCAAGCGGCTGTAAGGGTAAAGTTGGTATTGCTTTGTGGACTCAAATTGGATGACGCCAGAGTTACATTGAAGTCACACGTTCCAGAGCTAAGCGGGCAGGTTTTTGGCACTAGAATCCACTTATTGGCGCCGTAAATGTTCAGGTCGCTTTCCGGTACCATGTTGATATCCGACCAACTGTTAGGGTCCCCGTCGCCCCAGTTATATGTGCTGCCAAAGCCTTCGGTCGTATTTTTTTGTACAAAACCGTACAAGTTATCGGTGCCGTTATTTTCAATCCACTTTTTCTTCCACAGCTGTTCATCGGCCCCTCTATAAAGGAAGTTTGCGTCGACTGCATTATTCGAGCGCCTAGTAAAGGTATGGTAACCTGCCCCCGATCCCCCCTGCAGGGTAATTCTTACATAATCTCCTACCGGTTCGAGTTTGAAAACTTGATTGTCCTGGTTGTTGGCTGCCTGCATCCGCAATGGTCCAGTGTCCGTGAGATACTTATTGTTGGCCGCCAGGCGGAGTGCATAGCATCCTTGTGCAGATACATTCTCCGGAATCGAGGCCAGAAAACCGCCCATCAGGGACATAGTAAGAACAGCAGGTCGACAGAGCCGTTCCAGCAAATTAGGTATTAGTTTGCCCATAAAAATATAATAAATGATGGTAAAGATTTGATGAAAAGGTAATAGTAGGTAGGTGAGAAACTATCCAGACTTTATGATGCAAATAATTTAACTTTTGGTTACAATTGCAATATTAATGTTTATTTATTTTAACAATAGCTCAATTATCCATTTAAGTTATACGACGATAGCTTCCCGGAAATTTGCTAATGCCAAGACAAAATATTTTTGATTTGGCATTAGCAAAGAGAAGGACTTTCAATTTCAAGAATAACAGCCATGTTGCTCGGTCTCAGCAAATGGATTAACAAGACACGATTTAAAATGAAGTTGAAAGGTGATATCTCTGGATTCTAAACAGATTATTAAATTTCCAAAGAAAGTTTCCTTTGAATAAATGAATTATTAAATGGATTTTTTAAGTTCCATGTCGATGGTTCAAGTTTGCTTGAGTGAGCCCCTCCCGGATTATGAGACGGTTTGAATTAGAGTTTCCGGTGTTTCTGAGCCCCTCCCAGGTTTTCAGACGGTTGAAAGTAGAGTTTCCGGTGTTTCTTGATGTAAATTAACAAATTCCTTTGGGGTTAAATCATTCAGAGCACTGTGCGGCCTGAAGTGATTGTATTCCCATTGAAAGTCCTCGATTTTTTCTCTGGCGTCGTCCAGCGATAAGAACCAATTGACGGAAAGGCATTCATCTCGGAATTTCCCATTAAATGATTCAACATAGGGATTGTCTGTCGGCTTTCCGGGTCTTGAGAAGTCAAGCGTAACACTATTGGAATATGCCCATAAGTCCATCTCTTTCGAAATAAATTCGCTCCCATTGTCATATTGTATTCGCTCTGGAAAACAGCCTTTCATTAAACAGATTCGACTCAGTTCGGCAAAAACATTTCTCGCTTTGGTTCTCCTGGAAATAGTCTGGGCAGATTTTACCGCGGTTGGCACCCTGAGTCGTTCCCTGCTGAAGAGCGCATCCTGGGTTAAATCCATACCGCTACTAAGTGCCGTTCACATCTTGTTTATCCTTTATGCGCCCAACCGTCCCAGTCGGTGCTCCGCGCTAGACTACGAGTACACAGCATCTTCTTCGGTTGCGTGGGCACTTCTCGCCGAGATTCAATAGATGGTTACGTGATTATTGCGTGTCGCAAAAAAATAATTCCCAAACACGTTCCTAGAATGCAAAAAGACGAAGCGTATAACTGATAGCGCTTCGTCTTTTCTATTGTTTGGCAAGCCTGTTTATTTATCTTACTATTACCAGCTTCTGAGTCGCATTCAATACAGATGAGTTGACGCGGATAATGTACATCCCGCTCGACAGGCCTGTCAGGTTGAAATATTTCGGACTATCGAATTTTGGAACACGGAAAGTGCGGTGAATGACCCCGCGACTATCGATGATCTGAACATCTGCATTCACCAGATCGGCGAATGTCTCCACTGTTAGCTTTTCCGACGTGTTCGGGTTAGGGTAAGCAACGAAACCCGGGTTGCTGGGATCGAGGTAGAACAGGAACGGTTCCGAGAAGTCGGAGTAACAGGTAAGTGTCGGACTGTAAACGATCGTATTGTTGACGACGTAGTTACCTGCCTTCACGGCTTTCAATGTCGCGCTGGTTTCCGTCAGTTCTGAATTATTGTATTTCCAGACGTGGTCACCTGCATTGAGGTTATTCTCTGCGAACAACGTGTAGACCCCTGTTTTCCGGATTACCGGCGCGGTCGGAGAGGGCTTCACGTCCACAGGCAAGGATGCAGAATACGGAGAATAACATCCTTGCTGGTCCTGGATACGTGCAGAATATTCGCCCGTTGCGAATACCTCGATGCTATCACCTTCAAGACCGTTATTCCAATAAAACGCATTCCCATTAGCAGCTTTCAGTACAATGGTGTCGCCGTCGCAGAAAGTAGTAGCCTGCCGTGCCGTTACCACTGGTGCGGGCGGGAGCGCGAGGGTTTGCGTAGAAATTTGGTTACTCGGATCTGAGTAGCACTGAAACTGATTAATGGTCTGTACCGAATAGGTTCCGGCGAGCGTCACTTTCAGGGTTTGCGAGGATATGCCGTTGCTCCACAAATAACCCGCGGCACCGGTTGAAGTCAGGTTAACACTCAGGTCGGCGCAAAACGTAGTGGGACCATCGGCGGTGATGACCGGGGTAGGCGGCAGCGGGTTCACAACGACAGCAACCACCGGAGAAACAGGTGAAATGCAACCGTTTTCGTCCTTCGCTGAAATTGTAAAATTGCCCGACGCCCGCAGTTCGATCTCACGGTTGGTCGAGCCATTGCTCCAAAGGTAGGAATATGCCTCGCTGCTGCGCAATGTGGTATAGTCGCGTTCGCAGAAAGTGGTCGGGCGCAGGGAGGTAATGACAGGAGTTGCGGGAAGCGGGTTCACTTTTACGTTTACCTCGTCGGAGGTCGATTCGCAACCGTTGGCATCCCTTTGCTTCAATGTGAATTTTCCGGTGGTAAGTACTGCTATGGATTTGGTAGTGGCATTGGTACTCCAGATATTTCCGGATTCATAACTTGAAGTCATGGTAACATTACCGCCGTCGCAAAATGTAGTTTCTCCGCTCAGTGCAATGGTAGGCTTAGCCGGTAGTGGGTTCACTTTCACAGTGACAGCATCTGATTCGGGGGAGAAGCAACCGACTGCATCGAGCGCCCTTACCCGGTAGTCGCCCGAGCTGACCACCGTAATCGTAGCATTGTTGGCACCATTAGACCATACACTTTTCACTTTCGAATCCGACGTAAGGTTCACCTCGCCGCCCTGGCAGAAGGTAAGCACCCCGGAAGCAGTGATCTTCGGTTTGTCGGGAAGAGGTGAATTGAGGACCTGCATACTCACTTTTTGAGAAGCAGCCTCGCAGCCATAAATATTTTTGACTGTAACGAAATATTCACCGCCAGCGGTTACCGGAAGCCTGTCGCCTGTGGCACCGGTGTTCCATACAGCATTTTCGGAAGTGTTCGATACCAATGTCGCTGTGTTGCCGATACATACAGGATTACTTCCTTCGATCGTTACCGTAGGCTGATTAGGCTGAATTTGCTCATTTACACGGATTTCGGGCGAGAAAATGTAATTGCCCTTATCATCACGTGCTTTCACGTAATAAGTCCCGTTACCTACAACAATGCTGTTGGAAGATTGTCCGTTGTTCCAGCTAAAAGAATTCAGACCGACAAGATCGGCAGTAAGGGTTATATTACCATTTCCCGCACAGCTCGCTGTAATCTGGAGGGGTCTCTGAGCCTGATACGGCTCCGACCTTGAGAAGAAATCGTCTGTAAGAGAGTTGGACCAGGCGTCGCCAAGCCGAGTAAGACCATCGCCCCAAAAGTGAACACCATCGTCAGGAGCACCAACACGGGGAACCTGAATGAGATCGGTATTGGGGCCCTCGAAGACATTTGGTACGCTACTGATGATCTGTCTTTGACCGTTTGTAACGTTCACATCGTCGCCGTGTTGATCGTCATAAGAAGTAATGGAAACCATCCAGGAAATATTCCTTCCTGACTCATTGCGGCTGGTTTCAATGACAGCTTTCAGCTCATTGAAATACCTGTCAGTAGGGGTGTCCGCAAAATTGTCAGCCTCGCCTTGAAGCCATAATACTGCACGTAGGCCGGTAATCGGCGTATAGCGTTGAATGACATTGCGGAGGTTTCCGTAAGGCATGCCGTCCGGCTTAACCCAAACGGCGGCGTAGACCGATTGGGTCGGCCCAGTGATGCTTTGGCTCCAATTGCGCGAGGCCATTCCCTCCCAGCCTGTATTGAAAAAAAGAATCGGAACATTTAGTCGGGCTGCGAGGCGATCGCCCAGGCGTCCCCAACACCATGCAGCGGGACCGCGGGGAGAAATGCTGCTTTGGGCATCAATATGATGGAACTTTGGACGTTCCGGCAACTCGAACGGGTAGTCGCCTGTTTCGTAGTTGTCGATGGAATTGACGCGGTCGTCCTGGGCGCCCTGGTTGTTAAACCTCGGTGCACTAAATCCCTGTGCGTTGGACTGCCCGGCAATAAGGAACACTTCGCCGACCCCTACGTGATCTACTGTTTTGGTGTCCACAAGCTGATTGCCCTTCCAACCTCTTACTTCCAACCGGTACCAGCCACCCTGGGCTGTGATGTATCCCGAGAAGAAGCCGCCTTGAACGCTGGCGTCAACGAGGGGTGTCCAGTCTCTGTCGATACCCTGGTTAGGTGCGAGTGCCGAAATTTTGGCTTCCACACGATCGATGGATTTCGTATAGGTGCCTGCAATGTTAATATTTGCGTTGTTAGCCTTATCACGTTGGATTACGATGCGATCGGAAGGAAAGTCGATGCTGACTTGTCCGTGTGCGGTGAAAGAAAGAATGCTAAATACTACCCAATACAAATATGGTAGATAGTGTCTCATGGTGACTGTAAATTCTTTGAAATAACTACTTGGACACACAATTTGCATCGAAAGGTTGCCTCTTTCAAGAAATTATTATCGTACGGGGAACGCCGAAGTGATCAGTTCCCATATTTTATCTTTTAATTGTTCAATCCCTTCTTGGGTTATTGCAGAAATTTGAAGCGTTGGGATACCGTTTGGTAGATTTTGTTGTAACGTAAGCCGCTCTTCATCAGAGACCATATCCATTTTTGAGATGGCGAGAAGGCGGTTTTTGTCGAGCAGCTCAGGATTGTATAAGCGGAGCTCCTGTACGAGCGTCTGGTATTCCGCTTCGATGTCTTCGCTGTTGGCCGGTACGAGGAAAAGCAGGATCGAGTTACGCTCGATATGTCTCAAAAAGCGTAAGCCGAGTCCCTTGCCTTGCGAAGCACCTTCGATAATACCCGGAATGTCGGCCATTACGAAAGATTTGTAATCGCGGTAGGGAACTACGCCCAGGTTCGGCACCAGGGTTGTGAAGGGGTAATCGGCGATTTCCGGCTTGGCGGCGGAAACTACCGAGAGTAATGTGGATTTTCCGGCATTCGGGAAGCCCACCAAACCTACATCGGCCAATACTTTCAGTTCGAGGATAAACCAATCTTCTTTTCCGGGCTCGCCGGGTTGAGCGTATTGGGGGGTTTGGTTGGTGGCAGATTTGAAATGGTCGTTACCCATTCCGCCGCGACCGCCGCGCAACAGGATCATCTCCTGTCCGTCTTCGGTGATTTCGAAGAGCTGCTCGCCTGTTTCGGCATTTTTGGCGATCGTGCCCAGCGGAACTTCCAGGATAATGTCCTTTCCGATCGCGCCTGTGCGCCGGCCACCTTCGCCGCCTTTACCGTCGAATGCCTTAACGTGTTTGGTGTATTTTAAATGCAGCAATGTCCAAAGCTGGGTATTGCCTTTCAGGATCACGTGGCCTCCACGCCCGCCGTCACCACCGTCCGGTCCGCCTTTTTCGACGTGTTTTTCACGTCTGAAGTGCATAGAACCGGCACCGCCGTTGCCGGAGCGCGCATTGATTTTTACGTAATCGATAAAGTTAGAGGAGGCCATGTGAGTATAGTGGAAAGAATAGAAATCAGGCTGCTTCGATCGCTTTCGAGATTTCCCCGAAAATGAAATCGATTTCGCCTATTCCGTTGATCGCAACAAACTTACCTTGTCCTTGGTAGTAGTCGGCAACGGGTTTTGTTTTGCTGTTATATTCCTGAATGCGTTTCGCAATCAGTTCTTCGTTCTGGTCGTCGGGACGGCCTGAAGTTTTACCGCGGTTCAGAAGGCGGGCAAGTAGCTCGTCGTCGTCAACAGACAATGCCACCATGACCGAAATGCCTTCGTTGTAGCTCGTAAGCAGATTGTCAAGTGCTTCGGCTTGCTTTACAGTTCTTGGAAAACCGTCGAAAATGAAGCCTGCCGCGCTGCGGTGCTCTTTCAACTTGTTGTCGATCATTCCGATCACCACTTCATCCGGCACCAGAATGCCCTGATCCATCAAAGTTTTGGCTTTCAGCCCCAGTTCTGTTCCCGACTGAATTTCGGAGCGCAGCAGATCTCCTGTGGAAAGGTGGATCAAATTGTACTTTGCAATTATTTTTTCACTTTGGGTGCCTTTCCCGGCGCCCGGAGGGCCAAACAGTATAAGATTCAGCATAGTTGCTTCAAAAATTGATGTCGCGGTAGACTGGTGAATAAGGGGCAAATTTACAACTCTTACTATATGTCAGCGAAATTGTTGCATAATTTTTACAAGAAAAATCCCCCTCATCATTTCTGACAAAGGGGATTCGCTATCGTAAAAGTGGCTCTATTCAGGGTATGACCACCCTTTTCACCGCTCCATCTTCATTTTGAACCACCGTTACGAACAGCGTTCCTTTTGTATTTTTCTTAAGTTCGATCTGGCCAACGTATTCACCGGCGAACTCGTGGATCTCTTTTTTGCCCACTTCTTTCCCTTTTGTGTCGGTTACCGTCACCGTCACATTGCCTTTTTGCGGTACGCTGAAACGGAGGTTAAGGATGTCGTCAACGGGATTATTGGTATAGGCATTTAGTGAACGGATGCTGGCAGACTTTACATTTTCGTGGTTATCCCATGCATAATCGAAACTGTTACCGAAGTTCTTTCCGAAATCCTCCATCTCGCGCATCATGATTTTGGCTTTCGGCCGGAAGTTCTTATCGAAATTCTTTTGGATCGATTTCATGTTTTCGTTGAATTTATCCGAATCCCAATCAAGATCGTATTTGAAATCGCCGTCCCAATGAAATACCATCGGCTCGCGCGGGTCGCGGTGGTCGATAATCACTTTTTTGCGCTTTTTGGAAGCGATTACGCCGTCGTTGCCATCATCGACGGTGATAGAAATGGTTTGTTTGCGCTTTTTGTCCACATTCAAAGAATCGAGCACTTTGTCGACGAATTTTTGCCTTTCATCATCGCTCAACGCGCCTACCTGGTAGCTTTTCTCAATGTCGCGGACTTTACCGTTATCATCCTCGGATACCCTGATCCGGATGCTCGTTTTCTTGTCAGCATCGTCGGATTTAGGTTTTTTGTCGGATTGGGCCTGTGCAACGGATAGCAGTGCCGGTGCCGCTACGAGCAGCAGCGACCATGTCAGTTTTTGAATAGATACAGTTTTCATAAAGCAGTTTTTGTTTTGAGTCTGAATGAATTGCAAAACCATGGCTATGTTGCTTGGGGTGCTGTTAAATAATGTTAAAAACACCTTTGGCCGGGGGCGAAACATTAAATTTGTTCTTGGCAAAATGTCGGGCAAAGCACTGCCCGCGTTGCACATGGGAAGCAGAAATTATGACCAAAAGGAAAATACAAATCATAGTAGGGTTGATGTGCCTAGCCCTGATCGGCCTGATCGGTTTTCAATGGTACTGGATCCGGGAGGCGATCGCGATCAAAAACGACCAGTTCAATCAGAAGGTCTCCGAGTCGGTACAGCAGGTGGTGCATCGGTTGGAAAAGCAGGAAATGATGTACCTTCTCCAACGGCGCATCGAAACCGAGCAGCAGAAAAGCAGGCTCGACCGCATTGCGCAGCTGCGTGACATGCCCATGAAGCGCACCACTCCGCCGAAACCCAAAACACCCGTTCAGGAAATGGCACCGCGCGTGCAGCCCCGCATGGAGATCGCCATCGGCCCTAATGGGGAGGAAATACATTATCAGATCATCACCGAAGCCGTTCCCACCGATGTACTGAGCCCGAATTTCAGGGTGATGGTGGACCATCAGCAGCGGATTATAGAAGAGTTTTTCCAGGCGCAGCAATACGGCATGGCCGGTATCGATGAGTTTATGCGCCGGAGGCTGGACGACGAGCGCCGTTTGGGAAATGCAATGCGCGGCATGGCCGAACCGGAAATCCGTCGGAAAGGGGATATTCTTAAAAAGGATTCGGTGACCAGGAATGTAGCAAACCGGAAAGTGGCATTGCCTGAAAACTCGAAAGGGCCGAAGCAGAAATCGAAGGCGATCCTTAGCGCCGGAGAGCCGGACCGTGCCGAGTTGCTGAAAGAGGTGATGAAGGATTTTATTTACACCAAAAGGCCGATAGAGCAGCGCGTGAACCGTTTTTTGCTGGACACACTATTGAAAAGGCAGCTGATCCAGAACGGTGTCACATTACCGTATGAATTTGCAGTGAGGGGTGCGGTACCAGGCAAGTCGTCCGACAGCCTTATTTTTTCGACCGTGAGCATGCGTCCGGGCGAATGGGAGGAGCGTTCATACAAAGCATCGCTCTTCCCGAACGAGACATTCGGCACGCAGAATGCATTGTATGTATTCTTCCCCGATCAGCAGCGGTATATTCTCAGCAATATGGGCGTCATGTTCGGTGGATCAGGCATTCTGATCATCGTGATCATGGCCTGCTTTTACATGGCTGTTACCACCATTCTTCGCCAGAAGAAGCTTTCCGACATCAAGAACGACTTTATCAACAATATGACCCACGAGTTCAAAACGCCCATTTCCACCATCGCTTTGGCTGCGGAAATGGCGCACGAGAATTCGGCTTCGTTAATGGAGACTCCCAAAGGCGCGCGGCTCGATCGCTACCTGGGCATTATCCGCGAAGAGAATAAGCGGCTTGGAACGCACGTGGAGAAGGTTCTGCAAATGGCATTGCTCGACAAAGGGCATGTCAAACTCAAAATCACCGAAACGAATATACACGACCTGATCGGCGCTGCTTTGAATGGCCAGAGTGTGCAGATCGAGCAGAAGGAAGGCGAAGTCGATCTCAACTTCGACGCCGAAGAAGATGTAGTGGCTGCGGATGAAGTGCATATCTCCAATATTTTGAACAACCTGATCGACAATGCGATCAAATACTCGCCCGAAAAGCTCCATTTAACCATTAATACTAAAAATGAAAACGGGGGTATCGCCATATCCATCACCGACAAGGGCATCGGTATGAGCCGCGAGCAGCAGCAGCGTGTTTTTGATACTTTCTATCGTGTGCCTACGGGTAATGTGCACGACGTGAAAGGCTTCGGGTTGGGGTTGAGTTATGTCAAAAAGATGGTGGAGGCGCACGAAGGCGCCGTTCGCTTGCAGAGCAAACCGGGTGAGGGAAGCACATTTACGATCTGGCTGCCGGTCCGCAAAGAGGAGCAAATAGTTTAGAAATATCGCCCGTAACCGCTAACTTGCCGTCTTTTTAAGATGACTAGCCGACAGTTACGGCAAATTTCTGAACACGCAATGATTTCCAAAACTTATGCCCCTCAGGAGATAGAGGATAAATGGTACTCCTACTGGATCGAGAACAAGTTCTTTCAGTCGAAACCCAATCCCGATAAAGAACCCTACACCATCGTGATCCCGCCGCCGAACGTCACAGGCGTGCTGCACATGGGGCATATGCTCAATAATACCATTCAGGATATTCTCGTGCGAAAGGCGCGCATGGAAGGAAAAGAGGCTTGCTGGGTACCCGGCACGGACCACGCTTCCATTGCTACCGAAGCGAAAGTGGTAGCCATGCTCAAAGAGCGCGGCATCAGCAAGCGCGACATTACCCGCGACGAATTCATCGAATACTGCTGGGAATGGACGCACAAATACGGCGGCATTATCCTCAAACAACTCCGCAAACTCGGCGCTTCGTGCGACTGGGACCGCACGCGCTTTACGATGGAGCCGGATTTATACGATTCGGTGATCGACGTTTTTATTGACCTCTATAATAAAGGAGATATTTACCGTGGTCACCGCATGGTGAACTGGGATCCCCAGGCACGCACGACCGTGTCCGATGAGGAAGTGATCATGAAGGAGTTGAATCAGAAGCTGGTTTACCTGCGGTATCCTCTCGTTGGGGAGGATGGAGAAGGGAGAATGGAAGAAGGGGTTGTGATTGCTACTACACGGCCGGAGACGATTATGGCCGACGTGGCGATTTGTGTGAACCCGGCTGACGAGCGTTATCAGCATTTGATTGGTAAGAAAGTATTGATTCCTCTGATCAACCGGGCTATTCCAATTATCGCGGATGATTATGTGGAAATGGAGTTCGGTACGGGCTGCCTGAAAGTGACGCCTGCGCATGATACGAATGACTACGAGCTTGGAAAACGCCATAACCTGCCGATCATCGACCTTTTGAATGAGGATGGTACCTTGAATGATAAGGCACAGATACTCGTGGGCGAGGATCGCTTTATTGCCCGGAAGAAGATCATCAAACTGCTCGAAGAATCGGGTAACCTCGTGAAAGTCGAGGAATACCGGTCGAATGTAGGGCATTCGGAGCGGACGGACTCGGTGATCGAGCCGCGGCTTTCGGAGCAGTGGTTCTTGAAAATGGAGAAAATCAGCAAGCCGGCATTCGATAATGTGATGAACGATACCGTTCAGCTGATTCCTGCGAAATTCAAAAATACTTACCGCCACTGGATGGAGAATGTGCGCGACTGGAATATCAGCCGCCAGCTCTGGTGGGGCCACCGGATTCCGGCTTACTATCTGAACGACGGTACGATCATCGTAGCGAAGTCGAAGCGGGAGGCATTGCGCAAAGCCCAGCACGAATACCAGCTTTTTGCATTGACCGAAGAAGACCTTACCCAGGACCCCGACGTGGTGGATACCTGGTTCTCATCGTGGTTGTGGCCGATCTCGGTTTTCAATGGGATCAAAGAGCCTGATAATGCAGATGTAAACTACTATTACCCGACCAACGACCTCGTTACGGCCCCCGAAATCCTGTTTTTCTGGGTGGCACGGATGATCATCGCAGGTTATGAATACCGCGGCCAGTATCCGTTCAAGAATGTATACCTGACGGGTATCGTTCGCGATAAGCAGGGCCGCAAAATGTCGAAATCGCTGGGTAACTCACCCGATCCGATCGATCTGATCGATAAATATGGTGCCGACAGCATCCGGACCGGCATGCTTTTCAGCTCGCAGGCGGGTAACGACTTGCCTTATGACGAGAAGCTGATCGAGCAAGGAAGGAATTTTGGAAATAAAATCTGGAATGCGTTCCGTTTGGTAAAGGGCTGGACGGTCGATAGCGAGCTGCCGGTTCCCGAAGGTTCGAAACTGGCGGTACAATGGTTTGAAAGCAAACTGAACCAGACTTTGGCTGAGGTACAAGACCATTTCACGAAATTCCGTATTTCGGATGCATTGAATTCGGTATACAAGCTGATCTGGGACGATTTCTGCGCGCAATACCTCGAAATGATCAAGCCGGGCTTTGAGCAGCCTATCGATCTCTCGACTTACGATTCGACGCTAGATTTCTTCGATCGCCAGATGCGTTTGCTGCATCCGTTCATGCCGTTCATTTCCGAGGAGATTTGGCAAAATATTATTGAAAGAGGCGAGAACGATTCAATTTGTATCGCTCATTTTCCGCAAGCAGCCGACTTCGATCAGGCATTGCTGAACGACTTTGATATTCTTTTTGAACTGGTTTCTTCCATTCGCAACCTGCGCAATGCAAAGGGAATCAGTCCTAAAACTGCTCTGCCGCTGGCGATAAGGACTGAGACTGGCGACCGTTACAATGCACTGACACCGCTGATCGAAAAGCTGGCGAATGTGGAGGGTATCAGCTACGTGACCGATGAAGCGGAAGGTACTTCGTTCCGGGTGAAATCGGATGAGTTCTTCGTGAACCTCGCCGACGAGCTGGACGTAGAAGCGGAGCGCGAGAATCTTTTGCGTGAATTGGAGTATACCAAAGGCTTCCTCGATTCGGTAGCGAAGAAACTTTCTAACGAGCGGTTCGTAGCGAATGCGAAAGGCGATATCGTGGAGAAGGAGCGCCAGAAGCAGGCCGATGCCGAAGCGAAGATCGTGACATTGACCGAAGCATTGGCTAGGCTTAAATAAACGTCAGAAATACACCTCTTTTTGTAAAGCACAAGGCATGAGCGCCTTGTGCTTTTTTGTTATGCTGGAACACGGTTTAATGTCTTGCGGACATTTAAAAAGTGCAACGAGACGACTACGTAAATGGCTCACCCTTAGGATTAATCCATGAATTAGTGGAGATAAAATCATATTCATTTTTAAAAAATTTTATTAGTTCGAACTGTTTGGAAATAGGAAAAATCCGGGCGTAAATTTCCTGCCAATCTCATGTAATTCAATTGACTATGGCGACGAAATCAGTACAGGACCTGGTGGTGCCGGTGGGCGTAACCCTCGACCGGTTTATCATGCACAGCCAAAGCGCGTTCCCGTACGCGACGGGCGAGCTGTCGCAATTGCTGCGCGACATTGCGCTCGCGGGAAAGATCATCAACCGGGAGATCAACCGCGCCGGGCTGGTAGACATTGCGGGCGGCAACGGGACCGAAAATGTGCAGGGGGAAGACCAGCAAAAACTCGATATCGTCGCCAATGTCCGTTTCATCCGCGCATTGAAAAATGGGGGAGAGGTTTGCGCGATCCTTTCCGAAGAAGAGGAAGACATTATACACACCGGCAACAACCATGGCAAGTACGTGGTAGCCATGGATCCGCTGGATGGCTCCTCCAATATCGATGTGAATGTCTCCATCGGCTCGATCTTTTCAATTTATAGAAGGATAACGCCTATCAACGGCCCGGCTTCGATGGAGGATTTCTTGCAAGGCGGCCGCAAGCAGATAGCGGCCGGGTACATTCTTTACGGCTCGTCGACGATGCTGGTGTATTCAACAGGCGATGGTGTGAACGGCTTTACTTTCGATCAGTCATTAGGTGAATTTATTTTATCACATAAAAATATAGGTACCCCTGCCGAAGGGAAGATATACTCGGTGAACGAGGGGCATTACCACAGTTACCCGCCGTTTGTGCAACAATATATTGCGCAATGCAAAACCAGGAATTTCAGCGCACGCTACATCGGGTCGCTCGTAGGGGATTTTCACCGTAATATGCTCAAAGGGGGCATTTACCTTTATCCATCCACCAAAAAAGATCCGAAAGGCAAGCTGAGGCTGCTTTATGAATGTTACCCGCTGGCATTCATTGCCGAGAAATCGGGCGGTAAGGCGAGTGACGGATTCGGAAGTATTCTCGACATTGTGCCGGAGTCGTTTCACCAGCGCTCGCCGCTTTACATCGGCTCCGCCGGGCTGGTCGATGACGTTGTGAAGGGCTGATAACCGGCTACCGTTTTAGTTTTCGTAACTTTGCGCAATGCAGACTACGCAAAACTCATTCGAGCAGTTCAAGCTCAACCGTCAATTGCTCAACGCGATTGAAGAAGCAGGTTATACCGAACCGACACCTATTCAGGAGCAGGCGATACCCGTGGCGTTGGCCGGCCAGGACATTTTGGGCATTGCCCAGACAGGTACGGGCAAGACCGCCGCTTATACGTTACCCTTATTAATGCGCATCAAATTTGCCCAGGGGCAACATCCCCGGGCATTGATTATGGCCCCCACGCGTGAGTTAGCGATGCAAATATCCGAAGCGATCACGCAGCTGAGCAAGTATACCGACATTCGTACCGTGGTACTCTACGGCGGGGTCGGGCCGAAAACGCAGATTGAAGCCCTCCGCAAGGGTGTCGACATTATCGTTGCGACGCCGGGGCGTTTCATGGATTTGTATTTCCAGGAAGAGATCGTCGTGAAGCACCTGAATGCGATGGTGCTCGACGAGGCTGACAAAATGATGGATATGGGTTTTATGCCCCAGATCCGCAAGCTGCTTGAAATCATCCCGCGTAAAAGGCAGAATATGCTTTTCTCTGCCACTTTTTCGGGGAAAGTTGAGAACCTTTCCCACGAGTTCCTCGAATTTCCTACCCGTATCGAGGTTACCCCGCAGGCGACCGCCGCTGAAATGGTGACGCAGTCGCTTTACGAGGTGTCCAACTTCCGTACGAAGATCAATCTGCTTTCCTATTTACTGGAAGACAAGGAGAACCTCACACGCGTGCTCGTGTTTACGCGCAGCCGCGAGGTGGCCGGGCTCGTGCATCAAAATCTTCTTAATAACAGGGTAGTACCCGAGGCTGAACTTCGCGTAATACATGCAAATAAGGGTCAGAATACCCGCATTAATGCCATGGAGGCGTTTAGGGAGGGGAATATCCGGGTAATGGTGGCAACCGACGTGGTGGCGCGCGGGATCGATATCACAGAAGTGAGCCATGTGATCAATTTCGATGTGCCGCTGATCTATGAAGATTACGTGCATAGGATCGGACGGACGGGGCGGGCCAATACGGTGGGCAATGCGATCACTTTTATGACCATCGCCGACGAATACCATATCCGTAAAATAGAAGCGATGATCCGCACCGAAATCCCGAGAGCGGAATTTCCCGAAGAAGTGAATGAGGCTGAAACGCCCTTCCAGGAGCGGCAGGACATGCTTCGCGAGATCGACAACCAGCGGCGTAAGGAAGATCCGACATTCAAAGGCGCTTTTCACGAGAAAAAACACAGTTACCCGCCGGCGAAAAAAACGTCCGGGAATACCGGTAAAGGCCGCAGGGGAGCGACCGGAAGAAGTAAACGAAGGTAATGCAATACTATTCCAATAAAACCGTTTAACTTGGACAATAGAAACCTGTTCTTCTATTAAAGTCAATTATGAAAGAGTCTGTTGTAATTTGGCTTGCCTTTTTGATACCTGTGCTGAGCTTTGCTCAAAACACGCATCTG
This sequence comes from Dyadobacter sp. 22481, assembly GCF_052044875.1. Lineage (NCBI taxonomy): Bacteria > Pseudomonadati > Bacteroidota > Cytophagia > Cytophagales > Spirosomataceae > Dyadobacter > Dyadobacter sp. 22481. The sequence goes on from NZ_JBQENV010000002.1 coordinate 80,055, forward strand.
GCAAGCGCGGGTCCAAGCACAGATACCAACGTTGCCCCCAAAAAGCCCCTTGATTTAAAGGAGAGGCGAGTTATCCCGCTCTTCGGGGAGGTGAGTAAGACATCGGAGCAGATTGATGAAGAGATCAAATTCCTGAATGAATGTGACAAATCATTTTCCAGCCGCACAGAGGCCAGCAGTTTTTTCGCGACCCGTGCCTGGGAATATTTGCAGGAAGGTTCTCTGGACACCGCCTGCTACCGCTTCAATCTCGCCCAACTGCTGAACGACAAGAACGTAGAAGCCTACTGGGGGCTTGGGGTTGTATCGTACCAGCGTGAAAACTGGGTGGATGCCAAAAGAATGCTGAGCAAGGGCGTGAGCCTGCAAGGAGACAATGTACCGTTGTTGGTGGATTTATCGACAGTTGAGTTGAAACTGTACGCGATTACCAGCCGGAAAGAGGAGTTGGACGAGGCGGCTGAATTGCTGAAACATGCAGTGTCCATTGATTCCACCTACGCGCTCGGCCAGTATAACCTGGCATTACTGCATTATAATCTCAATGAGCTCGACAAATCGTGGGATCATCTGCACAAGGGCCGTATATTGGATTTTACCCAGCTAAACCTCGATTTTGTAGAATTATTAAAAGCCAAGTTGCCCGATCCGCAAGGATTTTTTAAATAAGCTGGCATAGTCCGAAACAAAAAAAGTCTCCCACACGGGGGACTTTTTTTGTTTATACTGCTCATAGTCATTTGTTGATGTGCTGTGATAAGCGGCCAACGGCATTGAGCAGTTATTGAAAGAAAAATCCGGTAGGAATAACCCCTACTTTGATGGAATCGACTACGGAACCGTCCGTGCGGTAGCGTACCGCATAGCCCGCCTGCGTGTAGGATGGGCTCACACCCGCGTATAGCAGCCCTTGCAATGGATCAACGGCAAGGCCGGAGAAGTAGCGAGGGATCAGCGGCGTCGCCATCGCGATCTGTGTATCCGAGATAGAAAACTTGTAAGTTGCGCCGTACTCTTTACCCATCGCATTGAACCCCGAAAGCACGAAAAATATGCTTTTCAGATCGGGGCTGAACGTGAAATTGCCTGGCGTTTTGTCGCCGCCCGTAGCGATGGGCAGCGTTGCTTCGGTAACATTGGTTTCGGTGTTAATGCGGAGGACCTTACTACCTGCATTTACCCACAATTTTCCATTGGCATCGATACCCACCGGATTGGCGATGCCTGGTGTGGCAATCGGCGACGTTGCTTCGTCGGAAGTTGTGTTGATGATCGCTAGCTTGTTCCCGGCGCCCCACTGGATAGTTCCGATGTAAAGTTTACCATTATTGTAAACCAGATTTTCAGGGCCATCGGCCACATTGATCTTTTTGGTAACTTTTTTGGTCGTAATGTCAATAACAGCGATGTAGCCTGTGGTGTATTTCAAATCGGCATTTGTTCCCAAGCACGACACATATGCTTTATTGCCGACGAGTACTACCTCACGCGGGTTTTCAATGTCGGGCGCGCCAATTGTTCCTTCGCTTTTGAAAGTATGGCTGTCTACGAATTCAACCTTGTCCTGGCCTGCTGCCGAGTTGTCGACGAGGATAATCCCTTTCCCATTCGCCGCCACAAAATCCTGCACACCGCCTTTCAAATTAGTGCCGTTGGCAGCAGCAAAAATATCGGGGTCGGCGGTGGTCCTTTCACGTGGGAAATAGGATATCGCACCGTTATTCTGTGTGAAATTCCCTTCATTTGACACAAAAACACCACTCACATAATCTCCCTTCGCAGCCGGATCGCTTTGGTTACACGACCATAGCAACACGGTGGAAAACGCTACTGCTAATGAACTGGCTAACTGTTTTTTCATTTTCATTGATTTATTGAGAATCATAACTAAAGGTTAAACTTAATGCAAAACTTCTTCCCGGCATCGCATTATTTCTGACATTCAAATAAAACGTGTTGGTGACATTACGGATCTGCGCCTGCAAGAGCAACTTGAATTTGTTGAAGGAAAAGGTGGTTTCGCTCATCAGGTTTACAAGCCCGTAACCATCCAGGAACTGAATATTATCGGAAGTAGAATAGCGCTTGCTAACCGCCTGGAACTGGCTCGTATACCGAGTCGACCTGTACTTGAAAAACACATTGATATTTGCCGTATGCTCAGGTACAAAAGCAAGTTGTTTCCCGACAATGTCCTGTGAGTAATTATCGTAGGCTTTTTCCTGGCTGCTTTTATTGAATGCGTAGCCTGCGTCCAGCCCTGGCCGTATCGTGCCGGTCTGCTGCTGGTAACTCAGGTGTAGCTCAATGCCGCGGGCCAGCACTTGTTGCAGGTTCTCGACGCGGAAGCCCATCGACGGGTTCCAGTAGGTCCAGTCTTTGATGCGGTTATGGTAAAAACTTGCGGAAGTGCGCAATGAGCCGCCGAATACTTCCTTGAAGATTTGTTCGAGGCCTATCTCCTTATTCCAGCCTGTTTCCGGGCGGATGCCAGGATTTCCCAGATCTTTCCAATAGCGTTCATTCAGCGTAGGCACGCGGTAGCTGCGGCCAGCCGAGCCTTTGATTTTGAGATTATAATGTATTTTTTGAATTAAACCATATTCCAGCCCTACCGAAGGCGTGAATGGCGGATTATAGCCTGTCACAAACCCTTGCCTGAGATTCACGGACGCGGTAATCCTCGAACCCGGCTGCCAGCGCGTCAGTAGAAAAAAGTCTGTGCGGTTCTCGCTCACGGGCGATTGCGCATAGCCGGGTACACGCGAACGATAATGCGTCCATTCCCCGCCGGTTTTGATGGAAACAGCATTTATGTTGTCTCCCAGACTTAGTGTAAAGTCTTTTTCGACTCTTGACGCGAACTTGTTAGTTACCGAATGGTCGGGGTGGGCGAGGTCGCCTTTGGCATAATCGATGACGTCGCGTACCCATGCTGTGCGCACCGCAAGCGTCCGCACCTGATAGCGAACCATCGTGCGGTAGGCGGTTGTCCGGGTCATTTCACGGCCTTGCTCGTCGTCGGGTGTCAAAGTCAGGTTATTGTCGGTGAGCCAGATATGTGCTGATAACTCCCGGTCATTTTTTGCACGAAAGAACAGGTCTTGCACCATTCCTTTCTGCCAGGTTTCCGTGGGCAAAAGCAGGTAGCTTCTTCGGTAACGCCTTGGATAATCGTTGTTCATCAGTCCGTTGTAGAAGGCTGTTTTTCCGGAAACCGACCATTGATCGTTCAAACTTCCAGAATAGCGTGCATTTGCCTGAAACTGATGGTTATTGAAACTGTCGTGCTGCGATCCTGCCGAAGTCTTGAACGCATCATTATTGACGTTGCTCCCTAGCAGAATGCTTCCACCTACGGCGTCGGAACCTACAATGCTGGCCGCTGAGCCATATTGAACCGAAAGCTGGTCGAAGCCGGCAACGGGAATCGTGGAAAAATCGGTCTGTCCGAGGGTGGGGGCGTTAATATTGAGCCCGTTCCATAAAACAGCCGTGTGGTTGGCAGAAGTGCCTCTGAATGAGGCGGTACTAAGTTGCCCTGGGCCGTAATTCCTGAACGCAATAGGTGTAAATGCGGAAAGCACATCGCTGATATTCTGAAACCGTAGCTGGGCGAGGGAAGTTGAGTCTATGGTCTGTATTTTGAGGCCGCTCATGAATTTTTGAGGAACAAAACCCCTGACTACCACCGGGTCGAGGTCGATGGAGTCTTTTTGCGCATAACAAGGTAGTGCCAGTGCAAAACTTGCCCACAATATCCAGTAACTCACAAATCTCCGGTCGGTAAACACGCTAAATCGCAATGAATGGCGGCGATCTACTGTTTTTCCTCCGAAAACGGGCCGATCAAATGCTTTGGCAGGTCTCCTGGCTCGTCTTTCGCATCCGGTGCCTTCCCGTCGTAAAAACAGTGGCATGAAGAATCGGAGGCAAATTGGCAGACTTACAGTTGCGGGGACAGCTTCCGGTTCTCGCGGAATTCCCTATTAAGCCTAATTGCTGACTAGAAGCAGCTTATGGCACCAAGCGGGTGTAAAGTTAGGTATTTTCGCCGACTTTCCGTTGTGTGTGATAACCGCTATCTTTGCGCAAATTCTGATTGCTTTTGGCTTCTTCTACTGAAAAATTTTCGACCGCGTCTTCCCTGAAAGGCATTTACCTCATGCTGGGGGCCGCTTTTTTCTTCTCGCTCACATCTGCGATCTCGAAATGGCTCGGGAGGGAATTCCACATAGTTCAACTGGTTTTTTTTAGGAATATCGTCGGCGTGGTCTTTATTATCAGCAGCATTTGGAAGCGTCCGCTGAGGCAGGAGGGAGGAAAGCTGGGATTGCTGATTTTCAGGGGAGTAGTGGGGACACTTTCTCTCTACATGCTCTTTTATGCAATTCAAACGCTCGGGCTTGGCCGTGCATCCACATATCAGTACACTTACCCGATTTTTCTCGCGCTCTTTTCCTGGCTACTCATAGGCGAAACGCTGAATGGAAAGGAATGGATGGCCATATTTGTTGGTTTTACCGGTATTTTGTTCGTCTTCCGGCCCGACCTTTCATCGTCGCTGCGAGACAATGCGTTGGGTCTGGGCAATGCTTTGCTTACGGCCGTTTCCTACCTTTCAATCCGGCAGTTAGGCGTGGTGTACGACACACGTGCGATCATTCTCTCTTTCATGCTCAGCGGTATTGTAATGCCTATTTTGTCGATGCTGGTTGGCACCTATTATCCAATGGAGCATTTGGATTTTCTAATAGGTACATTTAAATGGCCGGAGACTGCCTGGCAATGGCTGGGTTTTCTGACCCTGGGGCTTACGGCACTTTTAGGACAAAAAATGCTCACGCAGTCGTTTACCTTCGATAAAGCCGGGCGCGTCGCTGCTGTGGGGTATTCCAATATCCTTTTCTCGGTACTGATCGGCTTTTTGATGGGCGAAGCTATTCCTTCCCTTTCCATGCTGACAGGCATGCTACTGATCATTGCTGGTGGCATTCTGGTGTCTTTGGGCAAAGCAAAAAATGCTTAAAGCCGCTCGTTGAATGCCAGCCGGTTCATAAATGGATCGACAACGGTGACTGATGTATTGCATTCCAAGGCTCCTGTTCCAGGCCGGGACGGTTGTATTTGTAGTGTTTTTCGTTCAGCTCTTGATGAAAGTCCCGCACGCCGGTACATTCGATGAAAATCTTGGCGCCGGGTGTACTGTCGCCGTGATGCTCGGAGAGGTGAAGTGTGACGCCGTCCCGGGAAATTTGCATGTAGAGCGGAGCATCATCGGAATACCGATGTTCCCAGTCGATTTGGAAGCCAAGCCAGCCGATGTAAAACTCACGTGCTTTGGTTTCGTCAAAAATGCGTAAAATTGGGATGACTTTACTGGCTTCCATATCGATTGCGTTATTAGGCAATGAATTGTGTCTGAGATTTGTTTAAGAAAAGAAATCTAAAAAATTACCATGAAACGACTCCTGTCATCACTGATAATATTTCCGGCAATGCTGGTATTGCTCGCCGGTTTTAAAGCCGATACCGGTAAGGGGCGCGTTGTAGAGAAGCCCGCTGCCAATAAGCCAGCCATAGCGAGACCAGCCGAAGGCATCCAGTGGCTGACCATCGAAGAAGCGTTCGCCAAAATCCAGAAAGAGCCCCGTAAAATCCTGATCGACGTCTACACCGACTGGTGCGGCTGGTGCAAAGTGATGGACCGCGAAACGTTCAAGGACAAAGCCGTAACGGAGTATATCAATAAGAAATACTATGCCGTTAAGCTCGATGCAGAGCAAAAAGGGACGATCAAGCTCGGGGATAAGGAATTCAAATACCTTGCCCAGGGTGGCCGAGGCATTAACGAGATCGCATTGGCATTAACCAACAACCAGCCAAGTTATCCCACGACCGTCTTCCTGGACGATAAGTTTAACATGATCCAGCCGCTACCAGGTTACCTGAAAGCAAAGGAGTTTCATCAGATTATCACCTTTTTCGGAGACGATCATCACAAAAAGCAGGATTTCGAAAGTTATAAAGCGAAGACTTACGGGACTTTGTATCCTGCGAAATAGACGCTAAACCGCTTCCCCTTCCTGCATTCTTTCTGCATTCTCAGCAATGCGCAGTTTCTCGATCAATTCGGCAATATCGCCTTCCATAACAGCCGGAAGATTGTATACGGTGTATCCAATCCGGTGATCGGTAATGCGGCTTTGGGGGTAGTTGTAGGTCCGTATTTTGTCGGAACGGTCGCCGCTACCTACCATCGATTTCCGCTGTGAACTAATCGCATCGTTGTGTTTCTTCAATTCGATCTCGTACAGGCGAGAGCGTAGTACGCTTAACGCGCGATCTTTGTTTTTGAGTTGTGAACGCTCGTCCTGGCAGCTTACGACGAGCCCGGACGGAATGTGGGTCAAACGCACCGCGGAATAAGTCGTGTTAACCGATTGTCCACCCGCACCTGACGATTGGAAAGTATCGACACGAACGTCGTTCATATTGATCTGGACGTCCACTTCCTCCGCTTCCGGCAGAACAGCCACCGAAGCAGCAGATGTGTGAATACGTCCCTGAGATTCCGTGGCAGGTACGCGCTGTACGCGGTGCACACCCGATTCAAACTTCATTTTGCCATACACATCCTCGCCCTCCACTTTGCAGATAATTTCTTTATAACCGCCGTTGGTACCCTCCGTGTAGTCCATAATCGATGAACGCCAGCCCATTTTTTCGAAAAAACGCTGATACATTCTAAAAAGGTCGCCGGCAAAAATAGCGGCCTCGTCGCCACCGGTACCGCCGCGGACTTCGAGGATAATATTACGGCTGTCGTTAGGATCTTTTGGAATAAGCAGCTCTTTAATCGCCTGTTCCAGGTCTGCGAGCTTAGGGACCAGCTCATCGAGCTCTTCCTTCGCCATTTCCCGCAGATCTTCGTCTTTCTCAGTTGCTATAAGTTCCTTGGTGCCGGCGATGTCTTTCTGCAACTTCTGGTAAAGCGCATACTGGTCCACGATCTTGCCAAGGTCTTTGTACTCCTTGCTGATCTTGGAATAACGTGAAGAGTCGGACACTACTTCGGGTTGTATGATTTGTTGAGAAACCTCTTCAAACCGTTCTTTTATAGCTTCTAATTTATCGATCATCTTTATTGAATATCTTTGGCACCTCGCATTCGGGGCACAAAGATACGCATTTTAGCTAAATGAATAGTTTCAAGGGACTGGCTGCGTATTGTGGATAAAACCGTTTGCTGGTTTAAACTAACATCTGGAACAATGAAAAGAATAATATGTATCGTGATGCTGGCAAGTGCTTTGGTCGGTTGCGACTTCAAAAGCGGGCGTATTGAGAACACGAAAGAGCTGAGCAGGGAAATCAAAGCATCGCAGATCAAGCGGGTTACCAACGTCCAACTTATATCATCGGCCGATGAATGGGGAAAGAAAATAGCCGAGATCGCCGAAAAGGCTTTAAAAGGCGAGCTCGAAAAGAATCCCGACGCCGGACTGGCACATTGCCGGGACCTGGGCGGTATTCCGGTGATTGCCGCATTGGAAAAGGAATATGGGGTTAAAGTCGAATTGTTCGGTACAAATGACATGAAACGTCCCGGCTTGCTCGCCAAGGAGCGGGAGATCCTCGACGCATACGCTTACAGTGCGAAAAGCAAAACCCCGGCGGGCGACAATTTGCAGCAATTGAATGACACGCTGCTCGTGTACAATGCTCCTCTTTCATCGGAAAGCGTTATTTGCAAGAAATGCATGGCAACCCAGGATACGACTTTCGCTGTCTGGCGATTGCTTTTCAACAAAAAGGAAATTATCAGAAAGCTGGACGCCAAGCAATTGAAGGATTGATATTCAAAGGGATACTGTTCATTAGAACAATATCCCTTCTTTTTTACTTCCCGACAACCTGATAGATATCATACCAATCTTCGCGGCTCAGCTTAATATCCGAAGCACTTGCACCGTTGCGGATGCGCGCCTCCGAGAGCGAACCGATAATGGGTAATGTGCCCAGTTTCATGAGCCAGGCGACGGCGGTCTGCTCAATATTAGCATCGTATTTCTTACCGACTTCATCGAGTTTGGCCCTCAGGCGCACGGCTTTTTCGTCGGTACCATTCAGGATTTTTCCTCCGGCTAGCGGTGCCCAGGCTAATGGTTTACTGAAGCTCTGTTTGATGAAGTCGATGCGGCCGTCCTCGATCGCCGTTGTATTCATCAAATTCAGCTCGATATGGTTCGTAACGATCGGAATACGAAGGTAGGACGCGAGCAGTTGATGCTGGAATACCGTAAAATTAGCAACGCCGATATGTTTCGCTTTGCCCGAGGTTACGATCTCGGCCAATGCCATGGCTGTTTCTTCGGGGTCGGCCAGAAGGTCGCTTTGATGCAGCAGAAAAATGTCCAGATAATCGGTCTTCAGTCTTTTGAGCGAACCGTTGATACTATTGATAATGTGCTCACGCGAATTATCGTAGTAAGTCAGGTATTTATCCGGTGACGTCCTGATGCCGCATTTGCTGAACAACACAATGTCTTCCCGCTTGAATGACTTGTTAGCGATGATCTTGCCGAAATGTTCTTCAATGGTGTGGTCGCCGTAAACATCAGCATGGTCGAATGTATTAATGCCCAGATCGAGGCAGAGATTGACCGTTTTTTCAATTTGCGTGGTGGTAACGGCACCTTCGTCGGTCCATCTCCAGAAACCATAAATTGCTTCCGAGACCTTCGGGCCGGAATCGCTGAGGCTTACTTTTTTCATCGGTGGTAGTTTGAATTCCTGCAAAAATATCTATTTCTCCAATCGTTTATCCTTTACGATCAGATAAAAATCATTGTCCAGTTCCAGGTAGCCGTAGTCGTAAACGAAGTGGTAAATGCTTCCTTTGAGTGTCGGACGGATGTTGGTAATCAGGTTAAAATCAAAGCCTTTGGCTAATAAAATGTGCTTGGTTGTCTTGGATTTATCGTCTGGGCAAAGCTCTTCCAGAATCCGGCGGTTCTTCCGGAGCTGGTTATTTATATTCCTCATCAGGTTATGGGAATCGGAATTGAGGCGGTTGTTAAAGCTGTTGCGGCACATGTCGCAACAAAACTTTTTGTCGATCCTCCCCATTAGCGGTTTGCCGCATTCCTGGCAATTGTTCATGTGTTTTCCGTTTGGCCGGAGCACTTGACGCCCAGGCAGTGTGCATAGATTTTCCCGAGCTGCAATATAGCAAAATTCATTACCGAGGTTCAATAGCCCGCATTTTTCCGTTTGCAAACGGCTACAAATGTTTTCATATGACTATAAGCGGTTAAAAACCGACTCGATTCTTCCGGTCCCTGCACCTTTGCATTGCCGGTTCGCATTATCTAGCCCGGCATCAGTATTCATCATCTAAACATTATCAGAATGAACTCGGTAAAATTAATCGGAAATGTAGGTCGCGAAATCAACGTAAGAGAGTTTGATGGCGGCAAAATGCTCAGCTTTTCACTGGCGACGGATGAAGGGTATGTTAACAGGAATAAGGAAGAGGTTAAGAACACGGTCTGGCACACGGTCGTAGTGTGGCGGGAACTGGCGCAGCGCTGCGAGGAATTTCTGACGACCGGGAAAATGGTTTCGATTGAGGGACGGCTAACCTATCGCCAGTATGTCGACAAAGATAATCGCACGGTAAGGCGTACGGAGGTGACTGCTCATAAAGTAGAGGAAGTCCAGAAGAAGCAGGAGGCGGTGGTATGAACGCGTTAATAGTAACAGGCCTCATACCTGGTCTGACATGAGGCCTGTTTTCTTATCAAAGGCTTTTTTCGAGCGCCGCTTTCCAATTGCTGTAAGCGTCACGCGTAGCCTGCGTCACATTTGCGTCGGGTTCGATCGTGCGTAATGCGGTGAGGCCTACGAACGCCTCTTCACGGTTTTTGTAGTAACCGAGTCCGAAACCGGCCGCGCGGGCTGCACCTTGTGCACCATCGGTATTATACAGTTCGACGGTGGCACCGGAGACATTGGCAAAAGTCTCCCTGAAAACAGGGCTGAGGAACATGTTGGCCTCACCTGCACGGATATTTTTAAGGGATACGCCCACCGTTTCCATGATTTCCATGCCATAATAGAGTGCGAAAACTATGCCCTCCTGTGACGCGCGCGTAAAGTGGCTAAGCCCGTGACGGCTGAATTGAAGTCCTTTGAATGTGCTTCCCGGATCCTTGTTTTCAAGCATGCGCTCTGCGCCATTACCAAAAGGAAGGCAGAACAGGCCATCGGACCCGACAGGTGCCTGTGCAGCCAGGCTGTTCATTTCAGGGTAAGAGACATTCCCCTGGAACAATGCATTACGCAGCCAGCCGTTCAGGCTTCCCGTCCCGTTTACGCACAGTAAAACGCCGTAACGCGATGCCGAAGAAATCGGGTTTACGTGGAGGAAGGTATTAACGCGTGATTTTGGATCGAATTTAATTTGGTCGCTGACGCCATACACAACCCCGGAAGTTCCGGCAGTTGCGGCAACCTCCCCAGGTTCGAGTACGTTAAGTGAAAAGGCATTGTTCGGCTGGTCGCCGGCGCGGTACGTGACGGGAATACCCGCCTGTAATCCAAGCTCGGCAGCGGCGGCGGCGGTTACTCTCCCTTGCTCGGCAAAAGTAGGTAGCACCTCGGGCAGGATGCTCTGACTGAACCCGAAATGGTCGAACAGGAAATCGGCCGGGCGTTGATTGACGAAATCCCAGAATATGCCTTCGGAAAGTCCGGATGGGGTCGTTACGACCTCGCCTGTCATACGGGCGGCAAGGTAATCGCCTGGAAGCATGAACTTGTGGACTTTCGCATAAACCTCAGGTTCGTTCTGTTTCACCCAACCGAGTTTGGAGGCCGTGAAATTACCCGGTGAATTGAGCAAATGAGGCAGTACATATTCCTCGCCCAAAGCGTCCATTGCCTGGTTGCCCACTTCGACAGCACGGCTGTCGCACCAGATGATAGATGGGCGGAGAACATTCAGGTTTTCATCCACGACCACAAGCCCGTGCATTTGGTAAGAAATTCCGATTGCACCCACCTCGTCGGGGGAAACGTTTGCTTTTTTGATAACGGCCTGGGAAGCCAGGCACGCATTCTCCCACCACATCTGAGGCTGCTGCTCGGCGAAACCCGGCTTTGGGGCTGCAATAGTCATTTCCCTTTCAGGATAGAATGCGGAGGCGGCAACTGCCCCGGTATCTGCGTGAATCAAACAAGCTTTGACGGACGAACTGCCTAAATCGAATCCAAGGAAATACATTGCGAAATATGATTATTTTGATTTAAAGTGCTTCGGTGTTTAAATATAAGTGCTAAAAAGTACAAAAATGTTCAAATATCTTTAAGAAAAGAAACATAATAAGTGTAAATTTTACACTTAAATATAAATGTATGGAAAGCATACGGGAAAGTGATGTCAGATCAGTCAGAAATGGGTATATTAATGACGCAATGAAACTAAAGGGTTGATTTTAGGGTCTCCTTTGTGTTTATCTTGCAAGAGGTCAAATATCTATGCGATATTTGAGGAAAATTTCAAGTTGCTGACATCCTTTATCGGGAATTATGAAGAAAGTTGTACAAGTCGTACTCATTGGTGGGTTGTTTTTGTTGTTTTCAGAGTTTCGCCCTGTCGATAAAAAATGGGAGAAACCGTTTTCACGTCTCAATAGGGAAATCAGAGAGAATAGTAAGGCCTATGCCACACTCGGAGATGCAACCAGGACCATCGGGCACCGGCTTACCGGAAGTGCAAATGGCGAAAAGGCCGAGGAATATGCGTTCAAGCTTTTGAAAAGCTATGGCTTCACCGATGTTGTATATCAACCTTTTGAAGTAGAAGCGTGGATGCGGGACACCGTCACATTATCCATAGCACCCGGCAGCAGCGACAACTTTCGTGATGTTCCCGTTGTTTCGCTCGCACATTCGCCCGTGGAGTCCAATCTACACGGCGAAATTGTAGATGTCGGCAACGGATTGGAAGAAGACTTTCTGGCCCTGAAAGATAAGGTAAAGGGTAAAGTTGCGATGGCCAACATTAACCTCGTTGGCGTAACTGGCAAAAAGAATCTGCACCGGTCGGAAAAAACAGCATTGGCGATCAAATATGGCGCGAAGGGGATGATCATGGTCAACGGTGCACCCGGCAAAATTTTGCTTACCGGAACCGCGTCGGTTACCGGTGCTATCATCTCTATCCCAGCCGTTTGCATATCCAATGAAAGCGGCCATGAGATAAGGAAATGGATTAAGGACGAAGGCCCGTTAGAAGCGCATATCGACATGCACAACATTTCGAAGCCTATCAAAGCCCGTAATGTAATAGCTACGCTAAAAGGAAAGTCCGACGAGAAGGTTATTATCGGCGGTCACCTCGATTCGTGGGATCTTGCTACGGGCGCAATTGACAACGGAATCGGGTCGTTTGCCGTGATTGACATAGCCAGGGCATTCAAGGCATTGAAAGTGAAGCCTGAACGGACCATTCAGTTTGTGTTGTTCATGGGAGAAGAGCAGGGGCTTCTGGGATCCAAGCATTTTGTGAATGAGCTCAAAAAGTCAGGAACAATCGATAAGGTTTCGTATATGATGAACCTCGATATGACCAACGATCCAAATGGAGCCAATACGTTCGGACGGGATGAAATGACCGAGTTCTTTGCGACGGTCGGCCAAGCGATCCAGTCCGTGAACAGTGACTATAAGAATGAAACGACGAACAGGGCCGGCCTGCACAGCGACCATCAGCCTTTTATGCTGGAAGGGGTGCCCATCGCAGGCTTGTCGGGGCACCTCGATCCTAATGTGCTACAATGTTATCATGCGGATTGTGATGATTTCAGCCTGGTGAATAAGGACCAATTGGAAAACACGGTGCGTATCGCATCTATGTATTTGTATGCATTATCGAATGCGGAAAACATTGCCGTAAAGAAATTGTCCGACCAGAAAACCCGTGATTATTTGATATCTCAGGGATTAAAAGAAGAATTGATTATAGGCCAGGAATGGCGCTGGGAACAGTAAGCTATTTGCCGCAATTGAAATTAGAATGCTAGTATTTCCGAATGCCAAGATCAATATAGGCCTAAATATCGTTGAAAAGCGCCCGGACGGGTTTCATAACATCGAGTCCTGTTTCTACCCAGTAGGTTGGTCGGATGCGTTGGAAATTACTTTGGCTGAAACCTTCTCGTTTCATGCCGACGGGATCGCCATCCCGGGCAATGCGGAAGATAATCTTTGCACGAAGGCTTACCAGATGCTCAGGAGGGATTTTCAGCTAACTCCCGTCAAAATACATTTACTAAAAACGGTACCCATAGGCGCCGGGCTCGGCGGTGGGTCTGCCGACGCGGCGTTTACTATAAGAGCATTGAATCAGCTTTTTGAGCTCAATATTTCGATTGCAGAGCAGGAGCATTATGCAAGACAGATCGGCAGCGACTGCGCCTTTTTTATCAGAAATAAGCCGGTGTATTGCTTCGAAAAAGGCGACCAGTTCGATAATATCGATGTTAATATCGCGGGGAAATGGATCGTGCTGGTGAACCCTGGGATACATATTTCGACCGTTGAAGCATATTCCGGCGTAGTTGCGAAACGAAGCACCGAAAATTTACGTACTATACTTCGGGAGCCTATCATAGAATGGAGAGGCCGTGTCAAGAATGATTTCGAAGCAACGCTTTTCAAAAAATACCCTCTTTTGGAGGAAGTAAAGGAAAAGCTGTACAGTCTGGGAGCAGAATATGCTGCCATGAGTGGTTCAGGATCGACACTGTTCGGTATTTTCGGAGGGGAACAAAATCTGAAACAACATTTTCCCGACTTTCGTCTGTGGCAGGGTTTTCTTAAATAAATTTAACCTCCGGGTTATGTATTAAGGTGTAAATTAGTCGTTATATTCACCTTGAATTGCGCTTTTCGAAGATATCAATGATTGGGAGATGAGTCCGAAGCACACAACCAGGCAAACTGAAAATCCTTTCACCAAACGACGTGAGCCGCTTGGCTTTATGCTTTGGCTTGGGGTTGCTGGCAGCTCGTTGCTTTTCACCTCCATTTTTGTCATTTTCCTTCTGCGGGCCCATAAAGAAACCGCCCATTTGGTCGCGCTGCCGGATATGTTCTGGCTGAGTACCCTGGTCATTTTGTTCAGCAGTATCACGCTTCACGAGGCTAACCTCGCATTTACAAACGAACGCTTCCTGCATTATCGGGTATTTATGGGTGCTACGCTCATACTAGGCTTCATCTTTATCATGTTGCAGACCGGCGGATGGATGGAAATGGTCAATTCCGGCGTTTTCAGCGGCGTCAATACTTCCGAAGGATTCATCTATCTCTTGACCGGCCTTCACCTCCTCCACATGATGGGAGGCGTGTTGTATTTGAGTTATTTGTTCAGAAAAGCTGTTAAGAACAGAAGTTATGTGGATTCGTTCGTGTACAGCGTCAATCCTCCAAACCGCCTTCGTATCAGGCTCTTCACGCGCTACTGGCATTTTACGGGAGCACTATGGCTGGTGGTGTTCATTTTTCTGATCGTGCTATATTGAGCAGCGCCCCGGACGCATTACTGTCCCTGAATTGCATTTTCGAATTCGTATATTTGAAATCCGAGATGCAATAACATGATCCCAGCTTCACCTCCGATCCATACCGACCTTTTTTCATTATTCATGCTGCTGGGTTGCGTACAGGGGTTGATACTCGCGTATTTTTTCCTATCGCACGCAAAGGGCAGCAACCGTTCGAATCTCTTTCTTGGGATTCTTATCCTGGCGATGTCGGTAATTATCAGCGATGTGTGGTTAGGGTATACCAATTATATGTTTCGCGTGCTGTGGCTGGTCGATTTCAGCGAACCGTTGAATCTGCTGATGGCCCCAGCCGCATTCCTCTATACCAAAACAGGCGTAACCCAGCGGGTTTCCAGGCGGGCATGGATCCATTTCATCCCCTCGATGGCCTACCTCGCATACATGTGCGTGCTCATTTACCCGCAAAGTCTGGCGTTCAAGTATAATGCGAACATTGGCTCCTTCCACCCGGAATTAGAAAGAATTGCGGCCACGGCGTATGGCAGCGAGTGGATGTTTTATCCGAAATGGTATATCAACGAGCTCACGTTCGCCAGTATGGTTATCTACAGTGTCGCCGGTTTCTGGTTTCTGACCGGGGCATTCAGGGAACGCGGGATTTCGTTTTTTACGGGTGAAAAAAGCTCGCTTTCATGGTTCAGGGATATGTCCTTACAGCTGACATTCCTGATACTGGTTTTCTTTGTCGTCCGGACTTCATTCCCGCACGACTTGGGCGATCATATTATCGCCGCATTCATTTCGCTGATCATTTATATTGTCAGCTTTACGGTGTTAAGGAAATCGTTGTTCTTTCATGAGTCAAACGAGCGGACCGCCCGGAAATACGAAAAATCTTCATTGACCCGGGAGATACAATCTGCGACGCTGGGCAAGCTGGAAGCAGTAATGCTCGCTGAAAAACCATTCCTCGATCCGGGATTTTCGATGCCGGCACTTTCCAAACGACTTGGAGTGTCAACGCATCATCTGTCACAAATCCTTAATGAGGAGTTAAAGCAAAGCTTTTTCGACTTTCTGGGTGCGTATCGGATTCAGGAGGCGCAGCGGCTCCTTGCCGACGAGGGTAATGCATACATCAAGATCGAGGAGATCGGTCAGATGGTGGGGTATAACTCGAAATCCGCATTCAATACGGCATTCCGCAAAATAACCGGCTCCACTCCCTCGGAATACCGTAAAAAGCACGTCAATCAGAAGTTCTGACTTATCGGGAAGAACTTCGAACGGATCAGGACGGTCGTTTCCTGCCTTTTTTGGGCGCTAGTTTTGGACATCACTCAAAACTATTTGTCATGGAAACAAAGCAAGACCAGTTTCACTCTGCTTCTCCCAACATCCGCCGGTACGATCTCGATCGGTTGCGTGTTATTGCATTCGCTATCCTGATCTTTTTTCACGTCGGCATGTTTTTCAATCATTGGGATTGGCACATCAAGAACAATGTCATAACACACGCAGTAGAGTGGCCGATGCGGTTCAGCAGCCAATGGCGGATGTCGCTGCTATTTATGATCTCAGGGGCAGGGGTCTATTTCGCTTTGGGGAGCCGTGGGCCGGCAGCTTTTCTGAAAGAGCGGTTCATACGGATCTTCATACCGCTGGTTTTCGGGATGTTTGTAATCGTGCCGCCGCAGATCTTTTTCGAACGACTTACGCAAGGGCAAACATACGGTTATGTTGATTTTTACAAAACTGTATTTCAATTTGTCCCTTACCCGCAGGGCAGTTTCAGCTGGCACCACTTATGGTATCTGGTTTATATCTTCTGCTATTCGCTGCTGGGGCTTCCGCTGTTACTTTTGCTGCGCCGTTATACCGGCTTTACGCAGCGCTTGGCCGCGTTTTTCTCTAATCCGTGGAGCTTGATCATCGTCCCGGTTCTCTGGCATGTAGGCGGGAGCATTCTGCTGGCGGAGCATTTCCCGACGACGCATAACTTGGTGAGGGATTGGAATGAGCATTTCCACGATTTTACGTTGTTCGTAACCGGTTTCTTGCTTTGTTCGCAACCGCGTTTTTGGGAAACACTTCAAAAACACCGACGCCTGACGTTGGGCATCTGGGTCACGCTGACCATTGCCCTGTACGCATTTTACTGGACTGTCGACCGGGATATGGATGCCACGCAGTGGCTGGTGTACGATGTTATTAAAACGACTAATGCATGGTGTATCCTGCTGTCGATCTTCGGGTATGGCTACACCTACCTTCAATTCAGCAATCCTTTCCTGAGGTATGCCAATGAAGCAGTGTATCCGTTCTACATTCTGCATCAAACAGTGATCATTTGCCTCGCATATCCGCTGATCAACGCCCCGGTGCATTGGTTCGTGAAATTTATTTATCTATGCGTGGCAACATTCTTGATTTGCCTGGGAACATACCATTTCCTGATCCGCAAGAGTAATTTTTTGCGGATTGTATTTGGAATGAAAGCAGTAAAACGACAGAAAACCGGAGAATCCGTGGAGCCTATTTCTTCAATATCTTGAATTCCACGCGCCGGTTCTGCTGCTGACCTTCGGGCGTATCATTCTTGGCGACAGGCTTGGTTTCACCGTAACCCTTGCTGGCAATGCGGTCGGGCTCGATACCTTTTCCGATCAGGTATTCGCGAACGGTGTCGGCCCGTTCCTGTGACAGGTTTATGTTAAATTCCGCGCTACCCGTGTTATCGGTATGGCCGCCCAGCTCAATGGCGAGCGTTTTGTTTTCCTGCATTGAAATGGCAATGCGGTTCAACTCGGGGAATGATTCTTCGCGGAGCGTGGCTTTTCCAGTGGCAAAAAAGATATTATTGAGCCGTACGATCTGGCCTTCCTCTATCGGGATCAGTTTCAACGATTTGTTGGCGATTTCCTTAAAACTCTTATTACCGTGGTTGGTAGTGTCGGTAAGGTCAATATTCTCTCCTTCTGCGATGAAATTAGGGGCAACAGCGCGCCAGCTGTATTTCTGGCCATAAGGAAGCACAAGTTTGTATTCTCCGGTAGTAGGGTTGGTCGTGGCGGTTCCTACTTCCTCGCCGGTAGTCAGGTCTTCGTAAATGATCGTTGCTTCGACAGGTTTCCCGGTTTTGGAATCGATCACTTTTCCACTGATCATCACCACGGGGTCTGAAGGGGGAACAACGGCCACCGGTGCCTCCGTCGAATCCGCTGGCGAAGGTTTAGGTTGAAGGTTGAAACGGACAATATCCCCTTTGCCCTCTGTGTCCTTAAATGATACCATATAGGCGAAGTCGCCCAATGCGGATATGGTATAGTAAGCATCGTAACCATCCGTGTTGATCGCCGGGCCGAGGTTTACGGGCCTGCTCCATCTCTTCCACGATTTGTCGATCCGCTTGCTGTAATAAATGTCGTTGCTTCCCTGCCCGCCCTTCCGGTCACTGGAAAAATAGAGCGTGACGCCATCGGGTGCCAGAAAAGGGGTTGTTTCCGTAAAATCCCCGGTATTGATTTCGGCTCCCAGGTTCAGCGGTTTCGACCAGGTGCCGTCTTTTTGCTTAAAGCTGACGTACAGGTCGTCGACCTTGCTGTTTTTCTTCTCGCTGAACGACATTACCAGTACCTTCCCGTCATTGGAAAGATAGCCGCAATCGAACTGGCCTTTGCTGAGCTTGGTATAACCGGGGATATCCAGCTTGGTTGGAGCGGACCAGCCTCTGGCCGTTTTTTTACTGGTTGAAAAACCCCTGGTCTCGTAGGTTCCGTTTTTATATGCTCCCTTGATTAGCAGGGTATTACCGTCGGGTGTAATGCTGTAAAGGCTGTTATAATCCTCTTTGTTGAGCGGCGAAGGAAGCCTTCGTGCGGGCGACCATTTGTCGCTTTTCAGTTCCGAAAACCAGATATCCTGGCTGCCTTTCGGGCCGTGCGTGTTCTGCGGATGGCTCACCCGCGAGAAATAGATCGTTTTGCCGTCGGGGGAAATGATCGGGCTGATTTCATTGTATTCGGTGTTAACCGACTTCCCGAGGTTTTCCAGTTGCGCGTAGGCGGTAATGGATGTGGCGACCGTAATGGCTAATAGGCAGAAAGCACGCATTGTTTTGACGGGATGGCTAGTGTTTATCTACATACAACGACCCATCCAGCGGCTTATTTTCCGCATTTTGAGAACGGAAGATTTCCATTTTTTCAAGGAGTGTTGCGGGGTCTCCGTCTACGACCAAAAGCTTGCGGGTATCGGGCCGTAAAAAGCCTTCTTCCACCATTTTATCCAGTTGGAGAAGCAAAAGGTCGTAAAATCCATTGACGTTCAAAACCCCTACCGGGCCATGGAATATGCGAAGCTGTGCCCAGGTCAGAATTTCGAAAAGCTCGTCGAGCGTGCCATAGCCGCCCGGTAATGCGATGACACCGTCGGTCATCGAAACCATTTTGGCTTTGCGCTCGTGCATTGTCTCCACGAAATGCAGCTCGGACAACGTTTTGTGTGCTACTTCCAGTTTGGCCAGGAAGTTAGGGATAATACCCGTAACGAATCCGGCATTGTCTATGGCGCCGTCGGCTACCCGGCCCATGAGGCCCATATTGCCTCCGCCGTAAATGAGTTTGATGTTCCGCTTTGCCAATTCCGCACCCAATTGGTAGGCGGTTTCGGCATATAGCGCTTTCTTTCCCGGATTTGAACCGCAGTATACAACTATGGATTGCATCGAATTAACGGATTTTATGATTTAGGGCGACGAATCGGCGGGTTATGCCAGAACATCCGCAGCCAGTTTTTTCAGGTCAAGATCGCCGAACGTACCGGAACTCATCAGCAGTAAATTGGCATCTTTCCAGGTCAGCGACTTTAAAAATGCTTCCAGTTCCGCAGAACTTGTAAATACTTTCAAATCATCCCGCTTGAATGCCGTCCTGATATCTTCTTCCGACAAGCTTTCGAGCCGCTTGTGTTCCACTGTCAGCGGGTTGAAATACACAATGGCGACATCGGCAGCTTTCAGTTTGCGGCGGTACTGCGACAGGAACCCTTTGTTAAGGCTGCTAAACGTATGAAGCTCTGCGCAGGCTACAAGGGTTCTTTGGGGAAACTGTTCTTTCAAAGCGTTGGTAGTAGCCTCTACTTTGGAAGGCGCGTGAGCAAAATCGCGGTACACATTCACTGTTTCATTGGCACCTAGCAGTTCCAGCCTTTTCGATGCGCCCTTGAACGTGGCGATCGCCTGATAGAATTCCTCGTCGGTCACACCCAGGCGTTCGCACACTTCACGTGCGCCGCTGATATTTTTCATATTGTGGTTGCCGAAGACGAGGATCGGAACTTCGCCTTGTTCAGCGGTGATCAATATCGTCCTGTTATCTTCGATCCGGTGCGGATGTACATTGTAAGGTGTGCTGGCGACGTCGGGACGGCCTTTTTGCCCGATCACATCAAGCATATCATCCGTCTCGTCGAAAATGATCGCACCGGCTTTGGGCAGAGAGTCGGCGAGCAGCTCAAACTGCTTCACGTACGATTCCCAGGTTGGGAATACATTGAAATGATCCCAGGCAATGCCGCTGATCAGTGCAATATGTGGTTGGTAGTGGATGAACTTGGGTGTGGGGTCGATGGGCGAGGTGAAGTACTCGTCACCTTCGATCACGATGAGAGGCGCATTTTCGGAGAGCTTCACCATATTGTCGAAACCCTCGATCTGTGCGCCGACCAGGTAGTTGAAATTTCTATTATTGTATTTCAAGACATGGAGTACCATTGAAGTAATGGTTGTTTTTCCATGACTACCGGCTATCACCACCCGTTGCTTGTTCTGGCTTTGCTCGAAAATATATTCGGGATAAGAATAGACCTTGATACCCAGCTCTTTTGCCCTGGCCAGCTCGGGGTTGTCCTGCCTGGCATGCATGCCGAGGATGACGGCTTCCAGGTCGGAAGTGATTTTTTCAGGGAACCAGCCCGTAACGGGCGGGAGCAGGTCATATTGCGCGAGCCGGCTGGACGATGGTTCATAGATCTCATCATCGGACCCCGTCACAACGAACCCTTTTAAATGTAGTTCGATGGCCAGATTGTGCATGACACTACCGCCAATCGAAATGAAATGTATTTTATGCAAAGATGAAGATTGACTCATTGACAATTCTAAAAACTGATTCCGTTCGAAAGTTAGCAAGAATTGGCCTTTGGGCAAATCCCGGTCGCATCCTATTTCCCGCCTTCTTTCACGAACTTGACATTTTCACGCGTGCCATCGTTCCACCCAAGCCCGATTACATACGAACCGGAAGCCAAACCCCGGATATCGATCTCCTGCTGTGGCTTGTCGGAACTGTAAACCGCCTGGCCGGTAATGTTGAATATCCTGACGGTCGCGATATTCTTCCAGTCGTTCGCAGAAATCTTTATTTTGTCGCTGGCCGGGTTAGGATAAATGCTCACGACAGTCGTCGTTTCGAAACGAAGGCTTATAATCCTGCTGTATGAAAATGTCTCGTCGCGGTCGATCATTTTGAGCCGGTACAGATTTTCGCCGGGCAATGGGTTTCCATCGGTGAAATTATACCTGCTTACTGCATTCAATACATCGCCTGCTGCGGCCACGGAGGTAACCCGCACCCACTTTTTGCCGTCGGGGCTCCGTTCTATGTCGAACTTTTCGCTATTCACTTCTTCGGCTGTGGACCAGGCGAGTTGCGCCTGCCTGCCCTCTTTTACAGCCGTGAAGCTGATTAGCTTCACAGGCAATGCACGGGCAACGGGGACGACTTTCGATGAAGATTTGACGCCGCACCCGCTCCGCACCGATGTGGCAGTGTAGTTATAATCGCCTGGGGTGGCAGGGGCATTGAATGTGATGGAACTGCCCGTCAGGTTATTGGCCCCCTGGCCGGTCCAAACATAGTTCGCCGAATTGCATTCCGGCCCCTGGCAATTGATGCTGAGCGTCACCGGCGTCCCCACAACGGGTTTGCCCGGGGAAGTGCTCATGTTCAGCGTAAATGAGCAAGGCAGGTAATTGTCTTTTTCCCAAAGGTTTTCCCAATAACCCGTGTCCGTCATCCTGATCGAAGCGGGACGAAGGTCGGTTTGCCCGAAGTTCTGGCCGCCTATCTGGTTCCACTTGTCGAAAAGGAAGTTCCCGGTGAAAACATTCGGAAAAATGTTGATAGTAGCCGCTTCCGCGCGGGCCGGAGGTTGGTAAGAGCCCGTAATATACTGCTCGCGGCACAGCGCGAGCGTGGGCGCGAGCTGCTGCATTTCTATGTCATTATAATGCATGGCAATGTGTACGTAGTCGGCGCCATGCTTGTAGGCTCTTGGAAACCACTCATAAGGAATACCCCCATTGATCCCCGAACCGCCAGCGGGCTGGGCAAGGTCTATCGGGTCGAACTCCACGCCTGCTATTTTGTTGGGGTAGGTACCTTTAATGACGTCGATTCCCATAATTTTTTTCCAAAGGTCCCATTGATTGGTGCCGTCGGTATGGTAAATACCGTCCGACAATTCCAGTGCAAGGAGAAGAGTGCTGCTGTGCAAATGCCAGTTGTTGCCCTGCACGGAGCCAAAATCGGATATGAAGTGCAATACTTTAATGGAAGGATTACGGTTTTTGACGGTTTGATAAAAGCCCTTGAAAAGTTTCAGCAAACCCCACCCAGCGAAGCGATGCAGGTCGCGGCCTATTTCAGAATTGTAATTTCCGTCGGTTGGTTGGGGGGCGGAAGCGATAGGATAGGAGTTCCGGCCCCAGGTAGCATTGAGTTTTCCCGGAAACCTTGCCGGAAGAAACTTCGTGCGCCAGGCCTGTAATGCCTTTGCTTCGAACATGCCGGCATAATTGACGGAATTGACCGTTTTGTTGGGGATATAAAATTCTTCCGACCCATTGTTGCCCATCGCCACATACAAAATCCTCGAAGAATAGGCCTGGACCTGCGCCAGCGCGTCGTCCACGAAAGCTAGAAAGCGACTCTTAGCATCTTCGGAGTACACCGATGGGTAAGTATGCGCAACCGCTTCGCGCATAAGCGAGCCGGTTGATAGTTGTGCGACGTCTGGTAGCGCAAGGAAGCTGTCGTTCCAGTAACCTGGGCGGAGGTACGAGAAATGAAGCGCTACTTTCATGTTCGGGTTAATATCCAGAATGGCTTTGACCGCCTGGGCCAACTTTGCCCGCTGGTAATTGCCCGCGGTAGGTTCATAATGCTCCCACTGTACATGCAGCCTGATGGCCGTCGGACTTGCATCCTTCCCATTGTATTTAAGGTTCGCAAATTTTAGAATGTATTGCCATTGCTCGGCATTAATTCCGTTGGGCGCTGTCCGGTCAAACCCGTAACCCGTAGTGTTGAGGACCAGTTCGCGCTGGCCCAGAAGTATGGCGGGCCGGCAAACAAGGAGGGCAAGAAAAAATGCGACAATTAGTAAACGTGATTGAATGGGGAAAAGCAGCAGACCTTTGAAACGCATATAATTTATGTTCGTGGGCGATTACAGATTCTCAGATTTTGAAAAATAGTACTAATTTTTTCTACAAGAGACATAGAAATTCATGGAATGTAAAGAAAAGTCAAAAATAAATTCTACAAATGGTGACAAAAAAACGCTCACCTGTCCAGGTGAGCGTTTTTAACTAATTGTATTTAATAGCAATTATGCCAACTTCTTATATTTAATCCGGGTGGGAGTTGCGTCGTTGCCTAATCTCTTGCGGCGGTTTTCTTCGTATTCGGAGAAGTTTCCTTCAAACCAATAAACCTGCGAATCTCCTTCGAATGCCAGAATGTGCGTTGCGACGCGGTCGAGGAACCAGCGGTCGTGGGAGATGATTACCGCGCAGCCCGCAAAGTTTTCCAGGCCTTCCTCCAATGCACGAAGGGTATTGATGTCCAGGTCGTTGGTAGGCTCATCGAGCAGCAACAGGTTGCCGCCTTCTTTGAGTGTCATCGCAAGGTGTACGCGGTTACGTTCACCACCGGAAAGGGTTCCTACCTTTTTCTCCTGGTCGCCGCCGCCAAAGTTAAACCGGCTCACGTATGCACGGGCGTTGGCCTGCTTGCCCGCGAGCATGATCCAGTCGTTGCCGTCGGAAACGCTCTGGTATACGGTTTTGTTCGGGTCGAGATTGTCGTGTTCCTGATCTACATAGGCGAGTTGCACGGTCTCACCAACGTCGAAATGACCTGTCAGCGGTTTCAGCTGGCCGGTAATGAGTTTGAATAAAGTAGTTTTACCGGCACCGTTCGGCCCGATAATGCCTACAATACCGTTTGGCGGTAATGCGAAGCTGAGGTTTTCATACAACAGCCTGTCACCGAAGCCCATCGAAACATTATGTGCTTCGATGACCTTGTTTCCAAGCCTTGGGCCGGAAGGAATGAAGATTTCCAATTTCTCTTCTTTTTCTCTGCCTTCCTCACTGAGCAATTTCTCGTAAGCCCCCAGCCTCGCTTTGGATTTGGCCTGGCGTGCTTTGGGTGCCAGACGTACCCATTCCAACTCGCGCTGCAATGTTTTCTGACGTTTCGATTCGGTTTTCTCCTCTTTTTTCAGGCGTTCCTGCTTTTGTTCGAGCCAGGAAGTATAGTTGCCTTTCCAGGGAATACCCTCGCCACGGTCGAGTTCAAGGATCCAACCGGCAACGTTGTCGAGGAAGTAGCGGTCGTGGGTTACAGCGATGACCGTTCCTTTATATTGTCTCAAATGCTCTTCGAGCCATAGTACCGACTCGGCGTCGAGGTGGTTGGTGGGCTCATCGAGCAGAAGAACGTCGGGCTGGCGGAGCAGGAGGCGGCACAACGCGACCCGGCGTTTCTCACCACCCGAAAGTGTCGATATCAATGTATCCGACGGCGGGCAGCGTAAAGCGTCCATCGCGATTTCGAGCCGGTTGTCGAGATTCCAGGCGTCCGAAGCGTCGAGTTTTTCCTGAACTTCCCCCTGTCTTTCCAATAATTTGTCGAAATCAGCGTCTTCCGCACCGAAGGCTTCGTTGATCTCGTCGAATTCTTTCAATAAATTTACAATTTCTTGTACACCTTCTTCTACAACTTCGCGAACGGTCTTGGTAGGATCGAGTTTCGGTTCCTGTTCGAGCATTCCGACGGAGTACCCGGGAGAGAAAACTACCTCACCCTGAATGTCTTTGTCGATGCCGGCGATCACACGAAGGAGTGTTGATTTACCGGAGCCGTTCAGACCGAGGACGCCTATTTTGGCACCATAGAAAAAGGATAAATAAATGTTTTTGATAATATGTCTGTTGGGAGGAATGATTTTGTTAACCCCCGACATTGAGAAAATAATGGTTTCGTTACTCATTTTTTGTTTAATTTGTGCGTAACAAATATCGTTATATATCCCTACACTTAGCAGATAAAAAAAATTGAAAGAATGGAAAATGCCACATTGAATGATGAATACGGCTACGTTAAGGACAGCAAAGTATTTTTAAAGGGGTATCTGGATTTCCCCGACCGGCAAATTGGAGAAGTAAAAAGGACTGAACAGGAAGCGATTGACTATTTTAAAAATCGTTTTAACATTGTCCTGAACAAAGTTGAACAGCTGGAACGCGAAATAGATGAAGCACTTAATAAGGGCTCTTACCTTACCAAGCTGATCCAGTTGCAGCGCAAGTTGAAAGGTTTTGATGCATTGGGTGATTTTGTTCCCCTGTTGAGAAGGCTGGAAGAGAAGGAAGAATATCTCAAAGGCCTTATTGAAGTCAATCAGCTCAAAAATCTGGAAATCAAACGTGCGCTGATCGAAGACGTGAAAGTTGCCGCCGCAGTGACCGACTATGCCACTGCAACGGACCAGATTCAGGAGATCAAAGCGAAATGGATCCGTACCGGGCCGGTCGACAAGGAATATCAGGAAGAAATTGAAACAACATTCCAGCAAATTCTGGATGATTTCTTCCAACGTCGTCGCGACTATTTTGACGAGCAGAACAAGCTCAACCAAGCACGGATCGAAGAATACGAGCGTTTGATCAAAATCACCAAAACGCTTAGCTACTCGAGAGATCTCGATGATGCTTATTCGAAAGCAAGGGACGTACGCAATGCATGGAACAATGTAGGAGAGGTTCCGCCAAAGCGCTTTTTCAAAGTCAACAAGGCGTACCGTCACTTCCTTAAATTATTCTATGACAAATATAATGCCGCCAAAGGCATCGAGCCGAAGGTACGTGTTGACCCGCGTATCGTAGAACAGCAAAAATTGCTGGCAGAGGCCGAAACGCTTTTGAGGTCACCCGATATCATTGAGGCATCCCAGGCGGCAAAAGCCCTGCTCAGCAAATGGAAGGAAATCAAGATCCCTTTCAAACTGGCAGACAAGGAACTAGCGGAAAAGTTCCGTATGGTGTGCGACAAGATATTCGAGTTGAGCTATCTGGCACGCGTTATCAGCCGCAAATACCCGGCTTTCGACCTGAAAAGCCCCGAAGAGCAGCTTCGTACCAAATACCGCGAGCTCGAATGGCTTACCAAACGCGAGAAAAGCGACCTTGAATTCGCGCAGCTGGAATTTGACCGCACCGCTACCGGCGATCCCGAACAGGACAAGCAAGCCGTTGGCCGCATCAATATCCAAAAACGCAAGGTTCAGATGAAGGAGCGCATCCTCGTCGAATTTGAGAGAAAATTGAAGGCAATTACCGGATAACGCTCACGGACTGATCCTCAGCGGCTAATGTCGCATAGACGACTTATTAATAACCAAATTGGATTGCAATACCCTGGTCTCGAATTCGGCCGGGGTATTTTTGCTTTCAATAAGGTCCAGTAATAAGGATGCGGCCTGCTGGCCCATTTCGAATGACGGCTGGGTCACCGAGCTCACCGGCGGATCGAGGAGCGACGACATGGCCAGGTCGCAGAAACCTACCACCGCAACATCGTCGGGCATCCGGTAGCCCAGCTGCCGCAATGCCGAGTGAATGCCCATGGTAATGCGGTCGCTGGCGCCGAAAATGGCATCCGGACGCTCGCGCAGGGCCATGAGCTGGTAGGTGCGCTCCGTACCGCCCGCCTGCGTGATCTCGCTGTGCAATACCCATTCTTCCTGAAATTCGATCCCATGTTTTCTTAATGCGTCTTTATACCCTTCCAAACGGAAGCGTGTAATGGATACCGGTTTGGGGCCCGCTATGTGTGCAATGCGCTTGCAGCCTCTTTTGATCAAATGCTCCGTAGCGTCGAAAGCGCCCCGGTAATCATCAACCCTCACCTTATGAGAGTTCATAGCATCGCTCACACGGTCGAAAAACACGACAGGAATGCCCTG
This sequence comes from Dyadobacter sp. 22481, assembly GCF_052044875.1. Taxonomy (NCBI): domain Bacteria; kingdom Pseudomonadati; phylum Bacteroidota; class Cytophagia; order Cytophagales; family Spirosomataceae; genus Dyadobacter; species Dyadobacter sp. 22481. The sequence goes on from NZ_JBQENV010000002.1 coordinate 106,949, forward strand.
TTCCTGCAAGGAAGCGAAATGGTCGATATTCTCCGACTGGCTTGAAATCGCTACCACGAGGCCGTCGACCCGCCGCGAGGCAATGTGCCGCGTGGCCGAACGCTCCCTTTCGAGCAGTTCGTGACTTTGGTAGATCATCGTATGGTATCCACGGCTATACGCAATATCTTCCACGCCACCGATGGCCGACGAGTAGAAGCGGTTCGCAATATCCGGTACAATTACCCCGATCGTTTGCGTCCGGTTTTTAAGCAGACTGATTGCTATCGGATTGGGATAATAGTTGAGCTCCTCCGCCAGGTCGATCACCTTTTGCTTGGTTTCTTCACTGATTTCGCTGCTGTCACGCAAAGCGCGGGACACAGTCGATTTGGAAATGCCGAGTTGCCTTGCAATCTCTTTGATGGTGATAGAAACCTTTTTCATACGGGTATATTGAAATAGTACAATCTTGCTAAAAAGTCCCGGAAATACACTAATGGTCAATGTTGCACAAAGTCACCACCGTTCGCACAAAGTTCCGGGAAAAATTGCGGGAATGGGAACGGTTCCGGGAACGGTTGCGTAAATTTATTGCTTTTTTTCAAGATTTTTTTTTGTGTATCAGCGAACGAGTGTTTAAACTAGATAAATCATCGACGAAGACAAGGGGCTTAATACCACTACAATTCGAGGAAATTTTCTATAATTAACCTAGCTCAGCTTACATGGAAACAAACTCATTTACCAGTACATTACCATCAGCCTGTTCTCAGAAAAGTATACTGGAAACCCTGTTTGGCAGAGTGGTGACTAACGGTGATTATAATGCGTTCCGCGAGTTATTCACACGTCATTACCGTTCGCTGTGCAACTACGCCATGCGGGTGGTCGTAACGCGGGAAATCGCGGAGGAAGTGGTATCCGATGTATTTGTGAAACTTTGGAAAAATCGTGAGCAGATTGAGGTGCATACTTCATTTCAGGCTTACATTTACAGGGCTGTGCGCAACCAGGCGCTGGATTACCTGAAACTGCGTATCCATCGTCAGAATGAGCGGGATTCGCTGGAATCGGTGCAGTGGAATATGAGTCACGCGGATCATTTTTCGCCTGCGGAAGAGTTGTCGTATAACGAATTTTACGAGCATATTGAAGATTGTATCCAGGCATTGCCGCGCCAGTGCCAGCTCATCTTCCGCCTTAGCCGCGAAGAAGGCCTCCGCTACCGCGATATCGCCGAACGGCTCGAAATTTCGGTGAAGACGGTGGAAACACAAATGAGCCGCGCATTGAAAGTCTTGCGCGAGCGCGTACCGGAGCATAGATTAGTAGCATAGAGCATTTAAAATAATAATGGCATTAGAACAAACTTGGCGTTGGTTCGGGCCTAACGACCCTGTTTCGTTGCAGGATATCCGTCAGGCCGGGGCGACCGGAATCGTAACCGCATTGCATCATATTCCCAACGGTGAAGTTTGGGAAGTATCAGAAATTCAGGCGCGTAAGCAGCTGATCGAGGACGCCGGCCTTACGTGGTCGGTCGTGGAAAGTGTGCCTGTGCACGAGTCGATCAAGACACGTTCAGGGGATTTTGAAAAACATATCCTTCATTATCAGCAGTCGCTCCGGAACCTGGGGCAATGCGGTATCGATACCGTCTGCTACAATTTTATGCCCATTCTCGATTGGACGCGAACCGATCTGGACGCACCCATGAAGGATGGTTCCACAGGTTTGCGGTTCGATGCAACCCAGTTCGCTGCTTTTGATCTTTACCTTCTGGAAAGACCGGAAGCGGAGGATTTGTACACCGACGAGCAGAAGCGTGCTGCGAAAATCTGGCTCGAAACCGCGTCGGAGCAGGAGAAGCAAAAGCTCGTCCGTAATATCATCGCCGGCTTGCCTGGTTCGGAAGAGAGCTTTACCGTTGAAGAGTTCAGAAAGGTTTTGAAAACCTACGAGCATATCGGCGATTTCGAGCTGCGCACGCATTTATACCAGTTCATCCAGGCCATCGGGCCGGTGGCGGAAGAGGCGGGGATACGGTTAGCGATCCATCCCGACGATCCTCCGTACCCGATCCTGGGGCTGCCACGTGTAGTAAGCACCGAAAACGATGCGGAAATGCTGCTGAAAGCATATGATAAGCAAGCGAACGGTATTTGTTTTTGCACGGGATCATACGGCGTCAGGCCGGATAATGATCTTGCCGGGATGGTTGACAGGCTGGGCAGCAGGATCCATTTTATCCACCTGCGCGCCACCAAACGTGAGCACGACGGCAGCTTTTACGAGGCCGATCACCTGGATGGCGACGTGGATATGTACGGTGTGATGCGCTCATTGGTATTGGAACAGAAAAGGCGGGAAAATGAAGGCAGAGCCGATTTGAGAATGCCTTTCCGCCCGGATCATGGTCACCGTATGCTCGATGATTTGTCGGCGACAAAGCGGACCAACCCGGGTTATACGGCTATCGGGCGTCTGCGTGGGCTTGCGGAGCTGCGCGGGCTTGAATACGGGATTGAAAGAAGTTTGTGATTGTAACAAGAAAGAGAATGGAAACGATTAGCACCGCAGTACAAAAGACCTTCATTTCCGAAGATTTCCTCCTCCGTTCGGAAACCGCGCGTATCCTTTACCATGATTATGCGAAGGAAATGCCGATTATCGATTACCACTGCCACCTGCCGCCCGATCAGATCGCGGAAGACAAACAGTTTGAAAACCTGACGCAGGCCTGGCTTTACGGCGACCATTACAAATGGCGGGCCATGCGCGCGAATGGTATTAACGAACGGTATTGCACCGGTGAGGCCAGTGACTGGGAGAAGTTCGAACAATGGGCCGCAACGGTACCTTACACGATGCGGAACCCCCTTTATCACTGGACGCACCTCGAACTGCTCCGCTATTTCAATATTGATATACTGCTAAACAAGCATACAGCCCGCGAGATTTACGATGAATGCTCGGCCAAGCTGCGCCAACCCGATTACTCGGTGAAAAGTTTGCTAAACCGGATGAACGTAAAGGTTATCTGCACGACGGATGATCCAACGGACTCTCTCAATTATCATAGAACGATCAGCGATAGCGATTTCGATATCCGTGTCTTGCCTACATTCCGGCCGGATAAGGCGATGCTGCTGATCGAATCGCCGGAGGATTTCAAACAGTATTTGTCCAAACTTGCGCAAGCAGCTGGTACGGGAGAGATTGCTTCCTATGACGCATTGCTGGCAGCATTGCAGAACCGCCACGATTTCTTCGCTTCGATGGGTGGCCGCTTGTCGGACCATGGCTTGGAGCATATTTATGCTGAATTCGATGAAACTGCGGCCCGCGAGGCATTCGCGGTTGCATTGAAAGGGGAGAAGCCTTCGGCAAGCCAGGCACTGGCGTTCAAGTCGGTTTTGCTCTATGAAATGGCCAAAATGGATCATTCCAAGGGCTGGACACAGCAGTTCCACCTCGGTGCTTTGCGCAACAACAACGAGCGAATGCTCCGCGAACTCGGCCCGGACACCGGCTGGGATTCCATCGGCGATTACAGCCAGGCGCAGGCGCTGTCGAAGTTCCTGAACAAGCTGGATTCGACGGATCAGCTGGCGAAAACGATTTTGTATAACCTCAATCCGGCCGATAATGAGGTGTTGGCTACGATGACAGGGAATTACAATGATGGTACCGTTGCCGGCAAAATGCAATTCGGTTCCGGCTGGTGGTTCCTCGATCAGAAAGATGGTATGGAGCGGCAAATGAATGCACTTTCGAATATGGGTTTGCTAAGCCGTTTCGTGGGAATGCTCACCGATTCCCGCAGCTTCCTTTCCTATCCGCGTCACGAATATTTCCGCCGTATTCTTTGTAACCTGATTGGACAGGATGTCGAAAATGGGGAGTTGCCTAACGACATCCAGTGGCTGGGCAAGATGGTGGAAGGTATTAGCTATAACAATGCCAACAAATATTTTGGTTTTTGAATAAAATCCGAATTTAAAATACACTGATAAATGAATAGCCCAGACATTTTTGTTGTGGGCTATTTTAATGTTAATACTTAATTTTGGTTCGTAATCATTTTTCAATGGCCCGTCAGGGAGTTCTTTCTTTGGCAAACGGGCATTAGTTTAAAATATGGCTCAGATAGTATCCTTCGGAGAAGTCCTTATGCGGCTTTCCACTCCTGGTTTTTCCCGTTTTGAACAAGCCCGTCAATTGAATGTAACTTATGCCGGTGGCGAAGCGAATGTTTCGACCGCATTGGCATATTGGGGACATAGCACGGCGCATGTTACCCGTTTCCCTGACTCGCCCATCGGACGAGCGGCGGCTCAGTATCTCCATTTTCACGGTGTCGATGTTTCGCATATCATTTACGGCGGCCCAAGAATGGCCGTCTATTTCCTCGAAACCGGTGCAGCCATGCGCGGAAGCCAGATCGTGTACGACCGCGCCAATTCATCCCTCGCAACCATCGACCCGAAAGAACTTGATTGGGACGTCATTTTGAAAGACGCGAAATGGTTTCACTGGGCGGGTATTACGCCCGCATTGTCACAGGGAGCCGCAGACGCGTTGCTCGACGGCATTAAAGCTGCCCGCAAACGCGGCATTACCGTTTCAGGCGACATTTTCTACCGTGCCAATTTGTGGCAATACGGTAAAAAACCATCTGATATTCTTCCCGAGCTGACTGCCGGAACGGACGTCGTAATTGCCAACAGCATCAATATCAAGGAGATTTTTGACATAGATGGAAACGATTTTGTCGAATCCTGCGTCAACTTACAGAAGGCTTTCCCGCAGGTGAAGACGGTGGTAGATACTAAAAGGACGTCGATCAGTGCTTCGCATAACCTGTTGAGGGCATTTTTGTGGAATGGCAAAGCGTTGCTGGAAACGGAAGACATCGAAATTAACCCGATCATCGACCGCGTTGGCGGCGGCGACGCATTCATTGCCGGTCTTATCCACGGACTTATCACTTTCGATGACCAGCAAAAGGCCCTGGAATTTGGCGTGGCTGCATCCGCATTGAAGCATACCATCGAAGGAGACGCGTTGATCTCGACGATTGCCGAAGTGGAAGCCATCCGTCAGGGAGAGACCTCAGGAAGAATCAAACGCTAGCAATCTGGCCAATAATCATGGATAAAGAAACAACACTGATACTTTTGAACGAAGTCGGCGTGCTGCCGCTGTTCTACCATGCCGATATTGAAATTGCCAAAGAGGTGATCAATGCGGCATACCGGGGAGGCGCACGTGCATTCGAGTTTACCAACCGCGGTGATAATGCCTACAATGTATTTACGGAGCTTTTGGCTTATGTAAAGGAAAGCCTGCCAGGCCTTTCGCTGGGCATCGGTACCATTTATGATGCGGAAACCGCACAAAAATTCATCGACGCCGGCACTGACTTCATCGTAACGCCTTGCCTCAACCCGGCAGTGGGCCAGGCCTGTGCAAAGGCAGGTATTCCCTGGATTCCCGGCATTTCTACACTGACTGAAATATACAATGCACAACAGGCGGGTGCCGAGGTTGTTAAATTGTTCCCGGGTGAAGTGGTGGGTTCGGCATTCGTGCGGGCGATCCGCGGGCCTATGCCAAAGGTTAAAATCATGGTAACCGGCGGCGTGCAGCCTACCAAAGAAAGTATCAACGAATGGTTCGGAGCCGGAGCTTATGCAGTAGGTTTAGGCTCAAACCTCTTTCCGAAGGATGTGGTAGCAGAAGGAAACTATCCCTGGATCGAGCAGAAAGTTGCGGAAAGCATTGCGCTCGTAAAGGAGTTCCGGGCTAATAGCTGATTAATATTCGAGAATGTCGCTCAGGCGGGTGGAGAAATTGATCAGGACTTCACCGCCTGACAACGTTTCTTCAAAATGCATAGCAAGCTGAGGCTTGCCCGGTTCGTAAATGTAGGTCGTCTGACTGTCCGGACACACGAGCCAGGCAAGCCTCACACCATTACTAATCCATTTGACCATTTTTAATTTAAGTTCGGCCAGGCTATCGGTTTCAGATTGTAGTTCAATGACAAAATCGGGCGCCATGCTAGGGAACGAGCGTTTTTCAGCTTTGCTCAGTGCATTCCAGCGATCAATTTGAATCCAAGCCACATCTGGAACACGCATCGACTTATCTTCCAGAAAAAACCCTCCACTTGACTCTATCACTTTACCAGCCTTATACTTGCGATTCCAAAAGACTATTTCTGCAATCAATTCACTGTTGTTGGAGCTGCTAAGGATAAAGGTAGGTGTCATAGTGATGTGTAGTTGCCCGTGTTCATCTCTTTCCACCATCAATTCAGGGTTGGCTACGCAGAATGCGACCAACTCTTCGTCGGTAAAAGTCGGATGCGCAGGTATGTTCAATGGAAGAATCATAATGTGCTTTTGATCAAATATAGGCATTTACCAAAATTAAAGCCAATTGGCTTTCTCCCGTATAATTTTGTAACTTATAAGGCAATTAGCCGTGACAAAATTATGCTTACCGTAGCCCTCATTATTTCGCTGGTGTTATTTTCGCTCGGGTTTATCGTAACGCCGGGTAATGCAAAGTACCTGGTATCGGGGTATAATATGATGTCCGAGGCCGATCGCGCAAAGATGGACATAGTCTCCTATGTAAAGTTTTTCAATCGCTTCCACCTGTTTCTCGGCGTCAGCGTGCTGGCGGGAGTGCTGCTGCTGAATATTTTCAGTGCCAATTGGGCTACGGTCTTTATGATAATGTATCCGCTTTTGGCATACGTGTACATGATAGCCGTGGGCAACCGCTATTACACGGGCACGAGCGGGCAGCGGGTAGGAACTTACATTGCAATGGCCATCATGATCGTCGTGGCTGTGGGAGCAGGCTTCCTGATGTTTGCCGGGATGAAGGACAGCGAGATATTCCTCACCACCGGCGCGTTGGAGGTCAAAGGCCTTTCCGGGATGAAAATCGCGCGCGATGATGTGACCTATTTCAGCGTGACCGACAGCCTGCCCGACATTTCGAGCAAAGCGAACGGTTTTGCGGGTGGGGAATATAAAAAAGGCTCTTTCAAAACGGATGATGGCCGGATTGTGAAGTTGTATATCAATAAAAAATCCCACCCTTACCTGCTGATCAAAACAGGGAAGGATGAGATCTATTTCAGTTCCGGCGAAATCTCGGCTGCCGAACTCTATAATCAGCTTAAAGCGTGGAAGTCCCCGTAGCCACCGGTTCGGTCATGTAGCCTTTCACGGCCTCGGCAAAACCCGGTAGTAATGTAAGATCAGTATCCCAAAGCGACACATCACTCAGAACCTGCTGCGCCAGATCGACCGGCGAGGCGGCATTCTTCCATTTTTCATCAAAATAAGCCGCCGAATCGCAGCGGATCGAGTAAGGCTGGCCATCGCGTTCGCCGTAATAGGCGTTGTCTTTGTGAACCGTAGGCTTCATGAACCGCAGGAATGCCGCAAATCCTTTGGCAAACAATGCAGGAACCTCTTCGGACTGCCGATAGTGGTTCAAAAGCGTCGGAATGTTGCGCATTTTCATCTTGGCCGTGTATTGTACGGTAATGTCGATCAGCTGGTGCCGGATGAAAGGATTACGGAAGCGGTCGAGCACCTGCCCACCGAACTCCTGTGCCTGTGCGGGATCTACATCGTACGGTATCGCGGGTGCCAGTTCCTTCAACATTACATCGGCGATAAATTGGGCCGTTTCGGCATTCTCCATGGCTTCACGGACGGTGTCGAGCCCATGCAGGAAAGAAAGGCCTGACGCCAATGTATGGGTGCCATTCAGCAACCTTAACTTCAATTCACGGAATAGATCGATATTAGGCTCGATCACCACGCCTTTATCAGCTTGCGCAAAACTCAGTACATCACGCACCTGTTGGCCGCCCTCGATGGCCCAGAGACGGTAAACTTCGGAAACAATCAGCAGATCGTCGCGGAAACCCTGTTTTTCAGAAAGCGTCTCCACTGTTTCCGTATCTGGTTTGCCGGGAACAATACGGTCCACGAGCGAGCTGCAAAAATGATTATGTTGTTCGAGCCAGTCCATAAACGCCTCGCCGAGGCTATGCCGGCTTGCCTGTTCGAGCACGATGGCTTTCAATTTCGGGCCATTACCGACGATCAGTTCCGTCGGTACAATCACCATCCCTGACTCCGGTGCCCCATTGAATGCTTTGAAGCGCTCGAATAAATAGGCTGTAAGTTTCCCCGGAAAGGACACGGGCGGGCTGGCAAAAATATCATCGTCGACAAGCTGGATACCAACTTCTGTCGTATTGGAGATAACTATATTAAGCTGCGAATTGTGCGCGCATTCAAGAATATCGGCCCAGTCGCCGGACGCTGCCAGTGTGCGGCTGATGCTGGTGTTGATAACGGTTTCGTCGATCTGCCGGCCGTTTTCGATACCACGAATGCTGTGGGAGAAAACATTCTGCTGCTCCGAGAACGCATCCGTTCCTCCCGTGCTGGTCGATTTAACTACCACGATCCGGCCGTTGAAAATGCCCTGTGCATTGGCCTTGTTCACGAAATAATCGGGAAGACCGCGTAGCAGCACGCCCGTGCCGAACTGGATGATTTTTTCAGGCAATGCAAGAAGTTTCCCGTGATTGGGGAGAAGTTCGGGCTGCTGGTCGAGCAGTTGGGGAGAAAGCTGCGGTAACGACATTTTTTAGTAGATAAAAGGTTTGATAGTGTGACGCCGTTTGGAAAGCACAACCCTTAAACAAAAAGAGGCACCTTTGGGCACCTCTTTGTATATTTTTCAAGTTAGACTTAAACAGACATTGCAGCAAATCCGCTTTCTTCTTTTTCCTTCTTTTCATCGGGAAAAACGAAGCTCATCGGATTATTCACTTTTTCGGGAAGAAGGGCAATGCCGAGTACTTCGTCGATCTGGTCCACATAATGGAAAGTCAGGTCTTTGATATAGTTGGCTGGTACTTCTTCCACATCCTTGCGGTTTTTCACACATAGAATAATTTCCCGCACACCCGCGCGGCGGGCAGCCAGAATCTTTTCTTTCACGCCACCAACCGGAAGCACTTTTCCACGCAATGTGATCTCGCCGGTCATCGCGATAAACGGTTTCACCCGGCGTTGCGTAAATATCGAGGCCATGGAAGTAACCATCGTCACACCCGCACTTGGGCCGTCCTTGGGCACTGCACCCGCAGGTACGTGTACATGGAGGTCGTAATAGTTGAAAATACGGTAATCGATGCCTAATCTTTCCGCATTGGCTTTGAGATAGGACAATGCAGCAACAGCCGATTCTTTCATTACGTCGCCCAACTGGCCCGACAGCGTCAAACCACCTTTGCCGCGGCTGAGGCTTGTTTCGATGAAGAGAATTTCGCCTCCCACCGATGTCCAGGCAAGGCCGGTTACAACTCCTGCGAAGTCGTTGTCCTGATACAGATCTTTATCAAAAATCTCCGCGCCGAGGTATTTCTCTACCTGATCCGCTTTGATGGTCTTGGGGTAGTCCTGTTCCATCGCCACCGACTTCGCGATTTTGCGGATTACCGTTCCTACCTTCTGTTCGAGGTTACGAACGCCCGATTCGCGGGTGTAGCCTTCAATTACTTTGAGCAATGCCGCGTCTTCAACCTTTACGTCCGTCGCTTTCAGGCCGTGGTCCTTGCGCTGTTTTGGAACGAGGTAACGTTTGGCGATCTGCAATTTCTCTTCGATCGTATAGCCGGTCATTTCAATGATCTCCATCCGGTCGCGCAATGCGGGATGAATGGTATCGAGCGAGTTGGCAGTCGCTACGAAAAGGACCTTGGAGAGGTCATATTCTACTTCAAGGTAGTTATCGGTAAATGACGAGTTTTGTTCGGGGTCGAGAACTTCCAGCAATGCCGAAGAAGGATCGCCGCGGTAATCGGAACTTACCTTATCGATTTCGTCGAGGATGAATACCGGATTGGCAGAACCTGCTTTTTTGATATTCTGAATGATTTTGCCCGGCATAGCGCCGATGTAAGTCTTCCGGTGTCCACGGATTTCGGCTTCGTCGTGAACGCCGCCCAGCGCCATCCGGATGTATTCCCGGTTCAACGCCTTCGCAATGGACTTGCCAAGCGAGGTTTTACCCACACCCGGAGGGCCATAGAGACAAAGGATCGGTGCTTTCAGGTTACCTTTCAGTTTCAGTACCGCCAGGTATTCGATAATACGCTCTTTTACTTTTTCGAGGCCAAAATGGTCGGTATCGAGGATTTTCTGGGCTCTTACCAGGTCGAAATTGTCTTTGGTATATTGCCCCCACGGCAAATCCACCAGCGTTTCCAGGTAATTCATCGTTACCGGATACTCGGGGGCCATCGGGTTAATGCGCTGCAATTTGGTCAGCTCTTTTTCAAAGTGGAGCTTTACCGGTTGCGCCCATTTTTTCTGGCTCGCTTTCAGGCGGATTTCGTCCAGATCGCGTTCGGGGCTGTCCATTCCCAGCTCGTCATGCAAAACTTTGATTTGCTGGCGGAGGAAATAATCCCGTTGCTGCTGATCGATATCCGAGCTGGCTTTCGTCTGGATTTCCCGCTTGAGTTCCAGCATTTCGATCTCCCGCATCATGTATTGCAGCAAAAGCGTTGCCTGCTTGTGGCCGTTGCGCTCTTCCAGCAATTTCTGCTTGTCGGCAATCTCTACGTTGATATTTGACGACAGAAAGTGGATCAAAAAGATCGGGCTCTCGATATTGTCCAGCGCGATGCGTGCTTCTTGCGGAATTTCCGGGTTCAGGCGCATGATCTTATGCGCGCCGTCACGAAGCGATTGCAACAAAGCTTTGGCTTCCTTTTTGGTAGGGCCAACAAATGAGTCTTCGATCGCCCGTACTTCGGCGGTCAGGTAAGGTTCCTCATTTACAATGGCTTTGATTTCAAAACGCTGGCGTCCCTGAACGATAATCGTGACATTGCCATCGGGCAAAGTGATCATTTTCAGAATTTGTGCAACGGTACCAATATTGTAAAGATCGTCGGCCGTAGGGTCTTCCTTGTTGGGAATGGCCTGGGTGACGGCACCGAGAATACGCTGATTGATATCGGAATTACGGTATATCTTTTTAACAAGCCGGATGGCCTTCTGGCGCACGACCGTTACGGGGATTACCATTCCGGGAAAGAGCACTGTTTGCCTGATCGGGAGTATTGCTAATTCGTTGGGAAGTTCAAAAGGCTCGTCAGAGCCATCGGGGCCACCAAGAGGAACGATTTCAAGGCTATCCATGTCCGAGTCGGACATCAGCAGCCGGCTATATAGATCAGAAGGTTCAAATTTCATAGGCATTCTGTCAAATTGACAGATAATCTTTTCCCAATATATAAATAATGACTTTCAAAAGAAAGGCATTATAAAACAAAATAGCCGTGCCACTACACATTATGTCATGCATTTTTATGAGCGGTCGCAAACTAATTACAGCAGGTGAGAAGTCTGTCCTTTTTTAAATAAAAACGTCTTTTTTTCGGACTGGAACTTAACGTTTGTCATATTCACCTGATCGTCAAAAACTTCCATAAGCGTAACGTTCAAAAGCTTGCAGCCGTTCAAAGTGCCCTGAAAAGGGATTTCGAGGTAAACCCACGTCGCATCCGCCTCCTGTTCTTTCCCGACATATTTGATAGGGGTATTTTTTTTCTGACTATCTGTCAAAACAAATGATTTACGAATGTACTCCTCGACGAAGCGATCATTTTGATCATTGTCTTTGATCACAAAACGTTGCTTGGAATGGCTTTCAGACAATGCTTTTTCGAGATCGTCCGTAAATATTCGGATACTTACCTCAAACACCCGGGACGTCGCATTGTATTGCATCTGCGTCACCGAAACGTGATAATCGTGCTTGGGGATAAAAGATAACAGTAGTAGGGAGGCAAGGAGGAAAGGGAGGGAACGGAAGAAGGGGAGGAAAGGGAGGAAGGGGGAAAGGGAAGAAAAAGATGAGGGAGAGAATTTCCTTTTCTCCCCTTCCTCCATTCTCCCTTTCCTCCCTTTCATTAAAATACTGCTTTCCATACGTCGTTGAAAATGGCGAAGGCCATCAGGCCCAACAGGAGGACCATACCTACTTTTTGAGCGTTTTCAAGGAATTTGTCGGAAGGCTTGCGGCCTGAGATAATTTCGTACGAAAGGATTACCGCGTGACCGCCATCCAGTGCGGGGATCGGAAGTGCGTTCATGAAGGCGAGTACCATCGACAGCAAGCCGGTAAGCGACCAGAAACGGCCCCAGTCCCAAACGCCGCCGAACATACGTGCAATGCCGATCGGCCCGCTCAATGCTTTGGAAGCCGAAACTTCACCGCGGAATATTTTACCGAAACCTTTGATATTGTTATACACCACCCCGAAGGCATTTTCCGTGCCAATTGCTACGGCTTCGCCGAAAGTGTAGTTCACAGTCGTGAAATGGAGCAGGGTTTCAGGATAGAAACCTAGCGTGCCGTCTTCGGTCACTTCTACTTTCAGGGTCTTTTGTTGCGCGCCGCGCTGTACGACCATTGTCGTAGCCTTGCCTGCAAGGGTTTCCAGCTGCGCCTGTAATTCGTGGAAGAATTGAATAGGCTTGCCGTTAATCGAAACCACCTTGTCGCCGGGTTCCAGGCCAGCTGCTTCCGCAGGCATTCCGGGAATCAGTTCACCAATTTTGAATGGCTCCAACGGAAGGATAAAATTGCGTTTCTCGTCAGGGTCGGAGAGTTTTTCGATGAAGTTGTTCGGGATTTCGATCTGAATCTCCTGGCCGTTGCGGCTAACGGTGTACGAACTGTTGCTGCCGAGGAAAACTTCGGAGCTAACCAGTTCATTGTAATCCGTAAAAGGTTTCCCGTTGACGCGGATCACCTTGTCGCCGGTTTTTAGGCCCAGTTCCTGCGCAAGCTCACCTGCTACAATACCATATTTGTTTACCTCGTCGATTGACAGGAACTTCTTGCCATCATGATAAGCGATGGCGATGAAGATGATAATACCAACGATCACGTTCACGATAATCCCGCCGAGCATGACGATCAGCCTTTGCCAGGCCGGTTTGGAGCGGAATTCCCACGGTTGTGGCTCCTGGCTCATCGATTCGGTGTCCATCGACTCGTCGATCATCCCGGAAATCTTTACGAACCCGCCAAGCGGGATAGCGCCTATACCATATTCTGTTTCACCTTTCTGAAAACTGAAAATTTTAGGAGGAAAGCCTATAAAGTATTTTTCAACCCTCATTCCGAACAATTTTGCGGCGGCCATATGGCCCCACTCATGCAACCCCACCAGGATCGACAGGCCCAGGATAAGCTGCCCTGCCATGATCAATATTTCCAATGCTTTCTGTAATTCCATTCAGGTTTTGTAATCGTTACGGGTTAATTGTTAAGCAAAAAAATTCGATCTCCGCTACCGGATCAGTGTTTTAAACGTAAATGTAAACAGTAAAGTTACGCAAAACCTCCAACAACCGTGCAAATGCCCGGTATCAGTGTGCGAGCGGGGTTTTATCGGGCCCGATAGCGATGCCCATCATCCGCATCAGCTCCGAAGCGTTGAAACTACGGCAGATGCCTTCATGCAAACGGTAGTCGAAATGCAACTGACCGTTTTCTACATCCGACCGGAAGTGGAAGTTGTAGATGTAGGTTTCGGTTGCGCCCCATTCGCCGAGTTCCAGATCGTGCGTGGATACCATACCGGATGCATTTTTGAAATGTAACTGGCGGACAAGCGCCTCCGCTCCCCGGTGACGGTCGGCGGAGTTGGTGCCTTTCAATATCTCGTCCAGAAGATAGAAAACCGGTGCCCGGTGCTGCTCATCGGCCAGCAGGAGCAACTTTCGCAACCTTTTCAGCTCTGCGTAGAAGGACGAAGTGCTTTCTTCCAACGAATCCTGCGTGCGCATACTGCTGAACACGCGCACAGGCGAGCACGCGAATGCGCCTGCGCTTACGACCGCTCCCATTTGTGCGAGCACGAGGTTCAGGCCTATTGTTCTCAAAAATGTGCTTTTACCCGACATGTTCGAGCCGGTCACGAGGATCGTCTTGCCCGTGCCCTGCATTGCGAAATTGTTGCTGATCCGTTTTGCAGCTGGAATCAGTGGATGGCCAAGGGAGGTGGCACCGACCGTGGCTTCGGAGGCGTCATGAACCTGGGGCACAATGTATTCCGGATTGGCAAACGCATGACCGGCCAGGCTATTCATCGCCTCGGTATCGGCCAGCACGTCGAGCCAGTCGGTCAGGTGCTGGTGGTGCGCGGCTTTCCAATTTTCAAGGGCATTAAGAATATGCATATCCCAGAGCGTAGGGATGCCGACGAAAATGGCGAAATAAGGGTTGTTACGGTAATCGAGCTTTTCGAAGAGGTTACCAGCCGTTGCCAGCGCTGCCGACGAGCCGGCAATCCGTTCTTTTCGCGATTGCCACCAGGCCGAATGGTAAGGTGCGGATTCCGCTTTTTGCAATAATTCGGCGTAAGCCGTCAGTGTCCGGCCCATGGAAGTCGTGCTGTTGGCGAGCACTTTTACATATTCGGCATAGCGGGCCAATATGAAAAGATGGATGGCAAGGCTCGCGAGCATGGCAATGCCCGGCACTATGCCCGTGAAATACAACACTGCAATAACAAGGGTTACCAACGGGTACCAGCGCCATAGTAATGTGTTGCGCAAAGGCGCCGGGAATGTTTCGGCGACCCATGACTGGAATTGGCCCACATGTTTTGCGGCATGTTCGTGCAACAGTGCAGTCGCTTCCCATGCCTGGATCCGTTCAGGGTGCCGGCTGAAATCGGCGGAGGCTTCCTGCCGGAGGGTCACCTCAGGCGCATCGGCGGGATTTTTGAGCCAGTTGGCTAGCCGGCGGCTTCCTTCGGCAGTGCGGGTGCGGTTGAGGAGCTTGAAAAGAGAATATTCTCCGAAAATGTCGAGGTCGTCGGAATAATTATGGTCCTTTTCGCGGAATTCGGCACCGGTATCGGGCCTTTTGAACCGCAAGTCGAGGCGCCCGAGCTCGTCTTCGTTGATGGCGACCAGGTTTCGCTGGAAATTGCGGTTGATACGGGCCTCCTGCTGTTTGCGCATCAGGATCAGGAAGGTCGGCAGGAGTATCAATATGCCTATTCCCCAGAATCCTACGCCGGTTTTATTCCAAACCACTGCCAATATCACCATTCCGGCAAATGCAGCCAGCCGTAGCAGGGCAATATTTTTGAATCTTTCATGCTCCTTTTGTTCCGCGGCTGTCGCTTTTTCTTTTTGTATTTGAAAAAATGCGTGTGATGCGGAGTGATTTGGCTCAGCGTTTTTCATGAAAGGTTTTCAGCGGTTTCGAATTGAAGTTTAATGAGTTTGGCATATACGCCGTCGGGAACGGTGCTCAATGCCTGGTGCGTGCCCGACTCGGCGATCCGGCCCTCGCGCAAGACGTAGATCATATCGACCTTCCTGATCGTAGCCAACCGGTGGGCGATGACGATGGTCGTGCGGTTTTTCATTAATTCATCCAGCGCGACCTGCACCAGTTTTTCGGATTCGGCGTCGAGCGAGCTTGTGGCTTCGTCGAGAATAAGGATTTTGGGATCTTTTAAAATTGCCCTGGCAATGGCAATGCGCTGCCGCTGGCCACCAGAGAGCTTGATACCCCTTTCGCCTACAATCGTTTCAAAACCTTCGGGAAAAGATTCGATAAATTCCAGCGCATAGGCGCGCTTCGCCGCATCCACAATGGCCTCCCGCGAAGCCGAAGGCTCTCCATAGGCGATATTCTCATAGATCGTCCCGCCAAAAAGCATTACTTCCTGCGGCACTATCGCGATGTTTTTCCGCAATGCTGAAATTCCGTATTCCGGCAGCGGCTTACCGTCGACGAGGATTTCGCCGGACTGGTATTCATAAAATCGCATGAGGAGCTGCACGATAGTCGATTTGCCGGCGCCGCTGTAACCAACCAATGCAATTTTTTCACCCGCCTGCACGTCCAGGGACACCCCTTTCAAGACCGGCAGGTCTGCACGCGATGGGTAAGCGAAATGCACATCCTGATAAGTAATGCGACCGTCGATATGCCCGGCAACCGCATTTTGCACCTCGTCGACGGAAACCTCGGATGTTTCCCCCAGAATCTCGAAAATACGTTCCGAGGCGCCGACTGTCCGGTTGATCTGCGCGTACAAATCGCCCATTCCACTGATGGACGCCCCGATGAATGTGGTGTAAAGAATAAATGTAAAAAGGTCGGACAGCCCGAACTCGCCCGCCTGCACCAACGCTGCTCCGTACCAGATCACGCCCACAATCCCCCCGAACATGGCAAATATGATAAAGGAAGCGAAACCGCCCCGGAACCGCGCGGCATACAACGTAAGATCGACGACGCGGCCGAGGATCGTCCGGTACCGGTTGATTTCCAACGGCTCGTTGGTAAATGCTTTCACCACATTGACCGACTGCAGTGTTTCTTCCACCACCACATTAGCGGCTGCGAGCTGGTCCTGCGCCTTGCGTGAGAGCCTGCGCGTGTGGCGTCCGAAGAATACCGAAGCAAATGCGAGCACCGGTACGGTCGCGAGCATGAAAAGCGTGAGTTTCCAGGAAGTATAGAACAAAATGGACATGCCGACGATCAGCGTCGCGGCCTGCCGGAAGAGTTCTGCAAGTGTAAATGACAGCAATCCGGCGAGTTGCGAAACATCGGAGGTAATGCGGCTTGTGAGCTCGCCTACGCGATGTTCTTCGAGGTACGGCACAGGTAATGTGATAATCTTGCTAAAAACATCCAGGCGGATATTGTTTACAGCCTTTTCACTGACTTTGGAAAAAAGATAGATCCTGAAAAACGAGAATATCGCCTGCCCCAGCAACACGAGGAAGAGCAGTAAGGTGATTTGATTGATCGTAAACTGCGATTTACCCTCAATTACCTCGATAATGCTTCCCACAAGCTTCGGAAATGCGAGCGACGTACCCGTCGACAACGCAAGAAACAGCATTCCGGCCGCGAACGTCATGCGGTAGGGGCGGAGATAGCGCAGCAGGTGAAGCGTAATTTTCAGGCCCTCCCACTTGATCTTTTTTACTGCAAATGGAGATTTTACATCGTTGGCCATTGTATGTGATCAGGTACAACCGGAAATGAACGGTTCCGGGTTTTGGTAAATATGGATAGTAGCCTGCAAAAGTAAGCAATAATTTAAAGCGACTCCGGGCAAGGCATTATCGTCAAGTTTACGTGCGATTGTGGCTAAAAATTCATAAATTTTCAATGAACGGACCGTGTACCTTTTTGCCGGTGAAAAAAATGTTGTAAAAAACTTGCAGCCCCCAGGCAACCCTGTTTTGGATTTAAACGTATAAGTTCAAAAAAGCAAATAGCATGCCCGAGTATAACTCCGCCGTTCTTCAAGAACTACTCGACGGCTGTTTACAAAAAAACCGCCGCAGTCAGGAGCTGTTGTATAAACAGTTTTACGGCTATGCTATGAGCATTTGTTTGCGCTATACACGCAGCCGGGAAGAGGCGAAAGAAATACTCAACGATGGATTCTTGAAGGTTTTCACGAAGCTTGACAGTTTCGATGCAGGTCGGCCATTTAAAACCTGGTTGAGTAGAATCATGATTAATACAGCCCTCGATCATTATAGACAGGAAGTTCGCAGAGATGTTTTTGACGACGTGGAAGTCGCGGAACAGGTGTCCGTCGACGAAACGGTTATCAGTAAGCTTTCCCACGATGAGCTGGTCGGATTGATCCAGCGCCTGACACCGGCATACCGACTGGTATTCAGTCTATCGGTTATTGACGGTTACACACACGAAGAAATTGCAGAACAACTGAATATTTCGGTTGGAGCGTCAAAATCCAACTTGTCGCGTGCAAGGGAAAAGTTGAGAGAAATGTTATCCAAGATTAATATTGACGACTATGATAGAGTTGCCAGATGACGAACTGGACAAGCTCTTCAGAAAGTCATCAGAAGAGCTTGATCCGACATACGAACCCGATGACTGGAATGACCTGCGGAAGCGACTCGACCAGCAGGACGGGAAAACTCCGGCTGCGTGGTGGCGGAAATGGTGGCCGCTGGGTGTACTGGCACTGCTGATTCCCGCCGGGATTGTGCTTTACTCTTATGAAGGGGAGAATGGAGGAAAGGAGGAAGGAGGAAGGAATGTTGATTTGAGAGATGAGAATGGAGGAACGGAGGAAAGAAGTTCCGGGCGTGATGTGGTTGAAGGTAAGTCAGGTAGCACGTCAGAAGTAGTCAGGGAGCCAGGTGGTGCGGCTGAGGGTGCAACAAAAGAAGATGCGATTGTGGATAATGGCACACCGGCTGTTGATAAAGAAACCGCTGCTGTTGATAATGGGAATAAACGAGTTGAAAGCGATAATGGGGTTGTTGATAAAGGGAATGCTGTTGTTGATAAGCGCAACGAATCTGTTGGCAACAGCGGTAAAGTTGCTGACAACACGAAAACGAATATTGGCGGTAAGTTGAAATCCGGTTCCAAAGCGACTGGTAAATCTTCCTCTAAATCAGAATTGAATGCTGCCGTTGTTAATGGCAGAAAACTATTGCCCCGGAGCCGATCTAAGGCAGGCGGAGTGTACTTAGAGCCTAACCGCTCAAAGGTGGAAGGAGGCGACGGGGCTCTTTCTATTACAAATAATGCGAATGCGAAGGGCAGAGAGACGTCAATGCCACAAGCAACCGGCCAGCCGATAGGCGCAAGCGAATCGGTGACGAAGGTCGACGAGCCGGGCCGCACCTTAATTTCAGCATCCGCATTGAACAGTAAAGCGCTGAAATGGAATGCATTGCAATTGCCCGGAATTTCCGAGCCGGTGTATGAGCTGGCGGAGCCGCCTGCGCCGGCAAAGCAATCATCGATGTCGGCAGATGATCAGCCGCTTGTAGCAGTCAGATTCGGCTATTCACCAGACCTGAGTACGGTTGGATTGAAAAATTTTTCAAAACCGGGAACGTCTGTGTCGCTGTTGGTGGAGTATTCGCTTTTGCCAAGATTGTATTTGCAAAGCGGTGCTGTTTGGAGCAGGAAAGACTATTCCGCATCGGCAGAGGCTTATCAATTGCCCAAATACGGCTGGTACCCTCCGTTGGCGCTAAGTGCAATAGATGGCGTGTGCAAAGTGCTGGAAATACCGCTGAATGTGCGATATGACATTAAATCCGGGGAAAGGTCGCGCTGGTTTGCGTCAGGTGGTTTTTCATCCTACCATATGAATAGTGAGAAATACAAATACCATTACATCGACCCTAACGACCCTAACGCTCAAAAGTGGCCGGATTGGAAAGGTAAAACCGGCTGGTATCTGCTCAGCCACGCCAATGTTTCGGCCGGCTACGAATACCGAATATCCCGCAAGCTATCCCTGCTTGCCGAACCATCGATCCGGATGCCGCTTAAACGTGTCGGTTACGGAAAAGTGAACCTCATTACCACCGGCCTCTGGCTGTCAGTGCGCTACACCCCTGTTTTCAAGTGAGCACTATGCCCACATTAGCATTGAATTAAGTCTACCAATTAATTTTTATTTACTATGAACTCAATTGAAAAAGGAAGCATGAAAAGAGGCGAATTCCTGAGAAGCCTCGGGCTCAGCACCTCAACGTTAATGGCATTCTATTGCCTCGGCACCACTATGACGGCCTGCGGTTCCAAAGACGATGATCCCAATCCGGATCCGGACCCAAATCCAGGCGGCGGAGGTGGTAGCGGAATCACGGGCACGACAACCGGCACTGCGATCAATTTTACTGTTGATATGGCCAATTCAAACAATACAAAGCTGAAAACCAACGGTGGTTTTATTATCACGGGTGATGTGCTGGTAGCAAAGACCACGGCTGGTAGCTACATTGCTTTGAGCAAAATCTGTACACACGAGGGAAATCCGGTTGCATATAGGTCGGGATCCAACGACATTTTCTGTCAAACCCACGGTTCCACATTCAGCATTGCCGGAGCCGTGACGAATGGTCCCGCTGCTACCCCGCTCAAAACGTATACAGTAACCGTTTCCACTGACGGGAACACTTTAACAGTGAAAGCTTAATCTGAATTGATCATGAAAGTACTCCGCCTACTCGTGATGTTGATGTGTTCGTCAACAGTTTTATATGCACAGGATGACTTGCTGAATGAGCTGTCGAAACAGGACAGCGCGCAGACAATTCCGGTAACCGCTACTTTTAAATCGACCCGCGTTGTGAATGGTCAGTCGGTGGAAACGATGAAAAAGAAGCACCTGGATCTGCGGATATCACACCGTTTCGGTAAGCTGAATTCCGGGGCCTACCAGTTCTTCGGGCTCGACCAGGCCACCATGCGACTGGGTTTCGAATATGGATTGACGGACGATCTGATGATCGGTGTCGGCCGCAGCACGTCACAAAAAGTGTATGATTTTTTTGGTAAATATAAATTACTGAAACAGACCTCAGGTGCGCGGAATATCCCGGTTTCGGTGACGTTGTTCGGCGGAACGGGGGTAGCTACGGTGGATAAGGAGCGGGAGTTTCAGGACAAGCTGTATTACACGGCTCAGGTGCTGATAGCGCGGAAATTCGGGGAGCGATTGTCGCTTCAACTGTCGCCAACCTATTTGTACCGGACGATGCCGGACGTAACGGGCGATGAAAAAGTACTGTTCGCGGTGGGGATCGGAGGACGTTTCAAGCTCTCGAAACGCGTGTCGCTGAACGGTGAATACTTCTATACGGCCCGCGAAAAGAATACGTTGACAGCCCCTTACCACGATTCGATGTCGTTCGGCGTGGATATCGAAACCGGCGGGCACGTTTTCCAACTGCATTTTACCAATTCCCTCGGCATGATCGAAAAACAGTTTATCGGCGAGACGACCGGAAGCTGGGGTAAAGGGGATATTCATTACGGGTTCAACATTTCCCGTACATTCAGCTTTGACAAGAAGAACAAGAAGCAGCCAAACTGATCCATACTATGAAACTGCATTTTTTTCGCGTGGCCTGTCTGGCCATGTTCAGTACCGCTTTGCTTTCCGGGACCGCTTT
Source organism: Dyadobacter sp. 22481 (assembly GCF_052044875.1). NCBI lineage: Bacteria > Pseudomonadati > Bacteroidota > Cytophagia > Cytophagales > Spirosomataceae > Dyadobacter > Dyadobacter sp. 22481. Next base: position 128,008 of record NZ_JBQENV010000002.1, read on the forward strand.
CGCACAAATGTTCGCCACTTCCGGCGGCAATACGAAGTTCTCGGCATCGACACCTTTGGAGAATATCGAAGCAGAGAACAAAAAGTCGCAGGTGATCCTCAACACGGCCAACAACGAGATCGCGATCAGGATGAATATGCGGGAATTTTCCTTCCCTAATAAACTGATGCAGGAGCATTTCAACGAGAACTATATTGAATCGGAGAAATACCCGACGGCGACGTTTTCAGGCAAGGTCGATAAGGCGCCGGATTATACTAAAGACGGAGATTACGACGTGTCGGCGACCGGGAAGTTTACGGTTCATGGTGTTGCGAAGGAGCGGACGATCAAGGGGAAAATGAAGATCGACGGCGGCAAGATCACCATCAATGCCGATTTCGAAGTAGCACTGGTCGATCACAAGATCGACGTGCCGAGTGTGGTTTTTGTAAAAATCGCGCAGATCATCAAGGTGAAAGCGCAATATATATTGGCTCCTTATAAAAAATGATAAAGACCTGCGTTCCGGCAACGTTCTGAAAGTTGCCGGAACGCAGGTCTTTATTAAAACTGTGGGGTATTACAGACTTGGTAAGCCTTTCTTGAACTTGCCAAGTCTTTTTTATTACCTTCTGCGACGCCGGCGGGCAGGCTTTCTTTTGCGCACTACCTTTTTCCTCACAGTTGCTTTTTTAACGGTCGTTTTACGAACCGGTGCGGCTACGGCCTCTTCTTCCTCTTCATCTCCCACGGCCTCTTCGGTCGCCGCAGCTGTTTCGGCTATCGATACGGTTTCATTCGTTTCTTTCTGATCGACGTAAGGCAAACGCACCGCCGCTATTTGCTCGATATTTGCAGTGTTTTCGATCGGTCTAAGCCTGTAAGCGTACGAATACGTTTTTGCAGGTAGCAGGTATGCGCCATGCACGCGGGGCGACCAGCTGTCGTCACCGCCGAGGCCCATTTGTGCGAGGTCAATATTCACTACCGTCGAAGTGCCGCGGTTCAAAACTGCCGCGCGGCGTTTGGCGGCGAGCAGGTCTTTGTCCGTATAGTCATGGACGTTGAAATTGAATGCAGTATCGCTCACCACGAGCAGCCCGATGCCTTCTGCATTGGTAACTGTTGCCCATCGGATGCCTGTTTTGTTGCCGTTTTCCTGCGGGGTGATGTACGGGAAATGCTGCTCAGCCACTGTTCCGGTGTAAATGCCCACCTTTCCGCTCGTTTTCCGATCGGCATAAGTTTCGTGCGGGCCGTTGCCGTACCATTGTGTTTTGGTAAATGTGGCAGGCATGCTCAGCTGCATTCCTACCTTGGCGAGCGGTGGCCATTCGCCACGGGGAGTAAATGTGTTTTGCACATGAATATCACCCGATGCATAGACCATATACACCGATTGCACGTCCATCTCGCCTTTTGGTTGTTTCAATGTCTGGTTAAGCGTCACCTTGTAGATCTGCGCTGTCAACCGTTGGGTTTTCATTTCCGAAGAAACACGTTCCAGGGTATCCAGCGTAACGTTGCGCCACTGGGCTGCATAGCTTTTCGCTGCACCGCCTTCGTCGTTATCGGTCGGTACGCGCCAGAAATTCGCATAAGGGCCGCTTTCGAGCATTTCCTCCTTTTTATTTTTGAAGGAAATGATCCGGCCTTCGTTTTTGTCAAAAACCACGGTGAAATCCTGACCTGAAATCTGCACGCGGGCGGCTGTTACCTGTGCGATGCGGAGCGGTCGTTCGCTGTATAGGCTGAGATTTGGCCGTGGAGCAGCCGGTTTGATCACCGGCACCTGATGCCATGCCACCTCATGCCCTTTCGGCGCCCAGCGTGTCGCTTCTTTTAATCTTAAACTAAGGTTCAGGAAATACTCGGCATTGGGTTTTGCCGAAGCGGGGAGTTCATAAGGAATGGTAATCTGCTGTTTCTGGCGGGCCAGTGCATGCAAATTGGTAATACTTCCGCCTTTGCCAACAGCCTTGCCGTTTTCAATCACCGACCAAACCAGTTCGAATGCATTGAGTGATTGGAAATCGTATGCATTATGCAGTGTAATGTTCTTTTCGCCAGCTTTAAGGGAGTCTAGTATTTCAAATTTTACATATTGATAAATCTTCTTGACCTCGTTCAGCTCAGGCTGGGGCGTGCGGTCGGGATTCACAAGGCCATCGCCGGCATTAGCGCCGTCAATGTAGTTGAAATAATCCCAGTAATCGGTGCCGTCCGGGCGTTTCAGTTTTAATCCCTGATCCACCCAGTCCCAGATGAAGCCGCCCTGCATCGTGGGGTATTTTTCGATGAGGTCCCAATATTCTTTAAGGTTACCAATGCTGTTGCCCATTCCGTGCGCATACTCGCAAACGATCAACGGGCGGGTTTTGTCTTTTTTAACCAACTCCACCATATCCTGGATGGACGGGTACATAACTGACATAATGTCGAAACTGCTCAGCGTCGTCGGTTTATAATCCTTGCGTCCCTCGTAATGGACAGGCCGCGTAGGATCGGCGAGCTTGATGAAATCGCCCATATCCGCGAAATTCTGCCCCATTCCGGACTCGTTGCCCAGCGACCAGATGATCACCGACGGGTGATTTTTATCTCTTTCGACCATCGCATTACCCCTGGCAAGAAATGCAGCGCGCCATTGCGGGTTATCGGCCAGGATGATGTTCTTGCTCCAAAGCTCATGGCTTTCGATATTCGCCTCGTCCATCACGTACAGGCCATATTGATCACACAGGTCGTACCATTCGGAGGTATTGGGGTAATGCGAAGTCCGCACGGCGTTGATGTTGTGCTGCTTCATTAAAGTTATGTCCCGGATCATCGACTCGCGGCTGATTACCCGGCCCGTTTCAGGGTCGAATTCGTGTCGGTTTACTCCTTTGATGGTCACGGCTTTTCCATTCACGAGCAGCTGCCCTCCTTTGATCTTCACATCCCTGAAACCCACACGCTGGCTGGTCGCTTCGAGGACTTTACCGTCGGAGTTCATGAGCTGGACGGTGAGCGTGTACAAGTTCGGGGTTTCCGCGCTCCATTTAGCGGGGTTAGGGACTGGCATTTCTGCACGCACCGCGCCTTCTTTACCCATTTCCAATGTGCCGATCATCTGGCTAACGGGCGTCGCCACCACGGATTTGGAAGCATCGTACAATGTAAAAAGCACCTGATGTGCATGAATGGGCTGCTCGCCGTAGTTTCTTACATACGCATTCAGTTTCAGCGTGGCGTTTTCGTGATTGGCATCGAGGATGGTTCTGACGGAATAATCGGTAAGGACCACTTTGGGCAAAAGCAGCAGATTTACATCCCGGAAAATGCCCGAAAGCCGCCAGTAGTCCTGGTCTTCGAGGTAGCTGCCATCGGACCAGTTGATCACTTCCACCGCAAGGTTATTTACACCCGGCTTTACATCTTCTGTCACGTCGAACTCAAATGGCGTCATGCCATCCTCGTGGTAACCGATCGCTACGCCGTTCAGCCACACATAGCACGCTGATTGCACACCGCCGAAATGCAGGAACATTTGCTTGTCCTTCACATCCGGCGAAACCGTGAAAGTAGTGCGGTACATGCCCACCGCATTCGTATCGGCGGTAATGCGTGGAGGTGTCGCTTTGAACGGATGTTTGATATTGCTGAAAATAGGCCGATCATATTTGCGGCCCTCGCGTGCGCCTACGACCTGCCAATTGGACGGTACAGGGATGTTGTCCCAGTTCGCATCGGATATGTTGGGGTCGTAAAAATTCAGCTGTGCTTTCGACGGGTGCTGCGCCCATTTGAACTTCCACGTACCATTCAGCGATTGCACGAACGGGCTTTTTTTGTCTATGGCCAGTGCCGTTTTTTCTGTCGGATAAGGGAAAAAATCGGCATGGGGCTTCTCGGTATTGATGCTGATGACCTGTGGGTCCTGCCACTCAGGAATAGCCTGGGCGTGAACGGCCTGGTTCAGAATTTGTATTAAAAAAAGCAGTATCGTAAGTCCGCGGGAGGTAGAAAAAGACATATGAATGACCAGAAAGCACTCGTTTTTATTTCGGGGGCTAAAATTAGGGATAATCAAAAAGAAACGGAGGCAAAACCAGGGCGCCATGAAGTTTTATTTGAAGAATGCTTTTAATTTGCCTTCACATGTAAATTCTCTGTTATGCTGTTAGCTGTCGACCTCGGCAATACCGACACTGTTTTCGGGCTTTATGATTCAGGAGACTGGGGGCACATCTGGCGGATGCGCTCGCTGATACAGGAAAACGAGGCACATTACGAATCGAAACTGCGGCTGCATTTCCTGGAAGCAGGCTTGTGGTTCGGTGATGTGGAAACAGTGGTGCTGAGCAGCGTCGTGCCCGCATTGACACCCGTGATATCGAGAATGCTCCGTTCGCTGTTCGGCGACGGCGTAATTGTGGTCGGACCGGAGATTTATCCTGCATTATCCATCGAAATCGATCACCCGCACGAGATCGGCGCGGACCTGATTGCCAACGCCGTGGCGGTTTCAACGCGTTATAAGGAGAATTGCGTAGTCGTCGATTTTGGGACGGCATTGACTTTCACTACTGTTTCAAAAGAAAGTAAAATCCTCGGCGTAGCAATATTGCCCGGTTTGGTAACCGCGGTAAAAGCATTGTTCGCAAATACGGCGCAATTGCCGGAAGTACCGTTGCAACTCCCACAGTCGGCGATCGGTAAAAACACGGTTGAAGCCATCCAGGCGGGTATTTTGCTGGGCTATGAAGGTCTTGTGAAATCCCTGCTAGGCCGTATCCGTGCAGAACTAGGGGGAGAATGCATTGCCGTCGCGACAGGCGGCCTGTCGTCCATTATCGACACCCTGCGCGACGAATTCACGGAAATTGACAGAAAGTTAACATTAGACGGTCTCCGCATTATCGGCGAGAGCCTGAGGGCGTAGTTTTGAAATAGCCATCCTCAATCACAGGCAAATCAGCAACGGGTTTATTATACAAATACACCCAGCAATCTATGGCCACCTCCTCGGCATTCCTGACAGGTACCACCTTCCTCACATACAGACTCGCGGTCTCATCTTCCAGTACATCTTCATATTCATCCAGTTCTTGGAGTATTTCAAGGGAGTTTAACTGATAAATTTCCCCGTGCACGAGCGTAGGGGCACCGGGCTCGTAAAGTGCCCCGGGATACCACTCGACCTGGAACAATTTTCCGTTGAAATGCCCTTTTCCTATATAGTTTGAAGACAATCGCAGCTTCGTTGCATAGGGGTTGCTAAAACCCTGCATCAAAGTGCCGTAAGTAAATAAATTATATAACTTTTCCATTCTGCTGCCAGAAGATCAGAAATTCGGCTAAATGAACAACTGTATTTTTCTTATATTTACATGTAAGCTTCTTCATTATACTAATATACCGTTATGTACGAAAAGAACCTTGGTACAAAACAAAAAGCATTAAGGATCAACCTCGACCGCCGGATCTACGGATCGTTTGCGGAAATCGGGGCGGGCCAGGAAACGGCGGCTTACTTCTTCAAAGCCGGCGGCGCATCCGGAACCATCGCTAAAACAATGTCGGCCTACGACATGACGTTCAGCGACGCGATATATGGAACTGAGGAAGGCGGAAGGTATGTGGTGGAATCACGCCTGATGAAAATGCTCAACCGCGAATATAACCTTGTGGAAAAGCGGCTCTCGGAAAAACGCGGCGTCGACAGCACCTTTTTTGCTTTCGCGAATACAGTAGTAGCCCTCAACTTTCAAAAAACGAACGAATCTCACGGTTGGATCGGCCTGCAATTCCAGCTTACGCCCATGGGCCCGACAAACTACGTCGTGATCCACGTGCGTATGCGCGACGACGAGAATCTCCTGCAACAACAGGCGTTGGGCATTATCGGTGTGAACCTGATCTATGGTTGTTATTACTATCATAAATCGCCGGAGATCCTGCTGATGTCGCTCATGGACGATCTGACGGTCGACCGGATAGAAATTGATATGGTGCGTTTCAGCGGACCCGACTTCGCCAAAGTCGACAACCGCCTGATGAGCCTGCGGCTTGTGAAAAATGGATTTACCGACGCTGCATTGTTCGGTAGCGACGGCGGGGTATTGCAGCCATCGGAAGCGTTGTACAAAAAGCACATTCTCATGATGCGTGGCCGCCTGCGCCCGATCACAAACGTGCATATCGACCTGATCAGCAACGGTCAACGGCAGTTTCTGGCCGAGGAAGATGTGGACGAATCGAAAGTGGTGTTGATATCAGAGCTGACGCTGCATAATCTCAAAGCCGGCGACCGGGATATTGATGAGAAGGATTTTCTCGACCGCGTCGATATTCTCTGCTCGCTCGGGCATATGGTAATGATTTCCAACCACCATGAATACTATCGTTTGGTGGCCTATTTATCGCGATTGACCAAACTGAAATCCGGCCTGCTGCTCGGTAGCCCGAATTTGCAGGATATTTTTGAAGAAAAACATTATCAATTCCTGCAAGGAGGCATTCTCGAATCATTTGCGACGCTGTTCAGCCGGAAGGTGAAGCTTTATATTTACCCTACATTGCAGCCCGATGGCTCGGTATACAGCTGCGAAAACTTCCGTGTGCCGGATCATTTGAGGCCATTGTTCCAGTATCTGATCGTGAACGACAAGATTGAGGATATTAAGAACTACAATACCGAGCATATGCACATCACTACCGATTCGGTGCTCGAAATGATCAAGCGCGGAGAGCCGGGCTGGGAGAAGCTGGTGCCGGAGAATGTGGCTCAGATTATCAAGGAGAAAGCGCTGTTCGGGCTTCCTAGTGAGAATAATTACGTAGACACTGTGAAACAGATTCACCAGGCTGTTGGGAATCTGTAAGAGACGGCATTAAAAACATTCCGGTCTTAGCTTTTGGACATAAAATCTCCTTTATGTCCAAAATTCTAACGCCGCCTACCACTTTTACCGGCCGCCTCCGCTACCTGGGGCCCGGTTTTATTCTTTCCGCCGCCATTGTAGGCTCGGGCGAGCTCATCGCCACCACTGCATTGGGTGCCAAAGCCGGGTTTGTCATGTTCTGGCTGATCATTCTTAGCTGTCTTGCCAAAGTCGCATTGCAGCTGGAATTTGGCAAGAATGCCATTTACAGCGGCACCTTTATCATGCACAATTTCAACAATCTGCCTGGGCTGAGGCTCGGAAAGGCGCATTGGAGCATTTGGCTCTGGCTTTCATTGCAAGGGTTGAAACTGCTGCAAGTCGGCGGCATTGTCGGCGGCGTTGCTATTGTACTGAATATGGCCTTTCCGTTCATTCCCGTCAATTTCTGGGCGATTATCTCGGTGTTAATCACTTCATTCTGGGTTTATAAGGGCAACTACGGCCCGGTTGAGAAAGGCTCGCTCGTGATGATCATTCTCTTTACTGCCGTCATTCTGATATCCGTGATTTCGCTTCAATGGACACCCTACGCCATCAATTGGCCGCAATTTGAAAGTGGTCTGCAATTTTCGCTGCCCACCGCATTGGTTGCCACGGCATTCGGGGCATTCGGCATAACCGGCGTCGGAGGCGACGAAATCATGTATTACAATTACTGGTGTATCGAAAAAGGCTACGCCGCCTACACCGGCCCAAATGACGGCTCCAGAGAATGGTCTGATCGTGCAAAAGGCTGGTTCCGGGTGATGTACCTCGATGCGGTGCTATCCATGGTCGTCTACACCATTGTGACGGCCGCTTTCTATCTCCTCGGCGCGGCAGTGCTGCATACCGGCGGCGCGGTACCGGAAGGTTACCAGATGATCGAGACCCTCTCCCGCATTTTTACGGAAACGTTGGGCCCGTGGGCAAAGAACATATTTCTGGTTGGCGCATTCTTCGTGCTTTATTCTACATTGTTTACTGCCGCGGCCAGTTGGGCGAGGGTCTGGGGCGATGCATTCGGGCAGATCGGCTGGATGAAGTTCGGCTCCCAGCAGGAGCAAAAGCGCAGTATCGGCATTTTGTCGTGGGTACTCCCTATTGTCTGGTGCCTGTTGTTTCTGTTTTTCCAGGCGCCGGTGAGGATGGTTATCCTCGGTGGCATTGCTACTTCGGTGCTGTTGTTACTGGTTGTTTACGTTTCGCTCGTGTTCCGCTACCGCAACTTGCCGGCTGCGTTGAAGCCATCGGCTTTGTACGATATGTTCTTCTGGATAAGCGTGCTATCGATCCTTTTTGTGAGCGGGTATGGCATTATTCAAATTATTTAGGGAAGAATAGTACTTAATTTAAAATGAGTAGTACTTTTTGATAACGAACGAATAGGGGAGTTACTTCCGATTTTCGTCTAACTGATTGCCGGTCAGGTAAAATGTATTCATTCTGAAATCCTAAATTCTTTCATATGGACAAACCAAACGAAGTATCGAGAAGAAATTTCCTTAAAAACACCACCGGAGCAGCAGTAGCGCTTTCCATTCCGGCTATCATCCCCGCGAGCGCATTCGGCGCGAACGACCGCGTGCGTGTAGCCGTGCTGGGAGTAAACGGGCGCGGACAGAGCCATATTTCCGGTTTTAATGCGCTTAGCAACGTAGAAGTAGCGACGCTCTGCGATCCCGACAACAACATTTTGCAGAAACGGGCACAGGAATTCGAGCAGAAGACCGGCAAGAAAGTCAAAACCGAAAACGACCTCCGCAAAGTTTTTGACGACAAAACCATTGACGCTGTCAGCATCGCCACGCCTAACCACTGGCATGCATTAGCGGCGATCTGGGCTTGTCAGGCCGGAAAAGACGTGTATGTCGAAAAACCCGGCTCACACAATCTCCACGAGGGCCGTAAACTCGTAGAAGCTGCCCACAAATATAAAAGAGTAGTACAGCACGGCGTCCAGCTCCGGAGCTCGGAAGCATTGAAGGAAGCCGTGAAACATCTTCGCGACGGACTGATCGGTAACGTCTATATGGCTCGTGGCCTCGTATATAAATGGCGCCCGGACATCGGCGACAAAGGCACCGAATCCATTCCCGCAGGCCTCAACTACGACCTCTGGACGGGTCCCGCGGAAATGAAGCCATTCTCGCGCAACTACGTCCATTATGACTGGCATTGGCATTGGAACTACGGCAATGGCGATATCGGCAACCAGGGCATCCACGAAACCGACATGTGTATGTGGGGCCTTGGCGTGGACACCTTCCCTGACAAGATTACATCGTCGGGTGGTAAATTCCTCTGGAACGATGCCAAGGAAACACCGGAAGTACTGAGTTCTTCATTTGTGTACACCAAAGAAAAGAAGATCATCGAGTTCGAAGTACGTCCCTGGATGACGAACGAGGAAGGAGGCGTAGGCATCGGTAATATCTTCTATGGTTCGGAAGGCTATATGGTGGTTAAAGGTTATGATTACTATGAAACCTTCCTGGGTAAGGACAAAAAAGCCGGCCCATCGCGCAAAGCGGGTGGGGACCACTATAAAAACTTCATCGATGCCGTGATCGCTAAAGATCCGAAGCTGCTCAACGGGCCTGTTGAAACGGCGCATTTGTCTTCAGGCCTTGCGCATTTAGGCAATATCGCTTACCGCACCGGCCGCGCATTGACTTTTGATAACAAGACAGAGAAGTTTGTAGGAGATGAGGAAGCTAACAAGCTGCTGACGAGGAAGTACCGGGGGCCTTATGCATTGCCGCAGGTGGTATAGCCGACAGGCGCATTGGTTTCAAATAATTCTTACCTGAAAAGTTCTCTTTATGAGAACTTTTCTTATATTCACACACTTTAATGAAAGTACATCTCATTAGAAAAGAGAGCATCGAAGGATTTGTTCTAGACCATGCGAGAAGTAAGTCTTCATTTGACGAATGGCGTAGAAGGCTGAAAGGGGCCAACTGGATGTCTCCCGAGAGTATCCGGGAAACTTACCCGACCGTTGATTTCCTTGGTAACGGCTCTCCGCGAGTAGTGTTTGATGTCGGAGGAAATAGTTACCGGATGATTTGTAAATATGTATTTGGAATAAGCTATGTCCGTCTATATGTAAGTTGGATTGGAACTCATGCTGAGTACACACATCTGTGCAGACGTGGACTGCAATATTCAGTTAATCAATTTTAATATGGGAGACCTGAAATATAAGGTAATCAAGACCAAGGAGCAGTATTACGACTACTGTCGGGAGTTGGAAAGATTAGATGATTCGGGAGAGGCCGAAGGTAAGTACCAGGACGAGGCGGAGCTTTTGATGGTCCTGATCGAAGCCTATGACAACGAGCACAGTACTTTGGTAGACTTCGACCCGGTGGAAATGCTTCAATCCCTCATGGCTGATCACAAAATGAAGGCCAAAGATCTTGCCGAGCTGCTAAACGTCAGCAAAAGCTACGTTTCTGAAATTTTGCATTACAAAAAGGGGATGTCCAAAGAAGTGATCCGCAAGCTTGCTGAGCGTTTTGCGATGAGGCAGGAAGCATTTAACAGGCCTTATAAGCTGATATCGGATTATCCAGCGATGCCGGAGCCGGAGGAAGTAGTTACTGAGTAAGTATTAAATTAAACCACTATACTAATGGATCACTATCAGGAAATCACACGCTATCTCGCCAATGCGAGGGAAATTTTAAGTACCAAAGCAAATAAGGAGGGGCAGGAATACAAAGACATCAAATACGTTCAAATGGCGTCAGGAACGGCTTATAATGCGACATTGATGATCGCGGATGAATATTTGAGGAAGAAAGAGGGCGCGAAATTTACAAAGCCTCAAAGCATTGATGAATACCGGATCCGCATCAGGAAGTACAACAAAACATTGCTTTCCTATTTGAACGAAGCATACGACACATTGCATTTAGCAGGCTACTACCATGGCACGCCATCAGTAAGGACTATTAAAGACGGTCTCGATGCAACACAAAAGATGTTGGCCCTGGTCGCCTAATCTACATTCAATCGTAACAAAAAAGCGGTCGGCAGAGAATCTGCCGACCGCTTTGCATATCCATTTCGGCGCTTTTTAGAGCGTCGAAAAATCAAATGTTTCCAGGTATTTCGTCGTGAAATTGCCCGATTTGAAGCCGGGATCATCCATGAGTTTGATATGGAACGGAATCGTAGTCTTAATGCCTTCGATCACAAACTCCTGTAATGCGCGTTTCATACGTGTAAGTACCTCCTCGCGTGACTGGCCGCTGACGATCAGTTTCGCGATCATTGAGTCGTAGTTTGGCGGGATGGTATAGCCGCTGTAAACGTGGCTGTCGATGCGTACACCGTGGCCGCCAGGGAAATGCAGGTTGGTGATTTTACCTGGCGCAGGACGAAATCCGTTCGCGGGATCTTCTGCATTGATACGGCACTCCATTGCGTAGAGCTTTGGCGTGTAGTTCTTTCCGGAGATCGGTTCCCCTGCCGCTACCTTAATTTGCTCCTTAATCAGGTCAAAATCAGTAACTTCTTCGGTAATCGGATGCTCTACCTGGATACGGGTGTTCATCTCCATGAAGTAGAAATCGCCGTGCTTGTCGACCAGGAACTCAATGGTACCGGCACCTTCGTAACCGATCGCCTGAGCGCCTTTGATGGCCGCAGCTCCCATTTTCTCACGCAATTCGGGCGTGATAATGGGTGATGGTGTTTCTTCTACCAGTTTCTGGTGACGACGCTGAATAGAGCAGTCGCGTTCCGAAAGGTGGCACACTTTTCCGAACTGGTCGCCGATGATCTGGATTTCGATGTGGCGAGGTTCTTCGACGAATTTTTCGAGGTACAAACCGTCATTTCCGAATGCTGCGGCGGATTCCGTGCGGGCATCATTCCACGCTTTCTCGAATTCTTCGGGCTTGTTAATCACCCGCATACCACGTCCGCCACCTCCTGCTGTCGCTTTCACGATCACAGGGTAGCCGATGCCTTCCGCAAGTTCCTTGCCCTGTTCAAAAGATTCGAGCAAGCCTTCCGAGCCCGGCACAACCGGTACGCCGGCGGCGATCATCGTCGCTTTCGCAGTTGCCTTGTCGCCCATCCCGTTGATCTGGGCAGCGGTGGCACCGATGAATTTGATCCCGTAATCGGCACATATTTGTGAAAATTCGGCATTTTCGGACAAGAATCCGTAACCCGGGTGGATCGCATCCGCGCCGGTTACTTCCGCTGCCGAAATGATATTCTGAATGCTCAGGTATGATTGCCTGCTGGGCGGAGGACCGATACAAACGGCCTCGTCGGCAAACCGTACGTGAAGGCTGTCGCGATCGGCTGTCGAGTAAACTGCGACAGTTTTGATGCCCATTTCACGACAGGTCCTGATTACACGCAGGGCAATTTCGCCCCGGTTAGCAATGAGTATCTTTTTAAACATGTAATTCAGTGAGTTTTGGTTCGCTGCGTTATGCAGGTTCTACCAGGAACAATGGCTGGTCGAATTCTACCGGAGTTGCGTTTTCAACCAGGATCTTCACGATTTTACCTGATACTTCGGATTCGATTTCGTTGAACAGTTTCATCGCCTCGATCACGCAAACTACTTTTCCGGGTTTGATCTCGTCACCGATGTTGGCGAATGCCGGTGTTTCCGGGCTCGATGCGCGGTAGAAAGTACCGATCATCGGGGATTTAATGGTGATCAGGTTCGAAGAAGCTGGTTCTTTGGAAACCGTCGGCTCAGCCGAAGCTACCGGTGCAGTTGCTGCGGGAGCCGCAGGAGCGATTGCAGGCGCAGGCGCCGCGACGGGTGCCGAAGTATAGGCTACTACCGGTGCAGTTGCAAAGCGTTTTACCTTGATTTTCAGGTCTGCCGTTTCAATATTCACCTCATCAAGTCCCGATTGGGCAATGAAGTCAATTAGTTTTTGGATTTCTCTGGTTTCCATTTAGTTAAGATTTAACCCTTTCTACGTAATCGTATGTGCGCGTATCGACTTTGATTTTCTGGCCTTCTTCAATGAACAAAGGAACCATAATGCGGGCGCCCGTTTCTACTTCGATCGCTTTTTTGGGAGAGTTAGCGGTGTCGCCTTTCAAACCAGGTTCCGAGTAGGTAACGGTCAGTTCAACAAATGGAGGCAATTCGCAAAGCAGCGCAGCGTCCGTCTCAGTATTGATCAGGATCTCAACTTCCTGGCCTTCTTTCATAAGGTCGGCGTTGGTCACCAGTTTTTCGTCGATCAATACCTGGTCGAATGTTTCGGAGTTCATGAAGTTGTAGCCAACCTCATCTTTATATAGGAACTGGAATTTGTGTCTTTCCACACGCACGGGCGTAATGCCTGCGCCTGAGGAGAACGTATTGTCCAGTACTTTGCCGCTAGTAAGGCTTTTCAGTTTGGTACGTACGAACGCGTTTCCTTTACCGGGTTTCACGTGTTGAAATTCAATCACCTGAAAAAGATCATGGTTGAAGTGAATTACCAAACCGTTGCGCAAATCTGCAGTAGTTGCCATTTTTATGCTAATGAATTGTATGATAATGCTTTAATGAAAATCACATGCTTACGCTCCGATACCCCATTTGAGGTACATCGCGCCCCAGGTAAAGCCTCCGCCGAAAGCCGCCAGTATCAGGTTGTCGCCTTTTTTAAGTTGTGATTCATAATCCCACAGACAAAGCGGGATTGTCGCCGCAGTGGTATTTCCGTATTTGTGTATGTTCATCATCACCTTGTCCATGCCTACGCCCATGCGGTTGGCGGTGGCTTCGATGATCCGGCGGTTGGCCTGGTGAGGCACCAGCCATGCTACGTTATCGCTGTTCAGGCCGTTGCGCTCCATAATATCGGCAGCAATGTCGGCCATATTGGTTACTGCAAATTTGAAAACCTGCGCACCATCCTGATAAACGTAATGCAGCCTGTTATCTATCGTTTCATGTGTGGGTGGATAGCGGCTTCCTCCGGCTTTCTGGTTCAGGTAGGGAAGGCCCGCTCCGTCAGATTTGATGATAGAATCCAGAATCCCGTTTCCTTCGGTATCCGGTTCCAGCAACACGGCGCCAGCGCCGTCGCCGAATAGGATACAGGTTTTGCGGTCGGTGTAGTCGACGATCGCGGACATTTTATCCGAACCTACGACGATGACCTTTTTATATTTTCCGGTCTCGATAAACTGCGAGCCGAGTGTCAATGCATAAATAAAACCTGAACAAGCCGCCTGGATATCGAAGCTTCCGACGTTGCGGATGCCGGCCATATCGCAGATAAGGTTGGCTGTGCAGGGGAAAACAAAGTCAGGTGTAGTAGTAGCGCAGATGAGCAGATCGATTTCTTCGGGGCGTGTATTGGTTTTGGCGAGCAATCCCTTTACAGCCTCAGCACCCATATGTGAACTTCCTAAACCTTCACCTTTGAGAATACGCCTTTCTTTGATACCTGTGCGGCTAACGATCCATTCATCGTTCGTCGCAACCATTGTTTCCAATTCTGCATTAGTCAACACGTAATCAGGTACATAACCTTGTATTCCTGTTATAGAGGCTTTAATATGGGTCATGATAAATCAACTATTCAAAATCCGAATAGATTTGGTAAAAAGGGACAGTTTCAGTTTTTTCATAGTCATGTGGTTGTCTGCATCCTTCGTTAGCTCAATGCCTGGGCGATGTGCAGATACGCTTTGGATTTCACCTGCTTATAAGCCCAGCCAACCATATTTTTGATGGCCAGAGGCGTTGATACCCCGTGCGCGATCATCACATTTCCATTAACCCCGATAATGGGACTGCCTCCAATGGACTCGTAGTTCGTTTGGTCGATAAAATCGTCTTGGAAACCTCTTTTCTTCGAAATCTCATAAAGAGACTCCCCGAGCTTGAACAAAATATTGCCGGTAAAGCCGTCGGTAACGATCACGTCGGCCTTGTTGGTGAAGAGATCTTTCCCCTCGATATTTCCGATAAAATTAATGCGCTTGTTTTGTTTCAGAAGGGGATAGGTGGCCTGCGACGTGAGAGAGCCTTTTTGCTCTTCTTCCCCGATGTTCATCAATGCAACCCGTGGCTTGTCGATTTGGAAGGTATGCTGGGCGAAAATCGAGCCGATTTCACCAAACTGCGAAAGTACCTCCGGTTTGCAATCGGCATTGGCGCCGATATCGAGCATAACGGCATAACCGCCCCCAACCTGCGGCACCAGCCCCGCGATGGCAGGGCGAAGAATACCTTCTATGGCTTTAATGCTGAAAAGGGCGCCTACGTGCATGGCGCCTGTATTTCCTGCACTGCAGAATATGTCTACCTCTTTTTCTTTCAGAAGCTTGAAACCTACTCCAATGCTGGAATTGGGTTTTTGAGAAAGGGCTTTGGTAGGATGTTCCCCCATCTCGATCACATCTTCTGCGTGAACGACGTCAACATTAGTAGGGGTGAAATTGTGCTGGTTGAAGATGTCCCAGATCACATTTTCACGGCCAATTAAAACGATTCTCGCCTCGGATGGTAGCTCAGAAGAGGCTTGAATGACCCCTTCAACAATTGCTTGCGGAGCTAAATCTCCCCCCATAGCATCTACCGCAATTTTCATTTACACGCTGTTATTTTGACAAATAAGTTAGAAACCGAAGGTGTAAATTTAGCAGATGTGCCGCAGTAAAAAAGAATTTCGCAACAACTTTTATAGGGCTGCTGCGAAATTGAATTGCTCATCGACTGAAACTAAACCGTTTTAGTATAGTTCTCTACTACAACTTTACCTCTGTAAACCAGGTTGCCTTCGTGTACGTGTGCACGGTGCAATTGGTGGATTTCTCCGGTTGTAGCATCAGTTCCCAACTGCTTTCCGGTAAGGAAATCGTGCGCTCTGCGTGAATCGCGACGGGTGCTGGAATGTCTCCGCTTAGGATGTGCCATGATATTTTTGGTCTATTGTTATTTACTATTTATGTCCATAGGCTGAAGCCTAGGGTTACTACTATTTTTTCAGTTTTTTGAGCGCTTCCCACCGCGGATCAACTTTTTCTTCTTCCTCCGTTTCATCTCCTTCTTCCGTTCCACCGGAAGTATACACCAGCGTTCCCTCCTCCTCGTCATCTTCCAAATCAAATTCGTCTTCCTCGGTTCGCAGGCTCGGGTGGAGCTTTTTTACAGGCAATGATAGCGCGATAAAATCGAAAATATAACGCGCTACGTTAATTCTGTTGGTGTTACGGCCGATGATCTCGATCTCTTCCGTGAGTTCCTCGTTGTGATCGCCGAACTTTAATATGATGCGTTCGTCGGAATCAATGGGTTCTTCGAACGTCTCAAGGCTGCGGTCACAAGTCAGGGTTACACTTCCTATTGTGTGAAAACGGAGCTGGATCATCGTCGTCGATTTGTTCAGAACGACGTGCGTTTTGAAGTGCCCGTGTTCGATCAGTTCCTGCTCCATTTCCTCAAAAAAAGCGTCGCCGGATTCCATATCATAGTCATACTGTTTGTCTTCCAAACCGTAAATGTCTATGTTGTATTTACTTAGCTCTTTCACTTTTTCTGTCAAAAGGAGTGCAAAGGTAATGTGTTTCAGTTTAATAAAAAACATTGGGCCGGAAATTTGTTGCTTTCTGGCGCCAATCCTTTGTGTTGTCAGATTTTTCGGGCCGGATTGCCAAAATAGGTTGCTCCCGCAGGTACATTCTCAACTACGACCGATCCTGCGCCGATCCGCGCATTCTTGCCCACTTCAATTCCCGCAACAATCACCGCCCCGGAACCGATGAACACGCCGTCGGCCAGCTTTACGCGGTCATTAATGATTGCGCCGGCACCAATGGTCACGAAGTCGCCCACGATAGCCGACGTGTCAATGATCGCCCCCGTTTGTACCAGACAATGATGCCCGACCACCGTACGTGCCCCGATGGTAGCGCGGGCTGCGATGAGGTTGCCGTGGCCGATCGCCGCCATGCCCGAAATTACCGCGCTGTCGTGGACGGCATTTACAGGCATACTCTTGAATTCCTCGGTCAGGGTTTCGACGAGCCGCTCCCGGACCGAACGCTCGCCGATCGCAATGAATGCTTCGCATTTGGAACCTAGTATATTGAGGAAGCTCGTGTCGTCGGTATTGCCGAGCACGCTCACTTCCGCGAATTCCTTGCCGTGCAGCTCGGCGTGGTCGTCGAGCAAACCGTAAACGAGTACATTATTTCTCCTGAAAATATCGAGGGCCTGCATACCAAGGTCGCCGGCGCCAAAAATTAATACGGGGTTTTCCATAATTAGAGTTGATATTGAATAAAAAGTCTCCATCTGAATGGTTAGTTCAAATGAAGACTTAAAAAATTTGGCTTAACTATAATACTTACAGAAACGTTACCCTGAAAACAAACGGGCTGCCATAGGGCGAGAGGTTCTGCCCGCTGTATTTGTCGATCTGACTGTCGTAGCTGAAATTGTATAATGCGGTCAAATGTACGGCTTTGATAAACTTCCCGCCAATTGGCTGCGAATACGACGCCCCCGCCATGGGCGATCCCAGCCACTGCCTTTTCTGGTACGATCCTTCCACATTTAGTGCTTCGTATTCCGCGATGATGTTAACAGGCGGGACCACGTTGTACATCAGGAATGCACGGCCGCCGTAGTATGCCGTGCTGATATCGTAATATTTATAGCGGAAATACATGATCGTCGCGCCTACGCCGCCCACCAGCTTTTCGGTCAGCTCGTAGCCCGCCATTGGTGACAAGTTGATATTGGTAACAGTTCCCAGGCTCAGCCCGAAACTGCCTCCGAGGCGCAGTCTTTCAATAAACTTTTTGTCCTCGAAATCTGCCAATTTCTTCTTCTCTGCCAGAACAGGCTTCTGGTCCTGGGGTTTTCTTTCAACGGGAGGTACTTCCTTTCTTTCCGGTTGGTCCTTCCGAAGTGAATCGGGGCGGTAGTATTCATCGTTCTGGGCCATAAGCGAAGGACTGATCAAAACCGCCAGAAGGAACAGGATTGGCAGGAGGATTTTACTTTTCATCTTAAAATCGTTTATTTTATAATGTTGTAACTGGTAACGTAGGACTATCTGCTTTTTGTCTACTGAAACTCCGCTTCCGGCTCCACTTAACACCACGCGTTTCGTCTATGCTCTATCACATTTCGGTACCTGACCCACAATCCCGTTTTCTTGACATCATTTACACTATCCCCGAAATCAATAGCGAACAGATCGAAATCCAGCTGCCGGCGTGGCGCCCGGGTCGGTACGAGCTTCAAAACTTCGCCAAAAATATTCAATTTATCGAAGCAATATCAGCCGCCGGTCACAAACTGCCTTTGCATAAGGTAACCAAAGATCGCTGGCGGGTTGGAACTGCCGGTCAAAACGAGGTGCGGATACATTACACCTATTACGCATCCATTCAAAATGCGGGCAGCAGTTATGTAGACGAAGAATTGTGGTATCTCAACTTCGTCAATTTCTGTATGTACACTGAGGGCCGGATTACAGAAGCTTATCGCGTGGAGCTTGATTTGCCCGATGGCTACCAGATCGCGTGCGGATTGCCATCTGCGGGTAAGAATGCATTATCGGCAAGGGATTTTTACCAATTGGTTGACAGCCCGATGCTGGCTTCCGCCACCCTGCAGCAATGCGAATACGCGGTTCGCGGTATCTGGTTCAAAATATGGATGCATGGTAATCTCAAACCCAACTGGCGGCGTATCGAGCGTGATTTCCGACGTTTCTCCCGTGAGCAGATTGCCATGATGGAAGAGTTCCCCGAAAAGGATTACCATTTCCTGAACCTGATTTTGCCGAACGCATTCTACCACGGCGTAGAGCACCAGAACTCTACCATGATCGTTTTGGGACCCGACGACGAGGGTGAAGGCCTCTATTCCGATCTCCTGGGTATAAGCTCGCACGAGCTTTTTCATACCTGGAATATCATCCGGATCCGCCCGGCGGAGCTTTTGCCTTATGATTTTACCAAAGAGAACTACTTCCGCACCTGCTTCGTTGCCGAAGGCTGTACCACTTATTATGGCGACCTTTTCCTGAGACGCGCCGGCGTTTTCAACGACGAGACATATGTGAAGGAGTTGCAGGTATATATGAAGCGCCATTTCGAAAGCAGTGCGCACGCGGCACAATCGCTGGCCGAATCGTCGTTCGACCTTTGGCTGGATGGCTATGAAAAAGGCATTCCGAACCGGAAAGTATCGGTTTACCACAAAGGTGCGCTGGTGGCCTTAATCCTCGATTTGTATTTGAGGAAGAAAACCAATCACGCGCAATCGCTGGACGATGTAATGCGGTTGCTATGGACGCGCTTTGGCAAGCCGTTTATCGGTTATACGCTTGAAGATTATATCGGCATTGCGGAGGAGGTGGCGGGAGAGTCGCTGGAATGGTATTGGGAAGAATGTATTTTCAGCGCCACACCTCTCGAAGACCGCCTGAATGAGGTACTCGCATTTGTAGGATTGCAAATGTCGGTTTTCAGCAATGGCAATGTGCAATTGAATGTACTGGATGATTTTAAAGCGCAGGTGCAGCGGGAAAAATGGCTTGAAACGGTACAGGTGTTGACGATCGAGGAAGAAGAATTGGAGGGGGAGGAGGAAGAATGACCGTTGTCAGGAGAGCTCTGCCTTCAAAGCATCTTCGAGTTCGCCATACTGATAACGGAACCCTGTTTCGCGTTCAATTCTTTCATTCACCACATAACTCCCTCCCAATATTACCGCTGCCATTTCTCCGAAAACCAATTTCAATGCAAAAGAGGGCACATTAGGAAGCCATTGCGGGCGATGGAGAATTTTGCAAATAGCTTTTGTAAGACCGTCATTGGTGACGGGTGGTGCTGCAACTGCATTGTAAGCTCCCTGCCAGCTTTCATTTTCGAGCGCTTCCATATACATTCTGCACATATCATCAAGGTGTATCCAGGAAAGCCATTGCTTACCCGTGCCGAGCGGCGCACCGAGGCCGAAGCGGGCTGGTAGTGCCATTTTCGGTATTGCACCGCCATCTTTACTGATCACAATGCCGGTCCGAAGTTTGACGGTACGGACATTCAATGCGGCAATTTCATCCGCCGCTTTTTCCCATTCGATGCTCACATGGGAGAGAAAATCACTGCCCGCAGGTGTGGTTTCGGTGTTTTTGCGGTCGCCGGTGTCCTGTCCGTAGTAGCTGATGCCTGATGCCGATGTGAATGCGGCCGGTTTAATCTGCTTTTCGGCAAGTTTTCGGGCGATGAGACGGATCGATTCGGTGCGGCTTTCGAGTATGGATTTTTTGCGCTCTTCGGTCCATCGGCCTTCGCCGACGTTGGTGCCGGCCAAATGCACGAGGAAATGGAGGTTGTCGAGCGCCCCCTCTTCGATATAACCCTTTTGAATATCCCATTCAAAAACCTGAACAGATGGAATGTTCAGCTTTTTCCGGCTTAGTAATGCAATTTCATAGCCCTTATCGAGCAACATTTGCGTCAGCCGCCTGCCAATGAGGCCTGAGCCGCCGGTGATCAGTACTTTCTTTCCCATAAATGCTGATTTGAAAAAAGCATACCATGCTAAATGTCGGCATGCGACGGTTCGCCGGGAGGCTCTTGCTCGATCGCCTGTGTTACGCGCGCGATCATTTCTTCAACCGATTCGTCGGGTCGGAAATGCATCGGTGGTTTGAATTGTACTGTCAGCCTGGTGTTCCTTTTTTTGAAACGCAAACCTTTTTTATCAAAAGCCCTTCTGAAACCATTAATCACGACCGGGATCACGATGGGGCGATGGTCGTTGATCAGGTGTGCAGTGCCTTTGCGTACAGGGGCATACGGTTTGGTGGTTCCTTGCGGGAAGCTTACGACCCAGCCATGCTGCAAACCCTCGCCGATGCGGTCCTGCGCGGAGGTGTCGAGCTGACGTTTTACATCCTCGCCGTTTGCCCGCCACGAGCGCTCGATGGTAATGGCGCCACCCATACTGAACACTTTGGGTAAAAAACCACCTTTCATAGTTTCTGCAGCAGCTACATAGTACATTCTGGCCCGGGGCGAGAGCAGGTAAAAAGGTGGGGACATGGTGTCTTTATAGCCCCATTTGACAGCGCAGAAAATGTGGAAAAAGGCGATGACGTCGGCGAAATAGGTCTGGTGGTTCGATAGGAAAAGCACGCCCTGGTCGGGTAGGTCTATCAGGTTTTCGGTACCGGTAATGCGGATTTTGTTGACGGCCGTGTAACGGTAATAGGTAAACCAGCCCAGTATGAAAATGAGTAATCGTTTAATAGCAAGGTAGTTGCCGAACGGGTCTTTCTCGAAAAGGCCCAGAAAATCCAGTCGGGCGAGCCAGGAGGGAAGCGCGCTATATGTGATCTTTTTAAAACTCATAGTGTAGTAAATGATGTCTCATGCAAAAAGGCGAGGGTTCCTGTTTTAAAGGTTTTATGCCGCCCGGGTTACGGATGAAGACGTAATTTAGATAATATGCAGAGGCAAAGGAAAATATTTTTCATGGACTCATCGCGGCCGGCCGATTGCCGAAAGCGGATATCCAACAACCGAAGTCACTATTTGGCATGATTCTTTGCATATAAATCGAGAGAACTTTTAATTTTGACCAACTCCTTCATTCAAGTCATTTTTCGAATTTTATGAAAATGAAATACTCATTTCGCATTCTGCCGGCGTTTGTGGCGGTGGGAATGCTGGCAGGTTGTTCCAAAAATCCGGTGACGGGCAAGAAAGAGATCGTCTTTATGTCGCAAGAGAAAGAGATCGCGCTCGGAGCCGAATCGCACCCGTCTATTGTAGCGACAATGGGCATTTATGACGATAAGAACCTGCAATCCTTCATCAACGAAAAGGGAATGGCCATGGCGAAGATCTCGCACCGGCCCGATTTGCCCTACAAGTTCTTCATCGTGGACTCGCCGGTCGTGAATGCATTTGCAGTACCCGGTGGTTACGTATACTTTACAAGGGGGATTATGGCGCATTTTAATAATGAGGCCGAATTCGCCGGGGTACTCGGCCACGAGATCGGCCACATTACGGCCCGGCACTCGGCCCGGCAACAGACTTCCCAGATTTTTGGTCAGGTAGGCCTGGCAGCAGGGATGATCCTTTCTCCGCAGGTGAGGGCCATGGGCGAGCAGGCGCAGCAAGCGCTGGGCTTGCTGTTTTTAAGTTACAGCCGCGACCACGAGACCGAGTCCGACAAAATCGGAGTCGATTATTCGAGTAAAATCGGGTATGATGCCAAAGAAATGGCCGATTTTTTTGGTACACTGAAAAGAATCTCTGAAAAAGCGGGCCAGTCGATCCCGACGTTCCAGTCCACCCACCCTGATCCAGGCGACCGTATGCAGAAGGTGGGCAAACTGGCTACCGAATACCAGATAGCCCACCCGGGCAAGTACAATGTGAACCGCGACGCGTACCTGCGCAAAATCGACGGTGTTATTTATGGAAACGACCCGCAGCAGGGCTTTGTAGAAAACAACAACTTTTACCACCCATCACTGAAATTCCAGTTCCCGGTGCCGAGTGGCTGGCAATATGAAAACTCGCCAGCGCAATTTCAGATGGCCGCCAAAGACGGCAAATCGATGATGCTCTTTACACTGGCGCAGGGTAAAACGTTGGATGAGGCGGCGCAAGCGGTAGTGAAAAATTATGGCCTGAAAGTGATTGAGAACGAAAAGGCCACTATCAATGGTAACCCGGCGGTGGTGATGGTATCGCAGCAAGCGGAGCAGGGGCAAAATGGCCAGGCTGTCGCTGCGACGGCCAACACGATTCAGGTGGGTACGTGGTTGATCCAGTACGGCGGCAATATTTACGCCATCCACGGTGTGGCTACGGCCGGAAACTATGCCGCCAATGCGGGGCAGTTCCGCTCAGTAGCACAAGGCTTCAAATCGGTTTCGGACCAAAGTATCCTCAACCGCCAGCCAGAGCGCATCCGCATTAAAACTGCCCAACGCGATGCAACGTTGCGCGAGGTATTGAAAGACAACAACCAGCCCGACGGCAAGCTCGACGAACTAGCTATTATCAATGGTATGGCGTTAACGGATAGGGTGGCCAAAGGGTCGCTTTTCAAGACGCTGGGCAAGTAGGAGAAGCATAAGACTGATGACTCGAGGGCGGTATGGTGGATCATGCCGCCCTCGTACGCATACAGGAGCCCCAATGTCTGGCGCGTACTACCTGCGGCGCGGCAACTGTCTGGGGCAGCCAGCCAGGGTGTCGGCTACCAACCCCTAGGCTTAAGCCTAGGGGTTGGGGGCGTATCAGGAGTCACGAGGGCTTCAGCCCAAGCCACTCATCCCAACAATCCAACCATTGATCACCTTATCAAAAACTTTTTCGTTTGAAATTTGGTTGACATATCAACACAATATACCTTTGTATCATCATGAGCGCAAACATAGATAGCTGGCAGAATCTTAGAGAAGAATTGAAGAACTCCTTGCAGTTCAAACTGGGGGCTGTTACGAAAACGGTTTTCAAGAAAATGAATGCGGAGCTTGTCAATGAGGGAATACCTGTGCTGGCCGAGCAGCTGCCTATTCTGATGGTTGTATATTTCCAGGAACAGGCGCGTACGCAGCAGGATATTGCCAATATTTTACAAAAAGATAAAGCGGGTATCCAGCGTTCTGTGCAGACATTACATAAAGATGGTTTCCTGAAAATCGAAAGTGATATCGAGGATAAAAGAAAGAATATGATATCGCTTACCCCGAGCGGGAAGTTTGTTTGCGAGCGCATTCAATCTCTTGCGATCGCTTTCAACAGCCAGATTATGGAGCATTTTACGGAGCAGGAATGGACGACTTTCCTGGGATATCTGGACCGCGTCGTCAAAATCGTCGACAAGTAAAATTTTTTTAAATTAATAGTTGATATATCACCAGTAGAGGTATCAACTATCTGTCATTAGCCACAAACAATCAACAACAGGTCAAAATGAAAAGTAAATGGATAGCCGCAATCATCGCAGTCGCCGCTTCGGCGGCGCCGGGCTGGGCGCAGACGCGCCTGACCCTTAAAGATTGTATTGCCTACGGGATCAAGAATAACGGTAATGTCAAAATCGCTCAGTATAAGGAGAGTACATCGGTGCAACAGGGACGTGAAGCGCTGGCTGGCTATCTGCCCCAGGTGGCTGGTACTGCGTCGCTCGACGATAACCTGAAACTGCAATCGACCGTTTTGCCCGGTGCTCTTTTTGGAGGAGAAGACCGCCGCGTGGCGTTGGGTACCAAATACCAGAGCAATGCATCGGCGCAGGTCGATCAGGTGGTTTTTGACCAGTCGCTGCTGGTGGGGATTAAGGCCAACAAGCCCAATCAGGAGAACGCCTTATTGAACTCACGCAAGACAAAGGAGACGATCATATATAATGTGGCGAATGCCTATTACCAGGTCTTTGTGACCTCGCAGCAGATCGCGCTTTTGAAAGATAACCTGGACAAAACCAGTCAGATCCTGGCCACATTGAAACTGCAACTCGACAATGGCGTGATCAAAAAAGTGGATTACGACCGCACGCAGGTGAATTTGAACAACATTAAATCGCAGCTGACCCTGGCGGAAAGCAATCTTACACTTTCTGAAAATCAGTTGAAATTCCAGATGGGAATGCGGCTGAACGAGCAGCTTGAACTGGCAGACAATCCGCTGGATCAGCCATTCAAACTTGTAGAGCCCGGTGCTTTCGATGCTTCGAACCTTACCGATTTTAAAATACAAAACCTGAATATGGAATTGCAGGGCCTGGAAAAAGCGCGGATCAAGGCGGGATATTTGCCAAAAGTGTCGGTTTATGGACGCTATGGTATGCAGGCGCTGGGTAATGAACTGGGGACATCCTGGGGTAACTGGTTCAGCTATGGTGCCATCGGGTTGAAGGTGAACATTCCGATTTTCGACAGCTTCCGTCGCGACGCGCAATATAAACAGGCCGATTTGAACCTGATGACGCAGAAAGAACAGTTGAAATTGAACGTTCAGAACTACGAATTGCAAAACAGCAACGCATTGACCCAGCTTCAAAAAGCAAAACTGAGCCTGGGCAGCGACGAAAGCAACGTAGCCCTGGCGAAAGAGGTGTACGACGTAACCACGCTGCAATTCCGAGAAGGCACTGTTCCGCTGACCGACCTGCTCAACGCCGAAACGTCTTATAACGAAGCACAAAGCAACTACGTCAATTCGATGCTGAGCTACTACCAGGCCAAATTGGGATTAGAACAGTCACAAGGCAGCCTCAACGATTTTTACACAGCATTACCATAACACTTCATCAACAACCAAAATTGATCCATTCGGTCATTCAACATTGCATTAATACCATGAAAAGAAAACTCATTATCATCGGTTCCATCGCCATTATCGGCGTTTTGATCGGCATCAGGCTGGTAGCTAACAAGGCAAAGATGGATGAAAAGAACAAAATGCCCGACAATAAGAATGTAACCATTCCGGTTACGGCCATTGCAGTGAAAGAAGGTAGCGCTGATCAGCAACTGATCCGCACAGGTAGCCTTATTCCATTTAAAGAAGCGGAAATTATGGCAACCGCAGCCGGTAAGGTATTGGCAGTCAAATACGAGCTCGGGACTCATGTGGCACAAGGCGCGACGATCGTGAAAGTGGACAGTAAGTTGAAAGAACTGTCTCTCGAAGCGACCGAGTTGAATATCAATAAACTGAAAAAGGATACCGATCGCTATTCCAAATTGCTGGCGGGTAATGCGGCTACCGAAGTACAGGTGAACGATACTAAATACAATTACGACAATGCATTGAACCAGGCTGAGCAGATCAAACAGCAGATCAGCGACGCCTCCATTCAGGCGCCTATCAGTGGCCGCATTGTGAAGAAAAACATCGAGCCCGGCGAGTTTGTGAATGTAGGTACTTCGCTGGGAACCATCCTCGACGTGTCGCGCCTGAAAGTGCAGGTGATGATTAATGAAAATGATGTTTATAAACTCAAAGAAGGCCAGCACGTGCAGGTGAGCACCAGCATTTTCCCAGGCAAAAAGATCGACGGCGTGATTTCTTACATCGCTCCGCAAGGCGACGAGTCGCATAACTATCCGGTGGAAATTGTGGTGAGAAATTCCAGCGAATTGAAAGCCGGAACATTCGTGACGGTTGAATTCCAGCAGAAAAGCAGCACGCAATCGTTGCTGATCCCGCGTAGCGCACTCGTGGAGAGCGTGCGTAACCCGTATGTGTACGTAATCGAAAGCGGCGTGGCAAAACAACGTAAAATCGAAGTGGGCCGCGAAGTAGGCGACAATGTGGAAGTCCTCGGCGGCCTGAAAGCAGGCGAGACGGTGGTTACTACCGGACAGATCAACCTGAGCGAGGGCGCGGCGGTTACCGTTACAAAATAAGGTCATCAGCAAACTGAAAGAATTATGTCAATTACCGAAGTAGCCGTAAAGAGACCGCTCTTCATAACCGTAGTATTCGTAGTACTGGTACTATTCGGTTTGATCAGCTACAACCAATTGTCTTACAACTTGTTGCCTAAGTTTGAGGCCAACGTTGTAAGCGTGATGACGACCTACCGCGGCGCTTCTGCGGACGAAGTCGAAACGAACGTGACGAAGCATATTGAGGACGCAGTGTCGGCCATCGAAGGACTGGACCAGATCAACTCGACTTCGCAGGAAGGTGTGTCGTCCGTGATTATCCAGTTGAAACAAGGCATTAGCGTCGATCTGGCGCAACAGGAAGCGCAGCGGAAAGTGGAGCAGGTGATTTCGCTCCTTCCCGATGACGCCGATCGCCCGGTGATCAACAAATTCTCGACCGACGAAATCCCGGTTTTGAGAATGGGTGTGACCGCGAACCTTTCGCCGTCGGAACTATATGACTTGATCGATGATAAGCTGAAACCGCAGCTTTCGAACGTGACTGGCGTGGGCCAGGTGACTATTATCGGCGGAACCGAGCGTCAGATCCAGGTAAATATCAGCCAGGACAAATTGAAGGCATACCATTTGTCGATCAGCCAGGTTTCGGCGGCGATCAACAATGCGAACACTTCTTATCCGGCCGGTCAGGTGAAAACCCAGGAAGACCAGCTATCCATCCGTTTCGATGCGAAACTGACGACTGTTGCGAATCTTAGAAATGTAATTGTAGGTAAATCCTCGAATGGCGGGCAGATCTTTTTGCGGGACATTGCCGAGGTTTACGACGGTATAGCCGATGCTACGGCTGTGAACCACATCAATGGACGGCCGTCTGTTGCATTACAAATCCAGAAACAATCCGACGCGAACGCGGTGGACGTGAGCAAGCTGACTCGCGAGCGTCTGACAAGCCTTGAAAAACAATATGCGTCACAGGGGCTGAAATTCAACATCGCTTCCGACCAATCCATTTACACATTGGCTTCGGCGGACGCGGTAGTATTTGACCTGGG
Organism: Dyadobacter sp. 22481; assembly: GCF_052044875.1. NCBI lineage: Bacteria > Pseudomonadati > Bacteroidota > Cytophagia > Cytophagales > Spirosomataceae > Dyadobacter > Dyadobacter sp. 22481. The sequence goes on from NZ_JBQENV010000002.1 coordinate 155,338, forward strand.
CCTCGCCGTACTGATCGTGTCCGTGGTGATGCTCCTCTTCCTGCACAGTTTCCGCAGCTCGATGTTCATCCTCGTGGCATTGCCTTCATCGATGATCCCGACGTTCATTCTGATGAGCATGCTGGGCTTCTCGCTGAACCTGATGACGCTCATGGCGCTCTCGCTTGTGGTGGGTATCCTTGTCGATGACTCGATTGTGGTTTTGGAAAACATCAACCGCCACATGGAAATGGGCAAGAGCCGCTGGCAGGCCGCATTGGACGGTCGAGCAGAGATTGGGTTCACTGCATTGGCAATTACGCTCGTGGACGTCGTGGTGTTCGTGCCGCTCGCATTGACGCAGGGGCTGATCGGTAACATTCTCCGGGAATTTTCACTCGTAGTTGTGTTCTCGACATTGATGAGTTTGCTCGTATCCTTTACGCTCACGCCGTTGCTCGCCTCGCGTTTTGGTAAGATAGAAGTTTTGGATAAAAACAGTCTTTGGGGACGTCTGAACCTTGGTTTTGAGAAGTTTCTGGATAATGTGAAAGAAGAATATGGCAGAATCCTTACCTGGGTTCTGGGGCACAAACGCTACATTTTCCTGCTCTCTATTTTCCTGATCGTCGGTTCCATCGCATTGGTACCGGGTGGATTCGTAGGAGCGGCATTCATGCAGCAAAGCGACCGTGGCGAGCTGAACGTCTCGATAGAATTGGCGCCTACCGCGTCTGTTTACCAGACCAATCAGGTGGCACAACGTGTTGAGAAGATTCTTTTGGGCAAAAAAGAGGTAACCAAAGTATTTACCAATGTTGGTTACAGCAGTACCGGTTTAGGAACCACTTCCAATAGCAATATTGCCGACCTGACTGTTCAGCTGGTTGATAAAAAGGAGCGTACCGTTTCGTCTGAAGAGTTCGGACAGAATGTCCAAAAGGAAATCCTGCAAATTCCGGGCGTAAAAGTGACCGTCGCACCAACCTCGATCACCGGTAATGCCAACCAGGCACCGATCCAGGTGGCGGTGAAGGGTACCGACATGGCCGTGATCCGTAAAACCGCCGAGCAGGTGAAGGACATCGTTTCCTCCGTCCCCGGTACGTCCAACGTCGACTACTCGGTGGACGACCCGAAACCGGAAGTAGGGGTAACCCTTGATCGTGAGAAAATGGCGCAACTAGGCATCAATGCCGCCGAAGTGGGGGCCACATTGCAAACTGCGTTCCGCGGCGACGACCGTTCGAAGTTCAAACAGAATGGCAAGGAGTACGATATTATGGTCAACCTCGACCAGTTCGACCGCTCGAAGGCCGACGATATTCGTCACCTCACCTTTGTGAACAGCCAGGGCCAGACCTTCGAACTCTCACAATTTGCGACGATCCGTGAAGGAATGGGTGAAAGCGTGCTCCAACGCATCGACCGTCTGTCGTCGATCACTATCAACTCGCAGGTGGTTGGTCGTCCGTCCGGCTCCATCGGTGCCGACATTCAGGCAAAAATGGCGAAAGTGAAACTTCCGGAAGGCATCAGCATCGAATACCGCGGTGACCTGAAAAACCAGGCCGATGCATTCGGCAGCCTTGGAGTGGCATTGTTGCTGGGTATCGTGCTCATCTACCTCATCATGGTGGCGCTCTACGAAAGCACCATTTACCCGTTCGTCGTGCTCTTCTCGATCCCGGTTGCATTGGTAGGCGCCCTCACTGCGCTGGCGCTCACAATGGAAAGCCTCACCATATTCTCCATCGTCGGTATGATCATGCTCCTGGGTCTGGTAGCCAAGAACGCGATCCTGATCGTCGACTTTGCCAACCAGCTGAAAGAAGAAGGATATGCATTGAAAGAAGCCCTGATCGAAGCCGGTAAGGAACGTCTGCGTCCGATTTTGATGACCACTATTGCGATGATCGCCGGTATGCTCCCCATCGCCCTCGCATCCGGCGACGGTGCTGAGGTGAAGAATGGCATGGCTTGGGTGATCATTGGTGGCTTGACTAGCTCGTTGTTGCTGACGCTGTTTCTTGTGCCTAGTGCTTATTATGTGGTGGATAGGATTAAGGAGCGGTTAGCTGGGCGGAAGAAGCGGAAGGTGAAGGAGGAGATGGTTTTGGAGGCTTGATGATGCCTAGGTTAAATCTGCCTGATGGTATGTAGATAAATGAATGCCCCGCTTTTTTTGATGGCGGGGCATTTTTTCATAATAGCGCTTCATACAATTCCGCGGTACTAACTGTTTGCCTAAAACCCATTTTATGCAGGTGTTCGACCAGCTTTTTGTCGCCGGTCCAAAGCACACCGCCAGTCTGTAGAGCAAGGGCCACGTAATTAATATCGAACGAATCAACACCAGCAGTAAGGCGTTCTGCCTCTTTCCAATATTCGGCTTCTATCAGCGTCTCGTTAAATAGGTGCATGCCGGTAAGCACATCAAACAAATCACCTATGACGTCATCGACTGACTTTTTTGAACATTTTACAATTTTAGATTGGTGCTTGAAAAGCTCTACGACCGCATAATAGCAACTTATTCGTCTCGCAGGTAAATCGGGATGGGTTAGAATTTTCGCGAGTTTACCATTCGGCGTAATGAAAGCACTGAAAATGATGTTTACATCTACAATTATAATCACTTGATAAAACGGCTACGGTTCTTCGCCCACCACGCGCTATGTACCTCGCGTGCGAGTTCCGCGGCTTGCTCTTCCGTCCCGTTATTTTGGGCATTGGATTCGATGAAGCGGAAATAGCTGGTAAGCTTTTGTACTTCCTCCATATTGATGAGAGAAGCGTTGAGCCGTATGACGATGTCCTCGTTTTGTCTTTCAATAATCATATCGCGTCGTCAGTTATATTCGAATATAATCATTTTCAGGCAAATATGGTGTCGTAAATGAGCAGGGGGTAGGAAGTGATTATTAAAATGGTCAGAAATCTCGATTTGGGGACTTCTGACCATTTTTTCAAGCTACGCCTTGACACTTTCAATTCGCTGGATGAAGAATACCAGCTCCCGGAAAGTCATGAAAATGTCACTAACACGCGGGTTGTGGCCGGCTTCCTGCTGAAATGCCATTGCATCGCTGTAAATCGACCATAGGTGATCGAGCATCTCAGGAGGGTTGCCTACATTCAAAAGTTCCTTGACTTGCCTGCCGTAAGCGAGGCATACCGAATCCTCGGGTTCGGGAATGTGTGTTGATGGTTTCATTTTCTTACATTTTTAGGTGAAAAAATGATGCCCTGCCTAAGGTGACCTAACGTATGTAACTACGTTCGGGGGGCTTTCGCCGCACCCACACCATCGCAGGGCAATGCTAGTAAGATTCTTCATAATGTTACAATTTTTAGGTAGGCGTAAGTTGGGAAAGCACTGTGAGAAATGCAAGAAGACGTTAATGCGATTATCCGCCGGTTAAATCCTCGAATGTAAATCCATCCATCGAGGGCGCCATGCTTGTACGTGCAGCAAATATCGATTTAGAGAAGAGTTTCAGGGAGCAACTTGTGCCAGACAAGTAGTTGGTAAATCGGAGTCCAGTTTTCTAAACCTTAAATTCAATTAGCTCAATCACCTCACATTCGCCAACCTTCGTATTCCCTTCATGAAAATACCCAATCGTTCCAATCTTCAAATACTCCTTATGGTAAGGGATAAAATCCTTGCTGACTATCCACATTGTAGCAGTCCCTGACGTGGGTACGAATTCTGTCCCGTCGAGAATGCGGCCATTTTCATCCTCGAACTCCGGCCAGATCATGTAGAGTGAATGCTTGAATTTGCCGTCATTCTTATAATGAAAATCGCATCTATAATGTTGCAATGCAGGATTATACCGGCCGCCTTCTTCATAGGAATAGAGCCGGTATCTGACCCGAAAATTAGGTTTGCGGGCGAAACTGGTTTCGTAAGGTAGAAATTCGGACATAAACAGAAATTAATGCAATTATGGGTATACTTACTAGTCTACCAACGCTTTAATTTTCTCCATCATCTCAACCAACGGCACCACATTCACATCTTTCGAAATAACATAACTACTCTGCCCCGGATACACAAAATACTTATGCGAAGCCTTGATGTCCTCGCAGCCAACGGTAAATCCTTTGCTAACGGCCGGCGTGAGAGATCGTTTGATCTCGATGGCAACCCTGGTCTGGTGATTGATTTCCAGGACCAGGTCGATTTCAGCGCCAGCTGCCGTACGGTAGTAGTAAGGAGTAACCCACGACGGAATCATTGAAATCAGGTTTTCGATAATAAATCCTTCCCAGCTTCCGCCCAGGACGGGATGGCCCAGCAGGTCTTCCTGATTTCTGATTTTGAGTAAGGTATGGGTAATGCCGCTGTCCCGAATGTAAATTTTGGGTGTGCGGACGAGGCGTTTGCCGATGTTGGAAAACCAGGGTTGGAGTTTTCTGACCAGAAACAAGTCTTCCAGTAAATCCAGATACCGGGTAGCAGTGGGAACGCTGATTCCCAACCCGGCAGCCATTCGGCTGAGGTTTGCGATGCCGCCTTGCGAGTTCGCAAGCATGGTCCAAAAGTTGCGCAGGACCATGGCTGGAATTTTAAAGCCGAATTGCGGAATGTCGCGTTCGAGGTAGGTCGTGATCAGATTTTGGCGCCATTCGAAGCTCGATGCATGGTTTGTTGCCAGAAAACTTTCCGGAAAGCCACCGCGTATCCAAAGTTTGTCAAGGTCAACTGCTTCGATCTCCGTCGCTTTGATGCCGGGCAGTCGCGTGTAGGCGATTCGCCCCGTAAGACTTTCGGAAGATTGTTGCAAAAGATCGAGCGAAGCAGAGCCCAAGATCAGAAACTGCCCGGTGCGCTTCCCGGCCCGACGACGTTTATCGATCACACCACGAAGTACTGCGAAGATTTCAGGCGTGCGCTGAATTTCATCAAGAATGATCGTTCTGTCAGCGTATTTTTCGAAATATAGCTCAGGCTCATTCAGCTGCGCGACATCGGAGGGAGATTCAAGGTCAAGGTAAATTGGTTCGGGCGAAATCGTCTTCGCAATCTGAAATGCGAGTGTTGTTTTGCCGATTTGCCTGGGCCCAAGAATGCCTACTGCTGGAAATTCTTCCAGCAACGTGAGTATCTCAATTTGTGCGTCTCTCGTGATCATCCTTGTAAATTTAACATCGAGCGTTAAATTTACAAGGATAAACACGAGTTTTTAGCAACTACGACCGTTACGTCCGCAGTTTTCGTCGTCTTAAATTTTGTTTCAGCCTTATTATGACGCGCCTCGAATTTTAAAATCTGTTCAATTGTCTCAAACTCAATAATCGGAACCTTCCCAACCAGCGCAGGATTTAACCAACCACATACATTTAATATGAAAAACCACATTTTCTCAATACTGATCCTGTTTCCCGGCATGTTCGCCCAGGCCCAGCAACGGCAGGAAGCCGGTTCCCCAAACTCCTACATCCAGCTTGTGAACGGAAGCCAACAGTCGGCTTTCAAACGGGTAGAGCTGCGGTCGGATATCGACACCACCTGGTTCCGGTGGAAGGAGCGGGGGTACAGCTTCGGATTTGTACCTGGTAAAACGCCAATGTACACGACCGTGGAAGGTATTTTGAGTACGCCCTATATGATCCAGGTCCGGGGCAATGCGGAGGAGCGGAATAAGAAGCGCTGGGGGTATCATGTGTTTGAGGGGTACGCCAAAGACGATAAATCCCGCATTACCATGCTGGTCAATAAACATGTGGAGGCGGAGCGGCCGGTAGCGGAGCTGTACTATTACTCCACGGTCTATAACCACGACGAAATGGCCTATAACTGGTTCAAAATCGGCTCCGATGTCCGGCAGCATTCTTTTATGTTCGGGCGCGACAAGGCATTATTCTATGGTTCGCTTAAACTGACCAATGCATTAACGCTCGGCGCTATTGGGAGGGAAGATATTTCAACCACAAAACCTGCCGGTGACGATGAACAGAATGCGGAAAAAGATGCCAAATATGTGAACTATAAGGAGCTAAAAAGCGGTGGCGACGGGACGATCTTTTACGATAAAGACCGTGACATGGTAGTGATTAAAATTAAAGGAAAATGGATGAAAGTCGCTGTGGAAGCCCTGCCGGAAGGGGTCAGTTACGATTTTTGAGTGATTGAATGTTACTTCCACCGCTCCCCAAGCACCTTCATCCAATACCCCCCAACCACCGACCTCGCACGGAAACCAACCGACTTTCCATTGGTAGTCTCATGCCAGTCCGAAAGCGGAATGCGATCCGTTGTGCCATTGGCATACTTGTAAATAGGTTGGATAATGGCCTGAAAATCCTCAAACTTTTCGGCCAATGTGGCGGTCCAAACGATCCAGTCGGATTTAGAGTAAGTTTTGCGGCTGTCGAGCGGGAGGCCGAAAGGTTGCTGTTTGGTCAGATAATAGGTTATTTCTTTCCGGGCGACGGTTTCAGGAAACACATTCAGCCTAAGTAGCTTATCCCAAACGAGGTTGTATTTCTGGCTCCATGTGCCTTTTTTATCGAAAGTCAATGCATAATGATCGCCGTCGGCCGCCATTTGCATCCATTTTTGGGCGAAGTCTTTGGTTAATGCATTCACTTCGGTGGCTTCCTTGGAATCGCCGAGCTGCTCCGCGAGTTTAGCGTAGGAGGCGAGGCCCATGATCGCTTTGATCGACAAGTTGGTATTCCGAGCCAAATGACCGGCGAAATCGTCGGTGCAGAGCTGGTTGGCTGGGTCGAAACCTTCTTTTTTCAGGTAATTGGCCCAAACGCTGAGGGTTTTCCAATGCTTTTTGGCGAAATCCGTATTGCCTTCGGCTTTGGTGATGGCATAAGTGAGGATGAGCATGTTGCCGGCTTCTTCCACGGGCATGTCTTCGCCGTATGTCTGGCCGTTCGCGAGGGGGTAGGTGCCTACATCGTGCGCGGCGAAAGGTTTGGTCCATTTGCCACTCTCCGAATAATAGAAAATGGGTTCCATCATGCCTTTCAGCAATGTCGGATTGTAGAGGAGAAACAATGGCGCCGATGGGTAAGTGATATCGACCGTTCCGATGGAGCCGTTGCTGAAATTTTCTTTGGAGAAAAACAGCGGTGTGCCGGTCGGATCGGCTACCAGTTTGTGGGCCGAAATGGCCTGGCGGTAGACGAGTACGCAAAGCTCGGCATACTGCTTGCCGCCGGCTTTGAATGCGTCGTCGTAAATGGTTTTATCAGTTTCTTCGCAGGCTTGGAGGATTTTCGCGAAATCGTTCTCAGCGCCTTTCAGCTCTCCGGCGATGGTTTTGTTGCCTTCGCGGTTCCACCACGGACGCAGGTTTTGACCAAAATACTGGACCGAATAACCATCGTCATAAGCCAACAATGTGTGCAGCGATTTGCTTTCACTTCCCACTTTTCCAGCATTCAATATCAAACCCATTGATTTGGTATCCGCAGGAGCCGCGCCGGCCTGATCGACGCTGAGGGAGCCTTTTGAAGCAAATTCTTTGATAATATCCGTCGACAGGCCGATTGCCGAGCCTTTCACAGTGCCTTGTGGAGCCGCAAGATAAGCCTGGCCCCAGTCGATGCGGACATCGTCGCCTTTTTTGGCCAGGAGATTTTGAACAGAATTAGCGAGCGACAGGGTAGTCAGGCCATCCTGGTTCGCTTCCTTGCCGACCACCGATTGGCTGGCGTCGTTTGTAGCCCAAAGCCCGGATACTGCATTGAGAATGCTTACGTCGTGCTGCTTGCCATCCGTAGATTTGACTTCGTACACAACATAGTTCACCGGACGCGAAAGCAGGTTCATATCTTTCATGATCAACGGTGCTACAAACCGCACTTGAAGCTGCACAGGGCCCGCCTCGAAGTTGTAAATTGATTGCGTAGCCGTCATTTCAAAACCAGTCTGCTTCGCCAATGCAACCACATCGGCGCCTTTGGGAGCAATTTCATCGGCCAGGCCAATATCGATATACCCCGGACCTGCACCATTTTTTACGTAAGCAGCCAATGTGTTCTTTCCCTTCTTCAATGCTTTCGCAGCCGCCGGACTGATCGGTTTGAACTCGTAATCGCCCGTAAAGCAAGGGGCGCAGTCAAATGCGGGCACGCCGTTGATAAATACCTGCACGTCGTCGTCATGGAAGATATTCAGGACGGGTTTTTCAAAATCTATATTCGTAAGATTGAATTCGCGGCGGTACCAGAGCTCCTGCGGGAATTCGGTGCCGCCTTGGAGCATGGCATCGTTCCGCTCGTGCGTACCAAATGGGGCGGGACCTTGTTTCCAGGTGCTGATATTGTAGCCGTCCTTGAACCACCATTTCGGATCGGGCTTGGTAGTTGTGAATTTAGCGGTGTAGGCTTCCTGTTTAGCCGTCGGCAGAATCGTTTTCATTTCGGCTGCGGCAGCGCCCATGAAGCGGTACGCCTTGCCATCGACTCGGATGAGGCCGTCCATCGGGTGCGGTTTGCCTGTCCAGTGCTTGGTCACAGATCCGGCCAACTGGTCGCCGAACGACCAAACGCTTGTGTAAGGGTCGACGGTCACCAGCGGCGTTGCCGGCGGGCGGATGGACTGGGCAAAAATTGTTGAGGTAGTAAGTAGTGTCAGCGCGGTAAGCCAGCGTTTGAACATAGTTTCAGTGGGGGTATGGATGATCGTCTAGCCAGCTCAATAGCCCAAGGCTTAAGCCTTGGGTTCTGGGTTCTGGGTTCTGGGTCAGTTCTTTGCGAATGCTGCTTTCCCGCTATCCAGGAACGACGCAAATTTGGCCGGATCCAGGTCGTAGTTTTTAGGTGCTACGAGCAGGTTTCCTTCATGATCCACAAGGCAGTAATGCGGCTGCGCATTGTTGTTGTATTTCACGATTTGCAGGTCGGCATTCTGCGCACCGATGGTTTTCTTGGCCTTGTTATCGTATTTGGAAGTATACCACTGCGCTTCGGGAAGTTCTGTCTTGTCGTCGACGTACAAAGCAACGATTACGTAATCATCGCGAAGACGTTGTAGAACGGCGGGATCTACCCATACCCGTGCTTCCATTTCGCGGCAGTTCACGCAGCCGTGGCCGGTGAAATCGATGAACACGGGTTTGTTGACTTTTTTGGCATAGGCCAATGCTTCCTGGTAGTCGAAGAAACCTTCAAGTTCGTGAGGCAAGTGGAACAGGTCTGCGTACTTGCGGGTTTCACCAGAAATAGCTGATGGCGTTGCAGAGGCCGCACTTCTTTTATTTAAATCAAAATCCAATGTCGATTGCGGAGGCAGGTAACCGGCCAATGCTTTTAGCGGCGCCCCCCACATGCCCGGGAGCATGTACACGACGAATGTGAAAGTGATAATAGAAAGAAGCAGGCGCGGTACGCTCACTTTCTCAATGGGCGAATCATGAGGCGTGCGGATCTTGCCGAGCAGGTAGAAGCCCAGCAATGCGAAAATGACGATCCAGAATGCCAGGTAAATCTCACGATCCAGCAAATGCCAGTGGTAAACCTGATCGGCAATGCTGAAAAATTTCAATGCTAATGCCAATTCAAGAAAGCCGAGCACCACTTTCACAGTATTCAGCCAGCCGCCCGATTTGGGAAGCGACTTCAACCACTGCGGAAATAATGCGAACGAGGTAAACGGAATGGCAAATGCAGCCGAGAATGCCGCCATACCCACAATAGGCTTCACGACCTCGCCACCCGCGGAGGCCACGAGCAAGCTGCCGACAATCGGGCCGGTGCAAGAGAATGAGACGAGTACCAATGTAAATGCCATGAAGAAAACACCCGCATAGCCGCCCTGGTCGGCCTTCTGGTCCATTTTATTAACAAAACCACTCGGCAGCACGATCTCGAAAAGACCCAGAAAGGAAAGTCCGAATGTGATGAAAATCGCGAAAAAGAGCAGATTGGGCAGCCAGTGCGTGCTGAGGAAGTTGGCAAATGCCGGGCCATTCAGCCGCGAAACGACGGTACCTATTAATGTATAGATCAGAATAATTGAAATACCATATAGGAAAGCCTTGAATTTACCCTTTTCCTGGTTGGTGAAAAAGCTCACGGTCATCGGGATGATCGGGAATACACAGGGGGTAAGCAACGCGACCAGCCCGGAGAGGAATGCGGCTAATGCGAAACCCCACAATGAGCCGTCGGCTACGGGCGTTTCGGAAGCTTCGATGGTAGTTGCTGCGGTGGTTGCGCTGTTGGTGGTCGCAGGAATGTCCGATGCCGAAATGGCTACGGCTGTATCGTTGGGTGTGGCCGGGGCAGTTGGTGCGGCAACGGGTGCGGCACTCGGCTTGTCGGCCGGGGCAGTGGCACCCAGATTTGGTTGCTCGCCCGCCGAAGTCGCTGCTGCGGCAACTTTCAATCCCTTAAATTCAAAATCGTCGCCGCCGGGAATACACAGGCCGCTCACGTGGCTGCAAGTCTGGTATTCGGAAGCTCCTTTGATGACCGGGTTATCGGCCAGGATTTTTACGGTTTGTTTAAAAACACCTTTTCCTTCGAAATAGCGCACATTACCCTGCCAAACCTCTTCGAATTTCGTTTTCGGATTCTGCGGTTTCAGTTTGCCGACGACCTCGAAAGTATTGTTCTTCTCAAAGGTAAATGTGGTCAGCATCGGGCCTAGGTCCGGGTCGAAGTCGGAGGAATACATATACCAGTCCTTGTCGATGGTCGCGGTAAAAACCAGGTCAACGGTTTCTCCTTTTTTGACTTCCGGTTTGGAAAATGTATAAGTCCAATGTGCTTTCGCCTTTTGCACCTGCGCGTGTGCGAGGCCTGTTACAAAGAGACAAATGCTGAAAATGAATATAATACCGCGTTTCATGTCGATGTTTTGGGGTAATGGCTTTGCCGGTCCGCCGGGTCGCAGGTCCGCCGGGCCAGGCGATCAATCTACAATTTTGATAGAGCTTTCTTAACCAACGTAATTTGGCTAAAAAAATTCATCATTTGAAATTCCCTTTCCCCCGATTCACGTTTCTGCTACCTTTGTCGCCTCAAATTCAGAATAGTTAACAGTTATTAACATGTCCCAGCCCTTATACGTAGTCAAGATCGGCGGTAATGTGATCGATAATCCCGAAGCATCTGCCCGTTTTCTCAAAGCCTTTGCGCAGCTCGATGCACCTAAAATCCTCGTGCACGGTGGCGGAAAAGTCGCCACGCAGGTAGCCGCAAAATTGCAGATCGAAACGCAAATGGTCGACGGCCGCCGCATTACCGACCAGCCGATGCTGGATGTGGTAACGATGGTATACGGAGGACTGGTGAACAAAAACCTGGTGGCGCAATTACAGGCGGCGGGCTGCAATGCGATCGGCCTCACCGGTGCCGACGGCGGTATCATACGTTCCGTCAAGCGGCCTGTCAAAACGATCGATTACGGATTTGTGGGCGACATTGAAGCTGTAAACGGAGGACAAATCAATGCAATCCTTTCCAGCGGCCTCACACCGATCATTGCCCCATTGACTTATAGCGCCGAAGGCCTGCTCCTCAATACCAATGCCGACACGATGGCCTCCGCAACGGCCGTCGCGATGTCGGAAGTATTCGAAGTAAACCTGATATATTGTTTCGAGAAAAGAGGCGTGCTCTCCGACCCTGACGACGACGATGCGGTGATTGGCAGACTCGTTCCGGCTACTTATGAAGAGTACAAATCCACCGGCGCTATTAATAAAGGAATGATTCCCAAGCTCGACAATGCGTTCGCAGCCTTGCATTCGGGTGTAAAGCAGGTGACGATTTGCCACGCGGATGAGCTCGCGAATGCGGTTTCTGGTGGTGCCGGGACTGCGATTGTACTTGCTTAACGCTGTAAGATTAGGAATTCAATTCCTGAATTTCTAGGTTAACAGTGATGTGTCCGGTGAGCACATGTAATTTTATTGTCTAATTATTAAATTTTCTTAAAATTTAATTTAAAGTTATTAAATTGCATGAGTTAAACCCACTCATTACCATGCTGTTTCGAAAAGGCCTAGTTCTGGTTTTTTTGCTGTTGTGTCGTTGGTGTGCAGGCCAGGCTCCCGAGTTTTATAAGGATGTACAACCGATTATCCATACCAATTGCGTTCCGTGCCATCGTGCGGGCGAGGCAGCTCCGTTCCAACTGGTGACGTTCGAGGATGTTGCCAAACGCTCCAAATTCATCAAACAGGTCGTCAGTTCCAGGTATATGCCGCCCTGGAAGGCCGATAACCATTATAATTCCTTCGCAAACGACCGCTCGCTGAGCGAAAAAGAGATCAAAACGATTGTCGGATGGATAGACGGCGGCACGCCCAAAGGGAAGGCCAACGTCAAGGCCGAACAGGATTTGCAGGCCCGTCTCGACGCCGGCACATCTTATAAACGCAAGCCCGACCTCAAACTGAGCATGAAAGAGGCGTTTACGCTGAAAGGCGACACCAAGGAGCGCTTCGTCATGTTCAAGATACCATTTGAGATGGCGCAGGAGGCCAATGTAGAGGCCATCGAGTTTACTTCCAACAACAAGAAGCTTATCCACCACGCCAATTTTGCGATCCATCCTGTGCCCGACGCGTCGGTAGACCTGCATAACACTGTGGATTTCGTGGACCTGAGCGGGCCGGAGGGGGACAAGTATTATGAATGGGTCAAGTATAAAAAAGAAATGACCTATTACGGCGGCTGGATCCCGGGAACGACGGTAGAGGCTTACCCGGAAGATATGGGTTGGATAATGCCCAAACGGGGCGTGGTGTTGCTGACGGTGCATTTCGGCCCCAGCTCGGTAGATGCGCAAAGCATCGACGGATTGAATATTTTCTTCAAAAAAACGCCTATCAAACGCAAGGTAAAGGTGATAAGCCTCGGCTCGGGAGGTATCGGTGAAAAGGAGATTTCGCCACCGCTGATGATCTTTGCCAACGAGGTGAGCAGTTTCAAACTGCGCATCGCAAACAACCAGCCCGATATTTCACTCCTGTACGCATGGCCGCACATGCATTACCTCGGCAAGGAGTTCAAGGCTTATGCGACGATGGCCTCGGGCGATACGGTCGGTCTCGTGCACGTGCCTGCGTGGGATTTCCGCTGGCAGGAGATTTATAAATACAAAAAACCCGTAGTACTGCCGAAAGGTGCGGTGGTGACCGTGGAAGCGACTTACGATAATACGGCAAGTAACCCAGCGAACCCCCATAACCCCCCACAACTGGTCATGTCGACGGGCAATATGCGGAGCGATCAGGAGATGATGACGCTCATCCTGATGTATGTCGACAGGCAGCCTGGCGACGAGAATCTTGTTTTCAAATGGAATTGATTCTTATTGGTTCATAAACGGAATTGCATGGGTAAACTCTATTATCTGTTGTTTTTGCTGCCATTTGCTGTTTTCTCCCAGCCTGTTTTCAAGAAATTACCCCCGAAAGAAACCGGAGTGAATTTCACAAACCGGATCGAAGAGAACGATTCGCTGCACATTTTCCGGTATGAATATCTCTACAACGGAAACGGGATCGGTGTGGGCGATTTCAATGGCGACGGCAAGCCCGATCTCTTCATCTCCGGAAATACGGTTCCTAATAAGCTGTTTCTCAATCGTTCGCAGGAAGCGGGCATCGCATTCGATGATGTGACCCGGAAAGCGAAGCTCGAAGGCAATGGCAAATGGGCGACGGGCGTAAGCGTGGCCGATGTAAACGGCGATGGCTTGCCCGATATCTACGTTTGTCATTCGGGGCCTTACCGGAAATTGTCCGACAAGAACAATGAGCTGTTTATCAATCAGGGCGTGAAAGGCGGCGTGCCGGTTTTCAAGGAAGTAGCCGTGGAAGCAGGTTTGAATGCGATCGGGTCGCAATCGACCCAGGCAGCTTTTTTTGACTATGACAAGGACGGAGACCTGGATATGTTCCTGCTGAACCACTCCAACCACACGGTCAATCCGTTTCTGAACACGAGGGAAATGCGGGCCACGCCGAACCCCTATTTCGGTAACCGGCTGTTCGAGAACGTAGGCGGGAAGGGCAAACTGAAATTCCAGGATGTTACGCAGAAAGCGGGCATTATCAACAATGCATTGAACTTCGGACTGAGCGTGGTCGTGGCGGATATGAACCAGGACGGCTGGCCGGACCTTTACACGACGAGCGACTATACCGAGGTGGATTGTTATTATGTCAACAACCGGAACGGCACATTCACCGAGTCGTTGCGTAAGTCGTTTACCCACGTTTCCAGGTTCTCGATGGGCGCCGATGTGGCCGATTTCAACAACGACGGCCTGCCCGACGTGCTGACGCTCGATATGCTGCCAGAGGACAACCACCGCCAGAAGTTGCTCAAAGGCGCTGATATGTACGATCAATACCATCTGTTGCTCGACAGCGGGTATTACCACCAGAATATGCGCAATATGCTGCACCTGAACCGCGGGATCGACCAGGCGGGCAATCTGCGTTTCAGCGAAATAGGCCAACTGGCGGGCGTTAGCAACACCGATTGGAGCTGGGCGGGTTTAATGGCCGACCTCGACAATGACGGCTGGAAGGATTTGCTCATTACAAACGGCTACCTGCGGGATTTTACCAATATGGATTTCCTGAAATACACCGTGGCCGACGAGCAGATGAAAGAGGCCGCGAAGGGAAACCTGAATTTCAAAACCTACGATCTGGTGCAGAAAATGCCTTCCAACAAGCTGAGGAACTATTTGTTCAGGAACACTGGTGTGCCGGGAAGCGTTGGTTTCGAGGATGTTTCGAAGAAATGGGGGATGAATGAGCTGGCGGTGTCGAATGCGGCTGCCTACGCCGATTTTGACGGTGACGGCGACCTGGATATGGTCATTTCACATATCAACGACCCGGTTTCGATTTATCAGAATCAAACCAATAAAAAAGGCCTAACACTACGCTTGATGGGCACGAATGCCAATTCGCAGGCGTTCGGTGCGAAAGTGCGCGTGTATGCGGGAGGGGTTATGCAATATGCAGAGCTTTACCCCGTGCGGGGTTACCAGTCGACTGTCACTACCGACCTGCATTTCGGGTTGGGTAATGCCGGGAAAGCCGATTCGGTGACGATCGGGTGGCCTTCGGGTAAAACCAGTTTTCTGACCAATCAGGCAGCCGGGCTGGTGGTAATGAAGGAAGCCGAAGGTGTTGATCCAAAGCCAAATGCGCCAGTGGTTGCCCCCTGGTTTCACCAGGTGACCGCACAGGCCGCCGGGATCGATTTTGTGCATAAGGAAAATGATTTTGTGGATTTCAAAGTGGAGGTTCTGCTTCCTTATCAGCTTTCGCGGCTGGGGCCTGCGCTGGCGAAAGCCGATGTGAACGGCGACGGCCTCGACGACGTGTTCCTGGGCGGCGCGTCGCACCAGTTTGGCGTGCTTTATATTCAAAAGCAAGACGGTACTTTCGAAGGCGCTGCCGCCCAGCCCTGGCGTCAGAATGTGGTTTGCGAGGAAGTGAATGCGTTGTTCTTCGATGCCGATCGCGATGGCGACCTGGATTTGTACGTTGTGAGCGGAGGGAATGAGTTCGACGAGAATGCCCCCGAGTACCGCGATCACCTGTACCTGAATGATGGAAAAGGTGTTTTTCGCGAAGAAGTACTGGCGCTGCCGTCCATGCGCAATCCCAAGCAGTGCATTACCGCGGCCGATGTGGATGGCGACGGCGACCTGGACCTTTTCGTAGGAGGCCGCGCGGTTCCCGGTTCGTTTCCGATGCCCGCGAGAAGTTATTTATTAAGGAATGATAGTCAGGGTGCCAGCGTAAAATTCACGGACATTACGGCTGCCGTGCCTGCTTTGCTGAACCCGGGGATGGTTACCGCCGCAGTTTTTACCGATTTAAATTCTGATAAAAAGCCCGATTTGATGCTCGCAGGTGACTGGATGCCCGTCATGGCTTTTAAGAATACAGGTATCACATTTGAAAACCAGTCGGTTGAAGCATTGAAAGATTCCGACGGAATGTGGGCCGCTATGGAAGCCACCGACCTCGACGGGGACGGCGACCTTGATTTCGTACTCGGTAATGCAGGTTTAAACAATCAATATAAATCAACGCCCGACCGCCCGGTGACGATCTATTACGACGATTTCGACAAAAACGGTGTGATCGACCCCATTTGTACCTATTATATCGGTGAGAAAAGTTACCCGATGTTCTCCCGCGACGAAATGCTCGACCAGATGACGGCCCTTAAAAGGAAATACACCAACTATGCCGGCTACGCCGATGCGAGGTTGGAAGATATTTTTGGCAAAGATGCCGTAGAGAAGAGTAAGAAAGTGTATTGCAGAGAGCTACGCAGCATTGTGCTGGAAAACCTGGGAAGTTTTGGATTCAAAAGGCATGCGCTTCCCGAAGCGGCACAGTTCTCCCGGACGAGCAGCATTATCGCACAGGATTTGACTGGTGATGGTAAAACCGATCTCGTACTTGCGGGCAATTTTTCGCCTTATCGCGTGCAGCTCGGGCCTTGCGACGCTTCGGTAGGGACGGTGTTGAAACAGGTGGTGCCTTTCCGATTCGAGGCACTTTCGCCCGCGGAAACCGGCCTATGGGCAGGCGGCGATGTGCGTGGTGGGGTTTTGTTAAATAAAAAGCGTATATTGTTTACCGTTAATGACGATCAGCCCGTCTTGTTGGAATGGAAAAAGTGATCCGGAATAGGGCCCTCAGATGTTTCGTGTATGCATTATGCATGCTCGCGGGAACAACGCATGCACAGCCGCGTACGGCGTTGCTGCACCGCGCGGAGCACAACCTTACGCGGGTAATTGTGCACGATATATTTTCGCCGCCGGTGGCGAGCCGCATTTATTTGTATGCCAATGCGGCCGCTTATGAAACACTGGTACTTGGCAACGAAGGCTATAAAAGCCTTTACGGGCAAGCTAATGGGTTTCCCAGGATAGAAGCGCCCCGTGAAAAAGATTTGCGTGCGTCGGGTGATATCAATTATAAACTGGCGGCTTTGTATGCGTTTTTCAGGACCGGCGGGCAGCTGGTCTTTTCCGAGCCCATGCTCAAAGACAGCGCGGAAAGTATTCTTGCAAGCTGTGGGGAGCACGACGAAGCCGTTTACCAAAATTCGCTGCGCCTGGGAGAAATGGTGAGCGACAGCATTCTCGCATGGGCGGCGCGCGACAATTATGCCGCCACCAGAAAAAAACGTCGTTATACATATAGTAAGGAAAAAGGGAAATGGATGCCGACACCTCCCGGCTATATCGATGCCGTGGAACCTTATTGGAGCCAGATCCGCCCCGTTTCGCTCGATTCGGCGGCGCAATTTAAGCCCATTCCGCCACCTGCGTTCAGCACCGAGCCTGGCAGTGTCTTTATGAAGGAAGTGAAAGAAGTTTATGACAGGACCCGTAGCCTTGGTAAGGAAGAAATCCTGATCGCGAGTTTTTGGGACTGTAATCCTTTTTATCTCAACACACAGGGGCACCTGAACTTCGCGACGAAAAAACTCTCGCCAGGAGGCCACTGGATTTCAATCGCCGGACAGACAATGGAAAGCGCCGGAAAAAACTGGATCGAATCGTCGGCGGTGTACCTGCTCACTTCCATTGCTTTGTTCGATGGTTTCATCAGTTGCTGGGACGAAAAGTACCGTAGCCAGTTTATCAGGCCCGAAACGGTGATCAATGCACACATGGACGAAAAGTGGCGACCACTGCTCCAGACACCGCCATTTCCGGAATATACCAGCGGCCACAGCGTCATATCAGCCGCCGCGGCAGAGGTGCTGGAAGCCAGGCTAGGGGCAAATTTTGCATTCGACGACCACACTGAAACACCGTACGGCTTGCCCGTAAGGCATTTCGCTTCGTTTGCGGCGGCGGCGGAAGAGGCGGGGATCAGTCGGCTCTACGGGGGGATTCATTATCGCGCGGCCATTGTGAACGGACAAAAGCAGGGCAGGGGTATCGGGTTACAGGTAATTCAGAAAATACGGCTAAAAGAAACTATTGGCAAATAGTCTATTACAATTGTATGTTAATTATTAATTTTTTTTAATAAATGTTATATTTTTATTAACAAAAATATTTATTTTTGACATTACAATGCTTGATGTGCGAATGGGAAACCGGCGTCAGCTGGTGCCGGTCTTCGGATCAGAGTAATGTAGTCAGTTAACTTAAACCACCTAAAAATTCAATTTACCAAATTTACCATGAGACAAAAGTGTACTACTTTAACACGTCTGGTAACATTGCTCCTCCTCCTCACTGGAAGTACATGGAGTATGGCCCAAGACAGAAAGACCGTCAGCGGGACGGTGGTCGACAAGGATCAGAATCCTTTGCCCGGCGTTTCCTACCTTATTAAAGGAGGCAGCGCAGGCGGCGCGACAGATGTTAACGGAAAGTTTAGCATTGCTGTGCCTTCCAGTTCGGCGGTGCTTGTATTTTCATCAATTGGATTTGTAACTAAAGAGGTGCCGGTAGGCAACGCCACCCAATTGACCGTCAACCTTGACGAAGACAACAAAACGCTTAATGAAGTAGTCATCACGGGTTTTGGTATGGCTAAGGATGCAAGAAGATTGTCGTATTCGGCTCAGACAGTCGAAGGGACTTCACTATCCCGCACCAACAACGCTAACCTTGTCAATGCTTTGCAGGGTAAGGTTGCCGGTGTGATGATCAACCAGGGAGCGAGCGGGCCGATGTCGTCTTCAAGAATCCGTATTCGTGGAAATGCCTCTTTAAGTCCGAACACACAGCCATTATTTGTAATTGATGGTGTTTTGATCCGTCCGGGAACTACCGGGGCAGATTCATGGGGTGGTCAGCAGGATTTTGGTAACATTATGAAGAACATCAACCCTGACAACATCGAATCGATGAGTGTTCTGAAAGGCTCAGCCGCCAGTTCACTTTATGGTTCAGAAGCGTTGAATGGTGTTGTACTTATTCAAACCAAAAAGGGAAGAGAAACAAAAGGACTTGGTGTTACATACAACCATTCATCCTCATTTGAAAAGGCCTATAAAATCATTGACCTGCAAAATCAGTTTGGAGCAGGGTTGGATCCAACTTTTTCAAAAGGAGCGGATGGGGTTGATCAGGTGGATGCCAATAACTGGTTCTATTCTTACGGGCCGGAGTTCAAGGGACAGCAAGTTAAGGACATCGACGGGAGAATGGTTGAATGGAAAGCGAACGACCCGATCAAATTCTTTAATACCGGTAAGTATATCAACCATAACGTCGCTGTTGACGGAGGTAATGACAGGGGTAGTTTCCGGGTATCTTATTCCAATCTGTTCAACAGTTCGGTAATGCCGTCCGGTACAGAAATGAAAAGAAACAACTTCAACGTAAGGGCTACGCAGAAGATCGGTAAAATCTTTAATCTGGATGTGTCGGCGGATTATACCAGCAATAATCTTTTGAACCCGACTAACCAGGGAAGCAGCTATAACCCTATTTTCAAGTTTGTATATTATCGCCCACGGAACCTGGATATAGACTATTGGATGCATAACTATACCGATCTGACTGTGGGTGGACGCAGGAGAGGGGCGAACGACCCTTACAGCGTTACAGATTTCATGTGGGAAATTAACGAGCGCAAAAGAACACGGAATGAAAAGATATTCCGTGGAAATATAGATCTGACAGCCCAGATCACGCCTTGGCTGACCGGCTTGCTCAGAAGCAACTTGCAGAATGAGATTTATACAGGGGAATACAAAAAACGTGGAGATGGCGCTCGTTTCTCCGGCAACGATGAGTATAGCACCTATGCCACCAACAATAACCAGTATCGTGTGCAAGGTTTGCTTTCTGCTGCTAAGACTTTCGGAGAAGATTTTGAAGTGAATTTTAGCGTTGGGGGTGAGACTAACAAAATCAACGGAGGAAGAGAATTTAAGAATGGTACCGCCGGCGGCTTGAGAATTCCGGAAGTATATTCACTTTCCAATTCTATTAATGTGGCTACTGCAAGTGCCGCGCTTGTACCTTCCAAGAGAACGGATGCTGTGTATGCTTATGGTGATGTGACTTACAAGGGTATGCTGACTCTTAATGCAAGCTATCGTCGCGACTGGACTTCTACGTTAACTTATAAAAACGGAACCGGCGACTGGTCGTACGATTATCCTTCTGTGGGACTTTCCTGGATTGCTACCGAATCGCTGAAAGGTGTTCCATCCTGGTTGACTTTTGGTAAGCTTCGCGCCAGCTTCGGATATACAGGTGGTGATACTGATGCTTGGAGCACAAACCGCACGGGTATTTACAACCCAGGCGATAATTACACGCTTCCAGACGGTACTCCGCTTGCTTCTTATGGTTTCAGAGACAGGACTTTGCCTAATGCAAACCTTAAAAACCGTTTGGCGCGTGAGCTCGAACTTGGTACGGATATTCGTTTCTTCAACAACCGTTTAGGAATCGATTTTACATTCTACAATAAAATCACGACCAACGAGATCCTTACTGTTGGCGTTCCTCAGGAATCAGGATTAACGGGCCGTATCATTAATGCCGGTAAAATCAGAAACCGCGGTATTGAAATTTTATTGACCGCCACTCCGGTAAAAACTGAGAAATTCAGCTGGAATACATCTTTCAACTTCTCTCGCAACAGGAACAAAATACTTGAACTGGTGCCAGGTGTAGATAGCTATGAATTGAGCTTGGCATTCGGTAATGACGTAAGGTCTATTGCACGGGTAGGAGGAGATTACGGAACGATTACATCAGCGTATGCATATGCGCTGTACCAGGCGAAAGATGCCAGCGGAAACAATATTGCCAGCCCATCCAATGGACAAAAGGTAATTGGTGCTTCCAGCAACGCTACCGACGGCTATCCTACCTACCTGAGAAGCGGGTCGTACGGACAAGGATCGAGGGACCTGGGTACAATGCTTGAGAAGTTCCTTCTAAGCAATGTGAACAACCTGCAATACGGCAATTTCAACCTGACTCTTCAGGTCGATGCTAAAATTGGCGGACTCATGGCTTCTGGTACGCACCAGTATGGTTCTTCCAACGGAAGTTTGAAAAACAGCTTGCCAGGAAGAAATGCTGCATTGGGCGGTGTGACCTTTACGGATGCATCGGGTAAAACACGCGATGACGGTATTATTCCGGAGGGTGTTTTGGCTGACGGTTATAAAGTGAGCGTTGACGGCAAGGAACTTGACCTGGGAGGCATGCCTTACGCAGAAGCTGTTTCAAAAGGCTACTTAAAACCGATCCCTGCATATGCATATTATGAGAACCTGACGCAGTGGGGTTCAGGTATCCGGGAATATTCGGTATTTGAAAACTCCTGGGTGTCGCTTCGCGAAATTTCTGTTGGATACACCGTTCCTACGAGTCTGATCAACAAATTTAAAATTCAGTCTCTGAGAGTAGGATTGACCGGCCGTAACCTCGCTTACCTCTATATGACTGCTAAGGATGGCGTTAACCCAGAGGGATTAAAGAGCAATAATGCAGGTGAATTTGCTGAATATGGTGGTGCGCCTTTCACCAGAAACCTTGGTTTTTCTGTAAATGTCGGCTTTTGATATACAGGATTTGTCGAAAAAAATAGAACGAAATAACAATGAAAATAAATAATAAAATTCTTTGTACGACTTTACTGCTGTTAGTAGGAGTAATGTCGTCTTGCGACAAGCAGGACTTTGTTGATACGAACATCGATCCGGACGCGCTATCCTCGATTCCACCGGAGAATCAGTTTGCGAACGCCTCAAGGGCTATTCAGGGACAAGATTTCGAGGCATTTTACGATTTCTATACCCGGATAATGCCATGGATGCAGTATGCAACAGATGTGCGGGGCAACCAGGGAGCATTTACAACCAACGTTTCTAACTTCTCAAATCGCTACGGCGCATTGTACAGCGCGGGCACACAGCTTACCGACGTTGAAAAGCTGGTTGAGAAAATGGCTGAGTCGGAGCAACCCAGGTTTGTTCATATGATACGCATAGCTCGTATCCTGAAAGCTTACTATGCTTTTTATGTATCCGACATTTATGGCAGTATCCCATATAGCGAGGCATTCCAGGCTCGTTATGGCGGAACATTAAAACCTGCCTACGATACACAGCAAGCATTATTTGCTAAGCTTGACGAGGAACTCAAAGAAGCGGTGTCCGTATTGAAGCAAACTCCTGGTGCTCCTCAAATTGCGCTTGGGAATTACGATTCGTATTACAACGGTGCTGCCTTGAAATGGGTTAAGGCTGGTAACGCACTTCGACTGAAAATTGCGCTGAGGCAAATAAAAAGCGACCAGGCAAAGGCAACAGCTGTGATTAACGAGATATTGGCAATGCCCGCAGCTGATTTGATGAGCGCGAACGAAGATGGCTGGGTGTATACGGCAAGTAAATCATTCACCGAAGGCGGAAACTGGAACCCTACCAGCTTAAGGGCTACCAAACCGATGGTGGATTTTATGTGGGAGAACAAGGATCCTCGTTTGGATGCATTTGTGGCACCTAATACTTATACCCAGGCTAATATCAACCTGCTCATTGCGGATAAACAATTACCTGCTGGAACTACTGAGCCTGCACGTAGATATTTGGGTAGCTACACCAGCCCGGATCAGGCGACGAGCCCTGCCATCAGAGCCAGATATTACACTACGCGTACCGTAAAGTCGGGAGAGAACTCCATCGTTGTGGATACATTGAGCTATCTGCAGCCAAGATTGTTCCGCCCTGCGGAAGCGGACGCCAATGGTAAGGCAGGTACAGGACTGGTTTATATTCCGGTATTGACCTATTCGGACTATTGCTTTATGCGTGCCGAAGTAGCTGCCCGTGGAATTGGAGCGGGAGCCAAGGATTGGTATGAAAAAGGGGTAGTAAGCTCCATTCAATGGTATGATATGATTGGTACAAAATCTCAACTTACCAATTATACCGCAGTTACCCAGGCTGAAATAGATGCATATTTGCTCAGACCGGCGGTTGCATTTGATGCTGCCAAAGCGTTGGATCAGATTGCTTCACAGGCTTACCTGCATTTCTTGAAGCAACCTTCTGAGGGATGGGCTTTGTGGAAACGTACAGGATATCCGAATGCGACAAGCGCTGTTGCGTTACCAGTTTTAACGAACAATAACGCCGTGCTGACCATTCCTCGTCGGGCACCTCTTTCTCTGCTTAACGAGAATGATCAAAATTACGCCAATCAAAAAGCGGCATATGACGGCATGGCGGCTATTCCGGGCTTCGGAAAGGACCCTCAGGATGCTACCGGTCGCGTATGGTGGGATAAGCAATAATTTTAATATAGATTTAGTTAAAGAACACAAAAGGCAGGCCGATTGGCCTGCCTTTTTGTTTGTGGTCATTTCATTGAAACGCTGCTCCCTTACTGATTAATCACACATCCAATCGCATCAGTACGGCTTAGAAGTACCATTTCCCCATTCAATACCGCTTCAATGGCATTCCTTAAATACAGCTCGGTGGCCTTCGCCCTGTTTTTACCCAAGGCATAATACCAATTGTCGATCGCACCGCGGTAGAGGATTTCCCCGTTTGCATTGACGAGCACAGCTTCGGGCATCACGGTCGCCTGGTAGCGCTTCACCTTTTGCAGCCCGGCGTCCTGGTAGCCGGGCATGGCTGCCTGATATTTACTTAAAAAGCGTTTGATATCCTCCCTTTTAACGGTCGGCACAGGGAATACGGCCTCGAATGCGACTCCTTTTTTGGAATAATCCGAATGAATACTCTTGATCTCGCGCATGTACGCGTTCGAGACGGGGCATTCGGGGTCGAGGAAGAAAATGACTTTGAGATTACCCGGTCCGTCGAGGCTGGGACGGTTCGCGCTGGTGGCGGCTAACAGGCCGAATCCAATGCAGCCTAACATCCAGATAATGGCGGACCGGGTTTTCATGGTATTCATTTTAAAAGTGCTTCAAAAGCGGCGGCTATCTTATCGTAGCCAAAAGCGGCAATTTCCTGCTCCATTCTCGCGCGAATCGCGTCGGTCTGCAAGTTACCGATACTTCCCTCATGGCTGTGTTTCAACGCTCGCGGCGCAACATAAGTGCCGTCGCCGATTTCGGTCCCTACTTGCTTGTAGGCATCGCGGAAAGGAACACCGGCGATCACGAGCTCGTTCACGCGCTCCACGCTGAAGAGCAAGTCGTATTTCGGATCGTCGAGCAGGTTTTGTTTTACTTTCACATGTTCGAGCATGAATGCGGCGATGTCGAGGCAGTCGAGGATTTCGTCGAATGCCGGCATCAGGATTTCTTTCAGCAGCTGCATATCGCGGTGGTAGCCCGACGGCAGGTTGCTCAATACCATCGTTACTTCCATCGGTAGTGCCTTCATGCGGTTGGTTTTAGCGCGCAGGAGCTCGGCCACGTCCGGGTTCTTTTTGTGCGGCATAATGCTGCTGCCGGTCGTGAGGTCGTCGGGCAACACGATGAAGCCGAAGTTCTGGCTGTTGTAAAGGCAAACGTCCATCGCCAGCCTGGAAACGGTCGCTGCGAGTGAGGAAATAGCAGTCAATGCGGCCTGTTCCGTGCGCCCACGGCTCATTTGCGCATACACGACGTTATGATGCATTCCTTCAAAACCAAGCAATTCGGTGGTAAGCTGGCGGTTCAACGGGAACGAAGAGCCGTAGCCTGCGCCGGAGCCCAGCGGATTGCGGTTTGCGAGGCGGTAGGCTGCATTGAGTTGGATAATATCATCGATCAGGCCTTCGGCATAGGCACCAAACCACAGACCGAATGACGACGGCATGGCGATTTGCAAATGTGTGTAGCCGGGGAGCAGGTCATTTTTGTGCTCCTCCGATTTGCGCGTCAGCACGTCGAAAAGCTTTTCGGTAGCCTGTACCACCTCGAAAAGCCGTGCACGGGTGTATAACTTCATATCCACCAACACCTGGTCGTTGCGCGAGCGACCTGAATGGATCTTTTTGCCGGTATCGCCAAGCTTGCGGGTAAGTAACAACTCTACCTGCGAATGCACATCCTCGATGCCTTCCTCGATCACGAATTCACCTTTTTCGATTTGCTGGTGAATGGCTTTCAGCTCGGTTTTCAATGCGGCGAGGTCGTCGGATGTGAGCAAGCCGATGGTTTCGAGCATGGTGGCGTGGGCGATGTTGCCCAGCACGTCGAATTCGGCCAGATGCAGATCCATCTCGCGGTCGCGCCCTACCGTGAAGCGTTCTATTTTTTCAGAAGTGACAGTATTTTCCTTTTGCCAGAGTTTCAAGATGCAGGATTATAAAAATTGTTGAATGAAACATTACTGCAAATTTAACACCATTAGCTCATTCTTACCCTTTTTCCGTCGACTGAAGTCGACGGCCAGGGGGATTTTTTGTTGAGGATGTTTTGAAGTGTGTTACCAAATAGATGGTTTAGCGTATCAATGAGACCACCGGTGGTTTATTGTTGGATGCGTTTAAATCTTCTAGGCTATGAGTTGGACTCGTGTTTGGATCCATGTTGTCTTTTCTACGAAATATCGGATGCCTGTGCTGCGGGACGAGATTCGGATGAAAGTGTTTATGCATATTAAAGAATATGCGATGTCGAAGGGAATCGAGCTGGATGTTGTGAATGGGTATCTTGATCATGCCCATTGCCTCATATGCCTTGCCCGCGGGCAGACACTCGCGGATGTAATGAAGATCATCAAAGGAGAATCAGCGCACTGGATCAATAAGAATAGGCTGACAAGAACAAAGTTTGTCTGGCAGGACGACTACTGGGCTGTAAGTGTCAGCGAGCGGCATGTGCCTTTTGTGAGACGCTATATCCTGAAGCAGGAAGAGCACCACAAAGGAAAAACCTTTGAAACAGAGATAAATAGATTCATGCAAAAATATGGCTGGACAAATTCAAACAAGAACTAAGCCATTTTATCTCTCTATTCAATTGACTAAAGTCAACTGCAAAGGATGGCTGGAGGTCAATCATCTTGCCGTCGACTTAAGTCGACGGATCAAAAGAGAAAGAAAATTATTTGTTGATTAAAATCAATCATTCAATCATTCTTTTCACAGCCACAAACCGCTTGCTGTAATAGGCTGCGTTCAGCAGGTCGTAACGGATGCCGCCTTTCCAGGCAGAATGAATGAATTTTACATAGCCGGGGGCGACTTCGGTAATGATCCCCACATGTCCGATGCGCTTGCTTTTGGTGCTGTTGCCTTTGAAGAAAATAAGATCGCCGGGCTTGGCATCGTCTAGTTCTACGGCTTCACCGTGCTCCGCCTGAGCGGCGCTTGAATGCGGAAGTGTGATGTTCCATTGGTTGAAACAATACCTGACAAATCCGGAGCAGTCGAAACCTCTTTTGGAGGAACCGCCCGAACGGTAGGGGATATGTAAATGCCTGGTGGCAAACGATACCAGCGACTCAATGGGGTTCAGGGTGTCGGCGGCGGCCCGCGACTTTGGAGCCTGTGCTAAAGAACGGTTTTCAAGCGAGCTGGCGGCAAATAACAGGGCTAGTGCAACTACTGAACGAATCAAAAAATGCATGAAATCAAAAGTGGGTTCAGGGCTTTAAAAGCTCAATATTAACCACTACTTTCATTAAAGTAAAGGTTTGAGCCCCCTTTTTGCCTACTTTTGTGGCGGAATCAGGATAGCTTACTAATCAATACGTTCAGATGAAAACTACCGACCGTTATCTCCAGCGCGGTGTATCGGCTTCAAAGGAAGATGTGCATAAGGCCATCGAAAAGATCGACAAGGGGCTTTTTCCAAAGGCTTTTTGCAAAATAGTACCGGATACGCTCGCGGACGACCCGGACTACTGCACGATCATGCATGCCGATGGGGCCGGTACCAAAACTTCCCTGGCGTATTTGTATTGGAAAGAAACCGGCGACATTTCCGTTTGGAAGGGCATCGCACAGGACGCGATCGTGATGAATACCGACGATCTGCTATGCGTGGGCGCGACCGGCCCGATGCTCTATTCATCGACCATCGACCGCAATAAAAACCGCATTCCGGGTGAAGTGATCGCGGAGGTGATCAACGGTGCGGAGGATGTGCTGGAGATGCTTCGGAGCTACGGCGTTGAGATTTACAGTACGGGCGGCGAAACAGCGGATGTGGGCGACCTGGTGCGCACCGTGACCGTCAATAGCACGGTAATTGCCCGCATGAAACGCTCGGAAGTGGTGGACAATGCCAATATCCAGGCTGGTGACGTAATCGTGGGGCTCGCTTCCTACGGCCAGGCGACTTACGAAAGCGAATACAACGGCGGCATGGGCAGCAACGGCCTCACCTCCGCAAGACATGATATTCTGGGTAAATACCTATCAAAATACAGCGAGAGCTTCGATCCCGAGGTGAGCGAAGATCTTATTTACAGCGGCAGCAAAAAACTAACCGACGAAGTAGAAGGTGCTCCTTTGAATGTGGGTAAACTAATCCTCTCGCCTACACGTACATACGCACCCGTAGCCAAGGCGCTACTCGACGAAATGCGGACGCAGATCCATGGCATGGTACATTGCAGTGGCGGGGCCCAGACAAAAATTCTACATTTTGTTGATAACCTTCACATTATCAAAGACAACCTGCTACCGGTACCACCGTTGTTCAGGCTCATTCAGGAAGAAAGCGGCACAAGCTGGCAGGAGATGTACAAGGTGTTCAATATGGGGCACAGGCTGGAAATTTACCTGCCGGAAGCCTATGCGGCACGGGTGATCGAAATTTCGGAATCATTCGGCATCGCAGCACAGGTGATCGGCCGGGTGGAAGCGTCTGATGAGAAAAAATTGACAATCAGCAGCGAATACGGTACATTCTACTATTGACCGGTCTTTGACCGTTACAAAATATTGGGCCTCCGGGAGTTATGCTTCCGGAGGCTTTTTGTTTGCGGATATTTTCCAGGCTTGATGCGGGCATGGGAATTGTAGTATGATTTCGTAATAAATGGTAGAAGTAGTGTTATCTATTAACCCTGTTAAATATGAAACATATCAACCACTATAAACTGCTGCGGGGGCATATCCTGGTATTTTGCTTCGCTCTTACCACCCTGCAAGTTTGTGCGCAAGTTCCCGATGTGAGCATCAACCCAACAGCCGTTATCAGCGGGCTGACCTCCGCCATGCAGCTTGTCCATGCAGGCGACAATTCTAACCGGATTTTTATTGCGGAACGCGCCGGTATTATCACGATGTA
The DNA here is from genome assembly GCF_052044875.1 of Dyadobacter sp. 22481. Lineage (NCBI taxonomy): Bacteria > Pseudomonadati > Bacteroidota > Cytophagia > Cytophagales > Spirosomataceae > Dyadobacter > Dyadobacter sp. 22481. Next base: position 183,495 of record NZ_JBQENV010000002.1, read on the forward strand.
TAACCCCGGTGCGATGACAACCCCGATTCAATACCTCAATATGAATAGCGGCGGGACGATCGTTTCGCAGGCGGGAGAGGGCGGTTTGCTGAGTATCGCTTTCCATCCCAACTTTTCCACCAATGGATTTCTTTATACCTATTACACCGACACCGCCGGCGACCTGGTGGTAGCCCGGTACACATCTGCAAACCCATCCGGAAACGTCGTGCTGGCCAACACGCGGTTCGAAATCCTGAAAATCCCACACCCGGTTAATACCAACCACAATGGAGGGGAGATGCATTTTGGTTATGAAGACGGCTATTTATACCTCTCCACCGGCGACGGTGGCGCTGGCTACGATCCTAACCAAAACGGCCAGAGTACCAGTAGCCTGCTGGGCAAAATATTGCGGTTGGACGTCAATACGCCCCCAGGCTCAGGTATTCCCTATATCATACCGCCTAGCAACCCGTTCGGGAACGAGATTTTCATCCGGGGGCTGAGAAATCCGTTCCGATGGAGTTTTGACCGCCAGAATTACGGCTTGTGGATCGGCGATGTGGGGCAGGATACCTGGGAGGAGGTCAATCACACGACGGCCGGGAATGCATCGGGTACCAATTTCGGATGGCGGTGCTTCGAGGGCAATGGCTACACGCCGGGTATTGCCATAAACGAATGTCCGGATTCAGCCAGCTTTACCAAACCTGTTTACACGTATAGAACGCGCACCGCGAGGGGTTCTTCCGTGATCGGTGGTGTGGTGTACCGCGGAAACAACTGGCCGGTGATGCGAGGCTATTACATCGGGATGGATTATAGTTCGGGCGATATTCACAAAATTAATTCGGATGGCTCTTCACAACAATATCAACCTTCCACAACCATCGGTGTAAGAGACATTGGGGAAGACGAGTCGGGAGAAATCTTCGCGGTTACAGCTACCGCCGTATACCGCATTGAGGCGGAGGACCCGTTGCCGGTGACGCTGGTTGATTTTTCAGGAGCACCCAGTGCCGAAGGAGTGAAGTTGATATGGCAGACTTCTATGGAGAAGGATTTTAAATCGTTCGATATTCAGTACAGCTCCGATGCGCGCAACTTTGAAAGCATTGGCTCGGTAGAAGGCGCGAATGCGCAGGCCGGAAACCGGTATTCATTTACACACACCACATTGGAAAACGGCAATCTTTACTATCGCTTGAAAATGACGGATACCGACGAAAGTTTCAGGTACTCGGGAATGATCACGGTCAACCGCGGCGGGGAGACTCAGAGCGAACTTTTTGTGCGGCCCTCGCTGATCAGCAACAATGAATTAAGCTTGCTTGTAGAAGAGCCTTTTCAAACCGTCGAAGTGGTGAGTGCGGGCGGACAAGTGGTATTGATGGAAAAGATCGGGGGCAGAAGCGGGCCGGTGAATATCCCGCTCGGAAATACGGCCTCGGGCATTTACGTCGTCCGCATGGCCGGGCACGACAGAGTGATCCAGCAAAAGGTTTTGGTATTGAGGTAGTGGCTGAGGCTGTCCAAACCTGAACGGATTTTGTCCGGTTACGGACAGCCCGGCTTTTGATTTTCTTGATTGTTTGCGTGTAGAGGCCGTTTCTGACGGCCTCTTTTAATTGGCAGGCTATTTTTGAAATGATCTGAGTTTGTTATCTCAAATGTAACCTGCCTGGGAATTATGATCGGGAACTACTTCAAAACTGCCTATCGGAGCCTGCAAAAGAACAGGCTGTACACTTTCATTAATCTGACGGGCCTGACGCTAGGCCTCGGCGTGGCTATTACGCTATTCTGGATCGTCCGGTTCGAATTCAGCTTCGATCGTTTTCATGCCAAAGCCGACCGCATTTACAGGGTCAAGTCAGCCGACAAGTTCGGGGAGCAGCAGTCGCATGTGCACCAGACGGTCATTAAAATATTGAAAACCCAGTTCACGGGTGTAGAAACGGCCGCCAATTTCTACGGAATGAACCCGGCAGCCGTGCAGATAGGAACAGAGCTGTTCAATCAGAACAATATCTTCTTTACTGAACCCGCCATGCTCGACATGCTGGATATCCGCTGGATCGCCGGCAATCCGAAGCAATCGCTCAGCGCGCCGGGGCAGGTGGTACTCGACGAAAAGACGGCCAGGAAGCTTTTCAAAGGCAATGCAATCGGCAAGCGCCTCCGCTACGATAACAGCATCGACTTGACCGTTACCGGCGTGATTAGTAACCTTCCTCTCAACACCGAATTTCCCATGGAAATGATCATTTCATGGGAAACGATGAAAAAAATGCAACCGGACCTAGCCCAGGAAGATAAGCTCGGCGGCGGCGATTCGATGCATCAAGGCTATGTATTGCTGAAACCGGGCGCTTCAACAGCACCAATCAATACCGAACTTACCCGTATTGCCAAAAGCCAGCCGGATGAAACATCGGTTACGTCGTTTGAGTTGCAGCCCCTGCCGCAAATGCATTTTGATACCAGCAAAGATCCGTTCAACTATTCGATGCCGAAATGGATGCTCTACATGCTTACGAGCATCGGCATATTCCTCATATTTATCGCTTGCATCAATTTTGTGAACCTGGCTACCGTGCAGGCTATTCAACGTGGACGCGAGGTGGCGGTGCGCAAGGTGCTCGGCAGCGGAAGGAAGCAACTCGTGTTCCAGTTTTTCGGGGAAACCGGGCTGCTGGTTGTGCTGGCAACTTTATTCGGCGCATTGCTGGCCGGAAGGCTGGTTTCTTACTCTTCGGAGCTTTTGAATACGCACATCGACGGCTCGGCAGTCTGGAATATCGACACCTACCTTTTCCTTGGTGCGCTCGCGATTGTGGTCACGCTGTTTGCGGGGTTCTATCCTGCCCTCGTTCTCTCGGGTTTTCAGCCGGTGAGGGCATTGCAAAACCGTGTCGTACTGCCTGGCAGCAGTATTTCGTTACGGTCGTCGCTGGTCGTAATGCAATTTGTGATCGCGCAGGTGCTGGTGATCTGTACTTTGCTCGCGATGAAGCAGATGCGGTATATTTATGAAAAAGACCTCGGTTTTGAGAAAAGCGGCATTGTGACCGTCAATATGCCCGACCGGCGTGCCGTGCTGCGCGAACGCTTCCGTCAGCAGCTGAAACAGCATCCCGAGATCCGTGAGGTCGCATTCGGTCTTACTACCCCTGCAAGCAAGCGGAATCACTGGTGGGGGATGATGAAGTATCCGGGCCTTCCGAATGGGGAGGAGACATTCCGTCTCCAGCACATCGACACCAATTACTTCCACTTTTTCCGCATTCCACTGCTTGCGGGCCGGATGTTGTCCGCAAACGACACGATCCGCGAAAGCAAGGGCACCAGGTATACCGATGTAGTGGTCAATGAAAAGGCCGCGCGTGACCTGGGTTTCAGGAATATGGAAAAGTTGCTAGGGGAGCAGCTCGAATTCTGGGGTATGAAACTGAACGTCGTAGGCGTGGTAAAGGACTACCATTCCGAGGACCTTAAAACCAAACTGATGCCGCATGTCTATGTATACGCGGGCTGGAACTTTCAGCTGGCCAGCATCCGGATCGATAATTCCAAAAAAGCGGAAGCGATCAAGCATATCGGGGAGCACTGGAAAGCGATGTTTCCCAACAATTATTACGAGCCTAAATTTCTGGAAGATGACATTAAAAGCTTCTACGATAGCGAACGCAAGCTTTCTAATTTCCTTCAGATATTCGCCGTGCTGGGCGTGCTGATCGGCTCGTTGGGATTGTTCGGGCTCGTTTCTTTCGTTGTAACGCAGCGTACCAAGGAGATAGGGATCAGGAAGGTGCTGGGTGCTACCGTTTACGGCATTGTGGAATTGATTTCGCGCGACTTTTTGAAACTGATGCTGATTGCATTTGTCATCGCCGCGCCGATTGCCTGGTATGCGATGCAATCGTTTTTGAAAGAATATACCTATAAAATAGACATTGAGGCCTGGGTTTTCGTACTGGCTGCCGGGCTTTCGGTAGGCGTTGGTTTGCTCACGATCAGTTTCCAGAGCATTAAGGCGGCTTTGACCAACCCCGTGAAGAGCTTGCGGTCGGAATGAGTCTCGTTTGCCTCAATACAAACATTCCGGAAGCAATGCCTCCGGAATGTGATCATTATACAACCCTAAAACCCAATTTATGTATAGCAAGATTGGATGATCAAAATTAATGGATTTAATCCATATTAATGGAGTAAATCCAAATTGTTTTAATGGAAACATTGTAGAAATTCCTTGACAGAAGCAAGGAAAACCAGCGGATGTGAGTGGAACGATTATTGCAAACATGCTATGCACATGTATTGCATGTGTCCAAAAGCACCTTTACTACAACGTTCCATCATCAAAATGAAATCATTCCAACACACTGACCCCGGTCGCACTATCCGCGGCCGAATGAGCCGCAGACGCTTTTTTCGTCAATCTGGGGTGGCTGCATTATCCACAATGCTCCTCGCTTCCTGCGATAACATTCTTGACAAAATCATTCCTTCCAAAAAGGACAAACGCGACAAAACACTCGCATTCTTTGGTGACAGTCTCACCATTGGCACCGGTGGAACCAGGCCGTTTGGCGACTGGGTGGGAGATACTTTCCCCGAGCGGCCGGTGTTTAATGACGGGATCAACGGGCAAATCGCATTATCGATCGCGATACGGCAGGGAGGTGTTCCCTTAACACTGTCGGTAGCGGGTGGCAAATTCGACGGTGGAAAGCCGGTGACCGTCACGAAACTTAACAATGAGTTTCTGTCGACGCCCTTGAATGCCAACGTTTATAGCCGTACCGGTATGCTTGCGGGTGTGCAATGCACCATCACGCGCAAATTTTTGCCGGAAGTGGGCGAACGCTACACGGTGGAGCCGCTGGCGAAAAGCGATCCCGAAGCCGTCGCTGAAACGCCCGTTGTAGTCGAAATTCCCGATGGTTCCATTTTTGAGCTCGACGACGCAGTGCGCCTGAGGACGGCCACGCAAATCCTGTGGTACGGGCGGAACGACATCGCTGAGGGAAGACCGGAAGCGGATATTCTCTCGGCGATCAAAGGTTCCGTGGATTACATCGCCGAACCCCGGAGATACCTGGTGTTGGGTATATTGCCGGGCGCCACCGAAAACAAAGGGACGGACCGCTATGCCAAGCTTACCGCCTTTAACGACCAATTGGCCACGCTGTACGGAAGGTCGTATGTTGCAATGACGCCCCCCACTGAGTCGGAGATGAATGACATCGGATTTACGCCGACTGCCAGTGATTTGGAGGACATTGAAAAAGGGAACTTCCCCCGTCGTATGCGTGCTGCAAACAACACGGATCAAATTCACCTCAACAACTTTGGTTATCAGATTGTAGCCAATAGGGTTATTGAAAAAATCAGGGATTTAGACTATTGATGCAATGGATGCCAGCCTCTGGGCGCTGTCGTACAAACGGGTGTGCAAAGTATTTTTCCCGGAAGGCGTCTTTTGAAACTAATCACTACTAAACTAACCCTTATGCCCAAATACGCGTTGCTGATACTTCTTCTTCTAACCGGTCCATTTGTGGCACATGGACAGAATGTAAATCTGACAGATAGTGTGGTCGTCACTTCGGAGGACACGAAAACCGGAGTGTATACCAATGAAAAAGGCGTACTGCAAGTGAATGTATCGCCCAAAAACGTCAGGAAGTATAAGGCTGCCGGCGTGGTTCGTTATGGGGACTTCGGTGCGCAGGGCGACGGCAAGGTGGATGACCTGGACGCGATCGCTGCGACCCATGCATTTGCCAACATGCACGGATTGCAGGTGAGGGCCGACGATGGAGCGACCTATTACATTGGAGGAAAAGAGCGAACGGTTATGATCCGGACGGATACCGACTTCGGAAAGGCGGCTTTCATTATTGACGATACCGAAGTACAAAATCGCGACGCTTCCGTTTTTACGGTCGGTTCGAGCCTTAAACCATTTAAACTGGAAGGGATATTTTCATTAAAAAGGAACCAGGAAAAAATCGATGCATCGCTGCCGGGCTCCTGCCTGATCACCGTCACCAATTCGAATGTGAAGCAATATATCCGGTTTGGTCTCAACCAAAATAACGGGTCTTCTCAGACGGATATTTTTGTAGTCGATAAAAGCGGCAAAGTGGATATGAATGCTCCGATCATCTGGAATTTCGACCAGATCACGGATATCTCTGCCCGTCCGATCGACGAGAAACTATTGAAAATTACCGGGGGGCGTTTCACCACCATTGCCAATAAGGCAGAGTCAAAGTATACTTATTACAGCCGGAACATCGCGATCAGGCGGTCGAATGTGCTTGTGGAAGGGCTCGAACACCGCATCACGGGCGAGGGAGACCACGGTGCGCCTTATGGAGGCTTCATTAATGTTGGCGAATGTGCCTATGTGACGGTGAAAAACTGTGTCCTAACCGGGCACAAGACCTATAACACCATTGGCGCGGCCGGTAAGCCGGTTTCGATGGGTACTTACGACCTTTTGGCCAACCGCGCGCTTAACATATCTTTTGTGAATTGCAGCCAGACGAACGATATCGACGACAATACTTACTGGGGTATTCTGGGCTCCAATTTTTGCAAGAATCTTCTTTATGACCATTGTACCCTCTCCCGGTTTGATGCCCATCAGGGTGTAGCGAACGCGACTATCCGCAACTCGACCCTCGGGCATATGGGTATCAATGCAATCGGCAGCGGGCTTTTGTTAGTGGAAAATTCCACCATTCGCGGCAGGAGCATTGTGAACCTCCGTCCCGACTACGGTAGTACCTGGCAAGGAGAACTGGTGATCCGTAATTGTGTTTTTGTGCCAGTGGGCGGCAAGCCGGTTAGCGCCTCATTGATAAGCGGGTCTTATTCAGGGCAGCATGATTTCGGCTACACCTGCTATATGCCTGAACGCATCACCATTGAAAATCTTCGAATCGACGACTCGCAGCATCCGGAAAACTACCAGGGCCCGGCGCTTTTCGCCAATTTCAATACGGAGATGAAAGACAGCTCTTACCAGGAGAAATATCCTTACGTTAAAACAAAAGAGGTTATTTTGAGGGAAATAAAGGTTGCAAGTGGGAAATCGGTGCGGGTGAGTGATAATCCGTTTATGTTCAAGGATGTGAAGTTGGATGCCAAACGCTAGTAGCCTCGCGATCTGTTCTATTGCTCGATTACGCTCTCAAACTCCCATTTGATTAGATCCATCCAAAATCCTCTGTCGTCCATCTCTGCATATTCTTCTTGTTTAAAGGTGACTATCCAAGATGATGGGTCCGAAGAAGCTTTGTCGGCCACGCGGATACTTATATTGGGATTGTCTTTCGTTGGAGGGATAGAAGCCGCTATTTTCCAAGCGTCCTCAATGGCTTGATCTCGTGTCATGCTGCTATTAGTTTGTAACTAGTCAAACGAATTGGTTCTGTATGTCAAATGTAGATATTCCCGCTTATGTTTTTTCCCATCGTGGCTTTCTGGTCAAATCCGGAGGCTGTTGTCGGTTTTTGACGTAAATCCGTCGAGCGACGACGGACAGCGAAAGTGGCAGGTTGTATATTGCAAATATTTAGATAGTGGCTGTTTTGGGGCGATATTTGCGTGGTTTTTGTCTGAAATTGTTTCGACCGGCCCAAAAAGTGCAAATAATTCATCCGCGTTCCAATGAAGGGTTACTTCAATTTATTTGATTTTACACAAAAAGTAAATTACAAAACAGAAGTTCTCGCAGGCCTCACCGTCGCCATGACGATGATGCCAGAATCACTTTCATTCGCCATTCTCGCTGGTTTTCCTCCACTCACGGGACTTTATGCCGCCTTTATGATGGGCCTTGTTACTTCCGTGTTGGGCGGAAGGCCGGGCTTGATTTCCGGCGGGGCGGGCGCAACGGTAATAGTTTTGATTGCCCTGATGAAATCGCATGGTATTGAATATGTTTTCGCGGCAATCGCTTTGGCCGGTGTGGTGCAAATTCTGGTCGGCGTTTTCAAATTTGGGAAATTCATCAGGTTGGTGCCGCAGCCTGTGATGTATGGTTTTGTGAATGGTCTGGCTGTAATCATATTCATGTCCCAAGTGGAACAGTTTAAAACTGTTTCCAACGGTGAGCAGGTTTGGCTTAGCGGCACGCCGTTTATCATCATGTCGGCACTCGTGCTGCTGACTATCGCGATCATCATTTTTTTACCCAAAATAACCAAAGCGGTCCCGCCTTCGCTCGCCGCTATTGTTGTGGTTTTCGCGCTCGTGCTTGGTTTTGGCATTGATACCAAAACCGTGAAGGATATAGCCTCCGTAAGCGGAGGCTTTCCGCCATTTCACCTTCCCCGGATTCCGTTCAGTTTGGAGACTTTTCAGATCATAATCCCATACGCACTGATCATGGCAGGGGTAGGGCTTACGGAAGGATTGCTGACGCTCAATCTCGTAGACGAGCTGACTGCCACGAAAGGGAATGGCAACCGGGAATGCATTGCCCAGGGAAGTGCAAACATCCTGAACGGATTTTTCTCCGGTATGGGCGGCTGCCCTATGATTGCGCAAACGTTGGTAAACATCTCCGCCGGGGCCAGGGCAAGGCTGTCGGGAATCATCGCTTCCCTCGCGATTCTGGTGATTATATTGATTGGTGCGCCGGTAATTGAACGCGTACCCATGGCCGCTCTGACCGGCGTGATGATTATGGTTGCATTTGGTACGTTTGAATGGGCCAGTTTCAGGGTTATCAACAAAATGCCCAAGCAGGATATTTTTGTCGGCATGCTGGTGGCGATCATTACCATTTACCTGCATAACCTGGCTCTGGCGGTGCTGAGCGGCGTAATTATTTCCGCATTGGTTTTCGCCTGGGAGAGTGCCAAGCGGATCCGTGCTCATAAGTCTGTGGACGAGCATGGAATTAAACATTACCGGATTTACGGTCCGCTTTTCTTTGGGTCTATAACCGCATTCAATGAAAAATTTGACGTTCACTCCGACCCGCAGGAGATTATTATCGATTTTTCAGAAAGCCGCGTCGCCGATATGTCGGGCATCGAGGCGCTCAACAAGATTACCGCCAGATATCAAAAAGAGGGCAAAAAGGTGCATTTGAAACACCTGAGTGCAGATTGCCGGCAGTTGCTTAGGAATGCCGATGATGTGATCGAAGTGAATATCATCGAGGATCCGGTTTATCGGGTCGTGGATTGAGGCCCCTTAGCCCCAAGGCTGTTCCAAAGCAAATCGTAACAAACTGTTCTTTCCGGTCAGGTTTAGCTTTTTGGCAATGTTCATACGGTGGTTGGAAACTGTTTTTTCGCTGATAAAAAGCGCATCGGCGATTTCCTTGCTGGACTTGTATTCGGAGATCATCTTCATGATCTGCGTTTCCGATGGGGTGAGCGACGCTTTCAGGTCATTTTTTGGTTGTCGTTGCAGCGCTGACGTCTTTTTGAGGAGGTAGGCCGATATCTCCGGGCTTAGGTAAAGGTCGCCGTCTTTGGCCTTGTAAATGGCATGCACAATGTCTGAAACGGCATTTTCTTTGAGAACATAGCCCAATACGCCTATTTCCAGCGCTTTCAGGAATGGGGCTTTTTCCTTGTGCATTGTGAGGATAATGATCGGAAGGTCGGGCTGGATGTGAAGCATTTTCTCGGCAGCCTCCAGTCCGGTCAAACGCGGCATGTCGATGTCCAGAATGACGACGTCTACATTGTGCGACTGAAAAGAAAGCAGCGCTTCCTGGCCATTTTTCGCACTGACGATCACTTTCAGATCAGGATCTATTTCGATCACTTCTTGGAGCCCTTTCAGAAATATAGGGTGGTCGTCGGCAATTAGGAGCCTGATTTCCATGGTTAGAAAGGAATTTGAATATGAATAATAGTACCTGACGGCTTGTTTTCCAGGATCTCGATCTGGCCATTGACGATGTTGAGCCGCTCCCGGATTCCGATCATCCCGAAGCCTCCCTTTTCCATTGCGGCAGGTCCGATACCTACACCGTTGTCTTCTATTCTTATTGCGATCATTGCATCGTCTTTATTTATCTGAATTCGTGCGGTGGTGGCCTGTGCGTGTTTGAGAATGTTGTTGAAACACTCCTGGACGATCCTGAAAACATTCATCTCATTGGCTTTGGTAAGCAGGTTATCGAAGGTTTGGATATCCGTTTCCAGCTCAATCAGGCCTGTTTCTATGACGTCTTCCAGTAAGCTATGCAGCGATTGCGTGATGCCCAGGAGTTCCAGATGCAGCGGACGCAGGTTATAGGAAATATTGCGCACCTCCTGAATCGCTTCCGTGACCATCTCTTCCAGGTCTCTGACCTGTTTTTCGCGCAGATCCGGTTTTTCAGCATCCCTTTTGATCATCAGAACCTTGTTTTTGACCATTCCCAGGCTTTGCCCGAGGCTGTCGTGCAGCTCCGCAGCTACCCGCTTGCGCTCACTTTCCTGTGAACCGATAAGCTGCTGCGAAAAAAGCGTCGCCTGCGCCAGCGCTTCGGCCTGGGTTACTTCCTTCTCTCGTTTATAGGTATTGAGCTTGTTAGCCAGGGCAAAGGACAGGATGATAGCTTCCAGGCCGGACCCGATCTGATAAGCGCCCTCAGTAAACCAGTTCTCCGGAAGAATAGCCATGTCTTTCATCATAAAAATAAAAATGCCAGCCAGCAGGGCGGTGAAGCCCATCAAATAATATCTGGCTGGCTTGAATCCCTGTTTTAGCACTACAAAACCGATCACATTGGAGTAGATAAGGAAGAGGCCCACCGTGATCCAGTTGAGCTTAAAGCCCAGTAATAAATGACCGGAAAGTGAAAGCGCAATGATTGAGACGCAAGACACGATGATCAGCCAGCCGAATTTTCTCAATCCCGGGCAATAGTAGCTGGTATTCAGGAACGAATTGGTGAAAAGCAATGCGAATATGAAAGCGAGGCTGCCGGTATAATTGGAATGATTGGCCTGAGGGAAATGAGGGACGATGAATTGCAGAAAATGGCCTTTGATATAGCTGATATTTAGTGCTACGCAGAAAATATAAAACACGTAGTACAGGTAAGTACGCTCCCGTATTGAGATAAACACAAACAGATTGTAAATGATCAATGCGGCAATCAACCCGAAGTAAAATCCATGTGCAATATCATTTTCCTGGCTGTTTTCATAGATGTATTGCATCGTCGAGATTTCAAGCGGTACGCGTATGATGGAGTTGCTGCGTACACGCAGATAAATCGTTGCGGTATCTTTCACGACCAGCGGGAGGGGCAGGATTGTCTGATTGGTGCGGACCGGCCGGTCATGATAAGGCAATGCGGAACCAACGTTGGTGATGTACTCATTTATTTGGTCATAACTGGGCCAGGTCCTGGTAAAGAGGTCGACCTGTTTCAGAAATGGTGCTTTCACGTGCAGAAACCACTCCGTCGGCGTGTTGCTGACCACGCGCAATTTCAGCCAGAAAGTGGAAGCGCTGGGCCCTACGTTCAGCGTTTGCTGGGTCATAGGCCGAAACAACCCCGGCTTGCCTTCTACGTCGCTTAGCTGCAATGCGTTGGTAGGGTCTTCCAGCACCAGCATATTTCGTCCGACAATGTAATTGGACTGCCTGTAACCTAGCTCGATTACAGGCGGTTCCATTGTCTGACCCAACGTGGTCATGGCAGATAGCAAACATAAAATGAATACGAATCGACCGGAAAGTAGCATTATATCAGCTCAGGTGTTTTGATATCGAGAAGGTCATCAATGTATTGTGTACAAAGCAAATGAGGGTTGTAATCTTTGAACTCCCGGCTGAGTTTTTTTACATTGCTTTTATACGTGCCGTCGCTCAACACTTTTTCCACCCCGGCTCTGATTTGTTCCGGCGTCGGAAATTCAGTTTTGAGGTCGATCCCGAGTTTGAAATAGCCGATCCTGGCATTGATTTCGTTTTTACCTTCGTGAATCCCCGCCGCGACGAGCGGTAATTGATTTTGTATGCCCAGCATCACACCTCCGTATCCCCCATTGGTGACGTACGCATCACAATGCGGCATGATCTCATTAAACGGTATAAAGTCGCGGATGACGATGTTCTCCTGCGGATAGCGCGCCTGTAACTCTGACGTGCCCATTCCGCCCGTCGTGGCGATTACCAGTACGGGGGTGTTTTTGAATGCATCCAGCGTGGGAACGAGAATCTTCTCCGGGTCTTTTTCCATCGTACCCTGTGTGACCAGGATCACCTTTTCGTATTTCCCGAGTTGTTCGCCAAGGTCAGTGCGGCCTTTACCACCTTTTGTGAAGGGTAGCAATGGTCCTACGAACCGCACCTTTTTGCTCAGATCGGAGCGGCTGTATTCAAACCCCGGCGTGCCGCTTTGGAGGAGCAGGTCCGTTTTTTTACATAGGACATCAAAAATGTTGCCGCTCACCGGAACCATCCCGTGCTCGCGAAAGAGCCTGGCGAAAAGACCGGCCGCCTCCCGGAAGATGACCTTGTTCGCGAAAAAGCGAAGGAAGTCTTGTTTTCTTCGTCCGAAAAAGTTGTTGGAAGGCGTCATCGCCAAGCCGGTAGGAGGCAGGTCACGGGAAGTTTCAATGAGTGGGAACACACCTACCGAGATCACCTTCTTGCGCAGTTTTTCCTTCACGAACGGCATGCCCGTAAATGCGATGTCGCTGATCAGCAGGTCGAATGACCAGGACTCGTCAATCTCCCGGATATCTTCATAAAACTCCGTTGACCTGAGTATAAATGCAGTCTTCAGGTCGTATTTCAGTTTGCCAACGGCTCCCCGGATCTTGTCGCGTTCGGGGAAAAGGATGTGAACATTGTGCTGGTTGAAATCCAGCGCTTTCCGGAAAGGGTAGTAGGGAATGCCGAGGCTGTCGATCTTTTCTTTGAAGATGCTTCCCGAATACCATCGCACGTCGTGGCCGAGTGATTTCAGATGCATGGCTATACCAGTCAGAGGATTGAAGTGACCTTCATAAGGCATATTGGCAAAAAGTATTTTTTTCATGACTAACAGGGATTGGATTAATGGTTTGAATGAATATATGCTGTTGTTTACTAGTTTATTACCGGGATATTCACAGCTGGCCGACCCGTTTGACCCGGAAAACTCCTCTGATGGACGCAGTGCCTATCGAAATCGGTTGGGTAGCCGTATTGAGCCATCCGGCTGGTTGAACGACGAAGGTGCCGGTCACCCACATCGCGTCTGACTGATCGACCTGTACAGATCCACCGCTGACGTTCAGCGCTTTGCCGTAGATCTGCTGATAAATCAATTTAGGTTTGTTAAGATTGAATGCCACGTCGGTGCTTTTAGTCCAGCGAAACGTGCCGGATGATGCGCCTTTCCAGCTGACGGAAGCACTTTCGGTACCATCCTTGCCCACTACCATATACTGCCCGCCGGTACCGTTCACGCCGGCGCTGTACGTATGCCACGCACCGTTATCGATCTGTACCGAAAGGCCTTCCGGTGCCACGAAAATGTTGCTTACCAGGCGGAGGTCCCTGAATTCCTGGGAGCCGATTTTTATGGTTTTGTGGAGGGTTAAGGTGACGGCAGCGGGGTTGGTGGCCGGTATTGTCCCAGGCGCTGAATAGTCGGCGACATTGTAATTGCCTTTCAGGGTACCTTCGCCGCTCAAAGTCCATTTGTCGATCAGGTTTGAGGGAATAGCCTCCGGGAGCCCAAGAACGATCTCGCCAAATTTTTCCTGCGTCTCAGCAATATAGCTGCCGCTCAGGCGCACGTTTTCACCCGGATTCAGAAAAACGCTGGCAGGGTCAATCTGCATTGTCAGAAACATGGCCCAGTCACTGAAATGCGTCGTTTCTACCGAAAGGGTTCGGGCCGTGGTATCAAGACTTCTGGTCGCGGGAGATACCCAGACCCCCTTTTCATTCTGATAGGCAATACGCATCAATTCAGGGGCTGTTCCATCGAGGTCGCGCTGGTCGTAATGGAATGTGACGATGGCCGGTTTCGCAAAATTCACGCCATGTGGCAGCAAACGGAACCCCTGGCCCTCACCCGCCGGACAATTGTTGGTAATGCCCTGAAGTGAAAACGTCTGCGAAGCGCTCACCGCACCGGCAGGAATGACAACGCTAATGCGGTTGTCGGGGGAGGCGACAACGCCACCGGAAGGGCCGATTTGTACGGAGGTGATCGTTCCCTCGGGAACGCCTGCGGGCGTTACTGCCCCAACAGACTGTCCCGAAGGTTCCTGCCCGGGACCGACGGGTTCTTTTTCTGTTTCGCAGGACAGGATCAGAACGCCCAGCGACACACTTAGGATGGATTGGAAAAATGTTTTCATAGCTGATAGACTTTGTGATTTAAGATGAGTCTCTTTGTCTTTCGACATCACAAAATTACCAGCCCGACTACCCGCATAAAATGGAGCTTACCACCCATTTTCATGGGTAGTACTGCTCATATTTCAGGTGGTGGCCTATTCGCCAGGCCGCCGCATTCAACCCGTTCCGCTCATCAAAGCGACCAACGGCTAAGAGACGCAGCAGCCGGATTGTTTTTTTCAAGGTAATGCAGGCGCAGGAAGCCGGCCACCAGGGCGTTGGTGCCTAACTTTGCTTCATAATAGGGGTCTTTGGGCTCGCGCAGGAAAAGTTTACCACTCCACAGTGTCTGAATGCCGATTTCAGCGAGTTTCCTGGCTTTTTCATACATCCTTTTATCACCCAGTATTTCATATGCATCCAGCGAAAATTGCAGGTTACTCGCCAGGCTGTTGACGACAAATTTGTCGGGCCAGGTATGATCCACGACAATGTCCGCTACTTGTTTCACCATAGCCAGGTACGCTTTGTCACCCGTCACTTTGTAGAAGTACGCCGCGACACTGCCGAAAAGCAACATGTCGGCAACGCCATAACCGGTAGCGATTACAGGGATTACTTCCGTTCCGACCGGTTTACCATCCAAATCCACCAGGGCGTAATAGCTGTTTTGGTTCGGGTCCCACGAATATTTTTCGGCTGCTTTGAACATGAGCTCGGCCTGCTGCCTGAATCCGGCGAACTCCGGATTGATGGCGGAAGCTTTCAGTAAATAGTAACACAACAAGGCCGTGGACGTCAGCGATGAATTTTTGCCGGTAGGACGCGGGTCATCGATGCAGCTGACAATCAGATTTGTCTTTGGATTGCGGTAATTCCAGTAAAGGTTTCCCGATCCTTCCGCCCATCTTTTCCATTCCGGATTGCGGTTTTTATTATAAAGAAAGCTGAAAGAATAGCAGTAAAGACCGGAATGCTTGATCCACGCCTGCCCTCCGTCCTGGTATTGTTCCAGCCCACGGTACTCGGGTTTTTCCACTTTGTTCCAGCGTGCGTGGCGGTTGAAAAGAAAGCTCTGCGTAACGGGTGAGCGGAAATGCCCGCGTACGCCGGTAATGGCTTTTCGCACGGCTGCCGAATCAATATTCCATAGGTAGGGCCAGGGCGGTGTATTCTCGATGAATTCGTGGGTGAACATGGTTCCCGGCCGGTCGAGGTCGCCTTCCATGATCGTTTCATTGAAGAAATTGTAATAAAGATGCTCGCCCCAGCCCAGCAATCCGGTATAAGGGTTCTGGCAGATTTTGATAAAATCACGCGTATAATCCTCGCCGGCAGATTTGTACTTTGGGTCGCCGGTGAGCTTACTGAGGTCGTCAAAAATGCGGATGGTCTCCACATCGTGATAGTAATTGCTTCCGCCAACGGCACGGTCCGATTCACGGGTTCCTTCGGTTGGAGGCACTTTGGATTTGGGTACGCTCATGTCACGCGAATCGATAACAGATGCCAGCATACGCGACTTTTCTGTACCGTAAACATCCTTTCCGTACGTGATCAGGTTATCGCAATGTGTTTTTACATAAAAAAGATAATCCTTCTGCTGCGAAAAACTAAGTACCGGTACCAACACCAGGCATGTTAACAGGGCCCCGGCAAAAAATAAGGCCGGAGAAGAGGAGAATTCTGAAAGTGTTTTTTTCATGTCAGCGCGTCAGTTGGAGCGTACTTTCAGATAATCCTGGTAGGCATTTTCAATGTTGACTTTACCTGCGTCGGGTTTGCAGTAAATCAGTAAGCCGTATCCCAAATGAAATTTCTGCCCTTTTTTGATTACCTCGGCACTTTTCTCACCTTTCGTCATCGCCTCACGTCCAAACGCATTGGCTGCCATTAAACCGTAGTCGCGGGTATGGAACCAGCTGGGGCGGAAATTGTTTGGGTCGGGCATAAGGGCTACCCCGACATATTTACCGTCGACAGGCCCACTGTAATCGACCCAGTTTGAAGCTTTTCCCCAAGTGCCTGCGCCGTCCTTCAATCCTTCCGCATTGGTAATATGCCCTTTGCCATATTGTACGCTGAATTTGGTATTGACACGTACACCGAGGCCCATTTCCTCCTGGTCGCCGAAAATCATGTCACCGGAGTCGGAAGTAAACGTGCTGTTGACCAGTAGCAATGTCCCGGACGGTCGCACGAGGACCGTATATTGTGCCAGTTCAGCCAGAACCCTGTTCTTGCCGTCGCTGCTCATGTAATAGTTACGAACGACAAACGTTCCTTTTCCAGGTCCACCCATAGGCTGCTCCACGAACATCTCGTGCTCCACTTTTGCTTTCAGCCGCCAGTAATCATTGCCATTGATATCGCCAAAACTCAGCCATATGCCGGGATGGAATGTTGCATGGTCTTTGGGATCGCCCTCCTGAGGCGGGTAATTGCGGGTTACCTGAATGCCACAAGGCGACTTGACGTGCGCGAAATAGGGACGGGTAATTTTCTCATCCTCATATACATAGCTCGCAAATGGTTTGCCTCCGATAGAAATAGTCAACACGCCGGGTTTCTGCTCAAATGAAACCACAGGCGATGAGGCATTTGCTTTTTTGACCTGTTGTGAAAATCCGGGTACTGTAAGCAAAAGCGCAATGATACATCCGGTTATGAGGCTATGGAAGTAATGTAAAGCAGCTGGCTTTTTTGTCATGATCAGGGTTACAGGATTTTGATAAACAATGCAGTTTAACCTTTGTAAGGAAGTTCGTATCCTTTCCGATAGGTCCGGCCAAGCAATGTGTTGGCCTGCCTATCCAGACCAGGGCATTTGATTTCTTCTTTCAAAGGATCGTATTGAAGCGAGGATGCCCCCACCCGGGTTGCGATATTCGCCAGCAATGCCATATTGGTAGCGACGGCACCCTTCTCGATCGGAGCGTTTAATTTTGCAGGATTGTTTTCACGAACGGCTGTCATAAAATTAGGCATGATCGTCTCGACCGTTTCCGGGGATTCTATTTTGATCTGCTCTTTTCCTTTTGTGACTATAACGCCCGCACGGCCGAATTCCATTTTACCTTCTGTGCCGTATGCTACATTGCCATTGTCGTGCCCTTCCAGGGTATAAGGCGTCCACAACCGCATTTCCCAGATGATCTGCGTGTCGTCGTATTCAAAAATGGTTGTCTGGGTATCCGGTGTCTGGTGGTCATCATCGTAAAAATACTGACCTCCGGACGCCACCACGCGCTTTGGGTACCTGTCGCCCAGGGCCCATACGGCCACGTCGATCTGGTGTACGCCGTCATTGGCGGCATCGCCATTGCCATAATCCCAAAACCACCGCCAGTTGTAATGCCAGCGGTTTTTGGTGAAAGGGACTTTCGGGGCGGCACCAAGCCACATATCGTAATTCACTCCCGGCGGCGGATCCTGCGCTGGCGCCTTGCCTATGGCCTCGCGATACTGGTGGTCAATGGCTTTAATGGTATGTACTTTTCCGATGATACCGTTGCGAAGCTGCTTTATGCCTTCGATATGTGCCCCGTTGCTCCGCCGCTGGGTTCCGTGCTGCACACATTTGTTGAATGCTTTTGATGCCTTTACAAGCAGGTTTACTTCTTTAATATTATGGCTGCACGGCTTCTCCACATACACATGCTTGCCCGCCATCATCGCCCACAAGGCAATGGGCGTGTGCCAGTGGTCGGGTGTGGCGACAGACACGGAGTCTATGGACTTATCCTGCAACAAATCTCTGAAATCGGCATATTTTTTGATCTTTTCCCCGTTCGGTAAATCCTTGACTGCTTTACCAAGCTGTTCCGGATCGACGTCGCAGACCGCCACCAGGCTACATCCTTTCATGTTACCGAACGCTTTGGTATGGTTCCGGCCCATGCCCCCCGTGCCGATCACCGCATGGCGGACCATGTCGCTGGGAGGTGTTTTGGCCCAGCCCGAAGTGATGTAAGGGGCGGTTATGATGCTCACGCCGGCAGTTTTGATGAAATCGCGCCGGGTTACTTCCGACGCGATTGTTTTTGATTCATTGTTCTTCATCCTTTTGACTACTATTGTTTATCCCACCAAACCCTTGTTTTGAAATTGTCCGTGCCCTGACGCGCCACAGTGGCATTGTAATTGTCGGCATTCAACACCGGTTCGTCCTCGGGGTAGCGCAGTCTGCGGGGATAAGTTCCGTCGGTTTCGTTGCTCGGATAATTGATGGGCGTTAGCTTGGGGTAGCCGGAACGACGAACGTTGGCGTAGGCTTCCAGGCCGTTCATGAAACAGGCGGCCCAATACTGGGTGTTGATCTGTTCGTAGGCCTTTTCCTTGTCGGCAATGCCTACGAAAGGATTGGCCGTCAGATAGGCATTGATTTCGGCATCGGTGATCACCGCCGACGCGTCATATTTGGCCACATTCTTCATTGCCCCGGCAACGCCCTCTTTATAAAGCGCCGCGGCATCCCCGCTTATCCAGCCTCTGACCGCCGCTTCCGCCAACATCAATTGGACTTCGCCATAGGTTAGGCACATTCTCGGCCCATCGAGTTTGGCATAAACATCGCGGTTGATACCCGAATACTGGTGTTGGTCCTTCGTATTATCCCAACTTGGATCGGCTTTGATGGTCACCAGGTTGAACCCGTTGGGCATTCCCTTCTGAACAGCGGGGTCCGTGTTTTTGGTCGATGCTTTGGAGGGATCGGAATATACGGCCACCATGTATTTGAGACGCGGATCGTTGCGGCTTTTCATGTAGTTGAAAATGGTCGCGCTGATCTTGCCCGGCGATACGCCCGACACGGACAATGTCCAGCTTTCACCGTTCACCAGCGATTGATTAGCGCCCGTTTTGTCCGGAAACCTGACGTACATGTTGTCGTCGACAGAAGTGAATACCCCGCCGGCGAATGCCTTCTTTACCCAGCTTTCCGCGGTTGCCGGTTCTATTTTTTGCAACCGCATCCCCAGACGCAGCATCATGGAATAGCCGAATTTCTTCCATTTCACAACATCCCCTCCATAAACGATGTCGGCTGTTACAGGTCCTTTGGATGCGTCGAGCTTAGCCGTTGCGTCTTCCAGTTCGCTCAGCATGCCGTAATAGATATCCTTTTGCGTATCGTATTTGGGCTTGTAGTTCTGGGTTGAATAGCCCTGATTTGCTTCGGAATAGGGTACATCCCCATATAAATCC
The DNA here is from genome assembly GCF_052044875.1 of Dyadobacter sp. 22481. Lineage (NCBI taxonomy): Bacteria > Pseudomonadati > Bacteroidota > Cytophagia > Cytophagales > Spirosomataceae > Dyadobacter > Dyadobacter sp. 22481. The sequence goes on from NZ_JBQENV010000002.1 coordinate 203,004, forward strand.
GTCAGACGGTGGTATATGACCGTTTTCCAGATCCGTGCCATGTTGTGCAGATTGCTCAGTTCCGGTTTATCCTTCGATAATTGAATGGCATCTTCCAGCAGCTTACTTCCGCCGTTCACCGCATTGAATGTATTCTTCCACAAACTCTCGCTTCCCCCTTTGTTATATACGTACTTGTCGCCGAAGAAGTCAAACGTCCCTGCGTCGCTCAGCGTCGAAAAATGCTGGACGAAAGTCTCTGTATAATGCAGGGATGCCCCATCGTCGCCTCTGGACGAAAAAAGTTGCGCGGAGGTAAACAGGTAGGCCGGACTGAACAGCTCGGCGGTTGCTGCATTAGGGTCTTTGTTCAGTTTTTCAAAATCGCCGTCGCAGCCAGCCAGGAACACCATGCAGCTTGCGAGCATCAGACTTGATATATTTCTCATCTTAAACAGATTTAACACGTTGCTGATTTAGAATTTCAAATTCACATTAAAGCCGTAGCTTCTGGTGGGAGGGAGAGCCGACGATTCGATCCCCTGATCGTTACCCGCCGACAAATTCGTTTCCGGATCGATGCCAGGCGTGTGTTTCATGAGGATCGCGAGGTTTCTTCCTACCAATGAAACACTGGCGCCTTTGATAAAGCCGATCTTCTCATACACAACGCGCGGCAGATTGTAGGTCAGGGAAACATAGCGAAGTTTGATAAAACTCGCATTGTACAGGTAATCGTCCAGCGCGTCCCGGCGTCTTACGATAATGTCGCGATTATTGACCTGGGCGGCGGTTACCAGTACTTTATTCTCCTCGCCGGTCTCGGTGACGCCCGGCAGTACCACGCCGTTCGCTCTTCCAAGCAACGATCGCGGCGACATTCCGCGGTGTTCGAGGTTGTAGTTGGTGTTGGAGTAAATCAGGCCCCCGAATTTGCCATCGACCTGGGCCGAAAGGGTCAATGACTTATAACTGAAAGTATTGGTGATGCCCGATGTGTATCTTTGAATACCCGAGCCGAACGCCTTCACAGTGGTAGGCACGATAGGCAGACCTTTGGCATCCATTACGTCGCGACCATTGGCATCCCGCTTAATGGTGCGTCCGACGATCTGCGAGTATTCTTCACCTACGACCTGTTTGAGGAAAACCTTCGTTGCGGTTCCCAGCAGGAATTCATTTGTCGAATTGGAGATTTTCAGAATCTTGCTTTTGTTGTAGGCCACATTGAGCGAAACATCCCAGCTGAAATTTTTCGCAGTGACTGGCCTTACGGTAAACAGCATTTCAACACCCCGGTTGCGTAGTTCGCCTACCGTAACAACGGCCCCGTTATAGCCGGTAACCGATGAAAGGGTTTCAGTGGTGATATCGTTTTTCGTTGATCTGTTGTACGCAGCGACGTCGAGGGCCAATTTTCCGCTGAAGAGGCGCAGATCCAGACCGGCCTCGAACTCATTCACGCTTAATGGGCGAAGATTTTTGTTCGGGACAATAGCCTGGTTGATGGTGCCCAGCGGTTTCCCGTCGTAGCTGTATGGCAGCACGCCATAGGTCAGGTTAAGCTGGTAGGGATCTGTTGCACCGCCGACGGATGCGTACGACACCCTGAATTTTCCAAAACTAATAGCCTTTGGCAGATCAAGTGCGTCTGAGAACACGTAGCTGACACTCGCGGACGGATAAAAATAGTTGTTTGATTCAGGACTGAGGGTTGAAAACCAGTCGTTTCGGCCGGTTACGTTCAGGAACAGGTAATTTTTATATGCCAGCTCCGCGGTTCCAAACAACGAATTGATCTTGTTGTCCGTAATAGTAGTGGTCGTGTTCCGGACGGATGTATTGTTAATGACCTCCAAGCGGGGGGTGATAATGCCGGAGCCGCTGATGTTGGTGCCATTGCTGTGTTGCGACATGAGGTTCCCACCCGCATTGACCACCAGATTGAAATTCTTGTTAAGCGCTTTATTGAGCCCGATCATCCCTTCGAAATTTCTTTCGTAAAAGTTGGTCTGGATCTGATCAATCTGCCCGTTGGGACGGTAACCGGTGCCTTCGGGGACGATTTTGTTGATCTGATAGGAAAACATATCCTGTCCCGCTTTTCCCTGCACGAATAGCCAGTCGGTAATGTTCCACCGCGCATTCACTGCCGCAATGAATCGGTCCTTCTGGGTGTTGTTCCTGATCTGATTGAGCGAATAATAGGGGTTGGTAGCACCGAGGTCGGTACCCAGTACTTTCTCTTTGAATGTAATGGGGTCGTAGCCGGGAGACAGCGCGCTGGTAGGCATGTTGCTGTTGACAAACAAGATGGTCCCCGCACTATTAGCGTTGTTCGTTTCGAGCACGTAGCGGTTATCGACTTTTTCGTTGATATAATCCACGTTGGCGCTGATGGCGATGTTTTTGGTCGCGTTCTGGTTGATGCTCAGGCTGATATTATCCCTCCGCATGGTTGCATTTGGAATAATGCCTTTGTTGCGCATATCCGTTACGGCAACCCTGAAATTTCCCTTGTCACCGCCACCTGTAAAAGCTACGTTGTTGGAAGACGTATGGCCATTGCCGTAGAAATCCTTCAAAACCTGATCTTTCACATACGAATAGGGCCTCTCCACCCCATCCAGCTGCACCACCATCGATCCGTCGTAGGGCGCGCCCCAGTGATTTTGCCCGTGTGCCGCCGCGACCCCGACGCCCGAAGGCTTTACGCCATTGTAACCCTGGCCATATTCCTTTTGCAGGTCCCATATAAAATAGGGCACTTCGAGGGTATTGTTGGAGTTAAATTCGATGCCGATGCCTTTATTGCCTTTGCCCGATTTGGTAGTGATAATGATGGCCCCGTTTTTGGCACGTGATCCGTACAAGGCGGCGGCGGCGGCCCCTTTGAGGACGGTCATTTCTTCCACATCGTCCGGGTTGATACTGGATATGTTGTCACCCCAGTCCGGGTTATCGCCCTGGGTCTTCCCGAACTTGGTATTATTCATAGGCAACCCATTGATAATGAAAAGCGGAGCGTTGTCCCCGGAAAGCGAAGTATTACCCCGGATTGTGATCCGGCTTGACCCCGCCGGACCTGTTGCTGCCGCGGACACATTCACACCGGCCACTTTTCCCGCCAGCGAGTTGCCGATGTTCGTTTCCCTGGTCTTTGTGAATGCACTTCCCTCTACCTTGGTTACGGAATAGCCGACGGATTTAACCTCTTTCTTGATACCTAAGGCGGTTACTACGACTTCATCAAGCGATTTTGTATCGGTTAGAAGCTTTACTTCCAGCATGGAATTGCTGCCGACCGTCACTTCCTGGGGTTGGTATCCCACAAAGGAAAACACAAGAACAGCGTTGGCTTGCGGTACCTCGATCGTGAAATTTCCATTCGAATCACTGCTCGTACCCTGCTGGCTGCCCTTCACCAAAATGTTCACACCCGGAAGCGCATCCCCTTTTTCGTCGGTTACCCTTCCTTTCACATTTTGAAGTAACACCGGGTCTCCATTATTCCTGTTCATAGCGATTTTGCCCTTTGCGAATTCGAATGGCCCGGCCGCTCGAACAGGGATCGTAAGGCCTGCCAGGGCGGCCAGCAGGCAGCATCTCTTGCAGTAATTTTTTAAGCGTGTACCATGTTGAGGTAAAGTTTTCTGTTCCATGCAATTAACCGGGTTTAAGTTTTCCAAGAGATCCGCAGGCTGCTCGTGGTGAGCGCATATTGAGTATAATTACATGTACGCTTCGAGTTACTAATCGGGCCTCCGATTAGTACTATTTTTTTATAAAAAATTACTAGAAATGAAGTATTTGTATTTGTTCACTTCAATTGTTTATTCGAATGAGAATATTTCTGCTATCGAATAGCCTTTGCAGCGCAAACGGCGTACAAACAATGGCAGGGTCAAGTACTTCGCATCACGACCCATCTATTTTGATCCGGACATTAATATGAAAACACCGAACAAAGTGACGAGAAGGGACTTTCTGGGTAAGATAACACCTGCGACAGTTGGAATTATGGCTGGAAGCCGGGTGCTGCAATCTGCTTTTGCAGGTAGCGACACTTGGCATTCGAAGTTTTCCGATGCTCATGCGATAGATGAGAAAAAATTCGTCCCGGTAATGATCACCCCGTTCGGTACCGACCTCAAAATCGACTACGACAACGTTTCCAGGGTCATCGACTTTTATCTGGCAGCAGGTGCAAAAGGCTTCTTTGCCAATTGTTTGAGCAGCGAGATGTATTTTCTGAGCGATCAGGAACGTCTCGACCTCACCAGCCATGTGGTGAAATACGTGAACGGGAAAGTGCCGGTGGTGTCGACCGGATCTTTTGGCGATACGCTTGCAAGCAAGGCGCTGTTTGCAAAGAAAGTACGTGACACCGGAGTGGATGGAGTTATTCTGATATCCAGTCATTTCGCCGGGAAAGACGAAAGCGATGCCGTGCTCATGGAGCATTTCGAGCAATTTTTCGCTCTTGCAGGAGATATGAAATTAGGTACATACGAATGCCCGTCGCCCTACAAGCGGATCATTTCCCCGGAGGTATTCAAGTTCCTTGTTTCCAATAAGAACATGGTTTACCACAAGGATACGACCGAAGATATTGTCAAGATTGAGGAGAAACTGGCGGTGGCAAAGGGCACTCAGATGGAGTTGTACAATGCCCATACGGCAACGGCCCTCCAATCGCTGCAAAAAGGAGGGAAAGGAATGTCGCCTATTTCCGGAAATTTTTACCCTGAAATACATACCTGGCTCTGTAACAATGCCAGTAACCCAGCCAAAGCAGAAGACGCGAGCTGGATCCAGGCTGAAATTTCCCAAATGGAGCCACTTATTTCCGTTCCTTATCCTTTGAGCTCAAAATATTTTTTGAAAAAACGGGGGTTGCCGATTGAACTGGTTTGCAGGGCCAAAAGCAAAATTGTTACCCCTGAGCAGCAACGGGTCCTGGACGCCGCCCACCAGACATTCCTCGGATGGTGCGACCGCTTGGCCATCACGCCTGTCGCTATATTGCAAAAATCAGGGCGTTAAGATTAGGTAAACCAGTGCTCGTTTGTCACATTCTTATTTACGCTGCTTTGACAGCATGGTAATAATGGTTCTCTCCCTCGTCCTCAAATTCCTCGATGAGCGAAAGTCCCGACGCAGTTAGTAATTCTTTGTATTTCTCCGCTCCAAGCGATATCGATGCTATCTCTGTGATCGCATCTTCCCATTTCATTTTTTGAGAAGGAGCTGTAAATAGCAGCTTTCCGCCAGCGTCCAGCGCATTTGCCATTTTTTTGATCACAACTTTCTGTGTTTCTTCCGGTAAAAGGAACAATAGCCCCCAGGCAATGACAGCATCGAACTGCCTATTGAAAAATGAGGAATCTTCCGCGGCTTCACAGGCGACAGGAATATTTGGGAAGTTCTGCTTGAAGGATTGAACCATCGAAGGTGACGCATCAATCCCATAAACCGTCAAGCCTTCATTGACCAACGCTTTCGAAATGGGGTCGCCAGCACCACAACCCACGTCCAGAACTGTCGCATTTGCGGGTAGTGACCTGGCCCACTGCCGAACAGATGGCGCGCCGACGCCATTGACGCCCTTTGAGCGACAGCGGATGAATGTTGTTGCGTTGTGCTCGTATCCGTTTGATTTGTCCATGGGAAGTCAGTAAGTATTCACAAAATTGAAAATCAGGAGCTTCGAACTTGGGGAGGGAGACGGGTCTCGAACTTTGCCTTTAATCGTCTTGTAATCAATATTTTGTCTCCTGTATTTGATGCAAACTACACGAAAGACCCACTATTTTTTATACATATAGTGCAACAGTATATTTGTTATGTATAATTCTTTTGGCGAAAATTGAGTTGTTCGATGATAGTTTTCGCTGGTTTTGGGGTGAGTTTTCGGGTGGTTTTGGGTGTTCAAAGTTTGGGAAATGCCTGTGGTTTTTGGCGGTGGTAACTGCGATGTTGAGCTAATTTACAAATCCAGAGTTAGACTTCCAATCGATAGTAACGGTTCTCATGTCAACGCTCTTTCACGACATACTTATAACTCCAATATATGTCCTTACTCTCTGTCGCGTAAGCGCCATTTTTTCGCCGATACAGTACTTTATAATTTTGAATTAATCCTCTTGCGACCTGCTCGCCAAGTTTAGTAGCTTTGATGTAGGTGACGACATTTTCGCCAGCACTTTTTGACGAATAGGTGAATGTGGAATCCCGAATGTTAAAAAGACTATCACAATCATACACAAAGTTTTCAATCAATGGGTGCTCCAAGGATTCGAGCCGAAATATTAATTTCAGAGAGTCGTTAAGCAGAACATCCCTCGGGCCGGATATTTGAGCTAAGCGAACAGTGCTTTTCACGACGTTACCAAGAGAGTCATACCAGGTTTGAGAGTTTGTCCACTTCTTACCTCTGACGTTGACATTATTTCCTAAATATTTTACTTTCTTGCCCGGTAAGTCGAAATATTCGTATCTGTTTCCGACTGGCATGCTGTCTTGGAGCTGTACAAAGCTCATTAAGTTTCCACTTTTGTAATACATTTTCCAGGGGCCGGTTAGCTCTCCGGAGCTCCAAGTTTCGGTTTTGAATAAGCCTCCCTCTGAGAAGTATGTTTTCGCTTCGCCATCTAAATACTCGTTTACAGTGCGAGAGGCATATCTCAATTTGCCTTTCCGGTCATACCCAAAGTACAGCGTAATCGAATCGTTGATGGGTTTTGTCATTCCCTTAACGGCGCCGTCTGGATAATAGATGTAAGTGGGGTCTAGTTGCTTGTTTTTGAGGTAGGAAGACGCCACGTATATAAGGACACTAAGGATAAAGATCGAAGTTCCTATTTTACTTATTTTCATTGATTTGAGTTAATCCTTTCCTCGGTTCATTATTAACGGCAAGATTGTTTGTGTAGCCAGACAATTATAAGCCCAATTTTAGCTTGTAAATCAAATCATGAAAATACTGAGCGCTCCAAATATCCAAGACACTTGCATTCGGTATAAATCTCCGAATATCATTCTTGATCCGCTGGAAGTGAACCAAATCTATCTTCGCATTCAGTAAACTCCGAAACTCAACTTCGCTGATGTTCTCCCGACCCCAATCTCCGCTATCGTACGCACGCAGCGCGAATTGATTGAGATTCAATGCAACGCCTTTTCGGATGTACCATTCCATATCATACCAGTCGCGCCCCTTTACATTATCTTTCCATTTCCTGAAAAGCAACGCATGCATTTTCCCGGCGAACAGGTCGGAGATGGTGAAACACTTCACGTAAAATGAAAATGGTTGGAGCAAAAGCTTTTCTTCGGTATCAAATCCCGAAGGCGGCATGGTGTCTACTTCCAGTTTGATTTTGATGCTAGCTATTTGTTCAAGTCCTTCCTGTGGCACAACACCTTCCAAAACCAGTTCGCGCCAGACCGTTTCCGATTTCTGAAATGCGGAATCAATGCTGGTCTTTACTGCCTTCTGTTTTTCCTTGATCGATACATGCATTCCCAGCGCTTCGAACTCGTCGACGATAGCGGGCAAATAGGTATTGATCGAAAAATCGGGGTCTACTTCGAGTAGCGAGAAGTCGAGATCCTCTGAAAAGCGGTCGAGTCCGTAAAAGATGCGGAGTGCCGTACCGCCATAGAATGCAGCCTTTTCAAAAAAGCCTTTACGATAGAGCCCAGCCAGCGCGACTTCCTGCATGATTTCACGCAGCGCCTGCGTTGCATCATTCTTGTTGGCAGGATTGTAACTTGCCAGCCATTCCTTGATCATAGTTCCTTGATGAGTTTAATGACTTGCGCCAGGCTCTGGCGTTTTGGCGAATCGCTTAGCCAAATCTCCATTGCCTGTTTATCCAGCTGCTTTAATTGATCTTCGTCCATTCTCAGATTTTCAATCAGGTATTCGCTGGCTGCGATTTTACTTCGGAGATTTAAGCCCACTGTATTGATTATTTTGTCAAACAAAGCTTTCTCCGGGGACGCAATAAGTGCATTTTGATCTTTTCCGACCGCGACCTGCCGAATCCCGAAGCTGTAATAGGGGAGCGGCATTCGTGTAAAACTGAATACGCCGGTCGGCGTGTCGAAGCGGCGGGATGCTTTTGTTGTTGCAGAGGAAACTTCGAACACCCGTTCGGGGATCAATCCGTAGTATGATAGCGCACTATCAAAAGACACATAACTCGGGCCAAGCATATGGTTTGCGAGAAGAAATGGCTCTGTGCGTGTTTCTGAAAGTCTTATGGATGGTAAGTACAGGCCTTTCTTAACAGGTTCGATAATGCCTGCGGAAATCAGCTCATGGATTTTATCGTTGGGGCGTTTGTAGTCTTTCAACAGCGAGGTGGGAAGGCTTCGAGAAGATGGCAGAAAAGGTCGGGCAAGTTGAGTACCCCCCTAATTAATCTGTACCCTCTACGACCACGGGCGTTTTTACCATTATTTGTTTGAATAACCATATTTTGGTAAATTTTCTGCATACATTTGGACAGGCTGTTAACTGCGTCCCGATTATGCCTTCTTCCCTTCCACCTACTTATCGACAACTTACTGACGACCAGCTTGTGATGGAACTGCAATTGGGCAGCAGGGAAGCGTTTGCTGAAATATATGAGCGTTATTGGGGGATGCTCTACCGGCTGGCTTACCAAAAATTACGCTGCAAGGAAACAGCGGAGGAGCTGGTTCAGGAGCTTTTTGTGAGCATCTGGGTCAAATCCGGACAAACAAACATCCGCGAACTGCGTCCCTATCTGCTTACCGCACTCAGGTTTTCCATTATCAATCACATTGAATCCCTACGTGTCCACGAGCGTTTCGTGGCTTACTACGAATCTTTTCTCAATCAGGAAGATAACGTTCCTGTGGACGATCTGGCTTTGCAAGACCTCACCGAAGCCATTGAACGCACCCTGGAAGCGCTGCCGGAAAAATCCAAACAGGTGTTCCGCATGAGCCGCTTTGAATACCTGACTATCCCCGAAATTGCAGAGCGGCTTAACCTCTCCGAAAAAGCGGTCGAATATCATTTGACCCGCTCCCTGAAAGTAGTCCGGGGCAGCCTGCGGAACCTGGGGGCTCTTGCCTCATTTTTCTTTATCCTGCAATAAATTGTACAATACAAATAAGTATTGGTCTTATTGAAATCAGAAATATAAACTTTTCCTGATTTTACATTTTCATTTAGGGCTGCAAACCATTCTTCCTGACCTACACTATGAACAACAACCTGTACCGTCCGATACTCCTATGACACCTTCCGACTTTCGCCAGCTTCTTCGCCGGTATCAATCCCGGCAAGCTTCCGCCGACGAAATCCGGCGCGTGGAAGCCTGGTACGAATCGATGGGAGGGGCACAAAACAGTATCGCGGACGAGGACGATGAAGCCGCGGGTCAACGAATGTGGGCGTACATTCAGGGCGAAACGGAACCAAAGTCTATCGTGAAGCCGATGCCGGTTTTCAGGCACAGCTGGTTCAGGGTAGCGGCTTCGGTGGTCCTGCTGCTCGGACTGTTCGGGTATGGATTCTGGCAATGGTCGGCAGGTCGCAATGAGCGGGTCGAACTGCTGAGCGTGCAGATGAACAATACCCGGCAAGCCATGCGAATCAGGTTAGACGACGGCAGCACTGTAACGCTCGAACCCGGCAGTTTCCTCCGCTACCCGAGTCATTTTTCGGGCAATAAAAGGGAGGTTTTCCTGACCGGCGAGGCATTCTTCGACATCACCCGACAGCCGCAAAGACCGTTTCTCGTGGTGACAGACCGCATCGTAACGCGGGTGTTGGGAACCAGTTTCAGGGTAAAAGCATTTGGCGGCAAGTCAAATGTATCCGTAACCGTTCGCACCGGCAAGGTTTCGGTATTCAGCCGGGCCAAAGCCAATGCATCGCCGAAAGAATTGGATAATGCCGTAGTACTGGTGCCCAACCAGCGTGCCGTTTTTTATCCTGCCGAGGCGCGACTGGTCAAAACGCTGGCTGAAAATCCGGTGTTGCTCACGCCGGAAAACGGGCAGCCCGATTTCAATTTTGTCGACACACCGCTCCCCGAGGTTTTCGCCCGACTTTCCAAGGCGTATGGTGTTGATTTTGTGTATGACGACGACGTTCTGGGAGGCTGCACGCTCACCGCCCGGCTTGGAACCGAGTCGCTCTACGAAAAGTTGGCGCTGATCAGCGAAGTGACCCACGCACGTCACGAGGTGATCGATGGCCAGGTTGTGATTGATAGCCGGGGTTGTAAGCCCGCTCATGCCCGATAATGCCTTAAATGAGAAAAGCCGGTAATGTTCCACCATCACCGGCTTTGGATTCCCTGATTTTCCATGCTGCGAAACGCCCTATGACGGGCGCAGGGATTGTTTTGTCCAGATTTTCCGTGAAACCCGTTTAAAACATCTTAAAAATATGCATCGCCAGTTAACTTTACCAGTATTGCTGTGGGTAATTATGAGAATTACTTTCTGCCAACTTCTTTTCGCCGTCCTGTTTGGTAGCATGTCCATCGCCCACGAGGGACGGGCACAGGAAATACTTAGCCGTCGGGTTACACTGACTGCCGTCGACCAGCCTGCACGCACTGTGCTCAACCGCCTCGAACAATTGACGGATACGCGGTTTATGTACAGTGCGGAAGTGATTAATGCGGACCGACCTATTTCAGTCTCCGTGCAGGATCAACGGCTCGATAATGTTCTCAATCAACTACTTGAACCACTTCGCATTACCTATCGTGTGGCAGGTCAGCAAATCATTTTGAATGCTGCCGCGGCTGAGCCGGTCGCTGCCGAAGCGGCTCCGTTGATGATTTCTGGCAAGGTAACGGCCAAAAGTGGCGAGTCGCTGCCCGGGGTGAATGTGAGTGTGCAGGGCACTACCAAAGGCGCCTCAACGGATGCTGAGGGGCAATACAAGCTGGAAGCGGAGCAGGGTCAAACGCTTTTGTTTTCCTTTATCGGGTATAAAAATCAGGATGTATTGCTGACAGGTCAGACCACTGTAAATGTCACACTGGAAGAAAGTTCGGTCGTGTTGCAGGAAGTCGCCGTGGTAGGTTCCCGGTCGACGGTGGCGCGGACGGATGTGGAACGCGCCGTGCCGGTGGATGTGTTGACTGCCAAAGAGTTGCAGTCTACCGGCCAGGTAGAGCTGAGCCAGCAGGTGCAGTTCACATCGCCCTCTTTCAATTCAGCCAAAAACGGGATCAATGGCGTGGCCAGCTATGCCGATCCTGCTTCCCTGAAGGGACTTTCGCCGGATCAAATGCTCGTGCTAGTCGACGGCAAACGCCGGCATCAGTTTGCTGCGGTGAACCTGAACGTGACCGTGGGCAAAGGTACCGTAGTTACCGATATGAATGCCGTGCCGACGCTGGCCGTGGAGCGGTTGGAAATTCTGCGTGACGGAGCTGCCGCCCAATACGGCTCGGATGCGATTGCAGGGATTGTCAATCTGAATCTCAAAAAGTCGGTGGGAGCCGGCAGCGCTATGTTCCAATACGGCGTGACCAGCAAAGGCGACGGCGGCGGCTATACGGCCGGTGTGAATTATGGATTCCGTCTGGGCAAAAAGGGATATTTGAACGTAACGGGAAGCTATCAGGATGTGTCCGGCACCGACCGCTCGGACCCCTATAACCCGCAGCCGGTACCCGGCGGAACCTACACCGGTGTTTATACCAACAACAAAACGACCGATGAGTCGGCGCGGGAAGTGCGCGGGGTTTACGGCCCTTACGGCACCTTCCGCGTGACGGAATACGGCAGCAATGCCATGAAATCGGGCCAGCTGTTTTACAATGCAGGCTTACCGGTGGCCCAAAACTGGACGCTGTATTCCTTCGGCGGATTTTCCCGCAAACGTGTGCATGCACAGGGTTTTTTCCGCACGGCCATCCCCGCGGTCGGGACTACCAACCCGGCAGTATACCCGGATGGATTTACGCCGAAGTTGCCCGGCACTGTTCAGGATTACTCGGTCGTGCTGGGTATCCGACGGAAAGTAACCGAAGGCTGGAATCTGGATTTCAGTACCGGCTATGGTTACAACTACCTGGATCAGAATGTAAAAAACTCAACGAATGCTTCGATGGGAGTGAATTCTCCCAAAGACTTTTACGTGGGCCGCATTGCCTTCGGACAGAGCGTGAGCGAAATCAACCTCAACAAAACGATGTACGGCATTTTGGGGACGAAAACGCTCAGCCTTGCGATGGGAGCCCAGTATCGCATCGACCAGTTCCGGCTGACAGCGGGTGATCCGGCCAGCTACGAGATCGGCCCGTTTGCGGCATCGAACAATAAAATTCCGGGATCGCAGGGGCGCGTCGGCATCGGTGTAGACGATGAAACGAACCGCACCCGCTCAAACATCGGGATGTATGTAGACGTTGAAAGTGACCTCACCGAGCGACTCTTGCTGACAGGTGCATTACGCTACGAGAATTACAGTGATTTTGGTGGAAACCTCTCGGGCAAGCTTGCCTCGCGCTTCAAGCTGAGCGACAATTTCTCCATTCGCGGATCGATCAACCGGGGCTTCCGGGCGCCATTGTTGCAGCAGGTTGCGAATGCGGTCACTACCTCTACTGTGCAGAATGGCGTGGTCACTTCCACCAAGGAAATCCCGAACCACGATCCCCGCCTCAGCCAGATCGGTATTGAAGATCCGAAAGCCGAAACCTCCTGGAACTACAACCTGGGCTTGACAGCCAAAGCAATCCGTAACCGACTGCTGATTACCCTGGACGCTTATCAGATCGACATTCGTGAGCGGATCATCATTACGGAAAACCTGCGGGTGAACAACATTGCAGCATTGAAACCGCTCTTCCCCGGCTTGCAGGAGATTACTTTTTTCACCAATCAAGTGAGTACCCGGACCCGCGGCGTGGACTTTGTAACCTCGTTCCGGCAGCCGCTTCAACGCAACAATGCCTTCACAGCCAGCGTGGCGCTTACAGTCAACAAAACCGAAATTGTGGGTACCAAAGGAACGCCCGCCCAATTGCAGGCCGGAACAACCGTTCCGATCCTCCTGATCGACACCGTGAGCCGCGCATTGATCGAGACGAGCCAGCCACGTACCAAAGTGCTGGTATCGCTTGGCTATCAAATGGGTAAGCTGTCGGTAAACCTCCGCTCCACGTATTTCGGAGCGGTAACGGCCTGGGAAAAGCCCAGCGGATTGCCGCACCGGGTGCAGACCTTCGGTGGCAAGAATCTATTCGATGTGTCGGCAGTATATGCATTGAACAAGACTTTCTCCATTACACTCGGGGGTAATAACATCACCAACGTATATCCTGACCGTGTGTTTACGAATTACGCATCTTACAGCAACGGACAAGTACCTTACACCCGCAATGCAAACCAGTTTGGGTTCAATGGAACCTATTATTACGCCAATCTGATGGTTAATTTTTGATGAAACCCCGTGGCGTTTTGCCGCGGGGACATTTATTCCGATCGAACGCCAAATTGCTGCGTTCCGGTTTCACTTGTTCAAATCGCCGAGTTTTATGAAGAAGTTATTGAGTAACCTGACGTTTTGGGTGCTGACCGCCATTATCGCCGGTGCCTTGTTCGGGCATTTTGCACCCGGCACCGCAGTCCAGATGGAATTTCTGGGGAAGTGGTTTATCAACGTCATTAAGCTGTTTATCAATCCCATTATCTTTCTTACCATTACGCTGGGAATCAGTAGTATGGGTGATCTGAAAAAAGTGGGGCGCGTCGGTGGAAAAGCACTGCTGTACTTCGAGGTGGTCACCACCGTGGCGCTGCTCATCGGCATTGCGGTGGCCAACCTGATCCGGCCGGGCGACGGGGTCGCGACCGGCAACCTGAATGGCGCGGCCGTCAGCCAGTATTCCGAACGTGCCGAGTCGTTTTCATGGCTCCAATTCCTGGCCGATAATCTCACGCTGCAGGTGTTGCTGGTATCCATTGTGTTGGGCATGGTACTGAGCCGCTATACGGGGCGAGAACGGATCCTGAGCGCGCTGTCTGCTGCTTCCAAATGGATATTTAAAGCGCTGTATGTAGTAATGCGGTTTGCACCGATCGGTGCATTCGGCGGGATGGCCTATACGATCGGCAAATATGGGATTGGGACCCTTTTGCCCCTTGCCAAACTCATGACAACCGTCTACATGACGATGTTCCTGTTCGTGTTTGTCGTGCTTAATGCCATCCTGCGCTATTATCAGATCAGCCTGTGGTCTTTTTTGAAATACATTCGGCAGGAATTGCTGATCGTGCTGGGCACATCGTCGTCGGAAGCAGCGCTGCCCGCCCTGATGGAAAAGCTCGAACGCATGGGTTGTGCCAAGCCGGTGGTGGGATTGGTCGTTCCCGCAGGCTACTCGTTTAACCTGGACGGCACTACGATATACCTCTCGCTGGCGACGGTCTTCCTGGCGCAGGTGTTCGGTGTAGAACTCACCGGCTCGCAAATTCTGACCATTATGGGCATCCTCATGGTAACCTCGAAAGGGGCAGCGGGCGTCACGGGAAGCGGGTTTGTAGTGCTCGCCAGCACGTTGACGGCCGTGCGCGTGATCCCCGTCGAAGGGCTGGCACTGTTGCTGGGCGTCGACCGGTTTATGTCCGAAGCGCGCAGCATCACCAACTTTATCGGTAATGCCGTCGCCACGATTTTTCTGGCCAACAACGAGAAGGCCTTCGACCGCAAGATGATGCAACAGGCATTCGACGAACGTACCCCTCCTCCCGCCATTCCTGATATGCCCAACCCCAAGCCGGTATTGAGCCGGTAACCCGCATTTTTCTTTTTTATACCAAAACTCCTTTGCTATATGAACATCTACCCGAACCATTCCGCCATAGATACCGATTTACTCCAATGCCTGGGCATACCGGCCACCGCCACCGTGGCGCTGAACCTGACGGTGCCTGAACTGACCCAACTGGCGCTCGACGGCGGCGAGGGCGTGCTCACCGAAGCAGGCGTGCTGATGTGCGACACCGGCAAGTTCACAGGCCGGTCGCCCAAAGACAAGTTTATCGTCCGCGATGCATTGACCGAAGATACCGTTTGGTGGGGACCTGTTAACCAGCCCATCGAACCCGAACAATTTGACCACCTTCACCACCGCATGCTCGCTTCGCTGGAAGGCCGGTCCGTATTCGTGCGTTACGTGAAAGCCGGTGCCGACCCGCGTTATGCCATTAACATCGCCGTGATCAATGAATATGCCTGGCATAATCTCTTCTGTCACAACCTTTTCATCGAAACATCCGAAGCCGAACGCGCCGATTTCAAGCCCGACTGGACGATATTGAACCTTCCCGGCTTTCAGGCGGATCCCGCTACCGACGGCACACGGCAGGGTAATTTTACCATCATTAATTTCAGCAAGCGGGTCATCTTGATCGGCGGCACTGGCTACGCAGGCGAAATGAAGAAGGGCATTTTCTCGGTTCTCAACCTCACGCTGCCCCGGAAGGGCGTTTTATCGATGCATTGCTCGGCCAATGTGGGCAAAGCTGGCGATACGGCATTGTTTTTTGGATTATCTGGCACCGGAAAAACAACCCTTTCCACGGATCCCGAAAGGGAGCTCATCGGCGACGACGAGCACGGGTGGAGCGATCAGGTGTTTAATTTTGAAGGGGGGTGTTATGCCAAAGTGGTCAATCTCAGTGCGGAACATGAACCTGAAATCTATGGTGCGATACGGCCCGGCGCCGTGTTGGAGAACACGCGCTTTATCCCCGACTCCCGGACTGTTGACTATGCCGATCAGTCGGTTACGGAAAATACCAGGACTGCCTACCCGCTGCATTACATTGCCAATCGCGCCAACCCGTCCGTGGGTCCCGTACCGCGCAACATATTCTTCCTGACGGCGGATGCATTTGGCGTGCTGCCTCCTATCGCGAAGCTTACGGTGGAGCAGGCGATGTATTACTTTCTGTCGGGTTACACGGCCAAGCTGGCCGGGACGGAAGTTGGGGTAAAAGAGCCTGTGCCCACGTTTTCGGCCTGTTTTGGCGCGGCCTTTCTGCCACTGCATCCTTTCGAATATGCCGGTTTGCTGGGGCAACACCTGAAAGCCTCGGACGTGCCGGTGTGGCTGGTGAATACCGGCTGGACAGGCGGTTCGTTCGGCACCGGACATCGGATGAAACTGGCGCACACCCGCGCCGTCATCCGGGGTGCGCTGTCGGGCGTACTCGATCGGGTCGAATATCAGACATTGCAACCGTTTGGCTTACAGGTTCCTATGGCCTGCCCGGGCATTCCTGAAGAATTGCTCAACCCACGCCAGACCTGGCGGAACCGGGCGGATTATGACGACACCGCCACCCGTCTGATGCGGGCATTTCAGGAAAATTACGAGACCTATCACAATCCGGCAGGTCAAGGTGTAGAAGAGCCATCGTTTGCCTAAAATGGATGTGATCGCCATCGATCCGCTCGATGGCTCCTCCAACATCGACGTCAATGTGTCCATCGGGACCATTTTCTCCATTTATCGACGCCAGTTCATGCCGGCACGCCCGCGGTGGAAGCGGATTTTTTGCAGGGCGGCCTGAGCCAGGTAGCTGCGGGTTATGTGCTCTACGGCACCTCCACATTTATTGCCCGCTACATTGGCGTGCTGATCGCCGACGTTCACCGCAACCTGCTCAAAGGCGGAATTTATCTGTACCCCGCCACGGAAGCAACACCCCCGGCTAGGCGCCTAGCCGCGGTAAATAGCGCCTAGGCGGCCCCCATGGCTTTGCAGCCCGTCACTTTTTGCTTTGTAACTTTCGCTGCGCTGCGCTGCACAAGCGTGTTACTATTGGTCTTACTTACTACTTTTTGATCGCCGAAAGCCAAGGTTTCAGTACCTTCGTAACCTGCGGCATCACGACCCATGTCAGTAATCCCACCATGCATCCAGCCACAATTAAAGTCCTTAATGCAGGATGGAGTCCCTGGATGTACGGCCCAAGCAGATAAGTCAGGAACAAGCTGGTAGGATATACACCGCAAAGCGTAGCCACGGCCATTTTCCATCTCGGTGGAGGAACAGGTGAGCGGAACCAGGCTTCCAGGCCGGTTAGCTCCCGATAGACCGGTTCTTCCGTCAACGTCGATGCATAGGCTTCCCAATCTTTGAATAGCTTCGAATTGTAAAAGGCATCCCGCTCAGCCTGATCGGCGAACGTCCTTAATATGCCAATTTCCCGGCTCTCGCTGCCAGGTAAAGCAGTCATCATTGCTGCGCCGTGCACACCGCCATGCAGAAATGAATCGCCAAGAAAACGCCGAAGTGCATCTTTGAATTCTTCTTCTTTTCCGGGAAGGACTTTGCGGGTAATAGCAACGTGAATAGCCATAGGGGCGAATGCAGTTTGAAAGCGATGAACGTAAATTTATAAAATACCTGTTGCAGCCGTTTCAACTTATTGAAGAATTGGTGTTTGCTGGGTTCAGAGGTGTCACTATCCCCATAAGCGAGGCTTATCTTTTTCCTGGCAATGTTGGTCGGTTGCTTGCCAGAATCCAAATCTTTGAGGGCTTTGATGATCTCAGTTTCGGTGAATGGTTGGCTATACCTCGAAAAATGCACACCAAAGCCGTGGCAAGTTTTCTACCTTCTTTTATTTAGCCTCACTCCGCGCTTTGTAGCTTTTGTAAGAATATTTTGACTGTTGTTTGGTAGTTATAATTACATGTAACCCCAAATTACCCCCTACTGGCAATTGCCAAGTATTCTACGTTTAGGCAATTTTGTTTTATCAGAATGCGCTCTCAGACAGCATTATTTTGATGTTTCTTTAAAAGAAAATGCAGAGTGCTACAGATCCATTTACCCATCCACATATTTTCGTATAAGCCAATGTATATCAGTGATTTAATGCCAGTATTTAATTTGCCTTCATTAACTGAAGTTCCCGCACTTGGGCAACTAACTGGGCAAGAACGTAAGGTACTACTAATGACCCTTAATGATTTCTCGTGTAAGGAAAGCGCTGATACGTTAAGTATCGCAACCGAAACTGTTAAACGGCACCGGAAAAATATCATTCGAAAGTTAGAGGTGAAAGGCAAATCTGAATTTCGCAGACTTTTATACCTCTGGACAGTAAAATCCATAGCCAGTATTAGGAGAGTCGATCCAATTGACCCCAACACGGAACTTAAATCCGGGCCAACTGAATCAATCGGGGGACAGGCAGCCGTACCGGACCAAACGTCCCTGAGGAGTTTATCCTTCAATCGGCAATGGCCAGAACAAGGACAAAACAATAATCAACAAAAATCAAAGTAAAGAACCAACTGTCGTAGTATTCATGCAAAAATATATATCAATCTATTTTGTGCTGGTTTCGATGCTGGCGCTTCCTATGTTTGCATTCGGCCAAATAACTGGACGAGTGTTTGATAATGGCAATAGCGGAGAGAAAATGGCTCACACCGAAAGGCCGATAGCCGGGATCTCAATTAAAGCCTACGGTTTGTTACCGTCTGGCAAATACGGACTGATTTCTCAAACCCAAAGCGATGCCAAAGGGCGATACTACCTGGACGTTCCGGAAGGCAAGCAGGTAAGAATCTTATTTGATGGTAAGCTTAGAAAGTTGCAGAGCAATACATCGACGCCGGCTGTGATGTTTGTGAAAAGTCCGGCTTCTGAGGTGAACTGGGGAGGATATCACCCAGCGCAATATGTTTCAGATAAACCCTTTCTGGTATCGCCAGTTTATACCACCGGTAAGGGAAATGACAGCGCTACGGCTTTGAAAGCCGTATCATTGGACGATACTGTATCTTTTTCGCTGGCCAGTTCCAATCAGGTCGGAGCCTTATGGGCGGTTGCTTTCGATAAAAACAGCAATCACTTATATTCAGCAGCCTTTGCTAAGCGCCACGTGGGGTTTGGGCCGCTGGGCAGCGGAGGTATATACCGTACCGACTGGCATACGAAAGTCACCGTGCCCTGGCTGGATCTAAAAACAATAGGTATTCCAACAGGAGATGATCATCATCAGGGACTAAAGGTTGATGTTGACAGCAACAGCACCGATGCACTGCTCATGGCCGATGTCGGCAAACTAGGACTTGGAGGCATCGACATATCGGAAGATGGCAAGGTGTTGTACGTCATGAATTTGTATAACAGAGCGCTATACGCTATCAATATTCCCGAAGATACCGCAGCCAGGCCAACTTCCGCAGATGTAACATCGTTTGTAATCCCTTCTTCACCCAATAACAGTGGTAGTATGCGTCCTTTTGCCGTAAAAGCACATGAGGGGAAGATATACGTAGGTGTTATTTCCGATGCTGAAAAATCGCAAATGCTAAGCGACCTCTCGGCTTCTGTATATGCGTTGGATCCGGACACCAAAAAGTTTACGTTGGTGTTTTCAATGCCTATGGACTACGTACGTGGTAAAGCGGTAAATGGCTTGGATGTTGAAAGCTGGTATCCATGGACCGACGACTTCAACAAAGCGTTACATCCCGCTTTTCCGTCGACGGCGACGCGGCCTCAACCCATTTTGTCGTCCATCGTCTTTGACGGCAATGGGACAATGTTCCTCGGTATTATGGACCGCTTCGGTCATCAGTCGGGTACAGGACAACCAACACCTGATGGAAAAGCAAGTTATTCTGCCGTAGCGGCAGGCGATGTCTTGCGCGTATATATATATGCGTCAGGGAATAAGAGCGCCAGATTTGAATTGGAAAACAACGCTCTGGCCGGAGAATTGCTGACCGATGGAAAGGATAATCGCCAGGGACCTCGGGGAGGGGAGTTCTTTTTTCAGGACGGCTTTACTTACAAGGATGAAAAACGGCAGGCTCTTACTGTGCATGAAGAAACAGGAGCCGGCGGGCTGGCTCTGCTACCGGCGACCAATGAGTTGCTTATGACTGCCCATGAACCTACCGATTCATTTAACTCAGGAGGTATCAAGGCCTTTTTCACCGAAGACGGCAGAACCAGCCGCGGGTGGTTGCTCTATGGGAATGGTCAATCAGGCACTTTTGGCAAAGCCAACGGCGTTGGTGGGCTGGCAGTAACATCAGGACTGCCAGGGGTTGTGATAGGCAACCGCGTATGGTCCGACACCAATGCGGATGGCATTCAGGATCCGGACGAGCCTGGACTTCCGGGGATAGAATTGGGATTGTGGCTTGGCGATTCGCTGATGGGAACCACGCTTTCAGACTTGGGAGGACATTACTTATTTGATGAAGAAAACGTTAAGGAGGCGATCCAGCCTAATACCTTATACCAGATCAAAATCAAACTTGACCAACCAAGATTAACACCTGGTATCGGTAAATCTCAAAGTGACGCCGAGCTGGATAATGACGGCATTAGGCAAGGCGGCTATTCGGTTGCTTCCTTCAAAACAGGGAAAATGGGAGAGAATATTCACACCATCGATTTTGGTTTTTTGGATACGGGCAAGAGAGAAAATATTGCCACGTCGGAAGATGGTGAATTAATCGCTTATCCTAATCCGGCCTATCATAATGTGATTGCAGAGACAAATTCGCAAGCCGCTTCCGCAACATTTGATCTGATAGATGGTCAAGGGCGAGTTATTGAAAATGAAGAAGTTATCGGCAATAATGGGCGTTTGAGAAAGACCTACGATTTATCCACCAGATCATCCGGTATATATATCATTAGAATTAGCGAAGCAGGCGTTTCGGCAAAGACTGTTAAAGTTATAAAGGAATAAGTTACTTCTAGTAAACCGCAAATTTTCCCCCTCAATAAGAATGCCCTATCCATCTCAATTCTTGAATGGATGGTGAATCAGAATTTCTAAAATAACAGATCTATTATATTATGTCGAGGTTTCTAAAGATCATCGTCTTATGTTTTGTGCTGGCCATTCAGTATGTTTCCGCACAGACGTTTAACACGCCGGAGGTGGCTAGTTTCAAAAAAGAGGTGTTCAGCCCCGTCTCTTACTACACCGGACAGGCTAACATTTCGATACCGCTCACCCAGATTCAGGCCAATGAAATTACCGTTCCAATAACATTAAATTATGTTGGTGGAGCTGGGTTGAATGCAATAAACCCTTATAGTAGTGTAGGGATGGGATGGAGGGTTACAGCTGGCGGAGTGATTACGAGAACAAAAAACAACGTTTGCGACGAAACTACCTATGGTAACTATGGTGGGGGGACGGAGAATGGTTTTTTTAGTCTAGCTCCTAACTCCGTAACAAATAGCTATGTTCGAAATAATATAAGCTCTTACGTCGGAACCTACGGCTCGAATTCTAATTTGAATGGAGGTAAATATTTTCTTCATGCAACTGAATATTCACCTGACGTGTTTTCTTTTAGTTTTCTGGGATATTCCGGATACTTTATAATGGGCTATGATGGGCAGTTTAAGATACAATCACAGGACATTGTTGCAGTGGACAAGCTTTCCAATATCAGTTGGCTAGGCGGAGGAAACAGTATTGCGTTCAGGCTGACAGCCAATGATGGGACAACTTTTACTTTTGGAGATGGAACAGGTTCCATGGAGCTGTCGGGAGGGAACGCACAAGGTGTTCCCTATCAAGTAGATGCCTGGTATCTTACAGAGATCAAGTCGGTTAATGGCCGGACTATCAAGTTTAATTACAATGATAATGCCCAGACATTTGTTCGTTATGTAGCTTCGGTAGATTCTCCTAATGTCATTTCATCAGTTACTCCTGCTGTATTGAAAGACATTGTTTTTGATGGAGGAACTGTCGTATTTACATCAACCAGTTTGAGCCAAAAAATAGCTGGGTCAGCGAGCACAGATACAAAGAGAATTAGTAAGATCGAAGTAAAAGACCCCAATAATACGGTGGTCAGTAGTTCGAATTTTACTTATAGTACCTGGAAGGATGATAGGTATTATTTCTTGGATGCGCTTGTCGTCGACGGAAAGAATTATAAGTTTGATTATTATAACCGAAATGGACTTCCTGATGTAAACACTGCTTTGCGTACAGATTATTGGGGCTTTTACAATTCAGCTTCCGGGAGCGCGGTAGGATTGGGGAGTTTATCATCTCGTTGGGATAGTTTTCTAAATCCCACCACTTATTATCCGAATCGCCTTTCTTACCTTGAATCGACAAAAATCGGTGTACTGACCGGCATTACCTATCCTACAGGTGGCATTGAGAACTATGAATATGAGCTGCACACTTTTTCGCAAAAAGGGGTTCAAAAGCCAGTGGGAAGAGGCTATGTGAATGTGACAGATGGGCGCAACGTTGCCGGAGGGTTACGGATATCGAAGATTACATTAGGGGAAATGGTTAGAAAGTACAAGTATGTTAATGCCTTCGATCCTAATAATCCAGAAAATCCGAGCGCGGTTAGCAGCGGGATACTTTACAAGTTTCCTGGGATTCCCTATTTCGGTAATAGCGTTATCAATGGGCTTTCTGTCGACGGGGAACCGCCCGTTGTTTATGGCAAAGTGATTGAGTCTCTGGCTGACAAAAGTTATACAGAATATACAATGAGGTCCCCTTTGGATATTGCGGATGGAGATGCTTCTGAAAGTAGCGCTTTCTACACCATTGGGTTTAATGTTGGAGCAAGTTCTTTTGTTGAACCTCAGGGGCTTGTGGGGTGCTTGGGGAAAGCTTCATCCCGTTCTCTTGAACGGGGGCAAGTATCACTCGTGAAGGTTTACGATGGGGCAAATACATTAAAGAAAGAAGTGGCATATACCTATGCTACAGACCCGAACAAACTCAATCAAAATGTTGCTGTGATGAGTTTTGGAGAAAGAAGCAATCAAGGTGTTGGACAACTTGCCTTGGAGTTAGGTTATAATTTTTTGAATGTTTTTAGTACTTATGAAGTTTATACGTTTCCCGTGTACCTGGAAAAGGAGGTTGAGACTTTATATGAATCAGGCCAGGCCCTGGTGAAAACAACGGACTATAAATATAATGCTCAAAAGCTTCGATCGGAGATAACTTATACAAGCAGTAAGGGAGAGACATTAAAAACCAAAATAAAGTATCCGGCAGACCTTAGTCTGGGAACCTATCCTGCAATGGTTTCAATGAAGATGCTTAATTTCCCCATCGAGCAAATACAAGTTAAAAATGCATTGGTTGTCGGGGGAACAATCAATACCTATAAGTCACAGGTAACCGGAGGTGTTACACACTATGTCCCATACCAGAAATACGTGGGGCTTACCGCTACGGTTCCTGAATCAAGTTTCGTCTCTTTCAATGGTACGACAAAAGATAGTCGGTACTACGCAATTCCTCAGGTTACCTTTGACAGTTATAATTCACTAGGAAAAGTTGCGCAGACCACAACTCGGGATGGAATCATCACTTCTTTCCTTTGGGATGCGACGGGGCAGTATCCGATGGCCCAGGTAAAAGGGGTAGGTTATTCTACTATAAGTACCCACGACAAAAAGGCGGCGACGTACCCAAGTAACACGCTGTATTCAAATCTCAATCCCCTTCCGCCTTCGGTGCTTATTAACACCTATTCTTACAAGGCTCTGGTTGGTATTGAATCGGCTACCGACCCAAGTGGCAAACTTACCTGGTATAATTACGATAATTTCGGCCGCCTATCCAACATTCGGGAAGGTAGTGCGCAAGGAAGCCTGTTAAAGAGTTTCGATTATAATTATGGACTAACGGGATCCGCAGCATCAACCAGTCTTAGCCGGATACTTATTGTAGGAAACAGCATCACCAAATTAGTAGCCCAGACAGGTTCCGATGGCTGGCAATCACCTGCCCTTACCGCCGCCGGAGGTTGGGGACGGGCATCTTCCACACAAGCCAAAGATTTTGCTCATATTCTCGAGACCCGTTTTAAGAAGTTAAATTCTGCGGCAAAGGTTTTGCCCTTATGGGAGGCGCCCTTCGAACGGGATTATATCAGTAGCCCTGCGGGTTGGGTTACGTACGATTTTGCAGCCCTCCAAAACCGTATTACCACTGGGTTTAGTGGCGAGAAACCGGACCTGGTAATCATCCGATTGGGGGAAAATGTCTTGAATGCTGAGGTCGAGGTAAACGACTTTAAAACAGCTTATAAAAGGTTGATCGATAAGGTTTTGGAGGTAAGTGCGCCAAATGCGAAAGTGATTGTGACAAACTCTATGTGGCCGGATCAGCCGCTTGCTGATGCCAAGATTTTGGAAGTCGCAACAGAGCGCAATTTGCCCTTTGTTAATCTGAGCGATATGATCTCGAACCCGATTTTTCTAGCTGGAAATGACCCGGTAACTCTGAGTGCATTTCCCAACAATACAGGTGATCGGCATCCTGGCGACGCCGGTATGCTAGAGATCGCGGATCGAATTTGGAGCAAGGTAAATAATACCACTTTGCCATCAAATGTTGGAGGAAATATCACCAATGTCCGGTTGTACCCTCGTACCGATTGCTGCATGGACCATATTGTGGGAAGTACTATTCAGGGGTCAAACGATATTTCAAATGCGAATGGATGGACTACACTGGCGACAATTAGTGAAACGCCGACTGCGGGATGGAACGAATACGCTATCCGGACAACCACGGCGTGGCGATACTTACGTTTCCTGGCTGGTCCCAATTGTAGTGGAGAATTAAAGGAGCTGGAATTCTACAATGGAAATGTAAAGCTGACCGGATCAAAATTTGGATCTTCAACCGCTTTAAACAACAATCCAGCTGAATACGGTTATGGTCTGATTTTCGATGGTCTGGTGACAGGTACTTGGCAAGGGACGGCACCGGGGCCGCAGAACTATGCAGGAATTGATTTGGGTGCAGGTTGCCCTGCTCTTACGGCTAGTGTGCTCTCTCCGGCTAACAACGCCAGTGTGGTGGGTACGGCCAGTACGACGACCACGGGCCGGGTTACCACCGCCATTAGCGTCACCGTTTGTGCCCCAACCGGCACCACCATCAGCAGCGTCGAGATTTGGGCGGCAACCAGCACTGGCGGATTCCCCAACCGGATGGGATACGCAGTTGCAGTTGCCGGTCAACCGGGTGTGTACACGCTTTCATCTGCGGAGGGTAGCGCCAACGGCAAGTGGCCGATCGCTTACCTTGATCCAGGCACCTACCGCTTCTATGCGATAGTGAATACCGGTACCACTTCGCTGACCACTGCCTATAATACCATCACACTGACAGCCCCGACGGGTACAGGTTGTTCTACCCTTACGGCGAGTGTACTCTCACCGGCCAATAACGCCAGCGTCGTGGGCACAGCCAGCACCACAACCGCCGGGCGGGTTACGACTGCGATCAGCGTCACCACCTGTGTTCCTGTCGGCACTACGATCAGCAGCGTGGAGATCTGGGCGACCACCAGCACAGGTGGCTGGCCGAACCGGATGGGATACGCAGTTGCAGTTGCCGGTCAACCAGGAGTTTATACATTATCGTCCGCAGAGGGCACCGCTAACGGCAAGTGGCCCACTGCTTACCTTGATCCAGGCACCTACCGGTTCTATGCGGTGGTGAATACTGGTACCACTTCGCTGACCACTGCCTATAATACTATCACGCTGACAGCCCCGACGGTTACAGGTTGCTCAGCTCTTACGGCGAGCATGCTCTCACCGGTCAACAACGCCAGTGTGGTGGGTACCGCCAGTACTACCACGGCAGGGCGGGTTACGACTGCCATCAGCGTCACCACCTGTGTTCCATCCGGAACGACTATTAGCAGCGTGGAGATTTGGGCGGCAACCAATACAGGCGGGTTCCCCAACCGGATGGGTTATGCCGTTGCAGAGGCAGGTAAGCCAGGTGTTTATACATTGTCATCCGCAGAAGGCAGCGCCAACGGCAAGTGGCCGATCGCTTACCTTGACCCGGGTACCTACCGGTTCTATGCGGTGGTGAATACCAGTACCACTTCGCTTACCACTGCCTATAATACCATAACGTTGACAGCTCCGACGGGTACAGGTTGTTCTGCCCTTACGGCGAGTGTACTTTCTCCGGCTAACAACGCCAGTGTGGTAGGAACTGCCAGTACAACAGCCGGAAGGGTTACGACTGCCATCAGCGTCGCCACCTGTGTTCCATCCGGCACGACTATCAGCAGCGTGGAGATTTGGGCGGCAACCAATACCGGCGGGTTTCCTAACCGGATGGGATACGCCGTTGCAGATGCAAGTCAACCAGGTGTATATACATTGTCATCGGCAGAAGGCTCTGCTAACGGCAAGTGGCCCATTGCTTATCTTGACCCGGGCACATATCGGTTTTATGCGGTGGTGAATACCGGAACTGCTTCGCTTACTACTGCCTACAATACCATTACGCTGACAGCCCCGACAAGTACAGGCTGCTCCGCTCTTACGGCCAGTGTGCTCTCACCGGTCAACAACGCCAGTGTGGTGGGTACCGCCAGCACAACGGCCGCCGGAAGGGTTACTACTGCGATTAGCGTTGCTACCTGTGTCCCATCCGGCACGACCATCAGCAGCGTCGAAGTCTGGGCGGCGACCAGTACCGGCGGGTTCCCTAACCGGATGGGATATGCCGTTGCCGATGCAAGTCAGCCAGGCGTTTATACGTTGTCATCCGCAGAAGGTAGTGCCAACGGTAAGTGGCCGATCGCTTATCTCGATCCGGGTACATACCGCTTCTACGCGGTGGTGAATACCGGTACGACATCGCTGACCACTGCCTATAATACCATAACGCTGACAGCTCCAACAGTCACAGGTTGTTCTGTCCTCACGGCGAGTGTGCTTTCACCGGTCAACAACACCAGTGTGATGGGGACCGCCAGCACTACCACTGTCGGGCGAGTTACCACCGCCATTAGCGTCACTACCTGTGTTCCATCCGGCACGACCATCAGCAGCGTGGAGATCTGGGCGGCAACCAGCACAGGCGGGTTCCCTAACCGGATGGGCTATGCCGTTGCCGATGCAAGTAAACCAGGTGTTTATACACTGTCATCTGCAGAGGGTAGTGTCAATGGAAAGTGGCCTGTCGCTTACCTTGAACCGGGCACGTACCGTTTTTATGCGGTGGTGAATACCGGAAGCACCTCGCTGACCACTGCCTATAATACCGTTACGCTGACAGCTCCGACAGGTACAGGTTGTTCTGCCCTTACGGCGAGTGTACTTTCTCCGGTTAACAACGCCAGTGTGGTGGGCACTCCTAGCACGACGACCGCCGGAAGGGTAACCACTGCCATCAGCGTTACTACGTGTGTCCCAACCGGCACGACCATCAGCAGCGTGGAGATTTGGGCGGCAACCAGTACAGGGGGCTGGCCTAACCGGATGGGTTATGCCGTTGCTGTGGCAGGTCAGCCAGGCGTTTACACGCTCTCATCCGCGGAAGGCAGCGCCAATGGGAAGTGGCCCGTAGCTTATCTTGATCCGGGCACCTACCGGTTCTATGCGGTTGTGAATACCGGCACCACTTCGCTGACCACTGGCTATAATACCATTACGCTGACAGCCCCATAGAAAAGTATCTGACTAGATCCCGGAAAGTGTTTGTAAAGGTGTCAACAACACCTTTTACAAACAAAGGGATTGACCGAAGATACATCAGGGACCATAGCGCGTGGAGCTTTGCTCCCCTTCCAAGCGCAAAAAAATAGCAAACGAGTATTTAAATTGAATGTTGATATGGGAAAAATATTAGCTAAAACGAGATTGATATTTTATGTATTAGTCTTGCTCAGTTCCAGTGGAATTTATGGTCAGACAACCAGCAAAAACTTTATTACAGAGCGAACCTACAAGCTAGCGACAAGCGCTGTAAGTGATGATATTAGCACTGCATCTCGACAATTAAATTATCTGGATGGATTGGGCAGGCCGCTGCAGACCGTTTCGGTTAGTTCCAGTCCTGAAACTACCTACAATACCCCTTCTGATCTTATTGTACATACGGAATATGATAGTCAAGGAAGGGTCTCAAAAGCAATTGCACCTTATCCTGCCGTGCCGAGTATACTGTCAGGTAGTGGAAGTTTTAAGGACGATGCAATTACCAAGTCTATTGGGTTTTACAACAACCCGGCTAATTTCTGTAACAACAACGACCGTGCCTATGCATTGACGGAGTATGAAGCCTCGCCACTCAACCGCGTTCGCAAGCAGTACAGCGTTGGCACCGACAAAGGCGTTGAGTTTTCCTACGGTTTGAATGGTAGCGAAGTAAAACGATATGACGTGACGCTAAATCCAACGACTCAGCAGGAGGTTCCGACGCAGAACGGGAATTATGCTGCAAACCAGCTCACTTATGTAGAAACCAAAGACGAAAACCAAAACAGGGTCAGGGAGTATCAGGACAAAAGTGGAACGGTAGTATTAAAACGAGCATATAACGGCAGTGAGGAATTCAGTACTTACTATGTATATGACGATCTCTCACAACTCCGGTTTGTATTGCAACCCATGTACCAGGATGATCCCAGTCTGGACAGATATGTCTTTAAATATACATATAACTCCGCAGGCCTGATGGCCTCCAAGTATGTTCCGGGTGGGGGTACGACGACATTGGAATACGATGCACGGGATAGGCTGATCAAGAGTACCGATGGCAGGGGCATTGCTTCCTATACGAAATATGATAACCTCAACCGAGTGATTGAAACAGGTCACATCACAGGCACTAGTACCGAAAACGCTTTGGTTAAAACCTCTTATGACGTCTACCCTTCAGGCTCAGAAGCATATGCCCAATATAGCAGTGATTACCCTTCTTCGGTAAAGGCCAATGTCAAAGGACAAGTCACTGCAATCTCCACGCGGGTACTCGCTTCTAATGGAACATATAATACCTCAGATGTCTGGTTGGCCAATGTGATGTACTACGATGAACGCTACAATGTGATTCAAACGGTGCGAAATTTATATGATCTGGGCGGTATTTCGAGAGAGCGTGCTTCACGACGACTGCGTTTTGATGGCCGCCTGGAACAAGAGTTTATTGAACAAGCTGCAAGCACTGGTTTGAATGGGGTGGAAAAGTTCTTTGCCTATGACCATGCAGATCGGCTCGTTTCGACCCGTTATCTTGTTAAAAAGGACGGAACCACCAAAAGAGACATTACCCTATCAGCTAATAAATATGATGCGCTGGGACAGTTGAAAACCAAATCCCTCTACTCCGCTGAGAATGATGGCAATTACCGGGAGCAGCTTGATTACTGCTTTACACCCAGAGGCTGGCTAAGCAAGGTGACCGGAAAAACCGGTGGTGTTGAAAATTTCGGAGTAGAATTAAAGTATAATATCCCGACGAACGGAGCGACAGCCCAGTACAATGGCAATATCGCGGAAATGCTCTGGAAACGGGGAAGTGCCTGGGTGGGCTACAAATTTGCTTATGATGGAGTGAACCGCCTCACCAACGGCGAAGGGGTGAGCGGAAACACCAACCGTGAAACGATTTCCGAATACGACAAGAACGGCAATATCAAAAAGCTGCAACGTGCTTTTGACGGCGTGCAAAAAGACAACCTGACCTATGTCTATAATGGCAACCAGCTCACAAAGGTAACCGATGCAGAGAACAACTCGGAAGGCTTCAACAATGGCTCCTCGGGGACTGGCGACGACTACCTCTACGATGGCAATGGTAATGCCACCAAAGATGCCAACCGGAATATCGGCACCAACGGCATCGTATATTCCGTACACAACCTGGTGCAACAAGTGACTATCGCGGGAGGAGCTACTTTAACTTATATGTATGACGGTGCAGGAGCCAAGCTTCGCATGGCAAATTCCAATGGCGCCGTAAACACCAAGTACGCCGGGGCATTTGAATACAACCAGAGTAACTACCTTACTCGGATAGCTACCGAAGAAGGCCAGATCAACGTTACCAACAACGGCAACAACTTTGCCTTTGAATATTATCTGAAAGATCATCTCGGAAATAACCGGATGGTCATGAGTGAAGCGGGCACAATGACCCAGGAGATGGAATATTTTCCTTTTGGGCTAGCAATTCCTAGGACGGCTGGGACGAATAAGTATCTTTACAATGGTAAGGAGAAACAGCCGGAAACGGGTTGGTTGGATTACGGAGCTCGACAGTACGATGCGACTATTGGGAAGTGGATGGTGGTTGATCCGTTGGCGGAGCAGTTCTCGAGTTGGTCCCCATACAATTACGGCAAAAACAACCCGATAAGGTTCAAGGATGTTGACGGGTTGGCACCGTTTGACATTACCTTGCTCGGGGCCAATAATTCCAGTGTTACGGTAAAAACAGACGCAGTGGATTTAACAGTCAATGCCAGTGGCCTGGGTGTTGACTTTGGTGGCAACTATACTTTATCCGGAAATGACGTATTACAAGCTGCCGTAGATATTGGTGGTGTCTTTGACCCTACACCTACATTAGACATTGTTGGCGCCGGACTGTCTGCTAATAGCAGGGATTATTGGGGAGCTGGTGCAAGTGTGCTGGGCGCAGCATTGCCATATGTTGGCGATATTGCTAAGGCCGGAAAAATTACCAAAGGGGTGGAAGTAATTTCTGATGCCGTTGGTGTTGCGAAGACAGAGGCAAAGGCGGGAAAAGAAGGCGTTGCAGGAGTTGTAACCGGCTATACTAGACATGGGTTGAACCAATCCATTGGGCGAGATGGTGGTAGAGGTGTTAAGGCGTCGGAAATGTTGGAAGCCGTCAAAAATCCTAAAAAAGTGACTACTCAAAACAACGGTGGTATAAGGCACGATGGCACTGGTGCCAAAGTTGTAGTAAACTCAGATGGAAAAGTCATAAGTACTTTTGGGAAACCGAGAGGAGAAGTGATATATTCTAATGGAAAAGGCAACAATGCTTTGAATAGGGCCAAACAACTCGGTTTGGATTATGATCCGAAAAAAATACGATGATGAAAGAAATAGAATTCTCAAGTAGCCAGTTTCAATTCTTAATGGATAATTTTCCAAGTTTAAGTGCCATATTTGAGAAAAGTACAGTGAGTTTTCAAAGCTATATTGTATCTCTGGAAAATAGTCAGATTGAGCATTTGCTGGATGGACTTTCAAGTCTGCTCTTAGAGCAAGGAATCCAAATAGATTCTGAACCAAATGACCTTGGATATTTTATTGAATCTTTAATTGATCCGCTCAGTCGGGCCTTTTATAGTTCCGATGTTCGTTGAATAAAAGAAAAAAATAGATTGTATCAGATCATCAAAAACGTATAACAGAACAGGCTCCGGAGTGGAGCCTGTTCTGTTATACGGCATATTGCCTTTTGGCATTAAAATCTCTGATGAGCGCGTCAATAACCATAAAAATCTGTTTGCGGTCAGCTTCGGGCATTTTCGAAACTTCCTGCATGCGGCTGAGTGTATGCTTGTCGAGCTCCAGATCAGAATTCTCCACCAGATAATATCGGCGGAGTTAAAGCAACAGAAGGAAAGGCAGTTGGTATGGAAAGGGAAAAATACCGATGGAAAAAATAGCGGTTTTAGGGTAGAGTATGATGAGAAAAATGGAGCTCATATAAATGTTTTCAGTGGAAAAGAAAAAGGACCTCATTTTACTTTTCCTGCAACTGAAAAAACAGTAAACAAAATTCAGAAAAAATATGAGAAGGATTGATTTTATAGAATACGATGAAGATTTTGCAGATGAAGTTTTCCCTTTTCTGGAAAACAAGAAATTACATATTATTGACAAATCTAGAATTGAGGAATATAGCGATTTGATCTTGGAAAACCACCCTCATAAATTGGGCAGAGTTCAATTTAATCCTACAAATTTGATACTTTCAAAATCTGATTTTGTGGGTCTTGCTGAGAAGGATTGGATTAGTTCTATTAAAGATAATTTAGTCCAATTTGCTTTAAAACACCAAATAATGGATTTAGAGTTTGTTTTAATTGGGGATAATGAAATTGCAAACAGTTATCATTTCCTTTTGAAGGATTTTCTAGAATTTTTTTGGAGCTTCTTTTCTATTCCACAACATACCTATTTAATCTCAAAAGACGGAAAGCATCTCTTTGCGTACACCTTTGAGGATGATTTATATTTTGCTCAGAGCAATTAAACTGAAAAGTAACAACACAAACACCCCGGCCAGTCTGGGGTGTTTGTCGCTTTACAGCGCCGCGATATTTTTAAGCTTAGCGGCGTTGATCAGGTTGTCTATTGTATCGAAGATATTGCTTTTATCTTCATCGGAGAGGTTTTCAATGTCATGCAGGCGTTGGAGGTTCTTTTTATCGAGCACCATGTTATCCGACTTTCCCAGCAGATAATCCAGTGTTACGCCCAAGGCATCGGCCAATTTTAAGGCCACTTCGATAGAGGGCTTTATCTCTTCCATACCGGCCCACAATTGGGGCTGACGCCCCAATGAGCTTAGCCAGCTCATCCTGGGAGTACTTTTGTTGCTTCCTGATCTGCAAAACTCTTTCCCGAAAGTTGTAGGCTTCCCATTTTTAGAGGAGCTGTGATTTAGACTTCGTTGTTGATTGCAATGGTTAATTCTTCTTTTTTCATCGCACTTTCTTTCAGCTGTACGCGCTTGTGATTTGGTGTTAGTCCCTTCATTGATCTGTGCGGATGCTTGCTATTATAATTGTCGAGCCATTTATCCGACAAAATGCGCAGCTGTTCCAGAACGGCTGCGGCACAGTTCGCAAAAGGTGTAGGAGAGGCGGTAGTCAGAAATCTAAGAGCAGTTACCGTAGATTTACCTCAGACATTAAGAGAATTTGCTAGCACTGCAACACTGGCTGGTAACGTCGAAGCGGCAGTTGGTGTGGCGATGCTCTATGAGAAAACCAAAAGTGATTGGAACAGCGGAGATGTTGGCACGCGAGCTAACATTGCTGGGAATGTTGTAGGTGAAGTTGCTATTGCAGTGGCTGGTTCTAAAGGTGTTGGGAACCTGGGTAAGGCGGGTGAAGTTGCAAATGTAACATCGAAAGTGAGTGAAGTTACCTCTGTCGCTGACGTTAGTAGCAGTGTTTTGTCAGCATCGGAAACGCTTAGAATACAAAATGCAGCGACTAGAATTATTAAGCTCATTACAGTAATTGGGAGTCGTGCTGCTGGTGTGGTCAAAAATGATATCAACACAATAAAAGGGGCAGTAGCTGATTGGGACTACGTAATCCCGGGACTTACAAGTAAGAACTGGGGCACAATTAAAAACTCTTTGCCGGGGGCACGTTCTGTCCTGGATAATACGCCCAGAAATATTGATATCTTTAAAAAGCCAGTAGATACAAACTTGCCCCGTATAACCATTAATCCACGATAAAGAGTTGTTAGATGACACTAGAAGACGAAATTCTGATAAGTAAATTCGGACAGAATGCAGTTGAAATTAAACTATTGATAGATCGATTCGGCACGCTAGAGTTTCTAGAAAAGAAAGCGCTACTAACTTCGCTCTTGTATTTCATTATGCAATCCAAGCCAACAAATGACGATATTCAACCCGCAATTTCGGCGAGTAAACTAAAACCCACTTTTACGCCTTGTGTGTTATTAAGGAAGGGAGTAGCCACTCATAACTTAAATTGTATTATTGAGTTGCCCGAAAATGAACTGACGAAGGCGTATACTTTGCTCCTAAGTCTATTTCGAATTGCTTATGGCAGAAGATATGATGTTGAAAAAGGGCATCATGCGGATGAAGGAAATCGCCAATACCAGGGTTCGATATGGGTTCCAGCGAATTTTTGTGCTGTTGAAAAGAGAAGGATTCAGTGACAAGGGGCCCGCCACCGCGGCACAAGCGAGTTTATCGTGTCTATAAGGCCTGTGGGCTGAATTTGCGAACAAAGAGACCAATAAGGAGCCGGAGCGCTGAGCACCGATTGGAACGATTGGACACTCAAGGAATAAACAAGGTTTGGAGCATGGATTTCGTGCAAGAAGCGCTTCAAAATCAGGAAATCAACCACTAACAAACCAATATTTTAGATTTATATGGAACCACCCATTAAATTAGTAAAAAAAATAAGCTGTTTTTTTATATTAACTACGCTGCAAGGCTGTTGGACGACTGAAAATGATATTATTGAAGTAAGCAAATTGGTAGGCAATTTTAATGTAATTTACAATCAAAATGATGTTTCGGCAGGATATATATTAGGTTTTACTTCTGGCAATGGTTCTTATCAGCACATTGAAAAGCATTGTGAGCAGATTTATTTTGATTCAACCGAAATTTTTGTAAAATACACTTGGAATGATGCAGATACAATACAACATTATAGTAGAATTAGAATATTTGAGAAAGGAAAAGCTCCTTACCAAAAACAGGAACTAAGTGGCAGGGATTTTTACAAGAGAGTTAGGTCTTGCAAAGATTGTACCGAAATAAAATATAACAAAGGCCCTGGATCACCTTCACCAATATACAAGGCAAAGTGATTAGTTACTCTATAGAGCACTATTTTATTCATCATATCGGCAACCTGCTTATGATGATCAATAAATCAGAGAGCATCATTCGCGAGGTGGAGTTTTCTTTTAATTGAGCTTTTCCAGATTTGCAATCGGAACAATAATAGCAAAACGTTACTAACGCTCTGGATTTTCTGATCAGAACCGCTTAAGTGTCGACCGACTCTCGCCCCTAAAATGTTCAAAACGAGCTGAAACGGAGTGATATGTCTCAGAAACGGCACTTTATCCGCAGAAAAGGATAAAGCGAGCGGATCTTAAGCCCTCAAAGCGAGTCTAGGTGGATATGCTTTGAGGGCTTTTTTGACTGAAAATGGCACAGCCACGAACCTTATCCGAACGTTCTATTAAGTGCTGAGATTACTATCCTTTGGGCTTGCAATTCTTAAGATTGCAGGAACGAACAAGTGTACATTCTTGGGCAAGGAAAAGCAGCCCGAAACTAACTGGATAGACCTGCAAGCCCGGTTTTATGATCCAACTATCGGACGCGGCTGTTGCATTAAGGTGTGTTTTTTCAGGAAATCAAGCAGATTAGTTGCCATTAAATAAAATGCCTTGACAAGCTATATCGAATGCTTGTCAGGGGTTTCTGTTCTCGAATCGGAACGACATTGTTTTTCAATGCGTCAGTTGCAGGGCACTGGAAAGCGTGTCGTTGAGCTCATAGACGCTCGTCTATGAAGTGCTTTTTTATAAATGGGGTGGGGTAGCAGTTCGTACCCGTACGCTTTCTTTGCTAGGCGTTGCGATAGATCAGGAATACCTCTTTTTTAACTTTCGCATATCCCCGGAGATTTTACTATCTACGATCTTAGCGTAAATCTGGGTCGTTCTGATGTTCGAATGGCCAAGCATTTTAGAAACGCTCTCAATGGGAACCCCATTAGAAAGCGTGACCGTTGTTGCGAACGTGTGGCGAGCTATATGAAACGAGATGTTGCGGTCAATACCATAGACATCCGCAATTTCTTTTAAGTACGCGTTCATTTTCTGATTACTAAGGATGGGCGGCATCTTCCCAGTCGCATGGCATTGCACTTCATTCTCATATTTTGCTATGATTTTTAACGCTGCTGGAAGCAACAGAACGCGAGACTGTGAATCGGTCTTTTGTCTATTGATTATTACCCATTGTTCGCCATCCTGGCCTGTCTTGATGTCGGATCGTGACAGCTTCTGCACATCTACGTAAGCCAAGCCGGTGTAGCAACTAAAAAAAAATGTCTCGCACCTGGGTGAGGCGCGCCGAGGGGAATTTTTTCGAACCAATGAGTTTCAGTTCTTTCTCTGTGAGTGCAGCGCGATTCACTTCCTTCTTTCGGCTTTTGAAGCCGAAGAAAGGGTCCTTTTGTAAGAGTCCGAGTTTTATTAAGCTTAATACAATCTTCTTACAATAGGCTATGTATGGAAAATACGGTGCCACAGACTACCCCATTCCGTGGCAGATTGACCACAAGTCCAAGTTTTTGGATTTTCGTATAACTCACTGATAAAAAGAGAGATATGATGGTCAACCTAGGCCGAAATGACCTGGTCAATCCAAAATAAAATCAGGTGGTCAGTTTCACCGTAATTTCCAATAGAGTAGTGACTATCTCATTGAAATATCGCTTTTTCTTTTCCAGGAAACTTTTCTCCCAGATTTTGCCGGCTTAAGCACCTTCAAGTAGAGTTTCCCAGCAAACAATCAACTCGATTGATCAAGCAAGCTTATTTCTTCTACCGGCTGGCCGTTAGAATTGCTGTCGACCTAAGAGTCCTGCCTATCGACTTCATGATAATTATCGCCAAACTCCATCAACGCAAAAAGTGTTTCTTCTTTGAAGCAGAGAGGGTTCAGATACTCTGTCAGTGCTTTGAGCTTTGTTTTGACATCAAGTCGATGCCAATTGCTGACTGTTGTGATGTGATACCTGACTGCGTCGAGTGCATAACTGGAATCATCAATAGCGATGTTCGACGCAGACCATTGGGTATGTGATCTTTTGTAATAGGGTTCAAGGCTCGTTAGCACGTTTCTGTACAAATTCCCGATGTAGGGACTTCCCGCCAAATGAGAGCACTCCGGATCGTGACATCTAAACTTCACAAATTCAAGCGCCTTGGCCAGCGCGATTAGCTCCGCATGGTGATCAAAAGTTATCGAAATCATTTTTTATCCGACCATATTATGCTATGCCTGGCTAATTTACTTTATCCAACCATAGCAGCGTGTAGTTAAACAGATTCTTAGAGGGATAATCGGTACCATAAGTGACGGTCAAGGTTTTCCCCACGACACCACCTTTTATAGATAACAGAGTTTCAACCGGGTCGCCAGGTCGTCCGCCAAAATTTGTTGTTTGGGTTTCCTTATGGTTCACAGTCCCTGAATCACTTACGATCACATTCTTGAATGTCCATGGCCCCCAGGTTTGATTCAGATTCGGCGTCTCGATGATTCCTTTATATCGCCTTATGACTTGGAGGTAGGTAACATTAACCGAATTCGCTCCTTGGTCAGATTTTGTGATATCAATTTGTGTGATTTCGGTCTGACTAGTACCACCAATAAACTCGTGATGGCTTTGTGACCGATAAGTCCCAGTTAATTCGAGGACATAAGCGGGGACAAGCTCTTTCTTGTTGGACTTGCACCCAACGGCGATTATCAGCACTATGAGCAACTTTAATCTAATTGTGTAATACCATATTCGCATCGAATCTTGCTTATAATAAAAGCAACAAAAAAAATCTCCGTACCGTAGAGACTTGGTTTTGTTTTTGGTTGCCAATTCTCTTGCATGCTGATAACTAGTAAAGATGTCGTTTGATAAATCTCCTTGCGTTTCTCGTTTTTGTAAGTCTTTAGCGGTTTGAAAGACTCACTAATTCGAGAACGTTACACCTTTGAATCCCATTCGCTCCTTACCCTCCATGTTGTTTTAGGCATAAAACTCCACAACAGCTCAAACTCAAATATATCTGTCTTGATTGACGGATTTCTAGCTTCAACCGCTCTAAGAAATTTTACAAAATTATCGTTGGTCACCGACGGTAAGACCGTGATAGACTTTTCAATGCTGTCACCTACCTTATATTGAATTCACCAGTGACGGTCATTCTGGAGGTCGGAGCTCAGACCTAGCTTTATCGCCGTAATAGAGGAAAGAGGAATTTTGATGTCCTTGTTATAAGAAAAAAATCCTCGTCGAATTTGAGATCGCGGATAAAGAAGCCATTTCCAATCCAATACAAACCAACCGCCGAAGACACAAAAAACATTATGTTTCCTGCTCCAAACGTCCCCTTCAGTACAAGGTGGATACCGAAAATTAAATTGGCCGTAATAACTATCAACGTGGAAAGGCGTTTCATGCTGATTCTAAGGCTAGCCAAGTATTGCAACTTTTATTTTCAAGTGGTCACGTAGGGATTCGAACCGCCCGGCGGCCCGGCCCAAACCTCCTGATCCGTAGCAGATGCGATGCAAACAAAAAAGCATCTGAGGATCGCTCAGATGCTTTAACTTGTGGTCACGTAGGGATTCGAACCCCAAACCTCCTGATCCGTAGTCAGGTGCTCTATCCAATTGAGCTACGCAACCGTTTCCGAATTGGACTGCAAATGTATGAGATGAATTTCGCAGTCGCAAATCTCGGCAGATAAATTTAAGAAAAATTTTCTCAAAATCTGCTAAATGCCTTGAAAATCAGGCTTCCTTTTTTCTAAAAAAGCAGAAATTCCTTCCTCAACATCCCGCGTCCCAAACAGTGTTTCCTGACTTTCACGCTCCCTTTCCAACATTTGCGGCAGATTGGAATGCATGGATTGGTTGAATGCGCGCTTC
This sequence comes from Dyadobacter sp. 22481, assembly GCF_052044875.1. Lineage (NCBI taxonomy): Bacteria > Pseudomonadati > Bacteroidota > Cytophagia > Cytophagales > Spirosomataceae > Dyadobacter > Dyadobacter sp. 22481. The sequence continues at coordinate 241,260 of NZ_JBQENV010000002.1, forward strand.
ATGGCACCGATGGCCAGGGTTGGGGCATGGCGGTAGTAGGTTATCAGCCTGTCTATTTCGCTGTCGAGGGTCTCCGAGGATACCGCTTTTGTGATGAGCCCTATTTGTTGTGCTTCTGTCGCGGGTATACGCCGACCGGTAGAGGCCAGCTCGAAGCTACGGGCTATACCTATGAGCCGTGGGAGGATGAATGTTGCGCCAGCGTCAGGCATGAGGCCTATTTGTACAAAAAGGAGGCTCAGGTATGTGTCTTCGGTGGCTATTACCACGTCACAGGCAAGTGCCAGTGAGCAGCCCGCCCCTACGGCCAAGCCATTCATGCGGCATACCACGGGTTTCGGGATATCGCGAATGGCGGTGATCATCGGCTCGTAGTAATCCCTGAGGATTTCGCCGGCGCTTTTGCCGGATGTCGCGGTTTCTTTGAGGTCGGCACCGGAGCAGAATGCCTTGTCGCCGGTGGCCGTAAGGAGTACCACGCGAACGGAGTCGTCGTCTGCGGCGGTCTGCACGGCGCCGGTGATCTCGGCAATGAGCGCCGGACTTAATGCGTGATATACGTCCGGGCGGTCGAGCGTAATGCGGGCAACACCATCATTATTTTCGAAAATCAGGTTTTGATACATGCTGTGAAGTGTTTTGTATCAAAAGAAGAAATAAACAGTAGCACTACTGACGAAAAGTCCACAAAATACACCGGCGGCGATTTGCGGGGGCGTGTGCGCGTTCAGTTGCAGGCGAGCGCTCATGAGCCAGCCGCCAATGAGGATCGTCAATAGTAACGGCATTAGTAAAGCACTCTCGTCGAACCGGATCATCAGGCCCGACAGCATGCCGATCGCGCCGCCAATACCGGTGGCGTGGGCGCTGATTTTCCAGAAATAGCTGACCATCGCAATCAGCGCCAGTGACAATGTGACGCTGGCCAGAATGACGGAAATCTGCGGCGCAAGCTCGCCGATCGGTTCCAGCTGCCAACCGAACAAGTAGGTAGCGAGCCCGTAAATGATCACACAGGCCAAGTAAGGAATGCGGCGCTCGGCGGCATCTTCCACGTGCAACGACGTAATCATGCCCATTTTCTTAAAATAGAACATCATCAGAGCCGGTGCAATAAAAGTGTTCAGCCAAAGCAACAGCAGGAGGCTTCCCAGCGCAGGCAGTTCGAATGCGCTCACGCCCACCAGATCGGGAGCGAGAAGGAAGAGCAATGCAAACAGGTATGTCGTGAGTATCAGCGGGTGGAAAATCACCGATAAAATGGTAGCAATTCGGTTATTCAAAACAACAGGTCTTTAATCAGGATGATGCAAGCAAAATTAAGCTGAAAACCAGACTGTACAATGATTGAGTTCCACAGAAAAGTAAGTTGCATGCGCACAATAGGTTTTCGTGGTCTAATTTGTAATTTTGCGCCTCATTCGTAAAAAACCGGGCATTTCCCGGCTGACATTTTAAAGATTGAATTGAAAAAAATGGGACCGTTGCAAATCAAAGAAATTTTACAAACTGCGCCTGAAAACCAATCGGTTGTCGTAAAGGGCTGGGTGAGAACAAAAAGAGAAAGCAAAAACGCGATTTTCATCGCGCTGAATGACGGCTCGACCATACATAATATCCAGGCAGTGGCTGAACCCGGTCAGTTTTCTGCCGAATTGCTGTTAACAGTAACCACCGGATCATGCCTTAAAATAACCGGCCAGCTGATCGCATCGCAAGGCTCGGGCCAAACAGTTGAAGTAAAAATTTCTGAAATAGAGGTTTACGGAACGGCAGATCCTGAGGAATATCCTTTGCAGCCGAAAAAGCATTCGCTGGAATTCCTGCGCGAGATCGCCCACCTGCGCCCGCGTACGAACACGTTCAGCGCGATCCTCCGCATCCGCCACGCATTGGCGTTCGCGGTGCATCAGTATTTCAATGAAAAAAGCTTTTTCTACCTGCATACACCGGTCATTACGGCTTCCGATGCCGAAGGTGCAGGCGAAATGTTCCGTGTGACCACACTCGACCTGAACAACCTGCCGCGCACGGAAGAAGGCGCGATCAATTTCAAAGAAGACTTTTTCGGTCGTGAGGCCAACCTGACCGTTTCCGGCCAGCTGGAAGGCGAACTGGGCGCAATGGCGCTTTCGAAGATCTATACTTTCGGCCCGACGTTCCGCGCTGAAAACTCCAATACCACGCGGCACCTCGCGGAGTTCTGGATGATCGAGCCGGAAATGGCGTTTTTCGAGCTGGAAGACAATATGGACCTTGCCGAAGATTTTGTCAAAAGCGTAATTTCCTATGCATTGATCAACTGTAAGGACGACTTGAATTTCCTTCAAAACCGCCTGACAGAAGAAGAAAAGAACAAACCGCAGAACGAGCGCTCACTGCCATTGCTCGAAAAACTGAGCTTTGTAGTCGACAATCCGTTCGAGCGCCTGACTTATACCGAGGCGATTGAGATCCTTTTGAAATCGAAGCCCCAAAAAGAAGGCAAATTCCAGTTCCCTGTGGGCTGGGGCATCGATTTGTCGAGCGAGCACGAGCGTTACCTGGTAGAAAAGCATTTCAAGAAACCGGTGATTCTGACCAACTATCCGCGCGAGATCAAGTCGTTTTACATGAAATTGGATGAAGACGGCAAAACGGTTCGCGCAATGGACGTGTTGTTCCCCGGCATCGGCGAAATCATCGGCGGTAGCCAGCGTGAAGAAAGTTACGAGAAACTGCTCGGCCGAGTGAAAGAAATCGGTATCGATCCCGAAAACCTTTGGTGGTACCTCGATACCCGTAAGTTCGGAACGGCGCCGCATTCGGGCTTCGGGCTAGGTTTCGAGCGCCTGGTTCAGTTCGTAACAGGCATGGGCAACATCCGCGACGTGATCCCGTTCCCGCGCTACCCTAAGAGTGCAGAATTTTAATTATTCTACAAGCTGTTACCTTTTTCATGGCTTTACGTAACAAGTAAAGCAGTTAGTGTAAGTTTTATTTAAACAGCACGCACATGAAAAGGAACAGACAATTTCTTCGAAGCAGTATTGTGGCCATAGCCGCGATACTGCTTTTTGTTTTTGATGCTAATGGGCAGGATCCATTCCACGTCAAATGGACCATGGATTACACCCAGGCGGGCGTTTCCGATCACGCCAACTTCACGCCCGCAAGCGCTGCCCTATCCGGCGGGCCCAACACTTTTACATTACCCACCGTTTACAGCGCAGGCGGTGCCATTGTGGTCGGCTACATTATCAGGCCGTGGCCGGTGGCGTTTTCAGCTTCCCGCTACATGGAGTTCTCATTTACGGCCAATTCATTTAAATACAACATTACCTCCATTGCTTTCCGCCTCCGCCGCTCGCCAAATGGCCCGAACAGTATCAAGGTCCGGACGAGTATGGATGGTTTTGCAACGGATCTGAATGCATTTGTGATCGGTAACAACAGCGTGTTCAACAGCTATAATATCCCTGTGAGCTATAACAATCTTTCCAGCAACACCTTCACGGTCAGGATATATGCCTGCAATTCCGTCGACATCTACGGAACATTGTGGTTTGATGAAATATCGGTGAACGGCGATGTTCTGGCAATTACCCTTCCGGTGGATATTATTTATTTAAAGGGTCATTCGGAAAATGGGCGCATTGCATTGGAATGGGAAACGGGGTGGGAAAAGAATTCGAAGCAATTTATAATCGAGCGGAGCAGCGACATGAGGGTATTCACGGCAATCGGAACGGTTGCAGCTTCCGGGGAAACCACCGGGCGGACTTCTTATTCATTCGTTGATAATGATCCGCCGGCAGGTATCAATTATTACAGGCTGAAACTCGTCGACAAAGATTCGGGCTTTACCCATTGCAGGCCGGTCGCAATTGAACATCCCGAAAAAGCTTTTGCAGTTCAAGTCGCACCTAATCCGGCTTCTTCACAAACCATCATTATAAAGGCAGCCGACAGCCGTGACGCTGTTCTGGCAATACACACATCATGGGGCACACTTGTCCCATTCCGGCGCGAAGACGACGCCGACGGGTACATTCATCTTATTCCATTTCGAGCGCTCGTTTCTGGCATTTATTTTGTTACATATCAAAGGAATGGTCGAAAAGAACATCTGAAAGTTCTAGTTCCATAAGGCATTCTGCGCTTAATTTGTAGTGGTAAAGTATAGAAAATGCGATCGATGCGTCGTTAGCATAGCAACGTTCTGAATATTAAAGGCCAAAAGCCTATGTTGAAAAAAGTGCAGCCGAAAGTGTGGTGGACGGCAACTGCTGTCCTGGTTATTATGTTGATTTCCTGGGGATTAGTTAGAAAAAACAACGCCGATTCCCCGGACGTGGCCGTGTCGGGCAAATCGGTTAAAAACCTTGATCCGGTCGCGGTGACAAATCCTGATGCCGCTATGGCAGAGAAAATCGCGAAGATTGAGGATATTTTCAGGCGCAAACGAATCGCTGGTTTCAACGGCAATGTGCTCATTGTCCAGAAAGGCAAAATACTTTACCAGAACTCCTTCGGTTTCGCGCACATGAAGGCGAAGGACACGCTTACGTCCGACTCCCGTTTTCAGCTGGCGTCGCTCTCGAAGCCATTTACGGCTGTCGCGGTTTTGAAACTGATCCAGGAAGGCAGGGTTGCACTCGATGATTCCGTGCAGCGCTTTTTCCCTGATTTTCCTTATCACGGCGTGAAAGTCGATATGCTCCTGAGCCACCGCAGCGGCCTTCCGAATTACATTTACTCATTCAACGACAGCGTCCGGCACGGAAGGAAATATCCCGATAACCTCGATATTCTGGATTGGTATGCCAAGGCTGTCCCTACCCCAACGCCCTACAACCGTCCCGGAAGGTCGTTCAACTATTGCAATACCAACTACTGCGTACTCGCCGCGATTGTCGAAAAGGTGACCGGCGATTCGTTTGGCAAATACCTGAACAGCCAGATTTTCACCCCGCTGGGCATGCAGAATACCTATCTGGTAACCGACACGACCATCGCCGCTACAAAAAACAGGACCGACGGGCATCAGTATGGACGCAAGCTGGAAAAGGATTACTACGATGAAGTTGTTGGTGATAAAGGACTCTTCTCGACCACGCTGGATATTTACAGGTTCTATAATGGCCTCACCAAAGGACTGATCATCGAAAAAAACCTGCTCAACGAGGCATTCAAGCCGCGGAGCTTCGAACGCGACGGCATCCGCAATTACGGCTATGGTTTCCGGATGCACATCAAGGAAGACCACACACCACGATTTATTTACCACGGCGGCTGGTGGAAAGGTTACAATACCATGCTGTGGGTCTGCCCCGAAGACGACGCGGTGATCATTGTCCTCGGCAATACGTATAACCGCTCCACGTATGACCTCCGCGAATTGCTGGAAGTAGTGCACGGTTCGGTGAAGATCGACGATATTGAGAAAGACATCTAGCATTGTTTGAATTCGGCCGCGAATTCAGGATATTTGCCGAAATTAAAAGCATTCCCGCACTTATGCCCGACATCGCATTCCTCTTACCTGCTTATTTGCTGTTGGGCTTGCCGTTTTCGTGCTTTTTGTTGCTTTGGCTTGGTGGAAAAAGTCTAAATAAATTCGCAGGTAGGATCGGTGTGCTCACAACTGCGGCGGGACTCGTGGTCAGTCTGCTTTACGCCGATGCGGGTGCAGTGCATACCCTGCGCTTCGAATGGCTTACGATCGGCAGCCACGTTATCGAGCTTTCCTTCCGTTTCGATACCCTTTCGGCCATGATGCTCGCCATCGTGCATTTCGTTGCATTGCTTGTTCAGCTGTATTCGATTGCCTACATGCATGACGACCGGAATGTAAACCGTTATTTTGCATTTATACAGCTATTTCTCTTCTCGATGCTCGGCATTGTACTTTCGGGTAGTTTGCTGGTCATGTACATCTTTTGGGAGCTGGTCGGACTGTCGTCTTACCTCCTTATCGGTTTTTGGTATACTAAAAAAAGACCCGTTTGGGCAGCGCAGAAGGCATTTGTGCTCAACCGCATCGGTGACGCCGCTTTTCTGACCGGCATTTTAATGCTCTTCTACTATATCGGCTCTACGGACTTTGAAGTGCTTTCGCTCGAAGCGGGTACGATTTCCCCCGGGATTCTCACGGCCATCGGCATTTGCCTGTTTGGTGGTTGTGTAGGTAAATCTGCGCAATTCCCGCTGTCCGGCTGGTTACCGGATGCGATGGAAGGCCCTACGCCGGTTTCAGCATTGATCCACGCGGCTACGATGGTGGCAGCAGGTATTTTTTTGTTAGCAAGAATATCCTTTTTGCTCACTGTTGACGCTCGTTTGGTGATTCTGGTAATCGGGGCTATTACCATGGTTACTGGCGCTGTGAAGGCATTAAAAGGCTGGGATATTAAAAAGGTTCTCGCCTATTCGACGATGTCGCAACTCGGGCTGATGGTGATGGCCGTCGGCTTCGGAAGCTGGCAGACCGCCTTGTTCCATTTGGCGACCCATGCATTCTTTAAAGCGGGCTTATTCCTTTCGGCCGGTTCGGTAATCCACGCGGTAACTCCGGGCAATGAATTGCCCGGTTTCGAACCCGATTATGACCCGCAGGATATGCGCACGATGGGCGGCCTGCGCAAGGCGCTGCCCATTACATTCATTTGCTACCTGATTTGCGCAGCCGCATTGGCCGGGTTGCCATTCTTTTCTGGCTTCCTTTCCAAAGACGCGATCATTACCGAAGGTTTCCTTTGGGCTGCGGAATTTGGTACGTTGGGCTACTTGTTCCCTGTGCTGGTCATTGTTTCGGCCGGGTTAACGGCCTTTTATATGACGCGGCAGGTGTGGCTGGTGTTTTTTGGAGAAAAACGGTTCCCTGCAATTGTGCATCCGCATGAGTCGCCCGTTGCGATGTGGTTGCCTATGGCATTGCTTTCCGCATTATCACTATTCTTTTGGTTTTCCATTAACCCTTTCAATGCCGAGGGCTGGTTCCTGCATTGGATCGGGAAAGAGCATGGCGAGCACCTGGTATGGGTGCCGTTTATCGCGACCGCCGTTACATTTCTTTCGATTTTCCTGGCTTACCGCGAAACCGGTGCCGACAATCCATTTAAGGTAAATGACCCAATACCGGTTGGCGAGCCCGTTCAGAGCCCTTGGAGCTGGCTGCGCGGTTATTCCAACGAACAATACTTCCTCATTCCATTCGAAGTAATCACGAAGTACCTCAAAGCCTTCGAGAAAAATATTGTCGACGCCCTCGTCGATCTGGTTGCGAAAGGCAGCCTGGTGTTCGGACATTTCATTGCCTGGGTCGACAGGATGTTTGTCGACGGTGCGGTACACCTGACCGTCTTCTCAATCCGCTCCGCCGGCCGCGCTGCCCGCAACATGCAGAGCGGCCGGATACAGTCGTATTACATCGTGACGGTAATGGGCGTCTTTTTATTGATATTGTGGCTCGTTGCGCTGTAATGCAGGCGGGCCGGTTAAATTAATGCTTGATGATTGATCATATACTCACCTTCTTAATTGCCATACCATTACTCGGCGCGGCGGCCATCGCTTTCTGGCCGGTCGACAGTCAGCATAATTTCCGTCTCATCGCGGCGGTAGCATTGCTGCTGGAAGTAGTGGTTACGGTGGTATCCTATTTGTCATTTAATAGTCAGGATGCTGCGCTGCAGCTTTCCGAGGCCAGGGACTGGATCACATTACCGATCGGCTCGCTGGGTGTTGTGTCCATCGATTATGCATTGGCAGTGGACGGGATCAGCTTCCCGCTCGTACTCCTTGCCGTAGTCGTATTGCTGGTAGGGGTTGTCAGTTCCTGGAATGTCAATCACAAGCCAAGGGCCTATTTTGCATTGTACCTCCTGCTAAGCGGCAGCGTGATGGGTTGTTTCCTCGCGCAGGACTTTTTCCTTTTTTACCTGTTCTTCGAATTCATGCTCCTGCCAATGTACTTTCTCATCGGTCTATGGGGCGGTCCGCGGCGTGAATATGCTGCATTGAAATTCTTTATTTACACATTTCTGGGCTCATTACTGATCCTGATCGTGATGATTGGCCTGTACCTTTCTGTGATCGACCCCGTGGAAACGGCCCGGATGGTAGGCCTCATCGGTCCCGACGACGCGGTTCATCCCGACATGATTCCGCAGATCCAACAATGGCTTTTCGACGGCAAAATAGCGCCCGAGCAACTGATCCACACATTCCGGTTCACCTACCTGGCCGACCAGGGCAACTACATTCCCGGCTCGATCCTGAGTGCAGCATCCGAATTTTTTATCGGCAACATACCGGTTCGCCTGCTCGCATTCTGGTTCCTGTTTATCGGTTTTGCGGTGAAACTGCCCGTTGCACCCTTGCACACATGGCTGCCCGACGCACACGTAGAGGCGCCCACGCCTATATCCGTCGTGCTCGCAGGTATTCTGCTGAAAATCGGGGGTTATGGCTTCATCCGGATCGTCGACGGCTTTTTTCCGGCCGAAGCGTTGTACAGCGCCATTCCGCTCGCCATTCTGGGGATGATCTCGATCGTTTACGGTGGTTTCAATGCATTGGGGCAAAGCGATTTAAAGAAAATGATCGCCTACTCCTCGGTATCGCATATGGGTTTTGTGTTGCTGGGGATCGCCGCATTTACGCCTGAGGGTTTCAATGGAGCCATTTACCAAATGGTTAGCCACGGCATATTATCGGCAATGCTTTTCTTGCTCACCGGTGTGCTTTACGACCGCACCCACGACCGTCGCATCGATCATTACCGTGGCCTGATCACCGTCATGCCAAAATACACCGTCATCACCGGCATCGCATTCTTTGCTTCCCTGGGCCTTCCTGGCTTTTCGGGCTTTGTTGGAGAGCTATTCACCCTTATGGGCGCATTCCAGTCCGACGCCCTGCCCGTCTGGATCCCGGCCATATCGACGCTTGGCATTGTGCTTGCCGCAGGTTACTTCCTGTGGACCTACCAGCGCATGTTTTTCAGCTCGTTCTGGTACAAAAATGCAACCACACAAGTCCTCACCGACCTCACACGCCGCGAAACGCTCATGCTCGTACCGCTGGTGATTCTTACAATCCTGATCGGTATTCTGCCAGGGTTGCTGTTTGATTTATCGGGACCGACGATTCAAGCCTGGTTGGAAGGGATGAAGTGATGGGGTCAGGGCTCGCCTTAAATAAGCCGCATTCCTTCTATTCAAGGATTAAAATCCAAAAATATTATGATTTCGGCCATTGAAAGGTTTACCTTCCAAACAACTGCTCGAAGCTAAACCGCCCTTTTTTCGACAGTGCTTCCAGTGTCTGCTGCTGATCGGGCGTTAGTATTTCAATAATCTCAATCCGCTTTTCTTCGGCAAGGCGTTTGCGGTCGCTTCGTTTATTGTCGCCACGGCGCTCCATTTTCCTTTCCATTCTCGCGTAACGGCGATCAATCTTTTTGAGCTGTTTTTGCTGCCGCTTGCTGAGTTGAAGCTGATCGGCATACTTGTCCATGTTCTTTTCGAGCCGCCGGTTGTTGAGCTTGCTATTCACGGCGGGATCACCACTTTCGAAACCGTCGTCGCTGCGCCGGTCGCTACCGCGGCGGTCGCTACCGCGGCGGTCGTCGCCGCGGACGTCGCTCCGGCGGCTCTGTGCGAATGATGTGGAATTGGCAAGGCTGCCCAGTAGCAGGCCGAGGGCGAAGATCAGTGTCAGGATTCTTTTCATGGGGGTGATGATGGGTTAAAAATTCGATGCTTATAACGGTCTTTCTGCCGGCCATTATATACCACCCCTCTTTTTCATTATCCGTGAGACTTATAGACTTATTCAAATAAATATAGTTTTACAAGGAAGTTCGAATGGTATTTTTTGCAATCTTTACAGTAGTTGCTATTGGTTTTATTTCAAACTCCATTCAATTTTCCAAATTTTATTTCCCTACACCCTGTTTTGTCAGATGAAAGATAGTGCTCCTTCACAAAGGTTATTGTCCCTGGATACGTTGCGTGGTTTTGATATGTTCTGGATTTCCGGTGGCGAAGAGATTTTCCATGTGCTCGCCAAAGTGACCGGCTGGTCGTGGGCGATATTCCTGGCACACCAGTTTACCCACCCCGATTGGAACGGTTTCCGTGCCTATGATCTCATTTTCCCCACTTTCCTTTTCATGGCCGGTGTTTCAACGCCCTTTTCATTGGGCAGCCGCCTCGAAAAGGGGGTCCCGCCCTCACAGCTGATCCGCAAGGTGATTCAACGAGGCATTATCCTGGTTATTCTGGGCATCATTTACAACAATGGCCTTTTCGAAACGGAATGGTCGCAGATGCGCTACCCGAGCGTGCTCGCGCGGATCGGGCTCGCAGGGATGTTTGCTCAGATTATTTACCTCTATTTCGGTTTCCGGGCACGATGGATCTGGTTCGGTGGGCTGCTCATCGGCTATTACCTGTTTATGATGTTCTATCCCGTCCCTGGCTGCGGAGCGGGCTTCCTAACGATCGATTGCAACCCGGCCAGCTATATCGACAAAATGCTTATCCCTGGCCGCCTGCACCTCACCATTCACGATCCCGAAGGACTCGTTTCGACGATTCCAGCCATAGCTACCGGTCTGATGGGCATTTTCGCGGGCGAGCTGCTCAGAACCAGCCACGAAATCATTTCTCAGAAGAGCAAAGTCATTTACCTGGTTTTTGCAGGAATTGTTAGTCTGCTGGTCTGCCTCGTCTGGGATCATTTTTTTCCTATCAATAAAAACCTCTGGACCAGCTCGTTCGTACTGTGCGCAGGTGGGTTTAGTACATTGCTGCTCGCATTGTTCTACTGGGTCGTGGATGTGCTCAACTACCGAAAATGGGTGTTGTTCTTTGTAGTAATAGGGATGAATTCGATCGTCATTTATATGGTCGGACGGTTCATCGACTTTGGTTATACGTCCCGGGCATTGTTCGGCGGATTACTAAGCTATTTACCGCATGGAGCAGAGGCGGTGGGCGAAGTAATTGCATTTATCGCCGTACAATGGGCATTTATGTATTTACTTTACAGAAACAAATTGTTTTTAAAAGTATAAAATGTCAGGAATGGTCAAGCATTCCGTCATTCACACATTCAACATTAAAATATGATCCAAGTCGCCAACTTGACCAAGGTTTACGGAACGCAGCGTGCGGTCGACGGGATTTCATTTAATCTTAAAAAAGGTGAAATTGTGGGTTTTCTAGGTCCGAATGGGGCCGGAAAATCGACGACGATGAAAATCCTGACCGGCTATCTCAAACCAACCGAAGGCCTCGCCAAAGTTTCGGATTTCGATGTGATACAGGAACCTATGCCCGCGCGCAGGGCTATCGGCTACTTGCCCGAGCATAACCCGCTGTACCTGGACATGTACGTAACGGAACTCCTGCTCTTTTCAGGAAAACTGTACGGAATGAATGGAGCCGCATTGAAGGCAAGGGTCGACGAGGTGATCGCGATGTGCGGGTTGGAACCTGAGCGCCGGAAGAAGATCGGACAGCTTTCCAAAGGTTACCGGCAGCGCGTCGGGTTAGCGCAGTCTTTTTTGCACAATCCGGACGTGCTGATCCTCGACGAACCGACGACCGGCCTCGACCCTAACCAGATCCAGGAGATCCGCGAGGTGATCCGTACGGCCGGGAAGGACAAAACAGTGCTCTTTTCCACGCACATTATGCAGGAAGTGGAAGCATTATGCGACCGCGTGATCATCATCAACAAAGGAAAAGTAGTGAGTGACAGTTCGTTGCAGGAGCTCCGAGACACGGGCGATTCGCTGGAAGATATTTTCAGGAAGCTCACGCAGCAAGCTTGATGTTCCGACAGTAGTTATCAAGACGATATTCGGTTAAGCAAATATTAGAATTGCATTAAAACCATATTTTCCTGGATTTAAAGCGCTGAAAATTTGTTATTGTTGTAACTTTTGATGAAATCCAATGTCAGTTATTGAAGTGGTAAACCTAACATTCCCTCGTTAAGTCAGTGTTTTCAGGTATGAAAAATTGGTGGTTCAGCCGGTTTCGTGTTGTTGTGATTGTAGTAGCGCTGGTGGTGCTTACCTCTATGGCTTCTGTTGCCTGGAAAATGATGACGGTGACGGCAATAGCGGTCAAAAAGGAGCCTGCTGTTGTTGAACCCAAACACAAAACCCCCAAAAAGCGCCGCGATCCGGTGCTCGTCCTGCCCGAAAACGAATGGGTGGACAGTACCCTCAAATCCCTGAGTATCGAGCAGAAGATCGGCCAGCTTTTCATGGTAGCTACTTACTCGAACCGTGACGAATCCCATTACAAATACATCGACAAGCTGGTCAACGACTACCAGATCGGCGGCCTTATATTCTTTCAAGGCGGACCGGTAGGCCAGGCACAACTTACAAACCGCTACCAGTCGCATTCCAACATCCCGCTTTTTATCGGTATCGATGGCGAATGGGGCCTCGGTATGCGCCTCGACAGTACGATTTCCTTTCCCAAACAAATGGTACTCGGCTCGATCCAGGACGATCGGTTGATTTACCGCATGGGCGAGGACATCGCCCGCCAGTGCAAACGCCTTGGCATCCAAATTAACTTCGCGCCGGTCTCGGATATCAACAGCAATGCGGACAACCCGGTGATTGGTATACGTTCGTTCGGTGAGGACAAAGAGAATGTAGCCCGGAAGTCGATCGCCTATATGAAAGGCTTGCAGCACAGCCGCATTATCGCTACCGCCAAGCATTTCCCCGGCCATGGTGATACCGATGCGGATTCGCATTTCACATTGCCGGTGCTGACGCATTCTTTGGAACAACTCAGCAATACGGACCTGTACCCCTACCGTGAGATGATTGCGGACAGCCTGATGGGCGTTCTCAATGCGCATTTGTACATTCCTGCATTGGATAACACAGCCAACCAGGCCAGTTCGCTCTCCGACAAGGTTGTAAATGGCTTGCTTCGTAAAGACCTGGGCTTCCGCGGACTGGTATTTACCGATGCCATGAACATGCGCGGCGTGCTTAAAAACGGCAAAGCCGCCGACGTGAACCTGAAAGCACTGGTAGCTGGGAACGATGTGCTGCTTTACCCCGAGAGCATTGCCGAAACGGTAACCCGCGTTAAAGACGCTATTAACCAGAAACTGATCAGCGAAAAGATCATCGACGATAAGGTCAAACGCATTTTGCAGGCTAAATACTGGGCCGGATTGAGCAAATACCAGCCTATTGACATTAATAATCTGTGCGCCGACCTGAACAGCGAGAAGAGCAATGAGCTCTACCGCGAGCTGTGCGAAGCTTCGGTGACCGTCGTGAAAAACGACAATAACCTCCTTCCCATCGGCTCGGTGATGGACAACAATATCGCGTCCGTAAGCATTGGCGAGGGTAGTAGTACGGCATTCCAGAAAATGCTTTCGACCTACAAACCGATGCGGAGCTATTCGTTCTACGACGGGCCGTCGTCGCAGGAGCAGATTACCGAAATGCTGGGTTACCTGGAACCTTACAATACTGTGATCGTCGATATTCACGGCATCAGCTCCAAGCCGGGCAGGAATTACGGGGTTACCACAGGCATGGCCGATTTTGTAAACCAGCTCAAACAGCAGAACAAAAAAGTGATCCTTTGCCTCTTCGGCACGCCATACAGCATTCAATACTTCCCAGTAACCGACGCGCTGATCTGCGCCAATCAGGACGGGAAAGACCAGCAGGAAATCGTTCCGCAGATCATTTTTGGCGCGCTGAGTTCGAAAGGGCGTCTGCCGGTCTCGGTATTGGCTTATAAAACGGGGACTGGTGTGAGTACAACTTCCATCAATCGCATTGCATTCGGCACACCGGAGAGCGTGGGTATGGATGGTATTTCGCTTAGAAAAATCGATGAAATCGCTACGGCGGCGGTGAATGATCACGTTTTCCCTGGCTGCGAAGTACTCGTGGCCAGACAGGGTAAGATCATTTACGAAAAACAGTTCGGCGGGCTAAGCTACCGGACCAACGACCGCGTAACGCCCGAAACGATTTACGACCTTGCTTCGGTCACGAAGGTTTCGGCCACATTGCAGGCCGTAATGCTGCTTTACGACCGGAAGCAGATCGGACTGGACGAAAAAGCATCGAAGTATCTCCCGGAACTGGCAGGTACTACCAAACAGAACTTCACCGTCCGCGACCTGCTCCTGCACCGCTCGGGCCTGATTTCGTTCTACCCCTCGCTTTGGGATCGAACCAAAACCAGCGCCGGAGGGCTGCTGCCCGAATATTACAGCTCAAAACAGGATACCGCCTACTATTTGCAGGTAGCGCCCAAGCTTTTTGCCAAAGGTGCATTGCGCGATTCCGTATGGAAATGGGTGGTAGAATCGCCGATGAACAACCGCCGCGACCGGGCTGGTACTTACGGTTATTTGTACAGCGATCTCGGCTTTTTGACCCTGCAAAAAATTGTAGAAAGAATAACCGGCCAGCCGCTGGATGTTTTTGTGGCTGCCAACATTTATGAGCCGCTGGGCCTGGCCTATCTCGGCTTTAATCCGTTGCGTCGTTTTCCTGAAAAACAGATCGCACCTACCGAACAGGATTACCGTTTCCGCGGACAGCTGCTGCAAGGGACGGTGCACGATCAGATGGCCGCCATCGTCGGAGGCGTTTCCGGGCATGCGGGCCTGTTTGGCACGGCACGCGACCTGGCCGTTTTACTTCAAATGAATCTTTGGAAGGGCAATTACGCCGGAAAACGTTATTACGAACAAGCCACGGTGCCGTTCTTCTCCCGCATGTACGACGAGTCGCATCATCGCGGGCTGGGCTGGGACAAGGCGCCGGCAGATGGCAACAGTTCCTATGTATCGCCGCTGACCTCCGTCAACTCCTTCGGGCACACGGGTTTCACGGGCACGATGGTTTGGGTCGACCCCGAGGAAGACCTGGTGTTTGTATTCCTCTCCAACCGAGTCAGTCCCGATGCGGAAAACACGGCGATTACTACCCAGCGTACACGCCGCAAAATTCAGGACGTAGTGTACAGTTCTTTGATTCAACGGAAAAGCCAGCTTCCTTAAATCACCTTCAGCGTATTTGAAAAATATCTCTAACTTTACCAGTCAAAAGGTTAGCGGAAAGATATTTAGACAGATACATGAAAAGAACATTTATTAAAGAGAGTTTCCTTACCATTTTCGCCACGCTGTTCTGCCTGGCAGCTTCATTCGGACAAACGACAATTACCACGGGGGCGATCACCCCATCACCAGCTTGCGCGGGAGGGGAGGTTTCGGTGCCATTTACCACCACGGGAACCGTAGCACCGTTAACCAGTTTCATCGCACAATTGTCTGATGCAGCGGGAGCCTTCGGAGCTCCGGTGGAGATTGGAAATGCTACTGCTTCTCCTATTACTGCCACTATTCCAGGCGGAACTGCGGCGGGATCTGCTTACAAGATCCGCATCATATCCAAGTTGGTAGCGGCTACGATTGCAACGGGATCTGAAAGCGCCTTAACGGTGAATGCAGTCCCCGCAACGCCTACGGTGACTACGCCTGTTAATTATGTTCAGGGAACAAGCGCAGTAGCATTAACAGCCACACCTGCTACCGGTTTGCTGTGGTATACCGACCCTACCGGCGGAACCGGTGTTGCATCTATAACTCCTTCTACCGATACACCTGGTACTAAGAGCTATTATGTCTCTCAAAAGCCTGCGGGATGCGAAAGCGCCCGTGCTAAAATAGACGTGATTGTGACTGCTTGTACGCCGCCGGCAGCACCCACCGTTGCCAACAAATCTTATACAGTAGGCGATGCAGCCGTTCCTTTGACCGCAACAGGAACCAATTTGAAATGGTACGGAACCGATGCAACCGGTGGAACTGCTTCCGCAACTGCTCCAACCCCTTCGACAACAACTCCCGGAAGTACATCCTATTATGTATCTCAAACTGTGGGTGGATGTGAGAGTGCAAGAGCGCAAATTGTGGTTACCGTCACTGCCTGTACTCCACCCGCGGCACCCACCGTTGCCAACAAATCTTATACAGTAGGCGATGCAGCCGTTCCTTTGACCGCAACAGGAACCAATTTGAAATGGTACGGAACCGATGCAACCGGGGGAACTGCTTCCGCGACTGCCCCAACCCCTTCGACAACAACTCCCGGCAATGCATCCTATTATGTATCTCAAACTGTGGGTGGATGTGAAAGCGCGAGGGCGCAAATCGTCGTTACCGTCACTGCCTGTACTCCGCCGGCAGCACCCGCCGTTGCCAACAAATCTTATACAGTAGGCGATGCTGCCGTTCCATTGACCGCAACAGGAACCAATTTGAAATGGTACGGAACCGATGCAACAGGTGGAACTGCTTCCGCGACTGCACCAACCCCTTCGACAACAACTCCGGGAAGTACATCCTATTACGTTTCTCAAACTGTGGGTGGGTGTGAAAGCACAAGAGCGCAAATTGTGGTTACCGTCACTGCCTGTACTCCGCCGGCAGCACCCGCCGTTGCCAACAAATCTTATACAGTAGGCGATGCTGCCGTTCCATTGACCGCAACGGGAACCAATTTAAAATGGTACGGAACCAATGCAACCGGGGGAACGTCTTCGCCAACAGCTCCAACCCCTTCAACAGCAGCGCCGGGAAGCACATCTTATTACGTATCTCAAACAGTCGGTGGATGTGAAAGTGCGAGGGCGCAAATTGTGGTTACCGTTAATGCGTGTACACCGCCAGCAGCGCCTGGCGTGAGTAATGTCTCATATTGTCTCGGCGCCACAACGGCCACCCTCACCGCCACAGGCTCTAATCTGAAATGGTATACTCAGGCATCAGGCGGCGCAAGCACGACCACCGCGCCTAAGCCTTCGAGCGCAGTGGAAGGCGTTACGAGCTATTACGTGTCACAAACCGTAGGTGCTTGTGAGAGTGCAAGAGCCGAAATAAAAGTTACCATTAACAAGACTGACAAGCCGGGAGTCGCAAATCTAGACTACTGTCTCAATGCAACAGCAGCTCAGCTTACTGCTACCGGAACCGGACTAAAATGGTATGCTGCTGCTTCCGGTGGTACGGGATCAAGCACTGCACCGACACCGACCACTAATGCGGTCGGCACCAAAAGCTATTATGTAACACAGACTTTGAATGGCTGTGAAAGTGAAAGAGCGGAGATCCAGGTAACCGTAAAGAATCTCTCTACTGCTCCTACCGTAACTGCAACGGTAAACCTCTGTCAGAACTCGACAGCAACGCCATTAACGGCAACGGGTAGTGGGCTTAAATGGTACACGGCTCCCAGCGGTGGTAATGCGCTGGATGGCGCTCCCGTACCGGTAACTTCTACCGTAGGCACTACCAGTTATTATGTAAGCCAGACGTCATCCGGCTTGTGTGAAGGCCCAAGAGCGAAAATCGATGTAATCATTAAAGATACTCCTGCGGCTCCAACGGTAGTGACGCCCGTCAACTATTGCGTTGGAGCGAAACCTGTTGCATTGACTCCATCAGGGGGTGTTTACAAATGGTACTCCGGACCTACCGGCGGTAGTGGCTCTGCTACTGCGCCCACGCCAACCGCAACGACAGTGGGAACAACATCTTATTATGTGACCCAGTCTAACACCTACGGCAGCCTTTCATGCGAAAGTCCCCGGGCCAAACTCGACGTAGTGATCAACGCAACTCCGGGAGCTGTAAGCGCATTATCAGAAGCTTTCTGCCAGGAGCGTACGGATAAAAACTACGCATTCCCGACGCAGGCATCGGACGGCAATACTTTGAACTGGTACACAGCAGCTACCGGTGGTACTGCAAGCCCAAGTGTGCCTTCTATCAATCTAAAAAATGCAGGAGAAACGACATATTACGCAACACAAGTAACGAACAAAGGCTGCGAAAGCACTACGCGCGTGGCACAGAAAGTCCTCGTAAAGCCGCTTCCAGGCGTTCCGGGTATTCCGCAGTCACTGATTGAATACTGCCAGTTTATCACAGCGGAGCCACTTAAAGCAACAGCGGTAACGAATGCAACTCTGGATTGGTATGGAACCAACGCAACGGGTGGCAGCGCAAGTCCAAATGCCCCCACACCATCGACAGCCGAAGGTGGCACGACTTCCTATTATGTCGGACAAACCTTGGCTGGCTGCCCAGGCGACCGCGCCAAGATCGATGTGAAAGTAAATACGACGCCGAAGCCAACCACCAAAACCTACCTCGAATACTGCCAGAATGCAACCGCACCGGTACTCGATGCAACCGGAACGATTCTGAAATGGTACCGTGCAGCAGACGACACGGAGTTCCAGGGTGTTCCGTTCACTCCTTTCACGGCGAAAGTCCAGGATTACTCGTTCTATGTAACGCAAACTGGGTCCAACGGCTGCGAAAGCCCGAAAGAAGAAATCAAAATCCATATCAAACCATTGCCTTCCGCGACCATCTCAGGCAATCCAACGATCGATCTGGGACAGACAGCGACTATTAACATCAAGTTTACAGGCGACGGTCCGTGGCATTATGTTTTATCCAGCGGCGACACCGCAACCACTAATCAGGCCGACCATCAGGTGCAGGTTAAGCCGATCACAACCACCAGCTACCTCCTCACCGAAGTTAGCAATATCTGCGGTCCGGGCACTATTGGCGGTAAAGCGGTGGTTACCGTGAAAGTACCTACCATTAACACAGGAAACGCTTCGGTTTCGGAGATTTGTGCTAGCAAACCGTTTATCGTGCCTTTCCAGCAGTCCGGTGATTTCCCTCAGGGTAATACCTTCAAATTGCAGGTATCGAAGGAAAATGTAGACGCCAAATTCTATACGATTTCGTCGACCGCCACAGCGAATTCAGTATCGGCCACATTCCCTGATACTACCAAGGGAGGAACCTATTTTTATCGCGTGATCAGCTCGGGAGCCAATCCGGACTTTACAGTGAAAGGAAGCGTAAGCCCGATCACAGTTAATGCAAGCCCGCTGCCGGTTGCGACATTGACAGGAACACAAACCATTCTCGTAGGCGAAACCGCCGACTTGAAAGCCGAAATTACCGGAAAGTCACCCTGGACATTCACGCTGAACAACGGCGTAAAGGACACGCTGATTACGGCCAATGCAACTCCTTACAACTTCAAGCTGGCCCCGAAGACGACCACCACGTACGCTATTACCAAAATAACCAATAGCTGCGGGACCGGCAGGGGCGTTGGTACTGTCAGAGTGCAGGTTGACCCAATCCTGGGTGTCGAGCCACCAGTTCCGGCAGATTGGGCGAAGGTTTACCCGACTGTGATCAACGGCAAATGCACTGTTGAAGTGACCGGCACTATTTCGCCAAAACAAGCGAGCATCGAAGTGGTAGACCTCAATGGTCGCCCGCGTTCGACCCAGGCGATTAAACAGCAAAAAACAGAAGTTGATTTTGCCAATTATCCTTCGGGACTTTACTTGCTGCGCATTCAGAATGGCAATCTGAGCACCGTTCAGCGTGTGATGAAACCCTGATAGTTAATTCTAAAAAATACCACGGGACATTTGTTGCAACGCAATGGATGTCCCGTTTTCTTTACAGGCATATGGATATACAGGCAGACATTATGGACCATTACTTTATGGAGGAAGCCCTTGCGCTTGCCCGTAAAGCATATGAAGAAGGCGAAATACCAGTTGGCGCGCTCGTCGTTGCCAAAGACAGGATCATTGGAAGGGGTTATAACCAGACAGAGCGCCTGAACGACGTCACCGCTCACGCCGAGATGATCGCCATCACCGCCGCCGCCGACCACCTCGGCTCCAAATACCTCACCGATTGCACCCTGTATGTGACGCTGGAACCTTGCGTGATGTGTGCGGGGGCGCTCTACTGGACGCAGGTCAGGCGGGTCGTCGTAGGCGCACAGGACGAGAAGCGTGGATTTTCGAAGATCAAGCAACCACTTTTACACCCGAAAACTAAACTTGTAACCGGCATTATGGCCATGGAATCCCAGCAGTTACTACTCAAATTTTTCAGGGAATTAAGAACATAAAGGTGCATTCTGCTGTTAGCCTATCTGGTATAACAATTTTTATAATCATTAAACTACACTGAAAATGGCATTTACACTGGATCCCTTACCTTACGCAAACAATGCTTTGGAGCCACACTTCGATGCATTGACCATGGAGATACATCACGACCGTCACCACCAGGCATATGTTACCAATCTGAATGCAGCAGTAGCAGGCACCGAGTTGGAAGGCAAAACCATAGAGGAACTTTTGGCTGGCATCAGCAAAGCACCGGCACCCGTACGCAACAATGGCGGCGGTCACTGGAACCATACTTTTTTCTGGAAATCACTCTCGTCGACCGGCGGCGGCGAACCAACCGGCGAACTGGGCAAAGCCATCACCGCGAAATTCGGTTCATTCCAGGCATTTAAGGATGAGTTTAAAAAAGCTTCAATCGGTCGTTTCGGCTCAGGCTGGGCTTGGTTGATCGTCAAAGAAGGCGGAGAAATCGCGATCACTTCTTCTCCCAACCAGGACAACCCATTGATGGACATCGCGGAAGTAAAAGGAACTCCGGTGATCGGCCTAGACGTATGGGAGCACGCATATTACCTGAAATATCAAAACAAGCGCCCCGACTACATCGACGCCTATTGGAACGTTGTAGATTGGAAAGCGGCTGACGCACTGTACACTGCGGCTAAATAATCAAGCTACGGCTTGGGGAACGGTTTGTAGTTTGTAAAAAATTTGTGAAATATCTTGCAAGCTGCAAACCTTTTCCTAATTTTGTGTCCTCGAAACAGGGCTTAGCCCATTCGATACAACTAAAACGGAGGTTGTAGCTCAGTCGGTTAGAGCGCTAGATTGTGGTTCTAGAGGTCGCGGGTTCGAGACCCGTCTCCCTCCCTTGAAATAAGTTCAAAGTCAAACAAAATGCCTGTAAATCAATGATTTGCGGGCATTTTTGTTTTTCAGATTGTATCAAAAAATGCAAAAATTCCCATGTTTTCCGGCGTCATTCGTGTAGTTCGACGCTTTGCGAAAAAAGACGCTGGAAAATGCCCGTAAGTTTCTGATTGACAACATGTTCACGGGATAAACATCTTGTTTGAAAAGGCTGGTAACGCGATATTTAACCACTTAAATGCTAGCGTCATGTTGGAAAAAACTTTCGGCCTGTTTTTCTATCTAAAACAAGCCAAGAATCAGAAGGATGGTTTACGTTACGTTTACCTGAGAATTACCGTCGATGGCAAGCCCGTCGAAATGTCCACAAAACAGCTATGGAGCCCCGCCAGATGGAATGTCGACGCAGGCCGAGCCATCGGCCAAAAAGAAGACACCCGCACGCTCAATGCCTATCTTGACATGCTGAGCTCAAAAGTTTTTCAGGCTAAGAAGATGTTGATTGAGGATGATAAGGAATTGTCAGCCGAGGCATTAAAGAATGTGTTGCTTGGTAAAAGCAATGAGACTCGTACGATTCTCGAAGTTTTTCAGCGTCACAACGAGCAAATGGAGGCACTAGTCGGCCAGGAGTTCGCGCCGCTCACTTTGAAGCGCTATAAGACCGCCAAGGAACATACCGCTTCCTTCATCAAGTGGAAGTACAAGAAGGATGATATGGAGATCAAAGATCTGAACTTTGAATTCATCACCGAATTTAATTTCTGGCTCCGTAGCGCGCGAGGTTGCAACCACAACTCGGCGATTAAATACATGAGCAATTTGAAGAAGGTCGTGCTGATATGTGTCAATAACAAATGGTTGAAGAAAGATCCGTTTCAGGGCTTCAAGCTAACCAAGAAGGAGGTAGTGAAGAATCCTTTGTCCAGGGACGAGTTGAAACGGCTAACTGAAAAAGTGTTTGAGGTCGAAAGGATCAGCCAGGTGCGGGACATCTTTCTATTCTGCTGCTACACGGGACTTGCTTATGTGGATGTGAAGCAATTGAAGACCACGGATATCGTTGTCGGCATGGACGGCGAGCCGTGGATCGATACCGCCCGCCAAAAAACGGATGCGCCTACACGTATTCCGTTGTTGCCTACTGCGCTTGACATCATCGAGAAGTATAAAGAGCATCCGCAGTGCTGCAATAAGGGCGTTGTGCTCCCGGTATTGAGTAACCAAAAGATGAATGCTTACTTGAAGGAGATTGCGAATCTGTGCGGGATTTCAAAGACGCTCACCTTTCATATTGCGCGGCATACTTTCGCTACTACCGTGACGCTGAGTAACAAGGTGCCGATTGAGACGGTTTCCAAGATGCTTGGACATCGGTCTTTGAAGCAGACTATGATTTATGCTAAGATTTTGGATGTGAAGATTAGTGAGGATATGAAGGGGTTGCGGGAGCGGCTGAAGGGCAATTGATAAACAATTCGTTGGCTATCAAAAGATTTCATTGAACCACAGATACCTTTGAGCTTTTGGATATCGCTGAATTGACGAAGCTGAAAAGTGCATGGGATCAGACAGTTAGGCAGTCTTCGCATCTGCGAAGACTGCCTAAGTTGG
This sequence comes from Dyadobacter sp. 22481, assembly GCF_052044875.1. Taxonomy (NCBI): domain Bacteria; kingdom Pseudomonadati; phylum Bacteroidota; class Cytophagia; order Cytophagales; family Spirosomataceae; genus Dyadobacter; species Dyadobacter sp. 22481. The sequence goes on from NZ_JBQENV010000002.1 coordinate 263,783, forward strand.
TCAAACGAAATCACCAAAACTTTTAGTCAATCCTTTTGCACACGGTTGCACGGGTCAGGTCATGGCCGCCTTGCAGAGAAACTACTTTCGCTTAACCTGATGAAGAATTAGTTGAAACGACTTTCTATACGCATACTAATCGGGGCTTTAGAATTGTTACTCGCTCGCCATATCGTCGAGCCTGACATCGAAATTCACGTCTGCCTCAACCTGAGCCAGCGAATAGTCGATGTTTGATGACCTACTGAAATTATATACGTACATCGAAAACGAAATTCGCTGATTGTTCTTGTTATTAATTTTCATATGATTGTTGATATAACCATCAAGAAGCTGCTTCATTGTCCCTTTCTTTTGCTTGATAAGATGGTTAGCTATTAGTAAGGTATCAATCGTTATTATAACTAGCGGCTTGACCTTTCGATACTTATCATTGTTGTCTCCTGCTCGACCATCCAACTCGTCTCTAAACCAGGTGTTTGCCAAAAAGTTTAGACCATACGAACTATATGTTTCTTCTGGTAAAATAGCCACCGGGTAAATCCAATTCCGTGCAGGTTGGCTTATATCATCGTAATCTAGATCGCCAGACAAAATCAAATCAATGTTATTCGATATTTGCTTTACAATTCCATCTTTTTTTCCCTTTGGGTCATAAATAAATCTAGTTTTTAAATGTGACTCAATATTTTCAAAATCAAATGAATACTTAATTGAGCTTCGTATAAGATTATTTTTTATTTCGAACAAAAAAATATTATCCCAATTTCTAATGTAATAGTCTGGCTCACCATCCCGTTTATTACCAGTCTGTTGTCTTTTATATTTGATGTCGAGGCCAGACAATCGTATCGCATTTCCACTCAAAGTGTTCTCTAGGATTTTATAGCATAGGTGCTGCTCAAAAAATGATTCCCCAAAATAACCCATAAAATCATTCAGAAAATTCAGCTTTTTATTCTTATAGGTAGAATTTAAGCCAAAAAACAACCCCATGTAAAGCTTGTCAAATAAAAACTTGTCATGTACAATATGATACGTACTAGGCCGTAATTCAACTATCGGGTTATTTCGAATAGATAAAAAATCCGGTTCATCGGATACGTCTGTAGCGAGGATATGCTTAACAAACCGAGATAATTTCGGAAATTGATGCTCATCAAGCGTGAATGCCGCCATACCGGTAATCGGGTCTCTTTTCTGACTCTCCTGGAGAAGGAACGCCAGCTTTGCAAAATAGTCATTCGCAGAAGTGAGGCCAATTTCTGAAAGGTACAAGCTGAGTAGTTTCCGAGCTTCTTTATCCCCGAGTAGAAAGGCAAATAGGTATCTAGACTTCGCTAGTTGCGTTATGAAGCTAATACTTGGAACAAATTTTGTCATATCAGACTCCATCATAGAGCCCAAGAATGATATTAAAATTGATGCATTTTCGGGGTGATCTCTTTGAAGGCCTTCAAAAGCAGACAACTCTTTGTTCCTGAACTCTTCATTTATAGCGAGAAAGCACTTTAATATATTGATATTTGATCTTTCAATAAATGATTTATCAAAGTCTGGCTCTATGTTTCCATCTTGCCGTAAAGCATACTCAAAGAATTTATAACAAGAAATTGGATAGACAATTGCAACACTAGTCCCATATGATGTTCGTTTAGACTGAATGATTTTTATCCATTCGATATATGTCCTATCACTATAATTTGCAAAATATTTCTCCAAAAATTGTTCTGGAGTCTCGTCATTAGATTGATGATCGTAGTGAAGAAGAAATTTAGCGGCATACTGAATAAGTATGATCTTAGGTATTCCAATGAGATATTCCGCTGGCGAAAGCGTCTCCGATGGGAAGAAGTCAGATCTAGTTAATAATACATGATTCTGAAATTTGATATTTGACTTAGGTCGTAATTTTTGTTTACGTTTCATTTAAAATAAAATCTGACTTATCGGTACAACCTCACCTACGCAAAAAAACTGAAAATGTCTATGCTACTTGAAAGTTGGGCTTTTTGCTTTCGGCCAGCAACCCAAGGCCGTGCAAGTATATCCCAATGCGAAATCCTAGTGCTCGAATATCGACGGTTGATAGCACTCTGGGTAATTATATTTTCGGCCAACATAACGCCAGGAGTTAGCAGATGAATCAATCTCCCGGCTTATGCTTATGAGGCTTAAGATCAGGGTACTTCTCACGCTTTTCGGTCGTAACTCTCCTTCTCTGATCTCGTAAACCATCTTCCTTCTTGGGTTTAGGACCAGGCTTTATAGCAGTGATTTCCATGTGAACACTGATTATACGGTTTAACAAAAATTACTATTTCAGGACAATCCGACCATCCTCATCCACACAGTACCCCTTTGATACTGCCGCTTCAATTCCAAAACTCATTGCCATTTCCACATTTGAGCCTGCTCGTGCATAACCCATAAGTTTTGAAGTTTCTCGTACCAATTCTGCCTTGGGCAGGCTTATTTGATTCACTAGTATTTCCTTCACAGCATTAGCAACCTCTTCGGGTGGAAGGTCATCCGCGTCCCTCTTGTGAATTTCGAGCTCGCTGAGGCGATAGATCGCGTACTCGCTAGGATTGTGCTGCGTTTTCCAAAAGATTACACTCTTACCTTTCTGCGTAGTTTGCAAAGAGAGTGTCGGAAGAATGTTGTCAATATGTGCAGCCGTTCGGGAGCCGTTCCGGGCGATCCCCCAAGCTGCTAAAAGGCGCTTTGAAAGCAAGTTCTTGCTAATTGGAGACTCGCTTTCTAGGATCGTCAAAATCTGATTTGAGATCTTTTGCCTATTGAAAGGTTGCAAAAAGTCGTCAGATGACTTTGCCAGTATGGTCTCGACCACAGCAACCTCGTATTTCTTGGCACTTGACGCAGTTAATTGCGGCTGTGGCGCAGCATTGAAAATTGGACTGGCTACCGTTTCTATCTTAGGCTGAAAGGTTTCTGCTCCTCCCATGACCTGCTCAATCTCAACTTTCTCCTTTTTAACATTATAGTTAGTCCTGGCCGCCTCGATCGCGTCTACAATTCCGTCGAGAGTTCTCTGAGAATTTTCCCACCAATCCATTGACCACACCCGGTGCGTGGTCCATCCAAGGCTATGAAGAACATCCTTCTGGACGATTTCTCTGTCTCGCGAATTCTTGGCCTTGTTATAGTTGTAACCGTCACATAATACCCCGATCAAATATTCGCCCTCATTTAGTGGATTGACAATTCCAATATCGATCTTAAAGTCAGAACATCCGATGTTCGTATGCACGGCATACCCAAGTTCTTCCAGTTGCCGGGCAAGTTCGCGCTCAAAGCCAGATTCTGATTTCCCGTGACTAACCGTCCTTACAGGCAGTGCTGTCTTACCACGTTCAGCGTATGCCAAAAACGATTTCAATCCTGCAACTCCTTCCGATTTTGTTCGGGTCAGGTCAATTTGGTCGGAAGCCATTGTAGCAAAGACCTTCATCTCATAACGTGCCCTGGAAACGGCTACGTTTAAACGGCGCCATCCACCCTCCCGGTTAATAGGGCCAAAGTTTACACTCGGTTTACCTTCCTCATTAGGCCCGTAGCAAATTGAGAAAAGGATTACATCACGCTCGTCGCCCTGAACATTTTCGAGGTTTTTAACGAAAAGTGGCTCTTCCGATTCATACGCGACTTTCTCTAACTCCGGACGTTTCTTAAATTCTTCTGATAGCAAGTCCTCAATCAAATTTTGTTGTACAGAACTGAACGTAACAACGCCGACGCTTCTTTTTGAAAGTGTAGGACTGGCTAACCTGGATACAACTTCTGCCACGATTGCCTTGGCTTCCGCCTGGTTTTGCCTTGTTTTTCCTTTATCGTAAAATCCTCGAACAGGCACGTGTTTTACCATGCTGTGGATGTCATCCGTAGATGGGAAAGTGAGTAGCTTGTTGTCATAGTACTTAGAATTGCTGAAAGCGATCAAGCTCTCATGCTTGCTTCGATAGTGCCAAAGCAGGTGGTGGGACGGCATCGATATAGCTAGGCAGTCGTCCAGGATGCTTTCCATATCCTCGATGTCAATATTCTCCTCATCCACATTATTGGAAGAAAAGAAGCTGGTTGGAGGCATTTGCTTAGGGTCTCCCACAACAACAACACTGGCTCCTCTCGCAATGGCACCGACTGCCTCGCAGGTTTGGAGCTGAGAGGCTTCGTCAAAAATAACCAGGTCGAATTTTACCCGATCAGCATCAAAATATTGCGCGACGGAGATCGGGCTCATCAACATACATGGAGTCAAACGTGGCAACAGATTTGGGATTGAATCAAATAACTTCCGGATCGAAGTCGCGCGACCATTATTCCGGATATTGCGTTGCAAGATCCCCATTTCCGACGTCTGTGAAGCCTCCTGGGGAGCCGATGGGATTCTCGAAGCAAGTCGTGCATAAAGTTCTTGCTTCGTTAAAGTATCGAAATGCTGGCTAAGCTGTCTGAACTTCTTGACCTTCTCTTCGAACATCCTTCCATTGAATGCCGCCAAAACGGGATTCTTGTCAATGATATAAATTGCGGCGGCGCGATAAAAACCCTTTTTGAAATGGCCAACCATATCATTGCCCTCTACCTGTCCATCGCGATATGCCCTCACTATGTTTGATATCCCGAGAGCGTCCGCTTTCTCAACACAGTTATTCCACGCGACCCAATCCCTCAATTCACTCAAAGCTGACTGCCACCTCTTAACATGGACCAAATTGTTCTCAGACCAACTAGGCTCCAAAACAGACAAGCTTAAAAAATCGATTGACAATAGTTGGCTTAGGCTCAGCTCTGCGTCGTTCATAGATCGGATCACCGTCTGAGCCTGTGAAAGCACTTGTTCCTGCCGCGTAAAGAAAACTTTGCTACCATCTCCAAACGAGATGGATAAATCTTTGCGCCAGGCATTTGAAGATTGGTCAGAATTCAGCTCAATAAATTTTCGATGGATAGCAATCAGGTCCTCACAAATCCCGCTGATTTGGCTCCAGTCTCCTTCCCCCCCTTTCCACAAGAAGCCCAACATCTCGGGCAAATAAACTGCTTTGTCTATCCGTCCCTGCTGAGCCTTATAATTGATGATTTTTTGTAAAGTATCCTGAATTTGGTCATTAGATACCTTTCCAGTCGTACAATAGCTTTGCAACGCTTTCAGAACTTTGCGCTGTCCCAAAAAGCGAGGTAAGAACCACTGATTACCCGCGGTTTGCCAGCTACCCAAAAGCATTTCTGCATCTAGCCCCAGCACACTACTAGTAAATGTTCTTAGTAAATCTTCTTTAATTCGATCTCTGGTCTGCCCGCATTTTGAAATCTCGATTACACCAGGTAATGTCTGCTCAATCTGATCAACTGCGAACAGTTGCGAAGGAACATCAGGTAGCTTTTTCAGTAATCCAATTAGATCATCAAAGACCTTATCCTGAGACTTACTCGCCGAATTTGTATTGATCTTCAAAGCGGTTTGCGCTGCTCCGAGATACTTTTGATAATTTTCAAGCAATTGACGGTAGCTGTCTAACTCCTTGTCCGCCTCATCCTTCACCGAATGGGAAAACTCCCTAATTCGAATACCTTCAAGCGGATGTTTCCTAGGTATACCGCAAATGGATCCCGAAAGCTGGATCTGTTCAACAGCCTCTTCAATTTCCCTGACCTTTTGAGCTGTAAGCCCATTAAAGAAGTTCGCAGGGAAGGGAAGCTTGTCCGAATGATGTGCAATTTGGACGTAGTTGTTGAAAGCATCAAACAGGGAAAATCCAAATTCATGCTGATGATGAAGTGCCTTCACGTATTCACCAAGTTCCGTTCTGGACTTTAAAAGTCTTTGAGATTCATCTTGAAAAAATGGTGGTGACTGTGTTTTAGTAACCTCCGTTGCTTTCTTCAATTGTTCCAGAATCGCAGACTTTTTGGACTTGTTCGAATGAAGTTCGAGACAAAACGGACCAATACCTATCGACTCTAAACGACTTTCTACTACGTCGAGAGCGGCCTTTTTAGCAGCAACGAAAAGTACTTTCTTGCCAGCATAGACTGCATTGGCAATGATATTCGTGATCGTCTGAGACTTACCCGTACCCGGAGGGCCGTGCAATACGAAGCTTTTGCCGTTAGAAGAGCTTAGTATCGCCTGCAATTGAGACGAATCTGTACTAATTGGAAGAGAAAGCGAGGCCGGTTCCAACTCAATGGATTCAGATTCTAGTTCCGTTTCCTTATCGTACCATTCCAACTTACCTGAAATTAGGCTCTTTACGATCGGATTTGCAGTGAGCTTATCAACGTTGTTATGGATGTCGTTCCAAAGAACAAATTTGTTGAATGAAAACGTACCGAGAAATGCCTGTTCTTCAACATCCCAACGTTGCTTGGCCATGATCGCTTTTCTGATCAGAGTGAAAACCAGCTTAACATCAACTCCACTCTCATCTTTGGGCAAGTTGTCGAGACCGGTGATATTGATGTCGAAATCCTGCCGGAGCATTTCCAGCAGCGTAATGTTCAGCAAAGTTTCCTCTTCCCGACTTCTGATAACAAATCCCTTTTGCGCAGACTTTTTGACGATTTCAATGGGCAGCAACAGAATTGGGGCATAGCGAGGCCGTTCGCTGGTAGCGGTTTCGTACCATCTCAATAGACCCAAGGCGATATAGAGGGTGTTGGCACCATTCTCTTCCAAAGACTGCCTCGATGAGCGATAAATACTTGTTAGTGTCTGGGTTAGTTCACCCTCAGTCAGGTAAGATCTTAATCTTTTATAACCAAGTTCCTTCTTAACCAAATCATTAATTGGATCCGACTGATTAATCGCCTGATATACACCAGAGTTTTTCAATGGATTATCCCAATCCGTCGGCTTGGATAATATCTGCACTTCGTCGCCATCGGCAAGCACATCTTCGAGTTTGCCCAAGTCAACCGAAATGAATTGAACCGTTCCCTTGGTTATTCTGAGATTCAAAAGACTATTTCGGAGCGTCAAATCCAAGAGTTTGCGCTCCCAGAGCATTTGCTTGGAAATTTTGGCACTTCCATTTCCAGTCACATCTACGACCTGGCCGAGTGTTTCAGGCATGACACTTTTACGCTCTGGAACAATTTCTTCAACGATCGTGAAACCTTCGCTCGTGAGAATTCTTAGGGGAAGCGGACGAACCCCGCCGTGACGCGCCCGTTTGACATCAACGAACGAGTTAAATTCACCCAGGCGCACCATTTTGAAGTTAGCTGCACGTACCGCATCTTCAAAGGAGGCATTGTTGCCGGCGCTCATACAAGTGGCCTCCACCAGGACAATTTCGCTTATGCCTCCGGCTGTTCTCTTTGTTAATAATGCTGGGTCATCATTTACAGGGTCCGAAAAGCATTCATCGATTAACCATGCGCCAACAAATGCATGTCCTTGGGTAAAAACAATTAACGGGTGGATACCAGCAGCTTCTAAACATGCAGCATACAGAAGTGACAAGTCTAGGCAATTTCCAAGCTTGTGAGAAAGTACTGTTTCGCAGAGTCTCACCCTTTGACCTGCATCTTCAAAACTTGCTGGTGCAGTGACGTAGACAATTTGGCGCGCTGCTATGGCTTCATAAATCGCTGCGGCCTGCCGTAGCACGCGATCTGGATTACGACTCTGGTATTCATCGAAAGATGGACTTCCTGTCCATTTCTCCAATATTTCAGAAGCGGCACCAATAATCTTTGAAATCTCCGAGTGATTGGGCGTGACAAATGCGACTACCAATTCAGGTAATGTTGCTACACCATTCCATTGATCATATGCCAGAACAGTGACTGGATATAGTTTTTTGGCAACAATAGCACCGCCAACAAACACAGTGACGCTGAACTGCCCCGAAACACGTTCTGTGAGACTCGATAAGAAGTTGAAAGAAATGGCTGGATTGACAGCATCGAAAGCGAAAGTCTGTCCAGCCGTCAAATAATCAACCCTCGATGTCCAAACAGCCATAAAATCTGGCTCCGAGGCTATCTCAACCAATACGTCAGCCAGATCTTCGGTGCCATTATTCTGAATTTGTAATGTTCTTACAACCGGTATGTGATTTTGCTGCATGGCAAAATTGATAAACGGCATGTAAATGAATTCGGTAGAGATATTTTCCATTAGAGGGAAGTTATTGACTTATAAACACATTGCCTTCGGCACCCATTTCACTATTAATCCTGTTGCGTTACATTGACCGTCTCGCCTGCCGCAGGATGTTTTTCCGATAGCGGCAATACAGAATCGTCCTCGTCGTCATCCAAATCATCGGTAGATACAAAGATGTCAGGAAGCGTTTTTTTTGAAGAAACCCCTAAGCTCCGTAGCTTCTGCGCCCTGCTGATTAGGTTTCCTCTTCCACTCGAAAGGTTATTGACGGCGGCATTGTACGAATCCTGAGTTTTACCAATGTGGCGACCAATGTCTTCGATGTGTTTGACGAAGCCAACGAACTTGTCGTATAGGCCTGCTCCGACTTCGGCTATTTTCTGGGCATGCCGGCTTTGATTTTCTCTGTTCCATAGGTCAACGATTAGCTTCAAGGCCGCGACCAGATTAGTAGGGCTGATTAGCAAAACTTTGCGGGAATAGGCATAATGCCAAAGCTCGTTGTCTGTTTGAAGTGCAAGAATGTATGCCGGCTCGATCGGAATAAACATCATAACAAAGTCCAGCGACTCTGTCAATTCATCATACTTCTTATTCCCGAGCTGGTCAATGTGCTGGCGTAACGACCTTAGGTGTTCCTTAATGAATATATCTTGATCTGCTTTTTCATCAGCTGCACAGAATCTCTCATATGCATTCAACGACACTTTCGAGTCGACAATGATATTGCGGTTTTCCGGGAGCTTGACAAGCACATCCGGGCGGTAGCTTTTGCCTTCGTCGTCCTTAAAAGTTTCTTGAACGAAATATTCCCTTCCTTTTACAAGGCCGGATTTATCCAATATACTTTCGAGGATCATCTCTCCCCAATTACCCTGCTTCTTCGACTGCCCCTTCAAAGCAGAAGTCAAATCGTTCGCCTCCTTCCCCAGCTTCTGACTTGTTTCAACCAGCTCCTTCACCCGGTCAGCTAGTGAATGCCTATCCTTCGATTCTTTCTCGTAGGTCTCTTCCACCTGCTTTTTAAAGGTCGCCAAATTCTCACTCAGTGGTTTGAGGATACTTTCAATATTGGTTTTGTTAGTTTCTGTAAACCTCTTGCTTTTCTCTTCCAGGATTGCAGTCGCAAGTTCCTTGAATTCAAACAGTGACTTCTTCCTAAACTCTTCGATTTCCTGCTTTTGAGTTTCAAGCTTTTCGTTGAGCGACTTGTTCACAAAGGAGTATTCTGCTTTCTCTCTATTAAGGTCTGCAATGATCTCCATGTGATCCTTCGCATCGTTATCCATGTCAGCTATTTTCGCTTCATAGTGCGCCGACCTTTCCCTCATCTCTGTGCCCGCGTTGGATACCTGGTCGGTCAAATGCTTGACATGTTCCTGAGCTATCGTGAGCGCTACTTGGCTATCACTAAGTTTTGAGCGAAGCTCGTTGTAGAGATTAATAGAAATGAGTTTCGTCTTCTGGATAGCAAAGAGAATAAGGTACGATAAAAGCGAACCTACGGCTAAACCGATGAGTACGGAGGAAATTTCAATAGACATTTTAAGCAACAATAGTTTATTGTGAGGGAGATGTTTCGAAAGGACATCGGCTTATCCTTCGGCTATGATTCTTGTATCGAACTAGGTTATTCGATAGCGACCCATGAATACAAAATAAGCAAACTGGCATTGGGTGGAGCAGGTAACTGAACAGCCAATTTTGGGTAGAGATAAGGCGGTAAGCTAGCCATTTCTATGAGGGGATTTATCGAGGGTGGTACGTTAGGTAAATGTAATTCTACAATTATTCAGATCTAAATGCAAGACAACTTATTATTCGGTTTTCACGGAAAGGATTTTGTGTTTAAGATATGAGCTAACAGCATCTGATTGACCTTTTGAATGAATCGCAATGAGAGTCTAAGACAAATAGCCAGACAATAGATTAACAATGCACAATAAGAAATCGCTGCTTCAACCGGGTTCCGTGTTAACCAGACACAAGCTGCCCGTTGCGGATCCGATGTTAGTATTACTCTTTAGAAGGAAGATGTGATCTGTCCAACGATGTATTGCCAAGACTAGTCAGACATAAAGTGACGTCTTCGGGGGGAGAAAAGGCTATAGCTTAGAATGAGGCCTACTATGCTATTGGAGGTTATATGTACTCGTTGCTATACCTGTTCAGGCATTAAGTCTCTCGGAGAACAGTTCATTTCACGGGCGAGTATTCCAATATGTTCAATATTGTACTTGCTTGGAAATTTGGGACTTTCGATTTGTCCAATAAATCCCCTTGTCAAATTTAGAAACATAGCGAGATCGTCCTGAGTATAGCCCTTAGCTTTTCGGACTTTCCTCACTTGATTTATCACCGCAATTTCGAAATCTGTTTTTTCGGGCATGGGTTGCAAGAACCAAAAACATCCTTATTTTTGTGCTTAGTTATAACTAAGCAAATGTTTCCACGCATCTGCTTTCCGCAGTTTCAGGCGCCTAAATAGATGAAGTGACGTAATACTAAGTCAATAATGTATGATATGGGAATTCGAAAGCTACATGCCAACTCTGACGGAAACGTCGATCTGTTAGACAGGTTTAAGGATGGTGATGAACGCGCATTTACAGGTTTTTACGACAAGTCATTTTCTAGCCTTTTATATGTTGGCAAGAGCTTAGTTAATGACGAATTCCTGGTGAGCTGCATCCTGCACGAATGTTACCTGAAAGTCTGGGCACATCGAGATAAGATTGAAAGCCTGCCTCATGCATACCGGTTTATTCGCCTCAATCTCCGTTGGCAACTCTTGAAACAGGTCCAAAAGCCCTCATACCAGATATACCGGAAAATGACGGAAATAGACCATCTCGAACCTTTCCTGGGCGAAAAGCCAGATCTGGATAGCTACTTCGCGGACGGCACCGAAGGAAAGAGATTGGAAGAAATCTCGAAAGCGATCTCATTTCTGCCCAAACAGCGCCAGTTGATAGCCAGCCTTCATTTCAGGGACGGGCATAGCGCGCGCGAGGTGGCGAAAAGAATAGGAGCCAGTACGCTGCATGTGACCAGCGAAATCCAAAAGGCCGTAGAGGAGCTTAAAAGAATGGTAGCGCCCCGCACGACTGTGCCGATAAGGCAAGCAGAGCAGCCGTTCCCTTACGATCATATTCTGAGTAGCGAGCAGTCCACGGTTTTCGAGCTCAGGCAAGATCAGAAGAAGTCTTTTGCTGACATCGCCTCCATGCTAGGCTATCCGCAGACCCAGGTACAGCAGCATTACATCAAAGCATATCAGCTTATCAAAAATCATTGGAAGCAAAATGGCCGATAGGTTATGGAAAAGCTTTTCACCACGCGTAAGATCCGGCTCTTGATCGATTCCGACGACATCGATCAGAAGAATAAGATTTTGGATACACTCTACCAATGGCGATACATCTGTTTTAGAGCCGCTAACCAGATCTTTACCCATCATTACGTACAGCAGCAACTCAGAGAAATGCTCTACCTGACCGAAGGTGTAAGGGCCAGGCTTTCAGATATTAAAAAGGACGAGTACGGGATGCTATCGACATCGAGAATGAACACTAGCTACCAGGTACTTGCCCAAAACTATAAGGGCAGTATCCCGATGCACGTTATGAGCACCTTGAATGGAAATCTGGTTGCCAGCTTTAACAACATGAGCAAGGCGCTTGCTACTGGCGAAAGCGCAATGCCAAGTTTTAGAAAAGAGATCCCGATACCATTTAAAGGAACCGATCTCAGGAAGCTTAGAAGCAGCAAGGAAGGGGCGGTGTTTCACTTTTTGTTATTCGATTTTCCGTTCAGAACATACCTAGGAAAAACAGGCCATGACAAGCGGGAAATGCTTCAAAGGCTACTCGCTGGTCAGGTCAAGCTTTGCACCAGCTCGCTGGTGCTTGACAAAGGAAAGGTTTTCATGCTTGCCGTTTTTCAGACAGAACGGCAGCAGCAACAACTTGATCAGGACATCATTGCCGAGGCAAGTCTGTCGCTGGATTATCCGATCATCGTCTCTATTGGCACCAAGCGTTATACAATCGGAAGCAAGGACGAGTATCTCTATAAGAGACTTGCGATCCAGGCTGCCATCCGGCGGAAGAGAAAGGCAATGGTATTTATGAATCAAAACTCCCGAAGGCAGCTCAGAAAAACGAGCATCGATCAGCTGATACAATCAGAGAAGCGGTATGTCTCGCAAAAGCAGCACGTATACAGTAAGAGGTTAATTGATCTATGTCTTAAAAATAAAGCAGCGACTCTGCTGCTCGTAGATCAGACAGAGAAGGAGCAGCAAGCAAAAGAAGACCCGTTCCTTTTCCGGAACTGGGGATATTACAGTCTTAAACAAAAGATAGAGCGAAAAGCCGAAAAGGTTGGGATTGCTGTGCTAGTAGAATGAATTTTCACAGAGGCTGCTTGTACAGCCGCAGGATGAAACCACTGGTGGTTTCATCAAGTGCTCAGGGGCACATACAACTGGGTTAGCTTAATTATCAGTAAGCAAATGTGGCCCGAAATCAAGCAGGTAACCGGAAGCGGTTACCTGCATTTTAAAATTATGTTTATTCTGCTTCAACCGCAGCCTTAGGCTTTCTGCCACGAGGCTTTCCGGTATACTCAGGCTTTGGCGCTTCGGTTTCGATCGCGAGCTCATAGCCTTTGGTAGTTTGATCAAAATCAAAGGTGGAAATCTTGAAGATCAGTTTTTCGCTTTCGAAGTTGACGTTACCTTTTTTCAGAATAACCGCCAATGGAATTACATGTCCTCTGCCACTTTTCTCAAAGGAGAATGTTTGATCCGAACTTGCTGCCGGCATAAGATATACGGATTTAATTTTTCGCTTGCCTTCCTGAGTTCCAATCTTGAAATGGGTAGATTCAGGATCAAATCCCAGGTCGCGCAGCGCGGATGCCGGGAAAACAAGCTTGCCGGAATTAGAAATGTAACCTGTCGGAAGTGGTGCGGCCTTTTCGACCACTTTGGTTTTGGAAACGTTTTCCTCCGGAGAAAAGAATTTAATTGCTTTCAGTTTCATGGGTGAACGGGGTTATTTTTGGCTAAAATAAGTTATTCTTCACGAAAACATGCACCTATAAGCCCAGACCGCGCTTTTTTTGCTTTTTGAGATCTGGTTTTAGCCCTTTTTTGAAGTCAATTTTCAAATTTTGAGCCAACCGCTTTTCAAGGGATGAAAGGGAATATTCTCGACCCAAATCAGAGCCCTTGATCTTAATTTTCTTCTGCATATTAAAGAATGCGATGCCGCGACCGATGTAAGATTTATACCCCACAGTCATTAATTCTTTTTTAAGCGCATCAATTGATTTTATGCTGTCTAATAGCTTGTCAATCGTCTGTTTGAGCTTTAAATGTACGTTGTCGGCTACCGATATTTCCTGTGTCCTTCGCTGGTTGATGCGCATATCAGGTGCTTGGACTAATCCCAGTTTATGCTCCATTTTGCGAGAGAATGTCCCGATTCGGGCGTAGTTCTTAAAGTGATCGGCGGTATTTTTTCCGTTATGGTTGAGCCGGTTTCCAACGATATGAAAATGGTGATTGTTTGTGTCCTCATGCTTGAAGACAAGCATTTGGTTCTCTTCAAACCCAAACTCCCTGGCAAATTCAGTAGTGATGCTGGTGATGGTCTCGTTGTTGGGCCTTTCACCTGGCGCGAAGCTAAACGACTGATGCCAGATGTATTTGGTCAACTGAGTATTCCGCGAGTGGTTATCCTCGAATTGTTTGATCAGGTAATCCAGGTCCAGTTTTCCATCCGGCTGTATTTTAATTCCCAGGTTCTGTATATAGACCAGTTCTCCACGGACTTCTTCCGTATCCAGCTTTCTTTGCATTTTTACTGAAAGCTGTTTGTCGTGGTAGCAGTACTCGATAAGCCTTTTAGCACTGCTGCCCAAACTTGCTTTCCCAATCATGTCTTTATAGTTTTATGTAAAGCAGTAAGGGCGGTCTCAATCTCGTGATGCACTGAGCTCGCGTCAGCGCTCACTGCTTTCCAGGCCGGTTCCAATTCTGATAGTGGGGCCTGATAGTAGGTTTCGTATTTATCGAGCAGGTCACCTGCAAGTCGGGCGTTCGACCGGCACTCTTCAATTAGTTGCGGCTTGCTTTCAAGCTCGTCAGGAAACAAGGACAGAAAATTAGTCAGCTCATTTAACCATGAACGCAGGCTACCAAGTATCTGCTTTGTGCTACGGATCTCAAAGGATTCAAATACCCACAAGGTGATAAGGTCAGCAAGTAAGCGGACACGCTGACTGCTCTGTTGCCACTGGGCGGAAAGCATCTGCTGATCTTTGGTCTTTAAAACTGCAAGCGACAGGATACCTGAAAGCTGTTCCAGTATCCGGATCGTGTCGGCAGTTGCCTTGGGAAGGGATCTTTTTTGAGGCTTTTTAAAAGGGATGTCTAGGGCCAATGTCAAGAAATATTGACTGGCGGAAAGCTCGCTTTTCTCTATGACCTGATTGATCTGTCTTTTCTGTTCAGCACTCACCCAGACAGAAAAGTGTTCCCTTTTGGCAGTGCCTTTCTGTTTGGGCGGTCTGCCTTTCGTTTTCTGATTTTGCATATGTCTTTTTGGGATTAGCTATGAGCCGGAAGGCGAATAGCAGGGGTCCAGGGGTTTCTCCTGGCCAGCTCCGCCGGGAGTCGCTTTTCGTGACGTACCGGCGATAGCTGGCTGTGGAGGAAACCACCGCTCATGTTAGAAAGCGTTTGCTTCCGTTCTAAAAAATTCGGATTTGTTTGAAAGTGTTTGAATTCGTTCGAAAGCGTCTGAAATTGTTCGCTTTTGTTCGAATTCGTTCGAAAAACACGCTGACTTTAGCGGCCACCTAGTGATAGTGGTACCAGCACACGTTTACCCTGGGTGTCATAAATGTAGTGCTTGCCGATCTGGACTTCGCCTTTTCGGGGCTTCGGCGCTAATTGCAGGTACAGCATCTTCTCGTATTCGATGATTTTTCCCTGCTCCATGATTTGCCTGTAAGCCGGTGCATTTTGGTACTCATCCAAAATTCTTTGACGCTCGACATACTGTTGCCCGTGGCGTATCAAAATATAGAACAAGACTGATATGACAATGCCGACAATTGAATAGGGGCCGCTAACACCTAAGCCATAGAACAGCGCTTGGCTCCGGTCCTGAAATTGCAAGAACCGTTTGCGGCCTTTCAGTTCTAATGCGGCGCGGTCGATTGCTGCAATGGATTTTTGAACCCTGTTTTCCAGATTTTGAAAATGCTCCTGGGTTTCGGTCAAGAACATGGCTGACCAGTCATCAATCTCATGACCATACTTGGCCGCGTACTTGCCCCTGGTCTGGGTGAGACGATTTGGCTCGGCGTTATTCATGGCTGAAATTTTCTTTAAGTTCCTTTTTCAGTCTGAGTCTGGCGCCCGGTGGGTAATCTTTCAGCGCATAACCATTGCGAATACCATCCAGTATCTGCCCACCTAAAAGCGATGCTGGCTCAAAGTCGCCAAAGCGTCTGAGGTCAAGTCCAAGCGCGGAACAATTATCTTCCAGTTCTCTGGACAAGCCTGGGAATTGGTTAAAGCCAAAAAGGTTTTGCCAGATCACGATGTCAAACTTTGAACCTAATGCTGCTCTCATTTTTTCCAAAAACTGTATACTGGCAAGGTACGCCCCGCCTCCACCGGTGATGATATGGAATGTAGCCTTGATGCCAAGCTCGTCACACCATTCCTTTAAATCGATATCGCGTGTGATCAAAGCGGGTAACTGTTCGCTTTCCGGCGCTCCGAAATCCATAAACACTTTGTCGAAGGGACTATCTACCAGGCTTTCCACATAGCCAATGAATAGATCACGCATTAACCTTTCGCGGTTGTCAAGCAGAGAGAAAGCTTCAAACCGGTCATGTCCCAGAAAACCCAGCTGTCGGGATGAGGTTTTTGTTGAGCTGTCAAGGTCAACAAAAAGGGAAAAGCTGTCTGTTTCGGAAAGAGCCCTCAGGTAGGTGTGCAGGCTTTTGCCTACACCACCTTTGGCTTGCACGATGAAGTGAAATTCTTTTTTCATTGTTTGTTTGAATGTTTTGATTTGAACTTAAATTGGTCTTCTAGTTTGATTTCATCCGGATCGGTGACCTTGAAAGCGCTGGGTTGATTGCTTTCAGCGTCTGACGGTTGATCCGGTTTTGGTTTGGGCTTTTCCACGGGCCTGAGCGTCCTCACGGGTTTCTTGTCCTTGAAGTAAAACCGGCAATAGCGAACATCCTCCGCCGTGATCAGCCCCGGCCTGCCCAATTTGGCATTGATCAGGTCGGCGATCCTGGCACGCGTTAGCCCAGCGAGGATATCCTCGTGGAAAAGCTTATACAGGTTTTCTCTTCGTTTTCGGTCCTTCTGCTCAAAGAGCTCGATCAACAGCTTCTCATCGATCGGCATCGGGCTCGACAGCTATTCCGATCAAGACTATACGACTTCCGAGTTGCGGGTGAAAGGAAGGAACGTAGCTCAGGTAGCCATAGCTAACCAGCTCCCGCAAACACTTGTGGTAAGTTGCTCCGGATTTAATCCTGGAAAAGCCCATCAACTTCCTGCGGCTTGCGTGAAACGGGAGTTGCCTGATCCCTTTGCAGTAGTAGAGAAGCGCAGTATAAAGGCTGATGTGATAAGAGCTCAGCCGATCATCGGATTTGACGGCTTCAAGTATCGCCATATCCATGGCAGCGCTTGCATCGTTGGACCCTTTCATCACTTGGGGCCGTTTGGGTTGAGCATAGCAGCGATGTCTCGCTGACTGTAAAAGAAGCATCCACCGATCTTGGTAAACCGAAGGTGTCCCAGAATGCGAAGGTTCTGTAAGGTGCCCGGTGAAATGCTCAGCATCTTTCTGACCTGGGCGCTTCGGAGCCAGGTGCCCTCGGAGGGCTTCTCATGGGAGAGGATTGATTTTAGCTCTGCAATGATTTCATTTTTCAGGTTTTGCAGATCCTCCCTGGTGATCATCTCTACATTCATTGTTCTGCAAGTTTATTGTGAAACATCCCGGCATCAAGACCGCCGGCTGCTTGCAAATGTGAATGGAGAAGAGCTGATTTCAATGACCAAACTTAGCAGCTGGTCATCACGAACCCGGCTCTGGACTGGTCAGGATGATTTTAAAGACCTTCAAATTTTTAGGTACGTCGATGGCTTTGCTCGTATTCTCTTTCTGGACGGGAAAGTAGTTGCGGGCTGTTTCAATGGGGATTGGCTTGCGATCATGCGTGAAGTATTTACTTACAAGCTTATACCAAGCGCTCTGTCCCTGAAAGTTGAAAAGCCTTCGCTCATCAGGGAGTACAAGATCTTGTAATTGATGAATTAGATGAACGAAAGTTGGAAGGTGTTTGTCACGGATATCGATTTTAGTGCTTGGTTCGTGATGCCGAAGGGCTTCGAGTTGGCCTTCAAGCTCTGTGATTTGGTTTCTAAGATCAACAATTTCCTTATTGTTTTGTGCAATGACCGCTTCCAGGGCTTGCGAGGAGTTCCATTGGTCGACTGAGTGGAGCAACGTTTGGAATGCCGTGAGTTGCTGGATTTGCCCTTTCGCGCGAAGCGCCTTGCGGGAGAACGGGTCTGTGAGTTTTAGCTGCGCGATCCGTGTTGAGACGATATCGGAGACATAGCGGTGAAAGTCCTGCTCATTACCTGAAAATTTGTCTAGAATAGGCAAGATGGAAATTGTAAAAGTCGGGAAACTCGCATTCACCCAACTTGTAAAGTTTTAAAAAGAAATGATTGTCGTGAAAAGCGCTGGGGATGACTGGCGTGCCGATCTCGAATTGATGCGGTTTGAAATTCCACGGATCACGGATTTTAAAATAGGAGTGCAGCATGGTCTTTTAACCATAAGTTACATATCGCTATGAAAAAATGCAAGTGGGATTAGCCGTAAGGCTATCGGTCAGGATGCATGGCCGTTTATCATCTGTCCTATTGAACAGATTGTGAAGGTACCAGTTTGACTATACGGTCGTTAAAGTGAAATTTTATAATCTGCCAAAATATGCCTATCTGTTGCTCTGAGGTATACTTCAGTTCAGTAATAGAGGAATGGAACACCTTATTCTGTACTTTGTCCTTGCCGCCAAGCCTACTGATTTAAGCAGGCAATTCCCCATCGCGGAAATCTCATAAGCACAAAAAGGAGGTTAACAAAGAGGCACCCGATTGGGTGCCTCTTTGTGTTGGTCAGTGTTCATTCAAAAAGCGTCGCACCTTCTTTTCCCAAGTATCGTCCTGAGTGTGGTACAACCGTTTTATCATTAATCTGTCACGAAGTACCTCCTGTTTGTCTTTCATTAGGTTATCCTCGTAATTATCTTCCTCGAAAAAATATGTTGCCTGATTTCTTTTCATGGATTCGGCAGCTACGATTTTTTTATCCGGAAAATGAAATGCGAAATACCCATTGAGTCCGCCTGTGGATCTGCGAACTACCGGGTTGAATTCCCGCAAAACTTTTGCTCGGTCAATAAGCGGTTTGCGATCTGGTTCACTCAGGTGCTTTTCTGCATATTCCACGAAGCGATCAAAGTTTCGTGGATCTGATAGAGTACCGCTCGGTAATATGTCGTGGTCGAATGCTTCTTCTGCTCTGATGAAATATTCCAGATTTGGCCGCAAGACCTCGTAAGCTCCGAAGACCTCCAAAAACAGATTGATCACGTGCGTGTTCTTTTTACTGTTTTTGAAATCATCATCAAAGGTCAGTAAATCTGAGACAATGAACTCTGCCCCGGCATCATCAGTCATAAAGTGAAATCCCAGGCGTAAGCTATGCACCAGTTCTTTCTTGTATATATGGTAAGTTCTATCGAACTCCACATTACGTCCGGTTTTTTTGATCCTATACTTGATGTGCCTTAAAACATCTTCTTTCTCCTCGGGCTGCTTCCGCACGTACATACCTTTTGTATTGGTTCTCGTTTTTGGGCCAGCCGCAATAGGTATTTGAACTCTACCGTTGATGAAATCACCACTGATCCCGAATTTGTTCAGGTGTGGTGATTTGGTTGCCTGCTCGAAAGAAACTCCTATTCGGAAAGACTCTCCGAATGTTACTAGTTCTGAAAGGATCGTTTCAGATTTCAAAATTCTTGTTTTTCCCTGCTTCATTTCTGTGGGTCGTTTAAGTAAGTAAAACGGCCGCTCTTTTGGAGCGGCCGCACACACTAATGCTTCGTGGCATCAACCAATGTGTAAGTTGATCCTGGCTTATCAGTCGGAGGCAGGATTTTGCCTGCTACGGCTGTAATTTCAGGACCCTTACCGCCGCGAGGGCCGATTTGTTGATACTGCCCACTTGTCGGAGTGGACTGGCCGGGTTTTAAACCACTGGTTGGCTGTTTTGCCATGGTCGTAATTGTTAATGTGAAACAAAACTTGAATACATAGTGTCGGAATGCAGCAGGGATTGACATTTCGGAAAATGTTGTAGTTTTGCTCACATTACTCGGGATTTACAGATTCGAGGGGAGATGATCCCTCACACGTCCGCCACAGACTTGTTTATTGTAACCCAAGAAGCGGTGCCCGACGGTGCCGCTTTTTTTATGATTTCTTTAGCGCCTTAGATTTCATAAAAGATTTTGAACTACTTCCAAAATCTCTACGTCAAATATAATCAAAAGATTCCATTTATAGGGGGCTAATTCGCGCTCAGAGCTGCGATCGTAGCATCTTGCCGCCCGAACCATTATGACTATTCCGTGCGCGCCGCCATGGCCGTTTAAACGCGAAGTTTTGGAGGTAACTATTGGTCTCAAGTGTCAAAAAAATAACCAAAAAGTTTGGAAATGTTAAAAACAGTCATTTATTACATAATTGCAGCTCCATGAAGCTTATTAGATCTATAAATGTGTCTATACGTCAAAAAATTGTCACTTAATTTCAACAATTGTACATTTCCAAGATTGGGTAATTTGAAATTTTTTTGAAATTTTTTTGTGAGCCGAAAACGCCGCAGTAGCTATAAGTTACATAAACTTAATTTTGGCGTATAATTAATTGAATAAATACAAAATTTAGGCAAATTGGTACTTATTCTATCGAAGTGTAGATTAAATTCGATATTGCTGGGATCGTATGGTTTTTTAAAACAGGCGTTACGAATTGGGTAATGAATTGTGATTTAGCAAGATGCGCTATGGTAAATCCCAAATAGATATTTGTAACAGTCACATAAATAGATGGTTATGATTTGCACAGGCTGTTATGTTGAAGTGCTATTTGCGGTAATAAGGTGAGCTAGTGTTTTAATTCCGGTTTCAATCTTCCCATTCCACAGTGGGCAGATCTGGTTCCGGAGGAGTATGGTGCTTTCGCCTGGTAGGCCCTGCTCGACACGCTCGAGTAAGGACTGTGTTTATTCTCGTTGTCCACATACATACGTCGCTTGCATGTTGACAATGTTTCCTGTTATAGATTTTCTCTATACAATTTTCCTTTGAATTAAATCGGTCGTTTTTCTGAACTCCCCAGTCACTTCCCAAACCGATCACATTTGTACCGAAATGAGCTCAATAACGGTACAGATTAGTGGTACATGAAATCAATTTACTGTGTATTGTGACCATAGTGGTTTAAACGTAATTTAAGATGATTTTTGGCTACGTGCGGGTTTCGAAGAATGAACAGAATCAGGGTCTACAATTTGATGCTCTTCGAAAGGCAGGCTGTGAGAAGATTTTTCACGAAGGTGTCGGGCGCGTCGAAGTGTAAGTATCCCTAACCCAGTCCTGGAACATCAGCTCTGGACGGCAGCCGTCGCTGTCAAATTCATTCCAGTGAAACTCAAAGCAGTCTTCCAGGAAGTCTTTCAGGTCGGAATAATCCGTCAGGTCAAACCATTTACCAAAAAGCGATCCATTGTTGTACTGTCCATAAGTTCCGACATAGATTCTTGGAGCATTTTCGAGATTTCTCATGATGAAAGGCATTTAAGTAGCTTGGCCCCGGCTTTGTGCTCAGGGCAATCGCTGCCTCTCACTCGAAGAAAAATGACGGGGCTCGTCCCCTTGGTTGCAAGCCCATCCGGCGGTTTAAGGTGCGGTTGGCTGACGCGGGATCAGCTAAAAAGCCGGATGACGAAGTGCAGGCTTGGAATCGTCATTTTTTGCTTTGTAACTTTCGCTTGCACTGATCGCAGCATTTTGAGCCAAGCAAGATATCGCATCAGTTTTGATAATAAACTACAAGTACTCTCGCAAAACACTTGTAGTAAATGCAGACATCAATAACAGAACGATATGCCATAAGACTGTCCCTACTTGATAATAATTGCTTATCTCCAAACAGAAAAAAATGTCATAGCCCAGTCACAACTTTTAACAGAGACCTAGCAAAGTCGGGACTTAAATAGAGTGCTACCGAAGACAGTATCGAAAAAGCAACAATCGCAGCGATATAAGTCCACCTTCCTGCGTTTGTAAGCTTGGTCACTACATCATCACTGATTTCATCTGCCTGCAGCGCTACTCCATTTTTGAGCGTTACACTATACTTTAGATTTTTGATCATGGTCGTTTTCATTCTTGCTAGTTTTAATTTTATGTAGTTAGTCTAGAGTTTCGAAATGAGATGGTTGCGATACCAATCATTGAACGAAGGTAGAGCAGCAAGGAGAAGCATGAAAGGACAAAAAAAGCGCCACTTTTTTAAGCCAATTCTCAAAAAAATACAACAAAATAGCGAATTTTGAGAAATTTTTCTTGATTTTTCGCAGGACAAAATGCTCATAATCGCGACAATTTGCGCATTTTTTCTTTGAAAAATATGAGCAGTCATTAGGATAATACATAGTAAAGAACAGGCAACACTATGAATATCAATCAATTAACCAATGAACGCAGAAACTCATCGGTTAGAACTAAACGTTCGCCAGCCGCTTCATACTAAGTCAGCACTAAAACTGATGTGTATCGAGTTAAGTCAATCTTAAAGCTCAAAGAATTGAGTTTCTGACGTCGATCCAAATTTTGGAATGTGTCAGGCACCTGAAAGAAACAGGCCTTTTATAAACTTACATTGAATGCATTTTAACCGTATTAGACACCCATGGCCATCCACGTCGTCATTACTCGCAGAGTCCTCCCCGGAAAAGAAGAAGAGCTCAAAGATGCGCTTCGGCGTTTTCTTGGCTATTCATTTTTGCATGGTGGTGTGCACGGCGCGGCAATGATGACTGCTTTGCCTGGCAGCGAAAGCCGGGAAATTGGCATATTAAGGACTTTCGCCGATCAAGCTGAGCAGTGACACCGGAAACTCTACTTCAAAACGTCTGAATACCTGGTAGGACGTCAAACCTGCATGATAGACATTGGGAGTCTTACAACTAACAAAGTCATTTCAGGAATCAGCCTACCACACTCTGACCTAAAAAGCCCATCCAGATCAGTTAAGATAAACAGCTACTCGAACGGTACGGAATACTGCAGAAGTCTAACAAATCTGTTAGAGACAATTTGTAGCGTCCCTGGCCTAACGCCTCGATGTTTCTCTATTGCTGACAAAATCGATATATTCGGTACTCTAAAAGAACAATGATGAAAAAAATTGAAGCAATAAGAAACAAGGTTTTCTCCTATCTGTACGAACGATATGAGGCTACTAAAATGAGCAGAATGCCTCTCCTCTTTGTGCTTGACCGTAGTATAAATTTTTTACAAGCCGGCGGCATTTACGCTTCAGTAGAAAACAAAGAGATTTTAACAGTTCTTTTCTATGGAGAGTGGAAAGGGTCTGAGATTACTTATTTAACGATCGATGAAGATGGGAATACTTTTCTTACAGGCATTTTTGACGGAGATCGTGGAAGCGACCCAAACATTGAGAAGACAGGCCAAGCATTGACCAGCTTCTATGAAAATGTCCTACAAAAGGACAAGACGCTTGAACTCAAAGATGGCCTTATCAAATATGGAGAGGTACTATATACCTACCAGTTCCATGGGAAAAATTTATTTCAGCAGCACATCGAGTATTTCCTAGAGAAAATCAAACCTCAAATTGACACAATAGTCCACGAGCTGAGATCAACATCTCCATTCTACTTCTTTAATGAAGCGCGATTCAACGAATATTTAAGAAGTGAGCCCTGCCATTTTAGTGCTTCGGTTACCAAGACAAAATCAAACATCCGATTAAAAGACCTAATAGTTCAAAATTTTCGAGGAATTAAACAACTCTCTATTAACAACCTACCGGGAAATGCACGCTGGATTGTATTGACAGGAGTTAACGGCTATGGAAAAACATCGGTGCTGCAGGCCATTGCCGCAGGATTATGTGGAAGTGTAGATGAAAACGGTCGCCAATTGATTCCAGAATCAGCCTACGTCGGAGTTGCCTATCTCGATAATGGACAAGTTTTTGAAATTAATTCACGTCTACCTTCTATTGAATTTTCCGGCCACACATTAAATTCCTATGTAGCGACATACGGCTCTTCTCGTCTGCAAGTTTCAGCCTCTACAAGTAATGATGACGTCACTCAACAACTACCTGCTACCTACAGTATATTTAATGATGACGCGGTGTTGCTAAATATCGAGCAACTATTAAAAGATAATTACAAGCGCAATCGGAATTTCTTTGATCAAATAGTTTCTCTTTTTAAAAAACTGATCCCATCGTTATCGGCCATAGAGATAATTCCAGTAGGCAATCTACTGCAAGTGTTTTATTTTGAAAAGGATAGCAAAAACGTGGCTTCAGAAACTGGTCTTCGTTTAAAGGATATTGCAACTGGTTTTAAAAATATCCTAGCCATGATCGGAGATTTAGTATATCGACTTTCTATCCGGCAAAGAGTTACTAGTCTCACTGACCTAGAAGGAATCGTAATAATAGATGAAATTGAGCTACATCTCCACCCAATTTATCAAAAGTTGCTTCCGGAAGTTCTCTCCACTCAGTTTCCAAAAATTCAGTTCATTATCTCAACTCACAGTCCGATTCCACTTCTAGGTATTCCAAAGGATATTGTTACGCTGTTAATGCACGTGTCGCAAACAAGCATAGACGGTGTGGTGTTGGAGCTGTTAGATATCGATTTCTCAGTATTAACTCCCAATGCTATCCTTACATCTCCCATATTTGGTTTTCAAAATTTAATTCCGGATAGTAAACCCGATGATCGATTAATTCAGACGGAGGATGATTTCGTTGAAATTCAGAAACAGGATCAAATAAATGACAGCATTAAGAAGTTCCTAACGCCAGAAAATCAGCAAAAGCTATTGGATATGATCAAAGATTAGTATGCGCTACGTTAAAAAAGATCTTAAGAAGCTTCCGCGTATTCTTACTGATGCCAAAACTGTCAAAAATTTAAAAGAGATTATAGAGTCTTCCAACGCGGAATTGATCAAGACAAATTTATATCAAGATACCTACACAAAGAATGGCAAGAAACACTCGCGGGTTAGGGACGAATTAAACCTATACTACTACTCAAAATGTGCTTATTGCGAAAGATTATGCAAGGCCGAAATTGAACACTACCGCCCAAAAACCAAATGTACGTCAGGTAACGGGACGCCGGAAGAACCAGGGTACCATTGGTTATGCTATGAATGGAGTAACCTCCTTCCATCCTGCCATGAATGTAATACCTCAGGTGGAAAAGGCATACAGTTCCCTATATTAGGGAAACGCCTCACACCAATTAGCTTATCCGCGGATGGAAGTATTCCTGAGCAAGGATTCTCTGCCGTTGAGAAACCCTTCTTAGCTGAGCAAGCTTATCTGCTACATCCAGAAATCGATGATCCTTCCAAGTTCCTAGGAGCAAAAATAGACGACAAATTAAAAGGTATTAATTTAATTGGGACTGATGGGAAAAATATGCGAGGTGAACGAACAATAAATATTTGCAACTTAAATCGATCTGATTTACAAATCGCCAGATTAAAATTAGTCAAAGGATTCGCTAAGTCTATTATTGGAGTATTTGAAATGCTTAAAAACGGAATTATACAAAATGAAAACTTACAACAAGTCTTAAACATTCAATTTAGTCAATTTAAAGAAGATGCAAATGATATCGAGGCAGAATATACCTTTGTTTCAAGCTTCATCCTTAGTGATGTAGATAATTTCAGAACAATTGTATTACCATTATTGGTCGCTGAAATAAGGCCTATTGTTTTAAAAGCATTTACGAATTATAAGCACTAATTCTCTAGCTCGTCATCTGCGGCCAGTGTTAGAAAATCTTCATGAAGATTTAAAACCCTCAAAACATTGAAGTATGCTCCAACAGAAACGCTCGGCGCTTTTTTCGATGTGATACATTGTGGTACGGTCGATCCCGGCCCGCTCAGATACTTGAATTGTCGTAAGTTTCCGCCGCTTGCGAGCCAGTTTGATATTTTCGCCCAGCTGCTCAAATATTTCGGCAAGATGATTTATCTCCGTGGTTTCATATGTTGTTTATTCCAAACAAAAACTCCAACAATGTTGAAAATATGCAACATTTATTCAGTTGTTCTACTATCGTAAATGATTTATCGGCCGCGACCTCAGCATGGCTACCCAACTGCCATTTTTGCCATATCCTTCCAGATATAATGCGGAGCTGGCTCTTGCAATGCCCAATTAATACTCATCGGCTTCGCGCCATAATGATCGATGTAATCCGCCAATCCCAGGAAGACATACGCAATCGTATTATTGAATTCGTCATTGTTCTTTTCCCTGACGAATAGAAGAATAGATTTTCCTGTCTGCTTCTGACTGATGTAGGACAACCCCTTGCCGGTCTCAGGTCGGGCGGTGTTTTGAGATTGCCAATGAAATATCTTCTCACTAACGGCATAGTCGTTGTACAATGTTGTCGGAGAGTAATTGGCTTCGGTCTTTTCAAGCGTTATGAGCAGCAGCTCGGCATTCTTCGCTTCCAGGTTTACAACACCTTCGCGATTACTTGACTTTTTCTCGAATGTACTTTCACCGAAAGCGGCCAAGATCTGTTCTCTCGAATACCGGCTATGTACTTTGAGTGGCTGGACGAAAGGCAGATCAACGTCCATTTCGATGTGCGCAATCCTGTCGATAACCAGTTCGAGCAGCTCGATGATTTCACTAACTAGCTCTTCATTTCTTCCAATTCTTGCAATACTTACCGCGAGGTTATCCGCTCCCCCTGGACTTTGCCAGAAATCGTAATGCAGCATGGTAAGCATCAATTTTTCATGATCGGGCAATGCATTTACTTTTACTTCAAAATTTCGCCTTGCCAATCTCAAAATGAAAGATAGATAGCTGAATGAGTTACAGCAGAGCCACTTTTTCAGTATCGTGCGCATAGTCTCCTCGTCGTTTATTGGCGATAGATCGTCCAGCTGCTTCGCCAACTGGCAGAGTCGGCTCCAAGTCCCTCGCCTGTAAATCGCTTGTAGTGGAATGTTATGGAACGTAATAAAATTTTTGAGCGATAACGGCAGGTTGGTTTGATGCCGGAAATTGGCGATTTTTGTAACAAGCTGATTTCTATTGAGCTGCGTCGCCGACCGTATATTTTTCAGAATAACATCCTTCGCCTTCTTTTCCAGCACAATGGAGCATCCCAGCGGCAGATGTGGAAAATCCCGTTCGAGCTCTTCCAACGTCGAGCTATTGGTCTTGCCTATCAATGCTCGGAATTTCCCCTCAAAGTCATATTCCGGCCGGGCGTTGCCTACAAAGTCAAGAACGGTCAGGCACTCTTTCCCTTCTGACAATCGCAAGCCCCTACCCAATTGTTGGAGAAATACAGTCAAACTTTCAGTAGGCCGCAAAAACAAAACCGTATCTATTTCCGGAATATCAACACCTTCGTTGAAGATGTCGACCACGAAGAGATAATTTATCTCCTTTTTTTGTAGCCTCAACTTGATGGTGGATCTCAACTCTTCCCTGTCGCCTCCGCTAGTCAAGTAATCTGCTTTTAATCCAGCTAGCAAGAATTTTTGCGCCATGTATTCCGCATGTTCGCGAGTAACACAAAATCCAAGAGCTCTAACATCTTCAAAGTCGGTGAGATACTTTTTGCAATGGTTAATTATTTCCCCCGCCCGAAGGTCGTTGCGAGTATAAATCTTCGTTAGCTCGCTTGGGAGATACCGCCCATTCTGCCAGGTGGCATTGGATAAATCAGCACTGTCGCTAATCCCAAAATATTGAAAAGGACAAAGCAGTTTCCTGTTCATTGCCTCTGGCAACCTGATTTCAGCGGCTATTGTATCGCAGAAATCCGCCAGGATATCAGCGCCATCGGTGCGCTCAGGCGTCGCAGTCAGGCCAAGGAGCACCTTCGGCTTAAACTTCTCTAAAATTGGGCGGTAGCTACTTGCTGTGATATGGTGCACTTCATCAACAATGATGAAGTCATAATAGCTTTCCGAAAGCGGAAGGTCCTGAATCCGGTTCGCCAGTGTCATCACGGACGCAAATACGACATCGTACATATCTGGCTCGATGCCATCTACCCAAAGATCCCCAAAGTTGTTGTCGCGTAGAATGCCTGCAAAGGTTGCTCTTGCCTGCACAAGGATCTCTTTTCTGTGCGCGACAAAAAGCAGCCTTGCGTTAGGATGGCTTCTAAGGAAGTTCTTGAAATCAAATGCCGAGACTACCGTTTTACCCGTACCGGTCGCAGCCACAATCAAGTTTCTGGTCCTGTTATGAATTTGCCGCTCCGCTAAAAGCTTTTCCAAAATTTCCTCCTGGAACGGCAACGGCTTAATATCAAAGAAAGAAGTCCCTACGACCTGTCCTCTACTCCTTTCTCTACCTAAGGCTAATTTCAGTTTCTCGGAATGCTCGCCAGGTTTGAAGTGCTGAAACTCTCCGTCTTGCCAGTAGGTTTCGAAAGTCTTTCCGAATTTGTCTATGATATGACCAACCTCCTGAGTTGTCACTTTCAAGTTCCATTCCAAACCGCTGGTAAGGGCGCTCCTCGAAATGTTCGATGAGCCGATATAGCCAGTATGAAAGCCTGTATTTCGAAAGAAGAGATAAGACTTTGCATGCAACCGCTCGTTCTCCGTGTTGTAGGATACCTTCACTTCGCTATTGGGCAGGCCAGCTAAAAACTCCACCGCTTTCAAATCCGTAGCGCCCATGTACGAAGTCGTGATGATTTTAAGGGAACTACCCCGGCGCGTGAATTCTTCCAGTTCCGTCTGAAAGATTCGGATGCCCGACCATTTAATGAAGGAAACCAGAAAGTATATCTTATCAGAAGACAGGATTTCCTTTTTTAGCTCGCTTTCAAGCGAAAGCCCGACATTGGAGCCTGTGAACAACTCGCTTTGTACTAAACCGGTAAATGGAGTTATTTCCTTGATATGCTTCTCAAAGTCAGAAAATGGCGCATCCATCTTCGTGAATACCGCATTCAGAATTTTACCATTTACTGAAACCAGATCCTCGTCAAAGTCGGCATGGTCCAGCTCCGTTCGAAGTACCCTGATGATCTTGTTTGACAATTCAATTTGATGTTCAATACCGTCATCTCCTGTAATTAAGCTCAAAGCGTAGTTCAAAAGACGACTAACATGCTGACTAAGGACGCGAGCGACCTCATTCTTGTCCACAGGGGTCTCCTTTACATAGAATTGCTGTTTATCGAGGGAGCTTATCTTTGAGGCTATGAGCTTGGTGATCAAATTCTCGTAAAGGCCTTGCTGCATAGGTAGGGTTTGGAAATAGTATTCGGATAAAATTGCAAAATAGTGTCGCAAATCAAACCAACCGCTCCTCTAAATCGTCCTTCCAAATGACAAACCCCTTGCGATCATCTGAATAGTCATGTAGAATTCTGCTGAAATGAGTAGGGGTTGACTTCAAAAACTCCTGCCGGCCGTCATTGCGGATTTTGTTAAGGTCATTCTCCACCGCTTGAAGAGCATTTTTTAGTTCCGCAACACTTTTGGGAACATGCCAAATGTAGGTCGCTTCTTCAGTATCAAGGGTTTCCATAACGATGTGGTATTGGTGTTCACCGCCCAGTAAGAAAACAAAGGCAAAGGGGCTCATTACAAAACGGATTTTGAGAATGCGTCCGTCGTGCTGTTTGGAAAGATATCTTAGCTGCCGTTGATGTTTGTAGTTACCTTTTGCAAGCGCATCAACAAGCAGCTCCTCGGCTGACTGGTACAGCAACTGACCATCCTGACCGTTACTAATCTCCTGATTCAGTTCCGTTTGACTTTTTATGAAGCGATTTCCTTTGAAGATCATTTTGTCGGAGAAGCGAAACCGTACAGCTTCCACCACTTCACGGTTGAACTTGTTTATATCTTCGGATTCGGCAGATTGCGCAACCACTACTCCTTTCTCGACTATGATGTGTATATCAATTTCGACCGTCTTAGATTTTAAATATCGTTCGAAGTAAGGCTTCAAAACATCAAACTCAGGTCGGATGTTTAGATTTTCAATGTCGAAGGTCAGGGTTTGTTGCAATTCCTGCGGCTGAAAAGTGAATTGGATGCCACCAAAAAGAAATTCGAGGGATTGAATTGGTACTCTGATGGTTCTCTGAATGCTGACTTCTTGCGGAGTTGATATTTCTGGCGCTGAATCTTCCGGCAGATCAAACAATGTTCTTTGTTTTGCCAGCCTACGATAATAAATGTTTCTTTTAAGGAACATCCTATTGAGATATCCGACATTGATGTCCCGGTAGTCATAAATGGTAGGAGTGGTCTCAGATCGTTGAACCCTGCCCATGTACTGAATTAATTTGCCTTCAAAAGAAAACGGATAGACCAGAAACAAACAGTGCGCATTGTCCAGATCTGTTCCTTCACCAAAATACTGACCTGTTGTGATTAATATCTGATAGTTTTTCGCTTTCAACTGTTTCCATTTGCTAGCTCGGTCGCTTTCGGTGTCATCTCCACTTAGTGTTAGTGCTTCAAACGTCTGTTTTAGATACTGGTATAGAGAATCAATGTGCTCCTTTCTTTCGGTAAGAATCACTACCCTTTTACCCTTCCCCACCTCTGTGCTTACATCAGCTAAAATCGTCCTGTTTCGCACCGAATCATGCACTAGCATTTTTGACAACGTTTCGAATCGGTCTGTTTTCTCGTTGAAGGGAACGTCCAGACTTGTGTTTCTGATAATGATCTCAGGACGTTTCGCATGACCGATATCTTCGGACTTTATCTCAGCTATGACTTCGCCCAAATGGACGAATATTAATTTCCCATCACTATACTTCCGAAAAGGAGTGGCGGTCAAACCGTAGCAATAGTAAGGATGGAATTTACTCAGCGTATCATGAAAAGTCTCAGCTGACACATGGTGGCACTCGTCAACGATTATCAAGCCAAAGGCTTGGAAAATATCCGGCGAATCAGATTTCGATAAGCTCTGAATCGTGGCAATTGTGATTTTCTGCTCAACAGTTACCTTTCCACCCACAATCTTTCCAATTTCTTTTTTGGGAATGCCAAGAAATGCCTCTATTCTTTCGGCCCATTGCTCGGCAAGCTGTTTCCGATGGACGATAATAAGGGTCGGCTGATGCTTATCTGCCACTATTTTTAATGCAATCACCGTCTTTCCTGACCCGGGCGGAGCTACAATAACACCAATATCCTTTCTATCTGACGCATTTACAGCAGGTAACTGATACTCTCGCAAAGCGGCATTAAAGGTAAATGCTATGCTTGCGTGCCGCTTCCGCTTGTCTGTGAAGCGATAGCTAATTCCATTATCTCGGCAAAAACGAATTAGCTTTCCGGCAAAACCTCGTGGAAGCGATAGTAGGTTCTTCGATTGTTCAATGAGGTTAAAAAAGCGTTTAGTCTGATAGGTATTTCTCCCGCTGTTCTTTTTGACAATAAATGCCGTGTTGAAGATATTCAGCTCCTCTTTCAGGAAATTGCTTACCGCCAGGGAGATATGATTTGCATTTAGAATTAGCTTGTTAGCGAGTACGATTTCCAAATCTTCATGCAACGGAACATTTTTATCCTCGTCCTCTGACAATTTTGAGAAAATGCTGTCTAAGATTTTTGTTGAGGTACGTTCAATACCTTTCAAAAACTGCCACTGATCTTGAAAGGGAGTATGGGTTATAAGGTCAATAAAACAGCTGTTCCCAGCGACTAGCGTGGATTTGTACAATGGAAGTGCTATTAAATTCCCCAATCCTTTCCCCGTCAATCTATCCTGGTTTGGGAACAGACGATCAAAACTCGAGTTTTTATCAAAACTTGAAAAAGCGCCGGACTGCGTTAGCAACGATGTAATTACGCTACGGCTTTTATGAGCAGGATATGGCTGGTCGAAGAAAATCCATACATGGCCGCCATTTCCTGAACGCGATCGTTCCAGATAAGCTGGAATGGACAGTTCCCGACAGACTTTTATAAACTCGACACTTTCACTAATCCAGTCCTTTTCATCAAAATCCGCTAAGATAAACCAAGAGGTATTATCTTCAAGTAAAGGGTAAAGACCGACTAGCTGCTCTCCGTTAAGGTGTTTGCTATACTGTTCATCGCTGAGCGCCAGGTAGGATTTGTCGGGATAATTCTGGAACGTGCCGCCATTTCTTTTATGAGCCATGAAACGGTAAGGGTCAAAGCTGTACACAGGCATGTAGCCGCTTTTTCCGTCCTTTTCCCAACGCGTAGCAAAAACGTCGCTGCGCCCTTTGAAGAGTGATTTAAATAATTCAAGTTGCTTATGATAGGGATTAATCATGATTTCGACAACTTGGTTCGCTTCAAACTTTCGGCACAAAATTGACTTTACTGCCGAAAGTTTGATTGTTATTTTTGGTTCAACAAGTAAATCTGATACCAATAGAAAAAGGCTTCTGGATTACCCTTTCTTAGTTTATTAAGCTTTGAGTTGAAATTTTGATCAATTACCCAGTCTTTCACTTCCGCCGCGGTTTGATACTTTTCAAGCTTATCATGCTTCAAGCGAAGAACAGTAGCGAGATAAGCTGTCTTCGAGGCATCCACGATTGCTCGGTCAATATGATAATTTTCGGAAAATATGAATCTTTTGACTTGAGTAATACCAAGGCTGAGGGCTTTAAAATCACCATTCCCCTCTACACCTCGGCTACATATGTGCAGAGCAGTTCCATAGACATCTTCCAGCACCCCATTGATGTCAGTTTCACATTTACGATAACCAATCTCCGTCGTAGCAAAAATACCAAACGTTTGACCGATGATTCCTGTATCTTCCACCACATCCAGCAGGCTACCTATATCAAACAGTTGTTTCATGATCTCCATAGCCCTCGAATCGCCGTTCTTCTCATACGGGATGCCGGTAGTGTTTGGCGCAAATGCCGTTAGCTTGTCGCCCAGTATGTCTTCATGGCTTGGTATTTTAACCAATACCGGTTCGCCGTCTTGTTGAACGAAGCTGGACTCTATCGGCCAGTCAAGTAATTTTGTATAGTGGGGCTCCTCAAAGAGTACGTCCAGCAACACATAATCTTCCGCGAGATTCGACTTGTGGACTGGCTCGTAAAAGAATTTGTAATGCGCCTTCTCGATATCCGTGTTTGCTTTTCTTTCTTGTAACTCAAAGCGAGTGAAACCCTGTTCGACTAAAAAGGAGTTGAGGAATTCATCAAGATCCTGCTTCTTACTAACAATGATATCTATATCTATGGATAGGCGCTTAGTACTATTCATCAGCAGCATTAGCGCCGTTCCTCCTTTGAAAACAAATTTGAGATCTGTCCTAGCGAGTCCTTCAAGTAACAATAGGGCACGAATGACTTTTTCAACCAAGATTTTATCTGCTTTGTTATTCTTGCCAGACACAGTTGCCAGCCATTCGGGCGTAAGGCTATTTTTAGATATCATTGACCTCGTTCGTTGAACTGACCTTCTAGTATATACTGGTGGATTTCTTCTCTCCTGCCTTTACGAGCTGCATATCGTAATAGCTTGTTCTCGTTAATGGTATACTTAAAATATGCATTACTGAACACCTCACGCCGCTCACTGCCTACTACATAGTAAAATTCTATATCGCAAAATATGTCGACCAACATTTTTTCAATCGTTACAACCGGAATGTCTTCGTGCTTTGAAATAGGACTCTCGCTGGTCAAATTCCTTACAACCAGAGGCAATCGAAAGTCGGGTAAAACATCATTCAGAAGGGATTCTGATGGTCGGAGAAAGGTTCCACTAAATTCCTCCTTCAATTTGTAATAGACCGATTCTATGACGTCCCGCTCTACATCCACTAAAATGAATTGATAGCTACTGAGGTGCTGGGCAAACTCGTTTAGTAACCCCGAATCCCAGACGCAATAAGAGATCAAGGGGAACTGCTTTTTTAAAAATCTGCTAATTTTAGACACTCGTGGAGAAATCTGCGGGATATAGGTTTTCGCAGTATCAAACTGATATAGGCCGCGGCCGGCTCTACTAAGGATGCCTGCTTCTACCATCTCATGCAACCGCCATCTGATGGTCGCATCCGGTATACCAGGCTCTCTAATTTTAAAATAGTGGCGCAGCGCATCCAGAGAAAGCTCTGATTGCTTTCCAAAGAATGAGTTAAGCTCTGATAAGACTCCCGCGCTTTTAGCCATGTGAACGATTTAGATATCAAACTTACGGCAATAAAAGTACATTATTGCCAAAAGTTTGAATTTTATTTATCAGCTTTTGCTCCTAGTAAATTTAAAAATTCCGTACCTTTACCCCAGCAACCTCGCAGTTACCACCGCCAAAAACCACAGGCATTTTCCAAACTTTGAACACCTAAAAACCACCCGAAAACTCACCCAAAATCAGCGAAAATCCACCATCAAACACCTCAAATTTCGCTAAAAGAATTATACATAACAAATATACTGTTGTACTATATGTATAAAAAATAGTGAGTCATTCGTGTAGTTCACTTCAAATAAAGGAGACAAAACACTGACTAAGAGCCGATTAAAGGCAAAGTTCGAGACCCGTCTCCCTCCCTTGAAGTCAATTCAAAGTCAAACAAAATGCCTGTAAATCAATGATTTGCGGGCATTTTTGTTTTTCAGACTATGTCAAAAAATGCAAAAATTCCCATGTTTTCAGTGAGTCTTTCGTGTAGTTCACTCACTTTGAGAAAAAGACTCATTGGAAATGGCATAACAAATTGATAGCAAGATGTTCACGCCGTAAACATCTTGATTGGCAAGCGTGGTAATTCGATATTTAACCACTTTTAAACGCTTGTGTTATGTTGGAGAGAACATTCGGCCTGCTTTTCTATTTAAAGCCTGCCAAAAATCAGAAGGGAACAATCGCTACGTGGCAACAGCAAAGGCGATTGGCGCTTTTTTTATTCGATTGCCTCTGAATGGACAGGCACCGTATTACGGATATGACAAGGATCATCCCTTGCCGCTGTATTTATTTAACCCGGCAGGAAACATGATCGTCAGCAATACGAATATGAGCAGGAAATTGAACTCAACACCATTGCGCCCGCCGCCGACTACAAACCAGCCTTCTTTGAAATGTACCATTATTATACCCGCAAGCAGGATTAATATGGTAACACCGCTTGCCCACCTGACATATTTTTGGAACAGCAGGCAAATTGCGCACAATACATGAGATAGTTTTATGGCCCAGGCAATGGGCACACCGACCGGTGCGAATCCAACCTGATTCAGATAAAGGTTTCCAAAATCGTTGATGCCGTGATCAAACATTCCGGGTACGCTATGCGCCAGCAGGATCACTATGACCGCAAACCGTAATAAGAATGTGCTGTTGATGAAATGCATGAGCTAGCTTGGTTATAAAGCGATTTTTTTGAGGGTCAATTTATGTAAATCTGCCTGGAAGTGCTCCAATAACTTACGAGTGACGGAGTGTAAGTTACAGGATCCCTCGCATCGATAAAACCAAAAAGGCGATTTATGAGACGAGTAGACGCGTATATACACCAGCGGAATAAAATTTATGGCCAGGATATGCATTGTTTATCGGGGGAGTGCTGGCAGTTGTGAGCCGTTGGGCTGGCTGTACGGGAAGTTTTCTTGGCTACAAACCCTTCTGACGAGTGGGCAAGCTCTGACAGATGGAAAAATCGGGCTTCGCGGAAAAGTTTAACTTGACGCAAATATAGTACTATAAGATATCAACCAAAAATCAACATATTGGATTAATCCGGTGTTTATTTGCCTTATAATTATTAGTAAAGGTGCCTGGGGTAGTGTTGAAATTAAGGTGTAAGTGGACTTTTGTTATTATTTGACTTGATAACCAAATAGTTGATAAATCCGATTTCGTACTTGTATGGGTGATCTTGGCATATGATATTATGTTGTCTGTTTTTCTTAATTCAACGTCCCAAATCATTTGAAGGGTTAGGAAGAGTTCTGATGACAAGCTTTAAGGCAGAAATTCCGGCTTTTCCCGATTGCTAAATAATTGTATTGGTCGAATGTCTATTAAATAAACTTTTTGTGCCCTATGAATCAACTCTACAATCCCGGCGGATGGACGAATCAAAGTTGTTTGCCGGCCTGGAAACAGGCTGGCCGAGCTTACGTCCATTCCATGAAAGCAGCTCTTTCAAAACACGCGATACGCAACTTCGCAAAAGTGTTCGCAGCGGTTTTGATCATTTCTTCGCAGGTAGCATTTGCTCAAACCCGGCAGGTTTCAGGAACGGTATTTGACAATGGCGGTGCACCATTACCTGGTGCAAGTGTCCAGTTGAAAGGCACCACCACCGGCACGATCACCGATGCAGACGGCAAGTATACTGTGCCAGCCAAGGATGACGTCATTTTGGTTTTCAGCTATATCGGCTACATCAAACAGGAAGTGCCGGTAGGTACCCAAACAACCGTTAATGTAAACCTGAAATCGGAAGAATCGTCGCTTTCCGAAGTGGTTGTCGTAGGTTATGGAACCAGAACCAAAGCCAATCTTTCGGGTTCTGTGACCACCGTAACAGGCAAGGAGTTGACAGAACGACCTGTTCCTAACGTGCAGAATCTTCTCCAAGGCCGGGTGTCCGGTCTCGATGTGATCCAATCTACCGGTGAACCCGGGCGTGACGATGCGGCCTATCAGCTGAGAGGGTTTGGTTCGTTCGGGGCATCCAATGCGCCGTTGATCCTGGTTGACGGAATTATCGGGACGATCAAGAATCTTTCGCCACAAGATATTGAGAGTGTGACAGTTTTGAAGGACGCTGCCTCGGCATCCATTTACGGTGCCCGCGCAGCAAACGGGGTGATTCTGATCACGACAAAAAAGGGACGGGCGGGTTCTGCCGAAATCGAATACACCGGAAGCTTCGGGCTCAGCCAGGCGACCAGGAGGCCGGAGCTGATCACAAATTCAGTGCAGTATATGGAAATGTACAATTCTGCCAGGGCCAGAAGTGGTCAGGCGCCCATCTACACGCGGGAGCAGATCGACCTGTACAGGAACAATCCCAACAGCAGCCAATATCCTAATTTCAACTGGCTGGATTATGTACTTGGCAAAGGCCCCATCCAGAACCATCACCTCGGTTTCAGCGGGGGAAATGAAAAGACGTTGTACAACATTTCATTCAATTATCTCGATCAGGAAAGTATCACAAAAGGGTACCTGTACAACCGGTACAATGGTCTGATCGACTTGTCTTCGCAGGTACACAAAAAGGTGCGTGTGGGTACGAACCTGAACCTTTCCTACCAAAACGCCAAGGCACCATGGCTGGTCAACGACGATTTGCTCCTGCTAGCCTACGCCTCTGCGCCGACTTTTGCACCTTTTTTGCCTGATGGGAGCGGAAGAGTAACCAACAGGGATTTTGCTGGAAACGGGGCAGGCAACAGGAGTGTCGAAGAAGTGTATGCAACGGGGGGGCAGTTTACAAAGACCTACAATGTAAATGCGCAGGCTTTTGTGGAGGTCGAGATTTTGAAAGGCCTGAAATGGCTGAATAAAGCAGGGATGACATTTTATAACGACCAGCTTAAAAACCGTCAGTTCGGCTCGCCTTCCTTCGCCTACCAGCCCGATGCTTCGGGCAAATACGTTCAGGTGGCTAATGGCAACCCGACGTTTTTTGGACTTCAGCAGCGGGAAGACAGAAGTATCACGAAGACTTTTTTCAGCACGCTGAACTATGCCAAACAATTTGGGGTGAATCATACGCTCGGGCTGCTGGCTGGCTTTGAACAGCAGGAAAACCTCTCGGAGCGGCTGTCCGGTAACAGATTTGACTTTCCAAACACAACCATTATGGTATTGGACGGTAGCGGGGCAAATAATCAGTCTACCGGAGGTTCCGCATCTGAATGGGCGCTCCGATCCTTCTTCGGCCGGGTAAACTACGATTTCAAGGGTAAATATTTCTTGGAAGGCAACATTCGCCGCGATGGTACTTCAAGGGTTAGTTCCCGGTGGGGCACGTTTGGTGGCGGCTCGGCGGCATGGCGGATTTCCGAGGAAGGTTTTATTAAAAACACTTTGTCGTGGGTCGATAATATAAAGCTTCGGGCTTCGTATGGTGTGTTGGGGAATCAGGAAATCAACGTAGGGGTGGCCGACCGGCTGAACCTTTCCGGAAACTATCCCTATCAGGACATTCTGAGTCTGACATCCTATCCCTTCACGAACCTGAGCTCCGGAGCACAGTTGACGCGCCTGGTAACTTCGGATTTGAAATGGGAGAAAACATCGATGCTGGACTTCGGACTCGATGTCGATATTTTCAGGGGACTATTCGGCGCTACGATTGATTGGTATAAAAGAAATACAACGGATATCCTTTCAACCCGTGCCGATTTGCCGAGCAGCGTCGGGTTGGCGGCCCCCATTGTCAATGCCGGCGGTATGCAAAATACCGGAATCGAAGTGGAATTGCGGCATCGGAAAAACTTAGGGGACTTCAACTACGGCGTAAGCGTGCTGTATCACAAGTACAACAATAAGGTTACGAAACTGCTTGCTCCTACATTGGGCACGATCGAAATAGGGCAGCCTTACAACAACTTTTTCGTTTACGACTGGATCGGCGTTTTCCAAAGTCAGGCAGAGATAGACAATTCGCCCAAGCAACCTTCCTCTGGCACGCTCAAACCGGGCGATCTCAAGATCAGGGACGTAGATGGTAACGGCACCGTCGGGCCCGAAGACCGGATCCGGATCAGCCGGTTTCCTAAATACAATTATTCATTTAGCGTGAATGCGGGCTGGAAAGGCTTCAATCTGACGGCGTTTTTTCAAGGTGTCCAGGGAATCAATACGCAGGTGAACGGCTGGGGCTACGAGCCTTTTCAGCAAGGATCTGCACCTCCTACGAGGTTCCTGAATGCGTGGTCACCTACCAATCCCAGCAACACGGTCCCTGCCACCTATCTTACAGGTTACGCCGGTGTATCCGGATACACGTCGACTTACTTTATTCAGGATGCTTCCTATCTGCGTTTGAAGAACTTGTACCTGTCTTACGCATTCAATGAGAAGATTCTAAGTAAAATAAAGTCCAAAGGGCTAACCGTATATCTCTCGGGGGACAACATGATCACCTGGACAAAATATGAAGGGAACGATCCGGAACGTGCGGGCTCGGGCAGATTCGCTCAGTTTCCT
Organism: Dyadobacter sp. 22481; assembly: GCF_052044875.1. Lineage (NCBI taxonomy): Bacteria > Pseudomonadati > Bacteroidota > Cytophagia > Cytophagales > Spirosomataceae > Dyadobacter > Dyadobacter sp. 22481. Next base: position 302,559 of record NZ_JBQENV010000002.1, read on the forward strand.
CAACTTAAAATATTCACTGCCGGCTTAAGTATTAAATTCTGACGGAATCGGTTTGTGTAAAACACTAAATACTAAGAAAATGAACCTCAGATATAAATTTATTTCTACCGCGTTGTTGTCAGCTTTGGTGCTTGGAGGGACAAGCTCTTGTGACGACAGCTTTTTAGACAGAAATCCAATGCATGCCATTTCGGGCCCAACATTCTGGAAAACGCCCGCGGATGTAGATATGGCTCTGGTTGGCGTTTACCGTAGATTGCAGAGCAGTCTTTTCGGTCACCGAAGGACTCAGCTGGACGGTTATTCGGACAATGCATTTGACCGGCATAACCAGATCGGTTTTCAAAACCTGACGATAGGGATTACCAATCCTTCCAATGTACCCTCGATCCTATATAACGATCCTTATGCAGGCATTGCGGCGTGTAACTATTTTCTTGAAAATGTCGGAAGCGTAACCGCATTACCTCAGGCAACAGCGGATGTTTACACAGCCGAAGTCCGTTTTCTCCGGGCCTTGTTTTATTTTGAGCTGGTGCAGTTTTTCGGAGATGTAGTTCTTTACAAAACAGCTCCCAAAACAGCGGAAGATGCCAAAATCGCCAAAAGTCCCAAGACCGAAGTTCTTGCATTTGTAGTAGAAGACCTCGACTATGCCATCTCAAAACTTCCGGCAACTGCATATGCCGGACATGCCGTGAAGGCGAGTGCGCAAATGCTCAAAGCGCGGGTTGCATTGTATCAGCAAAACTGGGCAGAAGCCGCAGCTTTGACAGGTGATATCATTAGCTCCAATACATTCTCCATCTATCAGGGCGGCTACGCAAATTTGTTTTTACAAGCGACGCAGCAAGGCAATCCGGAAATCATTTTCTCTACCAAATACCTGGCGCCAAACAATCCGCAGGGAGGCGAAGGCGTGCTGGTTGAAATCGGCTGGTACGGAGGTAATCAGCCTTACAAAAACCTCGTAGATGAGTACGAAACGACCAGTGGAAAAATGATCACTGACGCCACATCAGGTTATGATCCTTCGAATCCATATGAAAAACGGGATCCGAGGTTAAAAATGACCATCCTGGTGCCGGGGGACAAATATGTAAATCCAGACGGCTCTACTTTTGTAACAACTGATCCGGTTCTGACAGGTTTTACCATGAAGAAGTACATGGATACATCCAAACTACCATGGGACAGATCCAAAACCCCGCTTACGGATATGAACATCGTCCATATGCGATATGCTGAGGTATTGCTCGCTTATGCCGAAGCAAAGAACGAGGCTTCCGGGCCTGATGCAACCGTATACGACGCGATCAATAAAGTACGGACACGAACCGGCGTTAACCTGCCTCCTGTGGATCAGGCGAAGTACAATTCAAAAAGCCTTTTAAGGGATTTTATTCGTCACGAAAGGCGAATTGAACTAGCAATGGAAGGACATCGCTATTTTGACCTTAAACGCTGGGGAATTATGGCAGAAAAACTAGCGATGGTTAAAAACCCCGCCGGTGTGACATTATCTTTTGGAGAGAAGAACAACGTGCTCCCATTTCCACAATCGGAAGTCGACCGGAACAAAAGTTTGATTCAAAACCAGGGTTATTAACGAAGTAAAGCATTGAGCCGCATGCCGGCTCAATGCTTTTTCAAATCTTTGCCAGCATATCATAGAATTTTGTCACGGCTTTCTTTTCATAAGCTTCCCTGAGGGAAATAATCATAATGGTTCGCCGCATTTGTTTTCCATCGATAGGGATTCCCACCACATCGGCATCGTTTACGCTGGTCTCGCTTAGTATCGTGTGCCAATGACCCGTTTTTACAATTTCGAATAGCGTAGGAATGTCATTTATTTCCATGCAAACATTCGGGACCAAGTTTTTTTGGCCAAATGACTCCTCAAAAAACTGAATACTATTGCTGCCACTGAAAGGTAGGGCCAATGGCAACCCGGCCACTTCGTTGAGTGATATATTGGTCTTTTGTGCTAACGAAGAATTTTTGGCAGTTACCAGCACCATATTCGCCTTTAAAAGCGTCTGATATTTGAGATGCGGTTCCCGGAGTTCTTCGTGGAAGGTCAAAATGAAGTCGAAATGATGCAAATTGAGCCTTTCGAGAAGATCTTTTGTGGTGCCAAATACAACCTGAATTTTGATGTTGGGATGCTGGCTTGCAAATTCTATCAATATTTTGGCAAATAGAATTCGCATCGAGTAAATTACACCGATAGCAATTTTGCCTGTATTTAAATTTTTTAAATCGCGCAAAAGCAGCAGCCCCTCATTGGCTCTGTTTATACTCTGCAAAGCATATTCGCTGAACAGCTCGCCAGCTTCGGTGAGTTTAATTCTTTTCCCAATGCGGTTGAACAAGGGAACACTCAATTCGTCTTCCAGTTGCTTGATTTGCTGTGATAACGTACTCTGGCTGATGTTCAAAGCCATTGCAGCTTCTGTAAAATTCAATAACTCTTTGGCTTTCAGAAAGTATTTGAGCTGTCGTAATTCCATTTCGCTAAATCGGTTTTTTCGATTGATTTCATCGAAAAATAACGTTTTGCGAATATAGACAATATTTCAATATTTGCTCAATTAGCTCAAAATGAACAATTTATTAGCTAAATGAAGTGATTATGAAATTAAATCTAATGCTGTCGTTTTTCTTTCTAACGACTTGCTGCGCCGTGTTCGCTCAGGAAAAACAGGACGTCGCTGCTGTGGAAAAAGGCGTAACAAAAGTGTCCGTCATGTACCCTTATGCCGAAGGTAAAACCTTTAATATGGAGTACTATGAAAGCAAGCACATGCCTATGGTAGCAAAGTTTTTAGGATCAAACCTGGTTAAATACACCATCGAGAAAGGGGTTGCCAGTGGAATTCCAAATCAGCCGCTGCCTTTTATGGCGATCGGCACATTCTATGTAAAGAGCCTAAGCGACTATCAGGCGGCCATCGCGCCGAATCGAGACGCCATCCGTGCCGATTTTCAAAATTACACCAATGTAAGTCCTGTTATTTTGGTGAGTGAGGTGGTGAAGTAGAGGCTGGTGGCAGGCAATTTATATAAATCCGCCGACTTTGGGTAAAGGTCAATAGAATGAGGCTTTTTAGCTCGTCCTGTTGACCTTTATTTGTATATGCTTAATCGTCTCGCCATATCAGCCCAGTGAATCCATGAACAGAAGAACTGCTATTACACATGTTGCGGCCATGCTTGGAGGAGCTTTGTCTGCCCCGACGTTGCTGGCTATGAACCGTTGGGAAAGCCGCGTGCCGTCAGAAAGTTTTCCGGCGGAGTTCAGCTTGACCGACAACCAGAAACTGATCGTAGCGGAAGTCGCTGAAATGATCATTCCAAAGACGACAACGCCCGGCGCGAAGGATGTGGGCGTTCCGGCGTTCATCGTGATGATGTTACAGGATTGTTATAAAACGCCGGAGCACAAGAGTTTTATAGCCGGGCTGAATAATCTGGAAACGAAGCAATTTCTGAACTTGAATGCGGAGCAAAGAACGGCCGTGTTGACGCAGGTCGAAATTGATTCCGCCGATGAAATGAAGGCTTATCAGGTGCAGCAGACCAAGATGGGTGATAACGAAGACCGTGAGCAAATGGCGGTCCAGGCAAAGGGATTGCCGTTCTGGCGCCTGATAAAGGAGCTGACAATGCTGGGGTACTTTACGTCCGAAGAAGGAATAAAATCGTCCTTCGAATACGTACCCATTCCGGGAAAGCTGGAAATGATCAAAATGAAGCCTAATCAGAAATCTTTCGCCTACTAGTCGTCCATCACCATGAACTTAAATTTGAAATCAGATAAAGCACATACGTTCGACGCAATCGTGGTCGGTTCGGGCATGACGGGCGGGATGGCGGCAAAAGAATTGACTGAAAAAGGCTTGCAGGTGCTGATGATCGAGCGAGGCCGCGAAGTGAAGCACATCGAAGACTACGACACGGCGATGAAAGGCCCATGGGAGTTCGAGCACAGAGGAAGGGTGTCGATCCATTCGGCGGAGGAATATTGGGCCAATAACCGTTTCGGAACGTTGGCGAATGAGGAAACCGGTCCGTTTTTTACCGACGACAAAAAGAATCCGTATATAGAAAAACGTCCTTTCGACTGGATCAGGGCTTATCACACGGGCGGGAAGTCCATGCATTGGGGCCGACAGTCGTACCGGATGAACAAAAAGGATTTTGAAGCGAATGCGAAAGAAGGCATCGCGATAGACTGGCCGATCCGGTATGAAGACCTCGAACCCTGGTATACGCATGTCGAGAAGTTTGTCGGCATTAGCGGCCAGGCGGAAGGCTGGGAGGTTTTGCCGGATGGCCATTACCTGCCCGCGATGCCGATGAGTGCTCCCGAGGCTTATTTCAGGGATACGATGTTGAAAAAGCTGAACCGGCCGGTGACGATCGGGCGCGTCGCGAATCTGACAAAGCCGCAGCCCTTGCATACGGATCTCGGTCGGGCGTCGTGCCAGTACCGCAGCAAATGTGCCCGCGGATGCCCGTATGGCGCTTATTACAGCTCATTATCAGGTTCTATACCGGCAGCGAGGAAAACGAACAAACTGACGGTCCTGCACGATACCATTGCCAGCGAGATCATTTACGATGAAAAGACGAAAAAGGCCAAAGGGGTTCGTGTGATCAATCAGCATACGATGGCTGTGGAAGAGTTTTTTGCCAAAATCGTATTTCTGAATGCCGGGTCGATGAACTCGGCGGCGCTTTTACTCAACTCGAAATCCAACCGTTTCCCCACTGGATTGGGCAATGACAGCGATCAGGTGGGCAGGAACATTATGGACCATCACCTGGGCGTAGGCGCGAATGCGACGGTCGAAGGGTTCGAAAACGACTATATTTTTGGTCAAAGGCCCAATGCGTTGTATATACCGCGTTTCAGAAACTGGGGAGCCGATAAGAAGGACTTCCTGCGGGGCTACGGTTACCAGGGAGGTGCGAGTAAAACCGACTGGAAACGGGGCATCACGATGAATGGTTTCGGCGCCAATTTCAAAGAAGATATGACACGCCCCGGCACGTGGACAATGGGATTCGGCGGCTTCGGAGAAATCCTGCCCGATCCATCGAACCGCATGTTTTTGGACAAGGACAAGAAAGACAAATGGGGCATTCCAATGATCGTTTTCGACGCTGCTTTCGGTGAAAATGAACTGGGCATGCGAAAAGATATGATGGCTTCGGCAGTGGAAATGCTGGAAATCGCAGGTTTTAAAAACGTTACCGGGTTCAACCGGCAAGACACGCATCCAGGCCTGGGCATTCACGATATGGGCACGGCCCGCATGGGCAAAGACCCGAAAAGCTCAGTGCTGAACAAATTCAATCAGGTGCACGATTGCAAAAATGTGTTCGTCACCGACGGGGCTGCGATGGTATCTTCCTCCTGCGTGAACCCGTCCATTACTTACATGGCTATGACGGCAAGAGCTGCGGATTACGCGGTGAGGGAGTTGAAGCGGCAGAATTTGTGAGGTTAGGAGGATTCTATTTCCCGAAGCTATCGGGTCTGACTTTGCGTAGATTTGCGCCTCATTGGCATCACACATACTATGGACATTACGGCATATCCAACATACCAAACTGGAAATAATGAGTTTAGTTTTTGTAGCGTAGGAGACCAAGGCGTTATTGAGCTGCGAATGCGCATCACTTTAATGGATGCTGAAACCAGATTCTATAATGTAGGCTTTGGTGTTTGGGATGCCTGGAAAAGAGATATTAATGATAAAGCAACAATTAGAAATGGTGATACTGATCGTATTTTAGCAACAGTTGGACAAAAAGCGCTGGGATTCCTTAAACAGAACCCGAGAGCGAACATCGCCGCAACAGGGTCAGTTTTACCTGGTGAGCTGGCTTTGAGAACCCGGAAATACCAGATGGGCATTAATACATATTACAATGAGCTATCTGAGTTTTGTAATATATATGGGTTTAAAGCAAATAAGCTGGATGGATTGATAATGGGGGATTGGCCAAATTGGGACGGTGACTGGGTTCGTTTTGAACAAGGCACCAATTACGATGCGTTTTTGTTAAATTTGAAAGATCATTTGTACGTTGGTCTAAGATAAAGGAGAAAATATGCCTGGTCAAAATCCTAAGACATCAAAAGAGAAAAATAGTAAAGGGTTACATCCTACCAGGATATCCAGTCCTAATGGCTCTACACGCCCAGGTAGTTCTCACGGGCTGGTTATTAGTGTGATGTCACCTGATGTTCAAGCGATATCGCAATGCGTTTATGTTGGATTTCGCAATCCTGGGCAATCCACTTTTGACCGCAAGGCAGAAGAAATGAAGGCTTTTTTGAAAAGAAACCCAGTTCCAAAGGAGTTTCTGAAATAACCTTCATACCCCCGAATTTCCAACAAGGCCAATAATCCGTTTTACAACTGATACCGTCGTATCGCCTACCTCTTCTCAATCAACCGCTCCAACCGCAGCATCATTTCATCCTTTTCCTTCAACATCCTCTCGTACAATGCAATTTTCTCCTCGTGAAGCTGAATGAGTTTGTCAATTGGGTTATTATGATAGGTCTCGACTGAATTTGCAACAAAGGATCCGCTTTGAAATGTATTGGAGATGATATTCATGGCCTTCTCCTCATCAAAATTTCGAATCGCCTCAGCCGGAATTTTAAGTATAGCAGCAACTTGTTCCAAAATGTCGGAATCAATCTTTTCTTTTTGTTCCAGTAAAGAAACTTTTTGCTGGTTCCATTCTTCGCCAAGCTCAAACGCGAGCACGTCTTGTTTGATAGCGAGCATTTCCCGGAAGCGTTTTAGGTTGCGGCCTTCGTGGATCCTGGGATTGGAGGTAGCATGTGACATACAGGGCGCTGTTTCGTTGGAAAGGCAATTTATGTAAATCCGTTGGGAAGTTTCCGGATAATTTACCGGCATTTCATGTAAGTTACCAATATGATCCTGTCCGTTGGTTCGTAATATTTTATCTAAGGAGTCGCAGGAACCGGAAATGAATACCTTGTCCACTTCTGTACTGCGCTTGTCCGCAAATGGACAAATGCACAGCGGTTGCGTGTGTAAAATAGCCCATTTCAAGGAATCCCGGCCGGTTATTGAAGTTTGGCGAGGTATTTGTACCACCTACTCAACCATGCACCAGAAATATATCAAAATCGCTTACCGGAACCTGACGCAAAGTAAGGTCTATTCGGCTATCACCATTTTTGGCCTCGCGCTTGGGCTGGCTGTCAGCCTGCTCAGTATTCTTTATGTGATGGATGAGCTGCGCTACGACCGCTTTAATCAGAAATCCGACCGGATTTATCGAATAAACGGCGATATCACGTATTCCCAGAAAGAAGCCAAAGTTGCCGTTGCACCTACTCCAATGGGGCAGACGCTTAAACAGGACTTCCCGGAGATAGAAGAAACGACCCGTTTGGGGAAATATGGGAGCCATTTGGTAAAGGGTAGCAAGTCCGCCATCCGGGAGCAGCGGGTACTCTATGCCGACTCGACTGTTTTCGATGTATTTACCCTGCCGGTTATTGCCGGAAACCCTAAGAAAGCACTGGCCGAACCCAATTCGGTGGTAATCACCCAACGAATGGCCAAAAAATATTTTGGTGCTTCGAATGCGCTCGACCGCACGCTCATTTTCGACACCGACCAGGTAAGGCGCGTGACCGCTGTTATCGCTGATATTCCAGCTCAGTCGCACTTCCAGGCCGATTTTCTGCTGCCGCTGCATGAAACCGCGGAAGCGAAGGCTAACAAATGGGGAAACCACGTTTTTAATACCTATCTGTTGCTCCGGCCCGGAACCGATCCCCAATCGGTAGAGGCCAAATTCGAGCGGGTGCTTCAAACCTACATGGATCCGGCGCTGCGGCGGTTTTTTCAAACATCCCTGGCTGAAACCCGCAAAGCAGGGAACAATTTCAGCTACTCACTGATGCCGCTGCTGGACATTCACCTTCATTCCGACCGCGAGGGGGAGTTGTTACCCAACAACAGCATCGAGTACATTTACCTTTTCCTGGGCATCGCTTTCTTTATCTTGCTGATCGCCGTCTTTAATTTTATCAATCTATCGACAGCCCGCTCGGCCAAACGGGCGCGGGAAGTGGGCGTCCGTAAAGTGATGGGCTCGACCCGGGCGGATCTGATAGGTCAGTTTCTCGCCGAATCCCTATTGTTTACGGCGCTCGCGTCGGTGGTCGGGATCGGATTGGTATACCTGCTATTGCCTGATTTTAACAGTCTGGCGGCCAAGTCGTTATCTATTAGCCAAGTTGCCGATACGCTGTCCATTGGCTACTTCGTTTCGGGAATCGTTTTGGTGGGTGTATTGGCGGGGCTTTATCCGGCCTTCCTTTTGTCTTCTTTCCAGCCTATCGAGGTGCTGAAAAGTAAGTTATGGCTAGCTCCGGGGAGCTATAACCTTCGTGGTTTTTTGGTGGTATTCCAATTTTCGCTGTCTGTGTTACTGATCATCGGTACACTGCTCATTCATCAGCAGCTCCATTATATTCAAACGAAAAAGATAGGATTTACCAAAGACCAGGTGGTTGTCGTCAAAACGAGTGAAACGACAGAATCGGACATTTTTACCTTCAAGCAGGAAGTACTGCGGAATTCGGCGGTAAAAATGGGTTCGGTGAGTGGCTTTCTGCCCGTGGCGTCCAATCGTTGGAACGATATGTGGTATCCGGCCGGAACAACTGATCAGAAGCAATCGGTCAATATGCAGGAATGGAAGGTCGATCCGGACTACATTCCGACGCTCGAACTGAGACTGGTGCAGGGGCGAAATTTTGAGCGAGCCCGGATCGCCGATAGTACCGGCGTCGTTATCAACGAAAGCGCCGCCAAACGCCTGGGGTACGCACAGCCGATCGGTAAAACGATTCACAAGTCGGGTGGAGAGCAGCTGACGATCATCGGGGTGGTGCAGGACTTCCATTATGAATCGCTGAGAGCGACGATTGAGCCGGTGGCGCTGGTGATCAATACAAAAATGCTGGGAAGCAGCAGTGTTGAAAAAATGTCACTGGAGGCCGTCTCGTTTCGGTTGAATATGGCTGACATTGGCTCCACCCTGCAATCGATGGAGGCGATATGGAAGAAAACAGCACCCGGCAGGCCTTTTGAATACACGTTTTTGAGCGATGAGTTCGATGCGCTATACCGCACCGAACAGCGTATCGGGCAGTTGTTCACATGTTTCGCCACCGTAGCTGTCCTGATTGCCTGCTTAGGCCTTTTCGGGCTTAGCGTTTTCGCGGCTGAACAGCGTACCAAAGAGATCGGTGTGCGCAAAGTGATGGGTGCTTCCGTAGCCGGCATTACAACTTTGCTGGCCAGAGATTTTCTGAAACCAGTCCTGGTTTCCATTCTGATCGCGTCGCCCATTGCGTGGTATGCCATGGACCGTTGGTTGCAGGGCTTTGCTTACCGGACCGATATTGAGTGGTGGGTCTTCGCGCTGGCGGGTTTTTTAGCTGTGGCCATTGCCCTGGCTACCGTCGGCTTCCAGAGTGTTAAAGCCGCGTTGGCGAATCCTGTGAAAAGCCTGCGAAACGAGTAGGTTTTGTATTGGTATAAAAACAAAAAATCCTCCCTGTTCAGGAGGATTTTGCTCACTTTTCGTTTATATCTGATCAGATAATGGTTACGTTCACCGCGTTCAACCCTTTTCTGCCTTCTTCAACTTCGTAAGATACGCTGTCATTTTCACGGACATCGTCTTTCAATCCCGACACGTGTACAAAAATGTCAGCTCCACCGTGTTCTGGAGCGATGAAACCAAAACCTTTGGTTTCATTGAAAAACTTAACTGTTCCTTTGTTCATAATTTTCTTTTATAGATTAGCGCAAAGGTAAAACAAAAAATTTAACAGAAAAAATTTGTGGGGCTGAAATCCGTTCATTTTCACCGCAGTAGGCATGAATGCGGTCATTCAATGACGGTTTCTTCCCGAAATTACCAGCGCAATGCCACCTAAAATGGCAATGGATGCAATCACGAGGCTGAAAGTAAGGTGCTCACCCAATATAAAAATGGCTGCCGTGGAGGCGATAATGGGGACGGTTAGCTGCACCGATGCTGCCGGAGCGGCTTTGAGCGAGGGTAAAATGCTGTACCAGATCGCATATCCCACACCTGAGGAGACACCCCCGGACAGAACCGCGAAAATGATGCCCTGTGAATCAACGGAGTCCGCAAAAGGAAGCAGCAGCAATGAAAACGGGGCCGCTTTCATAAAGTTCCCGGCAGTCGCTTTCAGCGGGTCGCTCTGTTTTCTTCCAAGAAGCGAGTAAGAACCCCATGCCATCCCGGCAATTACCATGAGCGCCGCACTGTACGGGTCGGGTGCGTGAATTCCAGGCGCAACCAGAACAACCAGGCCACAAAAGGCGGCTGACAGGCCAACCCACTGGATGATCCGTAAATGTTCACCCTGATACAGACCGGTAAGGACCATGGTCGCCTGTACCGAGCCGAATAAGAGCAAAGCGCCGGTTCCGGCGGATAGCTTCACATAGGCAAAGGAGAATGCAGCCGCGTAGACGAGAAGGCTGAGCGCACCTGGCCAGCTTCCGTTGTTGCGGGGCTTGCGTTCGCGTAAGAGTACAATGAGACTTAGTGTGACCGCTCCGGCCAGCATGCGAATAATGGTGAAACTCGCCGGGTCTGTGGCGGTTTGGGTAAGTGCGACCCTGCACAATAACGAATTGGCGGCAAAAGCGCTCATCGCCAGCACTATTTGTGAAATTACCCGTATTGTCAGCGGCTGAGTTGCATGGGCCATTGTGTTCAATTAGGTCGGGATCAGAACGGATATTTCTCGCAACTGGTCTTTTTAAGTTCCACCAAATGCAGCAGCTCGCTCGAATAAATGCGGGCGATGTTGCCCCGCGGAATAAATGAGTCGATCAGCGTCGGATCATCGGAAAGAACGTATTCGTAGCAGAACTTTTTCTGTGCGTTTTTCAAGGGCGAAAGCTCCTTCATGTAGCGGATGTAATCCATCCGGCCGGGGCGTTGCACGTCGTTGTCCGTCGCACTCCAGAAATGGTAATAACCTACGTTTCTGCGGAACATCACACCCACATTACGATCGGTCGGGATGTGCGGCAAGAGCTCTTTAAAGCTGAGGTAGTTGTCGGGATTGCTCAGGAAATAGGCCCTGTTGCGGTTCATGGAGATAATATTGGAAGTGCGGTCCTGATCGTAATAGCCCGCTTTTTCCAGTAATGAAAATACCTTTGTCCTTTCGGCGTAGTCGGGCCATCTTTTCAAGGGATGGCAGTTGTCCTTGCCTGGGAATTCGTAATAGTCGCTCAGGTATTTTTCGTAAACTCTCCCTGTTTCGGCACTGCTTTCGCAGATCGCGACGGGAATATGGCCCAACGCTTTTCGTGTTACAAAGCTGATGGAAATAAGCTCCTTGCTCGGGTTTCCATAAACGAACGGCAAGGAGGAAACCAGTAATGGAATGATCAGATAGACAGCTTTCCAACGGAATTTAAGCGAGTACACGCAGGCGATCATGACCGCGCCCATCGCGAATAGCGGCATCTGCGTACGTGTGCTCCAGAGCTGGAACTTCATTAATGTACAAAACAGCAGAAACCCAAGGGCCGAGCAAGTCCAGAACCATTTGATATCCCGGCTCAAAGGCAGGAATAATAGCATAATGCCTGCACCGACGATCAGCCAGAAGTGGATCGTATTCGGGATCATGTCCTCATGAACCGAGTATTTGACTGAAAATGGGTCGACGCTGAGATCGGGGTCATCGATACCGACGCCGATGGATTCGTGAAACGCCCGGATCTTGCCATCCAGCGCACGGTTGAAACTCGTATTGGGTAGCCCGATATTAAGTCCGGCATTCTTGATAACGCTGGAAAGCGTGAATAGCACCGAATGCTTCTTAGCTGGCAGCTCTTCCGACGCGAACCGTGTATCCCTCAATGGGCTCATCACATGCCCGAAAAGGGAGTAGTTCCTGTAAAAGAAGGGCGAAAATGTGATGATGAGCAGGGTAATCGCCACTCCAAGCACTTTCATGGCGTAAGCGAAGCGGTATTGGACCAGGATGCGTATACCGAAATAGACGGCAAACGGTATGGCGAATATCAGGATCGTGTACTTTGAAAAACCGCCGAATGCCAGTGACTGCATCATCGCTACCAGCGCCAGTGCTGATTTCTTTTCGAGTAATTCAAAACCAAAATACACGAAAGCGATGAAGAAAAAGCATCCGCAAAGGTCAACCTGCGTGCTGGTACTTTCAAAAACCGCGATGGGCAACGTCAGGAAGCATATCGACGCCAGTAATTGCCCGTCCTTGCCCAGCCCGAATTTTCTGGCGATCAGCCCAATTCCGCAGACCGAACCGATAAATGCGCTGAACTGGATCAGGCCTGAAAACTGATCGGAACCGGATAGCAGCACGGTATCCAGTACCAGGTATTCTGCAAATACATTTAGATACAACTGCTGCAAATGCATGGTGGGGAAGTGATCCAGGTTGCCATTGTAAATCCAGATCAGGATCCGGTTCAAATGGTACATATGCGTGTCAAAGTTGTTTGGCGCAGCATATAAGGCCAGGAACAGCAACGGAAGTATATATAGCAGCGTCGCTGCGGTAATCACAATTTTATGGGTCTTTCCAAATCCGGCGAGACGGAATGCGCCTTTCAGTACGGCAAGTCTGCTCAGATCTATTTTCCCCGAGCGGTTCAAATAGTAAACCAGTCCCGACACACCCACAGCTTCCGTAATCCAGAAAACCAACGCAGAAGTGGTGTTGATTGCGTTAAAAAATGAAGCTATTTCATTGTAAATGAATACGATGCCCGCGTTGGTGATCAGCGATAACAGGAATGCCCGGCGTAGGTTGGTATAAGCTCCGGTTTCGGAGGAACACAGGAAGAAGATCGCGAAAAGGCAGGCAAACGAAATCAGGAGTAAACAAATACCCATATACGGAATGAAAACGAACTGAACAATAGCAGACTCCGTGCTACGGGCCGCGTTCACGCGGCCCGTACATGAATTTAGTGGTGCAAAGGTACGCGATTATTCGGGCCGAGAGCACGATTTGTTAGTGTACGTGCATAATGCGCACGCTTTTTGCCCTAATCTCAGGAAACCACATTGACCGGTTTTCCCGATTGAAAATTTTCCAGATTGTCGGCAACCATTTGCAGCAACCGCTGCCGCGCTTCGAATGTCGCCCATGCCACATGCGGTGTGATGACGCAGTTGGGCGCGGATAGCAATGGGTTACCGGCCTTTGGCGGTTCCACGGAAAGTACGTCCAGCCCGGCCGCTGCGATTGTGCCATTTTTGAGGGCATCGGTGAGGTCCTGCTCGTGAATAAGCGGCCCGCGACCGGTATTGAGCACAATGGCGCCCGATTTCATTTTTGCAAGATTTTCCCGGTTGATAATCTCCCGCGTCTCGTCGGTAAGTGGGCAATGCAGGCTTATGACGTCGCTTTGTCGGAAGATCTCATCGAGTGATACCATTTCCACGCCGTCTGTCGGCACGGGATGTTTCCGGTATGCGATCACTTTCATTCCGAAAGCGGCAGCAATCTTCGCGACCTGGGAGCCGATATCCCCGAGGCCGATCAGTCCGATGGTTTTTCCGGCCAGTTCGGTAAGGGGCGTTTTCCAGTAACAAAAATCGGCGGAAGCGACCCAATCACCGGCAAATACGCTCTGACTGTGCGTTTCGACCCGGTTCACGATCGCCAGGAGCAATGCGAAAGTTTGCTGCGCAACCGAAGCTGGCCCGTAGGCTTTCACATTGGTGACGGTAATGCCCTGCTTTCTGGCCGCTTCAATGTCGATATTGTTAAAACCCGTAGCCATCACGCCGATATACCTGGCCTTAGGCAACTGCGCCAGCGTTTCGCCGGAAAGCACCACCTTGTTGACCAGCACCACTTCCGCATCCTTGGCCCGCTCCACAATTTCCTCCCTGGCCGAGCGGTCATAAATGGTCACATTACCCAGCTTTTCAATGGGCGCCCAGTCCTGATCGCCGGGGTTCAAAGTATATCCGTCGAGAATTACGATGTTCATGTAAATAGTTTTTAAATGTTTTTCCAGGTTGATACGAATTCGACCCTGATTGGTACTATGAATGCTTTGTTGTACGGCTCAAACTTTGAAATTACACGAATTCTATTTTGAAATTACATAGAATCCATTTCGAATTAACATAAAAAAGCCCTTCCAAATACACTCGGAAGGGCTTTGAAAATTATCACTTATAACGCTAATTCTTGGGATCGGTACTGATCTTTCCACCGCCAGCGCCTTGCATTTGCATGGGGTTAGGCGCTTTTTTCTGCTGTTGCTGTTTGAAGATCTGGAAGCGGGTCGGTTGTGCGATGCGTGGGAACGAGTTGTTCTCGGTATCGATGTCGGCAATCTGCTGGTACGGGTCGAGCGTCCATTGAACAACCTTCTTTTTGGTTGAAATTACCTTGTTGATCTGTACGTCGTTGAAACGCCAGATTTCGGCGGGGTATACCGCCACCGAGTCCGTACCGTCCTCGAAGCCCATTTTTACGATCACGGGCATCGGTACGCCGCCTTTGTTTTTGATAGACAATGTGTAAAAATTGGTATTAGCCTGGATCAGCTGACGCTCGTTGTCCGACAATGTCGCCAGGTATTGCTCATATTTCTGCTTGTCGGCGTCGGTTACTTTGAACGGATCGTAACGGTTATAGAAATCGGCCATGGTCGAATCCTGGGCCACAACGGTTTCGCCTTTCGTTTTAGCATCCTGGATTTTGCTCATGGTCGTTTTTTTGCGCGCATCTTCCTTACGGGCTATTTCTTTCTCGATCGCTGGATTTTGCGTATCGATGCTGAACCAGTCGACCGTTACCAGATCCTGGTCGACAGGCTCGGTGCCGTAGAACCAGCCTTTCCAGAACCAGTCGAGGTCTACGCCCGAGGCATCTTCCATGGTACGGAAGAAATCGGCCGGGGTAGGGCTTTTGAAACGCCAGCGGGTGGCATATTCTTTAAATGCATGGTCGAAGAGCTCGCGGCCCATCACGGTTTCGCGGAGGATGTTCAATGCGGTTGCCGGTTTGCCATATGCATTAGGCCCAAGTCCGATGACATTTTCAGCCGAGGCCATGATCGGGCTCAGCACCGATTTGTCCGACGACATATATTCCGTGATCTGGTTGGGCTCGCCGCGGCGGGTCGGGAAGTTGTAGTCCCATTCCTTTTCGGCCAGGTATTGGCAGAATGTGTTCAAACCTTCGTCCATCCATGCCCACTGGCGCTCGTCGGAGTTGACGATCATTGGGAAGAAGTTGTGGCCAACTTCGTGGATGATCACGCCGATCATGCCATATTTTGTCGCTTCCGTATAAGTACCGTCTTCCTCCGGGCGCCCCCCGTTGAAGCTAATCATCGGATATTCCATGCCGCCGCCGGCTACCGAATGGCAGGAGATCGCCACGGGATAAGGGTACTCAAATGTACGCGCGCCGTAGGATTTCAAAGTGTGGGCCACCGCGCGGGTCGAGTATTGCTCCCATAGCGGGTTACCTTCTTTGGGATAAACAGACATGCACCAGATTTTGCGGCCGCTTTTGTAAACATCGCTCTGCATGGCGTCCCAGATAAATTTCCGGCTGCTCGCGAATGCAAAGTCACGTACATTATCGGCTTTGTAGATCCAGGTTTTCTTTCCCGGGTTCTTGTTTTCGCGCTTTTCTGCCTTTTCCGCTTCCGCCTGCGTTACGATCATTACCGGCGTTTTGGACGTTTCGGCTTGTTTGAGGCGTTGTTTTTGGGTAGCGGTGAGTACCTGCGAATAGTTCTGGCATTCGCCGCTGGCTGCTACCACGTGATCGGAAGGAACGGTGATGGCTACTTTGTAATTACCAAAAATCAATGCGAACTCTCCCTGACCCAGGAACTGCTTGTGGTTCCAGCCATTGACGTCGTCGTACGGGGCCAGGCGTGGGAACCAGTGCGCAATGAAATAATTGGCATTACCATCCTTTGGGAAATACTCGAAGCCGCTGCGCCCATAATATTCGGTGATATTGTAATTCCAATCCACGCTGAATACAAATGCGGTGCCGGTTTTCAACACAAGCGGAAGGTCGATGCGCATCATCGTTCCGTTGATGGTGAAGGGCAATGCCTTGCCGGTTTTGTCTTTTACAGAGGTGATTTTGTAGCCATACTCGATCTTAGGGTCCAGCGTCGCGCCGCGCGCGCTGTTTATTTCCTGCAACTGGTCGACGTTCATTCCTTTCTGGTTGACCGTGCCTGTGCGCGACCTGGCGGCGATACCATCGTTTTTGAAAAGGTTCTGGTCGAGCTGCATCCAGATGTATTTCAGATCATCCGGGGATTGATTAAAGAATGTAATGGTTTCGGTTCCGATAATGCGGCGATTGTCGTCGTCGAGTTCGGCTTTGATGTCGTAATCCGCCCGTTGTTGCCAGTACTCTTTACCCGGCGCGCCGGAAGCGGTCCGGTAGGTGTTGGGAGTGGGCAGGGTGGTACCCAATTGCTCAAAACGGTCGTTGGCCTGGTAATTGGGGGAGGTGGGGAGCTGCTGTGCCATGGTGCATAGCGACACGAGCAGCATTAGTAACGGGAGCAGCGTTTTTTTCATAATCGGTTGGTCATAAATAGTTTGGTTTTAAGAGTTGACAGGCATGCCTGTGAGTGTGCGGAAAAGATCATTGTTCAGGATCAGCGAGAGCGCCATTCCAAAGATAATACCGGACAATATCTGTATCCAGCTCAATTTTTGCACCCTCAGAAGTTCGATCATCGCGAATGCAATGGCTAAGATAATAAAGACAATAATGAGTTGTCCCAGTTCGAGGCCTACATTAAAGCCAAGCAGCGGGTTGAAAATATCCGCCTCCTTACCCAGCAATGCCCTCAGATAGTTCGAAAAGCCCAGTCCGTGGATCAAACCGAAGCCCAATGCGAGCGGGTACCTGAATGCAGGAGCCTTCTCCTTGGGCGCGTAGGAGTTCTTCGGGATCCTATGGAAAAAATTGATAAAAGCCGTGAGAAGTATGGTGAACGGAATCATCAGCTCGATCCAGTCGGGGTTGACATTGACATAACCCAATGTGGCCAATGCCAGTGTGACGGAATGCCCCGCGGTGAAAGCAGTCACCAGTACGATTACTTTTCTCCAGTCTACCAGCGTATAGACCGAGCAAATAGCCATGATGAAGAGAATATGATCATAGCCGTTGGAATCAGTGATATGGTTGAATCCTAATTGAAGGTAAGCCTGGAACTCGGACATTAAACTAGGGTTAGGAAAAATGTGAAGTCGGACAATTTAATTGTCAAGACAAAAATAGATAAACCCGAAGATATTTCTTTCGGTTCTGTAAACCAACAATGTGGTGAAAATGCTACACGCCGTGGGCCGTATTTATGACGCTGTACATAAGAAAAAGACCGGAAGCATCTGCTTCCGGCCTTTCTAAATTCTGACACCAATTATATAAGATTTTGAAAGTGCTTATTTGTAGATCGTGTTCTGCGGATCCCAGTTGGCCCATCCTTTGGTCCAGTCTGTTGTTCCGAAAGCACCTCTGAAAAGTTCTTTTGTAAAGAATGCATCAGCACCTTTGCCTTCCCAGGTAGCACCACCCAAAAGTGGGGAAGTAGCCTGTGGCAGGAATGCAGGAGCAGCAAGGTTGAAATTCGCGCTGTTGAGCAGCAGCGAAGCAACGTCTTTGATTTCGTTCTTGCGTGCAGCGGTTTTGAAGTAAGTAGTAGCCTGGTCGGTGGTGATATCGCCTTTACCAACGATCGCAGTTAGGTTGTTCGATAATACGATACCTCTCAGGTCCAGTTTGCCGTCTTGTGCGTTTTTCCAGGTTCCTGTTGCAGTTCCGTCCAGACGAAGTCCCTCAGGAGCACCTACGAATACAGAGTTAAGGACGCTGATAGCAGTGTTTCTGCGTAAGTGCATGGCCGACTGGTAGCCACCGCTTCCTTTGATAGTAGCTGTGGAAGGAGTTCCGGCAGTTATGAAATGGCTCACGTTGGCAAAAGTAGGCTCGGTCAAAGGCAGGCCATTGTTAGGGCCTGTTGCCGGCTCACCCGAGTTGAAGTTATCCGATTCTAAACCGTTGGATGCAGATTGATCCGCATATTCAGGGTCACGCAATGAAACGGCATACTGAATTTTTCCGGTGAAACCCCAGTCAGTATCGAAATCGTCGTCGAAACCACGGAATGCGATCAGGTTTTTAGCATTTACAGTTCCGCCGAACCACTCGTAAGAGTCGTCACCCGAATAAGAAACCTGTACGTGGTCAATTGTCGTACCTGAACCTACGCCGTAAAGTGTCAAACCGTTGATCTCGCTGTTCGCAGTAGAGCTCAATGCGATACCACCGAATTCGATACGTACATATTGCAATGTTCCTGAGTTGTCGTCAGCTGCTGTGCCAGTACCGATAGTTCCGCGGATACCACCTTCGAATGCAGTTGAGCCCGGACGGTTATTAGGAGCTTTACCGATCAATACGACACCACCCCAGTCGCCGTAGTTACGCTTGCCCGGGTCGTTGGCAGAAGTAAATACGATTGGCTCTTCGGCAGTACCGATAGCAACCAGTTTTGCACCTGCTTCAATGATCAGAGCACCACCTTTGCCGGAAGCAGTAGGGTCTGCGTCTTTACCAGCACCTTTAATGAGTGTTCCTTTTTCAATAGTCAGGGTAGTACCAGCTGTTACGTAAACAAAGCCTTTCAACAGATACATCTTGTCTTTTGTCCAGGTAGTATTAGTCTTGATTTCGTCCTTCACTTCTACCGCCACACGGTCAGATACCGTGAAGCTTGCAGTGCTTTTCGCAGTTACACCCCCTACGGTTACTGAGATAACACCGCTGGTTGCATTGGCAGGAACCGCTACTTCCAATGAAGTGGCAGTAGCAGCTGTTACAGTAGCCTGTGTTGTGTTAAACAATACGGTATTGTTAGCGGGAGTCGGATCGAACTTTGTACCTGTAATTGTTACTTTGGTGCCGGCAGGGCCTGACGCCGGAGCGATAGCGGTAACAGCCAGCACAGGTTGCGGAGTTGGATCCGGCTTATCATCGTTGTCGCACGCCGTCAAGCCTGCTACCAGACCTGTCAGAAGGAGTAATGAATACAGTTTGTTTTTTAAGCTAATCATAGTGAATTCAAGTTTGTTTGCAATTGGATGGTTTTAAACTGTTACTGATATTACGCCGGCGAACGCCATTGATGGTACTGATTGAATTATGGTATGATTGTTCTTCTTCCGAAATTGTAGGCAGCTGTAAGTGTGAAATAGCTGCCGCGTCTGAACTTGCGGATATCCTGGTCGGCATTCGGCCCTTTGGTAGTCACGTCGCTGCCGATTTTGCCGTCGTGGCTGAAATCCTGCGAGAAACGTACCGGCTGGTTCAGCAAGTCCTGAATACCCAGGCGCAGTTCAAGGTTGTTTTTGAATTTCTTGCTGATGTTCAGGTCTATTACATTGCGGGGCATTTCGTAAACCGTCGGGTTGTCGACATTACCCACTGCAAAGATTCTTTGTCCGAAAACATTGTAAAGCACGTTCCACTGCCAGCCGTTTGGTTCGGCGTAGTAAACACCCGCATTCACGAGGTAGGGCGACTGGTTGGCCATCGGACGTTTGCTGTCGGTGATGCCAGTCAGGTCATATTTCTGGATAGCGCCGCTCAAATCCGGCCCTTCCACCTCCTGTCCAAGATTAACCTTGCTTTTGATCAGCGATGCATTGGCTACCAATGTCAGGTTTTGGAAGAATCGGCTGGACGACTCCGCAAAGCCTTTGCGAACCTCCGCTTCAACCCCGTAGCTCTGCGCGGAACCGGCGTTGATGAAGGTGTAAGCCAGCCCATTACCCGTCGGGATCAGAAACGTTTCGATGGGATTTTTGAAATGCTTGTAGAAACCGGTTACCGAAATCAGTTCATTCGCAGTCGGGTAAAACTCCCATTTCGCATCCATATTCTGGATTTTCGCTGTTTTTAGCGCTGTATTACCCCGGATGTCAGCCAGAAGGTTGAAATCGAAGTAGGTAAATGGGGCCATTTCACGGAATTCCGCGCGATTAAGGGTTGAGGAGTAAGCCAGACGTAGGTTCTGTTTTTCGCTCAGCTTATAAGTGAAGTTCAGGGAGGGAAGCGGGATGAACACGATGTTGTTCACAAGCTCTTTCCGCTCGTTCACGATCGTCGAATGTAGTTGTTGGTTGTTGTATTCGCCACGAAAACCGAGGGTCAGAATGGCTTTCGAACCAAAGTTCACATCGCCGCTCAGATAGGCCGCGTAATAGTTGTTGATACCATTGTAAGAATCCAGGTCCTTGGTACCGTCCTTGATGGTAAGCCCGCCATCCTGGCCGGTAATATTCTGAGGAGTGAAAATCGAACTAACGTCGCCGCGGAGGATTTCGGAGGCATTTCCTACATTGGTATATCCATAAAAACGAGCAGAGTAATCGCGGTCTTTGCGCTCACCGTACACCCCGAAGCGGATTTTGTTGGGTTCGCGGTCAACCGGGTTGCCGAACGTATGCTCGCCGTTTACAGCCAAAGTCACTACGCGCTCATTGAGTTTGGAATAGAAGCGGCCGAGATCGATAGGGTTAGGGTCGATTGGTGCCACAGCCTGGTAAGGAATGGCCTCGCTGCCCTGTTCAGGCGTAGGGCGTTGGAAACGGATCCTTTTCCAGTCGGGCTCCCAGCGGCCTGTGTAGCCAAAGCCAGTGATCCAGTTCAGTTTCGTAAGGTCACCGATTTTGTGGTCACCCGAAACCTGCGTCGTGACGATGCTGCGGTTTTCGAAACGCTGTGAGTAGTTCTTAATATCATAACCATCCACTACACGCTGGCCTTCTCGGGCAACGGTTTCGGTGTTGCCCATCTGGTTGAACAACGTCTTCCATTCCAGGTTGAAAATCGGGGAGAAGCGGAACGTCCAGTTATGCAGTACGCCGATACGTGTCTGGCGAGAGTAATTGGAATCTTTATATTTTTCAAAAACGTCATTCGCATTCAGACCGTTTTGGTACAGTTTTAAATCGATATCCGAGGCTTGGTTGGTCATCGAATAGTTGATGTTCGTAATGTTGCTTACGTCCACATTGCCGATATCGAAACGGCGTCCCAGGTTGAATGCGAGACGCAGGTCGGGCGATACATTCACGTTTTTCAAAGCCCAGCTGTTAGGCAGGATGCGTCCGTAAGCGGCCCTGTCGACAGCGCTGAGGGTATTGAAATCGGCCGAACGTTTCGGGAATGCGCTGGAAAGTGTCTGATCGGCACCCCACAAGCCAAGAAAGTTGGCCCCGCTGCGTGAATGCGATTGAACGCTCTGGAATGTAGTATTGGCACGGTAGCCTACCGTGAGGGCACCGTCGGTGAAGTTCTGGTCGGGGCGGCGTTTGGTATAAATCTTGATCACACCACCTGCAAAGTCGCCCGGAGATTCGGCAGAACCGGATTTGTAGACGATCATCCGGTCGATGATATTGCTTGGGATAAGGTCAAACGAGAACGCACGGGTGTCAACCTCGCTGGAAGGGGTGATCACGTCGTTGATCAGTACCGCATTGTAACGTGAACCGAGCCCGCGGATCATCACGAAGCGGTTGTCGACGATGCTGATACCAGGTACCCGCCGGATGGCCGCAGCGGCGTCGCGGTCCTGCGATTTCTGGATTTGTGCGGCGGAAATACCGACGGCGATCGGTTTCAACTGTTTGATTTCGCTAATAACCGCCACTTCTGTATTGGTGGCACGGCTTCCGCGGACAACAACTTCCTGCAATGCTTTGCCCTCTTCGTCCAGTTCCGTGTCGATCACCGTAATGTTTCCGGATTCTACGCGGACATTAGGAATTTCTTTGGTTTGGTACGAAACGAAGGAAATGATGATTTTGTGGGTGCCGACAGGAACATTGGAAAGTACAAAATTCCCGTCGACGTCGGCGGCAGCACCAATCTGTGTGCCTTCTATGAGAATGGAGGCTCCGATAAGCGCCTCCTTGGTTTTCGCGTCTTTGATCGAGCCACGTATCGAGCCCGGATCTGCAAATGCCGTGACGACGGCAGCGAGGGTAAACAGTAATGTAAAAAGTTTGGTTTTCATCTTAAGGTGTCAAATTTTCGACACAAAAGTAGATCGCCAATGTTACCTCAATGTTAACCCTATGTTACGCGTCAATTATTTAAAAATTGCACTTTTCCTTAAAAATCAGCTACTTATTCGACTATTCCTTGTCCTTTTTCGGCATTGAAGTCGTCCAAATCATGCACGAAACCGTTGATGACGGCATATTTCACTTTTCCGGCCTTTTTGAGAATGAAGGTAGCGGTGGAGCCCAGGCCCGGTATGCCGGAGGGAGCCGCTTGCCCGGCTCGCAGGATATGCAGGGGTGCGGTGGTGAAATACAGGCCTAATGCCCGTGTGTTGGCGTCGGGCGCGAGACGCACATAGGTGTAACCTTCTTTGAGCAGGCTCAATGCATTCAGCTTGCTGATCTCGCTCACATTCTTATATGTGGTAGGATAGATCTTCCCCTTTTCGACGGTAAGCCCCGTTGCGTCGATTTCCTGGCTGCCATATTGCGGGTGCAGATCGCCGAAGTCTTCGATCTTACTGTAATAAAAGAACTTGGTCGCATTGGCATAGTTGACTTCCGTGCGGTTAATGCCCAGATCAGCGGTGAACGACTTGCCCGATTGCCGCACGGTCGCATTGCGCACAACGAGGTCGTACACCCATCGGCCGTTTTCGGGGATGTTGTAATATTCCTCGCGGTTCTCTTTGGTGAGCGAATTGTCCGAAACCTTATCGAGCGCCGACAAAATGGCCATGAAATTGAGCTGTCGGATGTATTGTTTCTCAGGATCGCCCACATAACCGCCCGATTCGATCAATACCAATGTTGTACCCCATTTTTGCACATTATCCCCGAATCCCCGCGGCTCGTGGTCGTCAGCGTAGCGGGCTACCTGGCCCGGAATGTACTTTTGAAGTATCTTATTCATGCCCACGATCAGCTGCATCGAGCGCTCGCGCACGTCGTTGATCGATAGTTCGTAATCATAGGAAGTCGCCAGGAAGGAAATCGTCGCCACTTTCGGGCTACGGCCTGCCGAATAGCGCGGGCTCTGATCGTGGAGGTTGAAGCCGTAATCGGGTTTCAGGCGGTCCACAAGACCTTTCAGGATTTGCGCCTCGGGTGTCTGGCGTGCTGCTGCGTCGCGGTTCATGTCGATACCCTGAGCGGTACGGCGCTGGTAGCGTTCTGCCCCGTCGGGGTTGAGCATGGGCACAAAATATAGGGTCGTATTGTCAAGCAGTTTCTTGCGGAGTTCGTCGAAACCGTCATTCTTACCTTCGAGGAAATTAAAGATATCGAAGCTCGCCATGGTTGCTGTGGGCTCGTCGCCATGCATTTGCGTCCAAAGCAGCACCTTCTTCTTGCCATTCCCGATTTTGATCATTTGAATAGTCCTTCCCTCAAACGAATTTCCCACTGCTTCTATCTGGTACATCGCGTTGTCCTGCCGCCTGGAAATCAGCGGAAGAATGTCTTTCTGCTTGAAACGCCGCTGGGTAAGGGCTTGCTCGCGATAAGTTTCGTGGATTTTGAAAAGACGGTCGGCAAGGTCTTTGGTTTGTGCCTGTGAATCAATGGTAATCAAGGTAATGAATAGGGAAAATAGTGGCAGGATAGTTGCTTTTATCATGGTTCAAGGCCATTTGTTAACTGCAAGGTACGAAGTTTCTCTAAGCAAATTTTAATGTAATATTTACGTGCTTTGTTGTCCGGTTATTGTATTTTTTGCTTACATTTGTGGCATGTTAAGAGCTGAAACATATCATTTGCATCATAGCCTTTTGGCTTTCGGACGTCTAGGGTGATGTGTTTTTGCAAGTAGTGTTGTAATAAGGTTGAATACATAGTATCCCAGAAGCCCGATTGTTTAGATCGGGCTTTTTTGTTGTCGATTTCAAGCACTGAATGGTATGAAAACCGTCATTATCAAATACAATGCAGGCAATGTGCAGTCGGTCATGTACGCGCTCGACCGCATAGGCGCAAGCTACCTTTACACCGACGATGAAGCCGAGATCCGTTCGGCCGACAAGGTGATTTTTCCCGGCGTAGGCGAAGCCAGCACCACGATGAGCTACCTCCGCAATGTGGGCCTCGACAAGGTGATTCCTTCATTGAAGCAGCCCGTTTTCGGGACCTGCGTGGGTATGCAGCTCATGTGCCGTTTTTCGGAAGAGAACAATACCGAATGCATGGGGATTTTCGATGTGGATGTGAAGCGTTTTCCGGCATCTCCAGGCCTCAAAGTGCCGCACATGGGCTGGAACAATATCTCCGGCTACCAATCGCCGCTTACTGCCGGTCTGCCCGATAATGCGTACGTATATTTCGTACACAGCTATGCGGCACCGGTCTGCGAATACACCGTCGCCAGCTGCGATTACGTATTGCCGTTCAGCGCGATGCTGCATAAGGACAATTTTTACGCTGCCCAGTTCCACTGCGAGATCAGCGGAAACGCCGGCCAGCAAATCCTCGAAAATTTTCTCAAACTCTGATAACCGCCTGCCCCGTACCTCATGATCCAGATTATACCCGCTATCGACCTCATTGAAGGCAAATGCGTTCGCCTCACGCAGGGCGATTATGGTCAGAAGAAGATTTACAATGAAAACCCCCTGGAAGTTGCATTGCAATTCGAAGACGCCGGCTTGAAAAGGCTGCATTTGGTGGACCTAGACGGTGCAAAGGCGAAAAAGGTCGTCAACTGGAAAGTGCTGGAGAAAATTGCTTCCCAAACTTCGCTGCAAGTCGATTTTGGCGGCGGCGTACAATCGGACGATGATCTGAAAATCGCATTCGAAAGCGGGGCGAAACAGGTTACAGGCGGAAGTATAGCCGTGAAACAACCCGACCTGTTTGAGCATTGGCTAAAAACTTATGGCGGCGAGAAGATCATTCTCGGCGCGGATGCCAAAAATGAGAAGATCGCAGTGAGCGGCTGGGAAGAAGGTACGGCCATCTGGGTGTATGATTTTGTAGAGGAATATGTGGCGAAAGGTGCCAAGTATACCATTAGCACTGATGTAGCCAAGGACGGTCTGTTGCAAGGACCTTCTTTTGATTTATATAAAAACCTGCAAGACAAATGTCCCGACCTGAATATCATCGCCAGCGGAGGAATAGCGGGAATCGAGGATGTGGAGAAGCTGGCGGAAATGAATATCTACGGCGTGATCATTGGCAAAGCCATTTATGAAAACCGGATCAGTCTCGCCGATTTACAGCGTTTTTCAGTTTAAAAACTATGCTTACAAAACGAATCATTCCCTGTCTGGATGTAAAAGATGGCCGGACGGTCAAAGGGGTCAATTTTGTGAATTTGCGTGACGCGGGTGATGCGGTGGAACTGGGTGCGATGTACGCCGCGCATGGTGCCGACGAGCTGGTTTACCTTGATATTACGGCCACAGTCGACGGCCGCTCGACATTTATCGACCTCGTTCGCAGAGTAGCGCAGACTATTAATATACCTTTTACAGTCGGCGGGGGCATTTCCTCGATCGCGGATGTGTCGGCGCTCCTGCATGCGGGGGCGGACAAGGTGTCGATCAACTCGGCGGCGGTACGGAACCCGGACCTGATCAATGAACTATCGCTCGAATTCGGCAGCCAATGCATTGTAGTGGCCATCGATACGCGTTATATCGAAACGGACAACGGTCTCGAACATATTGTGCATACCCACGGAGGAAGGAAGGCGACGGAAATCCGCTCGATACCCTGGGCGAAGGAAGTCGAAGAGCGGGGCGCAGGGGAAATCCTGCTCACCTCGATGGATACGGATGGCACGAAAAACGGCTTTGCTTTGGAGCTGACGGCCACCATCTCAGGTAATGCGAACATTCCGGTGATCGCATCCGGCGGTGCAGGCAATATGGCGCATTTTTATGATGTTTTCACGGCGGGGAAAGCCGATGCCGGATTAGCTGCCAGCATTTTCCACTTCCGGGAAATAGACATACCGGATTTGAAAGAGTATCTCAAAAACAAAGACCTGCCGATCCGGATGACCCGGTAATGGCGCGGAGTTTTAACAAATATACTGAACCGGTTGACCAGGCCCCGATGCTGCGGACAAGGCGGGATTTTTTAATTAACAATCAAAAATGAGCGAGACGTTTTCAACCATAGACTTCAA
Source organism: Dyadobacter sp. 22481 (assembly GCF_052044875.1). Taxonomy (NCBI): domain Bacteria; kingdom Pseudomonadati; phylum Bacteroidota; class Cytophagia; order Cytophagales; family Spirosomataceae; genus Dyadobacter; species Dyadobacter sp. 22481. Next base: position 328,897 of record NZ_JBQENV010000002.1, read on the forward strand.
TAAATCGGCCGACGGCCTGGTGCCGGCTGTTATTCAGGACGTAAATACCGGTAAAGTACTAATGCTGGGCTACATGAACGCCGAAGCACTGGACGTTACCAGGCAGCAGGGAACGGTGACGTTTTTCAGCCGGAGCAAGCAGCGCCTTTGGACAAAAGGTGAAACGTCGGGCAATTTTTTGTTTGTAAATGACATTGCCGCCGACTGCGACGGCGATACATTGCTGATCAAAGCGACTCCGGCAGGGCCAGTTTGTCACACCGGCGCAGATACTTGTTTTGGGGAAAAAAATAGCCAGCCGGAAATTGCTGACACACGTACCGGCGAGGCGGCGTTCCTGAATTACCTTCAGAAAAATGTGATCCGCGAGCGTAAACTGAACCCGACGGACGAATCGTATACCAGCAGCCTTTTCAAGAGGGGAATCAATAAGATCGCGCAGAAAGTGGGGGAGGAGGCTGTCGAAGTTGTCATTGAATCGAAAGATAACGACGATGGCCTTTTCAAGAACGAGGTGTCGGATTTGCTGTTCCACCTGCTCGTTTTGCTCGAACAAAAAAACATTGACTTAGATGAGGTAATTGACGTACTTCGTAACCGTCACCAATAAAAACCAGAACCGTATGAAGTTGCTCCTGCGTCTTGTAATCAGTACTTTGGCGATTATCGTCGCCGCTAATTTGGTGCCCGGTGTTGTGGTTGCGAGTACGGGTACGGCCATTATCGTAGCCATTGTGTTGGGTATTCTCAACACATTCCTCAAACCCATCCTCCAAATCCTCGCGTTACCCATTACGATCCTGACGCTGGGGCTATTCTATTTCGTCGTCAACGTGTTTATTATTTACCTCGCTGCCTCGCTTGTAGACGGCTTCCGGGTCGACGGTTTCATTTCCGCATTATTCTTTGGGTTGATCGTTTCAGTCGTCTCTGCAATCCTTGGTATGTTTTTGGATTAATGTGAAAAAAAGTCTGTGTTCAGGCCTTATACATCTCACATGATTTGAAATTTACCGCTATGTTGAGTCAACTGGAAGAAATCAAGGACACCCTTTTTAAATATTTCGAGACAAGGATCGATCTGTTTAAAATAGAGACCCGTGACAAGATCGAGCGGGCCGTTGTGATAGGGATATTTGCAGCCATTTTGCTTTGTCTTGGCCTTACGATCCTGATTTTGCTGGTCATATTGCTCGGAACATTCCTGAACAAATGGCTGCACAGCGACTACCTGGGCTTTGTGATATTGCTCGGTGTTTTCATTATCAAGCTAGCCGTCACCATCATCTGGAAAGAAACCTGGATCACACTGATCCGGAAAATAATCGTTCGTTTTGTAAGCGTGAAGGAGGAATAATGCTTTTTGGCTGCTTTATTTGGCAATAAGTTTCTCTGAATTGCTATTTTTGGATTCCTTTTGAAAAATTCTCAGGCACTATTTAAACAGATATGAAATGAGTTCTTCAATAGATTCTTCGGTAAAAATTACGAAGCCGTTTTCGTCAGATACGGACAAGGAAAAAGAAGGTTTGTTGCAGGATGCCGATCTGTACCGCGACAAGCTGGAAACACAATGGAGCGGGCTTAAACAAGAAGCCACCAATTATGGTAAACAGGCGCTGGTGATCGGCGGAGTCGTTGCAACGACTTTTATCGTCATGAACGCGCTTTTGCCAAAAGGAAAAAAGAAAAAGGAAATTTTGGTCGAGCCGGTTGAACCTGTCGAAAAGAAAGTTACCAAAATCAAATCCCAGTCTGTTGTCGGACAAGCCGTTCAAAGTTTAGCCTGGACATTGGCTGTGGGGTGGGCGCGCCAGAAGCTGAAACATATAATTGATGACGAACGTAAAACCGAATGAAAGCAGCGAAACATCAAATCGCAGACCTCCTTTCCGAACGTAATGCAGAAAAAAGGAAATCGTTTGCTGTTCTCCTTGATCCGGATAAAATTAACCTTACCACATTTCCGAAATTCCTAGAATACGCGGCTGGGCATGGCGTTGACTTCTTTTTTGTGGGCGGAAGCCTCATTACCAACTACGCCATCGACAAGCTGATTGCCGCCATTCATGAACATACCGACATTCCCGCGATACTTTTCCCCGGCAGCAGCCTGCATATCGAGCCCTCGGCCGATGCGATTTTATTGCTTTCGCTGATCTCCGGGCGCAATCCCGAGTTGCTCATAGGCCAGCATGTCATCGCCGCCCCGTTGTTGAAACGAAGCGGTATCGAAGTGCTTCCGACTGGTTATATGCTCATCGAAAGCGGCAAGCTCACGACCGTATCCTACATTAGTAATACTACACCGCTCCCCCGCGACAAGCCGGGCATCGCAGCCTGTACGGCCCTCGCTGGCGAATACCTGGGCCTAAAAAATATTTTCCTCGATGCCGGTAGCGGCGCATTGTTCCCGGTTCCCGGCGAAACCATCGCAGCGGTACGCGCGGCTGTGGACACGCCGATTATCGTCGGTGGCGGGATTGATTCCTACGAAAAAGCGGATGCCGCTCTGAGTGCCGGCGCAGATGTGATCGTGGTAGGCAACGGCATTGAAGCTAACCAGGAGTTGTTGCCCGAAGTTGCGGCCTGTGTGAGGGCTTATAACCAAAAGTTGGCGAGTGTTTAGGGGGAATGGGGGAATTAATAGGACAAATTAAAGTGAATTAAGAATTTTCTAAGGAAATTTTAAGTTCTTGGAAAAATACAAACTCAAAATTTAGGAATATTCAATTCGAACATATTACCTTTGCATCGAACCTTAATTACACCCAAGAAATGAAAAAATTCTTTGCATTTGCGTTTGTTGCCGGGATGGTAGCTTTCGCTGCTTGTACTAGCAAACCTGCTGACGAATCAGCTGATACTACTGCTGTAACTGTTGAAACTCCTGCTGTTGATACAGCTGCTGTTGACACTGCTGCTGCTGTTGACACTGCTGCTGCTGATACTACTAAGAAGTAATCAGACGTACGAGTCGAAAATCTTGAAAAGCCCTATGAAAATAGGGCTTTTCTTTTTTTATTCGGGTATGAAAAATGTGTCTTTGGGTTCGTATGTGCCGGACGGGGCAGCTGAGTATTGCCAGGAGTTGTATCGCACCCACCGCTTTGATTTCTTCCTCTCACGTCCGCGTCGTACCCGCCTGGGCGATTTTACCGTAAAACCCGGCATGGTTCCCCGCATTACGGTCAATGTCAATCTGAATCCTTACAGTTTCCTCATTACATACCTGCACGAAGTGGCTCATTGTGTTGTCCATTACAAATACAAAGGCCGCGGCCGCAGAAGGGTAGCGCCGCACGGCGCCGAATGGAAGCACGAGTTCAGGGAGCTATTGCTGCCCGTTATGCGTGAAAGTATCTTTCCCGAAGATATTCTTGTCCATTTGCTTCGTTATGCTCAAAACCCCGCCGCCTCAACCGGCGGTGACCAGAAACTTTTTAATGTGCTCAGAAAGTACGACGAGCAGGAATTGAACACCGGTAAAGTATGTTTGTTTCAGCTGGATGAAGGCACAAACTTCGTCTTTCAAAACAGGACATTCACACGCGGAACGCTCAGGCGCACGCGGGTACTCTGCACGGACAAAGCCTCTCAACGTCTTTACACGATCCCCGCTCATGCATTGGTTGAAGCGTGCTGATGTCCGGAAAATGGCTTGTCGTTCAGTTTTAAGCTGTCTGGCATTGCTGGTTTCCTTTTTTTCTTATGCACAAAAATCGGTTTTGTCCGAAGGTCAGTGGTTCAAACTGGCTGTGACGGAAACCGGCATTTACCGCGTCGATGCCGATCTGCTTTCTAAAATGGGCATCGATATTGCTTCCGTGCGGCCTTCGGGCATCAGGATCTATGGCAATGGAGGGGCTATGCTGCCGCAGTCCAACAAGTCGGGGTATGTGAATGCGTTAACCGAGAATGCGATCTGGGTCAGCGGGGAAGAGGATGGAAAGTTTGACAAAAGCGACGCCGTTTACTTCTTTGCGGAAGGCCCTCATGTTATCCGGTATGACGCGGCAAAGGCGCAGCTCTGGCATCAGCTCAATTGCTATTCCGATTCGAGTTTCTATTTTATCACTTTCACAGAAAGTTCCGGCCTGAGGGTCAAACCCGGTGTGGAGCCTTCGGTTGCCTCCTCAAAAACAGTCAATCAGTTTGACGACTATTGGTATCACGAAACGGAATTGTCCAATACACTTAAATCAGGTCGAGAGTGGTGGGGGGAATATTTAGGGGGTCCGGGTTTCAGTATTAATGTAAATATGCCGGGAATAGTACCATCTTCGGATTTCAAATTGAGAACTTCCACGATCGGGGCCGCGCAAGTACCGACGCGCTTTGTATGGCAGGTCAATGGCAATGCAGTGGGCGAGGAGCCGATTGGCACTGTCAGTCCCGGTACCTACGACGTGAAGGCATTGCAGACCGGGAGTACGTATACATTAAAGAATGCGCCGGCGTCGGGAGCCTTCCATATTGGGGTTGTCTACAATAAAAACGGACAAAATTCGGCCGAAGCTTACCTGGACTATATCGGTTTGCAGGTAAAGCGGGAACTGAGAAACTATGAGGGCCAGCAGATTTACCATTTCTTGCCGCAGCCGGCGGATACCGTTACATATCAGTTTCAGGGTTCGTCGGAAGGGTTCAGTCTCTGGAATATCACAAATCCCCTTATACCGCTTTCAATAGCTCAGAAAGATGCATCAGGCGCTTTCAGGTGGACTGCCAGGGGTGGCAAAGTTCTTCAAAAATATATCAGCTTCAAGACGGCGGACGCAATGCAGCCCGTGAACTGGCAACGGGTTGATAACCAGAATATATCCGCCGCAACAGCACCGGATATGCTCATTGTAACGCCGGCCATCTGGGCTACCGAGGCCAACCGCCTCGCAGCTTACAGAAACACCCGCGACGGACTGCATGTGCTCGTCGTAACAACGGATCAGATTTATAATGAATATGCCTCCGGGCGACCGGACATTACCGCGGTCCGCGATTTTGCCCGACAACTTTACCAGAAAGAGCCCGGCAAGTTGAAATACCTCTTATTGTTTGGCGATGCAACGTACGATTACCGGAACCTTCTCCAAAATCAATCGCAGGCGCAGCGCGCTGCGTGGGTGCCCGTGTATGAGAGCCGTGAATCGCTCAACCCGGTTTATACCTATTCTTCCGACGATTATTTCGGTTTTATGGAATCCGGTGAGGGCGACTGGAACGAAAGTACTGCCGGTGATCATACGGTTGATATTGGTATCGGAAGGTTGCCTGTGAAGTCGCTGGAAGAAGCAAGGATCGTGGTCGACAAGCTCATACATTATGAATCGTCGATCGGGATATGGAAAAATTCGGTACGGTTTGTGGCCGACGACGGTGACGGGAACATTCACCAGCGCCACGCCGACCAGCTCGCCAATCTTATCCAGGGGCGGTTGTTTTCGACAAGATCTTTCATTGACGAGGTGCCGCAAACCACGACCGATGCCGGGCAGAAAGCGCCGGCCATTAACAAGGCTATTCGAAATGCGATTGACAACGGTACGCTGATACTGAATTATACAGGGCACGGAGGCACGAGCGGCTGGGGCGAAGAGCAGGTATTGACGTTAGCAGATATGCTTTCCAGCCGTGGAATGAATAATTTGCCTTTGCTGATCACGGCTACCTGCGATTTTGGCCGCTACGACGACCCCGGTGTCGTTTCTGGTGCTGAACTGATGGTTTTAAGCCCGAAAGGAGCGGCCGTCGGGGCGATCAGCACTACCCGCCCGGTTTATTCCAGTACCAACTTTGCATTGAACAAAGCATTTTACGAAGCGTTATCCAATGCAAAGCCAGGTGAGCGGCTGGGAGATTTTTTTAAATACACCAAAAACAATGCGCTGGCTGGTAGCCTGAACCGGAATTTTACACTGCTGGCCGATCCGTCGATGGTGCTGGCGCCCGGAAAAAAAGGAATCAGGTGGACGTCGCCGCCCGACACCTTGCGTGCCTTGCAGAAAGTGACGCTTCATGCGGAAGTTTTTGATCAGGAAACCGGTAAGGTCGATGCGGATTTCAACGGTACCGCCAGACTGGTGATTTATGACAAGCCGATCGAGTTCCGTACGTTAGGAAATGAGGGTAATCCGGAGGCTTATTCCGAGTTTCGAAGCAAGCTGTTCGATGGGAATGTGTCGGTGAAGAGCGGCCGTTTGCAATGCAGTTGGCAAATGCCGAAAGACATCGATTATCGCATTGGTTTCGGACGTGCAAGCTTGTATGCGGTGGTTGCCGATAGCACGGAAGATGCCTCGGCTCAGCTATCACTGGTTGTTGGCGGAAGCGCCGTACAGCAAAAGGACACCATTTCCCCCAAGGTGGCCGGCTACCTGAATACCCCCGCATTCCGGGATGGCGACACGGTAGAGCCGTCGTCGGTGCTGGTGTTGCGGATGAGCGACGAGAGCGGGATCAGCATTTCGCGTGCGGGTATCGGGCACGATATCACAATGATTTTGAATGATACGCTTACCGTCGTTTTGAATGACTATTACGTGGCGGATCTGAATAATTATCAATCGGGGACCATCAATTATCCGCTCGATAATCTGCCTGCCGGAAAATATATTGTCCGTGTAAAAGTGTGGGATACGTATACTAACTTTTCTGAAATAGCGTTCGGGTTTCTAGTAGGCGCTGCCAAGGGAATTGAACTCAACACCTTTAATATTTATCCTAACCCATTTCAGAAAGACATTGCATTCGAGCTTGGGCACAGCCGGGTAAATGATGACGTAGAATTAATTTTTAATATATTGCTGGTTAATGGGCAGCGTTTGGGTACTTATAAAAAGGTGTATTATAACAGCGAGCCAATTATCAGGGAACGGTTGGAGGTGACGCAATGGCTGAGGACGGCGCCGGTTGGCCAATCGCTGGTTTACCAATTACTCATCAGATCGTTAAAAGACAATTCCGCTGATCAGAAAGCGGGGAAATTGATCCGATCTCCTTAAGATAATAAAACTTATCAAATTTTTAGTAATAACTATCTTTCTTGTATTTTTGACCCTTTAAAGAAGCTGATACAGGCACTTCCTATCGCAAATCCAATTTCTATGAGACTTTTTTTTGTTACATTATCCTCACTATTCTTTTTAACATCAGGTACGCTTTTCGCTCAGCAGGATTCTACAAGAAGAATACCGGCATCACCACTCTCCTTTTTGACATTTGCCCCTGATGCTAGAAGTGCAGCGATGGGAGAAGCCGGTGTAGCACTCAGCCCGGATGCGAATTCAGCTTATTGGAACGCGGCAAAACTTCCCTACAATACCAAGGATTTTGGCGTTTCGATTTCCTACACTCCATGGCTGCGTTACCTGGTTGACGATATGTGGCTCGGTTATCTATCGGTCTACAAGAAATTGGGAGACCGCCAGGCGGTAGCGTTTTCTGTCAATTATTTCAACAACGGAGAACTGGACCTGCGGGATGCGGTAGGTAACAATATCGGCTATTTTAACTCGCGCGAAGTGGCTTTCAACGGAACCTATTCACGTCAGCTGAGCCGGAACTTCTCGATGGGTCTGACATTGAAATATATCTCCTCGAACCTTGCAGGAAATGCCGTAATCAACAACGTCTCGCTCAGCCCTGCACGTGTAGCCGCGGGTGATATCAGCGCTTACTATAAAAAGCAATTCAAGAACGAAGATACCGGCAGCGAACTCGTGTGGTCATTGGGTGCCGTGCTTTCAAACCTGGGCGGTAAAATCAATTACGGTTCCAGCACCGAAACAGAAAACTTTATTCCTACAACCCTGAAAGTGGGTACCGGACTGTCGTATACCGGGGACGGAAGAAACCGTTTCAATTTCATCATCGATTTCAGTAAACTGATGGTGCCCACTCCGGACGGAAAGACGAATGTCAATACCAAACCTTTGTTGAACGGCGTGTTCGGCTCATTCTCAGACGCTCCGGATGGATTTAAAGAGGAAATCCAGGAAGTGGCCATCGCGACTGGTTTGGAATACTGGTACAACAATATCTTCGCTTTGAGAGCGGGATATTTCGGAGAGAGCAAAAACAAAGGCGACCGCCGTTTCTTTACAGCGGGAGCAGGTCTTCGCTTCGCAGACAAATGGGGTGCCGACTTCGCTTATATGTTCCCGACAACACAAGGAAGTCCGCTTGCACAGACATTGCGCATCACAGTATCGCTCGGATTGAACAAAGCCGAGAAGCTGGACGTAAGCGACAACGAAAACTAAGCCTTAAGAGAAAATTAATTATTCGGAACGAATGGCGTTATTGCAACGTCATTCGTTTTTTTATACTCATCGCCGCCCATGTCACTGGATCGTACCATTGCCCCTGATTTCAAAGTTGTTCAAACCGTAAACTTGCCTGGCCCTCAAACCTACACGCTCGATAACGGGATCGCATTGCATGTGATCAATATCGGAGAGCAGCCGGTGGTACGTCTGGAGTGTATTTTCGAAGCAGGTAACTGGTATGAAAGCGAGGCGGCGGCATCGTATTTTGCCGTCAAAATGCTGACGGAAGGCGTTGAGGGGATGACGTCGCAGGAAATCAGCGAAGCATTCGACCAGCTCGGTGCGTTCACAGAGCTGACCCACACCTCCGATCGCGTCGGTATTGTGGTGTATTGCCTGTCGCGCTTCCTACCCGAGGTACTTCCGCTGGTGCAGAAGCTGATCCGCAGTGCCACATTCCCTGAGAAGGAGTTTCAGGAACTGAAAAATATCACTGTCCAGAATTTGAAAGTAAACAGGGAGAAAACCGCGTATCTCGCCACTACCGAGTTCAGGGCACGATTGTTCGGTGCGGCACATCCTTACGGACAAAGCCAGAACGCGGAGGAGATCGAAGCATTGGGAATGGGGGCGGTACAGATGCATTACGAACGGTTTATACGCGACGGCAAATTTACGGTGGTGCTCGCCGGTCAGGTTACCGAGGCTGATGTGCAGCATATAAATGCGACATTAGGGCAAAATTCCTTCGATGTCGAGACGGGTCCATTCTACTTCGATGCATCCGAACCCTACCAGGGCGACGAGACGATCGTGGACCGGCCTGAAAGTGTTCAGTCCTCGATCAGGATGGGCCGTGTGCTGTTTAACCGCCATCATCCCGACTATTTCAAAATGCTGGTAACAAACGAGATCCTGGGCGGCTATTTCGGGTCGCGGCTGATGAAAAATATCCGCGAAGAAAAAGGCCTTACCTACGGCATCTCCTCGCATCTCGTGACGTTGCGTAATGAGGGTTACCTGATGATCGGTACAGATGTGAAGAAAGAATTTACCCAACAGACCATCGACGAGATCAAAAAAGAAATATCCCGCTTGCAGACTGAACTGGTGGGAGATGAAGAATTGCAGACCGTCAAGAGCTTTATGGCCGGCGAGTTTGCAGGCTCATTGAATACCGCATTCGAAGTGGCCGACCGGCGCAAAATATTGTTGCTGGACAGCCTGCCCGCCGATTTTTTCAACCAGTACATCGACCGTGTTCACGCCACCACGGCTGCGGACGTGATGGAAATGGCCAACCGCTACCTGAAAACGAAAGATATGGTGACGGTGGTTGCAGGGGGCAAATAGCTACTGGTTGGCTTTGTCTAACGCATCCTTGTAAGATTTTAGGCAGCGCTCGCGGGCCATTTTGTGATCGACCATCGGTTCGGGGTAATCGGCGGTACCAAATTCCGGGACCCATTTTTTGATATACTCCATTTTCGGGTCGAACTTCTCCGCCTGCGATGCCGGGTTGAATATCCGGAAATACGGGGCGGCATCCGTTCCTGATCCCGCCGCCCATTGCCATCCGCCATTGTTGGCCGCGAGATCGTAATCCAGCAGCTTTTCGGCAAAATAGGCCTCGCCCCAGCGCCAGTCGATCAGCAAATGTTTGGACAGGAAGCTGGCGGTGACCATCCGCACACGGTTGTGCATGAACCCGATCGCATTGAGCTGGCGCATGCCCGCGTCTACCAGTGGATAACCCGTTCTACCCTCACACCATTTCTGGAAATCACGCTTGTCGTAGCGCCATTTGATAAAATCATAAGCCTTCCGGAAAGCTTCGCCCTTGCCTACATGCGGGAAATTAGAAAGGATTTGCTGGTAAAAGTCCCGCCAGATTAGTTCGTTCAGAAACGTGTCGCTGTGTGTGCGTGCCTGGCTTGCGAGCTTGCGTATGCTCACTGTGCCAAAACGCAAGTGAATACCTATGCGGCTGGTAGCTTCTTTGGCAGGGAAATCGCGCTCTTTTGCGTATTCTTCAAGCAAAGCATTGTCAACGTGGCCGGAGGGAAATTCATAGTCGGTCTTTTCAAATCCCATATCCTTTAATGCAGGCAATGCTGCGCCATGCCATTTGTAGAAATGCCGGAAATACTTCCTGGTAGGATAAGATTTAAGGTAAAAATCGTTGAGCTTTTCTTTCCATGCACGGCTGTATGGCGTAAAAACGGTGTATGGCATACCCTGGCCGCTTAATATTTCCTGTTTTTCAAAAATGACCTGGTCTTTGCAGGTTTTGAAAACAATATCCTTTTTCTTCAAAATCCGGTAAACTTCCTTGTCGCGGTCGGTGGCGTAGGGTTCGTAATCGGTGTTGGTGTAAACTTCGGCGATGTCGTATTCCCCGGCAAGCCTTTCCCAGATTTCTACCGGGAACCCGTATTCAACGAGGATATCAGCCCCTTTCTGCTGCAACTCTTCCCGGATTTTTAAAATGGCATCATATATAAACGTCAGGCGCGGGTCCTTCTTTTCTTCGATGTCGTCCAGAATATTCCGGTCGAAAATAAAGAGCGGAACGACCGGGTAACCGGAAAGCAATGCATAATAGAGCCCGGCATTGTCTTGCAGCCGAAGATCGCGGCGAAACCAGAATAGCACGATTTTGTCTTTCGTTTTCAGGCTCATACAACTTTTGTGATCAGAATGAAGGATTATTAGTACAACTCAACTACGAAGTAAGGCGGTTCTTGGATCAGGGAACCCGTGGCGTGCCAGGGTTTTTAATGCGGTGCCTGCGTACGAGTATGGTTTTTCAAATCGTATATTTACTGCCGGAGCGCCCGACGCCCGGCGCTGCAAACATACGTCGAAAGCGTGATCAATCTTAACTTAACCCGTATTCATGAAATTACAACTCACGATCCTATTCAGCCTTGTGTGCCTTATGGTTTTCGGCCAAAAGAATGATGCCGGCAAACAGGAATGGAAACAGCTTTTCAACGGAAAAAACCTGGATGGCTGGGATATCAAGATCCGAGGCTACGATCTGAACGACAACTACAACAATACTTTTCGCGTAGAAGACGGTAAAATGGTGGTCCGTTACGACAAGTACGATGATTTTGCCCAAAAATACGGCCATATCTTCTACAAAGGTGATTTTTCCTATTATCGCGTTGCCGTAGAATACCGGTTCGTGGGCGAGCAGGCGCCCAAAGGCGAGGGCTGGGCATGGCGTAACAGTGGCATTATGGTACACGGGCAGCCGGCTGCTACAATGGGTAAAAACCAGGATTTCCCCGCGTCGATAGAGGTGCAGCTATTGGGCGGAAACGACAAGACCCGCACAACTTGTAACCTTTGTACGCCGGGTACCAACGTGGTAATCGACGGCAAGCTGGTTACGCAGCATTGCATTAATTCCAAATCTAAAACCTACAATGGCGATCAATGGGTGCGGGCGGAAGTACTTGTGCTGGGCGACTCGCTGATTCAGCATTTTGCCAATGGGGAAATGGTTTTGGAATACAACAAACCCCAGTTGGGCGGCGGAAACGTAAGTGGCCACGATCCTTCACTCATGATCGCCGGAAAGCTGCTTGATCACGGTTCGATCTCACTGCAAAGCGAAAGCCATCCGGTTGAGTTCAGGAAAGTGGAAATATTGGATTTGAAAGGTTGTATGGACCCGAAAGCGACGAACTACAAGTCGTATTATGTGAAGGCGGATAACAGCAAGTGTACTTACGGCAAGAAGAAGTAATTGGCAGATTGTCGGTCTGAGCGAAGTCGAAGACAGTCAGTACGGTAAAACGTTCTGCAAGCACTTCGACTTCGCTCAGTGTGACATTTGGGTTACAACCGCACAATCTCAGCGCCGATCGCGTTCAGGCGGGTATCGATGTTCTGATAACCGCGGTCGATTTGCTCGATATTATCGATAATACTTACGCCTTTGGCGGACATTGCGGCGATGAGCAATGCAACCCCGGCGCGGATATCAGGGGAAGTCATCCGAATACCGCGAAGCTGCGTCTCGCGGTTATGCCCGATCACCGTCGCGCGGTGCGGATCGCAAAGAATGATCTGCGCGCCCATTTCGATCAGTTTATCCACAAAGAACAGGCGGCTTTCGAACATCTTCTGGTGAATGAGAACCGTTCCCTGAGCCTGGGTAGCCGTAACGAGCACGATACTAAGCAAGTCGGGCGTAAAGCCGGGCCATGGCGCATCGGCAACAGAAAGCGTAGAGCCGTCGAGGTAGTTTTCGATGCGGTAACGTTCCTGGGCCGGGATGAAGATATCGTCGCCATGGAACTCCATTTGGATACCCAATCTTTTGAATACGTCAGGAATAATGCCCAGTTCAGGAATTTGGCAATTTTTGATCGTGATCTCCGACTGCGTCATAGCCGCAAGGCCGATGAAGCTACCGATCTCGATCATATCCGGGAGCATCGTGTGCTCGGTGCCTTTCAGCTCGCTAACGCCTTCGACGATGAGCATGTTGGAGGCGATACCGGAGATTTTGGCACCCATGCGGTTCAGCATTTTACAAAGCTGCTGCAAATAGGGCTCGCAGGCCGCATTGTAAATGGTTGTAGTGCCTTCGGCCATCACCGCCGCCATCAACACGTTGGCAGTACCGGTTACCGAAGCCTCGTCCAAAAGCATGTAAGTGCCTTTCAGATTGGCTGCATCGACGCGATAGAACCCGCCATCTTCTTCGTCATAACTAAACTCCGCCCCCAGTTTTTCAAAACCCAGGAAGTGCGTGTCCAGTCTTCTCCGGCCGATTTTGTCGCCACCAGGACGTGGAATGCGTCCTTTACGGAAACGGGCCAGCATAGGCCCGAGCAACATCACCGAGCCACGCAATGCAGCGGCTTTCTGCCGGAATGAATCCGATTCGAGGTAATCGAGGTTAATATCGTCGGCTTCGAAACGGATGGAGGAATCGCTCAGACGGGTGCGGCGTACGCCCAGATCGCCCAGCAGGTTGATCAACTGGTTTACGTCGCGGATGTTGGGGATGTTGTGGATAGTAACCGGCTCTTTGGTGAGGAGTACGGCGCAGATAATCTGCAATGCTTCGTTTTTGGCGCCTTGCGGCACGATTTCACCCTTGAGACGTCGATCCCCGGTAATTTTGAATGATGCCATAGAAGATTTTGGGCAATTGAGACGGTATAAAATGAAACCTGGATGTTACATTCCAGGTTTTTTGCGGTTGTTATTCCGGTTGTTGTTATTGTTGTTGCTTCCGTTCCGGTTGGAGAATTTGTTGTTCCGATTGCGGTTTTGGTTGCCTTGGCTGTTGCCGCCCTGCCTGTCGGAATTGTGGCTGGATTGCGCTTTGAAGTTATTTCCGCCCGACTGGTTCACACGGTTCCGTTCCTGGTTGTTGTTGCGGTCTTTCGGTGCGGCGTCGATGGGCCCCGACTTGCGGATATAGTCGATTTCCTCCTGCAAACGACCTTTGCTGAGTTGTTCCAGCTGCCCGAGCAGCACGTTGTCTTCCGGGTTATCCTTATTCCATGCGTTGAAGAACGAGCGCATCAGACGGAAAATGTAGGAAACGAATGCCAGGCGATCTTCCGGATTTTCGGTCTGTGAGGCTTTTTCCAGAAGCAAATCGATATTGCGACCGTAGTGGCGGAACGTCAGGTTTTGCTGGTTATACTCGACGCGCAACGGCTTTTTGCCCAGTGCTTCCTTGGATGGAGGCGGGAAAGGACTGTCGACATCCAACTCGAAACCGGAAATAATGTACAGGTCGTCCCACAACTTGTTGGTGTAGTCCTGGTTATCCCGCATGTTGGGATGTATCTGACGCATAAGCTCGACCAGGATATGCGCATAAAGTGTGCGCTTAGCCTTGTCCTCGATCGTGACGATGTGGTCGGCCAATTTTTGTACGTTACTACCGTATTCTTTCAATGGGATATCTTTTTTATAATGGACAAAAATAATAAGTTTTTGGAAACAAAATGAGGTGTAGCGGTAAAACAGGCATTCTGCGGCGCCGGCTCAGGGAGTGTAAAGCAAATGTCCCCGCACACCTTCGAAGGGAAACGCCGGCGGGCGGCCGGCTTCTGCGGGATTGATAGCGTAATTGTAAACTCCTGCCGGAAGCCCGGCGCAGAAGACTGCCGGAGTCCAAAAGTATTCGTTTCGCCCGGTGTAACAATGCAACAGTTTTCGGAATACCTTCGTTCCCAGCGAATTTCGGATCGTGATTTCGAGATCGGTAACACCCACCCCCCGATTTTGAATTGTGAACCTGAACCATTGCCCGGATGGATTGGGGGCGACCACCACTTCTATCGGTCCGCTATGGTCGGGTACTTCGAAATGGATCTGGTACGGGGACGCCGAAAGCCCTGTTTTATCCCGACATTGAATGGTGAGCAGGTATTTGCCCGGGACTAATGCAGGTTCAAGGATGATTTCGTAAAATTTCCCGTCTCTATTCTTTCCAATAGCATTTCGGAGTGGAATCCGGGCATTCGTACATCCGTCACATTGCTTTTTCAGCCAGATGGCCACCATGGTTGTGTCGTTGTCGGCGTCCGGGAGCGTGTCGTCGAAAATTCGGATACCGATAACAGGCTTCCCGGAAACAACCTCTTCGTTAATAAGCTGTTTCCCGTCGATCGAAACCTGCATCAGCGGCGGGATATTTGTCGCTTCGCCTTCGCTGTCGTAACCGGTGGGAGAGGCAGGGAAAATGCGGATCGCCGGGTCGCCGTGCAACGTCATTTGCTGGACGTTGATGCTATCCTGAATGCCAGGGTTGCGCGACAGGTTCCGCCTGATCGCTTCCCGCTGGATCCGGCCAAATGGTTCATTGGTGAATGCGGAATCGGCCAGGACTTCATAGAATATTCCGGTGTAGCGCCTTAATGCAGTCGAAGGCCCATTGAAAGTATGTGCCAAAAAGAGTACTGCTCCGCTTTCGGGCGCAAATATCCAGTCGCTGCTCAATGTCTGGGTTGAGTAAAAAATGCTGCCTGCCGCACAACCGTTGACGATCACGGCCGGATAGCGCGGATGGTTCCGATAATTCTTACCCGGGTCGCTTGCACGCCCGATGTCTATATCTGTAACATCAATCGACGAGTGGCCGAATGCGGTAATGAGCGCTACGCCTTCATTCACCTGTTTATCAATGTGTGCAGCTTCAACTGCACTGTCTGTGAGCTTCGAAATCGTCGCTACTTTCCGGGTCGGCGTTGTGTTTTCAAGTTGCTTTTCAAAGGATTGGACGTAAGATCTGAACGCATTCAACTCATCACGCGACCGACCTCCACTGAGGTGTAACACCCGACTCCGCCAGGCTGCCGAAGAAGGTTCGGCCTCCATGGCCTGCACTTTATGCAGGTAATCGAGCAGTTGTTGGGAATTTAATGCATTAATGCGGCCGATCGGGACAAGGAGAACAAAGTCACCTCTCATAGCAAGCGCCACATCGGAACCGGGCCAACCAGCATTTGGTACCATATCGATTTGCCACGAATCCTTTACTTTTCTTGCTTTTTGCGGGTCGACAGACCGTCCAGCCAGCAATGCGAATTTCAAATTTCCCTTATCGTGCAGCCAGCGGATTGCATTGCAGATGCCTTGCGGACCGGGTTGTCCTGCATTAAACTGATCATAGAGCTCATGGCTGTAAACGGCGGCGGTCTTGTACCCGCCACCACTTTTGGAGGCACGGTAACTTGTATATTCGGCAACTGGGTCCAGACCGCCGGCAAGCGCCCGCATGAGCGGATGCGTGATAATCAGGTAATCTGTTTCCGGGTCGATCTGTGTGAATCGGACGGGCCTTAGCGGGAGGATTCGCATCGGCTCGGGCGCGATGCGAATCCCTGCCTGCGGGTAGCGCATACGTGCATACGAGAGCGAGACGTGGCCGCCTGTGCCCACGGGCAGGAGTGTGAATATCAACCGACCAGTTTGATCGAAATCTTCAATGGATATTTTAAACTGAACAAGCTTGGTTTCACGGTCAATTACATTTAAATCGGCCAACCTTCTTCTTGAACTTTTACCATTACCAACCCATAATACAAATGAATGCATGCCCGGCGACCAGCCTGCGAGAAGTATTAAGCAGGCAATGTCCGATCGCTTGTCTTTATAGAGTTCATTGGTTTTAAATACAATTTCCAATGGTGTGCGCTCGGCGATTTCCGGCCCGGTCCACCCTTCGCCTTCGTCGTAAGCGGTGCGTAACGAGCCGGTTTCGTAATTGCTTTCGGGTGGAAAGAATCTTCCGGGCAAGTAGTGGGAGGTAAAAAGTTGCAACGCCTCTTCCCAATGAAAGGCAGCGCTGTCGGTAACAGTGCCGGGAGCAGGAAAGCTGGTTCTTAACCCGGTTTTGCCGTTTTGCCAGGTGAGGAAATAGGCTGTGGTATCGGAGTAAAGATTATAGTAATGATGCGGCATCGCCTCCGGATTGGTGTATAGTGCAGTATCGGAGTAGCCATCATTCTTTTTACCGGAAAACAGAATGTACCCATCGCGGCCCAGCTTGCCCGATGGTTCGCCCGCAACCTCGATCGGCACTTCTCCGCCGTGTGCGAAGAGTTGAATGCCGGAAATCAGTATCGAATCGGTCAGAATGCCCTGCCGCGCGAGTTCGGCCGCGGTGATTTTGTAAATGCCGGTCTCCGCTACCGGAATGCGTAGGTAGGCCTGTTTGTAATCGATCCACTCGTTGCCGTAACGTTCCTGCGCGCGGCATTGGGTATGCCAACAAATGCAGCAGAAGAGTGGTAAGGTGTGTGTAAAAATCCTTGTCATCCTGTTAAGTTTTGATGCACAAGGACGGGCGGTTTTATTCCGGCTGCTTTCGGACGTAGAGGTTCATTGAAAACGAATACGCATGAGCGTCATCGGTATCATGAAACTCTGAACTCGCTAATTGCCAGTCGTTCGGGTCAAATGCCGGGAAATACGCATCGCCTTCGACTTGTGCGTGTATAATGGTCAGATACATTCTCTGGGCCAATGGGAGCATTTGTTGAAAGATACTCGCACCGCCTAAAATGAATACGTCGGTTTCATCGGAAAGTAACGCGATCGCTCCGGAAATATCTTTGGCGTATTCTACATGGGGCTCTGCCTGCGAAGGCGGGTGAGAGGTAATGATCACATTCCGGTATTCAGAATGCAGCGCGTCGGGTGCTTCGAAACTCTTTCTGCCCATCATGAATGCTTTACCGGCAGTCACTTTTCGGAAATGCGTCCATTCATCAGGCAGGTGCCAAGGCAGGCTGTTGTTCAGCCCGATGACATGGTTTTCGCTCATCGCGGCGATGATATATAGTTGCAGTTTCATATTAATGATCATTTTTTTTTCTCTTTCTCTTTCTATCTCCGTCGGTTAAAACCGACGACAAAAGATAATCTATTACCGTCGGTTTTAACCGACGGAGTATAGCGAAGAGTATTAATTCGGTTGCGGCTTTTAGTAGCAAATAGATTTTTAACCGATCGACCTATTAAAATAACCATTCATCCTAACAAGAATATTTTTTTAACATGGTACCTTGCATCGCAAAGTACCTGTGTATACCTTTGTATTGTTAGAAGTTTAAATTCTATCTGTTAGCCATGAACATATTCATTTAAAATTAACTCATGAAACCACATGAATATTGAAAATGCCCAAGTGCAGATGCGGAAGGGAATTTTGGAATTCTGCATCCTGCACATCATATCCCGGGGCGAAGTATATGCTTCGGATATGTTGGATGAACTAACTTCCGCCCACATCATGGTGGTGGAAGGGACATTATACCCTCTTCTTACCAGATTAAAGAACTCGGGCTGGCTGGATTATAAATGGGTGGAGTCGTCTTCGGGCCCTCCAAGGAAATACTATGTTTTGACGGATGAGGGGAAGGTCTTCCTGGACGCGATGCAGGCTACTTGGTTTGAGCTCGCCGACTCGGTGCAAACCGTGATTAAACGCACAGAGGAATTGAGCAAAACGGCTTCAAGCAATCTTCCTGACCCTAACTGATCACTAAGAGACATTCGATTATTTCAATCATGAAAAAGACAATCAGCATAAATATAGGCGGCATTATCTTCCACATCGAGGAGGATGGCTACGAGAAACTGAAAGGATATCTCGCCTCTATCCAGAAGTATTTTTCTTCGTTTGCGGATAGCAAGGAGATCCTTTCGGACATTGAGGGCAGGATTGCAGAGCGGTTTCTGAACAAACAAAAGGCGGAGAACAAGCAGGTGATCTCGTTGTCGGACGTCGACGAGCTGATCGCCGCAATGGGTACCGTGGCCGATTTCGAGGCAATCGAGCAAGCCGAGGATATCCTGGCCGACCCGCTGGAAACGGCTTCGGCGCAAGCTTCCGCACCAAGACAAGAAGCATATACTTCGGCGGCTAATGCACCTAAAACAGAACCTGCAAAGCCTGGCGCACCCCGGAAACTTTACAGAGACCTGCGCAGGAAGCTCCTGGGCGGGGTAGCAGCCGGTCTGGCGCATTACTTTACGGTGGATGCCATCTGGGTTAGGCTTGCATTTCTGTTCGCGGTGATCGGCTTGCCGGCAGGATCGGGCATGCTCGACATGAATGCGGAGGAAATCTTCGGGCCGATTTCGGGCTTTATGGTGCTGGTGTACATTGCCATGTGGGTCGCATTTCCTGGTTCCACTACTTTGGAAGAGGATGCGCATATCAAGAAATTCTACCGCGATCCGGACCGCAAGGTCGTAGGCGGTGTGGCGGCCGGTGTGGCTTCCTATTTCGGGGTGGACCTGGGCGTGGTGCGTTTTCTGTGGGTATTGTCGATCCTGCTGTTCGGAACCGGTTTCCTGATCTACATCGTATTGTGGGTGATTGCTCCTAATGCTAATACGCTTACCGAAAAAATGGAAATGCAGGGGGAGCCTATTACCCTCTCCAATATTGAGTCGAACATCAAGCAGAGCCTCAATTTGGAAGAAAGAGGGGGAGAAGAGCATGTAGTTACCAAGATATTGTTGTTGCCTTTCCGGGCCATCGGGCTGGTTGTGGCAGCGCTGGGGAGGCTCCTCAGGGGGCTCGGGCCGATTCTAAGGGTGCTGATCGGGGCATTTCTGATCGGGATGTCGGCACTTGGATTATTAGGGATCGTAATTGCGGCGGGTGTAGCGCTGGGCCTTACCAGTGTCGGAGCATTCGATGACTTGCCGATCCCGATGCTGATTTACCAGGAATTACCCGAAATATTAATCCTCTCAGGTATCCTGGTGGCGGCTATTCCTTTGGTAACGTTCCTTCTGCTGGGCCTTACATTGATTTCCAACAAAAAGATCGTCGGCGGAAGCGTGTGGCTGACATTGCTGGGCCTCTGGATCGTCGGCGTGATCGGAGCCACTGTCGGTGGGGTCAATTACCAGCGGAACTTTGCCAAAAGAAGTGAAGTGACTGAAATGGCATATTATGCCGTTCCACGGGGTACATTGACTTTGGATTACAACTATTTATACGATGAGGAGAATATTGATGTAGATGTACGATTGGCCGGCTTCAATGGCGGTGACAGTATTAAACTTGAAAAGACACTACGTGCAAGAGGCCGCTCGAAAGCAGATGCGGAGAAGAATGCGAAGGAAATCCAGTACAGCCCGCAGTTCCGCGACTCGGTGTTCGTACTTACAGAAGGCCCTGTGCTTTCCAGCCGCTCACGGTTCCGCGATCAGGAGATAGACCTGACGGTGAGTGTGCCTTATAACAAGCCTTTTGCTATGAAAAGGGATTTTTATCACCAGCTGAACGACTGGGAGAGCAGCCAGCAGAACATCAAAAAATATGACCTGCACGATGCCGACGATATCACCTGGAACAAGCTTGTGTGGGTTATGCGCCGCGATTCGGGACTTGTTTGCACCAATATCCCTTTGAAATACATCCGTAGTGAAAACAACGAAGGCGATCAGGGCGGCTATTCTTTTGAATACAACGACAACAGCGACCTGGAACTGGGCGAGCGCGGCAATTACAGTAAGCAATTCCCGGTTTCGGATTTCAAAAAAGTGGATATCGGCGGGGCCTATTCGATCATCATCCGTCAGGGCAGCGAATACGGTGTAACGGCCGATTCGGACAACCAGGAGAATATCGATGATATCAAAGTAGTGGTAGAAGACGGTGTGCTGCGCGTGAAACGTACCCGCGAGTTTAACCTCTTCGACCATGAAAAATGGGAACGCGTCGGCATCGTGATTACCATGCCGACGATTGAGAACCTGTCGCTTTCCGGAGCCAATAAAACATTGGTAACCGAGTTCAAAGATTTGCCCAAGCTGAACGTAGATATTTCGGGTGCTTCCAAAACCGAGCTGAATGTGTTCGCAGATCAATTGTCTGTTAATGTCTCGGGGGCTTCGAAAGCCACGCTGAGAGGTTCGGCGAAGTCGGCCAAGCTCGACGCACACGGCGCCTGCAGGGTTACAGCCACCGAAATGAATATCCAGAACGCGGATGTGAATGCGTCGGGCGCCTCGAAAGTGGAGCTGAGCCATGTGCCTAACCTGAATAAACACGCAAGCGGGGCCAGCAAAATCAACGTCCAGTAAAATTTTGAATGCCGGTGCAACGTCGCCGGCATTCTTTTCATCTTTTCGGAAAATCTAACTTGTTAAACCATGAAAAGAACGCAACTATTCCTTATTGCTGCCCTTCTAATCACCGCATTGTCGTGTCAGGTATCCGCACAGGGAACTCGTAAGTTCTCCGTGTCGGGCTTTACCCGACTTGCTATGGGCAGCGCATTCAAAATAGATGTAAAGCAGGGAAGCAGTTTCAGTGTAACGGCAACCGGCCGTTCCGAGGATCTGGACGATATGGAGTCGGCTGTGAAAGGCAGTACCCTGCATTTGGGTTATAAAAACAATGGCTGGAACAAGAACCGCAAGACCGTCGACATCAGCATTACCATGCCGGCCCTCGAAGGCGTTGACTTTTCGGGTGCTTCCAAAGCCAATGTGGCCCGCTTCAGCGGTGTGAAAAACATGGAGATCGAAGTTTCCGGCGCATCGCAGGTCACCATGAGCCTTGCTTCTCCGAAAGTAGCCGTTGATCTTTCGGGTGCCTCGTCGCTCACGCTCACTGGCGAAGGCGATGTACTTACCGGCGACGTTTCGGGAGCGTCATCATTCAAAGGCCGCGATTTCTCGGCCAAAACCGTCAATATAGATGCCTCGGGCGCCAGCAGTGCCGCCGTAGTTGCAAGCAATACCGTGAATGCCGAAGCGAGCGGAGCCAGCAGCATTCGTTACTCGGGCGGCGCGAAGGATATCCATTCCAGTACATCCGGCGCCAGCTCCGTCAAAAGAGAGTAAGACAACCATTTAATATTCACCATGAACTACAAAAAAGGTCCGCGATTGCGGGCCTTTTTTGTAGTTCATGGGCATTTGTAACGGAATGTGGTGGACTCTGTCTGTCCTATTTCTTCTCCCGTCCACGTGCTGGCAGACGATTCGGGCAGGCCGTCGGCATTGTAGACATAACTGGATTTGGTTTCGTAGTTGCTGGTGATCTGAATGCCGTTGTATTTCTTTCCTGTAATATTGTTGACGCTAGTCGATATTGGTAAAGTCCGCAGGAGCTCAGGTATGCCTTTGAATTTAGTGGGAATGGTACTTTCGGGATTTAGGCGGTCGTCGAAGGTGTAATCCTGGGTGTAAACCGGTTTGTTATTTACGGTGTATTCAATGCGGGTCAGGTTGCCTTTGGCGTCGCAGGTATAATTGAAACGGTAGTTACGGCCAATCTGGGCGGTTCGGTTACCCTTGTCATCATATTCTTCTGTAAATTGTAGCTGATCGGCGGTATTTGTAGTCACGGCTGAGGCGAGTATTCCATTTTTATAAGTTGAGACGGTTTTTCCCAAAGGATTGGTTTCTATCGCGGAAACGGGATTGCCCTGACTGTCGTAGGTATAGGTTTTAGTGTAATTAAAAGTCTGGTCGAGGAGGATTTCACCGTTCCCCCGTAGACGTTTGGCGACCAGTATATTCACCAGTTTAACCCGGCCCGATTCATATTTATACTCGGATGTCTCACTCGTTTCATCCGCGAAATTTTCAAATTTTCTCCCTTCATAGGTAGTGGCCCGTACGCCCTCCCCCCAGTGGATATTGATGATTTTCATCACTTTTTGAGTCAGGAAACCTTCGGAATCATATGCGAATGTAAAATTGATCTGATTGTCATTGGTCCACAAAATGGCATCTGATATATTACTTCGTCCCTCGGATTTGTCAAACCTCCTCGCTGCCGTCATTTGTTTCTGGTCGTTCCAGTCTATCTCATTTCCATAACTGGTTTTCTCATTGACGGACGGCCTTTCACCTATAACAGTTTTACCCAAATAGAGGCACTGGTCAGGGGCTACGGTGTCGGAAGCTTTTTTGGAACAGGAAACGGCAAGTGTAAACAGACTGACGAAGGCAACACTTTGAATAAAAATACGCATAGTAGGGATTAAGGACTTGTTTACAGCGAAAGTTCAGGAAAGTTGTAAGTAACTGATATTAACTTTAACAATTTGGGATAAATCAGTTTCTTTTACAACTTGCATCACTCAACACGCATTACTGACATCACACATGAGCCGAAAAATTCTACTAGCCCTTGCATTGTTCCTGACAACGTTTAATCAGTTGGCGACGGGACAAGGACGCTCCAAGTTCGGGGGGCGTTATACCGATCCGTTCGGGGTATTGAGCGTTACGGCCGGGGTTGGTGTGGCTTATTATATGGGTGATTTGAATGATGGTGTGAATTTAAAGCACCTTGGGCTGGGCCCTTCTGTCTCGCTCGGCGCGCTGTACCGGCTTACCGAACATGTGAGCGCACGCGGGGAGCTGCGTTTTTATCAAGTTTCCGGGGATCAGAAGTATTCCAAAAACTACCAGAATAACCTTTCATTCAAGACATTCAATCCGGACATTAACCTGGGATTGCAGGCGGATCTGTTTGCATACAATCGGCAAGCGCCCATCAATCCATACCTTTTTGGAGGCGTGGGAGTTACCTACCTGAGCCCGAAAGCGAAACTCGGCGGCACCTGGTACAGCCTGCCGGAGCTCACGACCGAGGGCGTAAAATACAAGCGAATGCCGCTGGTGTTCACCGGCGGCATTGGGGTTTCGGTTAAGACCACCCAAAGGCTGAGCGTCGGCCTTGAACTCTGCAATAACTTCGTTAGATCCGATTACCTCGACGACGTGAGCACCGTTTATCCCAACCCCGACCAGCTGCCCAGCGACATTGCGCGCGCGCTCTCCGATCGTTCTTCTGAAATCGGCGAGCCATTGCGACAGCCGGGATGGAACCGCGGTAGTGCCAAAAGCAAAGACAGCTATTTATTTTTCCAGGTACGCGCTACGTACCTGATCGGCAACCGCGCCCAGGCCATTGAGCGCAAAAAGACCCGATGCCCCAAGTTCTAAATCATTTCAAAACCAACATGCTGAAACCGAAAAGGCCCCATCAATCCGAAGTTACCATGACCGAAATGGTGCTTCCCAATGATACCAATACACTCAATAACCTGATGGGGGGAAGGCTGCTGCACTGGATGGATATTTGCGCAGCTATTTCGGCGCAGAAGCATTCGAACCGCATTGTGGTAACGGCCTCGGTGGATAATGTCTCGTTTACGGAGCCAATCCGCCTGGGTAACATCGTGACGATGCACGCCAAGGTTACCCGTGCATTCAACTCTTCGATGGAGGTGTTCCTCGAAGTATGGGCAGAGGACATTCCGGCAGGTCAGCGGGTGAGTACCAACCGCGCATTCTACACTTTCGTGGCGGTGGACCAAAATGGCCGGCCTATCGAAGTGCCGCCGCTGGAACCGGAGACTGACGAGGAAAAAGAGTTGTACCTCAGCGCCCTTCGTCGTCGCCAGTTGCGCCTTGTACTGGCCGGACGCCTGAATGCAGCCGAAGCCACCGAACTGAAAGCGCTTTTTAAGGTGGAATAAGGCGGTAGGCACGGCATAATTTGGTAATTTTGCGGCATTAACTCTTGTCAACTATGCCCAAGCAAATCATATTTTCAGATAAAGCACCGGCCCCCATTGGTCCTTACAGCCAGGCTGTTAAAGTAAATGGTACTGTGTACGTTTCAGGGCAAATCGCTGCCGAGCTGGCGAAGTCCGGGGATATTAAGGCAGAAACCGGGATGGTCATGCAAAATATCGGGCATATCCTGGGAGCGGCAGGTCTTGGGTTTCATAATGTGGTGAAAGCCAGTATTTTCCTCCGCGATATGAACGACTTCACCGCTGTCAACGAAATCTACGGCGGCTTTTTTACGAAAGATCCTCCCGCCCGCGAGACCGTACAGGTAGCGCGCTTGCCGAAGGACGTTAACGTTGAAATATCGGTTGTTGCGGTCGAGTGACGCGGGTGAATAACACCTGACAAATACCATTGAACTTAATTTTTTGAATAAATGAATAACAAACCTGTCAGGGTGCGTTTTGCGCCTAGCCCTACCGGTCCGCTGCATGCGGGCGGTGTGCGTACGGCCCTGTATAACTACCTGTTTGCACGCCAGCAAGGCGGCCAGATGCTGCTTCGCATCGAAGATACCGACCAGAACCGCTACGTTCCGGGCGCCGAGGCATACATTCTGGAAGCGCTGGAGTGGCTGGGTATTGAAATAGATGAAGGCCCGCAGCAAGGCGGCCCGCACGCGCCTTACCGGCAATCGGAAAGAAAAGAAATGTACCGCGAATATGCGGAAAGGCTCGTTCAGGAAGGGAAAGCATATTATGCTTTCGATACGCCCGAACAGCTGGACGATATGCGTAAGCGCCTGGAGGCTGCCAAAGTAGCTGCCGTGCAATACAATGCGATCACCCGCACCGAAATGACCAACTCGCTCACGCTCTCGGCAGAAGAAACCAAAGCACGCCTCGAAAGTGGCGATCCCTATGTGATCCGGATGAAGATCAGCCCGAAGGAGGATATCCGTTTCAACGACCTGATCCGTGGCTGGGTGGTAGTGCATTCGTCCCAGATCGATGATAAAGTGCTTTTGAAATCGGATGGAATGCCCACTTACCATTTGGCCAACATCGTGGACGACCATTTGATGGGCATTACCCACGTGATCCGCGGCGAAGAATGGCTGCCGTCGGCTCCGCTGCACGTGCTGCTATACCGTTACCTGGGCTGGGAAAGCACCATGCCGCAGTTCGCGCATTTGCCGCTGCTCCTCAAACCGGATGGTAACGGAAAGCTCTCGAAACGCGACGCCGACCTGGGTGGTTTCCCGATCTTCCCGTTGGAATGGACCGACACAAATACCGGCGATAAAGCCCGTGGCTTCCGCGAAGAAGGTTATCTACCCGGCGCTACTGCCAACTTTCTGGCATTGCTCGGCTGGAACGCAGGTACCGAGCAGGAGATTTTCAGCATGGATGAGCTCATTGCCTCATTCAGCTTCGAGCGCGTGCATAAAGCGGGCGCGAGGTTCGATATCCAGAAGGCAAACTGGTTCAACCAACAATATCTGAAACAACTGGACGATGCCGCCATTATTGAGCAATTGAAACCGTTGTATAGCGCAAAAGGCATTAATGTAAACGACGATCAGCTCGTGCAGATCGTACATTTGCTGAAAGACCGCGTACACTTCGTTAAAGAGATCGTGTCGGAATCGCTCTTTTTGTTTGCGGCGCCGGAGGAGTTCGACCAGGATGTGGTGATCAAGAAATGGAACGAAGAGGCCGTGAACGCAATCGGAGGTTTCAAAGAGGCGCTGGCTGGTTTTGAAGGAAATTTCGTAGCTCACGATATTAAGGAAGTGCTGTCTGCGACCATGGAATCGCTGGGTATCAAAATGGGCAAGATCATGCAGGCATTGCGACTTGCAGTGACCGGCGCAGGTGCTGGCCCGGATTTGATGATCATCATGGAAATACTCGGAAAGGACGAGGTCGTGAGAAGGCTCGAAACAGCACTCAGCCGTTTGTCAGCCCAAATAAGGCTGGCATAAGGCAGCACAGACCGTAGGATCAAATTACATTGGCACGGCGGGGATCATTGCATATTTTCGTAACAAGTGAATAACGGACCGCGTTGCGGCCCATTGGCATCAAACACATGGCTAAGAAAAAACAGTCGGAAACGTCCAAGCCTGCACCGGAAAAACCACGCGTGCACAAAGACCTGGAAGGTTTTGATATCCAGATCAACTCTTTCGGTGAGATCACCACAAGCTTTGATATGGACCGTATCAATGAATTTTTGAATAAAAATGTGGATGACAAAAAACTCCGTGACCGCGAGGATATCCCCGGTCGGAAAACCCGGAAATCAAAGAAAAAGACTTCCGAGGAAGAAGAGGAGGAGGAAGAATAGCAGGCTGCAATCGTTTTGACCAACCTATAAAACCTTTTACGAAAAAATGATCTCACACGAAATCGATTACAAAATCATCGGCGACGACATCCAGGTCGTTGAAATCGAATTAGATCCGAACGAAACCGTGATCGCCGAAGCGGGTGCTATGCTTTTCATGGAAGACGGCATTCAGTTCGAAACCAAAATGGGTGATGGCTCGGAAGCGAACCAGAGCATTATGGGCAAGATTTTTCAGGCAGGAACCCGCCTGATTACCGGCGAATCGCTGTTTATGACGCATTTCACCAACCGGGGCGTTGGTAAAAAGAAAGTGGCATTCTCGGCGCCTTATCCGGGAACGGTTATGCCGATCGACTTGTCCAAAATCTATGGCAACGAGCTGATCGTGCAGAAAGACGGTTTCCTTTGCGCAGCCATGGGTACCAGCATGAAAATCCATTTCAACCAGCGTTTCGGGTCGGGATTGTTTGGCGGGGAAGGTTTTATACTACAAAAGCTGAAAGGCGATGGGATGGCATTCGTACATGCGGGTGGCGTGGTGATGGAAAAACAGCTGAATAATGAAACGCTGCGCGTCGATACCGGCTGCGTGGTGGCGTTTGAGCAATCGCTGAGCTTTGATATCCAACGTTCGGGCGGTCTGAAATCGATGGTATTTGGTGGGGAAGGGATGTTCCTGGCCACATTGCGCGGTACCGGCCGTTGCTGGGTGCAGTCGATGCCGATTTCTAAACTGATCCAGCGACTTTCAGTTGGAGGGCCAAATGCAAGGAAAGAAAGCGGTTCGGTAATCGGAGGCTTGGGAAGCCTGTTCGAAGATTAAAATATTCATGTCACGCTGAGCGAAGCGCGGTACAGTTCCGCGCTTCGCTCAGCGTGACTTTTTTTACTTCAAAATATAAACACCTTTGCCCGCCCCGAGCCAGATTTCGCCCGACGGACTCTGGTTAATGGCAAATATGCCGCCGCTCTCCTCAAGATCTTTCAGCTCCCATTTCCCGTTCCGGAAAACGCCATATTCTTTATCGTCCCAAAACGCGGCCCAGATCCGGTTATCGCGATCGGCGAAGACCTGTTGAGTCATGTACGACTTTTTATTCTCGTCCGGGAGGTTGATAACCTGGGTCGATTGCCCGTTGAACCTGAAAATCTGCGGGCGACCGGGCACAATGGTACTGGATAGCCCGTAATTGATAGAAGCCAGCAAGTCATTGTTTTTGTCGATCACGATGTTGCCGTAGTAGTACGGATTAAAACCGAGTTCTTTTTCTCCGAAAATGTCCCATTTACCGTCGCTGATACGCACAATCGAGGTAGCGGTAACCCCATCGTTGAGTGCAACCCAAACAGTATTTTTCTGATCGATGGCAATGCCTGCTATCAGATTGCCCGGAAGTTTGGAGTTCTCCGGCGTGAATGCGGTAAAGCGGCTGCCATCATATTTGACCAAACCGCCCTGCCGGGAAGCTCCTGCCGAAAACCACACATTATCGGCCCCGTCGATAGCCAGCGAACGCACCGCATTGCGCGGCAGGTTGTACAGCCCCGACTCGTACCGGGTAAATTTCGAGCCGTCATATTTGATCAGCGCGTCGGTTCCGAGCCAGACGTTTCCCTTTTTATCAACTTCAATGTCCCAGATGGCTGCTTTGTTCAAAATAGAGTTGGTAGAATCAAAAACGGCGATGCTCGTGCCGCTGTGCCGGATGAGCCCCTGGCTAAGCGTTCCGAGCCACGCGGTGCCCTTCGCGTCGAAAGCGATGGAAATGATATGGTAGTCTTGCAGGTTGGCGCCCGAAATTTGAAGCGGGACGGGGCTCTCGCTGGTTTTACAGGCATTAATCAGGAGCGCTGCGAGAAAAAGGGGTAATAATCTTTTCATAGCATCAAAATTTGCGGTTTCAGGAACGGGGAATCGTTTTTAAGGACACGCCGGGTTCGGGAATAGTTGGAAGCTGTTGATTATTAGTAAGATATATGTTGTATTAATAGAAAACAACGCTTTGTGCGCTCGTTTGGCCAGCGAATGTCATTTGAAGGATATATTTTCCGGCGGGTAATGCGTAACGCGGACGAACAGATAGCAGCCCTACCGCTTCACGTGCCGATGTTTGAATAGGATGTTCACGGCCGGCGGCGTCGAAAAGGCGGCAGGTAACTCCCATGTCGACGGTGGGAACTATGTAAAATTGCTGCTGCGTAACGGGGTTAGGGAAAACGGTCCACGGAGCGGGGGCACCATCGCGAAATAGTGTTACGATAGTCGAATAGGCAATCGTGCCATTACCATACACCATTTTTATTCTGTAAAAAATAGTCCCGCTGCCTGGATTGTTGTCTGTGAAGGTAAATACTCCCGATGCGTCGGGCGCTGGCGCAGGGAAGCTTTCAAGATTGGTGTATTGCAGGCCATCGGTCGTTTTCTGGACGGTCATGGACGTGAGGCCGGGTGCCGGTGCCACGGCCCAGGATACATGAATAGCGCTGCCCGCATTTCGCACGCCGATGGTATTGACGTATTCAATCGTCCTCGACGAGCGTT
Source organism: Dyadobacter sp. 22481 (assembly GCF_052044875.1). Lineage (NCBI taxonomy): Bacteria > Pseudomonadati > Bacteroidota > Cytophagia > Cytophagales > Spirosomataceae > Dyadobacter > Dyadobacter sp. 22481. Next base: position 358,111 of record NZ_JBQENV010000002.1, read on the forward strand.
CCACGTAAATTGGCTGGGAGACGCCGCCGGGTAGGATTGGATTGAGGCCTGTGAGCCGGATGTAGTACTTCCCGTCACCGATGTCCGAAGGCATTTGTATTTTAAATGGACTGCCGGTGCCTGTGCCCACATTGGCAACGAATTGCCCTTGGGCATCCAGCAGCTCGGCTATGATTTGCAATGCAGCGGGTGCATTGCCGGTGATCATGAAGGGAAGGTCGAACGTCGCGCCCGGATACACGCGTGCGGGCGTCACGCCTGCGTGTAATGCGTATGAGGGCTGCAAAGGAATGGTCTTCGCCACGGCAGTGTCGGCCAGGCTCCTGTTCCAGGCTGTGGCCGCCAGCGTAAGTCCCTGAACGCCGCCGGGTACATTTTCAAAATGTGCGGAAGTGGGGCGTGGTATCTGGATGGTGTCCAGGTAGGGACCCTGGAACGCATTGAAACCGCGCTGGGCTATCAAGCGGTTTTGCGCATTCAGAATGGGCAAGTAAGGATCTTTTTGCTGATTACTGGCGGAGTTGCGTGCAATGTACCAGGCAATATTGTACCCCGAATCCCTGCGGCTATTCTGGATGAGCGTCCGGATACCATCGAAATATTGTGCTTCGGTGAAGCCCAGCTGCGCATCATTCTCACCGTGCGCCCACAGTACCGCCCTTACGCCGGTGAGTGAAGTCAGGTAGCGCATCGTGTTGACGATATTGCTGTAAGGCTGCCGGTTGGGCCAGAATTTTCCTACATACAAATTATAAGCATCCTTTCCGGAAGCTGCATCTCGGTAGTTTTCCGCATTAGCGGCTGCCCAGGCGGCATTGAAAAACAATACCGGTGTTCTCCATCTTTGGAATAACAAATCCCCCAGCTCACCCCAATACCACGAAGTTTCGCCATTCGGGAAAACGTTGCTACCGCTTTTCAGTGGTTCGAAGCGTGGAGCCGGCATAGGGCCGTCGGGGGCTATGGTAATGTTTTCGTTGTTGAGGGTTTTGTTGAGCGCATTGAAGGATACTATATTGGAAGAGGCGTCTTTTGCACCGAGGCCGGGCAGGCCCATTGCATTGGAATTGCCGGTTACGAGGAACACTTCACCCACGCCCACTCGGTCCACCACCGCTGAATCAGTTATGCCGTTGGCGGTAGTGCCGGTTAGTTCGAGGCGGTACCAGCCGGTGCGGGCGATGAATGTTGCATGTAAAAACCCCTGGGCCAACTGATTTGAATCAAACTGTCTTTCCTGCACGACGTTCTCATTGCCTTCGATGGGGATCAATGCGGCGTTGACCCGGGTATAGGGGTAATGCGCATAGGCAGTTACTGAAATGGAGGCCGTGCCCGATGCATTGCGCTGCATTACCTGGTTTGATACCGGGTTGGTAACGACCAGCTGCCCATGCACAATGCCGGTGATCAGGCATAGCAGGACTATCCTGAAACATAAACGGCACCGGGTGGCAACACAACTCCTTTCCGACATTTACAAATCGCTTTGGTAAACTTAGGCTGTGAATATAAGAGAAAATGACTTTCGGGGCGGGGCTCAGTTGTAAGAACGAAAAAAGCCGGCCCTCAGATGAGCGCCGGCTTTTATAAAGCAGATAAGAAATTATTGCTGGTAACCCGGGTTCTGAGGTTTCAGGTTCGGATTGTTTCTCATTTCCTGGATACCCAACGGGAACAACAGATGTTTTTCCTGCAATGCAGCACCACCGCTCACGTTCATGTTTTTGTGGCCCACGAAGTTGTCGAAAGTTTTGCTCGCCTCAACGAACACCTTACGCAAACGTACCATGTCGAACCAGGTAATGCCTTCGTAAGCGAATTCATACCAACGCTCGCGCCAAACCGCTTCTTTGAAAGAAGCAGGAGTGAATGTGCCGATTGCCGGTGTTTTCAGCTTGGCACGGTCACGGATGGCTTTGAATGCATCGTAGGCTTCCTGATCAACAGTACCCAATTCCGCCTGTGCTTCTGCATACATAAGTAGTACGTCGGCATAGCGCATCTGGTTTACGTTCAGGTTGTTCAAACGGGTAGGCGTAATGCCCGGTCCGCCCAACGCAGCGATGTTGAAGTACTTGAACACGTAAGGAGCGCCCAATTCAAATTTATCGCCGGTACCATTGGTATAGTAGCTGGTGTAGAACCAGCCGTCCTGATCTTTGGTACGAAGGTCGCCTGTCTCGTATGAGTTGTAGAACGACAATGTAGGCACCGTGCTGCCGGTTCCGGAAGGTCCCGAGTAGGTTACCGCTTTGAAGTTCGGGAAGAAATCGTTCAGCGGGAAACCTGCCACCGCGGTGTTGTACTGAATCTGGAACAGGTGCTCCATGCGGTTTTTCAGTTTCTCATCGTGCAACTCCTTATAAGTAGCGAACAGGCCCAGGGTAGAAGGATTAGCCTTCGCATATTTGATTACTTCAAGCGCTTTGTCCGCTGCCAGCTTGTAATGCGACTGTCCCTTCGACAAAGGAAAACCTGCCATTGTCAGGTATACTTTCGCCAGGTAAGCCTTCACCGCCATTTTTGACACACGTCCATTGGTGTTGAAATCAGCAAAACCGGCAGCTTCGGCAGCTTGGAGGTCTTCGACGATCAATTTGTAAACTTCCTCCTGAGGTGTTCTTGCAGCGAAGAAGTCCTCGGACTCGGCCGTCTGTGGCTTGGTGATCAAAGGCACATCGCCCCACAACCTTACCGCATAGAAGTAAGCCCATGCACGAAGGAAGCGTGCTTCGCCGAGCAGTCTCACTTTCTGAGATTCGTTGGCAGCCGGGAACTGGATACCCGGGATCTTTTCGATTGCCAGGTTCGCATTCGCGATCACACGGTACAAGCCGTTCCACCAGTTGCTGATGTGCCCTGTGTTACCGTCGTAAATGAGGGCGTACAAGTTGTTCAGGTCGGAGTTCTGGCCTGTTTCGGTAGTGGCGGTACCGGTAGGGGCTTCGAGCATTTGCCAGTTGGCCGAGAAGATACCCGCACCATCGCCGAAGAAACGCGTATCCGCATAAGTAGCTGCAATGGCCGCTTCCGCGTGGTCAGGGATCGTGTAGAAGGTATCCGGTTGAAGGTTCGACGGATCCTGCTCATCGAGGAAATCGGAGCAGGCTGTCGGTCCCAGCAGGATCGCTCCGCAGAGCAAAAGTTGATAGAATTTTTTGTTATTAAGTTTCATGCTGAATGTCATTTTGAATAGAACAACGGTCCCGTTGATTAGAATGCAACCTGAATACCTCCCAGGAACGTGGTTGGTTTAGGATAGCTGTGCCAGATCATACCTTGTGAGAATACGTTGTCGGCATCGCCACCGCGGATAGGGGTTTGCTCTGGGTCGCCGAACGGATACTTACTGATGATAAAGAAGTTCTGAGCAGAAACATAAAGTCTCAGTTTGCTCATTTTCAACTTGCTGGCAATTTCCGATGGGATGTTGTAACCCAGCAGCAGGTTGCGGCCACGGATGAACGATCCGTCGAAGATCCAGCGGGTGTCCACGTTGGTTACGTAACCAGCCTTGGTATCGCGGATTTGAGCGATCGGCGTGTTCTGGTTTTGAGGAGTCCATGCATCCAGCACGGTCGCGTAGCTGTTAGCCAATGCCTGGCGGTCTTCGCTGGCGTGCAGGTTCATGTCCATCAGGTCGTTTCCGTACGAGAATTGCAGGTCGAGGGTCAAATCGAAGCCATGGAAACGGATGCTGTTGGAAAGTGATCCCCATCCTTTCGGAGATCCGTTACCGATAATGCCGCGGTCGGCATCGGTGATCGCATTGTCGCCGTTCACGTCTTTGTATTTGATATCACCCGGCAGCATTTTCAGGTTACCACGGTAGCTGGTGAATTTGGCAGCCTGATCGGCCTCAGCTTCGCTCCAAGTTCCCAGACGGGTAAGTCCCCAGAATGCACCTGCCGGTTCGCCGATGCGGATAACGCTGGTTTGGTTGGTGATCGAAGGACCGCCCACTCCGAAGATGTCCGCAGGGGTCGCCAGCGACAATACTTTGTTTCTGTTGAACGAGATATTGAAGCTGGTGTTCCATGAGAAGTTTTGCTTCTCGATGTTAACCGTGTTCAAACCAAATTCGAAACCTTTGTTCTCCATTGAGCCGATGTTACGACGGATGGTCGCGTAGCCGCTTGTACGTGGTACGGGCGCATCGAGGAGCATGTCGGTAGTTTTGCGGTAGTAGTAATCCGCTTCGAGTGAGATTCTGCCTTTCAGGAAGCTGATTTCCAGACCACCGTCGGTTTGTGCTGTTTTTTCCCAGCGCAAATCGTTGTTGGCAAGCCTGTTGATCCCTGTTCCACCGAAACGCGTGTCGCCGTAAATAGTAGCGTAGTTAGACCGCAACAAGCCGAGCGACGAGTATGGAGGAATTTCCGAGTTACCAGTCAGACCGTAGCTGGTACGAACTTTCAAGCTTGAAATGATCGGGTTGCCTTTCAGGAACTCTTCATCAGACACTTTCCAGGCAAGGGCGGCCGACGGGAAGAATGCAAACTTATGGTTATCACCGAATTTCGAAGAACCATCCGCACGGCCTGTCACTGTTACCAGGTATTTATCGAGCAAGGTATAGTTCAAACGACCGAAGTACGAGTTAAATGCAAAACGCGACGCACCTGACACATATGGGTTGGACGAAGGCGCCACCGATCCCGCACCGAGGTTGTCAAAAGTGTAGTAGTCGGTCGAGAAGTTCTGAGCACCTACACCGGTTGTAGCCACATTCGTTTCCTGCCACGAGATACCGGCAAGAGCGTTGATCGAGTGGATGCCGAATGTTTTGTTATAGGTCAACAAGTTTTCCCAAGACCAGAACGTCTCTTTTCTGTTCTCTTTTCTCGCTGTACCCAGTTCACCCGGCGTGAGTGTACGCGTTTGCGACTGGTTAACTTCCTGGTTGATCACGTTAATACCCAGTACCGAACGGAATTCAAGGCCTTTTGCAAGTGTAACGTTTCCGTAGAGGCTACCCAGGGTAGTTTGCGTGTTCAGGTTGAACTTGCGACCGTTCAGACGGTGTACCGAGCTCATAGAACCTTCTGCACCGGGATAGTCGCGGTTGTTGGCATACGTTCCGTCCGGCCATTTCACTGGAAGGAAAGGGAAGTCTTCCACCATCTGGCGAGGCACGGCGTCGTTGATGTCGACCAGGTTTTCGGCCTGGTTGTTGTAGCTCAAAGTACCACCCAGACGCAACCATTTCTTCACCTGGTCGTCGATGCTGAAACGGGTTGAATAACGTTTCAGGTAAGACGTCTTGATCAGACCCTGGTCGTCGCGGTAGTTGAGTGACAACGAGTAGGTTGTTCTTTCGTTACCGCCGCTGAAGCCGAGCTGGTGGTTTTGAGAAACACGGTGCTGAGTCGATTCATCGAACCAGTCGGTGTCGTAGTTGGGCGCAAACGTACCATCCGCACGTTTAGTGAAAACGTCGGGGTGAGCAGCTGCCAATGCGGCACGACGCACCTGCGGATCGTGCGTAACATATTTTTTAGCATCCCAGCCCGCCTTGTCGAACTTCTCCATGTTCTTGTAAGCGAGGTCTTCCACGTCCATATATTGCTGGGCGTTCAATACTTTAGCTCTTTTCGGACCGGCTGTCGGTACGCTCAGGTCGAGGCCGTAGGTTATGGTGCTTTCGCCCGATTTACCTCTTTTGGTTGTGATCATGATCACCCCGTTGGCACCACGCGCACCATAGATCGCCGTCGATGAAGCATCTTTCAACACCTCCACAGACACAATGTCGTTGGGGTTAATGAAGTCGATCGCCTGGCTTTGCTGGTTCTGGTTACCTTGTGGGAGCATTACACCATCCACTACGTACAACGGGTTGTTGGACGAGTTGATGGAGCTGAAACCACGGATACGTACGTTGGCACGGCCACCCGGACGACCCGAGTTGACGTTCACCTGCACACCCGAGATTTTACCCTGCAATGCCTGGTTCAATGAGGGAGCAGGACGCTCTCTCAGCTGTTCTTCTTTGACGGAACCTACGGAACCGGTAAGGTCGGATTTCTTCGCGGTACCGTACCCGATCACGACTACTTCACTAAGTGCCTTAGAGTCGGTAGCTAATGAAACGTCGAGGGAAGTGCGGTTGCCGACAACTACTTCCTGGCTGAGGTAACCTACGAAGCTGAAAACCAGTGTGGCATTATCAGGTACAGAAAGGGTATAGTTTCCGTCTCCGTCGGTGGTGGTACCAGTGCTGGTGCCTTTCACAACAACGTTCACACCTGGAAGACCATCGTTGGTTTCCTTGTCGGTGATTTTTCCTTTGATCGTTTTGTCAGCGCGGATCGTCGTTGTAATGCCGGAGTTGGCGAGGGCTGCGTTCACCAGCAATGGGCTTGCGAGCGCGGGCAGGAGCAATAGAGAGTTACGGATGCTCCTCATTTGGAGCAACCACTGGTGGGTATCGGTATTTTTCATGTAGTAAGGCTTGTTAAACGTTTCTCATGCAGTCTTGGAAAACACGAATTTTAGTCATAGATGTCTGTTCGTTAGGCTTTTGCGTTTTTTGTTTAGTCATAGTTTACGGTTTACAGTTAAAATGTTTCGGTGAGTAGTTAAATAATTATAGTTGGTATTCAATAAATCACATTCCATGAATGCCGCGACTATCCCTGCCAAGGTTTTTGAAATCAAATCATGATCACAAGTCCTGACTGCACTATGTCAATAAGGCAAAAGATAACGTCACGTTTTCTCCGACGGAGGCTGGAATGAATGGCGGACTTTCGGGGCTGCAGCCGATCATCTGCCAGGCAAATGGTTAAAAATAATTGGTGTCGCCAGTTGGCGTTAATAAAAGTCTTTAAGAAAAACGCGTTGCAATATTATAATATTTAACAATAGATTTCGAATAAAGGGGAAGGAAAAATGCAGAATTATTTATGCAAACGTTTGCATTTGAACTGTACAAAATTACCACTATTTGCAATGTATCAGCCAGTTATATGGTAATTTAGGACAAAATGACCGTTGTCCGCAGGTCTAATTTGAACGGCGGTATTTTGCAAAAATCCTATAATTATTGGGTATAATACGGCCGGTTTCAAGCTAAAATTCTATAAAAAAAAGCCCTGCTTTCAGATCTGAAAGCAGGGCTTTGAAAAAGCAGCATATGATCAGGCCAGGTCCACGGTGCGGCCGGTCTTCACCGACTCGTCGCAGGCGAATGCGATCTGAAGGCTCATCACGGCATCCTGCAAATGGTCGGTTAGGTCGAGATCTTCGGTGACTGCCCGCAGGAAGTAACGCTGCTCGCGGTTACATAACTCCTGGTGGTCCGGCTCGTCTTCCAGGTTGATCCAGGTGTCTTCTTTCATAAATTCGTCCGAACCGTTCAGATCAGCGTGGTGTACACGTATTGACTCGGTCTTCGTATGTGCTTCTACGGACGATGATTTTCCGGTGCCGCCCGCATCTTTGGCAACAATCGACGCTGAACCCTTCGGCCCGATCACGTCTTTCACAAAGAACGCCGTTTCGCTGATCATCGGGCCCCAGCCGGCTTCGTACCAGCCTACCGAACCGTCTTCAAACCAGATCTGAAGTTGACCATAGTTGTAATTTCCGGCCGGAATATCCTCGGTAAGGCGCGCACCGATCGCATTTACGCGGAGCGGTTTCGAGCGGGTCATCTGGCACATCACATCAATATAATGCACGCCGCAATCGACGATCGGGCTGAGGCTCTTCATCAGGTTCCGGTGAACGCCCCACATGTAGCCGTGGCTTTGCTGGTTGAGGTTCATACGCATAACCAGCGGTTTGCCCAGGCCTTGCGCTTCGGTTACGAAACGTTCCCACGACGGGTGTACGCGCAGGATGTAACCTACTACAACTTTCTTATTGGCCTTTTTGGCGGCTTCCACTACTCGTTTCGCGCCTTCAACGGTGTCGGCAAGCGGTTTCTCGATAAACACGTGCGCACCGGCTTCCAGTGCCTTCACCGCGAAATCTTCGTGGGTATCCGGGTAGGTTGAAATGCAGACCGCATCGGGCTTCGTCTCATTCAATGCTGTTTCGTAGTCATTGAAAAGGGCATAACCGCCGCCGAGTTTCTCATTGAGTACCTCTTTGCTTTTTCCTGTCGAAACGATCCCGCAGATCTCGAAACCGTCCAGAAGCTGGTATGCAAAGGCATGGGAAGCACCCATATTCCCGCAACCGACTACCAGTACGCGGATGGGGCTTTCGTTTTCAAAAGATGACATAGATTAGAGATAAATGTTAAGATTATGGGTTAGCAGGAACAAGCGGCATGCAACAGGGCAGCCATGTTTGAGGATCAAAATTAGGCATTAAAATCCGTTTTCGTCCTGTTTCGCTCGAAGTGAAAAAAAATCCGGGTTCGGTGATAAAATTCCCTTTGAAAATCGAAATAACTGTCCGATAATGCATGAATTTTGTTACTCCTCATCTACTTGTTCATGACTCAATTTTTACCTCCTATCAGACCGTCCGGTCTGTGCCGCAGGAATGCTTTGTCCATCCAGTTCCTGTTGTTTTTCCTCACTTTTCAGGCTTTTGCACAAGATGATTTTAAACCGAAATTGGGCCTGATCGACCGTGCTTCGCTTGAAATGGCTGCCTACCCCGGCGATAGTACTGCCGATGCCGTTTTCTTGTACGACTACGGTAAGGTTACATTCTCCTACGACGACCTCAAAGGCTTGCTCATGACAACCAACATCTGGGTTCGCGTCAAGATACTCAAAGAGTCGGCGCTCGACCGCGCATCGGTTGCCATACCGCATTACATGGGTTCCAGCTATAAGGAGCAGGAATGGGTGGACGACCTGAAAGGCTATACCTACAATCTGGAAAACGACCAGATCGTCCGCACGGAGCTGGAAAAAAAGGCAATTCGCCGTGAAAAAACTACCGACACCCAGAACACTGTCAAGTTTAACCTTCCTAATGCCAAAAAAGGTTCGATCATAGAATACTCGTACTCTCTCGTGTCGCCGATGAATGTGAGACATGAGCCGGATGTTTGGACTTTTCAGGGATCAATACCGCGCAAATGGAGTGAATACAATATTATTATACCGGCTTTCCTGGATTATAAGATGACAATGGGAGGTTACCTGACACTAGATATCCACAAGCAGGAGCCGGTAAATGTGCCTGTCGGGCATTCGATTTATGACGGTCCCGGGTTGTCCTACCGGTTTGTCATCAAAGACGTTCCTGCGTTTGTCAATGAGCCTTACATTACGACGGCGTCGGATTATGTGTCTAAAATCAATTTCGAACTGGCGAGCATCAACGTGCCCGGCGAGATGAAAAAGAACTTTTCGCAAACGTGGGAAAATGTGGAGAGGACACTCGATGAGGCTACGTGGTTTGGCGGCGAGCTCCGGAGAAGCGGCTTTCTGAAAGCTGTCCGCGATGAAATTGCCGGGAAAGCCACCGATCCGCTGGAACGCATGAACCTTGCTTACGAACATATCCAGGAGCGAATGAAATGGGATGGCTATTCGGGCCTGTTTGCAGGCGACGGTATTAAAAAGGCATATGATAACCGTAAAGGCAATGCGTGCGACATTAACCTGATGCTAACGGTGCTTCTTCGCGAGCTGGACCTGGAATGTAACCCATTTTTGCTGAGTACGCGTACGCACGGCTACCTGCACCAGGAGATCCCCATGATCGAAAGTTTCAATTATGTCGTGGCCCATGTCAAGATAGGGGAGAAAACGTATTTTCTGGACGCATCCGAATCATATTCCAAGCCAGGTATGCTTCCGGAAAGGGCATTGAATGGATTTGGCAGGCTTATTCCCAAAAAAGGAAAAGGTAGCTTCCTCGAAATTATTCCCGGTGACTCGCAAAGCAAACTGGAAATGATCAATGCCAGTATCGTTCCCGAAGACGGCACACTCAAAGGTAGTTACAGTATTTCGTACGGGGGCTACGAAGCGCTCGACTGGCGTTCCAAATATGCTGCCGAAGGTGACAATGTATTTCAGGATGATTTGAAAAAGGGAGTACCCGAATGGAAAATCCGGAATGTAGCGATCAAAAACAAAACGGACGATTTCAAAGGGACTGTTAATGTAAGCTGCGATTTTGAAATGGAGGATGAAAATGCATCGCCGGGCGTGTTCTATTTCAATCCTATCATGGCAGGCAGATGGACGAAGAACCCATTAAAATCAAAAGAACGCATTTACCCGATCGATTTGGGGGCCGGTATCTCGGCCTCTTTTATTGGTAATTTTACACTGCCGGAAGGCTATGCACTGGAAGAAATGCCTAAGGCGGAGATTATCATGCTGCCCGATAAGGGGGGGAAATTCTCTTACCAGGTTCGCCAGACAGGTAATGTGATCAGTGTCAATACCATGATCAACGTCAGCCGCACCCGGTTCATGCCCGAAGAGTACCCGGATTTGAAGGAATTCTTCGAACGCGTCCTACAGAAACACGCGCAGCCGTTGGTGATCAAGAAAAAGAACATTTAATATCCTCTTGTTTTCATGCAAAAAGTAAAATTATCGATCAGGTATATAATAGGTATGTGCCTGATATTTCCGCTGGCTGTTTTGGGGCAGTCGGATTTTAGCATTACCAAAATCAATCCTGTGCTTTTAAAGGATGCCGACGCGGTGGTGCGGGTGGACGAGACGGTATGGGAAATTAAGTCCCAGGCCGAGGCGGTTTTGAAAAGCCGGCTTGTGGTGACAGTTTTAAATGAAAAAGGGGAGGAAGGGCATGGGGAGCTGCGTGTGCACTACGACAAGTTTACCAGGATCACAGACATTAGCGGCAACATTTACGACGCGAGTGGCAAGCCCGTCAAAAAGCTACGGAATTCGGAAATTGAAGATTATGGCTATGGTGGCGGTGCCGACAACATTTCCGATGCCCGCATGAAACTGGCAAGTTTCGGCAAGAAAAGCTATACCTATCCCTATACGATCGAATATGTGTACGAAGTCCGCGACCGTAACATGATGTCCTATCCCAGCTGGACGCCGGATCAGAAAGAAGGCTCGGCCGTGGAACTGTCGGTGTACCGGATACTCGCACCGTCCGGGTTCAAATTCAGGTATAAGGAATACAATGGGGTGCCTGCTGTGGCAAAATCCAAGGCGCCCGACGGGTCGGACCTTTACGAATGGTCGAAGAAAGACCAGCCTGCCCAAAAATCGGGCGACCTTTACCAATTGCCCTCTATCGAACGTAGCCCAATGGTGATGGCAGCTCCTTCCGACTTTGAGGTACAGGATTATAAAGGCAATTTCAATAGCTGGGAGGATTTCGGCAAGTTCTACGGTGCGCTGAATGCGGGACGGGATGTATTACCTGCTCCGATGGCCGGAGAAATAAAGACATTGACCAAATCCGCTCGCTCGGAGCGTGAGAAGGCCGAATTGATATATAAGTGGATGCAATCGAAATCCCGGTATGTGAGCATTCAGCTGGGGATCGGCGGTTGGCAAACCATTGATGCGACTACCGTAGCTAATACCGGATATGGAGATTGCAAGGCGCTTACTAATTTCACTCTCGCAGCATTGCGGTCGGTTGGGATTAACTGTTACGCTGCGTTAATCAGGGCGGGTGATGAGGAAGTAATCAAGTCTGATTTTCCTTCCAACCAATTCAACCATGCTATTGCCTGCGCGCTTGTCGGGAAGGATACATTATGGCTGGAATGCACCAGTCAACTGGCCAGGCCCAACTTCATGGGCACATTTACGGGTGGGCGTCACGCATTGCTAATCACACCGGAAGGAGGAAAGCTGGTAAAAACGCCCGATTACAAACCATCGCAAAACATACGTGATAGCCATGCGATAGTCAAACTGGAAGCCAGTGGTGACGGCCAGGTCGAAGTGAAAGCGCTGTATACCGGCTTGCAGCAGGAGACGCGGGCAAGCGTGATGCAAACAGGTACCAAAGACGAGCAGAAGAAGTGGCTTTTGAACCACATCAACCTACCGAGTCTCGATTTGCAACGTTTCGAATGGATAGCAGGCCAGGAGAAGGACCCGTCGGTGACCGAAAAACTGAGTCTGAACGTCCGCAACTGTGCTACCAAAACAGGTACCCGCCTGTTTGTCAAACCGAGCCTGCTGAGCCGACCATTCGAGCTCCCGTCTGTGACCGAGCGCACGACGGACTTCTACCTGCCTGTTTCGGAGTATAACTTTACCGATCTTGATACCGTATCTTATGAAGTTCCGGGCAACTATAAATTGGAAACGATATTGCCCGCATTCCAGATCAGCTCGGCATTCGGTAGCTATGAATTGAAAACGATCTATGAAAACAACAAGCTCATTTGCGCGAGGAAAGTGGTAATGAACGGCGGACGATACGGATCAAAGGAATTTGCAGCCTGGGTCGATTTCCTGAAAAAGATCAGAAAGGCCGACAGGGCACAGGTAGTGTTCGTCGAAAACAAGCTTTGAGGGGATTTTCAGGAGTATGTTAAAATATGTAAGGAATTGATTAAAACATGTGAATATCCGCATGGAAGCATGGATTAATTTTGAACTAAAATTTTTAACATAAGCAGGATATGAACAAAGAAGCATGGTACGGCATTTTCCCCGCGTTGGTGACGCCATTCAAATCAGATGATACGGTTGATTTTGAGCTGTTCGGCAAGAACCTCGAAGCGCAGGTTGAAGCAGGTATAACCGGGGTGATCGTTGGCGGTTCGCTCGGGGAGGCCAGTACACTCACCAGGGCCGAAAAAATGGAGCTGGTGAAATATGCTAAACAAGCCCTTCCTGCTGGTCTGCCCGTAGTTCTCGGTATTGCGGAGCAATCCACTGCCGAGGCGGTGAGCATTGCGAAAGAAGCCGAAAGTGTTGGTGCTGATGGTCTGATGATCCTTCCGCCGATGCGTTACAAAGCGGACAACGACGAGACAGTGACCTGGTTTAAGACGATCGCCGAAAGTGTATCGCTTTCGATCATGATCTATAATAATCCTTTCGACTACAAGATCGAGGTAACGCTGGATATGTTCGAAGAACTGGCCAAAGTTCCGAATATCCACGCCATTAAGGAATCTACCCGCGACGTAAGTAACGTAACGCGCCTGTTCAACAAGTTCGGCGACCGTTTCCGTGTGTTCTGCGGCGTGGACACATTGATTATGGAAGAAGTAATGCTTGGCACGGATGGCGTGATCGGCGGCCTCGTGGATGCATTCCCTAAAGAAACCGTTGCGATCTTCAACCTGGTGAAAGCGGGCCAATATAAGGAGGCGTTGGCGATCTACCGCTGGTACCTGCCATTGCTGGAACTCGATATTCATCCTAAACTGGTACAAAATATCAAACTGGCAGCTGCTAAAATGGGTATCGGCTCCGAATACGTACGCGCACCACGTCTGCCACTTGCTGGTGCGGAGCGTGAGAGGGTACTCGCTATCATCGATCAGGCCATCGCCACGCAACCTGAATTGCCGGATTATCTGAATCTGACGGTTGACACTTCGGTAGCATAATTCCACCCTTCTATAAATATTGCGGTGCGCTGCACCTCCTGAATATCACAAGGCGCAGCGCACCGCAATACTTGTGGAAATGGGATGTTTGTCGCAAGATCCGGTAATGCAAATATTGGGCAACCGGAGGGGTTTCCTGTTCTACGGATGGTCTCAACCCAGCCAATAACTGTAATATTGACAAAAAAGCTTTTGGATATCGTTAGATTTCGAGGCTAGGATTGTTACCCTTTTGTCAAAACATCAAATTATGAAATTGTCCGATTTAGACCTTATTCTTGAAAAAGCCCAGGAGGCATTCGTAGCGATGAACGCCTACGCTTTACGACGCCGGGTTGCATTGATGAACACCATCGCCGACGAGATCGAGGCGCTTGGTCCCGAGCTTGTGCAAACTGCCATGGCCGAATCCAACCTGCCCGAGGCGCGCCTTAACGGCGAAAAAGCTCGGACTGTGTTTCAATGGAGGAGCTATGCCGAAGCGGTGGAAAAAGGTTATTCGCTGGATGCGAGCATCGATACCGCCAATCCGCAACGCGCCGCGCCTAAGCCTGATATCCGCAAAACGAATGTAGGACTCGGTCCGGTGGCCGTTTTTGGTGCGAGTAACTTCCCGTTTGCATTCTCTACGGCGGGCGGAGACACAGCGAGCGCTATTGCAGCGGGCTGTCCTGTGGTGGTGAAAGCACATCCCGGTCATCCGAAAACCTCGCAGATCATGGCGGATGCCATTAGCCGAGGGGTTGCCAAAAGTGGTTTTCCGGAAGGGACATTTGCCCATATTTTCACGGATACCATCGAGGAAGCACAGGCATTGGTTGCCCATCCGGTGATCAAGGCCGTTGGTTTTACCGGTTCTAACCGTGCCGGACTGGCATTGGTTGACGTCGCTAATAAGCGCAAGGAACCCATTCCGGTATTTGCAGAAATGGGAAGCGTTAATCCCGTATTCCTGCTGCCAGGCAAGCTGAACACGGCCAGCGGCGAGTTGGCGAAACAATATGCCGGGTCGCTGACATTGGGTGTAGGACAGTTCTGTACCAACCCCGGTTTACTGATCACGGAAGATAACCCTGCATTGGATGGCTTCATCGAAGCATTGAACCAGGAGATCGTGAATATCCTTCCGGCGCCGATGCTGAATGCGGGTATTGCGGTCGCATACCGCGGTAACCGTGAGAAGGTGATTGGCCAGTCGGGTGTGGAGTTGGTGGCTGTGGCTGCCAACGAAGCCGCGGACGGTCATGGCGCAGCTACGGTAGCTACCGTTTCGGGCGTTGATTTTCTGATCAACGACGAGTTGCAAACCGAAGTTTTCGGGCCATTCGCACTGATCGTGAAATGTCGCAATGCAGAGGAAGTGTTGGCGGTAACGGAAAAACTGCACGGTCAGCTGACTGCTACATTGCTGGCAACCAGTGAAGACCTTGCCTCGCATCGCGAGCTGGTAGCTTCTATTCAGAATAAATGCGGGCGTATTATCTTCAACAACTTCCCTACGGGCGTTGAGGTGTGCAAATCCATGCACCACGGCGGGCCATTCCCGTCGTCGAGCAACAGCCAGTTTACCTCCGTAGGTCCGGATGCGATCAAGCGGTTTACCCGCCCATTAAGCTTCCAGAACTGGCCCGACGAATTTTTACCGGACGAATTGAAAAATGCCAACCCGCTGGGAATCTGGCGGACGGTGGATAATGAAATAACCAAATCGGCGCTGTAACAATAGCCCGGGAGCCTTTATGCGTAAAACTTTTTTCTGTATCGACGCCCACACCTGCGGGAATCCCGTACGCGTAGTCGCAGGTGGCGGGCCGCTCCTCGAGGGCAACAGCATGATGGAGCGCAGGCTCCATTTTTTGAGGGAATTCGACTGGATCCGTAAGGGCTTGATGTTCGAGCCCCGCGGGCATGACATGATGAGTGGCAGCATTCTCTATCCGCCCATCGACCCTGCGAATGATATTGGGGTATTATATATAGAAACCAGCGGCTGCCTGCCCATGTGCGGCCATGGGACGATTGGTACGGTTACCATTGCCATTGAAGAAGGCTTGGTAACGCCGAAAGTTCCGGGTAAACTGCGCCTCGAAACGCCCGCCGGACTGGTGCTGGTGGAATACGTGCAGGAAGGCCGGAAGGTGAAGTCTGTTAAGCTGATTAATATTAAATCATTCCTCGCGGCCGAAAAATTGACGGTTGAATGCCCTGATCTGGGCACATTGACGGTGGATGTTTCGTACGGTGGCAACTTCTACGCGATCGTCGATCCGCAGGAGAATTTCAAAGGCATTGAAAACTACACCGCCGACCAGCTGATCAGTTGGAGCCGCGTGTGCCGGAAGCGGATGAATGAGCAGTATAAATTCGTTCACCCCGAAAACGAGCATATCAACGGCCTGAGCCATTTCCTCTGGACCGGCGAGCCATTAGACCCAACCTCCACAGCGCGCAATGCGGTGTTCTACGGCGACAAGGCCATCGACCGTTCGCCCTGCGGTACGGGCACGTCTGCGCGTATGGCGCAGTGGCATGCGAAGGGAAAGCTTAAAAAAGGCGATCGCTTCGTACACGAAAGCATTATCGGTTCCAAATTCATCGGGACGGTGGAAGAAGAGACAACAATAGGAGGTAAGCCCGCTATGATCCCCGGCATCGAAGGCTGGGCTGTCATCACCGGCCACAATACCATCTTCATCGACGACGAAGAAGACCCTTATGCATTTGGTTTCCAGGTGATATAGGGTTTTTAAAGATTTCAATTCAAATGACTACAAAAAGAGGCAGCGCCGTCATCATCGGTGGCGGAATTTCGGGTTTGGCTTCGGCCTATTATTTGCTTAAAAGCGGATGGAGCGTGACCCTGCTCGATAAGGGAGACCTGTTCGATAACTGCTCGATCGGCAATGCGGGCATGATCGTACCGAGCCATTTTATCCCGCTCGCTGCTCCGGGGATGATTTCGAAGGGTATCAAATGGATGTTCAACAGCCGCAGCCCCTTTTATGTAAAACCATCCCTCGATTTTTCCCTTATTTCATGGGGGCTCAAATTCATGAAAGCGGCCACCGAAGCTAACGTCGAACGGGCAGCACCGCATTTACGGGATTATCATTTGTTGAGTAAAAAGCTTTACGAAGACCTCGTTCGCGACGAAAACCTGGATTTTGGACTGGAAGAAAAGGGTATTTTAATGCTCTATAAATCCGACAAAACCGGTGAAGAGGAAATCCATGTCGGCAAACAAGGGCAGCAATTAGGTCTCGATATCGAAATGCTCGACCGCGAGCAAGTGCAGGCATTGGAACCGGGTATTAAACTCGACGTTGCGGGCGCGGTGCATTACCGCTGTGACGCCCATTTGTACCCGACTGCATTGGTCAATGGTTTGATCAAAAGCATTACTGCGCTCGGCGCTGAAATAGTCAAAAAAGCAGAAGTAACAGGTTTTGACGTTCAAAACGGAGAGATCAAAAGAGTTAAAACAGCTGCAAAAACCTACGAAGGCGATCTGGTCGTGATGACCGGCGGGTCGTGGCTCCCGCAGCTTGCGAAACAGGCCGGATTGTCCATCCCGGTGATGCCCGGCAAAGGTTACTCATTCATGGAGCCAAACGCTGAGCATCCGATTGTCCATCCCGCATTGCTCCTCGAAGCCCGCGTGGCCGTGACGCCAATGAACGGGCAGGTCCGCTTCGGCGGCACAATGGAACTCGCGCCGCTGAACAACCAGATCAATATGAACCGGGTGGAGGGCATCGTCAATTCCATCCCGCAATATTACCCTGAACTGAATGTTGCCGTTCCGCAAAAGGATCGCATTTGGTACGGTTTCCGGCCTTGCTCGCCCGATGGCTTGCCCTATTTGGGTTATTCCAAAAAGCTGAGCAACCTGATTGTGGCCGGAGGGCATGGCATGATGGGTATCAGTCTTGGTCCCGGCACCGGTAAAATCGTGGCTGAACTGGCGGAGCGTGTGAAACCTTCCGTGGATGTGGCGCTTTACGATCCGGAGCGGTATCAATAGGTGCGGTCCGGGCGGGGCTGCCTAAGTGGGGCTGCCTAAGCGGCGGCGAAGCGGCAGTTAAAAGGGCCATTTTAGCGAGTGGCGGGGCGGGGATATTGTGAGTAGTCCAAATACTTCGTAGTTTACACAGTTTAAAACCTGACCTAATAACCTATTACCCTTTATGCCACAAGAAAACACCTCTTTCAAGCCCTCACTAGGTCTTGTTGACGCCACCATGCTCGTAGCCGGCAGTATGATCGGATCGGGCATTTTTATTGTCAGCGCCGACATCATGCGCAATACCGGAAGTGTGGGCTGGCTGATGTTCGTGTGGCTCATCACCGGTTTCATGACGCTCACAGCCGCATTAAGCTACGGCGAGCTCAGCGCGATGTTTCCCAAGGCCGGTGGTCAGTATATCTATCTCAAAGAAGCATATAATCCCCTGATCGGTTTCCTGTACGGTTGGAGCTTTTTTACGGTCATCCAAACCGCCACTATCGCTGCAGTAGCGGTGGCATTTGCCAAGTTTACGGCCTATCTGATCCCGCAATTCAGTGAAGACCTCGTCGCATTGGACCTTGGTTTTCTCAAAATAAGTCCCGCTCAGCTACTGGCCATCGTCGTCATCGTTGTGCTGACGTTTACAAATACACGTGGTGTGAACAGCGGCAAAATAATTCAAACCACATTCACATTAACCAAGCTTCTCAGCCTTCTCGGTCTCATCGTTTTCGGATTGATTTTCATGAAACCCGAAATATGGGCCGCCAACTGGGGCGAGGGGATGTGGGATCTGCACAAGCTAAGTCCGGATGGCAGCATAGAGTCCTACACCACTATCGCTGCATTTGGGGCCATTGCTGCCTCGATGGTAGGCTCCATTTTCAGCAGCGATTCCTGGAATAATGTGACATTCATTGCGGGGGAAATCAAGAACCCGCAGCGTAACATTGGGCTCAGCCTCGCGTTAGGGACCATTATCGTAACAGTCATTTACGTGCTCACGAATGTGATGTACACGGGCGTGCTCTCCTTGCAGGAAATCGCGGCAGCCGACAAAGACCGCGTAGCCGTAGCCGCTTCGCACGTTATCTTCGGCAATGCCGGCACGATCGTTATCGCTGTGATGATCATGATTTCCACGTTCGGTTGCGACAACGGACTGATCATGTCTGGCGCACGGGTATATTATTCGATGGCCAAGGACGGCCTGTTTTTCAAAAAAGTAGGGCAATTGAACAAGAATGCCGTGCCGGAAATCGGCCTTTGGCTGCAATGCGTGATCGCCTCATTGTGGGCGTTGAGCGGTAAGTATGGTAATTTGCTGGATATGATCTCCTTCGTAGTAGTTGTGTTCTATATGCTCACGATTATCGGGATATTCATTCTCCGTAAAAAGCGTCCCGACGCGCCAAGGCCGTACAAGGCATTCGGCTATCCGTTTTTGCCTATCATTTACATTATCATGGGTATCGCATTCTGCGTGCTGCTCATTATTTACAAACCAGAATATACCTGGCCGGGGCTAATCATTGTACTGCTGGGGATACCGGTTTATTACATGGTGGCGAGGAAGGACGTTGCGGCCGCTGAATAAAGACCACATAGAATAGATAGTGCCCTAAGCGGATAGCCGTTTAGGGCACATTTGTTTGTTGATGAAGTGAACTGACTACTTTTCCAATAGCTCGTCCAGATTACCCAGCGCCATCGTGAAGCCTTCTTTGAAGCCCATCTGCATGATTTGCTCGATGTCTTCATATTTATCGTATTGAATCACCACGGAAACGGTGGTGCTACCATCGGCTTCGGTGAAAGTATTCGTCCAGGTAGACCGGGCGAACTCCTCGTTAAGTTTTCCGTTCTCGTCGCAGAACGCATCGATACCCGAAAAGCTTTTCTGCGGATTGATCGTTTTGTAATCGAGTTTCGCCCAATGTTCTTCGCCCTCGGGACCTACCATTGCGTAAAGCCACGTTCCACCCTCGCGGAAATCCATTGATTTGGTCCGGGCCTTCCATGGACGCGGCGCCCACCATTGGTCGAGCAACTCGCTTTGTGTCCAGGCTGCCCATACTTTTGCAACCGGAGCGGCAAATTCGCGTTCTACATTGATACGATTGTTTTCCTTGTCTACCGAAAAATTCATTACCAAGCTAGTTTTCATCTGAATCGGAATTTAGGTTGATTAAAAGTTGATCTAATTGATTAAAACGGTCTTCCCAGTGTTTTTTGAACTGCGTCAACCAGTGGTCGAACTCTTTCATTTTAGCTGGATTGAAATAATAATGGATCTCCCTCCCGACCTTATTCTGCGTGAGCAGCTCGCAATCGGCGAGTACCTTGATGTGCTTCGAAACCGCCTGCCTGGAAGTATCAAAATGTTCTGCCAGAGCGTTGGGCGTCATAGATTGCGTCGCGATCAGAACGAGAATGGCCCTCCTCGTCGGATCCGCAATAGCTTGAAAAATATCTCCTTTCATACACGATCGAAATATGCAACTTGATGGTTGCAAATATAAATGCAACTTTTGGGTTGCGCAAATTTTTTGTAATTTATTTTGACCCGTTTGCACAGAACTCTTTACCGTAAAGTAATTTTTCTGCACATTAGATCATAATCGCACCTTAAAAATCAGATCTATGAAAAGTATGTACAACTTCTTGACATCTAAGACGATGATTGCTGCTGTGATCATCTCTTTTACAATCGCAGGATGTCAGGAAAATTCCGTCGAAAACCAGTCAACAGCAACTTCGGAGCCTTCCGGTAGCTTGTTGCGGACAAGTGGTGAAAGTGAATTTGTGGATGGAGAATTGCTGATCCAGTTCAAGGAAGGCGTGTCGGCCGCTGCAAAGCAAAAGGCTTTCGACAAAGTGAAGGGGCAACCCGTAGAGAAAATCCTGACAAAAGCGATGGAGCGAGCGGGTAAGAAAGAGGGGTTGGCGCTTTTGAAGGTTAATAAAAATGTGTTGGAGGCCATCGCGGAGCTTAAAGGAGCTGAGGGCGTCGAATTTGCGGAGCCCAATTATGTGTATTATCATACCGCCATTTCGACGGACACCTATTTCACAAACGGGTCACTCTGGGGAATGTACGGCCCTGCAACGAGCCCGGCGAGCACTTACGGGAGTAATGCGGCGGCGGCCTGGGCGGCCGGTAAAACCGGCCTCGCTTCGGTTTACGTCGGTGTGATCGACGAGGGCATTCAGCTCACGCACCCCGATCTCGCAGGTCAGGTTTGGGTTAATCCTGCCGATCCCACAGACGGTGTCGATAACGATGGGAATGGCCTTACAGATGATACCAATGGATGGGATTTTGCCAATAACGATGCATCCATCTACGACGGCGGGACCAAAGGCTCGCTCGACGACCACGGTACCCACGTGTCGGGCACCATTGGCGGAAAAGCGAATGGGCAAGGGGTTGTTGGTGTAAACTGGAACATCCGGCTCATCTCCGCGAAGTTTCTCGGCCGTCGCGGTGGAACAACGGCGAATGCAGTAAAGGCTGTCGACTATCTCACTACCCTGAAAAACCGCGGGATCAATATCGTGGCCAGTAACAACTCCTGGGGCGGCGGAGGATATTCGCAGGCACTTTACGATGCCATCGCCCGCGCCAACAATGCAGGAATCATGTTTATTGCCGCTGCCGGCAACGCCGGGACCAACAACGACATTACCGCGAGCTATCCCGCCAATTACAATCTTCCCAATGTGATTTCGGTTGCGGCGATAGATAAGAATGGTGCCCTGGCAAGCTTCTCGCAGTATGGTGCGACTACCGTAGACATCGGCGCGCCGGGCGTTGCGATCAACTCGACAACGGCTTACAACTCTTATTCGTCTTACAACGGCACCTCTATGGCCACTCCGCACGTTTCGGGCGCCGTGGCCTTGTATGCATCCACACATCCGGGCGCGTCCGTCGCGCAGATCCGCAACGCCATTCTGTCCAGCGCCGTACCGACGCCTTCATTGGCTGGTAAGACGGTTACTGGTGGCCGGTTGGATGTAAATGCGGCTTTGAGCAAGTAGATTGATGTTTTTTTTAAGAGAGGAATGGCGCGCATACGCTGTTCCTCTCTTTTTGTTTGGCTTTTCGGCTACAAACAGGTAAACGCTCTGTGGTTATGGGTCAATAGACGTTCAAGTATTTTGGCCAATGCCACAGAGCGGCTTCCTGTTTATAGAAAACAGGAAGTAATGTCTTTTTTTAGAAATTTAAACTATTTATTTACCACCACGGTAACAATCGCCCGCCCCGGAATCTTCACCCCATCCTTCAAGCTCTCATCCTTCGATCGCTTCATATCAACCCCCTCCTCACCACTAGTCAAGTAAACATCCGCTCCGCCTTTCACTCGAAACCCATTAATTTCCGGCTGTAAAACCCGCTCCTCATTCCCGTAATTAATAGCGACCAGCACCATCTGCTTCTCGTTGGCATAAGCCGAAACCATCAAATCCTGGGCAATTTGCTCATTGCTCAGCTCGTCCTGGCGCTTGATATGCAGCCGGTGCATCCCAGGACGGATAAAACGGCTGTAATGACCCATTGCCCACAGGTTTTTAGTGGCGGTAATGGTGCCGTCTGTGTATTCCTTATTTGCAGGTTTCAAAGCAATAAGGTAATACCGGGTATCGAAATCGGGGCTGCCGGGCTCCCAGCTGTTCCAGAGCTGCCAGGCGGCGGCATTTCCGTATACCAGGTCGTCGTGGATCACTTTGGAGAGGAACAAGGCGCAGTCGATGGCGGGGATGCGGCCGGTTTTGCCTTCGCGGTAGCCGTCGGCGAGCATGGAGTACTCGGTTTGCCAGAACGTGACACCATATTTGGCGGTAGTGTCGGCCACGTGGCGGCGGATGGCGATGCGGGAGCTGTCGCCTTTGTCGGTGAAGTAGCTGTGCCCACCGATGAGAGATGGAAGGTGTTTCAGGTTTTTGAAGGCGAGCTTGCTGCCAGGATTGAAGAACGCCTGCGTTTGTTGTGCAGCGTTACCGCCCTTCGCATAGAGGTAATCGAGTTGGGCGGCTTCCGTAAGGAGGATTTTGGAGGCCGAGCCGGTGGCGGTCAATGCGCTGTCGAGGGTGCGGGTTACGCGGGCGATTTCGTCGTTGCGCCATGGGCTGCCTTCCTGCTTGGCGCCCTGGCCGGGAGCGTGCGACCAGTCCCATTGCGGCTCGTTCACGGGACTGATGTATTTGAAGTGCAGGCCTTCGTCGTCGAAATGCTTCAAAACCGTCGCAAGGAAGCCCGCATAGTGGCCATAATGTTCTGGTTTGAGGTTTGAGATATAATCTTTCGTTGTTTTATAGCCCAAACCATTCCTTGTAAACTGAACCGGCGGCGTATTGGAGAAAGCGATCAGGTTTTCGACGCCGTATTCCTTTGCTTTTTTGGTAAACCATATGTATCCGGCTTGCTTCGACCAGTCGTAGGTGCCATCCGGGCGGAGGAAGCATTCGACGCGTTTGCGGAAGTCGGTAATGCCGCTGCTGTCGCCCTGCTCGGCTGTGCCGCCGCCGATGTTGAAACGCCAGGCGGAAAGGCCGATACCCTTTGGATTGCCGCTGGCGTGGAGTTCTTTGCTGAAAAGCCATTCGGCCATTTGCTCGCGGTTTTGAGCGGGCCAGTTTTGGGCAATACCTTCCGTAAACCAGGCTCCGGCGGCACCGAAGTTGTCGATCTTTTGGGCTTTGTTTTGGACGTCTATTTTAATAACCAGTTCTTTCGGTTTCTGAGCTTGGCTAACAACGGCGATAAGTATTGAAAGGGTAGTGAGTACGAATTTTTTCATGGTTATTAATTTAAAATACATTGAAACCCATCGCGAGCAGGATCAGTACCACCGCCCAGCCGGCGACTTGAAGCAACGGCGAATGTTTATAACTGCCCATCAACCGCTGTTTCCGGCTTGCTACCAGCAGGATGGCGAGGGCTATGGGCAACACGAAACCATTCAACGTGCCTACGAAAACGAGCACTTTCACCGGACGGCCAACCAGCAGGAAAATGATGGTGGAGATGAATATGAAAACGATGGTGATATAAGATTGATTTGTTTCAACAAAAGGATGAAACGACCTCAGAAACGAAATGGAAGTGTAAGCTGCTCCCACCACCGAAGTAATGGCAGCCGACCAGATCATCAGCCCGAAAAGCTGCTTGCCAAATGTGCCCGCGGCATTTTCAAATACCGACGCGGCAGGGTTTTCGGGATTAATGGCTACACCGGTGAGAATAATGCCGAGCGTGGCCAGAAACAGCAGGTAGCGGATCAATGCCGTGATCAGAATACCGGTAGACGCACCGCGATTCACCTCCTTCAACGCACGCTCACCCTGCACGCCCGCGTCGAGCAGGCGGTGCGCGCCTGCGAAGGAGATGTAACCGCCCACAGTCCCGCCTACGAGCGTGAGCGTTGCAATAGGATCGAATTTTTCGGGGAAAAAGGTGTGCTGGATCGCGCTGCCCATTGGCGGGTGCGAGGTGAATGCGACGTAGAGAATGAGGGCGATCATCAGGAAGCCGAGGATTTTTGAGAAGGTGTCCATGACTTTGCCGGCTTCTTTGAAAAGGAAGATCGCGATGGCCATTGCAGCGCTTAGGATTGCGCCAGTTTCAACAGAAACGCCGGTCATGGCTTGGATACCCAGGCCTGCGCCGGCCACATTTCCGATGTTAAAGGCCAGCCCGCCAGCCACGATGAGAAATGCGAGAAGATAGCCGAGACCTGGAAGCAGGTCGTTGGCCAGGTCCTGGGCACGTTTGCCGGATACGGTGATGATCTGCCAGATGTTGAACTGGACGGCGAGGTCGATCAGTATCGATATCAGAATGATAAATCCGAAACTGGTCGCCAGCTTTTCGGTGAAGACGGTCGTTTGCGTCAGGAAGCCGGGGCCTACCGCCGACGTAGCCATGAGGAATGCGGCGCCCAGGAGGGCGTTTTTGTTTTTTGACATAGTTAAATTTTAAACACCATACCCTCCACCTCCCGGAGTCTCGATAGTCAAAACATCCCCCACATTCACTTTCAGACTACAAATCCCGGGCAACTCATTCATTGAACCATTTGAAAAAAGTATATGACGCCCGCAAAGCCCATCGTCGCCGCCAGCCATTCCATAAGGCGCATACCGCCGGTGCTGACCAAGCAATGTAACCTGCAATGGCGCCAGAAATTCCAGCTTTCGAACGATACCGTCACCACCACGCCAGCGCCCCGCGCCGCCAGAATTGCGGCGAATGCCGAATTCCAGCAAACGCACCGGATATTTCCTTTCTAGCTGTTCCGGATCAGTGATGCGGGTGTTGGTCATATGCTGATGCACTGCTGAGCGTCCGTTGAATCCATTTCCCGCGCCAACGCCGCCGCCGATCGTCTCGTAATAGCCGAACTGCTCGTTGCCGAAGAGGAAGTTATTCATCGTTCCCTGGCTGCAAGCCGCCATGCCGAATGCCTTTAATAAGGTGTCCACGAGTCGCTGGCTTACCTCGGTATTCCCGCCGACAACTGCCGGACAATGCAGCGGATCGTCGGAAAAATGAGGATGCAGGAAGCTGTTTTCGGGTAGTTTGATCTCCACATTCTGCATCAAGCCATCATTCAACGGAATTTCCTGATCAACTAAAAGTCTCAGAACGTACAAAATGGCACTGTACAAAATGGAGATATTGGCATTGAGATTGTTCGGATGAACGCCCGATGTGCCGCTGAAATCGAATATTTGCTTATTATCGGATAGGTTGATTTTGATGGATATCCGATGATTGTCATCCACGAGCTCGGAAGCTTCAAAAAGCTGCCCCTGCAATGGCTCCAATGCCTTCCGAAGTTGCGAAACGGCGGTTTGTTTGAGCATGCCCATGTATTTTTGCACCGTTTCGAGTCCATGGTTTTCAACCAGTTTCAGCAGCTGCGTGCTCCCTTTTTTCAATGCCGACAATGCCGCGATAATGTCGGCTTCATTGGAAAGGAATGACCGGGTAGGGTAAGGTCCACCCGTGAAAAGGTCGTGCAATGCCTCCCATTGAAACGCGCCAGCCTTCACCAGGTATTGCGGCACGATCACCACTCCTTCCTCTGCCAGGCATGTAGCATCCGGGGGCATCGAGCCGGGTGTTTTACCACCTACTTCCGCATGATGCGCCCGGTTGATCACGTAGCCTACGCAAGTGCCGTCGCCGGTAAATACCCCCGCGATTAAAGTGATATCCGGCAAATGCGACCCGCCGTAACGCGGATGGTTGGTAATCACGACGTCACCCGGGCCAATGGCGATAGCTTCGCGCACAAGGCGCCCGCATATGCCCATGCTGCCCAGGTGTACGGGAATGTGCTGCGCGTTCACGAGGAGCTCACCGCTCGCATCGAGCAATGCGCACGAGAAATCGAGGCGTTCCTTGACATTCACGGAAAATGCCGTCCGCTGCAACTGAACGCCCATTTCGTCGGCAATGGCCTTGAAACGGTTGGTGAAGAGCTGCAATGCTACTTCCTCGCTTTGCCGCCCGGCGCTGGTTGGAGCGGCGCGCGTTGTCCAGGCAATAGCGTCCTGTCCGGGCTGGATTACCAGTTTCCAGCCTTCGGGTAAGTAAGTTGTTGAAGTATTATTGAGGATAATTGAAGGTCCTTCCAACTGGTCGCCGGGGCTTAGATTGTCCCATTCAAACAGGGCTGTTTCGGGGAAACCAACGCCGGTCAGAAACGGCTTGCTATGCGCGAAAGCCTGAGCTTTCTGTCCAGTTCGTATGATTGACACTGCGCCGCTTTGCGGATTTTTCTCCTGCACTTTCAGTTTCACACTTTCCAGCTCTATCACCGCATTGGCGGGAAAGTAACCGAATTGTGAACGATAGGTATCTTCAAAAGCAGCCAAAGTCGCATTGCCATCGTGAGGTATTTCAATCGTGTTTTCCTGACCGGCAAAACGCAGGTAAACGTGACAGAAAACCGTCTCAAAAGTGTCGATGCCCTGATCCTGCAAAATACCGGCCGCCTGCTTTTCCAACACCTCCCGCCATTCACCGACATGCGCGGCAGCTTTCACCCAGGGCAAAAGAATTTGTTTTGAAACAATCGTGCTGATCAGCGCCTCTCCAATCCCAGCCGCGCTGAAAAGTCCGCCGTCATACGGGAGTAGCACCGTGTCCATATCCAGCAGCTCTGCAAGCTGGCATGCGTGCAGGCCGCCCGCACCGCCAAAGGTTACCAAGGCAAATGCATTAGGATTAATGCCTTTCTCGACTGAAATCTTGCGGATCGCGTCGGCCATTTTCTCATTGGCGATGCTTTCCAGACCGGTTAGGATTTCCTGATGGCTAAGCAGGTTGCCGGTCCGGGATCGGATCGCGCTTTGAAGCTCTTCCAGCCTAGCAATGGCGGCTTCCGGGGCAATCGGTATGCTGAATTTGGACGTTTCGAGCTTGCCGAGCAACAGGTTGACATCGGTGACCGTCAACGGCCCACCAGCGCCGTAACATGCCGGGCCGGGCGATGCGCCTGCACTCTCCGGTCCCACCTGCAATGAAAAACCGTCAAACCAGCAAATGGAGCCACCACCCGCGGCCACGGTTTCGATGGCCAGGGTGGGGTTATGGAACTCGATACCGTCGATTTCCGTGATATATTTCAGCTCGGGCTGCCCATCAATAAGCGCCGTATCCGTGCTTGTGCCGCCCATATCGAAGGTAATGGCCTTTGGGAAACCGAGTTTTCGGGCAAAATTGGTCGCAGCCACCATGCCGCCAGCCGGGCCGCTGAGCAGGCTGTCTTTGGCACGGAAACCACTTACTTCCGAGAGGCTGCCGGTGCTGGTCATTACTTGCAGACGGCCTCCGTTCAAGGCCTGGCGAATGTTGGTGAGATATTGATCGAGGATTGGGTCGAGGTAGGCGTTGACGACGGCGGTTTGCGTTCTTCTTAAATAATGCGAGAACGGAAAAAGCGCCGATGAAGCAGATATGTATTTTGTACCATTATCCCGGAACCAGGTCGCGACTTGGTTTTCATGGTCGGGATTTTGGTAAGAATGCATTAAAGAAATGGCAACCGACTTGTAATCAGCAAGTTTTTGTTCTGATTGCAAGTCGGTCAAATCCAGCGTTTCAATCACACTTCCACCGATTCGCTCGTCTACTTCCAGCACTTTGGTGTAAAGCAGTTTGGGTTCAGGAATATTGAGCTGAAAAAGCGATGGTCGTTGCTGGTTACCGATGTAGAGCAAATCTTTAAAACCTTTGGTAACGACCAGCAGTGTTGGGGCTCCTTTTCGTTCAAGCAATGCATTGGTACCCTTTGTTGTACCTAGTCGCATTGCAATAGGTGGCAATGGTTGATCGAGCGGCGTTTGTGTAAGGAGCCTTGCTGCCAGAATGGGCGCTTCTTCGCCGGTTGTTATTTCAAAATCCGCGGATCGGACAAATGGCAGATCGTCTGCTAGGGTAATGGTATGTTGCTGCCGGTCGATTTTTTCAACACGACTTATAGTGTTGTCGCCATGGAACTTAAATGTATAATTTTTAAAAAGATCGCCGTTATAAGGCCAAGAAGCCTCGAACCGGTAGGTGTTTATGCTCAATTTCTCCGTAATGCGGCCTCGGAGGCAACTGGAACTGAGTACTTTAATACGGGTTTTGTATCCGGCCGGATCGATGGCCAGGCAGTCGGTAAAAGTACCGCCGGTGTCGATCCAGATTTGCCAGTTTGGGGTAATCGTATTTTTCAAGTTAAGGGATTTATGTCAGGCGTTTGATTGATCCCCAATTTACCCATTTCAGTGCATAGGACGTCTTTTGAACGGATTTAAATATCCCTGAAACCCTTCTGATATTCCCCTGGCGACATGCCGGTGGTCTTTTTAAATACTCTGTTGAAATTCGTCACGTGGTCGAATCCGGTCTGGTAGCAGATATCCGAAAAGCTGTCGAACTTACCCGAAAGGATGATCTTACAAGCTTCATTGATCCGCACTTCGTTCAGGAAACTGACGAATGTCTTGTCCGTATGTTTTTTGAAATACCGGCAAAATGCCTGGGGAGTGAGGTTGGCGATTTCGGATATTTCGGCGAGGGATATGTGGCGTTTGTAGTTGGTGACAAGGTATTGGAAAATGCGGTCCATACGAATCCCCTCTACCTCGGAAATGACTTGTTCGCTGTTGCTGGTAGCCAGCGGTTTCAGGTCGCGGGTGGTTGAGAACTGGTAGAGCAGCTTGATGAAAGCCGCAACCCGCTGACTTTCTTTGTGGTGGATAATTTCTGAAATGATATTCTGAACGGCCTCCCGCGCTTCTTCCGGGATTTGAAAGCCATTGTGGACCCCGTGGACAAACTTCCGGATGTTGGCCATCTCCGGCAGGCTCAGGATGTTCTGGGATAAATAGTTAGGGTCGAAAAAGATGGAAACGGAGTGGATCTGCCTGGGTTCGTCGGGATTGAAATAGGACTCGTCGTTCTTGAAAATGTGCGACTGGTTGGCCCCGATAATGTAAATGTCACCCGATTCGAACCGCTGCATATAATTCCCCGCGACCAGAATTCCCGAACCTTCCACCACCCATTCAATCTGCACCTCGCGATGGCGATGCAAATGTGGGTAGTAGTGCGGTAACTTTTCCTCCTGAACAACAATTGTACTTTCGCGGGAAACGGGAATGGTGAATTGTACGACTTTCATAACTAAATATACGCAGGAAGGTTGGTTAATGCTTCATGCCAGAGATTTTTTCAATTGGCGTATTGTATTTTTAAGCTATGGTCGTTGCAAGCCTACGCTGCATTGCCGCTGTCGGATCGGGATTTATGAACAAATAGTATTCGGGCTGACCTTTGCAACCGTGCGCATATTTTGTGTTCTAAATCAGCCGTTCAGATTCGCATAAGGCACTTTTGGTACCCTGCGAATCTGAACGCTAATTGTTATACGCTAAACTTGAATTGATTTTGAATTAATAGGCTAATCAATTAAGAATTATAACCCTTTTTCCTTCACAACTTTCATGACCCCGGTCATCAGACGCCAGTGGCCCGGGAACGTACATACGAACGGATAGTCTCCAACCTGATCCGGTACCACAAACTTCAAGCGGTAGGTCTGGCCAGGGTTTACGAGCGGTGTCGCAGCCAAAACCTGAGGGATATTAGGTACATAATTCTTCTCTGCGCCGTCTTTGGCGGTGATCATCTTGTCGGCGGCAGCGCCGATGATCTCGGTAGACTTCGGACGTCCTACCACAATGTTATGCTGCATCGCATCCGGGTTTTCGAACACGATTTCAACAGTTTTACCAGCTACCGCGGTGAATTCGGTAACGGTGAACTTCATTTCCTCGCGGATAGCCTTGATCGTCACCACCTGTACATTCGGGTCGGCAGCGACTTCTTCCTTAATGCCGTAAGATTCCAGCAGGGTGGTGTAGCGGCTGCTAAG
Source organism: Dyadobacter sp. 22481 (assembly GCF_052044875.1). Lineage (NCBI taxonomy): Bacteria > Pseudomonadati > Bacteroidota > Cytophagia > Cytophagales > Spirosomataceae > Dyadobacter > Dyadobacter sp. 22481. The sequence continues at coordinate 388,061 of NZ_JBQENV010000002.1, forward strand.
ATCGTCAGGGATTGTGCTTTTAACGCTTGCCAGCAGCTTTTTGCCTTCGTCGTTGGCATCTTCCTTGCGTTTCGGGTTCCATGCGCCGAGGATACCTTTTACGATCGCATTGCGGCCCTGCGGATCGAGTGACTGCGAGGTCTGGATGAGTTTCAGCACGTCGTCGCCGCTTGCGTAAGAAGTATAGCCGCGTACGGTACGTTCGAGGGCGAAGTCGGAAAGGCGGTCGAGGCGACGCACTTCGAACGACTTGCTCATCGTATTGTTTTTGTTCTCATCTTTTTCAGGAACCACGTTATCCACGTCCACAGTCGCCGTTACATTCACTTTGCACGCTTCATCGGAAGTGAAGCCGAATGCAGTTTTCCAGGGACCGTTGTTGCCTTCTACAAGCTTCACAGTTTCGCCCGGCGCAATGCCGTTAGTGAGTTGGCGGCTGATATAGTTGGTGTTCAGCGAGCGGCTGCGGATACCGACGTTCACCGTTGGCACCTGCTCTTTGGTGACAGGTACGGAGCCAATGTTGGTAATTTCGATGGTTACCCGTGCGTACTCGCGAACGTAAGGCGTTTTTGGCTCAATGGTAATGTTCGTGATCGCCAGATCAGCCGATCCCTGAACGGTCACTTTGCTTGCGCCGTGGCCTTCGTGGTTCATGGTTGAGTGATCTGCGTGGCCAGCGGCAGAAGTTTGCTGTGCAGCACCCACCGAACCAACTTTCGCAACACGTTGAGCGATGTATTTAGTACGCAAAGCTCCATCATGCGAGTTGAGCACAGCGGCAAATGCATCCGGCATCCAGCGGTCTTCCGCATTGGAATAGGTATCGAGCAATGTAAGCACGGCTGTTTCGATTTGCGGAGTCAATGGAATTTCGGTGAATGCAAGCAAGGAGTTCAATACTACCAATGGCTCCTTGTCGTGCAATGCATCGGCTGCGAGCAACACTTCGCCGCTTGCGGCGGTGCGAGGCAATACCTGTACGGCTGTTTTGCGTACGTCGTTGGATGGGTGTTTCAATGCTTCGACAACCACCGGCAAAACTTGCGCGTCACCGATTGCATTCAGGCCTTCGAGTGTCCATAATGCGTGGATCGCAGCGGTATTCAGGCCGATTTCGTCGACCGATTTGTCTTTAACGAGTTCAACCAGTTTGGCCACCACATCTTTGTTTCCGCGTTCCACCAAAAGGCGTTGCGCATGCTGGCGCCAGAAGAGGTTATTATTTTTCAAAGTAGCAACCAGCTCGTCCGGGCGTGATTTGCTCAGAGAGATCGGCGTGTATTTCGGAGCGTTTTTCCAGGCAATGCGGTAGAGGCGGCCGTGGGTGAAATCGCGCAGCGGCGTTTCGTAAGCATTGCCTTTTCCGTTTTCAGAACCCTTGGGGGTCGGGTTATGCTGGATAATGTAGCTGTACCAGTCGGCTACCCACACGGCGCCATCCGGACCAACTTCCGCGAATACGGGAGCAACCCATTCGTCGGCGCCCGCAAGCAGGTTAAAACCGAGTTGATCCTCGTAGTCGGTACCTTTTTTCACCATCACGTTGCGGTGCAGAATGTGGCCGGTAGGCTCGGAAACGAATGCTACTTTGTTCCAATACTCTTTCGGGTACGCGCGGGCGGTGTAGAAGTTGTGGCCCGCAGCGGCTGTAAATCCACCAAAAACGTCAACCTGACGCACTTTTGGCGTGATCGGTTGCATGTCTTTGTGGGTATCGGTACTGCGGCTTCCGTTATCGACTTTGCTGGCTCCGAAATAGCGGTTTGGGATGGCGCTGTACCAGCCGTGCGAGTTGTTGGCAGTAGAACCAAACAGATCGCCCGCCTCATTGAAGCCGAGTCCCCAGGTGTTGTTAGAAGTTTTGGCAACGATTTCCATATCCGAACCATCCGGCTTGAAGCGGAACAATGCCTGACCGAAATCAAGATCCCCGCTTTTGCCCACTTTGCCTTTGAAGCCCGAGTAACCTACCGAACCGTAAACCCAGTTGTCAAAACCATAATGCAGGTTGGAAGGTCCCGCGTGGGTATCGCCGGTTCCGAAGCCCGAGAATAGGATTTTCTTCACATCAGCCTTGTCGTCGCCGTCGGTATCCTGCAAAAACAGCATATGCGGTGCCTGCGACACCACCAGTCCACCGTTGGCGAATGCCAGGCCGGTTGGAATGCTTAAATCATCGGAAAACTTGGTGAATTTATCCGCCTTGCCGTCCTTGTTCGTATCCTCGCAGATCAGGATGTAGTCGCTACCGCCTGTGTCTTTCCGTTCGTTGGGATAATCTTTGGTGATGAGTACATACAATCTGCCGCGCTCGTCCCACGTCATTGCGATCGGGTGCATCACATCAGGCTCGTGTGCGAAGACGTCCAATGTAAAGTCAACCGGGATCTGAATGTGTTTCACAGACTCTTCCGGCGAAAGCGGCAGTTGCTGCAATTGCGGACCAGGGCGCTGCTCGTAGTTAGGAAGTTGTGCCGCGCGGTATTCGAATGGTTTCGGGGCCAATGCAGCCAATGCTTTGCGAGCATCATCGTTTACAGCCCAAAGGATACCTTTTTCGATCAGGTCCTGGAAACCTTGCGTACCCCAGGTGCGCTCGTCATGGCCGTATGCCGTATAGAAAATGCGGCCTTTGCCATGGGTTCTCACCCAGGTATAAGGCTCTTTTTGCTGTCCGGGACGGTCTTTCTCCTGGTCTTTCTGGATCAGACGCTCGGTGAGGACAATGTTATCGGGTTGCAGCAATGTATGCAAATACGTTTCATCCACCGTTTTGAATGGTTTCACGCCTGCGATTGCCGGGTGATCGGGCTTGGTCCATACCGGCTGGATCGTGTCCCAGGTATGGCGCCAGAACTGCCCGCCGATCAGTTTCACCACCTCCGCATTATTACGGAAGCAGTAAGAAGCGCAGTGAACGGGGATAAAGCCTTTTCCGCTCGCCACATAGTCGAGCAGCGACTTAGCCTGCTGCGGGGCGATCGAGTCCCAGTTGGCATACAGCATCAATGCATCGTACTTGTTCAGCGTCTCAGGGTTCAGGTCGTTGAGGTTATCCGTGTAGGTAAAGTTGAACCCTTTGGGACCCAAAGCCGCCATGATCTGCGGAATGCGTTCGGCGGGCTTGTGATGCCCTTTGTCGCCTAAAAACAGGATTTCCAATCGGCGTGCTTTCGCCTCGCTCTTGGAAGAAGCATTTTTAACCGACGCGTTCTGGGAGGTCTGCTGAGAGGCACATCCCAGCAGGATAATACCTAGGATAAAGGATAACGCTTTGGTTTTCATCGAGGTTAATTGTTTCTTGTTGTAATGGAATTGGTTGGCTTGCAGTGTGTGATTTTTATTGGCATCTCGCGTTGCCCTTCGACTTCGCTCAGAGTGACAATTCACGCATGTCACCCTGAGCGAAGTCGAAGGGCAATGTACTAAGTCGCTTTACACATTCTTAAAATCCGGCAACTTGATAATCGCCCCGCCCTGCAATGCCGACTCGTGCGCCAGGATACCTACGCTGGTCCAGTTGGCCGACTGCCATGCATTCGGGAATGGCTCGCGGTCTTCGATCAATGCGCTGATGAACTCGTGCGCCAGGTGCGGGTGCGAGCCACCGTGGCCGCCGCCCTGCACGAACGACAAGTGCGCGTTTTCATCCAGGTTATAAACGCCGTGACCTGTGAAATGACGGATTTCCTCCGGCAAATAATGTGCGTAATCAGGCGTCGTTACTTTTTCAGCGATTTCATGCTCAGGCTTTTTCGCCGTGTGGATCACAGGATCTTCGCCTTCGATCAGCGGCCATTCGAATGATTTTTTGCTGCCGTACACCTCGAAGCTCTCGCGGTACTGACGCGCCACGTCGAACAAAGAGCGGTACACATAAGCCGAGAGGTCGCTGTCTTTGAACTTAATATGAGCAGATTCTACTGCGAACGGCGAATTGTGGATCTTGATCAGGTCTTCCGAGATGGTTCCTGAACCGAAGCATGAAACGTACTCGGCTTCCAATTTCAGCAAACCGGCTACGGGGCCTACGCAGTGCGTTGCATAGTGCATCGGAGGCAATCCCGGCCAGTAGTCGGGCCAGCCTTCCATATCCTGCTGGTGGCTCGCTTTGAGGAACTGCACTTTACCAAGCTCGCCTTTTTCGTACAATTCTTTCACAAAAAGGAATTCGCGGGCATATACCACGGTTTCCATCATCATATATTTTTTGCCCGTTTCGCGGGTGGCTTTCACGATCTCGATGCAGTCCTCTACGCTCGTAGCCATCGGTACTGTACAAGCCACGTGCTTGCCCGCGCGGAGTGCTTTCAATGTCTGCTCTGCGTGGTTAGGGATAGGTGAGTTGATGTGGACCGCGTCGATGTTAGGATCTTTCAGCAGTTCGTCATAGTCGGTGTAGCGTACTTCAATGCCGTACTGGTCGCCAACTTCATTCAGTTTCGATTCGGTACGCTGGCAAATCGCGTACATATTGGCATTGGGATGTTGCTGGTAGATGGGAATAAACTCGGCGCCGAAGCCTAATCCGATAATGGCAACATTAATTTTCTTAGACATATTGATTAACAGGTTAATGATTCAGTAGATCAGCGATTTAGCGAAAAAACGGGTTGTTTCGGCCAGGATCGCCCGCCGGATTGGCCGGTGTTTCAAGATGAGTTGGTATGGATACTAATCGACAATACAATTTTAAAACAAAATAGTGCTAAAAACTTTTCAGGTTTTGATTAGTACTGTGCGTATTTTGACCTGTTTTTAGATTAATATCATTTTTAATGCAAAAAATAGCTAGAATAAGTGCCCCGAAATGCCGATTTTGCGATAATTAGGCCGTTTTCTTTACCAAAATTCTCAATATCACGTTTCGGTGTGTCCGGGAGAAGCGGAGTAATCCGTCGCAAGAGAGCCGAATGAAAAATTTAAACCGTCGGCTACTGACCCAAAGGACTTTACAGGGCATTACTTTTTTCCCGCCCGGGGAAGAAGTTTATAGTGTCCCAAATTTCCCTAAATTGCTTTTCATATTTTACGGAACCCTGACATAACCCATTAATAACCTACCTCATGTTCCTAAGAAGAGATTTTATAAAAGCGGGCGCGCTGGCGGTCGCTGGCTTGGCCGTACCCAAATGGTCGTTTGCCAAAAGTGCTGATTTTCCGGTAGTCCGCATACCGGCCGATAAACGCAGTTTCACAAGCCCGGCCGTGGAAGCGACCATTGCCCGCATGAAAAAGGTCATCAAAGACCCCGAACTGGCATGGCTTTTCGAAAACTGCTTTCCTAATACCATCGATACCACCGTACATTATAACCCGGTAGACGGCAAGCCCGATACTTTCGTGATCACCGGCGACATCGACGCCATGTGGCTCCGTGACAGTACGGCGCAGGTTTGGCCTTATTTGCCGTTGCTGAAAGAAGATCCGAAGCTAAAAGACATGGTCGCCGGGCTTATCAACCGGCAGACCAAATGCATTTTGATTGATCCATATGCGAACGCATTCTACGATCGCCCGAAAGAGAGCGAGTGGAGCAAGGACCAAACCAAGATGAACCCCATGCTCCACGAGCGCAAATGGGAGCTCGATTCGCTCTGCTATACCATTCGTTTGGCATACAACTACTGGAAAACTACCGGCGACACCAAGCCATTCGACGCCGATTGGTTGAAGGCCATGGAACTGGTACTGCAAACTTGTAAGGAACAACAGCGCAAAGACGGGCCAGGGCCTTACAAATTCGGTCGTGTCACGTCCTGGTCTACCGATACCGTTCCGGGTAACGGCTACGGTAACCCGATCAAACCGGTGGGGCTTATTGCCAGCACATTCCGGCCGTCGGATGATGCAACCATTTTCCCATTCTTTATTCCTTCAAACTTCTTCGCCGTTGTGTCCTTCCGCGAAGTAGCCGAGTTGCTGGAAAAAGCGTCCGCTACTAAAAATGCGAAGCTGGCGGCTGATTTCCGGGCACTGGCTGCGGAGGTGGAAGCTGCATTGAAAAAGCATGCGGTCATAGACCATACCCGGTTCGGGAAGATCTATGCGTTTGAGGCAGATGGCTTTGGAAATCATGTAATGATGGATGATGCGGGCATTCCGGGGCTTATCAGCTTGCCTTATCTGAATGCCCTGTCAGTCAAAGACCCGATTTACATCAATACCCGGAAATATGTGCTGAGCGATTCCAATCCTTATTTCTTCAAAGGAAAAGCCGGCGAAGGGCTGGGGAGCCCGCATACGCTGGTGAACCAGGTCTGGCCGATGGGTATCATCGCGCGCGCTATTACTTCTACGGACGACAAGGAGATCGAGGCACAGCTGAAACTCCTCAAAACCACGCATAACCACACCGGTTTTATGCACGAGTCGTTTGACAAGGACGATGATTCGAAATTTACGCGTAAATGGTTCGCGTGGGTAAACACCCTGTTCGGGGAATTGATCCTGAAACTCGAAAAAGAACGCCCGCACCTGCTGGCGAAAGTATATTAAGCAAATTACGAGAATGCGAACCTTAAATGCCTCCCGGACTACAACCGGGAGGCATTTTTGTTGGGCCGGACTATTAGGTTTCTTCCAAACCGGACGCAATCCTGCGCCGGCCGGCAGGCTACATTTGGTTTGAAAACAATGCCGATATGCAACCCGAAACCATCCGTACCGACTGGACACCCGACGAGATCGAAGCCATTTACAATCGTCCCTTACTACAACTGATCTACGATGCGTCTACCGTCCACCGGCAGTGGCACGACCCGGAGCGCATTCAGGTATGTACATTGTTGTCCATCAAAACCGGCGGATGTCCCGAAGACTGCGCCTATTGCGGACAGGCTGCGCGTTACCAGACCGGCATTAATGTAAAAGCACTGATGAAAAAGGACGACGTGGTGGCCATCGCCCGCCGCGCCCGTGAGGGCGGCTCGAGCCGTTTCTGCATGGCTGCCGCGTGGCGTGAAGTGAAAGACAACCGCGATTTCGACCGGGTACTGGAAATGGTGACCGAAGTAGCCGCGTTGGGCCTCGAAGTATGTTGTACCCTCGGCATGCTCACCGAAACCCAGGCCGAAAAGCTCAAAGCTGCCGGCCTTTATGCCTACAACCACAACCTCGACTCTTCTGCCAAATATTACGAGCAAATCATTACCACCCGCACCTACGACGACCGCCTCCACACGGTCGACCACGTGCGTAAAGCGGGCATATCCGTATGCTGCGGAGGCATTATCGGCCTCGGCGAAACCCGTGAAAACCGCATTCAAATGCTTCACACGCTATCCACCATGCCCGAGCACCCCGAATCCGTACCTGTAAACGCGCTCGCTCGCGTACAGGGTACACCGTTGGGCGATATGAAAAAGGTGGACACCTGGGAAATGGTGCGAATGATCGCCACCGCGCGCATTCTGATGCCGAAAGCGATGGTCCGCCTCAGCGCCGGGCGTATGGAAATGAGTGAGTATGAGCAGGCATTCTGCTTTATGGCCGGGGCCAATTCCATCTTTACGAATGAGAATGGGGAGTTGCTCGTGACGCCGAATCCGGGGATGAGCCAGGACCGGGAGATGATGGAGGTTTTGGGGTTGAAGGCTTTGGTTAAAGAGGAGGTGAATGCTTAGCGATGTTGGTGGCGTCTAGCTTTGCAATTAACGTAGTTACACGAAGTTGATTGACGATGTGTTCGCGCATTTCGGGCGTGACATGAGTTAGATTTTCGGTGAATAAGTATGTTTCAATGAGCGTGTTGAGGGATTCGATCATTTCGCTACCGCTATCTTTCAGGAAGAAGTCTTCAACTATTTTCTGTTGCAAGGTCGCCGGGTCGTCGACGTTGGTAGGGCTATTGGTTTGAGATTGAAGTGTGTCCATAATCCCGTAAAGTTTAATTTTAACAATATGCTGTCCTATCTTTTGTGTGTGGGATTGTCCCACATATGAGGGGCAAAATTTTTATTTCAACTTAAAAGTGATGATAGTCTTCTCGTGAAAATCACCAAAATCGGACAGAATCTCTTTCATGCGCTTCTGTGAAATCCCTTTTTTGAAGGTATAGTCACGCCATGCATTGCGGTATCTGCCTTCTTTGGTTTCTGCGGGGATCGCGGGGTAGATGTTGTTAAGCCACCATTCGAACGCTTCCTCCACAGAACTGAAAGTCTGCATGAAGTAAAGTTAATGATTTGTGGGGAAAACCCACAACTTGATAAGAAAATTTATTAGCCCTAGTTATTATTAAACGTGATCCAGGATGAAGTCAGCAGGAATGTCGAGTTTATCTCTAATCACTTTCAGGAGCGAAACATCCGGCTTCTGATCTCCACTAATGATCATTTCAAGCTCTTCCTGCGAAATTCCAAGTGTTTGAGCAAGGTCTTGATTGTCGCATCTCATATCGTACATTCGTTGTTCCAATATATCTTCGAGTGAGGAGGGTTCTGGAATTGGGTAGATACTTTGTTCATACGCCATCAACGCCTCGCCCATAGCCCGAATATGCTGTCTCTCTTCACGTGTAGTATTTGCTGAATTTATTTTCATCAATGCTCCTACCTTTTCAAGTAGGTCGGCTTGCTCCTCGTCGTTTGTGACCTTGTAGGTTATTTTCGCTCTTTTCATAGTGACTGAACGTTTACTTTGTCATATTGCTTATGAGTTCCGATAAACCGAATGTATAATGTCCTAACTGGAAAATGGATTCGTGCAATAAGTCGATACTTGTTGCCTTTGATATTAAATACAAATAGGTCGTCACCAATTGAATCGACGGAGTTAAAACAGTGCTTCAGCTCATGGAAAGTTCTGAAATTCTTCTTATTCATAGTTCTTGCCCAAGTGTTTAACGCTTGATCAGCATCGGGATATTTAAATATGAAATGTCGAAGAGTAGAATCAGTGAATATAACCATAATGTGTGATGAAGTGCTAATAAAAATCCCTGATAAAGCTAAGTGACTCTTAGTTTTATCAGGGATCCCTTTATCAACTAACCGATTTTACTTATCCGGCGTAAAAATGATTAACTAACAGTCACTTTCGCTCGGCTACCGACTGCATGTGGCGCGACACTTTTTTTGATCACCTTCTTCTCCTTCTTAAACTTCCTCCCAACCCAAATAATCACCCCCGTAACCGGCAGCGTAGCAGTAATGAGCGCCACAATCAAAGCTAAAATCTTCGTAGGCAACCCCCAAAGGCTCCCGGTATGAATCGGAAACACCAACCTACGCACTTTCATGCCCGTGGTTTCATCATCATAAAGCCGCTTGCTGAGCAAATGGCCGTCGTTCTGGTCGAAATAAAGGAAATCGACCACATTGGCGATGGAAGCGTTTTCGTTGACTTTGGAAATGGTAATCGAAAGGCTGTCGGATTCAGGAAGTGTGAATTGAATGCGGCCAGGATGGGGGAGCAGGCGATTGGTTTCGGCGGTGATTTTGGCTAATGTGCCGGTGGAAGCAGCATTAGTAATGCCCATGTTCGCAGGCGCCTCGCGTTTTTGTTGCGGCTTGCCGTCGAAGGCCAGGTAAATCATGTTATTGACCCATTTGTAGCTCCAAACCAGGCCGGTCAATGCAATCAGAAATGTAAATGGCAGTACGTAAAAGCCGAAAACAGCGTGGAGGTCCCAGTTGAGACGCTTGAATTTGGCCCCCCATTTGATGGTGAGGCGCTGCTTGGTTTGCTTGCGGTTAGGCCACCAAAGGACGAGTCCCGTAATCATAATAACCAGGAACATCACACAAGCTACCCCCGTAATCAACTTGCCTGTGTCTTCCAGGCACAGGTACCGGTGCAATTGAAGCACAATGTGGAAAAACGATTCGTATTCGCGGCGTGTGTCCGTGATTTCGGCGGTATAAGGATTTACAGCCACGGAAAGAACATCCTTTTCTTTCTTGCCTTTCACCAACCCAAATATGACCGTCCGGTCGGGGTGAGGCTCAATGGTGATGCGAGCAATGCGTTGCTTGGGACAGGCGCTCGCAACGGCGGCATGGAGATTATCCATCGGAAGCGGAGACTGATCTTTCGGGACTTCAACGACGTGGAATTTGCGGTAAATCACCGGTTCGAGCTCTTCTTCGAAAACCAGGATGCTTCCGGTGAGCGCCACTATAAAAACCACAAGGCCGGAGGAAACCCCCAGCCATAAGTGTAGTTGCGATGCAATTTTCTTGAATGTCTTTTTCACGGATTTGATGAAATAGCACGCATTTTAAAAGGTGTAAGAAATAGTCGCCATGAAGTTGCGCGGCGCGCCGGGGAAGAGGCGCAGGTAATCGTAACCGCCTACCCAATAAGTTTTGTTACCCAGGTTATTAAGGTTCACCTGGAACTGAAATTTGTCGATTTTGTAGTAAAGAGCTCCATTCAGCAAGGCATAACCCGGCAAGGTCTGGCTGTTGTTCAGCGAGAGGTTGCGCTCGGTCACGAAGTTTCCGCCGAGGCCTACTCCGAAGCCGCTGAGGAAGTTGTTTACGAAGGTGTATTTCGTCCAAATGCTTCCCTGATTTTTCGGGGCATTCGGTTTTTGCAGATTTACGAACACCTGGTCTGCGGCGCGTGAACCCGCGTCGGTGATCTTTGCGTCGTTGTAGCTGTAAGTTGCGATGACGTTCCAATTTGGGAGAATGTTTCCTGTCACATCAAATTCTACCCCTTTTGCGGTTTCTTTGCCGACCTGGATCATCAGATCGGGCCTGTCGGCTGCATTGGCAGAGTACAAAGTGTTGGTCTGCGTGATATTGTAAACCGAAACGTTCGCGGTTAGGCGGCCATCGAGCCATTCGGTTTTCAAACCAGCTTCCGAAAGGCTGCTGCGGATCGGGTCGAACGGCCCGCCCGACAATGGGTTGCTTTGTACAACCGGATCCTGCGGATTGTAACCCTGTGTGTAGGTACCATACACATTAATATGATTAGTCAAGGAATACACAGCCCCAATCCGCGGCAGCAATGCATGCTGCGTTACATTCGACTCGTTGTTGGTGGTGTAGCCTTTCTTGTCGATATAAGTATCGTAACGCAGGCCAAGAAGGATTTGCAGGCGCTTGATTTTCAATTGTTCCTGCAAATACAAGCCGTGTAATTTGTAAAGTACCGGCGTGGTCGCTGCATTCGCGGTGACGTTGTAAATGTATTTGGAAGGATCTTCCATATTGTTATTCTGCAGCGTCAGGTCGTAATGCGAAATGTTCGGCTTGGGGATGCTGTAAGTCACGCCGTTTTCTACGTAGTTGTAGAAAACATATTTCTCTGGTGTCTTGGCATTGTAGGCTGCCGCGCCACCGGCTTTGAGCAGGTAGCCATTTGCAGTTTGCTGACCGGAACCTTTTGGTGTCGACGACTGGATGAAGTCATACCCGGCCACCAGTTTATGCTCTGCGATACCCGTGTTGAAGTTATGGTTAAAAAACAATGACACATTATCCATGAACGACTTGGTTTTACGGATAAATACCTGGCGGGCGACGAGGTTTTCAATTGCCTTTCCAGCCGAGTCGACGCCATTCGTGTTGCTGCTGCGGTGTTCGAGCAGGTCTTCGGAGTAACCTGTGCGCAGGTAAGCGATGTTGAATGAGGTGTTTTGGGTAAACTGATGGTTCAATGAAGTCGTGATCAGATAGGTTTCTTCATTGAGATAATCATTCACCGCATTCAATGACGTGCGGATCGAGCTTGAATAAAGGTCGTTGCCTTTAACTGACTGCCCACGGTCGAGGCGGCTGTTGGAGCGGTTGAAAACAAGGTCGAAGTTGATGCGGGTCTTTTCGGTAGGCAGAAATGATACCGATGGCGCAATGATGATGTTTTTGTCAAACTGCATATTCCGGAAGCCCTGAGCATTCACATAACCAAGATTGAGGCGGTAAAGCAGAGTCTTGCTTTCGTTCATCGGGCCGGTGAAATCGGCTAGCGTACGCAGGGTATTGAAGCTGCCGGTTGTAAAACTCAATGATTTTTGAGGCGTTGCGAGCGGTTTTTTGGTGACACGATTGATGGTACCACCCGGGGAAGTATTGCCATATAGTGCAGAGGCGGCGCCTTTGATCACTTCCACGCGTTCGAGGTAGTTAACCGGCGGCTGTTTCCAGAAACCAGAGAATGTACGGAGGCCATTCACAAGTTGGGTAGTGCTGCCGCCATTCATACGGAAACCGCGGATCGTCAGGTCATCATAAAACGTGAACTGGTTCACACCACTCATGTTCTTCACGGCATCGCCCATGAGGAACGTGCCCTGGTCGCGCATTACTTCCTTGGTAATGTAGGCGATCGCCTGCGGCACCTCTTTAATGGGCGTCGCGGTTTTGCTGGCGATGAAAGAAAGGTCGTTTTTATAAGTGGTTTCGCGGCGACCGGTGATCTCCACGGTTTGCAGTTCCTGTGTGTTTTCTTCGGAGACGATTTCAAGTGTAACGGTCTCGTCCGCCTTCAGATGCACGCTGCGGTCGATACGTTTGATGCCTACGCCTGTGCCCACCAGCTGATAACGCCCGGGAGACAATGCATTAAATTCAAAATCGCCGCCGGCGTCGGTAAGTGTTCCCTTGCCTGTCCCTTTGAGGATCAGGTTGATAGACTCCGCAGGCTGCCCCGCGGCGTTTTTAATATTGCCTTTGATCTGACCCGTTTGTGCGAAAGCGCCAGAGCAGCAAAGAGAAAGGATGAGTAAGCAGAATATCCTCATGATACAGGGATTAAATAAAATAGCTAATGCCGAAGCGGTGGCAAAAGTAGTCTTATTTAGACCAATCCCAAATAATGAATTCTGTTATTCTTCGCTCATTTTTTAATTCGTTCTAATTATTCAATTTTTTCTGCCAATATTTTTATAACCAATCAAATGTGGCTAAAAGTTACATTTGATTGGTTATAAAATGAGACGGTAATTCCTGATTTGACTATCCGAGGTTGGATTTAATGAATGCCAGTCCGTCACGCATGAGCTGCTCTTCGGAATCGAACATTTTGCGCCAGATATTGGCAACCGGCAATTTCGGGCTGAATGCCTCGATGCTGATCCATCCGTCATACTTAATGTCGCGGATCGATTGGAACACGCCTTCCCAATCCACATTGCCCTTGCCAGGCGTGGAACGGTCGTTTTCGGAAAGCTGGATGAATGAAATCCGGTCACCGGCCTTACGAATGGTGTCGCCGATATTCTTCTCCTCGATGTTCGCGTGGAAAGTGTCGAACATGATCTTGACATTCGGATGGTTCACATCGTCGACGAAGCGAATAATCTCGTCGCCGCAACTGGTCAGGTATAGTTCGAAGCGGTTCAGGTATTCCAAACCGAGGGTAATGTCGAGCGATTCAGCATAATCTGCTACTTCGCGGATTCCCTCGATTCCCCACCGCCATTCATCCTCAGTTGCCGGTTGTCCTGTAAAAATGCCCAGTGCGGAATGGTAAGGGCCCATTAAGCGACTCGCCCCGAGCACCAGCGAACAATCTAAAGCGCTTTTTAAATGGTCGATCGTGTGGCGGCGCATGGCGGGGTCGGCGCTGATCAAATGTTCCGAAGGTCCGCAGATTGTATCGGTCTCGCAGGCGAGGCCCAGGCTGTCGAGCTTCTGGCGGAACTTGAACCAATGTTCGGGATTTGTATTGAAAATCGGCACTTCAACGCCGTCAAAGCCGATCTCTTTAATGAGTTCGAGGGTTGGAAACAGGCTTTCGTCAATCTGGGTTCCCCACAAAAGGAGGTTCATGCTGTACTTCATCAAAAATCGGATTTATCTCGCTGGCGAATGGGTAAGTCGGGAGTTAGGTTCCCGGTTCTTTTCAGTATACAATCTTAAAGTAAAAAAGTACTGTTCAATATACACGTTTTGACGAGTAGTTAGCTAATATTGATAAGTTGACAGGTACCTATGGGAATATTGGGTTAAAATTGAATCACAGCCTAAAAAAGAATGGCGGCCCTTTTAAAAAGGACCGCCATTGATGAAGCGTATTTTAATGCTATTTACTGGACTCGGCTGAAAATGAGCTGGTTGCTGTTTTCGTAATAAAGAACCAGCTTATTGGTTTTCAAATCGTACAAATTCACGTTGGGTAGCGCATTCACGAACAGGTTTCCCCAGCTAGTCTCCGCCCTTTCGGTCCCGCCCCCTCCAATCTGTATCGTATTTTGCTGGGCGGTTTCGTAAAAACCAGTGAGAATGTTCGTGGAAGTGGTGCCTTCCAGTTCGCCTTTGTCTTTAAAATTGAGGCCTATATCCATCACGCCTTTGGTAGTAGCGGGTTTGCTGATGGTGTCATCCTCCTGCACGATACTTTCCAATTGCCATTTGCCGGTCAACTCCACGTTGCTGCTGATTGTGGTAGTTTTTCCACAACCGGTCAGCAGCGAAAAAAACAGCACGTATGCTGTCGGAATTAGAAGGCCTTTCATACACGTAAATAAGTTTCAGAACTACCTAAGATTGACATCGAGCTCGCGAAAAAGGTTGCAAAAAAGTTAAGCGGCTCTATAAATTTATAAAAAATGTGCCAGCGTTCCGAACGTGGGCAGCATAATTTATAACGGTTGAAAACTGATAATCTTTTGCTGGCGGCTCAATCTATTTTTAGGAATAAAATTCAATAGTGATCGTATTTTGATATTAATAATGTAATATTGCCAATATTTTGGGTAAAATTCTGACAGAATATGAAAGCACCCATTCATAAAAATATAGAGAGCCAGGTTCGTACTGTGACGGTGCACGAGCTGAGAGAGCCCCATTTTGACCCCAATTGGCATTTTCACCCGCATTACCAATTATTTACCGTTCTAGAGGGAACTGGCAAACGGTTGATAGGTGATTCGATCCAGACGTTCGGTCCGGGTGATACGGTATTTCTCGGCCCCGATGTGCCACACCTTTGGCGCAGCGACCCGGCCTATTTTGAACCAGGTTCCCAGTTGATAACCCACGGGATCGTGCTCTATTTTCAGGAAGATTTTCTGGGAAAAGACTTTCTTGAAAAGCCGGAAATGCTCGGGCTTCGTCAGTTACTGGCCGATTCAAAAAGAGGGATTTGTTATAAGGGCGCGCTCGCCGAACATATTCGCGAGGAATTGATTTCGCTCACCGCCGTCGAAGGCTTTAAAGGGATATTGCAGCTGCTAACCTTGCTCGACAAGCTCGCGCATGACAACAGCGGCGAGTTTATTTCGAGTTACGGTTATGTCAACAACTTTAAAGTATCGGAAACCGAGCGGATGCAGAAGGTACACAACTATGTGCTCCAACATTTCTTCCAGGAAATCCGCCTAAGTGATGTCGCTTCCCTCGCCGGCATGACCGAAGCCGCATTCTGCCGCTACTTCAAGGCGCGGTCCAACAAGACCTTTATCGACTTTGTCAATGAGATCCGCATCGGGCACGCCTGTAAGCTTCTTCTGGAAGACAAATGGACCATCGCGCAAATTGCCTACGACAGCGGTTTCGATTCGCTATCGAACTTTAACAGGAACTTCAAAAAGTACATCGGGCATACGCCGAGGGAGTATAAGGGGAATTATTGAAACAAAAACGGGGAGCCCAATCGCTCCCCGTTTTTGTTTACCCTTTCACATTATTAGTCCCATACTTCCCACGCTGCGGGCGTGAGAGCATGGCGGTAGCTTCCTTGTCATTAATGAATTGCTCCTTTTTCGGGTCCCATTTCACTTTGCGGCCGAGTTTCATCGCCGTGTGCGCCAGGAGGCATGCGGTACATGAGCGGTGCGCGATCTCAGCGTGGCTGATTGTCTGCTTGCCGCTCTGGATGCTTTCGATCCAGTTCTGGTGTTGCTCGGGGCTCTCGTACAAATGGATTTCATTGGCCTGGATCACTGAACCGAGGATTTTCGGATCGCTGGCGTAGAATGCCTTGTTTTCTTTCGCATTCTGAGCAGCGACGGGGTCCGAAGCAGTAACGCCCACATTTCCGCGCGAAACGAAGATCCAGCCGTCGGTCCCTTCGAATTTCACACCATTAGGATTGGTACCGCCGATTTCCATTGTTACGCCATTTTCGTACAATGCATTCACCAGGAAGTCACCATGTACGTCCCAAAGGCCGGAGCCTTTCGCAGGGAATGTGGCCTTACCCTCGATTTCAATCGGCCCCGTGAGTTCGGTATCCATTCCCCAATGCGCGATATCGATGTGGTGTGAGCCCCAGCCGGTGATCATACCCGCGCCGAACTGTTCAAGGCGCAGCCAGCCCGGACGGTCGTTAATGTCGGTCTGCGAATGCACACGGTCTAATGTATAGTAAATCTCGGGCGTAGAGCCGAGCCACATATCATAGTTCAGGTTGGACGGAACCGGCATTTGTGCCGTATTTCCACCCGCAGGATCACCCGGGAGGCCTACATATACTTTTTTGAGTTTTCCGATGCGGCCATTGCGCACCAGCTCGGCGGTGCGTTTGAACTGCGGCCACGGATTCATCGAACGCTGCTGGCTGCCTAATTGGAAAATAACCCCTTTCTTCTTGATCATATCGGCCATTTGCCGACCTTCCCGGATTGTGAGCGAGGTAGGTTTTTGCATATAAATGTGCTTACCGGCAACGGCCGCCTCCATAGCTGGCTGTGCGTGCCAGTGGTCGGGCGTACTGATGATCACCGCGTCGATGTCCTTCCGGCCCAGTATTTCGTGGTAGTCGTCATAGGTTTTTACCTCAAGATATTTCTCCTTGCCGGTGCGCTCGACGTATTTCCGCTCGATCCATTCCTTGCCTTTTGCCAGACGGTTCTTGTCAAGGTCCGCCACTGCTATCACGTGTGCAGCCTCATTTTTGATCACTTCCGGCAAATCGTGCGTGGAGCCGATGCGGCCGAAGCCGATCTGTCCGATATTGATTTTGTTGCTCGGCGCATTTTTACCGAAAACGCTCGATGGCACGATGGTAGGGAACATCGATGCGGCAATTATACCGGCGGTGCCTTTCGCAGTGGCTTTTAAAAATGACCTTCTGTCCTGATTTTGCTCCTGCTGATCTTTCATTTTGTATGCAGATTTAGGATTGATGACTGATATATTCGTAGTTATTTCGAGAGGGCGGGAATTATGCTTCGCACCACATCTTGCGGGCTGGTCGCATAAGCTTTGCTGTAATTTCGAGGTTTCTGCGGTCCGATAGCCCATTCAATGGCGCCGAGGATGTGCTTGCGGAGGTCTTCCTTCTCGTAATCTTCTTTTTGATGCCCGAGCGAGGTGTAGAACGCCCGGCCGCCATCGTACTCATGCCACCAAACGGAGGGGAACACGTCGCCGAATGTATCGAGTGCCTTGCCGGCAGGTTTTTGAATCGTAGAATGATCATTCACCGCGAGTACATTCAGGTTCACGCCGAGCTCTTTGATAAAATAGAACTCATCCGTTTGCCGCTGCCAGACATTTCCCAAATGCGCCAGCGACGGGTTCTTGGTGTCAAGAACCTTCACCGAAAAGCTCTGCCCCGGCTCATGCCAGAAGAAGGTGCCACCCAGCAGGTCTTTGAACCAACGCCATTTACGCTCCGTACCAGAAGCTGAATGCAGCCCCACGAAGTTGCCGCCTGCCTGAATGTAGCGCATTAATGCAACCCGCTGAGCGTCGGTATCGAAAACGTCGTTGTTGGTATTCGAGAAAATGAGGCAGTCGTATTGTTTCAGGTTTTCGTCCGTAAACTTCGAGGGGTCGGAAGTCGTATCCACGGCAAAGCCATGCTGTTTTCCCAGAGCCAGGATGGCTACTTTGGAATTGGCGATGTTATCATGCACATAGCCTTTCCCGTTTTTGGTATAAACCAGGACTTTGACTTTGTTCCACTTAATTTTCTGCGCGAGTGTGCTTACGGGCCGCCCTAGACCTAGAAATAGCAAGCTGAACAGGCATGTTGTCAGGATGTGTTGTTTTTTCATTGAACTTATTAAGAAAAGGTTTAACTAAAATCCTATTGAATTGCCGCCATCCACAGGGAGTGAAACGCCGGTGATAAATTTCGCGGCATCCGAGCTCAGGAATACTGCTGCCCAGCCGATATCGTCCGGTTTGCCCCAGGTGCCCATCGGTGTACGGTCCATCGCTTTGTCGCGGCGCAAGGGATCACCGTTCATGGCGGTGAGCATCATGGGCGTTTCAATGAAACCGGGCGCTATGGCGTTTACACGCACATTATAGGGCGAAAATTCAGTAGTTAATGCTTTCACCATCCCGCCGACGGCCGATTTCGACGCCGTGTAAGCCACCACGCGATCGATACCATATAATGCGGCCATGGAGGTGATCATGAGAATGGAACCGCGCCTGCGTTCCACCATGCGCTTGCCGCACTCGCGGGTGATCGAGAAAACGGCATGTAAGTTGGTCTGGATAACGCGGTCGAAATCTTCGTCGGAGACTTCCACAGCGTGCTTTTTCATGTTGATACCGGCATTGTTAACCAAAATGTCTATTGCTCCGATTTGCGTCTCGATAGCCTCGATTAATGCGGGAATCGATTTAAGATCCGTGACATCATTGACAAAATAGCGTGCATCCGCGCCGAGTTTCGGTAATGCTTCTCTCAAAACTTCCTCGCGCCTGCCGGTGATGACGAGCCGCGCGCCCGCCTGGGCGAGGCATTGCGCAATGTAAAAGCCTATTCCACTCCCACCACCGGTGACAAGGGCGATTTTGCCTTCCAGTGAGAATACATTCAATGACGGCACTGTTTCGATTGGACTACTAGTGGACATTATTTTAATATCTAAAATCTTGATTAAAACTCTTGAACCGATCTTGCAATGCTCATTTCCAGCCCTCGGAGTTCCGCGAGCGCTTTGAGCCGCCCGATCATGGAATAACCGGGATAGGTCTTTTTGTGCAGATCGTCGAGCATTTGGAAACCGTGATCAGGCCGCATGGGCAACAAGTTGTCGGTATAATGGGCTGCATTGCGGCGCAACTCTTCCTGGTGCAATGCTTTAACTACTTCATACATATCCACATCCCCGTTCAAATGCGGAGCTTCGTGGAAATTACGATTATCTTCCATTTCACGTTTGGTGGTTCTTAGATGAACGAAGTGAATACGGTCGCCGAACCGGCGGATGATTCCCGGCAAGTCATTATCGGCGCGTACCCCCAGCGAACCCGTGCAGAATGTAATGCCATTCGCCCGGATGTTGCATGCATTCATCAGTTGCGCGAGATCGCCTTCGGTGCTCACGACCCGCGGCAAGCCAAGCAATGGCCGCGGCGGATCGTCGGGGTGAATGCAAAGGTTAATGCCGACTTCCTGTGCCACCGGCGCGACCTGGCGAATGAAGTAATAGAGGTTTTCGCGCAGCTCTTTATCGCCGATTTTAGCATATGCATTGAGGAGTTCCTGAAAATTGGCCAGTTCAAATGCCTCTTCGGAGCCGGGTAAGCCCAGTAAAACGGTGTTTGTCAAGCCCTGAATATCGGCAGGCGACATATTTCGCAACTTCGCCCGAGCCGATTCCCTTACCTGCTCGTCGTAGTCAGCCTCGGCGCCAGGGCGTTGGAGAATATAGAGATCGAACAATGCGAAATCCTCCCACACAAACCGGAGCGTTTTATGGCCTTCCGGGAATGTATAGGCGAGGTCGGTGCGCGACCAGTCGAGTACCGGCATGAAGTTGTAGCACACCGTCCGGATACCGGATGCTGCCAGGTTGCGCAGTGATTCCTTATAGTTCTCAATATATTGGTCACGTGACGGCAATCCTTTCTTGATATGCTCATGCACCGGAAGGCTTTCCACAACCAGCCATTTCAAAGCAGTATACCGGTCGTTACCCGCTTCAACCAGCGAGATCCTTTCCCGGATTGCCTCTTCCGTCCAAACGTCGCCAATAGGTACCTGGTGTAGCGCAGTAACGACGCCGCTGCATCCCGCCTGACGGATGTCCATCAGCGAAACCGGATCATTCGGGCCGAACCAGCGCATGGTTTGAATCATAGTCGGATGAATTTTTATAAAAATATAAATATAATCTTGTATTGTAACCGATTGCATTAATTTACCGTAAATTTGGTCTTCGGGATTTTCCGTGCAAAAAAGCCACCAAATTCGGGTATAAACACAAAGACGGGGTTAGTCCGCGTAAGCCCCTACAATAAAAGGATAATGGAAAAAGAAATTACCATTTACGACCTCGCAAAAATACTTGCATTGTCACCCGCTACTGTGAGCAGGGCATTAAATGATCATCCTGCGATTAACGCAAAAACCAAGGTGCTCATTGCGGAGAAGGCGGCCGAGCTCGGCTACCGTTCCAATACATTTGCGAGCCATTTGCGGACCCGCAAGACCAACACGCTTGGTGTGATCGTGCCGAGATTGAATAGTAATTTTATGTCGACTGTACTGGCTGGAATGGAGGAGGTAGCTAATAATGTGGGATATAACCTGTTGATCAGCCAGTCCCTGGAATCGGAGGTAAAGGAGCGGGCTAATGCCAAAACGATGTTTAACAGCCGTGTGGACGGTTTGCTGGTCTCCGTTGCCTACGATACCTATTCGTTCGGGCATTTTTCCACATTCATCAGCCGTAACATTCCCGTCCTGTTCTTCGATCGCATCCTGACCCATCCGCAATGCGGTGCCGTGATCATCGACAACGAGCAGGCAGGTTACGATGCCACGCGCCATTTGCTGGATCAAGGCTGCCGGAGGATAATGCACGTTACCGGCGATCTGCGAAGAAATGTGTATGGCGATCGCCTGGAAGGTTTTAAACGCGCGCTGGCTGGACAGAATTTGTCATTGGATAATCGCCTGATCCTATCGACTGACCTTAGCCAGGAAGCCGGGAGGGCGGTCGCAGAACAAATTGACCAAATGCAGGAAAAACCGGATGGCCTGTTCATCGCCAACGATCTTTGCGCGGCAATCTGCATGCAGGCTTTGAAAGAAAAGGGTTATGCAATTCCGGGCGATGTGGCTATTGTGGGTTTTAATAATGACCCCGTTTCACAAGTAGTATCGCCTCAACTTACCACTATTTTTTACCCTGGCTACCAGATGGGTAAAACGGCGATGACTACGATGATCGGCCAACTAAATGGAACCAGACCCATCGACCATTCAGAACCAATTATTTTGCGCTCGGAACTGATTATCAGAAGGTCGTCGATTCTGTTGGAGAAGTCGTAAATTGCATTACATTCAACGTTTGCCAATCGCATTCTCCTGTAATTCATTATTTTTGAAAACAAAGCAGAAACATGGAAGCTGTGGCTGAAAGACTCTATTCACTGGAAGAATACTTCGCCTTTTGTGAAACACACGAAGGCCGGTTTGAATTCGTCAACGGAGAAATCATCGAGATGTCTGGAGAAACAACTACTTCTAATCGGATTGCTGGGAATATTCATTTCTATCTGCGGAGGATTTTGCAGGATGGCCCATACGAACTTTATCAGAATGCGGTGAAATTGCGGGTTGCGGAAAAGATTTTTCGTATTCCCGATTTTCTAATTTGTGAAGAAAAAGGTGACGCTATAAAATATACTGTTCTTCCCCTTTTGATCGTCGAAGTCTTGTCTGAAAGCACTGCCAACGTTGATCGCGGTGAAAAATTGAGGGAATACTCACTTATCCCATCGCTTCAATACTATCTCCTAATCGAGCAAGCCAGATGTAATGTCGGCGTTTATGTCCGTGAAGGAGAGCGCGCTGGTATGTGGAAGTTTTCGATAAACAGGAAGATGTGATCAAGCTAGACTATTTTAATGCAGAACTTCCATTGTCGGCAATCTACAAAAAGGTCACTTTTTCAAACGCAACTTCATTTTAGTGCTTTTCAAAGCTTAACACAAACACCTGCTGCGTCCCTCTTCCCGCCTCATTCTTCACCAGCCGGTTAAATGCAAGTACCTTTCCATCTGCCGACCAGACAAGATTCCCCAGAACGGCAACAGACGGCTCGGTTAATACCTGAATTCTTTCTTTAAACGGTGCGTCGCCAACCTCGCAAAGCACAATACTACCTTCATAAACATAGGTAATATGTTTCCCATCCGGATGCCAGCGTAGGTTGCCGGTAATGTCGGAAGCGCATTCGGTGATTTGGTGGGGCTTGCCTCCATTTGGTGAAATGATGAAAATCTGGCTGATACCCTTCGCGTCTTTGGCCAGAAACGCAAGCTGGCTGCCATCTGGCGAAGAACGAACGATGCCGGAACAGCCAGGGTGTGAGGTATGGGCCGTGAACGTCAGCCGACGTTGTGCGGCACCTTTCGGAGGCATTGGGAAATCAGTACCGGTCCCTTCCAGCGGCCCCAGCGGCCCGGGTTGGGTAATGTCTTCGGGAATATCTACGATGAAAACCTCGGGAACATCGTTGCCGTTTTTGTCTTTGACGGTGCCCAGAAATGCACGGGCGATTTGCCGGATGCCATTTTGGACAGCATAGCCATTCGTTCCTACCCAGCTGTCACTTGCCGCATGACTAATCTCATCGCTTCCCGGCGTTGGATTTGGCACTACCCGCACCACGAGTGCGCTGAACCATTCACCAGACACATTCTCATCATTTTTATCAACACTAACTGCCTTGATTTTCTTCGAAACACCGATCGTTCGAAGGTTACGCTTGTGGCCTGTTGAATCTTCCAGTGCTTTCAGGATAGCGTCGTTGTAAGTGAAACCGATCCATTGGCCATCGCCGCTCCACTCGTGCCGGTGCGTACCCCCGCGTAATGCGCCGGGGGTGTACGGGGGCGTTACGTCGCGTGCGTCCATATACACGGGCACATTCGGGCGGGCGTCGTGGATGATCACGCCTGTGCGGCGCCATTGCTGGTAGGGGTTTTCCTGGGTACTGTTGGCCAGGCCGTGAATGAATACGACCGCATGCTCTTTGGGACTATAACTCACAGCCCCGGCCCCCGGCCCCCAAGTCTGGTTATTCTTAATATCAAAAAGGACTTGTTTCTCTCCCGTTTCGATGTTCACTCGCTCAATCCGTGCCGATTCCGCGATTCCGCCGTCGTCGGTCCTGGTGTCGTAGACAAGCCATTGGCCATCGGGCGAAAAGTTATCGTTGTTGTCCAGGTCGTGATGGTAGGTCAGATCGTGCGTGATCTGTTTTTCTGCGGTGTCGGTCTGGCAGGATTGCATGCTGAATAGTATTAAAAACGATAAAACCGGGATAGAAACAAGTCTCATGGGCAAATCTACTTTTGGGGAGCGCTGATAACGTTCAAATAGCGGCCCATCCAGTAGGGCAGAAGCCAAATGTCACCTGCGCTATGCTCGCCGGTACCGTTGCTGCCATTCCGGTCGAGGGTGAACATATTGCCATTGTGGCGTTGAATCGGACGTTCGTCCGGTGGAAGAACTTCCTTTGTGGTCTGCTTACGGAAATTAGGCTCCAATTGGTCGATATCCTTGCGATGGCTGTTCTTGATCACCCAGTCGATCAGGTCCATCGGATGCTCCTGCAAATACCATACAGATTCGTTCAGGTCAAACTCTTTTGGGTTGGTGATCGCCGTAAAAATATTCCACGCTCCTTCTCTTTCAGGCCTTTCAGCTTGCCAATGGTCGATGATCTGCTTCTTGTACTGTGCCTTGAGCGTATCGTTGAATGCATAGCGATAGAGTCCCCAATAGCCCAGGAAATACATCTCGTCATCCGAATGGTTCCATCCGTCGGACATGTGTTTCGCGTGGTCATCGGCATCTTCCGGCGCACGGCCAATGATGTTCATAGGCCGCATCATGTTTTCGAAATAGCCATGCTTGTTCATCAGCTCAAATGCTTTTGCCTTGTATTTCTCCTTTTTGGTGAAATGATAGGCGGTTTGCAGCATGGCCACAATGTTGGAAGAGTTTAGTTTACGGTCGCCGACGTTAATCGGAAACGAGTTTACATAATCGGGATGCCATTTGCCCCACATCGTAGGCTTACCGTCGAAGTCGATCAGGTACATATTGTTTTTCAAAATGTGCGACATGACGGTATCAATGAGCATAACGGCCTGTTTCTTGATTTTTGGGTCATCGATCAGCTCCGCTGCCGCGCCGAATGCGAAAATATGACCGATCACTTCGTCGCTACTCGTGGTTGATTTCCAGTCCCATTCTTTTTCGGGGGCATGCTGCCAGCGTTCGACATCATGCAGCTCATTGATGTGGCCCGAACGCTCAAAGGAACGCGCCGGAAAGCCTGCAACCGGGTTCACTGTATAAAGCCGTTCCATCGCGTCCATCGATTCACGACAATTCTGCAATGCGTAGGGATCTTTGGTGGCAGCGTACCGGAAGATTTGGCCGCCGAGGTACATAGCCGTCCATAGTCCGTCATTGTCCGAATCCTCGGTAAAGCCGGAAGACAAGTCGCCATGGTTCAGGCCGGTCAGTTGTGAGTTGAACCCGTTCCGGATGTGGCGCAGCCGTACTTGCTCGTCAAAAAGTTTGGCCTTGTCTTCGAGCGTCATGGATTTGAACTGGATCTGGCTTAAACCTTTCGTGGTAAGCACCAATACTGAGTTTTTGGGGCCTTTTTCAATATCGGTAACGGTGTTGTCCGGTAACCAGCGTTCGCCGAAGTAATAATCGAATTTGCCGTCGGCGCGTAACGCAAATGCGCCAAGGTCGGAGCCGAACCAGACTTTGCCGTTCACTTCTTTTACGACCGTGATTTTAGTAACAGGCAATTTGCGGTTAATGCCGCCGGTTTGTTTTCCGGTTGGTATATCAAAGGAGAGAATGCCGTCGAGCGTGCCGATGACGATTTTGGACTCGTTCGAAGTAATATCAAATGCGGTAAAATTGGTGCCGGTAAGCACTTTGCTTAGTTTTTTATCCTGAACACCTACTTTATAAAGCGATTTGTTCCCTAAAATCCAGAACTGATTTGCATTTGCCTGAAATGCCAGTGCAATGGCAGAATCGTCGGGGAGCTTTCCATTCCAGAGACTTTTCGAATCCTTTATCAGTTCCAAAGAGGCGCCGTCGGAAACGAGAAACGTGAAATCCTTGCCGCCTGCAAACAACGTAGCTTTGGGTAGATTGTGTTTCGAAAACAACGTTCCGGCCCAGGCATTGCTGAACACGACCTGATCGGTCAGGTAAACCAATTGATTTTCGTAAGAAGTAAGGGCGCTGATGTGCTTATCTTTCATATACCGGTAATTCCGGTCGGGAACAACCTTGCCAGGATATAGAAACTGGCCGGCAGAAGTGTGCCTTAACCCTTCTTTCGCAAGCATCTGGATAACACCATTGCGGTCAGCGGCAATTTGCAATAGCGAGGTTTGAGTTGTATCAGCATAATATTTGACGCTGAAATCCTGCAAGTATGGCTTGTCTTTGTAGGTAGGTTGTACCTGCGCCCGCGTGAGCGCAACGCTCGTCAGTAACAGGAGGGATAGTAAAAGGGGCTTTTGCATTGTATTGATTGGTTATTTGACTTTCTTCCTTCTTTCCATCATTTCTTTCCAGGTGGTAAGGATAATGCCTTCCGACTGGATGAAGCTTTTCAGCTCCGGATCGAGCATCGAGAGCATATCGGCGTACCGCGACCCGCCTGAGGCGCTGATGAATTTGAAATCGTCGGTGACGTCGCTGCTATGGACGATCATCATCGCTACGCCGGGCTGCATTTTGCCGATCGTTTCAATAAACTTTTGTGCTTTATATTTACCCCATTGCGCAGGTGTAACGTCGCTGCCTTCCGGTTTCCAATCGCCGCTGATCGTGTGCAGGTCGTCCAGTACCGGAAGTCCCGCCGCCCATATTTTTCGCCCGAATTCTGCCGAGCGCTTGGTGATCTCAGGCTCCGGAAGCTCCATTCCTTCTTTCCATTTACCTTCGGCTTTGAGCTTTTTGACTAACGGATTGTTCAAACACTCTTTCAAAAGCTGATTATTCCCAGCGGGGAACATGACCGGAATGCCATATTCCGCCCCGACTTTAATATATCTTTCCAGGTAAGGAATGTGCGCGAACAGCGTGCCCATGTGGGAATCCATATGCGTAGGTTTCAATCCCAGTTTCAATGCGCGGCTGAGTTGCGCGCGTATTTCCTGTTCCACCACATCCGGGCTGGCATGTTTGATCACTTCCTCCACTTCATGCCACATGCAGCCTTCATCATCCACAAGCCCTTCCGAATGCGCTATGCCGTTCAAAGGCGGCCAGCGGTAATCATTCCATTCGGATGTTAATGTGAGGTGAAGACCTGCGTCCATTTTAGGGTTGGCGATGGCGAATTTCGCAAAACTGGCCGCCCACGGGCATGGCATCATAATGCTGGATGACGTTGCAATGCCATTCTGTATTGACTTTTTTGCTCCCTCATTCGAGTAATGCGACATTCCGGCGTCGTCGACATGGAAGATGATGACCTTCGCGCCCTTCGGCCAGCCGAGTTTTTCGGCGTAGGTCTGTTGTGCTGATGTTTCTTGCATGACCAGTAGTAACAGGTTGAAGAGCAAAAGATAGGTTTTCATATCGAATGTTTGGTTCTATTTCGAAATCATTCCAAGGTACCGGCCCATCCAGTAGGGCAGCAGCCAGAAAACCGGCTCACGTTCCACTTCCGGGTTACCCCCGGCGAGTGTCCACGGGTTTTTATCCCAACGGACGGTCAGCCGGATGCTGGCGGGTTGCAATTCACTCACTTGCTCATCTTCCAGCGTCGGCGCCCGCACGACCTGAATATCTTCCCTTTTCCGGTGGTCGATCGGCCAGTCCACAAGATCCAACGGTGTGTCGATCAGGAAATCGACCGAATTTTTCAACTCTGCTTTTTTATCCAGGCAATGGTTGTAAAT
The DNA here is from genome assembly GCF_052044875.1 of Dyadobacter sp. 22481. Classification (NCBI taxonomy): domain Bacteria; kingdom Pseudomonadati; phylum Bacteroidota; class Cytophagia; order Cytophagales; family Spirosomataceae; genus Dyadobacter; species Dyadobacter sp. 22481. The sequence goes on from NZ_JBQENV010000002.1 coordinate 414,838, forward strand.
AAAGTTGATCAGCGGGTTATGGTCGCCCCGGCGCTTCGTGAACCACTCTTCCAGGTGGTTTTTATAAAATCTCAGACGCTCCGGGTCTTTTTCGCAACCGATCAGGATCGGGTAGAGATAAGCTTGCAATACCACATCGAAATAGATGAACCAGGCCGGATTCTGCTTCGTCACCTCTTTCATATTGTCGAGGTAATGCTCCTTTTCGATCAGCCGGATGTATTCGTGCTGGTATTTGGCATTACCCGTCATGAAATGGGCCAGTTTCAGGAATGCGAGCATTTCCATCGAGTTCTGGTTGCGGTCGGGCAGCCATTCCGGGTCGCGGTTCAACTGCTCCGGCGACCACACCGACCAGCGGGTAGCCTTTCCATCGACATCGGCGAAGTTCAGCTTGTGCTGCATCAGGTAATCCACGATTTTACCCACATGCGTAGCGATTACCTTCTTTTCTTCGGCATTTGCAGCGAGCATATAATAGTAGTAGTAACCAAACATATGCCCACACATCTCATCGCTGCTCGTGTCGCCCTTCCAGAGCCACTTTTTATCGCCCGACAAATGCCAGCGCGTTTCCACCGGTTTGAATCGCGGTTCTTTCACGAGCTCGTCCGCGCGTTCGCGTTCCGTGTATGTGCGGTTACCGTCGTGCATGTGCGTCCACGTCGCGGGTATGATCGTTCGGGCGAAGAAGCCGTTGGTACCCGTCACTTCCTGCAACAATTTCAGGAAACCAAATGCTTTTTTTGCATTCTCCCTGGCAGCGGGGTCTTTGGTAGCCGCGTACCGGAAGCTTTCCATTGCAAGGTAATTGCCGGTATATTCGCCGTCATTATCATCGTCCTCAGGTTCCCAGCTAGTTGTATCTCCGGGCACGCGCAAATGTGCCTGGCCGGCGATCCACGGCGCGCGGATGTGGCGCTTCATTAATACATTGTAAAAGAAATTGCTTTTCGAGGCTAGCGTCATTGACCGTTTTTTTATGGCGCTGACTCCCCGCGGCGTGGCGATCCAGGCAGTGCCTTCCGCATCAAATGCAATGTCATTTACCTGATCATCCAGCAACCACCTTCTGGAAAACAGCAACGAACGGGTGCCGTCTTTCCGGAAACGCACCACACCCGTTTGCGTCCCTACCCACATAGCGCTGTCGGGAGCGAGCCGCAGGGCCGTCACGTAAGTAGATGGAATGCCGTCGGTCGTCCGCAATTCGGACTCTTTTTTACCATTACGCTGAATTGTAACTCCGCCGAGGCCTCCGATCCAGAGCTTTCCATCGTGATTGAATGACAAACCTTTGGTATAAGCAGCGATCAATGCGTCGGTTTTGTAGGCGTGCTCCAAATGCGAGGGAGTCCAATGATAAAGTCCTACATCAGAGGCTATCCACAAGCCATCGTTTCCGTCGGTGATCGCATCTCGAACAGACCTTGCGAGGGTTGCTTTTTGCAATCTAAAACCATTCACATTACCTGTCCAGAAACCATTCGGGCCAATTGCGTGGACCGTTCCGGCCTTGGTACATATCGCTGAAATCGGCTCTGTTGGCCCATTCACCTTCGAAAAAGTGCTGTTTTTATATTGGTACAGCCCATTCCAAATACCGAGCCATATAGTTCCGGTAGAATCCTGAGCTAGGGCGAACGAGGGACCATTCGCGTTACCGTCGAGCATGGGAACCCAGTTGCCCGAATCTTTCATTTTACGAAAAACACCGTTTGCCGTGGCTGCCCATACGTTACCGTCGCGATCGGGCAGAACCGCCCTTACGTCGTTGCCCTCCATCGGATAGGCCTCATGGTATTCCTGTGAAAACGCTTCATCCTGATAAAAGGACGGTTCATTATCGACAGTCTTATTATTCCGGCACGAGAAAAGTACCGGAATAGCACCGCAAAGCAGCCAGGCAATCAGTTGTTTCCCTATTGGTCGCATCACGCTTCTGCGTAATTTTCGCTCTCCTGAAACAATAGGCTGATCAGTTTTTTGTGTTGTGAAAAATCGGGGATCAGGAGTTGCGCGCCTGCCCGCACAAGTCGGGGGCGCTTGGCCGGGTTATGCCCGAAACGCTGCACTTCGTTGCTGGTAATGCCTACCGAAATACCGCCCGCGCGCCTGCCTTCCCGTATTTCGTCGGGACCGTCGCCAAATACCGCCAGTTCTTTGCCTTGCAGATTATTGTCGCGGATGATCTTTTCGATTACCATTTTTTTCGAAAACTTGGTATAATCCCGCAATGCACCATAAATGCCGCCGTCGAACAAATCGGCGTAACCGAGCATTTCGGCCTCGTTTCTCACGTCGTCGGCATCGGTGCCGCTGGCGAGGTACATGGTCACGCCTCGTTCTTTAAGCTGTTTCAGGAATTCAACGGCACCTTTCAGCGTGTAGTCTTCCTGTCCTAGTTCGCCTTTGGCCAGCTTGTCCATGCGCTGGTTCACCATTTCCATCAGGCCGTCGTTGTAAATTTCCTTGTATTGGAATTTGTCAAGGATCTGGTCTTCTGGTACAAATCCGAACTCGCGTACAAGGTTTACCAGCCCTTCCATTTGGTAAATGGTCTGGATGCCGGTGGTTTTATGTATGAATGCTTTGCACTCCGCCTGCACTTTATGAAATGTCCCGGCATCGATCGTATCATATTGTTCGCCCAAAATGGATTTCATCATCACGGGCTCCATAATTTCCTCCCATCCCTGCCGGAGTGAGCTGATCGTACCGTCGTGATCGAAGACGGCATAGCGGATATGTCCGAGCTTGTCGAGGATCTCGGGGACACAGATTTCAAATTCCGTTTCGGGATAGTAAGTGGCGGCCCGTTCGTTTTCGGCGAGGTCGGCATTGTAAATGTAATCCGGGTCCTTAGCTACGGCGGCAATTTCCTCGCCGGTTGCCGTGCCGGTTGTGAATAACTTTTGTACCGTTACAGCCGCCGCAAAGTTGCCGAACATTGCCGCCTCGGCCGGGGATAATCCGGCTGCCACGCAAAGCGTAATGGCGCTGATCGCCGTATCGCCCGCGCCGACAGTGTCAAGTTTGCCTTTCAGCTGAATGCCCGGCACCTCGTGGTATCCCGCTTCGTCGAATGCGATAATGCCGCGCTCTCCGCAGGTCACAAATACCGGTTTGTGGTACCGACGGAACACTTCCGCACCATAACCTTTAACATCGCTTACCGGCACATTTTCTTCCGGTGTGACGTCAAGCCCGTTCAAGGAAGCGATCTCGCGGTCGTTACATTTCAGATAGATGTTCCGGAAACTGTCGTTGAAATGCCGGGAATCCAACATTACAATCTTGTCGGGATACTTATTGAATAGATTGTTGACGTCGTCGATAAATGAGGCATTGGTAATGCTCCCTGTCACTTGCTGGTTAAAAATCAATGCATCGCATTCCTGCAAGGCCTTTTCCAGTGCGGCCACGAGCTGTTTGTCTGTTTCAATGCTCCTTTCATTATATACACCAAAATCAATGCGCGGCTCTTCCCGACCGTCGACGAGCCGTTTGAGATAACTATATGTATTGAAATGCTCTTTCTGGATAATGAATGCGCTCGTGTCAGCACCGAGCTGTTGGAGCTGCGCCGTCAGTTCCCGTCCCTGCATATCGTCGCCCACGGCTCCGATAACCCTGATGCCGGCGGGTTTCAGGGCGGCGAGGTTGGCCACGACATTCCCTGCGCCTCCCGGCGTGTAGTAGTGGCGGGCGACGGCCTGGGCCTGCAAACCGGTTTCAATCGAAACTTCGGAAGTGCGGTCGTCCATGACCCAGTAGGAATCGAGACAGAAATCGCCATACACGGCGACCTCAACGGCGGAGATTTTCTCCAAGATCTGATTGATGCGGCTTTGATCCATGAGCAAAGGTTGGTCTGGATTTAGGATAAAATGGATATGGATATTGAGCTATTTTGGGGTAATACGGTTGATGCGGGAAGGAGGGCTATCGCCGGCACCGCTATTTGCGGCAAATGTTACAAAATTGTTAAATGCGCCGTCGGGAGGAGTGCTGGAAAACTGCCGATTATTTCATCCCGTTTTCTAATAAGAACTCGCTGGTAATGAGCAAATATGTGATAAATGATAAGTTACTATTATGTTATGATTAAATCGTACAACGCTGCGCAAAATGAAGATATTTTTACGCAGTTTGCGACTCGAATTTTACAATCATGAGCGTAGATTTATCAAACAATTACAAAAATGCCGCTCCATACAAAGCATTGCCAATTGTTTCGAAGGCAGAATTTTCCTCTGTCAGGGTGATGTTGGAAATAACTTTATTTTAGTACCCGACTGATTGCCAACTAATATGAGAAGTGCTTTGATGCCGGTTAATAAATAGGATCAAACCAAGAATAAAAGTTTTTTAATTGATAGTAAAAATCTCTATATCTAGTCCCCCTTTTCTATAAAGCTAAACTGTACGACTGTGGCCTACCCCGACGAAAATACCCTGATCAGAGTGACGCAAGGCGACGAAGCGGCCTTTGCAGCGTTGTATAACCACTACAAAACGCCTGCACTGCGGTTTACGATTTCATTGCTCAAAGACGAGGAAGAAGCTGAGAACATGGTTCAGGATGTCTTTATCAAAATCTGGGTAAGACGCGCCCAGATCAAGCCGGACTATAATTTCAACTCATATCTTTTCACTTGTCTGCGCAACATGGCGTTCGACCATTTCAAAAAGCTGGAAAAGAACGAACAGCTGCGGAAGAATTATATGGAAGCGATCCGTGTGGCAGGGGAGGACGAAAAGGAGGAAGTCGAAAGAAGGCTGAGCGTCGTGCAGGCGGCCGTCGAATCATTGTCGATCAAGCGCCGGCAGATTTTGAAACTGAATATTGAAGAAGGGAAATCCTATCAGGAAATAGCGGAGTTTTTAAGAATATCTAAAAATACTGTCAAAAACCAGTTGGTGAAGGCTAAACAGATCCTGCGCGAAAAGGTGGATCTGGCGACGATATAGCACCCAAGTTAGCCCATAATTATATTCCTAAAACCTTGAAAAGCAGAAGCATGAGTGCTTCTGCTTTCTCTTTATAGCTTATTTCATTTCGCCCAGCTTGCCCAGGTCGATTGCTTTCAGCGCTTCTTTTAGTTGGTCGACGCTCAAATTGTCTCCTTCCACATTCACGACATAACGGTCGGCTACGAGTACATTAATCTCACCGGACTTGCTTTCGTTGTTGTATTTCTCAAAAGCCTTGTAGCCTTCGATCTTGGTGGTTTTCTCGTAACCGGTGGTTGTTTCTTTATCGATTTCGGCGATGGACCACGCTGCGAGTGCCATCGTCGAAACGCCGGCGATGCCTCCGGTGTCCACGATTTCCACATTCAATGATTCGTCGGAACTTCCTTTGTATTTGGCCTGGGCCGTTGAAACGGTAAAGCCCATTGCCCCGGTTTTCTCGCCTGTCGCTTCCGTGCGGCTCATACCGGCCAGGGTTTCGGGCAGGAGGTCTTTGAGCTTCCGGAAATCCACCGGGTCGACGGCCTCGCGGTCGCCCATTTCCTTGGCTTTATCGGCAATAGCCTGAAGAGCGTCGGCCGGGCTGTCGCTGGCGGCTTTTTCTTCGGCTTCTTTTTCTTCCTGTTTGCTGCCGCAACCATTTAAGAGCAGGGCGCAAGAAAGAAATGCGGCTATAAAGGATGTTTTCATCTGACAATTGTTAGAGTTGTTTCAAACTAATTACAATGTAATGAAAACACCGCACTGATGCACGCCTACTGCATTTGTGAACGATTAGCTGGCCAGCTCCGCGGGGTTCCTGCGTGACTGAACGATAAAGTACAGGCCGAGTAATACGGCGGGAATACTCAGTATCTGTCCCATGTTCAATGCATAGTTCGCTTCGAATGCCTCCTGGTTTTCTTTCAGGAATTCGAACAGAAAGCGCAGTGTGAACACCCATACGAGGAACACGCCGACCATCAGCCCGCGCGGTGTGGCGGCCTTGTATTTGTTCCAGATCGCGAACAGGACGAACGTGAGGATGAAGCAGGTAATGGATTCGTAAAGCTGTGCCGGGTGGCGTGGGATTTGCGTAAATTCGATATTATGCCTGAAAATGAATGCCCAAGGTGCGTCGGACGGTTTTCCGACGATCTCGGAGTTCATCAGATTACCAAAGCGGATGAAAGAGCCGCCCAATGCGAAGGTAATTGTCAGGCGGTCGGTTACCCAGAAGAACGTTTGGCCTGTGCCCCGGCGCGAGCGCGCATACAGCCAGAGCCCGGTCACTGTCCCAATCACCGCACCATGGCTCGCAAGCCCGGCGTAAGGAGGCAATATAACTTCCAGGGGATTTTTGAACAGTACTTCGGGTTCATAAAAAAGAAAATGGCCTACGCGGGCACCGATGACGATCGATAGCACCATATAAAGCGTGAGCGAGTCGATATCTTCCAGCGACTTTCCTTCTTTCTTGAAAATATAGATCATAATTTGCTGACCGATCAGGAAACCAGCTGCAAAAAGGAGACCATACCAACGGACAGGGAAGGGACCAAAACCGGCGATTTCCGGAATGGTGAATATTTCGGGACTCACGTCCCACATAATATATGAAAGCATGCGTTTGTGATGTTAATGGTCAAATATACTAATATGAGACAAGACGCGAAATGAAATTTTTACTCATAGCCCTCGTGCGGTTTTATCAGGCGGCACTTTCGCCTTATTTGCCCAATTCGTGCCGCTACACGCCCACCTGTTCGCAATATATGATCGAAGCCGTGCAGAAGCATGGCCCGTGGAAAGGCGGCTGGCTGGGGTTGAAACGCTTTTCGCGTTGCCATCCCTGGGGCGGCCACGGCCACGACCCGGTGCCATGAATTATCCTATGGCAACCTTCCGTAGAATGGAGTCGATAATGGTTGTCGTGCGCACGCCGTCGGCTTCGGCCTCGTAGTTCAAAAGAATACGATGGTTCATGATGTCGGGCGCGAGTTCCTTGATGTCCTCGGGTAGCACATAATCACGGCCTTCCAGGTACGCCAAAGCCTTTGCGGCACGATTGAGGTAGATGGTAGCCCGCGGAGAGGCCCCGAACTGAATGTAACGTGCCTCATCGCGCAACCCGTAGTCAAGCGGACGTCGGGTTGCAAATACCAGTTCGATAATGTAGCGTTCGAGCGTGTCGGAGATATTGACCTTGTTGACTTCATCGCGGATCGCGAAAATTTCCTCTTTGTTCAGAATCGGCCGGATTTTGTATTCATAATTAATATCCGACATCCGGCGCATTACTTCCAGCTCCTTCATCTTGTCGAGGTAATCGACGTAAACTTTCATCATAAACCGGTCGATCTGCGCCTCGGGCAGCGGGTAGGTACCTTCTTGTTCTACCGGGTTTTGGGTTGCAAGAACGACAAAAGGGCGGTCGAGCAGGAAAGTTTCATCGCCGATCGTCACCTGTCTTTCCTGCATTGCTTCGAGCAGTGCCGATTGTACCTTCGCAGGCGAACGGTTCACCTCGTCGGCAAGGATCAGGTTGGAGAAGATAGGCCCTTTTTTGACTTCGTAATCGCCTATTTTGGGTTTATAGATCATGGTCCCGATCAAATCCGCGGGAAGCAGGTCGGGAGTGAATTGAATACGCTTGAATTCCAGGTGGAGAACCTTGGCCATTACATTAATGGTCAGGGTTTTAGCTAGTCCGGGGACGCCTTCGAGCAGAATGTGGCCGCCGGTAAAAAGGCCAATCAGCAGTCGGTTCAGCAGTTTGTCCTGCCCCACGACCACCTTGCCCATTTCGTCCAGGACCTCCCTGATTTTTTCTATATACATGAAAACAAATTTAGAAATGGATCAGGCCCAGATAGCTCTCACAAAGCGGTCCTTACCATTGATATCACGAAGGATCTCTACCTTTTTATAATTTCTTTCTTCAAAAACCTTTTTGGTTTCGGCGCCGAAATGCTCGTTGATCTCGACATAGCATTTGCCTTGCTGTTTCAGATGATGCACACCGAAGTCGGCAATAGCTTTGTAAAAAAGCAGCGGATCACTGTCTTCAACGAACAATGCTTCGTGCGGCTCGAAACGAAGCACGTTAGGGCGCATGCTTTCGGCCTCGGAATAGGTTACATAGGGCGGGTTGCTCACCAGGCAGTCGAACTGTACGATGTTGCCGGGCAGCGGGAACGTTACATTGAGCATATCCTGTTTCGCGAACGTCACGTCCGCAATGAGCTGGCGGGCATTCTCCTTCGCCACTTCCAAAGCCTCGTCGGAAACGTCCCACGCGTGTACGCTCACATGCGGGAGGAAGCGTGCGAGCACGATGGCGATACAGCCGCTGCCAGTCCCGATGTCGAGAATGGAAATGTTTTTATCAGGTTCCGCATAGTCGCGAGTGACCATTTGCACCAGCTCCTCGGTTTCCGGACGGGGAATGAGCACCGCCGAAGAAACGCGGAATTCGAGGCCGCAGAACTCGGTGGAGCCGATGATGTGCTGAACAGGTTCGTTGTTGTTCAGGCGTTTGATAATGCTTTCCCAGTCGGGCTGTGCCGTGTTTTCGGGTATGGGGCGGTCTACCAGCACATCGATGTTGCGGAGGCGCATATAATGCTCCAACAGCATGTACGAGATTGCCTGAGCCTCTTTTTCCGGATAAACTGTGATGTTTTTTACTATATATAAATAAAGCTGGCGTGCGGAAGTCATTTTCACTGATTTTGATCCAATGTCGGAAAGTTAGCAAATTACAAGGACTCCCGAAAGTTGAGTTTAAAAGGGCATTTGTATTTTTGCCACATGGAGACGCACAATCAATGGATGGAACGGGCCTTGCAGCTCGCTGAATATGGCCGCGGGCAGGTAAGTCCTAACCCGATGGTAGGCTGTGTGATCGTCCATGACGGCCGGATTATCGGGGAAGGATGGCACCGCGCCTACGGGGAACCGCACGCGGAAGTGCGGGCGATCGCAGATGCGGACGCGAAAGGTAATTCGCATTTGCTGCCACAAGCCACAGCGTATGTTACGCTGGAACCCTGCTCCCACACCGGTAAAACACCACCCTGCGCAGACCTGCTCGTGAATCGTCGGCTAAAAAAAGTGGTCATTTGTAATAGCGATCCCAATCCGCTGGTGTCGGGACGTGGGATCCGTCGCTTGCGCGATGCCGGTATAGAGGTGGAATGCGATGTGCTGCAAGCGCGCGGACTGGAACTGAACAAGCAATTTTTCACGGCAATGACGCTCGGAAGGCCATATGTAATCCTGAAATGGGCCGAAACTGCCGACGGGTTTCTGGGTTATCATGCAGGTAATCCGGTTCAGATCAGCGACGCATTGTCCAACATGCGCGTTCATAAGTGGCGTACCGAGGAGGACTCCATTATGGTAGGGTATAAAACGGCATTAATGGACAATCCCCGCCTGAATGTACGTCACTGGACAGGAACGAACCCGGTGCGGATCGTCACCGACCGGCGTCTCCAATTGCCTGCGCACCTGCATTTATTGGATAATTCGCAAAGCACGATCCTGGTCAACTACGACCGTGGAACCGAAATTCCATCCGAACCCGAGCGTTATGCAACGCCCTCGACCGCGTACCTGAAAATAGACAGGGAGCGTGATGAAATAGCCCAGCTCCTGGAAGGGTTGCATGCGCGTAAAATACAATCTGTATTGGTGGAAGGCGGCGCAGCAGTAATCAATGCATTCCTCGAAAGTGGCTTATGGGATGAAATCCGGCGCTGCCAGGGCAAGCTGACGATCGGTGAAGGCGTAAATGCTCCGGTACCCCGGGGTATATTCCAGGGTTGGGAGCAAATCGGGGATGATTTGTGGACTTTCTACAACCGGCTTTAAACGCTCCAGAGGTTTTCCTCCGTCGTCCATATCTCCCAGGCTTTCTCTGCCTGTAATTCGAGCATTTTCAGCCCGTTCATGGTCGCGGCACCTTGTTCGCTGCCTTTTTTCAGGAACAAAGTTTCGGCCGGGTTATACACAAGGTCGTACAGGTAATGGTTTCTGGTTACCCATTGGTAGGGTATCATGGGGCATTCTTCCGTATTGGGATAGGTTCCTAATGGGGTGGTATTAATGATCAACCGGTAGTTGTCCATTATTTCCTGTGTGAGTCCTTCGTAGGGCACGCAATCGTCGCTGTTCTGGCGCGACACCAGCATATATTCCATTTGCAGATCCTTCAAAGCAACCTGGACGGCCTTTGCGGCGCCGCCGTTGCCTAATATCAGGGCTTTGAAATTCGAACACGACTCTCCGCGTTTGTCGAGCCATTCTATAAGCGATTGCTGGAAGCCGTAGTAATCCGTATTAAAGCCTTTGGTGCTTCCGTCGGCGTAAATTTTGATGGTATTGACCGCGCCAATGCGCTCGGCCGAAGCATCATCGAGGTCGTCCAGATAGGCAATCACATCCTTCTTGTAGGGGATCGTTACGTTCAGCCCGCGGAGACCGTGCTTCTGTTTCAGCAATTCGGGCAATTCTTCCAGGGATTTTATCTCAAAAAGCTCATAGCTGCTCTCTTTGATCTTCTCTCTCGTGAATTTGTCCGTGAAATATCGCTTGGAAAAAGAGTGGGTAAGCGGGAATCCGATAAGGCCGTATAAGTTCATAAGGATGCGTGCAATAACAGGGAAAATTTAAGGCTGCTAAGTTATACGAGCCATCAGCTAATTACAAATGCGTGCAAAATAAGGGTCTGGTAAATTCGCGTATAGAGCGGAAGGTTGGATAGTCGCAATGTGGCATTCCGTTGTATATCAAATAGTTCGCTGTTGATGTTAGTTTATATTAAACTATAACCGAATTAACTTGCATAATAATGTGAAATGAAGTAGAATTACCTATCCTTTATCTGTACTAAAATTTATGAATTGGAAAAATCTTTGCTACACACTATTGCTGACAACGCTACTGCTTAGCAATGCTAAGGGCCAAAAACGGCAGGATTTTCAAATCCTCCTTAAAAGTGGCTCTTTCGTCCCCGAGCGCAATGTTGCTTCCGCGACGAGCCGTGCCAATGCAGCATTCAGCCTTTCGACAGCTGGGCAGAAATCATTTGTTGTCATACAGTTCGACGACATTCCTACCGAGGAAGAGCGGCGCCAGCTGAGAGCGGAGGGTATCGAATTGCTTGATTATCTACCGAATTACGCCTACACGGCGACCATAGCCGCGGGCAGTAACCCGGGCGCATTAGCCCGGACCCAAGGGCGGGCTATCGTGGAACTCAGCCCGGAACAAAAAATGCAGCCCGACCTCGCCAACGGCAATATTCCGCCCCATGCATTTTCAGGCCCCACGACCGTCGATTTATGGATCAGCTATCCCAAGTCTTTCACTGACGACGAGATTCAGGCGGCGCTGCAAAAAAATAGCTACGAAGTCGTTTCGGATAAATACAAAAATTACCAGATACTCACCGTCCGGGTGCCGGTGAAGGAGCTTAAAAGGCTTGCCGGGCAGCCATTTGTACAATATGTACAGGCAGTACCGCAGCCAGACCGCCTGCTGAACAATAAAAGTACCGTCAACGGTCGCGCCAATGTGCTCAAATCGGCATTGCCTGGAAACAGAATGCTGTCGGGAGCAGGTGTAGTTGTCGGGATCGGTGATGAGTCCAACCCATTGCGGCACATCGATTTTAATACCCGGATCATCAACAGGGCGCCGATCGACGCCGGTTCGCATGGCTTGCATGTGATGGGTACGATGGCTGGCGCCGGCATTATGGATGAGCGCTATGCGGGTTATGCCCCCAAAGCGACCGTTGTGGTCCAAAGTTACTCCTCGATCATAGCCTATTCGCCGCAGTATGTGCAGGATTTTGGCATGGTCGTTACTAATAACTCCTACGGTTCCGATGTAATTACCTGCGAAACGAACGGGGCTTATGACCTGTATTCATATATTCTCGACCAGCAGGCATTCGACATGCCTTACCTGCAACACGTTTTTGCCGCCGGGAACAGCGGTGCTACTACCTGTGCACCGTTTGCGGTGGGTTTTGGAACTGTCCTTGGAGGTTATCAGACGGCGAAAAACGTCATCACGGTAGGTAGCACCAACGAGACCGGCGTGATCGCGTCGGGTTCCAGCCGCGGGCCTGTCAAGGACGGGCGGGTAAAACCGGAGATCACCGCCCAGGGAAGCGGAATCACCTCTACGATTCCGGTGAACCTGTATACCGGCGGAAGCGGGACAAGTATGGCTTCACCCGCCGTGTCGGGAGGTCTTGCGATGCTATATGAGCGATACAGGCAATTGAACGGGAACCAGAATCCTAAAAATGGTTTGATGAAGGCATTGCTGGTGAACGGCGCCGTAGACAAAGGCAACGAAGGTCCCGATTACCGCTATGGTTATGGCTGGCTTAACCTGCTCCGCTCGGTTAAAATGCTCGAATCCCAGAGCTATACAACGGCCCAGGTTTCGCATCAGGGCTCCAATGATTTTTCCATTAATGTTCCGGCCAATACCGCGCAGCTTAAAATAATGCTTTACTGGAACGACCCGGCGGGCAGCACGCTGGCGTCGCAGAACCTGGTACACAACCTCGATCTCAAGGTAACGAACCCCGCATCGAAAGTGGTCCTGCCACAGATACTCGATCGCACGGCAGCCAATGTAAATAATGCGGCAACCACCGGCGTCGACAATCTCAATAATATGGAACAAGTGGTGATCAATAGCCCGGCAGCGGGGAGCTATACGATTTCGGTCAAAGGTACCACGGTAGGCCAGACACCGTCGCAGGAATATTTTGTGGTTTATGATGTTATTCCAAACTCTTTGACCATAACCAACCCGATAGGCGGAGAACGCCTGAAAGACGGTGATCCGATTTATATTTCATGGGATGCGTTTGGAAACAGCGCCAGCACTTTCACGGTGCAATACAGTAGCAATAACGGGACGCCCTGGACGAACCTTTCGACAGTCGCCGCCGGAACAAGCCAGCTTGCGTGGACGATACCCGCGGGCCTGTCGTCCGAGAAAATGCGGGTAAAGGTGATCCAGAATAGCACCGGTGCCCAAAGCATTTCCGAACCTTTCACGGTGATCGGCGTTCCGGGTGCCACACTGTCGGCGCTGCAATGCGAAGGCTATATTTCTTTAGACTGGACGGCCGTCACCGGGGCAACTGACTATGAAGTGATGATGTTGAAGGGCAATGATATGGTCCCGGTAGCGACGACCACCGCTACCACTTACGCGTTGGGCGGCTTACTGAAAGACTCGACTTATTATGTTTCCGTTCGGGCAAGGGTGGCAGGGCAGCCCGGACGCAGAGCGTTGGCTATTTCGCGCAAGCCGGATACCGGAACATGCGCGGGCGCTATTTCAAATAATGACCTGAAAGTGGAGTCGATTGTAACGCCGGCGTCGTCGGGCAGGAAAAACACTTCGACGGAATTGAGCGGGACCATTTTTGTGAAAATGAGGATCAAGAACCTCGACGACGTGGATTTCAACGGATCGGTTGACATAGGCTATGTGCTCAATGGCGTAGCGGTACCGGTTGAGACGATCACCCCTTTCATAGAAAAAGGGAAAACGTACGATCATACATTCGCAGTGGGCGCCAACCTGGCCAATCCGGGAGATTACAATATTAAAGTGTTTATCCACAGTAATGCGGATGTGGTATCGGCAAACGATACATTGGCAAAACTTTTCAGACAATTGCCTAATGATCAGCTGGCATTGCCCTTTCTCGACGACATGGAAAACCTCCCTGCGCAGGCGGTATCCGTCGCGCAAATGGGGCTCACAGGCGACGGCCGCTACGATTTCAGCGCCAGTACCGAATCAGGAAGGATCAGGACGTTTGTTAATACGGGGTTCGCTGCGTCGGGTCAAAAAGCATTGACGCTTGATGTCAACCGTGCTTTTCCAGCGGGCAATACGAGTTATCTGACCGGCACTTTCAACCTGGCCGGATATAATATCAACAACGATGACCTGCGACTGACGTTTTCTTACAAAAACCACGGACAAAAGGCGAATGCCAATAATAAGGTTTGGATAAGGGGGAAGGACAGCGATGCCTGGATCGAGATTTACGATCTTTTTGCCAACCAGAATCTTTCAACAGCCGGATATAAGACGACCGCTCCGCTGGAACTAAGTGCCCTGCTATCGGCAAATGCCAAGAATTTTTCGTCGAGCTTCCAGGTACGCTGGGGGCAATGGGGCAAAATGATCACTTCCGATTACAGCAACGGGGCGGGATATTCCTTTGACGATATCCGCATTGTTTCCGTTACGGACGATATTCAGATGCTGGCACTACTCGCCCCGCCTACCGAAAGTTGCGGATTGAGCAATGCGGAAACAATCGCCATCCGTATCCGAAACAGCTCGGCACGGGATATTACCAACGTGCCCGTGGCAGTTTCTTTGCCTAATGGGACCATCCTTCGCGACACGATTCCTACGCTCGCCAAACGGACGACCATCGATTTTACATTCGGACCCAAAGCCGATTTTTCAGCGATCGGGGCATTGAATCTCAAAGCATGGTCGGGACTGGCAACCGACAGTTACCGAGACAACGACACCCTGGCGGTCAAAGTTTACAATGCACCGGTGCTGAGCACTTTTCCGTATCTCGAAAATTTTGAAAATGGCGACGGCTTCTGGAGTGCCAAGGGTACGAATAGCTCGTGGAAATATGGAACGCCGACCTCCGCGGCATTAAACAAAGCGGCCAGCGGCACGAAAGTATGGAAGACCAACCTGGCAGGAGGCTATAACGACAAGGAAGAGTCTTATTTGTATTCACCCTGTTTCAATGTAAGCAGTTTGACTACCCCTACACTAAGTTTCAGTGTGGCGATTGACCTCGAAGTCTGCGAACCCACACCTTGTGATTACGTGTATATCGAATATTCCGGAAACGGCGGGCCCTGGACACGCCTCGGCGCGGTAGGACAGGGGACCAACTGGTATAATAAGACTTATTCGGGCAATGGAGCCTGGGCTATGCAAGACTACCTGCGGTGGCACGTGGCGAGCATTCCTTTGCCCACCGGTGTTGCTAACCTCAAGTTGCGTTTTGTCCTGATTTCCGACGGGTTTACGCACCGGGAAGGAATTGCCCTGGACGACATTCATATTTTCGACAAGGTTTCCCCCATACTGGACAATGCCGGCGGGGTGGCCAGTCAGCAGGTGTCTGGTTCGGGATGGGTGAATTTTATGAGTAATGGAAAGCTGATGGCTGCTATTAACGCCAACGGCCAGGATATGGGCAATACGCAGGTGCAGACGTATTTGAACACGGTCGGGGTCAGAAACGGCAATGGCCAATATTATCTCGATAGAAGTTTCACGATAAAACCGGCGAATGACGAACTCGCGAATTTGGCGACGGTCCGGTTCTTCTTCCTCGAAACCGAGAGCGAAGCGTTGATCAACGCGGTAGGTTGCGGAACATGCGGTAAGCCCGCGAATCCATTTGAACTGGGTATTTCCAAATACCGGAATCCGGGAGCCAGGACGAAAGAGGACGGCTCATTGGCCAACAGTACCGAGGGCGGGTGGTCGTTCCACCCGGCCGGGGAAATTGCGATCGTCCCTTACGACAAAGGCTATTATGCCGAAATGAAATTGAAAACTTTCTCGGAATTCTGGCTTTCGAAGGCGTTTGTCGGAAATCCGGGCGCATTGCCGGTAGCGCTGGTGAGTTTTAATGCCCGGAAAAAGCAAGGTGTTGAGCATTCAAAAGATGTCATAGTCGAATGGGAAACCGCTTCGGAAGAGAATTTCGACCATTTCGATATCGAGGTCGCAGCAGGTGACGAAGCTTACAGGCAGGGAAGGTTTGTAAGGCTGGCGCAGGTGTTCGGGGAGGGTAATTTGAAAAGCGGCAGGAAATACGAATACACAGACCAGGTGCCGGGCAAATGGGGCAACTTATATTACAGGCTCAAAATGGTGGATGTCGACAGCACTTATCAATACTCGCGCGTGCGGCCGGTCGCATTCGAGGGGCAACCCGAATGGTCGGTTTATCCTAATCCATCCAAAGGCGTCTTTTACCTGGGTGACGATGTGCCGGCAAGCCCATCGGTATCGGTGAATGTGTACGACCTGCATGGCAGAATTTTGAAGCAGCTCGACGGCAATGCGTTAAGCCCGCAAAAGAAACGCATGGTTGATCTGTCCGGACTGGAATTTGAGGAGGGCATATATGTGTTGGAAGTAGTGAACGGAGAAACAAAACAGGCATTCCAGGTGTTGAAAAACTGATGTAACCTTTGCTATCGTTTAAAAAATCCTAGCCATGCAGCATATCGGCAGGGAAAAGCGAATAGCTTTACAACAGACCGCATTTTTGAATAATGAATGTCATGAACAAAGTTTTACTGATCCTTTGCCTCTTTACCCTTTCCACCTCCTACGCTCAAACCGGCAGAACGGTCAATACACTGATCCTGGACACCGATATCGGCCCCGATTACGACGATGTCGGCGCGATGGCGGTCATGCACGCATTGGCCGATAAGGGAGAGGTAAAGCCCCTGGCAGTGATTTCTTCCAATAAAAATGAGTTGGTAGTCCCCACTATCGAAATCCTGAATACTTATTTCGGGCGCCCTGAATTGCCTACCGGTGCACCGAAAGGGAAAGGAGCGAATTTCGGGGCCACGCAAAAATGGCCGGAAATGCTGGTAGAGAAATACCCTCACAAAATCGCCAAAACGTCGGACGCGCCCAATGCGGTAGAGACTTATCGCAGAATCCTCGCCAAACAGCCCGACCAGAGCGTTACCATCGTGACCGTTGGTTTCCTTACAAATCTGGCAGATTTGCTGGACTCCGGCCCCGATGCAAGCTCACCGCTTTCAGGTAGTGGTCTCGTCCGGAAAAAAGTAAAGCAACTTGTGTCAATGGCTGGTGGATTCCCGAAAGGCCGGGAGTATAATGTGCTGGTCGACTCGGTTGCATCTGCAAAAGTTTTCGCCGAATGGCCTACCGAAATCCTTTTCAGCGGATTGGAAATAGGTAAGGAGATCAAAACCGGCAAGCGGGTAATTGCTAACGAAAATTTGAAAAGCCCGGTAAAAGAAGTTTTTGCGATGGCAATGCCTTTGTCCAAAGGCGATGCCGATGGCCGGATGAGCTGGGACCAGACAGCCGTATTGGTAGCGGTCCGGGGGATTCAGCCTTATTTTGGTGTAAAACGCGGGAAAATTATTCTGGAAGGCGGTAACAACAGCTGGCAGGACGATCCCATGGGCCCGCACGCTTACCTCACGCCCAGTATGCCCTTCGAACAGCTCACGGCGCTGATCGAAGGACTGATGATGTGGCAGGGCAAATAGGGGGATCTATACTACCATCGCATTGTTACTTTTGGCAGCAGGGGCATCTCCCGCTGCCGTTCTTATTATATCGAAATCTGCATTCAGTTTTTGGGTGAAAAGCGCCACGTCGAAGCTATGCACGACGATATTCGCGCCTTCTTTCATCCACTGGATCTGCCGTTCCGGTTCCAGCGAAAAGTGGATGCCGATCGCCAATCCCTTGGCACGCGTGGTGCGGATGATGTAAGAAACCGCTTTTTCAAACTCCGGATGGTCGTACTGCTCCGGCAAGCCAAGACTTACCGATAAGTCGTGCGGGCCGATGAAAACGGCATCCAGGCCGGGTACCGACAGCAGTGCATCCAGCTTGTCCATCGCCGGAACGCTTTCAATATTGGCAATGCAAATATTCCCCGCATTGTATTTCGCTACATAATCCTGCAAATTTTGGGGCATCGGCAAAGCTCCGCTGAGGTAATTCTCCAACACCTCGCCTTTCAGCGGGCGGTATTTGGTAGCACCCACGAGCTCTCTAATCTGCGTCACCGATTCGAGATAGGGGGCCACAATGCCTTTGGCACCCGCATCGATAGCCTGGCAGGCGAGGTAAGGATCCGGACAGGGAATGCGGACAATGGGTGTAATGCCCAGATGACGGAATTGCTGGCACAAAGCAGCCAGTTCTGTTCTGCCCAACGGTACATGTTCGGTATCCAGAAATACAAAATCGACACCCGTTCTTTTAACAGCAGCAGGCCACATCGGGCCGGTGGAGGTAATGCAGGTGCCGTATACGTTTCCCCCGTTTTTCAGTTTTTCAAGTAATGTGGATTCCATTGCGAGATCTTTGGTTATTGTTTCATCAACCATATTTCCGTCACCTGCGAGCCGCGTTCACCTTCGCCGCAACTCCACTCAAATATTACCTTCCCGTCAGTAGTAGCGGTTTTCGGCACATTGAATTCAAATGTGGGCTGTTCGCCGGTTTGGATAAAATCGTGGATGGTCTGACCGTTGTCCGTTGTCATTTTCATACGCGAGCGGAAACGCCCGGTGTAAGAAATGCGGATGCGGTAAGTGGCGTCGGGGTCGAGGTTGTCGTAACGAATACGCAACGGCTGGTCGTAAAGCGTTTTAGCCTGCTTCATCCAGGCACGCGGTGTGACTTGCCCTTTGAAACCGGTAGCCTGGATCTCGTCCACCCACTCTTCACCGATCAGGCCGACCCCAAAACCGATGCGAGGCGATTGTAAACTCCCCGGATCTTCTTCCCAGGGCAGGTTCGGCACAACGCGGTACCAGCTTTCAGGATCGCCGAAATGGTCGTAAAACCCGCCCGGGCCTGGGTCTGTACGATGCAGCAGCTGATCAATTTCCCGCAGCATAGCCGCTTCGCTACCCAGCTGTTCAATCCTTTTGAACTGATCCAGCAAAAAAGGTGCGTCGTTGAGCGGCATGTTGATCAGGTCGATAAAATTGCCCCTGCCCGACATCGCGCCGTGCTTTTTCATGGTAAGTTGGGCGCCAATGCTTTTGTACAAAGAATCGGCCAGCGAATAGCATTTCTGTTGGTAATCGGGCAATATCGGTTCTTTCCATGCCTTTGCGAGCGAGGTTTCGGCTTCACGCATCGCTTTGACGCTCCCGATTGTTGCCGCCGAGGCAAGCGTCCGGCAGGCATGCTGTTCCAGTTCTGTTTCGTAAACAAGCCGCTGGCGGGTATATGCATCAAAATACGCCCTGATCAACCCCATTTGAAAACGAGGGTTTTGGAGTAATTTCAATGGCGCGCTCTTTTCCATGGATTGCCATTGGCGGAGGGTAATGTCGATGCCTTCGTTTGTCAGCACTTCACCGCGCCAGTTTTTTTCAAGGTCCACGAGAGCCTGCACGCCCGCTTCTTTATATTCAGGACCGAAAAACAACCTGGAATAATCGCGCAAGGTTTCCATAACCGGCATTTCCGGGTCCCAGTCCTGGTCGCTCCAGACAAATTTGTTAACGTCATCGTTGGTACCTTCCGAGTAGCTTACGCTCCCAATGCCATATTGGTCTAATGCATTGTGAATGGCTTTTTCATCAAATGGCCGCGGATTGATGCTCTCGCGCCCGAGCGTCATCGCCCAGGCAAGGTCCCAGTGCGGCACGGGGTATTGTGCGGAGTAGTTATGCGTAATGTCGGGATAATGCCGTATCGGGATGGTCGGTTTGAGCATTTCCCTGATCTTCCCGACGGGGATTTTCACCCACGGCCCGAACACCACCCCGCCAAACCAGCTGTATTCCTTATTGGCATGGCTAAAAAACGCATCAAACCATTTCTGAGTGGGGCGGAATACCTGCGGCGAAACCCAGATTTTAGCTTTGGGATGGTATTTCTGTAAAACTGCCGCTTCCTTTTCCAGCCATGCGAAAAGTACGTCCGGTTCCAGTTCGCCGGGGTCGCCTGCCGGTACGAACACGCCGTCGAGCCTGGGCAAGCTGGCAAATACCTGATCGCGTTCTGCCAGCTCTTTCGCAATGGAGTCGGGGTGGACGTAGTTTTTACCCATATTCGGATACCAGATCGAGACATCGAGCCCATATGACTTACAAATGCGGGATTGCTCCACAATCATCTGCGCAGCCGGTATTTTCATATGCCGGCTGGTCGGGTCGTCGTCGGTGCGCGGTGGAAGTATTTCAATGGTATTCGCGCCAAACAAGGTCAGTTCGCGGATGTATTGGTCGAACCCGGCGACCGTGAATGCATCGTAAGCGTTGGTTTTAGGACGGTAACCGAGCTGGTGGCCGCGCATGGGGTATTTCGGACTGGTACTAAGGCTTACCTGGTTGTTTATTCCGAATTTTCCCGGTGTCATTTCCGCTTTCCGCAGCAGACGACCGATGCCATACAGAATCCCCCGCGCGTCTTTTCCGGCTATAATGATCGTATTAGGCTGTCCGGCGGTTGTCAGTTTGAAGCCCTCGCTCTTTGTTTCCGGCAGGGCGGCAATCGCTTTCCTGTACGGCTCCGGCAATTTGCCCAGGTCGTTTTCCTGGACAATCAAAATTACTCCTCCGCTTTTTGGCATCTTTTTCGCGACCGGCAGCCTGAGTCCCGTCCGCTTTTCAACCTCATTCTGAAGAACTTCGATACTTCTGAGCAACGTAGCTTTGTCGGTCGGGCTGAATATCTGGCTTTTGGATAGATCAATGGATTGTGGGAATGCAATGCCACTCCTGAGGGTCAGAAGGAGCAGTATTAAAAAACGCAGAGGTGTTCCGTAACGCATAGGTCAGAGCTTGATGAAAATCCGTTTTTTGTAGAGTACGTAAGCCGGAATAAAATTAATACACACAAAAATGAGTGCGTAAAGCATGCTGGCAAGACGTGGGTCCATTCCCGTTTGCGACAAAGCGGCTACGGCATGGTGGTTTATCGTATCTCCGGCTATGGGCATTATATAAAATACCAATGCGAGAATATCCGCCAGCACGTAAGCGGCGATGGCATTGGCCCCGAAAATGATGCCCGGTTTAATGCCGGTGGTGTTGCCGCGAATGTCAATCAGGAAATACAATGCACCGAGCAACATGGAGGCAAAGCCCGAAGTCACGAGTACGAACGAGCTTGTCCACAGGTTTTCGTTGGTTGGGAAAACCAGGTTCCAGAAGTAGCCCAATGCGGCAGTAGCAAAGCCGGCGGTTAGCAGGAAATTGCTTTTCTCGTTCGGTGAAATGGGTTGAAGCATTAGCCTGCCCGCGAGCATTCCGGTAATGGTGGTTGCAATGGATGGGAACGTGCTCAGAATTCCTTCCGGGTCCCAATTTCCCCGCCACATTTTACCTGGTAAATAATGCTCATCAACCCAGGCAGCCAGGTTTAAGCCGGGTTCGAGCATGACCTTGCCAATTCCTGGCGTAGGGATGGTCGTCAATGCAAGCCAGTAGAGCACGAGAATGGCGACGGCGATACCGAGCTGCTGTTTCCAGGTAGTATTCAAAAACAGGATCGCACACACGAGGAACACGATCGCGATCCGGTGGAGCGTCCCGGTATAACGCAGGTCGGAAAAGTTAAAGTCGGGCAGCATATTAAGGAACATGCCGACGGCAAATATTTTCAGCGAGCGGATGACAATCTTACGATACAACTCCCCTTTTGGCGCATCGAGCTTCCTCGAATAAGCCAATGTAATCGAAACGCCTACGATAAAAAGGAATGTGGGTGCGATCAGATCGGTGAAAGTAAGCCCGTTCCATTGGGTATGCCTGAGCGTGGGGAACACAAAATCCTCATGCCCGGGGAAATTAACCATGATCATCGCCGCAATCGTAAAACCACGCATTGCATCCAACGAAAGCAATCTAGACAATGAGCCCGAAGCGTTTTCCATATCAACCGTTTATAGGGTTATGTACGGAAAGAGCGGTCAGGCGTACTACTGTATACGATAGAAAATCATTTATAACCAGCTTACCTCGACGCTTTTTGCACCCTGCACTAGTATATTTTGCGCAATTGTCAGTAATTAGGAAGTTGTATTTTGAACACCCGGAAAATCATCCCAAGCCTTTTGACCCTATGAAGAAACTATTCCCGCTTTCGCTGATCCTGTTCGGCGTCCTGCTGCTTGCAAGCTGCAAAAGATCAGGCAACATATCCAAAGAACAGGCCGAAAAAATTGCGGTTTCGTGGAAGCTCGTCAGCAATTTTACTGAACCTGACGGGACGTTTAAAGCGCAGTTTACGATTCGCAACGGAAGCGATTTTACGTTGGACGGTTCTAACTGGAAGCTGTTCTGGAACATGTCGCCACGGCCGATCCAGTCGAACAAAACGCCGCAGCCTGCGGTAGTGGAGCATATCAATGGCGACTGGTACCAAATGGTGCCCGCGAAGGATTTGATCATGCGCCCGAAGGACTCGATGACCATTACCTACACCGGTACCGAGGGCGTGGTTAAGGAAACGGATGCGCCGCTGGGTTTGTACTTCGTGTTTTATGATAACGAAGGCAAGGAGAAAGAAATCGTTCAGGTCGCAGATTACAAGATCGAGCCATTTGTTACGAAAGAGCAGATCTTGCGCGGCAAAATGGATTTGAAGGAGGTTCCGACGGCAGAAACGCGTTATAAGGCCAATGCCGGATTTACCAAAATAGGGGAAGAGCAGCTTTTGAAGATCATCCCAAGTCCTGTGAAACTGGTTCCGGGCGCTGGTACATTCACACTCACGGGTAAAACAAATGTATTTTATCAGGAAGGCCTTGAAAATGAGGCCAAATATCTGATCAGCAAATTGAAAACGCTGACTGGAACGGACTTGCCTATCCAGGCTGGCTTACCAGGCAAGGGTTCCGAGGGGGCTGCTATCGTTTTGAAAACCGGCAAAGTTGCGGTGAATGGCGTTTCTAGCGAAGCATACAATCTGAATATCAACCAAAGCGGCATTACCATCGAAGGCAGCGATGCTGCGGGCGTCTTCTACGGCGTCCAGAGCCTTTTGCAACTTGCGCCGACGGACGTTTACCAGAAACCGGTGGCTTCGGTTGGTTTCGGATTTGTGCAGGTGCAGGATGCGCCGCGGTTCCAGTTCAGGAGCCTGCATTTGGATGTAGCACGTAATTTCCAGACGAAAGAGTCGGTCAAACGAATTATCGACCTGCTTTCAGGCTATAAGGTCAACCACTTATTACTCTATACGACGGAAGACGAAGGATGGCGGATCGAGATCGACGGCTTGCCGGAGCTTACGCAGGTAGGCGCGCAACGCCAGCACACGTCGGGCATGAACGCGAATGCATTGCATCCGGGTTACGGCTCAGGGCCGGTTGCGAACGAGAAAGGCAAGCACGGAAGCGGCTATTATACCAAGGCCGACTTCATTGAAATACTCAAATATGCCCACGAGCGGCACATTAAAATCATCCCGGAACTGAACTTCCCCGGCCACGCGCTGGCGGCGATCAAGTCGATGGAGGCGCGGTACGAAAGGTTGATGAAGGAGGGTAAGGAAAAAGAAGCAAATGAATACCGTTTGATAGACCCGGACGACAAGTCAGTCTATATTTCTGCACAGGGTTACAAGAATAACGTGGTCAGTGTGGCGCGGGAATCGACCTACAATTTCTTTGTGAAAGTGGTGGATGAAATCGCGAAACTGTACGAGCAGGCCGGTTTGAAAATGGATACATTCCACACCGGCGGCGATGAAGTGGCGGATGGCGTGTGGACGAAGTCGCCAATGGCTGCCAAACTATTGCAGGAGCATCCCGAGGTGAAAGGGCCGCGCTATTTGCAGACCTATTTTTTCAGGAAACTCCTTCCTATGCTCGAAAAGCGTAACCTTAAAGTACATGGTTGGGAAGAGGTCGCATTAAACAAATCAGAGACCGGCGCCTACCTGGCTAATCCGGAGTTCGTGGGGCGCCAGGTATATCCCTACGTTTGGAACAATGTGTATGATGTCGATTTGGGTAATCGCATGGCCAATGCAGGCTATCCTGTGGTGCTTTGCAATGTTACCAACTTCTATTTTGACATGTCTTATAACAACGATCCCAAAGAGCCGGGCCTGTATTGGGGCGGGTTTGTCGACACGCGCGACAACTGGGCGTTTGCACCATTCAATATGTTCCGTACGACGGAGGAGACTTCGATGGGCAAGCCTATGAAGGAGGAATTTGCAGGCAAACAGCTCATGAAGCCCGAGGCGCGCAAGAACGTTTTCGGTATTGAAGCACAGCTTTGGAGTGAGACGATCAAAGGCCGGGATATGATGGAATATTCGATCCTGCCGAAGCTGCTGGGCTTTTCTGAAAGCGCCTGGGCGGCCGAAAGAAAGTGGGAAAATGTGGCCGACGATGCCGCCAGAAAAGCCATGATGGCCGAAGGCTGGAATATTTTTGCAAACTCGATAGCCCAAAAGCACCTGCCGAGACTAAAGTATATAAACGGGGGCTATAATTACCGCCTGCCTCAACCAGGCGCGATCATAGAAAACGGAATGCTGAAAGCGAATGTGGAACTGCCGGGCCTGGCGATCCGCTACACGACCGACGGTTCCGAGCCTACTGAAACATCACAGCTTTTTGAAAACCCTGTGAAGGTTTCAGGCACTGTCAAACTGAAAAGCTTCGATCTGGCCGGACGATCGAGCCGCAGCAGTGAAATAACAGCCCGTTGACGAATCAAATCGTACACGCAGCTCAGCGCTCAACTCTTCTCTGTCCATGAACATTGGTGTAGATATCGGCGGCACGAACATTCGTGCCGGTATCGAATCGGGGGGCCACATTACCCGGCAAAATCAGACATTACTGGCCAACAAACATTCGCTGTCGGCAACGCTCGACCAACTCATGGACGTGATCCGTCCCCTGACGGCCTATCCGGTCAAAGGTATCGGCATAGGCGTACCTTCGGTGGTAGATGTCAACAAAGGCATAGTTTATAATGTGCTGAACATCCCGTCGTGGGAAGAGGTGGCATTGCGGGATATTGTGGAAAAGGAGTTCAATCTGCCGGTTTCGGTAAATAATGATGTGAATTGCTTCGTACTCGGCGAGCACCGTTTCGGATTGGCGCGGAAATTCCAGTCGGTGATCGGTATGGCCATCGGGACGGGGCTGGGCTCAGGTATTATCATCGATAACCATTTATACGCGGGAAGGAATTGTGGGGCAGGGGAAATCGGGATGCTGCCTTATAGGGATTCGGTGCTGGAAAACTATGTATGCAGCCGGTTTTTCGACGATTCCCTGGGCATCGACGCATTTGCCGCGCATGAAGCGGCATTGAAAGGCAGCAAGGAGGCGATTGAGGTTTGGGAAGAATTCGGGGTGCATTTAGGTGCTGTTATCAAGGCTATCATGTACACCTACGACCCCGAGGCGATCGTCATGGGAGGTTCCATTGCCAAAGCGAACCGGTTTTTCCAGGAAAGTATGCTGGAAAGCATCCAAGACTTTGCCTATCCCGAGTCTCTGAAAAAGCTGACACTGCTGGTGTCTGAAAACGAAAATATCGCATTGCTGGGTGCAGCGGCATTGCTCGACAATTAATGTAACAAAACCACGCCCTTCATGCAAAGGAACATTTTCATCGTAGTCCTGATCTTCCTGATCTTCTTTGTCATTTCCTTCCTGACCAACATCCTGGGTCCGATTATTCCCGATATTGTCAAGAGTTTCGATTTGAGCATTGGTCTGGCGGGATTTCTGCCTTTTGCATTCTTCGTCGCGTACGGCGTCATGTCGATCCCGGCGGGACTTATGGTGGAAAAGTTCGGTGAAAAGATTATGCTGATCGGGGCGTTCCTTTTGGCATTTGGCGGGGCGCTACTATTTGCGTTGGTTCCCAGCTTTTCGATAGCGCTGTCTTCATTGTTCCTGATCGGCATTGGAATGGCCATTTTGCAGGTGGTCATAAATCCATTATTGAGGGTTTCGGGTGGAGAAGAGAAGTTTGCATTCTATTCCGTGCTGGCGCAGCTGTTTTTTGGCGCGGCATCGTTTCTGAGTCCATTGCTTTACAGCTATTTAGTATTGAATGTCCATTCGAAAACTTCCAATTTTTTAATCGATATTTTGAACGGATTGGTACCAGATAATTTAAAATGGGTGTCGCTTTACTGGGTTTTCGCGGTGATCGCGCTGGCAATGGTAGCGGTAATCGCGGTGGTGAAGTTTCCGAAAGTGGAATTGTTGGAAGACGAGCGGATCGATGTCGGGAAGTCGTTCGGTGAATTGGCGAAGAACAAGCTGGTATGGCTGTTTTTCCTGGGCATATTTGCCTACGTAGGAACCGAGCAGGGCATTGCCAACTGGATTTCACAGTTCCTGCAAACCTATCATGAGGTAGATCCGGCTACTACGGGAGCCTCCGTAATATCCTATTTCTGGGGCCTGCTCACGGTTGGTTGTTTCCTTGGATTGATATTATTAAAAATCCTTGATAGCCGGAAGGTGCTGGTCTTCTTCACTTGCGGAGGTATCGTATCGCTGTTGATGGCATTGTTCGGGTCGAAAGAGATCGCTTTGGTGGCCTTCCCGCTGACGGGTTTTTTTGCTTCCGTCATGTATTCGGTGATATTTTCGCTTGCTTTAAATTCAGTGCCGAAACATCACGGGACCTTCTCCGGTATTCTGTGCGCGGGTATCGCGGGCGGCGCGGTAGTGCCGCTGATCGTCGGCGGGCTGGGAGAGTTGGTAGGGTTGCAGTTTGCAATGCTTTTCCTGCTGATCCCGCTCGGATACATCCTCAGCATCGGCTTATGGGCCAAACCGCTGGTCAACAACGAAACCGTTTCGAGCCTGAAAGAGCTATTCAAGCTGGGTTAATACTTCTCCTTCCTATTTATGCACAAAATCATCCTCCTCCTAGATTTTGCCGAAGAATACAGCAAAAGCCTGATGAAGGGGATCAATGCGTATTCTAAAGAGTTTGGTCCCTGGATTTTCTGCCGGATGCCGCTTTTCCACCGCGAAACGATTGGTATCGACGGCATCCTGAAGTGGGCATTGGAATGGGGCGCCGACGGGATTGTCGGACAGCTATACAATAAGGAGATCGATAAGATCGTCCGGGCAGGTATCCCAGTCATTGCGCAGGACTTCAAGGAACGTTTCACCGAGATTCCCAACATTACCGGTGCCTACCACGAGGCGGGGCAAATGGGCGCGGATTACTTTCTAAAAAAGGGTTTTACCAACTTCGCATTCTACGGCTTCAACGACATCGTGTGGTCACGCGAGCGCGCAGAAGGTTTCGAGGAGCATTTGCGGAAGAAAGGCCATAAAGTACATTACTTCGAGCATAAAAAAGCGCGTTCAACGGAGCTTTGGTATTACAAACCCAGCTCGCTGAGCCGCTGGCTGAAATCGCTGCCCAAACCGATCGGGCTCATGACTTGCGACGATAACCAGGGCCAGCACATTACGGAGGCGTGCAGGCACGTGGGTATACGCATACCCGAGGAAGTGGCGGTGCTGGGTGTGGATAATGATGAAATGATCTGTGACTTGTCCGATCCGCCGCTTTCAAGCATTGCTTTGGATGTGGAAAAGGGTGGTTACGATGCCGCAAAACTGTTGGATCACATGATCAAACACGGCACTGCCGAATATTATGATGTGGTAGTAAAGCCGACGCAGGTCATCACCCGGCATTCGACGGACATTTATGCTACCAACGATGACCACATTGCTTCCTCATTGAAATACATCCACCAGAACATCGATAAAAACCTGCACGTAGATGAAGTGGTGAAGCAAGTACCGCTTTCACGCAGGGCGTTGGAAAAGCGTTTTCTGGAAATTACGGGTTATCCGATCTACAAATACATTTTTAACCTGCGCATCGAGAAATTCACGCAGAAACTGCTCGATACCGACATGTCGGTGTTTGAAATTGCGCTGGATATGGGGCTGGGAGATAGCAAAAATATAGCCCGCCAATTCAGGCAGGCTAAGGGGTGTAGTCCGAGTGCTTATCGGAACAAGTATTTGGCGGGGAAATGAAAAGTGTCGTGCTAAATCTAACCAGGCTGACAATTTAGTCAGATTTGCTCGACTTCTTACCAGATCACAATCCGGGATGAATCGGGCAATATCATTTTGCTTCCGGCTCCACAGGTCCATGCCGCCTGGAATTCCTTCAAATGCGGCAGAGGGCCGTTGATACGGTCGCGGGCGGGTGAATGCGGGTCTGTCTGCACCTGGTTGCGCAAAGCTTCGTCGGTGGTGTTCATATGCCAAACCTGTGCCCAGCCGAGGAAGAAGCGCTGCTTCCAGGTAAATCCGTCGATTGGTGCCGGTTCCTTGCCGTTGAATGATTTTTCCAAAGCATAATAGGCCAATGTCAGGCCGCCGAGGTCGGCAACGTTTTCGCCGATGGTCAATGCACCGTTGATCTTGAAGCCTGGTAATGCTTCGATGCCACTGAAATAGTCGATATAGCGTTTGGTCAGTTTATCGAAATTGGCGCGATCCGAAGCCGTCCACCAGTTTTTGAGGTTACCTTCATCATCGAACTGTGAACCCTGATCGTCGAAACCGTGGGTGAATTCATGGCCGATCACAGCGATAATGCCGCCATAATTGATCGCATCGTCGGCGTTGCGGTTATAGAAGGGCGGTTGCAGGATGCCAGCGGGGAATACCACCTCGTTGTTCAGCGGGTTGTAATAGGCATTCACAGTCTGCGGCGTCATGAGCCATTCCTTCTTGTCAACTTCCTTGCCGATCTTCTCGACACTTTCCTTGTGCGCGAACAATGAGGCAGAGATCACATTCTCAAACAGCTTGTCCGGCGCGATCTCGATGGTGGAGTAATCCTTCCATTTGTCGGGATAGCCGATTTTATAAGTAAATGCTTTGAGCTTTTTATGTGCTTTAGTCTTGGTCGAATCACTCATCCAGGTCAGCTTATCGATGCGTTCGCCGTATACTGTACGAACGTTCTCAATCATTTCCGAAACCTTTTTCTTGTCCTCTTCCGGGAAGTATTTCTTTACAAACAGCTTACCTAGCGGCATACCCAGCAAACCATCGGTTGAGCGGATGGCGCGCTCCACACGCCCTTTTTGCTGCTTGGTACCGCGCATTACCGTCGAGAAAAACCGGAAGTCCTCCTGATCGAACTTCTTGGGCAGGTAACCCGCAAAGCGCGAGAGCAATTGCCATTTGGTATACAATTTCAAAGTAGCAATCGGCGTCGCTTTGAGGAGTTTGTTCAGGTTTTGCAAATAGGGTTTGTTTTGAACGATCACCGTGTCGGTTTTTACGTTCTGCTTGTCTGCAAATGCCTTTTGATCGAAGTCCGGGATCAGTTTTTCGAAATCGGCGAAAGCCATTTTGTTGTAGGTTTTCACCGGGTCGCGTAGCTCGACGTTGGTCAGTTGCAACTTCGCTACTTTGGTTTCGAAGTCGAGTATCGTCTGGCCGGGGTTTGCATCGGGAAAGCTGGCCATCGAGAACATCTTGTCGATGTGCTTTACGAACTCGCCGCGTACCTTCACGGTGCTGGAGTCGGTGCGATCGTAATAGCTCCGCTCGCCGAGGCTGAGCCCGCCCTGGCCCTGGTAAAGGATATTGACCTTGCTGTTTCGCAAATCGCCTTCCACGCCAAAGCCGATCACGGTTTCAACGCCTACCTTCTGCATTTCGCCGGTTACAGCCGCGAGGTCTTTCAGCGAAGCCACCGCATTGATTTTGTCGAGATAGGGCTTCAAAGGTTCCAGTGCACGTTTCTCAACCGTCGCAGTATCGAGAAACGACTGGTAATAATCGGCGATCTGCTGCTCTTCGGTACCTTTCTTGCGGTCCTGAACTTTGGTGATCTCTTCAATAATGCCTTTGAGACGAACTTCCTTGTTCTCCTTATCGAGAATCCCAAATGCACCCCAGCGGCTTTCGGTGCCTGGAATCGGATTTTTCTTTTTCCAGCCGCCGTTGGCGTAAGCATCGAAATCGTCGCACGCCTTGGCTGCCGAGTCGAGGGAGCTTACATCGAAGCCGGGTACTTTGGAGGTGTCGGTTTCTTCCTTTTCTTTTTTACATCCTGCCAGGCTCACTACTAGGGCCAGAGCGGCTACACGGAATGCGGCTGATTTCATTTTGTGATGTATTTGTTTTTGAAGTATATAAAATGATTAGTGAATGCCACCCATCCAACCCTTGATCGGTTTCCAGAATGCGAGTAGTATCAGACCGAAGACGGTTGTGATAATGGCCACCTGGTTGAACAGCGCCGGCATTTGCAGGATATTCGATTCATCGAAACCACCTGCGAAGAGCCCGGCAATGAGGTTACCCAGCGACGCTCCCACAAACCAGATACCCATCAGCTGGCTCACATAACGCTTGGGTGCCAGTTTGGTATAGGAACTCAACCCGACAGGGCTCACGCAAAGCTCGCCGATCGTGTGCAGGAAGTAGGTAAATGTGAGGAAAAACGGCGAAGCCAGCTCCCCTTTCACCGCGATGTTCGAAGCTGCAACCATTACGAAAAAGCTCAAACCCAACAATATCAAACCCATCGCGAATTTGACCGGAATGGAAGGGTTGCGGTTTTTGGAAGAAAGCGATATCCAGAGACTTGCCAGCACAGGTGCAAAAATCAATACAAAAGTAGGCTGGAAGTTCTGGAACCAGCTGGATGGCACTTCCCACCCGCCAATCATCCGTTGGGTATGGCGCTCGGCGAAGATCTGCAGCGATGTGCCCGCCTGCTCATATCCGGCCCAGAATAATGCTATGGCCAGAAAGAGAATAATCAACACGCCCACGCGGTATTTTTCCACGCGCGTAAGCCCGCCCGCAACGAGTATGAACAGGAAGTAGGCAGCAGAAATGGAGACGATAATGATACCCGCGCCCTGCGCGAGGCCCTGCGCGGTAGTCATATTAATGGTACCCGTGGTTTGCAGCACAATGAGGAATATCACCAGCAATGCGATCAATCCGTAACCGAGCAGTTTGTTGTTGCCCGATGCCGTTGCGATGGCTTCTTCGCCGGGTTCCTTCGCAGCCGGAACGTCTCCGAGCCCTTTCAGGTGAGTAGCACTGCCGTACCGGAATACGATCAGGCCAAGTAACATACCGACAGCTGCCGCACCGAAGCCCATATGCCAGCTAACCTTTTCACCCAGGTAACCCACAATGGCGATGCCGAGGAACGATCCCAGGTTGATACCCATATAGAAGATTGAAAACGCCGCGTCGCGCCGGGCCCCACCTTCGGGATACAACTCACCCACGATGGAGCTGATATTTGGCTTTAAAAGCCCCGTGCCGATGGCTACGGTGCAAAGTCCCAGAAAGAATATGACCGATCCGGCTGGTATGGCCAGGATAAGGTGCCCCAGCATAATAACGATCCCCCCGTACCAGATGGCTTTTTTCTGGCCCAGAATATTGTCGGCCAACCAGCCACCGGGCAGTGTGAGCAAATAAACGGAAGCAGTATAAAGTCCGTAAATGGCTGTGCCTTCGGCTGCACTCAGTCCCATTCCACCTTTGATATTATCGAGTAGAAAAAGCAGAAGAATGGCCCGCATACCGTAGTAGCTGAAACGTTCCCACATTTCGGCAAAGAACAAGACATACAGTCCTTTGGGGTGTTTTTGGGAAATCTGTGAAGACATAGAAGAGAAGTGTTTTATTTGGTTTTTGGGGTTGTAAACAGATGTTTTTATCGTGCAAGATAGGAATTATGGGTAAATATCAATCAATCATAAAAATAAAAGCGGTAGCAGTTTGTAAGGACTGCTACCGCTTGAAATAAACGGTTTGACGAACGGATTATTTAACGGAGAATGAGCCTTCGCCGATCGAAAAGCCTTCGGAATAGAGTTCGATCGTGTACTTGCCCGACGTAAAGGGTGCGTCGCGGTCGTAGAGGATACTTACATCCTGGTTGTTGTTGGAATAGGTAATATCCTTGCTGATGGTATAGCCCTGTTCCTGTCCGTTATACTGGAATACACCGGAACCGGTTTTAGTGTCCGAAATGGTAGCGCCACTTGGGTCGATAATACGCAAATAAATGGTTTTATCGTCGGTAGCGGTAAGCGGGTTCTTTTCGAGAATGAAATCCACGCGTACCTTATCGACTCTTTTGGACTTCACATTTTCGCCTTCACGCACCTTGCCTTTGGACGATACCGCGTAAACCTTCACACTACGTGCACGCAATGCGGCGGCCATCGTTACTTTCGATTCCAGTTCGGTCTTTTGGGCAACCACCCCGCTGAGCGAATCACGCACAGCCTGGCGACTGGTTTGCAGTTCGTTCTTTTCCTGGGTAAGGCCCTCGTTCTGGCTGATCAACTGCTGGTTTTCTTCCCGAAGCTGAGCGATTTCGGTGTCCTTTTTGACGAGAAATTCCTCATATTCCTTGATTTTCCGGCCCATAGACGCATTGCCTTTGCGCAATGCTGCCCGGTCACTTTCGAGTGATGCTTTCACTTTTTGCAGTTCGGCAACATCGCCGCCAAGCCCCTGTACCTCGAGAATGCGTGCATCGAGTTGTTTGGAGATAGAATCCAGCTTGATTTCGGAGGTTGCCAGTTCATTAACCCTGGCGGTGAGGTCGGTTTCCTGCTTTTGTGTGATGTTGTGTTCTTTATAATATAGGTATCCGAACACTGCGGCAAGAATGGTCATCAGGATCAATCCTACGACCAGACCGGTATTGTTTTTCCTTTCCATAAAACTTTGTTTAGGTTTTGGTAATAAAGTTTATGGTTAATGTACAAAAAAGCATGCCACGACTATACGTTGTAAATGGCTTCAAGCAAAAAGCGGACGGAAGACCATGCTTCCATCCGCTTTCGAATATCGGTTTGTTTGAAATACTAATAATCACCTCCGGCGCCGCCGCCGCCAAAGCTACCTCCTCCAAAGCCTCCGAAACCACCGCCATCGCCTCCGCCGAAGCCGCCCCAGTTACCTGAGGAACTCCCGCGACCCGAATGCGTGGTGTAAGGGAAGAATATAGGTGGAATGCCACTGTCGCGGTAGCCGCGATTACCTCCTCCGCCACCTCTATTGCGAAATATGAATATGAGGATAACGATAAATATGATCACGAAAATCAGTATGGGAGGAAAGCCATCGCCTTCGCCGCTGTCCTGCTTCGGATCGGCCTTGTATTCGCCCGTCGCGTATTTGAATATCATATCTACGCCGTCGCTCAGGCCCTGGTAAAACTGCCCGGCCTTGAACTGCGGGGTGATTACCTGAGAAACGATGCGTTTCGCGATAGCGTCGGGTATTGCACCTTCGAGGCCGTAACCGGTTGCGATGAAAATCTTTCTTTCCTTTGGCGCCCAGAGCAATACGATACCATTGTTTTTGCCCTTTTGGCCCACACCCCATTCTGTACCGAGTTTGAACGCATAGTCGGCAATGGGGTAGTCGCCCAATGTGGGAACGATTACGATCACAATCTGCGAAGAAGTCGAGTCGTTGTAGGCGACCAGCTTCTGTTCCAACTGCGCCTCTTCCGATGGGTTAAGCTGGTTGGCAAGGTCGTTGACGAGCCTTGGCGGATTGGGCTTGGGAGGAATATCCTGTGCCTGCACACCGGCTATTGCCGCTACGGCAAGCAGTAGGTAAATGATGAATTGCTTCATAGTTTATTGGCCGAACGAAATATCATCCGGAAGTTCGTTGATGTCGCCGGACTGGTAGGGGAAGTGTTTTTTTAATTGTAGCCCAGCTTCCTGAATGCCATGGCGAAGACCTTCTTTAAACTCTCCAGCCCTGAAATGTTTGCGTAAGAGCTCTTTGGTACTGTCCCAAAAATCGGAGCTTACTTTCGCATCGATCCCCTGGTCGCCCAATACGGCAAACTTCCGGTCTTCGTATGCGAGGTAAAACAGTACCCCGTTGCGTTCGGCGGTTTGGTGCAGGTTTAAAAACAGGAAAACTTCCTTGGCCCGCTCCATGACATCCGACGTAGGGCATTTCTTCTCTATATGCACTTTCACTTCTCCGGAAGTCTGTTTTTCCGCTTCCTGAATTGCCTCAATAATGTCTTGCTGCTCTTCGTCGGTGAAAAATAGGGATTCGGTTGCCATGAGCCCGGTTGAGATGGATAGGGTTAAAAACATTGCGCCGGGCTCTTCACAAGCCCGGCGCGAAACTTAGAATTGT
Source organism: Dyadobacter sp. 22481 (assembly GCF_052044875.1). Taxonomy (NCBI): domain Bacteria; kingdom Pseudomonadati; phylum Bacteroidota; class Cytophagia; order Cytophagales; family Spirosomataceae; genus Dyadobacter; species Dyadobacter sp. 22481. The sequence goes on from NZ_JBQENV010000002.1 coordinate 448,790, forward strand.
ACGCTTGGCGCTTTATCTGAACCCGGTGCGGCCGTGAAATAACCTTTTTGGGAGAAGCCGAATACCCCGGCGAAAAGGTTGGTCGGGAATGTGCGGACCTCCTGGTTGTAATCCTTTACGACCGTATTGAACTTGCCGCGTTCCACGCTGATCCGGTTTTCAGTGCCTTCGAGCTGGGCCTGCAGTTCGAGGAAGTTCTGATTGGCTTTCAGATTAGGATATTGTTCAACCGATACAAGCAGGCGAGACAGTGAACCGCTTAGCTGATCCTGTGCCGCCTGGAATTTGGCGATATTTTCAGGGGTAAGCTGATCGGCGCTGATCGTAGTTTGTGTCGCTTTGCTACGCGCTTCGATTACCGCCGTCAATGTACTTTTTTCAAAATCGGCAGCACCTTTAACGGTATTTACCAGGTTGGGGATAAGGTCGGCGCGGCGCTGGTACTGGCTTTCCACGCCGGCCCATGATTCTTTTACTACCTCATCTTTTTGCACGAGGCCATTATATTTACCGCAGCCAACGAATCCGAGAATCAGAACAACGACGATAACTGCAATGAGTCCTTTTGACATTTTAATATTCAGTTTAGAGTTATTGAATGTGATTCAAAGTTGACCAAAGCTAGCAAAATCTGTTAGAAAATCTACATAGCCGGTCTCCCAAGACGATATTGCCCCATTTGTACCGGATCAATCTTCGCCGACACCGGCCAGGGTGTTCCAGCGGCCCCAGTTGACGGATGCTTCGTAGTCAAGCAGCAGGCTTTCAAAATACATCGCGCCCCATGTCCAGTTAATATCCAGTTCATCGACCAGGTACCGCGCGGCGGCCTCGCGTTCCGCAGCAGTAATGAAGCCGGTAGCAGTGAGCTTTTGGATAATATTATTTATTATTTGGTCATCCGTCTGTCCATTTATCCACTTCTCAAATGCTGCGTTATCATTCTTCCAGCGACGGTTGAAATGGTGTTTCACGCCGCTAGGCTTGAACATCCTTGGGCCAAACCGGAGCAATGTCCAATGCAGGTATTCCCGTTTCAGCAGGTTAGTGATGATGGCATCTTCCGTCACAGCGTGCGATTGGGCGGTTTTTACACTCCGATAGATGTAAGAAGCCGAAATACAGCCGAGCGAAAGCCAGTCGGAAAGCCGGGTGTCGGTGAGCGGCTCTGCGGTAGGGTAGGAGATGTCCTTTTTTACGTATTGCTCAATATATTCCTTCAACGCAGCCAGCGCATGTATCTCTCCGCCGGGTGATGAGGCCACCGGTATTTCATTCGGGTCGATGCCGAGTTCAGGTAATCCGGGAATGTACCCTGCTTCCATGTCGGCGGGTAACGGAACCCTCTCCGGCGTCTGGAATTGTTCCTTTATTTTGAGGTCGTTGCTCAGCAGGCGCTCAAACTCCGGAAAGCCGGTCGGCAATTTGGATACCGGGAATGGCAGGTCGAATGCGTTGATCATTGTGTCCATCCAAAATAGCCTGATGTCGACATTCGCGGTTTTGAGGTTTTTACTCAGGGATGATTCAATGCGGGTTTCCTGCGGTGCAATTTCTTTACTCGTGTAAACATAATCGGCATTATAATTTTCCGCGAGCTTGGCGACGATCTCTTCGGGCTTTCCAATGCGAATGAGCAGGTCGCCGCCTTTTTGCCGGATATTTTCACGGAGCTCGGCAACTGCCTCGATTAGAAAACGTGCCCGTAATGCACCCGTTCTACGGAAACCAAGCTTTGTTTTTTCAAATTGACGGGGATCAAAAACATATACGGGAAGGATTTCATCGGCGGCATCCACGGCTGAAAAAAGTGCCTGGTTGTCCTTTAACCTTAAATCATTCCTGAACCAATAGATTATGCGTCGGGCCATTAATGCAAACTGATAAGTACTCTTTGGGAAATGTTAAGAAATGCAATTATAAGAAAAAGCCCGCTGCGAAACTGATCGGTTCGCAGCGGGCTTCCCTAAGATTTGGTAAATCAATAGCTCAGGATCGTGAATTCCGTGCGGCGGTTGCGCTGGTGCTCTTCCTCTGTTTTGGCATTCGGAACGATGAGCTCTCTTTCGCCGTAACCCTTGGCTTCCATCCTGTCGGCTTCAATGCCTTTGGAGTTTAGGTAAGCCACCGCGGATTCGGCGCGGTTTTGCGAGAGCGTCATGTTATAGGCATCGGTTGCGCGGGCATCCGTATGTGAGCTGAGCTCGATAGTCATTGTCGGGTTATCTTTCAGGATTTGCACCAATTTATCCAGCTCCACTGCTGCATCGGGGCGGATATTGTATTTGTTCAAATCGTAATAGATATTTTCCAGTACGAATGTCTTGTTCAGTTCCAGCTTGTCGAGTTTGATGGTCACATTGAACGTGGTATCGGTCAGTTCTTTAGTCAGGAAAATCGGCGGAATGTTGCGCCCCGACATTGAGAACGGCTCCCGCTTGCTGATATAGCCTTTACGCTGAACCAGCAATTGATACGCTTTGCCTTCTTCCACCGGCTGCTTGCCAAACTTGCCATCTTTCGCAGTCGGGAACTCGGCGATTTGCGTATCCGAGGTGTCGGGCAGGATGTGTACCACCGCCGAATCGATCGGGATAGGCGTTTCGCCATTTGCGAGAACGGTTCCGGCAAGGAAGTAGCGGACTACTTTCCGTTTGCCATTGATGAAGTTCGGGTTGTTCGGATTAAGCGGATCGTTCGGGTCGTTATGTTTTGCGACGGTGGTCGTGTCCTCTTCTTCCGGTGCGGCGAAGTAGTAAATGTCGTCGTCGCCTTTGCCGCCGTCGCGGTTCGAAGCAAAGAATCCTTTTTTCAGGTTTTGATAGAATACCAATCCAAAGTCGTCTTGCGGGCTATTGAAGGGCAGGCCCATGTTTTCGATCGTGATCACACCCTGTGTTCTCGTTGCTGAAAAAAGATCGAGTTTGCCAAGACCGGGATGGCCGTCGGAAGCAAAGTAGAGCTTTCCGCCTTCCGCTACATAAGGAAACATGTCGTCTCCGACCGTATTGATGTCCTTACCCATATTCACCGGGCGGCTAAACCGGCCGGACGCATCGATATTGGTGCGGTAAATATCGATCCCGCCTACGCCACCAGCGCGGTTGGATGCGAAATAGAGCGTTTTGCCGTCGCGAGAGAATGCGGGCGAGCCATCCCAGGCGAGGGAATCATTAATAGGAAGTATTGCCGGGGCCGTCCATTGGCCGCTTACATTGCGGCTCATGTAAAGGTCTACATCCGGCGATTTATCTTTTTTCTTACCGGTATTACTTCTGGCAAAAACGAGCGTTTTTCCGTCGGGTGAGAATGCGGGCGAGGCGTCGTGGGCTTCCGGCGCAAAAACTTCCTGGCTGAACAATACGGGATTTCCTTGCGTGTTACCGGGATCCGAGGCGATATTGATTTTGTAAAGTCCCAACATCGGTTGGCCATTGTTGGTGTAAATCTTCTCTTTTTTGGAAGAAGAGAAAACCAGTTCGTTGCCCAGTACCGTCGGTGCGAACTCGGCACCGGCCGTGTTCAGCGGAAGGTCTTTCAGCTCGACCTCCATTTTGGTTGCTTTCAAACGATCGGCAATGCGGATGATCTCGACTTCGCGCAATGCCCTTTCCTGCAAGTTCTGCGGAACGTTTTGGCCTTTGGCGAATTCGGAAAATTGGGCTGACGCGTCGGCATAGTCGCCGGTTGTTTTCAGTGCGTAAGCATATTGAAAACGCGCATCTGCATTGGTAATGCCACCGTCTATGGCTTTTTTGTAGTAGGGGACAGCTTCTTTGAAGCGGTTCGAAAGGCGATAGGACTCCGCGATCAGGTAGCTCGTCTGCACCGGCTCGATATTGGCTTCGGCGGCTTTCTGGAAACCTTTGATGGCGAGGTCGTATTCTCCGTTCGCAAATTTCTTTTGGCCGTCTTTATATGCCTGCATCGCCGAGTTGCAGCCGGACAAGTATAAACAGATTGCAAAACAAACTATGAGAGTAAAGTAACTCCGGAAAAGTTTCATAATGTAGAGTATAAAATCAAACGATTCGACGCGCACACTGGGTTTCTGAAAAACAATACTAATAAACAACGATTGGAAATAAAATTCAGGATACTAGATAGGAAGAATTTTATTTGAATCTGACTCCTCCTGCGCATTTCTTGACAACCTACTTTGCAGAATGGTGGTAATGGTACAAAAAAAGTTGTTAACGGTTTGTAAATCAAGGATGGTTTATTACTTTTGCAGTCCGATTTTTCGGGAAAAGTGTTTATATAACAAACGATCGGTTAGGTAACCGAATCAAAATCAAATTGTTAAATGCCTACTATTTCACAATTAGTCCGTAAAGGTAGAGAGACCATTACATGGAAATCCAAGTCTCCGGCTTTGGATTCATGCCCTCAGCGCAGGGGCGTGTGCACCCGGGTGTACACTACTACGCCTAAGAAGCCAAACTCGGCGCTTCGTAAAGTAGCCCGTGTTCGTCTGTCGAACAACAAGGAGGTGAATGCCTACATCCCAGGTGAAGGCCACAACCTGCAAGAGCACTCGATCGTATTGATCCGCGGTGGTCGTGTGAAGGATTTGCCAGGTGTTCGTTACCACATTATCCGTGGTGCACTGGATACCGCAGGTGTGAACGGCCGTAAACAACGTCGTTCTAAATATGGTGCGAAGCGTCCGAAACCAGGACAAGCTCCGGCAGCACCAGTAAAAGGTAAGAAAAAATAAAAAGTAACTCTCTCTGCTTTTATTAAGTAATTCAATTCTTATAAAAGGGAAGTAATCCTGGTAATTACCCCAGGGTGAATAAGTTGCAAAACGAAACCTCGTTAAAACATTAAGACAAAATGAGAAAGTCGAAACCAAAGAAAAGATATATCCTTCCTGATCCGAAGTTCAGGGACGTCCAGGTTACCAAATTCGTTAACAACCTGATGTACGAAGGAAAGAAAAGCATTGCTTTTACTATTTTCTACGATGCATTGGAACTGGTTGAGAAAAAAACCAGCGAAAATGGCCTGGAAACATGGAAAAAAGCATTGAACAACGTAACTCCTTCCGTTGAGGTTAAGAGCCGTCGCGTGGGTGGTGCTACTTTCCAGGTTCCTACCGAAGTTCGTCCTGAGCGCAAGCAGTCACTGGGCATGAAATGGTTGATCAACTATTCCCGCAAGCGTGGTGAAAAGACAATGGTTGACCGTCTGGCCGGCGAAATTATCGCTGCTGCGAAAGGTGAAGGTGCTGCTGTGAAGAAGAAAGACGATACGCACCGTATGGCAGATGCCAACAAAGCGTTCTCGCACTTCCGTTTCTAGTCAGGAGCGCAGAAATAGAATGGTCGGGAGCCTGGTTTATCCGGGTTCCCGATTTTTTATTTTGAGGTTTTTAGAAAAATAACTTTTCCTTAATTGTTTTTATAATCAACAATTTATACTTTTGCGCTCTGAATTTTGAAAACCAGCGTTTTGCGCTGAGAGAAAAATTCAAACAGCTTCGCACAGAATTGCACTTTGAATATATAAAAACACATCACCATCTGTCATGGCACGTGATTTAAGATTAACAAGAAACATTGGTATTGCCGCGCACATCGATGCAGGTAAAACAACGACAACGGAGCGTATCCTTTACTACGCAGGGGTTAGCCACAAAATCGGAGAGGTGCACGATGGTGCTGCTACGATGGACTGGATGGAGCAGGAGCAGGAGCGTGGTATCACTATTACATCCGCTGCTACGACAGTTAACTGGAACTACCGCGACGAAAAATACCACATCAACATCATCGATACTCCTGGACACGTTGACTTCACCGTTGAAGTGAACCGTTCTCTTCGTGTATTGGATGGTCTTGTGTTCCTTTTCAGTGCAGTAGATGGTGTTGAGCCTCAGTCTGAAACAAACTGGCGTCTGGCTAACAACTATAATGTTGCCCGTATCGGTTTCGTAAACAAAATGGACCGCTCAGGTGCAGACTTTCTGAAAGTTTGTACTCAGGTTAAAGAGATGTTGGGCAGCTACGCTGTACCTCTTCAATTGCCTATCGGTGCAGAAGATACTTTCCGCGGTGTAGTTGACCTCGTTAACTTCCGTGGTATCGAGTGGAACGAAGCTGATAAAGGCATGACTTTCACTGAGGTGCCTATTCCTGACGATATGCTGGAAGAAGCTACCGAGTGGAGAGAGAAATTGCTTGAAGCTGTGGCCGAGTTCGACGATACTTTGATGGAGAAGTATTTTGAAGATCCTAACTCGATCTCTGAAGATGAAATTCTTGCTGCATTGCGCGCTGCAACTATCAGCATGAAGATCGTTCCTATGGTTTGTGGTTCTTCTTTCAAAAATAAAGGAGTTCAGACTATGCTTGATTACGTGATGGCTATTTTGCCTTCACCATTGGATCGTGAAAGCATTATCGGAACAGATCCACGTACAGGTAATGAGATCAGCCGTCAGCCATCTGAAAAAGATCCTTTCTGTGCATTGGCATTCAAAATCGCAACTGACCCTTATGTAGGTCGTCTTTGCTTCATCCGTTCTTACTCGGGTGTACTGGAATCAGGTTCTTATGTATTGAACAACCGTTCAGGAAACAAAGAGCGTATCTCCCGGATTTTCCAAATGCACGCTAACAAGCAAAATCAGATTGACAGGCTTGAAGCAGGTGATATTGGTGCGGTAGTAGGTTTCAAGGATATCAAAACAGGAGATACTCTTTCTGAGGAAAAATCACCGATCGTTCTCGAATCAATGGTATTCCCAGAGCCGGTAATCGGTTACGCTATCGAGCCTAAGAAAGCTGCTGACAGCGATAACTTCTCGAAAGCGATCACCAAACTGATTGAAGAAGATCCGACACTCCAGGTTGAATCTAACGAAGAGACTGGTCAGACGATCATCAAAGGTATGGGTGAGCTTCACCTTGAAATCATCATCGACCGTATGCGTCGTGAGTTCAAAGTGGAAGTAAACCAGGGAGCTCCTCAGGTTGCTTACAAAGAGATCCTTACCAAGAACTTCGAACACCGCGAGGTTTACAAGAAACAAACGGGTGGTCGTGGTAAATTCGCCGATATCGTATTCGAAATCGGGCCACGCGACGACAACGAGGAAGGAAAAGAGCCGAAACAAGGTTTGCAGTTTGTGAACGAAGTTGTGGGTGGTGCTATCCCTCGCGAATTCATCGCTCCTGTTCAGAAAGGTTTCGAAGCTGCTATGATCAACGGTGCGCTTGCAGGATATCCTTTGGATTCGATGAAAGTGCGTTTGTTCCATGGTTCATTCCACGATGTCGATTCAGATTCACTCTCTTTCGAATTGGCTGCCAAGATCGGTTTCAAAGAAGCTGCTCGTCACGCAGGTTCGAAATTGATGGAGCCTATCATGCACGTAGAAGTTCTGACTCCTGACGAATATACCGGACCTATCACAGGTGACCTTAACCGTCGTCGTGGTATCATGAGAGGTATGGACTCCCGCAATGGAGCACAGGTTATCAAAGCTGATGTACCTCTTTCTGAATTGTTCGGTTATGTGACTGACCTTCGTACAATGTCATCAGGACGTGCTACTGCATCCCTGACGTTCGCTTACTACGAAATCGTGCCTAATAACATCGCTGACGGTGTTATCGAGAAAGCGAAAGGTCTCGTTAAAGCTTAATACAATAGATGCGTTGCAGGAGCCATTCTGCAACGCATTCTTTATGATATAGCCTGCGAAGTAAATGGTTCTTTCAAAGGTGTACTGCCGGAGCGATCCGGCGAGATTTTCTGAACCGGAAACAAACAAATACAATGAATCAAAAGATCCGTATCAAACTTCGGTCATTCGACCACAACTTGGTTGACAAGTCAGCCGAGAAAATCGTTAAGGCAGTAAAGGCAACAGGCGCGGTAGTAAGCGGTCCTATTCCTTTGCCTACAAAGACAGAGAAATTCACTGTTCTTCGTTCGCCGCACGTTAACAAGAAATCGAGAGAGCAATTCCAGCTTTGTACCTACAAACGTCTGGTAGACATTTTCTCAACAAGCGCTAAGACGGTAGATGCCTTAATGAAGCTTGAATTGCCAAGCGGTGTTGATGTAGAGATCAAAGTATAGTTAATGCCGGCTCATTGATTTAAGCCACCACCTAAATTGGATGAAGGTCCGGGTTCCTCTGGAAACCACATCTGAACTCAGAAAAGCCTGACAGGCATAGGATTACACCGATAACCAGTCAGCTTCTTCGAAAATGAGGTCAGATGTTCGTTCATCTGACCTTTTTTGCTGATTATCAGCGAGAAATATTTTTAGGCTGTTAGGATGTTAAAATCGTTTTTTCTACCTTTGCAGTCCGTTTTAAAGAATAAGGGGGTTTTACCTGCTAAATTTAAATTTCAAACATGTCTGGTTTAATTGGTAAAAAAATCGGAATGACTAGTTTGTACAATGCTGACGGGCAGGCTCTGGCATGTACTGTGATCCAAGCTGGTCCTTGTGTTGTTACACAAGTTAGGTCCGAAGAAAAGGATGGCTATAAGGCTATCCAGTTAGGTTTTGGTGAGAAGAAAGAAAAGAACACCTCCCAGCCTCTGATTGGCCACTTCAAAAAAGCCAACACGACTCCCAAGCAAAAATTGGTTGAGTTTAAGGAATTTGAAGTGGAACATGAACTTGGAACTTCACTATCCGTTACGGATATCTTTGAAGAAGGCGAGTTTGTTGACGTTGTAGGATCTGCCAAAGGTCGTGGTTTCCAAGGTGTTGTAAAACGCCACGGATTCGCCGGGGTAGGTGGTCAGACACACGGTCAGCACAACAGAGCCCGTCACCCAGGTTCGATTGGTGCTTGTTCATTCCCATCACGCGTATTCAAAGGCATTCGTATGGGTGGACGTATGGGTAACAATCGTGTAAAGATTCAGAATTTGCGTATTCTGAAAGTGATACCTGAGCAAAACATTCTTGTAGTGAGTGGCTCAGTACCGGGTTCGAAGAATTCATTTCTAATCATTGAGAAGTAGTACGATGGAACTGTCCGTATTAAATATAAAAGGAGAAGATACCGGCAAGAAGGTAAATGTGTCTGAGGAAGTATTCGGCATTGAACCTAGCACGCACGCGATCTATCTCGATGTGAAGCTTTACCTGGCTAACCAGCGTCAGGGAACGCACAAATCAAAAGAACGTGCAGAGGTAAATCACTCTACACGTAAAATCAAACGCCAAAAAGGAACCGGCGGAGCTCGTGCAGGTAGCATTAAGTCTCCAGTGTTCGTAGGTGGTGGCCGTATTTTCGGTCCACGTCCACGCGACTACGGTTTCAAAGTAAACAAGAAAGTAAAAGCATTGGCTCGCCGTTCGGCACTTTCTGTTAAGGCGCAAGCTAACGCCGTTTCGGTTCTGGAAGCGTTCACTTTCGAAGCTCCCAAAACGAAGTCTTTCCTGAATGTATTGAATTCACTTTCTCTTGTGAATACAAAGACATTATTGATCCTCCCAGAGATCGACAACAATGTATACCTGTCTAGCCGTAACATTCCGAAAGCGAAAGTTACAACTGTGGATGCGGTTAATACATATGACCTGATGAATGCAGACCGTCTTCTGATAAGTGAATCTGCTCTTTCTATTTTGGAAACCCAATTGAACAAATAACAATGAGTGTACTGAAACGTCCGATTATAACCGAAAAGGTAACGGCTCAGGGTGGTCAAGGTAAATACGCTTTCGAAGTCTCCCTTACTGCAAACAAGGTAGAGATCAAGAAGGCTGTTGAGAAACTGTTCGGGGTTACCGTAGAAAGTGTTCACACCATGCGCAGCATTGGTAAAAGCAAATCCCGCACATCGGGAGGTAAGTTTGTCACTGGAAAAACGTCAACTATCAAAAAGGCGATCATTACAGTAGCCGAAGGCGAAGCCATCGATATCTACGGTGAAGCCTAGTTGAACGATTTCAAATCATTAGACGAGTTAATAGCAAATGGCAGTTAAAAAATTAAAACCTACAAGTGCTGGTCAGCGTTTCCGCTCGGCTCCTACGTTCGAGGAGATCACCGCGTCGAAGCCTGAGAAGAGTCTTCTGGAACCCATCAAGAGAACAGGTGGTCGTAACAGCCAGGGACATCGTACCATGCGATATATTGGTGGCGGTCACAAGAAAAAATACCGCGTTATCGATTTCAAAAGAAACCGTTTCGACGCTCCCGCTACTGTCCTTACGATCGAATACGATCCAAACCGTTCAGCGCGTATCGCCCTGATCCAGTTTGAGGACGAAGAAAAACGTTACATCATTGCACCAAACGGTCTGAAAGTTGGACAAGTTATCGTGTCCGGAAATTCAGTAGCTCCTGAGGTTGGAAATGCCCTTCCATTGGGATCGATGCCTGTCGGTACGATTGTACACAACATCGAATTGACTCCTGGTAAAGGTGGTCAGTTTGCAAGAAGCGCCGGTGCTTACGCGCAGCTGGTAGCGAGAGAAGGCGGTAAATACGCAGTATTGAAAATGCCATCTGGCGAAATGCGTATGGTACTTGCTACTTGTATCGCAACGGTTGGAGTTGTTTCCAATGCTAGCCACATGAACGTTTCGCTTGGAAAAGCGGGTCGCAGAAGATGGTTGGGACGTCGTCCACGTGTACGTGGTGTTGCTATGAACCCTGTTGATCACCCAATGGGTGGTGGTGAAGGCCGTTCGTCAGGAGGTCAGCCTCGTTCTAGAAATGGTCAGTTCGCGAAGGGTCTTAAGACACGTAACCGCAACAAGCATTCTGAGAAATTGATTATCAGCCGTCGTAAAAAATAAGTAGAACATGGCACGCTCATTAAAAAAAGGACCATATATCGACTTTCGTCTCGAAGCCAAAGTTGAAACGATGAACAACTCGTCGCGTAAATCTGTCATCAAGACCTGGTCGCGGCGCTCAATGATTTCGCCTGATTTTATCGGGCACACATTTGCAGTACATAACGGAAACAAGTTCATTCCGGTTTATGTGACTGAAAACATGGTAGGACACAAACTGGGCGAGTTCTCTCCAACCCGTAACTTCCGTGGCCACACCGCTAAAAAAGATAAAGGAAGAAAATAATTTGTCGACGTAGCTGGTCCTAACGGACGAGCCGATATCTGAAAAGAAACATGGAAGCAAGAGCTATATTAAAGGATGTGCCTACTTCTCCTCGTAAGATGAGATTGGTGGCCGACATGATTCGCGGACAGAAGGTCAGCAAAGCGTTGGCACTTTTGAAATTCCAACCGAGAGCTTCATCGCCGGTTTTGCACAAAGTTCTTCTTTCGGCTGTTGCCAACTGGCAGCAAATGAACGAAGGATCGAAACTGGAAGACGCTGACCTGATCGTTAAGACCGTATTTATTGACGGTGGACGCATGTTAAAGCGTTTGCGCCCTGCACCTCAGGGAAGAGCACACAGGATCCGTAAGCGTTCCAACCACATCACAATCGTGGTAGACGACGCGTCGGTGTCAGTAAATGAAGCAGTAATTAGCGAATCATAAGTAAAACGATCTATTTCGAATGGGACAAAAGGTTAATCCGATAGGTCTAAGACTAGGAATTGTTAGAGGATGGGAATCTAGCTGGTACGGAGGAAAAGACTTCTCTGACAAACTGGTTGAAGACGAAAAAATCCGTAACTACATCAAAGCGCGTATCCCGAAAGGATCGATTTCAAAAGTAGTTATTGAACGTACACTTAAACGCATCACTTTGACTATCCACACTGCCCGTCCGGGTATCGTGATCGGAAAAGGTGGTAGCGAGGTTGATAAAATCAAGGAAGAGCTTAAAAAGATTACAGGAAAAGATGTTCAGATTAACATCTACGAAATCAAACGTCCTGAAATCGATGCAAAACTGGTAGGCGAGGCAATCGCTCAGCAATTGCAGGCTCGTATCTCTTACCGTCGTGCAATGAAGCAATCTATCGCTTCTGCAATGCGTGTAGGAACACAAGGAATCAAAATCCGTTTGGCAGGTCGTCTGGGTGGTGCTGAAATGGCCCGTACAGAAGAATACAAAGAAGGACGTATTCCTTTGCATACATTGAGAGCGGACATCGACTACGCTATCTCCGAAGCACAAACTATCTACGGTAAGATCGGTATTAAAGTATGGATCTTCAAAGGAGAATTGTACGGAAAGCGTGACCTCACTCCAAGCGCAGCAACTGCCGCATCCGACAGAGCTGAAAGAAGCGCACAAGGTGGCGAACGTGGTGGTAACGACCGTGGCGGACGTGGCGACAGAAGAGGTGGCCGTGACAGAAACGATGGAGGAGCTCCACGTGGTGAAGGCGGTGGTGGTGATGCAGATCGTCGCAAACGCAACAAGAACAAGAAAAAGTAATCAGATACTTTCCGGTATCAAACCGGTTCAAATAGATTAGAATCATGTTACAGCCGAAAAGGACAAAATTTCGCAAACAACAAAAGAACAAAGGTTCGCACAACGGTCTCGCGACCCGCGGACATGAGATCGCTTTTGGATCGTTTGCAATAAAGGCACTGGAACCAGGTTGGTTGACTGCTCGCCAGATCGAAGCAGCCCGTATCTCGGTGACACGTGCGATGAAACGCGAAGGTCAGGTTTGGATCCGTGTATTCCCTGACAAACCGATTACCAAAAAACCTGCCGAGGTTCGTATGGGTAAAGGTAAAGGTGCTCCTGAGTATTGGGTAGCTCCTGTTAAGCCTGGAACTATCATTTTCGAAGCGACTGGTGTAGCGCTGGATACTGCAAACGAAGCATTGCGTTTGGCTGCACAAAAGTTGCCAATTAAGACAAGGTTCGTCGTACGCCGGGATTATCAGGAATCATAGTAGTCCGAACGTATTAAGAACCGCTAATTATCAAAAGCAATGACTAGTAAAGAAATAAAGAATCTGTCGCAGGATCAGCTGAAAGAGCAGATCGCCCAAGAGAGAGAGCGCTTACTCCGGTTGAAATTTGCTCACGCTATTTCTCCAATTGAGAATCCTCTGCGTATTCGCGCCTCACGTAAGGAAATTGCAAGACTCTTAACAGAGCTGTCGGCTAAATCTAACCAACAGTAAACAGTTTAGAAATTATGGAGGCAACAGAAAGAAATTTACGTAAAGAGAGAGTTGGCAAGGTAGTGAGCAACAAAATGGAGAAATCCTGTGTGATCACTGTCGTGCGTAAAGTGAAACACGCTAAGTATGGTAAGTTTATGACTAAAACTACCAAGCTGATGGTTCACGACGAAACAAACCAGGTTGGAATCGGTGACACGATCCGTGTAATGGAAACTCGTCCGCTTAGCAAAAACAAGCGTTGGAGATTAGTAGAAATCCTTGAAAGAGCGAAGTAATCATGGTACAACAAGAATCAAGACTGTCAGTAGCCGATAACAGTGGCGCGAAAGAAGTACTCGTAATCCGGGTATTGGGCGGAACTGGAAAGCGTTATGCTTCGGTGGGCGATAAGATCGTCGTGACAGTGAAATCCGCTCTGTCTTCGAGCAATATGAAAAAAGGAACGGTTTCCAAAGCCGTTGTTGTACGTACGAAGAAAGAAGTACGTCGTAAGGATGGTACCTACATCCGGTTTGAAGATAATGCGGCAGTTTTATTGAACAACAACGATGAGCCACGTGGTTCACGTATTTTCGGACCGGTTGCCCGGGAATTGCGCGAAAAGCAGTTCATGAAAATCGTATCACTGGCACCAGAAGTGTTGTAAGAAATCAAAACATCAGTATTTCTTTAAACTGTTAAGAGAATACCTCAATGGAAAGTACAAATAAAAAAGCACCGGCAAAATTGCACGTTCGCAAGGGTGATACCGTGAAAGTGATTTCAGGTAATGCAAAAGGCGAAACCGGCGTGATCACCAAGGTGCTTGTAGAAAAACAAAGAGCTACTGTGGAAGGCGTGAACATGATCACGAAGCACGTTAAGCCAAACGCGCAAAATCCACAAGGCAGCATCGAAAAACGCGAAGGCGCCATTCACATCAGTAACCTGATGGTAGTAGATCCTAAAACAGGTGAAGCTTCAAGAACCGGCCGTAAAGCGAATGACAAAGGAAAACTGCAACGCTTTTCAAAAAAATCCGGAAACTTATTGTAGTCCGGATTTGCCGAAAGCAGTTGATTTTTATAACCAAGCGCGTGGGTCGGCAATCCACATAATCACTTTCAAACATGGCGACGCCTAGATTAAAAGAGAAATACGTTAGCGAAATCGTTTCGCAATTGAAGGGGAAATTTCAGTATAAATCAAGCATGCAGGTTCCCCGCTTGACAAAGATTGTTATCAACAAAGGTATCGGAGCTGCTGTTGCAGACAAGAAACTTGTTGACACCGGTGTGGAAGAGTTGAGCCTGATCACAGGACAGAAAGCAATAGCTACTATCTCCAAAAAGGCTGTTTCTAACTTTAAGTTGCGTGAAAACATGCCTATCGGAGCGAAAGTAACGCTTCGTGGTGACAAGATGTACGAATTCCTCGACCGTTTGACTTCCATTGCAATGCCACGTGTACGTGACTTCAAAGGAATCAGCGACAAAGGATTCGATGGACGTGGAAATTATACGTTCGGTGTGAAGGAGCAGATTATTTTCCCTGAAATCAGCATCGAAAAAGTGGCGAAGATCACTGGTATGGATATCACTTTCGTGACCTCTACCAACTCTGACGAAGAGAGCTACGAATTGCTGAAAGCATTGGGAATGCCTTTCACCAACGCGAATAAATAAGAAAATACTACTAAGATTATTTACCGACAATGGCAAAAGAATCAGTAAAAGCACGGGAGAGAAAAAGACAAGCGCTAGTAGAACGTTATGCTGAAAAGCGTACCAAGTTAAAAGCTGCCGGTGACTGGGTTGGTCTTGACAAGTTACCACGTAACTCTTCTCCTGTACGCCTGCACAACCGGTGCAAAATCACTGGAAGACCTCGCGGTTATATGCGTAAATTCGGAATTTCCCGGGTTCTGTTCCGCGATATGGCGTCAGATGGAAAAATTCCAGGAGTTACAAAATCAAGTTGGTAAGAATACTTTCAATTCTGATTTCAATTACTTAACTTTGCACTCCCGTTCAAAAGGGGGTGTTTAAACTTGGCATAAACATGTTAACGGATCCCATAGCAGACTATCTGACGAGACTCAGAAACGCTATCAAAGCGAAGCACCGGGTTGTTGAGATACCTGCATCCAACATAAAAAAAGAGATTACAAAGGTACTTTTTGACAAAGGGTACATTCAAAGTTATAAATTCGACGAGGTTGGTCCTCAGGGAGTTATCAAGATAGCTTTGAAATATAATCCTGTGACAAAGCAATCTGCAATTGTAAAATTGGAGAGGGTTAGTAAGCCTGGACTTCGTAAATATTCAGGTTCATCAACACTGCCACGTGTATTGGGCGGCTTAGGAACAGTGATTATCTCTACATCGAAAGGTGTAATGACAGATAAAGAAGCTAAGACACTGAATGTGGGTGGTGAAGTGTTATGTTTCGTGTATTAATATTTAAAAGTTATTCAGGAAATGTCACGAATAGGAAATAAAGTTATCACGTTGCCGGCGGGCGTATCCGTATCGGTTGCAGACGATAACGTAGTATCTGTAAAAGGCCCGAAAGGCACACTTACCCAGGCTATCGACACCGATATTACTGTTGAAGTTGAAGGTAGCGAGGTGAAAGTAACGCGCCCTACAGAGCAAAAACGTCACAAAGCATTGCACGGCCTTTATCGTTCCCTGTTGAACAACATGGTGATCGGTGTAGGCGAAGGCTACAAGCGCGAGCTTGAAATTATTGGGGTAGGTTACAAGGCGAGTGCGGCGAACAATGTTCTCGAACTTCAATTGGGTTACTCTCACAATATTTTCATGGCGATCCCGGAAGAGATCAAAGTTGCTACTACCTCGGAAAAAGGTCAGAACCCTAAAGTAATTCTTGAGGGTATCGACAAAGAGCTGATTGGTTCCGTGGCAGCGAAAATCAAATCCCTTCGCAAAGTTGAGCCTTACAAAGGAAAAGGTATCCGTTTTGTTGGTGAAGTGGTCCGTCGTAAGGCAGGTAAGTCTGCTTCTAAGAAATAGTGCGTAGCCACCGATCAATGTTATAAACAAGTAAGATAAGATTTAAGATGGCTAACGCAAAAGCAGATAGAAGAACACGCCTTAAACTTCACATCCGTAAACGGGTGAAGGGAAGTGCAGAACGCCCTAGACTCTCAGTCTTCCGTTCAAACACAAGTATATATGCGCAGATTATCGATGACATCAAAGGGATCACCCTTGCAAGTGCATCATCGGTAGATTTGGGAGGCAGAAAAGAAAACACAAATGTTGAAGTTGCTGCCCAGGTAGGTAAGAAGATCGCAGAGAAGGCGCAGGAAGCAGGTATCCAGGCAGTAGTTTTTGACCGTAATGGATATTTGTACCATGGTAAGGTAAAAGCATTGGCCGACGGAGCTCGTGAGGGTGGCCTGAAATTCTAAGTATAACAAAGACTATGTCTACAAATACAAGACCTTCAAAGGTTAACGAATCAGACCTGAAAGAGCGCGTTGTAGCGATCAACCGGGTAGCAAAAGTAGTAAAAGGTGGTCGTCGTTTCAGCTTCTCTGCCATTGTGGTTGTAGGAGACGGAAACGGAGTAGTAGGTTACGGATTGGGTAAGGCCAATGAGGTAACCGACGCGATCGCCAAAGGAATTGACGATGCTAAGAAAAACCTGATCCAAGTTCCTATGCTAAAACATACCGTTCCTCACGAAATGGAAGGTAAGTTCAGCGGCGGTTTCGTTCTGATCAAGCCGGCAGCTCCTGGTACAGGGGTACTGGCAGGTGGCCCGATGCGCGCAGTGCTGGAAAGCGCAGGTATCAAAGACGTACTTGCGAAATCCAAAGGTTCATCGAACCCGCACAACGTAATCAAGGCTACAATTGACGCTCTTTTGAAAATGAGAGCTCCGCATCAGGTTGCTTTCCAACGCAGCGTTAAATTGGAAAAAGTATTCAACGGATAATCCTTCGGGATTATCCTCAATCTGAGAGTAATCATGTCAAAAGTACGTATTACACAAGTTAAGAGCACAATTGACCGTCCTGAAAGACAAAAACTGACGATTAAAGCGTTGGGTCTTGGTAAACTGAACCGGTCTGTTGAGAAAGAAAACAGCGATGCCATTGCAGGAATGATCCGCAAGGTAAGCCACTTGGTTAAAGTCGAAGAAATCTAATATTCCAATAGTATGAATTTAAGTTCATTAAAACCGGCTGCTGGTTCCGTTAAGGTAGGAAAGCGGGTTGGACGTGGTCAGGGCTCAGGAAAAGGGGGCACTGCTGCACGTGGACACAAAGGAGCGCAGTCGCGTTCAGGTTACAGCCGCAAGCTGGGCTTCGAAGGTGGTCAGATGCCTCTTCAGAGACGTTTGCCGAAATTCGGTTTCAACAACATCAATCGCGTTGAATACAAGGCGTTGAACCTGGACGCAATCCAGGCATTGGTTGAAAAAACCGGAGTTGCGGTAGTAACGTTGGATCTGATTCGTGAAAATGGTCTCAGCGCAAAGAATGACCTGGTTAAAATCCTTAACCGTGGCCAAATCTCTTCTGCTGTTGAAGTTCAGGCTCATGGGTTTTCCGCATCGGCTATCGAGTCGATCGAGAAGGCAGGTGGCAAAGCAGTTAAATTGTAATTTAGCTGCGATACCCGACAGAATTTGTTTACTTTGAACAGAGCGTTGTAAGCCCAGAAGATGAAACGATTTTTAGAGACAATAAAACACATATTTGCAATTGAGGAGTTGAGAACACGTATTCTCAACACTCTTTTGTTTATAACGATCTTCCGGTTGGGGTCTTACGTTGCGTTGCCAGGTGTTGAGCCTGATCAAATGAATGTATCCACTCAGGGATTGTTGGGGTTGCTGGATACTTTCTTAGGTGGCGCTTTTAGCAAAGCGTCCATTTTTGCGTTGGGTATCATGCCTTACATTTCTGCTTCCATTGCCATCCAGCTGTTGACTATGGCGCTGCCATATTTCCAGAAAATGCAGAAGGAGGGGGAATCAGGACGTAAGAAACTGAACCAAATTACCCGGGTTCTGACTATCGTTGTTACACTTGTTCAAGGTACTGCTTATTTGAATACTACTGTACCTGACGAGGCTCTTCTGGTTTCCAGAAGCATGTTCACCATTTCGTCGGTATTCGTATTGACAGCGGGTACCATGTTCTGTATGTGGCTCGGTGAAAGAATCACAGACAAGGGTATTGGTAACGGTATTTCGATGCTGATCATGATCGGTATCGTTTCGCGTTTTCCTGGTGCGATCTACAAAGAGTTCGTATCAAGAGGTAGCGGAGGAATTCTGATTTTTGTATTGGAAATTGTCGCCCTGTACTTTGTAATTATGGGTGCCGTGATGTTGACCCAGGCTGTTCGTCGTATCCCTATCCAGTATGCTAAGCAGGTGGTAGGTAACCGCGTAATGGGAGGTCAGCGTCAATATCTTCCATTGAAATTGAATGCAGCAGGTGTAATGCCTATCATTTTCGCACAGGCTTTGATGTTTATCCCTTCATTGGGCGCATCTTATTTTGCTGAGAAAAGTGATTTCGCCAGCAACGTAGCAACGATTTTCGCTAACTACACGACCTGGCAATACAACCTCCTGTTCGCAGTATTGATTATTGTTTTTACGTTCTTCTATACCGCAATTTCGGTGAACCCTCAGCAAATTGCTGATGACATGAAACGAGGAGGTGGATTTATCCCCGGTGTTAAACCAGGTCAGCAAACATCTGAATATATCAGCTCTGTGCTCGATCGTATCACCTTCCCTGGCGCGTTGATGCTGGCGGTTGTTGCAACCTTGCCTGCATTTGCAAGTCTTTTGGGAATCTCGACGGACTTTGCTCACTTCTTCGGAGGAACTTCGTTGCTGATCATGGTAGGTGTGGTTCTGGATACCTTGCAACAGGTGGAAAGCTATCTACTCATGCGTCGCTATGAAGGATTGATGAAGTCGGGTCGTGTAAAAGGACGGACCGAGAGCGTAGCAATCTGAAATGATTTATCTTAAAACAGAAGAGGAAATCAACCTGATAAAGGTTAGTGCTCAAGTGCTCGGCAAGGCACACGCGGAAGTAGCTACCTGGGTAAAACCTGGTGTTACAACCGGAAAGTTGGATGCGGTTGCTGAGGAGTACATCAGAGATAACGGTGGGATCCCTTCATTCAAGGGATTCAACAAATTTCCAGCCTCTCTTTGTATATCGGTTAATGAAGTAGTAGTCCACGGGATCCCCGGGGGCTACGTGCTAAAAGAGGGGGACATCGTTTCCATCGACTGCGGGGTCAAGCTGAATGGCTATCATAGCGACAGCGCGTACACTTACCCGGTGGGAGAGGTTTCCAAAGAAGTGATGAATCTTCTTACTGCAACTAAGAAGTCCCTGTACAGGGGAATCGAGCAAGCGGTAGATGGCCTTCGGATCGGTGATATTGGCCACGCAGTGCAAAGTTATGTTGAAGACCGTGGCTATACAGTGGTGAGGGAGTTGGTAGGGCATGGAGTGGGCAGAGATCTGCACGAAGCTCCGGAAGTACCAAACTACGGGAAACGAGGCAAAGGAATACGGTTGAGAGAAGGCATGGTTTTAGCGATCGAGCCGATGATCAACCTGGGAGCGAAAGCAGTGGTGCAGGAGCGCGACGGCTGGACGATCCGGACTAATGACAGAAAGTATTCCGCGCATTTCGAACACACCGTAGTAGTGCGGAAAGGAAAGGCAGAGATTCTGACAACATTCGATTACATTGAAAAAGTGACGGCCAACACCAGCCTTATGGTTGAAGTACAGTAACAAACGCTACGAATGGCAAAACAAGCATCAATCGAACAAGACGGAGTAATTCTCGAAGCATTGTCAAACGCAATGTTTCGTGTTGTATTAGAGAATAAGCATGAAGTTATAGCGCATATCTCCGGTAAAATGAGAATGCACTATATCAAAATATTGCCGGGTGACAGAGTAAAACTAGAAATGTCTCCTTACGACCTATCGAAAGCCCGGATTACATATCGGTACAAGTAAGGGGATCGATTACCTTAAATTAACACTAAGTTTAATCAGATGAAAGTCAAAGCATCAGTAAAGAAACGCAGCGAAGACTGCAAGGTTATCCGCCGGAAGGGTAAAGTGTATGTGATTAACAAGAAAAACCCACGGTATAAACAAAGACAAGGATAATAATTATGGCACGTATTGCAGGAGTAGACATTCCAGATCGCAAAAGAGGCGAAATCTCATTGACTTATATTTTCGGGATCGGCCGTAGCTCGGCTAAGAAAATCCTCGAAAAGGCAGGTGTTGATTTGAACAAAAAAGTGATCGATTGGTCAGACGAAGAGTCTGGCGCGATCCGTGGAGTTATTGCCGGGGAATTTAAAGTAGAAGGCGCTCTTAAGTCTGAAGTACAGTTGAGCATTAAGCGTCTTATGGATATTGCTTGTTATCGTGGCCTCCGTCACCGTAAGGGATTGCCTTTGCGTGGTCAGAGAACGAAAAACAACTCACGTACTCGTAAGGGTAAACGCAAAACAATCGCTAACAAGAAAAAGGCTACTAAATAATAAAGTGAGCGGTGGAGCGATCCACAACTTATTCCAACAGCAATGGCACAGAATAAAAGAAAAGATAAAGCTAAGAAGAGAGTGGTTGTTGTGGAACCTGTTGGTCAGGTACACATCAAAGCTTCTTTCAATAATATCATCATCTCAATTACAAACAGCAACGGACAAGTTATCTCTTGGGGTTCTGCGGGTAAAATGGGATTCCGTGGTTCTAAGAAGAACACTCCATACGCAGCACAAACTGCTGCACAGAGCGCTGCGCAAGTGGCATTCGACCTCGGAATGCGTAAAGCTGAGGTTTTCGTGAAAGGACCAGGATCAGGCCGTGAGTCTGCGATCCGTACCATCCAGAATGCAGGTATCGAAGTGACCACTATCCGTGATATCACTCCGCTTCCGCACAACGGATGCCGTCCTCCAAAACGTCGTAGAGTATAGTAGTAAGTACCGAATAGGTACCCATTCGTAATTTGGACACTGGGGTTACAGAATGGTTTTTTTCAATTTTAGTTAACAAAAAGTTTTAATGGCACGTTACACAGGTCCCAAAACCAAAATCGCAAGACGTTACGGAGAACCCATCATGGGTCCAAGCAAAGCGCTTGCAAAGAAAAATTACCCTGCCGGAATGCACGGAAAGGGTCGTCGGTCGAAGAAGTCAGAGTACGCTCTGCAATTGGCTGAGAAACAAAAGGTAAAATTCATCTACGGTATTCTTGAAAGACAATTCCGTAGCTTGTTCGAGAAAGCTTCTGTTAAAGCAGGTCTTACAGGTGAAAACCTTTTGAGATATTGTGAAGCTCGTCTGGATAATACAGTTTACCGTTTGGGTATTGCTCCAACTCGCCGCGCTGCTCGTCAGCTCGTTTCGCACAAGCATATCCTTGTTGACGGAGAGATCGTAAACATCCCTTCTTACTCATTGCGCCCAGGACAGGTTGTAACTGTTCGTGAGAAGTCTAAATCTCTCGAAGCCGTTACAGATAGCCTTGCAGGACATAGCGCGAAAGGTTTCAACTGGTTGGAGTGGGACGGTCAGCAATTGTCTGGCAAGTTTGTTACATTCCCCGACCGCGAGTCAATCCCAGAAAACATCAACGAACAGCTGATCGTTGAGTTGTATTCTAAATAATAATCTTCATATTACATGCACTCCCCGAATATTCGGGGTAGTGCTTTTTTTGCTGGCAACAGCGCAATTTTTGCGATCGCAAAGGTAAGGTAGCGTGATCAACTATCATTTACTACTATAAAAGGAGCAAGGACTATGTCAATATTAGCTTTCCAAATGCCTGATAAGGTCGTCATGGAGAAAGCAGACGACTTTCACGGGTTGTTTGAGTTTAAGCCTTTAGAGAAAGGATACGGCGTAACCATTGGTAATGCGTTGCGTAGAATTCTCCTTTCATCTTTGGAAGGCTATGCCATCACGAGTGTGAAGTTCCCAGGCGTGCTTCACGAATTTTCTTCTATCGAAGGTATAGTTGAGGATGTTACGGAAATCATCCTGAACCTTAAAATGGTTCGTTTTAAAAAAGTTTCTGACCTGAGTGAGAGTAGGATCGTAGTAAACCTCAAAAATGTTTCCGTCATCACTGCCGGCGACATTGGCAAGTTTACAAGCGCATTTGAAGTTCTGAATCCGGACCAGGTCATTTGCCATATAGATGATCAGAAGGAGTTCGAAATGGAGCTTCTCCTGGATAAAGGTAGAGGCTACGTGCCGGCAGACGAACCACGGGCGAATGAGCTTCCGTTCGGCTACATCGCGGTAGACTCGATTTATACGCCTATCAAAAATGTGAAATACAGCGTTGAAAACACGCGTGTTGAACAGCGTACCGACTACGAACGTCTTTTGATCGACATCCAAACCGATGGTTCAATCCACCCGGAAGATGCATTGAAAGGTGCTGCCAATATTCTGATCCAACACTTCATGCTGTTCTCTGACCAAACGATGACGTTTGAGAAGCAGAAAGCTGAGGAGGACAATCAGGTGGATGAGGAAATGCTACGTATGAGAAAACTGTTGAAGACTTCATTGTCTGAACTGGATCTGTCCGTACGCGCTTACAACTGTCTGAAATCTGCGGACGTGAAAACTTTGGGTGACCTGGTAAGACTGGAAATTTCTGATATGATGAAATTCCGGAACTTCGGTAAGAAATCACTCACCGAGTTGGAGCAATTAGTAGCCGACAAACAGCTCACATTTGGAATGGACGTGTCGAAGTACCGTCTGGACGAGGATTAATTAAATTCCATCATAAGTATGTATTCTGTAGCGCGCTAACCGCGCCGCTCGAAGCAACTAAACAACAAAACAATGAGACACGGTAAAAAGGACAATCACTTAGGAAGAACCGCATCACACCGCAAGGCGATGCTTTCAAACATGGCTTCCTCTTTGATCCTTCACAAAAGAATTGAAACAACCCTGGCTAAGGCAAAAGAACTTCGTAAGTTCGTTGAGCCTCTGCTGACTCGTGCGAAAGAAGATACTACCCACAACAGAAGGATAGCATTCTCTTACCTGAACGACAAAGAATCGACAAAAGAGCTTTTCGGAATCGTTTCAGACAAAATCGCATCTCGTCCGGGTGGTTACACTCGTATCATCAAATTGGGTAACCGTTTGGGTGACGCGGCTGAAACTGCGCTGATCGAGCTGGTTGATTTCAACGATGCACTGTTGCTTGCCAATGCCGACAAACCTGCTAAGACTCGTCGCAGCAGAAGAGGTGGTAAGAAAGAAGGGGCTGTTGAAGCTGCTCCTGTTAAAAAAGAAGATCATCCGATCGTAGCGGAAACTGAGGCTCCGGCTGAGGAAGAAGCTCCGAAAACAGAGGAAACACCAGGCAAAACTGAAAAGGAATAGTTTGGAGATCGGAAATTGAAATATAGGAAAAGGGTTGAACGGTTTCGTTTAACCCTTTTTTATGAGTGAAAATTCGTATTTTTGCACCAAAATTGAACCGGCCGCCTCGAAATGGCGTAAAACAGCCCGGAAAACAGATTAAACCATAATATGAATCAGAAAAAGGAAGCTCTGTTGTTGCTAGAAGACGGAACAGCATACAAAGGACTCGCTTTGGGTAAAAGTGGAACCACCGGTGGCGAGATTTGCTTTAACACGGGCATGACCGGCTATCAGGAGATCTACACAGACCCTTCCTATTACGGTCAGATTATCGTAAACACCAACTCGCACATCGGTAACTACGGTGTTCAGTTGGAAGACGAGGAGGAATCTGGCTCGGTAAAGATCCGCGGGATGGTTTGTAACACATTCTCACAGATCTATTCACGCGACACCGCTGATTTCTCTCTGCAAGAGTATTTCGAAAGGGCAAACATCGTCGGCATCAGCAATGTGGACACGCGCCACCTCGTACGCCACGTACGTGAGAAGGGGGTAATGAACGCCATTATCTCTTCCGAAATCCTCGATGAAGTGGAACTGATGAAAGAATTGAAGAAAGTCCCTTCGATGGACGGACTGGAACTTTCTTCGGAAGTGACAACCGAGGAGCCATACTTCATGGGCGACGAAGCCACTGCGAAATTCCGCGTTGCTGTAATGGATTATGGTATCAAGAAAAGCATTCTGCTTAACCTGACTCAAAGAGGCTGCTATTGCAAGGTTTTCCCTGCAAAAACATCCTACGAAGAGGTATTGCAATGGAATCCCGATGGTTTCTTCATCTCGAACGGCCCCGGTGATCCTTCTGCAATGGCATATGCGGTTGAAAACGTAACCCAAATGGTAGAAACGGCTAAGCCGCTTTTTGGTATCTGTCTGGGCCACCAGTTGCTGGCGCTTTCGAGCGGAATCAATACTTACAAAATGCACCACGGCCACCGCGGGTTGAACCATCCGGTGAAAAACCTGATCACAGGTCTTTGCGAGATCACTTCGCAAAACCATGGTTTCGCCGTGAAACCTGACGAGATCGAGAGCCACCCTGACATCGAGGTTACGCACATTAACCTGAACGATAAGACGATCGAAGGTATCCGCAGAAAGGATTACCCGGCATTCTCGGTGCAGTACCACCCGGAAGCATCGCCAGGTCCGCACGATTCACGTTACTTGTTCGACGAGTTTATTAAGTTGCTGGAAGCAAGCAAATCATAAAAGCGAAAAAGTCCCTCCACGTAATGCGGAGGGACTTTTTGTTTGTGTTAATATCGATTTATAGCTGCGAATCCAGTAACGAGCGGAATTCCTTTTCTTCCATAAAACCATTCTTGCGCGTAACGAGCTTGCCGTTTTTATAAAGGAGAAATGCGGGAATTTCATCAACGCCCAGCTCTTTTACTAATGCTTTATTGGGGTCAAAAGCGATCGTTTCAATTTTAGCCTTTCCTGAATATTCCTTTTGCAGCTTGTTAACGGTAGGGAGCATTTTCACGCAGGGCGGGCACCACTTGGCGTGAATGTCGATGAGGACGACCTTTTCGGAGTTTATGATTTTGTTAAATTCCGCGGAGCTCATGCCTTTCACACCTGCTTTGTTGGCACCCTCAACGGCCTTGCCGGAGGTATTCCATTTCAGGTAGCCGCCTTTCATATCGTAAACTTCCCCGAAACCGCTTTCATGCAATGCAGTCGCCGCGGCTGCGCTTCTTCCACCCGAGAGGCAATACACGTACACGGGCTTGCTCTTATCGAGTTTGGCAATTTTTTCCTTAAATGATGGACTTTTATAATCGACATTCGCGGCATTTGCCAAATGGCCCTCGCCATACTCGTCGGGTGTACGTACATCCAGGAGCTGGGCGTCGCCGGATTTGGCCAGCTGTTTTTCGAATTCTTCCGTAGTGAGCTGTTTCTGAGCTTGTAATGCAAGAGGTGAGCTTAATAATGCGATGGTCAGAATATGGGTTAATTTCATAGTAAATGGTGTGGTTGACTTGACCGTAAATTTAGCCTAAAATGAATCGGAGTTTATGGATGACCATTTTTTTTGCGTTATTTTGTAGCGTTAACCATATTCCAATTTAATTAAACCACAAGCTGCAAATGAGTACGATTCAGTCAGTACATGCAAGACAAATTCTGGATTCAAGAGGAAACCCTACAATAGAAGTTGATATTCGTACCGAGAATGGTTACCTGGGACGCGCTGCGGTTCCTTCCGGAGCTTCTACCGGTAAGCACGAGGCCGTAGAGCTTCGCGACGACGACAAAAGCGTTTACGTTGGAAAAGGAGTTTTGAAAGCGGTTGAAAATGTAAACGACATCATTTTCCCTGAACTGATCGGTTGCTCCGTATTCGAGCAGAACCTTGTTGATAAAATCATGCTGGAACTGGATGGCACGCCTAACAAAGCGAAGCTTGGCGCTAATGCTATCCTGGGTGTTTCTTTGGCCGTTGCGAAAGCTGCTGCACAGGAAGCAAACCTTCCATTGTACCGCTACGTAGGCGGTACCAACGCAAATACATTGCCGGTACCGATGATGAACATCCTGAACGGAGGTAGCCACGCGGATAACTCCATCGATTTCCAGGAGTTCATGATCATGCCTGTAAAAGCGGATACATTCTCGCAATCATTGCGCATGGGTGTTGAGGTTTTCCATACGTTGAAAACTGTTTTGAAAAGCAAAGGCTACTCTACCAACGTTGGTGACGAAGGTGGTTTCGCTCCAAATATCAAATCCAACGAAGAGGCGATCGAGGTTGTTCTTCAGGCAATTGAAAAAGCGGGTTATAAGCCAGGCGAAGACATCTTCATCGCTATGGACGCAGCTGTTTCTGAATTCTACGAAAACGGCCTCTACCACTTCAAAAAATCGGATGGCCGCAAGTTGAGCTCTGACGAAATGGCTGACTACTGGGCTCAGTGGGTTGCTAAATACCCGATCATCTCCATCGAAGACGGTATGGACGAAGACGACTGGGCAGGTTGGAAAACTTTGACAGACGCCGTGGGCCACAAAACCCAGCTGGTAGGTGACGACTTGTTCGTAACCAACGTAACCCGTTTGCAACAAGGTATCGAATCACAAATCGCTAACGCGGTGTTGGTGAAAGTAAACCAGATCGGTTCTTTGACTGAAACCATCGATACTGTAAACCTTGCAAAACGCAACAGCTATAAGAGCATTATGTCGCACCGTTCAGGTGAAACAGAAGATTCGACGATCGCTGACCTTGCGGTTGCATTGAACACAGGCCAGATCAAAACCGGTTCGGCTTCACGTTCTGACCGTATGGCGAAATACAACCAGCTTCTCCGCATAGAAGAAGAACTGGGCGAAAGCGCTTACTTCCCTGGATTGAAATTCTAATCAAACCATTGAAGAGCCGGAGCCCAGCGCTCCGGTTCTTGTTTAAGGGTATTTCAAATATGAAAAACCACTCATTCTGGTCTCTGCACACATTAAAGAACTTCTATATCGCCACGTTCGTCGTGTGGCTGATATGGATATTGTTCCTCGACAACAACAATATCCGGGTCGTGATGTCGAACCGGATGAAGATGAAGGACCTGGAAAAGGAGAAAGCGATTCTCCAGGACAAGATCAGGGACGTCAAAAAAGAGCGGAATGAGGTTTTCGGAAATCCCAGAATGCTTGAAAAATGGGCGCGCGAGAAGTTTATGATGCGCCGGCCCAACGAAGAAGTCTATGTGATTGTGGACGAAAACAATCAGCCAATCGAAAGCAAAAAGGAAGAGTAAGCTGTTACTCTCTTAAATATCATCTTAATTTCAGAATACATTGAGCAAGAAAGTCATCCTCATTATCATGGACGGCTGGGGAATCGCCAAATCCGGCGAGGAGAACCGTTCCGCCGTTTTAGCGGCGAATACCCCTTTCTATGATTCCATTCTTCAAAAATATCCGCATAGCAAGCTCGAAGCGAGTGGTCTGGCTGTCGGCCTTCCCGACGGACAAATGGGTAATTCCGAAGTAGGCCATACCAACCTCGGTGCCGGTCGTGTGGTTTATCAGGATCTGGTAAAAATAAACCTCGCGGTAACCGAGGGCACGCTCGGACAGGAGCCCGCGCTCACGCAGGCGCTCGACTACGCGAAAACTGAGGGTAAGAAAATACATTTCATTGGCCTGGTTTCCGACGGCGGCGTGCACTCACATATCGACCATTTGAAAGGCCTTTGCCAAATCGCTGCGAACCGTGGTTTGAGCGACGTATTCGTTCATGCATTCACAGATGGTCGAGATACCGACCCAAAGAGCGGATTAGGCTTCCTGACCGAATTGAACGAATCGATGGCGCAGAGTACCGGCCGTATTGCCAGCATTACTGGCCGGTATTACGCAATGGACCGCGATAAGCGCTGGGAACGTGTGAAATTGGCCTACGACGCCATGGTACACGGCGAGGGTAAGCACGTACCTGCGGCAGACGTTTTGAAAGCCGTACAGGCTTCCTACGAAGAAGGCGTTACCGACGAATTCATCACGCCGATCATCGCAACGAATGCCGACGGTTCTCCGCTCGCATTGATCCAGGATGGCGACGTGGTACTTTGCTTCAACTTCCGCACCGACCGCGGCCGTGAAATCACCGAGGTACTTACCCAGCAGGATTTCCACGAGCAGAATATGCACAAGCTCAATTTGAAATACATCACCATGACCAACTATGATGATACTTTCAAAGGAGTGGATGTGATTTTTGATAAGGATAATCTAAATAACACGTTAGGCGAAGTGCTTGAAGGAGCGGGTAAGAAGCAGATCCGGATAGCCGAAACCGAAAAATATCCGCACGTTACATTCTTCTTCTCGGGAGGCCGTGAAAAACCTTTCGAAGGCGAGAGCCGCTTGCTTTGCCCGTCTCCGAAAGTGGCTACCTACGACTTGCAACCCGAAATGTCGGCATTCGACATCCGCGACGCGATCGTGCCCGAACTGGTGAAAGAGGAAGTGGATTTCGTGTGTCTCAACTTCGCTAACCCGGATATGGTAGGTCATACAGGCGTTTTTGAAGCAGCTGTGAAAGCTTGTGAAACGGTTGACCAATGCGTGCAGGCCGTAGTAACGACCGGTCTGGACCACGGCTACTCTTCAATCATCATTGCCGACCATGGTAATTCGGATTATATGTCGAACGACGACGGATCGCCCAATACCGCGCATTCATTGAACCTCGTGCCGTGTATTCTGGTCGATAACGAATATCGGAAACCAATCAACAATGGTAAGCTGGCCGACATCGCGCCGACCGTTCTTGCATTGATGGGAATCGCTCAACCTGCGGAAATGACAGGTACAAGTATTCTCTAAACTTTCAGGCATCTATTGATGTTAACCAACAGAGAGTCCGGCGGGCTCTCTGTTTTTTTAGCCATATCCGAAATCCATGAATTACCGCTCCGTTACCATTGTTACAGCCATTCTCCTTTTTTCATTGGTTTCCTGTCGCCAGGAGGAAGCCCGCGACGATGCCCCTAAGCTTTATTACGATCTGAAAGGTTTTATCGAGAATCAAATCGTGTATTTGAATGAGAAGAAACCGGAAGTCGGCAAAACGGCGGTTTTAGGAACCAAGCGTGAAGTTTCGAAGACACGTGAGGTGGATTGGAAGAAGGAACTCGAACTCTTCGTGCAGGCGGATATTAACAAACCTTCCTATCGCCAGAGTTACGAGGTCGTCCGGAACGGGCCATTGCATTATGAATACCGCCTTAAAACCGGCATTGATCTGCCGGTCGCTTATCTGAAAGTCGATACTGACTCGGTGTTGAAGCAACCTTTGCACGTCGAGGCATTGATCCATACGAAGAATAAAATTTATAATTCAGAAAAGAGGGTGGTCCTGGATGCACGCAAACTTAATAACCTTCTGCAAGTAAGCGCTTATGAGGTAACCGGCTACCAGAAGCTCATCTTCGTCGAGAAAAAGGAATTCGGCATTCGGGGGGAAATAGGACTTTGACGGGCTTATTGCATTATTTTCTATGTACCTCTACACCATATTTTGTGGCAACATTACCCAATTTTCCAATTGCAAGTTTTAGATAGCCAACGGTTTGTAGGAATTTTCAGATTCAAAAAATGTTAATTAAAAAGGGCCAAATTTATGATAATGAGGCTCTTTTTTGCATTTCAGGTGCATTTAACGATTTTGTTAACTTGGCCATTTTGAGCCGTAGGCATTGAGCGGCACAGAATTGTTTGATGTGATATCAGAACTGCATGTAGACCCGGATATGATTTTTAACCTGTCTCATGGAAAACTAAATCACACAAGTAAAACTTAATATCAATGCAACAAGAACAGAAAAATAAGCAAAGCATAGCCTGGGCAATGGTAGTTGTCTTGGGGCTAGCAACAGCCATGTTCGGCTACTTGTTCACAACTCAGAAACAAGAGTTGACCCAGCAGGAGTCGATGGTAGTCGAAAAAGCAAGAGAGTTGGCTGTGACCAAAACTAAACTGGACTCTATTTCGACCGTATTGGACGCCAAAATTGCGGAAGTTGAAAAATTGGGCGGTGATGTTACTGAGCTGACCAAGATGAAAGAGAAACTCGAAGCTGACAAGGTAGCATTCAGTCGCAGCAGAAGAGTGGAAACCAACAAATATCTCGGAAAGATCAAGGAATACGAGAAATTCCTGACAGAAAAGGACGAGATGATCGCACAGTTGAAAGCTGAGAATGAGCACCTGGTAGCAAGCAACGATTCCCTGCACACACATGTAGGAACGCTTACCAGCGAACGTGAGCGATTGGTACAACGCCAGGCTGAACTGACCGACTCTGTAACCACTTTTACTGCGGCTAACAAAGAGTTGAGCGCGAAAGTGAGCAAAGCAGCGTCCCTGAAAGCACAGAATTTGAAAGTGCTGACTGTTAATTCAAGGGGTAAAACCAAAGAACGCGAGGAATACAAAGCGAGCCGCGTTGACAAGCTGAAACTGGTTTTCAATCTTCCCGAAAACGAGTTGACTGCCCAGGAGCCCAAAGATATTTATGTGCGGGTACTTGATCCCGACGGAGCGGTTGTAGCCGACGATGCTACTGGCTCAGGTGAGTTTGAAATCGATGGCGCACCATCTAAATTTACAACCCGCGAGTCGATTGCTTATCAGAACAACAACCAGAAAGTGGAGATGTTGTACGATAATGCTAACAAGTTCCGCCCAGGAAAATACAATGTGGAGCTGTATGCGGAAGGATATAAAATTGGTGGCGGTAATTTCACCATCAAAAAGTAAGATATAACTTCACACCATGCATAGCTATAAGGCCGCTGATCAACGATCAGCGGCCTTTCTTTTTGATTACGGCTTATTCGTTTGCGCATTGATAATGTCGATGAAATGGCGTAGCTCCTCGGTCCGTTGCGGACCGGATTCGGGGTAGGTCATTTTCATCTTTTTCAACTCCTCGGCGACGATTTTCGCGACGGTCAGGCGGAGATTCTTTTTATCATCGGCAGGGATTACATACCAAGGCGCTTTATTGGTAGCCGTCTCATTGATCGCATCCTCGTAAGCCTGCATATATTCAGCCCATTGGTCGCGAACTTTCACATCCTGCTCCTCAAATTTCCAGTTTTTGGATGGGTCTTGAATACGCTCGATGAGCCGCTCTGCCTGTTCCTCTTTTGAAACATTGAGGAAGAATTTGATTACACGGATACCATTACGGAAAAGGTATTTTTCCAGGTTGCGGATATCGGAATAGCGGTGTTTCCAAAGCTTATCCAGATCCTCCGTCAACTCCACAGGTAAGCGTTGCGATTGCGTCAGGATTTCGGGCTGCACTTTTACTACCAGTACTTCTTCATAATAACTGCGGTTGAAAATCGTGATAGTACCGCGCTGAGGCAACACCTGATTTGTCCGCCAGAGAAAATCGTGGCCCAGTTCGGTTTCTGTCGGCCTCTTAAATGAATGGATTTTCACACCTACAGGATTAACTCCCGAAAGTACGTGCTTGATGGTCCCGTCTTTGCCGGCAGCGTCCATTGCCTGGAAAATCACCAGGAGGCCGTACCGGTTGTGCGCGTACATCATGCTCTGCAACTCGTCGAGCTCTTTGGCCGATTCTTCCTGCATGGCCTCGTACTCGGCCTTGTCGGCGTAAATATCTTTGAACTTCGTTTTAGCCTTACTAATGTCAAATTTCTTGCTACCGTCGTAGCGATAATCATCCGAGTTAAAGTCCGACATGTCCGTACGATTTAATGTGAATTAAAAAGGTCAATGCTGATCGAGGAAATCAACCAGCGCGGCAAAAGCAATGGAACGATGGCTTATCTGGGATTTTTCCGCCAGGGTCATTTCCGCAAAAGTGCGGTTTTGCCCGTCCGGAATAAACACCGGATCATACCCAAAGCCGCCGGTACCGCGTTTCTCATGGATAATCGTTCCCTGAGCGCGGCCCTCAAATGCATAGTATTCATTTCCAAGGCTTAGTGAAATCACTGTGAGGAAGTAGGCACTGCGATCCTTTTCGCCGGATAGCTTATTCAACAGCAGATTGATATTATCGTCATGGCTGCGTTGCGGGCCGGCATAATAGGCCGAATGCACCCCCGGTTCGCCATTCAGTGAAGGAACGACGAGGCCGCTGTCGTCTGCAAAACAGTCGATGCCATATTTTTCGCGGACATAGCTGGATTTGGCCTTAGCATTCTCCTGAATGGTCTCATACGGCTCGGGTATTTCTTCAAAACAGCCGATGTCCGACAATGTCACTAGCTCGAACCTGTTGCCAAGTAAGGCTTGTATTTCTTTGAGTTTGTTCTGGTTGTTTGTTGCAAAGCAAAGTTTCATAGATAGTCACATGATTGAAATGCATTTTACGCAAAAAATGGGTAGGGTTAAATGCCACGAAGGCACGAATTATGCACGAATATGTTTCGTGATAATTCGTGCCTTCGTGGCATTTAATATTTAGTTCAACTATTTCGCAGGAGCAGGAGTAGGAAGCGCAGGGCCAGCCGCTGGCTTAGTGCCTTTTGTAAAGTCGAGTAGTTCCATTTCAAACTGCAATACGGAGTTGCCAGGGATTGGTCCGTACGTTTCGGGCCCGTAAGCAAGTCCCGAAGGGATCAGCAGCAAACCTTTTTCGCCTTTTTTCATCAGGGTAATCCCTTCGTCCCAGCCTGCGATCACCATTCCGGCGCCCACCTGCAGGTCGAGTGGTTTGCCCTGGTTTTTAGAGCTGTCGAATTCTTTACCGTCGAGGAACTTGCCTGTGTAATGTACTTTCACATTATCGCCGGCCGCAGGGCTTTCGCCTGTACCTTCCGTTTGCGGTACGTAAACAAGGCCGGAAGCCGTTTTTCTGGCTTTTGCTTTCAGGTTGTTCTTAACCAGGTATTCTTCAATCACCTTGGCGTCGATGTCCTTTTGCTTCTTACCAGCCTCAGCCTGTTGCTTCTGGAATTCCTCCGAAGTCAATACGCTGATCACCTTCACGGTGAATGTCAGTTCGGAACCTTTTTTGATCATCGGCGGCATCGGCTGACCGATTTTCGCGAACAAAGTATCGGCATTCACCTGGAACTTGGCGCTGTCGCCAGTTGCGAGCAGGGTAAGGCCTTCTTCGAAACTGCCTTTGTAAGGAGGCGCCTGCAATACCATTTTAACCGGATTTTTCTCTTTATATGTATCGCGGAGCGTAGAGTCGGTTCCATTCTTCAACACCAGGTGGAATGTCATGATATCCCCTAGTTTGGCTTTCCTCGCATCGTCTTCGTGATCGAAAAGCGTGTATTTAAGACCGCTTTCGGTAACCTGCTGACGATGTTGATTGCAAGCGGCTGCGAGAATAGTTATGCCCATCGCATAACCGATTGTTTTTAAATTCATTGGGACGTGTTAATTAGAAGATATTTTAGTGAAGTTAGAATTTAAGTTTAGTCAACGCTCAAGAGTTCTTCCTGGTATGAGGGAAGTATGCTTAGAAATCTTGCAACCGTTTCATTTACTGATTGTTCGGACCGGCCTCCCGATGCATTCTTATGTCCGCCACCGCTGAAATGGGTACTGGCCAGGTCTCTCACCGAGAATGTGCCCACCGACCGGAATGAGATTTTAACCTCTCCTTTTCGTTCGATGAACATGGCCGACATCACTACATTTTCGACCTGCAAGCCATAATTCACGATGCCTTCCGTTTCGCCGGATGACGAGTTGAATTTTTGCAGTTCTGCCTCGGTAAGCACCATATATGCCGTGCGGAACTCGGGTAATACAACGAGTTTCTGAGAAAGCACATAACCCAGGAACTGCAGGCGCGAAAGCGGCGCATTGTCGTAGATCAGCCGGTGGACGCGGCTCGAATCGAAGCCTGTGCGCATTAAGTCGGCTACCGCTAGATGCACCGCGGGTGTTACATTACCGTGCCTGAACGAGCCGGTGTCGGTCATAATGCCGGCGTAGAGGCATTCGGCCATCGGAATATCGAAGAGCTGTTCGGCAGGCAAGCCGCCTTCCATTTCTTTCACAAGCTCGTACACCAGCTGTGCCGTAGCCGCAGCTTTGGTATCCCAAACCATCCATTTCGCAAACTGTTCGGGTTCGAGGTGGTGGTCGATCATCATTTTTGGTGCGGCCGCATCCTGAACCACTTTTCCGAGGTCCTTCAAACGTGATAATGCAGAAAAATCAAGACAGCAGATCAATGTCGCCTGCTCGATCTTTTTTTTGCACTTTCCTTGCTCGGAAGCCTTCTCATATACCAGCACATTTTCCATGCCCGAAAGCCAGCGAAGGTTCGCAGCATAGTCGGTAGGGCTGATAACTGTCACTTCATGTCCTTTTTTGAGCAAATAACTGGCCCAACCCAGGGACGAACCCAATGCATCGGCATCCGGGTCACGGTGCGTTGTGATAACAATTTTTTGGGGTTGGGATAAAAAAGAGCGAAGCTCTCCAATGATTTGATTCACAGTTACTTAGTTCAAAAGAGGTATTTCCTGTTTGCTTAGAGCCCACAAAATTAACAAAACTGTTGGGATTTGCTTCATTATGCCCGGTAAAGGCTGGCAATCAGGCGGTGATTTAATATAAGACGGGCGTTTACGGACGAAAGGTTCGGGGATATAGGCTGAAAAATAGTAGCTTTGCACCCAAAATCAACTTAGCCAAGTACGTATGCCAACAAATAAGACATTTACCATGATCAAGCCTGATGCTGTGCAGGATGGTCATTCAGGTTCAATCATCAAAATGATCGAAGCAGCAGGATTCCGGATTGTGGCCCTGAAAAAAACCTTACTTACTCCCGAGCGTGCGGGAGAATTCTACGCAGTGCACAAAGAGCGTCCTTTCTATAATGATCTTTGCAAGTATATGTCATCCGGAGCGATCGTCCCGATGATCCTCGAAAAAGAGAACGCGGTGGCTGATTTCCGGACTCTGATCGGTGCTACCAACCCTGCCAATGCAGAGGAAGGCACGATCCGCAAGTTGTATGCAAAATCAATCGAAGCGAATGCGATCCACGGGTCGGATTCAGACGAAAATGCTGAAATCGAAGGAAACTTCTTCTTCTCGCATATTGAGCAGTTCTGAGAAGATTAGCTTATAAAAATAAGAACCCCGGAGCCTGAGCTTCGGGGTTCTTATTTTATAGACTAAAACAAATGTTGCTATTTTTTCACATTCACGATCACACTATCGATCACCTGGATCATCCCATTGGACGCAAAAACATCCTTTTTCACAATGTCGGATTTATTGACCGTTACAACGTTACTCTCTACCTCAATGCTGATCTTTCGTTTGGTTATGGCTTCTTTTGTCTCAGACTTCGTAAATCCTGAGTAAGTGATAGGTCCGGCAATCATATGATTTTTCAGAAACGTTTTCACAGAATCCTTCTCCATGCTGGTAATCGCTGACGAGCTCAAAATATTGGCCTTTCGGAAAGCGTCGTTATCGGGAGCAAAGAAGGTCACGTTTTGTGTTCTGAACGCGTCACTCATTTCCGCATACAACATCACATCTTTTAACATACTGAACTCGGGAGTTTCAAGAATGATATCCGTCATTGCCCTTTGTTTTACCTTATCGGCTTCGTCTTCCTTACAAGAAATCAAAATCGTTGAAAATAGCCCTGCTGCCAAAAAAAATGCTGCCCAACGCCCCCCAAAACGGTTTTTTTTCATAGCTTTCCAAGTGGTTAATTTTTGTAAAACTAATGTAAAATGTAGTTTGATAGAATTTGTAACCATAAATTTTTAATCCTAATCCCATAATAACCATGCTAAAATTGAGACGATTGATCGTCGCCGGAGCAGCCGTTCTGATGCTTAACTCGGCGTTTTTCGCGCTGAAAGGCCCATCTGCCGATCCATTGAAGAAGCCTGTAAAATTATTCAACGGGAAAGACCTCAAAGGCTGGACCGTCCACGGTACCGAGAAATGGTATGTCGATGGCGGCGAACTCATCTGTGAAAGCGGCCCCGACAAGAAGTACGGCTACCTCACTACCGACAAGTTTTACAAGAACTTCGACCTGTCCCTCAAATTCAGGCAAGAGGCGAATGGTAACAGCGGCGTATTCTTCCGCTCGACGGTAACCGGTACCAAAGTTTCGGGCTGGCAGGTAGAAGTGGCGCCGCCAAACCACGACACGGGCGGTATTTATGAGTCGTACGGCCGCAACTGGCTCGTACAGATCCCCGACGAAAAAGAAGGTTTCCTGAAAATGGGTGAATGGAACACGCTGCGCATCCGCGCGGAAGGCGACCGCACCCAAACCTGGCTCAACGGCCACGAAATGGTAGACCTTACCGACGCTAAAATCGGTGCGGGCGAAGGCTCTATCGCATTGCAGATCCACGACGGCGGCGGTATCAAGGTGCGCTGGAAGGATATCCTGCTCGAAGAGCTCTAAAACCGGCGGTTTTTCATTCCGTCAGCGGGCATATTCATCCCGCTGAAACCGGCACTTCGTCGGAAATCACTTACCAAACGGCTTCATGGCCAATAGATTTGTGTCAGCAGTTACACATAATCTATTAGCCATGAAGCTTTTTTATTGTCTGTTACTATTCGTTACCCCGACGGTTTTTGCCCAAAAGAGCATCCAGGGCAAGGTGACCGACCAGAGGGGAAATGCATTGCCCGGTGCGAATGTGTTCCTTAAAGGCACCTACGACGGCGGAACGACCGATGCGAACGGCGTTTTTGCATTCCAGACGTCGGAGTCCGACACGGCAACGATCGCTGCGAGCTATGTCGGGTTCGAGGTTTTTGAGAAGAAGATTAATCTGAAAGAAAGTATTCCCGCAATGTCCATTAAACTTGAAGAGCTGGCCAACGAACTGAATACCGTGGTGATTACCGCGGGCGCATTTGAGGCGTCGGACGAGAAGAGAATGGCTATGCTGAAACCGCTGGATATTGTAACTACGGCGGGCGCAGCGGCGGATATTACCGGCGCCATGCAATTTTTGCCGGGTGCACAGCGGGTAGGGGAGCAGGAGGGGCTATTCGTCCGCGGCGGCTCCGGTCAGGAGACGAAGATCGTGATCGACGGGATGATCGTCCAGAACCCGTTTTTTAGCTCGTTACCCGACGTGCAGTCGCGGGGGCGGTTCAATCCGTTTATGTTTAAAGGTACTTCGTTCAGTACCGGCGGCTATTCGGCCCAGTACGGGCAGGCATTGTCGTCGGTTTTGTTACTGAATACGACCGACAAGGTTAGCAATAATGGGTTGGGTATTAGTTTGAACCTGGCGAATGCGGGTTTGAATTATGATTATGCCAATAAAAATCAATCGGTGTCCGCGGTGGTGTATTATGGCAATTTGCGGCCGTTGTTTAAGCTGGTAAAACAAAATGTGGAATGGATCCACGTGCCGGAATTCAAAGGCTCTTCACTGACCTACCGCTGGAAGCCGACCAAAAATGGTGTGCTCAAAGTCTACGGCATGTATTCCGACAGTCATCTGAGCATGAATAGCAACGACCCGTCCTCGGATACCGGCAAAATGCGCCTGGTTTTAAAAAACAACAATGCATTCACCACGAGCACCTACACCGACTCCTGGGCCGACGGCCGCTGGACGTTGAATTCCGGCATTTCATATAGCCGCAACAAGGACAATATGACCTATGACGGCGCCAATTTCGACCGTTTCGACGAGCGTACGCAGGCACGCGTTGTGCTCACACGCCTGCTTACGGGAAACAATACCATACTCTTTGGAGCCGAGGCGCATGCCATTAATCTCGGTAATGGCGCAGGAGGCCAGCTTTACCGATTGAAAGACCGCTATACCGCCGCATTCGTGGAGTCGGAGATTTATATTACCCGTGTATTGGCTGGAAGGATCGGCGTACGGAGCGAATATTCTTCGATCATCGGCCGGGCCAATATTGCTCCCAGGCTGTCATTCGCCTACAAAACCGGCCGGTACAGCCAGATTTCCCTAGCCGCAGGGCAGTTCTATCAAAACCCCGATTACCGCTATTTGTATTTAAATAAATCCCTCCAATACGAGCGCGCCGACCATTTGATCCTCAATTACCAGATTATCAAAAACCAGCGCACGTTCCGGGTAGAGACATTTTATAAAAATTACGCGCAGCTCGTCCGCGAATTTACCGGCCAAAAATACGACGCCGATCCATACCGCTTCCCCTGGGGCGCGACCAACAATGGCGGCGACGGTTATGCGCGCGGCTTCGACTTCTTCTGGCGCGACCAGAAATCCATCAAGAACCTCGATTACTGGGTTACTTACAGTTTTGTGGATTCAAAAAGGCTCTTTCAGCAATATGCCCAATCCGCCACGCCTACCTTTATTTCGAACCATAATATCAGTCTCATTACCAAAAAATGGTTCGAAAAGGCCAAAACCAACCTGAGCGCGACTTACGCATTCACCAGCGGGCGGCCTTACTACAATCCCAATAATGAAGAATTCCTGAAAGACCGCACGCCGTCGGTACATAATGTGAGCATTCAGGCCAGCAAGCTGCAAAGCATCAAAGGGAACCTGGTGATATTCTACGCCACGGTCGACAACATCCTTAATACCCGCAATGTATTCACGTACCGCTACACGCCCGACGGGCAGACGCGCTACGCCGTGGGCCCGCAGAGTTACCGAAGCTTTTTCGTAGGGATGCAGATCATGCTTTCCAGGAAGGCCAAAGTGGAGAAAGACGAATTTTAAAATTAAACAACCAGCATTTTAAAACTGACAAAACAATGAAAAAGCTATTCACATTCGGATTACTGTTTGTGCTTGCCACGAGCATCGCATGGTCGCAGAACGAAAAGTATACCCAGGCCATGGGCGACGGCATTAAAGCATTGAACGGTATCGACCGCTCGAAACCCGACCCGAAAAGCCTCGTGGATATTGCCAATCGGTTCGAGCGCATCGCCGCCGCAGAACCCAAGGAATGGCTGCCGAAATACTATGCGGCCTACGCGAATGTGCTTCTCGGGTTCGTAGCACCAACCCTGACGGAAAAAGACCAGTATCTGGATAAAGCAAATGCCTTATTGAAAGACGCGGAAGGCATTGCGGGCAAGCCGAACGACGAGCTGGAAGTTTTGAAAGCTTATCAATCCCAAATACACCTTGCGGCCGATCCGATGAACCGCTGGCAGGCGGATGGCGAGAAGTTCTCGGGCTATTTGCAATCGGCGAAATCGATCAATGCCGAGAACCCGCGAATTTATTACCTCGAAGGTTCGAGCCTGTTCTTTACACCGGAGGAATATGGCGGCGGGAAAAAGGTAGCGAAGCCGATGCTCGAAAAAGCACAGCAAAAATTTGGCGCCTTCAAGCCGGAAACCGCTATTCACCCGGATTGGGGCAAAATGGAAACCGAATGGATGCTTTCTCAGACAAACTGATATTAACGTTTAGGGTTTTTTAGCATGGACGATAACAAGACGAAGCCGTTGCGCATGACAGCCTCATCGCTGGACGGAAGGGATTTCAGTAACATGGATCTGGAAAATGCAGATTTCAGCTTTTCGAGCTTGAAGGATATTAACTTCGACGGGGCCAATCTGCGCAATGCAAAACTTCGTTTCTCGGCCCTCGACCGGACGACTTTCCGTAACTCCGATCTGCGGAATGCGGATCTGAGTTTCAGTAGTCTTTCGGACGTGGACCTTAGCGGGGCAAGGGTAGAGGGGGCTAATTTCAGTTTTACGTCACAGGAAAAATCATTCAAATGGCAGGATTTCAGCCTGATCGCCATCATTCAGAACCAGGGTTGGATCGGCACGCTGGTGGCAGCATTTCTTGGCGCAGTGATATTGTATGGCTTTAATGCCATCGCGTATTTCACCGCGGAGCTGTCGTTTACCGAAGAGCCGGTCCGGCTGGCTTTCTACAAGTACCTCGTAATACTCAACATCGCGACCGGCGTATGCACGATCCTGATCACGCAGGGGCTTACGACCTGGCTGGATATGATTGTCAAAAGCCTGCTGGCCAAGCATATCATCCTATCTGTCGTCGTCTTTTTATTTGATAGTCTGTTGGCGGTAGGGATGCACCAGCTTTTTGCGACCAACATTGTGAGCGATTACATTGCGCATTACCCGGCCGAGCCTTCGCAAAATGCCCCCTGGTATTGGTATTCATGGGCACCCATCGCGATCGCGAACGTGTTTTACTTCCTGAGCCGCGAAGGCCGGCAAATTTCCCGCAAGATTTCAGATCAGGAATATCAATTATTAAATCTTGAAAAACTGAAAACGAGAGCCGAGCTGGATGCATTGCAGGCACGCATTAACCCACATTTTTTATATAACTCACTGAACAGCATTGCCAGCCTCGTACACGAGAATCCCGACAAAGCAGAGGAAATGACGCTGCTGCTTTCCAAACTCTTCCGCTACACCACAGGGCGGAAAACCAGTGATTATTTTGATACCATTGAAAATGAGCTGGAAATGGTAGAAACCTATCTGCAAGTCGAGAAAGTGCGGTTTGGCGATCGGTTGCGGTTTACGGTGGAGGTCGAGGAAGAATCTTTGAAAAGTCTTTACGTGCCTAAATTTATTTTGCAACCGATCGTCGAGAATGCCATCAAGCACGGCATTTCGCGGATGGCCGATCAGGGGAATATCGTGGTGAAGATTTATGAAAAGGACCAATGGCTGCATTTGTGCGTGCACGACAATGGGCCGGCATTCTCAGATACGCTCGGTGCCGGTTACGGCATGCGCAGTATTCAGGACAAGCTGAAATTGCTCTACGGCGACCATGCCCGTTTGGAACTGCACAACCAACCGCATAAATCGGTTAATATTGCCATCCAGAAATCCGCTATTGAACAACATCAACAATCCAACCATGCATTTTCCGCTTAAAACCATCCTGATCGACGACGAACAGCTTGCGTTGAGCCGCCTCAGGAGGTTGCTCGAAAAGTATACCGACACTTTCGACATCGTGTCAGAAGCCAAAAACGGCGCCGAAGGACTGGTTGAAATCGACAAACACCAGCCCGACGTTATTTTTCTCGACATTGAAATGCCTCTGCTGAATGGCTTCGAAATGCTTTCCAAGCTTACTAAAATGCCGTTAGTGGTGTTTTCGACAGCCTATGACCAGTACGCGATCCGTGCTTTTGAAGAAAATTCGGTGGACTACCTGCTGAAACCGGTGGAGAACGATCGGCTGCTGAAAACCATTGAAAAGATCAGGAACATTACCCAGGCGGGTAATGGGCATTCGGGCGGTTTCAACCCCTATTCGGAAAACCTGCTGAGGCTGCTGGAAGAAATGAAGCCTAAGAGGGAGATATTTTCGTTGTCGGTCAAATCCGGCGACCGTATACTGCTGATACCGCTGACGGAGATCACGCATTTCGAAGCGGAGGAAAAATACGTTTTCCTGAATACGCTCGACGGGCAGAAATACCTGCTCAACTACACGCTCACCTCGCTCGAAGAGAAGCTTCCCGCGCATTACCTGCGCGTGAGCCGGGCAGGAATTGTCAACTCCCACCATATCAAGGAAATCCAGAAACACTTCAACGGGAAGTATGTGATCGTGATGCGCGATCGCAAGGCTTCTCAGGTCACCAGCGGCAGTACGTATGGCGACGCTATCCGCCATCTTCTTGATAATTAATCGAATTACACCCTGATTGTACCGGAATATTCATTTTGTAGACCTGATTCTTATTCCTAAATTGCGCCCTCGTTTAAATTTCCATTGTTATTTTGGAGGTTAATGCGTTGTCGATCAGGGCTTTCTGATTGGCCAGGGGCGAAGGCAGGAATGAATTGTGCAGGTTTTCGGCACACATTGACAGGTTGCTGCGTATTTGATTACTGGCAAACTGATTCCTGAAATAACCCGGAGCGGCCGAAAATCATTCCCGATGGCAGGCGCTTCGATCATGTTGTTTTTGTTTTGTTAAAAAAGGTTAAAAGGAGTCGGGAGTAATGAAGGAGCTCATTGATACGGGCAATCTGCCAAAACACATCGCCGTTATCATGGACGGTAACGGAAGATGGGCCCAGAACCAGGGTGCAGCGCGTGTGTTTGGTCACCGCAATGCGATCAAGGCAGTGAGGGAAGTGACGGAAGGATGTGCGGAGCTCGGGGTTTCTTGCTTGACGTTGTATGCTTTTTCAACCGAAAACTGGGCACGCCCGGAATTTGAAGTAAGGGCACTGATGGAACTGCTCGTGCAATCGATAGGCAACGAGCTGCCTACCATGATGAAAAACAATGTGAAGCTCGACACGATCGGGGATACGGGCAGCCTACCACGCAGCTGCCAGAACCAGCTCGGAAAAGCAATCGAAGCGACACGCAACAATACGGGCCTGAATCTCATCTTGGCATTGGGTTACAGTGGCAAGTGGGACATTACCCAGGCAGCACGCAAAATAGCCGAGGATGTTCGTAACGGCATTTTGCTACCCGAAGAAATTAATGAGGAAGTAGTAGCAGGTAACTTGTCGACGGGCAGCCGCCCCGAGGTGGACCTGATGCTGCGCACGGGCGGTGACCACAGGATCAGCAACTTCCTGCTTTGGCAACTGGCCTATTCTGAACTGTAT
Organism: Dyadobacter sp. 22481; assembly: GCF_052044875.1. Lineage (NCBI taxonomy): Bacteria > Pseudomonadati > Bacteroidota > Cytophagia > Cytophagales > Spirosomataceae > Dyadobacter > Dyadobacter sp. 22481. The sequence goes on from NZ_JBQENV010000002.1 coordinate 491,421, forward strand.
TTTTATGAGGATCTTTTCTGGCCCGACTTCCGCCGGGAGCATTTGTACGAGGCGATACTTTCGTATCAGAATCGCGAAAGACGCTTCGGCAAAACGGGTGAACAAATTAAAGCGAATGGTGCTAAGTAGAATTATATGAACCCAGTGAAAAATTTGAATAAATCATTAGCACATCTCAAAGGCCTTTCTGCATTAATCCTGCTATGCTGCTGTGTTTCAGTACAGGCACAGCGTGTAGGCCTGGGAGGCGCAAAACCAACCGCTGCCCCGACCAATCTGGGCATCGATCCGGCCAACCCCAAAGAATACACGATTGCAGAAGTGACCGTTTCGGGTACCCAGTTCCTCGACCCTAACTCGATGATCTCCATTTCCGGCCTGAAACCGGGTGACAAAATCCGTATTCCAGGGCCGGCGGTAACGTCGTCTATCAAGAAAATGATGGACTTCGGAACGCTCGACGATGTGGAAATCATGGCTACCAAGATCGAAGGCGAGAAGGTTTGGCTGAATATCCACATTAAAGAACGTCCAAGACTTTACAAAGTGTCGTTCTCGGGTATCCGTAAGGGCGAGCGCGAGACGCTGAATGACAAGGTGAAGCTGATCAAAGGCCGTGTGATCACGCCGACGATCATTAAGAACACCCAGCTGGTCATCAAGAAGTATTATATGGATAAAGGCTTTTACTATACCAAAGTAAAAGTCCTCCAAATCCCCGATTCAACGCGTGGTCAGGCTACTTTGAACTTCACGATTACGAAGGGTAAAAAAGTCAAGATCCAGAAAATCAACATCGAAGGCAATACGGCTATCAGCGACCAGTTGCTGAAACGTAAGATGAAAGGCACCAAGCAGCGACGCATCGGACGTCTTTTCAACCCATCTAAATACATTCCTAAGAAATACGACGAGGATAAGGAGAAGCTGATCGCCTACTACCGTAAAAACGGTTACCGTGATGCGACTATCCAGTTCGATACCATCATAAACGGCGACCAGACGATCAGCATCGATATGAAGATCGACGAAGGTCAGAAATATTATTACCGGAATATCACCTGGTCGGGTAACTACCTGTATCCCTCGCAGTACTTGAGCGACCGCCTGGGTGTGAAGAAGGGCGATGTGTACAATCCTGAGGAACTTGAAAAGAAAATCAACGGTATTCCGGGATCGGACGTTAGTTCAATTTATATGGATGACGGTTACCTGTATTTCCACATCGACCCGACCGAGAGAGCTGTTGAAGGCGACTCTATCGACGTAGAGCTACGCATGTTCGAGGGCAAGCAGGCAACGATCAACCGCATTCTCCTGAACGGTAACACCAAAACCAGCGACCGTGTGGTATTGCGCGAGCTATTTACGCTGCCAGGCCAGAAATTCAGCAAGACGGAGATCATCAACACCCAGCGCCAATTGTCGCAAATGGGTTATTTTGACCCTGAAAAAATCCAGATCAACCCGATCCCTAACCAGGCCGACGGTACGGTGGATATCGAATATACAGTAGAAGAAAAACCATCCGACCAGATCGAACTTTCAGGTGGATGGGGCGGTTATATCGGTTTTGTGGGAACGCTTGGATTAGTTTTTAATAACTTCTCCATTAAAAACATCCCGAACCGAGAAACATGGCGCCCATTGCCTTCCGGCGACGGACAAAAGCTTTCATTGCGCTTCCAGGCGAACGGTAAGCAGTACCAGACCTACTCGCTGTCGTTCAGTGAGCCTTGGTTGGGCGGTAAAAAGCCGATCAACTTCGGGGTTTCGTTTCAGCGCACGGTTTACCGCATGACGGATTTGAGCTCGTATTATGGTTATAACACGAGCGGAGGTGGCGGAAGAGTAAGCTACCGCGGAGGATATTACAACAATGGTATCACGCTTTCACTCGGTCGCCGTCTGAAAGAGCCGGATCGTAACCTCGTAATGACGCACTCGCTATCATACCAGCGTTACCGTCTCGACAGCCTTGACATTTTCCGGATCGGTTACAGCAAAGGGGTCTCGAACAACATTTCGTTTAACACAACGATCTCGCGGAACACATTGAGTGATTTCCAATTCCCGAGAAGTGGTAGCAATATCTCATTGAGCGCGACTTTCACGCCACCTTACTCGGTGTTCAGAAAGAAAGCCTTCTCCGATAAAACCGATACTTACCGCTGGGTGGAATACCACAAATGGATGTTCGATGCGAGCTACTATGCGACTATCGTCGGAAAACTGGTGTTGAGCACGCGGGCCCATATGGGTTTCCTGGGTGCATACGGAAACAAGGTAGGTTACAGCCCGTTCGGTCGCTTTATTCTTGGCGGTTCGGGTCTGGCAGGCCAGGGTACTTTCTCGCTCGCGGACCAGGACATCATAGGTCTCCGTGGTTACCAGGATCAGAAAGTAGGGCCATTGGCTGCTAATGGTTATCCTGCATCGGGTGGAGGTATTGTTTACAATAAATATGTGATGGAACTTCGGTACCCCGTCTCGCTCAACCCGCAGGCGACGATCTTTATACTCGGTTTTGCCGAAGGTGGTAATAACTGGGGCACTTACAGCGAATTCAACCCGTTTGATCTGAAACGTTCTGCGGGCGTAGGTGCGCGGATTTTCATGCCCGCGTTCGGTTTGCTTGGTATCGACTGGGGGTACGGATTCGACAAAATCCAGGGGCAGAACACCCGGAGCGGACCACAGTTCCACTTTACAATCGGCCAGCAAATCAGATAATAATCTGAGGGAGGCATTCGTTAAGAGGTTTGCAAATTATATTAGCAGCTTGGCATGAAGAAGATTTTTATTTTACTAGTTTTGTCAATTCTATGCAGCTCAGCACTATATGCCCAGAAGATCGGGTATACGGACATGGAGTTCATTACCAGTAAAATGCCCGAATACCAGGCCGCTCAGGCAGAGATGAAGAAATTCACTGACAAGTGGTCGCAGGAAATCCGGGACAAATTTGCCGAGGTCGACCGCATGCAGCGTGCCTACATGGCAGAGGAAATCTTGCTGACCGACGAGCTGAAAAGGAAGAGGCAGGGTGAAATCAGGGAGAAGGAGCTTGAAGCAGGCGAATACAACAGTAAGATATTCGGCGTTGAGGGCGTGATGTTCCAGAAGAAAAAGGAACTGATGAAGCCCGTACTTGAAAAAGTACAGCGAGCAGTGACTAAGGTTTGCAGCCAGCGCAGGCTCGATTTTATGTTCGATAAATCCAGCGACATAGGCATGCTCTACACCAATCCGAAACACGATTATTCGGACTACGTGATGGAGGAACTAGGGATCGACCCGAAAGCCAATAAAGCAGGAGGCAATGACAAAACAGGAGGCACTGACAAAGCCGGTAAAACAGAACAGCCGGCCCAGCAGCAGCCAGGGGCACCTGCGCAAAACTCACCGAAACAAAAAAGTACAACCAGTAAACTTAAATAAGTAACAGAGCAATGAAACAAAAATTGATGGCAATTCTGGTCGTGATGACCATAATCACCACCCCTCTCTTAGCCCAGACTACCCCGGCAGGCGGGCCTACTAAAATAGGTTACACGAATGTCGACTACATAATCGGCAAATTGCCGGAAGCAAAAGTGATGCAAAATCAGCTGGAAGTTACCAAAGCGCAGCTGGACAAGGCTATCGGGGAAACTTACAAAGAGGCTCAGGAGAAGTACGAGGCATACCAAAAGAACGGTCCGAGCATGACCGACGTTATTCGCGCTGATAAAGAGAAAGAGCTTCAAAACCTTTCGACCCGCATCGAAGAAATGCGTAACAATGCACAGACTTCCCTGCAAACGAAACAGCAGCAATTGCTCGAACCGATCCTGACAAAAGTTAACAATGCAATCCAGGAAGTAGGAAAAGAAAGCGGCTTCCTTTTTATCCTGAATATGGATGCAGGACAGGGAACAACGCCTATCATCCTGTTCGCAGCATCGGAAGACAACAATGCTACAAACCTGATTCTTCGTAAACTGGGTGTTGATCCCGACAAAGTAGAAGCAGCGGCACCGGCAGCAACAACGCCAGCGGCGAAACCTGCGTCAGCTCCTGCTACCACTCCGGCAACCGCCCCAAAGAAAAAATAATAAAGTAAATATTGAACTTTAAAAACCGGAGCGCAGTCTTAAAAAGGATTGCACTCCGGTTTTTGCTTTGAGTATCGAAAGGTGGTCGGCTTGCTTTATTAATAAACCCGTCCAGAATGCTGTATTTGAAAAGTACAAACTGATTTAATCCGCGGGCAGGCGCTTTTGCGGATTTCAATTTTACAACTAATCACAGAGCATTCTATACAGGATTTAGTAGTTTTGCGTTAAGATCAGAGTGTTCTTTCACTCATGGAATTAATTATATTTTTGATGTCATGCTAACAAAAGGAATTCATAAAATACTGATACTTCTGATACCCGTTTTTGTAGTACTGAGGGCGCAGGGGCAGGATAATATGAAAAACAATACCTCAACGGGCCCGTTACAACTTGTGTTCCCAGCGGAGGCGGAGTGGAATGTGCTTTATGAAGGAAAGGAGGTTAATTTTCACCTTCAGGCCAAAGGAGGGAAGAGCGATTCGCTAAGGTATTCGGTAGCTAGCGGCCTGGTGAAGGATATGAAATTCGATTCTACGGGTCATTTCGTGTGGACGCCCGGTTTCGATATCGCCGACCGGATCAACACTACCAAATCATTTCCGGTTGTCTTTGAAGGACAAAATAGTGCCGGTGAAACTGCATCGCGCGAGATTGTCTTTAAAGTAAACCACGTAAACCGGCCACCACAGGTCGACGAGTTGCAACCGTTCTATGTTCAATACAAAACACAGAATGTTTACAAGATCGATATGGGTGCGGTGCGGGATCAGGACGGCGATCCGATCGTGTTCGTTCCCATTCTGGAAGAAATGCCGGAAGGGATGAAATTGTCCGCTGCAGGGGAGATTACCTGGGAGCCGTCGAGCCAGCAGTTTGCTATCCTCAAAAAGGGGCCGCGGTACATGGAGTTTTATGTGGAAGACCAACCTTCGAAAGCACGTACGAAAGGCCGTCTGAAGTTGGATGTGACCCAAATGGACCTCGCGCCTGATTTTACGATTATTCCCCAGAATACAGTTGTCCGCAGTGCGGAGAATAACCGCATTAACCTGCGATTCACATTGTCGGACCCAAACGGGGAGGAAGATATTACAACATTCAATTTTATCTCGGAAAACAAAAATGTCCCGCAGAGTGCATTGGTGAAAAATACGCCAACAAGCTACGAGTTCATTTGGGAGCCGGGCTATGAATTTGTAAAAGATCCGTTTGACACACTCTCATTCAATATTATTTTTTACGTGCTTGATAAGGCTCAGAACAAGAAGGAGCGTACGATCAAGTTTGTAATTAAGAATACCGTGGATGAAAGCTTGCGCGACACCTACGTGTATAACCTGTACCGGGGCTCGCTGGTGAATGCGTGGGGGTTGATCGAGCAAATGACCGAAAAGGAAGGCCAGTTAAAAAGGGCTTATACCCGTGCTAAAAAAGGCAAGCGCAGCAGATCACTGTTAAACGCCTCGCTGGGAGCCACCACGGGCTTGGCGCCGGTAATTGCTACAAAAGACCAGCAGACCCGAGGCTACATTACCACCATTGGTGGTACCACCGTCGCAACGGTCGGAACGCTGGAGGCAACAGAGGTGATTGGGAAGTCGGTGAATGGTTTGCTCGACCGTTTCAACTACGTAATGCAGAAGAAGAACGAGCTGCAAAATAAAGGTGACGTGTTCGCACGTGAATGGGGCCAGAAATCCGCCCGCCGTCAGCCTGACTTTATCAGAAAGCTCGACGAATTCAAGGCGTTGATGAACCTCAGCGGCCTCGTAGCATTGGAACTGGATGCCAACTGGGAGAATAAGAAAGAAGCGACAGATGTAGCAATTAAGAAGACCTTTAAAGACTTTGTTCCGTACACTAAAGACGAGAACTAATTCCAGGATACTACCAATAAAAAAGAGAGCTAAATGCTCTCTTTTTTATTTTCATCCTCTTCCTCCTCCGTGGAGGTAGGTGTCGGAATATCATTTCGTGGATCACTTTCAGCTGCGGTAATTTCCGTTGAAGCAGACCCCTGAAAATCACCGGCCCCTTCCTCCTTTTCTCCTTCCTCCCTTTCCTCCTTCACGCTATCTTCGTCAGGCCCGTGGGCATGAAAACTTCCCTGGAATATCAGAATGCTGCAGACACCTAGAAAAATACAGGAATCGGCAATGTTAAAGATCGGTGTGGAGTAATACTGCCCGCCCCAAACGGGTACCCAGTCGGGAATGAAACCTTCCCAGAAGTCCACGAAGATCATATCGATTACTTGCCCGTGGAACCAGGGCGTTGGTGAGCCGTAGGGCGCATTGCCCAGCAGCACACCGTAAAATGTGCTGTCGATCACATTACCGACCGCTCCGGCGAGGATCATTGCCAATGCCCAAAGCAAGCCTTTGGAAGCTCCTGCACGCGCCAGGTGGATCATATAACCGCCGATGGCTACCATAGCGACGAGGCGGAACAACGTCAGGAATAGTTTACCGTATTCGTGCCCTAGTTGCATGCCGAAAGCCATGCCGGGATTTAGTACATAATGCAATTTCAACCAATCCCCGATCAGCGCGATCTGTCCTGAAAAACCGGGTTGCATATATTCGTGAACCAGTAATTTGGAAGCCTGATCAATTCCGATAAGGAGTACGCTAAGAAGTAGGTAGGGAGTTGGGTTTCTGGATTGGTTCATTCGGTTTTTAATACAATGGACAAATTTTGGAATGCGAAAGTAATAACTTACTTATAAAGAACCGATTCCTCTTCTCTTCAATTCACTTTTAACTAACAAAAACTCACGGCTGCTCTGGCCCGCAATGGAGGTGTTCTCCTCGGCACGGCGGATCAGATATGGCAACACGGCATCGATAGGGCCGTAAGGGACGTATTTGGCCACATTGTAGCCGGCCTTTGCCAGGTTGAAGGAGATATTGTCGCTCATGCCGAGCAACTGCGCGAACCAGATGCGGTCGTCGTTGCGTTCAATGCCGAGCTTCTTCATTTTGAGGGCACAATATTGAGAGCTGTACTCATTGTGCGTTCCAAGGCAGATCGAAATGTGTTCGAGGCGATCGAGGCAGAAGTCGATCGCGTGATTATAATCGTCGTCGGTGGCCTCCTTGGATGTGTGAATAGGGTTGAAATACTCTTGCTCGCGAGCGCGGAGCCTTTCCTTTTCCATGTAAGCGCCACGCACCAACTTGCCTCCGATGTAATAGCCTTTCTGGCGTGCATCGAGGAAAGCGGTTTTCAAGGCTTCAAGCGTTTCGTGGCGGTAGAGCTGGTAGGTGTTGTAAACAATGGGCCGCTCGCGGTTGAACTGCTGCATCATTTCATAAGCCAGGTCGTCGATCACGCCCTGTATCCAGCTTTCTTCGGCATCGATGAATATCCGCACCTGATGTTCGTACGCGTGTGTACATAGGCGTTGTACCCGCTCACGTGCACGTTCGAAGGCCGCTTTTTCTTCATCCGACAGTTCGTCTTTCCGCTGAACCTTTTCGAGCAGGTCGGATGACGCCACGCCGGTAATTTTAAATACTGAAAAAGGAATGGTATCCGAGCCTGTCGCTTTGTCGATCGTTTTGAGGATTTCGGCCGCAGTTGCGTCGAAACTGGCTTCTTTATCTTCTCCTTCAACGGAATAATCCAGTATCGTTCCGATACCCGACTGGTGCAGGGAAGTGATGGTTGCGTCACAGTCGTTAATCGTCTCACCGCCACAGAATTGTTCAAAAATCGTGACCCGGATGAGATTTTTTATAGGTAAGTTGAGTTTTAGCGCGAGCTTTATAAAAAAAGTGCCTAAATTTACGACTCGAGCCTGATTCATAAGGCTGAATAACCAGTATGTCTTCCTTAGTTTAGCGTCTGATTTGGATGCAAAGGCAACGGAAGTATCTTCAAAAAATACAGGTATTTGGTCGTTTGGGGACGGATATGCCATTTTTGATGTACGTTTTTCCTGAGTAACTGTTTAACAATTCATTATCTGACCACAGGAAGAAAGTAATACAAGTTAAGAAGTTGATTGACTTTTGTGGGGTCAAATGTACGGGCATTCGAAGAAATACGCATAATACCGGATCAAAATATTACAATTATCAATTTTTTATTAAGGACAAGTTTTTGAGTATGAATGCTTCTTTAGATATCCTACCGCTTAGCAGTTGGATCAATACCGAAGGTAAGCCTTTGGTAATCGCCGGGCCTTGCAGCGCAGAGACCGAGGAACAAATGTTAGAAACCGCAACCCAGATCAAAGAGGAAGGATTTGCGCACGTAATCCGTGCAGGGGTGTGGAAACCGAGAACTCGTCCAGGCAGCTTTGAAGGCATGGGAGAGGCAGCTTTGCCATGGTTGCAAGCGGTGAAACAGCAAACAGGTTTGCCTGTGGCTGTGGAAGTTGCTACGCCTCAGCATATCGAACTGGCATTGAAATACGGCGTTGATATCCTTTGGGTTGGTGCACGTACAACCGTGAACCCATTCAACGTACAGGAACTTGCTGATGCCCTGAAAGGAATTGATGTACCTGTATTGGTTAAAAACCCTGTAAACCCCGACCTGCAACTGTGGGTAGGGGCCCTGGAACGTCTGAACCAGGCTGGCGTGAAAAAGCTCGGTGCAATCCACCGCGGTTTCTCGAACGCACAGGAGCACAAGTTCCGTAACTCCCCGATGTGGAATATCGCGATCGAATTGAAAACGATTTTCCCTCAGTTGCCAGTTATCGGTGACCCTAGCCACATGGCTGGAAAGCGTGCTTACCTGTACGAAATCGCTCAGCGCGCGCTTGACCTTCATTACGATGGTCTGATCATCGAATCGCACCGCGATCCGGACAAAGCATGGTCTGACGCTGCACAACAGCTTACGCCTGCTGCATTGGGACAAATGCTGCACGACCTGCACGTTCGTAAAGAATCTTACGGCAGCGATTACGCCTCGCAACTGGAAATTATCCGCGGCAAAATCGACAACCTCGACCGCGAATTGCTCGAAACACTGGCAAACCGCATGGCCCTGGTTGAAAAACTGGCCGAATACAAACGCGATAACAACGTAGCCGCTTACCAGGTTGACCGTTTCCGTGAAGTATTGGAAACACGCGCTGGCTGGGGCAGAAGCATGAATCTGTATCCAAACCTGGTGGACGAATTGTTCAAACTCGTTCACATGGAGTCGATCCGCAAGCAAACCGAGGTGATGAACCAGGTGAATGCCTAAGATCAGGATTGATCATAAAAGAAAAAGCCGCTCCGAAATGGGCGGCTTTTTCTTTTTGTAGCTGGTTCTTTCAAATATTCTTTTCCTTCAAAACCCTGGTGATTTCCTTAGCCCAGATTTGATACGCTTTGGTATTCAAGTGCTTTTTGTCGACCGCATATTTTGCACGCAGGCCGGTCGAATCTGAAATGTAGCGGTTCAGATCAATGTAAGTGATCTTGTTTTGGGTGCAAAATGAAATAAGGAATTCATTTAATGCATCGACTTCCTTTTTACTTGAATATTCATTTTGCTCGTAAACTGTCAACGTCACCACCGGCGTAATGCCGTTTTGCATGAGCATTTCAAGCATCGTTTTAAAGTTTGCCTGAATATTTTCTTGCCTCACACCCAATGTAATGTCATTGATTCCCCCTTTAATGAAGCAAACTTTCGGATGCAGGTCGATGACGTGCGATTGGATCAGTTGAAGGAAATGATAGGTAGCCTGCCCGGGTAATGCATTGTTCATTACATCGGTTCTGCCCAGCAGTTCGACCCATTTGCCTTGTGCGGTAATGGAATTGCCGTACATGACAATCGCCGGGTTACCTCTTATCCTCACAAAACGCTGCGCGATCTTATCGCGATAGACGTAGCCGAGAACCAAAAAAGTCAAGATCAGGGCCGCATTCAGCGTAAGTGAGAGGGTCAGCAGCCGTTGGTTCTTCATTTGGAATATAAATCGTACGCTTTTTCGCCCAGGTTGAAGCATCGGCGGCAGCGTGCCTCGTACAAATCCGTCTCGCCCAGGAGTACACGCTCATTCGATGGCGAAAGGCGGTAGGAGTGCGACGCAACTTCCCCGCAAACCATGCAAACTGCATGAACTTTGGTGACATATTCCGCAATGGCCATCAGTTGGGGCATGCAGCCGAAGGGTTTACCCATGTAATCCATATCCAGGCCGGCAATGATCACCCGCTTGCCACCGTTCGCCAGCTGGTCGCATATTTCGACGATCCCTTCGTCAAAAAACTGTGCTTCGTCGAAACCTACAACCTCGCAATTTTGCGCCAGGCCTGATATTTGCTGCGACGATTGTACGGGTATCGAAGGAATCGAATTGTCATTGTGTGAAACAATGTTCTCTTCGTGGTATCGTTTATCAAGCGCAGGTTTGAAGATCTGAATCTTTTGTCGGGCAATTTTGGCACGGTTGAGTCTGCGGATAAGTTCTTCGGTTTTTCCGGAGAACATGGATCCGCAAATAACTTCGATCCAGCCGGTACGGGGATTTTGAAATTCTCTTCTGTGAGATGGTTCTACAAACATACTTTGGTGCCGAACCGACCGATTGAAAGGTCGATTTTTATTTTATATTTACAAATCAAACATATTTTTCCCAACACTACGTTACCAAAATTGCTTATTCGTTATGCCGGATAATCTGAATTCAATCGCACTCAACCAGTACTCCGCACGGTTCACAACGACAGTTCTGAACGAAGTGTACAGGTCGCAGGACGTCGTTACCGGTGCCGGATTATTAAAACTGACACCCGTACGACAGGTCAACCTGGGTATTCTCAACCGCCTGTTCGAAGAATGGAAAAACAACGCCGAAGCCTTCCGCAGCCCTTATTTTGATTTTTCCAATGATGATGTAAAAAGTGCGTTGGAAGAATTCATGAATACGGCCTCGCAGCACATCGCTGTCAAACGGGCGGACCTCGAACCACTACTGGCCTATTCGGTGAAAGAATCGTTGAAATTGCTCCTGGCGCCCGCCGTTTATTTCGAAGACAAGATCAGGGCTGTTCCTGACGCCGAGTTTACGCATGAAAAAGCCGAACAACTCGTGAAATATACGCACATCCACCGGGGTGTCGCCGAAGCATTATTGGGCCGCCTGACAGACAGTGGGTCCGATTCGGTGTACCAGACACAGGCCGTGAGCTGGTTGTACGAATTTAAAGACAATGCGGATCTGATCGACGATAGGGAACAGCATCTGGTACAATTCGCAGAAGTATTCCCGATCAATATCGGCGAATTGCACATTCAGGAAGTGGGAAAAGCTACTCCGCAGCACCAGAAGCACGAATCGTTCTTCGACTCGGCATTCAGCCAGTTGGAGCCGGGTACTGTCCGCTCCGTTGCTCCGCGTGCCGAACCCGCATCCGCGGTGATCAGCGAGATTGTCGCCAAAGCCAATGTAGGGTCAGGCCCGGAAAGGGATTCGTTGAACAGTCGTTTCAAAGTAGATCTGCCGAAGCCTTCCGACGACCAATCGTACGGAAGCGTGCCGGTAAAGGTTGAAAACATCGCAGGCAGCATTCCGCTAGGTCAGCGTTTTATGTTTGTAAACCAGCTTTTCGACCGTAACAGTGAGCATTTCGACAAAGCGATTTACGAGTTGGATCGCGTGAAAAGCTTCGAGGAAGCCGAAAACCTGATCTGGCATCGCTATGCTTCCAAATATGCGTGGGATGTGAATGGAGAGGCAGTTACTGCGTTGCTTGCGATCGTCAAGCGCAAGTTTGCTTCATAAAAAGGACTTTAAATACTGAATTAATGCGCCGGGAGCTCAAACCTCCCGGCGCATTTTATTTATCCTACGATCTGCTGGAACATCGCGCGTGCTTTTTGCAACTCGTTGGCGTCAATGGTGAGTAGTTCCTTTTGTTCTTTGGCAAAATCCACCAGCCGTTCGGTGGGCATATTGCCCACGAGATCGTCCTGCGCCATGGGGCAGCCGCCATATCCCAGCAATGCACCGTCGAAGCGACGACAGCCGGCATCATAAGCAGCCTGTACCTTCTCACGCCAGTCGTTCGGACGGCTGTGGAAATGTGCACCGAATTCCAATTCGGGATAATGTGGTATTAATGCGGTAAATAGCCAGCCGATATCATTCACCTGCGCGACGCCGACAGTATCTGCGAGCGAAAATGTGTTCACGCCTAATCGTGACAATTTTTCCACCCATTCCATCACGATCTCCGGTGCCCACGCATCACCATAAGGATTACCAAAACCCATCGAGATGTAAATTACGAGCTCCTTTTTATACTTCGCACACAGTTCGGCAATGCGCTTCACCCGCTCGAACGACTCAGCAATGGTCGCCTGCGTGTTCCGCATTTGAAATGTCTCCGAAATGGAAAAGGGATAGCCAAGGCTACCGATCTGCCCGAATGCACAGGCATCCGCCGCACCACGCTCGTTGGCGACGATAGCAAGCAGGCTGGTATTGCTGCCTGAAAGATCCAGCCGTTCGGTAATCCAGGCGGTGTCCCGCATTTGAGGGATCGCCTTGGGCGACACAAAACTTCCAAAGTCAATCGTATCAAAACCGACCCGGAGGAGCTGGTTAAGATATTCGAGCTTGATCTCCGACGGGATGAAGGGGTGAAAGCCTTGCCAGGCATCGCGGGGGCATTCGATGAACTTCATATTTCGATGATTGAATGACTGTATAGGTTTGACCTCCCTGACTACTCTTGACTTTCTGACTAGCGTGCTACTTAACAAATGTGCCCGGAACGGACTTAAAAAACAAAGACTGCAATCAGGTAGTTCTTGAAAGCTACCTGATTGCAGTCTTTGTTTGCGAATGGCGTGCACCAAGCAAGAGTTTCGCGCTTTCTCTATTTCAAAATCGGGGCGAGATCGGCTTCGTTTTCGGCCAACCAGGCGGTGATTTCTTCGACGATCTGGCGGATGCCAATTTTCGGTTCCCAGCCCGTCAATGCGGTTACTTTGGTGTTGTCGGTAACGTAAAGGCGGATATCGGCAGTCCGGTTCTCGGGAACGACTTTGATCGGAATGGTTTTGCCGGTTACCTCCTGGCAGATTTTCGTAAGCTCCTGCAATGAAGCGCTGCTTTGCAAGCCGCCGCCGGCATTCAGGATTTCGCCATTCACTTTATCGAGGTTATGCAGCTGCCAGTCGATCAGATTGTAAAGATCGGCCACGTGCAGCATGTCGCGGATTTGTTTCCCGGTACCGCCGTATCCGAAATAGCCGAGCTGTTGTTCGAAATAATGCTTCGCGATCCAGAGCACCATTACGCCCTGATCAACCTTGCCCATTTGCCAGGGACCGGTAATCACGCCACAGCGGTTAATGACCGTTTTCAGGTTATAAAACTCATTATATTCCTGAATGATCAACTCGGAAGCGAGCTTCGTGGTACCGTAAAGGGACCTTGCGCCGTTCAGCGGGAAGTCCTCACCGATGCCTTTGGAAGAAACGCCCGGTACCGGTTGCTCATCCGACAATGCGAAACGGGTTTCTTCTTCCACGAAATTTAGTGTCTCGATCGTCTTGATCGGGTAAACCCGGCTGGTGGAAAGGAAAATGAAACCAGCCTTATGCTTCAATGCATAATTGAGGCAGTTGACAGTGCCTACCAGGTTAGTATTGATCAGGTAATCGGGCGTGCCATCCAACCCGGCCAATACCGATGGCTCTGCGGAGGCTTCGATCACCGTGTCGACGGCTGGAATGGAGTCGAAATCTTCTTTATTACGGATGTCGCCGTGGACGAATTCCACGCCTGCTTTTTTGAGGCGGGAAATGTTCAGTTCGGAGCCTCTCCTTTTAAGGTTGTCCAATGCGTAAACCTGGTAATCAGGGTAATTGGTTTTCAAGGCTATGGCCAGCGAAGAGCCCACAAAACCGGCTCCACCGGTGATCAGAATTTTCATAGAAGGTAAGTAAGATGTGTGGTACCGATAAAAGGCCAAAGTTAGGGGATTAAGGGGATATGCATTAGATAAATAGCATTTGATTCTTTTATGATTAAGTTTAATAAATCGAATAAAATATTTAATTTACATTTGAAGTATGTAACTTATGTTCACTTCGTGAAGTACTAGCCCCGGTACTGCAACATTTTGATAGCCTTTGAACGTATTGCTTTAAAATCAACTGCGTAGATGCGTATTTTTACCACTGCATTATTCCTTTGTGCCCTGTTTTCGGGGAAAACCTATGCCCAGGGGATGCTGGCCGAATCTTCTTCGGCCCGGGAGGTTGCGGCTTACCCGGTATCCCTCTACAAAAACGCTACATCCATCTCCCAGAATCTTTACAACGGCCGTCAGTATTACGTGTATGACGCCCGGATGGAGGAACACCAGTTTTACCAGCAGCGCCGCTGGCTCAACGGTATGGTGCTCTATGACGGTCAGCAGTTCGACAGCATCCCGATGCTATACGACATTTTTCACGATGAGTTAGTGATCCGGCATTTTAACGGCGACCATGTACTGCTGCAAACAGTGAAAGTGGATTCATTTATTGTGGATAACCACCATTTCGCGCGACTCGAATCGGGGAAGGATATTAACCCGCAAATGCGGACCGGTTTTTACGACGTCGTTTACGGCGGTAAGTCGCGAACGCTCGTACGGAGGACGAAGTCGCGCCAGGAAAAGATCGTCGACAAAAGAGTGATTGCTTACTATCCCGAAAAGAACTTTTTCTATGTGTTTAAAGACGGCCGGTACCATTCGGTACACACGAAGAAGTCGACGCTCGAATTGTTTCCGGAGAACAAACGGGAATTACGCAGAGTGCTGCGGGAGAACAAGATCAAATTCCGTAAAAACCGTGAACTGGCCATTGTGAAGATGGTAGAAACCTACGACAACCTAGCCAAATGAAAATATTTTTACCCTTAACCCTTATCATCTGCTGCATTTTTACCACCCACTTTTCCTACGGTCAGAACGTGCCCGAGAAGAAAATCACGATGAAGCTGGATTCGGCGCGGTTCGACCAGTTTGTGAAGCAGGTGGAAGGGCAGACAGGCTATTACTTCTACTACGACGCCACGCGGTTCGACAGCCTTACGCTCGACCTGAATGTGAATAACCTCTCGCTCCGGGAAGTGCTCGACCAGGTTTTCAAAGGTTCCGAGTTTGAATATGCCATCGACGGAGAAAAGCGGATCTTCATTACGCACGGACAGAAGATCATCACCCAGCTCACACCCGGTTTGTTCAACCCGGATCGTGCCGGTGAAACCGATTCCATTGCCTATGCCGGTCCGGAAAGTGATATCAAGGAAAAACTTTTATCGACTGCCGAGAGTAAGGTCCACGAAATCGGGATACGAAAGCACAGGATTACACCCGGCAATTCTACGATCACAGGATATGTCAGGAATGCGGTGACCGGTGAGCCGGTGATCGGCGCGGCGGTGTTTATCAACTCGCCATCCATCGGTATTACCACCGACGCGCTTGGGCGGTACGCGCTCACGATCCCGCGCGGGAAACAGGTTGTCCGTATTAAAAGCACGGGTATGCGCGAAACGCAGCGCCAAATAGTACTTTATTCCGATGGCAAACTCGACATTGAAATGCGGGAGAGTGTGATCGCATTGAAGGAAGTGTCGGTAAAGGCCGGAATGGACAAAAACGTGGTAGGTACACAAATGGGTACCGTGAAACTGACTATCAAAAACCTGAAACAGGTACCGACGGTATTTGGCGAGACAGACCTTTTACGGACCATCCTCACATTGCCGGGTATCAAATCGGTCGGGGAAAACAGTACCGGTCTCAACGTGCGCGGTGGCTCGGTGGACCAGAACCTTATTCAGTATGACGACGCGGTGATCTACAATCCATCGCACCTTTTCGGTTTCTTCTCGGCATTTAATCCGGATGTGTTGAAGGATGTGGAGCTTTATAAAAGTACAATTCCGTCCAAATTCGGCGGCAGACTGGCGTCGGTGCTGGATATTAACAGCCGTGACGGGAATAAGAAGAAATTCGTGGCTTCGGGCGGGATCGGGCTTGTTACGGGGCGCGCTACGGTGGAAGGCCCGTTGGTAAAAGACAAGGCGTCGTTTTTGCTGGGTGGGCGCTCGACCTATTCCAACTGGGTGATAAGGGCGTTGGATAACGAAAATTATAACAAAAGCTCGGCGTCGTTTTACGACTTGAACCTGCATTTGAACTATGAAATCAATGAGAAGAACAGCCTCTCGCTGACCGGCTATACGAGCAGGGACAAGTTCAAGCTCTATGGCGATACATTATACTCCTATCAGAACCAGCTCGGGTCTATCAAATGGAAACATACCTTCAATTCACGTCTATACGGCGTGCTCACAGCAGCGCATAGCAAATACAATTATTCGATGGAGGCGGAAGGCCTTCCGCTCAATTCTTTTGATCTGAAATTTGATATTAACCAATCCAATTTTAAGGCTGATTTTAGTTATGTGCTGCATCCGAAACACACGCTCGAATTTGGATTGAGCACCATTTATTACAAATTACACCCGGGCTCATTCAAACCGCGCGGCAGCGAGTCGCTTATCGTAGCGGACGAGTTGCAGGCCGAGCAAGCGACGGAAAGCGCATTGTATCTCGAAGACAAATGGGAGGTCAGCCCGCGTCTGTCGATCTCGGGAGGTCTGCGGTGGTCTTTCTTCCAATATCTGGGGCCAAAATCAGTCAATACCTATCTTCCCGGCTTCCCGATCGACTACATTTACCAGGAAGGCGTGCAGGAATACAAATCGGGTAAGAAAATTAAGTCGTATGGCGGGCCTGAATACCGGGCGTCGGTGCGGTACAGCATTCTGGATAACCTTTCGCTGAAAGCCAGCTACAACACATTGCGCCAGTATATTCACCTGCTGACGAATACCATGACGGTTTCGCCGACCGACATCTGGAAGCTGAGCGATCCGTATATCAAACCGCAGATCGGTGACCAGATTTCTGTTGGTTTGTACCGGAATTTCAGGGGTAACAAGATCGAGGTTTCGCTCGAAGGCTATTACAAAAACATTCGCAATTTCCTCGATTACAAAGGCGGCGATTCGCTTTTCATGAACCACAATATCGAAGCAGCGGTGATCAATACCAAAGCAAAGGCATATGGTGTTGAATTCATGATCAAGAAAATGACCGGAAAGCTGAATGGCTGGCTCGGTTACACCTACGCGCGGACGCTCCTGCGCGCGGTCGACCGCGAGTCGCCCGACGCTCCGAACGGCGGTAATTTCTACCCGAGCAACTACGACAAGCCGCATGATTTTACATTGATCTCCAACTACCGGTTCTCGCACCGGTTCAGCTTGTCGTTCAACTTTACGTACAGCACAGGCCGACCCTACACGCCGCCGATCGGCAAGTACATTATTGATGGTTCGCAGCGGGTCTACTATGCCGACCGTAACCAATTCCGCATTCCCGACTATTACCGGATGGACCTAGCCATGAATATCGAAGGCAACCACCGGATCAAAAAGCTGGCGCACAGCTCGTGGACGCTCGCGGTATATAACCTTTTGGGAAGGAAAAACCCGACCTCGGTTTATTTCCAGACCGTCGGAGGAAGGGTGAATGGTTACCAGCTTTCCATTTTCGGACAGCCGATCCCGACGATAACCTACAATTTCAGATTCTAGACAGCTATGAGATATTGGTTTTTAAAAGTAGGTTTTTTTGTATTGCTGCTGATCGTCGACAGTTGTATAGAACCGTTTTCGCCACCTGAGGTCAATTCGGATGAGAATTATCTGGTAATCGACGGTTTCCTGAATGTGAGCGGCACCGATTCGACGCGCATCGAGTTGCGGCGAACACAGAATGTAAATGCAAATGCAATGCCGGCTATCGAAAGGGGCGCACAGCTGGCAGTGGAGGAAGAGAACGGAGAAACGATGCCGCTGACAGAAACCGGTGCAGCCGTTTATACATTGCCGCCACGCCAATACAATCGCTCGGGCAAGTACAGGCTGCGGATCAAGACGAAGGACGGTCAGGAATACCTGTCTGAATTTGTCGGTGTAAGTATTACGCCTGTTATCGATAGTGTCACCTACAAAGTCGACCCGGTGCTGAATGCGGCTGTGTTTTATGTGAACACGCACGATGCGCAGAATAAGACACAGTTTTACCGCTGGAAATTCGAGGAAACTTGGGAATACGAAGCCGCCTATTATTCCGCATTGATGGTCAGGAATGATTCGGTGGTGATAAGGCCTGAGAACATCAATAAATGCTGGGGGAAATTGAAGTCGGGCAGCATTCTGCTGGGCAGTACGGTCAAGCTCAGCAGCGACGTGATCAAGGACCTGCCGTTGAACCGGGTGCCGATTTCTACCAACAAGCTTTTTATCAAATACAGCATTCTGGTAAGGCAATATGGCTTGTCGCGCCAGGCTTTTGAATATTGGACTGATCTGGCCAAAACGACGCAGGGAACCGGAAGCCTTTTTGATGTATTGCCCTCGCAAGTGACGGGCAACATCCGGAATGTGGCCAATCCGCGCTTGCTGGCCTTCGGCTATTTCAGTGCGGCTACCGAAGAGACCCGGAGGTACACGGTATCACCGCGGCTCGGCACATTCCCGCGTTGTACCGAACCCGACACGATCCCGATCCGCTGTTCGCCACGGGATGCCGACGAATGTGCACTGAATACCGCGAAACTGCTCCTGACATACTGGGGCCCGCGTTCCGACTCCGTTCTGGTAGCGGCGCATTCCTGTGCCGATTGCCGCCTGCAGGGCGGTACCACCGAAAGACCTTCGTATTGGTAATGAATTTATAAGGAATGATTGTGAGAGGAATAAACTTCATCAAAAAGCTGAAAAGTGGCTACGGGCCGGGAAAATGGAGACGATGGACTTCATGCGGAATACTGGTGGCGACAGGACTGGTGATCAAAAGCTGTATCGAGCCGTTCTCGCCGCCGGAAGTAACCAATCCCGGGACTTACCTCGTTGTGGATGGTTTTCTCAACATAAATGGCGATACCAGTAAGATTGTGTTGAGTCACACCCAGGGCGTGAACGATGGCGGGCAATTCGTAAGGGAATGGGGCGCTACCATCCTCGCCGATGCCGAAAACGGTGAAAGCTATGCGTTCCAGGATGTGGGTGACGGCTCGTACATACTGCCGCCGACGACCTTTAACCGCGACGCCAGGTACCGGTTGAGGATTAAGCGTCTCGACGGAAGGGAATATGAATCGGATTACGTGGTGGTGAGCAAAACTCCGCCGATCGACAGCATTACATACCGCGTGGACGAGGGCAGAAATGCGATGATGATTTATGTCAATACCCATGACCCGAGTAATCAGACGCGTTTTTACCGCTGGAATTACGAAGAGACCTACGAGTACCGGATGGCATATTATTCCAGCCTGACGCGCGATTATGAGAAAAAGGAGATCGTTTCAAGGACCGATAATGTCAATGTATGCTGGCGGACATTGCCGTCGAGGGATATCAAGCTCGGGTCGACGATCAAGCTTAGCCAGGATGTAATCCGCGATTTGCCGGTCAATATTGTTGATATAGGCACTAACAAGCTGTATTTCGGGTATTCGATCCTTGTAAAACAATATGGCCTGACGCGCGAAGCATTTGAATACTGGACGGACCTCGCGAAAACAACCCAGGGGACGGGAAGCCTGTTCGATCCGCAGCCTTCGCAGGTGACGGGTAATATCCACGCGAAAGCCGACGCCAAAGAACTCGTATTCGGTTATTTCAGCGCGGCACAGGAACAAAAGAAGCGGATTTTCATCAGAGAAACACTGGGCTCTTATCCGCGCTGTATGCCCCCGGATACACTCGATTTTAAAGAGGCGTTCGAAGGCTCTGCGGTACTGCTTTACTTTTATATGGGTCAGCCGAAGAGTGGCTACCTGGGGACGTCGGAATCGTGTGCTGACTGCCGGTCGCAGGGCGGTACAACCACCAAACCTGCATTTTGGGATCAATGATTATTCTATTGTTTGAAAATATATAATGAGACTTAGGACATTTATTTGTGGTTTGCTGGCGCTGGCATCTTACAGCTCCTCGTATGCGCAGGACGACGCCATGCTCGCCTCCATGCGGGAGCGGTTCGGCCTTTATACCGAGCGGGCCGTGCAGGAGAAGTTGTACGTGCATATCGACAGGCCGTTTTACCTCGTCGGCGAAACGATGTGGTTCAAAGCCTATAATCTCAATGGCGCTACACACCGGTTCCTCGACCTAAGCAAAGTGGCTTACCTGGAAGTGCTCGACGCCGAGAATAATGCCGTATTGCAGACCAAATTTGCGATGGTCGATGGCCGTGGAAATGGCTCAGCGCTCGTTCCGTCCACGCTCGTGAGCGGGAAATACAAGCTGCGGTGCTATACCAACTGGATGAAGAATTTCTCGGCAGAAAGCTATTTCGAAACCTCCATTTCTATCCTTAACCCCTTTGTACGCTTCGATCCCGACCGGGCCTCGAAAGAGGAAACGCACTATGACGTGCAGTTTTTCCCGGAAGGTGGCCATCTGGTAAGCGGTATCGAAGGCAAAATAGCATTCCGCGGCGTGGGCGCCGATGGTAAGGGTATTAAATTTAAAGGAACTATCATTAACCAGCAGAATGAAACCGTCCGGGAGTTTGAACCCGAACTCAACGGTATCGGCTATTTTACGTTGAAACCGGAGGATAATGTAACCTACAAAGCAGCTATAACGGACAGCAAGGGCCAACGCTTCGAGTATGAATTGCCAAAAGTCGAGCCGCAGGGGTATGTAATGCAGGTAAAAGACTCGACGGCCGCGCTGGTCAAAGTGACGGTAACCGCAAGGCTCGAAAGCGAAGAGCCTGTGAATGTATTCCTGCTCGCGCACACGCGCCAGGCCAATGCCGTGTTTGGGAAAAAAGGGTTAGGAAAAGGCCAGGTGGTCTTTTTGCTCGAAAAAGCGAAACTCGGCGAAGGCATTACGCAGATTACGATCTTTAATGAAAAGTTGAAACCGGTTTGTGAAAGATTGTATTTCAAACGTCCCGAAAAGCAGCTGACGATCGATGCGCAAGTAGGCAAAAGCTTTATCGGGCGGGAGAAAGTAGCCATGAACATTTCGGCCGCCGCAGGCCAGGCGCTGCCCGCTTGGAGCAATCTGTCGGTGGCTGTCTATCTCGACGATTCGATCCAATACCAGCCGCAGCACGATATTCACAGCTATTTGTGGCTCACTGCCGATTTGAAGGGAGATATTGAAAACCCGGCCTATTATTTTCAAAATGTAAATCAGGACACCGACAGGCAGCTCGACAACCTGATGCTTACCCACGGCTGGCGCCGCCTGAAATGGGACAAGGTTTTTGGTGGTCAATTGGTCAGTTTTGAAAATTTGCCTGAATACGACGGGCATTTCATCAACGCCCGTGTGCTCAACCGGGCCGATGGAACGCCGGCGGTGAACAAAGAAGCGTACCTGGCGTCGCTGGACGTGCCTGCGCGCTTGTACGTAGACATGAGCGATAAAGAAGGCCGGGTGAAATTTGAAGTACGCCAGTTTACCGGCCCGAAGGAAATCACGTTGCAAACCAACCTGGCAACCGACTCGACCTACCGCTTCGAGGTGGCGACACCGTTCTCCAGACAGTTCTCGACGACGCCCATTACTTCGTTTTACTTTGATAAAAAACTGGAAGCCCAGCTGCTGACGCGGTCCATCAATATGCAGACCGGCAATGCGTTTCTGCCGAGGCTTTATGCCGAAAAGAAAGCAGTACTTACCGACTCGCTGCCGTTCTTCGGGATGCCCGATGAAAAGTATTTTCTGGACGATTTTACCCGTTTTCCCACCATGGAAGAGGTTTTAAGGGAATATGTTAAAGGAATTCTGGTACGTAAGCGCCAAAAGGAATTCCATTTGCGAATGATCGACAAACTGCTTCCTAACACCTACTACACCACCGATCCACTGATGCTACTGGACGGTATTCCGGTTTTCGACGCCGACAAGATCATCGAAATGGATCCGCTGAAAGTGAAGAAAATAGAATTGATCAGCTCGCGCTATTTCCTGGGGCCAATGACCTTCACCGGTATTGTAAGCTTCTCGACCTACCGCGGCGACCTCGGTGGTTTCGAGCTCGATCCCAAAGTGCTGGTAATGCCCTACGAGGGCGTGCAGGCACAAAGGGAATTCTATGCGCCGAAATATGACAGCAACAATGCCAATAGCCGCATAGCCGATTTCCGTAACCTTCTGCACTGGGCACCGAACGTTACGACCGGCAAAGACGGCAAAGCGACCGTTGAGTTTTACACGTCCGACCAAACCGGTCGCTACCAGGTCGTGATCCAGGGCATTACGCCGGATGGTACGGCAGGCAGCAAAACAGTTTCCTTCGATGTGAAGAAGCGAAGCCTTTAAATGTAGAATTCCGAGGTGTGCTTAATCTCCTTCAACACGAAGGTGCTGTTGAGCACGCCTATGTTGTCGATCTTGGACAACTTATATTTCACGAAATCGTGGTACTCGTCGAGGCTGGCGACATTGATTTTTAGCAGGAAATCAACCTGCCCCGCCATGTGGTAGCATTCCTGTACCTCGTGGAGGTTTTGTATTTCTTGCTCGAACTTCTCTATAAATGCCTCATTATGGTAGCGCATCGACACCTGGCAGATCGTTGTAACGTGTCTGTTAATAAGTTTTTTATCTAAAATGGCCACATATTGTTTGATGTAGCCCAGACTCTCCAATCTTCTGATCCGCTCATAAACCGGCGACACCGTCAGGTTGAGCATCGTTGCGATTTCCTTCGTCGTTTTTTTTGCATCTTTTTGCAGGATGCGCAGGATTTTGGTATCGATTTTGTCCAACTGTTCCATGGGGCAATAATATTTACTGGTACGTGTTTCGAATTGAACCTCAAAAAGTAAATTTTGCTATAAAAATCAAATAGTGTGGTAATGTTTCCTGCAAAATGTGCCATTTGTTGAAAATAATTTTCACAAATGGGAAATTGCAAGTGATTTATGCTTTACCCAAAAGTTGTTTTTTATGAAAACGGACTGCGTTTTAGTAATAGGAGCAAACGGACAGATCGGATCTGTTCTGGTAGAATATCTGAGGGAGATTTACGGACTGGGAAAAGTGGTGGCGACGGACATCCGTATGCCCGAATTTTCGACCGGGATCTTCGAGCAACTCGACGCGACCAATGCCGTTGAAATGGCGACAATCGTCAGGAAATACGGTGTCACGCAGATTTACCATCTCGCCGCCATCCTTTCGGCAAAAGGGGAGGAGGAGCCGTTGCGAACTTGGCATATTAATATGCAAACCTGGTTCAACGTACTCGAAGTAGCTCGTGGAAACGGGGTTAGCAAAGTCTTTTACCCAAGCTCCATTGCCGTTTTCGGTGATCGTGTGGACACATTGGCTGAACAATGGTCGTACCTCGACCCATCGACGGTTTACGGTATCAGCAAGGCTGCCGGTGAGAACTGGTCGAACTACTATTTCAAACGCTACGGTGTCGATATCCGCTCGCTGCGTTACCCGGGCATTGTCGGCTACCAGTCGATGCCGGGTGGTGGTACTACCGATTATGCGGTCGATATTTATCACAAGGCAGTGAAGGGCGAAGCATTTGAATGCTTTTTGAAAGCGGAAACGACATTGCCGATGATCTACATCAGCGACGCCATGGACGCCACTGTCCGGCTGATGGAAGCACCAGCCGAAAAGATTTCGGTAAGAACATCCTACAACCTCGCCGGAATGAGCTTCTCTCCCCAGGAAATTGCGCAAAGCATTCAAAAGATAATTCCAAACTTCAACATAACTTACAAGCCAGACTTCCGCCAGTCCATCGCCGACTCCTGGCCCCAGGAAATCGACGATGCCCAGGCGCGGAAAGACTGGGGCTGGCGGCCGTCATACTCGCTTGATAAGATGACGGAGGAGATGATAACGGAGTTGCGGAAGAAGTATCATTTGGTTAGTTAATGAGTGAATGAGACAATGAGTGAATGAGTGAATAGAGTCAAGACATTCAATCATCCGCTCATTCGAAAGTCTGTCATTCACTCATTCAAAATTCACTCATTCACTCATTCAATTATGTACGGTAACATCCAAGAACAACTCGTCGGTGAACTGGAAGCGATCCGCTCCGCGGGGTTATATAAAAAAGAGCGCGTGATCACCACGCCGCAGTCTGCGCATATTACAACTACCGACGGGGCTGATGTGCTTAATTTTTGTGCTAATAATTACCTGGGCCTCTCGTCGCATCCCGACGTGATCAAGGCGGGTATCGATGCAATTCATTCCCATGGTTTCGGGATGTCGTCGGTGCGGTTTATTTGCGGCACGCAGGATATTCACAAAGAGCTTGAACGGAAAACGGCCGAATTCCTGGGCACGGAGGATTGCATTCTCTACGCCGCGGCATTCGATGCTAATGGCGGGGTTTTTGAGCCGTTGCTGAATGAGCAGGACGCTATTATTTCCGACGAGTTGAACCACGCTTCGCTCATCGATGGGATCCGCCTTTGTAAAGCCAAGCGTTTCCGTTACAAGCATAACGACATGGCCGACTTGCAAAAGCAGCTCGAAGACGCCAAGGGAAGCCGCCGCATTCTGGTTGTAACCGACGGCGTGTTTTCGATGGACGGCACCATAGCCCAGCTCGAAAAGATCTGCGATCTGGCTGAGCAATATCAGGCGATGGTGATGATCGACGAATGCCACGCTACCGGATTTATGGGTAAAACAGGCCGCGGCACGCACGAATACCGCAATGTAATGGGGCGCATAGACATTATCACGGGTACTTACGGCAAGGCATTGGGTGGGGCATCCGGCGGCTTCACCGCAGCGAAAAAGGAGATCGTGGAAATCCTGCGCCAGCGTTCGAGACCTTATTTGTTTTCAAATACATTAGCACCTTCCATTGTAGGAGCTTCTATCAAAGTACTCGATTTACTGACCTCATCCACCGCATTGCGCGATAAACTGGAAAGGAATACGCAGTACTTCCGCAAGGCTATGACCGAAGCGGGCTTCGATATTCTGCCTGGTGAGCACCCGATCGTCCCGATCATGCTTTACGAAGCAAAATTGGCGCAGGAGTTCGCTGCGAAGTTGCTCGATGAAGGCATTTACGTGATCGGCTTTTTCTATCCCGTTGTTCCGCAGGGCAAGGCGCGTATCCGCGTGCAGATCTCCGCAGGCCACGAGCAGGAGCATTTGGAAAAGGCCGTGGCGGCGTTTACAAAAGTAGGAAAGGAACTGGGCGTTATTTAGGCCCCATTTTAATAACTAAGACCAAATAGAGCGAAGCCGATACCGGGATCCGGTACCGGCTTTTTGTTTACTGTTCGGCTTCAAGCAGTTCGACTTCGACTTGCAGCGATTGCAGCGTTGCATTGCCGTATTGGGTAACCATCGCCACATCTGCGGCGTCGCGTCCGTGGGCGATTTCGATGCGGTAACCTTCGGTTTTTTCCTGCACCGCATCGAACGTGTACCATTCACCACCGATGAACACCTCGAACCAGGCGTGCAAATCCATGTCTTTCAATTTATCGAGGTAGCCCACCGTCATGCGCGTCGGAATGCAGAGGTTACGGCATAATGCAATAGCGAGGTGCGTGAAATCGCGGCACACGCCAACGCGGCTGCGGGCCGTGTCGAATGCGGTTGTGGCGGCATCTGAAAAACCGTACTGGTAGCGCACATTGTTATGAATCCATGTCCGGATCGCCTCCACCTGCTCATAGCCCGGCGCCAGGTTGCCGACTATTTCCATGGCTAACACATTGATTTCGTGCAAATCCGACTGGCAATACCGACTCGGGAGAATATAATGCATGACTTCATCAGGCAAATCCCCTACAAGCATATACGCAGGCGCAGGGTCGGGAATTGGTTTCGTGGGGCTCACCTGCGCCTGCACTTCAGTACTGATCGTCACCCTGCCTACGGGCAAAATCGTACGCTGGCAAGGGTTACCGTAAAGGTCGGTATACTCCGAAAACGGTACCGGCGGCTCTATGTTAAAACCTTCCTGAATGATCGATTGGCCTTCCTGACGGCGAGGGCGTAACATGGTCGTTATGGTGGTGGGGGCATGCACGTCATACGTGAATATGCTTCTTCCCTTCATTTTCATCTATAAGTCGAATTTGTATTTATGCTAAATGTAATGATGCTTAGTTACTTAAAAATTACGTGCCATTTATTTTATCGTGAACACCCGTGTTAGTCAGAATTAAATCGTTTTAATCGACGTTTGTACATCAGGAATGTTAATTTTAGAGCGAACAGTATTTCGTTGAAATTTAAATAATACACCTATGGCAGTAACAAAATGGATCGTAGACCCGGCGCATTCCGAAGTGCAGTTCAAGATCAAACACCTGGTCATTTCGACGATCACAGGATCCTTCAATAATTTTGAAGGCGGGGCCACTTCGGACCTTAATAACTTTGATAATGCAGAAATCCATTTCTCTCTCGATGTGAACAGTATCGATACCAATGTCGAAATGCGTGACGCCCATTTGCGGTCGGCGGATTTCTTCGATGCCGAGCAATTTCCGCATATTACCTTTCAATCCAACTATTTTCATAAAGTAAAAGGCGATAACTACAAGCTTTCGGGGCTTCTTACGCTCAAAGGCATTACCAAGCCCATCGAGCTGGATGCCGAGTACGGCGGCGCCGAAAAAGACACGAATGGTAATACGCGGATCGGGTTTGAGGTAGAAGGGCGTCTGAGCCGTCAGGAATTCGGCCTGAACTACATGCAACTGACGGATTCAGGAGGCTTGGTAATTGGTGAGAACGTGAAGCTGATTGCCAATATTCAGCTCGTAAAACAATCCTGATCAGGTATTTAACTATTTTCATAAACTTTTAATACCCGGCATGAACCCGAAAACTGGTTTGCCGGGTATTTTTGATAGCAATAGAAAACGACGACACCCGTCTTTTCATCAAACCTAAACTCCCCATCCATGAAAGTGCTGCGCATTTTTTTGAAAATCATCGGGATATTCCTCCTGTTGCTCGTACTTGCCATTGCCACCATGATCACGACCATGGACGATACGCCTTATCAGGAAATGGCCTATTATAAGGAATGGAAAACGCTCATCGGAGGTGCAAAAGGGGATACCGTGGGTACTTCCGGCGCATTGCAGGCAGGTTGGGCGAAGGTCAATATTACGCCGGCAGCGCCGACGCCCACTGCGGGTTATGGCAACCGCCGCGGCAGGCCATACACCGCCGTGCACGACTCCGTATATGTGCGTGCGATAGTAGTCGACAATGGGCATACCAAAGCCGCCATCATTGCCGCTGACCTGCTGATCATCCCGCCGACGGTGATCAAATCATTAAAGGAAAAGCTGAAACCGGGCGATATTCCGTTCGATCAGATCTATTTCGGCGCTACGCACAGCCATAACAGCGTCGGCGGGTGGGGAACGGGCATCTCCTCGCTGTTCTTTTCGGGTAAATACGATCCGGCCATTGTTGAAAACCTTGCAAATGCATTTCATAAAGCCATTACCGACGCACAGAAAAAGGTAGAGCCTGTGCAGCTGACTTACCTGGAATCGCTCGATTCGCTCGACATTCGTAACCGCCTCGTAGGCGAGGAGGGGGGAATCGATCCCGAGATCCGTTCGGCGGCATTCGTTACCAAAAGCGGGCGGAAGGCGATATTGAGCTCTTTCGCAGCGCATTCCACGGTTTTGAATTCCAAAAACATCGTGCTATCGCGCGACTACCCGGGTGCGCTCGTGGATTCGCTCGAAAAAGGCCGCTACGATTTTGCGATGTACATGGCCGGCGCGGTAGGCAGCATGGGGCCGATCGAAAAAGGAACGGATGATTTTGATGAAGTGAAAAACCAGGCATTTGGCGTTCAGAATGCGTTGCTGTCCAACAACTCATTAAAAGAGGAGTCGAAGAATGCATTGGTAGAAACGCTTACCTTGCCATTGCCGTTGCGGGAGCCGTCGCCCAGGTTGACGATGAGCATAGTACTGCGCCCGTGGGCATTCAAAAAAGCATTTGGTGAATATCCTGTATATGTGAAAGCATTGCGGATCGGCAATATCCTGATGGTAGGCATGCCGTGCGATTTTTCAGGCGAACTGACCGGCCCGCTGGACGCATATGCGAAAACAAAAGGCCTGAACCTGATGGTAACGAGTTTCAACGGAGGCTATATCGGCTACATTACCCACGACAAGTACTTCAACCGCGATTTGTACGAAACCAAAACCATGAGCTGGTACGGCCCGTACAATGGTGCCTATTTGCAGGAAGTGATCAAAGATATTATTGATAAATTGTCCTAAACCGTAAACTACGATGAAAACACTTGTATACCTCTTTTTTGCATTGATCAGCCTTTCTTCGATGGCACAGAAGCCTGTTCGCGTGGCTGTCGCGGGGCTTAGTCATGGTCACGTAGGCTGGATTTTTAACCGGAAAGACAAAACCGATATCCAGCTGGTAGGCATCTGGGAAACGAACCCCGACCTCGTCAAGCAGTTTACCGAGCGATACAAGCTAGACCCGAAACTGTTTTATTCAGACCTGAACAAAATGCTCGACGATGCAAAACCAGAGGCAGTTTCGGCATTCGGGGCGATCAATGAGCACGTGGTAGTCGTTCGAGCGTGTGCGCCGCGGAAGATCAATGTAATGGTAGAAAAGCCATTGGCGACGACATTTGCTGATGCAAAGGAAATTCAGAAACTCGCGACGCAGAACAATATCCAGGTTTTGACCAACTATGAAACTTCCTGGTATGCGAGCAACCAGCACGTGAACCAGCTTATTCAGGATGGAAAGCTGGGCGAAATCCGCAAGGTAATGGTCAACGATGGCCACCAGGGGCCGAAGGAAATCGGTGTTAGCAAGGAGTTTTTCGCTATCCTGACCGATCCTGTTAAAAACGGCGCCGGCGCATTGATCGATTTCGGTTGCTACGGTGCCAACCTAATGACCTGGCTTATGAAAGGTGAACGTCCCATTTCAGTAACGGCCGTTACACATCAGAATAAGCCGGATATTTATAAAAATGTTGACGATGAGGCTTCCATTATCCTCCAATACCCGAAAGCGCAGTGCATTATCCAGGGCTCGTGGAACTGGTCTTTTGGTAGAAAAGACATGGAGGTTTATGGTAACAAAGGCTACGCCGTTGCCGTAAACGCGACCACCGTACGCCAGCGCTTGCAGGAGAAAGCACCGGAGGAAACCCTCAAACTCGATCCCCGCCCCGCCCCTTACACCGATCCGTTTTCGGTGCTGGCCGATGTGGTGCAAGGCCGTTTGAAACTCGATCAGAACGATTTGTACGGGCTGCCGGTCAATGTTACCGTCGTAGAAATACTGGACACGGCCAGAGAGTCGGCCAAAACAGGTAAAACCATTTTGTTGAAAAAGTAAATAACGCGTATGGAGCCCAGGCCCGTCAGTTTTTCCCAGACTACCCTCACAGAACTCATGATCCCTTCTTATGCCAACTTTGGGGGGAAAATACACGGGGGTATATTGCTCTCATTGATCGATAAGGTCGCGTATGCGTGCGCCTCGCGGCATGCGGGGACGTACTGCGTGACGGTTTCCGTGGATGCGGTGGATTTTCTCGAACCGGTGGAGGTAGGCGACCTCGTTTCGCTGCACGCGTCGGTGAATTATGTGGGAAGGACTTCGCTGGTCGTGGGCATCCGCGTGGTGGCAGAGAATGTCAGAAACCGTTCGGTAAGGCACACCAATACTTCGTACGTGACAATGGTAGCCAAAGACGAGAACAACAAGCCGACCGTCGTTCCTGAATTGGTGCTGGAAAATGAGGAGGATGCGCGACGTTTCCTGGAAGCGATCAAACGTCGGGAGTTGAAAGAGAAGTACCGCGATGCATTCGATAATGCGAGAACACGTCTCGATGTGCCTGAAAACCTGGGTAAGTTAGTCGACCAGCGTTGCGTGATCGCATATGATACGGATGTTTGACATGGGTTTTAGATAAACCCATATCAAACTTCACGGTCAGGCTCAGTGCAATTGTCAGCCTGAGCGGACGGGGCCGCCCGGCGGTCGAAGGCAGTCTGTACGGGAACATCGTACATGCGCTTCGACTGCGCTCAGCGTGACATTTAGGCTCAGGCTAACATTTTCAATACTTCCCTCAGCGTGACAGGCTGTTAAAATCCAAACAACCCTCCGCCACTTTTCCGCGTGGTCGTTTTCTTGCCAAACAGCATTCCAAAAACACCTCGTACTACTTCACGGCCGATTTGTTTTGCTAATGGCGAGTTGAGCGCGTCGGAGATCATGCTCGTTTGTTCTTTCTCCTTTTTGGCCTCCACTTTCGCTTGTACCTCCGCTTCCTTCGCCTCTGTTTCTACGCGTGCGTGTTCCTCCATTCTTTTGGTAAGGATTTCATAGGCGCTTTCAGGGTCGATAGGGTCTTTGTATTTGGTATAAACATCCGACTGCTGCACGTGCTGATCGTAGTCGGCCTGCACCATTGGCCCCATAATAGAAGCGGGCGGCATTAAATGCGTGGCGGCGACTTCGGTAGGGATCCCTTTTTCATTCAAAACTGTAATCAATGCCTGGCCGATACCGAGCGTGGTCAGGAGCTGATCGATCGTATAGAAATCCGATTTAGGGTAAGTTTTGACCGTCTGTTTCAATCCCTCGGCATCCTGCGGCGTAAATGCGCGGAGCACGTGCTGTACGCGGTTACCCAACTGGCCGAGCACCGATACCGGCACGTCCTGCGCCATTTGCGTGCAGAAGAAAATACCCACGCCTTTGGAACGGATGAGCCTTACAACTTGCTCGATCTGTTCGAGGAAGGCTTTTGGGGCGTCTTTGAAGAGCAAATGCGCTTCGTCGAGGAAGAAAACCAGTTTAGGTTTGTCCAGATCCCCCGCTTCGGGCAGTTTATGGTATAATTCAGCCAGAAGGCTCAGCATGAATGTCGAGAACAATGCGGGCCTGTCCTGCACATCGGAGACGTTGAGGAGGCTGATCACGCCCTGGCCGTCGACTTTGTTGATCAGGTCGGAAATGTCGAATGACCGTTCTCCGAAAATGGTACCCACGCCTTGTTGTTCCAATGCGACGATTTTACGCAGGATCGTGCCGGCTGTGGACGCGGAAATGGTACCGTAATCGGCTTTGATTTCATCGGCGCCCGGGCCTTCGGCGAGGTAGTTGAGGACTTTTTTCAGATCGTTCAAATCCACCATCGGCAAATCCTTGTCGTCGGCATATTTGAACAGGATAGCGAGCACGCCGGCCTGGGTTTCGTTCAGTTCGAAGATTTTGGAAAGCAATATCGGCCCGAATTCCAGCACCGTAGCACGCATTTGTGCGCCTTTGTTGCCGCTCAGCGAATATAGCTCGACAGGAAATCCTTTCGGCTCGAAAACGGTTCCCAGTATTTGTGCGCGTTCTTCCAGGGCTGCATTCGTTTTGCCTGGCTGTGCAATACCCGAAAGGTCGCCCTTAATGTCGGACATGAAAACGGGCACACCTGCTGCTGAAAGCTGTTCGGCGAATACCTGCAGCGTACGCGTTTTCCCCGATCCCGTAGCTCCGGCTACCAGTCCGTGGCGGTTCATCATGCGCAAGGGAAGGTTTACGCGGGCCTCGCCGATAATCTCGCCGTCGAGTATGGCCGACCCCAAATGAATTACAGGTTTGTCAGTTTGATAGGATTTCTGAATTGCTGCAATAAATTGTTCTTTCTTTGACACAGGAAATACGGGTTATGGTTTGATGAAAGGTTAAGTTACAAATTTTAAAGGTTTCGGGAAGATTCCAAGATAGGCGGGGAAATTATTGTAGAATAATAATTTGTAAGGAAATAATATAACTTTTTGCATATGCTTGTATTTGCAAAATATTATTAGGTATTTTGGTTTGATCGCATTATAATTATTCTGATTTACATTTTTAGAGATATTACTTTCCACTTATGTTGAGCCGAGTTGCGAATTCTATTTATTGGATGAATCGTTACATGGAACGGGTTGAGAATTACGCGCGTTTCGTGGGAGTTAATTTTAACCTTGCCCTCGATCTTCCACCCGATGTGGACGAGCAATGGGAGCCGCTTTTGATCGCAACAGCCGACCACTTCCTCTTTTATAAGTACTACGATAAGCCTACGAAGGAGGATGTCATCCATTTCATGACATTCGATAAACGCAATCCGAACTCGATCATCAGCTGCCTGTACGAGGCCCGGGAGAATGCACGGACGATCCGCGAGACGATCTCGAAGGAAATGTGGGAGAGTATCAACACGTTTTACCTCACCATTAAGGGAACTTCGCCCGACGATTTCCGCAATATGGATCATATGCAGTCGTATTTCACGGATATCCGTAAAAACTGCCAGCTTTTCCACGGGGTAGTCGACTCGTCGATCACACGTAATGAGGCCTGGCATTTCGGAAGGCTTGGAAGGCATATCGAGCGGGCCGACAAATGCTCGCGCTTCCTGGATGTGAAGTATTTTACATTGTTGCAGGATTCGGGCACCTCGGGTTCCACACTTGACCTGATGCTTTGGACCGCCGTGCTGAAATCGGTGAGCGCCTATAATATGTACCGGCAAACGCACCGCGCACTGACGCCGATGAACATCGTGGCGTTCCTGATCCTGGACAAGCTTTTCCCACGCTCGATCGCTTATTGCGTGCGCCAGGCGGAATTGTCGCTCTATGCGATAGCCGGCTCCATCCCCGAACGTGGCTATACCAACCCTGCGGAGCGCGCATTGAGCAAGATCCGGAGCGAGCTGGAATTCACCGATGTGGAGGATGTGTTTAAAATGGGACTGCACGAATACCTTGACAAATTCCAGATCAAGAACAACGAGGTCGATAACAAAATCTTCGATATGTACTTCGGATTGGAGACCGCGCAGTCGCAAAGCCAGAGCCTGGGGCATTTCAAAAGCCAGTGGATGAACTGATCAAAACTTTTATATCTTAGCGACTCTATCATCACTGAGCTGCTAAGACATGACATATTGCCTGGGTATCAAAGTCGCATCCGGCCTGGTGGCCATTGCCGATACACGCCTTACCTCCGGAACCGAGGTTTCTACCAATAAGAAAGTATCTGTTTACCAGTCTGATAAGCATTCGATTTTTATAATGACCTCGGGTTTGCGGTCGGTGCGCGACAAGGCAATAACCTATTTCAAAGAAGTCCTGGAAGAGCGGGACACTTCATTCGACAAGCTTTACAAGGCCGTGAATGCATTGGGGCAGCAGGTGCGCCGGGTAGCCGATGAGGACCGGTACGCGCTTAACAATGCGGGGTTGGTGTTCAACCTGTTTGCGATTGTAGGCGGGCAGCTCGAACACGATTCGGAGCATAAGCTATTTCTTTTATATCCCGAGGGCAACTGGGTGGAGGTGGGCGACGGCTCGCCGTTTATCATCATTGGTAATTCGGGTTACGGCAAGCCGCTTTTGTACCGGAGCCTCAAATTCGAGTCGTCGATGCAAGACGCGCTGAAAATTGGCTTTTTGTCCTTCGATTCGACCCGTGTGAGCTCCAACGACGTTGACTACCCGATAGATGTCGTTATGTACGAAAAGGACTCATTCCGGCTTGTGGAGCATCGTTTCGAGAAGGACGACCTGGATTATGTGGGTAAGCAATGGAGTGCCCTGCTGAGTAATTCGGTACAAAAATTGTCGTTGGAATGGATGGACCCGGTGTTCGGTAAAATGGGTCAGATTTCGAATGTATAACTGCCAAATCGTACCCGAAAACGTATATTATCACCGGTTCTCCGGCAAATCAGTAAAGCTGTGACCAGGCGTAAATTAGGTGTCCAGAAACTCAATTATTGTTTTTTGTTTGTAGAAAAATCTAATTGCGGAGAGGGAATTTAGTATTTTTGCAACTAAACATAAAGAGGAATTCTAGATCGTGACGTTAATTAAATCTATCTCAGGAATCAGGGGAATAGTGGGTGGAAAGTCGGGTGAGGCGCTGACTCCGATTGATGTTGTTAAGTTTGCTGCTGCATACGGGACATGGGTGAGGCGTACAAATCCACAGAATTTGAAGGTCGTGATCGGCAGGGATGCCAGGCTTTCCGGTGAAATGGTAAGTCGTCTGGTAGCCGGTACTTTGCAGGGTGTAGGGCTTAATGTGCTCGATCTTGGCCTTTCTACCACCCCGACTGTCGAGATAGCCGTGCAAGCGGAAGGAGCGGCGGGCGGGATCATCCTGACAGCAAGCCACAACCCGATCCAGTGGAATGCCCTCAAACTGCTCAACAACGAAGGAGAATTTATTTCAGAAGCGGAAGGCGCCGAAGTGTTGCGCATTGCGGATCAGGAAGATTTTCTTTTTCCTGATGTGAAGAAGCTCGGCAGCTATTCAACCGACAGTACTTACCTGCAAAAACATATCGACCACGTGCTTTCATTGGCATTGGTTGACGTGGAGGCAATCAAAAATGCGAATTTCAGGGTCGTTGTAGACGCGGTCAACTCGACCGGCGGCATAGCGGTACCGATGCTGCTCGAAGCGTTGGGGGTCGATGCGAAAAGCATTAAAAAGCTGAATTGCGAGCCAACCGGTAACTTCGCACATAATCCCGAGCCGCTTCCGGAGCATTTGCACGATATCAGCAAAGAATTGAACAATGGTTCCTATAACCTGGGTATCGTCGTGGATCCCGATGTGGACAGACTTGCGCTCATGTGCGAGGACGGTACACCATTTGGAGAAGAATACACGCTTGTAGCCGTTGCGGATTACGTTTTGAAACACACGCCGGGCAATACCGTTTCCAATCTCTCGTCGACCGCCGCATTACGCGACGTGACGATCAAAGCCGGTGGTGAGTATCTGGCTTCGGCGGTAGGAGAGGTGAATGTGGTGAATGCCATGAAAGCCAATAAAGCGGTAATCGGCGGAGAAGGTAATGGAGGGGTTATTTACCCTGAAAGCCACTACGGCCGTGATGCATTGGTGGGTATTGCATTGTTCCTGACGCATCTGGCTAAATCGGGCAAGAAAGCGTCGGTTTTGAGAAGGTCTTATCCGAATTATTATATTTCTAAAAACAAGATCGAGCTTACGCCGGAAATCAACGTCGATAACATCCTGGACCGTATTCAGACACGCTATTCCAAACAGCCGGTGAATACTGTGGACGGCGTCCGGATCGAATTTGACCGCGAATGGGTGCATTTGCGCCGGTCGAATACCGAGCCGATCATCCGTATTTACTCGGAATCGGAGACACAGACTACTGCTACGAGCCTTGCCAATAAGATCATTTCCGATATCAAGGAAATTATTTCGGAACCGAAGAAATAATAAAGCTGTTGCTAAGCTAATTCAGGTCACTTATTGTCGAAAAAGACAATGAGTGATCTTTCTAATTTTATATCCCAATGAAAGTCTATCTGGACAATGCGGCTACGACGCAGCTGGACCCCGAGGTTCTGGAAGCCATGCTGCCGCTGATGACCGAGCAATTCGGTAACCCTTCTTCCATTCATTCTTACGGTCGCGCCGTGCGTTCATCCATCGAGCGGGCCAGGAAGAGTATCGCGGGAATCCTGAATGCAGCGCCGGCCGAGATATTTTTCACCTCGGGCGGTACCGAGGCCGATAATACTGCTATCCGTTCGAGCATCGAGACATTTGGCCTGAAACATGCCATTACCTCGCGCATTGAGCACCACGCGGTATTGCATACGCTGGAGCACCTCAAAAAGCTGGGCGTGATCGAGCTGAGTTTTGTGAATTTGAATGCAAAAGGTGAGGTTGATCTGGAACATCTGGACGCATTACTTGCTTCGAAACCGCGTTCGCTGGTTTCCCTGATGCATGGCAACAACGAGATAGGCAACCTGCTCGACCTCGAAACGGCCGGTGATATTTGCGAAAAGTACGACGCCATTTTTCATAGCGACACCGTGCAGACGATGGGTCATTATCGCCATGACCTGCAAAAACTGAAAACGAATTTCATCGTCGGTGCGGCGCACAAGTTCAATGGGCCGAAAGGCATCGGGTTTTTGTACGTTCGTCCCGGTATTAAAATAAATCCTTTCGTACACGGGGGCGCGCAGGAGCGTAACATGCGCGGAGGGACTGAGAATATTTATGGCATCGTAGGATTAGCGAAGGCATTGGAAATCGCTTACCGTGATATGGATGCGCATCAGCAACACATCGAAGGCCTGAAAGGGCGTATGATCGGTAAGCTGAAAGACGGCATCGAAGGTGTGACGTTCAACGGAAATTCAGGCGAGTTAGGCAAAAGCCTTTACACTGTTTTGAGCGTAAGCCTGCCGCCGTCGGATATCAGCGATATGCTGCTGTTCAACCTCGACATCGCCGGAATTGCCGTTTCTGGCGGCAGCGCGTGTTCGAGTGGTACCGACATTGGCTCGCATGTGCTGAATGAGCTCAGAATCGATGAAAACCGTGCTAACGTGCGTTTCTCGTTTGGGAAGTACAACACCGAAGCAGAGATCGATTATGCTGCCGAGACGCTGATTGGCCTTTACAAGAAAGAAAGCATTATTTTATAAAAGAGGTATTCCACTAAAAAGCCAAAACCCGGCCCCTGAATCAGGCGGCCGGGTTTTTGATGATATCTTCAAGGCATTCTACCCAGATATCGCTGTCGTTGAGGCTTTCGACGAGCTGCCAGTGCTGGCCGCCTTCTTTCTCGAATAGCTCTTTATATTCTTCACCGACTTCAATCGTCGTTTCCAGACAATCGGCTACGAATGCGGGAGAAAATGCTAAGGCGCTTTTCACACCTTTTTTAGTCAATTCAGGGATTACCTCATCGGTATAAGGTTTAATCCACGGATTTTTGCCTAATCTGGATTGGAAACAAGTGGTATACTTGCCCTCGGGAATGCCCATACCTTTCACGAGCAAACGCGTCGTTTCAAAGCATTGGGCACGGTAGCAATGCTGGTTACGGTGATCGAGCTTGTCGCAGCAGCTACCGAACTGGCAAAAATGGCCGGTAACATCGCCTTTCGTGATCTGCCGCTCGGGCAAGCCGTGGTAGCTGAACACGAAATGGTCGTAATCGTGCTGAGCCATGTATTTTTTACCTAAATCCACAAAACCCTTGATGAACTTGGGATGTTCAAGGAAGCGGTTCACAAAACGGATTTCAGGCAGCACTTCCCAGTCTTTCACGACACGCATTACTTCCTTATACACCGAACCGGTAGACGCGGACGCATATTGCGGGAAGAATGGCACGACGATGATTTCCGTCAGGCATTCCTTGCGCAATGCAGTGAGCGCCTTTTCAATGCTCGGGTTCTGGTAACGCATCGCCAGTTCGACTACATAATTCTCGCCGAGCACTTTCTGCAATTTATCTTTTACAGAGTAACCATACGTTTTCAGCGGAGAGCCGTCAGGTCGCCAAAGCTGTTTGTACACTTTTGCAGATTTCGGCGCGCGAAAAGGTGCGATGACCAGGTTGATCAGAAACCAACGGTTGAGATAAGGGATATCGATCACGCGCTCGTCCATCAGGAACTGACGTAGGTACTTGCGCACGTCGGGTACAGAAGGGCTGTCGGGCGTGCCGAGGTTCACGATCAGTACGCCGGTTTTACGGACTTCATTCAGCGTTGTAGTATCGAAGGGTTGAGCCAATGTGGTTGTACTCATTTCATTAACAGTTTCATAATGAGAGGCCCGCTGCGGTGCGACTGCCCCTTTTCGTATTCAGTCTAGCAAAAATAGCGATTACAATCCTAACAAGACCTCTTTCAATGCCGCCTGCGCCGACCATTCGCGGTTGGCGGCCTGCTCTATCACCAGCGAACGCGGGCCGTCGAGCACTTCGTCGGCCACCTTCATATTGCGGCGTACGGGCAGGCAGTGCATGAATTTACCATTGTCGGTCAAAGCCATTTTGGCCTCGGTAATCATCCACGACGGGTCGGTATTCAATACCTTGCCATATTCATTGTACGACGACCAGTTTTTACCATATACAAAATCGGCGCCTTCCAATGCCTTGTCCTGGTCGTAGATTACCTGGCCTTTACCTACAAATTCGGGAGACAAATCATATCCTTCGGGATGCGTGATCACGAGCTCGACGTCCATTGGGTTCATCCATTCGCAAAATGAATTAGCTACCGCCTGCGGCAATGCTTTGAAATGCGGCAACCAGGTAAGCACTACTTTCGGGCGTTGTTTCAGCTTGAATTCTTCGATCGTAATACAGTCGGCCAGCGATTGCAGCGGGTGCCGCGTCGCCGATTCGAGGTTTATGATCGGTACCTGTGCATATTTTTTAAATTGCTGAAAAACGATTTCCGCATAATCCTTGTCACGATCCTGCAAGCCTGCGAACGACCGGATCCCGATGATATCGCAATAGCTACCGATGACCGCCGCCGCTTCTTTCACGTGCTCGGCCTTGTCGCCGTTCATGATTACACCCTCTTCCATTTCCAGTCCCCAACCATCCTGGCCCACATTCATCGTGATCACGTTCAGGCCAAGGTTCTGAGCAGCCTTTTGGGTGCTGATCCTCGTCCTTAAACTCGAATTGAAAAACAAGAGACCTATGGTTTTGTTTTTCCCCAGCGCCTGGTCCGCAAACGGATCCTTTTTAGCAGCAATGCCACTGGTAATGAGCTGTGGGAGATCGGCGACGTCTTTAATGGACAGAAAGTGTTTCATTCAGGTTAAAATTTCGGAGATAGGTGTTCCTATTCTCAACTAGGACAAGGATGGTATTAGTTCAAAAAAATCAAACAGCCGCAACAGATACTTCTTTTTTCAATGCTTCGAGGAACAAATCGGCCTCGGTTTTCCCCAATGCCAGCGATGGTAGGAGGCGGATCGTGTTCGCGCCAGCCACACCTGTGAACATTTTGTGTTCAAACAAAAGCTTGTTGCGCAAATCTTTCACAGGGAAATCATACTCGATCCCGATCATCAGTCCGCGGCCTCTCAATTCCTTATAGCCTCCAATCGCCTTAATGCCTTCCAGCAGGTATTCGCCGATCTCCGACGCATTCGCGATCAGGTTTTCTTCTTTCATAATATCCAGCACCGCCACGCCCGCGGCGCAAGCCAGATGGTTACCGCCGAAGGTTGTTCCCAGCAAACCATAGCTCGCTTTGAATTTCGGAGAGATCAGTATCCCGCCGATCGGGAAGCCATTGCCCATACCCTTAGCCATCGACATAATGTCGGGCGTAATGCCGCTGAACTGGTGCGAGAAGAACTTGCCCGTCCGCCCGTAGCCGCATTGCACACTGTCGAGGATGAGAATCGCGCCTGTTTCATCGCATTTGCGCCTTAATGTTTGTAAAAACTCGTCGGTACAAACATTGATGCCTCCCACGCCCTGAATACCTTCCACAATCACCGCGCAAACTTCGTCGGTAATGCTTTCCTCGGCAGCAGCCGCATCATTGAATGGCAGGAAAGTAACGTGTTCTTTGTAATTGATGGGAGCTACAATGGATGGGTTATCCGTTGCAGCAACCGCACCGGCCGTCCGGCCGTGGAATGATTTGGTGAAAGAAATCACCTTCGTTCTGCCATTGTGGAAAGAAGCCAGTTTCAATGCGTTCTCATTCGCTTCCGCGCCGGAGTTGCAGAGGAACAGCTTGTAGTCAGGATAGCCCGAAAGCTCACCCAGTTTCTCTGCCAATTCTTCCTGTATGGAAATCTTTACAGAATTGGAGTAAAAGCTGATCGCATTCAATTGCTTCGTCAGCTTATCCACATAATACGGATGGCAATGGCCGACGGAAATCACCGCGTGGCCGCCGTAAAGGTCGAGGTACTTGGTACCATGCTGGTCCCAGAGGTAGCTGCCTTCGGCTTTCACCGGTTCTATATCGTAAATGGGGTAGACGTCAAATAGGTGTGACATTGTCTGATCTTATTTAGATTCTAAAAGTGAATTAAAACGCCGGCGCCTTCAACCGCAGCCCTGCATGCTCAGGCAAGCCGAACAGCAGGTTCATATTCTGAACGGCTTGTCCCGATGCACCTTTGGTCAGGTTATCGA
This sequence comes from Dyadobacter sp. 22481, assembly GCF_052044875.1. Taxonomy (NCBI): domain Bacteria; kingdom Pseudomonadati; phylum Bacteroidota; class Cytophagia; order Cytophagales; family Spirosomataceae; genus Dyadobacter; species Dyadobacter sp. 22481. The sequence continues at coordinate 531,595 of NZ_JBQENV010000002.1, forward strand.
TAATGCTCGTCATCAGTAGTTGGCCGTCGTGCACTTCCAGGTGAACGAAGCATTTGTTGGTATTCACAATCTGCTTCAAATCAATCGGCGTGTCGCTCACGTGCGTGAATGGGTGCGAGGCATAGTAGCTTTTGTAAAGTTCTTTTGCTTCTTCCAAAGTCCCCGCAAAACGGGTATACACATTGGCGATAATACCCCGCGTGTAGTCGCCACGATACGGTACAAAATTCACAGCCTTATCAAAACCTGCCTGCAACTTGCCGAAAGTCATTTTGATCTCGGTCAAATGCTGGTGCGAGAATGCCTTGTAGATCGACATATTATTGTTGCGCCAGGTGAAATGCGTGGTCGCACTCAGCGCTTGTCCCGCACCCGTACTGCCCGTAACCGCGCTCACATGGACGTCGTCTTTAATCAGACCTGCCTTGGCGAGTGGCAATACCGCTAATTCGATGCTTGTTGCAAAGCAACCAGGGTTGGCGATTTTAGTCGCACTTTTAATCTGCTCACGCTGCAACTCCGGCAAGCCATATACAAATCCATTCGACTCATCCCGGAAATCCGTGCTGAGGTCGATCACTTTTACAGTTTCCGGCAATTGATATTCATCCAGAAACTTCTTCGACTCGCCATGGCCGGAGCACAGGAAAATCGCATTCAAACCTGGCTGATCCAGTAATGGCTGAATGTCGTCGCCGGAAAATACCAATTCCGTGTCTCCGAGCAGATCCGTATGCGTCGCGTAAACCGGCTTACCAGCCTGGCTCTTGCTATGCGCGAATGCGATAGTTACGTTGGGGTGATTTACCAGGATTCTGATCAACTCGCCGCCGGTATATCCAGCGGCGCCGATGATGCCAATATTTATATTCGTCGATAAACTCATTTTAATTACTGATTTACCGAGTCACTTACCTTCCCATAAATCATTACCTGGTTCGAAGCTACTTTTGAGAAGCCGCGTACGTCGTCGCCGGTCCATGCATTGTTCATTTCGCCGTAGCTGCCGAATTTCGATGACATCAGATCAAATGGCGACTCAATACCTTCTACATGGAAGCGATGCGGTGCCAGGTATACATGCACTTTACCTGTCACGTGCGACTGCGTGTCGCCCAGGAATGTTTCGATGTTGCGCATGACCGGCTCTACAAACTGCCCTTTGTGGAGCAGGCTGCCGTACCAGTTCGAAAGCTGCTCTTTCCAGTACAATTGTTGTTCTGTCAAAACATGCTTCTCAAGGGTATGATGCGCTTTGATAATGATCAACGGAGCAGCAGCTTCAAAACCTACGCGGCCTTTGATACCGATAATGGTGTCGCCCACGTGAATATCCCGACCGATTCCGAACGGCTGAGCAATCTCTGCCAGCTTTTGAATAGCGGTTACCGAGTTTTCAAAACTTTCGCCGGCAACGCCCTTCAATTCACCATTTACAAATTCTAAAGTGATGCGCTCAGGCTCTGTTTTGGTGATTTGTGTAGGCCATGCCGATTCCGGCAGGTATTGGTCGGAAGTCAATGTTTCTTTCCCACCTACCGATGTTCCCCAAAGGCCTTTATTAATGCTGTATGCAGCTTTGGTCCAGTCACGGGAAACGCCTTTCGCGGTCAGGTATTCGATTTCGGCCTCGCGGGACAGTTTCAGGTCGCGGATCGGGGTGATGATTTCGGCTTCCGGAACAATGATGCGGAACGCCATATCGAAACGAACCTGGTCGTTACCGGCACCAGTGCTTCCATGCGCGATCGCGCTCGCACCGATTTCTTTGGCATATTCCGCCACTGCAACCGCCTGGAAAATACGCTCTGCGCTTACCGAAAGGGGATAAGTATTGTTTTTCAGGATATTACCGAAGATCAGGTATTTGATACAATCATTGTAATATTCCCTGGTTTTGGAAACCGTAGCATGTTGCTTCACGCCCAAAGCATAGGCATTCGCTTCGATGGTTTTCAGCTCTTCGTCCGAGAAACCACCGGTGTCAACCAAAACCGAGTACACTTCGTAACCTCTGTCTTCGGCTAAATATTTTACACAAAAGGAGGTATCAAGTCCCCCGCTAAACGCTAATACTACTTTGGGCTGTGACATTATATATAAATTCTAATTCTGACTAAATGCTTGATTTGCGGTGCAAAAGTAACAAAAAATACCCCGCTTCGGGCCATTTCGGTTGCCGGGCGGGGTATTAAAATAAGATACGATATCTATCAAAGTGTGCGGCACATTAATGTACCAGCACGGCCCCGGCGTTTTTCTTTTTGGCACGTTCTTCCCTTCGCAGCAAAATGCGTTGCTTAATGCGCATCCAGCGCTCGTAGAGGCTCGATTCCTTCAAGAAATCCCAGGTATGGCTTTCGGTGGCCGTTTCGCTTCCGCTGGTAGGCGTCGCGGCAGGTTTTTTATCTTCAGGATCATACATCATACCCGTGCAAAGGCAGTGTTTTCTGCCGGTCCGGGTAAGTACGTCGTAATTCACGCAACTCGCGCAGCCTTTCCAGAATGCGTCGTCGGCGGGCAATTCACTGAATGTAACAGGCTCGTAGCCCAGGTCCGAGTTGATTTTCATCACCGGCAGGCTCGTAGTGATACCGATAATTTTGGCATCAGGATATTTTTGGCGCGACAATTCGAAAGCTTTCATTTTAATAGCCTTCGCCATGCCGCTGTTGCGGAAATCAGGATGTACGATCAGCCCTGAATTCGCTACGAATTTTCCGTGCTCCCAGGTTTCGATGTAACAAAACCCTACCCATTCGCCGGTGTCGGTAGTGGCTATGATAGCTTTTCCTTCCACCATTTTCTCCATGATATACACAGGGGAACGTTTGGCTATACCGGTACCACGCTTTTTGGCGCTCTCCTCCATTTCCGCGCAGATCCGCTCGGCGTAATGGAGATGATTTTCATTGGCAGTCTGTATGATAAACTTACTGCCCACTACTTCGGTATTTTTCATTGATGACTATGCTGACAAAATGTTCAAGACAATAATTAACTATACCCAGAGACAAACGATGGGACGTCTAGAAATTGTAAGAAAATTGTGGGGATTAGATATTTACCACGTAGGTAAAAAGAGATTATGCGGTCCTTGGGGACCTGAATCGGAAAGGCGTAGTATGCAGAACTGTATGTATGCCGTTGTGATTCATTGACTTGCTTGTGCGTCTAAGAGGCTGCAAATTTTCAAAAAAAAAATCTTACAGCAAAGAAACAGAAGATATATTTTTATGGTTCGTTTTGGACGGTAAAGTTTTAAACGTCGAACTTGCATGTTCACCCGTTTTTGTACTATTCACACTTCGATCAACAATATTATTCCTTAATTCAGTGGCTTTCATGTCTGCAATCAGTACCGACGACCTTCTCAACGGCTATATTAATGGCATATTTCCAATGGCCGAGGCGGATGGTACGATTTACTGGTACTCGCCCAATCCGAGGGCTGTAATTCCGATAGATACCTACAAGCCCTCCAAATCGCTCCGGCCGGTGCTCAATAAAAGGCATTTCGATATCCGGATAGATACCGCTTTCGAGGGTGTTATGCGCGGGTGTGCGCTCCCTCGTACAACGGAGCCAGGGACGTGGATTTCGGAGGAAATCATTGCTTCTTACACTGCCTTGCACGAGATCGGTTACGCGCATAGCGTCGAGGCCTGGCGTGAAGACCGGCTGGTTGGAGGGCTGTATGGCGTTTCGATTAATGGGGTGTTTTTTGGTGAATCGATGTTTTCGATCGAAAGTAATGCGTCGAAAGTCGCGTTCCACTACTTGATACAGATCCTCAAAGTGAATCGCTTTGCCTTGTTGGATACGCAATTTATCAATGATAATGTACTCCGCTACGGCGCAATAGAGATCCCACGCGATCAGTATCTCGACGAGCTGCAAAAAGGATTGAAGCTCAGGAGAACCTTTAACGGTACCTTTTTAAGCGAATTATAATGTGCCAAATGCACTGCGGGTATGTTAGTAGCATCCGTTTTCGCCTGAAAAGAAGTATTTTTGCCGCCAGATTGATTACCGGGCATCGGAAATAACCGTGATGGTGCCGCTTATTTGAATACCAAAGTGTCAAAACCTATTCTCGTCATAAAGTTCGGGACGGCCTCTATCACGCTTCCTTCGGGTGAACCTGATGTCAGGATCATTTCCGAGATAGCCAGGCAGGTTTCGGAAATTCATTCCCAGTACCGCATTATCATCGTTTCTTCCGGAGCGGTGGGGGCTGGCAAGGCATATATCAATGACTATAAGGGAACAATGACCCAGCGAAAGGCTGCCGCTTCCGTCGGTAACCCGCTGCTCGTTGGCCTCTACGCCACCTATTTCGCCCCGAATAAGATTTACATTGCCCAGAGCCTTTGCGAGCGGCAGCATTTCGCGAACCGCAATAAATTCCTGCAACTCAAAGAAACATTCGAGGAGCTGTGGGCCAATAACATTATCCCGATCGTGAATGAAAACGACGTGGTAAGCGATCGGGAGCTGAAATTTTCGGATAATGATGAGCTCGCTACTTTGCTGGCTGTCGGTTTTGGCGCTGAATCATTGATGTTCTGTACATCGGTCGGCGGGTTGCTGGATGAGGAAGGCAAAATCCTGCGGAACGTATCCAATGTGAACGAGGTTTTTAAGTTTGTCAGGACTGATAAATCTTTCCTTGGGCTCGGCGGAATGGCTTCGAAGCTGACTTTCGCTAAACTGGCGTCCAGAATGGCAATCCGCGTAGTGATTTTTGGAATGAACCAACAAAATGAACTGCTGAATGCATTAAAAGGCGAAGCAGGAACATTGATCACGCCGGGCAAAAGCACATTATCGGCGCGTAACCGCTGGTTGGGAAGCGGTGGTCTTGTATCTGGTACGCTGCGTGTGGACGAAGGCGCGTCCAAAGCATTATTGAAACGTAAGAGTTTGCTCGCGGTAGGTGTTACCGAGGTGACGGGTGATTTTGAAGCGGGAGAGATCATCGAAATATATTCTTCGGAAGATGAAATGATCGCGGTCGCACGCGCACGCGTGACGTCGTCCGCGATCCGCGCAAACCTGAAAACAGTGAATTTTGAAGTGGCACATGCCAATGATATAGTTTTGTTATAATGGAATCGATAGTACCTCAATTAAAGGAAGCGCGGGAGGCATCAGCTGCCGTTCGCCGGCTGACAGACAGGCAAAGGGCTGATCTGCTGATCAATCTCGCTGCGAAAGTGCTGGCCAATGCCGAAAACATCATCGCCGAAAACCAGAAAGACCTGGATTTGATGGATGATGCCGACCCGAAAAAGGACCGCCTGCTCCTGAATCAGAAGCGGATCAACGAACTGGCGCAAAGCCTGATTGAGGTAGCTGGGCTCCCGGACCCGACGGGTGAAGTTTTTGTAGAAAAAACCATTCAGCAAGGGCTATCATTAAAGAAAATTGCCGTGCCGCTGGGTGTGGTAGGCGTTATCTATGAATCGCGTCCTAATGTGACCATCGATGTCGCTTCATTATGCCTGCGCTCCGCGAATGCGTGCGTGCTCAAAGGCGGTAAGGAAGCGCAGCATTCCAATACTTACCTGGTAGGGCTTATCCATGAGTCACTGGCGGAGTTTGGTGTGCCATCGGCTGCTGTCACCTTGCTGCCCACCGGCCGCGAGTTTGTGGCGGAGTTGCTGACGGCCATTCAATATGTGGATATCATCATCCCACGTGGCTCGGAAGGACTGATCAAATTCGTTCGCCAGAATTCGTTGGTACCTACCATTGAAACCGGCGCGGGCGTTTGTCATACTTATATTGAAAAAACCGGCGACCTCGATAAGGGCGCGCAGATCGTGGTGAATGCGAAGGTTTCAAAACCCGCTGCCTGCAATGCGTTGGATACCGTGTTGGTTGACAGGGAAGTGGCAGGCACATTTTTGCCAAAACTGAAAGAAGACTTTATTAAATGGAATGTGGAGGTTTTCGCAGATGAAGAGTCTTTTGATATTCTCCAAAAAGTGGAGTATCCCTATTTACAACATGCCAGCGAAGATGATTTCGGAAAGGAATTCCTGGATTTCAAATGCTCGGTGAAAATCGTCGACGGACTGGAAGATGCTTTGAAACAAATCGAAAACTACTCTTCGAGACATTCAGAAGCTATTATTTCAACTAATGAAGAAGCTATCGAAACCTTTTTGAAAGAGGTAGATGCCGCTTCGGTATATGCCAATGCGTCCACCCGCTTTACAGACGGCGGCGTGTTTGCATTAGGGGCGGAAATCGGTATTTCGACCCAGAAATTGCATGCCAGGGGCCCATTTGCGTTAGAAAAACTGGTAACCGAGAAATGGATTGTTAAAGGTGACGGACAGGTAAGATGGTAAACACTTTGGAAAACCTACAAACGCTCTCCAAGGAGGCCATTGAGCTTTTAAAAAACCTCATTGAGACGCCATCTTTCAGCAAGGAAGAGGAGCATACAGCGAAAATTCTGGCAGATTTCTTTACCAAAAAGAACATTCCTTTTCATACCAAAAAGAACAATCTCTGGGCTTTCAACAAGCATTTCGATGCGGCCAAGCCCACAATGCTGCTCAATTCGCACCACGATACGGTTAAGCCTAACAAATCGTGGACACTTGATCCATTCAAAGCCATTGAGCAGGATGGGAAGTTGTACGGATTGGGTAGTAACGACGCCGGCGGATGCCTGGTGTCGCTGATTGCTACGTTCTGTTACTTCTACGAAAGGGAAGATCTTACTTATAATGTCGCGATTGCTACAACCGCCGAAGAGGAGATATCCGGAAAAGAGGGCCTCGAAATCGTGGCGCCCGAGCTTCCTGAAATTGCATTTGCGATTGTGGGAGAGCCTACGGAAATGCATTTGGCGGTTGCAGAAAAAGGCCTCCTGGTATTGGATTGTACTGCAAAAGGCATTTCCGGTCACGCAGCGCGAGAGGAAGGAGAGAATGCGATTTACAAGGCGCTGAAAGATATTCAGTGGATTACTGAGTACAAGTTTCCCAAAGTATCGCCAACGCTCGGGCCGATCAAGATGTCGGTGACGATTATCAATGCAGGCACACAGCATAATGTGGTGCCTGATGCGTGTACATTCACGATCGATGTGCGTGTGACAGATCAGTATACTTTGGAGGAGGTTATTTCCGAGATCAAGGCTAATATTCAGTCCGAAGTAGCGCCTCGCTCCATCCGTTTGAGGCCTTCGAGTATCCCAATGGACCATCCAATCGTACAGGAAGGGTTGAAACTGGGACGTAATGCCTATGGTTCGCCTACAACGTCAGATCAGGCGCTGCTCGATTGCCCGTCGTTGAAAATGGGCCCGGGGCATTCTGCCCGCTCACATAGCGCGGATGAATTTATCTATCTGCATGAAATTGAAGAGGGCATTGCACAGTATATTAAAATGGTCGAGGGTGTCGTAACCCGATAATTTGCTATACTTGCCATCGCGAACTAAACGTGTTTTGGCATGCGATTCTACACCCAGGAAGACATCAGTGCTTTTGATAATGTCCGGTTTTTGCACATCAAAACTGCAAAGGCCGGGCATCTTTTTACCATCACCTTAGCCCGGCCCGGGAAGCGGAACGCATTCACTCCGACGATGGCTGAGGAAATCATCTTCGCGCTTGCCTATGCGCATTACGAGGCTGATATTCGCTGTGTAGTTTTAAAAGCGGAAGGCCCGGTTTTCTGCGCCGGCGCCGATTTGAGTGCATTTCACGACACGTCAGCTAATACTTTAAATCCAAATTTGCCAACAATCCGGGAGGAAGCAAGACTTGGAGACGCATTCAGTGAATTGCTGAAACCCTGCATAGCCCAGGTCGAAGGGCCGGTACTTGCGGGAGGATTTCTTATGATATGCGGCTGCACATTTGTTTTCAGCGTTCCGGAAGCGACATTCAGTTTGCCGGAGATCAAACGCGGCATCTGGCCGATGCAGGTGATGGCGTCGCTATTGCCGATTATACCTCAAAGAAAGATTCTCGAAATGTCCGTCACGGGAAGAGCCTATTCAGGGCAAGAAACGCTGGAAATGGGTTTGGTTACGCATTTGGCGGATAGAGAAAAGATTGCAACAGAAGTGAATGCATTAGCGATGCAGATTTGCAACAGCGCGCCGTTGGCAATACAATCAGGAATACAAGGTTTGCAAAAAATACAGAACCTACCTCAAAGCGAGCAGCATGCATTTCTGAAAAGCGAATTGTACAAACTGCTTCAAACAGAAGATGCCCAAGAAGGTGCATTAGCCTTCAAAGAAAAGCGAGAACCGATCTGGAAAGGAAAATAACTACAATCACCAATCGGCGGTCGGGCCGTCATTAGGCCCTAGTTCGTCGGCACAATCTCAATCTCCTCCCCATAACGGTTATGGAACTTGAAATCCACCACGCCTAGTGACGAATCTTTAATCAGTTTTACCCAGGTTTTGTAATGGAAGAACCATTTCACCTGCTCGGAAATCAATCCTTTTGTGAAATAAGAATGCAGGAACGGGTGAAGCGAAATTGTAATGCCGCGCTCGTTCTGTTTGGTGAGAATGTAATCGAGGTTGTTGGCGATCACGTCGGACACGAGAATGCTCGCCTGGATCGTGCCGGTACCGCCGCAGGTAGGGCAGGTTTCCCGGGTAACGATGTTCATTTCCGGCCTTACGCGCTGACGTGTAATTTGCAGCAGACCGAATTTTGAAAGTGGTAGAACGGTATATTTTGAACGGTCGCCCTTCATTTCATCGCGCATGACGTCGAACAGCGTGCGCTTGTTCTCCGCCTTTTTCATGTCGATAAAGTCCACGACGATGATGCCGCCCATATCGCGCAAACGCAACTGGCGGGCAATTTCTTTCGCCGCTTCGAGGTTGACGCTCAAAGCAGTTGCTTCCTGGTCCTCTTCCGAGTTGGATTTGTTACCGCTATTGACGTCGATGACGTGCAATGCTTCCGTATGCTCGATGATCAGGTAACCGCCGTTTGGCAAACTCACCGAACGCCCGAACAACGATTTGATCTGTTTTTCAAGACCGAATTGCTCGAACAGCTTATTCTTGCCATTATGCAGTTTCAGGATATTCTCCTTTTCCGGCGCGATGTTGTGAATGTAGGCTTTGATATCATCGTAAACCTCCTTCGAATCCACGGTAATGCTGTCGAATGACTCGTTCAGCATGTCACGGATGATAGAAGAAGCGCGGTTCATTTCACCGATCACGCGGTCGCGTGGCTTGGCGTCGCGCAGGGCCTTGATCCCGTTTTCCCACTTATCCAGACAATCCTGCAAATCCTTGTTGAGCTCGTCCACATCTTTGCCGGTAGCCACCGTGCGGATGATCACCCCGAAATTCTGAGGCTTAATGGACGACATCAATCGCTGCAAGCGGTTACGTTCCTGCTTGTCGGTGATTTTTTTAGATAGGTTGACCGAATTGGAAAATGGGACAAGTACAATGTACCGTCCGGCTATCGAAATGTCGCAGGAAAGTCTTGGACCTTTTGTAGAAATAGGCTCCTTGACAATCTGAACCAGGATTGGCTGGTTTTTAGAAAGGACTTTGTCGATTTTCCCAAGCTTCTCGATTTCCGGTTCCATCTTGAAATTCTTCAAGTTGCCGGAGTGCGTACGCTTGGAAATAACATCCTTGGTGAGCTTGTTCAGCGAGTTGATATTGGGCCCCAAATCGAGGTAATGCAGGAACGCATCTTTTTCAAAACCAACGTCTACAAAGGCAGCATTGAGCCCAGCCACCAGCTTCCGCACTGTACCAAGGTAGATATCGCCTACGGTAAAGCTTTGGTCCGGTGTTTCTACGTGATATTCTAAAAGACGTTTATCCTGCAAAAGGGCTATACGCTCTCCCTTTTGAGTAGAATTGATTAGTAATTCGTTACTCAATGTTCAACCAACTGAATGGCTCGATAATGTTGATACTTAACTTCCCGAAAATCAGACTGTTAACGGGATACAAACGTGGTGAATAAGGATGACCGGATCTTAATATTTTAAAACCCGGTCATACCAATTATTTCTTCTTATGTCTGTTTTTTCTAAGTCTTTTCTTTCTCTTGTGAGTGGAGATCTTATGTCTTTTTCTCTTTTTTCCGCAAGGCATGATTATGTCGTTTTATAAAATAAGTAATGTATTTCCTTAATGATCTGATGATCAGTTTTTCAGACGGCCTTCCAACTCGCCGATGGCTTGCTGGATTACCGGATCTTTCTCCTCTTTTTTAACCTCCGACAGAACTTTGCTTGCTTGTTCCTTGTCACCCAATTCCACCAGCGAGAGACCAAGATAAAACTTGGCTTTCGTATTGGCAGGATTGTTGGTTAAAATCTGTCTGAACCTGTCAGCAGCTTTCGAATATTGGTTAGATCTCATGGACAGGATCCCTAAATTGAACAATGCCAATTCGTTGGTAGGATCCGTGTCGATCACCTCGCGCAACATCAAAATTCCCTGCATAGGGTTCTCCGTGTTCACGTAAGTCATCGCCATGTTGGCTTTTGCAGTCAACAGGCCAGGATTCTGGTCAATTGCTTTTTGGTAAAATTCACGGGTTTTGATACCCAGGTTTTTCGCTTTTTGCTCGTCAACTGCGAACCCGTACGCCTCGTAATAACGGTCGCCCGCACGCATGAGGTTTTGAATGGCAGGGGAGAGCAGGGCTACTTTTTCGGCGTAGAATGCGGCGCTGTCAAATTTTTGAAGCTTCGCAAACTCATCCGAAAGCTTGATGCCCGCGGCAACCTTGTCTTTGTCCCCCGCCTGATTGAAGCCATTCCTTAGCTGATCTACAATTTTCTGCTGATCAGGGGATAACGCGGCTCCATCGTGCGAATTTGAAGAAGATTCAGCAGCCGCTGGTGCCGTTGTGGTCGCAGCGGCTGCCGACTGGCCCTTCTCCTTGTCCACATCCTTGCCCTTGTTGTTTACGACTACCTTGGGAAGGCTGAAAAGCGTTCCTACCAGCGCTACCGCAAGCACGCAAGAAAGTAAAATGGACTTTTTCATACTCTTATAACTCAACCTTTTCAGGTAAATTACTTTTCAGCGACTGCTTTCAGTTTGTCACTTTCTTTTACCTGCTCGACAAAAACTTTTGCTGGCTTGAAGCTTGGTACAAAGTGCTCGTCAATAATCATGGAAGTTCCCTTTGAAATATTGCGGGCCACTTTGCGCGCACGTTTTTTGTTGATGAAACTACCGAAACCTCTTACATAAAGGTTCTCACCATCAGAAAGTGAGTCCTTTACCACGGTAAAAAACGATTCTAGCGTTTGCTGAACGTCGCCCTTGTCTACGCCTGTTTTCTCGGAAATCTGTGCGATTACGTCTGCCTTAGTCACTTTGATTGTTTACTTTAAGTGGATATTATTTCATTAATTTACTTACTCCTGTAAATTTTGGGAACACAAAGGTACGGTAATTTTAATAAAACTTAAAAGGATGATCTTCCCCTTTTTTATATAATTCATTAAAAAACAGTGCACATAAATGAAAATAATATGATCCCGGACGATTTGGAGGTGCTTGACTTTAACAGAAGGCTCAAATCCTGGTATCTCAAGAACCACCGCTCTTTACCCTGGCGCGAAACCAAAGATCCATATAAAATTTGGTTGTCGGAAGTGATCCTTCAGCAAACCCGTGTAGCACAGGGAATGCCTTATTATGAGCGATTTGTAGAACAATATCCGACCGTATTCGATCTGGCGGCTGCCGACGAGCGCGATGTGCTGAGACTGTGGCAGGGATTGGGCTATTACTCACGGGCCAGGAACATGCATTTCACCGCTCGCCAGGTCGTCGGAGAGTACGAGGGGAAATTTCCCGAAACATCGGAAAAGCTTTTGAAACTAAAAGGGCTCGGACAATACACCGCGGCGGCGATCGCCTCCTTTGCGTTCGATGAGGTAGTATCGGCCATCGATGGTAATGTATACCGGGTGATGGCGCGGATTTTCGGCATTCAGTCGGATATGCTGAGTAATGAGGGTAAAAAAGAGTTTGCCGCACGGGCGAGACGGCTGGTTTCGAGGGAAGATCCGGCAACATATAACCAGGCCATGATCGAGTTTGGGGCGTTGCAATGCGTACCGGCGTCGCCGAATTGTGCAGTTTGTATTTTCAGCGATCGCTGTTTCGCTTATGCGCATCAAATGCAGGGGCAATTACCTGTTAAAATCAAAAAATTGACTGTCAAACACCGTTTTCTGAACTATTTCATCATTAAGCAAGGCGACAGGCTGGGCATGTACGAGCGCCGCGGGCGCGACATCTGGAAAGGCCTCTACGATTTTCACCTCATCGAATCTAAAACCGCCGCCGCAACTCCTGACTCCCTGACTATATCCGACCCCGCTTTCCAAAACCTCCTGAAAAAGGGCCGCCTGACCGAAATTCCCAAAGTTTATTCTCATATCCTCACACACCAGCGCTTACAAGTGCGATTCTGGTGGCTCGAAATTCCTGAAAACGAAAGGATAGATTTGCCCCAAGGAATGGCTTTTTACAATCATGAAGAGATCGAAGTGCTGCCGAAGCCGATCCTGATCGACACTGTTTTGAGGGAAGAAAGCTACCTCTGACGGCCTGATCATTTCTGCCCCGGCATCTGCATGCAGCAATAAATGCGTAAAGTAAAATTGTGCTTTAAGTAATATATTTTTGTACTAAACTCTTAATCAGCATCAGTCATGGGAAGTTTCAGTTTGAATGCCAGCCAGATCGCCGATTATAATCGCGATGGCTATATCGTAGTAAAAAGTCTGTTTTCTGTTGAGGAGGTAGGGAAGCTCTATCATACGGCGATAGAAAATTCGGTGATGCAGAAGAATGCGATGGATCTGAACGATCAAACCGGAAAAAAAACAAAGCTCTCGCTTTGGTTTACGCCGGGCGATGATGTATTCGGATACCTGATCCGCAGTGAAAGAATGGTCAATTCAGTCTGGCAGCTTTTGCAGGAGGAAAGTCAGGTATGCCATTTTCATACCAAACTCATGCAGAAGGAGCCGAAAGTAGGAGGTGCCTGGGAATGGCATCAGGATTATGGGTATTGGTATAAAAACCAATTTATTTATCCTGACCAGCTGATGAGCGTAATGATCGCACTGACGCCCGCTAACAAGGAGAACGGCTGCCTGCAGGTGATCAAAGGCTCGCACAAAATGGGGCGGGTCAATCACGGCTTCGCGGGCGAGCAGGTAGGTGCCGATATGGAAATGGTAAACCACGCATTGAAAACGATGGAGCTGGTTTATTGTGAATTGGAGCCAGGGGACGCATTGTTTTTCCATAGCAACCTCATGCACCGCTCGGAGGCGAACCTTTCCGAGCACCCTCGGTGGTCACTGATCTCCTGCTACAACTCTCAATCCAACCTGGCCTACGCCGAAACCTCAACTTCCTGGCGGGTCCCCGTTTCCATCGTTCCCGATCACGCATTGCTGGAATGGAATGCAGGATCATTCGAGGATGCAGACTTTCTCAAAAAAGAAAACGACCCGGCGCTGAAATCCACCGGCTGGGAGAATGAAGTGAAAACATCTTAATCTTTAATTTGTCGTCATAGATAGTCAGAAGTTGTTGGTCAACAAATGACAATGCATGACTATCTAGCACAATACTGACCTATTCCTAAAATATAAAATTGATTGCTGATATGCAGAAAATTGCAATGCTAGGCTCCGGCTTTATCGGACGTTTTTATGCAGAATCCATTCACGGGCAGCGCGGCCGCGACCGCGTTGTAGCCATTTACGCACGGCGGGAAGAAAGCGCTAAAAAGTTCGCCGACGATTATGGCTGCGACTACTGGTCGTCGAATATGGAGGAGGTGATTGCGCATCCCGATGTGAATATGGTCTGTATCGCTTTGCCGAATAATATTCACGAAGAAGCGGTATTGCTGTGTGCGAAGCACAAAAAGGCCGTCGTGTCGACCAAGCCGCTGGGACGAAATGGTGCGGAAGCATTGCGCATGCTGAAAGCCGTCGAAGAAGCCGGAATTTTTGCGGGGTACCTGGAAGACCTTTGTTACACCCCGAAATTTCTAAAATCCCTCGAAAGTGTGAAAAACGGCTCGTTGGGTCGCATTATCTGGGCCAAATCGCGCGAGGCACATCCTGGCCCGCATAGCGAATGGTTTTGGGATATTGAGCAAGCAGGCGGCGGCTGCATTCTGGATTTGGGCTGCCATTGCATTGAGATATCACGGAATTTCATCGGTAAGGATATCAAACCCGTGGAAGTCATGTGCTGGGCGGACACGCAAGTAAAGCCGATCGACGCCGAAGATCACGCCATTGCATTGGTTAAATATGAAAACGGTGCTATCGGGCAGTTTGAGGTGAGCTGGACGTTCCGCGGCGGGATGGACTTGCGCGACGAGGTGATGGGGACCGAGGGTACGATCTGGATCAATAACTTTTTGAGAACAGGTTTTGAAATGTTCACCACCGGGCAGAACCCGGACGGTGCGGGCGAGGAATATGTGGCTGAAAAGGCCGAAAGCAATACCGGCTGGCTGTTCCCGGTAGGCGATGAGGTGAACGACCTTGGCTACAACCACATGTTCACGGATATGTTCAACTCTGTGGAAAGGGGTAATGAACCGGCGGAAAGCTTTTATGACGGCTATATTGTGAATGCAGTGATCGATGCGGCTTATAAATCGGCCAAAACAAAGCTTTGGGAAAAGGTAGAACTGCCGGTTTGGCGTGGGCGTGAGGGGGTAGAAAAGCCATCAAATTATACCTCTTATAACGAAACGCATTACCTCATTAAGCAGGAGGTAACACACGACGGCCGCAACAAACTGATTTTGAAGGACAAGATTACCGGCAAGATCACCGAGCAGGATATTTAGCGGGCATTTTTCATGGAATATGCCTATATTTAAGGTTGCAACAAACATTAACCACGTTAAGAAATCATGGCAGGAAGTGTTAATAAAGTAATTCTGATCGGTAATCTGGGTAGCGACCCGGAGGTTCGATACCTCGAAAGCGGATCGGCGGTAGCGAAGTTCAATATCGCCACTACCGAGACTTACACCAATAAAAACGGTGAGCGGGTAGACAATACCGAATGGCACCGCATCGAACTTTGGGAAGGATTAGCAAAAGTGGCCGAAAAATACCTTAAAAAGGGTAACCAGGTGTATATCGAAGGACGCATTCGCACCGATACCTGGACCGACAAGGAAGGGCAGCAACGGACGGGCGTAACGATCCGTGCGAACAGCATGACATTGCTGGGCGGTCCGGCGGGCGGCGGTTCGTCGGCCGGTAATTCCGGCGGAGATTACAACCAGGGAGGCCAGCAGGGTGGCTACCAGCCATCCGGCAATGCACCACGCGCCAACAATGGCCCGCGGCCTTCAGACCCGATACCGCCATCGATGGCCTCGGGCAATGGCGACGACGACGATCTGCCGTTCTGACGCATTCGATGAGATAGTGAGGAATCCCGTTTAAATGTATTTATGCCAACACAGATACACTTATTAAGCGGGATTCGCTACATTTATCTGATTGAATACCTATTTTGAACAATCTCTGAACTTTCGTGAAAGAAACAGAAGACAGTGACGACCCGCTTGCCCGAACGCGTACGGGGATTGATTTTCCCCAGAAAAGTACGCACCTCACGCTGGCAGGGGCTATCATACCCTTTGATTTCCTGGCCCCTTACGACTTTATCGTTGTCATAATCCTTCTTTTAATATCCCTTTTCCTCTCGGGCATCCGCGCAGCGTATGCGGCATCCGGCGCAATGGAAAACCCCTGGGAGCGGAAAGCCGAAGGCGAAAGTCAATTACCTACACGTATTCAGCAACTGGCGCTATCGCTGGTGCAGCGCGGCATTACACTGTTCGCATTATTGCTTGCGGCACGTTTGGCGTGGTTGCAAATGCAGTCGGGCAATGAAGCGGTGCGTTGGGCGGTATTGGCATTCCTTGTGGTTTGGATCTGGCTCGATGCGATCGTGCGTTACAACAGCGCGCGTAAAGCACAGGAGTTTATTCCCAGAATTTCCGGTCTTACCCAATTTCTGATCAAAATATGCAAGCCGCTCACCCAACCGATCATGAAGCTCGGATACTCGTTCGGCGTGCTTACGCCCCAGGGCGCCGAGATCACCACCGAAATGCTGGAAGCCAAAGCGGAAAGCGAGGAGGAAACCGATTTGCTGCGGGGACTGGCTAATTTCCGGCAGACCAATGCCCGGAAAGCCATGCAGGCGAGGGTGCAGATCACGTCCTTTGATATTGAACTCGATTTTCATGAACTCATGGATCGGATTAACAAGTCGGGTTACTCGCGTGTGCCGGTTTACCGGGATGATCTTGACCATGTTGAAGGTATTTTGAACGTAAAGGATTTGCTCCCTCATATTCATCTGGACGAGCATTTTCACTGGCAAAAGCTGCTAAGACCTGTTTATTTTATACCGGAAAGCAAGCGACTCGACGACCTGATGAAGGACTTTCAGAACCGCCGCGTGCATATGGCGATCGTTGTGGACGAGTACGGCGGCACAAGCGGGTTGATCACCCTGGAAGATATTATTGAAGAAATTTTCGGGGATATTAATGATGAATATGACGAGGATGAGGAGGTCAATTACACGCAGGTGGACGAGCATACCTATGTCTTCGAAGGCAAGGTGCTAATCAACGACCTTTGCCGTCTGCTGAACCTGGAAACCGATTATTTTGACGAGGTTAGGGGCAACAGCGAGTCGCTGGCTGGGTTGCTGCTGGAACTGTTTTCCCGGCTTCCGCGGACCGGTGAAATCGCTACACACCGGGAGGTTACCTTCAAGGTACAGTCGGCCGACAAGAAGCGCATTAAAAAAGTGCGGGTACTGGTATCATAAAAAAAATACAATTCGATTTTATTTACTCAGAACTTATTCTTAATTTTGCCCGGCAAATAACAATAGTTTATTTGCTATGAACACAGACCCATCCAAAGTCCTCTTCGAGGCACTCACCTACGACGACGTTCTGTTAATCCCCGGTTATTCAGAAGTCCTGCCTCGTAACACCACAACAAAAACCAAGCTTACGCGCAACATCGAGTTGAACATTCCTATTGTTTCAGCTGCTATGGACACGGTGACGGAATTTGAGCTGGCCATCGCTATGGCTCAGGAAGGTGGTATTGGAATAATCCATAAAAATATGTCCCTGGAAGCGCAAGCTGAGCAGGTGAGAAAAGTAAAACGTTCTGAAAGCGGCATGATCCTCGATCCGATCACGTTGCTCGACAATTCGACCCTCGGCGATGCGCATCAGATCATGCGTGAGTTCAAGATCGGAGGTATTCCCGTCATCGACAAAGAGCACAAACTGGTCGGTATCCTTACCAACCGCGACCTTCGTTTCGAACGCGAAATGAGCAAGCCGGTGACCGAAATCATGACGAAAGACAAGCTCATTACAGCTTCGGAAGGCTTGTCACTCGACGATGCCGAGAAAATCCTGCAAGAGTACAAAATTGAAAAGCTGCCGATCGTAGACGCAGAATATCGCCTGACAGGTCTGATCACTTACAAAGACATTCTGAAACGCAAATCACACCCGAACGCCTGTAAAGACGAATATGGCCGCCTACGCGTAGGAGCAGCCATAGGCGTTACGCCCGACGTGCTGAAACGTGTTGAAGCGTTGGTGAAAGCGGGTGTGGACGTAGTGAGCCTCGATACCGCCCACGGACATTCCCAGGGTGTAATCGATGCTTTGAAGTCTATCAAAGCAGCATTCCCGAAACTGGATGTGATCGCCGGTAACGTAGCAACAGGCGAAGCTGCAAAAGCGTTGGCCGAGGCTGGTGCCGATGCCGTGAAAGTGGGGGTTGGTCCGGGTAGTATTTGTACAACGCGTATCATCGCGGGTATCGGAGTTCCTCAGCTGACTGCCGTAATGTGGGCAGCGGAAGGACTGAAAGGCACCGGCGTTCCGGTTATTGCCGATGGCGGTATTCGTTTCTCGGGTGACATGACCAAAGCATTGGCTGGTGGCGCAAGCACGATTATGATCGGTTCGATGCTCGCGGGTAGCGATGAAGCTCCGGGCGAGGTTGTGATCTACGAAGGACGGAAATTCAAGGCTTACCGTGGAATGGGATCGGTTGAGGCAATGGAAGATGGTTCGAAAGACCGTTATTTCCAGGATGCCGAGGACGATGTGAAAAAGCTCGTTCCGGAAGGTATCGTAGGCCGCGTACCATTCAAAGGCAAAGTTTCCGAGATTATTTATCAGATGGTAGGAGGTTTGAAGGCAGGTATGGGTTACTGCGGCGCAGGTGATATCGAGTCGTTGCAGAAAGCACAATTCGTAAAAATTACCTCAGCTGGTGTGAAAGAAAGCCATCCGCACGATATTATGATCCAGAAAGAAGCTCCGAATTATTCGAGATCGTAGGTTCGGCTTAATGGTCGGTAATCGTTATAATCGCCGACCACCGATGGTTGATTCATATAACAGAAAAGCGTCGTAGGAACCCTACGACGCTTTTCTGTTATATGAATGTATTCAAATACCTTATTAATCGGTGGTCAGCGGTCGGTCGTCACAACAACCACTATGCTGCACTAGGCTTTGCAAACCTGCTTTTCAGGTATGAGAAAATCATTGGGAGAATGGAGATTCCGATGATACCGAAAATCACCAGTTCGAAGTTCTTTTTAACAATTTCCATGTTTCCGAAGAAATAGCCCAGCAATGTGAGGGTAGGGACCCAAAGCAATGCGCCTACGATACAGAAAACGATGTATCTCGAATAATTCATGCTACCAGCACCGGCCACGAACGGCGCTACCGTACGAACGATCGGGATGAAGCGCGCCATGATTACCGTGCTGCCGCCGTGCTTTTCGTAGAATGCTTCGGTTTTTTCCAAATACTCTCTTTTCAGGAATAATATCTTCTCGCGTTTCTTGATCTGTCCGCCGAAGGTTTTTCCCATAAAATAGTTGACATTATCACCAAGTAATGCAGCGATAATAAGGATAATGATGATCAGCCAGACGTTCAGGCCGGTGGTTTCGTTAGCGGCAATGGCGCCGGCGGCAAAAAGAAGCGAGTCACCGGGAAGCAGTGGCATGATCACCAGGCCGGTTTCGGTGAAGACAATCAAAAACAGAATGACATAAGTGAGTGTACCGTATTGCTCCACAATATTGAACAAATGCTTGTCCAGGTGAAGGAAGAAATCAATGAACTGGGTTAAAAATTCCATAGCTAAACATTAAGTTGACAATCTGTTTTATTGGTCCTGTACTATTTGGAATCGATTTTCCACTTCTGTTTGGTTTTGGTATTCAAGAAGTGGTTGAATGTATCGCCGCGAAGGCCGAGACGGATCGTTTCGAGCGGGATCAGTTCGCTGGGAGCAATGTTTCCAAGATTGACATTGGCGCCAAGAAGCTTCACGAACCATACTTGCTGAGATTTCTGGGGAGCTTCCCATATCATATCTTCGAATGCAATCTCCGTCAGGATCTCCTCCACAAGCCCCTGGCGTACCTCGCCGCTTGCACGGAACAAACCTACGTTTCCGGACTCACGGGCCTCGCCTATCACCTTCCAGGCGCCTGCCTGCAACTCCGATTTAATGAGTTGGATCCATTTGTAGGGAGGGATGATCTTGTTTTCATCCTTGGAGCCCACTTCGGAAAGAACGGTAACCTGTTTGGAAAGCGTATGAATGTATTCGCATTTAACGTCTTGCGGCATTTCAATGGAGCCGTCAGATACCTCTGCGTGAGTCAGCTCGTACTTGTCCAGCAATTTACGGTAGTCGTCGAACTGGTTGCGGACTACGAAAGCCTCAAACAATGTCCCTCCGAAATACACCGGAATGTTGGCACTTTTATAAATCGCCAGCTTCTCGTCCAGATTAGGGCTTACGAAAGAAGTGGCCCAGCCCAGTTTTACGATATCAATGTAAGTGGATGCGATGGATAGCATATCTTCGGTTTCCCTGACACTCAGCCCTTTGTCCATCACCATGGTAAGTCCTTTTGTTCTGGGTTTCTGGGAACGCTCGGGAACCTGCGATAACGTAAAATTCATATATGAGTAAGCATTTATCTCTGGCAAAAAAACTCCGGCAAAGGTAGTAATAACCTTCGATACGTAACAATAAAATCCATAGCATTGACTCGTAGCCATCAATTTTTCTACGATAATTACTATTTTTAAAAATTGCATTCACAACTATTCAACTTATCCCGGCATCTATGAACACACACACGCAGACTGACCCGCAAACTGAAAACGAGCGGCTGCCTTTTCTTCGTCAATTTGTGGGCAGGCCTATGGACCAGCATTTTTCACCCGTGGCCAAATGGCTCAACGGCGTCCTCCTTTCGATCGAGGAAGGCGCAATGGAAGTAGAATACCATGTTCGGGAAGATATGTGCAACCCGATGGGCACATTGCATGGCGGCATCGCAGCTACCATTCTCGACGATATTGTGGGAACGATGGTATATGCGATGGGCCGGGAGTTTGGCTTCACGTCTGTCAACCTTAACTGTGATTTTTTGAATCCCGCGATCGTTGGTGATGTGCTTGTGGCTAAATCGGCAGTGATCCGGGCCGGGAAAAATATTATCCACGTGGAAGGGAAGCTGGTTAACGCCCATGGCCGGATCATTGCCAAGTGTACGAGCAACCTTATTCAAACGGCCTTTAAATTGCCGGCGGTGCCGGGGCAGTAACGGGTTTCGCAGTATCTTTGTGGTATGGAAAAACAATTCAGTGACCTGCCAGAAAGCCGCCAGCAACAGCTTATGGCCTTCGACCGTTTGTTGACGATTATGGACGAGCTCCGTGAGCAATGCCCCTGGGACAGAAAGCAGACGATGGAAAGTCTGCGGCATTTAACCATCGAAGAAACGTACGAACTTTCCGATGCGATTTTGAACAACGATTTGCCTGAAATCCGTAAGGAACTGGGGGACGTTTTGCTGCATATTGTTTTTTATGCCAAAATAGGGTCGGAGCAAAGTGAAGATAAGTCCTATCATTTTGATATAAAGGATGTTTTGCATGGCATTTGCGATAAACTGGTTGCCCGCCATCCGCATATTTACGGCGATTTCGTGGCCGATACCGAAGAAGCTGTAAAACAGAATTGGGAAAAGCTGAAATTAAAAGAAGGCAATAAATCCGTGCTTTCGGGAGTCCCTGCATCCCTGCCCGCCCTCGTGAAAGCGATGCGCATTCAGGAAAAGGCAAGAGGCGTCGGGTTTGACTGGGATGAAAAGCAGCAGGTATGGGCCAAGGTGGAGGAGGAGTTGCAGGAATTCAAGCAAAACTTTGATATTGAAACCACCGATGTGATCAACCAGAAGGAGGCCGAAGGTGAATTTGGAGACCTGCTGTTTTCTTTGGTAAATTACTCAAGATTTGTAGATATCAATCCCGAAACTGCTCTCGAGAGGACCAATAAGAAGTTTATCAGCCGGTTTCAATATCTGGAAGAAGCCGCCCGCGCAAACGGCAAGTCGCTATCGGATATGACCCTGGAAGAGATGGATGTATATTGGAACGAGGCCAAGGCAATGGGCGTTTAAAAATTTTGTTCCGAATGATGTTACCAAATGTCGAATATGGCGTATAAATAAAAAGCCAGGCTGAGGCCGGTTTGAAATTCATTTATACACTATAACTTCATAAAGACATGTACCTGGAACAACGCATTGAGCAACTTGAAAATGTTACAGTTGAACACGGAAAACAGATTGAGATGATAGCAGTAGGATTAGCTACATTGACGGGCACAGTCAACAATGGGTTCGAAGAAATACGAAGGCAGTTCGCGCGCATTGACGACAAGTTTGCAGAACATGACGCACGATTCGAGCGCATTGAAACCAAGCTTGCTGAACATGACGCACGATTCGATCGTATCGACCAGCAGTTTCTGCAAGTTCATGGCGTCCTTACGGAGCTGGTAACCCTCGTTAAGAATAAACTGTAATTAATGTCATCACACCACATCGTTCGGGAGAAGCAGGAGCCTGCTTTGATTATTGCTAATGGGGAAGCCTGCTCTCCGGAACTGTTAGGTCAGTTGCTGGAATGGAGCCCGTTCATTGTCGTGCTCGACCATGCCATTTACCGGGTTTTGGATCTGGGGATTAAAATAGATGCCTGGATGGGCGATTTCGATACGCCGCACGATGTAGAAATGATACGCGAACGCCAACACCCGCTTGAAATTATTAATACCCCCGACCAGGAAAAGACCGATCTCAATAAAGCAATCGAGTTTTTGATTGATAGAGGCTTTCCCGCCGCGAATATCGTTTGGGCTACCGGACGCCGGGCGGATCACGCTATTACCAATATCACGGATTTGGTCCGTT
Organism: Dyadobacter sp. 22481; assembly: GCF_052044875.1. Classification (NCBI taxonomy): domain Bacteria; kingdom Pseudomonadati; phylum Bacteroidota; class Cytophagia; order Cytophagales; family Spirosomataceae; genus Dyadobacter; species Dyadobacter sp. 22481. The sequence goes on from NZ_JBQENV010000002.1 coordinate 554,000, forward strand.
ATAAGGATAAAATCAAACTGGTGCTGCTGGATGACTATTCCAAGATATTCCCGCTTACAGGCACATTCGAAAAGTGGTACACTGCCGGCACACCCATTTCGCTGATACCGGTAGGCGCCGTTGATGGCATTGAAACATCTGGCTTGAAATACAATTTAAATAATGAAACCCTGACAATGGGCCACAGAACCGGCAGCAGTAATGAAGCTGAGGCTGATGGCATGGTCAGGGTTTCCGCACAGAAGGGCGACCTTCTGATTATGGAATGCTGGGATTTATAAAGAAGCCTGTTTGGTTTCCTTGGATTCCACGTAGAAATTCCGGTCGACAGTCAGCGATTTCTCGCCTTTTACTTTCAACGTTTTCCAATCGTTTGTGGGGTAGAGGAATTCCTCTTTTCCGCTTGCGAGCTTCACTTTTACCGGCATATCGAAGTGCTCAATCGTGTTGATCCACCGGTACTGCAATCCTTTGCCCGTGAAAGCATATTCCAGAACGGGAATTCTTACATCCCGCAGGTACTGATCGAAAACTTTGGAGAGATTTCTTCCGGCGTGTTCGCTGATGTAATTTTCGATCTGAGAACCATCGACAGTCTGATGGTAGAAAGTTTTGTTTAGTCCGCGGAGGATCTGACGCCATTTTTCATCGTCATTGACCACCTGACGGATGGTATGGAGCATGTTTCCGCCTTTGTAATACATGTCCTTCGACCCTTCCTGATTAACCCCGTAAATACCTACAATAGGAATGTCATTCGCGATGAGCTCTCGGGTGCCGATGACATAATCCTCACCCGCTTTTTTGCCGTAATAGTATTCCGTATAAAGATTTTCCGAATAGTTGGTAAAGCTTTCGTGTACCCACATATCTGCGACGTCCTTATAGGTAATGTTATTCGCAAACCATTCGTGCCCGCTCTCGTGGATGATGATAAAGTCCCATTTCAGGCCCCAGCCGGTATTTGAAAGATCTTTGCCGCGGTAACCCATTTTGTAGTCATTGCCGTACGTTACGGAGCTCTGGTGTTCCATTCCAAGGTAGGGGACTTCCACAAGTTTGTAGCCGTCTTCGTAAAAAGGATAAGGACCAAACCAATGTTCGAACGCTTTGAGCATCTTGGGCGCTTGCTTGAACTGTTCTTTCGCTTTTTCCAGATTTTGAGGCAATACATAATAGCTGAGTTGCAAATCGCCCTTCTCGCCTTTGAATGTCTCTTTCCAGCTCACATAATTGGCCACATTCATATTCACACCATAGTTATTGATCGGATTTTTGACGAACCAGTTGAATGTGTGGGAATTGTCGCTGTTCTCAATCAGCGAGCGTAGGTTTCCATTCGAAACGTCCGTCATGTTCTTGGGGACGGTTATGCTGATGAGCATGCTGTCGGGCTCGTCGTACATATGGTCTTTGCAGGGCCACCATACGCTTGCACCGAGTCCCTGGCATGAGGTAGAAATGATCGTATTACCTTTTCCGTCGGGTACCCATTGCACACCGCCGTCCCATGGCGGGCGTTTCGCGAGCCGTGGCTTGCCTGCGTAGAAAACCTCAACGGATTCAGTTTTGCCGGTTTCCTGCTTTTTCTTCAATGTGATAAAAAATGCATTGCCGTCGCGGCGGTAGGTCAGCGTCTCACCGTCCTGAATTACTTTGGTTATCTTCAATGGTTCCTGCAAATCCACTTGCATGGTCTGGGATGGTTTCAAAACCTTGTAGCTGATCACAGTGCTGCCCGTAAGCGTGCTGTCTTTGTCGTTGGGCCTGACGCTGAGATGGTAATAGCCGAGGTCCCACCATTCCCGTTCGGGTGTGATAGAGCCACGCAGCGTGTCGGCGTGGGTGAATACTTTCTTTTGTGCAAAAGAAGCGAGTGAAACAAAAAGTAAACAGATACCGGCGAGTTTTTTGAGCATTTGAGTTAACAATGAAGTGTATTATTTATCGAGTATTTCCATATCGTTCAGCTCCGGGCCACCGCCGCGGTTGGCTGAGCCAGCTGCAATATATACTTTCCTGTTAAGCGAAACAGCCTGCGTGCCATGCCGCCCCTGGTGAAGCGAAGGCAACTTTTCCCACTTCTGGGTTTGTGGATCAAATGCTTCCACTTCGTTGTGTGCCTCCTGGTGCGCATCGCTTTCGCCGCCTATTATGAGTATTTTGTTGTTGAAAACAACGGCAGTGTTGCCGGCGCGGAGGGTAGGAAGGTTGTTGGAAGCATCCAGCGTGGTCCATTTGCCGGTTTTAAAATCATAAACATCTACTTCCTTGATAACGGTGTTCAAAACCTGGTTGATACGCGCCGTAGACAGGCGTCCGCCAGCAACGTAAAGCTTGTTGTCCAGCACCGCTACCTGTACGTGGTCGCGCGGGCGTGGAGCGTCGGCGAGCGTTTTCCAGGTGCCGGTCGCCGGGTCGAATTCATCGAACCAGGTAACCTGGCCGTCCCAGTGGCCGTCCTGAATGCCGCATACCAGGTAGATTTTATCATTTAATGTAAATGCACCAGCCGCGCCGCGTCTGCGGTTTTCGGGAATGGCAGCCCCTTTGCGCCATTCGTTTTTGATGGGGTTGAAAATATAAATGTCCGGAATAGGCACCTCGTGCGGATAGCCGCCCGTGAATGCGCCCAGTACATAAATTTCATTTTTATAGCTAACCGCCTGAAAATGGCTCATTTCGAGTGGCGATGGCGCAAGATTTTTCCAGGAATCTTTTTTGAAGTCGTATTCATCAACCGGCTTAACACCGCGCCCTCCCAACAAATACAATTTACCATTCGCGGTGGCCATGGCGTTTTCATGCCGTTTTTCGGGCAAATTCTCCGGTTCGGAGACCGTCCATATCTGCGCCGATCCCTGCAATGCGAATGCATGCAGCGCAATCAGTAATGCAGCTTTATGATAGAGTGGTTTCATATCGATTACGTTTGGAATGGCGTATTATTTGCTTTTCAAAAACGATATCAAGGTACAATTATATTCCATAAAACAGAAAGACCAGCTTGCGGCCGGTCTTCCTGCGAATATTAGCTAAAAAGCGGTTAATTTCTGCTGGATACGCCCAACGCCGGACTTTCAAATCCCAGCTTTTTCAGGCCTTCCCGTACTTCGGGGTCCTTCATGAACAACTTCCAGAGCAAACCCGTCCGGTAGTTCTCGATCATCACAATAATTGGCCCCTGGTCGATGGCCAAATGCGATTTGGCATACCAGTTCTGCGATTCGTTGAATGCGTCGGTAAAGCCGTATTCCGACCAGATTTTATCTCCCATATCATCATAAAAATGACGCAAGGCCTTCATCGACTGCTCCGGCGTGTACGGGAAGGATGATAATGCGGCGGTAGGCGTAATCGTACCGAAGTCGTTGGTCGGTGAATGCGCGTTGTAACCATTGTAAGTATCGCTGGCCGTCAAGCCCCAGTTGTTTTCTCCATAACCCTTGAATTTGCCCGGGTTGGCGACGCAATGTTTGTAGTTAATCAGCGAATGGTTCACATTTTGCTCCCAGTAATCGGCATACTGATCTTTTAAATGACGCGGGTCGAGCCCCAGGAATGAATAATGCGCAAAAAACAATGGCCCGCCATATTCGAAACCGAGCGGCAGCTTTACGCCATAATATTCCTTCCCATTGCGGAAATGGTCGCTTTGCGCCCAGCATTTGTCATACACCTGGCGGGTAATCGGGTAGCGTGGGGAAGCTGCCCCCATGATGTAGGTGATCAAAGTCTCATTGTAACCGCGCAATTCGAAGTTCATCGCCCAGCCGTTGTTAGGGCTCCAATGCCAGTAAAGCTGGTTGGGGTTGCCGCGGGTATACCAGTCCCATTCAGCCTCGTTCCATATCCAGGTAATGCGGCTGCGGAGCTCTCTTTCGAGGTCGGTATCGCGGTCGAAGTATTGCCTTACGGCGAGTAGTCCCTGGAAAAGGAATGATGATTCCACCAAATCACCACCGTCGTCTTTCCGGCCGAATGGGATGATCTTGCCCGTCGCGCCATTGAGCCAGTGTGGGAAAATGCCGTGGTAATGGTCCGCTTTCGAAAGGAATTTCACCATTTTCAACAATCGCGCAGCCACTGAGTCGCGGGGTTGCCATTGCCGCTCCGCTGCTACTACCATCGCCATTACGCCGAAACCAGTCCCGCCGATGGTACAAACCTCGTCGCCGTAGTCGAAGGCAATATTGCTGCGCTCGCGGGCCAGGCCGCTCACAGGATGGCCGAATTCCCAGAAATAACGGAACGTCTGCTTTTGAACAAGTTCCAGCAATGCGGTATCCGAAAGGTTTTTTGGCCGGTCGGCCGGGTTGAAGGCAGCAGGTTTTGCAGCTGCCGATTTTTTCTTTTGTGCTACGCTATCCACGTGGGAACCGGCGAATAGCGTGAGGCATAATAGTAATTGGAAGTATAGCTTCATAGTCGAGTGATATTTTAATGGTAGTATATTAAAGCGCCGGGCTGTTGAACCCGAGCTTCTTGAGGCCGGTTTTAACCTCTGGGCTGCTCATGAAAAGCTTCCATGGCAATTCCGTTCGATGGTTTTCGATCATCACGACGATCGGCCCCTGGTCGATGGCCAGGTAGGAATCGGCGAACCACAACTGATCCAGCGAGAATGCATCGTGAAAGCCATATTCTCCCCATAGCTTGTCGCCTAATTTGTAATAAAAGAATTTCAATGCTTTCATCGACTCCGCGGGCGCGTACGGGAATGCGGATAGTGCGGCTGTGGGCGTGACCACCCCTTTGTCATTACCTGGAGAGTTGGCATTATACCCGTTCGGGATGTCGCTAGCGGTAAGGCCCCAGCATTGGTCGCTGTACCCGTAATATTGCTGCGGGTTGGCTTTACAATAGTTATAGTTGATGAGGGTATGGGCCTTGTTTTGGGTAAAATAATTAGTAAAACGGTCGGTCAGACCGGTGGGGTTTAAACCTAAAAACGAATAATGCGAGAAGAACAGCGGCCCGCCAAACGGCTCGCCGAGCGGTAATGTAATGCCGTAATACGCTTTCCCGTTCGTAAATGTGCTGTTGCCTGCCCAGCCATTGTCATAAACCGCTTTATCGATGCCATGGGTAGGCGAAGAGGCGGCCAATGCATAGGTAATGAGGCATTCGTTCCAGCCTCGGATCTGGTGGTTCATATCCCAGCCGTAATTAGGGCTCCAATGCCAGTAAAGTACGTTTTCATTGTTTTTCCGGAACCAGTCCCATTCCACTGCTTCCCAGATCGCATTGATATCAGCCCGCAAAGCAGTTTCAGCCGCATTACCCTCATTGAAATACTGACGGGCCGTAAGCAGGCCTTGAACGAGGAAGGAAGTTTCTACCAGATCAGCCCCATTGTCCTTCTCACTGAAGGGTACCGCCACACCCGTAGCGCCATTGAGCCAATGCGGGTAAGCGCCGTGAAATGTCTGCGCCTTTTTGAGAAAGCCGACGATCTTCTGCATTCTTTCCAGGCCCTGTGCACGGGTGACGAACTTCCGTTCAATGGCGATCGGAATGGTCATAATTCCAAAACCGCTGCCGCCTGAGGTTACCACGTCGCCGGAAGTGTTGCGTTCCCGCGCGAGCCCGCTCACGGGATGCCCAAAATCCCAGAAGTATTTGAAGGTTTGCCGCTGAACCAGGGTTAGCAATGCTTCGTCGCTGATCGCAGGGAACTTGTCGGCAGAGTCGAGCGCCGTGATCAATTCTACTTTTACCTCACTGAGCAGCATGCCGCCGGCTTTGGACTTTAATCCCTTGGTGGCAACAACCGAATAGCTTGTGAGGTATTTTAAATCGGCTGAGGGAGTGATCACTACCGAACTGTCGCCGCCTTCCAGGACAGCGGTAAATGCAACGATCTCCCCGGAGGCGGATTGGAAAGTAACCCCGTTGGCGACGGTAGCATTGTCGAGTGGGGAGGAAAATGTAAACCTGATTTTAGGTTTCAGGTTTACATCCTTGTATTTGAGCCCGGAATAGGCGCCATTCACTTTCAGGCTATTGAAACCGAATGAGGCCGGTATTCCGGGATTGGATGGCCCGGGGGTTTCCTTTTCCGATTTGCAGGAAACCCCGAGCCAGATGATGGAACACAGAAAAAGGAAGTGTCTGAAAGGCATTATTTCCCTCTTGATTCCAATTTAACCAGCGCATCTACTTCGGCATCTTTCAAAGCAACGTTGTAAATCCGCACTTCGTCGAGCAGGCCCGTCAGGTAGCTTGCCCAATCCTGCGCCCCCGATTCGGAAGTCAGGCTGGGTTTGGTCTGGAATTGAACGGTACCGAACACCATTTTACCCGGACTTTTCCATTTCAACTCTCCAAAATTGGCGACCGTAGTGGTAGCTGTTTTGGAGCCATTCACATAAATACTGAAAGTTGACGACGTGGCGTCGTACGACAACGCAAGGTGCGTCCAGGAATTGTAAAGGTTCACAATGCCTTCCTTGGCTACCCAGGCATCCACCTTGTCGTTCTGAATGTGTGCTTTGAAAACACCGTCGGTTTCCGTGCCGCCGTTTTCGAAAAACGTCTCTATGTTGCCCCAGAAACCATTTGTCTGGGATAAGCCGACGAGCCCGATGATACCACCCTGCACTTTGGTCGATGGGCTGTTCACCCAATAGGTCATGGTAAAGCTCTTCAATCCGAGAATGGCCGCAGTTGGGTTAAAAAGCACGTAGCCGTCTTTTGCACCTTTCATCGCCTGGCCTTTGAGTCCGTTTGCGAAAGTGGTACCGGTGTTGGTACCCGCGGTGTTGGAAATAACATCGCTGTATGTGCCATCGAAAGGGAAATGTGCCACCAGGTTGGCCTTCGCAATTTCGTCGGAACTGGTAAAACCCCCGATCGACACGCTGGGCGCGTAGCTTTCGGGATCGAACTTCTCGTAACAGGATGTTACCCCGAGCATGGTTGTTGCACACAATGCCACGGTCAGTTTATTCTTAAAAGTTTTCATCGATAGATCGTGGTTTGGGATTAATAACCTGGGTTTTGGGTGAGCACGCCTGCACTAAGGTCGATTTCGTTCTGAGGGATCGGCCAAACTTCGTTTTTGCCGGCTTTCCAGCCTTTGGGGCCGAAGATTTCGGCAGCGCGTCCCTGGCGGATGACGTCGAAATAGCGGTCGAATTCCATGGCCAGTTCGGCGTGGCGTTCATTCCAGATCGCCGTGCGCAATGCAGCTTTGTCGGTAGTGGTAACTTTTGGAAGGATGGTTTTGCTGGCACCTCTCGCACGGGCACGGACCAGTTCAAGCGAAGCGAGTGCCTGGGTGGTGTTGCCGACTTCGTTGGCAGCTTCCGCATTCATCAGCAGGACCTCCGCATACCGGATCACGCGCACATTCTGTTGGGACCCTTCGTTGAACCCGGTTACGTACAGCTTGAACGGTACATACGATTTCTGGTTGTACATCGGGTTATCGCCGGTTGCAGGAATAGCATCTCCGGCGGGCGTAGTTTCGCCGCGGAAAATGATGGTTGCATCTCTGCGGGGGTCACCCGCTTCAAATGACTTCGAAAGTGCTTCGGTAGGGACATTAAAGCCCCAGCCGCCGCCAGTTACACCACGAACGCCTTGCACCTGAGAGTACTGAGAGTTAGATGCGTCCTTGTTGGAAGGTATCAGTTCGTTCTGAATTTCGAAGATAGACTCCTTTGAATTTTCGTTGGCCACACGGAACAATGCCTCGTAGTCGGAAAACAGGGAATACTGGCCTGAGTTGATAACCTGGGTGGTTAGGTCGAAAACCTGCTGCCATTTGCCCTGGTACATCGAAACTTTGGCATGAAGCGACTGCGCGGCACCCTTAGTAACGCGACCGAGATCGGCGGCGCCGTAGTTTTGTGGCAATGCAGCCGCAGCTTCGGTCAGGTCTTTTTCGATTGCTGCATACACGTCCGCTTTGGGTGTGCGTGTCAGGTTGTATTCAGTCGCGTCTTTGGGCAGGCTAAGGCGCAATGGCACGTCTCCGAATGCCCTCACGAGCCTGAAATATGAGTACGCGCGTACAAATTTCGCTTCGGCAAGATACCTCGCTTTCAAGCTCTCATCCATGCTGATCGCCGGGATATTGCTGATCACCTGGTTGGCATAGTTAATGTTTTGGTATTGTCCTTCCCAAAATCCGCCAAGCTGCCCATCCGTGGAGCCTACTGTGAAAGTGTCATACAGGTTGAAGAAAGTCGCATCCGACGGCGTGCTCCCTTTTTCAGCATCGTCCGAGCCGATACTTTCCAGCGCGATGGCCCCGAAAGCTGTGTTGTTCCAGCTTCGTAAATTGGCATACATCGCATTCACGGCTTTGGTCGCGTCGGCTTCGCTTTCCCAGAAAACGGCACCGGCCTGCTTGCCTTGCGGATCAACATCCAGGAAGCTGTCGCTGCATGAGGAAGGGACGATCAGGAGCGCTGCAAGCCCGAGATATAGCCCTTTCTGCCTCAAATTGGTTTTAAAATTTATATTTTTCATATCGCTTGTGATCTTAGAAGGTGACATTAATACCAAAGTTGTATGTCGCTGAAAGCGGGTACACATTGGCGTCGATACCGGCTTGAGTCGGTTTGTTTTCGTTGGCTCTTACCTCGGGTGACAGTCCTTTGTATTTAAAGAAGTTCAGAGGATTCTGTGCATTTGCATACAGACGCAACTTGCGGATTTTCAGCCTTTCGTTGAACGCCTGCGGGAATGTGTAGCCGATCTGCGCATTTCTGACCCGGAAATAGCTGCCGCTTTGTACAAAGAATGAGTTTGGCAGGTAGTTCTGGCCTCCGCCGATGTTGGCGGAAGGATAGGTGTTCGAAGTACCTTCTCCGTGCCATCTGTTATCGTAAAAATCCTTAGTGAAGTTTTCATTACCATAGCGCCAGCCCATATTGGCATTGTAAATATCTACTTTGGCAACACCCTGGAAATCGAGCATGAGGTCGACGCTCTTATAAGTCCAGCTGGTGTTGATACCGTAGGTGAATTTCGGGTTGGGATTCCCGATTACCTGGCGGTCGAGACCGGAAATGTTTCCGTCTGGCACACCGTTGGTTCCGCTGATATCGCGGTATTTAAAGTCACCTGGTTTCGCACCCGGCTGGGCCGAATTTTTAATTTCTTCATCATTCTGGAAAATGCCGTCCACGATGTAGCCGTAGAAAGAGCCAATGGGGTCGCCTACGCGGGTACGGGTTGCAAGTGCACCGCTTGTGAGGCCAACACCGCCATCATAAATAGGGTTAGCACCCGACGACACGGAAAGAACTTTGTTATTATTGACCGCTCCGTTGATTCCGACGCTGTAAGAAAGACCATCGGTAATATCGTCACGCCAGTTCAATGCAAATTCGAAGCCTTTGTTCTGGAAATCGGCCTGGTTGCCCACGATCCGGCCCGAGCTCGTACCAATGGAAGTCAACACCGGAATGTCGAAGATCGCACGCTCCGTTTTCTTGATATAATAATCCAGTTCAACGGTCAATCTCGATTTCAGAAAGGAAGCCTCGATACCTACATCGGTACCCACACCACGTTCCCAGTAAGTAGTGGGAGGGATGATGGAGTTGATGCTGGCACCCGTATTCAGCTGGCCGCCGAAGATAGCCGCCAGACCGCCGCCGGTAGCCACTGTGAGCGTCGATAAGTTGGAAGGAACAGATGCATTGCCGATTTTACCCCAGCTACCGCGGACTTTCAGGTTATCGAAAATCGTCTGGCCTTTCATGAAGTTCTCATTACTGATCACCCAGCCCGCACCCACAGAAGGGAAGTAACCCCAGGCATTACCGCCCTCGAAGAATTTAGACGAACCATCCGCACGGAGAGAGGCATTCAACATATAACGTTCTCCGAAAGAGTAGTTTATACGACCAAAGTAGGAGGCATACGTTCCGAGATCGCCTTCGTCTTTCACATTACGTCCGTCCGCACTGCCCAATGCGAGATAAAGGTCGCCCTCGTTTGAAAAAGGCACATTCAATGCATTGGCGGTTAGTTTGTACGACTGGTCACGCTGAGCGGACTGGCCCAAAAGCGCCGTAATGCTGTGCTGGCCGAATTCTTTGGTGTAGGTCAAAGTATTTTCAAAGATCCAGTAGCGCGTTTGCGGCCGTACGAATTCGAGGAAGCTGGTTGTGTTGCGCTGTTTGAAAGTGGCAACATACTGCGGGACGTAGGTACGGGTTTCATCCTGTCCATAACGCCCGCCGAGGCTGGTACGGAATGTAAGGCCTTTCAGGATCGAGAGTTCTGCATAAGCATTACCGGTCAGAAGCGTTTTTTTGGTATTCTGGTTATAGAAATCAACCGTTACCTGCGGGTTGTAGTTGTTACCGTCACCCAGGTTGTAGTCGGTAGGATCGCCATAGGTGCCGTCGGCATAATAAACCGGCACAACGGGACCAGCTGCATATAATTGGCGGAAAATACCGCCCGCTTCATCTTTCGATTTGCTGAAAGAACCGGTTGCGGAGTAACCCACTTTCAAATTTTTCAAAACCTGAAAATCATTTTGCAGACGGGCTGTATAGCGCTTGAAATTATTCTTTTCAACAATACCATCCTGATCCAGGTAACCGAGAGAGAAGTTATAGGTCGATTTTTCACCGCCCCCACTGATCGAAAGCTGGTGGTTGGTCACGAATGCATTGCGCAGGATCTGATGGTACCAGTCGGTGCCTTCGCCAAACTGCGTAGGGTCCAGGATATCCGATTTCCCATTGATACGGCTCAATTCGTTGATCATCGTGGCATATTCATTCGCATTCGCCATTTTGATCTGATTGGTCACTTTCTGGTAACCTACAAAGCCGTTGTAATCGATGACCGGCTGTCCGGATTTTCCTTTTTTAGTAGTGATTAAAACCACCCCGTTTGCCGCCCTTACACCATAAATGGATTGGCTGGACGCATCTTTCAGGATGTTCATGCTTTCGATATCGCCTGAGTTCAGAAAGCTGATATCGTCGAACCAGACACCGTCGACCACGTACAATGGATTAGCGCTGCCATAGGCCGTTCCCACACCGCGGATGCGGATCTGCGGCGCCTCACCAGGCTTACCAGAGTTGTTTATCTGTACGCCGGCAACCTTGCCCTGCAAACCGCTGACGGCGTTCATAGATGGCTGCTTCGAAATTTCGGCTCCTTTGATTTGCGTGATAGCTCCTGTAACGTCGAGTTTTTTCTGTGAACCATAACCTACGATCAGCACTTCGGTCAATGCTTTGGCATCTTCCAGTAATGCGACGTTCAGCGTAGTCTGGTTGCCTACAGTGATTTCCTGGGTAACCATTCCGATCATCGAAAAGACGAGGACGGATTGTGGTGACGGAACTTTTATGGTGAAGGTACCATCGGCATCGGTAGGTACACCGGTAGTAGTGCCTTTGATGAGCACGCTGGCGCCCGGCAGCGCCGAATTGTCGGCACTCGAAGTGACCTTCCCGGTCACATTTATTTCCTGAGCGTAAGAGAAACTCCCCAGTGCCAGGAAAACGAGCATGTACAGTAATCGTACAATAGTTTTCATCAGTTTCAAATTGGTGATTGAATTATTATAAGAATTTATTGACTTCAAAATTAAGTTCCAAGCGGGGGAGGAATCAAAAAAAGCACTACATCACCACTACATCAATGGGAATAATGCAAGGTTTGCCTGAACAAAAGGAGTTTGATAGCGGATTAATGCAATCGGGTCAAATGTCCATCATAAATTGGGCCAGATTGGCATCGTTGTCCAAACCGAGCTTTTTACGAAGACGATAGCGCTTGATTTCCACACCGCGTACAGAAATCCCCAGAACGGGAGCCATTTCTTTTGTGGAAAGATTCATGCGAAGGCATGCCGCAAGCCGCAGCTCCGAGGGGGAGATGGTCGGGTATATCTGCCGGAGCCGTTTAAAGAACTGTTCGTGTACTTCATCGAAGTTCTGTTCGAACAAAACCCAGTCGTCCTTGCCGGCCACGTTGCGTTCGATACTGTGCAGGAGCTTTTGATAATGGATGTTGGGAAGCTGCTGCCCCATTTCGGCTTTCACCTGTTTCAGTTCGTCGCGGATCTCTTCCAGAATTTCATTTTTCTTCACCACGTTGATCGCCACATTCGAAAGCTGCTGACTCTTGCTCTGAATGTCGCTTTGAAGTTTTTCATTCTGTATTTGCATGATCCGCCGTTCGCTGGAAAGGCGTTGCTGGCGTAGTTTTTCCTCCTGCTCTTCGATCAGCTTCCGGCGGTGGCGCGCAAGCCGTTTCTCCTGGTAAACAATAAGTGCTGCCAGTGCCACGGCAATGATCACGGCGAAAAGGATCTTGGCAAACAATGTCTCGCGCCAGTAAGGCTTCACCCCGAAATGATAAGTGCCGATGGTGTCGTTGAGATTACTCCTTATCTCAAAAATGTAGTCGGTCGATTCCAGGTTTGTGAATTCGACGAAACTCTGGTCCGTCCATTCCGACCATTGATCGGTCAGTCCTTTGAGCCGGTATTTATATTGTACATTCTGGCCATAAACGGGTAATGCGAATGCAATGCGCAGCGAGCGCACCTCCGCGGGCAGCGAAGGAACTCCTGAAACGGCGAATGTTTCATTGAGGTTGCGCAGGTTAGCAACTTTGCGGATTGCCGGCGGACCGGCCGCTTCGTTCTGCTCGTCACGCGTCTTTCGGTTGTATAGCGCATAGCCGTTGTCGAGGCAAAAGAAATAGTAATCCTCCGAAAGCGGGACGACGGTCTCGCTGTTGCGCACGAGCGAGAGCGGGAGGATTCTCGTTTCTTTGCCCGGCTGATAGAATGCCACGCGGTTGATGAAAACTTTGAACCAGTCGCCATGCAGTCCCGTGCGCACTTTGTAATTATCTTCTTCTTTTGAAAAGTCGCTGCTTGTAATGAGCTTACCGGAAGGATCGGGCTGGAAAAACGCATTGCCGGAGCGCACGCGTACCTGCCCGTTGAGCCATTGCACTACTTCCACCGAAAATTCACTGGGCAAGTCCTGCGGCGCTTTAAATTCTTTCCATAGCAGCGCCGAGTCGAGTGCGGGTGTGAGTTTAGTCTGAAATAAACCCCTGTACGCATGCCCGAGCCAGAATGTACCGGCATGGTCGCGCACGATCTGGCGGATCGGGATTGGTACCGAATTTTTGACGGGGTAAGCGTAAGTCCACACGCCTTTTGCGTCCTTTTTATACACATGTAATCCCACATAAGCGCCCTGCAAAAGAAGCGTATCCCGACCGTATTTGACGGGCAGGAAGATCCAGCCGCCATTGATATTCGAAATTTTGGTAATGCCATTTTCTTCAATTCGGTAGGTAGCATCATTATGACCGCACAGGAGCTGGTCATCGAGTACTTTAAGCGCCCAGGTCTGGCCTTCGAGCCCCCGGACGGGCCGGAATGGCTCGGGAGAAAGCCATTTTTTCACAAATACACCCTTATTCGAGCCTACATAAAGATTTCCGCGCCAGATGGCCGCTGCATAAGTGGAGCCGAGCGGATTGTCGCTGGTCTGGTAAGCGATGATGGGAGACGACATTTTGACCATATCGATTCCCTGATCCAGCCCGATCCAGAGCTGTTGCCGCGCATCCTCTTTCAGGGCCAGCACCGTGTTGTTTTGCAGCCCGGTTTCCTTGTTGAACTGATACCTCAATACGCCATTCTTGGAAACCACATAAACCCCATTCTGGATCGTCCCGAACACGATGCTGCTATCGCGGCTCATGACGATCGCACGATTGACGATGTTTCTTTTCAGATCTTCTGAAATGGCGATGTTCCAGGGGATGAGCGTGCCGTTCTGCCAGATGAATAGCCCGTGTTTCGTCGTAGAAATCAGGATTCCGCCGTTGGAAAAGGGTAATATGGAGGATATAATGGTAGGAGAGAGGCTTTCCGTGCCGTTCAAAGGTTCAAATTGCTCTCCTTTTAACTCATAAATACCTCGGCCGATTGACTGGACCAACACCCGGTTACGGACAAACCGCATGAACATGATGTTGCCCGGACTTTTGATTTCTTTCAGATTTTTACCGTCGTACCGGTAAATCACCGAGAAGGATTGGAAGTAAATGTATCGGGGCGTTTTAAGGATATGCCAGATTTCTTCCGTTTTCAGACTCACGAAACCTGCTTTTTTGCTTAGAGAATAATATTTCAGCTGGCCATCCGCTTCTTTTTTCCAATATCCGAACTCCGAAAAACCACCCACATAAATGCGTTGCTCAGCCTGAGCGCTCCGGTTCAGGACTTTTCCACCGGGCTGTTCTGATGTATGTTCGTCGTAAAGTGCTGCACGGACGATCTGGCCGTCGGGCAGGGGATAGAGCTTCCAGGACGCTCCGTCGTGTTCCAGCAAGCCATCCGAATTGGCAGAATAGATAATGTCGTCGGCGCTTTGGCTCATGTCCCAATTCTGATTGTGGGCTTTGTAAAGAGAGGCCGGATAGTTGATCAGCGGAGGGGTTTCCTGGGCAAGAGAGGGACGAAAGATTGTAACCAGCAATAGTATGGCAGTACAGCAGCCCGCCTTATATTTGAAGGCCCGGCTGGGTAAATGACTTTTTACGAGTCGTTTTTCTGCCGTATTCAATATCATTTTCAATTAACTATTAATCTCGTTTTTAGCTCTTTAAGGAGGGTTTATTGCGATATTAGCACATGTAACTCAATAGTACTCTAAATGAAAAAAATCCTTTCCCTCATGCTCCTCGGCACGTCTGCCGTCACAGAGCCCGTCATGTCGCAAAACGACAACAAGAGAAATGATATCCGCTACAATCTTAACGATTCCGGTTCACATTATGTGAAATTCACATTCACGAATCAGGTATGGCTGCGGTTGAACGACAACAATCCAGGAACCACCGTTTTGAGTGATGGACAAACAAACACTTTCGATATCGGCCTTCGCCGCACACGCATGCAGTTGTTTGGTCAGCTCACCGACCAGATCTTTTTCTACACACAGTTTGGAATGAACAATTTTAACAAGGTGAGTGCATTTCCGGCCTACAATACCGCCGGTACGCCCAGCCAACGTAAGATCGCCGCGTTTTTTCATGATGCCGTCGGGGAATATGAAGTGCAGCGGAAAGGCAACAGCTTTATCCGCTTCGGTGGCGGCCTCACGATCGTGAACGGCTTCTCGCGCTTTTCGCAGCCCAGCATTGGTACGATCATGACGATGGATGTGCCTGTTTTTGCCCAGGCCACGGTTGACCAGACCGACCAGTTTTCCCGAAAACTAACCATTTACAGCCGAGGGCAGATCGGTAAGCTCAACTACCGCGTCGGGGTATCCGATCCATTTCCTGTGGAAACGAGCGGTTCCACACCGGCGACGCTTAACCAGAATGCGGTTTTCTCGCAACGCAAAAACAGTAAACAATTCCAGGGCTTATTGATTTACAATATTTTCGATACCGAAGACAACACGACACCCGGTTATATGACCGGTACTTATCTGGGTAAACGTAAAGTCCTGAACATAGAAGCGGGCATTACTTCCCAAAAGAATGCGACGTGGAGAAAAGAGTCGGTCGATACGCTTTACAGCAATATGACGCTCTGGTCGGTAGCGGCTTACCTGGATATGCCCTTGAATGTTGAAAAAGGAACTGCATTGTCGGCCTATCTTGGTTATTTCGGAACGGATTACGGAAAAGGTTATCTACGCTACAACGGCATTATGAACCCTGCCACGGGCACCACTCAGCCCATCGCGGGCGTGGGCGGCACGCACGGGAATGCGTACCCTATGTTTGGGACAGGGAATGTGATTTACGCACAGGCCGGTTATAAGTTGAAAGAAGGCCTGCTGGGCGATCAGGGTACGTTAATGCCTTATGCATCTTTGCAA
The DNA here is from genome assembly GCF_052044875.1 of Dyadobacter sp. 22481. Lineage (NCBI taxonomy): Bacteria > Pseudomonadati > Bacteroidota > Cytophagia > Cytophagales > Spirosomataceae > Dyadobacter > Dyadobacter sp. 22481. The sequence continues at coordinate 569,857 of NZ_JBQENV010000002.1, forward strand.
CGGGGCGATTATGACCGTTTGCAGGATGCGGCGAATGTGTATAACCTGGGCATCAACTGGCTGATGAAAGGACATAACGGCAAACTATCACTTAATTATGAGAACCGCCCCGTTTACAAAACGGCTTCGGTCGCCAATGAGCTTGCCAAAGACGGCCGGCGTGGTAGCTGGACTTTGCAATATCAGATTTCAATTTAAACCAGCCGGGCATTCCGGGCCCGGCTGGCCTGGAATTGTCCTAAAATGTGAAACTCAGTCTGGCAAACAAGTAGCGGCCATTAAAGCCCATTTGCTGAACGCGCCGTGAATACACGAAGCGGCCCGAGCTGACATTGCCCGAATGCGTGTGCTTGTCCTGGTAAACATCCAGCACATTGTTTGACCCGATCGTCACGCCGACGCCTTTCACCAAATCATAGCTCAATGCGAGGTCCGTCACGATTTTGGCCCCGAAGGTCTGGTCGAGTGTTTCCTTGTTACCGGTAAGTGTATTCACCGGCCACGAGTCTGGTTTGCTGGGGTCGATTGTCGGGTCCCAATAAGTAACTTCGCCGAACCTAACGCCGCGTAGCATTACCCCGAATTTCCCTGCCTTGTAATTAATGGTCAGGCTTTGCTTGTTACGCGGGCTGGCTATTTCAAATCGGCTTAAATCTTCACGATTGAAATAGGAATTTACCTGTTTGGTCTGGATCAGTATATCGGAAGCGTGGATTTCCGGCTTGCCGTCCGCCCCTTTCTTTACCCTGTTTTGAATAAATGTCCCTGCCAGCACGGCCCTAAGCGACTGGCTTTTGCCAAATTTGGTATTGTAGGATAATACCCCTTCTATTCCCCTCGATCGCGTATCGACGGCATTGGCGAAGAAATTCGCCGTTGTCGCATTAGCTGCTGCGAGCTGTGCTTTCAGATCGGCATTTCCACCGTCATTGAAATTGTTGGTCAATACGATCCGGTCGTGAATATAGATCTGGTAAGCATCCACAGTCAGTTCAAATGCATTGCTGATCTGAATGGTGGTACCGATCGTATAACTCTGCGAGGTTTCCTGTTTGAGCTTTGGTATTCCCAGAATTTCCGCGGGTTTGCTGTCGTTGGTGAACGTGCCGCTTTCCTGGGCTACCTGCTGGCCGTTTTGGGTCACGAAGAGTGTGTTCGTCCTGGCATAATACCGCTGTTGCATCGACGGCGCCCGGAAGCCACTGCTCGCCGAAGTCCGCACCGCAATGCCGTCGGTGATTTTGTAGCGGGTTGAAAATTTGTAGTTAAGCGTGTTTCCGAAATCTGAATAGTTTTCAAAACGAAGCGCTGCACTCACTACCCAGGCATTGGTAAGGTCCTGCTCGAGGTCGAGGTAACCGGCTACACTGTGCCGCGAATGCGATCCTGCATTTTGCGGGAAGAACCCGGAGAACACCTGCGCGCCGGCGGCGACACCCGCTGCGATATCATAATTTTTGTAGGAAGCCTCTTCACCTGCCGTGATCGTATATTTATCGGTGCGCTGCTCCGCCCCGAGCGCTACATTGAGCCCTTGCAGGACTTCGAACTTTCGTCCGAGATCAAGGTTGATCGTATTTTGAAGAAACGCATTACCACCCGCATTGAATTCGCGCTGGAAATTGGCATTTGAAATCGCCTGCGTGTAGTTGACCGAATTGCTGATGAAATAGTCAAAATCATTCTTTCCAAACGTGTTACTAAGGTCGTACCGCCATTCCCCAAACTTGCCACGGATGCCTGCCGCGGCGGAAATGTCGGTCACATCGCTGTTGATCTCCGGCAGAAATCCATTGGGATACACAGCAAATACATTGGGCCTGACCACCGCAGGCACGCCATTGGGATAGCGGTAGAAACCGGCCGCATTGCCCTTCTTATTGTTATATTGGCCAAACGCGTACAGTTCCATCTGCTCCGAAAGCGGGATGCTCGCGTTGATCACGATACCACCGCCCTTCACCTCCGAGTTGCCGATGCGCATATCGAAATCATTTCGCGTAAGGTTTTTTTGTTTTAGCAAGTCATCATCTACCACGGTGCCGTCGACTGCCGGGAAAATCTGGCCGGTGTAGGTTCCAGTGCGGTTGGTAGCATTCCTGTGTACATATTCGCCGGTAATGTTTACGAAGCCCTTCTGGCCAATTTTTAGCCCGTAATTAAGCCCGATCTGCGTCGTACCACCGTCCGAAATGTTGACGGAAGCATCTTTATTGTTGTTGATAATGTAGTTCTTGTCGTAGCTGGTCACATTCTGACCATACGACACATTTCCGCTCAGCCCGGTGCGGCTTTTCAATATAATGTTAATCACGCCTGCAATCGCATCCGAGCCATATTGCGCCGCGGCACCGTCTCGGAGAATCTCGATTTTCTCGACCGATGTAGCCGGTATCGCATTCAAATCAGTCCCAACCGTGCCCCGGTTGACCGTGCCGTTTACATTCACGAGCGACGATTGGTGTCGCCGTTTGCCGTTCACGAGCACGAGTACCTGGTCGGGTCCCAGTCCGCGTAACTGAGCGGGGTCGATGTGGTCGGAACCGTCGGAGATCGTCTGTCGCGACGATTGGAAGGAAGGAGCGACGTAGGTGAGGATCTGGTTAATGTCAACCTGGCCGACGCTGTTGGTGATCTGCGAAACGGGGATAATATCAACCGGGACCGGAGAGTCGATGCGCGAGCGGCCACCGCTGCGTGAGCCGGTCACAACAATCTCTCCCAGTACTTCTGAGGATTCTGCCAGCGCAATGTTCAAGGGCGCGGCTTGTCCTGCGCTGACGGTCACCGGGATAATCTGGGGTGTGTAGCCGATGAACGAGATAACGATGTTGTAGTTGCCATCGGCGAGGCTCAATGCGAAGTTTCCGTCGGGGTCTGTCACGGTTCCCGTGTTCGTACCCTGTACCAGAATGGACACGCCGGGCAGTGCCGATCCATTTTTTTCGTCTGTGACCTTCCCTTTGAGAGACTGCGCGAATGCGCCGAACGAGGCAGAAATAAAGATGAGGAATAATAGCGTTGTTCTCATAGTTCGTGTGTTTTAATTAAAATGTTTGTTGATAAATAGTATTAAATTGACAAATTACTATACTATTTAAGTATAAGTTAAAACAAGTAGTTATCAAAACCAAATACGAGGGCAAAGAAAAAGCCGGCCCGGAAACCCGGACCGGCCTGTATTTTAGCTATTTACGCTTTGTTTACAAGTTCAAAGCCGCATTCATTGAACGAACGGCCTCCGCTGACTTTTCAAACGCCGCTTTTTCGGCATCGCTGAGGCGCAGGTTGACGATCTTTTCCCAGCCGCTGCGGCCCAGGACTACCGGCACACCCATACAAATGTCTTTCTGGCCATATTCGCCATTGAGGTACACGCTGCAAGGCACAATGCGTTTCTGGTTGCGGACAATGCTTTCCACGAGCATCATCGTCGCTGCGCCCGGTGCGTACCACGCCGAAGTACCGATCAGCTTAGTGAGTGTAGCTCCGCCAACCATCGTGTCGGCAGCTACTTTTTCGAGCTGGTCGGCCGAAAGGAAGCGGCTTACGGGGATACCGTTGTAGGTTGCCAATCGGGTTAATGGAATCATCGTAGTATCACCATGGCCTCCGATTACCATCCCGTGGATGTCGAGCGGCGATACATCCATTGCGAGCGCGAGGTAAGTCTTGAAACGCGCACTATCCAATGCCCCGCCCATACCGATCAGACGTTTTTTAGGAATGCCCGATTCTTTCAAAGCCAGGTAAGTCATGGTGTCCATCGGGTTGGAAACCACGATCACGATCGCTTTCGGCGAATATTTCAGAAGATTTTCTGTAACTCCCTTTACGATTCCTGCATTGATGCCGATCAGTTCTTCGCGGGTCATTCCCGGCTTACGAGGCAGCCCCGAAGTGATCACAACCACATCCGAGCCTTTGGTTTTCTCGTAATCATTGGTCGAGCCGATGGGCTTGGTATTGAATCCCAGCAAGGCGGCTGTCTGGTACATATCCAGTGACTTACCTTCGCTGACACCCTCTTTGATATCCAGCAACACCACTTCTTCTGCAAGCTCACGACGAATGATATTATCGGCAGTGGTTGCGCCTACCGCACCCGCACCTACCACAGTAATCTTCATAGGGAAATATGGTTAATTGTATAGAAATTGATGCTTTTTATATTTTTTCCTAAAAGTATGATACATAATTTGTTTAAACCAAGCGGAAATTGATTTTTTGCCGCAAATCATCCGGCTGCCATCCGGAACGCAATTTTTTCCGTAAGTTGATAGTTATAATGGCGTTATAAACCACTTTTTCCTGCTTTGTACAATGAATGACCAGTCAATGATTTCGCGGATTTTACATTCGGTATTTTTTAAGAAGGCCACAGGAAAAGCAGGACGCTACGCCAAAAACTCCACCCGCTTGTTTGAACTTGGCAAAGAGGTGCTGGGGAAACTCCAGACGGTGGGCTTTAAAGGAAATCTCGCCGAATTCCAGTCGAGCGTCCAGCTGCTGCTCCGTATGGTGAGAGCTTACGCCTCTGGCGAATATAAGCAGCTTCCCTGGAAAAGTTTGGTGTCGATAGTCGCTGTGCTCATTTATTTCGTATCTCCTATAGACCTTATTCCTGACTTCCTGCCGGTTATAGGCATTACCGACGACGTGGCGCTGGTGCTGTGGCTCATCAAGACGCTGGGCGACGATATCCGGAAATTTGCCGATTGGGAGAAGGCCGCGAAGACAATTAATATCGGATAAAAGTGGACGCAGGTCTGGTTGTTATAAAAAAGAATAGTTATTTTTGTAAACATTAATAAAAGAAACAGATATGGAATCAATAACCGTTTTAGGAATTATGGGGTTGGGCGGACAGGAGATCTTCCTGGTTGCTCTGTTCGTGTTGCTTTTCTTCGGAGCAAAGAAAATCCCAGAACTTATGCGCGGTTTGGGGCAGGGTATCAATGAGTTCAAGAACGCTACTAAAGACGTTAAGGAAAATATTGAAAAAAGTATGGAAGACCCCAAATAACGCTTCCATCTTATTGAAGGTTTGATACAGAGCCATTAAGCTACCACTTAACGGCTCTGATTCTTTATTTACAACCCCACAAAAAAATTGCCTTGAAAGAGTATCTGACGCTGGCCGAAATTCAGAGAGATCTACGTGAAGAAGGTTTGACGTGCGTCAAGTTGGTTGATCACTATTTGGAAAAGATTGAGGCTAACAAGCATCTCAATGCTTTCGTTGAAGTTTATACAGAGGAAGCAAAAAAGGCCGCCTTGGCCGTAGATGCGAAAATCGCCAATGGTACCGCCGGAAAGCTGGCGGGCATGGTGATCGGTCTCAAAGATGTGCTTTCACTCACTGGCCACGGCCTGCAGGCTGGAAGCCAGATCCTTCAAAATTATACAGCACCCTACACTGCAACCGCCGTGCAGCGGCTCATCGATGAAGACGCGATCATCATCGGTCGGCAAAACTGCGACGAATTTGCAATGGGGTCTTCGAATGAGAATTCCTCGTTCGGACCGGTGCTGAATGCTATTAATAATGCCAAAGTCCCGGGCGGATCGTCCGGCGGATCGGCAGTAGCCGTTCAGGCCGGGCTTTGCCATGCTTCCTTGGGAAGCGATACCGGCGGGTCGGTACGTCAACCTGCTGCATTCTGCGGGGTGATTGGTGTGAAACCTTCGTACGGACGCGTATCGCGTTATGGACTTATCGCCTATGCTTCGTCTTTTGACTGCATTGGTCCTATCACCAAAAGTGTGGCCGATGCCGCACTGATCCTGGAAGTAATGTCTGGTGCCGATGATTTCGATAGTACGGTTTCGGAGCGGCCCGTTCCTGCTTACACCGCCGGTCTGGAATGGGAAGGCAAAGCCAAAATCGGGTATATCCGAAGTGCGGTGGAGAACGAAGCCATTGCCCCGGAAATCCGCCGGCAGACTTCGGAAGTGCTCAACCGCCTGCGCGCGGAGGGGCATGAAGTGGTAGGCATCGATATGCCGTTGCTGGATTCGCTTTTACCAACCTATTACATTCTTACCACTGCCGAAGCAAGTTCGAACCTGTCGCGTTTCGACGGCGTGCGGTACGGTTACCGCAGCCCCGAATCCGTGGATTTGGAAAGCATGTACAAGAAGACTCGTACAGAAGGTTTTGGTGATGAGGTAAGGAGAAGAATACTATTGGGTACTTTCGTATTAAGTGCAAATTATTACGACGCATACTATACCAAGGCGCAACGCGTTAGAAGATTGGTACGGGAGGAAACGGGCCGGTTCTTCGAGCAGTTCGATTTCCTGATTTCCCCGGTAACACCTACCACAGCTTTTACAATCGGTGAAAAAACGGAAGATCCGTTACAAATGTATTTGGCGGACATTTTCACTGTGCAGGCGAATGTCGTGGGTAATCCTGCGGTATCCATTCCAAATGGACTGGATGACCAGGGAATGCCGATCGGGATTCAGATCATGGCCCCTTATTTCGGGGAGGAAAAAATGCTGGCGTTTGCCAACTACCTCACCGGACTAAATTAGGAAGGGATCGTAGCATACAACCGGAGCAACCAGTGCATTCAGAGGGGATTTCCCTTTTTTTGCGCTCATTTATGAGACCCGGACTGTATTTACAACCACAGTTTTAAAGGAAATTATCGTGCCAGAATAACAGGCAACCAGGTTACGTTATTCTGTATGAGAATGTTGCGTGAATAGATAAAAATGTATTAGAGATTATTCTGATTCATCTGGCCAGTTCAAAACCCAAAAGGATTCTTCTATCTGTAAGTGGATCATCAACAGGTATAAGCCATTGAAAACCATGAATTGATTAACCTTCAAAAAACATTTATTAATGAGGATTTCGAAAAGAGTATTGTGGCTCGGAGCCATGTGTGCAGGGTTTTGGAATGCGTCCGTTGAGGCGATGGTTCCACAGGAGCGTTTGACATCCGGGCAGGATACAGTTGAGACTATTGCTCAGGACGAAAATGATTTGATGCCGTCTCTCCCGGAAGTGGAAGAAATCGGAGCCAATCCCGCTGTGCCGGAGGGGCTTTTGAAAGAACGGTTTGCAAAGCTTGAAAAATCGATTCCGCTTACCTATCACAAGTCTTCGCACGAATTCGTAGAGTATTTTATCTACAAAAAAGCAAAATTCACGCAGACCATGATGGAGCGCATGCCGCTCTATTTCCCGCTCTTCGAGAAAGCACTTGCCAAACACGGCTTACCTACCGAACTGAAATACCTTTCGATGATTGAGTCGGGGCTGAACCCGACAGTTATTTCCCACGCGAGAGCGGGCGGGCTCTGGCAATTTATGCCGGCTACCGGACGGGAATTCGGTCTTTACCAGGATAAATACATCGATGAACGCTTCGAACCCACCAAAGCAACCGAAGCGGCTTGTCTGTATCTCAAACAACTTTACAATATCTTCGGCGACTGGGAGCTTGCATTGGCCTCGTATAATACAGGCCCGGGCAATGTGAAACGTGCCATGCGCCGCTCGCGCGGGACTACCTTCTGGACGATCTATAATGTCCTTCCCCGCGAAACCCGTTCGTACGTACCGCAGTATGTAGCCATGAACTACATGATGAACTATGGCTACGACCACGGCATTTTTCCCGAAAATACCGAGTTCCAGATCCCGAACGATACCATTCACATCAACGGCTACATTGATCTTGCTACGTTTTGTGACAATGCGAGCATCGATTTCGAAGTCCTCAAAAAGCTGAATCCGCAGATCACCAAAAAGATCCTTCCCGACCAAACACGCGACTTTATTTTGAAGGTGCCCAGTGTTCGGTTCACATACCTGATGAGCAATCGCGCATCCATCATGGATTCTTGCACAAGAAGATATCTTTCTTCCGGTGTAATGGTGGCCAAAGCCGACAGTACCAGAACGGATTCACTGGGCGGAAATGGCTCGTTCCCTTACGTGCTTGCATCGAATGTGCAGAATGTATCGGATGACGAAGGGTATGATGAAGAAGATGGTGAGGAAGAAGTGGTTCAGCGTAACCGTACCAAACGCGTGTCCTATACCGTTCGTCGCGGCGACAATGTAGCCGGAATTGCACGGAAATATGGGGTGTCGGCAGTATCGCTTCGCAAATGGAACCACATTCGCCGCAACAATATCCGCAGAGGGCAACGCCTGGTGATCTACAAAGAAGTGAAGGAGACCGTACCGGCAACGCGCATTGCAAGCAAGGCAAAGCCACAGCGGGACGAGGAGCAATTGGCGAAACAGCAGCGTCATACCCGGAAACGTTATCATACCGTACAAAAAGGAGATACATTATGGATTATTTCGCAGCGCTACGGTCTGGAAATCGGTCAGTTGAAAAAGCGGAACAAGATCAGGGGCAACTCGATCAAGCCTGGTCAAAAACTGATTATTTCTGCCTAGAAATTAACGCTTCAACATACACATACTATTTTTATGATTGCCTACGTTAACGGGATTGTAACTTATAAAGACCCAGCGTACGCTATTATTGATGTCAACGGAGTGGGTTACGAGGTCAGGATCTCATTGCAGACCTATACTTCGCTCCCCGACATTGGTGCCCGGTGCAAGCTGGTAACGTTTCTCAATATACGGGAAGATGCCCACGTCCTGTACGGTTTTGGTGGAAGTGATGAGAAAAAGCTGTTTCTGGATCTGACCAGTATTTCAGGAATAGGGCCGTCGACAGCACTCGTAATGCTCTCCTCACTTTCCTCCTCAGAAATTCGGCAGGGGATCATTGATGAAGACCTGCGCCTGATCCAGTCGATCAAAGGCATAGGGTCCAAGACTGCTCAACGCGTAATCCTCGAACTAAGAGACAAAATTCGAAAGGAAGAGCTCGTTTCAACAGGTCCCAAATCTGCTGAAACGTCGTCGGGCACTCTCCGGAGTGAAGCATTGGCTGCGCTCGTTACGCTGGGTATTCCCAAAGCGACGGCGGAGAAAAGTCTGGATGCCATCATCAAGCGGGAGGGGCAATCTATTAGCGTTGAAAATCTTATCAAACTGGCGTTACGTTAACCGGAACAGCAATGATATTTGGTGAAAAATTTTACAACTGTAGAATCGTGTTGATGGATTTGTTTGTAAATACAACCTTCTCTAAATAAGTATATTACCTTGTCATCAACGATTTACTCATTTCTTTTTAAGGTATTAAGCATTTCGGCCGGAGCGGTGTTACTCGTGAACGTTTCAGGCGGCAAGGGTGAACCATATTCGGAGCAGGCACAGGCATGGGCCATTCTTGCAGACACGCTTAAAGAAGATACCACCAAGAAAAACATCGACAGGTCGGGCTCGCAACTGATCATGCGATGGAAGGATTATTATTCCAACCGTATTACAGAACCACGCCCGCGTTCGCCATTCTACCTGCGTGATCCAGCCAATATTTCTACAAACGTTACGCTCGACAGTGCAGGGAAAATTGCAGTAACCGAGAAAATTCAAACGCCCGGTCTGGCGACGCCCGGCGTACCGACGCCCGGCGTGGCGACGCCCGGCAATACATTGAACTACCGCTTGCCTGAGCGGATGGATCTTGCAACTTACGATAAGATCCAGGAGGACCGCGCATTCAAAAGTCTCCTGCGCGAGTATGCGGGCAGGCAGGACGGCAATAGCGCCATGGGAGCACGCGGGCTGTTGCCCAAGCTCGACCTTCCGCCAGGGCTTACCAAATTGCTGGGGGATGATTTTGTGAATTTCAAGCCAACCGGTTTTGTATCGCTCGACCTCGGGCTTATGCACCAGTTCCTGGACAACCCGGCCATTCCGATCCGCCAACGCAAGAATACCCAGTTCATTTTCAACGAACAGATCAATATCAACTTTGACGCCAAGCTTGGTGACCAGCTTGGTTTTCAGACCAACTTCGACACCAAAGCGAACTTCAACTTCGAGAATGCGATCAAGTTGAACTATAAAAATCCTGAGGAGAGCTTTATCAGGAAAATAGAGGCGGGTAATATCAACTGGGCCATCAACAGCCAGCTCATTCCCGGTGTTCAGAATTTGTTTGGTTTAAAAACGGATTTCCAGTTTGGCCGCCTGAGCGCCACTTTCGTCGCGTCGCAACAAAAATCCAGCAAAGAGCGGATCACGCTTCGCGGCGGTGCGCAAAGTCGGGATTTTGAATTGAGGGCGGATACCTACGACGAGAACCGCAACTTTTTCCTCTCCCAATATTTTCGGAACATTTACGAAAGTTCGTTGCAGAACACACCGACTATCACCTCGGGCGTGACCGTAACACGTATTGAGGTGTATGTTACCAACCGAACGACAACAACCGAGTCGCTTCGAAACGTAGTCGGCTTTGCCGATTTGGGCGAGCCTGCTCCCTACCGCGCTGGTAACCCGAACTTGCAGCCAGTGCGATCCACGTCGCCAGCCGCCAACGACGCCAACGGCCTTTATAAGACACTGACCGGGAACAACGCTTTCAGGCAGGTCGACAATACCAATACTGCCGTAACGGGCCTCGGCCTTGAAAAGACAGTCGACTACGAATTGCTCCGCGGTGCGAAACGACTGATCGTCGACCGTGACTATACCTTCCATCCGCAACTCGGATACATCTCTCTGACCAACGCGCTCCGCAACGACGAAGTCCTTGCGGTTTCCTATGAATATACTTTGAATGGCCGCGCTTTCAAGGTAGGGGAGCTTACCGAGGATTACCAGGCCAGGAAAGACAATGAAGTAATCGCTTTGAAATTGTTGAAATCTTCGACGATCCGTAACAACACCAAGTTGCCGATGTGGGATCTGATGATGAAAAACATCTATTCGCTCGGTACCAGCCAGATCGACAAGCAAGGATTTCAGTTAAGGGTTATTTACAAAGACGACCAGACGGGTATCGATAACCCCAACTTGCAGGAAAGTAGCATTGCCAACATCCCGCTGATCCGCTTATCCGGCCTCGACCGCTTAAACCCGGTTAACGACCTGCAACCCGACGGTAACTTCGACTTTGTGGACGGGATTACGATGGACAGCAAGACCGGGCGCATTATATTCCCCGTGCTGGAACCGTTTGGCAGCAACCTATCCAAGAAATTCGGTCCGGGCGAGGACGTGTACCGCAACAAATATGTGTTCAACGAGCTGTACCGCACGACCATGATCGATGCACAACAGGTTTCGGAGCGCAACAAGTTTTACATTAAAGGTGCTTACCAATCGAGCGGCGGGGCCGAGGTTCAACTGCCTTTCGGTGTGCTGGAAACTTCTGTAACCGTGACTTCCGGCGGCGTGCCGCTTTCTCCGGGCTCGGATTATATCGTGGAAGCGCAGATTGGCCGCGTGCGGATTTTGAATGCCAGCGTACTTGCTTCGGGGCGCGAGATCGTGATCGAATATGAGCGCCCGGATATGTTCCAGAACCAGATCAGGACTTTGGTAGGAACGCGGCTCGACTACGTTGTCAACCGGAATCTGAGTGTCGGTCTGACGGCCATGAAATACAAGGAACGTACCGCTGGCTTCCTTTCCAGGGTGTCTATCGGCAACGAGCCTGTGAATAATACCATGCTCGGATTCGATGTGAATTTCCGTAAGGATGCCCCTTTCCTGACCAAATGGCTGGACGCATTGCCGCTTATCCAAACCAAGGAGATGTCGTCGATCCAGTTCAAAGGAGAATTTGCCAAATTACTTCCGGGTGTTTCGAAGGACGTGAACAACCGGTCGCTGGTGGACGATTTCGAAGCGGCGCGGACGGTTTACGACCTTTCACGGCAGCCACAAAAATGGCGTCTGGCGGCGGTGCCGGGCAAGTTCAGAGATGGATTTGACGGTAAAAACCTGAACTATGGCTATAAACGTGCCAAAATTTCGGCCTATACCGTCGATAATATCTTCGGCGGGGCACAAGGGCTGGGTGGAGGCTATCAGCCACCAGCGAACTTCGACGAAGCCGATCGACTGAACTATTACGAGCGACTTTACCTCCCTACCGACATTTTCCCCAGGCGTCCTATTGCAGGCTTGGTAACTTATCCACAGCAAATACTCGACATCGCCTATTTTCCGAGCGAGCGTGGTATGTACAACTACAATACGGACCTGGATCAGAATGGCCGTATGAAGACCCCAAGAAATAATTTCGGAGCATTGAGCCGTGCTATTACTTCCGATAACGACTTTGATAATGCCAACATCGAGAGTATCGAGTTCTGGATTTTGGACCCGTTTATTAATGATAAGGATAAAGGAGCAGTAAGAGACGGGTTTTCAGATCTGCCCAATACAACGGGTGGAAAGCTGGTATTCAACCTGGGCGATATTTCAGAGGATGTAATTCCCGACGAACGCTACAACTTTGAAAACGGTTTGCCGCTTGTGCCTAAGCAAGTAGGCGTCAATGTCGATTCAACGGCTTGGGGGTATGCTACCAAATCGCAATACCTGATCAATGCATTCAGCAATGAAAATGGCGCGCGTCAGAAACAGGACGTTGGTTTGGATGGTTTGACAAATGAGGAAGAACGTGCTTTCTTCAAAAACTTCATCGACCGCCTTCCTGCTAACCTTACGGCCGAAGCACGCGCGAAAATACTTGCCGACCCTTCCGGCGACGATTTCAAGTTTTTCCTCGGAGCTGAACTTGACAGTGCCGACCTGAAAGTACTGGAACGCTACAAAAACTACCTCGGGATGGAGAACAACTCGCCCGAAAGCCAGGGGAGGTCCGTGGATGTGACACCGGCGTCGACCAACATTCCCGACGGTGAAGACATGAATGTCGATAATACCATTAACGACAACGAATCGTACTACGAATATGAGATCGATTTGAAACCCGGTCAGCTGGAAGTGGGCAAGGGTTATATTGTAGATAAAACAGTAAATACCAAGGATAACCAGAACTGGTACCTTTTCCGTGTCCCTATCAAGGAATTTTCGGGCATAGTAGGGAACATGAACGGTTTTAAATCGATCCGTTTCATGCGGATGTACCTCACGGACTTCCAGCAACCTGTCGTGCTTCGTTTTGCCCAGCTGCAAATGGTGGGCCAGCAATACCGGAAGTATACCTATAACCTCGATGCGCCGGGCTTGCAGGAAGTACCTGAGCCTTACGACGCGAAATTCACGGTTGGAACAGTAAGCATCGAAGAAAATAGCCAGGCCAATAATGCTACCAACAAATATGTGTACACCATCCCTCCGGGCTGGATACGCGACCTGGACAATACGCAACGCCCGCCGTTGCAGCTGAACGAACAGTCGATGAGCCTTTGCGTTACCGATCTTCGTGATGGTGATTCCCGTGCAGTTTTCAAAAATGTGAACCTCGACCTACTCTTCCGCAAGCGCCTTCGCATGTATGTGCATATGCAGAACGAGCAAAGTGAGAACAACATGGTAGGCGCGTTTATGCGCATTGGAACCGACCTCACCCAGAACTATTATGAGATCGATCTCTCGGCCCTGAAAGCGACAAGCCCATCTGCCACTAAGGACACGGAAGTCTGGCCGGAAAGCAACGAGATCAATATCGCCCTGGCGGACCTGATCAATGCAAAAGCACAGCGTAACCGGCAGCTCGACAAGAATCTGAGCGTTCCTTATACCATTACAACGGCAGACGGACGATATAAACTGACCGTGGTAGGTAACCCCGATTTGAGCGCTGTGAAGGTGATGATGATCGGTATGCGAAACCCGAAATCGGTGGATGAGCGCTCGAAGACATTTTGTATCTGGGTGGATGAAATGCACGTAGAAGGGTTCGATGACACGGGAGGTATAGCTGCGATTGCACAACTTAACGCCAAACTGGCCGACTTCGCGACATTAACCGCTTCTGGTCGGATCGAGACGTTCGGTTTTGGATCCGTGCAGCAGCGTATTGGAGAGCGCTCGCGTAACTTTACTTCGGAATATGGTTTCTCTTCCAATATTGCATTGGATAAATTGCTTCCCGCCAACTGGGGCTTCCAGATACCGCTGTTTGTAAGCTACGACCGGAGGAATGTGAAGCCGCACTTCGACCCGCTCGACCCGGACACGCCGTTGAGTACCTCGCTGGATAACCTGCTTACCGACGAACAACGAAATGGTTACCGGCGGATGGTGGAAGAGAATGCCGTCAAACGAGGGTTCAACTTCTCGAACGTCCGAAAGATCAAGATGAAGCCGGGGGCTAGAAACCATTTCTACGACTTTGAAAACTTCTCGTTTACCTACGCATTCAGCGATGATAAGCGACGGAATATCCTTACGCAGGAGTACAACCAGCGGGCTTACCGGGCGGGTATTTCCTACATGTATGCCAGCCAGCCGAAAGCCATCGAGCCATTCAAGAAGTGGAAGGCGACGGGCCGTTGGGCGGAGTTTATCAAGGAATTCAATGTGACGCTCCTGCCGAACATGGTTTCCCTGCGTACCGATGTAGACCGCCGCTTCCTGAAAACTCAATTGCGCAATGCCGATCTGACGACCGACGGTATGCAGCCATTGTTCGAAAAATATTTCTGGTTCAATCGCTACTACGACTTCGGCTGGAACCTGACGCGCAACATGACGCTGACCTACGCGGCCACGGCCAACTCGATCATCGATGAGCCGGAAGGTGATATCAATACGGGGGCGAAAAAGGATTCGCTTTGGAGCAATTTTAAAAAGTTGGGCCGTATCAAAAACTTTGACCAGAAAATAGACCTGACTTACCGGTTGCCGCTCGACAAAATCCCGGTTTTGGACTGGATGTCGGCAGACTACAAGCATTCGATCGGGTACAATTACCAGGCTAATGCATTAGGCTTGAAGGATACGACAGGCTTACCGTTCGGGGACATTATCCGCAATAGCCGTGAGCGGGGCGTTACCGGAAAGGTGGATTTTGTATTGCTTTACAACAAACTGCGCTACCTGAAATTTGCCAATACACCGTCGGCGGTGAGGAAAAACTTTGCGCGCAGCCCAGGGGATATCGAGGAAATCGATATGCGCACGACCGATCTTGTGAAGAACCTTACGAGGGTTTTGATGACCGTTCGTGGTATCAATTTCAGCTACTCGGTTTTGGAAACAACTGCATTACCGGGGTATTTGCGGGCACCAAAATATTTCGGGCTCGACAATGCGAATGCGCCGGGGCTGGGTTTTGTGTTGGGCCAGCAGGATAGAAACTTCCAGGTGAAAGCTGCGGACAAGGGCTGGATCACGAGAAGTGAGCAACAGAATATGCCTTTCCAGCAAACCATCGCCAAGAACTTCTCAGCCAATACCACATTGGAACCTTTCAAGGATTTCAGGCTGATCATCGAGGCGCGTTTGACTAGGCAAGACGCTTATCAGGAATTCTACCGGCCGGATTCGGAAGGTAATTTTGTTTCCCAAAGTCCGCTGCGGAACGGTCAGTTCAGTATGTCGTTCATGTCGTTCAGGACTGCTTTTGCTAAAATGCGGAGAGACAATTCTTCGCCGGTATTCGACAAGTTCAGGGCTTATCGTGCCATTCTGCGGGACCGTTTGAATGCCGAAAACACGAGTGGTGGCGAATATAACGAAACATCGCAGGACGTTTTGATTTCGTCATTCTTCGCAGCCTATACCGGGAAAGATCCGAACACAGTCCGTACCAATCCATTCCTGAAATTCCCGATGCCTAACTGGGATTTGAGCTATAATGGTCTTTCATCGATTCCGGCGTTCAAGCGGTTGTTCAGCTCGTTTACCTTGCGGCATAAGTATATGTCCAATTACAGCGTAGGTAACTTCACCTCGTCGCTCGATTACGAGGCGCTTTATGTGAACCTTGCGGTAACGGGTTATCCGTTGTCGTCGAGGCTAAATGATCTGGGGCAATACATTCCGGTATTTGCAATGAGTACCATTACGCTTTCGGAGAAATTCCAGCCGCTCGTGGGCGTGGAGATGCGCACGCAGAGCCGCATAACCGCACGCGTGGAGTATAACCGCGACCGCACCGTTGCATTGAATCTCTCGAACTCGCAGGTGGCCGAGCTCTTCAACCAGGACATTACTGTCAACATTGGCTTTACAAAAAACAATGTGCCGCTGCCATTCAAGATCAACGGGGTGAAGAAAAAGCTGAAAAACGATATGACGATGCAGCTCGCGATGACGTTCCGGGATACCCGCTCGATTCAGCGGAAGTTCGATGGGGAGAATATCCCGATCGCCGGAAATATCAACTTCCAGTTGCGGCCGACGGTGAATTACATGGTCAACAACCGTTTGAGCGTGCAATTTTATTTCGACCGTACCTTCAACGACCCGCTCGTTTCCAACTCATTCTATCGCGCCAGCACGGCCGGTGGCGTCCAGCTGAAGTTCAATTTGGCTGAATAACATTTTGATTTGGAAAATACAGCTTACATCCTGTAATTTGCGCTCCAAAGATGTTCACTACTTACCTGATTTTATCATGAATTTTCCATCAGAACTCAAATACACAGAAGATCACGAATGGATTCGTATTGAAGGAGATACAGCGGTTATCGGCATCACCGAGCATGCCCAGAATGAATTAGGTGACATTGTGTATGTGGACATTAACACCGTAGGAGAAGCATTGGGCAAAGGAGATGTTTTCGGTTCGGTTGAAGCTGTGAAAACAGTATCCGACCTTTTCATTCCGGTTGCAGGTACAGTGCTTGAAGTAAATGAAGAACTCGATGCCGAGCCCGAACTCGTGAACACCGATCCTTACGGTCGCGGTTGGATGGTCAAGATCAGCCTGGCTAACCCTGGCGATGAAGACGGCTTGCTTTCCGCAGAACAGTACCAGGAATTCATAGGTGCCTGATATTAAGTGAAGCTCCATTCGGAGCTTTTTTTTTGAAACCGGTGCAAACCTGCATTCCCGGTGTATAGTTTGAAATAAATATGAAATTGTTAGTTAGCTCGGTTCGGGTAATTGATAAAAAATCGCCGTTCAATGGTCAGGTGAAAGACATTCTGATCGAAGGCGGGAAGATCAGACAAATTGGCGACAACCTCGGCGCAGGTGATGCGCAGGTGATCGACGGTACAGGCCTGCATGTATCCGCAGGCTGGGTCGATATGCGTGTGCAAGGGCGCGACCCTGGGTTTGAGCATAAAGAAGACTTGCATTCGGTCCGGAAAGTAGCGTCGCGTGGCGGGTTTACGGAGATTGTATTGCTGCCGAACACCCAGCCGGTGGTGGATACCAAGGATACCCTCAATTACATTCGCCACAGCGGTTTCGGCGGGCTGGTAACATTGCATCCCGCGGCGGCGGTTACGAAAAAGGCCGACGGTGTCGATTTTACCGAAATGATGGATCTGCACCAGGCGGGCGCCATTGCATTTACAGACGGTGAAAACCCGGTTCAGAATGCGGACTTGCTTTTGAAAACCATCCTCTACTTGCGGCCGCTCAATGCTTTGCTCATCAACCGCCCCGAAGATCGCGAGCTCACGCTGTACGGGCAAATGCACGAGGGCGTAACGAGCACGCTCGTGGGCATGAAAGGTATGCCATCGCTGGCGGAGGAAATGATGCTCATCCGCGACTTGAAACTGCTTGAATACGCATTAGAGAAAAATACTTACGACACCTCCGCGCCGGTTCTGCACGTTTCACTGCTATCGACCGTGCGGGGCGTAGAACTGATCCGTGAAGCGAAGGCGAAAGGACTGCCGGTTTCGGCCGATATCGCAGCGCATCAGCTTGCGTTCGAAGACAAGGACCTGATTGACTTTGATACCAACCTGAAAGTAAATCCGCCGTTCCGCTCGACCGAGGATAATGAGGCGCTGCGCAAGGGCCTGGCAGACGGCACTATCGACGCCATTGTTTCGGACCATAACCCGCACGACGAAGAAAGTAAGAACCTCGAATTCGACCATGCCGATTTTGGTATTACCGGTCTGGAAACTGCATTTGCACTGTCGGTCATGCACAGCGGGCTGGTTTTGGAAGATGTGATCGAGAAATTAACCGTTCAGCCAAGGAGAATCCTGCGGCTTCCTGCGGCAGGTGTGGAAGAAGGCTCGGCAGCAAACCTGACGTTCTTCGATCCGCATGCGGAGTGGGTTTTTGGTAAAACCTATTCCAAATCAAAAAATACACCGTTCCTGGGACAGACGCTCAGAGGGAAGGTAAGAGGGGTGATCAACAATGGTAAACAGGAGTGGTTCAAATGAATTCGATTGTAGCATATTTTAATAAACCTATTTTAAAACTCTCGCTGCTGTTCGGGCTGGTGTTGGGCATATTGGTCTTTGCATTCTTTCTGGGCCTTTATGCGATGGGTATTGTACCGCTCGGCAACAACAAGGTACTCGACATCGGGATTCACGTGATCCTCATCGCAGGGGCATGCTGGTACTACCGCAAGAAAGTCGGAAATGGCTTTCTGCATTTGTGGGAAGCATTAACCATCGGTTACGTTGTAAATACCGTTGGTGCATTGATCGCCGGCTGGCTGATCTATTTTTTTGTAACTTACATCGATCCTTCTGTTTTTACGGCATACATTGCCCAGATGAAGGACCTGATGCTGCAAGGCAAAGCCGAGCTCGTCAAGAATATCGGGGAGGCCGAGTTTCAGAAGATGTATAATGGTGTGGGAGAAATGGCTACCTCGGAAATCATCATGGATGAAGTAGGTAAAAAGACAGTCATGGCGATCATCCCGATCCTGGTGATTTCGCTGATTTTGAGAAAACAGGATTACAGCATTCTTCACAACAACAAATCTTAAACCTTCACATGGAAGAAAAAACCTCTACCGCTCGTGTTGCCCTGAAATATGGCGTTCTGGTTGCCGTTGTTACGATGGTATATTCGACGATCCTGAATGTTGCGGGGTTCGGAGCGAACAAACTGCTGGCGTCGCTGACATACATTTTTATGATCGTCGCAATTGTGTTGGCCATGAAGGATTTTCGCGAGAAGAATGGAGGTTTTATCAGCTATGGCGAAGGCCTCGGGCTTGGCTCGCTTACGTCGGCGGTACTGGGGTTGCTGAGTTCCGCTTTCACAATCTTTTATATCCAGTTTATCGACGCGAATATGCTCACGCAAAGCCTCGATCAGATGCGCGAAGAGCTCGAAGCAAAAGGAATGGACGATGCGCAGATCGAACAGGCGATCGAAATGTCCCAGAAATTCATGTCGCCAGGTATTATGTTCGTGACGGTGATTTTGGGGTACCTGATCATGGGCTTCATCTTCTCGCTGATTATCGCGGCCATTATGCGTAAAGAAAAACCGGTTTTCGAATAAGCATTCCTGAAAAGTATTTAATCCCCGAATAGTGTTAGCAATCTTTCGAAAAGAGGTAGCCAGTTTTTTCAACTCACTGATCGCCTACATCGTGATGGCGGTCTTCCTGACGGCTATCGGGTTGATCGTTTGGGTTTTCCCGGATTCAAATATCCTGGACTACGGTTATGCCGACCTCGGCTCGTTTTTCGGTCTTGCACCCTATGTGCTGATCTTCCTGATTCCGGCCATTACCATGCGTTCACTAGCCGAGGAATCGCGCAACGGCACGCTGGAATTGCTCCTTACCAAACCCATCCGCAATATCGATCTGGTACTCGGAAAGTTCTTCGCAAACTGGATGCTGGTGGTTCTTACATTGCTGCCGACGCTCATTTATTATTATAGTATTTACAAACTCGGTAATCCGGTCGGCGACGTCGATTCGGCTGCTGTGGCGGGATCGTATCTTGGCCTGCTGTTGCTCAGCGGCGTGCTGGTAGCGATGGGCATATGGGCTTCTTCATTGAATGATAATCAGATCGTCGCATTCATCCTCGGCGTTTTTCTGGCATTTATCTGGTATGTCGGTTTTGGTGCTGTTTCCGGCATGTTCGGTGATGGTTTTGCGGCCAATCTGCTCTCAGGTATAGCCCTGGACGTTCAGTACCAGGCGCTCGGTAAAGGTCTCATCGACTCCCGCAATGTGATTTACCTGCTCAGCCTGATCATCTTCTTCATCTTCCTGACACTCTGGCGTGTAGAAAGTCTCCGGAAATGAGACTCGCGGACAAACAACTGAGGAGCCGTTAATCCAAGCTGACAGGTTTGTTCGTATATAGTTAAAAGCACACTACGATGACCAGATCAAACATGCGGTTCGGGGCGCCGTCGATACCCCCCTCTTTAGTAGTATCCCTTTTGGAGAGAAACGAGGCGATAATTTGGTATAGCACGCCACGCTATAAGGGAAATTTTATTAGATTGCCGGTAAGTAATTTACAATTAACTATTAAGCAACTCTTGGCGACAGGCAAGGTAAAATACTCGGAAGAGGAATTGGTGGCAGCGCTCAAACGGAACGAGCGAAACGCCTTCGAATTCCTGTACGACCATTACTCGGGAGCTTTGTTTAATATCATTTCGAAAACGTTAAAGGACGAGGAGAAAGCCGCAGATGTGTTGCAGGAGAGCTTTCTGAAGATTTGGAAGAATATCGCTTCCTACAATCCGGAGAAAGGGCGATTGTTTACATGGATTATGAATATCGCACGTAATGGAGCGATAGACGCAGTCAGAGCGGAGGGCCGGAAACCGGCGATGGATGATATTGAAAACACGGTGGTCCTTAATGAGAAGGATACGTACGAAGATTCACAGACAGTCAGTTCGGACATGAAGGCGATCGTCGACATGCTGCGGCCCGAACGGAAAATACTCATCGATATGGCCTATTTCCAGGGCTACACGCATGAGGAAATATCCGAGGAGCTGAGTATACCGCTGGGCACCGTGAAATCGCGGATAAGGACCGCATTACAAGAGTTAAAACAATACTTTGCAGTATGAATATCCAAGCCTATATAGAGTCCGGTATATTGGAGGAATATGTATTGGGCACTGTTACTCCCCAGGAGAAACAGGAGGTGGAGTGTATGTCGCATATTTACCCTGAAATCAAGGAAGAGCTGTTGCGTACCGAAAGTGCATTGGAAGAATATGCGCTGAAACACCAGGCAACGCCCCCGCCTTCATTGAAAGAGTCGATTTTTGCACAAATGAGTTTCGAAGCACCGGCGGAAGAGGAAATCCAGGCCGGGGAAATAGCAGAAGAGAAGACTGTTTCTTTGTCTGACACCACCGCCACCGCGCAACCCGTGGAGCCGGAAGCACGTGTGATCGACCATGCATTCGACCGCGTGGAAACGCAGGTAGTGACGCCTGTATGGGCGAAACTGGCCGTGGCGGCTGCGGTATTGCTCGCGCTTTTTGCGGGATGGTCGGCCATGCAAATGACCGATTTGAAGCACAGCAACAACGAAATGGTGGCGAAAGCGGAAACTATGGAGGCGGAAATGGCGGCGATGAAAAGCCAGACCGAGTATAACCAGGCGCTTGCCACGCTGTTCCGCAGCCCTTCTTACAAGCATATACATTTGGCAGGATTACCAAAATCGCCGCAAAGTGCCGTTTCTGCATTCTGGAACACGCAAACGAACGAAGTGTTGCTCGACGTGCAA
This sequence comes from Dyadobacter sp. 22481, assembly GCF_052044875.1. Taxonomy (NCBI): domain Bacteria; kingdom Pseudomonadati; phylum Bacteroidota; class Cytophagia; order Cytophagales; family Spirosomataceae; genus Dyadobacter; species Dyadobacter sp. 22481. Next base: position 591,347 of record NZ_JBQENV010000002.1, read on the forward strand.
AACCTGCCCGCAGCGCCTCAGGGCAAGCAATACCAGCTTTGGAGCATCGTGGACGGCAAGCCTGTCGATATTGGCATGCTGGATAATGCATTCACCGGAAAGGTTTTGAAAATGAAGAATACCAAAGCCGGTTCCGCCGCATTTGCCATTACATTGGAAAAAGAAGGCGGCAACCCAACCCCGACGATGGAGGAAATGTATGTGATGGGGAAAGTGAGTTAGCATATTGATTTGTAAGATGATACGCGCTCATTGCGGGGGAGATACCTTGCAATGAGCGTTCTTTTTGTTAATCACCTAAATACCTTAAACCTTATGAAACGCCGTAATTTTATCGGAAGCGTCACCCTCGGCGGAAGCCTGCTGTCGACAAATTTCGAGAAACCGGAAGCTGGAAATGCTGTTTCCGGAAAGCAAAACATCGCTAAACCCGCTACATTAACCGCCGACCTCGTCATCGCCGGTGGCGGTCTCGGTGGCTGCGCGGCCGCGTTGGCCGCATTGCGCAATGGCCTGTCGGTAATCCTCACCGAAGAAACCGACTGGATCGGCGGGCAGATCTCCCAGCAAGGCGTGCCGCCCGACGAGCACCAGTGGATCGAAACGCACGGCGCCACGAAGGCCTACCGGCAATTCCGCACCGCCGTACGCGAATATTACCAGAAAAACTACCCGCTCACCGCCGAAGCCAAAAGCCGCAAAAATCTCAACCCCGGCGATGGCTCCGTATCCAAGCTCTGCCACGAACCGCGTGTAGCCGTAGCCGTGCTCACCGACATGCTGAACCCGTACCTCAGCACCGGCAAGCTCACATTGCTTTTGGAACACAAAATCGTGGCCGCCGACGTGAAAGGCAGCAAAGTACAAGCCCTCACCGCCCTCAACCGCCGGAACAAAGCCCAGGTAACCCTCACCGCGCCCTATTTTGCGGACGCCACCGAGCTCGGCGACTTGCTGCCCATGACCGGCACCGAATACGTCACCGGCGCCGAATCCAAAGCACAAACCGGCGAATTCCACGCCCCCGAAAAGGCCGCCTCCGAAAACGTGCAGGCATTCACCGTCTGCTACGCGATCGACTACCGCCCGGGCGAAAACCACGTGATCGAAAAGCCGCGCGAATATGATTTCTGGAAGAACTACGTCCCCAAAATGGCCAAACCATGGTCGGGCAGGCTCCTGGACCTCTCATACTCCAACCCCAAAACCCTCGAACCGAAACAGCTCGGCTTCCACCCGGAAGGCATCCCGACCGGCAATAACCTCAACCTCTGGCTCTACCGCCGCATTATCAACAAGGCCAACTTCGCGCCCGGCACCTACGCCGGCGACATCACCATCGTAAACTGGCCGCAAAACGACTACACCCTCGGCAACCTCATCAGCCCCAGCGAAAAGGATTTCGACAAGCATTTCGAACGCGGCAAGCAGCTCAGCCTCTCGCTCCTGTACTGGCTCCAAACCGAGGCTCCCCGCCCCGACGGCGGCAAAGGCTGGCCCGGCATCCGCCTACGCAAAGACGTCATGGGCACCGAAGACGGCCTCGCCAAATACCCCTACGTCCGCGAATCGCGGCGCATTAAGGCGCTATTTACCATTAAGGAAGAACACGTCGGCGCCGAGCAGCGGGCTGCTGTTACCGGGCAATCTGCTGGCGTGAAGGCTGCTACTTTTGAGGATAGTGTTGGGATTGGCTACTACCATATTGATTTGCATCCGAGTACCGGCGGGGATAATTACATTGATTTCGGGTCATTGCCGTTTCAGATTCCCCTGGGCGCGCTGCTGCCTGTGCGGATGGAGAATATTTTGCCTGCTAACAAGAATATTGGGACAACGCATATTACGAATGGGTGTTATCGGCTGCATCCGGTGGAGTGGAGTATTGGGGAGGCTGTGGGGTTGTTGGTGAAGTATGCTTCTGCGAAGAAGGTGCTTCCGCGGGATGTCAGGGAGGATGTTGGGTTGTTGGCGGGGTTTCAGGGGTTTGTGAAAGGGGAGGGGATTGAGACGGAGTGGAAAGGATGAGATTTATTACCTAAAGGTCGATGATATGCCTACTTTTTGGCCAATATTGGAATAATATTCTTAGAGCAACGGACTGAATATTATTGTAAGGATAGCGCATATGCGCAGGAATGTTGTTTGTGCGCTCTATTTCTGGATAAGGCGTAACTGCCCTCCAAAGTTTTCAGAAATGTAATTGGTGACAACATCACAAGCTGTTTTTACCATTGCCTCCGTTACTGGTCGCTGATTTCTGATGATTCCGTGAGAACCATCATGCATCAGTGAATATAGAAAGTCATTGTCTGCGAATCCCTCGATTTTGTTGCAAAAATCCTCTAACCCTAAATCGGGACACATGAAGCGATTGATAGTTTCAAGTACATGCCTAATCGAATTTGGAGTCGTGTGAGAGGGTGCTCTCTTTGCCTGCGAAATTTCATATATATCCCTAAGATGTTCTTCATACGGCATTAGTAATTCGTTTCCGAGTAGTTGTAATTTACTGTGATTTAGAAGGAATTTATGAGTGATAATCTTGTTGCGAGTTAATATCGACATGAATTCTAGATTATGAGTCAAAAGTACTAGCCTTAGTCTCTGCATGCCGAAAACTTTGTTTAACGTTCTAATTAGTTGTGTTGTTGCGTAAACAAAATGAAAATCTTGACTTGAAATTGGATCATCTATCACGAAAAATAGCTTTTGGTAGTCATCTTCGCTTTCGATAAATTTGTGAGATTCTGCGATGAAATAACAGAATGCGACAATGCTTTTTTCACCTGTACTTAGGACATCGCTTGCATTTTTTTCTAAGATATGTTCTCCAAATTTAAGACAAAATGTTTTCGAGTCGAACGAGTACTTTATGCCGAAAAATCGACCTAAAAGCGTCTGCAGTGTATCCGAAACTTTCACTTTCTTAGATATTTTCTCGTTCTGCTCTTTTAAAGATATGTCCTGAGATAGTGACTGTATATCATTGTTCAGGTTTATCCATTTATCTATTTGATCGATGATAGAGCTGCGAAGTTCAATGAATTTAGCCTTGCATAGCTTTCGGTTTAGGTCCAGCTTTTCGGTTTTGATATTATTTTTTTTATCATTGAACAGCTTAATCACACTTTCATTTTTAGTGATTGCTTCATTTGACTTCTGGATCCATTCCTTAATAGCTTCAATCGCGTCAGTGATATCAGGTGATGTAAGAATTTTGCTGACGTCCTCCTTCTTTCTTTCGAGGTATTTTTGGAGAACAATGAAATGATTATCTACTTCCTTTATATCGGTTAAGTCACTAAGATTTGAATCTGATAGCGAAGGTAGGTACGATTTATTTTGTAGGTAATCGGTTTGTATTTTAAGAGACGTTTTATACAAATCACCAAAATTTTTTCGCTCGGCTCGCATCCGCGCGAACAGATCTCCGGCCATTTTTATTTGTTGCGCTTCTGTTTCAGCCAAATATTCGACGTAATGATCGATTAGGTCTAATGCACTCGCATGAATATTTTGTTCGCAAAATGGACATAGTGATTTGTCCTTATTAAATAACTGCACACCAGTTTCAATAAATTCTTGTTTAGACTTAACTTTATTTTTAAATTCATCAGCGATTAAACTTTTGGTGAATTCTTTGCCAAGAAAATCTTGAATCAATTTAAGTATATTAGTTTCAGGTATCTCATCTATATTTTTAATATCATCCAGTTCTGATGGAATGGATTTAAGCCTATCGAATTTTTCTAATAATTGTCCGTAAGATTCTACATTCTCATGGTTAAAAGATTTATTAACTAAATTTGAAAAATTTAATAATCCATATTCTGTTGTCGTTTTTCTAATCCCAAGCTGATCAAGATCATTTAACGATTCATTTAGTTTTTCATTTATCGATTTTTGGAGGTTTGAAGATTCTTTTTTTGCTTCTTCTAATGCTCTCTTTTCTTTACTCAGGTCTATCTTTTCTTTTCCAAGGATGTATCCTTCTATCTGGCCATTTGGTTTGAATTTTGACACGTCTAGATTTTCCCTTATATACTCTTCATTAAATGTTCTGAATATATAGCCAGATGTATTTTTTATCACCGGTGGGGTGTTTCTCTTGAATGAAAGCTCAACTTCGCGCGTCTGACCAGATTCTTTCAAATTCGTAATTTTAAGTTTGAAGTAACCTTCATTAGAGCCGATTGTCAATAATCTGTTTGAGTTTTCTGGCTCTACGCCGGTGTTAGATAACAGTCTAAAAGCACGACTCAAAAATGTTTTTCCAGAGCCATTATTAGCATAGATACCAATTTCTAGTGAACTAGTTTGTAGCTTACCTGTTAAGGTTGAATGCGGCCCCAGATTTGAGGTAGTTATGTCAATGGTGATATCCTTTGCCATGTGAGGCGAATTTTTAAATTGTCTAGCCAAAAGGGATTAGGTAGAAAGCCAACCTCTTTCAATATCAGCTTTCTGTTCTTGTAACCTGGATGTATTCGCTGACGGTTAATAGTAAGTGTAATAGAACCAATAATTCCACCACGAGTCCTTAATCCTTCAACATTACCTGAAAATGATGGACTACTGAAGTTTGACGGATAGACCGCTATTTGGCCCTGGCGGTAGACCCAAAACCGTGTCTAAGCCAATATTTTTTCTTAGATCATCTAATAACTGAGTTGGGTCGATTATTTTGCCGATGAGAATATTGGACTCTTCTCTTGGATTTTCAGAATAGCGCGCACGGTACACAGATAGGGTTTCGCCTGCCTTAGCCGCTTGGAGAGCAAGAGCCCGCATGTAGAACCTGTTAAATTCGCTTTCCGCAAATACCAAGTTGGCGTTTTCCGGGACTTTGGAGTAAATGGGGCCTTTTTTGGTGTTCCTGATCTCGGTTTCCGCAAAGCACTTTTTCTGTTTTAAAGCTAAGGCTAGACTTTGCTCATCACCTTTTTCAACTGCGCTAAGCAAAAGGTCCGCATAGAGATTATGGCCTTGTTCGCAGAATCGTTTGCTGTAATAGAGTTGCTCATTTCCAACGTCTAACTTAATCTCGGAAATCATTAGCTGCCTTGTCTCGTCGGTGAGATTTTCAAACTTGAATTTCATGATGTATGGAGAGTTATGTTTTTTCATAAAAAAAACAATAAGTCCGATACGCGAGGTCAGATAGCGGAATATTTTATTTAACGGTTTGAGAGGTGGATTTGCTTAGATAATTATCATGGAAGTACAGTTCGCCCTTCAAGTTTGTAGCCCTCAAAAATTTTCTCCAAACAGTAGATTCAAGTAAGCGTATAAATCAATGTGATATTGTGCAAGAAAGGTGTTGTTCCCTTACTGCTGTGCGAAAGGGCCGGCAGACGCTTGCTGGTGCCCAGATAACATTTGTGTACATCTAGAATCAATCAAGGTTGCGAAATCTTCTAATATGTATAAACAAGCTGGCGTTTCTGATTCACACTTTCGCAGAAGTAAGGGTTTTTAATGGCCTTTTCTTCCAGCAGGTCAATCGGCCGTTTAAAAAGTTCCTGCAACAAAAACTTGAAATCAAAGTAGTTATCCGCATAATCCTCAACGTTCATACTAGCGAAATCAACAATCAGATCAATGTCGCTTTCCGCATTAAAATTATCACTCAAAACAGACCCGAATGCATACAAGCTCTTCACTTTGTGTGCCTTACAAAGTTTGACAATGGCAGCTTGGTATTTTTGCAGTCTGTCCACGTTTCTCGCCTATTTGTTTCCAATCAACCGCTCCAACCGCCCCATCATCTCATCCTTCTCCTTCAACATCCGCTCATACAAAGCAATCTTCTCCTCATGAAGCTGCATTAATTTATCAATAGGATGAAAAGTCGGATTGTTATTAAAAACGGCTGCATTGTCGTTGAACGTGCTTGAAATTACATTCACCGCCTTTTCCTCATCAAAATTCCGAATCGCTTCCACTGGTATTTTCAGTATCGCTGCTACTTGTTCCAAAATGTCGGAATCGATCTTTTCGCGCTGTTCGAGCGTGGAGATTCTTTGCTGGTTCCAATCGCTGCCGAGCTCGAACGCCAGCACGTCCTGCTTTATTCCGAGCATTTCGCGGAACCGTTTCACGTTGCGGCCTTCGTGGATCTTCGGGTTGGAGGTAGTATGTGTCATACAGAAAGCGATTTCGTTGAAATGGCAATTTATATAAATCCGCCGGGAAATTTTCGGGTAATTTACAGGTATTTCGATGTAAGTTACCGGGCCCGCGGGTTGGGTACAAGACGGAGGAATGCGTGCTTTACGGAAAACGTAAAGGCAAGTTTGCCGCACACTTCCAAAATCGACCCTATGAACACAGAAACACACGTATTCGCCCCCTCGGACCCGACCTTGCTGGCCTATGGCAGGGAAGTAGGCAAGCTCCTGAGCAGCAGCAGCGCCGAAACCTGGTCCAAAGAACTCTGGACGATTTTCACCGGCTACATTATCTCCCTCAAAGAGCAAGGCCACGCGCCGGAGCTTTGTGATACTTACTTTTCGTTTAAGGAACTGATTGCGTTTTTTGAGAATGTGGAGCGGATTGGGAGAGGGGAGGAGCTTTTATCGGGCTGAAAATAATCGTTTTTCACAAATGAAGCCGTTTTATAATCATTTTTCATAAAAATTAATTATTTTTCACAAATCTCCATGGAATCGAAAGCCAGAAAGTTATGTCGGAAAATAATCGTATTTCAGAAGAACGGGCTGAAAATAATCATTTTTCACAGTTTGTAACTGTTTTTCATGGAAGACAGGCTCCTGAAAGAGCATTGCTCGTAGGCTACGGTGCCATTATAGAACGGCTTGCGCTCAAAATGCCCTTGCCGGACAAGTTATCGTTAATTGGCACCCGCTACAAACAGCTATCGGACGAGCACTGGAATGTATTAACAGCAAGATATACCCCGTCAGATAGTCTTTACGGTCATTTGGTCTTCGCGTTGAAATATGAAGGGGTCAACTTGCTATTTTTCAAAAAGTTATTCGAGCGCATTGGAAAGAGTGAAGCCGAAGCGTTGGTGAGCATTGAACGTACGGGCCAGTACAGCCGACGAATATGGTTCTTGTACGAATGGCTGATGGACGAGCCGCTCGATATCCCGGATTTGAAGGAAGGGAATTACGTGCCGCTGCTGGATGGGGATTTACAGTTTGCACTGGAAAAGTCTGTCAACGTGCCCCGGCAGCGTATCCGCAATAATTTGCCGGGAACGAGACAGTTTTGCCCGCTGATATTTAAGTCGGAAAAACTCAAAAACTTTATTGGAGAATCGCTTGAAAAGCATTCTTACGCAACTTTAAAAAACGTCCATAAGGATATTCTGGCCAGGACATCGGCATTCCTGCTGTTGAAGGATTCGAAGGCGTCGTTTTCGATTGAGGGCGAGAATCCATCGCCAAGCCGGGCTATGCTGTGGGGCAAGGCGATCGGGCAGGCCGGTGACAAGCCACTTACTTCCGAGGAACTACTGCGTTTGCAGCAGATAGTGATCGGCGATTCCCGTCGGATACAGCTAGGCTTTCGGACAGAGGGCGGTTTCATCGGCGAGCACGACAGGTCAACAGGTACGCCGATGCCCGATCATATTTCTGCGCGGTGGGAAGATCTGGATGAATTAATGGAGGGGCTTCTTGAAGCTGCGGCGCTAATGGAGCAAAGGGGCTATCATCCGGTTTTGATTGCCGCATCGATCGCATTTGGCTTCGTTTTCATTCACCCGTTTGTGGATGGCAATGGCCGGCTTCACCGGTACATCATTCACCATCTGCTTGCTCAAACCCGGTTCAGCCCGGAGCAGATGATATTTCCGGTTTCGGCGGCGATTCTGGAAAAAATAGGCGACTACCGGTCAGTTTTGGAGCATTACTCTCATTCCGTTCTTCCGTTCATCGACTGGGAGCCGACTGCCGATCACAACGTGGAAGTCAGAAATGAAACGGCCGATTACTACCGCTATTTCGATGCCACGCGGCAGGCCGAGTTTCTCTTCGAGTGCGTTGCGCATACGATCTACCGCACGATTCCGGACGAAATAAAATACCTCGAGCGATACGACGCATTCAAAAACTGGCTGGACGACCATATTCCGATGCCGGATAAGATGGTGTCGTTACTAGTGGTTTTTTTATCCCAAAATGCGGGAAGGCTGTCACGCCGGGCATTGGATAAGGAATTTGTTGATTTGGAGCATAATGAGGTACAATTGATCGAAAGTAAATACAGAGAGATTTTTCAAATGGAAGAACCCGTTAGATATTCAATTGCTATCAGGCCATCGCAGGATATAGTTGATCAAGTGAAAGGGATGAAAGGTGATTTGAAAACGGCGGTTGGCGGCTTTTTTAATAGTGTGAACTCGGAAGCGCATATTTCGCTATTCGAATTTTTCGCCTACGAGCGAGATTATCCATTGCTGTTGAAGATGTTTAGAAATATTGTCGAGGGATTGCATCCGTTTGAAATAGAATTTAATGGCTTTAACCATTTTCCGACAAACGGGGCGTTTTACGTACAGCCGACTCCTGCATCGTCGGAGGCGATTGTTGAGCGGTGTAACCAATTTAAACGGGACGCTAATTCGAAAATTTTAAAAGATTACACGGAGGGCTGGACGGAGTTATTTGGCAAACCGCACATGTCTATTGGTAGGCGACTTCCGCCGGAATGGATTGAAATAGCCTATTCTCTCTTCAAAGAATATGAGGCCAAGTTTTGGTGCGAGTCGGTCGCTGTAAGGAAATTCAATGGAGATCGCAGGCAATTTGATGTGATTGATACACTTCCAATGCTGGGAAAAGGATCTTCCTCGCCTGTTCAACTGGGACTGTTTTAATAGAGCGGTCAATCCAAATATCAAGAACTGACAAAACAAAAAGGGACGAGCAGCAAACGCCGCCCATCCCCGAAAAATCATCTATTCCCGTTGTCTTATGACGACGGCTAAGGATTTCGTTCTTTTAGAGATTCGTTTTTAAGGAAAAATAATTCTCGTTTTCAACTATTTCCCGCCCTTCGCCTGCTTCAACGCCGACGTCGTCAACCAATACTTGGCAATCATATTAGGCACCTCCCACTCAGGCAGTTTACCTGCTTTGAGATACTCCATATACTTGTTGGCCACTTGCGCGAAGTGCGACTCGTGACCGGTATCGTATTTCGCATCGATCACAACTTCCCAACCGGCAGCGATCTTTTTCAACTCTACGCCGGGAAATTTGTCCTGCACCGATTTGAACGCCGCCGTAACAGCATCTTCATAAGCCTTGCTTTTATCGGTAGTTTCAATGTAAAGAACCGGCTTGTATTTCTGGTCTTTGCCCTGGCGGACGATCAGGTTGGCTTTTGAACCCTTCATGATCGAGTAATGCGTGTCGCCGGTGCCTTCGGGAGCCTGGAAGTTCCAGATCACCGATACCTTCGTGTGCACGCCTTTTAGGGTGTAGTTCAGCTCGCCGTTGGAATACACATTCAGCAAAGTGTCCTTAATATCCTTTTTGAGGAATTCAGGATAGGTTTCGCTTTTGGTGACGAGCTTGAATTGTGAGGGTGTGAGCTGGGTAGCGGTGCGCTTCGTGGAGAGCAGTTGAATGTCCTTTTGATAATCGAGGGATACATTCGGGAAGCAGCTCCATTGCACGAGGTCCACGAGGTGGGTCGTTACGTCTACCATACCTTCGCCTTGCTGGTTTACGTCGAAGAACCAGGTAGGGCGTACGAGCGGCTCGCCGGAAATGTATTTGAAGAAGTGGTGCACGCTTTCTTTGGATACCGCGGGGTTCTCAGGCGTGCCTTTTTGCAGTTCACCGAAGATCTCGGGCAGCAATGCGAGTTCGCGTTGCAGGGTGTTGGTGATCTCGTAACGCTCGGTCATGATATCGTAGAGCAACACCTTGTTTTTGTCGGCGCTGGCGAATGCTTCTTTCAGCTTGTCGAAGCCCGCCGCGTCGATCGCCATCGGCTTGTCGGCGAGGACGTTCAGACCGGCGTCTACCGATTTTTTGATAAAATCAGTCTTTTTCTGGTTGTTACCGGCCAGTACCACCACGTTACCCTTTTTCTCCGAAATCATTTTTTCAAAGAAATCGGCGCCGGTGTAAACTTCTTCTTTCCAATGCGTCGGATCCTCGGGGCGGGTGTTGTATTTCTCCACCTTGTCGAGGTAAGCCTTCACATCCGGGCCTTCGGATGCGTACACGTGCACGACGGAATCAACGTCGGCATACATGGATTTCTGAACCAGCGCCGCATGGAAGTGGCCGGGCTCCACTACGATCAGGCTCAGCGGTTTCTTCTCCTCATTCTTTGCTTCCTCCTTTTTCGAATTACATCCCTGATTGAATACCATTGCGCTCAATAAAGCGATTGTCAAGAGTTCTTTTCTCATTTGAATGGGTTGAGGTAATACATGCAAGATAGCTCCGGTGCGGAACTATGCCTGCGAGTATGACGAAATTTCTTTGAGCTTCCCTGAACTGGCCTGGTCGATGAACAGGATCGCGTGCGGGTGCTTACGGAGGATGGTCGACGGGTAGGCTTCCTGGATATCCTCGGCCAGGGTATGGTAAATGGCCTGCGCTTTTTTCTCGCCGGGGACGATGCAGAAGGCATATTTGGCCTTCATCAATGTCGGAATGGTGAGGGTCAATGCGGTTTGCGGTACTTCGCCGAAGGTGTCGAAGCACTCGTCGTTGACCTGCTGCTGGCGGCAGGCGTCGTCGAGTTCCACTACTTTCACTTCCAATGGATCATCGAAAAATGCCACATGCGGGTCGTTGAATGCCAAATGCCCATTCTCGCCGATGCCGAGGCATACAATGTCGATCGGGTTCTCGCGGAGGAGTTTCGCGTACCGGTCGCATTCCTGCTGCGGGTCGGTAGCGTTACCGTCGAGGTAGGAAACTGAACGCACGGGCACATGGTCGAACAACCGCACTTTCAGGAAATACCCGAAATTCTGCGGCGCATCGGCGGCGATGCCGATGTATTCGTCCATATGAAATGCATTGATTTTCTCCCATTGAATGCCCGGCTCGTCCTTCAAAGTCGCCAGAAACTCGTTCTGCGAAGGCGCGGAGGCGAAGATGATATTCACAAATTCTTTGGTATCCTGAATCTCCCGGATCTTCCCGGCAACGGCTTTGGCCGCGGCTTCGCCCATTTGCTGTCGGGTTTCGGATATGTTGATTTCCAGTTGGTCGACTTTCATTTTGTGTTAGTTAAATTTGGGGTATCGCGTTTAGGTAAATGGTTTTTCCTTTGATAATGGTCCTTTGAATGTGGATATCCTCGTCGAAAATCACGATATCGGCGTCCTTGCCTGCTACTAATGTGCCCTTGCGGTCGTGTACGCCCATAATGCGTGCGGGTGTTGCGGTCGCCATGCGCACGGCGTCGAGCAGGGACACATCGGCCATATTCACCATCGTGCGCACGAGCCTGTCGGCAGTGGAAACGCTTCCGGCAAACGAAGTACGGTCGGGCAACTTGGCTACGCCATCCTCGACGATCACTTTCAAGCCGTTTTTCAGCGAGCCCAATGTGCTTTCGCCCTCCGGCATTCCCGCAGCGCGCATGGCGTCGGTAATGAGCGCGATCCGGTCGGGACCTTTGATTTTATAAATGAGTTTCAACAACGGCGCGGGCAAATGCACGCCATCTGCTATGATTTCCACATCCATATCGAGTAGAAACGCACTTTCGATCGTGCCCGCGTAACGGAACGCGTTCCTGCGCGTCACGCCCGACATGGCCGAGTACAGGTGCGTCGCGAGCGTGTAGCCGTTTTCGAACGCTTCCAGTACATCTTCATAAATGGCGTCCGTATGCGCCACCGCCGCCAGAATGCCTTTTTGTTTTAATCTTTTTCCAAAATCAATAGCCCCCGGCAGCTCCGGCGCGGCGCTCCATCGGGTAATGGAATTCGAGTATGCCAACACTTCCTCATATTCGGCAGGATCGGGATTGCGGATGTACCTCGGGTCCTGTGCGCCCCGCTGGCTCAATGCGAAATAGGGACCTTCCAAATGCATTCCGAGGAATTGGGCTCCATTTGTATTGGCTGCATTCGCAGTTTCGTAGAAGTCCAGTGTTTCGAGCAAATCCTCTTTTTCGGCAGTTAATGTAGTCGGCACCATTGCGGTAGTACCGTATTGCGCATGTGTTTCAGCAATTTTCAGGAACGCCTCTGCGCTACCATCCATGAAATCATGCCCACCGCCGCCGTGGATATGCAGGTCGACAAAGCCCGGCGCTACATAATGTCCCTCCGCATCAATCATGTCCGCGCCTGGAAAATCCACATCCCGCGTTTCAATCCCGATAATGATGCCGTTTTCAACCAAAACCGTCCCATTCCGGATGTACCGGTACGGGGTGATAATGGTCCCGTTTATGATTTTTAATCGCATTGTGTTACAAATATTGCGGTCTACAAATCTTGCGGTGCTCCGCACCTTCATCGGTAAGGTGCAGAGCACCGCAAGATTTGTAGATATGATATGGATGATAATCAATAACAAGGTGCAGCGCACCGTAATAATGATTAATGATATGATACAATTTTAAAATCCCCATTTGCGCAGTTTGTGTCCTTTTACGGCATAAAAAACCAGATACAAATAACAAGGCAGCAACACCCAGTAAGCCTCCCGCACATTCACGACATCGGCGAAATGTCCGTAGAAAAGCGGCATAATCGCATTCCCGCAAAGCCCCATGATCATGACCGACGCGCCGAGCTTAGTAAAGCGACCCAGATCGTCGAGCGCAAGCGGCCATATACCTGCCCATACGAGTGAGTTGGCGAGTCCGAGCAGCACGACAAACCAGATGGAAATGTCCGTAGTGTGGCCGAGGAAATTCACTTCTCCATGCGTGAAAATGATGAGTAATGTAAAAATGGTGCCCAGCAGCGTGCATATCTGCAACGCATTTACCTGACTGATGAATTTTGGAATAACCGTAATGCCGATCAAATACCCGCAAATGGTGCAGAACAGCGTGTAGGACGGAAAGACTTTTGCTTCCAGCAGATCAATGCCCATGGAATTGGCATAACCAATAATGGTATCGATCGCAATCACCTGCGTGCCTACGTGCAGGAAAATCGCTAGCGCGCCTAAAATAAGGTGCGGAAAGTCGAAAATGCTCTTCTTGCCCGCATTCGCCGAGGCGATTTCCTGGCTTTCATGCTCGGTATCGATTTCCGGCAATGGGGATTTGAATACCAGGTAACCCAACACGAAAAGGAATGTTCCGAGGGCAATGTAAGGATTGATCACGCGGCGGATGAGCTCGTCCAATGCCGCGCTCCGTTCGGCGTCGCCCATCGTGCCAAGCTGGGCGAAAAGGTCGGTATCCGTCGGTTTCAAAATGACGGCTGCAAAAACAATCGGTGAGAGAATACCGGCGGCCTTGTTGCAAATGCCCATCATGCTGATCCGCTGCGCCGCGCGTTCCTTGGCGCCGAGGATGGTAATGTAAGGGTTGGCTGCGGTTTGGAGAATGGCGAGACCAATTCCGATCGTGAATAGCCCCATCAGAAATATCTCGTAAGTCCTCGACATGGCGGCGGGTACGAATATGAATGCGCCGAGAGCCATCGCCCAGAAGCCGATCATCATGCCCTTTTTGAAACCAACTGCTTTTAGCAAATACGAAGAAGGCACCGACATCACGAAGTAGGCAATGTAAAATGCAAATGCGACGAGGTAAGCCTGAAAGCTGGTGAGTTCACAGGCGATCTTGAAATAGGGGATCAATATCGAATTGACCCACGACACAAAACCGAAAATAAAGAACATCAGGCCGATCAGGAAGATGGAGATCGTCGTTTCCCGCTTCGTCAGGTTTTCTACTTTGATGGCAATGGCTTCGCTTTTCATTGAGTTTTCAGGGTTTGGCCCCCATAACCCAGGGTTGAAACCCTGGGTTATGGGGGCCGAGTGATGCTGTATGGCGGTTGTGGCTAGGTGTGTGCGATTTAGACCGTAGGTCCCAGTCTTTCCGGCACTCCGCTCTCTCAACCCAGGGTTTAAACCCTGGGTTAGGAGGCCGGGCGGTGCTGTATGAGGGGTTTTAACCCAAGGGTGTCGTATGAGCCTATACCGTAGGCTCCCAGCCCTTCTGATACTCACGCTTCCAGAATTTCTCGGCGGCTTTGCTGCCTTTGATATGCCCGTTCGTCGGATCGACATTCAGTGTCTCACCCGAGCGGATAGCGATATTACCCAGCTGCGCCAGCAATGTACTCTGATGCCCGCCAACAATCTCCGCCGCCAGCGGCGCGCCTTTCTTGATACCATCGAAGAAGTTCTGGATGTGAAATGCATCTAGGCTCTGCGAAGGGTTCATCTTATTGCGCGGATCGATCACCAGATCGTTCTTTACCTCCTTCACCAGCTTGTTATCAAGGTCATAAATCTTATAGTTGTTGCCCTCGCCGATTTGTACCGAACCTTTTTCTCCATAAAACACCACGCCCACACTGCTACCCTCGATCGTACGGCCATTGCAGCTGCGGCCTTCCCAGGTCATAGCGGTATTGTTTGCGAATTCGAGGTTGATCACCTGCGTATCGGGCGTTTCCCAATCGTCTTTGTAGCGGAAACGGCCTCCGGAAGAAGTAACGCGTGTCGGGAAGTCAACCTGCAAGCCCCAGCGCATAAGGTCGAGCATGTGGGTGCCGTTGTTGAGCGCCTCGCCCGTGCCCCAGTTCCAGAACCAGTGCCAGTTGTAATGCACGAGATTGTCTTTGAATGCGCGGCGTGGAGCCGGGCCTTGCCACAGTTCGTAATCGAGCCAGGAAGGCACGGAGGTTTCTTTGCCGATGCCAATCGAAGCGCGATTATTGGTATACCAGCCTTTGGCAAAATACGGCCGGCCGATCACGCCATCGTGCACTTCCTTAATCCCCGCAGCCACATTTGGCCAGGAGCGGCGCTGGTTGCCCATCTGGATTACGTTCTTGTATTTTTTCGCGACCGCCACGAGGAGCTCGCCCTCGTGCGGGTTATGGCTGCAAGGTTTTTCGAGATACACATGCTTACCTGCTTTGGAAGCCAGAATGGCGGCCGGAGCATGCCAGTGATCGGGAGCGGCAACGACGAGTGCATCCATGTCCTTGTTTTCGAGCGCCTTGCGGAAGTCCGGGATATTGGCGGGTTTGGACTTTTGTGTGTCGTTTACAATGCCAATGCATTTCTCCGCAGCGCGGGTATCTACATCGGAAATGGATATTACCTCACAGTTGGGTTGCAATGCATAGTTGGTCGCCAGCGCGAGCCCGCGGCTGTTCACGCCCATCATACCCACGCGTACCTTTTCGTTCGCGCCGATGATTTTGGCATAGCTTTTCGGACTGAAACCGGGCAGTACGCCTCCGAAAGTGAGTAATGCACTGCCAGCCAATGATTTTTTGATAAAGTCACGACGGTCGTTGCCGCTATCGCCGTGGGAGTTATTTAGGTTTTCCATTGAGAAAAGAGTTAATATCTGGTTATTGAAACGGGTTAGGGATTTTGACAAGATCCTGGATAATCTTGCCCTCATACTCGAAACGGGCCAATGTATAAACACTACCATCAGCACCGACGGCAATGGAGTTCACATAAGTAGGCCGCTCGCCGTCATCATAAAAGATGGCCCCGTGGTCTTTATATGTATGGGTAGGTAAATGATACGTAATTAAATGCAGATTTTCCAGTCCGCGCGCTGCTCCTTTTGCAATTTGATCCTCGCCTTTGACGCGCTTGCCATCCTCAAAAATAGGTCCACCGGTAAGGTAATAGATTGTTTTACCATCCGGACCGAGCTGAAAACCGAGGTAACCATAGCTGAACTGGTCGAACATGCCGCTTTTGCGCGAAGGTTCGGAAGTAATGCGCTCCACCAGCTCGATTCTCTCCGCACGCGGGTCGAACCGGAATAGGTAACCCGAGTTGCCGTGCACACCATAAGCCACCTGCTCTTTGGGATGCCAGAATATCTTCCGCCAGTTGTAGCACATGCTGCCGGGGCGCGTCGGGTCGTATTTGCCGAAATAGTCCAGCCGCAAATCCACGTTTTCGAGTTTGTGAAGGATTTGGGATTCAGGATTGTAAGTGAAAATATCACCGTCCGCCACCGAGAAATAAACATCACCTAATTCCGCATCCACAAACAACGACCGGCAAAGGGAGCGGAAATCGGTACCAGGCGTGCCTGCTTCGCCTTTGTGCGAAATCGGGCCAAGGTTTTTCAGGACATTATTTTCAAGATCGTAATGGATGAAATGACCATAGGGCCAGCTAATGCCGTACAAATGCCCGCGGTCACGGTCCATCGTCATGGAGACCATGCCCTCGCCATTGGGTACCAAAGCAAGGTTTTCGAATGCGCCGGTTTGTAAATCATAGGAAAGAAAATGCCCGCCCGGGTACAATGCGTAGCCTTCGGGAGCTTGCTCGGGGAGGCGGTCCATGCCGTCGATGAGCTGGTAGTAGCCCACGTGCGTCGAGAAATAGAGCTTTCCATTTCTTTCGTAAAAACGGACGTGGCTTTTGCCCTGCGGAATGGCTTTCAGATCCTTCTCGCCGCAAATCTCGGTAAGGTCGCCGAGATGTTTAGTGGCGTCGGTAGCCGGGTCGTACACAAACATCTGCCCGCCGATCTCATGGTTATCCGACGAGAGCAGGTAGTAAATTTTCCCGTCGCTCGCAGCCGAGAGCGCGTTGTACGTGTCGTGCGCGCGCGAAAAGCCCGAGTAGTAATGCTTTGCGATTAAAGGTTTAGGCTCTGCGAGCGGCTCGAAAGTCATAGAGTAATCGATACTGTTCACGGGTAGGGGCAGACTTTGGATAAACACTAATTCTTGATAACCTTCGATTCCGGTTTGACAACCCCGGCCTGTTTCGCCAGTTGCACCATCCCATTCAATATTTCAATTTCGACATCCGACGCCCAGGTTGCGGGCAGGCCATACACGATAGCGGCCACTTCGCCCTCGTACCCGCCCTCGCGCAGGATGGTCGTGCTCGGGATGTAGGTCATCACATCATTGGAATAGCCCATTACAAACGTGTCCTGACCGAATATCTTTTTCAAATTAATCGCATAATCCACCACCAACTCGCCACCGAGCGTCATTATCGCCTGGTCGCCGAGTTTCCATACCTGCAACGGGAAAGGGTAGGAGGTCTGAAATGGCTTCTTCTCGTCGATCTGCGCGATCATCCGTTTGGCCCATTTTTGCTGGAAACCGGTCGCTTTTTCGGCCATTGCCGAGAGTTGCTGCCGGGTAGGAGCCGTGGTTAGCGAAAGGGTTACTTCATGATAGGCAGTTGAAAGCTGTGGTGCCAGAGATTTCATTTCTTCACTTAACACTCGTTCCACGGCCGCTGCAAGCGTTTTACCATACTGAATAGCCAGTGGCACGGTATGCCGGGGCAACGGGTTCTGATCCGCACCTGCTCCCTGGAAAAACAATGCGGTAGCACCCGGATACAACTTTTCCAACTCAATCTGCGCCCAGCCGGGATAGTCGCCCGACCATTGGTAACCGTCCAACACGGTAGGATGGCAGGCATATCCGAATGCAATCGCGATGATTTTACCTTTCGCATCGGACACTTTCAGTACGGGTACGGCCGGGTCACCGGGGCCGGTGATTTCGGTTAATCTTTCCAACGTCGCCGCATCGTTATTCCGACGGTTTACCTGAAAGCGCGTCACGCCATTGCGCGTTTCGATCGTGGCGGGTTGCAATGCTTTTAATGCATCGCCGGTCAAAGTCACGATCTGGTCAATCAGCTTAGTGGAATACTGATCGATTTTCTTTTGATCCCCTTCATTCAAAGGATAAATATCCGACAATGCGGCCCCG
This sequence comes from Dyadobacter sp. 22481, assembly GCF_052044875.1. Taxonomy (NCBI): domain Bacteria; kingdom Pseudomonadati; phylum Bacteroidota; class Cytophagia; order Cytophagales; family Spirosomataceae; genus Dyadobacter; species Dyadobacter sp. 22481. Next base: position 609,225 of record NZ_JBQENV010000002.1, read on the forward strand.
AGCACGGGCCCGGAATGCGTGTGCGAACTGTTGAGAATAATCTGTGCTTTGGAAAGTTTATAGCGGTCATTGATTTTGGTCCTAATCTCATCAGACATCGCTTTTGGAAAGCCCAGTAAATCGGTCGTAATCAGTACCGCCTGCTTGCCATCGGCGTCCTGAATGGCCAATGCTTTCGCCCAAATATCGTGCAGTTTTCCCTCGGATGCATGCGTACGCGCCGCGAAGCCCGCCATCCACATCGGTTCAGCAGGGGTGATTGCCACTTTGGCCACACCGGCTTTCCAGCCCTGCGCGTGTGCGGGGAGCAAGGCAAAAAGCAACAAAGACAATGCGATAGCTATCCTCATTTCTGTCCGAGCGTTTTGATCTTGTCGACGTTGCTGTGGATTTTTTCGATCGCCGAAGCAATGGCTTTCATATCGTCCTTCGTGCCGAGCAGCATGTTTTGGGTAAACCAGACCGCTTCTTCGTTACAAATCTTATCATTCACCGGGCATTTGTTCTGCTCGTTGTACTTATTAATGTCGAGCATTTCCTTCGGATACATTCTCCGGTAGTTCTCCGATTTAAAGGTTTCATGCAAAAATGGCTGCGTATTAAGGGGCGAATAGCCGCTCATGCACGGTACGCCTTCGGTTTTTACAGCCTTGATAAAGCTCTCGCGGGAAAGCCCCTTGAACCCATCCTTCTGATAACGGAAAGCAAACAAATGAAAAGCACCGCGGTTGACCTTGTCGTATAATTTATACGGAACAATACCCGGAATATCCTTGATTTGCGATTTAAGGTACTCGGCGTTCTCATTGCGTGTGGTTGTCTGGGCATCGAGCCGTTTCAACTGTGCGATGCCAATGGCTGCCTGATATTCCGAAAAGCGCAGTTTTGTACCCTGCATCACACTGCCGGTACTCACCGAGCCGACAGCTGTGCCATATGGATTCCCGAAATTGTGATAAGAATAGCACAAATCCATAAAATGCTCGTCATTGCTCACAATAGCCCCACCTTCGCCAATGGGTAGATTTTTGGAGTTCTGAAAACTGAAACAGCCCACGTTGCCAATCGTGCCGACCTTCTTTTTATCATATTCAGCCAAATGGGCCTGGCACGCATCCTCGATCACCAACAGCTTATGCTTTTTGGCAATAGTCATGATCCTGTCCATATCTACAGGTAGCCCCAGCACGTGCACCGCCATAATGGCTTTGGTCCGCGGGGTGATTTTAGCCTCGATTTTTGCGGGATCGATCTGGAACGTTTCCGCATCGATATCCACGAAAACCGGCATCGCGCCATTGGACAAAATCGAGGAGACCGAAGCGATAAACGTGTAGGGTGGCACCAATACTTCATCCCCTGCCCCGATACCTAACTGATTGATAGCGATGACGAGTGCATTGGTGCCGTTGACCACCGCAAGACTTCTTTTAACATTCAATGCCGCTGCCCATTCCTTTTCAAATTGCGTCACAACGTCGGCCCGTGACCAAATCCCGCTCCGTACCACTTCCAGCAGCTGTTTTTCGTCCGTTTCCGGGTTCCATTGCGGCCAGACCGGCCATTTTACCTCCGCCCAGGCCGACGGCCCGCCCAATATCGCCGGCACGTGCGCCGACTTGGACCCAATTACCGGCAGCGCGGCAACCGGTGAGGAAGCAAGGGCCACACCCAGCCCTGCCAGTGAATTCTGTTTCAAAAACGTTCTTCGCGACAATCTGGAGCTGAATGCTTTCATGGGACAAACAGGTTATGGGTTGATTTAAGGAGTCTATTTTTTGCCAGCCTTGGCGAGCACGCTTTCCAGCGTTACGCTCTTCCCGCCCTGGCGTTTGCTTTCATCGGCTGCTTCCATGAAAGCGAATATTTCAATGGTTTCTTCGGGGGTAACCGGCACTTCACCGGTTTTGAAATACTTGATAATATCGACCAAAAGTGGTTCATAACCACCATAAGGGCCTAAAACTTTGTTGCCATCTTCGGTGAAAACAGTTCCACCGTAGTCGTGTTTGCCTGTGCGCGTGCCCCGGAATGTGCCCGTTCGGCCGTCGCCCCAGATGCCTACCACGATGTCGGTGTTGGGCGTGTTCACGCGTGTTACACTTTTGCAGCCCGTACCCATCACCGTATACAGCGTTTCCACGCCGTGGATGCCGTACCAGAAGAAATCAGGGTGTGTTTTTTCAAGAACGGCAGGGCTATACGTATCTGCGCCGAGTACTTTCTTCTTGTCGATGCTTTCGATCCCTTTGATATACCGCAGTGAGGAGGCTGTAAAAATGGGTATATTATACTTTTTCGAAGCCTCGTAAATTTTCAAGGTATCCGAAAGCGAAGCGGCGACAGGCTTGTCGATAAACATTCTTTTTCCCGCTTTGAAAACTTCCAGCGCTTGTTCCAAATGCAAACGACCGTCGTTGGTTTCAAGCAAAATCACGTCCGTTTTGCCCAGCAACTCCTTGATCGAGCCGACGATCTCGACACCCATTTTCTTTACTTCTTCGATGTAGCCGGGAATGCGCTTCGTGCTCGACTCGATGTCTTTGCTCCCGTAAGGATAGGCTGCCACCACTTTATAACCATCATAAACCGCATCTGGTGATGCTGCATTCAAAGCTTTGGTAAATGCAATGGCATGGGAGGTGTCCAACCCGATAATGCCGAGCCTCTTACCTTCCGCAGGCCCGGCCAGCGCAGACAAATGATCGATTAGACCCAGCCCGATCCCGGCGGTTGCCGATTGGAAAATAAACTTTCGTCTACTAAGCGAATGCATAAAATATAGGGAAAAGAGTTCAGGAATAGTCAGCCCGTTTTCAGTTTCGGGTACGTACCCGTAAATATACACACATATTTTAATTTACAAGTAATTGCGGTTGTTGTTTACAAGAAATTTTGCCGTGAGATTGATTTTGATGATTAAATGCTGCGTTTTGGTGTCAATGCAACATTTAATGCGAATAGAGGGCACGAAGGTTCTCCTTCGCGCCCTCTAGTTCTGATAAAACGCCTGGTTCTCCTTCGTGACAATATCGATCGGCATGAAATGCGTCTTTTCTACCGGCGCGCCGAGGACGAGCGTCTGGTACAGCGCCATGAGCCCGCGGTAACCTTGTTCTTCGGGTTTGTGGCAGATCAGGAAGTCAATCAGCTCCTTGTTCAGATAGGCGATATTTTCTTTTAAATAATCATAACCAATCAGCGAAATGTCGGAGCGTTTATTCTTTTCGAGGAATGCGGCGACGGAGAAAACGCGCGAATTGGTCACGAAAATCGCTTCTATGTCGTCGTGCTGGTGCAATGCGCGCGTGAGATCGCGGGTGACGGACAGGCTGTCGGTGTCTTTGATATCGATCCGGATGATCTCGATCGGCAGGTTATGGTCCTTGAAATAGGAGCGGAAACCCTCTTCGATTTGCAGGTAATTATAGCTGTCGGTCTCTTTGGAAATGTTCACGACTGCCACTTTATGCTTCTCTTTCAGGCGATAGGTCGAAAGTTTGGCACCCACATAACCACTTTGGAATAAATGCGGCCCGATGTAGCAGAGGTTGTCCTCATTGGGCACGTCGGAATCGATGAATACGAATGGTATCTTTTTCTCCCGGCAGGCACGGACGAATTTCCGGGATTCCTCAATAAACGACGGGGCCAGCAGGACTCCTTTAAAACCGGCATCGAGAATAGCCGCGGCCTGTTCGTTGAACGTGGCCGGATCGTTGAGGTCAAAATAGAAAGTTGCAACCTGCACACCATATTTTTTGATCTCCGAATCGGCGCGGGAAATACCTTTCATTGGAGCCTCCCAGAAATCGGTTTCTTCCGAAACGCGCGGAATGAGTACAGCCAGAGAGATGATTTTCTTCGAAGCAAGGCGGCTGGCGAGGATATTCGGCTGGTAATCCAGCTCCTTGATAATGTCGTTGATCTTCTTCTTCGTCTTTTCCGAAACGCCCGAGCGGTTATGCAAAACACGATCGACGGTCGCAATGGAGACGTTGGCACGGCGGGCGATTTCTTTCACCCCATAATAGGTATTTTCTTTTTCCATCCGGAAAAGGGAGGTTTGGTATCAGTAGCTAAACCCAGCAAGCTGTTGAGCCCGCGTTGTAAAAGCACGAATAAAAGGGTTTTAGATTTTATTTAATGGTTTTCCCTCAAATTTTTGGCAAATACAATCGCGCATTCAATCTTTGTATATATAATCTATTAATTAAATATAGTAAAAGAACCGGTTATGGCGCTGAACTACATGGCATTGGCTGTCCCATTATTCCTTCTGCTGATCGGGATTGAATATTGGGTTTCGAAGCGCCTTGGGCGGCAGTTGTTCAATTTCAACAGCTCCGTTGCCAATATGAATGTGGGTGTCTTAGAACGGCTTATCGACATGTTTACGGCCGGGTCGTTCTTCTTTTTTTACGATTATATTCAAAAAAATTACGGACTGTTTGAGATCCGGCCGAGCCTGCTCGTCTGGATCGCGTTGATCCTAGCGACCGATTTTGTTTGGTACTGGTATCACCGAATGGGGCATAAGATCAATCTTTTCTGGGGCTTCCACGTCGTGCACCATACCAGCGAGGAATTCAATTATACCGCCGGCACACGCATTACCATTTTCCAGGCAGTTGTGCGAACGGCATTCTGGTCGGTACTGCCGCTGATAGGCTTCCCGGCGCCGATGATCACCACCATGCTCATCGTCCATGGACTCTACCCATTCTTCACACATACGCAGGTGATCGGAAAGCTGGGGATTCTAGAATACATCATGGTAACGCCGTCGCACCACCGCGTGCATCACGCGAGTAACGAGGCGTATCTTGACAAGAATTTTGGCGACATGTTCATTATTTGGGACAAGCTTTTCGGCACGTTCGCCGAGGAAAAGGAGGAGCCGGTTTATGGCCTTACCAAGCAACTCGACAGTTACAGTTTCCTCTGGCAGCATTTCCATTTCCTCGTGGAGATATGGTATTCTGCCCAGCAAAAAAAGGGCATTATTGCCAAGCTGAAAGTCATTTTCGGGAGTCCGGCCGACTTTGACCCAGCCGTCCGGAGGATTGTTGAAAAGCGTTTTTTATCCAAAAACAAAGTACGTGTGCGATCGCAGAAGTTCAGGCGATATGTGCTCGTGCAGTTTACGATTACAGTCATCACTTTGTTTTTTCTCCTACTTTTCGAACATCAGGAAGAAACATTCCTGCAAGTAATGGTAGCCCTCGTGATATTCGTGACGCTTATCAACTGTGGTGCGATTCTCGAACAACGCCGTTGGGTGTTCTACCTCGAATTCGCCCGCGGCGCATTGATCTTCATCACAGCTTACCATTATTTCCCACACCCGACACTGCTGTTCCTGATCTGGGCTGTGCTTATCGGCGGCGTATTATACTTTTCGACTTTGCAGAAGCAGTACCTGCAAACGATCTACGGCCGATGAGTAAAATCGGCCATCTTGTATTTTTCACATAACAAGTAGCAGTAATCCTTAAAAATTGCCCGATTTGTGCAGAATTAAGTAAACACAAGTTGCTTGCTGCTGATTCTGTATTTTACTTTGCCTATATATTTAATAGGATTTGTAGTTTATTCTAAACCCATTTACGACCACCAATTCCGCTGCCAGACTCCGGCGCCATTTTACTAATTACTATGTTCCAAAATCTATCCAGAAACTCTCTCCTGAGCAGAGGCCGGCTACTCGTGGCTTTGCTGCTCTTCGGCCTCAGCGCCTTCGCCCAGAACATCACCGTGAAAGGCACCGTCACGTCCGCCGCCGATAATGGCTCGTTACCGGGCGTCAATATTGTCGTGAAAAACACACTTATCGGTACCTCGACCGATGCGGATGGTAAGTTTGAGATCAATGCGCCGTCCGGCGGGATCCTGGTTTTCTCCGGGATCGGGTACGTTACCCAGGAAGTGGCGGTGAATGGCCGAACTGCGATCGATATCAAGCTGGCTGCTGACACAAAGCAGTTGGAGGAAGTAGTGGTGGTAGGCTACGGTACGCAAAAACGGAATGCGCTCACTAACTCCGTGTCGCAGATCAGCGGCGAGGCAATTACCAAACGGCCCGCATCGAATATCCAGCAGTCGCTCCAAGGGCTTATGCCCGGTGTGACGGTGCTCGACCAGGGCGGATCGCCTGGCAAGTCGAATACCAATATCCGTGTGCGGGGGATCACCACATTCAATATCAACGGCAGCAGCACCAGTGGTTATGATTTGGGGAAGAACGATGCATTGGTGATCGTCGACGGTATCGAGCAACGCCTGAGCGATATTAACCCGGACGATATCGAATCGGTTTCGGTTTTGAAGGATGCTTCTTCGACTGCCATTTACGGTTCACGCGCGACGAACGGGGTTATTCTCGTCACCACGAAGCGTGCCAAAGGCGGAAAAGTACAGGTGGATTACCACGGGTATTATGCGATCCAGAAATCGAATAATGTGCCTAAAATGATGGGAATCGAGGCTTACATGCGCGAGCAGGTGGCTGCATACACCAATGCGGGCCTGGCAGTTCCGGCGCGTTTTACGGAGCAATCCATTCAGGCGTATGTCAATGCAACCGACCGCGAAAAGTACCCGATGCCCAATACCTGGTTCGAAACGATGCTCCGCTCGGCACCTCAGCAGAACCACACGATTTCCGTAGCAGGCGGGACAGACGTGATTCGCACGCGGCTAAGCGCCCGGTTTCAGGATCAGCAGGGTGTTATTGCGGGTTATTCTAATAAAATCGGTGAATTCCGCTTGAATACGGATTATAATGTTTCGAAACGTTTGCGCGTGAGTGGCGACATTAACTACCGCTATGCACGCGCATTGAACCCGACGGTAAACAACACCGGCAATAATCCGCAGCCGCTGAACAACTTCTTCCACGGCACATTGTGGGCTGTACCCAAATATGCGGATGGTACCTATGGGCTGAGTACGCAGGGTAATAACCCTTTGATGTTTAACGAAATAGGCGGCCAGTCGCGGCAGTTGACGGATTACCTGGCAGGTTATGTTAAAGCAGAATTTGATATTGCGGAAGGTTTGACGTTCTCTACCCAAATCGCCGGTCGGGGCACATTTACGAATCAGAAAAACTACACCAATGCCTACACCAACACCGACAAGAATACCAACATTACCAAAACCGTAGCCATTAACTCCCTTACGGAGGTTCGCAATACGTTGCGGGAATACACGATCAACAACTTGCTTACCTATGAAAAAAGCTTCGGCGATCACGGTTTGAAAGCATTGGTGGGTTACTCGCAGATCGGTAATACGCAGACTTTCCTTTCGGCTTACCGCGAGCGGTTCTATAATAATGATATCGGGTCGATAGGCCAGGGAGCGAATGATGGCACCAAAAGCAATACAGGTAACGATGCCGAATATGGACTGCGCTCTTATTTCGGCCGGGTTAATTATGATTATAAAGAGAAATACCTTTTCGAAGCGAATGGTCGCTACGATGGTTCTTCCAAATTTACCGGGTCGAAACAGTATAGTTTTTTCCCTTCGTTCTCGGCAGGATGGCGTATTTCGAAGGAAAATTTCTGGGAGGGACTTGAAAAAACTGTCAACGACCTGAAACTGCGCGGTTCGTGGGGCATTACCGGAAACCAGTCGGTGGATCTGTACAGCTACTACTCCGCATTGACGGCCCTCGGATACAGCTTCGGCGGCACGCCGGTGCAAGGTTACCGTCCGACTACATTGGCCAACACCGGCCTCGGCTGGGAGTCGACTACGCAGCTTGATCTGGGTATCGACGCAACTTTCCTTAACAAACGCCTCACATTCACTGCTGATTACTACCGAAAGCTCACCGATGACATTCTCCTGAACCTCGACATTCCCGCGACCATCGGTTTGAAAGCGCCCCCTCAGAATGCAGGATCGGTGGAAAATAAGGGTTGGGAGTTCAGCCTCAACTATCGTGGTGCAGCGAGTACTTCGGGTTTCCGCTATACGCTCGGCGGGAACCTGAGTATTAACGAAAACAAAGTGACGGATTTGAAAGGTACCGGTCCGTACATTACCGGGTCCGACATTGATCCACGCTACATTATTGCCAAAGGCCTGCCGATCAACACGCTTTGGGGGTATCAAACGGACGGTTTGTTCCAAACGCAACAGGAAATCACCGAATACAAAGCTACCTATGCGGCTAACACCAAGCCCGGCGACGTGAAATATGTGGATCGTAACGGGGACGGCAAGATCAACGCCGACGATATGACCGTAATCGGTAACTCGTTTCCGAAATACACATTCGGTTTGAATAGTGATTTCTCCTACAAAGGTTTCGATCTGAGCATTCTCTTCCAGGGTGCTGCGAAGGTAGATGCGCGTCTGGCGGGTGCGTTGGCAGAGATGGGTAACCAGGAAGGTTTTACCCACGAGATATACACCAACAATTACTGGACGCCGGAAAATACCGGCGCACGTTTCCCGCGCCCAACCAAATTCGACCTCCGCAATGTGGCTACTTCCGACCGTTTGGTAATTGACGGCTCTTACCTGCGTCTCAAAAACGTGCAGCTGGCCTACAACATTCCGTCCGAGATCGTGAGCAAACTGCATGTGAGCCGCATTCGTGTTTACACTTCCGCTACTAACCTGCTTACATTTTCGAAACTAAATGACTGGAACCTCGACCCCGAAGTGCCATCCGGCCGCGCCGTGTATTTCCCGCAGACCGCCTTGTACACATTTGGGTTGAACCTCTCATTCTGACCGTATTGATTTTATGAAAACAAATACATTCAAACATACCATTTACGCGGGTATCGCCGCTCTGATACTGGGCCTGGCCTCCTGCGATTCGGGCCTGCTCGAAACCGTTCCCAACGATCGCCTTTCCGAAGATTTGTTCTGGAAAACCGAAAGTGACGCCAAACTGGCCGTTAACTCGCTCTACACCGACCTCGACAGCACGACAGCCGTAACCTGGGATGGTATTACCGACCTTGCGCATACCAACCAGAGCTTTAACGTGGCCGCCTACATCGAAGCGGGAAGCTACGATGCGACAAGTTCCGTGATTTATGATGAATGGAAAAGGGCATACCGCGGCATTCGCGGTGTGAATTATTTCCTGGAAAACGTCGATAAAGTGCCAAGTACCAACACCGCACTGATCAACCAGCTGAAAGGCGAAGCGAAGGCATTGCGGGCATATCATTACCTGAAACTGGCCGGATTGTTTGGCCCGGTACCGCTGGTTACCTCGTCGATCAGCATCGACGAAGGCCGCGCGCTCACCAATACGCCGACTGAGGAAGTATGGGATTTTGTGGAAAAGGAATTGACGGAAGCAGCTGCATTGCTGCCCACCACCTATGGCGCTGCCGATAAGGGCCGCTTTACCAAAGGTGCCGCGCTCGGGCTGCTCGCCCGTGCGAACCTGTATGCGGGACGTTACCAGAAAGCTGCCGATGCGGCCGACCAGGTAATCAAGCTGGGTGTGTATGGTTTGTATGACTCGTATGAAAAGTTGTACAGCTATGCGGCTGAAAATAATAAGGAAGTGTTGCTCGATAAGCAGTATTTGAAGGATGTTTCTCAAAACAATGTTTTCAACCTGCTCGCGCCATACAGCCAGAAGAATGCACAAAGTACTTATGTCCCTACCAAAGCGTTGGTAGATACTTATGAAACGCTGGAAGGCAAGAAGATCACCGATCCTTCGAGCGGCTATGATCCCGCGAAACCCTATGTGAACCGCGATCCTCGCCTGAAATTCTCGGTATTCCTGGAAGGCGACGCATTACCCAGCGGCATTACCTTCCAGCCCCGCCCGACAAGCGGAACGGCCGATGCGATCGGTAGCACTTACATCGCTTCAACAACCGGTTTTAATATTAAAAAGTACATTAATACCGAAGATTTCGCGAACCCGACCAACAGCGGTATCAACATTATCCTGCTGCGTTATGCGGAAATATTGCTGACTTACGCGGAAGCAAAGATCGAGCTTGGTCAAACCGACGCGAGTGTGCTGGCGGCGATCAACCAGGTAAGAAATGGCCGTACGGACGTGAAGCAACCTTCGGTAACGGCTGCAACCCAGGCCGCGTTGCGCGAAATCGTAAGGCGGGAGCGGACTGTGGAGCTGGCATTTGAAGGCCAGCGGATCTTCGATATCCGCCGCTGGAAGATCGGGGAGCAGGTTATGAACGGGCCGGTGTTTGGTATTACTTATCCGGACAATACCGGCAAGCTCGTCACGGTGCAAGCGGCATCGTCCGATCGGGTTTTCGATGCGAGCCGTCACTACCTCTGGCCAATGCCGCAAAAGGAACGCGATTTGAACACGAACCTGCAACAAAATCCGAACTGGTAATTACTTTTGAGCTATGCGCAGTTTGGCACCAAGGAGGAACTTGGCGCCAAACTGCGCCAGCATTTACCTAAAACCAACCTTAAAATATGTTTCGAATATTTTCTCTGCTGCTGGTATCGATAGGCTTGTGTCTGTTGATGGCTTTCCAATCCGAAAAACCGGCAGCAAAAACACCCAACATCGTCCTCTTTTTTATCGACGACCTCGGCTACGGCGACATATCCGTGAATGGTGCATTGGGCTACAAAACGCCTAATCTCGACAAAATGGCCGAGGAGGGTACCCGTTTTACCAACTTCATGGCCGCGCAGGCCGTGTGTAGCGCATCCCGTGCCGCATTGCTGACGGGTTGTTATCCAAACCGTCTGGGCATTTCGGGAGCATTCGGGCCAAATGCTGGTGTGGGCCTCAATCCCAAAGAAGAAACGATCGCCGAAATTGTGAAAGCGCAAGGTTATGCCACCGGTATCTTCGGCAAATGGCATTTGGGCAGCGACCAGGAGTTTTTGCCTTTGCAACAGGGCTTTGATGAATATTACGGAGTGCCTTATTCGCACGACATGTGGCCGCTGCACCCCTGGCAGGAGCGGGCCAAATATCCGCCGCTGCATTGGATCGACGGCAACAAGCCGGTGAAGGAGATCAAAAACCTCGAAGATGCCAGCGAACTGACGCCGGTGATTACCGAAAAAGCAATTTCATTTATCAAACGAAACAAAAACAAGCCTTTCTTCCTCTACGTACCGCATCCGCTCCCGCACGTGCCCCTGGCCGCATCCGCGAAATTCCGTGGTAAAAGCGAAAGAGGGATTTTCGGTGACGTAATGATGGAACTCGATTGGTCAGTAGGGGAGATTATGAAGGAACTGAAAGCGCAGGGATTGGACAACAATACGCTCGTGATCTTTACCAGCGATAACGGCCCATGGCTCAACTACGGTGACCACGCCGGTTCTGCAGGCGGTTTTCGCGAGGGAAAAGGAACGTCGTTCGAAGGTGGCCAACGCGAGCCATGCATTATGCGCTGGCCGGGTGTGATCCCGGCGGGAAGGGTTTCCAATAAACTCCTCTCTACGCTCGACGTTCTGCCCACCATCGCGAAACTGACCAATGCGAAATTGCCGAAAGAAAAAATCGACGGTCTCGATTTCTCAGCATTGCTCAAAGGTGACGAAAGCCAGACGCCGCGCGAAAGTTTCCTGTATTATTATCGCAAAAACAGCCTCGAAGCCGTTCGCAAAGGCAACTGGAAACTCGTTTTCGCGCACCCGGGACGCACATATGAAGGTTCACTTCCTGGCAAAAACGGCCAACCCGGCCCAGCGCCGGAGGATCATCAATTTCCGCGGGCATTATATAACCTGGCCCGCGACCCGGGCGAACGTTACGACGTGCTGGAACAAAACCCGGAAATTGTAGCGGAACTGGAAAAGATCGCCGATGCCGCACGCGACGATATGGGGGACGACTTGCAGCAAAAGGCAGGAAAAAACGTTCGGGAAATAGGGCGTGCCGTTAAAAAATGAGAGGTGGTGTTTCTGGGCAGCAATGATAATATTGCTGCCCAGAAAAATTGTAACCCTCGGGGTTGCACACTATCTTTGCTATGATCAAGACTTTTAACCACAAAGGACTAAAACTGCTTTGGGAGAAAGACGATGCATCTAAGTTGCCGCCCGGGCAAGTCGAAAAGCTCAGGCGTATACTTTCAACATTGAATACAGCCAAAAGTCTTGATCCGATCAGGGCAATTCCCGGATACCGTTTGCATTCGCTGTCGGGTAGGTTGGAAGGGTTGTGGGCTGTTTGGGTTACCGGAAATTACCGGGTGTTATTCAGGTTTGAAAATGGTGATATATTCAATGTTGACTATGTCGATTATCATTGAACGTTATGGAAAGCGAAATGAAACCCGTACATCCGGGCGCGGTGCTACGCGAGGATATATTGAAAGAGATGAATATCTCTGTAACGAGAGCCGCAAAAGAGTTGAATGTTAGTCGCAAACAGCTTTCGGAGGTTGTCAATGAAACGGCAGCTGTATCGGCTGAAATGGCTGTGAGGCTGGAAAGCGGTTTCGGCGTCAGCGCGGACTTCTGGTTGGATATGCAGAAAAAATATGATATCTGGAAAGTCAGGGCGAGTGGCCGGGTGCAAAACATTCATAGAATAACTTCATTGCCGAGTTTCCAATAAAAAATGAAATGTGAATTCCACATTTCATTTGCTAGTTTAAAGTATTTATCTTTACTTTGTCTATCAAATAAGTAGATTATATCGGTCTTCCGATTGGCGATATTCAGAACGTATCTGCTTTTCCGATACCCTAAGAGACAGTCCTGGCGCGACTTGCCGGAATTTTCGGTGGTTGTCAATTCATGCCGGTCGTCCGGGCTGTCGTAGGGTATCGGAAACAAAGATACATCGCAATTTGCTTATTATGCTCCCGGTTCCCGGATTTTAAAGATCTGCCATTACCTCTGCCGAAACAGGCGCTTTCTCCCAATTTCGAAGACGCATACAGCGTTAAATTCAAGTAATCCAAGGGTTGCAATGTCTTTCTGAAGTGTATTAATCTAATCCCCAATGAAAAAGTATTGTTTTCTGGTTTCCCTCCTTGCCACAACGTTCTTACACCAAAATTCCCAAGCTCAAACCCCTAAGCCTTCACGCCCGAATATTGTTTTCATTCTCGCCGATGACCTCGGCTATGGCGATGTGGGTTTCAATGGACAAGTACTTATTAAAACGCCCAATATCGACCGTCTTGCACGGGAAGGGATGATTTTTAACCAGTTTTATGCCGGTACTTCGGTTTGCGCGCCATCGCGGTCGTCGCTGCTCACGGGTCAGCATACCGGGCATACGTATATCCGTGGAAATAAGGGCGTTGAGCCTGAAGGGCAGCAGCCTATTGCCGACTCCGTGGTCACGCTCGCAGAAGTACTCAAAAAGTCGGGGTACGTGACGGCGGCTTTCGGGAAGTGGGGTTTAGGTCCCGTCGGGTCGCAGGGCGATCCCAATAAGCAAGGTTTTGATCGTTTCTACGGATACAATTGCCAGAGCCTTGCGCACCGTTACTATCCCGAACATCTTTGGGACAACAGCAAAAAAATACCACTGGAAGGTAACAAAGGCCTCATTCACAACAAGGATTACGCACCGGACCTGATCCAGAAAAAGGCACTTAGTTTTGTGGATGCACAGGACGGTAAGCAGCCTTTCTTCTTGTTTTTGCCTTACATTCTTCCACATGCCGAGCTGGTTGTGCCGGACGACAGCCTTTTTAGATACTATAAGGGTAAATTTGATGAAAAGCCCTACAAAGGAGCTGATTACGGTCCCAGGGCTACCGATGGCGGTTATGCATCACAGGAGTTTCCCCGCGCGACTTTCGCAGCGATGGTCGCACGCCTGGATTTGTATGTAGGGCAGGTAGTAAGCAAATTGAAGGAAAAAGGCCTCGATAAAAATACATTGATCATTTTCACCAGCGATAACGGCCCCCATGTAGAAGGCGGAGCCGATCCGAAATTCTTCAATAGCAGTGCAGGTTTCCGGGGTGTGAAACGTGACTTGTATGAAGGCGGTATTCGAGAGCCATTTGCCGCACGCTGGCCTGCGGTTATCAAGCCGGGTTCGAAAAGCGACTATATCGGGGCATTCTGGGACATTCTGCCAACTTTTGCTGAGCTGGCCAATGCATCGGCGCCTCGCAATATCGACGGCATTTCATTTACAGATGCTCTCAAAGGCAAGCCGACGCAAAAAAAGCACGATTATTTGTATTGGGAATTCCACGAACAAGGTGGAAGGCAGGCGGTACGCCAGGGCAACTGGAAGGCGGTCCGATTGAAAGCGGCAGGTAATCCCGATGCGCTGGTTGAGCTCTACGATCTTTCAAAAGACCCGCAGGAAAAAAGCAATGTGACGCCCCAGTTTCCCGATAAGGCCAAAGAACTGGGCCAAATCATGAACCGGGCGCATGTTTCGTCGGCAATTTTTCCTTTTGGGAGCTTGGCGACGAACTAACCAAAGAAGCCCTGGTCATCCACAAAATGATCAGGGCTTCTTTGGTTAGTGGGATTTTAAATCAACCCCAACCCCGCTGCCAGCTTGATCAGCGAAGCGGTATTTGACACTTCGAATTTGATCAGCAGATTCTGCCGGTGGCTATTGACCGTGGTAACACTTATGAACAATTGTTCCGCGATTTGAGGATTGGTAAGCCCTTCCGCAATCAAAACCAATACTTCTTTTTCACGTCTCGTTAAAAACGGCACCGTTTTAGGTGCAGCAGCAGGCGTTACCTGGTCGAACTGCACATTCATGAAATAGCCGCCGGCTTGCACCTGCGTGATGGCCTCGAGGATATCTTCTTTGCCCGAACTTTTGATCAAATACCCCGAGGCCCCGTTCTGGATCATGCGCGAAACGTAGGCGCGTTCGTTGAAGGTGCTCAATGCGAGTGTTTTAACCTCAGGAAACTGGTCTTTCACCTTCTTGCATAGGTCGATACCGCTGATGTCGGGGAGGTTGATGTCGAGAAATGCGATGTCGACTTCATTACTTTTCAGGAACGCAATGGCGTCGATGGCGTTGGTAGCCGTTCCTACGACTTTCACTTCGTCCACGTCCGCGAGCAGCGATTTCAGTCCTTCCAGTACCAGCGGGTGATCGTCTACGATGAGGATTCTGACACTCATAAGTTCTTTTTTGGGGTTAAAGTACGATTTCAACAAGTACCGAGGTGCCTTCGCCCGGTTTCGACTGGATGTCGAGGGTGCCGTTCAGGTAGTCGACGCGGGCCTGAACGTTGCGAAGGCCTGCACCCTTATTTTGTTCGAGGTTTTTGATATCAAACCCTTTCCCATTGTCTTCCACGGTTACGCTCACATTGTTTTCAACCCAGGTAAGCTGCACCTGCGCTTCCGTAGCGTCTGCATATTTGAGCACGTTGTTGAGCAGTTCCTGGATAATGCGGTAAAGCACGACTTCTACCTGCGAATCGAGACGTTTGTCGTCGAAGCCGAACGCCTGCATATTCACTTTCAGTCTGCCCGACGCACTGATGCCTTCACAAAAATCGCTCAGAGCGTCAATTAATCCGAAGCGTACAAGCGATTCGGGCATCATGCTGTGGGCCACGCGGCGCATTTCGCTGATGGCACCGTCGAGTTGGGTTAGGGCCCTGGTAAACGTCATGGCGCTTTCCTCGGGCAGGATTACGTTTCCTTTCACGGAATTCAAAGTTAGTTTAATGCCTGATAATAGTCCGCCCAGACCGTCGTGCAGGTCGCGGGCCACGCGGGTGCGTTCTTCTTCCTGTCCTTTCAAAATAGAATTGGTGGCTACCAATTGTTTTTCCTGCTGCAATTGCAGCACCTCCTGCTCGGCTACGCGCCGGCGGAAAGCAATGTTCCTGTAAACCAGGATAGCGATCACAAGCAGCCCGACGAGCCCGGCGATGAGGCCGTAAATCAGTGTATTACGGGTTTGCTTCTCTTTTTCGAGTGTAACGATCTTGTTTTCCTTCTGAGCGGTCAGGTATTTGGTATCGAGTTCTTGCAACTGTTTTTGAATATCGATTCCTTGAATGGAGTCGTTCATGATCGAGTACTTCATCAGGTACTCGTAGGCCGCCTTGTAGTTGTTTTGCCGTGCAAGGTCGGTCGCGTAATCTTCATAAAGCTCCACCAAATGGTCGGTCATATTGTTGGCTTCGGCGATTGTGAGCGCTTCCTTCGTGTATTTAGCCGACAGGTCTATTTTATTGGCATCTTCCGCGAGGAACATCAATGCACGGAGGCAATCGAGTTCGAGAAACACATTGCCTGATTTCCGGGCGAGGTCAAGCCCTTTCTGGCCATAGACCCACGCTTCGTCAAGATTTTTCAAAAGTCGGTTGGTGCGGCAAAGGCCGGCGTAAGCCTGGGTAATGAAAATATCGGAATGGATTTTTTCAGCGACCACCAACCCTTCCTTGAAATGCGCGAGAGCGTCGTTATACCTTTTCAGATTGAAATAACAGCCGCCAATGTTGGTAAGAATATCCGCCAGTTGCAGGCTGTCCTTCATCGGGCGTGCCAGTTGCAATGCTTTTTGCTTGTACACTACCGACTTATTGAACAGGTTGGCGTGCTCGAATGCTGTTCCGATACTGATGTAAAGCCGGGGCAAAAACTCCTTCATGCCCAGTTTATCGAATTGGCTGGCGGCCTGCTGGTAGTATTGTATTGCCTGCCTGAAATTACCCATGTAGGTGTAGCTGGCTGCGATGTTGTTGAGGCTCTTGCCGATGTTCACCTGGTGCTTCATGCGCTTGGCTATTTCCAGGCTTTCGCGGTTCAATTTCAGCCCTTCCTCGAATTTTCCCTGTAAATTCAGGATGTAGGTGTAGTTGGAACGGAACTTGAACCGGCCGGTATCGTAGTTGAGCTGCTCGCTCAGTGCGTCCGCTTTGAGGTAATATTTACCTGCGCTATCGAGGTTGTGGTTTTCATAATACTGCCCGTATTCAATGTAAGCCAGTACCCGGTTGGTATCCTGCCTGCTGGTCTGAAGTCGTTTCAGAATGGCGACGGGATCTGGGTTTTGTGCAAATGCCGCGCTGCAAAAAAAGACTAGTAAAAGTGCTCGTAAATATAATTTCATCGGACCCGGAGAGTAGAATGGATTGGAAAATTACGGTGGCAAAAGTCTGAAATAAAACCTTTTAATAATATCCTATAAACATATGATTTTTCAAAAATCATGCTTTTATAGGATTGATCCCGGCCTTCCGGATAGGCTACCTTTGTGATGTCGGAAGGCAAAAGATTATCTCATCCATTATCCATTTCAAATCAAATACAGCCATGAAAAAGATTACATTTTTGAAAAACATTTTTGCTCTGTTGTTGCTTAGCACGTTGATGTTCGCTTGTGAGGACAAAGACAAGGACGTATCCCCGGAATTGAGTTCGAAAGCAGCAGGGATTTACAAGGTTACCAAGCTTACCGTCGACGGGAAAGATTATCCTCTCGATATCGCCAAAGCAAGCATTACCATCGAGCTAGACAAGTTCTCTTCCGATGTAGTTACCGGAAAAATGAAAATGACCATAGACGGCGACCGCGAACCGGATGAAAACCTCGGAACTTTGAACCTCAAAAATGCCGGCAGTACAGGAATCGATATTTATGAGGGGACCGACAAAGTGGGGAATGTGAAGGACGATAAGCTCAACATCTTCGTGGTCTTCGAAGGCGACGAATACGAGATGGCCGCAACCCGGCAATAGCAGGATCTTTGCAATTATAGATTACCCTTGATTACAATTACAGCCATGAAAAATAGAATAGTACCCTTTTTCCTCTACACATTCTGCATTGCGTTCCTGAATTTTACTTTCAGCGATGAGTTTGAAGAATACGGAATCAGCCAGAAGGACATTCAGAACCGCCTCTGGAATGGTTTGCAGGCGCCTTCGGTAACCGTGCCGTACTTTGGAAGTTCTGTAAAATCGGCGTGCCGCTCGCTGGCACCGGACGCTCAGGCGACGGCGATTAAGAAGGCGGGTGGTTTTGTGAAAACCTATTTCAATTCGGAGGACTTCCAAAAGCGTTATACAGAATCGATCGCGAAAAAGTACCCGAAACTTGAAACGGCCGTTAGCGAGCAACGCAAGGCGGAAATTCGTGCCAACCGTTTGAAAGGCGTGCAGGGGTTGCAGGCCAAGGATATGGAACCGGTGGTGGACATTCAGATCCAGTCGGCGGAGACATTTGTAGGCATGGAAAGTATGCTTAGCAGCATACCGGCCGAGCAGCGCGCGGATTTTAAGAAGCAGATCGAAGACGGCAAACGCAATGCGGCATTTTTCAAAAAGATCAAACCGCTTTTGAAAACCAATATGGAGGAGTTCAAAAAGCAGTATGCCGAGTACCTGGCGGCTGACGAGATCCGGCAGTCGGAGCAGACGCTGGCACGGAATGCGAAGAGCAATGTAGATGAGTACGAGAAGCTGAAAGATCCGAAAAAGGTACTTACCGCCCGCCTCACCGACTTCCTCAATCAAAGCAAGGCTGTGGATTTTGCGGCGCAGACGAAGGAAGTGAACGGTCGCAGGAAGTTTGTGAATGCAGCTTACGAAGGCAAAAGCGATGTGTGGAAGTTTTGTTACCGCATGGGCGCGGCGCCCACCAACACCGCTCGTGCGTTCGCACAGCAATGGCTTACCGAGTTGAAATAAATTGGTTTATATAGAATCGACAGAGAGGTGTCATTGATGCCTTTTCTGTCTGATCCGTGGCTGACAGCGCGTTACTGTCGCCACGGATTTTTTTATTTTCAAGAAAAATTGAATTGACCTATTGCATTTCTAAAAACATTAAACTTACTTTGTCTATCAAATAAGTATAGTATTAAAAACAAAGCTCCTGAACCACCCCTGAGCTGAGTATTAATCCAGGCATCTTAGATATGAGCGCGGTTAATTTACTTTGTAAGGCCCCGTCGGGGGAAGTGGTAGGGCATACCTTCACGCTTTGTTTTTCCCAGATCCATTCCAATTGCTGTTGTTGAAACGGCAATTCATCTCTGACATTTATCGGAAATATCCCGCCTGACAGTCATGGCTGATCATCTGAAATTTTCGGTGGTTGGCGATTTCAGTTGCCGGCTGTGCTGTCCCGGGGTATTTCCGTACCCATATTACCCGCTGCGTTTATAGTAAACCGGTACTACTACACCATTTCAAATATGTTCACATTTTCAGACGTGGTACTGCTCGCGAGGAAGATCGCCGTCGGCATTCTGCTTACATTCATTCCGTTTGTCCTGATCGCCGGAGGCATTTGGCTGGCGTGGAAATTATTTATCTGACAGCTCGTTTCACCATAAAAAATCAAATCACGCATGAAATTGGATAATGTACTGGCCCGGAAGATTACCCGCGACGGCCTGATCAGCGTGGTGCTTTACATCGCGCCCATTTTTTTGATGTTTGCCAGTTTCCAGGTATTCGACTACCGGCCGTGGGAGGGAAGCAACGAATTTCCTTTCAAGGCTCCGGCATTTATCGAGGCGGTTTTTAAGAACCTAAGCAGTTGGGGCTTACCGGTAATCGTGCTCGTACTGGGCGTGATCGAGTTCGCAGCCGGGTTGTACGAAAACAAATGGACCAAGAATGAGCGGATTCTGGATATTGTCTGCTTTGTGGTTCCTAAGCTGATTATCCGGCCGTTTGTCGCCTATTTCGGATTGAAATTCCTGCCGCTGGTTCTGCCCGAAGCAAAAAATGCATTTGAATGGGTGCCATTCTGGTGGGCATTCCTGATCATAGCGGTGGCCGATGACCTCACGCAGTACTGGTACCATCGCCTGCATCACCAGGTACCCTGGCTCTGGCGCTTCCACCGCACGCACCATTCCGCCAACTACATGGGGATGGCCATGGCAAGCAGGCAGAACGTAATTTACACGCTGTTTTTCTCACAGACTTATCTTACCATCGCACTTACTTACCTGGGCCTGGGTTACGCGGCATTGTTTGTGAAAGTGATCAAATCGTTTATCACTACCGGTGCGCATTCGAGTATTCCCTGGGATAAGCCTTTCTATGAAATCAAATGGCTGAAACCCATCGGCTGGGTATTGGAAAGGCTGATTTCCACTCCGGCCACACACCATGCACACCACGCCGACACGACCGACGACGGGATAGGCTATTACAAAGGAAACTTCGGTAATATGTTCTTCCTCTGGGATATCATTTTCGGGACCGGCATCATCACCCGCAAATACCCGTCATCGTACGGCATTAAACATTACCAGGAGGAAGAATGGTACGCGCAGTTTATGTGGCCCATTTTCAAATCCAAGAAGGAAGGTAGCGAGCTTTCGCACAATGGACCGGTTGTTGGTGACGCGGTTGCGGATGTACCCGGACCCATTCCGCTTAAACCGGAAACTCTAACTACTGCGGCAGTCGGTACTGCGGCAGTCGGTACTGCGGCAGTCGCTTAAAAAATACCTAGTGACCATTGGCTTGACTGATGGTCATTTTTTTGTATTTCAAAACTTAGAAATAGTAGTTAATCTGCCTGACTGATGGCTTTCTGAACCTGAGGATAATTAGGTTAAGCCATCGGAGGATTGAATGAGGTCGGGAAAGCGGGATTGCCGGATCTTTTGGCTTTCTCTCCAAAACTTCATCAATATGGCTGATTTTAATGCTTTGGTAACAACCATTCAGGAAACCAATTTTACCCTTCAACAAAGTGCTTCGAAGGCAATCAACAGGTATTTAACCATCCGCAATTGGCTGATTGGTTTTCACATCGTGGAATTTGAGCAGAACGGGGAAGATAGAGCGCGATATGGGCAACGACTAATAGAGGAGCTGGCAACGGCTTTGGATACGGCAGGATTAAGCGTAAGGAGCCTGAAATTATTCAGGCAATTCTATTTCACCTATCCTCAAATTGGGCAGACAGTGTCTGCCCAATTCAAAAGTATGCCTTCAATCAGGCTAAATAATCTGCCAGCGAGGCTAGATAAGGTCAATGATTTTGTAGATGATCAAAGCCAAAAAATTTCGATCGATGCAGAAACATTGCTTTCCCGATTATCATTTTCGCACCTCGTCCTGCTACTTCCACTAAAAGAGCCTGAAAAGAGAGCATTTTACGAAAAGCAATGCATTAAAAGCAATTGGAGCGTCGCCGAACTTAAAAGGCAAATCAATACGCTTTACTACGAGCGCTCAGGAATGAGCCTCGATCCGGAGGCATTGGGCCGGAGCGTTGACGAAAACGCCCAGCGCCCGGGCATTGCAGACATTATCAAATCTCCATTCACCTTTGAATTCCTTGGGCTTAAAGCCAAAGACGTGGTTTACGAAAGTGACCTGGAACAGGCCCTGGTCGACAACCTGGAAGCTTTTCTGATTGAGCTAGGCCATGGTTTCTGTTTTGAGGCAAAGCAAAAACGCATGGTTATCGGAGATGAATATTTTTTCGTGGACCTTGTATTCTATCATCGCATCTTAAAATACCATGTTCTGATCGAGTTAAAGACCAATGAAGTCAAACATGAACACATCGGCCAGCTTAAAACTTACATCAATTACTACAAGAAAGAAATTATGAACCGGGACGATAACCCGCCAGTGGGTTTATTACTGGTGACGGATCAGAACCGGGCGCTTGTTGAATACGCGGTCGCGGATAGCGATATGCAATTGTTTGTAAGCAAATATGTCGTGAGCCTTCCAAGTAAGGAACAATTGCAAACCTTCATCCAAAACGAACTGGCCCAAATGCGGTCTTAACTAATTCGTTTATAAACCGTTTCCGTGGCCTTGTCTTCCTGACCCTCCGGCGAAATGTTATAAGCTGTAATGATCAATGTGTCCGGGTCTTTCAGCTCGGCAACGGTGCGCCAGTTCCAGGGCGCAGGATACTCGGGCACGCTATATTGACCCAATACAGAAAAGCCATTTTCGGTAGGCGTGCCGTTGGAAAGCATCATACCGGTTCCCATGTGAAAGCTGTCAATCCAGAATGCCTGCGCATGGCTGTTGGGAATATCGAAACCGTAAATGGCTATGCCCTGGAACGGTTTGCCGTTGATGCTGCCCTGGTATTCGTGCAGGAGGAAGCTGCCGCCGAGGATGGATTTGATCGTACCTTTCATCTCGGATTCGTCTGCAAGAACGTCAGGTTCGAACCACGTTTTGGTGAGACCTTCCCAACTGCCGGTTAATGCCTGGAGTTGATGATGTACGCCGGATTCCAGCGATGTTTCAAATTTCGATTTGGACATAGGATTTAGATTTTGATTACCGCGCCACCGCAGCAGTGCTTTCGTAATAAATTTTTATCAATATAGGGATCTAAAATTTAATAAAAATGAGATATGAAGCAATTGCTTAAAACGTCATGTGAGAGGGGTATTTGGGACAAAATTTCTATATTGGTGCCCGCTTTGGTCTGAATATCAAAGTTTAAACACATCAACAACATGATACAATTAGGTCTATTAATTACCAACCGGCACCGATTATTGAGCGTAGCGGCGATTCTGGATGTATTCGAATCGGTGAACAGCTTCTATGAGCGAGCCAACCAGCCGCACTTCTTCCAAATTACGCTGTTCTCACCTGATCCTGAACCCGGGAAATTCTACGGCGCTTACCCGATGCAATCAATTAACGAATTTGCCAGGCAGGACCTCATACTCGTGCCGGCATTCGGTGCGGGCGATGTGCAACTTTCGGTGAAGAGCAACCAAAGCTGTATTCCCTGGCTTTGGGAACAATATAAAAATGGGGCCGAACTGGCCAGCTTTTGCACGGGCGCATTCCTGCTCGCAGGAGCGGGTCTGTTGAATGGCAAGCACGCGACTACGCACATCGACGCCGCGGAGGCACTCGCTTCGAATTTTCCCGACATCATCATGAAGAGCAATGCCGTAGTGACCGAGGACAAAGGTATTTTTACGAGCGGTGGTGCTACGAGCAGTTTCCATCTCATGCTGTACCTGATACAGCGTTTTTGCGGAAAGGATCTTACGCTGCGGACCGCGAAAATGTTTGCCATAGATATGGACCGCGAGCAGCAAACCTATTTCGGGACTTTCGCTCCACCTCAAAATCACGGTGACGGATTGGTGAATATGGCGCAGCAGAAAATCGAAAAGGAATACCAGGAAGGCAGCACCATTGAAGTCCTCATTCAGGACATCCCGGCGAGCCGCAGAAATGTGGTGCGACGGTTCAAACAGGCCATTGGAGTGACGCCCATTGAATATTTGCAGCGGACGCGCATTGAGGCCGCAAAGAAACTGCTGGCGCAGACCGATCAAAGCGTGCTGGAAGTTATGCTTAACTCAGGTTATAACGACTTGAAATCTTTCCGGCAGCTGTTTAAGAAAAGTACCGGCGTGACGCCGAAAGAGTATCGCGACAAGTTCAATATAGCGCGGTTGGAGTCCGGAGGAAGCTGGAACCGACGAATGAGCAGCGCCTCTTACCTTGATTAAAGCAAAACGCCCGGATCGTAAATCCGGGCGTTTTGCTTAGGTATGTTTTGTTAATTGACCTTGGCAATCTTGCGGAATGCGCGGTCGTTGCCTTGCCTTATTTCAACAATGTAAATGCTGGCAGGAAGTTGTGTGATGTTTAGCTGGTGCGAGAAGCGGTTTGTTGTTTTGTTCACCTGCATATTCTTGTAAAGCGTACCCGATTTAGCATCAAAAATGCGGATTTCGATCTGCCCGGTGTTGCTGTTAGCAAGATCGATGCTTACAAAATCGGAGGTAGGATTAGGATAGACTTTCGCATCAGCATGAAGCGAAACTTCTTCCTCTAAAACTGGCGCCGCTACTTCTATTGCTGCCCGTCGTGCATTCTGAGCGTCCGCCGCGAGAACGAAAATTGGCGTTTCGCCCGCCGTAACGGTTACTTTGCCATCCACGATCGGCAACTCGGTCATGGCCATATTATCGGCACCGGCGGTCGGGGTGTAAATCCGCGCAATGCCCGATTGGTTCAGGTTGACGGTATATTCGGCGGTTCTTCCTATTTCATCGGGTACTGTCAGAATAAACAGCGATTGGCCATTCAGTTCATAGCGGTCCACGATCGGATCGTTGTGGAGCGTTTCCTTGTATTCATATTGACCGAACAGCTTCTGCGTTTGCAGGAAATAATCGGCAGATGGCCGGCGAGTCTGGTCATTGTTCACGAACCCGGCCGATGCGAACATGCCGCCACTGCCGTTATCGTCATACATTTGGTAGAAAAACAGTTTCTCGACACCATTGCGGGCGGTAAACAGCGAGGTACGTAAAATCCAGTCTGCTTGTGTCTGCAACGCTGATTTATTACCGATAGGGATTGCTTTAAGCGGGCTGTCCTGATGTACATCGTAACCGGCCTCGGTGTTCCATATCGGGAGGTCGTTGGAGATTTCGCGGGTCACTTTGACGAAATTTTCGAGTATTTGTTTCGCATTGGTAACCTCTGGCGCCGCACCGCGGGTAGAAGTGCCGCTTTGGCTCGACGATGCATTGTCGGTATAAAGGTGGAAATTCACAACGTCCCAGCACAGATTCACGGAGCCATCCGCGTTGTAGCCCCGGAATTCCTTGCACCAGTCAACCATTCCTTTTACAAAATCAGGACCGGTAACTAATCCGGCGATAACCACTTTCATGTTGGGATCGGCGTTTTTAACACCCACACCGGCGCCCATCGTGTTTTTGTGTCCATCGTAAAATGCCGACATGTTAGCCGCATATTCGCGGGCGGTCTGGTAGCCTTTCCGGCCCTTCCACCATTTATCGCGCTCGTTGTCGCATTCGATGTATTTGATCAGATTGAGGCCGATTTTGATGGTATTAACCGGATCGTTGGTCCAGCGTGGAGTGGTTGAAACGCTCAGAAGAGAAGGGTCGACGTTGGTGTTGCTTCCGTAACGCGCCGCGTATTGGAATGCAACCCTGGCCTGTTCGATGTACGAAAGCGGGTCGGTAAAGCTCTTTCCGTAGCGCACCGGTACATTTTCCGGGTCGCGCTGGTCTTCGGGGTAAGTCTCCCGCATCCAGCCGGGTTGTGTTTTAAGACAGGCCAATACCTCAATGCCTTCCTGTTTGCAGCGTTCGTAGATCAGGTCGTAGTTCCAGCTTCCGCTCAATGTCGGATTGTAAGAGAAAACGCCTTCCGATGATTCCAGCTTTTCCCAATCCATATAGTGCCGCAGGCCGGTGAAGCTCTTTGCAGCCTGCACCTTCGATTCCACGAGCGATTCGGTATGCGCCCCATCCTGGAAATACCATTCGTAACCATTCACACCGAGCATATCGTTCAGTTTAATGTGCTTGGTCCGTGCTGGCTTCGAAGGTTCAGTACCTGGTGTGTAGCTTCCGTAAAATTCGATTTCCGTAGGCAATGTGTTCGACATCGTCATCACCAGGTAACGGATATTGCTCATCGGCTGATCCAGCTTGAATTGCGCATCTCCGGACAGCTGGCGATTGGGGTAGGGACCAACCCAGCCATTGTAAATTTCACCCGTAAAAGTTGCGACCGGAATGCGTTCCCATTGATCGGTAATTACAGAAAGTACCAGGGGGAAATCCTGCGCACTACCTGTGAAATCGAAGAATTTGACACCATTAAGCGTAATTTGCTCCCCTTCTTTCAGCGGGTAGTAGGCTTCGTAATTATTGATCACCTTTCCCCAGCCCGTGAGCACATTCTCCTGCGTATTGCCGTCGAACAACCCATCGAGGCCGTTGGCTGCATTGGTGAGCTGGTACCAACGCTTCGGGTCGATCGGGATTTTGGTGCCAAGGGCCGGGTTGTTAGGACTGGAATTGTCGGAAACCGTAAACGTTCTGGCTACGTTTTCCGCTGTCAGATAATTATTGTTGCCCGCCTGAGAAGCTGTAATAGTGACCTGTCCGGCACTATGAATGGATGCTTTCCAGATACCAGTTGCATTCGAAACCGAAACGATGGATGGGTTGGAAGAAGTAAATTGCAGGGGAGTCTCGGGGTTGGTACTGCTGGCGGTCAGGTTGAATGAGCCATCGGTGAGATTTTTGTCTGAAATAGGTTCAAAAGTGATAACGGACTGGCCCTGAACGGAACCGGGGATTACTTCAAACCAGTTGAAATTGAATGCACCGCGATTGGCGAAAATGCGGAATACCTGGCTACCGGCTTCCAGCTGCACGGTCGTACGAACGGTCGTATAGTTCTGCCAGCCGCCGGTTTGCGGTACATCCACGCTTCCGAGCACCGTGCCGTTTGTGTTTTTGAACTGGATATTGCCATTTCCCCACTGGTTGGCTACCCTGAAATTGATGGTATAGGTACCGGCCGTTGGTACATTCACATTGTAGTCCAGCCAGTCATTGTCATCGATATAGTTTACATTAATGTCGCCATCCACATCACCTGTAACTTCCGTACGGACATCCGACGCGACATCGAAAGTTTCCGCCTCTATTCTGCTCGTCAATGCGCGGGATTCTTTCACTTCGAACCAGTTGAAATTCCATCCGCCTTTGGTAGCAAAAACCTTTAACCGCTGATTTCCTGCTGGCAGGGAGGCGAGCATACTCACCGTCTTCCAGCCCTGCATACCACCCGTTTGCGGCAATAAAATGTTGCCTAGCTCCGTGCCATCGCTGTTTTTAAGCGCAAGTGTCGCCTCGGGGCTATACCCGTTTGCAATGCGGTAGCTGAATGTAAAAATGCCCGGGGTCGGGACATGGACGTCGTAGTCCATCCAGCTGTTGTCCTGGATCCACGCTACATTCTGGCCGCCGTCGGTATCTTCCGTATTCTGAAGTTGTACGCTGTAAGAGTCATCATAATTTTCGGCTTCAATTTTGGCGGGTAAGATTGTACCCGTAATTCGCGCACTTGCAGATACAAATGCGAACCAGTTGAAGTTAAAAGCGCCATTTCGTGCAAAGAGCCGCACTACCTGGCTGCCCGCGGGGAGAGGGACTGTCGTACTGATGGTCACCCAGTTCTGCCAGCCTCCGGTTTGAGGCACATTTACCTGCCCGAGCACAGTGCCCGACGCATTTTGGATTTCAATAACGCCGTTCCCATAGGCATTAGCGACCCTGAACTGGATTTCATACTCACGCGCATTCGCGAGATTCAGGTTATAGTCCAGCCAGTCATTATCGTCGATATAGCCTACATTCTGGCCGCCGCCTTCATCGCCGGTATCTTCGGTTCGCACTTCATACATCGCATCGAAGCTCTCGGCTTCCACTTTTCCCGAGGAGAGCGCACGGGAGCCGCTCACCTCGAACCAGTTGAAATTCCAGCCACCTTTTTCTGCCAAAATGCGGATCGTCTGATTTCCCTGCGAAAGCAATGCCACGAAAGAGACTGTTTTCCAGCCCTGCATGCCGCCGGTTTGAGGCAGAACAACCCGACCGAGCGTGGTGCCTCCGGCCGTTTGCAAAGCCAGCGTTGCTTCGGGGCTGTACCCATTCGCAATGCGGAACCTGAATGTGTAGTAGCCCGCCGACGGCGCCTGCACTGCATAATCCATCCAGCTGCCGTCCTGAATCCAGCCCACATTTAGGCCACCGTCCACGTCCGAGGTGTTTTCGGTGCCGACGGCATTCATTGTAGTATAATCCTCTGCTTCGATCTTTCCGGGAAGTATCTTATTTGACTGAGCCTGAATAGAGAAAGAGAGTAGTAAAAAACAGAGCGTAAAAATTTTAGCCATTCGTCGGGTCTACAAATAAATTTAAGTGAAGATACGATGAATTTAATTTCGGCTACAATTTTTGTAGTACTTTTTGTAGCGCCCGTTTAAATATAGTTGCTTAGTTATGAAATAACTTCAAAATAAAACATTCTGTAAAAGTCGGTTACTTAAATGCCGGGATGCCCGGCTCCTCGCCCGGCAGTGGTTCTATCTCTGGTACAATGGGTTCTACGGGCGGGAGTTCGGGCTGTGGCTCGACAGGCGGTGTTTCTGGATCCTGTTCATAAGGCGGGGTTTCTTCGGGTACGTCAGGTGACGGCACCTCAGGGCGGGGGTCGAACGGCGGCGTTTCGCGCGGATCGCCCCCGCCATTCGTGGTATCCAGGTATTCGTTAGCCAATTGATAAATATCCATGATTTCCAGTTGTTTTGATGAAATGAAATGTGAGTAGTCTGATAAAATAACTGTGCCGGAGAATAACTGGTTTTCAAATTTTTGTGCCTGATAACGGCTGATTAATCTATTAGTACATTGAAATTTTTATATTTGACCCTCTTCAAATTCAAATCTAACTAAATGGAACAGCACGAAACCCGCCAGGTTACCTTCTACGGAGAGGGTGCCAAACTATTCGGTATTTACATTGTCAATATTCTTTTAACACTTGTCACGCTCGGACTTTACTATCCCTGGGCAAGGGCCGCGTTATTGAAATACTTGTATGAGGAATCCGAATTCGAAGGAAGCCGTTTTACGTTTCATGGAACAGGAAAGGAAATGTTTATCGGTTTTATCAAAGCGATCGGGATTTTCCTGGGCCTTTATTGCATTCTTTTTGGTGCCGCGGCAACGCGTAACATGACCATCACACTTATTGGCGTGGCTGTCTTTTATATCGGGTTCCTGCTCCTGATCCCCATTGCCATTCACGGTGCGCTTCGTTACAGAACATCCCGGTCGTCGTGGCGGGGTATCCATTTTGGTTATCGGGGAGACAGAAAGGAATTTCTGAATATGTTTATCGTAGGCAGCCTTATTACCCTATGTACATTTGGCATTTACGGCGCGTGGTTTGTCATTGAAATCCGGAAATATATTTTCAAACACCTGCGTTTCGGAAGTATTACATTTTCATACGAAGGCGAAGGCAGTGCTTTTTTCTGGATGAATTTAAAAGGCTATATGCTGACGCTGATCACTTTCGGAATTTATTCTTTCTGGTGGGCAAAAGACCTTTTCGCCTATTATGTAAACAACATCCGGATGTACCAGGGCGAAACGGCGCTGCCTTTCCGCTCGACAGCCACCGCCGGAGGGTATTTTAAGTTGATCGCGGTCAATATACTGATCATCATTCTGAGCCTTGGCCTGGCAACGCCCTGGGCGATTGTGCGGGCAATGCAATTTGTGTTTTCCAATATTCATATCGATGGTCCTCTGGATGTCAATGCGATCACTCAGACCGAAGCTGATTATAGCGATGCGACCGGTGAGGATCTCGCGGATATGATCGATATTGGGCTTGTTTAACCGATTCTGCTGGCTTCATGTACAATTTTAGTGTCCGTTACCACGACGGAAGACTGTCCATCGCGCACGACGCGACGCTCACCCTTATGCCCGATCACTGGCTCATTCATTACCGTGATCCCTCGGGCGAGCTCACTTCGGTGCGATGGACGTTGCCGGGCATCGTGACGGACGAGAATTTCAGCCATCTCTTTATTTTCCGTTTTGGAGAATTTCCGCAGCAAACTATCGAATGCAAAGACGGAAATCTGCCGGAATCGCTCAAAAAACGCTACCCCGAACGGCCCTTTTTCAAAAGGCGGGTTACCGATATTTTTAAGCTGAATAATACCGCCATCGCTGGCGTGGCTTTCACCGTATTGATGCTGATAGGCCTTGGTTACTGGTTTGGACTTCCCTGGCTGGCTGGCGCGGTGGCTGCGCGTTTCCCCACGAGCGCAGAGATAAAAATGGGAGACACGATGTACGAGAATATGATTCGTGCCTATGAGGTGGACGACCAGCTGACGGCCAAACTGAATGACTTTGCCAAAGCCATCGACTTTAAAACCAATTATCCGATCCGCGTGACCGTCGTGACAGAAAGCGACGCCAATGCATTTGCCCTGCCCGGCGGCAACATCGTGGTATTCGAGGGTATTCTTCGTAAAATGAAAACCAAAGAAGAGCTTGCTGCATTGCTTGCGCACGAGGTATCGCATGTGCATTACCGGCACTCCCTGCGCAATATTTTCCGAAGCCTGGGCGGTTATCTGTTCCTTTCCCTGCTCCTGAACGACATCAACGGCATCGTCACCATTCTCGCTGACAACTCCAACGCCCTCGCGAACCTCACCTATTCCCGGGAGCTCGAAACCGAAGCGGATAGCAAAGGAATGGATGTCCTGCAAAGCAACGGGATCCGCCTGCAAGGATTTGTGGATTTATTCGCATTACTCCAAAGCGAACATGGAGATGTGGGAAGTTTGAAATTGCTGAGTACGCATCCGCTGACGGGGGAGAGGTTGCGGGCGGCGGAAATGATGGTGAGGGGGCAGAAGGGGGTAGTTGCGAATAGAGAATTAGAAAAATATTGGCAGGTTATTGCCGCTGCTGAACATAAATAGCGGGCCACAAAGTGCCCCGCTATGACAGTAAAAATTATTCGACTGCGTTCTTCTATTTATATTCCTTGCCAGTTTGCAGAATATTTAAAAGTTTCGGTAATACTCCCACTAGGAGTATTATTTGTAGACAGCTGCGTAACCTTTGTACTTACAAGCCCGTTACCGTCGACTGTGTAAGTAAATTCCTGTTCGCTATCTAATGCATTAGGATCAACCCACTGCAAAGAGACCTTTTGTGGAAGTACGTCGCACAATTTTCCGAAGAAGGGTAGGTATTTGTCAATATGCTCTCGTTTGGCGGGCGTTGGGTAATTATCGGCATTTGCGGTATATGCAAATGTTTGTTCGAACAGAGTTGCCGATTGAGCGTTCTGCAATGTAATTTTTGTTAACCGATAGACGCCAGTTGCATTGTTGAAATTGTAAGAGTACTTGTATAAATTCTTGTACACGCCATTGTGAGAGAACTTTATTTCATCCAAATATCCTTGCGCTGTATATTTGTACTCGAAGTAATCGCCGGCAACATTGTCTTCGCTGGATATGCAGACTCCATTGGATATTTTATACTTCACTTGGCCTAAAAGCGCGTTGTTCGATTTGGCATATTTCTTTCTAGTTATCCACAAATCTCCGGCAGGATTATTGTCGTCGTAAGTGTATTCGTAACGATCATTGATGGCAATTGCCTTTGAGGTTTTTCCAAGAAACTTTCCACTTTTGATATATTGTATCGAAGTTCCATTGTCGTCTATCAGCCTGAGTAGAGAGGATAGTTTTGTAT
Source organism: Dyadobacter sp. 22481 (assembly GCF_052044875.1). Classification (NCBI taxonomy): domain Bacteria; kingdom Pseudomonadati; phylum Bacteroidota; class Cytophagia; order Cytophagales; family Spirosomataceae; genus Dyadobacter; species Dyadobacter sp. 22481. Next base: position 640,244 of record NZ_JBQENV010000002.1, read on the forward strand.
TCTGTTCATTCCTTTCAACGCCTGCCGTTTCGGCTGGGACGATCGTTTGGTCGTTGGTACATGCCGTCAGCAGCCCCGCCAGCATCAGGCTCTTTAATAAGTTACCTGCAATGTGAATTTGTTTCATAATTTTTGTGATAATAGATTAATAAAAAATAGTTTTCATTTCAAACTTAGTAGTAATCGAAAGAATGGGAAAATTTATTGGCTTAACGGTGTGTGTTGGTATGTTAATGGTAAACGACATTTAATTAATCTACTCATTTATTCGTTTTTTGTAGTTATATTTTTGGGTAATTTAGAAGTTAATAGGATACTTATTTAGGATTGTTTTTTGGAGAAAAAACAGATATTTGATACTAAAAACTACTCTAATTATATAGTTTAATACAATTACTTGCAGTGAGAGGCATTTTAGACAAAAAGACCGCCAGGTCGACGGTCTCTTTTGTTTAAATTAAGAAATGAATAGCTGAATTATATCCCTGGTACCCATGCCATATAATTCAAAGCAGCGTAAGTCGATTGCTTGCCAGCTTGATTGCCATAACCAAGCGGGTAATACTCTTGCGAGCGGGATATGGCATATCCGTCACTGTCGATTGAATAGAAATATTTGTAATATGGCTTAGTCTGGTTTGTATACGGTAGTGGAGTTATTGTGACCTGTTGGACAAGCATATCACTGAATTTTCCGAAAATTCGAAGGTATTTATCTAGATCTGAATGAACGGGGTTTAAAAAATATTTGTCGGGCTTCGGAGCGACTGCCCAGTTGCCCGATCCAATCGAATATAAAAAAGAAACTTCCTTGTACGCTCCGTTACTATTCGAATAAGTTGTTTTAGTGAGACGTTCGGCGTCGGCAGCGGCGTCGTAAATGTAATTAAAGTCAACTTTTATACTACTTCCCTCGCGAGATATGGTGTTTAACCGACCTGTTTCATTATAGCTGTAAATAGAATTTTGATTGTCTGTGATATTGAAACTTTTAATACACCTTTTGTTGACCACGTGATATTGAATTTCTTTAATCAGGGTGTTGGTCGATTTTGTATAACGTTTACTTGTAATCCAGTAATCTCCCTGAACGCCGCTGTCGTTATAAGAATAGTTGGTGTAATAAGACGGCTCACTAACCTTTGATAAATAGCCTGTGTATCGGCCTGTCTTGTGATATTGCAGGTTGTTATCACCGTCGCTTACAAGTTTGATTTCACTTGCCGCAACTTTTGCATTGTTGTCGCCGGAAGTGTTTCCGATTGTGTCGGCGGGTGTCATCACGTCTTCATTCTGGCAGGCGCCGAGCAGGCCCAGCACTAACATACCCTGGATGACCAATGTGGTGGTTCTGTTTAGTTTCATAATAACGTTAATTGAATTGAACAATTGATTTAACTTCTTCAAACATAGCCTGCACTTCGACAGCTTGAAAAAGCGATACCCGATCGGGGCTTGCGGGCTAGTTGCCGGTTTGGAAAGTGTGATTTTGCTCGAATTTCTGTCGTTTTGGGTCAGGGTGGCATCGTTTTTGCAATGCCCTCCTCAAACTCAATATATCATGAAAGAACTCACTCAGGAAGGTCGGCGAAAAGTCGATGGCATTGCAGGCCAATATAATTTGCGTCCGGAAACCGTTGAATCGCTCCTGAAAGCGGTTGTTCAGGGAAATGGGACGATGGCGCAATTCAACATTGCGGAATTGGGCGGACAGGGCCAATGGATGAAGGGCGGAATGACGATGGTAGGAGATATGTTTAACAGCGGCCTGCGCGCGACTGTGGACAAGCTCTGTAACGAACTGGCGGCTCTCGTTGCGACGAATATCCTGTTCGAAGAAAAAGAGGCAATTCATGGTCCAAATGGCAGTTCAGCCGCAAACGACATTGCGGGGGCATCGCAGAAGCAGGTTAGCACATCGTGGCCAACGGTTTTCGGTACTCCAACTTCTACCGGTTCCCAAAACAATTTCCGCTACGCTTATTTTGAGGCTGTGCATCGTTTGGTCATTGAGGAGAATGGGAAACGTACGATCTATGATACCAAGCATCATCAGATATCCGGTATTTCCCAGCAGCAAGGCTCAGGGAGTTCCTATCGATTTACAAGCAAGGACGGTCCGGTCGACCTTGAAAGTCTACAAATTGTTTCTGATCCGGGCAAACCGAGCCAGCCAACACCGGAAATCGCTTACGACGTAACTGCAACTGCCGACTTGCGCAGTGGCGATCAAAGCCCGCAGGATATTATCATTTCGACGATTGGAAAACTGAATGTGCTTCTTGAAAAGGGGCAGATTACGGAGGAGGAGTTTAAGGCTAAGAAGGAGGAGTTGCTAGCGAGGTTATGATTTGGTTGATTTTGTAGACGAACACCAGGCTTGGTAATTTCGGCTACCAAGCCTGGTCTTTACTTATTGCGACTAAATGCCCCCCACGGGAGAAGAATACTTCCTTTGGGTTACGGAAATGATAGTTCCATCAGTTTTCTTAAGGGTTACAGTGTTTGCCCTGCCATCGGCGTCAAGGGCGTACTCGTATAAGAAGGCGGTCATCAGTTTTGTCCCACTAGACAAAAACGTATTGTCAGTGACCAATTTCGCGAGGTTCGTGTTGAACTTGCCAAAAATCGGCAAGTACTTTCTGCCATTGGTCGGCAGACATTCCGGATTCATCGGGTTTAGGTCGGGGATAATACCTCCCGCTGTATAACTATATGTAGTCTCCCTCTTTTTGATATTGAATTTATCATAGAACGTTACTTTTGAAAGAGATTTCGTCTGTGCGGCTGGGTCATTTTCATAGGCGAACTCTTGCCGTTCATTAGGCTCAAATTTGTTGTAACATTTTGTTAGCTGGCCGTTAACATTGTATTCATAGTTGAAGACTTTGTCAGTGGAGCTTTGAGTGCAAAGCCCATTTGCATCAAGCGTGTACAAGTCGACATCCATTTGCTGTTTGGTTGTCTGATTGTATTTTGTGGCCGTCACGTTTTGTGCAGTATAGGTAAATTCCCAGAAGCTATTTAAGCTTTGATCAATTTCTTTCCACAGAACAGGCCTTCCCACAGTTGCATAGGCAAGGTCTTTACCTCCATCTTTGATTAGCAGAATGTCCGCTGTCTTCGCATTCCGGTCCGATATCGTCGCAGGTGTCTGCGGATTAAGCGCGGTTTCATTTCCTGTCTGGCAGGCGCTCATCATCGCTGCCATGTAAATGCCTGTGGCCGCAATGGCCATGCCTCGAAGTAGTTTCATAATAATAAGCGTTAATGGTTGAAAAAAATGATTTTAAATCCATTAAACATAGGTCGGCCGGATCTGGAGAATGAAATCCGATGGGCGAGTGGTCGGTTCGGGGAAGCTTGCGGTGTTATAGAGGATGGCGTGATGTAAAAAGCGGCTCCTAATGCTTATTTTTGCGTGCCGCACAACATTTCTGGGCCGCAGCCTGTTTAAAATGCGCCGGGTTTACTAGTTCGAGGCCCCGTGCAGTATTAATTTAAAAGATGATTTTCGCACAAATTTCCAAAATAGTAGACCCCATTGCCGTCAAACTCGACCGCTGGACGGTGGACGCTTACCGCCTCTTGCCGAACCTTCTCATAGCCATTATTATCCTGATCGTTTTCAGGTTTCTGTCAAGGCTGGGAGGAAAGTTTATTGAACGGATATTAGGCCATGCATCGCAGAATGTTGCACTCGTGGGACTAATATCGACCATTACCCGGATCGCGATCATTACAACCGGTTTCTTTTTCGCATTAGGTGTGCTGGGTTTGGATAAAACCGTGACGTCATTGCTCGCAGGTGCAGGCGTGCTCGCATTGGCGCTAGGTTTTGCATTCCAGGATCTTACGACCAACTTCATTTCCGGCGCATTCATCGCGATCCAACGACCCATCCAGGTAGGGGATGTTATCGAAACAAATGGCTACACAGGGAAAGTGCTCTCTATCGGCCTCCGGTCGGTGAAGCTGGATAACTTCGAGGGTCAGCAAGTGGAGCTGCCTAGCAAGGATATTTTCCAAAAGCCGATCCTGAATTTCACGCATTCTGGCGAAAGACGTGTACGGATGGAGGGTAGCATTGGCTATAAAGACGATCTGGCGGTAGTGGAGAGCCTTGCGCTTAGCGTGATCAGGAAGCTGGATTTTATCGACCCTCTCAAAGTGATCGAATTTAACTTCACGCGTTTTACGGAGAAGAGTATCGATTTTGAAATACTTTTCTGGATCCGGCAGGACAAAATAGGTCCCGGGCCGGCGAAAAGTGCGGCGATGAAAGTAGTGAAGCGGGTTTTTGATGAGAATAATATTTCGTTTCCCACGCCAGCGAGGCCTGTCGACCTGCCCCCGGCGTCACCCGGAAAACCAGAGGCGTAAATCCAGGGAATGCAAAAAGCATAAAAAAAGACCGGCCGGTTACGCGAACCAGCCGGTCTTTTCAATATCAATCCTATATTAATAACGGTAAGTTTCCGCTTTGAAAGGACCTTCTACGGATACACCGATGTAAGCAGCCTGCTCATCTGAAAGGATATCCAGATTCGCGCCTACGTGTTTAAGGTGCAATGCAGCCACTTTTTCGTCAAGCGCCTTTGGAAGAACGTATACTTTCTTCTCGTAAGCAGCCGTGTTGGTCCAAAGCTCGATCTGCGCCAAAGTCTGGTTTGAGAATGAGCAGGACATCACAAATGACGGGTGACCCATTGCGCAGCCAAGGTTCACCAGACGGCCTTCTGCCAGCACGATGATGTCTTTGCCTTCCACGTTGTAGATGTCAACTTGTGGTTTGATCTGCGATTTGGTGTGGCCGTAAGATTTGTTCAACCAAGCCATGTCGATTTCGTTATCGAAGTGGCCGATGTTACAAACTACCGCTTTGTCACGCATTTTGAGGAAGTGACGGTCGGTGATGATTTTGTAGTTACCGGTTGCAGTCACGAAAATGTTCGCGCGGTCGGCAGCTTCGTCCATAGTTACTACTTCGAAACCGTCCATAGCAGCCTGCAATGCACAGATCGGGTCGATTTCAGTAACGAGTACGCGGCAGCCTGCACCACGGAGTGATTCGGCCGAGCCTTTACCTACGTCGCCGTAACCTGCTACTACCGCTACTTTACCAGCAAGCATCAGGTCGGTTGCGCGGCGTATAGAGTCAACCAGTGACTCGCGGCAGCCGTATTTGTTATCGAATTTAGATTTTGTAACCGAGTCGTTTACGTTGATAGAAGGCAGGTGAAGCGTTCCGTTTTTGTAGCGCTCGTACAAACGGTGAACACCGGTGGTCGTTTCTTCCGAAAGACCTTTGATGCCGTCGATCAGCTCAGGATATTCGTCGAATACCATGTTGGTAAGGTCACCACCGTCGTCGAGGATCATGTTGAGGGGTTTGCGCTCCTCGCCGAAGAACAAAGTCTGCTCGATACACCAGTTGAATTCCTCTTCATTCATTCCTTTCCATGCGTAAACAGGGATGCCCGCTGCTGCGATCGCCGCTGCTGCGTGGTCTTGCGTAGAGAAGATGTTACAAGATGACCAGGTAACTTCCGCACCCAATGCCGTAAGCGTTTCGATCAGAACTGCAGTCTGGATCGTCATGTGCAAGCAACCCGCAACCCGCGCACCTGCCAAAGGCTGTGACGGACCGTATTCAGCACGGATAGCCATCAAACCAGGCATTTCCGCTTCTGCCAATGTGATTTCTTTACGGCCCCATTCGGCCAGCGAGATGTCTTTTACCTTGTACGGAATGTACGTTTCGGTTGACGTTGCCATTATTTTACAGTTTAGTTAATATCTTGATTTTAATACAAAACTAAGTAGAAAAACCACCAGAGGGAATATTTGCAGATACAAATTCTGATTTATGGGCCTAATTTGGATATTTTATCTTTCAAAGGCTGAATATGGCCGCATTATGAAGTGACAGCCCTGTGATTCACCGGTTGGCGAAGATATTTTGTCTGTACACCAAACAATTACCCGGAAGAGCACCTTATAAATGCCGTTCGTCGACAATAGTATGATGTTGGTCGACAATGCTTTTCAAAGCCGGCATTGGCCCCCTAAATCGTTATCTTTGTTACATGCGCCCTGTTTCCCCGGTACTTAGTTACACCAGGCATCAAAGAATTTTACTGCACATCCTGTTCTGGCTCGCCGTACTGACGATCCTGACAATCATTTACGGTGCAGGTATGCCCGACTACTGGCTTACAGTCGGTATCGTAGCCCTATTTATGCCCATCCACATCGGTTATTTCTACCTGATCGCCTACGTGATCATCCCCCGGTATTTCGACCGGAAGAAATATGTGCATTTTGCGCTCCTTTTCCTGCTGATCATCATTGGTTCTACGCTGGCTTTCAGGTTGATGGAAATACTCGTCGCCGACCCGATCATCTACAATGCGGTAAAAAAGAACGACCCGACGTTTGTCTGGCGGAAGCTGGAAGGAACGTTCAAACAGCAGCTTTTGAAGCCCACGTACCTGATCAGCGCATTCGAGCAGACCAATATTTTCGTATGGATCGCATTGTCGGTGAAGTTTTTCAAGATGTGGTTCGACAGGCGGCAAGCAGCGATGGAGGCCGAGCTGAACTTCCTGAAAGGCCAGCTGCACCCGCATTTCTTGTTCAATACATTAAATAACCTTTATGCATTGACCCTCAAACAATCGCCACAGTCGCCGGGGGTGGTAATGGGCCTGGCGGAGATATTACGCTATATGCTTTATGAGGCCAATACGGAGATTGTACAGCTGGAAAGGGATATCAGTATACTCAAAAGTTACATCGAACTGGAAAAGATCCGGTACGAGGAGCGGCTGGATATTAATTTCAGTATCAACGGCTTATCGCCCGATTCCAAGATCGCGCCGTTGCTGATACTGCCGCTGGTCGAGAATGCATTCAAGCACGGCGCCAGTGAGCAGATCGGGCAGGCGTGGATCAATATGGATTTGCGGGTGAAGAACAATGCGCTGAAATTCAAGATCTCGAACAGCAAACCCGAAACCGCCGTGCACGACGATCGCCCGCATCATGTGAGCATAGGGTTGGCGAACGTGCGCAAACGGCTCGAAATTCTGTATCCTTCGGCCCATAACCTTAAAATCATGGACGAGGAAGATGTATTCGCCGTGATTCTGGAAATTGATCTTGACAAACGTTTGGAAATCTGATATTTATGAAGCTGAAAGCCATTCTGGTGGACGATGAGCCACACGCTATCGAAGTACTGGACAACTACCTCGCCAATTTCGCGGAGATCGAAGTTGCGGCGCGCTGCCAGGACGCCATTCAGGCATTCCAGGTGTTGCAGCAACAGAAGATCGACCTCATGTTTCTGGATGTAAAAATGCCCGGCCTCAAAGGAACCGACTTGCTTAGAAGCCTTAAAAACCCGCCCAAAGTCGTTTTTACGACGGCTTACCAGGATTACGCCGTCGAGGGTTTCGACCTTAATGCAGTGGATTACCTGCTGAAACCCATTCCCTTCGAGCGCTTCCTGCGGGCGATGGACAAGGTTTTTACGGGTTTGAATATTACCAATCAGTCTGTTTCGGTAGCGCAAAAAGCGGTGCCGACAACTCAGGATGTGTTTTTGTATTTAAAAGTAGACCGCAAGATGGTCAAGGTGAACGTCAACGACATTTACTGGATCGAGAGTTTGCGGGATTATATTAAAGTCGTTTTGAAGGACAAGGCACTCGTTTCGAAACAGAAGATCAGTCTTTTGGAAGAACTCCTGCCCGAGGACGCCTTCATCCGCATTCACCGCTCATTTATCGTTTCGGTCGATAAAGTCGAAAGCTACCATTCCCACAAGCTGGAAATCGCCGGTAAGGAGCTGCCCATTGGCCGCAACTTCCGCAACGACTGCCAGCGCCGCTTCAAGCTCACATTTTAAACGGCGCTGCAAAAGGCGTTTGTCGACAAAACCAGCTATTGATCGACACTCGCTTTCCCAGCCTTCTCATGCTCGCCAAATCGGTTTAGAATTGCACCGCCATTGAGAAATGGAAGTAAAATTCATTTAAATCTTTTGGAATATTAGCCATGTTAAAAGCAAGAAGAATTCTTTGGGCAGCCTTGTCCTTTGCCCTGTTGCTGGGTAGCTGCAAGGAAGAAGAAGATGTAAAACCATCCAACACATTGACCGCCAAAGCAGGGGCGGACCAGAATGTAAACGCAGGCTCTGTTGTGAAACTCGACGGCAGTGCTTCCGCCGACAGCGAGAACAAGCCGTTTGAATTCAGCTGGACATTCAGTAAAAAACCGGCAGGTAGCGCCGCCAACCTGGCCGCTGCCAACACCGCCAAGCCTACATTTACCGCCGATGTTGCGGGCGAGTACGAAGTGGAACTGACCATCAGCAATGCCAATGGGCAGAGCAAGGATAAAGTTGTGATTACGGCCACGGTGATCGAACCGATCGTGATCGATGCCAACATCCGCGCCAAACTGACTCTGAACGACCGCATCGACAACCCGGCCATTCCGGATTACATCGTGAATGCGAACGTATCGGTGAATGCGGAACTGGAAATCAAGCCGGGTGTTGTCATCGCATTTGCACGTGATACCCGTCTGGAGATCAACGACAACGGTGGTATCCTCATCGCAAAAGGTGATTCCGCGAAGCCTATCCGTTTCATCGGGAAGGAAACTACCAAAGGTTTCTGGGCCGGCGTAACCTTCCGCTCGTCGAGCAGCGCGAATACACTTGAATATGTGCAGGTACTGCACGCAGGTAGCAAGCCGCTTTATGCTACGACCAAAGCCGGTATGGCAGTTTTGGGAGGCGGTCGCGCGGAAGTGAATATCAAACACTGTCTTTTTGAGCAAAATGCCGGTTACGGACTTTACCTCGAACATGCGGTAATCCTCGGTTCATTTGAAAAGAACAATTTCAAAGAGAATACGGAAGCCGGGATCCTTATGGGTGCCGAAAACGTGAAAAACCTTGACACGGATTCCAAATTCACGAACGGTAACGGTCGCAATGTGGTGGAGATCTTCGCCTCGTCTCTGCCTAAAAATGCCGCCTCGGAAGTAGTATGGAAAGGTTTTAAAGACAAGACTCCTTATCGTTTCCTTGAAAATGTGACTTCCGACGCCAACTGGAAATTGTTGCCCGGCGTGATCATCGAAGTGGGACGTGGAGGTTTCATCACTATCGACGACGGTTATTTCAATGCGGTTGGAACAGAAACAAACAAAATCGTGATCCGTGGTGCCGAAAACGTTGCTGCCTATTGGAAAGGGATGATATGCTTCTCTACCAGCGATAAAAACGTGATCGAAAATGCCGAAGTCTCAGGCGGCGGTAACATTGCGATTGTGTCGGGCAAGAAGGCGAACATTGCTATCTACGGCGGACAGTCCCGCATGACGATCCGCAAATCGGTGATTGCCAACAGTGGTGGCTACGGCATCTTCGTCAACTACCAGGGCACCGTCAATGGCGATGTCGAAACCGTCAACACGTTCAAAGACAACGCGCAAGCGAAGCTGCTGAAAGAGTAAGGTCTTATAATGCTTCTTGTGGTGGTCCCACCCGCTCTCCTGACGGCCTGGCTGTTTCTCGCCAGGTCCCGGAAAGCGCATCGACCGGATGAAATGAATTATAGCCATGAAAATCATAACACATTATATGCTTGCTGGGCTACTGGTCGCTGCAAGTATTCAAAACCAGGCTGTGAGCAAAGCGACTCGCTCCGCCCGCCAGCCATTCCCCGAAAAAGGGTTTTGGGTGACCGAGACAGCGCCCGATAAAAAATCGACGATCGTCAGATATTACGCCCACAGCAACCACCTCGTGTCGGAAACGACCGAACCCGCGTTGCTCGACGTCAGGAAGGTTTCCGTTAGAAAATACCTCAATGAAAAGCTCCGCAAAGAGCTGGAAAAAGATACAACAGGCCAGGCGGCGATCAAGCTTTATGAAATCGATTGAAATGCTGAATATCGTGCAGGCCATTGGCCTGGTGTTATATTTCTTCGTGGCCGCACAGGGCGCTTTTTACCGCGTCGGATTCGGGAAGGCACTTTTCGATATTTCGCCGGAAAGCTTCATCGAGTTGCGCAAAGCCGTCGACCCGCGCGTAAGGCGGCCGCTGAGGGCCCTTTACATTTCTTCGCTTGCGACCACGCTTACCTGGCTGGTTTTGACGGTTAGTGCTGGCGGACTACTTACCTACGGGCCGGTCCTGGTCGCCTTTCTGCTGCTGGTCGCCGATCTGGCACTCGCATTGAAACGCAGTGAGCCGGTGAATGTACTGATCAACGCCGATCTCCTGAATACGCACCAGGGCTACGTCAACGCCCGCGACGAGTGGATGAAATTTATATTCCTACGGGGCTCGCTCGTGGTGGCGGGTTTTGTGGTACTCATGCTGTATGTATGCCTGTAGAAAATTTTTAAGCACTTAATTATTTGAATATCAATTCGTATTAAATCTAAAATTGCCATGAAACTTAAAAGTAAATCACCCTCAATTGTTCTAAGCAGATTTGCGAAATCTGCCCTGGCGCTGGCCGTGCTGGCAATGTCCTTCGCCGCGTGTAAGGACGACGACAACCCGAATCCCGACGGCGGCGGAGATGGTGGCGGAACGGAGAAGGCGTTCATTCCGGCAAAGGATAAAAGTTATACGTACAAGATCACCGATTCCGAAGGTTCAACCGGCGATATGATTACTAAAATCGTGAGTACCAAAGACTCCGCCGGGATGGACGTCCACACGATCAGCAACTTTATCCGGGAAAATGAGGAGGAAAAAACCTTCATGTCCAAAGCTTATGCGAAGGGAGGCACAACGACCAACGAGCTACCATATCCAGTTGCTATCAAAGAAATGGTAAACGCGATCAACGACGTCGCTTACATTTCCGAAATGAAGGTAACGGGTTTTCCACAATTCCAGTACCTCGAAAACAACGGCAAAGTCAACAGCCCGCTCACATTTAAGGGCGACCCGATCAGGCTGTTGCTAGAACTGGAAATTCCGGCAGGGGACGAAGGCTCGGTACTGGGCAAGCTCGAAGCGCGCATGACGCACAAAAACGGAAAAGCAGTAGCCGAAGAATCGATCACTACACCGGCTGGCGAATTCAAATGCACCAAATGGGAGTACTCATATGAAGTTTATACCAAGTTCGAAACCGAGGTAACCGAGCCGGAAATCACAACTGAGCTGGTGAATGTGACACTCTGGACGGCTCCCGGTGTGGGCGTTGTAAAGACGATCGAAAAAGGCGAGGAGAGCACATCTACGACCGAACTGCGTAAGATTGAGTAATGAGAAAATGGATTTTAATGCTGCAATGCGCTCTGATCGTAGGGCTCGTTGCTGCCTGCACCACTGATGACGAGCCCGGCATTGATGGACCGGGTTCGAAAAAGGGGTATGCAACCGGAAAAGTGACCGATACGGAAGGCAAGCCGGTGAAGGGAGTGGAAGTGGTGATCGATAATACCATGATCTACGCGTCTTACTCCCTGGGAAATACCGATGCGAATGGTAACTACGAGATCCAGCTGCCGAAGGTAGGCACATTCATGGCTTCGGCACAGATTGTGAAGCAGTACAATGGCCGCCGCTACGAGCTGGACCTGGACCCGGACGTTTACGAAGGGTTCAGTATCGACGGCGCCGTGCGGAATTTCCAATGGAAACTTGCCGGCGAGCGTCCGGAAGGCGAGGGTTACTACGGCGCGACGGTCGGGCTGAACAAGTCGCTTTACAGCAGCATTTACGACGAAGAGAACATTGAGTTTACGCTCACGCCGGTAGGGGACCTCATCGACGGTTCCAAGGGTAAAACCTTGAAAATGAAGTCGGGGAAGCCCTATTCAAAGACTTATGGCTACCTGGTTGACATTCCTCTGGGACGGTATGAAATTACAGCATATTACAACGGAGAAGGCGGCAAGGCACCGCTGAAACTGCGCAATCACTTTTCGGAAGATGAGTATGAAAGCAAGCTGGTGATCGATTTCGAGCCCAGTACGATGTGGGGCCGAAACTCCTTCTACATCAGCTACATGGAGTAGAGCGATGCAGTATCCAAAGAGAAAACAATAGAGAAATAGGATGGATAATTTGGGACTAGCCAGATCTTTAAGACCTGGCTAGTTTTGTTTTATATCAAAACAGAAAAGCTCTTGAAGATTGCACCAAGCCTAACCGCATCGAATATACGTGCCTGCGTACCGCCGTGGTTCAGGACCGACTGCTCGTGCGAGGTCACGCACATTTCGCAGCCGTTCAATGCTGAAACAACGAGGCTGGTTAGTTCAAAAAACTCCTTGCCCAGCACTGGGTTTGCCATAATGCTCATTTTGATGCCCGCAGGTGCATTATCGTAAAACTCCTTGTGCATGAAGTGACGAAAACGGTAGAATACGTTGTTCGCGTTCATCAATGAGACACAGGCAGTTATCTCCGCGATCTCCTTCTCGTCCGCACCTTCCTGGCTAGCCAGTTCTTCCAGCGCCGCAATCAGCGCCGCGTTCTTTTCATTCACTGCTACCGACAATGCAAGCAGTAATGCTTCCTTGCGGTTGAGTGTCTGGGATTTCAAGACATTGCCTACATTGATTTTCAGGTCTTTGAGGTAACGGTGGTCAAGCGCCGCGAGCTTGTTGATCAGCACGCTTTCAAATTCTGCAGGCAAATTGACCTCTTTATACAGGGACTCTTTCGTGTTCCCTGTGGCTGCAAATGGATACATATTCGTTTGAATTTTGAGCGGAAAGGTTTTCCCGCAGGTGAATAAAAAAGCAGTTCACAGAACCGGCGTACTAACGATCACCCGCTTGTGAACTGCTTTCAATGGGCTGACTAAGCAAGTGTAGCCTCGCCTTTTTGCCAGTTGCAAGGGCAAAGCTCGTCAGTTTGCAATGCATCGAGTACACGCAATACTTCAGATACGTTACGGCCAACTGAAAGGTCGTTAACGCTTACCCAACGGATGATGCCCTGTGGATCGACGATGTAAGTTACGCGGTAAGCAATTTTCTCGTTCGCTTCGAGGATACCCAGTTCTTCTGCCAATGATTTCGAAGTGTCGGCCAGCATAGGGAATTGCAGGTCGCGAAGGTCGTCGTGGTTTTTGCGCCATGCCAGGTGCACGTATTCGCTGTCGGTAGAAGCACCAATCAGTATCGTGTCGCGGTCAGCGAAGTCCGAAGTGTGTTTGTTGAACTCGGCAATCTCGGTAGGGCACACAAAAGTGAAGTCTTTTGGCCACCAGAACATAACCATCCATTTCTCAGCGTTTTTGTGGTCTTCTGAGGTAATATCGTAGAATTCGTTTCCTTTTTCAAGCGATACTACGGATGTCTTTTTGAATTCCGGGAATTCCGATCCTACTGATAACAGTCTATTAGCCATGATTGCTCGTTTGTTTATAAATTGTATTTTTTGGTGTTACAAAACTACGAACGATGAGTACATGGGTCAAACCCCATCCTGGTACTATGCCAGGAAAGAGTTGATTTAATTAAATGAATTTAGTTTTATTTATAGGAATAGAGAAGCTATAAATATGGCTTATAATGCCATCGATTTTTGCAATATAATTATACTAATAACAACTGTAATTATAAATTATTTATCGGGCATTACGCTAAGTACCGTTTCGAGCGACATCCCCCGTGAGCCCTTGATGAGGAAATGTGTATTTTCTTGTGGATTATCCATAATCCAGTTGTGCAAAGAGAATTTATCGGGGAAATAGTAGGCTTTTGGTAGCGCTGGCAATGCGTGCTGCATGAGCTTTCCTGCAAGAATTACGACATCGAAGTTCTCACCGGCAATCTGTTTTCCCAATGCTAAATGTTCCTCCGGCGCGGCATCGCCCAGCTCGAACATATCGCCCAGGATGAGGATCTTACGCGGCGCTTCCATTCTTCCAAAATTCGCAACGGCCGCGGCCATCGATGACGGATTCGCATTGTAAGCATCCATTATCACGGTATTGCTACCCTTTTTGACGATCTGTGAGCGGTTATTGTCCGGCTCGTAGGTGGCTACGGCTTCGTACGCATCCTCGTCAGTCACTCCAAAGTGCTTGCCGACGGCGAGTGCGGCGCAGATATTATCAAAATTGTATCTTCCGGGCAAATGGGTGGTCACAGTTTTACCACCGTTGCTGAACACAACAAACGGGTTTTCTTCCGTCAGCGTCGGGTTTACGGTGCTGTTTTCTGAACAATAGAATACGATCTCGCCAAATGCCCGGCGTTTGCTCACCATGTCCATGATCACATCCTGCGTCGCGTTCACGAATACGGTGCCTTTCTTTTTGGAAAGGTAATCGAAGAGCTCCCCCTTGCCTTTGATAATGCCCGCAACTCCACCAAAACCCTCCAAATGCGCCTTTCCGATGTTGGTGATCAACCCATGCGTAGGCTGTGCGATGCCGGCGAGCAATGCAATCTCTTGCTGGTGGTTGGCACCCATTTCAATCACCGCCATTTCCTGCTTTGCCGGATCGATCGACAGGATCGTGAGGGGCACGCCTATGTGGTTGTTGAGGTTCCCGCGTGTGGCGTAGGTGTTATATTTCATCGAAAGCACCTTCGCGATCAACTCCTTGGTCGTCGTTTTGCCGTTAGAGCCGGTTAATGCAACTACCGGGAAGCCGAAGGTTTTGCGGTGATGCTTCGCCAGGTCCTGCAAGGCGGTAAGGCCGTCCGCGAAAAGCAGGAAACGGTCGCTGGTAACCACATTCGGGTCGTCTACCACGGCATAGGCCGCACCTTTTTGCAAAGCTTCCGCCGCGTACTGGTTACCATCGAATTTATCGCCTTTCAACGCGAAGAAAATACAGCCATCGGTGATCTGGCGGGTGTCGGTGGAAACTTTGGCGCCTTTGCGGTATATATCGTAAAGCGTTTCTATGGAAGTATACATGAATTGTCGGCTCGTTATAAAGTTATGCTGGCTTATTTCGTTAGGTTTAGGACAAACAAGCCAGGTACGGAACCCGCGTGGCGTCCGCGGAAACATGCAAAACTAATAGATTATTCCTCAACGATGCGAACCAAATTTACCTCCCTCATCCTCTTCTTCATTTGCTTTTACCCACCTTCCGATTTGCTGGCGCAACAGTCGTGGTTCAAACTCGATACCCTTACAAGCGTGTCGGCCGGAGGCGTGAAAATGACGAATCCCTGGGGTGGAGGCCTCAATGCCTCGCAATACCTGAAAATGCATTTGAACAACGATGCCGACGAGGATCTGGTCGTTTACGACCGCACCAATAGCAAGGTTACCACGTTTCTGGCCGGCCCTGATCCTGTGAATGCAGGCAAAAAGACGTTCATCCACGCGCCGTATTACGAAACGCTTTTTCCGCAGGTCGACAACTGGATGATCCTCGCCGACTACAATGGCGACGGCCTGAAAGACCTTTTCGCGAGCACTTCCCTGGGCATTGTCGTTTATCAGCAGGTTAAAACGGCCAACGCATGGTCGTGGAAGCTCGTGCGCGACGTCTTGTATACCAAAGGCTTCTCGGGGAACATCAATATGCAGGTATCGGGCACCGACATTCCCGCCATTACCGATATCGACGATGACGGCGATCTCGACCTGTTGACCTTCGATTTTTCAGGAAGCTATATTGAGTTGCATCAGAACCTGAGCATGGAAAAATTCGGCGTTCGCGACAGCCTAGGCACGCAGGCCAGCCCGGTTTTTCAGCGTAACGGCGATTGCTGGGGTAATTTTCACAAAGGCGATGCCGAGGATTTCGTGGTAGGCGTCGATTGCGGCGTGGTAACCGATCCTTCGAATCGGGAGGCCGCACCCGCGCGCATCCTGCACGCGGGCAACTCCATTCTGCTCCACGACCTGAACGGCGACGGTGCCAAGGACCTCCTCGCCGGCCACGTGAGCAACGAGCATATTTCTTTCCTGCCCAATTCCGTCAAAGGCATTATTGCCAATTTTACGGGTTTCACCAATTCGTATCCGGCCACGGATCCGGTCTTAATGCACATTTTTCCGGCAGCATTCTACGAAGATGTGGATTTCGATGGCGCCAAAGACCTGCTCATCGCGCCCAGTATTCCGGCCAATGATATCAACCTGACGGATTTTAAATCCTCGGGCTGGTATTATCATAATGAAGGGACGAGCGACAAACCCAATTTCAAACTGGTACGGAAAAACTTCTTGCAGGACCAGATGATCGATGTCGGTGAAAATGCGGCGCCAACTTTTTTCGACATCGATGGCGACGGCGACCTGGATATGCTCATCGGAACAAGCGGAATGCCGGTTACCGGCGGTTATAAAGGAGGTTTATGGTTTTTGAAAAATAATGGCACCGTTGCCGCACCAGATTTTAGTATAGAATCGCAGGACTACCTCCAACTGCTTTCTAAGCTGTCTGTCTACAATATCAAGCCACAATGGGCGGATTTTAATGGCGACGGTGTCGCCGATCTTGGTTTTGCAGCCACTGCCACTTCTAATCTCAAACTCGAATACCGCTATATCCCCAACAAAGGAACAACCGGCGCGGCAGCGCAATTGAACCTCGCCGACGCAGTCACCATTGCATTACCCGCGGAACTGCAAACCGGCGATTCTCCCTATTTCTACGATGCAGATGGCGACGGTGACCTCGATTTACTCATTGGTAAAACACAGGGAAACATTTATTATTACACTAACACCGGAACCAACAAGCAATACACATTCAAACTTGAAACCGACTCATTTGCAGGTGTGGGCATCAATTTCGCCGGCCGCTTTTCGCAAGTAGCTGTTACCGATTTCGATCTCGACGGCAAACCGGATCTGGCCACGGTCGATCACACCGGCACGATCCGCGTATTTAACAATGCCGATTGGGGCAAATGGACCGACCGGGCCAACTCTATCGTAAGTGTGAACGGCCAACCGGGCAATGTCAATTTTGGTAATTACCTCTCCCTGGCCGTCGCCGATCTGAATGGCGACAAGAAGCCGGATGTTGCGATCGGGAACAATGCCGGCGGAGTGCGTTTGCTGACTAACATCCTGCCAGTGTCGGTTACAGGTGTCGAGCCGGGCCATGAGGCGGAGGTCAAGGTATTTCCGAATCCTTCCGTAGCGTTTTTTAAAATATACTCTTCTAAAACCGGCACATTCGACGTTCTTACGGCCGGCGGTGTGCGAATGGTCCGGAACCGCCTCATTCGGGCCGAGGAGGTGCAGCAAATATCTACCGCGCAATGGCCCGGCGGGTTGTATCTGGTCGAGTTTAATGTCGGTAACAGCCGGGTTGTCAGGAAGGTTGTGGTGGGAGATTGAGAAAAGTTAGGGTTTCAAAGACTTGCCTGGTTTGCCAGTAGATACCCGGGTAAACGCTCTTACATGATAAAATTCAAAAATTATTCATGCAAGCTCTTCTGGGTGTTATTTTCCATTTCATCGGTGGCTTCGCCTCCGGCAGTTTTTATATTCCCTACAAGCAGGTCAAAGGCTGGGCCTGGGAATCGTACTGGATCATCGGCGGGCTGTTCTCCTGGCTTATCGTGCCGCCGCTTGCCGCTTATCTTACGATTCCGGGGTATACTGAAATCATCACCCACACCAATGGCGGCATTCTCTTTCTGACTTACTTTTTCGGCGTGCTCTGGGGCATTGGCGGCCTCACATACGGGCTGGGCGTGCGGTACCTGGGCGTCGCGCTCGGAAGCTCCATCATCCTCGGGCTTTGCTCGGTTTTCGGCGCGTTGATCCCCTCGGTTTACTACGAGTTCAACCCGCAACCGGGCAAGGATACGATTTCGATGCTTTTTAGTGAAAGCTGGGGCCAGATGGTTCTGCTTGGTCTGCTGGTCTGCGTGATCGGGATCGTTATCTGCGGGAAGTCCGGGGCGATGAAAGATGCCGATTTACGGAAAACCGGCCATGTGGCTGCCGATAATACCGAGTTTAAAATAGGCCTTGGTTTAACGGTTTCCATTATTTCCGGTATCCTCAGCGCCTGTTTTGCATTCGGGATCGACGCCGGCAAGATTATGGCGCAGGAAGCGAACGGGATCTGGAAAGCAGCCAATCCCGGCGAGGGCGAGTTTTTATTCCAAAACAATGTCACTTACGTTGTAATCCTCTGGGGCGGCCTCACTACTAACTTCATCTGGTGCATGATCCTCAATGCGCGCAACAAAACCTTCGGCAACTACACCGATTCGTCGACACCGCTGCTTTCGAACTATATTTTTTCGGCACTGGCCGGTACTACGTGGTTCCTTCAATTCTTTTTCTACGGCATGGGAGAGAGCAAGTTAGGCAATGGACCAAGCTCGTGGATCCTGCACATGGCATTCATTATTCTGGTGGCGAACTCATGGGGACTAGTCCTGAAAGAGTGGAAAGGAGTATCCAAAAAGACCATTTCCTCGATCATCATCGGTATTCTGGTGATTGTCCTCTCGGTGTTGATCGTCGGCTATGGTAACTATTTGAGAGAATAGCCATGAAAGCGCATTATCTGGTCATGCTGGCTGCGATGATGGCGGCTGCGGGCTGTTCGACGAACAATAAAAGCGATAAATTGGAAACAGAGCAAACGCAGGCAGCCGGTACTTTCGGCTACGACCTCGCATTTTTAAAGAAACATAAGGAAACCATCGTCCTAACGGCCCCGGACAATGCCGATGCCCGGGCACTTATTAACCCTGCCTTTCAAGGCAGGGTGATGACCAGCACCGTCAACGGCAACGCCGGCAACAGCTACGGCTGGATCAACTACAAGCTCATCGAAAGCGGAGTGTACCAGCCGCATATGAACGGGTTTGGCGGCGAAGAGCGTTTTTGGCTGTCTCCGGAAGGTGGTCAGTTTTCTGTGTACTTTAAAAAAGGGCAAACCTTCGATTTTGAGAACTGGCAGACACCGGCGCTGATCGATACGGTCGCCTACAAAGTCGCCGAATCGGATGCTTCGTCGGTGAAGTTTCAGGTCGATGCGATGATCGAGAATTATCATGGCAAGACGTTCGTGATCGGGATCAGCCGGGAGGTCCAGATGCTGACGAAGCAAAATATCGCTGATTTGCTCGATTTGCCCACATTAAGCGGCGTGAAGGCCGTCGCCTACCGCTCCACTAATTCAATCACCAACAAGGATGAAGAATGGAAACCGGAAAGCGGGATGCTGGGTATCTGGCTGCTAGGCATGTTCCGGCCATCGGACCAGACGACTATTATCGCGCCTTTTTCGAAAGCATTATCCGAAAAGCCGCTCATTACCGACGATTATTTTGGTAAAATACCAGCCGACAGGCTCGTTGTGAAAGACTCGCTATTGTTTCTCAAAGCCGACGGCAAGCATCGCAGCAAGATCGGTATCGCCCCGAAATCGGCCCGGAATGTGGCCGGGAGCTACGATGCGGAAAAAGGTATGCTTACCATCATTAAATTCGATCTCGATCCGCAGGGCGAGTACATGAAATCGACCTGGGAACTGCATAAGGACCCTTACAATGGTGACGCATTGAATGCCTATAATGATGGCAAACTGGCCGACGGTACGCAAATGGGCCCGTTTTACGAACTCGAATCGAATTCATCGGTACGGGCATTGAAGGAAGGCGAGTCGATCACGCACCGCCAGAGTACATTCCATTTCGAGGGAGACAAGGCTGCGCTGAATGTCATTGCGCAAAAGGTGCTAGGCGTGAATATTGATCAAATCGGAGAAGTTTTTAAATAAAAGCATGATGCGGCAGGATGGTTTTGTTATCGTATATGCATAATCGTTACGATAATAGACAAAGTTGCTGCATGCATGAAGCAGTAATATAAACAGTGGTGGTCGTGAAGATTTTCAGCCAAGCCGCAACGAGTTTTTAATCAGCCCCGTAGGCTGTTGTTACCGGGCGTAACTCCGGTAAATAAACGCTTTGACCCACTTGGGTATCGATCTGCGTGATTGTAAGGCTTTTGGTTGAGATTCGGCATTCAAAGATGTCTGATGTTCAACTTTACAATCATGCACGATGAAAAATTTAAAAAAAGCATGGCGCATTACAATCATAGGCTTGATAGCGCTCCATTGTGTCTTTTCCGGGCAGGCCCACGCCCAATGGGGTATTGGCATCAAAATTCCCGGAGCAAAAATGCATGTGCACAACGGAACAATACTGTCTGTCACACCGAAGTTTCCGCCCGAAACCAGCCCTTTTTATGCCCCACTTTTGAATGACGACGACGAAGTGATCCATGCTTTTAAATGGATTCATGCGAAGAGTGCGATTAGGTTTTTGGGGAAAGGTTTTTACAACATCGGGCTGGACACTTTGAATGCGGGAAGGTTTTCTTCGGCAACGGGATACGATTCCTACGCCTCAGGGCTGGGCTCTTCGTCTTTTGGCTTGCGGGCGCGCACTACCGCGTTCGGTTCCTTCGCCGCGGGTAGGGCGCTTACTGCTGGCGGTAACTTGTCCTTTGCCCAAGGGGATTTTACCGTCGCAGATGGGCCAAATACCATTTCAATGGGTACCAACCTTAGCAACAACTATCAAAGTGGAAGTTTCATTTTTGGGCATGCAAATGGAAGCGCGCAGAATACGAGCGATAATCAGTTTAAAGCGCTCTTCGGCGGTGGTTATGAGTTATATTCCAATGCAGCACTCACGATCGGTATGATCCTGTCTCCCGGCAACAATGCTTGGACGGTCGTTTCGGACGTCCGCAAAAAGGAAAATTTTCTTCCTGTTCAAGGCAACAGGTTTCTAAAAAGCATTTCAAAAATGCCGCTTACTTCCTGGAACTATAAGGGGCAGACTCCGAACGTCTCTCGGCATTACGGGCCGATGGCGCAGGATTTCTTCAAGGCATTCGGCACCGATGCTCATGGCACCATCGGAACGGATACCACCATTAACCAGGCCGATTTGGACGGGGTTATTCTGGTGGCGATTCAGGAGCTGGTCAAAATATCGGATGAGCTTGAAAAAGAGAACGACGACATGGCGACCGAAGTGGCAATGCTCCGATTGAAATTGTCGGCGAACAAGGGCCGGAAAGCCAAAATATCCGTTGGCATCACTGTTGCAAAGCGATAGGTCGGCCGGCAATCTGTTTTTAAATCTTTCACACTACTATCCAAACACGCTTATGAACAAATTCTTTCTTAATCCCCCATGTGATTTACGTCATATGCGGAAACTGGCGTTGGCTTTGTTCGCAATGTTGCCTGTGGCGGGACACGCCCAGGTAGGCGTAGGTACACAGCAACCGCAAGAAATGCTGCATATCCACGATGGATCTATATTATCTACGAGCGTACGCCTGAAACCGGAGTTTAATCCTTATTACGATCCCGCTTTCCCTGATTCCGTCGAGCACAAAATGAAGTGGTTCCACGACAAGGCGGCTTTTCGCTCGCTGGGTGAACGGGTCGGAAACAGCGGGCTGGATCCTCAGACTATCGGGAACTATTCTTTTGCCAGTGGCTTTGAAGTTTTTGCAATCGGAGTAGGCTCCGCCGCTTTCGGGCTGAGAACCAATTCGTCCGGAAAGGCCGCATTTGCCAGCGGAGAAAACACGGCGGCGTCGGGCAATTATTCCTTTGCTCACGGCGTGGCGGCAACGGCAAGCGGCGACAACTCCGTCGCTTTGGGGAATATGGTCTCGACGGATAGTAAGGAGGGGTCGTTCGTCTTTGGGGATAATAGTAAAAGCGTGATTTTGAAGAGTAATCTGGAGAATCAGATGTCTATGAGGTTTGCTGGCGGATATCGCTTTTATTCCAATAGCAACCAGACAATCGGTATATCGTTGGCGTCTGGTGGCAATTCTTGGCAGGTATTATCTGACGTTAACCGAAAGGAAAACTTCTCTCCCATAAATGGCGAGGCCTTTTTGGGAAAAATCAGGGATATGAAACTGACTTCCTGGAACTACAAAGGGCAAGATCCCAAAACGTTCCGCCATTATGGACCGATGGCGCAGGACTTCTTTCATGCATTCGGTCAGGACGCATACGGGACGATCGGTAACGACACAACGATCAACCAGGCCGATTTTGACGGCGTGAACCTGATAGCCATTCAGGCGCTGGTCAAAAGGACGGATCATTTGCGGCAACGGAACGAAGATCTGAGGGCGGAGATTGCAGGTATTAAGTCCCAATTAGCATTAACCCGCCCCAAAAGAAGCCGGGCATTGGTTTCCAGGAGATAACTTTCAATCACACTTATGACGATCGTTATGAATATCAAAGCTTTATTAATATGCCTGGTTTTCTTTCTGACGAGGTTGGCTGCTCAGGCTCAATTTGTGACGGGAAATAGCTTGTTTGTCAATATTGGGACGGTTTTCTCAGTGGATAGCCTGGTTTTGATACCCACCGAAGGCCTCAACCTGGGTGACAACTATTCCCTGGAAGTTCAACACACAGCTATACCGGGGGATCCCCAGGCCAGCATTTTGAAAACTTATGTTTTTAACAAGCCCGTCAATTTCGAGGGGAATCTCGGCGTGATTTACCACCCTTCCGAATTGAACGGAAATGCCGAATCTTTACTGGAACTGGCTAATTCGTTTTCTGATCAAAATGCGTTTGTAACCATGACGGGCTCCACGCGCGATTTGGGGTTGCATTATGTTTCAAAAGACGTGGCCGACCTGGATATTAAGTTGCTCACGCTCGTAAACGGGCAAAGCGAATTACCCGTAACCCTCATCGCTTTTGATGCGCAAAAGGAGGAGAAAGCGGTGAGGCTAACCTGGAAAACGGCCTATGAAACCAATAGCGATTTCTTTGAAATTCAGCGCAGCCGGGATGCGAATGAATGGCAGCAGCTGGGGCGTGTAGGCTCGGCGGGAGAGGGTAAAGGGCAAGCCGAATACCATTTCACTGACAGTAATCCGGTTACTGGCGACGATTATTACCGGTTAAAAATGGTCGACCGGGATGGCAGTTTTGCATTTAGCCAAATCAGGAAGGTGCTGTGGGATTGTGGCGGACTCACGGTTTTCCCAAATCCGGCCGTCGATCGGCTCGAAGTGCGTGTGAAAGACTGGTCGAAGGTGGCCAAAATTAAGATCCTGGATGCCGCGGGCATTGTGTTACGGGAGCCGCTGGCGGCAGACGGTTTGAAGGAAAAATATGTTTCGCTCAACCACCTTGGAGCCGGTAGTTACATCTTGGCAATCGAACATCGCGATGGTTCTTCGGAACGGGTACATTTTATAAAGTACTGAAATGAACGACTGCCGGGTTGTGGCATGGCCAGCGGCTGTGTGCACAGCCCGGTTCTTTAATTTAAATACCATCATCAAAGTAAAATAGACCTGCTTGCTGGTTTATTCTTCCAATACCCTATTCAACGAAATTCCTCAACCCTGCTTTTTCTGCTGATCGTATGGTGACAATCAAAAGTCCTGTCAAAATCGGTCTCGTCGTACTGACCGCCTCCCTATTGTTTCAAGTACAAAGTTGCAAACCTCCTCAAAACAAATCCGGCCAGAATGTAACTGTAACGAATGCGCCTCAACAAGCAGAGGCTGATATTTATGCTGAACATATCCGGACAACAGGTTTCAAAACGCCGGAGGAAGAGCGCCTTAGTTTTGTGCTGCCCGAGGGCTTCCAAGTGACGCTTTTCGCTTCCGAGCCGGATATTACCAAGCCGATGAACATGGAATTCGACGACCGCGGCCGATTATGGGTGACGCAATCCTCGGAATACCCGGTGGCTGCGGGCGAAAGCGACGGAAAAGACCGCATTACGATCCTCGAAGATAAAAACGACGACGGCCGGGCAGATACTTTCACACATTTTGATGATAACCTCAATATCCCGATCGGCATCATGCCGGTGGCGGACGGTGCGATCGCGTATAGTATTCCCAACCTGTATCATTTAAAGGATAAAGACAATGACGGCAAGGCAGATAGTAGAGAGATATTGCTTGGCGGCTTTGGGCATAAGGATACGCATGGAATGGTGAACAACCTCATGCGCGGGTACGACGGCTGGCTGCATGTGTGCCATGGGTTTTCCAATATTTCGAATATCGCAGGTTCGGATGGAGACTCGATACGGATGACTTCCGGGAATACTTTCAGGGTGAAAATGGACGGAAGCCATGTGGAGCAGACGACGTTCGGGCGCGTGAACCCGTTTGGCTACGCATATGATGAGAAAGGATATTTGTATTCGGTGGATTGTCATACAAAACCGATTACCCAGCTTATTTTCGGTGGAGATTACCCGCATTTTGGCAAGAAAGCGCCCGTCGGGCTGGGCTTTGCGCCGGCGATGATGACATACGACCTGGGTTCGACCGCACTGGCGGGGCTTGTTTATTACACCGGAACGCAGTTTCCGGCCAAATACCGCGACAGTTTCTTTACCGGGGATGTCGTCACCTGCCGCATTGACCGGAACACAGTGACTTTCAATGGCTCGACGCCTTCTTCGAAAAAGGAGGAGCCGCTCCTGGTTAGCAAAGACCCGTGGTTCCGGCCGGTGGACATTAAAGTCGGACCGGACGGAGCTTTGTATATCGCCGATTTTTATAACAGGATCATCGGGCATTATGAGGTTGCTCTCAATCACCCGGGTCGTGACCGGGTGAACGGCCGGATCTGGAAAGTAACATATAAAGGCACAGAGCCGCATGATAATTTACCTGTTACCGACTGGTCGACGGCGACGATTGGGCAGCTGCTGCAAGGGCTGAAACATCCGCAGCTGAATACCCGCTTGAAAGTAGCCGACCGGATTGTCGATACCTGGAAAGGAAAGGCGATTGAACCCGTAAAAGGGCTTCTTGCAAATAATTCTGAAGCAACTTCCTATGTACATGCGTTATGGATATTGCACCGCCTCGGCGCGCTCGACGACCGCTTTCTTGACAATGCACTGCAACATCACGAACCGGTTGTGAAAACCCACGCAATGCGTATCCTGAGCGAACGCGATGCCATTTCCGATGCCCATTACCAGCAGGTTACCGAAGCTTTGAAAAACGGCGATCCGTTTATCCGGCGAACGGCGGCAGAAGTCTTGTCGCGCTTTCCTAAATCGGAAAACCTGGCATTACTGATGGATTTGTATGAAAAAACGCCGCAGGAGGACACACATTTACGCTATACAGCGCTGCTGGGCCTGCGAAATAACCTGAAAAGCACCAGCGTGATGTGGCGCGTTCCGGCCATGCGGTGGACCGACGCGCAGCTGGCATTGCTGAACAGAGCGCTGCTCGATGTGCCATCTTCCGCGGGTGCGGCATTTGTGCTCGACTACACGCTCACGCACGAGCTCGATCCAGGGGATCTGCTCAAGAATCTCGAATACATTGGCCGCCTTGCGGCACCTTATCAGGTCGAGAAAGCGATCGATCTGATCACCACGAGGTTTGAAAATGAACCGGAAAAGCAATTGTCGCTTTATCGGACCATCCAGGCGGGCATCCGGCAAAGTGGTGTATCGCCAAGTCCCAAAATGGTATCGTGGGGTGAGCAACTGGCGGGAAAATTTTTGACCCAAATTTCTGCCGAAACAGAAATCTGGAAAATCAGGAAGGTAACGAAGAACGTCGACCCCGTCAATTCATGGACGGTTTCGGAGCACTTCCTTGTAGACGTAATGCCCGCATTTCGTATTGTTTTAAGCGAAAGAGGAGGCTACGGACCCCAGTCGGCATTGTATTCGGTGCCGTTTAAGTTGCCCGCGACTTTGAAAATGAACGTTTTTGATAATGATGTCCACAACCGGGCTGAGCGAAAGGGTATTTCAAAAAACTCGGTGAAAATCCGGCTGGCTGGTAGCGGGAAAGTAGTTGCGGAATACCGGGTCAACCAGCCGGTGCCAATGCAGTTTAAGGAGCTTATCCGCAATGCGACATTCAACCTGGCTGGATATGAGGGGCAAATGGGGTATATCGAGGCAGCCGACAGCTCGCAAACGGGCTCTGTGGGTGTGGGGCATTTTGAACCGGCGGTCGTTGTTATTCCCGAGAAAAGCCCGTCCACCAACTCGGAGCAAAGAATTACAGCTGCGGAAATTGCCGGAGAATATCGTATCAAATCCCTGCAATCAGCATTAAGAAGCATTTTGCAAACCCAATGGATGGATTATACGGTAAGGAGTGCAGCCGCGGGCGCATTGATGAATATCGATCCGAAGGGGAATGTTGATGTTCTGGCAAATGTTTTCAATGATCCTGCGGAGCTACCAACTTTAAGGGAGAAGCTGGCCGTTGCGATGGGCCAGGCAGCATCGCCTTCTGTATATGAAACTTTGAAAAATCAACTGGCTAGCGGTGCACGTAATCTTCAGATCGTGATTGCAACGGTGCTGGCCAATACTTCGGAAGGCATCACTTATTTATTGAATGCATTTAAAGACGAGGAGCTTGGCGCGGATATTGCAGCGGAGGTTCCGGTGCAGGAGCGTCTTACCAATAATGCAAATGCTTCCCAGCAAACACAAATGCGGCAATTGCTGACAGCCAGCGCCAACGAGCGCGAAGAACGCCAGAAGCTTATCGACGCGCGCATTGCGAATTTCAAACCGGCTACCGTATTTTCTGACGCAGGAAAAGTGATTTTTGTGCAGAATTGCAGCGGCTGCCACCAGATCCAGGGCTCGGGAGGGCTTGTCGGTCCGCAGCTCGATGGCATCGGAAACTGGGGCCATAAGGCATTGACCCAAAAAATCCTTGACCCCAACAGGAATATAACTGAGGCGTTTCGTACTTATAATATCACATTGAAAAATGACAAGACCCTTACGGGCTTGTACCGCAGAACGGAAGGCGAGACAATCGTGTTCGCGGATATGACAGGGCAGGAGTTTTCGGTGGTAAAGGGCGATATGAAGGAATACCGGGCATCTAAATACACGTTAATGCCCGATCAGTTCCGGAATATCATCCCTGAAAAAGACTTTTATGCGCTGCTTGAATACCTGCTGGGGGTAAAATGATATTTGAGTATTAATCCTAACCCATAAATCCGATGCTATTAACCGGAAGAGTTTTAAAGTGGTTTTGTTTGATCAATATAGTTGTCTTTGCCGGGACAAATGCATCCGCGCAGACAAAAGGGAAGAGCGGATCAGCTGTTATATTTAAGAAGACCGAACTTACCAAACGGTTCATCGCAGAAGGTGCCGCGATGGGCGATGTGAATAAAGATGGTAAAAAGGACATACTTTCGGGCGCTTACTGGTTCGAAGCGCCTGACTGGAAGGAACACGAATTGGCCAAGCCGCAGGAATTTATTGTAAATGGCAGTTACAGCGATTCTTTCCTGGATTTTGCCATGGACGTGAACCAGGATGGCTGGATAGATCTCATCCGCATCGACTGGCCGGGCAAAGCTGCCGCCTGGCATGAGAATCCGCAAAACAAGCCGGGACATTGGCCGGTGCACACCATTTATTCGTCGGTAGGAAACGAGTCGCCACAATTGGTGGATATCGATGGTGACGGGCGGCAGGACTTGCTTTGCAATGACCCGACGGGAAAGAAGGTTATCTGGTTGAAATGTCCTTCCAAAAAAGGCGAAACGACCTGGGAGAAATATGTGATCAGCAACGATCCCAACAACTCCACGCATATGTATACGCATGGGATCGGCTATGGCGATATCAATGGCGATGGGCGCAAGGATGTGCTAGTGAGAAGCGGCTGGTGGGAGGGCTCGGAGGAGGGGCCTGCCAAATACCCGAAAGACAAGGACTGGAAGTTCCACCCAGCCGATCTTGGCCAGGATTGCTCGCAAATGTATGTGCTCGATTTGAATGGCGATGGCCTCAACGACGTGCTCAGCGCTTCGGCGCATAACTACGGTATCTGGTGGCACGAGCAGAAGAAGGAAGGCAAGGAAACGGTCTGGATCCATCACGAGATCGACAAAACGATTTCACAGACGCACGGTTTGGCGCTAAAAGATATGAATGGCGATGGCCACCCCGATTTTATTACCGGAAAACGTTATTTCGCCCA
The DNA here is from genome assembly GCF_052044875.1 of Dyadobacter sp. 22481. NCBI lineage: Bacteria > Pseudomonadati > Bacteroidota > Cytophagia > Cytophagales > Spirosomataceae > Dyadobacter > Dyadobacter sp. 22481. The sequence continues at coordinate 668,227 of NZ_JBQENV010000002.1, forward strand.
CAATGGTAATGATCCGGGAGAATTTGAGCCGCCTTTTATTTCATGGTTTGAATATAAGCCCGGTAAAGTGCCGACGTGGATCAGGCACGATATTGATGATAACTCGGGGGTAGGCCTGCATGTGACGGTCGAAGATCTGAACGGCGACGGCCTGCTGGACATCGTCACCGGCAACAAGAAAGGTGTACGCATTTTTACACAGCAAAAAGGGAAGTAACCACCGATGAAGTTTGGTATCAATACCTATCTGTTTTCTTCACCATTCACGAACGAAAGCACCTCATATTTTCCCCAGTTTAAAAACTGGGGTTTTGATTTTGTAGAGATAGCCCTGGAAGACCCTGGCGACATCGACCCGGAACTGGTTCGAAAAGCATTGGATGACAGTGGGCTTGAATGCAGGTCGGTGTGCGCGGCAACCGGGCCGGGGCGTGACCTGCGCGGTACGCGTAAGGAACAGGTGACGTCCATCGAGTATGTGGAGGCACTTATCCGCATTGCGCCGGTGCTTGGAAGTAAGCTTGTGGTGGGTCCCGTTTATTCTGCAATAGGTCGTGCCGAGTTCGTCCCCGACGATGAAAGACGCAAACAATGGGAGCTGGTAGCGGGTAACCTCAAAACGCTCGCTGATTTTGCCGAGAAGCACGGTGTAAAACTCGCTATCGAGCCTCTAAACCGTTATGAAACCGATTTTATCAATACCTGCGACCAGGCGCTGCGGATGATTGAAACCGTCGGTAGCGATGCATTACAGGTACATTTGGATACTTTTCACATGAATCTGGAAGAAAAGGACCCTGCGCTGGCCATTCAAAGGGCCGGTAACAGGCTGGGCCTGCTGCACGCTTCCGGCAGCGACCGCGGAACTCCTGGTGGCGATCAGATCAACTGGGACCGTATTTTTGCCGCATTGGACCATATCCATTACCAGGGAGATATTGTTATCGAATCGTTCACACCGGATGTGAAGGTCATTGCCAAAGCCGCATCCATATGGCGGCAAGTAGAGCCCTCGCGCGAAGCGATCGCCGTGGAAGGGCTGCGATTTCTGCGTTCGCTGGCGTTTTGACCAGTTGATTATTTAGATGTTTATGAGGAAAGTGGCGTGCGGGAATATTGGGTAGTTTACCCGGAATATGGTCACGTTAATATTTTTTTGCTGGACGAATCAGGCAAGTATAGGGGACAACACCCGAAGAACAATGGTCAAATGTTGCAGTCGGATGTTTTTCCCGATCTCGTTATCAATCTTTCCGAAATATTTGCAGAATAACAACAAAGCCCCAGGTAACCCCGGGGCTTTGTTGTTATATAAATTCTGAATCACGCGGTCACTTCCTCTTCCAGATGCGAGGCGCTTAAATGCAGTACCTCGGTGGTCCAGGCGCGCGTTTTAGCGGCCAGGTCTTTTTCTTTGGAAAGTGATTTGCCGAATGAAGGAATGATTTTCTTGAATTCGCGCTGCCATTCAGGGGACTTCGCTTCTGCAAAGCATTTGTGAATCAATTCCAGCATGATCGATACCGCAGTAGATGCGCCCGGGGAAGCGCCCAGCAATGCAGCCAGCGAACCGTCCGCAGCGGTCACCATTTCGGTCCCGAATTCGAGAACACCGCCAGCCTTTTTATCTTTTTTGATCACCTGAACGCGCTGACCTGCCGTTTCAAGATTCCAGTCTTCCAGTTTAGCTTCGGGGAAGTAATCTTTCAGCGCTTCCAGGCGGTCCTCCGGTGATTGCCGCACCTGATCGATCAAATATTTGGTCAGCGGGATATTATGCAGCCCCGCGGCCAGCATGGGTTTAATATTGTTCAGTTTAATGGAAAGCGGAAGGTCCAGGTAAGATCCGTTTTTCAAAAACTTAGTCGAAAATCCGGCATAGGGTCCAAAAAGTAATGCTTTTTTGCCGTCGATAATGCGGGTGTCCAGGTGAGGGACCGACATCGGGGGCGAGCCTACCGAAGCCTTACCATATACTTTTGCCTGGTGCTTTTCGATGATTTCAGGCTTGTTGCAGACTAGCCATTGTCCGCTCACAGGAAAACCTCCGAAGCCTTTGCCTTCCGGGATATTAGACTTTTCCAGCAATGGCAACGAGCCGCCGCCTGCACCAATGAATACGAACTTGGCAGTAATCTTGCTCTCTTTCCTGGTTGCCCGGTCTTTCACCTCGATCTGCCATGTGTTGTCCTTCTTGCGGGAAAGATCGTCGACCTCATAATTGAGAAACAGGTTGACGCCATCCTGCTTTTCGAGGTAATCGAACATCGCTTTCGTCAGTGCGCCGAAATTGACGTCGGTGCCGAGCTCCATGCGGGTCGCGGCCACCTTTTCGTCGGCAGCCCTGCCGTTCATTACCAGCGGCATCCAGGCTTCGATCGTATCCTTGTCTTCGGAATATTCCATTCCCTGGAACAAGTGATGGCTTGTCAAAGCCTCGTAGCGTTTGCGGAGATACTCCACGTTTTCCTCACCCCAGACAAAGCTCAAATGGGGAATGTTGTGGATAAATGTATCAGGTGAATCAATCACACCATTTTCGACCAGATATGCCCAGAATTCTTTCGATACCTCGAACGATTCGGCGATCTTAACGGCTTTTTTGGTTTCGACCGAACCGTCGGCCAATTGTGGCGTGTAGTTCAATTCGCAGAAAGCGGAATGGCCTGTGCCGGCATTATTCCAGGGATCTGAGCTCTCCGCAGTTACGCGGTCAAGACGTTCGAAAACCGAGATAGTAATGGATGGATTAAGCTTTTTCAGTAAAACCCCGAGCGTAGCGCTCATAATGCCTGCCCCAATCAAAACCACGTCAGGTGAGCTCGTTTTTGAAGACTTTTTGGTATTCATCACGAAAAAAGAAATATGGTAAGAAGGCCTAAGCCCGGAAAAGTACAAATCACTATTAGGTAACAATCGTCCTAACAATATTTGTTTCGAAAATAGTATAATTTAAAAAATAAAAGTTATGGTGGTTTGCAACTTCTTGGCAGGGGGCAATTAAAACTTTCTATGTTGCAAAAGCGAGGTGAGAAAAAGAAAAAGGCGACCCCTGGGATCGCCTTTTCTCTCCTTATGAAGCCGACTACTTAACGTCCGCTTCCAGAATGTCTGATTCTTTTATTCCGAATGCTGATACAACTTCCTCGTAGTTGTTCATATCTACTTCAGCATTCAATCTCAATTTTTCGGCAGGTATTATCACAGCACGAATAGCTTCAAAGTCACGCTCTGGCGCCTTCTCCTGTTGTTCAGACCAGGTCAGCGGTCTGATATCAACAAACAATGTCAAATTTCTGAGAATCGTTACGAAGGTAAAGTTCGTCCATTTGTTATCAGGAAAGCGAACGATACCTGGTTGGGACCACCATGCTCCCTGGCTTTTAATGAAAAGAACCACTACGCTTTTGGAAATCATCGCGGTATCGGCGGATGTCAGATTCGCCTTACCCAGGGTGTATCCTCCATTCGTACTTTTTACCGCCGTCGCAACGATCTCTTTAGCGCCAACACCGTCCTTGCCGGGTTCGCCGTCTTTGCCTGGGGCTCCGGTTTCACCTTTGGGGCCTGCAGGGCCTGCCGGTCCAACATCACCCTTGTCGCCATCGCAACTTGTTACCAGACCGATTAGTGCTATCCAAGCGATAAAAGTCAGTCTTTTAATCATAATCGTATGAGTTTAGTTTATAAGTGAGAAAGAATTTTCTAGCAAATAAAGCATGAATTAACTCGAATAACAATGATTAAAAGACACACTTGAATTGCGTTTGTTCATTGAATAATTGCCGAGTGCTAAATAAGACTAAAAAATTGTACCAGTAAAGCTTCGTTTTGCGTTGTACGATCGTGTGAGATAAGTAACCGCCGAATGTTTCCGCGTCTGGAAACATAATAGCCCCCGGATAAGCGGCTTACTACATTTTGATAAGTATATTTGCTGCGGTATCAAAGATGTTGTAGCTTTAATAAGCGTATGAATTGCGAACATCCTGGTTCCTACGCATTCGGGAAACCAAAGAATAAATCACACAAAAATAATTTAAACAGGACTTTATGAGCTCAAAAAGGTTTACTACTCTTTTTTTCATTGCCGCCTCACTACTAATTCAATTAAACGGATTTGCGCAGTCGCCCTGGAGTGGGAAGTACGGGAATGAATGGTTAGACGGAAAGTATGGTCAGACATGGGTAAAAATTACCGTGTCCAAGGCGGGACTATACAAGGTGACTTTACCGGACGCTTTCAAAAACAAGCCGAATTTTCTTCATCTCTATCATCGGGGCGAAGAAGTGACGCTGGTGAGCGCTTCCAACACAGAGGTTGAATTTTATGGTGTTCCCAATGATGGGGCTTCTGATGCGCTTTTGTACCGCTTGCCGACTACAAGAAAGAATCCCTATTTCAGCATTTATTCAGATCAAAGCACTTACTTCCTGACATTTGACTCAACCCCCCGACCGGTGGCAACAACGGAAACGCTCGCGCCCGATCTTGGTCTTGCGAAGCAGGAATTTCACAAGTTCACGTTTTTGAAAAAGTTCGTGATCGAGAATTCGCACATGACCAGTTATCCTACGCGTCCTACTACCCTGAATAGTTATTTTGAAGAAGGGAAAGCAGGAACCGGTACAAGGATCGGGAATAACCTGGCTGTGCGTACGGTCAATGCTAAACCGGCGCTTTTTACTAACAGTTATGTAGCCGAGCCGTTTGCCTTTTCAATCAATTCGAAATACGGGTCGAATGCCCCCGAAGTTAATGTACACCTCAAAGGCCGGGGATACCAGTTCACCGCCAATTCGAGCGTAGAGGTAAGCGTGGGTAAGGATGCGGCCAATCTTCGGGTAGTGGGATCAGCCGGTGTTGCAGGTTTCCTGGATACCGACTACCCATTCACAATACTCGATACGGACTATGCGAGCGGAACAGGTTTGTTGGGCTTCCGTGGGACCGGCGCTGGAGCGGATGGTTTTTCGGTCTCATATTATACAGTAACGTACGATCAAAACATCGATATGCAGGGACTGACCTCATACGAGTTTAATTTTCCTGCATCAGGTGGCAACACCCGTTTTACGGTACTCAATCCTCCTGCCAGTTCGCCGCAGGCCCCATTGCGGTTTATCGACGTCTCAAATAACCATAACCCAAGGATTATTAACGGGGCGGCTGCCGACATGATGGTTTCGAGAAATGGCAATGCCATGAAGTTGTTCGCCGGAACAGAAGTTCTTACCGGAACCCCCACAAGTGTTACTTTCCAGCAAATCAATCCAACAGATTTTGACTATCTGATCATTACTTCCGATACGCTGTTCACTTCGGCAAATGAATATGCGACATACAGGCAGTCTGAAACGCCGGGTAGGAAGTATAAGCCGTTGGTTCAGAGAATTAAAGACGTATACAATCAGTTTAACTACGGAGAGCCAAGCGCCGTTGCAATCAGAAGGTTTGTCGATTACCTTGTTTCTGATACCAACACCGATAAATTTCTGTTGTTGCTGGGAAGGTCCACTACCTATTATGAACGGAGCGTTCGCGAAATTCCGGATGAAATTCCGACGATAGGCTTTCCCGGATCGGATTTATTGCTGGCTGATGGTTTGGGAGGCTCACTTGATGACGTGCCTGTAATCCCGGTTGGAAGGATTGCAGCGATTTCCAACCAGCAGGTCAGGGATTACCTGGCAAAGGTGAAAACTTACGAAGCCCAAAAAGACCTGGCATGGCGGAAAAATGTGATACACATTAACGGAGGTAAGGACGCCGGTGAAGTAACAACGTTTGCGAAATATTTAACAGATATCAGCGGTCCGATTCTTAATGCGCCTTTTTTAGGAGATACGATACAAAGAAAGAAAACCCCGATAACCGCAAACACTGAGCAAACAACGCTTTCGGGTGATCTGAACGGGATTGGGGCAGGTATGATTACCTACTTCGGCCACGGCAACGTTGATGCGACTGATTTTAACTTCGGCTATGCTACCGATGGAACCAAGGGCTATGCGAATGTGGGCAGATACCCGGTGTTGTTTTACAACGGATGCGGAGTAAATAATATTTTTAGCAACAGATACACGCCGGTCAGTGGAGTTATTCCTCCGAACTATCCTAGTTCATCAGGAAAAAGGCCGTTGTCGCTCGACTGGCTGCTGGCCCCCAATGCAGGTGCTATTGTGGTATTTGGAAACGACTGGGATGCTTATGCCTCCACATCGAACCAGTTCCTGGATCGCCTGTATCCCAAAATCTTCAGTGAAAAGGATGCGGATCGTGGTACTATCGGGCAGATCCTGCGTGCAGTAGCGCTGGAAACCAAAGGCTTGGGATATACCTATAATGTTGGCCAGAATTCGCGGGTTGCCTCGTACTATGACGCTGACAGGGCTAACGTTCACCAGGTTATTCTTCAGGGTGACCCCGCATTGCGCATTTTGGTAACAGAAGGTCCTCTGCCGGTAAGCCTGGTTTCGTTTGATGCAAAGGCGGCAGGAAGCGAAAAGGTGAATGTAACCTGGGTAACTGCCTCAGAAAGGAACAACAGCCACTTTGTAATTGAAAGAAGTTACAATGCGAAAAATTTCGAGGCGATCGGTTCGATGGAAGGAAGAGGTGACAGCGACGTGCCAACATCTTACGAGTTCACCGACCTGAATCCGTTTGCGGGAACAAACTACTACCGCCTGAAACAGGTAGACCGGGCTACCGATGTAAATGGAGAAACAGTAGAAGGTGAAATTACCTATTCGAAAATCGTATCCGTGACAAGAGAAGGCACTTCTGCGCTGGTAGTATGGCCAAACCCAACTGTCGGCAAAGTAGAATTGAAATTAAATGTGCCAACCAAGATCAAGAGTTGGGATGTTATGGACCATAAGGGCACATTCTATCAGAGAGGTGGAACAGGAGCTAAGGTAAACCTTGACAATCTTCCGTCTGGCGAATACATTATCAAAATTTCAACCGAAAATGATGACGTATACCTGCGCAAGGTGTTGAAAAAATAAAAGTAGAAACGAGTATCAGAAGGAAAGAACTATTGTTAGGTATGTTGCACACAGGTTTGAAGACGAGGATAGCTATTACAGTAATATTGTTTTTGCAATGTTTTGAAGTACTAGCTCAATGGGGAGCACCATACGCCAATAGTTGGATTCCTTATGACAAACCTTATGTCAAAATAGCGATAGCACAGAAGGGGATTTACAAGATCCCCTTCACATCGCTTCCTGCCGGCTTTTCTACAACCGCGCCGGAGAAGCTCCAGTTATGGCACCGCGGACAGCAGGTAGCCATTCTAAGCACCTCTAAAAGCGAAATTACCTTCTACGCGGTACCTAATGATGGGCAAACGGATTCATTGCTTTACCGGCCTATGAGTTCGCGGAAAAACCCATTTTTTAGCTTTTACTCAGACCAAAGCGCTTACTTTCTCATCAATGGAGACGCCGCCGGGTTGCGAGCTGAAACACAGAGTGTCGCCACAAACCCCGCCACACCACTATTCACTGAAGCAACGGCGATAGCCCCCAATGTTTTTCTGCAAGAATATTCGTTAAGTACAGAATTTCCGATACGTCCCAGCTTCTTTAACAGTTTCTTCGAGCTTGCCGCCAGTAAAACGGCGAAAGTGCAGCTTGGCAAAAAGCAAGTACCCTATGCATTCACACTGAGCAAGCTGGGTAAGTCGGGGGCTGATAAAGCTATTTTGAAATTGCTCGTGCATGGGCGAAGCAACAATACCAGGAATATCGAAATTTATGTTGGTAAAAATGAGCAATCCCTTCGACTGGTACAGACTGTCAGCAATGCGGGCTTTGCAGGGGTAGAAACATCATTTGAATTGAAAGGGGAGGATGTTGGTACTGATGGGAAGGGTGTTTTGTCTTTTAAATCTGTTAGCCAGGACGCGCTTGACCGTTTTTCGCCAGCCTACTTTACGATCTCGTACGCACAGGATCTCGACATGGCAGGCCTGAAAACGCTACAATTTACTGTCCCGGCGACCACCTCTAAGACATCCCGAATCGGATTGAAGAATGGTCCAGCCGGTGCGCAAATTCTGGATATAACAAATGAAGACCGTCCCGTTATATACCCGGGAAGTTTGTCGGACTTTACATTTAACCGTCAGGCGGGAAAAGCGGCAAATTTACTAGTGACTAGTGAAGTTGCCACGGTGGCAGCTGCAAATATGAGTTCAGGAAAGTTCACAAAACTGGATTTGGCTGCTGCAAACTACATCATCATAACCAGCGAGAACCTGTTTGAAGGGGCGAAACTATATGCCGATTATCGGGCGAGTACAGCCGGAGGCGGCTACAAGACGTTGGTGGTGGGCATTAAGGATATTTACAACCAATTTAACTACGGCGAGCCAAGTCCGGTCGGTATCCGAAAATTTGTCGCCTTCATGCTTACGCAGGGAAATAGAGATAAGCAAATCTTGCTCATAGGCAAGTCTATCACACACAACGAAAGAATGAAGCGGGAACTTCCCGATGAAGTCCCAACAATTGGATATCCCGGATCAGATGTGCTGCTGGTAGAGGGTTTAGGTGGCACTCCGGCTAATATCCCGAGCGTGCCGATAGGCAGAATACCCGCAGTCACCAACGATAATATCAGAGATTACCTTCAAAAGGTTAAAGAATATGAATCCAATGCATTTGGAGAGTTGGGATGGAGAAAAAAGGTTCTTCATTTGAATGGAGGAAAAACAACTTCGGAAATCACGCAACTTAAAAGCATGTTGAAAAACCTGGTTCCCGTCGTAACGGATGGACAGCTGGGAGGTCAGGTTACCGCATTTGTCAAGCAACAGGGTATTATTGAGCCTGAAAAAGTTAACATAACGCCGGAAGTTAATGCGGGCGTTGGGTTGATCACGTATTTTGGACACGGTTCGACGACAATTACCGACCTCGACATGGGCTATGCTACCGACGAGGTAAGGGCGTATAGCAACGCGCTGAGATACCCGATGATGTATTTCAATGGCTGCGGGGTTGGTAACATTTTTAGCGGCAGGTTTAATCCGGCAGCTAATACGAGTGACCGTTATTCTTTGTCGATGGACTGGTTGCTGGCAGCGAGACGTGGAGCGATCGCAATCATGGCTAACTCGTTTGAGAGCTTTGTAAGCCCTTCCGAGGATTATCTCAGCCAGTTATACCAGGAAATGTTTGCCAATCCTGACATGGTCAATCAAACAATAGGCAAAATCCAGTTAGCCGTTTCTCAGAAAATAGCAAGTACGGACAAGGGTGCATATGCTATTGCCAACATTCATCAGTCATTACTTCAGGGCGATCCGGCGCTTAGGCTGATTACGGTAGACAAACCCGATTATGCCGTCGATCCAGACGAAGGTATCTCCATACATTCTGAACTTGGGGATAAAACAATCGGGAATTCAGCGAACCTGAGACTGCGGACCGTACTTTCTAACAAAGGCAGATTTCAGAAAGGAGGGAAGGTACCTGTGGAGATTTCTTACCGATATAAGGAAGGAAATATTTCCAAAACAGAGACTGTTCAGGCCTTTGCTTACTCCGATACGTTGGAAGTAACGTTTGTGAATGACAAGATTCTCCAGAGCGTTCAGGTAGTGATCGATCCCAAGATAACGCTGTCGGAGATGACGCGAAAAAATAACATCGCCGAATTGCTTATCGACTGGGACCGTGCAAAAGACGAGAAGGCGTATCCTGCGACGGCGCTTAAAGATGTTGTTCCACCTGTATTGAGCGTAAATTTTAATGGCAGGCAATTGGAAAATAATGAGGTGATCAGGCCTAATCCGAGAATTACTGTTGATCTGGAAGACGATAGATTAGTCGTCGCCGATACAAGTCTGATCGAAGTATTTCTGAAAGCTTGCCAGGATGAAAGCTGCAAGTTTAAGAAAATTAACATCTCTGATCCGAATGTGACCATCGACTCGGTGACCAGCCACTCAATTCGCTTGAGTTACGCGTCGACAGGGCTTTCCACTGGCAAGTATGAGTTGTTGGTAAATGGGAGAGACATGGCCTCAAATGCCACTGTTCAACCATACCAATTGTTCTTTGAAGTGAGTGAAGGAAATACAACGGGAGTCGAAGTTGTTGCAAGCCCGAACCCAGCCACTACGTATTTGCGCTTTGAAGCCGCAATGGGAAGTTACGGAGTGGAAAGAGCGTCAATAAAATCGCTCCTTTTCGATAAGAATGGGAATCAGATCTTTGAAAAGGTAATGGATACCGACGTTACAGAGAAATTTACCTGGTATATGCAAGTGGAATCACTTACCTCCGGGCTGTATGTCTATAAAATTAAAATAACGCCCAAAAACGCTTCGGGGACCGAGTTCGAGAAGACGGGTAGGATTGTCATTATCCGATAAGGACCGAAGACGGTATTGTGAAATTCTGAATGCCGCTGTCAGCAATTTGTTGGCGGCGGTTATTTGTTTGCGGATAGCCAATCCAGCCAGGACGATAGCGTAACGACACGGGTAAGGTGCTGCCAGGTCTTCGTTTTCTGATCGTACGATATATTGGGATTATTTAATATCTCTACTTCATGGAGGAGCTTTTTCCTGTCAACAAAATCCCAGAGGACCGTTGAATCCATAATCGATTCCTTGGCCTGATTCCACAACCTTAGCGTCATATCTTGCCCGTATTGCGACGAGAGTGTGGCCTTGCTCGTTCGGTTATACACCTCAGGCGGAAGCAGTTCTTTCATAGCCGTCCTAAAATGTTCGCGGCCCCGGCCTTCCCCAAACTTAATCAAATCCGGAATAGACATGCACAGCTCGAACAGTGCCTTGGTCTTCATAGGGGATCTGCTGCTAATGCCATAGTGATTACCAAGGTCGAACATATTCTCCGCCGACCAGCTTACCATCGGATTGAAGACGTCGTCGAACAGGGCACCATATTGCAGCGGGTCTAAATCGCCCCGCAGTGACTGTGCATACGAAAATGTGGATTCCGAGTCTTTTAACTCAAGAAGCTCATCATTTCCCAACGTCACCTGGCCATTTACGTTGGGCTTATTTCGTCTATTCAACAAGTTTTTGAGCCCGCGTTTCAGCATGAATGAGTGTGATAGGTCCACGTTTCTGGCCAGCTCAAAATACGTTTTGGCAAGTGTGAGGGGAGAGCGCCCTGCCCTGGTAATTCTGTTGTAATAGTAGAATTGCTTAACCAGGAAATCCTTTCTGTCGTATGAGAATGTTTCCCATCCTTCAAAGATAGTCGGGGTAAAGAACGGTACGCGCTTCGATAGCAACTGGTTCAAAAGCGGCCAATTCCTGGTCTTAAAAGCATGCAAAAAGACTTCCATCCCGCTCCCTACAATCGAATCGCCACCGCTTCCGTTTAGCAGGACCTTACTGCCAAGGTCCCGGGCGTATAAAAGCATGGTAGATAAGAGTGCGGGAGACAGCCTGGATCCCAGCGGTTGGGCCGAAAGGGAGGTTTGCAGCCTTATGAGGTTCAGATCTTCTTCCGATTGAAATACCTCATGGTGCACCGAGTTTATTTTTTCAGCAACCGCTCGTGCATAGGCACTTTCGTCGGCATCAGGGTACTTTGATTTGTTATGTATCGTGTGAATCGTAGCGTGAGGATTAATAAATCTCAGCATGGAGCTCACAGAAGACGAATCGAGACCACCGCTCAGATGTGACGCGAACGGCTTCCCTTCGTTACCCAGCGAACAATGGTTTACGCTTTGCCGGAATACCCCGAACAAGGCTTCTCCTACTTCGTCGGCTGTTTTAAGCGATTTCCATTTAGAAGGATCGAAAGAGGCGTATCGTTGGATCGTTACCGTTGTAGGGCCTAACTCCACCATGTGGCCAGGCGGAACCGTCTTTATATTTGAGAAAAACGTCCCCGATGAGCGGGATAATGAACGTTCTATTCTGAGATCCAGATGCGCCAGGATGTGGAACACATCTAGTTCCAGATATTTTTTCCTGATCAGGTCAGAATTAACTATCGAAGATAAATTTGTGGAAAAAAACGCAAATTTGCCTGGTATATGCAGGTAATAAAGAGGCACAGGACTAAACGCATCCCTCGCCAGACAAATCGTTTCTCGTTCTTCGTCGACCCAGGCACCAACAGAAAGGGCTATTTCAGACTCATCGAGTTTCTTCAATCGGGCATAAAACGAGCCGGAATGTTTAAGTAACAGGTTACTTAAACATTCCGGCTCAGAAAGTTCTTTCCTTTGAATTCCCAGTATGAACGAATAAAAGGGACTTTCCTTAAACCCTGTTTCTGCTACTGTTACATTGCTACCTTCCAGCTTATTTTTGTATTTGTCACCAAAAGCAAGCAATTCATGCCCACTTTCGTCAAAACACACAACACCTTGAAGTACCAATGTGAAATCAAATGCGTCTGATGACCCCCTAATTAACCCTCGCTTGAGAATTTATTGTCTCCAGGTTCAACGTCTGGAAGGCTTCCAAGTTTACCCTTAGTGAGTTTTCTAACGTCACCATGAAGTACGAGGACCGGCTTGCGGTAAGACTTTTTTGTCTGTGTAGAGTGCGATGTCAATGTTTTCATTGTTTATCGGTTATTGAAATGATTAATACCAGTATCCGTCGTAAATTTATATATATAAATCGAATTTGCAAGCTTTATTGACAACGAATATGAAAAAATCAAGTTTTGACTGACCGTACGGACGGATATCCAATGATTACCGGTTACCGTACTCTATAATTTTCCGTGATTTGTGACTGCCGGACTCCACTTTCCCGGAACCGATGCATTCGTCGTTTTGGCACAGTTCGAAGGTGGTCTGATCATCGGAAATAAGACCTACGCCAGGACCATATTGTTTGATAGTTACGTATCGGTTGATGATCGACGTGTCTTTGCGCTCGACGACGGTCAGGACATTATCGAATGATTGGTCACCGATTTTGACAGATTTGAATCCCGGCTCATAGTAAGAATCCTGCTCATCGAGGTTGTTATAGCTGTTGCCGTTCCAGGTAATGCGCGAATTGATCGGGAACGTGAGCGAGAGGAACGGCTGATTGTCAACATTGGTCACTAGCTTGTCCGGATATTTATGTACAGCAAACTCCTTCACCTTTTGCCAGTAGTCCGTCGCCGAATTGCGGGTCGATCTTGCAATAATATAAGTAACAATCCCGGCCGAATCGGAAACAACCCTGTCGACTTCGTCCCTTTCCTGCCATTTCGTTACAACCGGGGCGGGCTGGCCTGTCGAGTACACCTCCTGGTTGACTTCGTAGACCAGGTAGTGCCCGATTGTCAGCGGGTAATATTCGTACGGGTCAACAGGTTCGGTATCGTCATCACAGGCGGAAAAAGTGATTGAAGCTATCGCAAGAATAGTGATGTGTTTTGAAAAGGCCCGCCAAATTGTCGGTAAATAATTCTTCATTAACTCGCTTGAATTTAGAGATGACTATGATGAGTGTTTGTATTGTTCTTCCAATTTTCCTTTCAAAAAGCCAATAAGCACCTGCAAGCCGGTATCGAACCGGGAGTTATTATTGATGATCATATCCGCTTCTGCACGCAATGGAAGTATAAATTTGTCGTAAGTCGGAGCGACATGATGTTCCCAACGATACAATACGTCGTCGAGGTCGTAACCCCGCTCGTTATTATCACGAATAATCCGCCGTTTTATTTTAACATGTTCCTTGGCATCGACAAAAATTTTCAAATCGATAAGCCTGGCTATTTCAGGGAAATAGAAAACAAAAATACCTTCAACGATAATAATCGGCCTTGGTTCAAAAACAAGGATCTCCGGTGTAATCAACGGGTTATTGAAAGTATACTCCTTCTGCTGTACGGTACGCCCTGCCCGGAGAACAGCAATATGCTCCGCAAAAAGGTGATGGTCGATGGTCTCGGGTAAGTCAAAATTCTCCACGCCATTTTCGTCGCGTGGGATTTCGTGGATCGGCCGGTAGTAATTGTCCTGCGAAATGCGTGTGATCTCATCCTTACCAAACGCGTCGATGAGGTTTTTCATAAAATAGGTCTTCCCCGAGGCGCTGCCGCCGGTGATGCCTACGATGTAAGGCGTTTTTTCCTGATTCGACGTCATATAGTCTGCTGCGCCCGCAAGTCTGAACGCATGGATTAATTTATGATTTTAATTAATAATTGCCAATTTACCCGCCTGTCGCTCAGAGCCATCGGCCGAGACGACGAGCACAATATATATACCAGCCCGCGCGCGGCGTCCCGTATAATCGTTGAGGTTCCAGGAGGCAAGGCCGCCTTCGGAATGCGTTTCAAAGACAAGTCTGCCCGCAAGGTCGGTAATTTTGATGGTCGATTGGCTGGTAAGACCGCTGATTCCCACATTGCCGGAATAGCCTGGTCGAATTGGATTGGGGAAAATGGTGATACGCCCCAGATTTTCGGTCGGGGCCTTTGCATCGCTTTGGTAGGAGACCATTCCGGCGGGAGTGTCTATGAAAAGTAATCCGCTTTCCGCCTCGAACCGCAGCGTACGGATCACATCCGATGGTAGCGGACTGTCGGCAGAAGTGAATTTTCTGAGCAGCTCGGTACCATCTGCATTGAAAAGGTAAAGACCAGTTCGCGTGCCGATCCATTTCCGGTTACCCGGTTCAACGGCCAGGGCCGTACATTCTTCGTTGTTGAATAGCTTTCGCTGACCGTAAATAGGCAGGATCGCATCTACGCGGGCTGCTTCCAGAACCCCATCCGGGATGAAATAACCAGCGCCTTTAGCACTGGCAAACCAGACAAACCCGTCCTGATCCAGCGCGAGGCTGTTGATTTTCGAAGCAGGTAATGCACCGCTGCCGATGGATGTTGAAAGTACCTTTCTTCGTAAGCCATCTGCGCTGTTTACCCTAATACCGCCACCCAGTGTTTCGGGCAGTCGGGTCCATGATAGGCCATTGAGGTCGGTGATTGTCGAATCCGGGCGGGGTGAAATGGTGGTATCGCCCTGCGCCGGAGAAACCGGTTTAAAGTCTGAGAACCGATTGGAGATCAGACCATTTTTTTGATCGGCCAACCACAATGCTTTCGTTCCTTGACGAATACCTGACCGGACGTTTGCGAAAAGCGGGCTGCTAAAAGTCTGGGAGGTGTAAATCGGATCGAGCGTGAGTACGGTGCTCCCGGTCGTAATTGTTAGCAAATCCCCAGTGTCCAGGATACGCAATGCAGGTGCAATGGAAGTGTAGACGAGTTTCCAAACTCCTTTTTCATATTTAAAAATACCTTTTCCTGAAACAGCTACATGAATGGCACCGGAAAAGAACGCAATACTTGAAACGTTACCCGGACTCGCTATCGATTTCCAGTTTGCGAAATATTGCCGGTTCAGATCTTCACCCATAGAGGTCGCCAGAATGCCTTGCGCATTCAGGACAAAAAGCGAATCTCCCGAAAACGTCAGATCGCTTGCAGCTATCTGCGTACCATTGGGGCCAATATAGCGATACGTTTCTTCTACCTGCCGAAGCTGAGTATCCAGAACGAGCACCCCGAAACCGGTTGCGACATAAGCCAGATTATCCCTGAAAACAATGCGCCGAATGGCTTTATCAGCCGGCAATCCCTGCGTGTTGTTCAAAAGATCCCAGGTTTCGATCTGCTCGGGTTCGGATTGTTCATTAAGGTAAACAAAATCGATCGTGCCGTTCCGGTAAGCCAGTAACAAGAGCCGGGCGGCAGGCAGGTAACCCATAGTGCCGATCCCGGTATTGCTGAGTCCGTCGGCTTTGGAAAGCGCCCGTAGTTCTCCGGTTTCGGTTTTTACGGAAAAAAGGCCATTATAGGAAGCGCAGTAAATCCGCGAACCTGCTTCAACGACTTGTCTGGCAGATAGGTAGTGAAAATGGCTTTGCCATTCGCCTAACGGCAAAGTCTGTCCGAGAATGCGCGAAGGGCCGGATATGACGGCAATTAAAAAAAATAGTATCCTCCCTTTGAGCATGGCTGAATGCTAGTTTTCCACCGTCACGACTGCCGAACCCCGCCCGGTACCCGTACCGCATCCACTTTTCAGTGAGTTGATGGTATATTCTGTGGTAGAAGCCGGCGATACGGAAATCAGATACGGGTTAAGGAATGTACCGTTGATCGTCGTGCCGTCGGAAAGCGTAAATGACCAGGGTGGAAGCCCATTTTTGAATCTCAATTGAATGCGGGTAGAACGCCCTGCCGAAACCGTGCCGCGTCCGGATACTTCCGCAACGGCTTTGTCGGGAGCGATTACCTCCAGTTCTTCAATGGCACTCGAAACTGCTGGGGAGGAGGACACGATGCGGATTTTCTCGATCCTCGTCGTGTCTCCCGGCGCTGCTGCTGCAATTTTAACCTGCATGCCGGTAGGTGTGACCGTCGTGGGCAAGGTCACGAATCTTCCGGATTTGTCGGTCATCTGAACCGTGAATTTGTTGTTCGGATTGTACCTGCCTTCCGTTTTGTAGGGAATATCAATGGTGGAACCCGCACAGGCCATATTTTGCGGTAATCTTTCGAGTGTGATGCTTGCCGGCGGGCTTTTTACGGTCACTTTCGCCGAGCCTGAGAATTTCCCCACGCCACAAAGACCACCTGCCGAACTGATCTGGTAATTGGTGTCGTAAAATGGTTTTACCTTAATCTTATGGGGTGATTCCTGGATATTGTTCTCATAAGTACCGTCCGAAAGCAGCACAAACCACGGGCCTCCGCCGGTGAACTTCACAGTAAGCTGCCCTGATTCGTTTTCGCCCAGTCTCAATGAATCCTTTTGCAGGGTTGCCACGGTAGGCGACATGATCGAAATGTTCGTCGTCTGGCTTACGAGGTACGGAGCCGTTGAAGTTACGCGCAGCCGGTATTCGCCCGGTTTGTACGTGTCGGGGATTTGAGTGGTAATATAGCCGGATGAGTCGGGTGTTGAAATGTTCTTGAAAGCACCGCTCCGCTCAGCGATCTGAACGACGAATTTATTTCCTTCCTTATATTTCCCCGTTGCATTGAAAGGCACCTGAAAAGGAACGCCCGCACAAAGTTTCGCGATTTTCTCGATCTCTTTCAGTTCCAGTTTGGGCTCCGGGTTATTGTTCACATTCACAATAGCCTCACCGGAAGTAGTGCCGCTTCCGCAAGCATTTGAAACGCCGGTCACACGGTAAGCTTTTACGTCCGTTGGTTTTACAGTAATATAATGTGGGTTCGAAAGCGTTTGCAGTACGGTGGTACTATCCGAAAGCCGGAACGACCATGGTGCGGCGCCGGTGAGGTTCACACGCAGGTGCGCTTCCTGTCCGGGCATGATGCGGACGGTTTGAGTCCCGTCGATCAGGTCGATCTTTGCTGCCGGCGCTTGCAGGAGTCTTAATGGAACTTCCTGACTCTTTATCACAGGAATAGAAGAAATGATCTGAATACGGTAAACTTCGCCGCCCACTTTGTAGGAAGGGATCACGGCTTTAACCGGACTCTTCTTCACAGGAAGTGAAATAGGCACGGATTTGCCCGTTGCGTCGATAATATGCGCGATAAAGGTATTGCCTTCGTCGAAAGGGCCTTCCGTTTTGAACGGGATGGTGATATTGGTGCCCGGGCATACCGAGAGGTACGAAATATCTTCGATTGTAATCTTGTAGGCATGTATACTATCGGCCTTTTCCACCGGGAGCTTTGCCTCGTTCGCGGCCTCGGTCAGCGTATCACCACTGGCCGAAATTGCACTCGGCATTGTGGTGTCCCCGACCGCCGTGTCCGCAGCAGGGGTAGCAATGGCCGGGATCTGCTGCAAGCTATCTGCTTTGGTAGCGGCTGGGGCGCCAGCCGCTGGAACGCCAGCCGCTGGTTTCACAGGAGTGGTTGCCTTCTTTTTAGGCGTTATTAAAGTTTTTCTGGGTGTGTTGTTTCTTCTCTGCGCTTCTACCTTACCTGCAAGGAGCAGTAACCCGAAAAAAATCGTAAAAACTAGTCTGTACATGCAGTTTCGATTGAGTAAATATTAGTTCATAGCCACCAGTGTTCCTCCGCGGAGCACTGGTACGATATCATAGAGGTCGGTTTGCAAGCAATAGGAAATATCTTTCTGAATGCCCAGGCGTTGCAAGCGCCGTACGTGCGAGGAATTTGAAACGCTGGCTAGCAGGTTATCCTTGCTTTGCTGGTATAAACGCTGCGCCATCAGGGTTCCGTCTTCGAGTAGCATAAATTGGTCCTTCAATGCTTCTGCCAGCGCGCCCGCAAACAAGGTGTCTTCGAGGTTAGGACGGCCTTTCCAGCCGGCACAAAGCACCAATACGTCGTAAGGTTCCGTTTTCAGGTGATTGGCTAACGCGCCTAGGTTAAGGAACGAGCCGATCATCACTTTCACTGCCGATGATTTCGCTTTTGAAATAGACAACGTCCCGTTGGTGGTCGTCATGGCTATCTGTGCGCCGATCAGGCTTTCGTGCATGTAGCTGAACGGCGAGTTGTCCAGGTCGAAACCTTCCACTTTCCGTGCATCCCGCTCGGCCGCGGCTATAAACCCTTTGTCTTGCAAAAACTTACATTCTTCGACACTGGCGACCGGCGTAATGCTTTTCACGCCGTAAGCGAGGCCGGTTACCATGCAGGAAGTAGCCCTGAAAATATCGGCCACTACCACTATTGAATTATCGAGCTTGTGCAGATGAAGTAAATCGGGAGTAAGACAAACGTCAAGTTGTTTCATATAAAATGCAATCGGACTGAATAGGAGGGATTAGTTTTTTACAAAAGGTGTTTTTACTATCTGTGCTTTCAACAGCCTGTCGCGCACTTTTACGAAAATTTCGGTGCCGGCTTTGCTGAACTCCGAGGGCACATAGCCTAATCCGATCCCTTTTTGCAGCGTAGGCGATTGTGTTCCCGAGGTCACTTCGCCCAATTTGTTACCTTCCGCATCGCACAGCTCGTAATGTCCGCGCGGAATGCCGCGGTCGATCATCTCGAAGCCGATCAGTTTTCTTTTCAAACCCGCATCTTTTTGTGCTTTCAAGGCTTCGGAATTGATGAAATCCTTTGTGAATTTGGTCACCCAGCCCAGGCCGGCTTCCAGTGGCGAAGTGTCATCGTCGATATCGTTTCCGTAAAGGCAGAATGCTTTTTCAAGTCGCAACGTATCGCGCGCGCCCAATCCCACTGGTTTGATACCCAACTCAGCGCCTGCTTCGAAAATGGCATTCCACATTTTTTCGGCATCCTCATTTTTTACATATATCTCAAAACCTCCCGCGCCGGTGTAGCCCGTTGCGGAAATAATAATGTCTTTAATACCCGCCATCTCCCCGATTTTGAAGGTATAGTATTCCATTGAGGCGAGCTCCACGTCGGTCAGTTTTTGCAATGCGGCAGTCGCATTCGGCCCTTGAACGGCCAGCAGGCAAAGCGAATCGGAGAGGTTTTCCATCGCTACACCTTCGGTATTGTGGCTCTGGATCCAGTTCCAGTCCTTTTCTATATTGGATGCATTTACTACCAGGAAATAATCATCCTCGGCAATGCGGTAAACAAGCAGGTCGTCGACGACACCGCCCGTGGCGTTGGGGAGATAACCATATTGCACTTTTCCATCATACAACGCAGTAGCATCATTGGAGGTTACTTTCTGCACCAATGCCAGCGCACCAGGCCCCTTTATACTGAATTCACCCATGTGCGATACATCAAAAACACCCACGGCATTTCTTACGGTGTGATGTTCATCCAGATCCGAAGAGTAGCGTACAGGCATTTCAAAACCTGCAAACGGGACCATTTTTGCGCCCAAACGCATGTGGAGCTGATGTAAAGGGACTGTTTTCATGAAGGATATTTGGTTTTACAATAATTCACAAAAGTAGGTAATGCAGGGCAAAGCGACACAAAAAACTGTTTTTTCAATGTCTGTGGAGTTCATTTTGAAGTATATTGTTAAAAAATAGGTCAAAACTTTTACCCATCGGCAGTGGCCGCTTTTCAGGAATATGAATAAACGATTATTGTTCTCGATAGCATTTTCAATAACTGGAAGCGCATTTGCACAAACAGCCACTTTCAACGGCGAGACGATTGATGACAAGGTAAGCATCGGCTACGGCGTGGCTTCCGGCGACGTGGATGGCGACGGGAAGCTGGATATTCTCCTGGCCGACAAGAAAGAAGTCGTATGGTATAAAAATCCCGGGAAAAAAGACGGTGCCTGGACGCGCTACGTGATCGCGAAGGACCTCACCGAGCAGGATAACGTATGCATCGCCGCCCGCGACATCGATGGCGACGGGAGGGTGGAAGTGGCCGTAGGTGCAGGCTGGAATCCTTCCGAAACGAAGGATTTGAAAACGTCGGGAGCGGTATTCTATATGGTTGCCTCCGACGACCGCACCAAACCCTGGGAGCCGGTGCGCCTGCATCATGAAGTGACTATTCACAGAATGCACTGGGTCAGAAAAGCGGACGGTGAATATCAGCTGGCCGTTTTACCATTGCATGGCGAAGGAAATACCGGTGGAAACGGTGCCGGAGTAAAGCTGATCGTTTTCGATGTTCCTGAAAACAAAAAAGGTATTTGGCCCTACAATTTGATTGAAACCAACATGCACATGACCCACAACTTTCAGCCGATGGAAATTCCCGGCAGAATGGCTGGGCTGTCCATTGCCAGCAAGGAAGGCGTGCAGGTATTTCTCGACGGGGCCGACGGTTGGGCGCCCTCGGGGAACTGGATGGTGCCGGAGCGCGGGGTAGGGGAGATCAGAACTGGGAGTCTGGGCAAAAGGCAGTTATTCACCGCTACGATCGAGCCTATGCACGGCAATGAGCTGGTGGTTTATACCAAGGACGGCCGCACAGTACTCACCGACCGCATTAAGGAAGGCCACGCGCTGGCCTGCGCGGATTTCTTCGGCCAGGGCCGCGACCAGGTGGTAATGGGCTGGCGCAACCCGAATGTGACCGGCGAAACCGGTGTTCGGATCTATGTGGGAGCTGATCCCGATGGCAAGAAGTGGGCGGAATATACTTTGGATGAAAAGATCAAGATCGCCTGTGAAGACCTGCTACCAGCGGATCTGGACGGCGATGGAGATTTGGACATTATCGCCTCAGGCAGGGCGACGCATAATCTGGTGGTGTATTGGAACCAGCGGAAGAAATAGGGCTGGATTTACAGTTCATGCAAAAACGATTGTCATCCTGGGCGAAGTCGAAGCAATATTACTGTCACCGTGAGCGAAGCAATGACACTGTCTCCCTGAGCGGAGTCGAAGGGCCAAGGCGCCATCGCAATTATCCTTCGACTTCGCTCAGGATGACAGACGGACTTCGCTCAGGATGACAGTATCACCTTACAATATTTTAGCCTTAATCACGACGGCCCATTAACAGGCTCACATAGTAAAGCAATGTGGCCAGGGAACCGATTGCTGCTACGAGGTAAGTACGGGCTGCCCATTTCAATGCATCGGCAGACATAACATACTCACGTTCGTTCACAATACGGTTTTTCTGGATCCACGCCAATGCACGGTTACTCGCGTCGTATTCAACCGGCAATGTGATAAAGCTGAACAATGTAGTTACCGCGAACAATGCTACACCAATGGTCAACGGAATAATAGAAGTATTGATCAGCAATACACCAATCAATATGATCCATTGCATGTATTGCGAGGCAACGCTCAGGAATGGCACCATTTGCGAGCGGAATTGCAGCCAGCTGTATGCGGTAGCATGTTGCACCGCGTGCCCGCATTCGTGGGACGCCACAGCCGCGGCCGCTACGCTACGTCCGTAATATACATCGGGACTGAGGTTGACCGTCTTATCCTGCGGATTGTAGTGGTCGGTCAGGCGTCCTTCCACGGACACCACTCTTACGTCGTAAATGCCGCTTTCCCGGAGCATGGTTTCAGCGATTTCCTTACCGCTCATTCCGTTACTCAACCCCACTTGTGAATATTCTTCAAACTTACTCTTCAAACGCCATTGCACGTAAAAGCTGACGCCCATTACGATCAAAGCAATCAAAAGTCCCATAGTTATCGTTATTTATATCCTTGTTTTATTTTCTCGATCAGTGCGGTAGTCGAGTAGCCTTGTACCAAGGCGATCGTTTTTACCTCACCTCCTCTACCCAAAACAAAATCCGCGCCAGCAATGTTCTCGACCGTATAATCGTCGCCTTTTACCAAAATGTCAGGTTTTACGGCCTCGATCAACTGACTAGGAGTCGGTTCGTCGAACAAAATGACAGCATCGATGAACGAGAGCGCTGCCATCAACCGTGCCCTTGCGTATTCATTCACCACCGGGCGGAGCGGGCCTTTGAGGCGGCTTACCGAGGCGTCGGTATTCAGGCCGAGCACCATTCTGTCGCCCAATGCACGGGCTTTTTCGAGGTAATCGATGTGCCCGAGATGCACAATATCGAAACATCCGTTGGTGAAAACAACTTTTTGTCCGGCGCGTTGCCATGCTTCAACGGTCGGGATCGCTTCTTCTAGTCTCAGGATTTTGCTTTCTGTCAAATTCATCGTAAAAGACAATATGGATTTAAGAAATGGAATAACGTAACATACTCCATTTCCATTTTTCCGGACTATTAAAGTTACAATTAGTTTGCGGCAGATACTTGCTCCGGCTCTTCGACCTTGTTTTTGTTCACAATCAGTACATACAGGAACGCCAATGCGCCGATCACGAGCATGAACAGCATTTGAGCGCCGTGGATGAATGTCGCCAATGTGATGCCGTCGTTCTGCGAAAGTCCGTAAAGCACCATCACGTTACCGACGAGGAGGTGGTAAGCACCGATCCCGCCTTGCGTTGGCGCCGTCATACCAATCGCACCGACTACGAGCAACGTCAAACCGGCCAATGGACCGAGGTCCGACGTTTCGGGGATACAGAAGAAAAGCACGTATGAAACCAGGTAGTAAAGTACCCAGATCAGGATTGTGCTGAAAATGAAAAGGCCGGGATTGCGCAGCTTACGTACGCTCAAAAGTCCTTCGAGCATGCCTTGGGCGAAGTTGACGATCTTGGAGATAATCGCATTCTGCTGCAATTTGTTACGTAATGCTGCATTCCTGAAAATAACCGTAGCCACAACTCCGATAGCAAGTAAGCCGACGATCAGAATGCTGAGCAACATGCCGCTACCCGAACCGCCGCCCTGGCTTCCGCCTATTTTGCTCTGGAAAAAATCAGTGAAGAAAGTACTGAGGCGCTCGAATTCGAGGATGAAATTCAATCCAATCATCAAAACCAATATAATGACGTCAAAAATTCGCTCGGCGACAACGGTACCGAAGCTCAAACTCACCGGAATGCGTTCGAGGCGATACAATGTCCCGCAACGCGTTACTTCGCCCATTCGGGGGACGATGTAGTTGGCAAAGTAACCGGTAAGGACCGACACCGAGCTGTTTACAATACCCGGCTTATGGTCCAGCGGCTCGATGAGCATTCCCCAGCGCCACGCACGCGTAATGTGCGCGAGCAGGAGGCAAAAGCATGATACGGCGATCCACCGCCAGTCGGATTTGGCAAAACGGTCGAGCATTTCGCTCAGGTTGATATCTTTAAACACAAACCAGAGCAGACCGCCTGCCAGGACAAGCGATATGGTGTAACGCAGTATGTTTTTCATGCTATGCTAATATGGATATATAGTGGAGGTGAAAACCGGAAGATCAGCTTACCAGATGGTTGTTATGATCCGGGAAAACCACCATCGGTTTGAAGGTTTTCGCTTCTTCCTGGCTCATGCTGCCGTACGCAATAATAATGATAATGTCGCCGATCTGCACCCTGCGGGCGGCCGCACCATTGAGGCATATCATACCCGTACCACGTTCGCCTTTAATAACATATGTGACAAAACGTTCGCCATTGTTATTGTTCACAATGTGAACCTGTTCATTCTCTATCAATCCCGCGGCGTCGATCAGATCCTCGTCGATCGTGATGCTGCCAACGTAGTTCAATTCTGCCTGAGTCACCTTAACCCGGTGAATCTTCGATTTCATTACTGTGATTTGCATTACCCGGTGGTATTGGTCTAATTGAAATGCATTACCCTTGCAAAGTTACAGGAATAATACCCAGCCATCAAAACATACTCGCCGGTGGCACAGTTCCGCGACAATTGAAATGCCGCTGTTCATGGGTTTCGTGAGAACATTATTATATTTAAGCGGGATTTAATAGTATTTGATCCTCAGTAAAAACTTATTCCTTTAATCTATATTAATCTACTTTATATTTTCATTACCAAAACCGATGAGTACAGAAAACAAACCGAAAGACGTTAACCGCCGGGACTTTCTACAGAAGACCTCCGCAGCGGCCATTGGAAGTTTTTTCATTGTTCCCCGCCACGTGCTGGGAAAAGGATATAAAGCGCCGAGCGACAAGCTCAACATCGCCGGTGTAGGCGTGGGCGGAAAAGGTTTTTCTGACACCAACAATGCATGGAACAAAGGCGCCGAAAATCTGGTGGCACTGTGCGACGTGGACTGGGGACAGCCACAAGTGAAAAAGAATTTCGAGCTGCACCCTGATGCGAAGAAGTACAAGGACTTCCGCAAGATGTTCGACGAAATGGACAAGAGCATCGATGCCGTAACGGTTTCGACTGCCGACCACATGCACGCGATCATCGCGATGGCAGCCATGCAGCGTGGCAAGCACGTGTACGTACAAAAACCCCTTACACACGATATTTACGAAGCACGCATGCTCACCGAAGCTGCGCGCAAATATAAAGTGGTAACCCAAATGGGTAACCAGGGCGCTTCCAACCCTGCGCAGAACCAGATGAAGGAATGGTTTAACAAAGGCCTCATCGGTAACGTCCACGAAGCACATGTTTGGACCAATCGCCCGGTATGGCCGCAAGGCATTCCCGTTCCGACCGGCAAACATGAAGTGCCTGCGGATATCGATTGGGAATTGTGGGTAGGTTGTGCCGACTGGGTGGATTATAACCCCGCATGGCACCCGTTCAAATGGAGAGGCTGGTGGAATTTTGGTACCGGCGCACTGGGCGACATGGGTTGCCACCTGATCGACCCGGCGTTCCGTACGCTCGGCCTTGGTTATCCAACGGAACTTGAATGTAGCGTTGGCCAGGTGTTCATTAAGGACTGGAATGCAGAATACATTCCGGAAGGCTGCCCGCCATCGTCACGCGTTCAATTGAAATTCCCTGCGAACAAAGTGAACAAGTCGGAAGTGACGCTGACCTGGCACGACGGTGGTCTCCGTCCGTTCCACCCGGATTTGATCCCCGCGAACGATCCGCTGGGAGAGCCGGATAGCAGCAATGGTGTGCTTTTGATTGGTGAAAAAGGTGTAATGACTTGCGGAACTTATGGTATTGCACCAAAAGTATACCTCAAAGACGGCACCAAGCTGGAATACAAACAAGGCGACTTCGGTAACAAATACACGACGATGCCGGAATTTGGTCACCACGTATCGTGGAGCGACGCTTGCAAGGCTGGTTTCAACAGCAAGGAGCACAAAGCGCTGACTTCATCATTCGATTACGCTGGTCCGTTGACGGAGACTGTGATCATGGGTAACCTCGGTATCCGCAGCTACAACCTCCGCGCCGCGAAGGCCGATGGCAAGGGTTTCGACTACCCGGGCCGCAAAAAACTGTTGTGGGATGGCAAGAACATGAAGATTACCAACTTCGACGAAGCAAACCAGTTCGTGCAACGCAAATACCGCGGCGACTGGAAATTGGCATAACAACAAAAAGAAGGCTCCGAAAGGGGCCTTCTTCATTTTAATGCGTTGGTGAGTTAAGTCAGAATACAATATTGTCGATCAGTCTTACCGGGCCGAGGAAAGCCGCTACACAGATCGCATTGAGGCCCGCAGGGCCTATTTTTTCAATAGGTAGCAAGGTTTTGATATCGATTACCTCAAAATAGTCGAGGGTAAATTCTTTGATCTTCGCAAATTCACTTTTTGCCCAACCGATTACTTCGCTTACCTGCCCTCCCGTGCGCAGGTCTTCGCCCGCCGCTGCGAGTATGCGGTAGATGTGCGGCGCTATCGCGCGTTCAGCCGCGTTCAGGCGCGTGTTACGTGAGGACATCGCCAGTCCGTCCTTTTCGCGAACGGTGGGGCATATCACCAGCTCAAATCCGAACCCGAGGTCGCTGATCAGCTGGCGTACTACCGACACCTGTTGCAGGTCTTTCTGCCCGAAATACGCCCGGTGCGGCTTTACAATATTAAAGAGCTTGGAAACAACAATGCCCACGCCATTGAAATGCCCGGGGCGAGATGCACCCTCCATTACAGTTTCCAATGCGCCGAAGTTCATTTTAACGACGGGCTGCTCGGGATACATTTCTTCTACGGATGGCGCAAAGACAGCAGAGCAGCCTGCCTCTTCGAGCATGGCACGGTCTGCTTCAAACGTTCTCGGGTATTTGGCCAGGTCCTCGGGGTTGTTGAACTGAGTCGGATTCACAAATACGCTGCAAATGACGATATCAGTGTCTTTTTTTGCGGCTTCAATCAGCGAAATGTGGCCTTTGTGAAGGGCACCCATCGTGGGGACGAGGCCTATGGTTTTTTGCTGTAAAACTTGCTGATCCAGGTATTGGCGGAGGCTTTTGACCGAAGTGAATACTTCCATGTAAAATTCGAAAACTGAGGGAGTAACCTGCGGGCTACGATTGCTTTTTCAAGATAGCATCATTCGTAAAGCAGATTATGGAAACATCAGGACACGGAAATCCCAAACTGGGCGCAATATGACAATTAGTTTGGAATATCTTTTGAAATTGCCATTTTTTTTGTATAATTTTGCAAAACTTTTTTTCACAAACTGCTAAAAGATCTATGGAGAAACTACGAATTTTGTATGTAGCCAGTGAAATCAATCCCTTCCTCCAAACAACCGATGTTGCCGATTACGTAAGGAAGCTTCCTCAGGCAATGCAGGAAAGAGGGGCAGAAATCAGGATACTCGTTCCGCGTTTCGGTCTTATCAACGAACGCAAAAACAGGCTTCATGAAGTAGTTCGACTGTCAGGAATCAATATTACCGTAGGAGATGAAGAAAAGCCGCTGATCATCAAAGTAGCTTCGATTCCAAATGCGAAGTTGCAGGTCTATTTCATAGATAACGATGATTACTTCCATCGCAAATCCGTATTCTTCGATAAGGAAAACAACTTCTTCGACGACAACGACGAGCGCGCGATCTTCTTTTGCAAGGGTGTTTTGGAAACAGTTAAAAAACTGGGATGGGCTCCGGACGTGGTGCACTGTAATGACTGGATGACGGCTCTGATTCCATTGTACCTTAAAACCACTTACCGTAACGATCCGATGTTTAAGGATACGAAAAGTGTGTTTACCGTACATAATAATGCATTTGACTATAAATTCGATGCCGATTTGCAGAGCAAAGCCAAGGCAATGGACGTGAGTGATGAGGCGCTGGCGCATTTGCATTCTGCCGATTTCGAAGGTTTTGTAAAAATCGGATGTGCTTATGCCGACGCGGTGCTGAAAGCCGAGGAGCATTGCAGCGCGAGTCTAAATGAAATTTTCAACAATGCGCCGAAACGCGTTCAGCTCGATGAGCAGGATGAGAATTTCTCGGAGTCGTATTACAATCTCTATAATGATCTGGTAAGCTAACAGATAGATTTCACAACGCGGAAAAGCCGGCGATTCTCAGAGTCGCCGGCTTTTTTGTGTTTTTCAGGAATGTTTCGCGTGTTCGAGCACTTTCTATAAATTGGATATTTTTTAGTATTTAATTAAAAATTAGCTTGCTAACGACCGCCGATTGCCATTTATTTGCCTAGTCTAGAACATACACAAAAATTAAAATATTTTAAGAATATGTGCGGAATTGTGGCTTATGTTGGAAACAGGGAGGCATATCCTTTGATTTTAAAGGGACTGAAACGTCTGGAATATCGTGGTTATGATAGTTCGGGAGTAGCGTTGCTCGAAAATAACGAATTGAATATTTACAAGAAAAAGGGGAAGGTGTCGGACCTCGAATCGGAGCTGGCAGGAAAGCATCTTACCGCCACGATCGGCATCGGCCACACGCGCTGGGCCACGCACGGCGAGCCTAATGACGTAAATGCCCACCCGCATTATTCAAACAACCGCCGCCTGTCCATTATCCACAACGGCATTATCGAGAATTACGCGTCGATCAAACAAAACCTGATTGGCAAAGGTCATAAGTTTCTGAGCGACACAGATACCGAAGTACTGATCCATTTCATCGAAGATGTCCAGAAAGAAACGGGTGCTACGCTCGAAGCTGCCGTGCGGCTGGCATTGAAAGAAGTAGTGGGCGCATATGCCATCGTCGTCATGTCGGTCGACCATCCTGGTCAGCTCATTGCGGCCCGCAAAGGCAGCCCGCTGGTGATCGGGATAGGCGAGGGCGAATTCTTCTTCGCTTCGGATGCCACACCCATTGTGGAATACACAAAAGACGTCGTTTACCTTGACGATTATGAAGTAGCGGTAATCAGCGACGGCAAACTGAGCATTCAGCACCTTGAAAGTACCAAAGAGACCATTCCATACATTCAAAAGCTCGAAATGGAGCTGGAAACCATCGAGAAAGGCGGTTACGACCATTTCATGATCAAAGAAATCTTCGAACAGCCCCGCTCTATTGCCGACTCCATGCGCGGTCGCCTGCGTGCGGACGACGCGCACCTGCAACTTGGTGGACTGAACGACTACCTCGATAAGCTCGCCCAATCCGACCGCGTGGTGATCGTAGGCTGTGGTACTTCATGGCATGCCGGCTTGGTAGCCGAATACCTTTTCGAAGAGTTGGCGCGGATCAATGTGGAGGTAGAATATGCCTCCGAGTTCCGCTATCGTAACCCGGTCATTAAAGAAAACGACATTGTAATAGCCATTTCCCAATCGGGCGAAACAGCGGATACCCTTGCGGCGATTGAGCTCGCAAAATCCAAAGGGGCTACGATATTCGGAGTATGCAACGTGGTTGGGTCGTCCATCGCCCGTGCTACGCATGCAGGCGCTTATACACACGCGGGCCCGGAAATCGGCGTGGCCAGTACGAAGGCATTTACTGCCCAGGTGACTGTGCTTACGTTGATGGCCATTGCCGTAGCGAAACGAAAAGGTACGATTTCGGAAGAAACCTATCGCCAGCTGCTGATCGAGCTCGAAACGATCCCGGCGAAGGTGGGGCGCGTGTTTGAAAATGCGGCTAAAATCAAGGAGATCGCATTCATATTCACTTATGCGCGCAACTTCATTTATCTGGGACGTGGATTGAATTTTCCTGTGGCGCTGGAAGGGGCATTGAAACTCAAAGAAATTTCCTACATCCACGCCGAGGGTTATCCCGCCGCGGAGATGAAACACGGCCCGATCGCACTAATCGACGAGGATATGCCGGTAGTTTTCCTGGCTACGAAGGACAGTTCCTATGAAAAGATCGTGTCCAATATCCAGGAAGTGAAAGCACGCAAAGGCCGTGTAATCGCGATCGTGACGGAAGGCGACACATTAATCCCCGGGATGGTCGATTTTGTGATCGAAGTGCCCAATACCCATGAAATTCTGACGCCGCTTGTTTCCGTGATCCCGCTGCAACTGCTTTCGTATTATATCGCAGTAATGCGGGGCCGGAATGTCGACCAGCCAAGAAATCTTGCCAAATCGGTTACCGTCGAGTAACAGAGGAGGGCGCCGGAGAGCGGGACTATCAGCGATAGTTTCGCTTTTTTGTTTTCACAGGTTTCAGATAAAATTAATATAAAGCTGTTTTCGTTAGTTTTGCGCAAGTTTGCCAACGGGACCAACTCTATGTACAGATTCATTTTTAGCATTATACTGCCTGCTTCACTGCTCTTAATGTCGGGCTGTAAAAAAGAAGGGCAGCAAAATTACGTTCCGAAACCCAAAGGCTACAACCGCATTGACCTTCCCGCACACAGCTACCGGCAGCTCCCCGAAAAGTATCCCTACACATTTCAATATTCCAAATATGCGGTGGTGGAGCCGGATACATTTAAAATGGCGGGGAAAGACTGGATTTTTATCAGTTATCCGCAGTTTAAGGCTAATATTCAAATTACCTACAAGCCGCTCGGCAGCAACCCGGCTTTGCTGAAAACTTTTATCGACGATAGTTACAAATTGGCAAGTAAGCATCAGATCAGGGCTTCGTCGATCCAGGAGCAGCGTGTTTTGAGCAAATCGGGACGGACGGCTTTGTTGTTCAGGATTGAAGGCGATGTGCCTAGTCCGTACCAGTTTTATACTACCGACAGTACAGGGCATTTCATGAGGGGCGCGATTTACTTCCCGACGGCCACCAAAAATGATTCGCTGGCACCCGTCATCGATTATCTGCAGGCCGACATGGTTCAGCTCCTTAACACCTTGGAGTGGCGATAAAATTGCCTTATATTTGAAACTCACGCCTCAACAACGATCCCGACATGCCCAGAAAGCAACCCAAAAACCAGCTTCTTCTTGATTATTCCGTCCGCGGTAACCGCATCGTCCTGCATTTGGGACAGGTAGAAAGCCAAAGGATCACGAATCAGCTTTTTGAAGGTTTGGTGAACGGTGACTGGATGATCGAACCGGCTGGCGAGGTGGCTGACATTTCCTACGCGCAGGATATTGTGCATCAGATCGGGCATAAATTACCATATCCCGAGGGCATCAAGATCGCACAACTGCATAAAGTGGACCCGCTTTTCAAGGGCTTCTCGGCGATCTACCATCAGAAAGGCTGGGTTTTCGTGAATGCGGCTTCGGATATCAACGAGCGCAATTACCACATTCATTTGCTTACGGTCTCGCTCGGTTTGCACACGATCTACGCGAACACGGCATCGCTCGCTACCCGCTCGGAGCAGCTTATTTTCGAAGCGTTGCTGCCTTTTGAGGAAGTAGAAAGCTTTTTCAGGAATGATATTTCCAAAATACCGGGCTTTCTGGCGTCCGATATTGCCAATTTCTTCAAAGTGCCATTCCCGATGGTGCTGAAAAGGGCATTGACTTTAAAGATTATCACCGACGATCAGTACCGCAGCTTTATGACCGTCAACCCAAGCACCGCTGCCAAGCCACGCGAGTTGTTCTTTTCAAAAGACGGAACGATCGATGACCTGGAAGCGCAGCTTTTTTCGGGGGAATAGGGGCTACTTCACATTCATATTACTCAAATCCGGCAGGGGACTCACGGAAGTCCAACCGCCGTCGACGATCAGGCTTTGCCCCGTGATATGGCCCGAATGCGGCGATAGCAGGAACAATGCGGCATTGGCAATGTCCTCACAAATCGCGGGACGGCCCATGGGCGTAATCGCCGACCATGTTTTAGGATAAGTAGGATCTTCCGCCAGTGTCCGCTCGGTTAAAGTTGCTCCCGGCGCCACGGCGTTGATCGTAATCCCATGCGGGGAGAGCTCAATCACGAGGTTTTTGGCCAGCATTTCAAGCCCGGCTTTGGTCATCGCATAAGCGCCCAGGAACTGGTGTGCCTGATGGCCTACCACGGACGACATCAGTAATATCCTCCCGCCTGATTTCTGCTTCCGCATTTGCTTTGCAGCGGCCTGCGTGAGCAGGAACGAGCCCATTAGATTCACTTCCAGTACTTTCCGCAGATTTTCGGCCGGGTATTCGAAGAAATCACCAAAAAGCGTAATACCTGCATTACAAACGGTCAGTGTCAGTTTACCAAAGCATTTGACGGCCTCGTCGACCATCGCGTCGATCACTTCCGGCTGGGAAGCGTCCCCTGCGAAGGCCACGCATTCGCCTTCCTTGTTCCGTATTTTCTTGGCTGCCTCGGCGGCGAGGGCTTTGTTGGTATCGTTCAGGATAACGCCGGCACCCTGGCAAGCCAGTTGTTTCGCTATTTCAAACCCGATGCCCTGTCCGGCACCGGTTACAATCGCGACCTGGTTATCAAAAAGTTGGCTACTCATTGCAATGCTGAATTTTGAAGGTGGTAATGCGGCGGCCGGCGATCCGGGTAAAGCTGCATTACCAGCCTGTTAATGCGAATCTCTTGTTACTTTATCGCCCGAACCGCCTTTGAGGAAGTCGAGGTCGGCGCCTTCGTGCGCCTGCGTTACGTGGGCGATGTGCAGGTGTACGTAACCCCGGTTATAGCCCAGTTCAAGTGGTTTCCAGAGTTGCCTGCGACGCGCCAGTTCTTCGTCCGACACTTCCAGATGCAGCTTTCTGTTCTCCACATCCAGTTCAATATAGTCGCCGTCCTGTACCAAAGCAAGGTTGCCGCCCACGGCAGCTTCCGGCGACACGTGCAAAACTACCGTTCCAAACCCCGTCCCGCTCATTCGTCCGTCGGAAATGCGTACCATGTCGATCACACCCTGCGCGAGCAACTTTTTAGGTAACGACATATTTCCGACCTCCGGCATGCCCGGGTAGCCTTTCGGCCCTACATTTTTCAATACCAATATGCTGTTTTCATCCACGTCGAGGTTCGGATCGTCGAGGCGGAGCTTATAATCATCAATATCCTCAAATACGATGGCCTTGCCGCGGTGTTGCATCAGTTCTGGTTTCAGCGAGGCCGATGGTTTGATCACCGCGCCATTCTCGCAAAGGTTCCCGCGCACGACGGCCAATCCCGTCAGGTCTTTAATCGGTTCCTCCATCGTGCCGATCACTTCCGGATTGAAGCATTCCGCGCTCGCCGAGTTTTCAGCCATTGTTTTACCATTAGCCGTGATGACCGACTGGTGCAAAATGGCGCTAAGCTCTTTGATGACGACCGGCAAACCTCCCGCATAATAGAAATCTTCCATAAAATAGCCACCCGAAGGTTGCAAATTGAGCAACAGCGGCACTTTTTTACAGAGATCATTGAAATCATCCAAATGTAAATCCACACCAATGCGTCCCGCAATCGCGAGCAGGTGGATCACAAAATTGGTCGAGCCGCCAATGGCCGCATTGATCATGATCGCATTCTCGAATGCCTCGCGGGTAAGGATTTGCGAAAGCCGCAGGTCCTCCTTCACCATATCCACAATGCGCCGGCCCGACAAATGTGCCAGTACCTTCCGCCGCGAATCCGCCGCGGGTATCGCCGCATTTTCAGGTAATGTGAGCCCCAGCGATTCTACCATACAGGCCATCGTGGAAGCAGTACCCATTACCGCGCAGTGGCCGTCGCTGCGGCACATACATGCCTCGGCGGTGTAGAGTTCTTCCTGCGTGAGCTCGCCCTTGCGGTGCAATTCGCTGAAACGCCACACGTCGGAGGTACCGATGGTTTTACCGCGATAACGACCTGTCAGCATCGGTCCGCCGGAAACGACGATGGTCGGGATATCCACACTCGCAGCACCCATCACCAGCGAAGGCGTTGTTTTATCACAACCGCAAAGCAATACCACACCATCGATCGGGTTCGCGCGGATGGATTCTTCCACGTCCATACTCGCGAGGTTACGGTAGAGCATTGCCGTGGGCTTAATGAGCGTTTCCCCCAATGACATCACGGGGAATTCGAGCGGAAAGCCGCCTGCTTCCCACACACCGCGTTTCACGGATTCGGCCAGCTCACGGAAATGCCCGTTGCAGGGTGTCAGCTCAGAAAATGTATTACAAATGCCGATTACCGGCCGTCCTTCAAACTCATCAGCGGGATAGCCCTGGTTTTTCATCCAGGCACGGTAAATGAATCCATCCTTACCCGATTTACCAAACCAGCCCCTGCTGCGTAACTTGTTTTCTTCCATTATTCGCCCTATTTTATGTCTGATAAGTAAAGGACGCAGGGAGTAAAAACTAATTCCGAACGCCCTTTAAAATAAAAAATCGTATATTCGGCTAACACGTGCCCGGTCTGTTCCATGCTTTTTTTTAGAAATTATAAACTGTTGCTTCTCTTGTCTTTACAGCTGGCCGCCCTGCCAATTCATGCACAGTACCAGGCAGATAATTTCATCGAAAAACTCTTAAAAAAGCACCCCGAGCGCTTCTCGCAGATCCTGCAAAACCCTGAAAAATATAAGGTGCAGGTCCTCTATACGAAGATCGACAGGAATAAAAACAACGTCCCGCACTTTACTACGCATGGTTACCGGGTAAATCCCGGCGAATATTTTTATCCGGCAAGCACGGTGAAACTACCGGCAGTCGCACTCGCATTTGAGAAACTGAACAAGTTGGGCATCGACAAGTACACGCCGATGTTTATCGACGCGGTAAGACCAGAGCAAACGGCGGTGAAGTCTGACACGAGTGCGGAAAACGGATTGCCCTCGGTGGCGCATTATGCCAAAAAGATATTGCTGGCGAGTGATAATGACGCATTCAACAGGCTTTACGAGTTTATCGGCCAGCAGGAGTTTAACGACAGCCTGCATAAGAAAGGTTTTAAAGAAAGCCGTATTCTCCACCGTCTCGAATCGCCGATAGGGCCGGAAAATAATCGCTATACCAATCCTGTTCATTTTGAAAAGGACGGCAGGATCGTTTTCGATCAGCCTGCGAAGTATAATGAGAAAGAATATAATGCGCCCGGGCCTGTGCTGTTGGGCAAAGGTTATATGAAAGACGGTGCTTTGGTGAACGAGCCATTTGATTTTACGAAAAAGAACTTTTTCCCGCTCGAAGAACAGCACCGCTTGCTAAAAACGCTCTTTTTCCCGGACCAGGTGCCGGCGTCGCAGCGGTTCAACCTGACGGACGACGATTACCGGTTTATGTACCAGTACATGTCACAGTTCCCGGTCGAAACGACGTACCCTGCCAGCTATACCGATGATTACTACGATGGTTTTGTGAAATTCCTGCTTTTCGGCGCTACCAAAACGCGCCTGCCACGCCATATACGCCTCTTCAACAAATGCGGCGATGCGTACGGCTTCCTGCTCGACAATGCCTATGTCGCCGATTTTGAGAAGGGAATAGAGTTTATGGTAACCGCCGTAATCTACTGCAACGAGGACGGGGTTTTCAACGACGACAAATACGATTACGAAACGGTGGGCTTCCCGTTCATGGCCAATCTGGGTAAAACCATTTTTGAATACGAACTGGAAAGGAAACACGCCAACCGTCCCGATCTGAGCCGGTTCGAAGTGGAATATGATAAATGATCAGCGGGTTTTGAACTTCAACCGCGGTGCAATCTGACAAATGTAGAGGTTAATCAGGTGACCCGCGATCAATAATCCGGAACCTGCGTAACCCAGCCAGGAGAAAGCCTGATGCCGGCCTTCGAAAATCAATGAAACGGAGAAAATCGCCAATGCGCTCCAGAGCAGGATGCGAATGCCCAGCGAGCGGTGATCGCGCGTGGCGTAGTAAACCGCGATGCCGTTGATGAGGATAAAGAAGTAATCGAGGGAAATGAAGCCGATATGCGAATGGTTATGCGTAGCCACCGACGAGCCGAACGCCAATGCAGGAACCAGTATACAATGGATAATGCACAACACAGATCCTAAGATCCCAATGTAGTCGGCCCTGCCATGTGAGTGTACTGCTTTCATTTTCCTACATACAATGATGTTGCAAAAATAACACCCTTGGTCCGAACTTGCAACGGGGTTGCAGAATATTTTTCAAGTCTGTGTATCCGGTCAAGGAAAGTGTAATCAGAATCCTTGGAATTTGAACCGGTTAGAACTTAACTTTGATGCGAAGGGTTTTAGAAGGGAGGAATTTATCAAACTGTTGGAAACAATGGACCAGTTAAGAGATACGCTGAAAGTACACCACCTGCGGACGACCACGTGCCGGGAAGATGTGCTTTCAACATTTATCAATCGGAAGAACGCATTATCGCACGGTGATCTGGAAGGAGCGTTAGGAGAGAATTACGACCGTGTTACGATATACAGAACACTCAAAACGTTCCTCGAAAAAGGCATTATACACAAGGTTCTGGACGACGAGGGACTGCGTTACGCATTATGCTCGCACAGCTGTTCGGAAGAAAAGCACCAGCACGACCACATCCATTTCAAATGCAGTGCGTGTGGTGAAACCAATTGCCTCGAAAACTTACACATTCCGGCCGTACAACTGCCGGAGGGTTACTTTCCCGAGCATTTCAATCTGCTGATACAGGGCGTTTGTCCCAAATGCAATTAAACAAAAAGAGCAAAATCGAACTTCGTTGTCACCCTGAGCGCAGTCGAAGGGTAAATGCATGATGCAAATGCCCCTCGACTGCGTTCAGGGTGACAACCTGATCATATTTGATACAACGCTCTTCGTTTTACTTCACCTTCAATATAAAATCCAGATTTACATCGTCGCTGCCTGGCGTCGGAGTGCCGTTTTTCGCACCTGGCTGGTGGCGTAGCTGCACTTTCAGCTTTCCATCGCCGGCTGCACCGGTTTTCGCAGAGCCTGTGAGGCCGATAGGATAGTTGTTTTTGTCCTTATCGCCGTAAGTATAAGTCAGCAGCGCGGCCGGAGTGGGTGTGTACACAAAAAGGTGCTCGAAGGACTCTTCTTCCACTTCCTTGGTAATATCGTCAACCGGTGACTTGCTTTCGTCAAGCAGTTCGATAGCCAACGTGTAAGTCGTATTCGGTTTTAACGAAATGGTATCGAATTTGGTAGGTGCGTTACCGCCATCGCCGTCAGGGTCCTTGTAGGAAAAAGTACTGACGTTGGAAGTGCCTTGCTCGGTGAATTTCAATGTGACGGAAGTGATCAGCTCGTTCTCGTCGTCCGGCTCTACGTCATCGCCTGAATCTTTGCATTGCACAAAGGCCATTGTCATACCGGCGAGCAGCATCCAGGTCAACTTACGGTTCATTTTCATACGTAATAGGTTTAAATATTGTATTAAAATTCATTTTTGGGCTGGGCTTCGTTAAGCCCCAAACTTCCATTTCAGGCGGAGCGACGCATTGCGGCCCATATCGTCGGCGTAATAGCGGAAGCGGTTCAGGTAATCGCGGTAAACGGTATTGAACAGATTCTGCACATTGATACCGATTTCCACCTGCTGTTTTTCCGAAACTTTCAGGGTTGCGCCGGCTTGCAGACTCCAAAGCGAATAGGCTTTCGGCGGCGGCAGGAAGTCGCTGTTTGCAGGAACGCGCTTCTGTTCCGCTACCAACAGGTTTCCAATTGAAATAAACCCGTCTTTCCATTTGCCGCGGTCGACAAGCTGGTATTTCAGCGCATTATCCAACCTGTTTGGCGGGATCATCACCAGGTAGCCGTCGTTGCGCTCGTCGTATACGCGCAGGTAGGTGAGCTTGCTCGAAACGGTGGTGCGCTTCACAAACTCCCAGCTTCCCGAAACGTCGATGCCTTTGAACGAGGCGTCTGTCTGGGTGTATTTGAAATAGGGGAATGCTCCACGGACCGTCAGAATCGGCTCTGACTGCGGTTTTAAGTATATAAAATCAAAAATGTAATTGTAATAACCTCCTAATTCCACGCTCCATTTAGGTGCGGCGTATTTCACGCTGGCAATGGAATTGAGGGCTTTTTCGGGTTGTAAAGTAGCATCGCCTTTCTCGTAGGCGGCCGCGCCGTGGTGCACGCCGTCGCTGAACAGCTCGCTTACATTGGGTGCGCGCCAGGCCGTACCCACGTTCATACGTGCGGAAAAGCGTTCGGAAAAATTACGGGTAGCGCCCGCCGTCCCCGAAAAATTGCCGAAATCGAAATGGTCAGCGATCTTCTCGCGGTTCACGATCCGGTAGGTTTTCAGCATTCGATAGTCATACCGCAGACCGGCTTCGAGCTCCCATTTGCTGGTTACATACCGCTCGATCCAGAACAAGCCCACATTGAACAGGTTGAAGTTGGGGATCAGCGGGCGCCCGCTCATGAGGTTGTATTGGTATAATGTACTTACACCAACTTGCCCGCTGATTTTCCCGGCAACAGGTTTGTGGTCCCAGACCACGTCGTTTGTCAATGAAGTGAGTTTGAAAGTCAGCTCAGGATGGTTGAGCGCCGCTATACTATCGTTGCGCGGACGATGCAGGTCGAACTCGTTACGGTTGTTGTACTGCCGCGCGATCGTCCATTGCAGCCGGTTTCCATCCTTGAAATGGTAATGTGTTTCGGCTTTAAGCAGTTCGTGGGTCGCATTCTGGTTGGGCCGGTTAATAGCATAGCTGAACCCGGATTTGACGAACGGCTCACCATTATTGATAACGTTCAGCAAATCAGTGACGCTGCCGATGTGCGAGCCGGAGAAAATACCGATCTGCGTATCAAAACGGCTGTAAAACACATCGATGCCCAGGCCCTTATTGCGGTAACCTGCCGCCAGCGAAAAGTTGTTTTCACTGATCCCCGTGTTATCCAGGAAATAATTGGGTGTGCGGATATTCCCCCCCCGTTTGATCGTCCCCTGTGCGCGCCAGCCAAAGCCTTTTACAAAGTTCAGCCCGCCTTGCACAGTCCCTGATAATACGCCTTGCCGGCCGTTGGAAAAGCCCACCGCATTCAGTTCGCCGGTAATGGGTTTGTCGACAGGCAGCTCTTCCGGCTCTACTAAAATGACGCCGCCAATCGCATCGGAGCCATAACGAACACCGGCGGCACCCTTCACGACCGATATTCTGGTAGCAATAAAAGGGTCGATTTCCGGTGCGTGCTCCGAGCCCCATTGCTGGCCTTCCTGGCGAATGCCGTTGTTCATAATGAGCACGCGGTTGCTGTGCAAGCCGTGGATGACCGGTTTGGCAATGGAAGAGCCGGTTTGCAAAGTGGTAATACCAGCAACGCCTTTCAGGCTCTCGCCCAACGTCTGCCCCCGTGTTTTGTCCAGATCGGCGCCCGAAATAGTGGTTAATGGCTGCGAGGAAGGTGCATCGGTGCGGTGCGCCGTGATTTCCACATCGTGCAAATGCACTTCCTGTTCGAGCAGGTTAAAGTTCTCCTCATGCCCGGCCGTCAGGTCGACTTTTTGCTGAAATGGACTGTAACCTATAATGCGGCATTCGAGCGTATAATTTCCGGGACACAAGTTCCTTAGTTCATAACGGCCATTCTCGTCCGTGAAAACACCATTACTCTGCCCGACGATCAGCACGGTAGCACCCACAATGGGCTGGCCGGTGTGCCTGTCCTTCACCACGCCTTTCACAAAGCACTCGCATGCCGGCTTCTGCGCAATGGCCATGACCGAAAGCAAGGCCAGCAGGGAGGTAAGGATAAAGTTTTTGGTGAAAGACATTGGTGACGGTTCGAAGCGGGTTACATTCTTTTTGTTACAACGTTGCAAAAATAAGATGATTGCAACTGTGTTGCAATTAAAATCGGGAAGTATTTTCTCAAATTTTCAATGGATTAGGCTCTTAAATGTAAATTTGTGCTTCATTTTGCCGCATCAAATCATTGTCCGACCTGCTTTTAACCAAAATTATGCTCATGCCCCCGCTTATTGCCGGGGTAACGATGGCTGTTCGTAAATGGGGTGAGGGGCTTGGCGGGTGGATCGGCGGGTTTCCGTGGGTGGCCGGGCCGATCTCTTTCTTTATCGCATTGGAACACGGCGCTGCATTCGCGGCGTCGACGATCACTTCCGCATTGCTGGGGTCTGTTGGAACAATGCTTTTTGCATTGGTGTATGCGACGCTTTCGTCAAGGATGCGCTGGTTGCCGACGGTGCTGCTTAGTTACGGGGCATTTTTTGTGGTTGCATTACTCTCTTTGGGACGAGATATTTCCCTTGCGGCAGGGGTTGGACTCAATATGGTGGTGCTGACACTCGTCTTGTATTTTTTTCCAAAACCAAAAACAAAGGCTGATTTCAAGAAACAGCCTTCGTGGGATATTCCGCTAAGAATGCTGGTAGCGACGCTTTTCGTGGTAGCGCTCACACAAGCCGCTGATTACCTCGGCCCGACTTGGAGCGGGATATTGACGCCATTTCCGATCATGACCTCCACATTGGCAGTTTTCACGCATTCGCAGCAGGGCTCCGACGCGGCGATCAGGATATTATACGGCCTGTTGCTGGCGGGTTACGGGTTCGTCGCTTTCCTGGTGGGTGTGGCGTGGCTGGTGCCGCAAATGCCGATTGGAGTCGCCTATGGCATTCTCACCGTGTCGACAATGGTGGTGAACGGGATCACCATAAAACTGATCCGCTAGCATTTGCCAACGGATCAGCTGTCTTGTTTGATAAAGGCCCTATTGCTTAAACTCTTTCCAGTTTCACCGGATACGTTTTCTTCGCATTCCACTGGCACACATAAATATTGTGGTCATTATCGACGCAAACATCGTGGCAATGCATGAATATCGGTTTCTCCTGTAACATCAGTTGCAGTTCCCCGTTTTTGTATTCTGGTTTGGTACCGCCCGGGTTAGATATCACCTTGTTGGATTTATCGATAATCGTTACGAAGCCTGAATTAGGCGTTTGGTTCAGATAACGCAGGCGTGACCAGCAAACACCGGCGTAAAGCGTGTCGTCCTTGAAAACCGGCCGGCAAACATATGCGCCGGGCAGGAATATGGTGCTGAGGTATTTGCCGTCCAATGTAAATTTCTTGAATGCATTGTGCGCGCGCGAGGTGACGATGAGCGTCGGGTTGGCTTTGTCGCGGTAATCGATCGCGATGCCGTGAGCGGTTGAGAACTGCGCGTCGCCGTCGCCCGAACCACCGAACTTATCGATAAATTCGCCTTTGGGTGTGTATCTCAAAATCCATTGTGAGCCGTAACCGTCGGCAATGTAAATGGTACCGTCGGGGCCGATGGCTGTTTCGGTGGGTTTGAATGGGTCGGCTTCTTTATAGGCCCCCACTTTCGAGGGGTGTTCGATCGTCAGCAGGATTTTTCCCTTCAAATCCGTTTTGAAGACTTTGCCGATATTCGGATCGCTGATGAACAGAAATTCCTCTCCGTTGGCATTCCACAATGTCAGACCATGCCCTCCCGGAAATTCGTGTCCCCAGCTTTCGAGCAGCTTGCCCGACCGATCGTAGATCAGGATATTGTTTTTGACTTCATCTCCGACCATAATCAGCCTGCCTTTACTGTCCTGCACCATTTCATGACAGTTGTTGACCGGGAACTGTGACGCATCGAGGTTGCCCCAGCCCTGGTGTACCTTATAGCGGTGGCTACCATGGCCAATTACCTCGCCATCCACTTTGGGCTTGGCGTGAAGGATATAGAATGGCTTGAAAGTAAGGGCGGCGGCAGTTGCTGCGGTAATCTTGGCGAACTGACGGCGAGAATGTGTTTCGGACATGACAAATCTTTTTAATTTTTTTAAAAAAGACCGTAGCTCCGATTTCTTACTATTTGTTCGTACATAGTTTTGATTAGCTGGCCGAGTATCGTTTTCCGTAGCGGTTCAGCCAGTCGAGGAGGCGGTTTACGTCTTGCATTCTAAACAGCTCGCTGCCAGAGTTCATAGTGGCGGCGGTACCGCATGCAACCCCCATTCGTACGGCTTCGCGGTAGGATTTGCCTTGCGACAATGTCCATACAATGCCTGCCAGCATACTGTCACCGGCGCCTACCGTACTTTTGGGTTGAACCGGCGGGGCTGGGATGTGCTCTACCTGGTCTTCGGTGACGAG
This sequence comes from Dyadobacter sp. 22481, assembly GCF_052044875.1. Classification (NCBI taxonomy): domain Bacteria; kingdom Pseudomonadati; phylum Bacteroidota; class Cytophagia; order Cytophagales; family Spirosomataceae; genus Dyadobacter; species Dyadobacter sp. 22481. Next base: position 709,806 of record NZ_JBQENV010000002.1, read on the forward strand.
CATCGCGCCCATTGCGCCCATAGACACGATTACGATCTCGCATTGCCCGCGTATGATGAGTGCACGCGCCGCGTCGTCGACCTCGTCCATTTCCAGCTTATCGACTCCCACCAGCTCGCTGAGCTCGATGATGTTTGGCTTTAACAGATATACGCCAGCCTCCGTGGCATACCGAAGTGCGTCGCCGGAAGTATCGGCGATGAACCGTGCCCCCTGATTATGGGCTATTTTAGCGATTTGTCCGTAAAAATCGGAGGGCACCCCCGGCGGAAGGCTGCCGCTGGCGATAATGTAAGATGGTTTAGGGTCAAGCTCCTCCATGGTTTCGAGGATTGCACGCACTTCGGTCGGCATCATTTCGGTGCCGGGCATTCCGAAGCGGTACTGGAAACCCGTGCTTGTTTCGAGCACGTGAAAGTTTTCGCGCGTCCATTGTTTGGTTTCGATCACCATTGTTTCCACGCCCTCGCTTTTTACGAGCTTGTGCAGCCGCTGGCCCGTGGGGCCGCCGACGGTAAAAATTGCGATCGGGTTGCCTCCGAGGCGGTGAATGGCCTTGGCTACGTTAATACCTCCGCCTCCCGCCTCAAAATTAGGTGTTTCGCAACGCAGTTTGTTATCGGGAACAATGCGCGATACATTGGAGCTTTTGTCGAGCGCGGGATTCATTGTAAGTGTTACAATCGGTCCGGTAGCCATAGGAGTACGGTGTCTGGTGAACTATTTTACGCGAATAAAAGAAAAAAAGCGATTCTCTCTGCGTTCATAGCAATTTCTTCACAGCGCAGCCGTTGTTGGCGGCCGTCAGTATTGCTCTTCCAGCACACTTCTGCCACCGTCGACGACAAGCAATTGCCCGTTGGTGAATCTTGCATGATCCGACATCAGATACACCGCGGCGCCATCCAGATCAGCGGGTACCGAGGTGTCCGTTGAGATCACATTGATGCGGATATCATGTCCTGCATAAGCCGCCGCAATGGATTTTGAGAAACCGATCACAGCTGCTTTCGAAGTCGCACGCGCGTGGCTGGCAAGGTTGCTGTCCGTGGACGAATTTTCAGGGCTAAGATTGAGGATTGATCCGCCCTTGTTCATGCCCATGAAAGTTCTTACAGCGGCCTGGTTGGAGAGCATGAGCGATGTCAGGTTCTGATCCAGCGTTTTGCGCCACGTTTCGAGGTTCAGGTTATGTAATGGGCCGTCGGTCGCAGGCTCCTCATGTTCTTCCGGCGCGTGATATAATGCATCGAAGCTTCCGAATTCCCTTATACAAAGCTGGATCGCGTCCAGCGCCGTTTGCTGGTGTGTTGCGTCACCCTGTTTGGCCCTCGCATTGCTTCCCAGGTTCAGTTCTGCCATCAGACAGCTTTCAGGGTTGCGTCCCACTACCACCACATTCGCGCCGTTTCGTACAAAGGCTTGTGCCGCGGAAAGGCCCGGGCCGGTGGTTCCTCCGATGACGACAATCGACTTATTTATGAGCCAGGTTTCCATTTAAAATAATATAGTGTTTTTGTGTAAAAATAGGATTATTGGGATGAAAAAAGAAACGCCCTGCTTCTTTGAAAGAGGCAGGGCGCTTGTAAAAACGCTAATGCAATGACTACTAAGCAACTGAGCGAAGCAAGGCCATTGAAGATTTTTCAAATTTATCCTTCGCGTAGTCGAGTGAGAGCGTAAATTCTTTTACGTCCTTCTGCGACGGCAGGTCGAACATCGCGTCGGTCATGATCGATTCGCAGATCGCGCGCAGACCGCGGGCACCGAGCTTGTACATCATCGCCTGGTCGACAATATAATCGAGCACCGCCTCTTCGAAATGCAGGATAATGCCCTCCATCGCGAAAAGCTTGGCGTATTGTTTTACCAAAGCATTCTTCGGCTCCGTCAGGATGCGCCGCAACGTTTCGCGGTCCAGCGGGTCCAAATGCGTCAGTACAGGCAGACGACCTATCAATTCCGGTATCAGCCCGAAAGATTTAAGATCCATCGCTGTCACGTAGCGCATCAGGTTACCTTTGTCGAAGATCTCGATAATACGGTTGTCGCCGGAGAAACCGATCGGCCGCGTGTTGATCCGCTTTCCTATATGGCGCTCGATGCCGTCGAATGCACCGCCGCAAATGAAAAGGATATTGTCGGTATTGAGGCTGATCATCTTTTGGTCGGGGTGCTTGCGGCCTCCTTGCGGCGGCACGTTCACGATCGAGCCTTCAAGTAGTTTGAGCAGTGCCTGCTGAACGCCTTCGCCGCTTACATCGCGGGTGATAGAAGGGTTGTCCGACTTACGGGCGATTTTATCAATTTCATCAATATAAACAATACCGCGCTCGGCAGCTTCCACATTGTAATCGGCAGCTTGGAGCAGGCGCGTCAGGATCGTTTCAACATCTTCACCTACATAACCAGCCTCGGTAACCACAGTGGCGTCGGCCACGCAGAAAGGTACCTGCAGAATGCGGGCGATGGATTTTGCCAGATAGGTTTTGCCGGTTCCGGTTTCGCCTACCATGATAATGTTGGATTTCTCGATTACGACGTCGTCATCGGTGCTTACCTGGTTGAGACGTTTGTAGTGATTATATACCGCCACTGCCAGCGAGCGTTTCGCGTCGTCCTGGCCAATGACATATTGTTCGAGGAAATGCTTGATTTCAACAGGAGGAACGGGCTTTAATTTAGGAAGTTTCGATTTCTTCTCTTTCTTATCCTCTTTGGGTCCCAGCTCTTCCGTCACGACCTGATGCCCCTGGGCGATGCAGTGGTTACAGATGTGAGCGTCAATCCCGGAAAGAAGCAAATCTACTTCGCTTTTTTTACGTCCGCAGAACGAACAACTTACTTGTGCCATCGATTCGATTTAACAGTTTGGTGAATGTTTCCGGCTCCAAAACAGGAAAGCCGTGTTAAACAAACGTGTGAGTCAAAGTAACAAGAAGACTGAATGTATTGTTCAAATCTCCTTTTCAATTGACAATTAGTGGTTATATTATTACAAATTTCCGGTTTTTTGACCGGGTTACCAAATCAAGGTTGGGCCATATACTAAAAATGCCCCGGCAGCCTGGCTGACGGGGCATTTTTAGAAAGGTCGTTCAATTTACTTTTCGCGGGTCAAAACTTCGTCTATCAATCCGTATTCTTTTGCTTCCAAAGCCTTCAACCATTTGTCGCGATCCGAATCGATACCGATCTGTTCCGCTGTCTGACCTGTGTGGTGCGCCAGGATCTCGTACAGCTCATGACGCAGCTTCACGATCTCGCGGGTGGTGATCTCGATATCGACCGAGGTGCCCTGCGCGCCGCCGGATGGCTGGTGGATCATCACGCGAGCGTGCGGGAGCGCAGAGCGTTTGCCTGCCGCGCCGCCTGCGAGCAGCACCGCGCCCATGGACGCCGCGAGGCTGGTGCAAACAGTCGCTACATCCGGACGAACATATTGCATGGTATCATAAATACCCAAGCCTGCGTAAACCGAACCGCCGGGGCTGTTAATGTACATCAGGATGTCCTTCTTAGGATCTGCCGATTCGAGGAAGAGTAGCTGGGCTACGATGATGTTGGCGATATTATCGTCCACACCGGTGCCCATGAATATAATGCGGTCGGCCATCAGACGGGAGAAAACGTCGACCTCGCGGAAGTTCATCGGGCGTTCCTCGATTACCGAACGGGTCATGTTTTCAACAGTGTGGTTCATGTAACCGTCGACGGTCAAACCATTCATTCCCAGATGGTGAACGGCATATTTTCTAAATTCATTTCCGTGATTCATCGAAAAATTTAATTTTTAATTTATCAATAGTTAAAGGGCAACTGGCTTCGAGAACAAAAAGCAATATAGGTTAGTTTCTGTTTATATCGCCGCTGGTTTCCCGGTTGCATGGCACAAATTTGACTATTTCACTGAATAATCCTTGTCTATTTCAGCGACAATTTATCGAAAAATGCGACAGTCAGCAGCCATCATAAAAGATTACATTGCAGCATAAAAACGTTATACCACGCATTATAATCGGACATTATGAACGTGACATCCAATTTATCAGAGAAAATAAGACAGATAAGGCTACAAAAAGGCCTTTCGCAGGAAAATATGGCAGACATGCTCGGCCTGTCTACAACAGCCTACGGAGACATTGAGCGCGGCCGCACCGAGCTTTCCGTTTCAAGGTTGGAGAATGTGGCCAAGCTGCTCGACGTGCCAATGCCCGAACTGCTCGGTATTGACGTATCGATGTCGGAAACCGAATGGCTCCGGCAGGAGAACACCCGCATACTAGCCGAGAACCGCCGGTTGCAGAATGAGCTGGATCAATGGAAGATGAAATTCCGGCAGCTGTTCGGTGACGGTATTGTGCGTCAGATCGGAGAGGAGCGCGAGCGCATTGGTTTTAAATAAAAAACACCGCCCGGTTGCCCGGGACGGTGAAAAAAATGCTTTTTATATTTTCTGAAAACTAGGCCTCAGCTTCTACTTCGCCTTTCGCCAGTTTCTCGAATTCGCTAACCTCAACAGTCTGCTCGTCGGTGCTTACCTGGCCACGGATAACTTCGAGAACCTTGTTGTCGAACACCTGGTTGAATACGCTCGTATAGTTGTCACGTTCTTTGTCGGCAAGGTAACCTTGTGCCACGCGATCGATCGTTTCTCTCATCGATTCGTCGTCACCGTAGATACCAAACTGTCCTTTCACCATTTCACGGGTAAATGCCAGAATTTCAGGGTATTCAACTTTAACTTCCGATTTGTCGGCGATCTTGTTTTTGATCAGGCTCAGTTTCAAAGATTTCGCGAAATCGCTGAATTGCTCGTCGATCTGCTCGCGGGTAAATTTGCCTTCGTTGGAACGCTCCAACCAGTTTTTGAGGAATTCCTCAGGCAATTCGATTGAAATTGAATCCAGCAACGCAGTCTCGATATCGCGGCGCAGCAATGCTTCGGTTTCGCGCTCGTAGTTGCCTTTGATAATTTCAAGAACCTTTTCGTTGAACTGCTCTTCGTTTTCAACTTGTCCCGGTCCTAGTACTTTATCGAAAAATTCCTGATTCAAAGTCGCAGGCGCTGAGCGCGTTACGTCTTCTACTGTTAGAACGAATTCGCCTGAAACATCTGCGATATCTTCTTTTTTCTTACCAGTTACGTGGGCGATAGCCGACTCGTCGGTAAAAGTATCTTTAATGTCAAAAGTGATCACATCACCTTTTTTTACACCGATGAACTTCGCGGCAGCTTCTTCCTTCACCTGCTTGGTAGGAATGGCGGTGCGGGTTGTGAACTCGGTAGCGTCTTGTTTCAGCTCACCGAAAATCATATCACCGGCTTCGCTCACCTCAGGGTGGATGCTGTCGGCGAAACGTTCGCGAAGGCTGTCGAGAGTCTTCGTCAGTTCGTTATCGTCAACATTAATAGTATAGCGTTTAACAGCGGGCAGCTCGGCAAGGTTTGCTTCGAAATCGGAAGCGATACCAAGGTCGTAGCTGAATTCGAACGCGCTGGGGGTATCCCAGTTTACTTCTGCCGCTTTGTCGCGATCAGGTACAGGATCACCTACAACCTGCAATTTATTTTCGCGGATATAGCTGCTTACTGCGTTGCTGAGGATGTTGTTCACCTCGTCAACCAGAATGCTTTTACCATACATGCGTTGGATAACATGGGATGGTACTTTGCCGGGACGAAATCCTTTCAGGTTCACGCGTTTCGAATAATCCTTGATCGTTTTATCAACTTTTGGCTGATAATCTTCCTTGGTCAACGTTACTTTCAGAGAGGCTAAGGTCGGCGAACTCTTTTCTAACAAAACTTCCATGTGTCGCTAAGCTATTGGTAAATACCTTTGTTACATTTGAACAGAAAAAAACAAAAATGCCCTCAAAACGAAGTCCTGAGGGCATTTGACGGGTTTCAATACTACGGAGCAACTCATTTCCCAGACAAAACAGGAATCTGACGCCCCGTCATTCCCTTGTATTTCGTACGGGCGGAGGGAATCGAACCCCCACGCCTTGCGGCACTAGATCCTAAGTCTAGCACGTCTACCAGTTCCGCCACGCCCGCTCACTTATTCCCCGTTTTCAACTCGATCGTCGAATTGGGAGTGCAAAGGTATTCCTATTTTTTAAAAACTTCCAAACTTTTTCCAAAATTTTATCTTTGGGTAAAAGCGTGTTGAAAAATGTCGCTAAAATTTGTTATTTTGGTGAAGCATACCAATTAGAATATAGCAGTGGAGCAACTGGTTGAATCCCTCAACATTGACCTGGAACAGGAGCGTAAGGATATCCTCAAAAAATACCGCCGGCTTTTAAGAACAGCCAAACCTTTTTTGAAGGACAATGATGCTAAATTAATCAAAAAAGCCTTTTATACTTCCGTCGATGCGCATAAGGACATGCGCCGGCGATCGGGAGAGCCATATATTTACCACCCGCTCGCGGTGGCGCAAATCGTGGTCGAGGAAATCGGACTGGGTACCACCGGTATCGTGGCCGCATTGCTGCACGATGTCGTGGAAGATACCGACATGGGTATCGACGACATCGAGCGGCTGTTTGGTAAGAAAGTGGCGAAGATTATCGACGGGCTGACCAAAATTTCAGGCCGTTTCGAATACGGCTCGTCGCAGCAGGCCGAGAACTTCCGGAAAATGCTGCTCACGCTCTCGGACGACGTACGGGTAATTCTCGTAAAGCTCGCCGACCGTCTGCATAATATGCGGACGCTCGACAGTATGCCGCGCGACAAGCAGCTTAAGATCGCATCGGAAACGATATTCATATACGCCCCGCTGGCGCACCGGCTCGGGTTGTACAGTATTAAATCGGAGCTGGAAGAGCTCTATTTGAAATACACCGAGCCGCAGGAATACCGGGCCATTGCAAGAAAGCTGCGCGAGACGAAAAACCTCCGTGACCGCTTCATTTCGAAGTTTATGGAGCCGATCGCCCAGGACCTGGAATCGGCGGGGTTGAATTTTATCCTCAAAGGCCGTCCCAAATCGATTTATTCGATCTGGAACAAGATGCGGAAGCAAAACAAGCCCTTCGAGGAAATTTATGACCTGTTTGCCATCCGGATCGTACTCGAATCGCCGCCGGAGAGCGACCGCGAAAAGGCAATCTGCTGGCAGGCATATTCCATTGTTACCGACCATTACAAGCCCAACCCCGACCGGTTGAAGGACTTCCTGAGCACGCCACGGGCGAACGGGTACCAGTCGCTGCACTCGACCGTAATGAGCAAGAGCGGGCAATGGGTGGAGGTGCAAATCCGTACCTCGCGCATGGACGAGATCGCGGAGAAAGGCTATGCGGCGCACTGGAAGTACAAAGGAAACGATACAAAAGTCAAAGGTAATATCGAGCAATGGATCACGCAGGTGCGCGAGACTCTGGAAAATGGTTTCGGGGATAAAACGGCTGCTATCGAGTTTCTCGACGAGTTCAGGAGCAATCTCTTTAATGAAGAGGTTTTTGTGTTTACCCCAAAAGGCGAGCTGAAGGTATTGCAGGCGGGTTCAACAGCGCTGGACTTTGCATTCGACATCCACTCCGAAGTTGGTGCGCATTGTATGGCAGCGAAAGTAGGCGGTATCCTCGTGCCGATCAGCTATGTTCTGAACAATGGTGATCAGATCGAAATCATTACTTCCAGCAAGCAGAAGCCCAATGAGGACTGGCTGCGCATCGTCGTAACTTCCAAAGCGAGGGCGCGGATTAAGGATTTTCTGAAAGAAGAAAACCGCCGGTATGAAACGGACGGCCGCCAGTTTGTGGAGAAAAAGCTGAAAATACTCGGGATGGAAGCTACCGCGGAGGTAATGAACCAACTCAGGGCATTTTTTGAATGTAAAACTACTACGGATTTCTTTTACCGCATAGGTAAGGGCTACATCCCGATTGATGACCTGAAAAGATTCAAGCGGGACCGTGATGCGAAAGACAAGAAAGCAGCAGAAAACGGCGCAGGCAGTAACGCCGCACCAGCCACCGGCACCGACGGCAAGGCACTGACCAAATACCTGAAACAAATCCACGGCGACCGTGCAGACAGCGACACGTTGCTGATAGGGGACGACATGGACAAGATCGATTACAAACTCGCGCAATGCTGTAACCCGATCGCGGGCGACGACGTTTTTGGGTTTGTCACGATCAACGAGGGCATTAAAATTCACCGCACCACCTGCCCGAATGCAGCCGAACTGATGTCGAAGCACGGCAACCGCATTATCAAGGCCAAATGGTCGGGTAAGGACGAGGCGTTCCTCGCGGGGTTGTACCTCTCGGGTACCGATCGTGTAGGTTTGGTAAACGATGTGACGCGAATCATTTCGAATGAGCTGCATATCAATATGCGCGGGTTGACGATCGATACCAAGGATGGTGTTTTTAATGGGGATATCAAGCTTTACGTGCAGGATACCAGGCACTTGGATATCCTGATTAATAAACTGGAGCAGGTCGAGGGCGTCTACAATGTCCAGCGTTTCGATACCAATCTGAGCGAGAAATAACCTTATTGAACGATTGCCGCGCCACAGTGTTATTGGATTGGTAATTAATGAGGTAGCAAGACTATGCTTGCGAATGTGAGAGTGATTTAAGTAAAAAAGCGTATTTTCGCGCAAGAATATCAGAGATATGCCACAAGCCAGCAAACCAAATTTCGAGGCCGCTAAGAAAATATTAACGGCTTACCTGGAAAACAAGGGACTTCGTAAAACGCCCGAGCGCTTTGCGATACTCGAAGAAATTTATACCAGGGAGGATCATTTCGATGTAGATGAACTGTATATCAGCATGAAGAACAAGCGTTACAGGGTGAGCCGGGCGACCGTCTACAACACGCTGGACGTTCTGGTGGATTGTGACCTGGTTACCAAACATCAGTTTGGCAAAAACCTCGCGCAATTTGAGAAGTCGTACGGTAACAAGCAGCACGACCACCTGATTTGTACAGATTGTCATAAAGTAATGGAGTTCTGCGATCCGCGCATCCAATCGATCCAGAACATGGTAGGGGAGATGCTGAATTTCAGCGTAATGCACCACTCGCTTATTTTCTACGGAAACTGCAACAAGGAAAATTGCCAGAACCGCGCCGAGGCGCCGCGCGAGTCCGCAGTTTACGAAGACAGATAATTATCACGATCAGGCCCGGTAATGCACGCATTGCCGGGCCACTTACACCATATTAAGTTTCAGTAATCCAATATTTGAATGAAAGTTGACGTACTACTTGGTCTTCAATGGGGAGACGAGGGAAAAGGAAAAATTGTGGATGTCCTGGCGCCACGCTACCAGGTTGTAGCCCGTTTTCAGGGTGGGCCTAATGCCGGACACACATTGGAGTTTGACGGTATCAAACATGTGCTGCACCAGATCCCGTCGGGAATTTTCCGCAGCGATATCCAGAATATCATCGGTAACGGCGTCGTGCTCGATCCGGTTGTGTTCAAGAGAGAAATTGAAGGTCTGGCGAAATATAACCTCGACCTGATCAGTAATCTGTTTGTTTCTAAAAAAGCCTCCCTGATCCTTCCTACCCATGCGCTGCTCGACGCTGCCTACGAGCGTTCGAAAGGTGATTCCAAGATCGGCTCAACTTTGCGCGGTATCGGCCCTGCATATCAAGACAAGGTAGCACGCCTCGGCTTGCGCGTAGGAGATATCCTTTCTCCCAATTTTGCGGCCAAGTACAAGAAACTCGTCGATGCACATAAAGTTATTCTTGATTTCTATTCATTCGACTATTCTGAGACTTTGCCTGCGGCAGAAGAGAAATTTTTCGATGCGGTTGAATTTATGAAGCAATTCACCATGGTGAATAGTGAATATGTAGTGAACGACGCATTGGCACAAGGCAAAACCGTGCTTGCAGAAGGTGCGCAAGGTTCATTGCTCGACATCGATTTCGGCTCGTACCCATTCGTAACGAGCTCTACTACCATGACGGCCGGCGCTTCGACCGGATTGGGCATCGCTCCTCGTCAGATTGGCGAAGTTTTTGGTATTTTCAAAGCTTACTGCACACGTGTTGGTAGCGGTCCGTTCCCTACGGAGTTGAATGACGAAGTAGGCGAGGAGATTCGCAAAGAAGGCCGTGAATTCGGTGCTACCACCGGTCGCCCACGCCGTACCGGCTGGCTTGACCTGCCTGCATTGAAATACGCGATCATGATCAACGGCGTAACCCAGCTGATTATGATGAAAGTGGACGTTCTGACCATTTTCGATAACATTAAAGTGTGTACGCATTACCGCCTCACGGATGGTACATTGACCGACCAATTGCCTTACGACCTTTGCGACGAGGCTGTTGAGCCGGTTTATAAGGATTTCAAAGGCTGGAAGACTTCCCTCGACGGTGTCCGCGATTTCGACGCGATTCCCGCAGAACTGAATGCCTATGTGAAGTTCCTGGAAGCGGAATTGAATCTGCCTATTACGTTTATTTCAACCGGCCCTGACCGTGAAGCGCTGATCAGCCGTGAGGCCGCCGCTGCTGCGACGGAAGCTTGATGTTGAACTAATATTTGTTCGGGGATAACGTTACTGTCACCCTGAGCGGAGTCGAAGGGTATTTGCGAGATGCATTTACCCTTCGACTCCGCTCAGGGTGACATTCGTTTTACGACAACAAATTCAAAACATCCTCCCGCGTCAGCGACTTGATAAATCCTTCTTCACTCGAAATCAAATCATCTGCCAGCTGCTTCTTCGAGCGCTGCAATGCGAGAATCTTTTCTTCCACGGAATTTTTGGTGATAAACTTGTAAGTAAACACCGTCCGATCCTGGCCAATGCGGTGCGCCCGATCGACGGCCTGCGCTTCAATGGCCGGGTTCCACCACGGATCGAGGATGAAAACGTAGTCGGCGGCGGTCAGATTGAGGCCAAGTCCACCGGCTTTGAGGGAGATGAGGAAAATCTTGATATTCTCGTCATTTTGAAACGATTCAACCTGCTCCTGGCGGTCGCGCGTCGCGCCGTCGAGGTAGGCATAGTTGATCTCCTTTCCGTCGAGGTAATGCCTGAAAAGATCAAGATGTTTAATATATTGACTGAAAATCAATATTTTATGGTCCTCGCTCATAACGGTTTGCAGCTTGTAAAGCACATCTTCGAACTTGCCCGAATCATGTGTATACTCAGGGTCGACCATGACGGGATGGTTGGCCAGCTGACGGAGCCTGGTCAGGCCCTGCAAGACCACCAGCTGCGATTTTGAAATCCCCTCAGAATCAATACTTTGCAGAATCAGGTTCCGGTAATAGGCTTTCGCTTCCTCGTATGCTTTCTCCTGTTCGTCGGACATATCGCAGTATTGAATACTTTCCACTTTTTCGGGGAGGTCCGTTGCGACTTGTGATTTTAATCTCCTGAGAATAAATGGTTTGATCAGGTTATTGAGGCGTTTGGTCTTTTCCTCGTCTCCTTTTTTCTCGATCGGGATCTGGAATTCATCCCTGAAAAACGTCTGACTGCCCAGTAATCCTGGGTTTACAAAAGACATTTGAGACCAGAGGTCGAGGGTATTGTTTTCGATTGGCGTACCTGTTAAAACCAGTCTGTGTGCCGAATTGAGCCTTCTTACGGCCTTGGTAATGATCGACGACGGGTTTTTAATAGCCTGTGACTCGTCGAGGATCACGTAGTTAAAGCGGTAATCCTCCACAATATCAATGTCAAGCCTGATAATGCCGTAGGAGGTCAAAACCAGATCGTAGTTGTCAAACTGGGCCGTATCTTTCTCGCGGTTCGTGCCCGTATAGAGGAGCACGCGCATGTCGGGCGTGAACTTACTTGCTTCGAGCTGCCAGTTGTAGAGCAGGGACGTCGGCATGATGAGGATCGACGGGCGGTCGGCGCCACCTTCTTTCTCCGCTTGCAGCATTGCGAGGGTCTGCACCGTTTTCCCCAAACCCATATCATCGGCCAGGCAGCCCCCAAATCTGTATTGTTTCAAAAACCGCAGCCAGTCGTAACCCGTTTTCTGGTAAGGGCGCAACAATCCCTGAAAATTTACCGGAGATTCCGCAGGTTCGATATGCTGGAAACTCCGTAGGTTTTCGAGCTTGTTGCTGATTACCGCGGTGGCCAGATTATCCTCTTTCAGCTCCTGAACCAATGCGAGATGATGCATTCGCAAGCGCAGCTGATCGTCGTCGTCGTGGCTGTTTTCAGTAAATGAAAAGAACTCGGAGTATTTGGTGAACCACCATTCGGGAATTACCGCTATTTCACCATTAGGCAGCAGAAACTCCTTCTTGCGGTTTAAAATGTAGTTGCGGAGCTGGATAAAGGGTATTTCAAACTCTCCAAACAACACTTTCGCATGAATATCAAACCAGTCGCGGCCTTCCTGAATCGAAATATCGAGTGATGAATAACCGAGGAAATAACGTTTGGTGTCCGCCGTATTTTGCCTTACCGCAATACCATGGTCGGCCAATGCAATTGCATTGCTTTGCAACCATCCAAATGCTTCCGATTTGGGCATCTGAACTTTGCCGTTGCGGATATTCAGGCCTATATCCTTTAAAATCCGCACGTGCTGGCCCTCGATCTCGATATTTCTTTTAACCTTGTTGAAGAAATAATCATTGCCCTTCTTCTCCATATGCACGCTCGACGCATGCGCAAAACTGTCGTAATGGAAGGAAAAGCCGGCATATTGAAACGAAAGTTCGAATGTCACGTCATTGTCCTCCTCTTCCAGCACTTCCACATCCTCATTGTCCTGAAAAAGCACAGGTGATTTTTTCGGATGGGCTGAATATTCTGAAATCGTAAGAATTGTTTTGGGTACCGATGACACATTCCTGATCTCAAAACCGCGCGCCACCACGTCATATGATGCGATTAGTGGCGCCACAAAGCGCCCATAATATTGTTCCTCGACCTGCCCGGGGATCGCAATGAATTTTTTCGCGAGAAAAGGTTTGATCTTTTTACCATCCACATTACCCTCGAAATGGTAAAGGTACCCGTCGAGAACGAGCCAGGCCGGATCTTCGCAGATCAGGAATGCGTTTTTGTACTGGAATTCCAGTTTCTGCATTTTGTGCCTGATCGTCGGGAAATAGTGGGTATTGTCTTCATTCCGGATAAAATGGAAGCGTATCGTCGCTTTTTCAGGCTCCCAGGTCACAGGTTTCCACAGCGGGTTACCGTCGTTACCCATGATGAAAATGTCCTTTCCCGCGAGCCTGTCAAGAATGCGCGATTTACAGCTTTCAAGGTACCCGGCGATCGTTTCCTGAATCGCCTTGTCGCCTTTTTGTGCGTCATAAACTTTTAGAAAAAAATCGACCGCATTCAGTTTCTTGGGATTGTATTTTTTGAGAACAGCGTCTTGCTGGATATCGTCGATTAACTTGACGAGCTCGAAGTCCCTGGTATCCAGCCCGGAGCGAAACTCTTTGATGTTTTTGGAAGAAATATTCTGGACCTGAAACGAAAATTCGCCCTGGCTGGTAAGCTGAACGGCAAAGGCTTCGAAGATGTACCCCAGATACTCATGGTTAAGAATTGAATATACAATTTTAAACGGCTCTGAGGGAGAAACTTTCATTAGTATATCGTTGGCTAAGATTCGTGTTGATGCCGAAGAAGCCCTCCCGTAAATCAGCAGGGATCTTTCGATTTGGGAAACTTCAAATATAAATTAAATCAACCCGAAAAGAAAGACCCCTTTGGCCGTTTTGTGAAAAATGTTGTAGAATAAATTTGAATTTCGATTGAAATGTTTTCGAAACTAGACTTTTTCAGTTTTTGGTTTTGTAATCAATGCAAATCGCGCGATGCTAGGAAAACAGAGGGGCGAAATTTTGTACTTCAATTATATTCTTCGCCAGCGTGCCGGTTTGTGCTGATATCTTGTTGAAGAGAAATGGGCCCATGCTAATCCTTTTGACATTCAGTGATTTCAATGAATTGAAGTCTGGTAATGCAGGCACGCACATCACATTGACGGGCAGGATCGTCTCGCGTGTGATGGTGTTGATATCCTCGGCGCGTGCCACGCCCGGTACGAAAATCCCGTGGATACCCGTGTTTTCGTAAATGTTAATACGGCTGATCGTTTCATCGAGTGCATTGGGGAGGCCCAGCAAGAATGCATCGGTTCTCACGTTGAGAAACATTTTAATGTTTTTCTGTTCCAATCCGTCCGCAATCTCGGTCAGCAGCTGTTTGAACTCGTCGACGGGGCGGAACCTGCGCGACGGTTTGGCGCGGGTATCTTCGAGGTTAATGCCGGCGACGCCCGCTTCGTGAAGCATTTTGATATGCTCGATAATCCCCGCTGCCGTGTCGCTGTATCCGCCTTCCATATCGACGGTGAAAGGAATTTTGACCGTTGCAACCACTCGTTTTGCCACGCGCAGAAGCGTATCGAACGGGAGATTTTCGCCATCGTCATATCCGAATGCGGCGGCCAGCGCGTGGCTCGAAGTACCGATGGCCTTGTAGCCCGCGGCCTCGAAAATGTGCGCGCTGTTGACATCCCAAATGTTGCCGAGTAAAAATGGTTCTGTTTGTTGATGAAGCTGCGAGAATGTTTCGAAAGTGCTCATAATCTGAATTTTCCTTTGTTTTGATGAATTGATGTTACAAAGGTATTTCAGCTGTGGCGCCGGGAATTGTACAAACCGGAACAGACTTGTTTTTAATCGATCAGCATTTGATTTACCGCCGAAAGGTTGCTTAGATAAGCCGACGGAGTGAGTCCTGTGAATGATTTGAAATCTCTGATAAAATGGGACTGATCAAAATACCCCGCGTCATAGGCAATGGATGTAAGAGGCATTTTATTCTCCCCGATCAGTTTAAGGCTGGTTTTGAAACGGTGGATCTTGTCGAATGACTTTGGAGAAAGGCCGGTGTGCTGGTAAACCAGTTTGTGCAGATACCGGGTTGTGATACCGAATGTTCCGGCTATCCGGCCTATATTGTTTTCCGTCGCATCTTTTGTGATACTGGTCAGAATATGGGCCACTCTGTCCAATCGTTCCTGGCGGCCGGAAGCGCGCATTAATCTGCTGGTGAAAAACTCATCGAGCAAGGCAATCCTGGCGGTAACCGAAGGCGCCTCCTGTAATGTGCCATGCAGATGCCGGATGCCCGCTCCCATTACATCTGTCAGATCGGAAACCTGGTCGTTGAAAATCGCGATCTCATCGTCCAGCAAAAAAGAAGTAGCATGCGTAAAAAAGCGCACGCCCAGCATCAAATGCGCGCCCGATGACCGGATTTGCAAGGGCCGGGTGATCTGGCCCCAGAGTTCAATAGCCGGATTGTTTTGAAAACCATCTTCCCGAAAAGATTCCCAGATTCCTTCCCCCAGATTAAAAATGATCTCCATATCGCCGCTTGGAAACACGGTATCTTCATATACTGCATTGCCCGCAGACTCGAAGACATAGTAATGCCGGATGTAGGGGGCGAGGACTTTGGCGGGTTGGAAATGTCGGAATTCCATGTGGATATGTATTTAGGGAGCCATTTGCATATTTGAGGAGTTATCTTTCGCCTCCGCATGTGCAAATGTAGGCTTGGCAAACGATCGGCAATTGTACAAAACGGAACAAATCATTGTGCCGGAACATTCCAATAACTACGAAGAATACGAGTCAAATGCTCGTCGCAGTCAAATGTGCTGTCGGAAGCCCAGGCTACGATCCCGTCCGGGCGTATCAATACGGCGCTTAGTTCCGGCCGGTCCTTCACATCACCCGAAATGTATTTGATCCGGCCGTTGAAATCATTTTTCAGTGCTTTCAGGGATGTATTTCCGGTGAAATCGAGCAGTATCATTTGGCCGTCGTGCATTAGCTCACCAATTTTGGTCCCGTTGTCGAACTCGAAATTGGGAACGCTGCGGCCTGTAACAGGATGACCGCCGCCGAGATCGTAATGCGTGTGAATACCCCAAACCCGGCCGGCAATGTAAGTGGCGCCGTCGCGGGTGTTCAACAGGTCGCGGAAAATCGCGTGTAGTGCTTTTGCGTGCGGGGTTGGTCGCATGATGGCAACCTGAGCGCGCGACCAATCCAGAACCTGTGCGGCAATCGGGTGGCGTTCGGTTTGGTAACTGTTCAGCAGGCCATCCGATGCAAGGTTTTGAATGGTAGCGGCGAGCTTCCAGCCGAGGTTTATGGCATCGCCCAGCCCGAGGTTGAGCCCCTGGCCGCCCAATGGCGAATGAATATGCGCGGCATCACCCGCTAAGAGGATTCGCCCGTTGCGATAACCTGTGGCCTGGCGGGCGCGGTCCGTCCAGGTGGTAGCGACATGCAGCGCATTAATTGTTACATCGGTATTTGAAATGCGGCGTAAAACTTCCTGAATGTGGTCGCGGGTGACTGGCTTTCCGGTATCGTGGAATGCACCGCCATCAAAATCCTGGATGAGCACATAACCTGGCTGCGATTGCATGTACATACCTGCGGATGTCACATTGCGACCGGGGGGAAGTTTTTCGGGGTCGGTAATATCGAGCAAGGTCGTATAGCCGGTGAATTCCGGTTCGGTACCGGCGAATTCGAAACCGCCCATTTTGCGTACGATGCTGCGGCTTCCGTCGCAGCCGACAAGCCATTTACCTTCAAATGATTGTTTACCCGACCAAACTGTTACTCCTTCTTCGTTTTGATGGACATCGGTAACCGGAAGCCCGCGTCTGATTTCTACGTTCAACGCTTTTGCTCGACGTGTCAGGATTGTTTCGAGCTCGTCTATCTCGGATATTAAACTGGCTTCCGGGGAGCCGGGCAGGCGATATTTCCATTGCGAGGTGTCGACATTGCCTTCGAGAAATGGAATGCCCGCAAAATGTCCCGCCTGGCGTTGCGGACCTTGCTGCGGCGTTCCGCTCATGTGCGGGTTTTTGAGTTTCTTATGAATTTCCAGTTCTTCGAGCAGCCCGCGGCGGTGAAGTGCTTCGATGGTGGGCGCCGATAGCCCGCGTATCCCGAAAGGAAGCCGCTTTAACGGCAAATGCGGTTTTTCTGCCTTTTCAAGAATGAGCACCGAGCATTTGGCTAAGGCCAGTTCGCAAGCAAGGAACAGGCCCACAGGCCCTGCTCCGCAAATGATAACGTCGTGTATCGGTAGATTGGTTGTAGCTTTCATATTCTGATGATTGAGCTACAAAATTCCGGAACACCCGCGCCTCAGGCTTGTACAAATGCGACAAAATCATTGCTTACCGCCTGTTTTCGTTTTTTTGCGTTTCGGGCAAATGCTGCTGGAGTGGCACCGCTGTACCTTTTGAACTCCCTGCTCAAATGCGCCTGATCGGTATAACCCAGCTCATAAGCCAGGCCAGCCAGATTCGACTCCGGGTTGTGCCATAGCTGGTTCCGAACCTGCTCAAATCGCATCAGACCAGAAACGTCCTTCACGGTAAACCCGGAAGATTGTTTGAATTTTCGCTCCAGGGTACGGACCGTCGCATGTGCTGCTGCCGCCACCTGGCTGACGGGAGTCATGCCATTACCTTCCCTCATGGCAGCGCCCGCTTTGGCCAGCGTGCTATCAATGGCGATCAGCGACCGGGTATGCAGAAAGTAACCTTTCAAATGCGCAATTACTTCATCGATTCGCCCGGCAGCCATCAGGTTGTCCAACGCAGGTTGAAGTGCTGCGATAGGATGCGTGAAAATGTGCAGGCCACCTTTTCCCGAGGGGAGTCCGAGCAGGTCGAACACGGTCCAGGGAAAACATCTCACGCCGATGATCTGCAAACGGTTTTGGGTTTGAAAAATGGCAGGCTGGTTGAGTAATCCCATCAAAAATGGGGAAGGCAACGGACGCAGACCGCCATCGTCGGAAATGTAATGCAGGTTTCCGAAGTAAAAAATGATCTCCGCATAGCCATCCGGCACGACCTGGAAGGTGGATTTCTGACCTCCGAAATCGCGATTATCATACCAAAAGCACTTGATGGTGTCCCGAAGCGGTTCGGGTGGTTCAAATTCCTGGTGCATGTTGCAAGATAACGTGCGGGGGCGGGAAAGCAACAAAAAAGGAGCTGCGATTGCTCGTAACTCCTTCGTTTTCAGTACCGGGGACGGGAATCGAACCCGTACGGGCGTTTCGGCCCACAGGATTTTAAGTCCTGCGTGTCTACCAGTTCCACCACCCCGGCAAAGCCAGGTACCGGTACCAGTGAAGAGAAAAAAAGCACCGTCTCCGGTGCTTTGTCCTCTCTGAGCGAAAGACGGGGTTCGAACCCGCGACCTCGACCTTGGCAAGGTCGCGCTCTACCAGCTGAGCTACTTTCGCATATTTTGCATAACCGTTGTCGATTATTGTGGTGCAAATGTAGGGACGTCTGGTATTTGACGCAAGTTTTTCAGGAAAATATTTAGCAAAAAAATCTTGCAAAAACATTAACAAATTGTAAATCAATTGATCAACGCCCAAAATAATTTTGGGCAAAAAGCGGTAAAGGAGGTTATTCAGGCCATTTTGCCTTCTTAATGTACTCATCCTTCATAAAACGGGCATAGGTACGGCTCATTTACCGCCCGTCAGTTTTCGCCTATCCACTTTATATTTTGCTTACCTTTGCCTCCTTTAACCCGTATAGGCTGGGGCTTGCCGGGGCGGCCCCGCCGGAGTGGTGCGGTTTTAGTAAGAGTCCGGCCTTCATTCAAAACTTAATTTGCTTGTTCATGTTTTCCAACGAAGTGCTGTTTTTTGGAGGTTTTATTCTGGTGATCAGTGTCATGCTGCTTTTAGATCTGGGCGTTTTCAACAAAAAGGACCATGTGGTCAAGTTTGGTGAAGCGGCAGCCTGGACGGTTGCATGGATAGCACTGGCGTTGGCATTTTACCTGGTCATTAATACACATGGCGACCTGGTGCATGGAGTGGACAATTACGGGCAGCTCGAAACGATCAAAAACAAGTACGCGCCGCACTTACGGCTCATACCGGGCGATTTTCAGGAAAGCCTGGAAATCTACCGGAAAAACATGTCGCTGGAATTTATTACCGGCTATTTGCTGGAATATGCGCTTTCGGTCGACAATATTTTCGTTATCATCCTGATCTTTTCATCGTTCGGTGTTCGGCCAAAATACTTCAAAAAAGTCCTTTTCTGGGGCGTTTTAGGCGCGATTATCATGCGTTTTATATTCATTTTCGTCGGCTCGGCGCTGATGCAGCGTTTTGAATGGATCATCTATATCTTCGGTTTGCTGCTGGTTTACCAGGGAGGCAAGATATTCTTCGAGGCTGGGGAAGATGAGAAGATCGATCCTGCCAAACACCCTGTCGTAAAATTTGCTTCCAAATATCTCCCGGTCTTCCCGCGTTACGTGCACGAACATTTCTTCGTGCTGAAAAAAGGTAAATGGCTCGTTACACCACTCTTTGTAGTAGTTCTCATTGTCGAATTTACAGACCTTATTTTCGCTGTGGATTCGGTGCCGGCGGTATTTTCGGTGACCAAGGACCCTTACGTGGTATTCTTCTCAAATATCTTCGCGATCATGGGACTGAGGTCTATGTTCTTCTTCCTGAGCAACATTATGGGGCTTTTCCGCTTCCTTAAGTACGGTCTGGGGGTTCTACTGGTGTTTATCGGCGGGAAAATGCTCGCGCACCATTACCTGGAATCCATCGGGTTCAAAACCGTCTATTCGCTGTATGTGATCATCGGTATCCTGGCGGTGAGTATACTAGCCTCGGTGGTCGTTCCTGAAAAAAAGGAAGTGGAGGACGAGGTACTATCCAATAGTTAGGCGTCGGGCAGCGTTTTGAGTACCTATGAGCCGGATTCTTAAAGCCTATCTAAAACGACTTACCAATCTTAGTACCCGCAACAAGTCGTTGTTACTTACGAACTTGTCTGCCGAGCAGTTCCTGGATTTCCATGACACGGATTTCCTGTTGTCGAAGCCTTCTGTGGATGTGCTGAAACAGGTAATCCAGGGAAACGACCGGGTTGCGCTCTGCGATGTGGCGGATCCGCGTTTCGAGAAGGTGAATGAAACGAGCAAGCGGCTGCGCAAAATAGCCCGTACCGAACGTTTTATCGAAGAAGAACGGGGCTCACGCGACCTGTATGTGGGCTACCCGTTTGTGAAAGGCAAACTTTCCGACGGTACGCCCATCCACGCCCCGTTGCTGTTTTTCCCGGTGACGTTGCGCATGGACCGCGAGCAGTGGTGCCTTTTCGAGCGAGATGACAGCAATGTGTCTTTAAACCAAAGTTTCGCGCTGGCTTATGGGCATTTCAATGAAGCCAAAATTCCTGATGAGGTACTCGAAAAGTCATTTGAGGATTTTCCAAACGACTTTCTCGAGTTCAGGACACAACTATATGAATGGCTGAAATCGACGCCGTTCAAGATCAACTTTAATCAACAGCTTTTTGAAGATAAACTCGGCGCATTCAGCGGCGAAAAGAGCTCCGATCTGGTAGCAAACGAGCGCAATGGAGTGTTGAAACTTTATCCCGAGGCCGTTCTGGGCATTTTCCCGCAGGCAGGATCATACCTTGTTCCGGATTACAATAAATTGCTGGATTTGGAAGAGGAAGATGGTTTTAATCTGCCTCTAATCGGTTTTGCAGATGAAGCCGATGAGGAGATTAGCGATTTCGAACCTGAACTCCCGATGCGTGAAAATCGCCCGTCGAAGGAGGAAGATGTGCTGACGCCGTTTTCGGTGGATGAATCGCAGGAAGAGATTATACTGGCGGTCAAATCCGGGCGCTCGGTAGTGGTGCAAGGACCGCCGGGAAGCGGTAAATCGCAGCTAATATGCAATCTGATCGCTGATTTTACTTCCAAAGGGAAGCGCGTTTTATTGGTATGCCAAAAACGGGCGGCACTGGATGTCGTTTACCAGCGTCTGGCTACTACCGGAATGAAGGATTTTACAGGCCTTATTCACGATTTTAAAAACGACCGGTCGGCACTATACAGCCAGATTGCGTCTCAGATAGAGAAAGTGGAGGCCTATCGTCAGCAGAATTACAGCCTCGATTCGGTATTTCTGGAAAGACAATTCACCCAGGAAAGCCGCGCGATTGATAAGACTGTGGAAGAACTAAATGGTTTTCGCGCCGCATTGTTTGAGGAGAGCGAATGCGGGGTTAGTATCAAGGAACTTTACCTCACGAGCGATCCGCAAGCCTCGCACTCCGATATGCGGCCCTATTACCGGCAGTTCAGGATCGATACCTGGGACGGATTCAAAAGGCATCTGAAAACCTATTCCGACTATGCATTCCTGATCCATCCCACGCATCCCTGGCGGAAACGGCGGAGCTTCGCCGCATTTGGCATGGGGGAGCTGAGGATAATGGAAAGTATGCTATCGGAATGGCCCGCCGCCTTTGAGAAGCAAACACGCGTTTTTGAGCAATTAACAGGTTTTCCGTCCGACAAGGCGTTTATCCGGAACCGGAAGGAGATCGCGGAGCGGCTTACCGATATTGCCGGACTGGTTACCGGAGAACCAGTGTGGAAGCTCGTAAAAAAATACTGCGGTTCGTTCTCGAATGCGCACGAGCGGCTCGCATTCGTGCGCCAGGCGGTGGATGTGATGGAAGGTTTCATCGCGGAAGGCGGCATTGAAATGTCATTGCCGGCCTCGCAGCTGAATGCATTTGAAATAATGCTGAAAAAGTCACTCGAAACGAAGCAATCGGCCGTTTCGGGCTTCTTTTGGGATGTTTTTAGCAAAGAAAAGAAGGAAATAGAGCGGGTAGCGACGGCAAACGGCCTTACGGCTTCTTTCGAACACATGGTGCGGCTGGAAGAACGTCTAAGGAATCGCAGGCAGCTGGAATCGTGGCTGCAACATGGAAGTCTGGGTTTTGAACCGGCATTTATCGATGATTTTTCGGCTGATCAAGCGGGCGAGTATCTTTCATTCTTTAAATCTGCCGAACGTGCTGCGGATGCGATCGCGCGTATGGACGCAGGCGCCTGGACGAAAGTTTTTTATGAAATTGTTGGTGCTAACAACCAGCTCGACCGGTTTTTGGAAACCATTCAAAACCTTAGACAATGGCTCCAAATATGGGACCGCATGGAAAAGGCCATGCTTCCCTACTTATTGCCGGAACAGATTACCGCGCTGATCGACGATCCTGCGGGTTGCAGCCAAGTCCTGGTGGAATCCCTACGTAATGATTTTGATTCCCTGGCCGATATGGACCGCTTGTGGGAAGAAATGACGGAGTCGCAGCGGGGTGCTACGCAGGAAACTTTGGGGAAGGGTGAGGAGCTTGGCTTCACGAATGCACAGGAAGTACTAGGCCTTTTTGAAAATAGTGTTAAACTAGCCTGGATCGAGCATATTGAGAGCAAATACCCTGCATTGCGGTCGGTGACGTCGCTGAAAATGGGACAATGGGAGCGCGATATCCAAGGCAGCATTACCTCCAAGCAAAAGCTTAGCGCCGACATTACGAATATTAAACTTCGCGAGGCGACTTATGAAGATGTCGAGAAAAACCGTCTCGGCAACCGCGTAACCTACCGCGAGCTGGGGCACCAGGTTACGAAAAAGCGCAAGATCTGGCCGATCCGGAAATTGTTGGAAAATTACGCGGACGAAGTATTCGCGCTTATACCATGCTGGATGGCTTCTCCGGAAGCAGTTTCGGCCATTTTTCCGATGGAAAGCGGGTTGTTCGACCTGGTGATCTTCGATGAGGCTTCGCAATGCTATGCAGAATATAGTCTGCCGGCTGCATTCCGGGGCAAACAATGGGTGGTTACCGGGGATAGCAAGCAGCTTTCGCCCAGCGATCTTTACCGCGTGCGGTTCGAGGACAGGGCGGAGGACGAGGAGTATTCTGCCGCCATTGAAATCGAGTCATTGCTGGACCTTGCGGGGCAGTCGCTGGATCATTACCAGCTGACAGGCCACTACCGAAGCCTTTCGCTGGATCTCATTGATTTTTCAAACAGAAATTTTTATAAAAAGAGCCTCAAACTCCTGCCCGATTTCCACAAGATCAACGATCGTGAACCGGGTATTCAATACATTAAAACCGAAGGTGTCTGGAAAAACAATACCAACGCCGTTGAAGTGGAGGAAGTATTGCGCCTTATCCGCGAGCTTGCCGGGACCGGGAAGAGCATAGGCGTGGTAACGTTCAATTTTTACCAGCAGGCGGCTATCCAGGATGCATTGGAGAAAGAAGTCGCATTACCGGAAGGTCTTTTTGTGAAAAACATAGAGAATGTGCAGGGCGACGAGCGCGACATTATCATTTTTTCAATGGGGTACGCACCGGATGAGAAAGGCCGCATTTCCATGCAGTTTGGTACGTTGAATATGCAGGGAGGCGAGAATCGTCTGAATGTGGCCGTCACACGGGCGCGGGAGAAGATTTACTTTGTGACAAGTCTCTGGCCGTCGCAATTGCAAACAGAACAAACGGCCAACGAAGGCCCGAAACTGCTCAGGGCTTACATGGACTACGCATTGCAGGTGTCGGAAGGCAAGTACGAGCCGGCGCCGCTTCCTACGGGGCAATTTCGCTCGGATTGGCTGCTGAAAGAGCGGTTGGTACGGCAGAACCCTGCATTCGGGAAAGAGTTGCCATTTGGGGATATCACCGTAAAGGAAGAAGGGGCCTACAAGGGCTTGGTACTTACGGACGACGATCTTTACCATTACAGCAAGTCATCCAAAGAGCCTCACGCTTATCTGCCCCTTCTGTTGCGTTTGAAAAACTGGCCTTTCAGGCGCGTTTACAGCCGCGAATATTGGTCGGGAAACCTTAAAAATGGTTTATTATAGTTCCTTGATGCGGATATTGCGGTAAGAAACTTTGTCGCCGTGGTCTTGCAATGCAATTTTCCCTTTGGGAGACGCGCCGAAACCTTGCCAGGTTTTGAATTTGCTGTTTGCAACAAGTTTGTCCCATTCGGCGCCCTGAGTGGGGAATTCCACTACTTTTTTGCCGTTTAGCCAGCTTTCGCCTTTGCCGCCTTTGATGACGATTTTCGCCTTATTCCATTCTCCGGCAGGTTTAACAGCGGTGAAATCAGATGCGGGAATCATATCATAAAGTGAGCCTGATTTGTGATTACCCGCTTTGCCCGCTTTCGAATCGGGGTGTTTTACGTCGTCGAGTACCTGGATTTCCGGGCCGGTAGAGTAGGGGCAGCAGTATTTTTTGTCTTCTACCACGTGGTAGATGATCCCGCTGTTACCGCCTTCGGCGATTTTCCATTCCAGTTCGAGTTCGAAATCACCGTATTCTTTATCTGTAACAAGGTCTTTACCACCTTTTTCGGCCAGAACTACCGCTCCGTCTTCTATTTTCCATTGCGGCAGAACTTTGTCCTGTTGCCAGCTATGCCAGCCGTTCAGGTTCTTTCCGTCGAAAAGGGTAACCCACTTTCCTTTTTGAGCTTCTGCATCATTTGAAAAGGCCAGGGTAGCCAGGGCGATAACGGATGCTTTTCCGAAAGCCTTCCAATTTGTGAAATTCATGTTTCGCTTGTTAAAGTTTTAGTCCACAATATTAAGTACTTTTTGAGTTTTCAAAGGCATATTTGGATCGAAAGTTGGCGGCTCCTATTTTTGGGAGTAGCTCGGCATAATCCGACTTCCTATCCACATGGCATCTATATTTTCAAGAATCGTAGCGGGGGAGATCCCTTGTCACAAAATCGCCGAAACAAAAGATTTTCTCGCGTTTCTGGACGCATTCCCCATCGCCAAAGGGCATACGCTCGTGATCCCGAAGAAAGAGGTGGATTACCTGTTCGACCTTGACGACGAGTTGTATACAGGTCTGTTCCTATTTGCGAAAAGTATTGTTCCTGCACTGGAAAAGACGGTGCCCTGCCTGCGAATCGGGGTGAGTGTGATTGGCCTGGAAGTGCCTCATGCGCATGTGCATCTGCTCCCGCTCAACAGCATGGCCGATGCCGATTTCAGCAAAAAAATAAAAACGTCGCAAGAAGAACTCGCGACGCTGGCTGAAAAGATCGGAAGTAACTTGTAAGGCTCAGTAGAACGAAAAGTCTTTTCGTACACCGAGCATGAATCCGTAAGTTTTGCGGTACAAATCGCCGATATCCGCTGCGTAGGCACCTTTTACCGTTAGCCCGCCGAGTACGTCAAGCTTGGATTGCACGAGGAGCATACCGGAGAATTGCTTGGGAGAGCCTATGAACTTTTCAAGATACGCGCCGCTGTTTTCGGAAAACGAGAATTTGCCCATCCACTGTATTTTCCGGAATAATGTACCTTCTAGGCCCAGATGGAGCATCATAACCCGGTTATTGCTTGTGAAATTATCGGCGTAATTGGGCCATTTCCATTTGGTCTGCGATGTAGGCGGAATGAATGGCGTGCCGATTGTCCTATCGTAATAGCCCCAGCCATCGCGGACTTGCTGGTTATTGAAATAATTGTCGTGCCCCCGTCTTTTTCCGTCGCCAATTACAAAATCATCCCCTCCCTGGTTTTTGGTATAGAGTAATTCGAGAACTGCTGCATTGACTTCGAAATTAGCTCCGTAAGAATTCTTACGTTTGATACGGGCACCATAAAGACCGTCACTAAGCCCTGTTAAGTAAAACAGCGAGCCGTCTTCATAAACAAACTGCCTGTAAAGGAAGATGCTACTCTCATAAGTTTCGATCTCCATCGCCAGATCAATCGAACCAAGGTGGTTTCCGATCCGGCTGGTGCTGTCGAAATACGTAATATCGTCACCACTACCACCGATCGACCCGATAACGGCATTAACATAGTTTTTAAAGCCGCTTGGCATTTGTAATCTTTCGCCGGTGAGCCCCAGATTTTTCTTGAGTTTTCCACCCCATTGAACCTGGTGATTAAAGCCTCCGTAGAGTTTCAGCATCGAATTGGCTTTTCCAATCCGCATGTAAAATGCTTTTTGATGAAACTTTAAATTTTGGGTAATCGGCCTGCTATTTTCAAACAATCCATCCGAATAAAACGCCTGGAAAGAAAGCCATCCCTTTGTTAAAGGCACGGGTACGAACCGCGTTGTTCCCAAATAGATCTTGGGGATCGGTAATGCATTGCCGGACCATGCGTAGGAGCCGGAACCAATCGTGGAGTCGGCAAGACCAAGCGCTTGTTTTTTACGCCCCACGTAGAGCTCCCAGTTTTTGTAACGCAGTGTTACATGTGCCTGTGGAAGAAGAATATTTTTGGTCTGAACAAAATTGCCGGCTGCCTCCACACCTGCGCCTACGCGCCATTCGTTGCGGGTTTTGTTCTCGGATATGGTCCAATAACGTTCCAGCCCTGCCCGTGCGCTAAGGTTTGGGCCTGTCTTTGGGACGATACCGTATTGGTTGGACTGGATCCAGAATGGTGTATACCCGTTGGTACTGCCCATTCCCACGAATTCTACATAGTTAGTGGTAGAGTCTCTGTAGATTACAGGTTCCCTGGTCTCAGATTGGGAAAAGCCAAGGAAAGGTACTGCTAGTAATATGAATAAAAGAAATCTCATAGGTGTGCCCTCACGCGTTGTTCATAGTGTGCATAGTAGCCAACAAAAATAAGTATAACTTTTCTATTATCATATTGAACATATACGTCGGTTGGTTGCGGCGTGGATTAGTCCAGGAAGCCGGTTTTACGCAATCCGACTGCTAATCCGTAAGAGTTGGGATACAATTTGCCAATATCCGATGATAATGCGGAATAAGCACTGCATCCTTTCAAGATATTTAAGTTTTTTTCAACACCCAGCCACAATGATATTTGCTGCCTAACATCGTCAAATGGCGTAAGGAACGAGCCTGAATTCCGCGTGTAAGTGCCGCGGAACGACAGTTTTAAATTCAGCCAGGTGGCGGTGACACCTGTATGAAACGCCCAGAAGCGATTATTATTGGTGAATTCCGAATTATTGCGGGGCAAGTTGCTGTCCGTCGTAGCCGATGCGGGGGCCAGTGGCGTGCCGATACCCGATCCGTAGTAAGACCAGCCACGCTGGTAGACGTAGCTGTTGAAATAGTTAGCTCTTTCGAACAATGCTAGCTCGGAGATTGGATAACGGTTGATCTGGTTATGTGTCCCGATCACTTCCAGCAAAAACGAGTGAAATGCAAAATAGGAAGATCCCTTCGGCAGTGGTTTGGTGCGTTTGACACTCAATCCGTTCAGCCCGTCTTCAAAATTGGTAACCCTAAAAAGAGAGCCGGTTTCGTAGATATTCTGGCGGTAAAGGAAGAAATTCCAGTCTCTTCCATGCCATTCACCACCAATGTCGAATGTCCCAAAATGGTTGCCGATCTTTTTGTAGTCCAGCGTTTTGCCGGAAATCATATACCAATAGGCTTTTAGCATGTCGAGCCGGTATAGCGGTATGGTTTCGTTTTCGCCGCCCCAGATGGCCTGGTGATTAGCACCGAGATGTACGCGGTACCGGTGCGATTTGTTACCTAGCCGCAAATAGAGCTGCTTCTGGTGCAAATAGGTATCGGGAACATGGGGTACGCTGCCGTAATTGATTGTGCTGGCCCCGAGGTAGCCGTCGGAATAGCTGAATTTGACTGAAACGAAATTGTTTGTGAAGTAAAGCGGCAAATACTCGGGGATGGAGATTTGTATCCGTGGGTATGGCCGCGCATTGCCCGCCATGGCCAGCGAACCCGAGGACAGCGTTGTGTCGGTGAGCCCTGCGGTCATTCTTTTCTGTCCGGCGAGGATTTCTACTTTCCCGATTTTTACCGCGGCATACAAGTCCGAAAGGAACACATTCGCCGATCTGCCGTAGCTGGCAATTCCCTGAACACCGGCGCTCCATTGAAATGTGCGGGGGTTATGGGGGTTGTATACTTTATATATCCCCGCATCGACAATACCAAAATTACCGTTCAACGGAATGCTACCGTTTTGGTTGGCGTGTTGCCAAAAAGGAGTCTGGGCGGTTGCCCCGGCGGCCATTACCGACGCCTTATAATATAATGTTGAGTCTTGGGCGTGTGTGGAAAGCGCGAGACAAGTAATGCAGGAGGTCAGTAACGCTCGGATTTTAGAGAAAGGGTGCGACATTTATGCAAGAGAAATAGGACATCCGTCGGGTCGGTGACAATTATCAAAGTTATCGGATAAAACCGGATTTTCGCCATCCAAGCATCAGGGCCGCACTATTAGGGTATAATTTACCGACGTCGGCAGCCAGGCTTAGTGTCAAATGGTCTTTATTTTGAGCGGACATCGACCTTTCGGCGCGGAGAATGAAAGATGTTTGTTGTAGGGTTTCGCTAAAAGGTTTTCTATATGTTCCAAAATTGACAGAGTGGGTTCCTTTGAATGAAAAGTTGAGCTTTTGCCATGATACTTCGGCGCCCAAATGGTATGCGATAATCCGGTTGTTAATGGTAAACTGCGAGGATGACGTCCTTAATTCTTCCCGGACAGTGGTTTGCGGTGCAATCAGAGGGCTGCCCAACGATCTTCCTTTATACGACCAGCCCTGATTATATACGTAATGGTTGAAATAATCATCCATTCCAAAGGTTGCGGTTCTATAATCGAAAATTGCCCCTCCCTGATTTTTAGTGTAAATGAATTCGAATAAAACTGTATTTACACTGACACCGGAGATAGTGCCCGGGCGTGATCTCTTTTTGAACCTCAATCCACTCAATCCATCCGCGACATTTGAAAGGTTGCTAAGCGAGCCGTCTTCGTAGATGCTCTGCCGGTAGAGAAATATATCCCATTTCGATCCTCTCCATTCGGCAGCCACGTCGATAGTACCGAAATGATTGCCTACTCTGCTGGACCGCCAGGATTTACCAAATATCACGTACTCGTACGCTTTGGATCGTTTCAGGCCGCCGGTGAAAATCTTATCTTCTCCACCCCATATCGTCTGATGATTGAAACCCGCATAGAGGTTTAATTTTCCGCGCCGTCTGCCGAGCCTGAAATACAAAGACTTGTGGTGCATGTAGATGTCGTCCACCTGGAATACGTTTCCGTAGTGAACCCTGGCCGGCCCGAGAAGCCCATCCGAATAGCTGAATTTAAAATAAAGGAAATCGATTCCGGGAAGAATATTGACAAAATTGGGGGTACTCAACTGGATTTTGGGGTAGGGTCGATAGTTTTGCGAAAGTGCGAAAGACCCACTCGTCAGACTGCTATCGGCTAATCCTGTCATTTCTTTTCGTTGTCCGATGCTCAACTCCACAGGACCTGCTTTTCCGGCCAGAAAAAGGTCGGTCATGAATGCATCGGAACGCTTTCCTGCAATGCCGACGACCTCGGCCCCGGCCGCCCATTGAAAGAATCTTGGATTATTGATGTTGTAGACCCTATGGAAACTGGCTCTCCCCGTGAGGAAAGAGCCAGCGGTTGGGATCGCCCCATATTGATTGTTGGCAAGCCAAAAAGGTGTCTGAGACGTAGATGCAGTTCCTAATACAGTAGCCGAATAGAAGAATGTAGAGTCCTGAGCATAAGTTTTAAGAATGCATGCTATGCAGGTCAATAGCACAAAAAAGTATTTCCTCATCCAGGCTCCATACATATGAGGTGGTGCGGTATTTACCTGCCTCTTTTTCCAAATATTACAACTGCTGTCAGGAGAATGATCTTAAGTTCTAAGAACAACGTCCAATTCTTGATGTAATAGAGGTCATACATCAATTTATGCCGCGCGTCATATACACCTGCGCCATACGAGTACATTACCTGTGCGTAACCGGTGATTCCGGGCTTGACATTATGTCTGAAATTATAATAAGGTATCGTTTCGTCGAAGGTTTCGGTAAAAACGAGTCGTTCAGGTCTGGGGCCGATGAGTGACAGGTCCCTTCTGAAAATATTGATGATTTGCGGGAGTTCGTCAATGCGGGTCATTCTCATAAAAGATCCGTACGGGAAAATCCGCGAATCTTTCTTCTTGGAGAATGCGGCACCGTTTTGCTCCGCATCCAGGCCCATTGACCGGAATTTAATGCAATGGAATAACTTGTTGTCCATTCCCACACGCTCCTGGTAGAAGAAAACCGGGCCTGGTGATTGCAATTTAATACGGAAAAAGCTTAGGATCCAGAGAGGAAGCGTACAGAGGAAAAGTACAATAGAGATAGTTACATCTATGATTTTCTTGGGGTATCTCACTCTTCTTCCGAAAGTGGGGACTGAAAGGAGATTAGGGTTGATTTCCGTTATATCGTCGGGAATGTAGACTTTTTTTAGAAATCTCTCGCAGAAATCATACACGGTGGTGATCCTGATCGATTTGTTTTTCCGAACGACCAGCTCATATATTACTCTATTACGCTTGTCGTAAACGGGGTTGGTAACTAGGTGAACCTTTTCGAATTTGTCGAGTAGTGGCCTTACAGTGTGGTTCAGGAGATAATCGTCATCGTCGGAATGCGGTATCAGGATGATTTCCTTGTACCTTTTTAATAGTAGCGCTAGATCATATTTCTGTAAAAAATAGTCATAGCTCGTTACTATCAAAACCTCCTCGGAAGTAGATGTTTTACTAAGAAGGCGATGAACAAACCTCCGATTAGAGACGTAGGTGTTTTTCATATGTGTGCGCAAATGTTGGGAAAATTATACAAATAGTGTGCTCGAAAGTCACAAGTTTAAATATAAACTTTGAATAATCAAAACTTTAAATTCCCGATAAGTTTGCCGCATCCAGGGTTTCCAATGAGATGCGTAGTTACATTTTCAGCGATGATAAGTAACTAGGTATTAGCTGATAGCCAGGGTAGAGGTTCGAAGTTTTAAAAAGACGCCGCACCCCTTGTTTCTACTTGGCAGGTATCAACCTTGTTTGAAATAACTTTTGTACCAGCTGGCGAAAAGCTCTACACCCTGGGCTATGTCCGTTTGCGGCTTGTAGCCCGTCGCTTCTTCAAGCTGCGTAGTATCGGCCCAGGTCGATACGATATCGCCGGGTACGATCGGATGCATTTCCTTAACAGCCTCTTTCCCAAGGGATCGTTCCAGACATTGGATGAAATAGAACAGTTCCACGGGCTTTCCATTTCCGATATTGAAAATCTGATAGTATTCCGGAAGCACTGCATCTATCACTGACGTAATGCCCGCTGCGATGTCGTCTATATACGTAAAGTCGCGTTTCATGAGGCCGTTGTTGAAAACCTTGATCGGTTTCCCGTTCAGGATTGCGTCGGCGAAGAGGAAAGGGGCCATATCGGGCCTTCCCCAAGGACCATACACGGTAAAAAAACGCAATCCCACCGTGGTGAATTTATAAAGATGGCTATATGCATGAGCCATCAATTCGTTACTCTTTTTCGAGGCCGCGTAGATGTTGATCGGGCTGTCGACCTTTTGCGCGGTAGAAAACGGCTGCTCCTCATTAAGCCCGTAAACGCTTGAGCTGCTGGCGAAGATCAGTTTCTGAGGCGGAAATTGCCGGCAACATTCCAGGATATTAAAAAAGCCTTCGACGTTAGATTTCAAGTATGATCTCGGGTTCTCGATGCTGTACCGGATGCCGGCCTGTGCTGCCAGATTAATGACGTAGTCAAATCGATGCGCTTCGAACAAGCGAAGTAACGCGTCCATATCTAGGAGGTCGAGGCGCTGGAATGTGTAATTTCCTGATTTACTGTAATATATATTATCCCAATTAGCTGTCAGCGTTATACCTTCAATTCCGCATTCTTCCAGGCGGTCAATCTTAAGCGCGGTTGAATAGTAATCGTTGATATTGTCGATCCCAAATACCTGATGCCCTTCTGCAATCAATTTTTTTACAATATAAAAGCCTATAAAGCCGGCAGCACCTGTCACTAATATTTTCATTGGGCGTATAGTTTTACAATCTCACTAAATATCTTGTTTTCAGAGAATTCGGCTATCGCAAGTTCGCGGCTTATCGCGCCCATTTCGGGCCAGCGTTGCTCGTTTGCCAGCATATTTTCGACGGCTATGCGGATAGCTTCGACGGACCGGGGCTCGATCAGCAGCCCATTTTGGTTGGAAACGATCGTGAGCTTGCAGCCCGGCACACTGGTCGTAATAACAGGCAATCCGCTGGCAAGTGCCTCTAAAATGCTCCTCGGAATCCCTTCACGATAGTAGCTGGGCAGGATGAACACGTCAGCCTGGCACAGATGTTCCTGGATACGGTCTTGTCGGCCCAGAAAACGTATAGTGGTGCTGGATTTGTATTTTTCGACGTATTCGGGTGTAACACCTCGGGGGTTTTTGGTATCGGGCTCGCCGATGATTCTGAGCTCAACCTGGGCCCGAAGGTTAGCCGGCAGCGACTCGAATGCCTCCACCATTTCCCGAATGCCTTTTTCCCAGATCAATCTCGTTGTGCACAAAAAGACTTTCTTCCCGGACACCGGGCGCTTTTGCTCCCTTAGCGGCGAGAATTTCATGATGTCCACGCCACTGCCTTTTACGACCCTGATCTTCTTCCTGAATAGCTTTTTGAACAGGAAATCGTTATAGTCATCGGGATTTTGGATAATGACCAGATCCGCACGTAGAAATTGGAGAAAGAATAAAACCTGCTGTATCCATTTTAAGATCCTGAATTTCAGGCCAGGGTTCGCAAATGCAATGCCTAATCCGGCAATGTGCAGCACGGTTTTCCTGGTCGTCAGAAGGTTCGCGCAGAAGTTCATCAGGTTCGGGACGAACTTGAAAGAATGCACAATGTCTGCATTGCAGGCGCGCGCATAGCGTCGTATTTCAAATACAGCCTTCAGGAGATGAAGGGGATTGGTATTGTCTCTTTCGATACTCGAGTTTGTGATTTCAAACCCCTCTTTGCGAATCAAATCGGTGTATTTGTCATTCGGTAGTATGACAAATACTTTATAGCCCTGGTCTCTGAGGAAATGTGCAAAAGGTAGCCGGGCCTTATAGAAATCTTCTCCGTCGTGGGCAAGAAGAAGTAGATTCTTATTGCTCATCTTAAAGGTAAGGCTGGTGGAAAAAAGCTGTTACTTTCTTGAAACAGGTAAGCTTTTGAGAAAAGCCTGAGGAATTCGCCTCTGTCGGATAAACGATAGTCATGAAATTAAACCTAGTGTGTTGGTTTCCGCAGCGAAAATACGCCATTAGAATCTGATTTCAACACAATTCATCCAGAAATGTCACGATTACAACGAAAAGGCCGTCCCGGTTTACCGGACGGCCTTTTCGTTGTTGTTAACGGATCGCCTAAAGTATTACGGTTCGACGGACCATGTTCCGACCATCGATTTGATATGCCATGAATTGTCACTTTCCTTTTTAAGCACAATTCTGCTGCCTACCGTGCTGCTGTAGATATACTTGAAGTTTACCGGAGAAATAGGCAGTATGTTATCGGTCGAAGCGGGAAGGATCCGTACTTGATAAGGTGAACGCACCTCGACAATGACTTCCGGAAAGTTAGGATTTACTTTCTCGAGTTTCAGAAATCGTACAGCTTTTGAGCTTTGATTGTGGTAAAGATAGCCGTAGTACACAAATCCGGCATACCTCGTGTAATCACCAAAGTCGGTAGATAAATAACCTAGTTTGTCGGAAATGGCAATTTCGGCGTTGTGAACGATCATATAGCGGCTGGTCGGTGCCGATGTTGCAAGAACAGGATCTGTAAGTGTACAGTTATAGATTCTCGCGCCGGCGCCGTTCAAGTCCCGGTAACAGAACGAAGACGTGATCTTTTGAGTTGGATTCGCATCTTGAATGGTCGGATTGAGTATATGAATGTTCCCGATATTGGCATCACCGGGATCTCCCACCGCTTTGTATACGAAAAAGGCGGCGCCGAAATTCGGAGATGTGCTTCCAGACCTGTTGGGGTTGATTGCAATAGGGTTGATGATCTGCACCATCGGCCCCCTCGCGCTCCAGTTACGTGAGCAATATGCATTCCATCTGCTGTTTTCCCACACTGGGTTCTTCACAATCACTGTTCCGGCCAATGCCGCGGTGGCGCTGTTGTTCGAGAAGCCGTAATGGCTGCCATAGTCGTAGTGGTTTTCCACAACAATATCGATTTTTCGATCCGTTCCCGAAAGCGGGGCAGGCGCGATGAGCAAACCAATTCCCTGGTTTTCTCTTGTGGTTGTATTGATTATTCGAATGTTTTCAAGAAACTGATTGGCAAAATTAGGTTCTAAGTTGATTCCGGCCTGCGGAGCTTCCCCGTTCGATCTACTGAATATGCCGTTCTGGACCAGGATATTTTTGCCTGAAATAATCGTAAGCCCCTGTCGACGGTTATTATCCGCTTTTACATTCAGCAGGTTAATGTTGTCGCTAAATGCCTTGTTGCTGGTAGCACTGACGTAGAAGCCGTCGCCACCGCCGTCGTTTGCCGAAATTCCATCAATGGTGACGTTGGAGGAGCCTTGAATTGCAAATATGTGCCTGTTTGCACCGGAAGTATAAGTTTCGCGGTGATCCTTAAAAACTACGTCTTTGCCTTTTAGCGACACGTTGATAATCCCGATCAAATAAACCATAGGGTCGTTGGCACCAAGTGTTCCCATTCCCTCGACGACCACATTATCCCCGAATGTGATGTTTTTATTGGGCATAATTTTAATCGCTCTGATCCGGTAAGACGAAGCCGAAGCCGGGAAGTAAAGATTGGGGTATTTGGTATTGTTGAGTAACGATTGCCAAAGCGCCGTCTGATCAGTGACACCGTCGGCAATAATGCCGAACCAGTTTACATTGACAATCCCGTCGTAAACTCTTTCATACCTTCTGCCCCCTGGGGCGATCAACGTCACAGCTCCGTCGTCTACGGCTGTCGATGTCGCTATGTATCGGAACATGCCTTGTTTGAGATTGTCGGTAATGAAGACGACCGATGTCGTATCCGCAGCGCCTGCGCGCAGTTGTGCGATGCTTAGGTAGCGGACATACGACGGCGTCGTATCCAGGTTGATCCGGGCGGTCGATGGGGCTGCCCCTTCGTCCACATTAAAAGCCAACCTGCCTACTTCTACGAAAGTGCTCTGATTCGTGGCATTTCTATGTCCTCTCAGGAGTTGGAACGCTCCTTTCTGATCGGGAGTCACAAATCTGCCGCGAACGGAATAGGTGATCGACTGTTTGCTGGATGTGAGCTCATCGCCGATCAGGTCGGAAAAAGTGCCTCCTGTCTGCTGGAAACCGGCCGGTGCAATAAGCTTCAATCTAAACGAATTGGAATTCTCGAAAACGAACGCAGTGTTCGCGGGAATGCTTAGTAGCCGCGCCGTTATCGTAATCTCAAACTCTTCATTTATACCGACCTGGCCGGCATCCGTCTTTATTTCGAACCGAATAGGATCAATTTTGGGTGCTTCTGCGGCTGACACGACGAGCGGGATGCAGATCAGCGTCGTGATCAATGAATACAATAATCGTTTCATAAATGGTAAAATTGTAGTATAGTATCAATTATAAAGTCGAAATAATTTTATAAATCTACTTACATATTTGAAATGTTGTGACAAATGTAGAAAATATTTTGTGACAGAAACTTGTGCCACTATTCGAACTGCTTAGCAGTAAATGTAATTTGCAAAGTAGATTAAATTAGTTTTGCTTGTCATATTTGTTGTTACAAGCGGTTTCTGAGGGCAGAAGTCGGTGATTGTCTAAGTTTTAAGAAGGAATTTGGCCAATTTTAGCCGTGGATTTGCTTCTATCTGAAATGCCGCTCAACTGAGGAATTAGCTCCAATAGTTTTTTGTTTTGTAGAACAAATTGCTATAATATGTAGAACTATTGTACCTGTATTTCAAAAGGTGACTTGCGAAAAGAGATAGCCGCACATGCCCGTATACCGGGAAGAAGCTTCCGGTTTAGCAATCGAGGACAGAAGTAAGATGGATTTAGATAATGCGGTAGGGACGTCTTTTCTCTAATCTCCTGATATGGGCGGATTATCGTTTATACGAAAGAAGTTCCGTATATAAGTCGACGTGATTTCTTGCCATTTGCATTAGGCTATTCCGGGAGGCATGGGCGAGCCCAGTGGCGATAAGCGCCGAATGCTGTGCCTCATTCAATGCGGATACTAGCGCGATTTTTTCTGACAGTACCTTCGCCTCACCAGCGGGAAAAAGCATTTCGGCTGTGGGGACAACGTCGTTAATGCCGGGAACGTCCGATCCCAGGAAAGGCTTTCCGGCCGCGAGCGCTTCAAGCGCGACGCCCGACATCCCCTCGTAGGCAGATGACAAAATGTTGATATCAACTGATTTCATCAAACGCGGGATATCGTTTCGAAAGCCGAGGAAGAAAACATTGTTATGCAGGTGGTTTTCGTCTGCATACCTTTCGGTTGCGGCCCTGTCCGGACCGTCGCCTGCTATGAACAGGTAAAAATGTGACGGAAGAAATTTCAGTGCGTCAATCAGGGTCCTGTGATCCTTCGGGTATTGGATTCGGGCCGTCATCATCAGCGTTATGGCGTTCGGGGGAAGGTCGAACTCCTTAGTCCAGAACGACTTGGGGTAGGTTTCGGCATTTTGGAAAGAGTCGATATCGACCCCATTGCGAATCACCGTGATTTGTTCTACAGGACAAACACGCCCTTCGAGAAAGCTTTTTACTTTCGGAGTGATGGCAACGATCCGGTTGAAATGGGAATACATCCATTTTTCGATCGGACGAAGATATGCCCTCCCTGCACGCTTGTTCTGTGTGTTGTGCTCGGTGAAAACCAGCGCAGGTTTGTAGCCGATAAATTTAGAAGCAATAGCAGTCCAGTACAGCGATGGGAACAAATGCGCGTGAACAACGTCAAAACGACGATTTCGCAGAAAGCGGATCAGGCTTGCAATGTGTTTAGGGGAGTATACACTACCCGTTCCCAGGCTGAGGCATTCGATACCCTGATCGGTCAGGGCTTTTAAGTAAGAGGGCTCCGCCTGCGCATCGGATAATTGCAGGACAGCGACTTCGTGCCCGAGCGATTTGTAAACGGGTAAGATGTTAACAAGCAATTTTTCGGCCCCACCCCGGCCGAGGTAATTGATGATGTGGAGGACTTTCAATGGAATATCAGTTGAACGAATTGCCTTTGATGGTTACTTTTGCCTGGTTCTTGACATCAATATACGCTTTTTGATCCTTCTCGTTATTACTTCTTGCATTGGCGCTTACAGCCTGTTTTGCCGAAGCCTCAGGAACAATCGTCATTTTATTGTTAATGATTTGCAACCCATCCAGCATGAAGCTTGGTTTATAAATGGTTACGAAAGCAAACTTTGCCCGGGGAATCTTATAAGTAAGGAGCTCTCCGTTATAGGCCATGGTGTTGTTCCTGATGATGATCGGGCCAAAATGGTTTTTCAACGTATCGGATTGAGCACAATCTTCGGACAACTGCACAGCAACAGAACTTTGCGAAAACTTGTTTTTCTCGATCAAATGCCCACCCCAGTCGCATTCAACGTGGATGTTTCGGGAATAACCGCCTATTA
The DNA here is from genome assembly GCF_052044875.1 of Dyadobacter sp. 22481. NCBI lineage: Bacteria > Pseudomonadati > Bacteroidota > Cytophagia > Cytophagales > Spirosomataceae > Dyadobacter > Dyadobacter sp. 22481. The sequence goes on from NZ_JBQENV010000002.1 coordinate 747,236, forward strand.
CATTATTCCTGATTATGGCGTTTTCAGTGTTATGTTCAAGAACGACGCCACAACGGCCCATATACTTCGAATCCGAGAGGTTGTTCATGATTACATTGTTTTCGACAACTGGTTTATGGGCGGAAATAAATTCTACTCCGTCGCCTGCATCATCTTTCCTACTGAATCCCCAAACATTCAGGATTTTGCAATTTCTTACTATCGGTGATTCTGCCCTGTGTCTTCTGTCGTATTTGCGGTTGAAGTAGTTCCCGATCATGATCCCCCTGCCATAGAAATTGCGAATAGTCACGTTTTCAACCTTCATCGTGCGGACATTCAACCCGGACAGCGCGTGGCTGTATATGAGTGTCGGTTTCCCGAAAAATGGATGGCTCGGAGAGTAGGGGATGTTGTTCCCAACCAGCTCAATATTCGAAATGGTAATGGTTAGTTCAGGTTTGGCCGCATTTCCGTGAAATTGAAAGAAACCGTGCGGGACCCTTGTCGAATCTGCATCCTTAAGAACGGGCAATTTACCCTTTGCATTCTTCACGCCGGTCACGACGATATCAAGCGAGCCCGTCTTCTTCTCCAGTGTAACCTGGGTAAGAACCGGGTAGATGCCGTATTTGATCTTTATTGTGCCCTTACCTGCTTTCGCAATCTCGTTAACGGCTTTTTGGAAGACTGGACCATAATCCTTAACCGTGTCCGAAAAAGTAATCATTTTCACCAGATTTTGCCCATAGGAGACGGGTGCTTGTGTTAGGAAAATGAAACTAATTATAAAACGCACCCAGTTGATTGCTTTCATACGTGTAAGTGTCTTTTAGAAATCTGCTTCCTTTATCAATAACGTTAATAACCGCCGATGCACAAAATTTGATCCAGCGCCATCAGATAGCCCAATTTGGCCCAACTTGAATAATGGGAGTTGTTTCCTCAGCGATTCGGGGCAATATTTCTCAGTTTCAACCAGAAACTTGCTGCTTAAAATCATTTGCAATGAATTCGGTGCCGTACATCTGCTTGAATTTGTCAAGATTTGCGGACTGCTCATCATATTTGGATATCACCTCCGTATCCCGTTTTCCGATGCGCGAAAGAATTTCGGCCATTTCGCCGAGATCGGCACACAAAAAGCCGATATTTCCGACTTGATTTGTGAGATACTCGAAAAACGGATGCCTGAGTGCTATAATCGGCTTAGTAAAATCTATCACGTCCATAACCGACCCACTGGCTCTGAAAATGTACTGCTCAGGCCCGTAAAAGAAAACAGCATAATCGATTTTACGAACTTCTTCAACAAAAGTCTGGCGAGATATGTACCCACCTTTCTTCCCGTTCGTGAAATCGGAAACAAGCGTATTGCGATAGGGCGCGGCGTCTTCATCGATTGACCCGATCGATACAAACCTGAGTTGGCCGGCGGCTATTGGTCCGGAGAGGAGCTGGGCCAACGAATAAACCTGATGTGCGTTTTTCCGGATGCTCAATCCTCCCACCTGAGCTATCGTTACGGGTAAGGGTGCATGACTGATTTTTGTCGGAATTGTTTTCGAATACGGATAGGGGTGATCGATCTCGATAATTTCGTGAGGTTTCAGATGCTGGTCGAGTACCAGTTTGCTCTTCGATATTTTGTTCAGCAGAATATATCTGAAATTCGGAGCCGGCGTACGGACGATCCGCTTATAGAGATAAGCCATTTCCCTTTCCCAAGCATTATCTGTAAAATAGATGAATTCGATCTCGCCGTGTACAACGACCATCGCCTCGACACGTGTGTAAATTCTTTTAAGTGCTTTGATCAGCAGAATTGAGGTAGGGTGGGCCTTCAATACAATAATTTTGTCGGACCCTGTTTTTTTGGCTCGAGAAAATATTCGCCAGAAAAGAAGGCCGTCGGAAATTAAATTGCTGATAACTTTAAAAGCCTTTCGGAGTTTCCCGCTTACAGGTTTTTTTTCTTCGATAGGATACAACCGTAATCGTTCCTTTTCCTCTGTGCTCAGGTATTTCGCTACCTGAATCTGATGCGGACCTCCTGCGTAAAAAGCTATCGGCGAAACAGGATAGGCGCTCATTAAAACCTGAATCATCGACGCATTGAATACAACGTGCGTATGTTCAGCAGAGTTAGTATCTACAACGTGAATCATCATCAATAAACAAAACGATAGGTGTCTTCTGAGAAAATCCAGATGTATGGCACCAACAGGTCCATCGCATTCACCAGAATCGATAACATTTTAAAAAGCGAATAAGCAATAATTAAAATGAGCCAGATCGACTTACTTTTAACATTTACGTAGATAATACAAAGCAGAAGTATTTCATAGAAATAGAAATAGGTGGCGGCCCTCTGAAGTGTTATAAAATCTACCACAATGAAAAACAGGATGTTTCCAAATGTGTAAAGATTTAAAAACCCTTTGTATAAATCCTTTCTTATTGTGACCCGCTCCTGAAAGTAAAAGAAAACGGGGAGCAGAATTGCTCGCTTGGCAATAGCGGCCGTCAGGCGTTGTGTTTTGCTTAGCTCATATTGGGGGTCAACCTCGTTTCCGATCTCGAGATAATTCAGGGCCTTTTGACTGATCCTGTCAAGTCCAATCCCCGCTGGCGTAATGTTGGCAATCAATTCGAGTAGACTTTCGGATATACCCGAGGCTCCAATGGCCACAGCGACAATAAGGATGATGGATTTTGACCGTACACTCCATTCGGCATTAAATATGAAATATGACACCAGAAATATGTACGATGTAACGTGAATCTGGGCCGCAAGTATTACGAAAAAGACAAATAGCCAAGGTTTTCGTTCTATGATAAAGTGACTGCTTAGAACGCACAGGCTGACTGCAAGCGTTTGTCTTACAGCGGTGATGTCGGCGAGGGCAGTTCCCCAATACAAGATCACGGCCAAGAATATGGCTCCCGCGTATTTGTAGAAGAATGTCGTTTTTATGCCTATCGCAATAGTGGAAAGGACGATAAGGTAAAAAGTAAAGCTTGAAGAGAAAATGCGCAGGAACTGAACGAATTTCACGTAGCCGGGCTCCATGGCGATTAGAAAGAAGGGGTCGTCGGTAGTAAACTTCGTGAAGAAGCTGTGATACGGGCGCCAGTCATTACCAGTATTCCAACGTAACCCACCCATGACGATAAATGAGAGCGTCAGGAATATGTACATTGCTTTCTTTGTCTGCTCCGGAACTGTCACCATTTCGAGCAGAGCAAATAATATAAGAATGCAAAATACGGTATAGTAAAGCATCTAACGTTCTGTAATATTGTGGGTTCAGCCTTTTATTTTATTTAAAATCCCTTTGATTTTCTCCTTCCTATCGATCCCTATTAATTTGATTATTTTTCCGTAGAACGTTATCCGGGCGGCAGATTTAAACCATGCAAATGAGGGTATTGATTTATAAACCCCGTTGTTAATTTGGGCCCTTCTGATTTCACGGAGAAGTAATGTGTTGCTCGCTGTTGCGCTAACTCCCTCCGTTCTCATCTTTGCAATCGTGAATGGGAGATACGCTGCGTCGTGTTCTTTAAGGTAACTAAGCAGGAGGTCGTAATCACCAGCGATTTTAAAAGTAGTATCAAAAAGACGGGTTGCAAATAGTGATTTTGAATGAAATGTCCCTTGATGAGAAATATTCATCCTGATATTGATACAATAATGCTTTAACGTCGACCATTCTGCGCCAAGAATCTGGTCGGGGCCTTGTGAATATAGCCGTCGGACATTTCCATAAGCGACGAGGTTTTTGGTTGCGGCCAGCAAGGGAGCTGCTTTTTCCAATACATTCGGTTCAAATAGGAAATCGTCCGCATTGATGAATAATAGCCAGTCGCCTGTGGATGCACGAACCCCTTTATTCATAGCATCATAGATCCCTTTGTCGCTTTCGCTGATCCAGTACGTGATTTGCGATTCATAGCGGCGGATAATGTTGAGTGTATTGTCGGTCGATTTACCGTCAATTATGATATATTCAAAATTGTCGTAAGTTTGATTTACGATACTTTGAATGGTTTCCTCAATGTGTTGTTCACCGTTTCGAACGACAGTTATTAGTGATATCTTCGGATGTTTTCGATCCATTAGAATAAATCGGGTTATAGATTACCGGGAGCTCAGCTTTCTTTTTGTGATGTTGATCATTCTTTCTGTAAGAAACGAAATGCTTACGGCTCCATCGATGTTCTTTAAGAGACGCTGGCCATATCGATACTTGTAAGTATTTAAAAACACCCTCGATTTGAACTGTCGCTTAACCTCTTGGGTGTTGTAGTAATTTTTAATAAAATACCATTTGGCCCAGTCGTAGTAAATTTTCAGCTTCGTACTGTTGGTAGTGGTGATGGAATCCTGATGATGTTTGAATTTGGAAAGGTATTTATCGATACAAACGATTCTTTTATAAGCCGGATTTCTCGTTGACAACAGGAATATTAACAGGTCGTTACCCGCACCATACCGCGGAAAATTCAATTCATCGGAATTGGGAACATCTACGATCAGGCTTTCGACTAGATCCGATCTTCTGAATATTGCACAACCAGGAGAGTCGGGGAAGGAAATGTTGTTGCTGTAAAGTTTCTCTTTCAGATAATCTTCGACGGATAGGTTGGTATGCTGTTGGTATGAAGATTGGTCCAATACCTCCCCATCGCTCGTGATTTCCTCATAGCCCGTCATTACAAAAGCAACATCAGCTTCAAAGACAGCCATCGTCTCCGTAAGATAGTCGCTTTCAATGAGATCATCAGACCAGAGTATCTTCACATATTCACCTTCCGCCAGGTTAAAGCTCCGTTCCCAGTTTCTTACAGGGCCTACGTTTGTTTCATTCTGGAACACTCTTACTCTTTTATCTTGTTGAGCGATGCTTTGCAGAATAGCCCAGGTTTTGTCGGTGCTTTGATTGTCTACCACCACTACCTCAAAATTGGGGTAGGTTTGGGAAAGGGCCGATTCCAATGTTGCTGTGATTAGCTTTTCTCTGTTGTATACAGGAATCACTATTGAAACGAGGGGGTTAGTGGTCATGCTTCCTCAGTATTTTATAACTGGTAATGGGTCCGACAAATGCGAAAAATGCAAGCGAGATAACGGAGGCGAGTACAACTCCGTTTACGCCCATCTCCATGTATTTGCACAGAAAGACTGCAAGCGGCATGTTCAGGGCCATGGCGATGACGGAAGTGAACAACTGTTCCTTGGTACGGGAAATACCATTCAAAAAGTACGCATAGATATTGTTCCAGATCGTAATCAGCGTGTATATGCCCATTAGCAATGGGAGGTATGCCGGAGTTTCTATTTTCGTTTTCATCCATAATTCCACAATCTTGTCAAAATAAATGATTGTGAGGATCAAGACAAAGGAAACGGGAATAAGCAACGTGTTCAATAGCCTCAGCCGGTCTCGAATCCAGGAGTAGTCTTTTTTCAGGTATGCTTCCGTATAAGCTGACCACAGGGGAGTCATCACCATTGCAAGTATGATGCTGATCATATTGAAAACCCGGAACGTAATGTTGAAATAGGATACGTGAGCGGGGCCTAATAGTCTGATGATGATGAAGTTGCTTGTTGAGAAGATAATGATGGCCGCTACCTGGATGATGAAGAAATTCAACCCGATGTTGAGGATGTTCTTGACGTGCTTACGCTTGAATAGCTTTGCTGAGGGGGATAGAAAAGGCCATGTCTTGTAAACGAAAATCGAGAAGCCAAGGAATGTTGCGACGTATAAAGTCGAGTAGACGAATGCTACCGCACCCAGGTTACCATTGATAAACCGTGGGAAAAGATACACTGCACCAATGAACAGTGAACCGAATACGATATTCGGCCAGGCAGTGAGGGAATTCTGCTGGAGTGCGTTCAATACCTGGTTGGCCAGGGCAAGAATGAACCCAAGGAGTGTCGATGCGACAATCCATGAAAGCGTCGTTCGCAATATGGTATTGGACAATGAATTGCTCGTGTTGAAAATGCTTTGCCAATCCAGAAACGGAATTACTGCGAGGCACAAAAGCAAAACCGCGAGTATGATCGAACCCAGGCATACATAGGCTGTCGATACGTACTCTTTTGCTGCCGTACGATTGTTTAATGCGAGTGCTTCGGCCACTCTGTTGCGCAGCCCATTTCCGATCCCGATATCGGACAGGCTGAGCCAGGACACAACGGAAAGGATAGTTAACCATATCCCGTAGGACTCATTACCAAGGTGCTTGAAGAGCAGCGGTACCTGAACCAGTGAAATGAGCATAGCAATCCCCTTAGCAAGCAACGAAAAAAGAACCTGGCGATTTATATTCTTGCTTCTCTCGCTTTGATCAATGGCTAAACGACCGGTTAACTGCCCGAAACCCATTCTATCATTCTATCAATGCCCTCGTTCTTGCCAATAAGCGGAGCCCAACCGAAACGTGAATGCGCTTTCGAAGTATCGGCAACGAACACTTTTTGGTCGCTTTGCCGCCAGGGAAGCTCTTCATAAGCCATCTCGATTCCCAATTTGTTCTCGAGAATTTTAAACAATTCTAATAGCGATAAGCTGTTTTCCATTCCTCCACCGATATTGAATGCTTCTCCGACAGTGTGATCCGTGTTGGAAATCGCGGAAAAATAGCAGTTGATCAGATCGTCGGCAAAGAGTAAATCCCGAACCTGTTTTCCGTTTCCGGAAATGGTAAACTTATCCTTCAATACGCCGTTTTTTATATCGACAGCCTGTCTTACAAACCAGCCGACCCATCCCTGGTCAAAGGTAGAGAATTGCCGGCCTCCGAAGATTGATGAATGCCTGAAGACGATGGTTTTGAGGTCAAACATTTTGGCATAGTCCAGCATGTATTGGTCGGTAGCGCCTTTTGAGCAGCCATATGGCGATTGGAACTGGAGCGGAATGTCTTCCTTAAAACCGTTTTCGAAATTTTGCGCTTCGAAGCGGGTGGGGGTTTCCTGGAAGTTCACCCAATCGAAATCTCCGTATACTTTGTTGGTCGAGGAGTATGTTACAATCGCTTCCGGCGCATATTTGCGGACGGATTCCAGTAAGTTATTCCCTCCGAGCACATTGATTTCGAAATCCAGGCGGGGGTTTGCCAGGGAGGTTGTCATCGCCACCTGTCCGGCCAAATGGAAAACTACATCGGGTTTGGTTTCGCGAATGGCGAATTCTACGTCGTTGTAAGACCGGATATCAGCGTGGTAGAACTTGAAATCACCTTGCTGCCTAAGCCAGGCAAGGTTTTGCTCTGAGCCATAGCGGAACAAGTTATCGAATACGAATAGCTCGTCACCTCTTTTGAGCACCTCTGCTCCTAGATTTGAACCCAAAAAACCGCAGCCTCCGGTTATAAGATAGCGCATAGTTATAGTGTAGATATGTATTGACGGATCGTTTCTGCGATATAATCGTAGTGGTTTTGGTTCAGACCAGGCCAAACACCTAGCCAGAACGAGTCGTTCATGACGATGTCGGTGTTGGTGAGGTCGCCTTCAACGCGGTGGACAATGCCCTTGTAGGCTGGTTGGCGGATCAGGTTGCCTGCAAAAAGCAAACGCGTTCCGATCTTCTGTTCTTCAAGGTATTGCGTCAGGTCGCTTCGGTTGATCTTGCTGCCTGGACGAATGGTCACCATAAAGCCAAACCAGCTCGGATTACTATGCGGGGTTGCTTCGTGAAGAATGAAGTGCTCCTCGAACGGTTTAAGAACGTTGTACAGTAATTGGTGATTGATCCTGCGTTTGTCGACGAATGCATCTGCTTTTTGCAACTGACTCAAACCGATTGCCGCCTGCATGTCCGTCACTTTCAGGTTAAATCCGATATGAGAATAGGTGTATTTGTGGTCGTAACCATACGGAAGATCGCCAAGTTGCCATTCGAAGCGCTTGCGGCAGGTATTGTCCTTTCCTGTTTCACAATAACAGTCACGGCCCCAGTCGCGGAAGCTCTCGACGATCATTTTCAGCCTTGCATTGTTGATCAGAACCGCACCGCCTTCGCCCATTGTAATGTGGTGTGCGGGGTAGAAAGACACCGTTGCCAGATCGCCGAAAGTACCTGTTTTCTGATTACGATAGGTAGCACCCAGGGAGTCGCAGTCGTCTTCGATAACCCACAAATTGTATTTTTTTGCAACTTCCATGACCACATCCAAGTTGAACGGGTTTCCGAGGGTATGCGCGATCATGATTGCCTTTGTCTTTGGCGAAACGGCCTGTTCGATGCGCTCAGCCTTGATATTGTAGGTAGGGATGTCAATGTCGACAAAAACCGGCACGGCACCGTACTGGATCATCGGGTTTACGGTCGTAGGAAAGCCCGCGGCCACTGTAATCACTTCGTCGCCTGGCATAATCTGCCTGTCGCCGAGCTTTGGAGAGGTAAGTGCGTAAAATGCACAAAGGTTAGCCGATGATCCGGAATTGACCAGGATAGAAGATTTCGAACCAAAATACTTGGCAAACTGGTACTCGAATTTCTTTCCGAAGCGTCCTGTTGTAAGCCAGCCGTCAATCATCGAATCAATCCCGTACAGGAGGTCTTGTTCGTCGATCACCTTACCTGTTACGGGTATGTAACTTTCACCCGGGATAATTTCTCTTTTTATCTTTTGTTGGATAGCGGGGAGAAGAGCATTCAACAGGTTCTGATCTATATTGGCTAGCTGAGCTAATAATTGTTCCATAGTTAGTTAGTGTAATAATATTTTACCGTGTTTCTGATCGCCTCCTGTAAGTTAAAGTTTTTGAAGCCCAGAGACGCGGCTTTCGTAGAAGCATTATAAAACTTGTCGTTTTCTCCCAATCTCTGCGCAACGGCGCCCCAATTCCAGAGTTCCGCATTAAAATCAGGGATTTCCTTCGCGAAAAATGCTGCCATTTCCCGAAGGCTGTGACAAGTTCCCGAGCCAAGATTGATCACCTGATTTTCGATCTCAGACAATGTTTGAGAAATGATTTTATAAAGGATGAATGAAGCCAGATCGCGCACGTACATGTAATCCCTGCCCTGCGAGCCATCGGAGAGATCGATGGTCTTTTTATTTCTCTGTGCGTTGATGAGCAGGGGGAAGAATTTTGAATTGTCTTCGCCCTCGCCGAACATGCCAAACGGGCGGAGTATGGAGAAGCGTATGCCCGGTTTTTGAAGTAAATATTGCGAAAACATCAGTTTTGAAATTCCATAGTGTGTTTTTGGTAAACAAGGAGTCGTTTCGGTTAACGTTTCCTGTTCCAATTGGTATTCGAATGCGGTGCCGATCTGGATCCAGAACACATCCGGGTGATTCTGAACAAAGTAGTCGAGGAAATCTCTTTTCTTCAGGTAATTGATATCGTAGAGAAGATGCAGATCCTGCTGGTATTTGACCACTCCGTAACCACTTGTGTCTATCACGATGTCGGGCTGTAAGTCGGTCAGGCTAGCCCAGGTGTCCGGATTGAGAATGTCGAGCCAAAGATGGCCCGGCTTGTCGGCGCTGGACCCTGGAATAACTTCGATGGATTCATTTTCCCGGAAGACTTCAACCAGATTACGTCCCACAAATCCCGAAGCACCCAGAACAATGACTTTAATTTTATCCATGACTAAAGTGTGCAATCTGTTGTCTCGTCAAATCTACGGCCTGCTCCCCCTGTTCCACTTTCAGGTACCATTCAAGCGTATTCTGAATGGCCACACGTGCGGTAAATTTCGGCGTCCAGCCCATATTGGCCACGGTGTTGCTGATGTCCAGTTTCAGAAGTCCGGCTTCATGCGGCTGGTCGGGTAGTCCTGGTTTTTGATAAGTACCTTTTCCCCACGTTTGCAACGCCACATTCACAAGCTCTTCCACGGTGAGATTATCTTCCGACAAAGGTCCGAAGTTCCACGCATCGGAGAAAGTCAAGGGATCGTCGATCATTTTTGTTCCCAAATGCAGATAGCCGCCAAGGGGTTCCAGCACATGTTGCCACGGCCGCACCGAGAGCGGATTTCTCACCGACACCGGTTGTCCCTGCCTTAGGGCGCGGATGATATCCGGTATGATCCGGTCCTTGGCCCAGTCACCGCCGCCGATCACATTTCCGGCTCTGGCACTCGCTATCGCTTTTTGATGTCTCGAATAGTTTGCCAGACTAAAAAAAGAATTTCTGTAAGAGCTGATGATCAGCTCCGCGCACGCCTTACTCGCGCTGTACGGATCGTAGCCGCCCAGGCGATCGTTTTCCCGGTACGGGTACTGCCATTCCTGGTTTTCATAGACCTTGTCCGTTGTAATGAAAATGCCTGCACAAGGTTTATCGAGCAGCCGTATCGCATCAAGTACATTGGCAGTACCAATCGCATTGACTTCAAAAGTCCCGGCAGGTATCTCATACGAGAGCCGCACCAGCGGCTGGGCAGCCAAATGGAAAACAAAATCGGGTGCAAACGAAGTTAGCTCACTTTTGAGACGTTCCTTGTCTAGAATGTCGGCAATAACCGATTCGCACAGGGAGTCGCCAGCGATGACGTTGTATAAGTCATACTCATTTTCAGGAGCCAGGGAGTAACCCTTAATTTGCGCTCCCAGTGTATGTAGCCAGGAAAGTAGCCAGGCTCCCTTGAATCCGGTATGACCGGTCAGGAATACCTTTTTCCCCCTGTAATATTTTTCGAGATGTTGATAATTCATGACCTTCGTTTACCAGTTTTTCCAGGGGGCATTGTTCGAGCTCCAGAGGTTTTCCAGCTCATGCTTATCACGAAGCGTGTCCATTGGTTTCCAGAAACCAGTGTGTTTGTAAGCCACCATTTGGCCGTCGGCGGCAATTCGTTCGAGAGGTTCTGCCTCGAACACCGTGCTGTCTCCTGAAATGTAGTCCAGCACCTTAGGTTCACAAATGAAGAAACCGCCATTGATCCATGCTCCGTCGCCCTTAGGCTTCTCTAAAAATGAATTTACCTGGTTTCCTTCGTCGATATTCAATGCGCCAAAACGACCCGAAGGCTGAACAGCCGTAACGGTCAAAAGTTTCTTGTTTTGGCGATGGTATTCGATCAGGCCGGAGATGTCCACATCGCCCACGCCGTCACCGTATGTAAGTAGAAAAGGCTCGTCTTTGATGTATTGAGCTACTCTTTTAACCCGCCCGCCCGTCATGGTTTCGTAACCGGTATCCACCAGGGTTACTTTCCATGGTTCGGCTTGCGAGTTGTGTATTTCCATTTTATTTTCCTTCATGTCGAAGGTAACATCCGACTGGTGAAGAAAGTAATTAGCGAAGTATTCTTTGATTACGTAGCCTTTGTATCCGAGGCAAATTACGAAGTCATTGAAGCCGTGTGCCGCGTAGATTTTCATAATGTGCCAGAGAATAGGCTTTCCGCCAATCTCTACCATCGGTTTAGGTCTCGACACAGTTTCCTCGGATAATCTGGTCCCAAGACCCCCCGCAAGTAAGACAACCTTCATAGTTTAATGTTACGCGTTAGTGTGAATGAAAATTATGACAGATCAATGAGGACGGATTAGCCCTTCATTAATTTTTGGTGGAATTTTTCTTTGACAATAGCGATATACAGCAGGCTGGCAAATGCACCTATTCCTGCAAAAAGTATCGCCATAATCAATCGATGGGGGCTGCTGGTTGTTAGAGGGACTTTTGTCGTTTCAAGCACTTTAAAAACAGGCCTTTCTTCCTTTACTCTTATTCGCATTTGTTCCTGTTTAAAGACGAGGTCGGAGTAGATAGACTGGGCTAACGTATATTCTGCCTGTAACCGCTGCTCTTCGATGCGCGCAACATTGAGGAATGCATTCCGGTTTTGGTCACGATAGCTTTGAAGCGCATATTCGGCACTTTTGAGACGCTTTTTAGCTTCCTCAGTTCGGCCGGTTAAAAAGGTTAATTGCTGATTCAACTTAGCAGTTCTTACATCCTCAACGTAGTCGATAAGGTAGTTTTTGGCATTTTCCACCACCAATGCCGCTAAAACAGGGTCAGGTAATTCGGATTCAATGGAGATCAGGTTACTTTTTTGTTCAATTGAAGCGGATACCATACTTTTTGCTCCCGATATCAAAGCAGTCTCTTCCTTCGAATAATAGAGTACTCCGCTGCCTTTGAGATCCAGTTTAGGCCCGTGCGGGAGGGTGGCGGATTTATTGGAAGAGAAAAATGAACGAATTCTTGCCAGCAATCCTGGTGACGACGGCTTTGCTAAATATGATTTAAGGGTAGCATACTTTTGACCGGATTGTGTAGTAATAGGCTGGTTCAAAAGATACTCGCCAAAGGACGAGCTTTCCAGTACATTCGGATACAAGTCTGGTGTCAGGTTCCCCGGGCCATCGGTATTATTGCCGCTTACCGCAAGAGCAAAAAACGATGATTTTGCGGCGCTGTATTCAGGGAGCAGAATGGTTTTGGCAGTATACTTTTCAGTTTGTATATAGCTGGAAAGGTAGCCCAGGATGGCAGATGCTACCGCTATGATCGCTATAAGCAAAATGTATTTTCGAAAAAAGGCGATAATGTCAGACAGATGTACTTCAAATGCTGGCTCGTATTGTTCGCCCGATACGATTTTTTGAGACATAATATTTTACTGTGTGTATTAGCTGATAGTTAGAGGAATCGAATCACAGTAATAGCCAATGTGCTTATCAAAGAGATAATCGCGACTCTCTCACCAGGGCTCATTTGTCTGTCTGGTCTTTCCGTTTTCATTGGAATAGTAATCACTGAACCGGGTTCGACCTTCGGATACGAGCGGAAAAATAGAAGCCGTGTCGTTCGATACGTTCGTCCGTTAGGATGGGAAACGTAGGTACGGCTTTTCCTTGCCCGCTCTGTGAAGCCTCCTGCCTGAGAAATATATTCCTTAAATGAAAAGTTCTTGTCAAAGTTCACGAGCGAAGGATTATACACTCCCCCTTGAATCCGTATTGTTTCAGACTTTTTGGGAATTACCATTGTATCCCCATCTGCGAGAAGAAGGTTGGCGGGTAATGAAGGTCTGTCTGCAATGGCCTGAAGGTCCAGAGCGACGAGTTCCTGATTTCGATAGAATTTGGCTCCTTTCAGGTAGCCTTCCTTTTTCAGCCCTCCGACTTTCGTGAACAGATCTGAAATTCTCTCAAAGTTGTTCCGGATCGTATATGTTCCCGGGTACATCACTTCGCCAACCACAGTTACCGTTTTCTGCACTTCATATCTCGGCGATTTTCTGACGAGAACGATATCATAGGGCAGCAATTCGAACTTTTGGTCGTCCTCGTTAATTACAAGGTTGTCGGCTACGTTGAGCGTAAAAACCCGTACATTCTGGTTCTCCGGCAGACCTGTCGTATCGTTTTTGACGCGGCGGGAAACTTCAATCCGGTAAGGAACCCCACCCTCCGTATAGCCACCGGCCTGAAACACAAGGTCCGCAATCGTAATATCCTTGTAGTAATAGTATTCCCCAGGATTTATTACGGATCCGCCTATTGAGAGATATGTAAACTCGCGAAGGTCCTCAACCGATTTGATCGTCAGAACGTCGCCTGGTTGCAGCACAATATCGGGAATTTCCCCGTTCAGGAGCTTTCTTAGGTCAATGGCCACCAAACCCGTTTGTGTCTCGCCGCTGGCCCGTTCGAGGAGTGCGCGGTTAAGGAATGCTCTGGGGCTGGTTCCCTGAGAAATAGTAATGAGCTCTTTAACGGTTTTAGTGCGCTCGTCGAGCGGGTAAATGCCGGGACGGGTCACCGCACCTCTGATCTCAACCTGGTTTGCAACTACATCCAGAATACGCTTCACTGTGAAAGAGTCGCCATTTCTTGGCTGGAAAGTTGCCACCTGGGACGAATCGATGGAACCGATCACAAAGTTGTTGCCTGTATTGCGCTTATATTGGATAAGGCCGGTAAAAGCTTCGGGGTTAAAACCTCCGGCGTAGCGTAAAATATCCTTTAACGTTTCGCCGGGCTTGGCCTCAAATATTCCCGTTTTTTTGACTTCGCCGGTTAATTCTATTCGTGAATCGAAAGGACGGATCAAGATGATATCCTGATCTTGCAGTGCTATGTTATCTTGCAGATCGGCGTCTACAAGAAAACGATACAAGTCGATTTTTTTGATCACCTTGTTGTTCCGCACAACCTCTATATTTCGATACGAGCCATTGCGCCCCGGTCCGCCTGAAACATAAAGGGCGTTAAATGCCGTGGAAAGTGAGGAAACTGTATAGGTCCCTGGTCTGAGGGCTTCACCCAGCACCATTACACGGATGCTGCGTACATTTCCCAAAGTAATAGTTGAATATGTTCCTGAACCCGGGCGGTTCAGCGTAGAGTATGCTTGTCGCAGCCTGTTAACAATTCGTTCGCTCGCCTGTTCGATGGTAAGCCCATTCACATAAACAGGCGCCAGATTGAGCATCTTAACAGTACCTTCGGGACTGATTTTCATGCGAAAATTGTCGACCGAATTCCCATAAATATCGACTACGAGCTCGTCATCGGGCCCAAGGATGTAGTTTTTCGGTGTAGGAATCCGGAGATTCGGTTCAAAGGTTACCGTCGACTGGCCAAAGAAGGTTGAGCCGAAAGTCCGGCTTAATCTGCGTGATCTTCCGCGGCGGAGGGACGTCGAGTCATTCTCGTTATTTGTCTCCTCGTCCAGTTCATCCTGGTCGTCCTGTTCCCTGGTTTCGTCGAGCGCATCACGTTTAGGATCCCGCTTTGTATTATCCTGAGTAGTTTGCTGCAATCGCCTGCGGATAGAGGAAATGTCGTCGAGTGTATATCCTCTCTGGAGGGCGGCACGTTCAATGTCCATATCGGACATCCCGGCATTCTTCGCCTGGTTATAGAATTCAACAGCCTGGCTCGGATTGATGGGTGTATTACCCTGGGGTTGCGAGGGAGCGGTTGTGGGTGCCGTGTTCTGAGTGTAACCTTGAAAACTAAATAATGCCAGAAATACAGTGAAAAGCGCGACAATGTATTGTCTTGTCATAGATGGATAATGCATGCAGTGTATTTTAATATTACTTAGAATCAGGGACTATAAATGTTACAAGCCCCTAATATAGGGGCAAAGCTACAAAAACTTCGAACAAATAGACTTGCCGGTTTCTAATTCGGCCTACAAGCCGGATCAGTCCACCTTAATTGCCAGCTCTTTCAATTGCCCAGCCGATATCGCCGAAGGTGAATCGATCATCACATCACGCCCGGAGTTGTTCTTGGGGAATGCGATGAAATCCCGGATCGAATCGGCGCCGCCGAAAATAGAGCAAAGCCTGTCGAAACCAAATGCGATACCGGCGTGAGGAGGTGCGCCGAATTCAAATGCATTCATCAGGAAGCCGAATTGCTCCTGCGCTTCCTCAGCCGAGAATCCGAGGATTTCAAACATTTTGCGCTGCAGTTCTTTCTCGAATATCCGGACAGAACCTCCGCCCACTTCAACGCCATTGATAACCATATCGTATGCATTCGCCCTTACGAGGCCCAGATTTTTATCCAGCAGGCCGATATCCTCCGGTTTCGGGCTGGTGAATGGATGGTGCATTGCAAACCAGCGGTTTTCTTCCTCGCCAAATTCCAGCAGAGGGAAGTCGATCACCCATAAGGCCCGGTATTCGTCGGGGTTGCGCAGCCCCAGGCGCGAGCCTATTTCGAGGCGCAGCTCATTAAGTTGCTTGCGGGTTTTATCACCTTGTCCCGAAAGGATCAATAAAAGATCGCCCGGTTTAGCATCGAACGCTTCAACCCATTTTTTAAGTTCTTCTTCTGTGTAAAATTTGTCAACGGACGATTTGATCGATCCATCGGTATTGTAACGCACATAGACCAATCCTTTCGCACCAATTTGCGGGCGCTTGATCCAGTCGGTCAGCTCGTCGACCTGCTTTCTCGTGTAACCCGCGCAGCCGGCAGCATTGATACCCACCACAAGGCCGGCATCATCGAATACGCCGAAACCTTTTCCGGAAGTAAGGTCCCGGTCTTCACCTTTCAGCTCGACGAATGACATGTCGAAACGGATATCCGGCTTGTCGGAACCATAGAGACGCATGGCATCGGCGTAAGTCATGCGGGGAACTGCCGGCAGGTCGAATCCCTTCACTTTCGAGAAAAGCTCGCGGATCATACCCTCGAATGTATTCAACACATCCTCCTGGGTTACAAACGACATCTCGCAGTCGATCTGGGTGAACTCAGGCTGACGGTCGGCGCGCAAATCCTCGTCGCGGAAACACTTTACAATCTGATAGTAACGGTCGAAACCGGCCACCATCAGAAGCTGTTTGAATGTTTGTGGCGATTGGGGCAAAGCATAAAATTCTCCGGGGTTCATCCGGCTAGGTACTACGAAATCGCGGGCGCCTTCCGGTGTGGATTTGATCAGAACCGGCGTTTCTACTTCGATGAAATTCAGATTGTCGAGGTAAGCGCGGGTGTAACGTGCAACCTGGTGACGTAGTTGGAGGTTTTGACGAACCGTATTTCTGCGAAGGTCGAGGTAGCGGTATTTCATGCGGATATCGTCGCCGCCGTCGGTTTCGTCTTCGATCAGGAACGGGGGCAGTTTCGCGGGGTTCAGAATGCTGAGTTCTGCCACGCGGATTTCGATGTCGCCGGTGGCGATCTTATCATTTTTAGACAGACGTTCGATCACCGAACCTTTGGCCGAAATCACGAATTCACGGCCTAGCGAGCGGGCAGTTTCCAACACATTTGCAGGGGTTTTGCCCTCTTCGAAAAGAAGCTGGGTGATGCCGTAACGGTCACGCAGATCGAGCCAGATCATGCCCCCTTTGTCGCGGACACGCTGAACCCAACCACATAATACAACGTCTTGATTTACATGTCCTAAGCTTAATTCCCCGCAGGTATGTGTACGTAACATATAACTATTTTAATACTGATATAATGAAAGTCGCTGATAATAAATGCGGCAAAAGTACGTATTTTTAGCAAATCTAACATGAAGTGTTTTCTATGAAAATATATGACAGCGTGGGCGGACGAGTGGGGCTGCTACTTTCTTCACTTGTTTTTTCCGTAACCTGTTCATGCAGCGACCCGGAGCCGTCACCCGGCGGAAATGGCAACTCCGACCAGTTCGAAACAACCCCCGAACAGTTCCCGGTCGCCGCCGGTGTGATCGACGAAGCATCGGGTATGGCAGCAAGCGCCTCGATGCCCGGTTACCTCTGGACGATCCAGGATTCCGGTCAGCCC
The DNA here is from genome assembly GCF_052044875.1 of Dyadobacter sp. 22481. NCBI lineage: Bacteria > Pseudomonadati > Bacteroidota > Cytophagia > Cytophagales > Spirosomataceae > Dyadobacter > Dyadobacter sp. 22481. The sequence goes on from NZ_JBQENV010000002.1 coordinate 764,465, forward strand.
AATTCGTTGTACCTGATCAGCAAGGACGGGAAAAGCATCAAACAATATAATGTACCCGGCAGCAATAACCACGACTGGGAGGAAGTGGCGGTAGGCCCGGGACCGGATAATGGCGTGTCGTATGTGTACATCGCCGACATTGGTAACAATAATCAGCCGGTTACTTCCACCAATACCATTTACCGCATCCCTGAAATCATCGGTATCGACGGTTCTTTTAATCAGAATGCATTGCAAAAGATCACTTTCAGCTATCCCGACGGCGCCCGCGATGCCGAAGCACTGATCGTTGACCCGGTAACGAAGGATATTTTTGTGTTGTCGAAGGAAATGCAGAATACCAATATTTACAGATTGGCCTACCCGCAATCGGCAAACGATGTAACGGTTGCCGAAAAAATAGGTACTGTACCGGGCGTTGCACTTGCTACCGCGGGCAGCATTTCCAAAGACGGAGGTGAAATCGTCGTGCGTACCTATCTGGCGGTATATTACTGGAAAAGAAGTACTGGTGAGACTGTCGGCCAGACGCTCGTTAAATCCGCGAACAAAACTTTGATAGTGGCCCTTGAACCGCAAGGTGAGGCGATCTGTTTCGAAAATGAAAATAAGGGGTTTTACACACTGAGTGAAAAGGGAAATGCCGCGAGCGTATCACTGAATTTTTATAAGAGAAAATAATCACAAACTATGATCAAAAATCTACTTCGGGCAGCACTCATCGTGCTGGCTCAGCATGTTTATGGACAAGTTGCATCCGACGAGCAATACATCCGCGAAAATTATTCGAAAGCGGAATACGACATTCCGGTGCGAGACGGCGTGAAGCTTCATACGATCGTCTACTCGCCCAAGGATGCTTCTGCCGACAAGAAATACCCCTTTTTAATGCAGCGCACGTGTTACAGCGTGGCTCCCTACGGTGCCGATAAATACCCGCCGCGACTGGGCCCGAGCCCGACGCTGATGCGCGACAAGTTCATATTCGTATACCAGGATGTGCGCGGCCGCTACCTGAGCGAGGGCGTGTGGACGAACATGACGCCGCATATCGACCAGAAAAAAGGTAACAACGACGTCGATGAGGCCTCGGATACTTACGATACAATCGAATGGCTGCTTAAAAACGTCGCGAACAACAATGGCCGGGTGGGGCAATGGGGCATTTCGTATCCCGGTTTTTATACGACAGCCAGCGCGTTGGCCGGTCACCCCGCATTGAAAGCCTCGTCGCCGCAGGCACCGATCGCCGATTTCTTTTTCGATGATTTCCATCACAACGGTGCATTTACGCAGGGATATTACCTTACGTTCCCGGTTTTCGGCATCAAGCCGCCGAAGCCAACCACGGATTCCTGGTTTGCGAGCGAAATGTTCACGCCAAAGCCGGACGGTTATTCATTCAACCTGGAAATGGGTTCTTTGAAGAATTTTGACAAATATTATTCAAAGAATTTTTACTGGCAAGAGACCGTCGAGCATCCCAATAAAGATGAGTTCTGGAAAAAACGCGATATCCTGCCGCATTTGAAAGGCGTGAAACATGCATTCATGACCGTGGGTGGCTGGTTCGATGCCGAGGATTTGTATGGCCCTTTGAATACCTATAAAACACTGGAAAGGAACAATCCTTCCATGTACAATACATTGGTGGTAGGGCCATTTGGGCACGGCCGGTGGAGCCGCGAAACCGGGCATACTTTGCACAACGACATTTATTTTGGCGATAGCATTGCTACTTTTTACCAAAACAATATTGAAGCGAAATTCTTCAAGCACTTTTTGAAGGAAGCCGGTGACGGAAAGACCGGCCTACCGGAGGCTTATTTGTTTGACACGGGTAAAAAAGAATGGAAGACATTCGATAAATGGCCGGTAGCAAATGCGGAAAAACGCAAGCTTTATTTCCATTCAAAAGGTAAACTGGATTTCGATGCGCCGAAAGAAAGCAAATCGGTGACCGAATACGTGAGCGACCCGTCGAAACCGGTGCCTTACACGGCCAATTACAAGCAAATGTCGGGTTTTACGCCATTTGAATATATGTCGGAAGACCAGCGCTTTGCAGGGACCCGCCCCGACGTGCTCGTTTTCGAAACGGATATCCTGACCGAAGACCTTACCCTTGGAGGCGAAATTAATGCCTTGCTGAAATTCAGCACCACCGGTACCGATGCCGATTTCTTCGTGAAACTGATCGACGTTTACCCTGACGACGAAAAGAACCACGCCTATATGCCCGATCCGAAAGTGGTACTCGCCGGTTATCAGCAAATGGTACGGAGCGAAGTAATGCGTGCCCGCTTCCGTAACAGTTTCGAAAAACCGGAACCGGTTGTTGCGGGCAAAATTACCGATTTGAAATTCCGTTTGCAGGATGTGCTGCATACCTTCAAAAAGGGCCATCGCGTGATGGTGCAAGTGCAAAGCACGGCATTCCCGCTGTTCGACCGCAACCCGCAGAAGTACATAGGGAATATCTACAAAGCAGAGGATTCAGATTTTACCACTGCTAAACACACGATTTATCATCAGGCCGGAGCTCCAAGTTCCCTGGAAGTGGAGATCATTAAATAGCGGCCGTTTTTATGGATTCAAAATTTTTTCTGATGACTTTAATGGCAGCATCAGCATTGTCGGTACAAGGCAATGCTCAGCAATTGGAATATCCTGAAACGAGAAAGCAGGAGCATTACGACGAATACCACGGTGTGAAAGTGGCCGACCCCTACCGGTGGCTCGAAGACGACCGTTCCCAGGAAACAGCGGAGTGGGTAAAGGAGCAGAACGAAGTCACATTTGGGTATCTGAATGCGATCCCGTTTAAGAAAAAGATATTTGAGGACCTGGAAAAGGCTTACAACTACCCTAAATATTCCGCACCCAGAAAGAAAGGGGAGTATTTCTATTTCTACAAAAACGATGGTTTGCAAAACCAGGCCGTGTTGTACCGCCAGAAAGGCCTGAATGGCACGCCGGAAGTAGTGATCGATCCGAACAAGCTTTCACCCGATGGTACTACACGGCTTACTGTTTTCAGTTTGTCCAAAGACGGAGCCCATGCGGTATTCGGCTTCTCGAAAGGCGGCTCCGACTGGCAGGAATACCAGGTGATGAATATGAAAGACCTCTCCATGCTCGCCGACAAAGTGGAATGGGTGAAAGTTTCGGGGGCTTCATGGCAGGGCGATGGCTTTTATTACAGTCGCTACCCCAAGCCGGATGGCAGCGCATTGGCTGCCAAAAACGAAAATCACCAGGTGTTCTTTCACCGCGTCGGTACGGCACAGGCGGAGGATAGGCTGGTGTTCGAAGATCCCGCGAACCCGCAGCGTTTCCACACCGTTGGTACGACCGAGGACGAGGAATATGCGGTCCTGACTGTGAGCGATCGTGGAAAGGGGAAAGACGGTAACGGGGTGTGGGTATTGAAAAAGGGTGAAAGTCGTTTTGTCCCGATCCGGGAGGAGATCACGGACGCCAGTTTCCGCATTATCGAAAACATCGGCGCGGATTTCCTGGTAGAAACCAACGATAATGCACCGAATGGCAAGGTTATGCTTTTCAAAACGGCTGGCCGGAATTGGGAAACAGTGTTATCAGAGCGCAAGGAACCGCTTGAATACGCACAGTTGGCAGGCGGGAAGTTGTTTGCTTCCTATTTGAAAGATGTCACGAGCCGCGTGTCCGTATATGATCCCAAGGGTATTGTTGAAAGTGAAATCGAACTGCCCGGATTGGGTTCTGCGGCAGGATTTGGAGGGGATAAAGAGGATACCTTCGTGTTCTACACCTATACTTCTTTCAATTATCCTTCGACGATCTTCCGATATGACATTGCGAGCGGTAAAAGCAGCGTTTTCCGCGAACCCGAAGTGGCATTCAAGCCATCGGACTACGAAACGAAGCAGGTATTTTACCCAAGCAAGGACGGGACCCGCATTCCTGCATTCATTACTTATAAAAAGGGCTTGAAATTGGATGGTACCAATCCGACAATCCTGTATGGTTATGGTGGTTTTAATGTCAGCTTGCCGCCCGCGTTTAGCCCTACCCGTATCCCGTTCTTCAACCAGGGCGGTATATTTGTTCAGGCCAATTTGAGAGGTGGCAGCGAATATGGTGAGAAATGGCACGAGCAGGGCATGAAGCTGAAAAAGCAGAATGTGTTTGATGATTTCATCGCTGCGGCGGAGTATTTGATTCGTGAAAAATACACTTCTCCCGAAAGACTGGCCGTTCAGGGCGGTTCCAACGGCGGGTTACTTGTAGGGGCGGTTATGAACCAGCGTCCCGAGCTTTTCAAAGTGGCATTACCCGCTGTGGGCGTAATGGACATGCTCCGTTTTCACAAATTCACCATCGGCTGGAACTGGATCGCCGATTATGGAAGCAGTGATAATGCCGAGGAGTTCAAGGTATTGTACGGTTATTCCCCGCTTCACAACATCAAAGCAGGCGGCCATTACCCCGCCACGATGATCACCACCGCCGATCACGACGACCGCGTAGTTCCCGCACACTCTTTTAAATACGCTGCTGAGTTGCAGGCAAAAGCCGGCAAAACATCCTCCAATCCCTTGTTGATCCGGATCGATACCAATTCTGGTCATGGGGCGAGCAACACCAAAAAAGCGCTGGAAACTCAGGCGGACATTTACGCATTCCTCTTCCGCAATATGGGCCTCACCTGGAAGTGATTGACTTGTAGCGTGTAATCTACTATTAAACTTCAATAATTTTTTGTAACCGGTGCGCATTCTATTGTGCATTCGGTTACATTTGTATATACAATATTCTTATAGTACCGGCTGCGTCTTTCTGCCAGCCCAGGCACCCGCTCAACGTTCATCAGGACTTTACTTAACCTTTTAGCAACGCTATGAAGAAATGTCTGCTTGTGCTCTTGTGCCTTTTTATTTCCCTGCAATCTTATAGTCAGTCACTGGAAACAGACCGGCTGGCGCTCATCGCATTCTACCAGGCTACCGGTGGGGATAATTGGTTTAACAATACCGGTTGGACTGTCCCCGGAAATCCAGGAGATAATCCCTGCGGCTGGTATGGAGTTACCTGCGAAGGCGGGCGTGTTACCAGTCTCATTATGGAACAGAATGATGCTTATGGAGCGATACCGGCAGCAGTCGGAAGCCTAACCGCTTTGAAACATCTAGACCTTTCGGGAGCAGGGGATGAGCTTCCTCAGTTCCAGGGAAATCTGCCCGCGGAACTGGGTAACCTGACTAACCTGGAATACCTGGATATTAGTGAAAACAGGATAGAGGGGCCGAATATTCAGGTCATAGGTAATCTCACGAATCTTAAGCATTTATCCATAACGCCATATTGGAACGTGCCGGCAAGCTTTGCTAATCTCACCAATCTGGAATATCTGCGGATGGCAGCAGAAGATTATCCCTTTCCGACTTCGACGAATTTAGGTTCGATTCCGTCGTTTTTTGGAACATTTACAAAGCTGAAAACACTGATCCTGCGCAATGCTCATGCCACTGGCTCTGTTCCGTCCTCAATAGGCTTGCTTTCGAATCTGGAAGTACTGGATTTGAGCCAGAACGCGCTTACCGGTACTATTCCAGCCTCATTCAATAACCTGACCAAACTGACGAAACTGGATTTGTCATACAATAATCTGACTGGTCCGATCCCTAATATTCTGGGGATTCCTGTGGCCGCTGAGGTAAGAATCAATAATAATGCCTTCAACTTTTCCGGTATGGAGTCCAATATCAGCCGCCTTGATCAATATTTGGAGCAAGATTTGATCGATGCGCAATTGACTTATCCGTTGTGCCTGGGTTGTACAGCAGCTAGCATTGAAGTCTACGCGGGTGGCACGGAGGCTAATAATACATACAAACTGTTTAAGAATAATGTACTGACTGCGACGCAGACCGGTGACCGTTACATAGATTTGGATGGGGAGGGTATTTACCGGGTAGAAGTGACGAACAGCCTGGTGCCGGGTTTGACGTTGATTACAAAAGATCACGTGTCGGTTAGACTCCCCGTAACCCTCGTCTCTTTCGAAGGCAAATCCGAATCCAACCAAACCAAACTCACTTGGAAAACTACTTCCGAAACCAACAACAAAGGCTTCGAAATCGAACGCAGCGCGGATGCGCGGACGTTTGAGAAGATTGGTTTTGTGGACGGAAGTGGCGATACAAAAGATGATCAGTTTTATCACTTTACCGATCTCAGTCCGCTGGCAACATGCTATTACCGTTTGAAGCAGCTGGATTATGACGGGAAATCTGAATACTCCAAAATCATCAAGCTGAAAAGAAGCGACGCCGTATTTAAAATTTATCCTAATCCTGCTTCATACGAAGTGATCGCTTCGGGTTTTGAAGGTGTGAAGGATCTGCAAGTTGTGAATGAGACTGGCCGGATTGTTTTGAAAACGCAAGCCGATGCAGGAAAGCCGGTTTCCGTACAATCTTTAAAGCCTGGCCTGTATACTATCCAAATCGGAACAGACACGAGGAGATTGCTGATCAGCAAATAATGTAGTGGAAGTTTGTAACCGATTGTAAATATTTAATAGAAAAACATGAACTTTATGGGAAAGTTATTGTCATAAAGTTCATGTATGAAACAAGTTTTATCGTTCCTTCTTCTTCTTTGTTCAATCAATTCTTTCGCACAAACGCTCGAAGGAGACCGGCTCGCATTGGTTTCGATTTATAATGCCATGGGTGGTGCAGGATGGTACTCCGAGCGGGACGAACCTTGGCCGCTTCCCAGCCAGCCGGGGGCCAGTCCATGTGGCTGGTATGGCGTAACCTGCGAGAATGGTCGCGTTGTGGCGCTCAATCTGAGCGGTAACGAGTTTACCGGCCATGTTCCACCCGAGATAGGTAACCTGACGGCCCTTAGGGATTTGTATTTGGGGTGGTCGGAAGGTATGAATGCACGTCCGCCATTGGCAGGCAGGATTCCGGCAGAATTCGGCAACCTGGTGAGCCTCGAAACGCTGGAATTGAGCAACAATAATTTCGATACGGAAGGGTTTGATGTGATCTGGACATTACCTCAATTGAAAGTGCTCAGCTTTTCTCCCTCAGGACCTGTTTCCGCGTCGATAGGTAATGCGTCCGCTCTGGAATCGCTTACCATGGGTTATACGGCGGGTAATACGCCACCAACAAACCTCGGCAGTTTTCCCGTCGGTATCACACATCTGACGAAGCTTAAAACGCTCGATATTCTGAATTGCAACTTCACGGGACCACTCCCTGCTTCTATCGGCAACCTGACCAATCTGAACAAGCTATCCATTACGGGTTCCGGGCTTTCAGGAGCCATTCCGGCGGAGGTCGGGAACCTGTCCAATCTTACTTCATTGAGTTTGTCGGGCAAGGCACTTACGGGGCCTATTCCCCCTCAACTGGGCAACCTCACCGAATTAACTTCCTTGGATATAACGGGCTTGAAAAACGGTGGCGGCATTCCTTCGGCAATTGGCAATCTGGTCAACCTTGCATCGCTGAACTTCTACGACAATGAGCTAACCGGCAATTTGCCGGCATCGATCAATAATCTGACAAAAGCATGGCAGATAAATCTGAGTGGGAACAATTTGAGCGGACCTATTCCGAATGTTTCCAACATCCGGATCAGCCGGTTGCAGATTACGGGTAACAAATTCACATTCGATGGAATGGAGAATAACTTTTCCAGGTTAGCCTCTGACAATTCCCAGCAAAGAATAGGGATTTCAAAAACAAACCGTACGCTAGCCGTCTACGCGGGTGGCACGTTGGCCAACAATACCTACCGCTGGTATCGTTTTGACGAATTGGTAGCCACAAAGACCGGCGACAGCACATTCCTGGTTGAGCAGGAAGGCAGCTACTACGCGACTGTAACGAATTCCATTGTTGCCAGGTTGACATTATCGAGTGAAGTTTACAGTATGTCACTCCCCGTAACCCTCGTCTCTTTCGAAGGTAAAACCGAAAAGAATCAAACCAAACTCACCTGGAAAACTACCTCCGAAACCAACAACAAAGGCTTCGAAATCGAACGCAGCGCGGATGCGCGGACGTTTGAGAAGATTGGTTTTGTGGACGGAAGTGGCGATACAAAAGATGATCAGTTTTATCACTTTACCGATCTCAGCCCGCTGGCAACATGCTATTACCGTTTGAAGCAGCTGGATTATGACGGGAAGTTTGAACATTCGAAAGTGATTGTGGTAAGGGCCGGAAAAGCGGTGATCAATATTTACCCGAACCCGGCACAGACTGAACTGACGGTAGAAGGAACGGGTGGTAATGACATGGTGTCGGTTTTTACGCCAGCGGGCAGGTCGGTGGTTACCGACGCAGCACTGGTAGGCGGTAAGCTCGATTTGAAAGATTTGAAAGAAGGGATTTACACGATCAAGATCGGCGATGTCGCGAAGAAATTGCTAATAAAGCGATAGGTACAGTAAGGTTATTTCTGTTTTTCATGGTCTGAACTGTTACAAGCATGGTTCAGGCCATTTGTTTTATACAGAAACTTCCAATTCTCACATTAATTCTCAAATTATTTCAACATGCAGGATACAACAGGACGGTGTGCATTGCTAAGTTTCCTAATCTTGCACATAAGTTCAGAGTAGTATTAATCTGTTAAAATACTTTCAGGAAAGAAGCGCTTTTACCTCAAAATGATAAAAAATCAGGAAACAAATATGAGCAGTTCTAAAGTAAGCCAGTACAGGTATGTAAGCTATTTATGGGATGAAGAGAAGGCCGCTTCCCTGGGTGATGATCAGGTAGCACTTCTTCTGTACCGTTCAAATCTGTTGGGTGCAGATCTTCGCCTGACCAACTATGCTGGTGGAAACACGAGCTGTAAAACCATCGAAAAAGATCCGCTGACGGGCAACCCCGTGGAAGTGATGTGGATCAAAGGTTCAGGTGGCGATATTGGTACTTTAACAAGAAGCGGACTGGCCGGTCTGTATGTCGACCGCCTGCACAGCCTGAAAAGCATTTACCGCGGACTCGAATTCGAAGACGAAATGGTGGAGCTGTTCAACCATTGCATTTACGACCTGAAATCAAAGGCTCCGTCTATCGATACGCCGCTGCACGGCTTGCTGCCTTTCAAGCACATCGATCACCTCCACCCTGATGCACTGATCGCGATCGCGGCATCGAAAGAGGGTGAAGCCATTACCAAAGAGCTGTTCAACGGAGAACTGGCGTGGGTGCCCTGGCAGCGTCCGGGCTTCGACCTGGGTCTGCAACTCGAACAGGCATTGAACGACAATCCGGGCATTCGTGGTATCGTATTGGGTGGTCACGGATTGTTCACCTGGGGTGATACTGCTTACGAATCTTACATTAATACGCTCGATACAATCGAAAGAGCGTCGGAATACCTGGCCGAGAACTATGGCAAGAGCCGTCCCGTTTTCGGGGGCGCGCGTCTGGAAAGCGAGCCGAAAGAGCGTCGCGCTGCAATAGCGGGCAAACTGGCGCCTTATTTGCGCGGTCTAGCTTCCGAGCAACAGGCGATGATCGGTCACTTTACCGATGACGAGCGTGTATTGGAATTCATCGCGAGCCATGATCTGGACAAACTGGCGCCACTCGGTACCAGCTGCCCCGACCACTTCCTGCGCACGAAGATCCGTCCGTTGGTGCTCGACCTGCCATTCGAAAAACTGGAAGCGGCCGACGCCGAAATCCTCGAACACATTCGCCCGCAATTTGAAGCATACCGCGAAGGCTACATTGCTTACTACGAACGTTGCAAGCATTCCAACAGCCCCGCCGTGCGTGACCCGAACCCGGTGATTATCCTGTTGCCAGGTGTGGGTATGTTCTCGTTCGCGAAAGACAAGCAGACTGCCCGCGTTGCGGCTGAGTTTTATATTAATGCAATTAATGTAATGAAAGGCGCCGAGGCGATCTCTTCTTACGTTTCATTGCCCGAGCAGGAGGCATTCGACATCGAATACTGGTTGCTGGAAGAAGCGAAATTGCAGCGTATGCCGAAAGAAAAATCGGTATCGCGTAAAGTCGCATTCGTAACCGGCGGCTCGGGCGGTATCGGCAAGGCAATCGCTCAGAAACTGTTGCAGGAAGGTGCTTGCGTGGTGATTTCGGATATCGACGAAAAAGCATTGGCCGAAACCAAAGCGGAATTCGATGCGAAATTCGGCAAGGACTTTTCGGATACGACCGTGGCGAACGTGCTCGACGACGAGGCGATCAAAGCTGCATTGCATGCGACTAAACTGAAATACGGCGGTGTGGATATCGTGGTAAACTGCGCAGGTTTGTCGATCTCGAAACCATTGGCGGATACTACGATCAAAGACTGGGATATTTTGCAGGATGTATTGGTAAAAGGCCAGTTCCTGGTATCGCAGGAATCGGTTGCTATCATGCGTCAGCAAGGACTGGGCGGCGATATTATCAACATCGCTAGCAAGAATGGTATCGTTTCCGGCCCGAACAACGTGGCTTATGGAACGGCCAAGGCTGCTCAGCAACATATGTCGCGCCTTTTGGCTGCTGAACTCGGCCCGGACAGAATCCGCGTGAACGTGGTGAACCCGGACGCGGTAATCGCCGGAAGCAAGATCTGGGAAAGCGGCTGGGCTGCCGGACGTGCGAAAGCATACGGCATTAAAGTGGAAGAACTGCCGGCTTACTATGCAAAAAGAACCGTGCTGAATGCGGAAATCCATACGGACGACATCGCAAACGGCGTGTACATTTTCGTGAGCGGCTTGCTCAACAAAAGCACCGGAAACGTGATCAACGTTGACGGCGGTGTTCCTGCGGCATTCCTTCGCTAATGATCAAAATATGTTAAATCAGACTTGGCGGGTTTTTCAACTTGCCAAGTCTTTTTAATTCTATCCAGATGAAAATTGAACAATATCAGATCGACCAGCATAACGACAGCCTGTTTTCGCGGCATAACAACCAGTTCATCTTCCTCCAAGAGCAATTGGGCGAGCAGGGGATCAATGCCAAAGACCTTGTAAAATTGCTGGAAGCATTCCAGGTCGCGATTCCGAGCTGGGCATTGGGCACCGGCGGTACACGTTTTGGACGTTTCTCGGGAGTAGGAGAGCCCCGTTCATTGGAAGAGAAAATCGAAGATGTAGGCCTGCTGCACGCATTGAACCGTTCCAGCGGCTCTATTTCGCTGCATATTCCCTGGGACATTCCAGGCCAGGCTCAGCCGATTATCGACCTCGCGGCATCGCTGGACCTGAAATTCGATGCGGTGAACTCGAATACATTCCAGGACCAGAAGGACCAGGCGCTTTCGTACAAATTCGGCTCGCTCTCGCACGTGGACGCGAAGGTGCGCAAGCAGGCGGTGGAGCACAATATTGAAGTAATCAAACATGGCGGGAACCTCGGTTCCAAAGCATTGTCGATCTGGCTTTCGGACGGCTCTTGCTTCCCGGGTCAGTCGAATTTTGTAAGGGCATTCCAGAACACGCTCGAATCATTGCAGGAAATCTATGCAGCATTGCCCGACGACTGGAAGGTTTATGTGGAATACAAAGCCTACGAGCCCAATTTCTATTCAACCGTGATCCAGGACTGGGGCAGTTCGCTGCTTTTCTGTCAAAAACTCGGTCCGAAAGCGGATGTACTGGTTGATTTGGGACACCATTTGCCTAATGCAAACATCGAGCAAATTGTAGCGACATTGATGATGGAAGGCCGACTGGCTGGTTTCCATTTCAACGATTCTAAATATGGCGATGACGACCTTACCGTAGGCGCTATCCGTCCTTACCAGCTGTTCCTGATCTTCGTTGAGCTTGTAGAAGGTATGAAACGCGCCAACCGCGCAAGCGATACTTACGCATGGATGATCGACGCCAGCCACAATGTGAAAGATCCTTTGGAAGATTTGCTGCAATCGGTAGAAGCAATATTGATCGCACAGGCGCAGGCTTTGCTCGTCGATAGCAAAAAACTGGAACAGGCTCGGGTCGAAAACGACGTGGTATTTGCCCAGCAAATCCTGCAAAACGCATTCCGCACGGATGTGCGCCCGCTCGTACGCGAGGCCATGCGCCTGAGCGGCGGCTCGCTCGACCCGATCGGTCTGTACCGTCACCTGGGTGTGCGCAATGAGCTGCTTAACGAGCGTGGTAAGCTGACGGTAGCGACGGGGCTTTAAGGATGTCAGTCTGAGCGGGCGGCCCCGTCCGCTCAGACTGACATCCATCAAAGCGACTTCCGCCTGATCAGCGTAAACGGGTTTTTGACAATCGCCCGCTTCCCTTCCTTGATAATCTCCGCCGCAGTTTTACCCATTTGCTCATGGTCGGTGGAGATGGTGGTAATGCCGTCGAGCAGGATTTCTTTCAGCGGTGTCTCGTTGTAGGAGATAATGCCAATGTCTTTCCCAACTGTAAGTTGTTGTTCTTTACACTTCTTGATCAGATTCACCAGATCATTTTCTTCAATCACCACATAAGCCGTATCCTGCACAGCCACGCCGTTTTCATGAAAATCATACATGATCTCGTGCTCGAACTCGTGCTGGATGCAGAAAATCCGGAAACCTTTGATGATTTCCTTCGGATAGCGGATCATGGTGGGGAAAATGAGGATCAGCTTTCTGTAAACCTTCAATAAATCCACGGCTTCATTGAGCGCATATACAATGTCCTTTTCAAAATTCTGGAAAACGGACGAATGCTTTTTGCTGTTGAACTCGATGTCCTTGTCGAGCAGGATCAGCTTTTCAGGCGGGATCATTTTCAGCGTTTCGATAGCCTCCTCTGCTTTTTCATAGAAATGCGGCATGATCACATAATAGTCGTACTCGCCCAGGCTATTCTTGATCAGGTTTTTGAAAATATTGGTATTGGAGTGATGAATATGCAGGTCGACGTTCACATTGCGGCCGATATTCTCAACAAATGCATTGTAAACCTGTTTTTTATAGTTGCTGATCTTATTAAAAACCAACAAAATGCGCAGCGACGTTTCAATATCCACTCGGTTGATAAAATAGCCTTTTCCGCGAACTGAAATCAGCACGCCGTCCTTGATGAGGTGCTTGTAGGCCTTTTCGACGGTATCGCGGGAAAGCAGGTATTCTTCACTTAACTGGTTAATAGAAGGGATCTTGTCGCCTCGTTTCAGCTTTCCTTTACTAATCGCCTGCAAAAGCGATTTGATGATTTGCATGTACTTGGGTGCACTCTCTTTGAACTCAATGTCAAATTGTATTTCCATTCAATACCGTGGGTTGGGGATCAAGCTAAAAATAACATTTTTATCTGTTTTCGAAACGTAAATCGAAAGTCTTCATAAACAAAAACAACCCGGTGGAGAATACTACTATCCCGCCGGGTTGTTTTTATGTTAAGGCTTGCAATTATCTTGGTCCTCTGCCGCTGCGTTCGCTGGAACCGCCGCCTCCGCCACGGGTTCCATTATCACCGCCGCCGCGATTGCCGCCTCCGTTGTCGCCGCCACGGTTACCACGGTCGTTGCTGCGTGGCTCCGGTGCGCTTCTTTCCTGCCGTTCTACCCGCGGTGCCGGTTCGAATGTCCGGTTGCTGCGTTCCTGTCTTTCAGGGCGTTCAATGTTCGGGCGCTCCACGCGTTCGGCACGTCCACCAAAGCCTCCGTTACGTTCGGGGCTATTGCCCGGGTTGCCGTAGTCGCGGTTGCGTTCCGAGCGGTTAGGTGCTTCGTTGCGATCATTCCGGCTTGGATTCGGCGTTTCGTAGCGGTCATTTCGGCCCGGATTGGGAGCTTCGTAGCGATCGCTGCGATTATCATTCGATTCGCGGTTGCGTTCGTTACGGCCATTGTTACGGTCTTCGAATGGATTACGCGAGCCACGTCTTGAATTGTCACCAGGTTCAACGCGGTTATCGTCGTTGCGGTTGCTTCTGTCGATACGCGGGTTGGCGTCGATGGTGCGGCCTCCGCGGTCGTTGTCACGGGTTCCATAGTCGTACCGGCCATTGCCGCGGTCGGCGATAATCACCCGTCCCCGACCTCTCGGGCTGGCGTCAATCGTACGTACAGGTACGCTTCTGCGGGTAATACGTTCGATCTCGTCGCGGCGCGGGCCGTATACATACGTGCGGTTATTGTTTCGGTAATAGTTGTTGATTACCACGGTGTTGTTGTAATAATGCGATACGCGTCGTTGTGGAGCGCAGTAAGAATGCCAGCTGGGACTCAGTACATAGCGTTGCGGTACAAACACCCACCAGAACGACGGAATATTGATCGACACATTGATATTCACACCCGGCCCCAGCGGTGCCCAGCCGTAGTAGCCGCCACCCGAGCGCCAGTTAACCCACGCAGGTCCCCATTCGTAATCGGGAACCCAGAACCAGCCATAATAGTCGTCGTAAGACCAGCGGCCGTAGTGGAATGGAGCCCAGCCCCAGTCGTATTCCGAAACCCAGGTGTTTCCATATTCCGTTTGTTCCCAATAACCCGCGGTGGAGTAGGGCTGGAAGCCACGGGGAACGTCGGGGATCCAGACGGAACCGTAATGCGGATTACGCACCCACCGGCCGTAGGGAGAAAGCTCGTCATAGAAAGTTTCAAATGAGATCCTGAAACCGGGTTGTGCCTGGGTTTTGTTAGAAACCGAAACACCGCCGAGCATTAAAATGAACAGACCGATTATTCTTAGTGTACGCATGGTGTCCATGACTTTATGTTTTTAATTGTTTTCCTGTTGTTTAAAAATCGATTCTTGGACGTTACTTTTAGATTCTGGTTTAATGGCCCCGCCGGACATTAACACGTGTTAACAAAACTTTAATTACCAATGATAAATCCTGAAATCCTGCATTCCGAACTCGTCTTTCAGACAGCCCGGAGCGGTGGTAAGGGAGGGCAAAATGTGAATAAGGTCGAAACAAAGGTAGAACTGCGTTTTGATATCCCGAATTCGCAATTCCTGACCGGCGAGGACAAGCAAAAGCTGACCGAAAAATTATCCAACCGATTAACGAACGGTAAAGTGCTCGTATTATATCACCAGACTGAGCGCTCGCAGCTGGCCAACAAGGAAAAGGTTGTCGAGAAATTCGATCGCCTCGTCCGCCAGGCACTTACCGTCGAAAAAGACCGCAAAGCTACCAGGCCTACATTGGCCTCCAAACTTGACAGATTGAAGGCCAAACAGCGCAACGCCGCCATTAAGTCGATGCGCCGCAAATCTTTTGACGAATAAACGAAAACACCTTTATGACCGCCGTCACGCCTGTTCAGCCCAAACTCAGCGCCGTACTTACATTACCCGTCATCGTAGCCTCGCTGGGCTATTTCGTGGATGTGTACGATTTACTGCTCTTCAATATCGTGCGCGTTCCCAGCCTGAAAGACCTCGGGCTTTCGGAAGAGGAAATCTCGCAGATTGGCGCTAACATTTACAACTGGCAGCAGGCCGGGCTGCTTGTCGGTGGTTTTATGTGGGGGATATTGGGGGATAAGCTCGGCCGTCGGTCCGTCCTTTTCGGCTCGATATTGACCTATTCGCTGGCGAATATTGCCTGTGGTTTTACTCAAAATGTTGAAATCTATTCGATACTGCGGTTTATTGCGGGTTTCGGCCTGGCAGGTGAACTGGGCGCCGGCATTACATTGATAGCCGAGATATTGCCAAAGGAATTACGAGGTTACGGAGCTTCGGTTGTGGCAAGTGTAGGCCTGGCCGGTGCCATTGCAGCGTTTTTTGCTGTAAAACTTACGGACTGGCGGATGGCCTATTTCATCGGCGGAGGTATGGGATTGATTCTGCTGATTTTGCGCATTAATGTACTCGAATCCTTTGTTTTTAATAAAAGTCTGGAAAAACGGGGCTCCAAGCCTGTGCCCTGGTGGACGATATTCACCAGCTGGTCGCGGTTCGTGCGCTATGTGCGGTGCATGGGCATTGGTTTGCCGACGTACATGGTAATAGGCATTTACTCCACTTTTGGTAACGAATTTGCCAAAGCGCTAGGTATTACCGACGAAGTCCAGGCGGGTACCTGCGTGCTATACACGTACATAGGCGTTGTCACAGGCGACTTTTTTAGCGGGATACTGAGCCAATGGATGCATTCACGGCGAAAAGCGATATTGCTGATGATGCTGATGACGCTGGCCGGCGTGGTGTGGTTACTTTCCGGAGGCATCAACAATGCCACTACATTGTACATTTGTTACATGTGGCTTGGCTTCTCGATCGGCTACATTGCCATGTTCCTCACTACCACGGCCGAGCAATTCGGTACCAATCTGCGCGCGACGGTCACTACATCGGTTGCCAATAATGTACGTGCAACGGTTTTGCTCACGTTGCCATTGTTCCAGTTCCTGAAAAAGGATTCGGGCGTTTTGCATTCAGGCGCTATTGTGGGCGCATTATGCTTTTCGCTGGCGTTGCTATCGCTCTGGCGGATGGAGGAAACTTATGGCAAGGAGCTGGATTACGAGGAGGAGTAACGGGTTATTCCTCGGGCGTCTTGCCGAATATCAGCCGGTCGGGAGTGGGGTATTCCAATAATTTGGTGAAATCTACTTTCCAAAAATCGAGGTCGAGCAATCGGCCGTTGGTATCCTGTGTCAATGTAATGACCACCGGCGTGTTATCGATATCGATGTACTCGGCCTGAATCAGGTCTCCTGCGTAAGCATTCACATCGCCGCCAAGGCTGATACTACCCATTTTCCCGCCTTCATATTCATCCACCATTTCACTCACAGGATAATCGATCGGATCGAATTCCAGTTTTTCGAGCAGGAAATGGATCAAGTCAACTTCTTCGGGGCGGATGGGTCTGATATTGCTCATGATAAGGTATTTAACTAAAATTAAGGCTCAGCCGGCGGTTTTGCCGCGCCACTGCTCGGCTTTTTTGGCTACGAACCAAAAGGATAACGCCAGCAATGCAAAGAAAATCCCTGCATTGGTACGATCCCAGAAATATTCGAAATAGCGGGTATAAATATTCAGCAGGAAGAAAACGAGACACAGGTCACGCAAGGTTTCCTGCTTGTATTGAAATGCATAATAAAGCATTCCCGCCAGTACCAGTGTAAAACCGACTGCCCAGAACCAGAAGTGACTTTGTTTAAGCATCTTCCACCCTTCATAGTCGGCATAATTACCGAAAATCGACAAGGTCCAGCCAGCGACGAGAAACAGCAGCAGGCCAATTGTAAAAGTCACATCCTTCAAAAAGGCAAGTGAGCGTATTTGCCCGACTACCCATGACATCCCCCAGATCACCAGCCCGAATACCGTCATACGAAGCGGGTAATTCATGCCCAGGAAGCGAAAGCTCCCGCCCGACCAGTAATGCGTTTGCGCACCCCACCAGCCTGCCAGTGCGATAATCGCTGCGATCCAGAGCAATGTTGATCGAAGGAAAACAGCCACTCCGGCATAAGCAATGCTAGCAAAAAGCAGCGGAAATGCATAGTTGCCTGGACCGTCGAGCAACCCACGCGTCCAGTAGGTGATCGCGATTGCGACTGTCAGAATGATAGCGATATTGTAAACCTCATTGCTTGCTTTCGCGCCCGTAGAATTACCGATGCGCCGCTTTGCCAGGTACACGAAAAGCCCCGCCACGAATGTGAACAATATACCAACGATATTCTCGGAGAAACCCCACCGCTTGCGCAGCAATTCAATCCATTTCTCATCCAACACCAGCGCCCCAAAAGCCAGCAACCCGCACGAAATCGCCGAAATCAGGGCGTAAATGGCAATTGCATCCACGTTTGCATTCCGGACGCTGTAACTGGTCCGTAACTCCGTCGCGAGTTCCTTCGAAATGCGAGCCTCATCTTCCCAGGATTGAATCGCCCGGTT
This sequence comes from Dyadobacter sp. 22481, assembly GCF_052044875.1. Taxonomy (NCBI): domain Bacteria; kingdom Pseudomonadati; phylum Bacteroidota; class Cytophagia; order Cytophagales; family Spirosomataceae; genus Dyadobacter; species Dyadobacter sp. 22481. The sequence goes on from NZ_JBQENV010000002.1 coordinate 782,318, forward strand.
GAGAACCTCCGCTTCTTTTTTGTCGAATTCCATTCGAATTTTTTGGTGTTGATGAATTAAAATCCTGCCTTTGCAAGATGCGATAATCGGCCCATAAAAGTAAGCCCCGAAATTAAAAATTCCGGGGCTTACTTCATTTAGCGATCTATCGGTTACTTCTTCAAGCCCGAAAGGAATTCCACCACGTCGCGAATCTCTCTTTTTGACATGATATTACCCATCGGTGGCATGCTCGATGGTACGTTTTCGCGTTTGGCAATGCGTGAAACGGCGATTTTCAGCGGCTCTGCTTCGGAGGTTTTCAAGATCAGTTCATGCTCGTTTTCCTGGGCCAGGATCCCGGCTGCGGAAGTACCGTCTTTTAGCGTGAGCATGACCATTCCAAAACCAGGCGACAGGCGCGCGCTCGGCTCGACGAGTGCTTGCAGGATTTGCTCGCGCGTGAGGACGCTGCCGATGTTCGAAAGGTTAGGGCCAACTTCTCCGCCCTGTCCGCCGATCGAGTGGCAACGCACGCATTCGGCAGCCGAACTCGTCATGAAGTAGCGACGGCCCGCCTGCGCGTTTCCACCAAACAATGCATCCTGATAGTCGGCTGCGGTGCTACCCTGCTTGCGGAGCGGTGCTATTTTGGCGAGTAATGTGCTCGATTTGGTCGAATCGACAGCCTCGCCGAGGTCTAGCAGCAGGTTTTGCGGCAATTTGTTATCCGCCATTTTACCGATCAGGCCCGTGAAAATGGTTTCCGTTTTAGCAACCGGCAGGCTTCCCAGTACTTTCAGGATTTGCTGCTGTTCACGGACGCTCCCTTTTTCGAAAATAGCATTGGAAATATCCGTTAATGCTTCTTTCGACATATTGACGCTTCCTACCATGCCCAATGCGGCTGTACGCACGTCGGCGTCGGCGTCGCTCATACCTTTTTTCATGACGGTTTCCATATCCGTATATTTCAGGTCGTTCAATGCCACAAGCATTGCCGCGCGCACTTTCGGATCGTTGCTGTCATTCAGGATTTTTGCGAGGGCCGCGTTGTTATCGCTCACATTGAGGTTCGTCAGCATTTGCGCGGTAGCGATCAGGATTGCAGGCTCATTTTCCTGCAACAGATCGGCAATTACCGGTTTGATCTTCGCTTTCACACCAGCGGGATCGCGCTCCATCGGACCACGGTAACGTCCGTCGACACGGTCGGTTACCGAAGGGCTTGCCCAGGTCCCCAGCGTTGCCAACGCTTCGGCACGTATTGCTTTGTCGACATCCTTACGCTTTGCGAATGCGATGAGGTCATTCAATTGTGCATCGCCGCCCACACGGAGGGCTGCATTGATAGCCCGGCGCAGCAATGGCTCCGATGTGAATCCTTTTTCCTTTAAAACAGCTGCCAGAGCAGGTAATGCTGCCGGAATGGACAAGTCGTCATTAATACCGCGAGCAGCTTCTGTTACGATGTATTCGTCCTTATCTTTCAGGAACGCGCTGATCTGCTCGTTCTTCATCCGGCGAAGCACGAGCACTCCGGCAATGCGCAACGATTTTTCAGGGCTGTTGGCCAATGCGACGATCGGTGCCACCTCGCCTATGCGGGAAAGCGCAAGCACACCCGCATGACGGATGTACACGTCCTGGTCGTTATTGGCTTTAACCATATCGATCAACGGCTGCACCGCATTCTTGTCCTTCACGCGGCCCAGCGCCTGCGCTGCGAAGAACTGCACGCGTGGATTTTTGCTCGCCAACATGGGGATCAGCATCGGCCCGGCTTCCGCGATTTTGGCATCACCCAGTACTTTTGCAGCCTGAACCGTAATTTCTTCATCCGAATCTTTCAGCAGAGTCATCAGCACATTGGCATACGACTTCTCCTGGCGGGCCAGTTGTCCCATTCCCCAAATTCCGTGAATTCGGCCGAACTGATTGCCCTTTTGTTCGATGGCCTTGCTCAATACCGCAGCACCTTTTGCACCTCTTGAAGCGAGTTCAAACTGTGCTTTCTGACGAATCCGCATGTCTTCGTACGAAAGCAATGGCAGTAATGCATCGTCGGATTGTTTGGTATAATCCAGTTGCATCAAACGCTTGGTCTCGGTACGGATCGCTTTCAAGTCGTTTTTTTCGTCGGTAACATCCAGTTTCCAGACGCGGCCGTAGTTTTTTGTATCCCAACCGTTGATCCAGTCAGCAACATACAATGCGCCGTCTGGGCCGAAGCGAATACCAGTTGGCAGGATACCTGTAAGGATGTTTTTCTCCCCATCCAAAACGAACGAAGCGCCTTTGGGCTTCAAACCGAATGACCAGATCGGCGAACGCGCGGGGTTACCCACGAATTCAACGAGGAAGAATTTGTTTTTCCAATCCTTACCCAAAGCCGTTCCTGGGTTGTATTGCATACCGGTCGGACCATTATGGAAATTTTGAATAGGAGGGATAATGTAAGCAGCCTGGCCTTCCCAGCGTGGTTTGAACAGCTTTTCATCCATCCATACCTTATAGCTGTTGTTTTTAGGATCGGTATATTTACCATACTGCCAGTTGGAGCGCCAGCCGGCGTCCGAACCCTCCACCACGTGTACCAGACGCTCGCTTTCGCCCGGATGGTCACCGTCGTTGTCGGAGCTGATCAGGTTACCATATTCATCGAACACAAATTCGTGCGTATTACGCAGCCCGTGCGCGAAGATTTCGAAATCGCTGCCGTCCGGGTTGGAGCGTGCGATGATACCCGAGTTGGGATGCTCGTGTTTTACGCCTTCGGCAGTAGTAATGTTGGCGCCGATGTCGCCGATATTCCAGTAAATCTTGCCATCCGGCCCCTCAATCGGATTGGACATTCCGTGTCCGCTGAAACCGATATGGACGCCATAGCCGTGGCTGATGGAAGTTTTTTCGTCCAGCACGCCGTCGCCATTGGTGTCTCTCAAACGCCACACATCCGGGGCGATGGTGACGAAAATGTCTTTCGCACGTACGAGCAAGCCTCCTGCAACGTCGGAAACTTCGTCGAAGAAATCGTCGAGGATACGTATCGATACGTCGGCGATCCCATCGTTGTCGGTATCTTCAATGCGCCAAACTTCGTCTTTCTCCACTGCAAGGTCCTTCCAGTCGTGCGAACCGTCGCCATTGAGATCTTTTAACCAGTTGTTTTCCTTGCTTTTTTCGGGCGCGAATGTCTTATGCAGAAACTTACGACGGTCTTCCACCGTCTGCAATGCAATGGATTCGGTGATCCAGTTGCGGTGGCCGCGGATGTCGAATTCAGAGTTTTTCTGGCGGTTGGTCCGGTTGAGATAAACTCTTCCTGCATCGTCCATTGCAATGGCAACGGGGTCAGGAGCGAGGGAGTCGGATGCCCAGAGGTCTAGTTTTAACCCGTCGGCGAGTTTAACAACCGTTTTTTCGCGTATTTCTTTGGCCCTTGCCTTGCCAGTCGCGGCGTCTTCTTTGACGACCACTTTGGTGCTGTTGGTCTTCACGACCGGTCCCGACGACATGGGGGCCATTTTCATACACGACACTACCGCGATAGTGGTAGCCGCCATCAGGGTTAGAGGTGTTTTGAGATGTTTTTTGGAGATCATTGAGTATTTGGTATTAACAAAGATTCTGTGATAGGAAGCCGTCGCTAAACCGATTGCAAACCGCGCTTTTGAACAAAATGCTGGATGCTAGACCTGTTGACTTTTTGCTCGGCGTGCCAGAGCTCATAGTCACGTTGGAGTTTCAACCAGAATTCCGGACTTGAACCAAAGGCCTCAGACAGTCTGACAGCCATTTCGGAACTTACGCCTTGATGGCCATTCAAAATATTGGAAAGTGTTTTAGCCGAAATTCTTAATCCCTCTGCGACCTGTCGAATGGTCAGATCATTGCCTGTTTCTTCTTTTATACCCTCCATCATATCCCGGATCATCGAGCCCGGGTGCGGAGGCATCATTCCTCGTTTCATATCAGTGATAATCTAAATAGTCAACATCGAACACTTGCCCATGCTCAAACCTGAATGTAATCCGGTAATTTCCATTCACTTTAACTGACCAATGGTTTTTGAACGCACCTTTCAGTGGATGGAGATTCCAGCCGACAATGTCAAGCTGTTCCAGCGTGTGGGCTTCGTCCAATCGGTATAAAATTCTTCTTATTTTCTCAACGTGGTGTGGTTGCAATCGGGCAGGATTGTCAGTTTCAAAAAACAATCGCAAGCCTTTATGCTTGAAACTATTGATCATAGCCGTTCCAAAAGTAGTATATACTCTGCGAAGTACCTAAGTTGTTTAAGAGCAGATTGGAACGTGAGTGGTAAAGAGTACTTGAAATTCAGTTACAAAGACACTTGCTAAAATTAGCGAATCAGTTTTCTGTATCAAAACAACTCCAACTGCCCGTCCCAGCCCTTCGGCTTCTGTGCTTTGCCTTTCACTGTGCGGCCCTGATATTTCCAGGAAGTGTCGCGTTCGTGTTGCACGATGTCGTTGAAGCGGTTATTGGGTTCAAAATCCTTTTCGAGCTGCGCGGAGACTTTTGAGAGGTTTTTCAAAGCGTCGGATTTGTCCTTATCACCCATTTTGGCAAGTTGAATGGCACGGTCGAGCGTCAGTATCGACTCGTCGTATACCGTGATGGGTACGGGGAACGGGTGGCCGTCCTTGCCGCCGTGCGCGAACGAGAAGCGGGCCGGATCGCTGAAACGCGACGGCGTGCCGTGGATGATCTCGCTCACGAGCGTCAGCGACTGGATCGTGCGCGGGCCTACGCCTTCGAGCATAAGCAGCGATTCCATGTTGTCGACCGGGTTGTCGTGCGCCAATGCGAGTACCGCGCCGAGCCTTTTCAGGTTCACATCTTCGGCACGGACGTCATGGTGATCGGGCATGATGAGCTTCGAAACTTCCCGCATGATCTTATCGGGATTTTCTTTCGTAAGGTCGAGAATACCGGTGCGGGTCGGAGCGGCGGCTTTGGCCGTCAGGTTAAGGATATTGCCCTGATTTTGCCCATAAATGAATGTATGGGGCTCTTCGATGAACGATTGAATACTAGGAGAATGCCAGTGGTAGCGGCGGGCAAGCCGTTCTTCGGTGTTCATACCCTGCTGGATCACCGCCCAATTGCCTTCTTTGGAAAGAACAAATGAATGCAAATACAATTGAAAACCATCCTGAATAGCCGTATTGTCGACTTTTGCGGACAACTTGCTATGTTGCACGAGCAGATGACCGTCGAGACCGGTTTTGTCGGCGATTGCCAGCAGTTCAGCGGGCGTCTGCCTTGAATATTTCCCTCGTCCGCCGCAAATGTAAATACCCAGATCCGACGATCTGCGGTTGACTGATTGCTTCAATGCGCCCATTACCGACGTGGTAATGCCCGACGAGTGCCAGTCCATTCCGAGCACACATCCGAGCGACTGAAACCAGAACGGGTCGCTCATTTTTTGGAGTAATCCATCCCGTCCATATTCCATCACGATCGCCTCCACGATGGCGCCGCCGAGCGCGCTCATGCGCTGCGCGAGCCAGACGGGTACTTTTCCGTAATGCAGGGGTAAATCGGCGTGACCACTTTTCATAAGGGATTCTAATTTACGAAAATTCGGGGTAGCTACGGGTAACCGGAAATGCATTAATGCCGGTCTTGGTTTCTCAATGGTATGATTTTTTGTTAAAATGCAGCTTTAAAACGCATTTTCATCTCAAAACTGATCCGCTGGCCTCCATGGTTTTACAGGTTATCATTACCCTTGTGCTCGTTCTGCTGAATGGGTTTTTCGTCGCTGCCGAGTTTGCTATCGTCAAGATCCGCGCCTCGCAGCTTGAACAGAAAGCCCAGGAAGGGAACCGGATGGCCATTCTTTCCAAACAAATCGTATCGAATCTCGATGGCTACCTGGCTGCTACCCAGTTCGGTATTACGCTTGCAAGCCTTGGCTTGGGTTGGATAGGGGAGCCGGTCGTCTCGAAAATGATCATTGGCGCCATGGATCTGGTAGGCCTTTCCGTTGATCCGGAACTGGCGCACCATATTGCATTGCCTACCGCATTTGCGATTATCACTGTTTTGCATATCGTATTTGGCGAGCTCGCTCCAAAATCGATCGCGATCCAGCGCCCGGAATCGACGACATTGGCTTTGTCCTATCCGCTGCACGCCTTTTTCCTGGTGTTCAGGCCGGTAGTATGGATGTTGAATGGTATTGCCAATGTGATTTTGAAAGGAGTAGGCATTACACCATCGCATGGCAGCGAGGTGCATAGCAGCGATGAATTGCGCTATCTGGTTCTGCAACAAAAAGATAGCGGCATGATTGAAGCGGCGGATTATGACCTGATCAAAAATGCATTCGACTTTTCGGAGCGTGTAGCGCGGCAAATCATGATCCCGCGTCCGCAGGTGGTCGGTATCGACGTGAATGATTTTTCAGAAGCCAAACTTGAAAAAGTGATAGAAGAAGGTTATTCCAGAATGCCGGTGTATGAGGATACGCTCGATCAGGTGGTCGGTGTTTTACATTTAAAAGATTTGTTGTTGAAAATGCGGCAAGGCAAGGATATCGTCTTGCGGGAGCTGATCAGGCCGATTGCGACGGTGCACGGTTCTAAACCGATCGGTGCATTGCTGCGCGAGTTTCAGGTCAATCGCCAGCAAATGGCAGTGATTATTGATGAATATGGCGGCGTGGACGGTATTGTGACGATGGAGGACATCCTGGAAGAGCTCGTCGGAGAGATTCAGGATGAGTATGACAACGAATTGCCGATCGTGAAAAACGAAGCAGATAATACTTATACGGTGCAGGGAGCAGCGTCGATCGCTGATCTGAACGACAAATTACCCCACGACATCACCAAACGCCCGGATTATGAAACGCTGGCCGGTTATCTGATCTGGAAATTCGGCCGCATTCCGGCTGTCGGTGAGAAATTCAGAACGAAGCATTACGAATTTACCATACTTAAAAAGCAGCGCAGTACGGTCTCCCAGGTGAAGATTGCGGTGCTGGAAAGCTAGTGGAAGGTTTTGACCGCCGTCAAGCCTCGTTATATAGCTTCAAAACTGTCTGCCGCAATTTTTTGCCGGTATCACTTAATACAAATGCAATGCCTTCGGCCATATCCGTGGCGGGAATCCATTTGCTGAAATCTGAATTCGGCATAGCAGCGCGGTTGTCGGGCGTGTCGATAATGCTTGGGACGATCACCGTGGCGGTAATGTTCTTCGATTTTCCTTCCGCATTGATCAGTTCGGCCATTTGAAAAACCAGGCTCTTGGCGAGTGCGTACGCAAAACTTCCCGTACCCGCCTCAGGTACCAGCGCCGGGCGTGCGCCTATGAAGATGAACTGCCCGCCTCCGTTTGCTTCGAAATGTTTCATCAATGGCTTCACGAGGTGAAATGCCGTTTTGAAATTCATCGTCAGCATTTGCTCGATGTCGGCATCGCTGGTGTCGGTCAGTTTGGCCATCGCGAAACCGCCGGCGAGCAATACACCCGCTTCAATTTTGCCTGCATTGATAATGGCTTCGGCAACAAAATGCCCCGCCTGTTGGGCATTGGAAAGGTCGGCGAGGTAGTTGGAGACGTTCGCATTGTCGGCGTAGGCGTCCGTTTTGCCTTCGCGGACATTAATATGTAAGCCATAACCAAGTGCTGTGAGTTTTTTGACAACGTCTTTACCCAGGTTTCCGGTGGCTCCGCTGACGATGATTTGTTTGGGCATGGTTATGGCTTGTTTAGTGCTTATTTATTTAGAATATCAACCAGGAATTGCCGGAAAGGTTCAGCAAATTCTTTTCTTTTCAATGCAAACTCGACGGTTGTTTTGAGGTAATCCAACTTGTCGCCGATATCGTGGCGCTTGCCTTCGATATGGTGGGCAAATATATTCTCGCGTTTCAAAAGGAGCAAAAGCGAATCTGTGAGCTGGATTTCGTTGTTTTTACCTTTCGGCGTTTGCTCGATGGTGTTGAAAATTTCAGGGGTCAGAATGTAACGACCGGCAATGGCGAGGTTGGAAGGCGCTTTATCAATAGCCGGCTTTTCCACCAGCGTGCTTAGTTCCAGAATCGTGTCGCTCAGCGAGTTTCCGCCGACGATACCATAGCGGTTGACCTTGTTGGCTGGAACTTCTTCCACGGCGATCACCGAGCCGCCGTATTGTTCGTAGGTGTCCATCAATTGCTGCGTCACGGGGATTACGGAATCCATGATCGTGTCACCGAGCAGAACTGCAAATGGCTCGTTACCCACATGGTGGCGTGCATAGTAGATCGCGTCGCCGAGGCCGTTGGCTTCTTTCTGGCGTACGAAATGTACGTTGGCCATGTCGGCGAGGCGCCGCATTTCATTGAACCACAGCAGATCTTCCTTTTCTTCTAACCGGCTTTCGAGCTCCACATTCCGGTCGAAATGATCCTCGATGGCGCGCTTGCCTTTTCCGGAAATGATCAGAATATCTTCGATACCCGAATCCACGGCCTCCTGGACCACATATTGAATGGTAGGAATGTCAATAATCGGAAGCATTTCCTTGGGCATCGATTTGGTTGCGGGCAGGAATCGGGTCCCAAGCCCGGCGGCAGGTATAACGGCTTTGCGAATCATAGTTTTGGCTATCGGCCAACGGCAATGTCGCCGTCAGCATTTGTTGAAATTTTAAATATAGTTGAGTATAAAAATGACTATTAACGACTTCCTCTGACCACTCCTAACTCAAACCACAAACGGCCGGATCACCCGCGCATTGAACTTCTTTAATTGTACGAAGAGTTGGTTCAGCATATCGTCGTCCTTGTAAATTCCGATAATGGTGCCGCCCGAGCCTGCGAATTTAGCGGATGCACCGCAGGCGCGCGCCGCATTGATCAGCTTTTTATTCGATTCAGGGACATTGTAGATCTTACAGCGCAGGTCGAAATTTTCGTTCATCAGTGAATGCAAATCGTCGGGACGGCCTTCGAGCAATGCGGTGCGGGCGTCTTCTGCTTTTTGGGCGATCTGGCCAAGGACATCGATTACATCTTGCTCCCCGCGATCGTAGCGCGTGCGCACGTCGTTATGTACCTTACCCGACACTTTACTGAGGTTGGTATTGTACGCTACGTAAAGTTTCGGCAGCAATTCGGGGTTAATGCGCTCGTAGCGGCCGTGGCCCTGCGTTTGGATTAAGGTTTTATCAAAATCCATATACACACAGCCCTCATAACACTGGATCACACGGTCCTGCAAGCCGGCGGTAATGCCCAGCTCTTCGGTTTCCGTCACCATCACCAGTTGTGGTAATATTTCAATGGGTATCTCGACTTTGTAAAACTGCATCAGCGCCCGGAACAATGCTACGATGATCGCACTGGACCCCGACATCCCTACCTGGCGCGGGATCGAAGAGCGGTAACGCACCGTGAAGTTTTTGTTGGGAAGTTTGATGCTGTTTTCCTCGCAATAGTCTCCAAACTTCTTAATGCCGGCCTTAATAAGGGGTATACCGCCATTGTAACCCAGCATATTCACCGAATCGCGCAGATGGAAAATGCTCCGGAATGTGTTCAGATCCTGCGGCTGAGGTTCAATATGTAGCTCGGGCGATTCGTAGAGCGAAATGGAAGCGCCAAAATTTCTTACAGATATGGAGATCGTTTTGCCGAAAAAACCATCAGAAGGATTGCCTAAAAGCCCCGCACGGGCATAGGCGCGTGTTTCAATGATCAATGTAAAGCGTGTTTAACCGGAAGTAATAATTATGGGGACGATAAAATACCATTTTGCCCTTATAAGCCGGTATTTCGAAATTTTACCCAATGCGAGGTGAAATCTATTAATGAACGGGCTGGAAACAAAAAATGCGAGGATAAAAATATCCACGCATTTCTTAAGAGGAACGGTTTATTGATATTATTGTCTTACGACCTGAACATTCGCGATCAGTTTCACTTCGTCACCTACAACCACACCACCCGCTTCGGTTACCGCACTCCATTCGAGGCCGAACTCTTTGCGGTTGATTTTACCGCTGATCTCGAAGCCTGATTTGTTGTTGCCATAGAAGTCGGTCATGTTACCGCCGAACTCCGCAGCGAAATCAACCGTTTTGGTCACGCCTTTCACGGTCAGAGAGCCTGTAAGGTTGTAGTTGTCACCACCTTTTTTAGCCAGTTTACCTGTGAACGACAATTTTGGGTGATTCTCAGCATCGAAAAAATCGGCTGATTTAAGGTGCTGGTCACGTTGCTCCTGTTTAGTATCAATACTGTCTACATCGGCAGAAAAATGGACGGTAGCACCGTCGAAGTCTTCACTGGTTGTTTCAACACCGCCTTCGAATGTGTTGAATGCACCGGTTACAGTGGAAATCACAAGGTGTTTCACTTTGAACTGTATTTCTGAATGTGTTGGGTCGATTACCCATTTAGTAGTAGCCATGTCTATGTTGTTTTTATGTGTATTTACATTTAATGTATATACATCTATTTGTAAATATTAGTTTCAAAAAGGATAAAAAAAATCCCGAAAAATTATTCCGGGATTTCAAAAACTGCATTTAGCGCTTCTATTGAGGCATTTCAAAAATTTTTGGATCGACTTTTGGGTTCACCTCGAGTGCTGTGATTTTTAGCCCCATTTTCGTGCCTGGCATTGCGGAGGTAGTAACTTCGGAAGTGAAAGGGTAGTAAATGCCATCCACCGCACGGAAGTCTGACTGGATGTTTTCGGACATGATGTCTTGTCCGTTAACTTTCGTCTGAGCTACGATTTTCAGAATATAGAAAGTGTCTTTGGAAATGTAGTTAACACGGCGAACGCCGCCTGGCAAAGTCATGGTTACCTTGTAAACCTTCGCGCCTGCCAGGTCCTCCTCGCCATCCAGTGTCACTTTGTAGCCTTTCTCCTTATAGTTGTAGAGGCCGGTCAAATCGGTTTCGTTTGCGAGTGATTTTATGGCGTCCTCAGGAAGCGCCGTTGCTTTCGTATTGCCGGTCATTGGGTTAATGGTCCAGCCGGTATTGCCGCTCACAGCCTGCACGACGGTCATGCCCTGCACAGTGCTCTCGCTTCTGAAACCTTTATTTTGCACAATGATCGTGGTAATGGGGACTTTCATATTCATAATATCCATTTCGGCGGCGATCTTCATGCTTTGCAGCTTACCCAGCTTTTCACCGCCCATGGCTTTGACATGTTTAGCAACAATGTCGTCGACGTTTTGCGCAAATGCGGCATTACCGACGCAGGCGATGATGAGGAATGTGAGTAGTTTGAAAAGGCTTTTGGAATGTTGCATAAGGTGTGGTTGTTGGTTTGGGTTCGTCACGACAAAACTTCTATTCTGTCTCGAAAACTGTAACTAGTTTATATTCTTTGCTGAGGTCGGTAATATTATACCAATTATTTGTATAATAGTTGAAAAGTTCTGAAGCCTTGATATTTCCAAGGTGAAAATGAATGATCCGGGGTGGAGGTTCACTTGTGCTGATACGAATGGAAAAGTCAGCATCGCGGATAACAATGGTAAGATGATTTCCCGTTACATAAGTCGGGATTGACGGTAATCCTCTCAATCAAATCAGCCATGGTATATTCATTTAAATGACAGACTATATCAATAAATAAACAAAAAAACGGCCGGATTGTTGCAATCCGGCCGTTGTAATATGGTTTGAGGTAACCTTAGTTTTTCAATGCTTCGGCACCACCTACGATTTCGAGAATTTCCTTCGTGATCGCTGCCTGACGTGTACGGTTGTACACAAGGCGGAGTTCTTTGAGAAGCTCCTGGGCGTTTTCCGTGGCTTTGTCCATCGCTGTCATTCGCGCTCCCTGCTCCGATGCATTGGATTCGAGAACGGCGCGGTACAACTGGATTTTCAGCGACTTAGGGATCAGTTCCGCAAGGATTTCTTCTTCGGTCGGTTCGAAAATATAGTTAACCTCGGTCTTTTTCGACTTGGTCGATTTGTTTTCAGCTACGATCGGCAAATAGGGATCGGTGTGGATGATTTGTGTAGCTACGTTTTTGAATTCGTTGTACACGATATCCACCGCGTCGTAACGGCCATCAGAGAAATCCTTCATGATTTCTTCGGCGGCGCTTTTCGCGTTTACAAAGCTCAGACGGCCGAACAGATCGGTGTAAGCTGTGTTCACGGTAAAGCCGCGGCGTACGAGCGACTCTGCGCCTTTTTTACCGATGGCAAAAATCTCTACGTTTCCTTTCGCTGCCTGAGCCGCATATTTCGACTCGATCAGCTGGATTGTAGCTTTGATAACATTGGTATTGAATGCTCCGCACAATCCACGATCGGAAGTTACGACGATGATCAGCACCTTTTCCACCGCGCGAACGGCTTTCAACGGGCTGTCGGCAGCGCTTTCCGATGCTGACGAAACTGTCAGAAGCATTTCTCCAAGCTTCTGTGCGTAAGGGCGCATTTGCAAAATGCTGTCCTGTGCACGACGCAGCTTGGCTGCCGCCACCATTTTCATGGCTTTGGTGATCTGCTGTGTGGAATTAACCGAAACAATACGGTTACGTACTTCTTTTAAGCTTGCCATTCTCTGGGTGTTTTAAGCGATCCGGTGATCCTATTATATATGTACTAGGAAAATGCCGGGACGTGTTCCGCTCCGGCATTTTTACCGGTGTTAACGATATTTTACAGCAACTTCTTTGGCTACTTTCTCGATAACGTCTGTTACGCTGTTGTCCAGTTTTCCGGCACGCAAAGCAGCAAGTGCTTCTTTATATTGTCCAGCCAATACGGTGGTGAAATCCTTTTCGAATTCCTTCACACGTGCTACGTCTACGGTATCCAGCAAGCCTTTGGTGGAAGCGTAAACAGTCGCTACCTGCAATTCAACAGGAACCGGCGCGTATTGTGCTTGTTTCAAAACTTCCTGGTTGCGGCGTCCCCGGTCGATCGCCAGCTTTGTAGCGGCATCGAGGTCGGAACCGAATTTCGCAAATGCTTCCAGTTCGCGGAACTGCGCCTGATCGAGTTTCAGGGTACCCGAAACTTTCTTCATCGATTTGATCTGCGCGTTACCACCCACACGGGATACCGAGATACCTACGTTGATCGCAGGACGGATACCCGAGTTGAACAGGTTGGATTCAAGGAAGATCTGACCGTCGGTGATCGAGATTACGTTCGTAGGAATGTAAGCCGAAACGTCACCAGCCTGTGTTTCGATGATCGGAAGGGCTGTCAGTGAACCACCACCTTTTACTTTACCTTTCAGTGAAGGCGGAAGGTCGTTCATGTTGGCAGCGATGGTATCATCAGCGATGATTTTCGCAGCACGTTCCAAAAGACGGCTGTGGAGGTAGAATACGTCACCTGGGTAAGCTTCGCGGCCAGGAGGACGACGGAGTAGCAGGGACACCTCACGGTAAGATACCGCTTGTTTCGAAAGGTCATCGTAGATTACGAGAGCAGGACGGCCGGTGTCGCGGAAGTATTCACCGATCGCAGCACCTGTAAATGGTGCGTAGAATTGCATCGGAGAAGGATCGGAAGCACCAGCTGCCACGATTACCGTGTAATCCATCGCGCCGTATCTGCGAAGGGTAGCTTCGATCGACTTGATAGTCGAAGCTTTCTGTCCGCAGGCAACGTAGATACAAAATACGGGCTCTCCCTTGTCGTAGAACTCCTTCTGGTTAATAATTGTATCGATCGCAACCGCAGTTTTACCTGTCTGGCGGTCACCGATGATCAATTCGCGCTGTCCGCGTCCGATGGGGATCATGGCGTCGATCGCTTTGATACCCGTTTGAAGCGGCTCAGTTACCGGCTGGCGATAGATAACACCCGGAGCTTTGCGCTCGATAGGCATTTCAAACGTCTCACCCGTAATTGGTCCGTTTCCGTCGATCGGCTCAGCCAGAGTGTTAACCACACGGCCGATGATTCCGTCACCCACTTTCACGGAAGCGATTTCTTTGGTACGTTTTACAGTAGCACCTTCTTTGATGTCACTGAAATCCCCTAGTAATACGGCTCCCACATTGTCTTCCTCGAGGTTAAGAGCGAGGGCCTTAAGGCCGTTCTCGAAAACAAGCAGCTCACCTGCCTGTACCTGGGAAAGACCATAAATGCGGGCAACACCGTCACCAACCTGAAGGACTGTTCCTACTTCTTCGAGTTCTGCTTCTGATCGAGCGCCTGCAAGTTGTTCGCGCAGGATGGCCGAAACTTCATCCGGTCTAACAGATACCATAGTATAATTGACTTATTTAGAGTATAGTAGTAAGTTTTCTGAAAACTGCCGCAAAGGTAGAGTTTTATTTTGGTAAAAACAGAATGATTTAACTAAAACCTGTGATATAAAATTAGATTTTTCCAAGGATATGGGCGGAAGTGTACTGCCGGAGGCAAATTTACCGTTTATCAGCTTCTAATAACATTTTTAAAACTTTTTTAGGTACTGATTGTGTTTTTGTTGTAATTGAGATCGTTAATACCTCTTATATATTAAATTCTAATCTTTTCGACCGTCTTTCAGTATAATGTACAAATTAGAAAAAACCGTTTTAGCAGCCCTGGCATTTGGAGTATTGGTAACCGCGGAAAGCACAGCACAGACTATCAAGAAAACTACTAAACCCGCTGCAACTGTAAAGAAATCAGCGGCAACACCTGCAAAAACATTAGCAGCTCCTGCAACATTGAAAACAAGCGCCGACTCTTTGTCAGCAGCCATTGGAGTTAGCTTCGCAAATTCGCTATCGTCACAAGGTATCAGCGATATCAACAGCGAGTTGCTTACACAAACCGTTAAAGCAGCTCTTAAAGGTGAAAAAACGGCTTTTTCGGCGGATGAAGCCAATTTGTTTATACAAGGTTACTTCACCAAGATGATGGAAGAAAAAGGAGCGGTTGTGCGCAAGGAAGGGGAGAAGTTTTTGGAAGAAAACAAGAAGAAGCAAGGCGTGGTGACTACCGAGAGCGGCTTGCAATACCAGATCATCAAAACAGGCGACGGTCCAAAACCGGCGGCGACTGATAAGGTTAAGACACACTATCATGGCACATTGACCAATGGAACGGTTTTTGACAGCTCGGTCGACAGAGGCGAGCCGGTTGAGTTTCCGGTCAATGGCGTGATTAAAGGATGGACCGAAGCGCTTCAGTTAATGCCTGTCGGATCGAAATGGAAGCTTTTCATTCCATATCAGCTGGCTTACGGTGAGCGTGCGGCAGGTCCTCAGATACCGGCTTATTCAGCCCTCGTATTTGAGGTTGAATTATTGGAAATCGTAAAATAGCAAACGTGCAAATGAAAAAGTATCTTATCACTCTTATTCCGGTTGTGTTGCTGGGTTGGCAGCGGGGCCCTGTTCAGGAACGAGTGGGGGTGACGGCACCAGCAGCCGCCTCCATGGATGAAGATATCAAGCCGATTCCGGCGCAATACAAGGCGGAGGAGCTTACTACCAGGATCTTATCCAGTTATCATTATAGAAAAACAAAGCTGAACGATTCCCTTTCGGCAGCGATGTTTGATAAATACCTGGATGCGATAGACCACGGAAAACTTTACTACCTGGCTACCGATGTCGCGGAATTCGAGCAGTATAAGAACTCTTTCGACGACTATTTGCAGAAAAGGGAGCTGGATGTTCCTTTCCAGATCTATAATGTCTTCAGAAAGCGCTACAAAGAAAGAAGCGAGTACATTCAGACGTTGCTGAAAGAATCGAAGCCTTTCGATTTCACACAGGACGAGTCGATGAATACCGACCGCGAAAAAGCGGCTTGGGCCAAAAACACCGACGAACTGAACGACACGTGGCGGAAATACCTGAAAAGCGAGGCATTAGACCTCAAACTGTCGGGTAAAGCGGACACAGCAGTGGTAAGTACCCTGCGCGACCGCTACAAAAGCCGCGACCGTGCACTGGGACGCATCCGTACCGAACAAGTTTTCCAGATGTTCATGAATGCGTATGCAGAGTCACTCGACCCGCATACGAGCTACATGGCGCCTACTTCGGCTGACCGTTTCAAACAGGAAATGAGCCAGTCGCTGGAAGGTATCGGTGCATTGCTTCGTGAGGAAGATAATTATATCAAAATTGTAGAGGTCATCCCCGGTGGACCTGCATTCAAAGGCAAGCAACTTAAAAAGGAAGATAAAATCGTAGCGGTAGCACAGGGAGACGAAGGCAAGTTTGTGGACATCGTCGGCTGGTTTGTGGATGACGCCGTGAAACTGATCAAAGGCCCGAAATCTACTGTGGTGCGCTTGCAGATCATCTCTGCCGACGCATTGCCGGGCTCGGCTCCGAAGGAATATCGCCTTGTTCGCGAGAAGATCAAGCTGGAAGAGCAGCGTGCGAAGAGCGAGATCGTCTCTATTAACAATGGTAATAAGGACTATAAAATAGGGGTGATCGATATACCGCTATTCTACCGCGACTTCGAAGGTGCGCAACACCGCGAGAAAGAATTTTCAAGTACAACCCGCGATGTTCAGAAACTGATTACCGACTTGCAAGCTGCGAACGTGGATGGTGTCGTGATCGACCTTCGTAATAACGGTGGTGGTTCGCTGACGGAGGCCGTTTCACTGACCGGCTTGTTCATCAACCGCGGACCGGTAGTTCAGGTGAAAGAAAGCCAGGGCGAAATAGAAGTACAATCGGACAACGACCCTGCAATTGCCTATGATGGGCCGCTGGCTGTAATGGTCAACCGTTTCAGCGCATCAGCTTCCGAAATCTTCGCGGCTGCTATCCAGGATTACAAGCGCGGTTTGATCGTGGGTGAGCAAACTTATGGTAAAGGAACCGTTCAAACGCTGATCGACCTGAATCAATGGGTGCCAAAAGAGCAAGACCAGCTCGGCCAGGTGAAACTGACCGTTGCGAAATTCTATCGCATTAACGGCAGCAGCACACAGTTGAAAGGTGTGACACCCGATTTGGAACTGCCTACCGCATTTAAAGTAAATGAATATGGCGAAGGCTCGCAGCCAAGCGCATTGCCGTGGGATCAAATCCCTTCCTCGCGTTATGAGGTTACCAGCAATATCAATCCTAAAATCGTAGATCAAATCCGCGATAAGCACAAACACCGTCTCAAATCCGACGAGGAGCTGAAAACGCTTGTAAAAACGCTGGACGATTTCAAGCAGGCGCGTGAGAACAAGGTGGTGTCCTTGCAGGAATCTAAACGGAAAGCAGAGCGCGACGAAGCTGAGAAAAAGCGCGCGGCGATGAAGCAGCTTGGCGAGGACAATGTCGACGGTGACGACGAAGAGGAAACCGATTCAAAAGTTGCCGAGGCGCCCAAAGACGTGAAGAAGAAAAAGGATATCTATCTCACTGAAACCGGCCGTATTCTGGCAGACCTGATCGTAATCTCGAAAGAGCCGAGTCTGGCTGGGACTAAGAAGAAGTAGTTATCTAAACAAGGATATGCAAAGAGAGCACCGATCGCGAGGTCGGTGCTCTCTTTGCATAATCGTAGGTTGATGGTTATTCCCAGCCGCCACCCAACGCCCGGTACAACTCAACCAATGCAAGAAACTGTTCTTTCTGCACATTGGTTAGGTTAAGTTCCTCCTGCAAAACACCCCGTTGCGCGGTGATTACTTCGAGGTACGAAGCGTAGCCGGTCAAAAACAGGTCCTTGGAGGTTGCTACGGCTTGTTGCAGGACTTCTACCTCCTGTTTTTTCAGATCGCCGATCTGGCGCGTATTTTCCAGCTTTTTGAGGCTTGTACTGACCTCCCTGAACCCGTTCAAAACTGATTTATTGTAAGCATATAGTGCTTCCAGGCTCGCGGCTTCTGCACGTTTCTGGTTTGCTTTCAATGCTTTCCGGTTCACGAGCGGGGCTGTAAGGCCGCCAAGCGCGTTATATGCGAGTGAGCCCGACGAGAAGAGCAGGTTGCTTTTAAAGGCATTAAATCCCAGGAATGCCGTGATATTCAACGAAGGCAGAAATGCCAGTTGTGCGGCCTGTTGTTCGGAATAATTAGCGAGCAAGTCCAGTTGGGCCTGCTGGATGTCGGGTCTTCTGCGAAGCATTTGCACAGGTACGCCGACGCTGATAACCTGCGGCATTGCCTGTTCCAACGTAGTACCTCTTGCAATGGAGCCAGGGAAACGGCCTGTGAGGAGGTTTACATTGTTCTCGATTTCAATGACTTTCTGCTGTACTTCAAATTCGAGGCTGCGGGTGTTGAGCAACTGAGCTGTGAGCTGCCGCACGCCGAGTTCGTTGGCGCGGCCTGCCTCCTTTTGTATTTTAATCGTTTCCACCGCCGATTCCTGCAATGCGATGTTTTTCCGGATAATGTCGAGCTCGGTGTCGAGCGCCAAAAGTTCGTAATAGGAACGTGCTATTTCGGCGATGAGGCCGGTGATGATCGCCTGACGACCTTTTTCGCTCGCCAAAAAGCGGGTGTAAGCAGCCTTTTTCTGATTTTTAAGTTTACCCCAAATATCTATTTCCCAAGAACTGCGCAGGCCGACGAAGTAATCGGGCATAAAAGGGGCGGGAAGGCGGCGATCTTCGTCGATGTTTCCTGAGAAGTTGGTATCGTAGTTACCCACGCCGTCCATCGTGTAATCACCGAATTTGCGGCCGCCACCGGACACATCGCCTGACACGACGGGCAGCATGGCCCCGTGAGCGGCCATGATATTGGTCCGGGCCATTTCGATACGCTGAACGGCCATTTTCAGGTCGAGGTTGTTCTGCAATGCTGTGTCGATCAGCGCGACGAGGTACCGGTCGTTGAAGAAGCTTTTCCATTGCAGCGACCCGATACCAGCGGAATCGGCCTGGCCTGCGAATGTTGCCGGGGTTTTGATTTGCGCACGCTGCTCCACGGGCTGCATCATTTTACAGCCTGATACCGAGATCAGCATTGCGGCAAACAGCAGGCCGGAAGCGTACTTTTTATGTCTTTTCATCAATATAAAATCTGATTTGAAAGGCCGCGGGGACTCGCCCCGCGGCCGAAACTGGATTCGAGGGGGCTTAATGCAGCAATGCTTCTTCCGTAGCCACTACCGGAGGATGTGTTTTTTTCTTTTTGACCATGCTCGCAAATAAGACGTACAGGCCAGGAATAATGATCACCCCGAAAATGGTACCAATGAGCATCCCGCCCGCCGCCGCGGCGCCGATCGACCGGTTGCCGATCGCCCCGGCACCGGATGCCATTACCAGTGGGATAAGTCCCGCGACAAATGCGAATGAAGTCATCAAAATCGGGCGGAGACGCTCAGTGGCGCCTTCCAGCACGGCTTCAATGACGGTACGGCCTTCTTTTTGGCGGATAATGGCATATTCCACGATCAGGATCGCGTTTTTACCCAAAAGACCGATGAGCATGACGAGCGAAACCTGTGCGTAAATGTTGTTTTCCAGTCCCATTAACTTCAATGCAAGGAATGCCCCGAAAACACCGGTAGGCAGCGAAAGGATTACCGGTAACGGCAGCAGGAAGCTTTCATACTGCGCCGCAAGCAGCAGGTACACGAACACCAGACAGATCCCGAATATGAAAATGGCCTGGTTTCCTGAAAGGATCTCCTCACGCGTCATACCCGACCAGTCGTAGGTGTAGCCTTTCGGCAAGCTCGTTGCGGCCACGCGTTCGACGGCCTTGATTGCGTCTCCGCTGCTGTAACCAGGGGCCGCGTCGCCATTGACCATCGCTGACGTATACATATTATAGCGCGTCAGCAATTCGGGGCCGTACACCCTTTCAAGTTTGATAAAAGTCGAGAACGGCACCATTTCGCCCCGGTTGTTTTTGACATACAATTTGAGAATGTCCTCGGGGTTCTTGCGGAAGCTGGCATCCGCCTGCACCATTACCTTGTACATCTGCCCGAAACGGATGAAGTTGGAAGCGTAATAGCTACCGATCATGGTTTGGAGCGTGCTCATCGCGATGTCGATCGATACTCCCTTTTTGGCGGCAATGTCCGAATCGACGTGGATCATATATTGAGGAAAACTCGCGTCGAAGCTGCTGAATGCAGCGGCGATCTCGGGTGTAGCCGTGAGGTCTTTGATAAATTGGTTGGTAACCGCGGCTGTTTTTTGCAGATCTTCATTACCTGAACGGTCCTGAACCCTTAGTTCGAAGCCACTGGAATTACCAAAGCCAGGCACGGTAGGAGGAGGGAAGAACTGGATTTCTGCATCGGTAATGTGCTTCGTTTTAGCCTCCATTTCCTTGATAATGTCCTGTACCGAAGCTTTCCGCTGGTCCCAGGGTTTCAGGTTGATCATCGCCATCCCGTACGACGAGCCCGCCGATTCGGTGAGCAAGCTGTAACCGGAAAGTGAAGAAACAGATTCTACCGGTTCGAGACTTTCAGCTACTTTTTGAATCTGATCCAATACGACTTCCGTCCTTTCGACAGTAGCACCTACCGGCGTGGTGACGTTCACGTTGATTACTCCCTGGTCTTCGGTTGGAATAAAGCCGCTTGGGAGAATGCTGTTAATACCAAAGGTGGCGACACAGAAGCCGATCAACAGTCCGATCGTAATCATTCTGCGGCTCACAATCGACGAAAGCAGTTTCCGATAACCGTTTTGCAAACCATCATAACCTTTGTTGAAACCATCAAAAAACCTTGTAAGCGGATTCTTCTTCACAGGCTGTCCGTGTGTGTTTTTCAACATCAACGCGCATAAAGCCGGCGTGAGCGTAAGCGCGTTGATACCCGAAATGACAATGGAAATAGCAAGGGTAATGGAAAACTGCCGGTAGAAAATCCCGACTGGCCCCGACATGAATGCAACCGGCACAAATACTGCCGACATGACCAGCGTGATCGCGATGATCGCGCCGCTCATTTCTTTCATCGATTCAATGGTTGCCGTTTTGGCGTCGAGATGCTTTTCGGCCATCTTGGCGTGCACCGCCTCGACGACCACAATCGCATTATCGACTACGATACCGATCGCCAGTACCAATGCGAAAAGCGTCAGCAGGTTGATGGAAAACCCGAACATTTGCATGAACGCAAACGTACCGACGAGCGCCACCGGCACCGCAAGGGCCGGAATAAGGGTAGAACGGAAGTCCTGCAAGAACAGGTAAACGATCAGGATCACGAGTATGAATGCCTCGATGAGCGTGCGGATTACCTCGTGAATGGAGGCGTCGAGGAAGCGGGAAACGTCGTAGGAAACGAAATAGTCCATTCCAGGTGGGAATGTGGTCGTTTTAAGCTCTGCAACTTTGGTTTTAATGTTCTGAATAACCTCCTGCGCATTGGAGCCGGGGCGCTGCTTGATCATGATCGAAGCGGAAGGCCGTCCGTTCGATTTGGAAGCCATATCGTATTCCAGCGTACCAAACTCGATCTTGGCGACGTCTTTCAGTTTCAGAATGGAGCCGTCGGGATTGGAGCGCAGCACGATGTTTTCGTATTGCGCGGGTTCGAAGAGCTTTCCGGTATATTTCAATACATATTGTAATACATTCTTTTCACGGCCAGAGCTGACGCCCGTCTTACCCGGCGCAGCGACCACGTTCTGGTCGCGAATGGCCTGGATTACCTCGTCTGCGGAGACGTTATAGCTGTTCATGCGGTCGGGTTGCAGCCATACGCGCATGGAGTAATCTTTGCTACCCATGATCTGCGCGCGGCCTACGCCGTCGATCCTTTTCAGCTCTTTCAGAATATTAATATCCGCGAAGTTGTACACGAAATCCTCGCCCACGGTAGAATCGGAGCTCATGATATCGAGGTACATAAGCATGCTGTTCACCTCTTTTTCGGTGGTTACACCGGCTTTGATCACCTCTTCCGGGAGCTCGTCGATAACAGTTTGTACCCGGTTTTGTACGTTCACCGCCGCGAGGTCGGGGTCTACGCCCACATTGAAGGAGATATTGATCGTCGTCACGCCATCGTTGCCGGAAACGCTCGTCATATAGGTCATGCCGGGCACCCCGTTGATCGCCTTTTCGAGCGGTACGGCCACGGCATCGACGCACACTTCCGCGTTGGCGCCGGTATAGGTAGCCGTTACGACAACCGACGGCGGAACAATGTCGGGAAATTGGGAAACAGGTAATTCCAGCACCGCCAGAACACCGAGCAGGGTAATAAATATGGAGATGACCAGCGATAAAACCGGTCGCTCAATGAATTTTTGAAACATGATCTACAATTCAGGTGATAGAAGAATGCTACCGCGCGGTAAGCTCGATTTTTTCGGCTGACACGGTGTCGGTAGATACCGTTTTCGGGTTAATCGTCACGCCGTCACGCAGGGATTGAAGCCCTTCGCAAACAATCGTTTCGCCTGATTCGAGACCTGATTTTACGACATAGAAAGTAGATAACCGTGATTGCGGCACAAAGCTGCGCGTCTTGATCTTGTTGTCCTTGCCAAGTACATACACGAAGTTTTTGTCCTGAATTTCGAAAGCGGCTTGTTGCGGAATGAGGATCGCATTGTCCACCGTGTTGGTAAGGCGGATCGTGCCCGTAGAGCCATGTTTCAGCAGTTTTTCAGGGTTTGAAAACCGTGCGCGGAAGGCAATGGAGCCGGTACCCTCGTCGAACGCACCTTCCATGGTCTCGATAATGCCTTTATGTTTGAAAAAGGAGCCGTCGGCCAGTTCCAGTTCTACCACGGCTTGTTTGGTCGCGGCCTTGTCACGGGCTTTGACGTATTCCAGGTATTCGTTTTCAGACACATTGAAATAGGCATAAACGGTTTTGATGTCCGACAGCGTGGTCAACAACGTGCCTTCGTCGATCAGGCTGCCCATTTTCGTAGGAAGGCGGTCGATCACGCCGTCGAATGGTGCTTTAATTACGGTGTGCGCCAGCTGTATGGCCGCATTCGATTTCTCGGATTTCGCTTCCTCAATTTTCGCATTAGCAGCAGCCAGTTTCGCCTGCGCTACTTCCAGCTCGCTTTTCGCCACGACATTCTTATCCACCAGCAGCTTTACGCGCTTTACTTCCAGCTCGGCGCCTTTTGCGTCGGCGATCGCGCTTTGCAGGTTGGCCTTCGCTTTGGCCAGCTGCGCTTCATATTCTTCATTATTAATGCGGAACAAAGTCTGTCCTTTTCTGACTTCCTTACCCTCGTCCACATACACTTCTTCGAGGTAACCCTTCACGCGGGCGTATATTTCCACGTTGCGCAGGGCGTGGATGTTGCCTACGTATTCGCGGTGTAGTTCGGTTTTCTGAGGCCTGAGTTCCGTTACGGGGATGGTCGGAATGCTGTCTTTTGTCTCCGATAAAGTTTCACTTTTCGAAGCGCAGCCGTAGGTAAAAATGCTGACAAGCAAAAGCAGCGGCCATTTTAGGTCTTTCATCATGATGCGTTTGTATAAATTGGTTGGTGCAAGGGAATAGGAATAGGCTTTTGGCCGCGCGGGAATACCGTGCAGCAAAAAGAATAGCATGAATGCCCGGAACGGCCAGTATATGCGCCAATGGGCACAACCAGACGGTCCGTCAGCTACGAAAATGTTGGATTAAAGAACGCTTGCGGCGAGTTCAAAAAGGGCAAAGGCGATGGAGGAAGCTGTAATAGTCGGGCAGCGTAATTTCTCCATTGCTAACGAAAAGCAGTTGAACAGACTCCCTAATAACTTTGGAAGGCCTGGTAATTTCGCACTGGGGTATTGCTTGCGAGATCAGCGTCAGGAAGCGGTAGGTAGAGTGCCGGCGGTTGAAAAGCTTGGAAAGAGATTCCTTCCATTTTGTTTCATCGGCCCTGACGATCGTCTCGTTTTGGCAGATTGTATCATCGATTAACACAATATCCTTGCTGCCGGGCCTTTCCTGAATTTCGAAGGGAGAGAAAGCCCCGGTTCCGATATCAATCTTGCACGCAATAGCCTTCTGTTGCCCCAGGAGCAATGAAACGGCGAATTGAGCGAGCCAGAAAAACAATACAAAAGTTCTTTTTGTCATGATGCTGATAAGGATCAGGTCATTGAAAATTCATACTTTTATAATGAATTCAAGAATGATTGGAACTATTGGAACGGAATTGTGATACAAACGGGCAATAATTCAAATATAACGTTTCAAATGTAGATTGCAAACCTCAGGCATTGTTAATGAACGTTAACGAGAAATATTTGACT
The DNA here is from genome assembly GCF_052044875.1 of Dyadobacter sp. 22481. Classification (NCBI taxonomy): domain Bacteria; kingdom Pseudomonadati; phylum Bacteroidota; class Cytophagia; order Cytophagales; family Spirosomataceae; genus Dyadobacter; species Dyadobacter sp. 22481. Next base: position 806,420 of record NZ_JBQENV010000002.1, read on the forward strand.
GGTATTGAATGCGGAACGTTCATTTCTGTGACGGAACAGGCCATGGAAAGTAATTTTTGAACTTGTGTTTTTCCACTTAAACAGGGAACTTGACCTCCTGGAAACCGAAAGTGGAAAACGGTGTAACTTTTTGATAGAAAAGCGTATATTGACCAGGCTATTCGATTTTTCGCGAAACGCTCAATGCCCTAGACAATGGCTGTCACCCCTATTTACACCGAACATTTTGTACTGACCAAAATGACGGCCGGAGACGGCGACAAATATTTCAGACTGAGCAACAATGCCAATGTGATGAAATACGTTACGGGCTATTCGCTGAACCGCGAGGAGTCGGATAACATGCTCAAAAGTTTCCTGGAAGAATATGGTATGGACACGTATCTCGGGAGGTATCTTATCGAAGACAGGCATTCGGGGGAATTGATAGGGGCGGCCAAGCTGGATAGGGTAGGATCGGCGATAGAGATCGGCTACCGGGTCATGGAGGAGTTCTGGGGGAAGGGGGTAGCTACGGAAATTGCGACGGGGCTGATCAGGTTTTCCAAAAATGTGCTGCATGCCAGGGATGTGATCGCATTTGTGAATGTCAATAACATTGCCTCTATCCGCGTGTTGGAAAAGGCTGGAATGATCAATACCGAATTGATCGAAGATCTTGATGAAGTGAAGTACAGGTTCAATTATTCACCCAAAAACACCTTCCCTATGAAAAAAGTACTCTACATTATCCTGGGACTCGTTGCACTGGCCCTCATTGCCGCTTTCATTATGCCAAAAGACTACGCCGTCGAGCGTGAAATCGTCGTGAACAAACCCAAAGCGGAAGTTTTTGAATACCTGAAATCTTTAAAGAGCCAGAACGATTGGAGTGTTTGGGGACGTCGTGATCCCAACATGGTCAAAACCTTCTCGGGTAACGACGGTACCGTTGGCTTCGTGTCGATGTGGGAAGGGAATGACGAGGTCGGTAAAGGCGAGCAGGAAATTACCAAAATTGACGAAGGCCGGCGGATCGATACCCAGCTGCGTTTCCTGAAACCGTTTGAAAGTACCAGCGACGCTTATATGATCACGGAAGGGATCGATTCGACGTCCACCCGTGTTCGCTGGGGTTTTACCGGCAAAATGCCTATCCCGATGAACGTGATGCTCCCTTTCATGAATATGGAAGAATCAATCGGAAAGGATTTTCAGGACGGACTAACCAATCTCAAAGGAATACTGGAAAAGCAATGAGTGCCACCGACCCGCGCATTGACGCTTACATTGTCAAATCGGCCAGTTTTGCCATTCCCATACTCGAATACCTGCGCGCGCTCGTACATGAGGCATGCCCGGAAGCGAAGGAAACCATGAAATGGAGCTTCCCGCATTTCGAATACAAAGGTGCTATCCTGTGTAGCATGGCATCTTTTAAACAGCACTGTTCCTTCGGCTTCTGGCTGGAATCGAGGCTAAGCGACCCCCATAATTTACTCGCAGTCAACGGCGAGCGGGTTGGAATGGGAAGTCTTGGGAAAATTTCAAATATCGAAGACCTTCCGGCGGAGGAGCATTTGAGAGGGTTTATAGTAGAAGCAATGCACCTGATCGATAGCGGTGTAAAGCAGAAAAAGGATGATAAGCCAAAGGAAACGAAGGAATTGGTGGTTCCTACTTATGTTACCCAGGCATTAGAAGATAACGCGGCGGCAAAGAAGGTTTTTGAGGGATTCAGCTATTCCAATAAAAAAGAATATGTGGAATGGTTTGAGGATGCTAAAACCGAGGCCACGCGTGAAAAACGCATTGCGCAGGCGCTGGAATGGCTGGCAGAAGGGAAGGTACGGAACTGGAAGTACGTCAGATAATGCAAAAATCCCGGATCGCTCCGGGATTTTTGCATTTCACCATTTGGGTGTCCATTAAAACCTGCCATCCTCTCCCGCAATCGTGTATCTGAAAGTGTAGTAGCTTGATTCTTCCGTAGGCACATCTTCCGGCGCGCCTTTGTAGTAGCTGATTATTTCCAATTTGGCCACATTCCCGTTGGCAGTTCTGACCAAAAGTGTCCTTCCCGGAATCGGCAGGATAGCGTGGACGCTCATATCGTATTTGTACCAGCTATTGCCGCTTCCGCCCGGAATGGCGAAGCCAGCATCACCGTCGGTTTTGTAGCCATCTTTGGGTGCTTCGCTTACCTGGTCGAAGGGCTTTTCCAAAACGATAGCGCCGCCCTCGCCAGGGCCGCTGGTGCCGCTGTTGGTAGCAATGGTGGTTTTGCTGAATGCAATGTCCCAGTTTTTCGTCTTCGCATCGGTACCAGGCACTTCCTTTCCGGTAGCGAGGCTGAAATAGATGTAGGACTTGGTATTTGCATTCAGGTCTTTAATGACCGTGATTTCCGGCTTTGCCTGTGCCAGAATTTGTGCTCCTGTTTTTACAGGCGCGGTCTCCGGCATTGCGGCCAATGCAAAAATGGAAAGGATGATGGATTTCAATATCATATTCAGGCTCCCTTTTTAACCAGTTTGTATTCCAATTTCGGCTTCCCGCGCTCGCCGCCATCGCTGGAATGGAAGCTCACGAAACGAAGTTTGTAAATGTTGCCGGCCGGATCTTTGATGAGGTAGAAACGATCCGTTTTAACACCGATGGTGCCTTGCGTGACACGCCATTTTGAGCCAATGACATCCGCAGCTTTGCTGAATGTAATGCCGGTCAGATTACTTTCGGCAAATGCGTCGTAAGTTGCTGTGCTGGTGAGGACTTCCACAGCTTCCACACCCCCGAGATTGTTGGTGAACACCAGGTCGGAGAAGCCGTAAGGGATCAACCCGGAGCCGAAATTGGTGAAATACATGCTGTAACCCCATTTCAGGTCCCAGCGGTCTTTCGCAGGTTCTACGCCGACAGTCGCGCCTTTTTCAAGCGAAACAAAATCGAAGTTGTAAGCAGCATTTTTAGTGATATCCAGGGTTTTGAAGGTTGTTTCATTCACTTTGGCGTACTGCAATGTGTAACCGGTTCCCTTACGTAGAATGCGGATCTTGTATAAATCAGCCACCGGAAGGACGTCCATCGATCCGCCTTTTCGGTTAAGAATGTAAACTTTATTCTCAGCGTCGGTGGCCGAGACTGCCGCGATTACTGTTTTAGTGAGGTCTCCGGCAGCGTCGTCTACGAGGGAGAGTTTACCCACGCCCTGGCCGACAGCCAATGAATCCGGTTTGAAATCCTTGTCGGAAACCGCGTTAATGTCTGTCTTGTTAATCGCCAGTGCCGATGCACCATTCGTTGCATTGATGGTTACTCGGAAATCGGTACCATTGAAAAAGCCGAGATCCCAGCTGCTGCGGAGAACGGGCGTTTGCACGTTGGCGCTCAGGTCAAGGAATACCGAATTGGCGGCGCTGCTTCCGGGTTCGTTGCCGGCGATACCGTTCAGTTGAATGCTGGTACCATCGGAAATGATCGCTTTGAAGCTCAGTTTCAAAGCTGAGGTGGTGCCAACCAATACCGGCGCGCCTACCGAGGCAATTTTGAATGCAATGCTCTCGTCACCATCCAGCAAGACGCCCGTTTTCTTGCTTACTTTGAAAGAAACCGACGACTGCCCTGCGGGTACCGACAGTGTGATCGTGTTGTTTGCGGTAGCGGGAGCAGTGGTAAACTCCGTGTCGTAGGTAAGTTGTGTCGGGGTCAATGTCACTGAAACGGGCGTTGCTGCGTCCACAGCCCTCGTAAGCGTGATTTTAATCTCGGTTTCTTCCCCTTCAAAACCCTTGTCGGCGGCCTCGAAAGCCACCAGGTTATCCGGTAGTGGCGGCTCGTCGTCGCTGCAAGCGTTGAATGTTCCCAGAAATGCAACCAGTAATAGCGACCGGACTATTTTCTTCATAATGTATTGGAGTTATAATGAAAGGGTAATTGATTGTTAAAGCTTTGTCCATTGAAAAACGAGGCCGAGGAAATACGACCGACCGAATGACATCGGTACCGCGCCGCCCGTGCTATGTGCGCCGCCGGTGTCGGTTGAGGTGTTTTGCAGGTTGGTCACGTCGAAAAGGTTCTTAATCCCCCCCAGCAGATTGACGTACTGGCCCAGTGTCTTGCTAAACGTCAGGTCGGCCATGTGAAAGCCTTCGGTTTCGGCCAGATGGATATTGACCTGGTCGGCGGTCTCGTAGATGGGGCGCTTGCCGGAGAATTTGTAGAACAGGTTAATACTCGCACCCGCTTTTTTGAAAGTATAAAGCAGGTTTGCATTAATTTCCGTTGACCAGACAAACTCGGGCAGCGAGCCGAAATCTTGCGGCGATGCCGAAAATTCATTGTATCGGCCAATATAAGTTGCCCCGACTGTCGCTTGCAGGTTTTTCCAGAATAGCTTGTTATCGAACGAAAACCCTGTGGTCTTGAATAAATGGATATTCAGATAGGTTGTCTGCGTCCGGTCGTTCGGATCGATGGCGGTGTCGATCAGGTCGTGGAAAACATTGTAAAACCCGCCTAATGTGGAGTTAATGCGGAGCTCTTCGCGGCTGACGGCCTGCCAGACGAGGAAGGAGTTGAAACTGTTGGAGTATTCGGCTTTCAAGTTGACATTACCATTAATGGAATGTGATGCGTCATGAAAATCAAAATACAGCTCGCGTAGCGCAGGAGAGCGAAACCCGCGTGCATACCCGAAACGGAAATCCAGCGATTTGCTCAATGTAAGTTTACCGTTCAGCGACGGGATTACGGGCGGAGCATCATAAACCGAATTTTTCAGGAACCGTAAACCGGGTGTAAGTTTGAAAAACTGCCCGAAACGGATCTCAGGAGCTACAAACAGCGCATATTCATTAATGGTAGGCGTGCCATTGATGCGCGCGCCGGAGGCATTATTGTTCGAAAAATCGATTCCGGCTAATACCGAAAGATGATCGCCGGCTTTGTAAAAGGCCGTTCCACGGAAAAATGCAGTGGTAAAAATAGATTTGTCCTGCGAGCCGGGTTCGAGGGACAATGTACGCCGGCCGGTTGAATCGATCTTCGTGCTTAAAGTCCTGCGCGAATAGTCGGTATAGGAGCCGACAGCCGTAAGGCTCAATTTCTCATTGACCTTCCATTCCGACTGCACCTGATGGAGCCAGCGTTTGCTGATATATTCTTGATCACCAGCTTCTTTTAAGAGGTTTAAGTTGCCCAGGCTTGTGATGGTTTCGTCGGTGCCGTTGAAGCGATACCAGACGTTCCATTGCTTGCCTGTAAACCGGGTGCCCGCGGTGTAGAGCATCTGGTCTTTGGGCTTCCAGGCTTGGGCACGTCCTGTGGAGGCACCTTGCCACCCGCCAAAGTTATTTCGGGTTACATTGCCGGATAGCTGCAAATAGGCATTCTGCCAGGTGACGCCGACGCCTTGGTTATGAGTTCCTTTTTTGGTTAATGCGTTGTATTCATCGCCCGCTGTCTCTTCCTGTAACCGCGCATTCACGGTGATCGAAGAGCCGTCTTGCGCCTTTTTGGTGATGATATTGATCACTCCCGCCAATGCATCTGTTCCGTATATGACCGACATCGGGCCTTCGACGATTTCGATTTTTTCAATGGTGTTGATGTCCACCTGCCCCAGACTTTCGCGGCTATCGCCCCGGTCGGTGAGCGGAATTCCGTCGAGGAGGATTTTGATACCGCGGCCCGTGATGCCCATCAGTTGAATATCGCTGGTGCCAAGGGTTAGATCATTGGAAAAACGTATTCCAAGCTCGGTATTGAGGATAGTCTGCAAATTGGTCGCGCCTCGCAGGCGAATGCGCTCGCTGTCGATCGTGCGCACCTGGTACACCGAGTTTCGTAGCGATTGCGGTTCAGATTGCCCGGTAATTACGACCTCATTCAAAGATCGTGTTGTATCCGAGGCCTTTGTAGCTTCGACTTTGGACCTAGGAACGCCACTTCCCTCCTGAGCCATCAGACTACTGATTACCAGCAATATCAAAGTGACGGTAAAATAATATTTCACGGAGGATTAATTTAGACTAATTATAATCGCAAAGGAAAATATTATTTAGACTAATTACAATTACAATGAAATATTTTTTGTGAATAAGAAATTGATACTCCGAAACGGGGATTAGTAATGCGACAGATTGTTACTTGATCGTCGCTTGGAGATTGACCGTGACAATGTCTTTCAGTTTCCAGTCCTTTTCGCCGATTTTGTAATCGAGGCGGTTGATGTCGAAGGAACTTGTGAGGGAATAGCTGCCGTCGGCATTCTTTTTAGCATCGAAGGGAAGCGCGACGGTTTTGGAAACATCGCGCATCGTCAGGGTGCCGGTGGCCTGGTACTTATCGCCTTTCTTCTCGACTTTGGAAGATTTGAAATGGATATCGGGATATTTCTCGACCCAGAAATATTTGTCGCTCTTCAAATCTTTATCCCGCGAGTTGTTGTTGGTTTTGAACGTGCCAGCAGCAATTTTGACATCGAACGAAGCATTTTCCGGGTTTTTCTCATTGAAAACAGCCTCCCCGCGCGGCGCGTCGAATGTGCCGTTGCAGGTGCCGAGGATGAACTTCACGCTGAACTTGGTAGAACCGGAAACGATTTTGGTCGTTTGAGCGGAAACATGGCCGGCAAAAACCGTGGCCATGACGCATAATGTAAGTAGGAGTCGCATGTAAGTTTTAGTTTGGATGAATATCAGAGTTCTTCCAGCAAGGATTCGCCTTCTGAGCGGTCGCCGGAAGTCCATTGCCATTTTTCATGCATACGGATTTTACCGTTCGGAAGTTGCTCAGGCGTCGATTTACAAATGCCCGTCGTGATCTCGCCCTTGTCATTCACCTGGTGATAGCGCATATCCAGGTTTCCGTGCTCGTCTACGAGTGCGATCAGATGCCCGCTGCGAATGCGCCCGCCTGCGTACGTAGAGGTCACTATATTGCCCGATTGTTGATACACAAATTGCATGCCCAGATCTACCTCACCGTTTTCGGAATTGGACAATGGGACGAATACTTTGTTGTTATAATTGATCATAGGGAATTGCCGTCTTAATGCGCTAAATATAGGTATTAAGACGGCATTTCGATCAAAGAACGGAGGTGATCCACCATGTATTGCCACACGGGTCGGATACGCCGCAGCTCCGGCCATACTCCTGATCGGCGGGTGGCATAATGCTTGTGCCGCCGGATTTCAGGGCCTTCTCGTAGCTGGTGTCGGCATTCTCCACATAAACGAACAGGTTTGCGGGTTGCGCGGGCCATTCGGCGCGTGCATCGCAGAACATGATGACACTGCCGCTGATGGAAACTTCTGCATGTTTGATCATCTCGGGCGCATCTTCCTGATAGTGCGTGGCGGAGACTGTGCCATCAAATACTTTGGTCGTAAATTCTTTAAATCTGGCGGCGCCGTCCAGCATCAGATAAGGGATTACGGCCTGGTGGCCGTTTGGGATTTTTACGTTGCTCATGATTTTTGTTTTTGGTTTGAACAAAAGTAGCCGGGCTGCCGGCCCTGAAATTGGAAAAATACGACATCATGCATCGCGGTAACCTGTCCCTTCCGCGTTGCCGGAGAAATAGGTTTTTGGGTGCTCTCCGGAGAATGCCTTGAAGTCGTGAATAAAATGCGATTGGTCGTAATAGCCGCATTCGTAGGCGATTTCCGTGAGTGATTTTTCCTTATTGCCGTATTCATTAAGGGCGGAGTGGAACCGGATAATCCGGCTGAACAGCTTCGGATTGAAACCTGAGAATGCCAGAAATTTTCGTTCGAATTGCCGGGTAGACAGAAAACTTTGCGCCGCAAGCTCCGGGATTTTGGCCAGTCCGTTGGAACGGATCACGCTGCTGATCACCGAAAAAACCGCCGGTTCATGCACCTCGTGGCTGCGAATGCGTTTCCTCAGAAACTCTGCGACAATATGAACGCGCTCGGGATGATCGGTCGCGAGCATGACACGTTCTTCGAGTTCGATTCCCGCATTACCTAAGAACGTGGCAAGGTCGGGCATCTGATTGCTTAGTTCCGCCGCGGGGATGCCGAAAAGCGCTGGAATAGCGAAAGGGTAGAGGTATACCCCGAAGATCCCGAAATCCTCGCCAATCCGGAATCGCCGGAAGGATTGTGATTGCCCATGAATGCCCGAGCGGAAGGAAAGCTCCGACTGGTCGGTTTTCAAGAGTTCGTCGAAACGGCCTTTGAAATGAAATACCATTTCCGCGCATCCGTCGGCCATAGTCCGGTGGAAGTAGGCTTCGGCGTCGGCGAGGTCGTGTTCCAGGACCCAGAAGAAGCGGACGTACCGAGCAAGGTCGGCTGGCGGGAGTATTGTGAAATATTTCATGAACTAGCCTATTTAGTCTATCTGCTTTAAGGGCATTCTTTTATTATATTCTACGAAATTTATATTTTTGAAATCTCTTTAATACATTTGACCGGATATTTTGGCCGGTTTGAAACCCTGGCGGTTATCCTCCCGTTATAGTTGAAAATGTAACGGTATTCAATAAATAGTCGATTACCTACTCAGTTTCTTGCTATGAAATTAGTGCCCATAGAGAAGCGCACCGGACTTACGCGCGAAGAATTCATCGAGAATTACTTAAAACCAAGCCGCCCGGTGGTGTTTACCGACCTGGCGAAAGATTGGCCGGCGGTTCAGAAATGGACTTTCGAATGGCTTCGGGAAAACCACGGGAGCCTGGATGTTCCCCTGGTAGATAACCACATCCACGACGCCGACAAATATTTCCAGATTGCCAAAACGATGAAATTCGGCGATTACCTGAGCCTCATAGAAAAAGGCCCGACCGATCTCCGGATTTTCCTTTTCGACATTTTTAAAAAAATCCCTGAGCTCGCGGACGATATCCGTTTTCCGACGATCATGGATGGCTTTCTGAAATCTTACAAATTTGTATTTTTTGGCGGAGAAGGTTCGATTACGAACCTGCACTACGATATGGACTGCTCAAATGTGTTCCTGACGCAGTTCCAGACCCGCAAGCAGGTTATTTTATTCTCTCCCGAAGAAAGCCGCAGGCTTTACCACCACCCGTTCACTGTCATGAGCAAGGTGAACCCTCTTGATCCGGATTACGAGAAGTTCCCGGCATTGAAGGGCGCAACCGGTTACGAAACAATCCTCCATCACGGAGAGACGATCTTCATTCCTTCGCTCTGGTGGCATTATATCCGCTATGTGGATGGCGGTTTCAGCCTCGCATTGCGCGCGAACAATTCCATTTTCACGGCAGTCCGGGGTGGCATGAACCTGGTTCGTCATACTTTTGTAGATAAAAGCATGACTAAACTCCTCGGTATCGACTGGCAGCATTGGAAAGAAAAGAAAGCAGTCGAAAACGCACAGGAATTGGTGCAAAAGCAAGCATAAGGCAATAAGGCGCGGATCGACGCCCGGCGACGCATTTCAAGGAAACTAATCTATCTTTGAAATGCGTTCCCTTGATATTGCCTTACGACTAGCTATGAACTTCGAACTCACTTCAGAATACCAGCCAACGGGCGATCAGCCGGAGGCGATCAAACAACTAATACAAGGAATTGAAAACGGGGAACCTGCCCAGACCTTACTTGGGGTGACGGGTTCCGGGAAGACATTCACGGTGGCCAATGTGGTGTCGCATGTGAACAAGCCGACCCTCGTACTGAGCCACAATAAAACGCTGGCAGCCCAGCTTTACGGCGAGTTCAAGCAGTTTTTTCCCACCAATGCCGTCGAGTATTTTATCAGCTACTACGACTATTACCAGCCTGAGGCATTCATTTCCACCACCAATACCTACATTGAAAAGGACCTGATGATCAATCAGGAGATCGAAAAGCTGCGTTTGCACACTGTCTCGTCGCTCATGAGCGGGCGCCGGGATGTGATCGTGGTGGCGTCGGTTTCTTGTATTTATGGTGCGGGAAACCCTTTGGAATACAAAAAAAGCATCGTGAGCGCCAAGCTCGGCGATGTGGTAAGCCGCAACCAGTTTCTGTTCAGGCTTGTGGAAATCCTTTATAGCCGGACGGAAGTAGAATTCAATCGCGGGACTTTCCGCGTAAAAGGCGATACGGTCGATGTTTTTCCGGGTTATGCGGATTTTGCTTACCGTTTTATCTTTTTCGGGGATGAAATCGAGGAGATCCAGCGCATCGAGCCCGAGACGGGTAAGAAGCTGTCTTCTGAAAAAGCGATCGCCATTTTTCCGGCAAACCTGTTCGTTACCGGTCGCGACGTTCTGAACCAATCCATTAAAGAGATACAGGACGATCTGCAAAATCAGATCAAGTATTTTATTGCCGAAGGGAGACTCGCGGAGGCCGAGCGCGTGAAAGAGCGTACCGAGTTTGACATGGAGATGATGCGCGAACTGGGCTATTGCTCCGGCATCGAGAACTATTCCCGCTATTTCGATCGTCGAATGCCCGGGCAACGCCCATTCTGTCTGCTCGACTATTTTCCTGAGGATTTTTTGATGGTGGTCGACGAAAGCCACGTGACGATGCCGCAGATCCGCGCCATGTGGGGCGGCGACCGCTCGCGTAAAGAGGCTTTGGTGGAATACGGTTTTCGGCTACCATCGGCATTGGATAACCGGCCGCTGACATTCCAGGAGTTCGAAGACATGACGCCGCAAACCATTTTTGTAAGCGCCACACCTGCGGATTATGAACTGAGAAAGTCGGAAGGTGTTGTCGTTGAGCAGATTATACGTCCTACCGGTCTGCTGGATCCCGAAATTGAAGTGAGGCCAAGCCTGAACCAGATCGACGACCTGCTGGAAGAAATAAATGAACGCATTAAGTTGGGCGACCGCGTTCTGATAACCACTTTGACGAAACGGATGGCCGAAGAGCTGAGCAAATACCTCGACCGCGTCGGTATCAAATGCCGCTATATTCACTCGGAAGTGAAGACATTAGACCGCGTGGAAATATTACGGGAATTGCGCCTTGGCATATTTGATGTGCTGGTGGGCGTAAACCTCCTCCGCGAGGGGCTCGACTTGCCCGAAGTATCGCTCGTGGCCATTATGGATGCAGACAAAGAGGGTTTCCTCCGTGATACCCGCTCCATGATCCAGACCATCGGCCGCGCGGCGCGTAACGACCGCGGGAAGGTGATTATGTATGCGGATACCATCACCGGCTCAATGCAGCTTGCGATCGATGAAACAAACCGTCGCCGGAGCATTCAAATGGATTACAATATGGAGAACGGCATCACGCCAAGAACCGTTCGGAAATCCAAAGAGGCCATTATGGAGCAGACTTCTGTGGCCGACTCCAAGGTTCGCAAAATATACGTTGAGCCGGATGAAGTCCGCATTGCAGCTGATCCTGTCGTTCAATACATGGGTAAAACCGATTTACAAAAACTCGTTGCCGAAACCCAGCGTAAAATGGAAGCCGCCGCGAAGGATCTGGACTTTCTGGAAGCTGCACGGTTGCGGGATGAACTGCTGCAATTGAAGGCGCGGGTGCAGGAGCAGGGTTAGGCCTGAAATTTTTTTGGGTTACGGCTAGTATGGAAAACGGAGACGACGTGAATCACTCGTTTGGCTTCTAGTGGCCGAAAGGCTATTACAAAAGGGAAAACCGGTAGCGGTTCGAAACGTAAAATTTGGCCATATCTTTTAGCAAACTTGTAGGGATTGTCGGCTATGGAATTTAAACAGCCCGATATTTCCCCTATAAATCTGTCGCCTAATCCGGTTTTTTGTTTTTCATACCATTCGTATGCTTCATGGAGCTCGATTTCAGCAGTTTTAAAAAGGAGAATGTTGTAATGAGCCAAAGTCTTTTTTTATGTCGTTCCAGGGGCGAGCCGATAACTTACCGTCGTCGAATGCAGCTAATCTTTTGAGCAGTTCATCCAATCCTTCCGGCGATAGCTCAAAACCTTCTTGCAAAGCGCGACTAACCTTACTTTTGTCGACCTCATCAAGGCTTTGAATAAGGTCTGCGAGTTGGTCAAACGAAAGTTGCTGCGTCTTCATAAGTCGGTAATTAAGCTTCAAGATAATTGCTGGAACTATATAAAGTTACAAAAAATACCCGAACTAACCCTTTGAATGATCAGCCGGTATCAGACCAATTCGGAGGCCAGCAACTCCAACACTTCTTCCCAACTATTCACCCGGGTATGCCTATCGATTCCCCTGTTGTGCCCTGCGGTGAATAGAATAGGCCTTCCTTTGTGAAAATCGAGGTTTTTAAAGTGATCGTCGATGAGGTAATCGGTGTTGATCACACTTTTGTCTCCGCAGAAAATGATGTTTCTCCAATGGATCGAGGGAAAGTGTTCGGCTAGCCAGTCGTGTTTTTCAGACAGAGAATTTGGGAACTCCATGGCAGCGGATACGATGTAGACTTCGTAGTTTTCCTGCAATTTGATGATGGCCTCCTGCGATCCGGGAATGACGGGTGCATTACGGAAAAATCCAGGTTTGTAAATCAGGCTCCGCGCGGCTAACGGGTCCGGAAAGGCCTGGTCTTCGGGAATGCCGTGCATATCCAGTTTCGTAATTCTTATCCCAAAAGCGTCTGCGTACCAGTTGATCCAGTTAGCTTCAATGTCGACGATGACATTATCCATATCCACCGCAATCGATTTTTTCATGACGAAAGAAATTAGTATTTGCAATTATTTGCAACAAATATAAAATTACTATGCAATATTTTGCAACATTAAATTTAAAATGTTTGTTAAATTTGCAAGCATAATCGGGGGTACCTATGTTAAAAGAAGAACGTTTCCAGATCATACTGGATCAGTTGGGGCATGATCAGAAAGTCTATCTGGGGCATCTGAGTACGCTTTTGAATGTGTCCGAGGATACCGTCAGGCGGGATATCAAGGAGCTGGCCGACCAGGGCTTGCTCAAATCGGTGCGAGGAGGAGCAGTGCCACATTCACCAGGCCCACACCATTTCCGCGATAGGGTCAAATATGACAACGATCAGAAGCAGATTATTGCAAAAAAGGCGTTACAATTTCTCAAAGACGGCCAGGTAGTAATCTTCGACGGCGGTACTTCAGCAATGCTGATCGCCCAAATGCTTCCGAAAGACCTGAAACTGACGGTTATCACTAATAGTTTCCCTATTGCCTCGATTCTGGAAGAGCATGAGCACGTTGAAGTGCTGTTTGCCGGAGGGCGTTTGCTCAAAGACTCGTTTGTCACGATCGGCAATGATGCAATGCAGTTTTTCAAAAAGTTCCGGGCAGATATTTGTCTACTCGGCATTTGCAGCATTCACACCGAACTGGGCGTCACCGGCCCTGATTTCGAGGAAAGCGAAGTGAAGCGGACTATGATTGAATCGTCGAAGGAAGTAATTGCATTAGCAACTACTGAAAAGCTGGGTACTGCCGAGGCCTACTATGTTTGTCCGACAGAACGGTTATCCATGATTATTACTGATAAAGAGGCTGAAAACGAAGAATTTAATATTTACCGGAAGCTGGGAATCAGTTTAGTCTGATTCCCGGGCGCCGTTTATTTTTTAGTAGTTTCTTCAACTTTAAAAGAAGTATCGTCAATGCTCTTCGTGTCCTGATTAATGGCATTCGAAAACCCGAGCATAAACGAAATAGCCATCCTGAGAAGCCATTTCCGCAGGAAGAATACGGTTCGTTTGATTCCCATTTTCCAATCGATTTAAATGAAGCGTTAGGGCCAGGCGCATAGCTTAGCCCTGATGCGCCCGGGCGCATCGTTACAAGCATCCGCGAAATGCGGGACGCCGGATTACGATAGGAAAATGGAATGGGGGTCAGCCGAGCGTGTACGGCTCCGGAAATGCTGATTTTGAATGTGAACGCAGCCAGGCACCCGGGTGAAGTGGAAATCGGGATGCTGCGTGATGGAGCTACTTAGCTCATTCGAAAGGTAAGTAAGATGTGCGTGTTGCTGGTTTTTAAAACAGGTAAAAGCAAAGGGCCGGTTTCCAGCGGGTTTGAGGTTTTTAAGGCTGAATAGGCTTTGCCTTTGACTAACGCGCTGAACAGCATAGACTTGCTCAGTTTTATAGGGGCCAACACCTGCGATCTCCCTAAAATGGAGGGTACTGACAGACAAAACTGTCAGGAATAACCATTTTAAGAAGTAATGTCCTCTCATTATCGGTTGATTTTAACTATCTGGGAGCCATTCTGATGGCCCCGTCCAAACGAATTACCTCGCCGTTCAGCATCGGATTTTCCACAATGGATTTAGCAAGTAATGCATATTCGGAAGGCTTTCCAAGTCGCGAGGGAAACGGAATCTGTTGTCCTAATGAAATGCGGGTTTCTTCCGGCAACCCCATTAGTAAAGGTGTTTCAAAAAGTCCCGGTGCGATGGCCATTACGCGAATGCCGGATTTTGCAAGATCCCGCGCAACGGGTAGCGTCATACTCACAATCCCGCCTTTGCTCGCGGCATAAGCTACCTGCCCCATTTGGCCGTCATAGGCTGCCACGGAAGCCGTATTGATGATCACGCCGCGCTCACCCTCCGCATTTGGCTCATTCTTCTCCATTGCAAATGCAGCCAGCCGCATTACATTGAATGTGCCGATGAGATTAATACGAATCGTTTTTTCAAAAAGCTCAAAAGAATGCGGGCCGTAAATGCCATCCGCTTTGCCTACGATCTTGCGCGCGGGAGCGATGCCGGCGCAGTTGACCACGATTTGAATACCGTCAAAGGTTTGCAGGGCAATGTCCAGCGCATTCTGGACTTCGCTTTCGCTGGTTACGTCGGTTCTGATGAATTTAAGCAGGCTTGGAAATTCGTTTTCCAGCGCTTGTCCAGCCGTTTCATTTAAGTCCAGGACAACAACTTTGGCTCCCTGACTTATGAATAGCCGTGCAGTCGCTTCTCCAAGGCCGGAGGCGCCGCCGGTGATGAGGGCTGTGGAGGTTTGGAATTGCATATTGGATAAAACTAAGATTTTTGTGCTGACTTCCCAAAAATTGTGATAATTTATATATGCGTAAAAAAGGCGTCCCACGAGTGCGACGCCTTTTTATTATCATTGAAACGGAAGTTTCATCTACACAACCTCAATCTTCACCTTCAACAAAAACTCATCCATCTCGATTTCCGTCGCTTCCCCATTCAGGTCGCCGACGAGGTTGAGGTCCAGGGCTTGTACTTCCTGGCAGATGTAGTCTTTATTAGCGGTTACTGCGCTGGCGAGCAGGCCGTTGTTGTCTTGTAAGGTAATGCGGATCTTGTCGGTTACTTCAAAACCGCTGTCTTTGCGGAGATTCTGCACACGATTTACGAAATCACGGGCGATACCTTCCAGGCGCAGGTCTTCGGTAACGGTAATGTCGAGGGCAACGGTCAGGCCGCCTTCGCTCGCAACAAGCCAGCCCGGAACGTCTTCGGCGATGATTTCCACGTCCGTTAATGCGATTTCGATAGGCCCGCTGGTAGATGGCAGCGTAATGGCGGTGCTGGCTTCGATTTCACGGATTTGAATTTCATCCATCGCGGAAATGGCGGCGGCTACCTCCTTCATTTTCGGTCCGAATTTAGGTCCGAGTGTTTTGAAGTTAGGTTTGATTTTCTTTTTCAAAATGCCGCTGTCGTCGTGTACGAACTCGATGTGCTTCACATTCACTTCCGAAAGGATAATGTAAGCTACCTGCTCGATCTGACGTTTCGTTTTATCACTTAAAACAGGGATCAGGATTTTGGACAATGGCTGACGTACTTTCAGCTTATGTCCTTTCCTGATCGAGTGAACAAGCGAGCTAATGCGTTGCGCGAGGTCCATTGCCTCTTCCAGGTCGGTATCGACTACTTCTGCCTCGATTTTTGGCCAGTAAGTCAAATGCACCGAGTCGTATTTGAATGGCGCATTGTGCTGAATAGACGCTTCGCGATCGCTGTCCGTCAGGTTTTTATATAACCATTCTCCAAAGAAAGGTGCGATAGGCGACATAAGCTGCGAAACGGTTGCCAAACAATGGTGCAATGTCTCGTAGGCAGCCGCTTTGTCGTTGGTCAAACCTTCGCCTTGCTCAGCCGATGGGTTCCAGAAGCGGCGGCGGTTGAGGCGGATATACCAGTTTGAAAGCTGGTCGGTAACGAAATCCTGCACGAGGCGGCCCGCTTTGGTCGGATTGTAATCGTCGAATTGCTCGCCAACTTCATTGATCAATGTATTCAGTTTCGATAAAATCCAGCGGTCGAGCTCGGTGCGCTTTTCGATAGGTACAGAATTCGCTTCGTGGAACTCGTAACCGTCGAGATTCGCATACAATGCAAAGAAATTGTAGGTATTCACCAACGTTCCGAAGAACTTGCGCTGCACCTCGCCGATGCCGTCGATATTGAATTTCAGGTTATCCCACGGCTCCGCATTGGTGATCATATACCAGCGTGTCGCATCTGGGCCATATTGTGCCAGGGTCGCAAACGGGTCGACGGCATTGCCAAGACGTTTCGACATTTTGTTGCCGTTCTTATCAAGTACCAGGCCGGTCGAGACCACATTCTTGAATGCAACCGAGTCGAACAACATTCCCGCAATGGCGTGCAATGTGAAAAACCAACCGCGGGTTTGGTCTACACCTTCCGAAATAAAGTCGGCAGGGTAGGCTTGGTTGAATATTTCCTGGTTTTCAAACGGATAATGCCATTGTGCGTATGGCATCGCGCCGGAGTCGAACCAAACGTCGATCAGGTCCGGTTCGCGGTGCATGATGTGGCCTGTTTTACCTATCAGCACTACATCATCCACATACGGACGGTGCAGGTCGTAGTCGCCATGTTCCAGTTTTTGCAGATAATCCGAGTTGTGCAATGCCTGCTCGCGGGTAAGGTGGCCGGAAATAATGGCTTCTTCCAGCTTGTCTTTCAGTTCTTCGATCGAGCCGATGCATACCTCATCGCCATAATCGTTCCGCCAGATCGGCAGCGGCGTGCCCCAGTAGCGCGAGCGCGAGAGGTTCCAGTCAACCAGGTTTTCAAGCCAGTTGCCAAAGCGGCCGGTACCGGTACTTTCGGGTTTCCAGTTAATGCTTTTGTTCAGTTCTACCAACCGGTCTTTCACAGCAGTGGTGCGGATAAACCAGCTGTCGAGCGGGTAGTAGAGCACCGGCTTGTCGGTACGCCAGCAATGCGGGTAGGGGTGTTCGTATTTCTCGACTTTAAATGCTTTGCCTTCTTCTTTCAGTTTGATGGCGATCAGCACGTCGGTCGGGCGGAACTCGGGATCGTCCTGTTCGGCCTGGGAGTAATATTCAGGTTTTACAAAGCGGCCCGCATAATCAGTGATTTCTTTCACAAAACGGCCCTGGCGATCTACGATAGGCACTTCCTTGCCGTTTTCGTCCTTCACCATAATGGGCGGGATACCATTTGCCTGCGCAACCCGGAAGTCGTCCGCGCCGAAGGTAGGAGAGGTGTGCACTACGCCGGTACCATCTTCGGTAGTTACGAAATCGCCGAGGATGACACGGAAAGCGGGAGTCTCCGGTTGAATGTAAGGCAGCAGTTGCTCGTACTCGATGCCTTCCAGGGCTTTGCCTTTGAACTCATTTAAAACTGTCCAGGGAAGCAGCTTTTTATCACTGGCCGCATAGCCTTCGAAATCGCCGTTGTGGCCTTTTTCGGAGAAATATTTGCCTACCAGATCCTTCGCGAGCACAACGGCCACAGGCTCGTGCGTGTAAGGATTAAAGGTTTTAACCAACACATAATCAATATTGCCACCCACGGTCAATGCGGAGTTCGCAGGAAGCGTCCAGGGCGTGGTCGTCCAGGCCAGAATGCGGATATCCAGGTCGGCAGAACCCGCCAATGCTTCCCATTTAGCAGCATCTTTGACCTTAAACATGGCCACAATGGTAGTATCCTTCACGTCTTTATACGTGCCGGGCATGTTCAGTTCGTGCGACGACAGACCCGTTCCGGCAGCCGGTGAATATGGCTGGATCGTATATCCTTTGTAGAGTAAACCTTTGTCATATAGCTTTTTGAGCAGATGCCAGAGGCTTTCGATATATTCGCTTTTGTAGGTAATATAAGGATTGTCGAGGTCAACCCAGTAACCCATTTTCTCGGTCAGGTCATTCCACTGGTCGGTGAATTTCATGACCGTCTGGCGGCATTTTTCGTTATAATCCGCTACCGAAATCTTCTTTCCGATATCGTCCTTGATAATGCCCAGTTCCTTTTCCACTTGTAGCTCGACCGGCAGACCGTGCGTGTCCCAGCCGCCTTTACGCTTCACCTGAAAGCCCTGCAAAGTTTTGTAACGGCAGAAAATATCCTTGATCGCCCGCGCCATTACGTGGTGAATGCCCGGCGTACCGTTGGCCGACGGCGGTCCTTCATAAAATGTGAAAGTAGGGGAGCCCTCGCGAGTTTCTACCGATGCTTCAAAGATCTTCTTGTCTTTCCAGAATTTCAGTACTTCGTCCCCGATTTGCGGGTAACTCAGATTTTTATATTCGTTGTATTTCATATGGGTTGTTAGCGTCGGGCGTTTCGCCCTGGCTGGTCATGTAAATAGCACTATTTATAACCCTCTCCGGATTTTAAGAGTGCAAAATTACGGATTTTTTTCCGCTAAAAGGATGTACGCTTTTGAATGAATCTGACGGAGATTGTATTATTTTGGTGCCTCAATCATCAATCGCGAAATGGAACTTATCAACACCCTGTTATCAGCCAATAAAACCTGGGCCGCCAGGCAACTCGAAGTTGACGAAACGTATTTTGATAACCTGGCCAAAGATCAGAAACCGGATTTTCTCTGGATCGGATGTTCCGACAGCCGCGTACCTGCCGAAGACCTGACAGGTTCGCAGCCCGGTGAAATGTTTGTACACCGCAACGTAGCCAACCTGGTGGTACATACGGATATGAACATGCTCAGCGTGTTGCAATATGCCGTGGAGGTGTTGAAAGTGAGGCATATATTGGTTGTCGGGCATTACCAATGTGGCGGCGTGAAAGCGTCGATGATGCACAAGGACCTGGGCCTGATCAATCGCTGGCTTCATAATATCAAAGATGTGTACGACAAGTTCGCCACCGAGCTGGATGCGATCGAGGACGAGAAAAAGCGTTTCGACCGCCTGGTGGAACTGAATGTAATCCAGCAGGTGCACAACCTTGCGCAGACGAGCATTGTACAGGGGGCGTGGCACCAGGGACAGGAGCTGCACCTCCACGGCTGGGTGTTCGGCCTGCACGACGGACTTTTGAAAACCCTGGCCCATATGCCGCCGAATACGAAGGTGGAGGGGATTTATCGTTACGATTTCTGATTTTTTTGTGGGATGAAAGGGAGGAAAGGGAGGAAGGAGGAAAGGGAGGAGGGAAAATGAGGAGTGAGGCTTTTCTTCCTCCTTCTTCCATCCTCCCCTTCCTCCCTTTCATCCGTTTCCTCCCTTTTTGGTAGTTCACATCGTTCGCCTTATATTCGTAGTCTTAATTGAGTCTAAATAAGATAACTGGCGGCGAATCGATGAAAAAACTGATTGGAAAACTCCATCTGTACCTGGGACTTATCTCCGGCATTATGGTGTTCATCATTTCCATCACGGGGTGTATCCTGGCATTTGAGCAGGAAATCAAAAGCATTACGCAGCCCTATATGTTTGTAAAAGGCCCGACAGGCGGGAAGGTGCTGCCTCCGTCGGAGCTCGCAGAGATCGCTAAAAAGGCGCTGCCCGGCAAGGTGGCCAAAGGGGTGCTTTACGATACGCCCGATCGCAATGCACAGGTAGGTTTTTACAACCTCGATCCCGAATATTATTACGTCGCCTATATCAACCAATACACCGGGAAATTGGAGCACGTCTGGAATGAGGACGACGATTTCTTCCATTTCATTCTCCACGGGCATTATTACCTATGGTTGCCTGAAAAGATCGGCCAGCCGGTAACTGCTTCGGCTACGCTCGTTTTCTTTTTCATGATGACCAGCGGGATGGTGCTTTGGTGGCCCAAAAACAAATCTGCCGCCAAACAGCGCTTTTCGATCAAATGGAATGCGGCGTGGCGACGGAAAAACTACGATTTGCATAATGTTTTGGGCTTCTATATCATGTCAATCGGCGTGATTCTGGCCTTAACCGGGCTTGTTTGGGGCTTCCAGTGGTTTTCGCAAGGACTTTATAAAGTCACAGGCGGGCAGGGATCGGATATATATTACAACCCGACTTCCGACACTATTTCAACCACGCAGGTAACCGGCCCGATGCAGGCTGTGGACAAGGCATGGTTGCAATTACAAAACGAATATCCCAAATATTCGACCCTCAATATTTCCTTCCCTACCGAGAAAGCAGAGTCGATTTTCTCTTATGTGAACTTCCGGGAAGGCACTTACTACAATGTCGATTATAATTATTTCGATCAATATTCGGTCAAAAAAATCCAGGCAACTGGCCCTTATACGGGCAAATACAGCGAGGCCAACTTCGCAAACACACTCCGCCGGATGAATTACGACATCCACACGGGCGCTATCCTTGGGTTGCCGGGTAAGATTCTCGTATTCTTTGCCAGCCTGATCTGCGCTTCATTACCCGTTACCGGCTTTGTGATCTGGTGGGGTAGAAGGAAGAAGGCTCCAAAAAAGGTAAGGAAGAGCGTTCCAGTGATGAAAACGGCAGTGTGATGGGATCGCCCAGATTCCGCCGCCGAAATGGTCTACTGCTTTTGGTAAATTCTTACATAATCTACTTCAAAGCGGGCAGGGAATTCTGTTTTGGACAAATCGCCGCCGTTGTCGCCCCCCAATGCCATGCCCAGCAGGATGTAATGCGGCTGTTTAAACGGCGTAACGTCTTTGTTTTTAGCATTAACAGCCTTTGCCTGGTCCTGTGAGGCCATCAGCATGTCATCCACATAGATTTTGATTGAATGCTCGTCCCAATCCATACGCCAGACGTGGAATTTAGACGACCAATCCGGATCCCCGAACGTGCTGATCTGCTTTTTATTGGTATTCCAAACAGGTTTATAGCGCTCATTCGAGCCCCAGGCGAGGTTAGCGAGCAACATGCCCCTGTAAAACTCCATAATATCGATCTCGCCGTTATCCGGCCATTCGCCCTGATCGCCCAGCGTCCAGAAAGCGGGCCAAATCCCTGAGCGCGTGTCGATTTTGGCGCGCATTTCGAAACGGCCGTATTGAAAGCTCTTTTTGCCGCGGGTAATGATGCTGGCCGAGGTGTATTCGGCATATTCGCGACTTTCTTTCCAGTTATTGCTGCCCGGCTTGTAATTGGGGTTTTTGACACGCTCTTTTTTTGCCTCGATAATCAGGTAGCCGCCTTTACAATAGGCATTATCACCCTGATACCACTGGTCTTCATGGTTTCGGGTAAAACCTTTTTCGGGCTGCCACACATTCGGGTCGGGCGCGCCGTCGTAGTCGAATTCGTCGGCCCATATTAGCTTGTATTGGGCTGTGGCCGGCGTCAGTGTGATGAGAGCCATGATGATCGTCAGAAGCAGTTTATCAGGAGTAGTCATTGGTAGTCGGTTGTTGTTCCTTGATGTTATCTGGGAAAGTGGCGGGAGCCGCTCATTTACCCGAAATGACAATTTGAAAAGAACTGACACTATTAATCGCCGTGCCGGGTTTTTATTTCTGACGGTTTTCCTTTTTCTTGTAAGCAACCGTCTGCCGCCGCTTTTGCCGGCTGACGTTATTTTTGATATGCGTAAATTCATTGATACTGCCAAAAAAGCCGGCCTGGACGGTTTTATGCTCGCATTGCTCAGCATGATCCTGCTCGCGTGGCTCTGGCCCGCACCGGGTATGCAGCACAGCCCGCTTCATCTTTCTACGGTTTCTACCTATGCCGTTTCAGTCATATTCTTCTTTTATGGCCTGCGTCTCAGTCCCGAAAAGCTGAAAGCCGGACTCGTGAACTGGCGGCTGCACGTGATGGTACACTTGTCGACATTTGTACTTTTTCCCGTGCTTGCACTGGCATTCAGACCGTTTTTTCAGAATGGGGAAGGGCAAACCATGTGGCTGGCGATCTTTTTTCTGACGGTCCTCCCGTCCACCGTTTCATCGTCAGTGGTAATGGTGTCTATTGCGCGCGGTAATGTCCCGGCGGCGATATTCAATGCCAGTATTTCGAGCCTTATCGGCGTTTTCATCACGCCGCTATGGATGGGCCTCGTGCTGGAATCTGGTTCAGGGCAAGCCAGCGCCGGACATTTTGATCTCCTTTCGGTAGTCGGAAAGCTGTCCATACAAGTATTATTGCCGGTATTTGCCGGAATTGTGCTCAACAAGCGTTGGGGCCATTTCGCGGAGCGCCACAAAAAGTACATCCGCTATTTCGATCAGTCGTCGATTTTGCTGATCGTTTACACTTCTTTTTGCGAATCGTTCGGAGAGCACCTATTCGATTCGCTTGGAATAAAAGAAATTGTATTTTTAGGGATAGGAATGCTCGCGCTGTTTTTCGGGATCTATTTTCTGCTGACGTTCATCAGCGGTTTGTTGCATTTCAACCGGGAGGATAAGGTTACCGCGGTATTCTGTGGTTCCAAAAAATCGCTGGTGCAGGGTGCGGTGATGTCGAAAGTGCTGTTCGCGGGGCCGGAAGCGGGCTTAATGCTCCTGCCGATCATGCTTTACCATGCTTTACAACTGATCGCAGCGAGCATCATTGCACAGCGGGTAGCCCGGGAACTTGAAGTAGCGGAGGATTTTGTACTTAAAAAATAATGTATGCGGATCATATCGTGGCTGGTGCGGCTGGTAGTACTGATTTTACTTTTGGCGGGGATCAATGCATTATGGTCGGGTTTCCGGACCGGCCCCTGGCTCCCCGAATGGCTCGGCGGGGAGGATAAGGTCGAAACAATGCATACGGTGGTTTTGCAGGAAATCAGCTCGATGGGCAAGCTGGAAGTAGTGAAATACAATTTCAAGGACGTAGTGGAGCAGGAAATTGTAAAAATGTGGCTGCCTAATGCCAAAGCGATCCTGATCGTGCAGGGCGAAGCAATCGGTTGTGTGGACCTGGCTAAGATTTCAATGGAAGATATTAGCTCCGACGCCGAAACGCTGGTGATCAATATGCCCGAGCCGGAGCTTTGTGTTTTTAAAATAGACCATAGTAAATCAAAGGTTTACAATACGGAATATGCATTTACCGACGAGGCTAAACTGGTGCAGGAGGCTTACAAACAAGCCGAAAAGCAGATCCAGAAATCGGCCCTCGACATGGGTATCCTGGATCAGACCAAGGAGAATGCCCAAAAAATATTGACCCCAATGCTTGAAAAAGCTTCGGGTAAAAAGGTGGTGCTTAAATTTCCAATGAATGCCAAAGTAGACAAGTTGCGATAATATCAATGCGCTAAACCAACCCTTTCTGATGAGTAAAAAAGGATTTTTGACGCTGGATGAACTTTCGGGCAAGATTGGGGGAGGGGAGATCGAAACAATTGTTGTAGCATTTACGGACCATTACGGCCGTCTGATGGGGAAGCGCGTCGACGCCGATTTTTTTCTCGATTCGGTTTCCAAATCGGGTACGCACGGTTGCAACTACTTGCTTACAACCGACATGGCCATGGATCCGGTGCCGGGTTACCGCTACGCCAACTGGGAGCTCGGCTACGGCGATTTTCACATGGTACCGGATTTATCGACATTACGGGTTGCTGACTGGCTCGAAAAAACGGCGCTGGTGATCTGTGACGTTCATAACGATAAATCGCATCGGCTGGAATCCATTGCCCCCAGGTCTGTTTTGAAAAAGCAACTGGATGCCCTCTCCGGCGACGGAATGGAATGCTTTGCCGCTTCCGAGCTGGAATATTACCTGCTCGAAAACAGCTATAAGCAGGCATTTCAGCAAAACTACCAGAACCTGAGCCCGGCGGGATATTATCTGGAAGATTATCATATCATGCAGGGCACGCGGAACGAAAAATTCACATCGGCAGCGCGCAGGCATTTGAAAAATTCAGGCATAGCAGTCGAGACTTCGAAGGGCGAATGGGGCTTGGGGCAGCACGAACTAAACGTGAAATATGCCGACGTACTCTCGATGGCCGATAACCATGTCGTTTACAAGCAATGCCTGAAAGAAGTAGCCGACGCCATGGGTCTTTCGGTGACATTCATGGCAAAGTTTGCGACGGATCAGGCGGGTTCGAGTAGTCATATTCACATGAGTTTGTGGAAAAATGGCAAAAATATCTTCGACGGGGACCAGCAATTCGGTCCTGTAAAAGGCTCGGATATTTTCCGCTGGTTCCTGGGTGGCTGGATCAAACACGTGCCCGATGTAATGCCGTTCTACGCCCCGACCGTCAATTCCTACAAACGTTTCGTAGATGGCTCCTGGGCGCCTACTCGGCTGGCATGGAGTTACGACAACCGCACGGCTGGTTTCCGGGTGGTAGGCAGTGGCCCAAGCCTGCGTATCGAATGCCGTATTCCGGGTGCGGATTGCAACCCTTACCTCGCATTTGCAGCATCGCTGGCCTCCGGGTTGGATGGCATCAGAAACCGTATCGAACCGCCGGAGTGCTTCATTGGAGACATTTACGCAGCCGCGCATTTGCCTCGTGTGCCTTATACGTTAGCGGAATCCATTGCATTATTTGAAAACAGTTCGTTTGCGAAAGAAGCTTTCGGCGCAGAGGTCGTGGAACATTACACCCATTTTTTCAAAACGGAACAGCACGCATACGACACTTCCGTAACGGATTGGGAGCGGAAGCGGTATTTTGAACAGATTTAGACTCAATTACTATTTATTAAACCATAACATTAAAATCCAACCCCATGCGCTTAGAAAACAAGGTCGCCCTCATTACAGGTGGGAGCGGCGGGATCGGTCGGGAAACGGCCATTTTGTTTGCCAAAGAAGGAGCTAAAATTGTCGTAACCGATGTGAATGACGCGGCTGGTCAGGAGACAGCCGATGAAATTGTCAGAAATGGTGGCGAAGCCTATTTTCTGCATTCTGATGTGTCCAAAGCCGCTGATTGTGAGGCTGCGGTGGCTTTCACGGAAGAGAAATTCGGAAAGTTGAACATTATTTTCAATAACGCCGGCATCATGCACAGCGATGACGACAATGCCGTTACCACCGAGGAGGCTATCTGGGACCTTACGATGAATATCAATGCGAAAGGTGTTTTCCTGGGATGCAAATACGGTATACCGGCATTGCAGCGCGCCGGGGGAGGTTCTATTATTAATACTGCATCATTTGTCGCAATCTTGGGCGCAGCCACGCCGCAGGTGGCCTACACGGCGAGTAAAGGCGCGGTACTGGCGCTCACACGCGAGCTTGCGGTCATACATGCGCGCGAGAATATCCGTGTGAACGCATTATGCCCCGGCCCGCTGCGTACGGAGCTGCTCATGAAGTTTTTGAATACCGAAGAAAAGAAACAGCGCCGCCTCGTACATATTCCCATGGGCCGCTTCGGTGAAGCCAAGGAAATGGCCTATGCCGCATTGTTCCTCGCTTCGGATGAGGCGTCTTTCGTTACCGGTACCGACTTCCTGGTCGACGGCGGTATTACTTCGGCTTATGTAACTCCATTGTAAATAGGAGGAAAGGGAGGAGGGAGGAAGGGGAGGATGAAGAAGTTTCCTATTTCTGATCCTTTCCTCCTTCCCCCCTTTCCTCCCCTTTCTCCCTTTCAAAAAATGATTCAAAAAACAATAAGCCCTATCGATGGCTCTGTGTATGTGGAGCGCGAACTGGCGAATGCGGCGGCTGTGGAGGCTGCTTTGGAAAATGCGATTGCCGCACAAAAGGAGTGGAAAAAAACGACGCTGGCCGAGCGGGAGGCAATTTGTCGCAAGGCAGTCGAATACTTTCTGAACAATGCCGATGAAATCGGTCTCGAATTGACCTGGCAAATGGGGCGGCCGGTTCGTTATACGGCAAATGAGATCCGTCGCGGTTTCCAGGAAAGAGCTAATTATATGATTTCGGTTGCTGAAAAAGCGCTCGCCGATGTAGAGGTCGATGAAATTCCGGGTTTTAAGAGATTTGTAAAAAGAGAGCCGCTGGGCGTGGTATTCGTGGTCGCTCCGTGGAATTATCCATACCTCACCTCGGTAAACTCGGTGATACCTGCGATTTTGTCGGGCAATGCGGTGCTATTGAAGCATGCACAGCAGACGCCGCTTTGTGCGGAGCGCTATGCCGCTGCCTTTGAATATGCGGGACTGCCCGAGGGCGTGTTTCAGTATTTGCATTTGAGCCACGAACAGGTAGCACAGGTGATTGGTGACGGGCGGGTAGACTACGTGGCGTTTACCGGCTCTGTGGAGGGTGGTCATGCAGTTCAGAAGGCTATCAATGAGCGTTTTATTATTGGAGGCCTCGAATTGGGCGGTAAGGACCCGGCATATGTACGCGCGGATGCGAACCTCGCCGATGCCGTGGAAAATCTTGTGGATGGCTCTTTCTTCAATTCGGGCCAGTCGTGCTGCGGCATCGAGCGTATTTATGTACATCAGGCTGTTTATGATGAATTTGTTAAAGGATTTGAGGAACTGACTAAGACTTATGTTCTGGGCGATCCGCTGGATGCAGAAACGACACTTGGTCCGATGGTGAGAACCTCCGCGGCCAATTTTGCGCAAAAGCAAATTGATGACGCCATTGCACAGGGTGCTACCGCATTAATTGATCCTGCACTGTTTCCAGCACATCAGACGGGAACACCTTACCTTGCTCCACAGGTGCTTGTGAATGTAAACCATTCCATGGACATCATGACGGAGGAAACTTTCGCGCCCGTAGTCGGCATAATGCCCGTTTCCGGCGACGAGGAGGCTATTCGCCTGATGAACGACAGCCAATACGGTCTTACGGCTTCGATTTGGACTTCGGACGTGGACGCAGCATTGCAGATCGGCGAACAAGTCGAGACCGGAACCTGGTTCATGAACCGTTGCGACTACCTCGATCCTGCATTAGCTTGGACGGGCGTCAAGAATTCGGGGCGTGGTTGCACGCTTTCGACCGTCGGGTACGAGGCGCTTACCAGGCCTAAGTCTTTTCATTTGAAAATAGGGTAGAAATGACAAAAGTCGGTTTACTGGAATGTGACCACGTGCGCGAAGAACTGCTGCCGATCGCAGGTGACTATCGCGAAATGTTTCCCGTATTATTCTCGCAGGTAGCGCCGGATTGGGCGTTTACATTTTATGATGTTTGCAACGGCCATTTCCCGGCGTCGGCAGATGAATGTGAGGTATATGTTTGCACCGGCTCCAAGTCATCGGTGTATGACGACGAACCCTGGATTCATCGATTGAAGGAGTTTGTAAAGGAAATTCATGACTCGGGGAGAAAATATCTTGGCATTTGCTTCGGGCATCAGATGCTGGCCGAAGCGCTTGGCGGGAAGGTGCAGAAATCGACTGTCGGATGGTGCGTCGGAGTGCATAACTTTCAGGTATTAAGTCAGGAAGAATGGATGTTGCCGTCACGGCAATCGTTCAGTCTGCTGATGATGTGTCAGGACCAGGTAATGGAGTTGCCGCCTGACAGCACGCTGCTGGCCGAAACCCAGGACTGCCCGGTCGGGATGTTCAGGGTCGGTGAGCACATGGTAGGAATACAGGCGCACCCCGAGTTTACGAAACCTTACGAAAAGGCACTAATGGAAATCCGCACCGAGCGCATTGGTCAAGCGAAGGTGGAAATGGGCATCGTGAGCCTGGAATTGCCGGTACATGAGCTGACCTTTGCGAATTGGTTAAAGAATTTCGCTGCGCTATGAAGTGGCATTTCGGTTTGCTATTTTTACCGTTGCTAAGATTTTAACTTACCCATAGCCGCAATGACCGAGAACAGTACGGTATCCAGGCGTCAGATTTTAAGTGCCCACCAGACGGGCCAGAAAATACGCAGGATCGCTTTTGAAATATATGAGCAGAATTTTGAGGAAAAGGGCATTATCATCGCCGGTATCGCCGGGGAAGGTTTTGCTTTCGCCAAAAGACTTACGGCAGCATTGACCGAAATCTCCCCGTTGGACGTCCAGCTGATCGAACTGCGTTTTGACAAAAATATCCATCAGCAGAGCCCGATCCTGTTCGATCGTGAACTGAATATCGAAAACAAGGTTGTGATTGTCGCGGACGATGTACTGAATACGGGCCGTACGCTTGCGTTTGCATTGGAGCCGTTCCTGAAAGTACCGATGAAAAAGGTACAGGTAGCGGTGATCGTCGATCGTAGCCACCACAAATTCCCCATCCATGCGCATTATGTCGGATATTCGCTGAGTACCACACTTACAGAGCACGTGGAAGTGGTACTGAGCCGGGAGGAGGAAGAGGGCGTTTATTTGAAATAGCATTTTCCAGGAAGGCACCGCTGTGGAGCCTTCCTGGTGCTTTGATTTTGCCGCAGTTCTATTTTATTTCCAGGATTTCCAAAATCACACTAGCCCGCCGCGCATTTACCACCGGGTTAAAACCAGCAGTCATCAGAAAATCCCCTGAATAAACCTGATCTTCCCGGACCGGTGATTTGGAATCAGGATAGAGGTTCAATTCCTTCACTTTGTATTTTTTACCGGCATCCAGCCCCTGTAAACGAACGGCCATGTCCGAGCCGGCACCGTTCCGATTGCTTACCAGATAGGAGAGCACAATGGCCCGGTCCTTGTTTTTGGTAGCAAAAAGCAGGGAGGCGAAATCGTTTTTCTTCGGATCGATCAGCCGGTAAAGGTCGCCGTGCCATACAACATCCTTGATCGCATTGTAAGTGGCGACGGATTGCTGACTGAATTGCAGGTCTTTTTCATTCAAATGACTCACCACAATATCGTACCCAAGCTTGCCCATCATCGCCACGTCGGTGCGGAATTTCAGCGGCTGCTTGCCCCAGTCGGTCACGTGTGCGCTTTGCGTGAGGGCGGGGAAGAAGTAGGAGTATTCCCATTGCATGAAAACCCGTTCGAGCGGGTCGGTGTTGTCGCTGGGCCAGAACTCGGTGAAATATTTCAATGCCTCGTAATCGACCCGGCCGCCGCCGCCCGAGCAGAGCATCATAGGTACTTTCGGATATTTGGCGCGGAGCTTTTCGAGGACTTTGTACAGGCCTCTCACATAATCCACATATAGCTGCGACTGCTTTTGCTTGTTCTTTTCGAGATAGGCTGAATGCGCATTGAAAGTAATGGCGTTACAATCCCACTTAATGTAGGCAATGTCGGGATTCTCCGTAAAAAGCTTGTCCAGAATGCCAAAGACAAAGTTTTGAACTTCGGGATTCGACAGATCGAGCGGGAGCTGGTTGCGCATATAATGCTCGGGTCGCTGCGGCTGACGGATCACCCAGTCGGGATGTTTTTCGTAAAGCTCGCTTTTGGGGTTCACCATTTCCGGTTCTACCCAAATCCCGAATTTAATGCCCGCATTTTTGGCTTCTTTAACGAGGTATCCGATTCCGTGCGGTAGTTTTTTGACGTTTTCCTGCCAGTCGCCGAGGCCTGCGCGGTCGTCGTTACGGGGATATTTGTTGGCAAACCAGCCGTCGTCGAGCAGGAAGAGGTCGACACCGAGTTTCTTGCCGTCTTTAAAAAGTCCCGACAGTTTTTCCTCGTTGAAATCGAAATAGGTGGCTTCCCAGTTGTTCAGTAGCGTGAGCCGAGAGCCTTCACCATCGAGGATCCGGTATTTGCGGGCCCAATTGTGGAGGTTGCGGCTCGCTTCGCCCTTTCCGTTTTCCGAAAATGTGTAAATGAAAGAAGGTGTTTTGAAATCTTTGCCCGGGCCCAGCGGATATTCGGAAGCGTAGTTGTTAATGCCCGCTATCAGCCGGAGATTATGGTAGGAATCCACCTCGAAATCCATACGGAAGTTACCCGACCAAGCCAATGTTCCGAGCAGTACTTTCCCCTCGGTTTCAGTTGCGGGGTTGTCGAACGAAAGTTGGAAGCTGGGTGGCTGGAACAGGTTGGCGCGCGTTCCGAGCTTAGAATCCAGCACGCGGATACCGGCCGTAAGTTGTTCTTCTTCCGGGTTCATCTCGCGCGCCCAAGTACCGTTATAATGCGTCAGATAGAAATCTTTGCCAGGGAAATAGAGGTTGGCGGAGGCATATTTGTTCAATGTAATCTCTCCTTTTTCTGCGCTTTTGATCAAGCTCCATTGTTCAACCACGTTCTCACGTGAGTAGGTTTTATAAAACAATGTGACTTCCACAGCGTAGGCGGGATCTTTGAGTTGAATGCTTGTGACGACCACATTGTCGCCTTCGCGCGTGGTTTGGTGGTTTACGTAAACAAGATCGGTCGATTTGTTACCATCGGCATGTGTCACCTGCAAAGCCGGCTCCGAAATACTCCACGAGCCTGCGGGCGTGTAGGCGGAGTTGTAAATGCCTGCATTACCATCGCGCTGGCGGCTTTGGGCGCTTACGAGGTCGTATTCGGAGGCCTGAGCCAGTTTTTTGCCAAAGTAAATGATCGAGAGATGTTTGTCCTGATCGGTTTGCAGCACCAGGGCATTTTGAGCGGTTTCGATGGGAATGGTAACCTTTGTCTGGGCTGCTGAACAGAATGCGTGCAGGACAAGCAGCAACAGGGGAAAGGCAGTGCGCCGGAGAAGATTCATGGAACATTAAAGGGGATAGTTTGAAAAAGAAAAAGGATCAAAATTGGCAATGTTACTTGGCAAAATTGATCCTTTGAAAGGCTTGAAGACGATATTAAGAGAATACCCGGCGCAGTTTTACATTCTCGACCGGCCGGATAATCAGCGGTACTTTTTCGATTTTAACAGAGCTGCTATCGAGTCCGAACCATTTATCCTCCGGTGTCGTGAAATCCTTCACGAAGAAATAGGTCTTCATAACGAGCTGTTCGAGCAATGGCAGGTCGTTTTCAAACGAAAGGAACCTTTCCAGCACTACGAACCGGAAATCCCCGGTAATGTTCTGTTTGCTCAGTGATTCGTAGCGGCTGGTAATATCAACTTCTTTGTTCAAAACCATATCCTCTACCACCTTCCGGAAGAACATATTGATCCGCTGATCGACGCGGAAACCAAGCCGGAAGTTGATTTTGATGACGTTATCATGATTATCTTCGTCCGACAGCACCTTGTATTCCATCGTGTAAGGATCATCCGTAATGTCGACGTGGATAAACCAGTACACGTCCGCGCGTTTGGGCCGTTTCTGGAAAATGGAGTAAATGACCTTGGTCTCGATTTCCGTTGCACGTGAGGCGTTGGTCATGAACACGAGGTGGGTCGTATATTTTGGAATGCTGATATCGCGGCTCAGCTCGTGCAATGCCGGTAGGTATTTTTCCAGCTTGGTATATTCGGTGAGCCGGAGTTTGATGTAGAAGGCTTTGAGCCACACAGCCATGAGCCCGGCTACTAATGTCCCGACCATGATTGTAAACCAGCCCCCATGGGTAAATTTGAGCAGGTTAGCCCCGAGAAAAGCTCCCTCAATGGAAAGGTATAACAGCATAAACATGATGACGATCCATAAATTCACCCTTTTTACGTATAGGTAATACGACATCAGGATAGTGGTCATAATCATCGTTAGGGTTATTGCCAACCCGTACGCAGCCTCCATATTGGCCGATTCTTTGAAGTATAGGACTACTGACACACATCCCAGCAATAGCAGCCAGTTGATACTTGGAACATAAAGCTGGCCTTTTTGGTCACTGGGATAGATAAGGCGGACCTTTGGCCAAAAGTTGAGTCTTATCGCTTCTGAAATCAGTGTAAACGATCCGGATATTAATGCCTGGCTCGCGATGATTGCAGCGGAAGTTGCAATGACGATGCCGGGTAAGAGCCACCATTCCGGCATGATTTCGTAGAATGGCTTGCGTCCATCCAGCAAATTGCCCGTTTCGGAGAGTAGCCAGGCTCCCTGGCCGAAATAATTGAGAATGAGGCAGGATTTGACGAATATCCAGCTTACCCGGATATTTCCCCGACCACAGTGCCCTAAATCGGTGTAAAGTGCCTCGGCTCCCGTTGTACATAGGAAAACCGCACCAAGCATCCAAAATCCGCCGGGATGCTGCGTCAGTAATTGATATCCATAATATGGGTTGAATGCTTTGAAGATACCCGGGTGTTCTAAAATCTGATAAAGCCCCAAAACACCAAGCATCACGAACCATGTCACCATTAAAGGCCCGAATGTGCGCCCCACGATTTTTGTACCAAATGCCTGGATCAGGAAAATCGCCGTCAGAATGCCGAGTACAATCGGAATGGTCTGGATATTCGGATACAACAATCTCAGACCTTCCACAGCAGATGCAACGGAAATCGGGGGGGTAATGATGCCGTCGGCCAGCAGGGTGCTTCCTCCGATAATTGCGGGAACTGTCAGCCATCTGGCATGCTTTCTTACCAATGCGTACAAAGCGAAAATGCCTCCCTCGCCACGGTTATCGGCCCGGAGAATCAAAATAACGTATTTGACGGTCGTTTGGAGGGTGAGCGTCCAGAATATGCAGGATAGCGCACCATAGATAATCTCTTCGGATATAATCTCACTTCCGATAATCGCCTGCATTACATAGAGTGGCGACGTACCGATATCGCCGTATATAATGCCGAACGCCACCAGTAGCCCGGCGGCCGTTACCTTGTCAACTTTGTGTTTTGATTCCATCCACCTTTTATGAAAAACGGCGAAAGTTAGGAAACGACGGAGAAAAAGGTTCCGGGGCGGGCATTAAAATTTTCAGTTTAAATAAATGTCTTCCACAATAAAAAGCCATTTAGCCCGATAATGATCGCCGCAATCACCCAGCTAAGCAATATAACCGGCCGGGAATTGGCGAACCGGCCCATGATTTTGCTGTTGGAAGTGAAGAATACGAGGGGTACGACAGCAAAACTCAATTGCAGGGAAAGGATCACCTGGCTGAAAACGAGCAGTTCAGCGGTCCCGCGTTCTCCATACAAATACGACACGATCAACGCCGGAATGATGGCGATGCCGCGGGTGAGCAGACGGCGCGCCCAGGGTTTCAGGCGGATGTTGAGAAAGCCTTCCATGACGATCTGCCCTGCGAGCGTACCGGTGAGCGTGGAGCTCTGGCCGGATGCCAGCAATGCCAGAGCGAAAAATATGCCTGCCAGGCTCACACCCAACACCGGGTCGAGCAGGTGGTAGGCGTCGGTGATGTCTGCGATTTCAAAATGGCCGTTGGCGTGGAATGCAGAGGCGGCAAGGATCAGGATGGAGGCATTGATAAAGAAAGCCAGTGCCAGGGAAACGGTGGAATCGATCGTCGCGAAGCGGATTGCGGAACGTTTGCCGGGCTCGTCTTTTTTGAAATTACGGGTTTGGACGATGCTGGAATGCAGGTAGAGGTTATGCGGCATGACGGTGGCGCCGAGGATACCTATGGCAATGTAGAGCATTCCCGAGTCGGTAATGATCTCCTTTTTGGGGATTAGCCCGCCCATCATGCCGGCCAGTGAAGGCTGAGAAACGATCATTTCATACAAAAAGCTAAGCAGAATAATGCTCATAAGCCCGGCTACGATGCTTTCGATGATGCGGAAGCCTTTTTGCTGGAAATACAAAACGACCAGTACATCGAAGGCGGTGAACAGCACGCCAATGGGCAGCGGTAGCCCGAAAAGCAAGTTCAATGCGATGGCTGAGCCGATTACCTCGGCAAGGTCGGTAGCGGCAATGGCAATCTCGGAGAGTATCCACAGCACAAAAGAAACGGGACGCGAGTAATAATCGCGGCAGGCCTGCGCAAGGTCGCGGCCGGTGGCGATCCCGAGTTTCAGCGATAAATGCTGCAAAAGCATCGCAAAAAGGTTCGAAATCAGGATTACGGAAAGCAATGTGTAGCCAAACCGCGAGCCGCCTTCGATATCGGTAGCCCAATTGCCCGGGTCGATATAACCAACCGCCACCATCAGCCCGGGGCCGGTGAATGCGGCCATTTTTTTCCAAAAGCCAGCCCCCTCGGGCACGGAAATCGAGGAGTGAACTTCGGATAGTGAGCGGAGCTGGTCACTATCTTCCGGTGTTTTCTCTTGCAAAGACTTATCTATTTTTAAACCGTCAATCATTTCCTTACTCTCCGAAATAAACAATTTAGTTCTCTTAAAACAAAGATAAGGAAATTCTTAATATATTTTTAGGTTAGTCTAAATTTTTTAATTTACAGATAGTAAATCGTACTTTTGCCGGATAGTATAGATTGGTAACCGGGGCTTATTGGGCATGCAGAACTCCTTCACAGAAGAAAATTATTTAAAGATCATCCATGCGCTTTCCGGACGCGACGGGGTAGAGGTGACTACGAACGCACTCGCAGAGAGCACATCGACACGCGCGGCATCAGTAACCGATATGTTGCGTAAGCTGGCGGAGAAGGGATTGATCCACTACAAAAAATACCAGGGTGTGACACTCACGGACAGCGGAGAGAAAGTGGCGATCAAGGTGATCCGTAAGCACCGTCTCTGGGAGGTTTTTCTCGTTGAAAAGCTGGGTTTCGGCTGGGACGAGGTGCATGATATTGCCGAAGAACTGGAACATATTCCCTCCGAAGTCCTTGTTGAAAAGCTCGATGCGTTTCTGGGGCATCCGAAGTTCGATCCGCATGGCGATCCTATTCCAGATGCCAAAGGAAACCTTACTGAACCGGATTACCTGATCCTTACGGACGTGCATATTGGTGAAAAAGTGTTAATGATGGGCGTGCTCGATCATGCACCTTCTTTTCTGCAACACCTTGATAGGTCAGGGATTACACTGGGTGCGGTATTGGAAGTGCAGGAAATTAATGAATACGACAAGTCGGCCTCTGTACGGATTAACGGCGGGCCTACGTTGTTTATCAGTCTCGAAGTGTCCAAAAACCTGCTGGTACAGCGCCGATGAGACCATAACCAGCCATGAACTTCAAAATCCTCGATCGTTACCTGATCAAAAACTTCCTGATTACCTACGTGTTCGTGGCGTTCGTCATTGTACTGATTATTTGTATGATCGACTACACGGAAAAGGTAGATGACTTTTTAGACAAAAAAGCACCACTCAGGGAGATCATCATCGACTATTACCTTAATCTGATCCCTTACTGGATCAACTACATCAGTCCGCTGATGGTATTCATCGCCACGGTGTTCTTCACTTCGCGCATTGCCGCGCGTACGGAGATCATCGCGATGCTCAGCAGCGGGATCAGTTTCACACGAATGCTGATGCCCTACATGGCCGGCGCGGTCGTTTTGGGTGTCCTGACGTTCATCCAGGTAGGCTGGGTGTTGCCCAAAGCCAACAAGATCCGTAACGGTTTTGAAAAAACTTATGTAAAAAACGAGTTCTATTTCAGCGGGCATAATGTGCATATCACCATCGCACCGGATGTGTACGCCTACCTGGAAAGCTACAATACCACCACGCAAACCGGCAACAAGTTTACGATGGAGACGATCAAGGGGACCAAACTGCTTCAAAAGTTTTATGCCGAGAAGATCGTCTGGCAGCCGAAAAAGAATAAATGGACGCTGCAAAATTACCAAGTGCGAACGCTCGACAGCCTTGGCGAACGGTTGAGCCGGGGAACGGAGATCGATACGACCATTAACCTTTCCCCTAAGGATTTCGAAAGCGATTACAACCTCTACGAAACTTTTACGCTACCTGAACTCAATGCTTACATAGAGCTGCTGAAAAGCCGCGGTGCCGATGGTTTGGAGGTGTATCTTATTGAAAAATATATCCGCTTCACCCAACCGTTCGCGATCCTGATCCTGACGGCCATCGGTGTGATCGTTTCGGCAAGAAAAAGCCGCCGGGGGGTAGGCTGGCAGATAGCGCTGGGCTTTATGCTGGCATTCATCTACATCCTTTTCTTTTTGTTATCCAAGGGTGTGGCGGAGGCGGGTACGATCAACACGCTTTTTGCCGTATGGTTGCCCAATATCGTCTTTTCGCTGATCGGGGTGTTGCTTTATAAAACATTACCGAGGTAAATATGCTATCGTCCACTTCCGTGCGCTCTTACCTGCATCTGCATTTCCTGGTGATGATCTGGGGCTTTACAGCTATTGTGGGGCTGATGGTGACGATCTCGCCCGTTGCGTTGGTTTTATACAGGACGCTCTTTGCGGCGATTGGGTTAGGCATTGTGATTCTATCATTTAAAAAGAGCTTCGCCGCAGCCAGTCGCGATGTGGTCAAAATGCTGGCGGTCGGCTTTGTGCTTTCGGCGCATTGGATGCTGTTTTTTGCATCGGCACGGGTTTCTACCGCGTCGGTGTGCCTGGCAGGAATGGCTACGACTTCGCTCTGGACGAGTCTTTTGGAGCCATTGGTCAATAAAAGAAAAATCAGTCCGCTTGAAGTAGGGCTGGGTATTCTGGCGTTCGCGGGCTTGTACGTGGTATTCAGGTTCGAGTTCGACCACGCATTGGGCCTCGTGCTGGCGTTGGCCTCTGCAATGCTCGCAGCGACATTTACGGTAGCGAACAGCCGGCTTGTACAGCGGATCGACGCCTGGGTAATCACATTCTATGAAATGGTAGGTGCTACATTATTTTCGCTGCTGTTTCTGACGATTTCAGAAAACAAAAACTGGAACGGCGGCGCGCCGTTCGTTCCGGCGACGGGCGACTGGATCTGGATATTGTTCCTCGCATTCGTGTGTACCGTGTACGCGAGCACCATGGCTACGCAGCTCATGAAGCAGTTTTCTGCCTATCTCATTAACCTGACCATCAACCTAGAGCCTGTTTACGGTATTGCGCTGGCCTTTTTTATTTTTGGCGAAAAGGAGCGTATGACCCAGGGTTTCTACATGGGTACGGTGCTGATATTGCTCGCAGTACTCCTTTATCCGCTGCTAACGAGCACCATCCTTAGGAGGCGTAACCGAAAGATAATTGAAGCCGGTAAATAGGTCATATTGATCGGCCGGTGGGCATGAAGAGGAGCTTATTAACTTATTACTGCTATTTTTGTCGATTCAACCAACAGGGTGACATATGAATCCAGCTCGTTTACTTTTAGTTATACCATGCTACAATGAAGAGGCGATCTTGTACCGGACGTATGCTAAATTAAACACCTACTACAACGGCATCAAGGAGCAGGGCCTCATCGCGGCAGACAGTCGGATCTGCTTTGTGAACGACGGCAGCCGGGATAATACCTGGTCGATCATCGAAGATCTTTGCCACAAAGACCAGAATATCATTGGAGTAGGGCTATCGCGGAATTTCGGTCACCAGAGCGCCATTATGGCTGGCTTGGAGCAGCATGTTAACGATTTCGACTGCTTCATCACGATCGACGCCGACCTTCAGGACGATATCAATGCCATAACCGCCATGATCGAAAAGCATCGTGAGGGTGCAATGATCGTGTACGGCGTGCGCTCCGACCGCAGCTCCGACTCCTGGTTCAAGCGGTCCACTGCCGAGGGTTTTTATGTATTAATGCAAAAAATGGGCGTTCCGGTGGTCTTCAACCACGCCGACTTCCGCTTGATGGATCAGCGGGTACTGAAAGAACTCGGTAACTTCCGTGAGATAAATATGTTTCTCCGCGGTATTGTGCCGCTCATCGGTTTTAAAAACGAAAAGGTATTTTACAGCCGTCTTGAACGCGAGGCAGGCGAAACCAAATATCCGCTCAACAAGATGCTGCTTTTCGCATGGAACGGCATCACCTCGTTTTCTACCTTCCCGATGCGGCTGGTGCTGTATTTCGGGTTTGCGAATTTCGTTATCGCGATGCTGATCGTGATATACATTCTCTCATCTTATATCATCGGCCATACCGTGCCTGGCTGGACGTCCACCATGCTGCCGCTAACTTTTTTCAGCGGATTTAATATGATGGCACTTGGCCTGATCGGGGAATATATCGGTAAGATTTATGAAGAAGTAAAAGGCCGTCCACGCTATATCATAGAAAAAATTGTCAATGAATAGATTTTATAGAAAATACCGGGTTGTAGGCAACTGGATCAACATTCTGCTGATGCTGACCGTACTGGTGCCGCTGCTGGCGCTTTCGTACTTCAACCATCCGTCGCCGGCGGACGATTTCTGTTACATTTTTACTGTTTTCAAAATCGGTTGGTTCGAGGCCATGAAGCTCTATTATACGGAGTGGACCGGCCGCTATTTCGGTATTTTCCTGAACCATACGAGCCCGCTGTTGTTCCATTCGATTGCCGGTTTTAAAGTATTACCGGTCATATTGCTGCTCGGGATGGTATTTGCATTGTACAGCCTTTTCCGGCATTTGACGCCCACATTGTCCAGATTGGCGCATGTGGGTTTTGCAGGGGTGGTTTTCTTCCTCTATATACTCAAAATGATGAGTATCTCGGAAGCATTTTACTGGATGGCCGCATTTGTAACCTACACTGTTCCGAATATCCTCACATTGTTTTGGATCGTGCTGGTACTGCGGTGGTACCGGCAGGATACCCAGCCGGCGAAGCTGTTTGTCGGTGTGCTTTCGGGCTTTTTGATATTCGCCGTAATCGGAAGCAGCGAAACGAACCTGCTGATCATGGTGCTATTGGTTGGCGCCTGGCTGGCTTACCGGGTACTTTTCAACCGGAAAGTCGATGCATTCATGATCGCGATGGCAGTGGTGACGGCGGCTTCCTGCTACTTCTATTTCGCTTCCCCGGGTAATGCGGCGCGAATCGGCGGCAACCCGCTGGGAGGCAATGTTCCGTTCTCAGTCATTTCGTCGTTTAAAAAACTGGCTTTCCTGGGTTACGACTGGGTATTCCGTACGCCGTTGATATTTTTTACGCTGGCATGGCTGTTCGTGCTTTCGCGCCTTTCGGACGGTGCCCGGAATTATTTCTCGATTCCGGTCTGGTATGCGGTGCTGTTGTTCATCGGCGTGCTATCTGCACAGCTGTTCCCTTCTTATTATGGAGTGGGAATAGAGCCTACACCGCGTGTGATCAATTGCGTTTTATTCTTCTTTCTGATCGGCTGGTTTTATGTAGTCGGCGTACTTTTTCACTACTTCAAAAAGAGAAAATTTACTTTCCTGCATTTTACGACCGCGCGGTATGGAATCGTCTATGCAGTGCTGCTGGTGTCGGTAGGAATGTCTTTTTTGCGTAGCAGCAATGTTAAAACAATGTATTCGGACCTGCTGAAAGGCAAAGCCGCCGCATTCGATAAGGAGATGTACCAGCGCTATGCTTTGATCAAGAATTCACAGGAGGATATATTGTACCTGCCGCCCGTCCGTTCGAAACCCATGACCATTTTCCTCGACGACGATATTAAAACCGACCGCAACCACTGGTGGAACAAGTGCGCGGCAGGCTATTTTGGCAAGGAAGCCATTTACATGAAAGATACCGAAGGTGGACAACAGCAATAAAAAGCCGCTTATCTTCCTGGTAATGGCAGTACCCGTGGTGTTGTGGGTGGCAGTGGTCATTTACTATTCGGTGAACCTGCCCTGGTACGACGATTTCGACCCTTTCCCCGATTTCCTGCATAAATGGATCACGAGCGATTCATTACCGGAACGTTTGACACTCCTTTTCCAGCCTAATAACGAGCACCGGATGGTTGTGGGCAAGCTGGCGACGCTGGGCTATTACTGGGTCACGGGGCATCTCAACTTTACATTCCTGCACATTGGTGCCGCATTTTTTACGCTAGGCACATTGGCGGTCTTCTGGCGGGCATTCAAGCGCTCGGATCTGAGCGCCTGGTACTTTCTGCCCGTTCCTTTCCTGCTCTTTCAGCTGCAATACCATCTCATTTTCCTTTGGGCGATCTGCGGCTGGCAGCATGAGCCGGTGGTTTTCTTTGTGGTACTATCCATGTTTTTGCTATCGGGAAAGCGTTTCGCGGGTGCGTTGCTCGCGGGTGTTTGCGCTACGTATGCGATGAGCAGCGGGATATTTGTCTGGCCTGCGGGCGTTGCAGTGCTTTTGTTACGGTCGCAATACAGGCAATTGGCTGCCTGGATCGCAGTGGGGGCATTGGCGGTGGGCTTGTATTTTTACGGCCTGTCGGCGCAGGGTAACGAATCGAGTTTCGCGTTTTTTGCCAAGTATCCGCATTTATCGGTACTGGGCTTTTTCGCATTCCTTGGCGGGCTGTTCGATTTCTTTCCGGAGAAAGACATTGTGGTACGCTCGGCATTGCCGGTGCTGATGGCTTTCATTGCAATGATTTGGGTCGTGGTTTGGCTCTGGCGGCAGCTTACGCCCTGGCTGGCACGGACATTCGGCCTATTCAAGAACGATCCCGCACCGCTCGAAGCCGAACGCGCCGTTAATCTGAATGCTTTTTTGCTGGGTATTCTAAGCTTCTTGCTGGTCGAAGCGCTGGTAATAGGCCTGCTGCGGCCTAGATTCGGTTTTTTTGTGATGATAGTGAGCAATTATAAGATTTATCCGGCCCTGTTTCTTACGGTTACCTATTTGTCTTTTATTGTATCAACTCAAAATCAAAACCTGCGGAAACGGGCATTACAAGGGGGGGCATTGGTAGCGCTGATAATCTGGGGCATTTCGATCTGCACATATCTGCCGGTTATTTCAGAGCGCCGCAAGTATTATATGGTCAATGGCTACAACCAGGAACACAATGGTTTCGGATTGGGCCACGTGCCTTATTCGGAAGGAGCTCGGTACGTCGATAATGTGATGAAATACCTTGTCAAAACGGGTGTTTACAGCTATCCCAAAGAAGGGAACGAGTTGGGACGGCAGGTCAATGCGCTTACGACCGCATTTCCATTAGAACGACAGGTGACAGTTGAGCATCGTGACAAGGGTATCTATGTGAACGACCCGGAAGGGACGATTTCCCCCCTGCGTTCGAATGGGGAATATGCATTTGCGCGGAACGGGCAACGCCTGTATTTCTTCAAAATGGAGCCGCATAAGTATGTCG
Organism: Dyadobacter sp. 22481; assembly: GCF_052044875.1. Lineage (NCBI taxonomy): Bacteria > Pseudomonadati > Bacteroidota > Cytophagia > Cytophagales > Spirosomataceae > Dyadobacter > Dyadobacter sp. 22481. The sequence goes on from NZ_JBQENV010000002.1 coordinate 847,323, forward strand.
GACGCAACTTCTTTAAGCAGTACGACAAGGGTTTTGACATTGTAATACCGCATTCATCCCTGCTGCCCGGAACTTACGACCTGGGAATCGTGAATATCGAAGGAGCTGCGCTTAAAGGCGGCGTTCTTGGAAAAGTGACAATACCTTAAATAACAGAATGTTTCGATAATAGCCCGAAAGGTGTATTTTTGCCTCCATTGGTCATTGAAAAACTCAGCATATTGAAAACTCCTCAAATTTCAATCGTCGCGCCGCTATATAATGAATCTGAGACATTTCCGCTACTGGTGCAACGTATCAACGCATTAATGGATGCCAGCCCGCTGTCCATTGAAGTGGTACTGATCGATGACGGGAGTAGGGATGATACAGCGCTCAAAATCAGGCAAGTGGCGTTGATGGATGAACGCTATCATGGCGTTTTCCTTTCACGTAATCACGGCCACCAGCTCGCATTGACAGCCGGTATTTCCGCAGCGCGCGGCACCGAAGCACTCTTCGTGATCGACGGCGATTTGCAGGACCCGCCGGAGCTTTTGCCGGAATTTTACAAATTACTAAAAGACGGTAACGACGTAGTTTACGCTGTGCGTAAGAAAAGAAAAGAGGGTTTCGTGAAAAGAATGGGATACTATTGGTTTTACCGTATTCTCCGCTCGATTTCCTATGTGGATATTCCGCTTGACAGCGGGGATTTTGCGTTGATCAGCCGCAGGGTAGTCGATGTTTTAAATAAAATGCCGGAGGAAAGCCGTTACCTGCGCGGAATGCGCTCATGGATCGGTTTCAAGCAGGTCGGGTACGAGTACGAGCGTGACGCGCGCGCGGCAGGGGAGTCGAAATACTCCTTTAAACAGCTTTTCAAGCTCGCTTACAATGGTATTTTCAATTTCAGCGAGTTTCCCATCAAGTTCATGAGCCGGGTGGGCATGACGGCCATTGTCATATCACTGGTGTATTTTGCGACAGTCGTGCTCAAAAAGTTATTTTTTGCCCATGTTATCGAGGGTTTCGCCGCGCTGCTTTTTGTGATCATCCTGTTCAGCGGGGTGCAGTTGCTGGCGCTGGGTATTATTGGAGAATATGTGCTCCGGATTTTTTTTCAATCCAAAAACCGTCCCCTGTTCATTATCAAAGAGGAAATAGTCAACCGGGAGTACATTTGACCTGATGGATTTTCATTCGATTCAATTTGCAGTTTTCTTTATAGTAGTCACGCTGGCGTATTTCAGCCTGTCGTGGAAAGGCCGTTGGATGCTTTTGCTCGCTACCAGCTGCTATTTTTATATGGTTTTCAAACCGGTTTTCATCCTGATCCTGTTCGGAACCATTATTATCGACTATTATGCGGGGATCTGGATTGAAAAGTCGCAGGCGCAACGACAGAGAAAGCTCCTGCTGGTCATCAGCCTGATCTCCAATATCGGTATCCTCGCATTCTTCAAATACTACGATTTCGTGCAGGAATCGGTCAATACGATTCTCTCCAACCTGCATTTAAGGCCTGCATTCCCCGCATTCACGCGGCTAATCCCCGGCCCGATCGCCGAATGGATGACTACCGGAAGCGGTGCATTGCTTCTACCCATTGGTCTATCATTCCATACATTTCAGGCCATGAGCTACACCATCGAGGTGTACCGTGGCAACCAGGCGGCCGAGAAGCATTTCGGGATTTATGCATTGTATGTGATGTTCTATCCGCAGCTCGTGGCGGGGCCGATCGAGCGGCCGCAGAATATGCTTTTCCAGTTCCACTCGTTTTTCAAATACGATTTCGAGCAGGTAAAGGAGGGGCTGATGCAGATGGCTTTCGGTTTTTTCAAGAAAATGGTGATCGCCGACCGCCTCGTCATGCTCGTCGATTATGCCTATGACAAGCCTACCGAACATAATGGGCTGACGCTCATCGTGGCCACCGTATTCTTTGCATTTCGGATCTATTGCGACTTTTCTGGATATTCGGATATCGCCATCGGAGCGGCCCGTGTAATGGGCTTTACTTTGATGGACAACTTTAAGACGCCCTATATTTCCAAATCCATTTCGGAATTCTGGGGCAGATGGCACATTTCGCTTTCGTCGTGGTTTAAAGATTACCTCTATATTCCATTGGGCGGAAACAGGAAGGGCGAGTGGATCAAATACCGCAACCAGTTCATTGTGTTCCTTGTGAGCGGGCTATGGCATGGTGCCAGCTGGAACTACGTGATATGGGGCGCATTGCACGGTTTTTACCAGGTAGCGGCTTCATTGCGCGACAAATGGTTGAAGCAAGCCGGTATCGAAATGCCCAAAAATGCCTTTATGGATGTCCTGAACATGGTATTTACCTTTGTTCTCGTAACCATCACCTGGGTATTCTTCCGCAACCACAAAGCGCCGGTAAGCCGCTCGTTCCTGATTCTCGAAAAGATGGCCGGTTTCTCATTCTCGGAGCCGCTGCAAACGCCGATGAACAATGTAGAAATGTGGTTCTGCCTGTTCCTGATTGTTTTCCTGATGATTAAGGAGCACTATTACCTGAAAATACCGACACGGAACACGACCGTATTCTTCATCCTGTTCCCGCTGATCCTGCTGGCGAACTTCCTGCTGGGGGTAGTTTCCGAAAACCAGTTCATCTACTTCCAGTTTTGAAAATGGCGAGAGGCCGGAGCAAACATTTGCCCTTAATTATTTGTTACCCCATTTTCGAAGGACTATCAACGTTCTTATTACCGATTAAGTATTAATTACCATGTACGAAGTAACATCCGACAACAGGCTCAAAAGCCTGATCGTAGTAGGGGACCGGGTTTTGATCCGCCCCAAAAGTCCCAGCGACCGCACCAACAGTGGCCTCTATCTGCCTCCGACCGTCACCGAAAGAGAACAGGTTCAGAGTGGCTATGTGATCAAAGTAGGGCCGGGTTACCCGATTCCCGTGGCTGCGGAAGATGAGCCGTGGAAAGAGACAGAAGAAAAAGTAAAGTATATGCCTCTCCAATCCAAGGAAGGCGACCTGGCCATATACCTCCAGCGCAATGCCATCGACCTCGAATACGACGGTCAGAAGTACGTGATCGTTCCGCAGTCGTCGATACTGATGTTGGAGCGGTCGGAGGATTTGTTTGAATGACCATGAGAAAGCACTGTTGTCTCTTCCTTTTTTCGCTCATCACATTATCCGCGTTCGCGCAGGACCTCAGCGTTTCGATTACCATCGACGACGTTCCGAATGTTCATTTGTATGCAGCAAATGGCAATTCATCCGGGCTGCTGAGAAAGCTGGATTCGTTAAATCTGCCTGTTGCGATTTTTATTAACGAAGCAAATTTGAAGCGGAACAACGCCTTTGACCAAAATAAAAAGCTGCTCCAAAGCTGGATTTCGAAGCCTTACATTACCGTCGGCAATCACAGTTATTCGCATCCGAATTACGGAGAAGTAGGCTTTGAGGCATTTAAGGATGAAGTTTTGAAAGGAGAGGAACTGTCGCGGAAAATGGCTGAGCATGTGGGCAAGAAGTTGGAGTATTTCCGCTTTCCTTTCAACGCAATGGGTAAGGATAGTGCGGAACAGTTGCAAATGAGACAGTTCCTGAATGAGCATCATTACATTTCAACGCCATTTACGGTCGAAAGTGAAGACTGGCTTTACACACAGCTTTATGAAAAGGCATTGAATGAAGGCAAACTGGAAGAGGCGAAGGCCATCGGTAACCGCTATGTCGAACTTAGTTTGCAACTTTTCGACTATTTCGATGATGTGGCGTTGAAAGTGACAGGGAAGCGGTTAAAACAGATTTACCTGTGCCACGATAATCAGCTCAACACCGATTATCTGCCCGTCTTGATTCAAAAGCTAAAAGAAAGGAAATACCGGTTGATAAGCCTGTCGGAGGCTATGGATGCCCCGGCTTACCAGTTGCCGTTGTATTATCATGGAAACTGGGGCTTTTCCTGGCTTTACAGATGGATTAAAGATACAGATCAGCGGCGTTCGTTCATGCGTACCGAACCGTCGGACAAAGAAGCGCAGCAAGCTTTCGAAGCTTTGACGAAAAGTAAAAAATAGGGCGTAAAAAAGCACGCTCTGTCGAGAACGTGCTTTCGAAATGTCTTTATTATGGACTAACCTTAGATAACGCGAACGTTAATTGCGTTTAGGCCTTTTTTTCCATTTTCTACTTCGTAAGACACTTTGTCGTTTTCACGGATATCGTCCTGAAGACCTGAAACATGAACGAAAATGTCTTTCTCTCCTGATGATGGTTGAATGAATCCGTATCCTTTTGATTCATTAAAAAACTTTACTGTACCTTCTGCCATTAGAATTGATCTTATTATTTGTAATGACCAAATTTAGATATAAAAAGCAAATTTGCAATATAAAGTTTCTGTAACTTAGAATTCTTCCAAAATACCAGAATGCGCCTTATATCATGCCGCTAACTCGCCTCAAATCAAGAATATCCCCTTACTGGCTTCCAAACGGACATTTTCAGAGTATTTACCCCGCACTTTTCCGGCGAATAGATGGCATAAAATATTTCCGTGAAAAAATTGTAACTCCCGATGAGGATTTCCTGAATATCGACTGGTCGTATGCCGGAGGCGACGGGCTAAAACCCCTCGTAATCCTCTCGCACGGCCTCGAAGGCAACAGCACACGCCAATATATAACCGGGATGGTTAAGCTTCTGAACCAGCATGGGTTCGACTGCCTGGCCTGGAATTTCCGGAGCTGCGGCGGCGAAATGAACCAGACCGCCCGGTTTTATCACAGCGGCGCCACGGAAGATCTGGACGCGGTGGTGAAATATGCGTTTGAAAAAGGGTATTCCGATGTGCGGCTGGTCGGTTTTAGTTTGGGAGGAAACCTGACTTTGAAATACCTCGGCGAATCGGGCGTCGCGATTGACAGGCGTATCAAAAGTTCTATTGTGTTCAGCGTACCAATGGATCTGAAAGCGTGCAGCCTGGCGATCATAGAACCCCGCAACCAGATTTATATGCATCGGTTCCTGAATTCGCTGAAACCGAAAGTGGTAGAAAAAGCAGGCCTGTACCCTCAGCGAATAGATTTGAAAGACCATGCAATGGTAAAAACACTTTACGATTTCGATCATATTTACACCGCGCCGCTTCATGGCTACAATGGGGCCGATCATTACTATGCCGAATGTAGCTCTATGCATTTCATCGAACCGATCGCGATACCGACTATGATTGTGAATGCTGAAAACGACCCGATCGTACCATTCGAAAGCCTGCCAATCGATGCCTTGCGGTCGCATTCCCATGTGACTTTACTCGCAACGAAAGACGGCGGCCATTGCGGCTTCCGCCCGGCCCGGCTCACCGATGAATTTTATTGGTCGGAAAAACAAGCCCTCCATTTCCTGACTACCCCTGACTATTTCCCGACCATCCCCTGACCATTGCCTCCCGTCACTTACACATTCGCGCGCACTTCGCCGAAGAAGAAAACTGTTCCAAACATTATTTTGTTAGCTCCATATACCAATAGATTTTGGTAATTTTGTGGCCTGTTTCAAACAGGTCGGACCCTTAGAGATAAAAATTACGTTAACTCGATCATTTTTCAGTTATTTCCTGCTTCATGTCCACATTAACACTCAATCCAGCACCGTACATTATCATTGATTTCGACAGCACATTCACGAAGGTGGAAGGGCTCGACGAATTGGCCGCGATCGCCCTCAAAGGCCATCCGGAGCGTGATCAGATTGTTCAGAAGATTTCAGATCTGACCAATAAGGGTATGAATGGCGAAATGTCGTTTGCGGATGGTCTGCGCCAGCGAATCGCCTTACTGAAAGCAAGCCGCTCGCACATCGAAGAGCTGGTTTCTTTCCTGAGAACCAAGGTTTCGGATTCGTTTAAGCGAAATACGCAGTTTTTGACGGAGAATGCGGAGCAGATTTTTATCGTTTCCAGCGGATTTAAGGAATTTATCGTTCCTGTGGCCACAGAACTCGGCATATTGGCCGACCACGTGTATGCCAATGAGTTCCTGTTTGATGAGGAAGGAAATATCGTCGGAATCGACGAAGAAAACGTATTGTCTATGGATGGCGGAAAGATCAAGATACTTTCTGCATTGAACTTGTCGGGCGACGTTTATGCTATCGGTGATGGCTATACGGATTATGAATTAAAGGCGTCCGGCCTTGCCAATCGTTTCTATGCATTTACAGAAAACGTCGAACGTCCGAGAGTAACGGCAGTGGCTGACCACATCGCTACTTCTTTCGACGACTTTCTTTACGATAACAAATTCAGCAGAAGCCAGTCTTTCCCGAAGAGCCGGATCAAGGTATTACTCCTTGAAAACGTGCACCCTGTTGCCCGGAAGGCGTTTGAAGATGAAGGTTTCAATGTGGAGTTCGTGAAAGGCGCCCTCGATGAGGATGAACTTTGCGAGCGTATCAAGGATGTTTCCATCATCGGTATCCGTTCTAAGACTACTATTACCAAGCGTGTTCTTGAAAATGCAAACCGTCTGATGGCGATCGGTGCATTCTGTATCGGAACCAATCAGATCGACCTCGACGAAGCGGCTAAAAAAGGGATCGCGGTATTCAATGCGCCTTACAGCAACACGCGTTCGGTAGTTGAACTGGCGGTGGGTGAAATGATCATGTTGATCCGTAATATCGTTGGCAAGAGCAATTCCATGCACAAAGGTATCTGGGATAAATCAGCAAACGGCAGCTTCGAAGTTCGAGGCAAGAAACTCGGCATGGTAGGTTATGGCAGCATCGGAACACAGCTTTCAGTAGTTGCGGAAGCACTGGGTATGGATGTGTATTTCTATGACGCAGTTGAAAAACTCTCAATCGGAAATGCCAAGAAAGTAGGTTCACTCGAAGAATTGCTTGCCATGTCCGACGTACTGAGCTTGCACGTAGACGGCCGCAAAGAGAACACGAACATGATCGGCAAACGCGAGTTTGATCTGATGAAAGACGGAGTGATCTTCCTGAACCTCTCACGCGGACACGTGGTCGACATTAAAGCATTGGCAGACGCCGTGAAGAGCGGTAAAGTGGCCGGTGCAGGTGTGGACGTATTCCCGAAAGAGCCTAAAACCAACGATGAAATGTTTGAAAGCGAGCTGCTGGGCTTGCCGAACGTGATCCTGACACCGCATATCGGTGGTAGCACCGAGGAAGCGCAGGAGAATATCGGTCATTTTGTGCCTTCCAAATTGCTGGAATTCATGAACAACGGTAGCTCTTACGGTAGCGTGAACTTTCCAGAGGTACAATTGCCGAAGCTGAAAGACTCGCACCGCCTGCTGCACATCCACGCGAATGTACCGGGTGTGCTGGCAAAGCTGAACCAGATTTTTGCGAAAAACAATATCAACATTACCGGTCAGTACCTCAAAACCAACGAGCATATTGGTTATGTGATCGTGGATATCGCCAAAGATTATACAGAAGAATTTATTCAAGAAGTGAAAGAGGTAGAAGGAACGATCCGTTTCCGGATGCTATACTAAAATTGATTTAAATGGTCAGCCGGTTTGAGGCTGACCATTTAAGTTTCAGGACTGTTCTTCGCCTATTCACCAAGTCATAACTCACCAATGTCATTAACATTTTTCACTCCCGGGCCAGCGGCTCTATACCCGACGTTCGAGCAGCATTTGAAAACATTCGTCGAAAAGCAGCTTGGCTCGATTTCGCACCGGAGCCAGCAGTACCGCGATTTGCACAAATTCACCGTCGACCAGCTTCGTACGCTCCTGAATGTGCCTGATACGCACGCGATCCTGTTTTTGGGTTCTGCTTCGGAAGCATGGGAACGCATTCTGTTCAGCACCGTGGAGTTGGAAAGCTTCCACCTCGTGAACGGCTCGTTTTCCAAGAAGTTTTACGACTATTCGAATGCGTTGAACAAATATGCCCACAAGTTTGAAAAACCAATGGGCGAGGGGTTTCTTGCGATTGATGTGGAAGTACCGGAGTACGCCGAATTGATTGCAACCACGCATAACGAAACCAGTTCGGGTGTGCAGATGCCCGTTGCAGAGATCCATAAACTAAAACAGAAGCACCCGTCGAAGTTTATTGCGGTGGACATGGTATCATCGGCTCCGTACCCGGAGTTGGATTACAGCATTGTAGACACCGCATTTTTCTCGGTGCAAAAAGCATTCGGTTTGCCGGCCGGGTTAGGTGTGTGGATCGTAAGCGAGCGCTGTCTGGAAAAAGCGGAAAGCATTCGCAACACCTATTCTATCGGCGCCCACAACGATTTGCTTACACTTTGGAAGAATGCGCAGAACAACGAAACCCCTGCAACCCCGAACGTGATGGGCATATACCTGCTCGGTAAGATCGCGGAGGACTTCAACCGCATCGGTGTCCAGAATATCCGCAAAGAGACTGAACACAAGGCAGGTTTGCTTTACAAATTTATTGAGAAGACGGCAGGGTTTTCAGCATTCGTGAAAGAGAAAGCTTTCCGTTCGCAGACTGTGATCGTAACGGACACAGAAGCTCCTTCTGCCGACATTATCAAGCGTATTAAAGAAACAGGCATGGTCATAGGAAGCGGTTACGGTGCTGGCAAAGCTACTCAGCTCCGTATCGCCAACTTCCCGGCAACGTCTTTGGAAGAAACCGAAAAGCTGATCCACGAGCTAGGAAAGCTCTGAAAAATAGCTTGTAGAATAGTGTTACCAAATGGGTGCCCGAACATTTGTATGTTTGGGCACCCTTTTCTTTTTCGAAATGAAGCGTCGAGGGCTTTGTGCAAGGCACATGGCCGGAATCTGATTAATAAGGAAGCTGCCCGAGAAGGCAGCTTTTTGCATAAATAGCCGACAGTCGAAGTACGATAGTCGATTGCTAATAGTATTTTAAGGATAAATTTTTAGCTTTATGCTTTCTTACGAAAACAGACAGAAGCAGTGATTAAGATTGCTACCTCAACGGGGGAAAACAAAGATCATGATCTATGGCAAAGGATTCGCCTGGGCGATGAGCAAGCCTTTACTGCGATTTTCGAGAAATACCACCGCACACTCTACAATTACGGCAGCAAGCTTTCGACCAATTCTTCATTGGTAGAGGATGCGGTTCAGGATGTGTTCATCGATATCTGGCGGTTGCGGCATAACCTTACCGAAAACGTTACGTCAGTTAAATTTTATCTCTACCGCGCATTGCGAAGGCGAATTCATGTCGCGCTCGATAAGTTTCCTTCCATGGAAGAAATCAGCGAGCTGGACGATGAAGACATGCCTGCAAATCATACCCATTCGGAAGCGATCCTGATCGAAATGGAATCCTCCTCTGCGCGCGCCCAACGCATTCAGGAATTGCTCGCACAATTACCCGAACGGCAGGTTGAAGCACTTACGCTGCGTTATTTCGATGATTTTAGCATCGAAGAAATAGCGGAGATCATGAGCGTCAGTGAAAAATCTGTCCGGAATTTTATTTACAAAGCACTTACTTCTCTTCGCCAGAGTCGGGAAATTCTGTTGATTTCTTCCCTGATTTTCTGGATGTTACTATTTTTTTAAAATTTTCCTTCAAAAAATTTCATTTTGGAGAGGTCAAATCCGCGTTTCGTCGCTCTGTACTATTGAACGACGATAACTGCATCCCGCGAAACATGAAGCATGATCCTTATTCTCTGACCGAGCTGATCAGAAATGAAGAGTTTATCGCCTGGGTAATGCATCCCGACGAGCTCAGCGACCGCAAATGGCGGACATTCCTGGAAGAACATCCCAGGAAACGCAAAACCGTTGAGTCTGCCCGGGAGTACGTTATTTTGTTGGCGAAGGACACAGGCAGGCACCAGCCTACCCAGAAACAGAGCGACAGAATGTGGAGCATCGTCGAAAGTCATATGCATGACGATGTCCCCAAAACGCCGGAGCAGGAACCGGTGACCATTTTCAAGACAAGCCGCGGGCAGGGGTGGCGCTGGGCACGCGTTGCAGCATCGGCAGCGCTGATCCTGAGCATCGGCTCGGTGAGTTACTGGTTCTATTACAAAAAAGCTGATGCCCCTCTGCGGGAGGTAGCGGTGCAGGACGAAGCCGAGATACCCAACACGATTCAGAAATATAATGATACAGACAAGCCGATGACCGTGCTGCTGCAAGACGGTAGTTCGGTTGTATTGCAACCGGGTGGCAGGCTCAGCTATTCGGAAGGGGTTAACAGGAAGCGGAGGGAGGTTACACTCACGGGAAAAGCGTTTTTTGAAATAGTAAAAAACAAGCAGAAGCCATTTCTGGTGTATAGTTATGGCCTGGCTACCAAAGTGCTTGGTACCAGTTTTACGATCGACGCTTCTTCCGAAAGCAAGGAAATCAAAGTAGAGGTGCGAACAGGTACGGTTTCGGTTTTTTCCATTAATAATCTGGATAATAATCAAAAAGAGGCCGTGCTGGATAAGCCTGAATTGGAGGGGGTGACGCTCAATCACGATCAGCGGATTGCATTCTCGAAAGAGAGCGGCAAGATTATCCCATTGCCTGCCGCGGTGGCGGAGCCTGAGGACAAGGACGTCTCAAAACAACATTTTGTATTTGATGAAACCCCGGTTTCGGAAGTGTTCCGGATACTGGAAAGCGCCTACAATGTCCGGATCGTTTACGACCGGGAAAAGATGGGTACTTGCCCGCTGAATGCGACTTTAATCGGGCAGCCTCTGAAGGAAAAGCTCGAAGTGATCTGCAATGCGCTCGACGCGCAGTACGAAGTGGCCGATAACCAGATAACGATCCTGGGAAAAGGATGTAAGTAGTTTTAGACCCGACATATCAACATTTTATCCCGCACGCCGCCTATGACGTAACGCTACCCTATTGCCCAAAAATAAAAAAGACCAGCCATGTTCCAGCATGACTGATCCGGGTTCCCCACCAGTAACGGACATTACTGTACATCCATTTGGACGATGGATGAGCCGGGGAAGATTTCGTTGAATAATCTCCTTAAACAACAAATTCATTCAAAAATATGAAAAAAGTTCGACGACCTGAAGACTTTCTCATCAAGCTCATGCGAATCACATTAATGCAATGTATCCTGGCTGGCCTGTTCGCGGGCCTCACGTGGGCGAACGACGGGAGGGCTCAATCCGCATTGAGCCAGAAGGTTACCGTTGATATCCGGAACGAGCAGATCAAGACGATCTTCGCGCAGCTGGAAAAGCAAACCAATGCGAGATTTATATTCAGCTCAAAATTGATCCAATCCGACCGCCGGGCTTCGGTTAAGGTTAAAAATGGCTCATTGTCGGCCGTTTTGGACGCTTTGCTGAAACCGCTGGAACTGCATTACCGAATCAACGGCGACCTGATCGTGATCAAACCCGACCATCCTGCGCAAGCTGCGGAGCCGGTTTCGGAAGATATTCCAGTGGTGGAGTTCAGTTCCGCTACGGTGGATAAGGCTATTGCGGGGGTAGTGAAAGATGAAACCGGTGGCGGGTTACCGGGTGTGAGTGTTGTATTAAAAGGTACGCAAACCGGTACGCTCACCGACGAAAAAGGTAAATATTCTATCACAGTCCCGGACGGTAACCACACGCTGATATTCTCGTTCGTAGGCTTTCTGTCGCAGGAACTGGTGGTACCATCCGGCCAGAGTGCGTTGGATATTACACTGAAAGTGGATGACAAGGCTTTGGAAGAGGTGGTCGTGGTAGGTTATGGTACGCAAAGAAAAGAGTCGTTGACGGGAGCGATCGCTACGGTGACCAGTAAGGATCTCGAACGGGTGCATGGGGGCTCTACGGTGAGCTCCGGATTGGCCGGCAAAATCCCCGGTGTGACTTTCAGGATGCCAGACGGCCGTCCGGGTGCGAGTGCCAATATTCAAATCCGCAACATGGGTAACCCGCTGTTCGTAATCGACGGAATCCAGCAGGATGCAGGCCAGTTCAACAACATTTCTCCTAACGATATCGAAAGTATTTCCGTACTAAAAGACGCTTCTGCCGCTATTTACGGGGTTCGTGCGGCAAATGGGGTAGTGGTGGTTACTACCAAACGTGGTAAAATGGGTGCCAAAAATACGGTAAGCCTGGATGCCTACACGGGCTGGCAAAACTGGTCGCGGTTTCCGAATGTGGTGAACGATTCTTATCAGTGGATGCTGGGCAAAGCCGAAGCGGAAATGAACCAGTATGGCAAAACGTCGATCACACAGGCTGAACTTGAAAAATACCGTGCTGGTACCGAGCGCGGGTATCAGACATTTAACTGGAAAGACTTCATTATTCAAAAAAATTCCCCGCTCAACTCGGTGAACCTCAACATGACCGGCGGTTCCGACAAGATCAACTATTACATTTCGGCAACAAGATTACACCAGAACTCGGTGCTGGGCCGCGAATTTACATTTGACCGAACCAATATCCAGAGCAATGTCGATGCGAAAATCACCGACCGCCTGAAACTCGGGGTACAGATCAACGGTCGGATCGAGAAACGCGACCAGCCCGGCATTCCCGGGGGCGACGACTACTGGCTACCCCGTTTCGCGATCATGCGTAACCGCCCGTTCGAGCGGCCCTACGCAAACGACAACCCTGAGTATCTGAACGATATCAAGCACAACGAGACCAACTGGGCCTATAACAACAAGAAATTAGGCGGCTACTGGACCGAATACTGGCGTGTTTTGCAAACCAACTTCTCGGCCGAATACCAGATTCCGGGTGTAAAAGGCCTGACGGCCCGTGGAATGTACTCCTACTACATAGCCGACCGTGTCATGAACGGCCACGAGTACACCTACAAAGCCTATACCTATAACCCGAACGACGATACCTACGCCGTAACCGGTGGCAGTACCAACCCATGGCGCGAGCGTGGTACCCGCAAGGTAATGCGCAATGTTTACCAGGGGCAATTGGCTTACAACAACACTTTTGGCAAGCACACGGTAGGTGCCACATTCGTATCGGAATGGCAGGATGAGCGCGTGCAGGACCAGTGGGTACACGCAGTTCCCAAGACTAACGTGCTTCCGTTGATCTACTTCCCGACTGTGGATACCTACAATGACAGCGATACGGAACTTGCACGTATAGGGTATATCGGTAGAGTAAATTACGACTACGGCGGCAAATATTATGTCGAGCTTTCGGCTCGCAGGGACGCTTCCTGGAAATTCGCACCGGACCGTCGAGTAGGCTATTTCCCGTCGGCTTCCGTGGGTTGGAGGATTTCGGAAGAAGGGTTCTTTAAAAAGCTCATCGGCGAGCGCAGCATTCTGGATGACCTGAAATTCAGAGGGTCGTATGGTATCCTTGGAGACGATAACATTCTTTTCAACAATGATCCTAACAGACCGCTGAGCCCATACGCCTACCTGCCCGGCTACGACTACAACAAAGGCAATGTGATTTTGAGTGGTAATGCGGTGGTTACGAGCCGCGATAAAGGCCAGATCATCAACAATATCTCCTGGTTCAAAAGCAAGATCACGGACATTGGTGCCGATTTCTCTTTCCTCGGAACAAAAATTACCGGTAGCGTCGACTATTTCTACCGCTTGCGCACCGGGTTGCTGGGCCGAAAATACGACATCCTCGTTCCGAGCGAATTGGGTTATGCGTTGCCTGATGAAAACGTGAACAGCGATTCGCAGCAGGGATGGGAAGGAGCGCTTACCTACAATGGCAAAGCAGGAAACATCAATTACTCCGTGGGTGGAAACGTGTCATTCGCGCGGAGCAAGTTCGTATCGTCCTACAAACCTATTTTCAATAACTCGTTGGACCGTTACCGGGCTTCCGGAGAAGGACGTTACACCGGTATTTTCTGGGGTCTCGAATCGATCGGCCAGTTCCAGTCGCAGCAGCAGATTGCCGAATACCCTGTCAATATCGATGGGCAAGGAAACCGTACATTGCTGCCGGGGGATTTGATTTACAAAGACCTGAACGGAGATAATGTGATCGACGGATACGACCAGCGGCCTATCGGCTACAATGCTACCGGCCAGCCGAACGTCAATTTCGGGTTGAACTTCTCCGTAAGCTGGAAAGGCATAGGCTTCGTGGCTGATTTCTCGGGAGGTGCCATGTACTCATGGAACCAGAACTACGAACAGCGCTGGCCATACCAGAACGAAGGTGCTTTGAACAGCATTTTCCTCGACAGGTGGCACCGCGCTGATCCGTTCGATGTGAACAGTCAATGGATTTCGGGCAAGTACCCGGCACTACGCTACAACGACGGAGGCCATAGCAATTACAGAAACTCGACATTCTGGTTGCATAATGTGAAATATATCCGCGCCCGGACCATCGAGCTCAGCTACTCACTGCCTAAATCGGTGCTGGAAAAACTAAAACTCTCACGTGCCAGATTCTATATCAACGGTTATAACCTGTTTTCTATCGACAACGTGAAAAAGTTTGGTGTTGACCCCGAAATCGAGAATGACAACGGATTGCAGTATCCGCAGAACAAGTTCGTGAACGTAGGCATCAACCTATCTATTTAAACCGATTGGAACTCAACATGAAAAAGATATTTCAAATACTATCGATCGCTGTATTGACGCTAGGTTGGAGCTGTAACGACGACGATTTCCTGAACCGTCCGCCAACCGGGCAACTCTCGGAAGAGCAGATATGGAACGACGAAGGCCAGGTACTTTCGGTACTGGGCGATTTGTACAACCGTTACGTCGATCTTTCGACCTTCAAAACGATCAACGACGTTCCAGGCTGGACGACCGTCAGCGACTTCAACGAAGCATTCTGGTCGGAAGCGGGCCGTTACGGGAACTTCCAGAACAACGGCTGGGGCTTTGGCGCATGGGGCGCGTGGGATTATGGCTACATCCGCGAAATGAACCTGTTTATTCAGAAATGTACGGCTGCCGACAAGCTGGCACCGGCTGTCCGCGAACGTTACCTGGCCGAAGCGCGCTTTTTGAGGGCCTCCTACTATTTTGAACTCGTGAAAAGAATGGGCGGCGTGCCGTTGATCCTCGAACCGATGGTGTACGATTTCAGCGGCGATCCTTCGTACCTGCAACACGCACGCGCCAAGGAATCGGAGATTTATGATTTTGTAATTAAAGAAGCCGAAGAAATCAAGGACAAACTGCCGGCGAGTGTGGGCGAGAAATCGCGTGCTACCAAGGCTGCGGCGCTGGCTATGGAGGTGAGAGCGGCGCTTTATGCGGGTTCTATCGCGAAATATGGCGTAAATACGCCCAGCGTCGCATTGCCGGGCGGTGAGGTAGGCATTCCTTCCAGCGCTGCAAATGGCTATTATACCAAAGCGTTGGCGGCTGCGAAAGAGATCATTTCCGGTAATGCGGGTGCTTATGCATTGTATACCAAAAAGCCCGATCTCTCTGAAAACTTTGCCAGCATTTTCTATGACAAGGCCAACAACTCCGAAGTCATTTTTGTAGAGGATTTCAAACTGCAAAGCGGAAAGGTGCATTATTTCACCGGCTGGAACCAGCCGCGCTACGGTGCAGAGGAGGAAGAAGGAGGCCGCATTAATCCGTCGCTGAACTTCGTGGAGGCATTTGAAAAACTCGATAACACCTTCGCGCCGATCCCGACCGCCAATGCAAACGGCACACCGATCTACTACACCGATCAAACCGACATTTTCAAAGGTCGTGATGCACGCCTGGCCGGAACGGTAATGCTCCCCGGAACTACATTCAAAGGCCGTAAAGTCGACATTTGGGCTGGCTACCAGCTAGCCAACGGCACGATCATTAGCGGTGACGACCGCGGTGCCCAGAAAATACTTCCAGGCAAAACAGTACCCGAGCAAGTTGTTGGTTTCGACGGCCCTATCGACGGCTTCGAATTCACTGCCCAAACCGGATTCTACCTCCGCAAATACCTCGATCCGGTCGTAGGTTCAGGCCAGCGCGGGGTGAACAGCGAGGTGTGGCTCGTTCGCTATCGTTACGCCGAAGTGCTTTTGAATGCAGCAGAGGCCGCATTTGAATTGGGCCAGGCGGCAGAAGCAGCAGGTTATATGAATCAGGTCCGGGCACGCGCCGGGTTGGTAACGCCTTTGAAAGCCTCCGAAATTAATTTCGACCGACTCGTGCATGAGCGCCGCGTGGAGTTTGCATTTGAAGGACACCTTTTCTTCGACATGAAAAGATGGCGCATTGCGCATCAGATCCTGGACGGCAATGCGATCACCGCGGCGGAGCTTTCGAAAGATCTGGGCAAAGCCACCAAACGTAATACGCAGCCATGGGGATTGTGGCCGTACAAAATCTACGATCCGGGTTCGGCTAACAATGGCAAATGGATTTACAAGCAGGTTAAACTAAGCCGTGTTACCGGTGCCGACCGCTTCCAGCTTGGAAACTACTATTCGTATATCGACGATGCCATTATCAGCAACAATCCCAAGCTCGTCAGAAACCCGAACCAATAGCCATCACATTCAAACGATACGATATCATGAAGATCAGATTTCATATTATGCCGCTTGTCGCGATGGTTGCGCTCCTGTCGGCTTGCGAAAAAGATAACTATACCGAACCTAAATCAATGCTTTCGGGCAGGATCGTGTACAAAGGTGAGCCGGTAGGTGTGGAGGCAGGGCAAGTGCGGTTACAACTCTGGCAACCGGGTTTTGGTAAGCTGGCGGCCATCGACGCACCCATTTCGCAGGACGGTTCCTATTCGGCTCTTTTGTTTGACGGAAGCTATAAACTGGTTTTTCCCAAGAACCGCGGGCCGTTCAAAACCATTGTGAAAGACGCCGCTGCCAAGGACACGGTTTTTGTGAAGCTCGCAGGCAACCAGGCACTTGACGTGGAAGTAATGCCTTACTACATGATCCGCACGCCGCAGTTTTCGGGCGGCGAGAGCAAGGTGAATGTTTCGCTTAAACTCGAAAAAATCCTGACCGGTGCCGAGGGCAAAGACATCGAAAGGGTCTCATTATATGTAAATAAAACCGATTTCGTGGCACGGGCTACGAATGTGGCAGTGACCGACGTGCCCGGAGCCGACATCAAAGACCTGAACGCGATCAACCTCACAGCTACTGTACCTGCGCTTTCACCCGCCCAGAACTACGTGTTTGCCAGGGTAGGTGTGAAGATCAAAGATGTAGAGGACATGGTTTTCTCGCCGGTCCAGAAAGTCAATTTGTAAGGATTGATTCTAATACTAAAACCGAAACTTTTCTTTAAAACCAATTTGAATGAGGAATTACATTGCACTCCTGCTTGTCGGGCTTATCGCGCTGGCATGTGCAAAGAGTAAGCCAGCGGGGCCGGCCTCCCGGACGCCGGCCGCTGTTAAGGCCGGCGCTTCCAAAGGCCGCAGGGCCGAAGTATTGTTCCTGGGGCACAACAGCAAGCACCACGATTCGGGCAAGTATGCGCCCTGGCTGTCGATCAAGCTGTTCAAAAGCGGCGTTAATATGTCGTACACGACCGATCCCAACGATATTAATCCAGAAAACCTGGCTAAATACGACGGACTGATCATCTACGCCAACCACGATTCGCTTTCGCCCTCGCAAGAAAGCGCGATGAAAGCGTTCGTGGAAGGTGGAAAGGGCCTCATCCCGATCCATTCGGCTTCCGGCTGTTTCAGGAATTCTTCCTGGTATATCAAAACAATAGGCGGCCAGTTCGCCTCCCATAAAACGGATTCATTTAAAAATACTATTCTAAAACCGGAACACCAGGTCATGAAAGGCATTACCGCCTTTCAGACCTGGGATGAAACTTACGTCCATAAAAACCTGAACCCCGACAAAACCGTCCTGGGCGAGCGCGTGGATGGCGACGTGCACGAGCCTTACACGTGGGTGCGCAACGAGGGCAAAGGCCGCGTGTTTTACACTGCCTACGGCCACGAGGACAGTACCTGGACAAACAAAGGCTTCCTCGACCTCGTCAGAAACGGGGTCTTGTGGGCCATCGGCGACCAGGTACAAGCACAAATCGCGGCGTTAAACCTGCCAGAGGTGGACATTTACAACTCCGACACTATTTCGCATTACACCAAACGGCACGTGGTGCCTAAAATGCAGGAATCGCTTTCGCCGGCCGAATCCAACAAGCTGACGCAGATCCCACCTGATTTTGAAATACAACTTTTTGCCTCCGAACCCGACATTACCAACCCGATCGCGATGTCGTGGGACGAGCGCGGGCGGCTCTGGGTAGTGGAATCAGTCGATTATCCCAACACATTCAAGGAAACCGACGGTGCTTCCAACGACCGTATTAAAATTTGTGAGGATACTAATGGCGACGGCAAGGCCGATAAGTTTACCGTCTTCGCCGACAAGCTGAACATTCCTACCAGCATGGTATTTTCCAATGGCGGCGTGATCGTATCCATGGCACCGGATTTTGTGTTCCTGAAAGACACCAACGGCGACGACGTGGCCGACGCGCGCGAGGTAATCATGACCGGCTGGGGCAAGAACGACACCCACGCGGGGCCGTCGAATCTCCAATATGGTTTTGATAACAAAATCTGGGGCGTTCTGGGCTTTTCCGCATTCAATGGAACCATCGACGGCAAGAAGATGAGCTTCTCACAGGGCCTTTATCATTTCAAGCCGGATGGGAAAGAGTTTGAATACCTCGGGAGTAGCAGCAACAACACCTGGGGGCTGGGCTTTACAGAGGATAACAACGTATTCCTGTCAACTGCCAACAACACGCACAGCGCATTCTTTTCGATGCCGGGGAGATTAATGCAACGCACATTAGGCGAAGAGCAACCTTCGGTGCAAGCCATTCAGAAAATCGACGGGCATTATGATGCGCACGCCGTTACGCCTAACCTTCGCCAGGTCGACGTGGTAGGAGGTTTCACTTCCGCGGCAGGCCACCATTTTTACACAGCCAGAAATTATCCGAAAGAATACTGGAACCGCACTGCGTTCGTCGCCGAGCCGACGATCCGTTTGGTACACAAGGCTAATCTCGAACCGGATGGTGCCGGTTTCAAGGAAAAAGACGGCTGGAACTTCATGGCCAGTTCCGACGAATGGTTCGGGCCCGTGCAAGCAGAGGTAGGTCCCGACGGCGCGGTTTGGGTGGCCGACTGGTACAACTTCATCATCCAGCACAATGTTTTCGTGCCGGCGCAATCACCTTCGAAATTCATCATGCCGTTCGAAGAACAGCCGCACGGCCCCGGCAATGCATTCAGCAGCCCTATGCGCGATTTGAACCATGGCCGTATTTACAGGATTGTCTATAAAAACGGCCAAGAATCGCCGACAATAAAACTCTCCAAAGATGATCTGCCGGGATTGGTGGCCGCATTGGAAAACGACAATATGTTCTGGCGAATGACCGCGCAACGCTTGCTCGTGGAATCGAAGAAGCTATCGGTGCTGCCGGATTTGTACAAGATCATTAATAATCCAAAAGTCGATGAAATTGGATTGAACAGCCCCGCTGTACATGCATTATGGACATTGCATGGCCTCGGCGTATTGGATGGGTCGAATACGGAGGCGTTGCAAGTGGTAAGCAAAGCGCTGAGCCACCCGGCAGCGGGTGTGCGCAAAGCGGCGGCAAGTGTGCTGCCGAAGCAGGAGCAGAGTTTCGAAATACTCGAAAAAAGCATGATGGATGCCAACCTGAATACCCGGCTGGGCGTATTTGTAGCCATAGCGGAGCTGCCGTCCTCCGAAAAAGCAGGCGCCGCCATTTACCAGGCATCCCTCGACAAGCAGAATGCCAAAGATCCATGGCTTTCACGGGCCATTCTTGCCGCGGCCATTCAACACGAAAAAGGCTTCCTGGCAGCAGCAGGCAAGCTATCGCAGCCATCCGCATTGACTGCGCAAGTTACTGAGGCATTGAACAGGGAGGTTTATCCATTAGGACGAAGGAACACGCTGCAATTCCCTCCGGATGTTTCAGGCAAGGAAATCACCATCCGCGCTACCATTACCAAAGGCCGCGATCGTGCATTGCAAGGCTTCATCGCAGGGCAGGGCGGAAAGGACGGCGGCTATGCATTGTACATTCAGGATGGAAAGCTGATCATGGCCGTAAAACAACATGGAATGCTGAGCCAGGCGACCACCACCGGCACATTGCCCGACAAGTTTGATGTAGTAGCAAGTCTTACGCAAGGCGGTAACATGCGCATTGAAATCGACGGAAAAGAAGCTGCGACGGGCAAAGCGCACATGCTCTTCAATGCACCGCTAAGCAATTCGGTGCGCTCCGGCGAGGATATGGAAGGTGAAGACAGGATAGGGGATTATGAAGGCCGGTTCGGGTTTGTGGGTAATTTTCAAAAAGCATCCCTCGAACTGAACCGACCGAACGAGGGCGGCAGTAATGCTGCTACTTCTGCCAAATCGGTTTCGAAAACGGGCGCTTCCAGTGCCACCGTAATCGAGCTGAAAGTCGAAAAGGAGATCATGCAATATGACAAAAAGCTGATTACCGCGAAGGCAGGGCAGAAAGCGGTGATTAACCTTGAAAACCCGGACGGAATGCAGCATAACTTGCTGATCGTCAAACCAGGTACGTTGCAGAAAGTAGGTAAGGCCGCGGACGAACTTCTCACTAATCCGAAAGCCGCTGAAATGCAATATGTTCCGAAAATCCCGGAAGTACTGTTTTCGACAAGATTGGTCAATTCGGGTGAAACCATTACGCTGGAATTCACTGTGCCAAACGAGCCGGGCGATTATCCGTATGTGTGCACATTCCCCGGCCACTGGCGCGGCATGAACGGCATCCTGCGCGTGACGAAGTGATCAGTGATTTTGAACCGCTGCGACCCGCCGCTCATAAATTTAAAACTCATAAATTTTAACACATAGACTCGAAATGGCCCGTTCAACCTTGAAAACCATTGCCGCATTATTGCTTCTGTTAGCCATGATTTCCAGTAATGCAATGGCGGAAAGCCCCGGAAAGAAAAAGGCGATCCGCGTGTTGCTCGTAGGCGGCGGCGCCTCCCACGATTTTGACCGGTGGTACAAACAGGAAGATGTACAAACACTCCGGAAAGGTGGCCTCGCGACGGTGGAATACACCAGCGATCCGTCGACTATCCTGGCGAAGCTGAAAGACATCGACGTGCTTTACCTGAGCAACAACCAGCCCATTGCCGACGAAGCCACCCGCAAAGCCATTTTTGCATTTGTGGATGCCGGTAATGGCCTGGTACTGGCGCATCCCGCGCTTTGGTACAACTGGGCCGACTGGCCGGAATACAACCAGAAGTTGGTAGGTGGTGGCTCCAAAGGCCATGATAAATATGGGCTGTTCGAGGTAACCATTACGCAGAAACACCCGGTAACGAAAGGCGTTCCAACAAGCTTCAAGCTGGACGATGAGCTGTATTATTTCAAACCCGATGCAGCCGGAACGCCCATTGAAGTGCTCGCGACGGCCAAGGCTGAAACTTCCGACAAAGTTTTCCCAAGCATTTTTATTGTGAAATATCCAAAAGGAAGGATAGTCGGGATCGCATTAGGGCATGATGCCAAGTCACATACCATCGAGCCATACCAAACCATCCTGCGCAATGCCGTAGAATGGGCGGCCGGCCACTGAGCACGTGAGGAGGAACCCGGCGCCGCAGGCTCAAAAAGAAACAAATCAATCCATTTCTTAACCCCAGGCTTCAGCCTGGGGCCTTTAAACAAAACAGCAATGAGCGACAAGCAAATCACAGTAGTTATCGTGGGTATGGGTTTCGGGAAGGAGTTTATCCCCATCTATCAAAGCCACCCGAACATCAAGGCGGTGGGGATCTGTACCCGCAGCAAACAAACCCGCGATGAGCTGACTGCCAAGTTCAATCTCGACCCTAACCTGGTTTTCGAGCATTTCGAAGACGTTCCCAAGCGCGACGACGTGGACGCGATACACGTGGTAACGCCCGTGCCCGACCACGCACGCATGACCCTGGCGTCCCTCAATGCCAACAAGCACACCGCCTGCACGATCCCGATGGCGATGACCGTCGAGGATTGCAAAGCGATTGTGGAGGCCAAACGCCGCTCGGGCAAAGTATATATGATGATGGAAACGGCGCTTTATACCCGCGAATTCCTCTATGGATTGAACCTCGCGCAAACCGGCCAGCTCGGCCGCATTCAGTTCGTGCGCGGCTCGCACATCCAGGATATGAGCATGGAAGGCTGGGGCGAATATTGGAAAGGCTACCCGCCGATGCTGAATGGTACCCACGCCATTTCCCCGCTTTTGAAAATCAACAATACCATTGCTGAAACGGTAGTTTGTCACGGCTCGGGCCGGTTGAGCGACGACCTCGCCAGCCGCTATGGATCACCATTTGCCGTTGAAACAGCCACATTTACATTGCGTGGTAGCAACGTGGTGGCCGAAGCGACCCGCTCGCTCTTCGATGTGGTGCGCCAGTACCGCGAGAGCTACGATGTGTATGGCACCAAAATGTCGTTCGAATGGGAGCAGTTACAGGACGAGGAGCATGTGGTGTTCGATGGCGGCGAAAACGCGTCGCGCATCAATGTGCCGGATACGGATGAGCTCCTGATCGAACCTATCAAACATTTTACCAAACGCGAGAAGATCGACGACCCGAACCACGTCTCGTTTCTCCAAGGTGCTGGTCACGGCGGCTCGCACCCGCATTTGGTGCAGGAATTCGTGGCGGCGATTGTTGAAGGCCGCGATTCGGCGGTGGACGCGGCTTTGGCCGCTAACTACACCTGCGCGGGTATTTGTGCGCATGAGTCGGCCATGAAGGGCGGGATTCGTGTGGACGTGCCGAGTTTTGATGAATAATTAACTTTAAATAAAAAGCCAGGCCTCAAAACCTGGCTTTTGGCTAAACCTGAACCCTTATGTTATTCGGAGCCAGCACATTTATCTGGGTATCCCCGTTTTCGACTGCCAATATCGACCTGCTCAGCAAGGTTAAAAACATGGGTTATGACATTGTAGAAATAGCCGTGGAAGATACCCGCATTATCGACTGGAAACTCATCAAGGACGCCGCCCGCGACCTCGACCTGAAAATCACCATCAGCGGTGCATTCGGGCCGGAACGGGACATTTCCAGTACCAATCCCGCATTCCGTGAGATCGGAAAGCAGTACATTATCGACTGCATCCGCATTGCTCAGCAAATGGACAGTCCCGTATTTGGCGGGCCGGTATATTCGGCCGTCGGCAAGACGCGCATTGTTTCGGAAGAACAGAAAAAACAGGAGCGGGCGTGGTGTGTGGATATTTTAAAAGAAGTAAGCCAAATCGCAGGCGATTGCGGGGTAACGCTGGGTTTGGAGCCTTTGAATCGCTTCGAAACCGACATGATCAACACCGTCGATCAGGCATTGTCCATTTTGGAAGAAGTAGGAAATCGAAACCTGAAAATCGTGCTGGATACTTTTCATTCGAATATTGAGGAAAAAGATATTCCGGCTTCGATCAGGAAAATCGGGAAAGATCTGCTTTGTCATGTACAAGGGAACGAAAGCGACCGCGGCACGCCAGGCACCGGCCATTTGGAGTGGCATGGCATTCAGGGAGCGCTTGCCGATATTGGCTACGACGGCGCGGTAGTGATCGAAACCTTCGGACAACCCTCCAAAGAACTCGCGCGTGCAGCCTGCATCTGGCGACCCTTGGCCAACAGCGCCGATGAGCTGGCCGAAGAAGGGCTCGCTTTTTACAAGAAACTTTTTGTTCCAACACATTCCATCGTCAATGCGTAAGATCCTGTTTTTTTTCTTGTCAATGGCTGCGGTAAACCTGCAAGCACAGGTTCTCGTAGATTTAAAAGGTTTTGACAAGAAAAGCGGCGTCCAGGCGACCGTCGGCGAAGCTATGCTGAGTATCGAATGGCCCGCTGGCAATGCGGAGACCGCAAAGGTTTCCATTGATTTGAACAAAACAAACCCGCTGATCGGCAGCTTGGGCGTTGGTACCAAAGAAAAACAATACACCATCGCCCGCAACCTCGATCCGGCCGTTATCCTCACCGTAGGCAAGCGCGACCTTGTTTCGCAAAATGGCTGGAATATTTTCTTCGATAAAACAGCTTACCAGAAATACCAGAGCTATGCCGTTAAGCTCGAAAAAACGGACGTAAAAGTGGTCAGTAGCGGCTCGCGGACCGAAATTACCGTCAACGGTGCCAAAGCCGGCCCGTTCTCCGGTTCCATTCAATTTACATTATACAATGGCAGCCCGTTGATGAATGTGGCCGCGGTAATGTCGACGAACGTCGATTCGCTGGCTGTGATTTACGATATCGGCCTAACATCCCGCGACACGCCCTGGAAGAAGCTTTTCTGGGCCGATACAGAGGATTACATGCGGAATGTGGCGGTTGCCAAAATGGACACCGTTGAAATGATGGCCGTGAAATACCGGACGATCATCGGGCAGGGTAAGGAAGGCAACCTGGCCGTTTTCCCGGCACCACACCAGTATTTTTATCCGCTGGATAATTGCTATAACCTTGAACACATCTGGTATGGCGAGAATTACCGCAATCTGCTTCCGGGTTTTGGGATCGGCATTCGTCATGATTTGCTCGGCGACCGTCGCTGGGTGCCGTGGTTCAACGCACCGCCGGGAACGCAGCAACGGTACAATTTCTTCTGCTTGCTAAGCCGGGAGAAGGATGGTAAAGTGCTGGAAAATGTGAAGGCATTTACGCATTCGGACAAATACGAGCCGCTTCCAGGCTACTACACGATGTCCAGCCATTTCCATCAGGAGCATGTGGACGATGTGCTCACGCGTAAGCCTTTGCCGGATATGCCTGGTTTTGTAAAAGCATTCAGGAATACGGGTGTAAACATTGTGCATTTGGCCGAGTTCCACGGGCCGGGTAGCCCACGCGGACCGGAGGCTAAGCGCTGGCCCGAGCTGAAAATGATGTTCGCGGAATGCGCACGACTTTCGGGAGGAAATTTCCTGTTACTGCCGGGCGAGGAGCCGAACAATTTTTTCGGAGGGCACTGGATGAATATCTTTCCAAAACCGGTGTACTGGCTCATGTCGAGAGAAAAGGATCAGCCTTTTGTGGAAGACCATCCGGAATATGGCAAAGTCTACCGCATCGGTAACAAAGACGAAATGCTGAAATTACTGGAAATGGAAAACGGCCTCGCGTGGACGGCACACGCGCGCACGAAAGGCTCCACCGGCTTCCCCGACAAGCATAAGGACGAGGCATTCTTCAAATCCGATCGTTTTCTCGGCGCGGCGTGGAAAGCAATGCCGGCCGATTTGTCGCAACCGAAATTGGGCAAACGCATGCTCGACCTGATGGACGATATGGCGAACTGGGGTTACAAAAAGAATGTGCTGGCCGAAGCGGATCTTTTCCGCATTGAGCCTAATTACGAATTGTATGGCCATTTAAATGTCAATTACCTCCAACTCGACCAGCTTCCGCGCTTCGAAGACGGCTGGCAGCCTGTACTCGACGCCATGCGGAAAGGGAAGTTTTTCGTGACGACGGGAGAGGTGCTGATTCCGGCATTTAGAGTAAACAATGCCGTGGTAGGCGAAACGGCTAAGCCGGACGCGAAAGGGAATGTAGAGATCAGCCTGGATGCCAAATGGACTTTCCCGCTTAACCGTGCCGAGGTGATTTCAGGCGATGGCAAAGAAGTTTTTCACGACATGATTAATTTGAACGACACACAGGCATTCGGTCAGAAGAGCTTTAAATTTACCCAAAACCTGAAAGGCCGGAAATGGCTAAGGGTAGAATTCTGGGATGTGGCGGCCAATGGCGCATTTACCCAGATTATCTGGCTGGAATAACGATATTAAACCAAATCTGAAATGATCAGACCACTCTTATCACTACTTATTTCCTTTTTGCTGACCGGCCCCGGGCCTGGCGATAAGGAGTACAAGAACCCGGTTTTTGAACCCATTCTGGCCGATCCGACGGTCGTGAAGGCGGACGACGGCTGGTTTTACGCCTATGGTACGCAGGACGATTGGGGCGATGGCAACGGTTCCCGTCTGATTCCGATTGTCCGGTCCAAAGACCTTGTGCATTGGGACTATGTCAAAGAAGCATTTGTTGCAAAGCCTGCCTGGAAGGAAAAAGGGGGTATCTGGGCACCGGATGTGGTAAAAGTGAATGGCAAGTACCTCATGTACTACGCCTATTCGACTTGGGGCGATGTCAATCCGGGTGTGGGACTCGCGATTGCAGATTCGCCAACAGGCCCGTTTATGGATCAGGGGAAACTGTTCAATAGTGCGGATGTAGAAGTTCCAAATTCGATTGACCCGTTTTATCTCGAAGCTGACGGTAAAAAGTATGTTTTCTGGGGCAGTTTTAGCGATAAGCCTACGCAGGGTACTTATGGGGTGGAATTGTCGGCCGACGGCAAATCGGTACCTGACCTTTCCAGGAAATTTAAAGTGGCGGCGGGTGATTTCGAGGCCGTAATGATCCAGAAAAAAGGCGAGTACTACTATTTTTTTGGTTCGAAGGAAAGCTGTTGTGAATTCGAGAATAGCAAATATCATATCCGGGTAGGGCGTTCCAAAAGTATTTTTGGCCCATTTCTGGACCAGGAAGGGAAAGACTTGAAGGAACGCGGTACGGGTACCATTCTGCTCCACGGCAACGATCAATATGCGGGTCCGGGGCACAATGCAAGATGGGTAACCGACGATGCCGGCAATGACTGGCTGCTTTATCATGCCATTAGTAAAGCTCAGCCAAGGGTATCCACTGGTGCCAATCGTAGGGTACTGATGCTGGACAAACTGACCTGGAAAAATGGCTGGCCTGAAATTTCCAATGCGGAGCCAAGCTTAGAAAATCGGCCTGCACCTCTTTTTAAATAACAAAACCAATTCTTATACCTGATGAAATTGTTAAAAACGACGATCTGGGCTTTTGCGGCCTGCCTCATGTTGCAGAACTGCGCCAAGAAAGCAGACGAGAAGAGAGAAGAAGCCCCAGCACAGGAGCAAACCGCCGCCGGTCGCCGGGACGCCGGCCGCGAAATATGGGCCAAAGAGCAAGCCAAGGAATGGTATGCCAAACAAGGCTGGCTTGTAGGCGCCGATTTCCTGCCTAGTACTGCCATCAACCAGCTCGAAATGTTCCAGGCGGAATCTTTCGACACTGCTACCATTGATAAGGAACTTGGCTGGGCACAGAACATTGGCATGAACACCATGCGTGTGTACCTGCACGACCTGCTCTATCAGCAGGATTCCGCAGGATTTATCAAACGGCTTGACACATTCCTGAACATTACCAAAAAACACAATATCAAACCTGTGCTGGTGCTGTTTGATTCTTGCTGGGACCCGTTCCCGAAACTGGGCAAGCAGCGCGATCCTAAACCAGGTGTTCACAACTCGGGCTGGGTACAAAACCCGGGTTTCGATGCATTGAAGGACAGCACGCAATACCCGCGTCTGGAAAGATATGTGAAAGGCACCGTTGCCGCATTCGCGAACGACGACCGGGTGTTGATGTGGGATATCTGGAACGAGCCTGATAACACCAACAACAGCTCGTATGGTAAAGTGGAACTGCCCAACAAAGTGGATTACGTGTTGCCGCTTATGGTAAAATCTTTCGAATGGGCACGTTCGGTGAACCCTTCGCAGCCGCTCTCATCGGGTGTATGGGCTGGCGACTGGTCGACTCCGCAGACTTTGAAACCGATCGAAAAAGCACAAATCGACCAATCGGACGTCATTACATTCCACAATTACGAAAACGCGCAGGAATTTGAGAAGCGCATCAAGTGGTTGCAGCAATACGACCGCCCGATGATCTGTACCGAGTACATGTCGCGCGGGAACGGCAGCTTTTTTGAAGGTTCGCTCCCGGTTGCCAAAAAATACAATGTAGGTGCCATTAACTGGGGCCTTGTGGACGGTAAATCACAAACCATTTACCCCTGGGACAGCTGGAAAAAGACCTATACCAAAGAGCCGGACTTGTGGTTCCACGATATTTTCAGAAAAGACGGAACGCCTTACAAGCAGGCTGAGGTTGATTTGATTAAGAAGTTGACTGCTGCAAAGTAAGATTCATGTCTGAACCGTAGCTAGAAACGCTCTGTTCGCTTGATTGCAGGCAGAGCGTTTTTCATTTGCCTATGCGCTGTAAGAGAACTGGAAGGTCGAGTTCTGGTATCACCTTTTTTAATTCCGCCTCCTTTGCTTTAACAAGCTCCTCGATAGTGGCATATTCACCAATCATTTCGGATTTTCCCCGGGTTACTCTGGCTTTCTTTTTTGCGATTTTGATATCACGGTTGCTCATGACGATAAAACTTTGTTGGTTATAAAAAATCCTTGGTAAGCCTGGTTCAATTGGAATGTCTCTCGTTGGTCGTTGTCACAACGAATTCCCCAAATCAGATATCTATCTAAAAAATGGTCCAGATATTTGGCAATTGCGATTTGATATAGTCTGGTTTTTGATGTTGTGTTACCACTAAAAATAATCAATGCTCTCGGATTGTTGATTAGGAATTGTTCTACTGTTCTATAAACGGTTGCCAGGTTCTTGGCCATGTCACCGTTATTGCTTCGACTTTCTGTTGATAGTTTGCCATCGGCATCAATATCTCCAAGCGTAAGCGAATACAAAAACGGAATTCTAGTTTCATGAAATACGATAGCTTTGCGAATGATTTTTTGCCCGGTACTGAGGTATTCAAATCGCAGACCTTCCATTAGTTCGTTGACGTTGTAATACAATTGATCCATAACATAGTGGTGTAATATCACAACATTACACTTTTCGCCAGGCCCTCTCCAAATCCGTTTATCAGGCGGTTACTTTATTTTCGAAAACGCCGGCAAGGGTAAACTTTCGCTTTTCAACCGGCGGAATCGTTCCGAATGAATATCTTCACGGCCTGAATTCTTAACCCCATCTTATGAAATTAACACATTCCCGGATGACGTCGTGGCTACTGGCGGCGGTCATGCTTTTGCCGCTTGCGGTAAACGCGCAGAAAAAGCAATCCAAACCCAATGTCATTTTTATCTACGCCGACGATGTCGGTTACGGCGACCTCAGTGCATATGGCGCTACCAAAATCAGTACGCCTAACCTTGACCGCATTGCGAAGGAAGGCATCCGCTTCACGAACGCGCATGCGAGCTCGGCCACGTGTACGCCCTCGCGCTTCGCGCTCATGACGGGCAAATATCCCTGGCGGCAAAAGGGTACGGGCGTGCTTCCCGGCGATGCTTCGCTGATCATCCCGACCAACCAGCTGACATTACCGACGATCTTTCAGAATGCAGGCTATAAAACCGCCTCGGTCGGCAAGTGGCATCTTGGCCTGGGCGAAACCAACAGACAAATCAATTGGAATAAGCCCATTACCAAAGGCCCGAATGAAGTGGGCTTTGATTATGCGTTCTTCTTTCCCGCAACCTCGGACCGCGTTCCGACGGTTTTTGTTGAAAACCACGACGTGCAGGACCTCGATCCGACCGACCCTATTGAGGTTGATTATTCCAAAAAGATCGGCAGTGAGCCGACAGGTCTCGAAAATCCTGAATTGTTGAAATTGCCCGCTTCGCCAAATCATGGACATAATAATACTATTGTGAACGGTATCGGTCGGATCGGCTGGATGACGGGCGGTAAGCAGGCCCGCTGGACCGACGAAGAAGTCGCACACGTATTCCTAAGCAAGGCCGAACAATTCATTGAAGACAACCGCAAAAGCCCGTTTTTTCTCTATTTTTCGCTCAACGACATTCACGTTCCACGAATGCCGAGCACGCAATTTAAAGGCAAAAGCAAAATGGGACTGCGAGGTGATGTGATCCTGCAAATGGACTGGACTGTAGGCGAGATTTTGAAGAAACTCGACGAACTTAAAATCGCAGATAACACGCTGATCATCTTTTCAAGCGACAATGGTCCGGTACTGGACGATGGCTATGCCGACCGTGCCGTAGAACTGGCGAAAGGCCACAGCGCGGCTGGCCCGCTGCGTGGAGGCAAGTACAGCGCATTCGAGGGTGGTACCCGCGTGCCCTGGCTCGCGCGCTGGCCACAGGCGATCAAGCCGGGTACGGTTTCGGATGCGTTGATCTGCCAGATCGATATGATGGCTTCGTTCGCGCATTTTTTTCAGCAGAAAACGGAAAGCGAGGAGGCTGTCGATAGCTTTAACGTAATGGATGCCATGTTGGGCAAAAGCCAGACGGGACGTAGCTGGTTGATCAAGCAGGGTGGGGCACTTTCTATTACCCAGGGAAATTGGAAGTACATCGAGCCGCGTGAAGGTAAGGCGGTTGCCGAGCTTACGAATATCGAGACGGGGGCTAATCCGAAACCTCAGTTGTATGATTTGAGTAAGGATATTGGGGAGAAAAACAATGTGGCCGACAAGTATCCCGCGAAAGTGAAGGCTATGGCCGCGGAGCTTGAAAAAGTTCGGGAGGCTGGAAGGAGCCATTGAAAAATTTACTTCTACAACCTGTTACCATTTCAAACCTTCAACGTCTAAATGCATAAACTCCTAACCGGTTTATGCTAAAAAAATACTTTACCTCCGTATTCGCGCTGCTGGCATCAATAGCCGGCAGCGCCCAAACCATCTACTTCCATCAGGATTTCAACCAAACTACGGGCCTGATCAACCCACAGCCTGATACCGGTCAGTTCAGCCACGTCATTCTTACCGCTCCGGCGCTGTCCTACCACAAATTCCACAAAGGCTACATGGAGCTCACCCGCAGCCGGCTGGATTCGGCAACGGGGGGGATTATACGTGCTATGCGAGCCACGCCATTCAGTCCCAACCCCGAAACGCTGATCGTTCGGATCACATTCAGTGTAGAGGGCATTCAGGCTCCGGCATTGAATGCGTTGTATTTTTACGTCGGCGAAGATTTCAATCCTGTCAACAATTCATTTCCCGGCAATGGGCTGATGTTTGCCAAATGCTCGGTGAACTTTCTGGAAGATGGCTTCAATATCAAGGATCTGGAAACGCGGCAGGTTAGCAAAACTTATCCCGAGAAAAAGCAGGTTACACTCACCTGGGCCCTGAATAACTCGGGGAAACCTTTCGTATATCATGTCAATGCCGCTTCCGCCGAAGAAACCGCGCGGCCTGGCACCTACGATCTTTGGGTAAACGACGAACCCATCTCGCGAAACACGAAAGCCTATCCCGGCACATCGCCCTATTCCGAAACCAAACTTTCGAATTTCGAAATACGCTTCCGAAATGGCGTGGGCAAGGTTCGTATCGATGGAATATCGATTGATAACGGGAAACCGGGACCGATTGCGCATCATACATTCATCGCTCCCAATCCGGCCAGGAGAGATCATATCACACTTTCGGCCAAAGGGGTAAATGCGGCCTCAATTCGTCTGATTGGCATAAATGGGAAGGTGCTGCCTTTAAAAACGGTAACCGAAGGCCCGGATAAATTAAGCCTGAAACCGCTGAGCCCACCCGCCTCCGGTATTTACATTTTGCAATTTCAAAGTCAGAATGGTAAAAACCAGGCACTTAAAGTGATGATCGAGTAATAGTTGCGATAGGACGATAACCTGATTCAATTAAACTAATCTTGTAAAATAAATTGAGTTTGCGGTTAAGTTTGACTTATTTAGTCGTCCCTTTCAACAAGTTATGAATTCAAAGTCCTCTTTTCCGGAAGATCGCGTGCTCTGGCAGGATTTCCTGGCGGGGGAGGTGCGCGCGTTCGAAAAGCTGATGTCCGATAATTTTCGCCTGCTTTTCCGCTACGGAAGCAAGTTTTCCAAAGACCGCGAACTCGTAAAGGACAGTATTCAGGACCTCTTTATGATATTGTGGGAAAAGAGAGATAACCTTAGTCCCGACGCGGCTGTGAAGCCCTATCTGATGGCGTCGCTCCGGCGGCTGATGCACCGCCAGGTATCCTCGCGTACATGGGTAGGCGGGGAGGCATTGCAGGACGAGGACGATTATTTCGAGATCGAATTTTCAGTGGAAGACGACTACATCCGCAACGAAGCGACTAACACCCGAACGCTCCAATTGCAGAAATTGCTGAACGCATTGCCCCGGCGGCAAAAGGAAGTGGTATATCTCAAATTTTTCCAGGAGCTCAGCCGGGACCAGATCGCCGAGGTGATGGCCGTGTCGCCGCAGACGGTTTCTAACCTGCTCCAAATTGCAATCCGGCATCTGAAAGCACATTGGAAAGCGGAATTTCTTATATTTTTTCTACTGCATTTTCTATTCTAATCCGCGGATCAACAGCTGCCTTATCTGTTTTTATTCTTTTTTGAAGAAATAATTTAAAAATTGTTGGTATCTGGCGCCCGACCTTGTCTATACACATTTAGACACAATGAACTGGTATGGACCGCTACAACGATTTTTCTGTTGAAGACTTTGTCTGGGACGATTTCTTTCGCCAATGGACATTGTCGCCCACCCCTGAAACCGATGCGCTTTGGGACGACTGGATTGATGCCAATCCCGAAATGCTCGAAAAAGTGGAGCAAGCCAAGGCCATTGTGCTTTCCCTGCGTCTGCACGAGCCTGAGATCGGCGATGCGGAAATTAATCAGGTCGTGAAACAGACGCTTGGCCGCATTACCGAAGCCGGTGACGAGTCCGCCCGGACTTCGCGTCGGTTGATACCGGCATTTTCCATTCCCTGGATGCAGTTTGCGGCTTCTGTGGCATTGATCGTGTTGTTGGGCTGGGCGGTGTATTCTGTGACGATCAGGCCGGATGAAAAACCGCAGCTCGGGCAGCAGAACGGCATGATCGAGCATAGCGACGCATTAACGGAAAAAATCAATTCGAGTTCCCAAACTATTGAGATTGCATTAGCGGACGGCAGTAAGATCAGCCTCGCGCCGAAAGGCCGCATTCGCTACCCCGAACGGTTCGACGGAGAGCGGCGGGAAGTTTTTTTGGAAGGAGAAGCGTTTTTCGACATCGCCAAAGATACTGACCACCCGTTTCTCGTGTACGCCAATGGATTGGTTACGAAAGTTTTGGGTACCAGTTTTCGCATTAAAGCTTATGGCGATTCCCGGGAAGTGACCGTAGAGGTGAAAACCGGAAAAGTGGCCGTATTTGCTCAGTCGGACCCGCATTTGAAAGAGAAAGTGGCCGACAAGCAGTTGCAGGGAGTAGTGCTTACCCCGAACCAGAAGATCATCTACGCCCGCAACGAGGTCAAAATGGTGAAAACGTTGGTCGAAAAACCTGAAATGGTAGTTTCCAAAGCCGAAATACCCCAGTTCGAATTTGAAGATACACCTGCCAGCGACGTTTTCAATACCATCGCCAGGGCCTATGGGATCGATATTATTTATGACGAGGCATTATTGAAAGATTGCCCGCTCACGGCACACCTCGACAACCAGACACTGCACGACAAGCTCAACATTATTTGCAAGGCCGTAGAATCCAGTTACGAGATCGTCGACGGCCAGGTGATCATCCACAGCAAAGGATGCCGGAATTAACAAGAACAATCACGTAACCCTTTAAAACAGAACAGAAGAAACAGAAAGTTTACCCCAAAAGAAGAGCCGGCAATGTTCCCGCATCACCGGCTCCGAAAATTCCCTGACAGGTTGGTCGCCATTTTCCTCCCGAAGGAGGCAGGGAGCGTTTTGCCAAATTTCTCATTCTACAAAACAATCAAATCTATGAAAAAACCTTTAAAGTACCGTAGGGTATTACTGTGGACCATGCGAATGACAGCTACTCAACTCATGCTTGCCTTGGTGTTTATCGTCGCGGGTTATGCACGTGAAGGTAGTGCGCAATCCCTTCTAAGCCAGAAAGTGTCGGTGACAGCGAACGGCAGTGAAGTGAAGAAGGTACTCAGCCAGGTGGAAAAGCAGGTGGACGTACGGTTTGTTTTCAGTTCCAAACTGATCAAATCGGCCCGGAAAGTGACTGTTTCCCTCAAAGACAAACCCCTTTACGAGGCGCTCGACCATATTCTGACGCCGCTAGGGCTCGATTACGAAGTATCGGGCAAGATCATCATCCTCAGAAGAATAGAAACTACCTCGCCCGATGCGCCGGCCGCGCAGCCATTACCGGCTAATGCACCTAAACGGGCGGTTTCAGGCAAAGTGCTCGATGGCGATTCGAATACGGGGCTACCCGGGGTGAGTATTGTCCTGAAAGGAACACAAACTGGAACGACCACCAACCCCGAGGGGAATTTTCAGCTCGAACTTCCCGAAACGAGCGCGCCTAATTCGGTACTGGTTTTCAGTTTTGTAGGTTATAAATCGCAGGAAATAGTACTCGGAAGCCAGACGGAACTGACGGTCAGCATGGTTCTGGAAGACAAATCATTGCAGGAAATTGTCGTGATCGGTTATGGCCAGATCAAGAAAACCGACCTTACCGGCTCGGTTGCTTCCATCAAATCATCGGAACTAAATGCCTACCCGGCTACCAACCTCGTGCAATCGCTCGCGGGGCGCGCGGCGGGTGTGTATGTGTCGCAGAATACGGGTGCTCCGGGCAGCTCTATCAGCGTGCGTGTGCGGGGCACGAACTCCATCCAGGGTAGCAACGAGCCTTTGTATGTAGTGGACGGTTTTCCCTATTCAGGTAATCCGACATTGCTGAATAATGCTGATATTGAATCGATTGAAGTTTTAAAAGATGCTTCGGCAACTGCTATTTACGGTTCGCGCGGGGCTAATGGCGTGGTGCTCATTTCTACTAAAAAAGGCAAGGCTGGTCGCGTGAGCGTAGACTATGACGGTTATTACGGCGTGCAAACCATCCGTAAAAAGCTGGATTTGATGAATGCCACCGAATATGCCAACTTTTACAATGAGCAGGCGGCCAACGACGGACTGGCACCGCATTTCACGCCCGACCAGATCGCAGGATTCGGGAAAGGTACGGATTGGCAGGATTTGGTGTTCCAAAAAGCACCCGTTCAAAACCATGCGCTGACGGTGAGCGGCGGTAACGAAAAGACCCGTTTCTCGGTAGCAG
Source organism: Dyadobacter sp. 22481 (assembly GCF_052044875.1). Lineage (NCBI taxonomy): Bacteria > Pseudomonadati > Bacteroidota > Cytophagia > Cytophagales > Spirosomataceae > Dyadobacter > Dyadobacter sp. 22481. The sequence continues at coordinate 882,291 of NZ_JBQENV010000002.1, forward strand.
CCAGTAATTTCAGCCAGGACGGGATCGTAATCGGCAGTGACTATGTGCGCAATGCATTGCGCATAAACCTCAGCTCGGACATCGGCAAGAAATTCAAATTCGACCTCAGCTCCCTGCTAAGCCGCATCGATTCCGACCGTAAGAATTCCGAAAGAGGAAACCGCGGCGGAACGCTCATGTCGGCTATGCTCTCCGGCTACCCTACCATCCCTTCCACGCTTCCCGATGGTAGCTATTCGAAACTGGCAGAGGCTTATGCCTGGGGCTCCAATGTGATTACCAACCCGTTGAATTATCTCTATCAGTATTCGGACGTAATCCGGTCCAACAAAGTGCTGACCAACGGCGCCATTACATTTGAGCCGGTTAAAGGTCTGGTGATCAAAACAATGGCCGGTATCGAAAGCACCGATGACCGTACCGATACTTACACGACCACCAAGTTTGTAAACTCGAAAGGCACCGCAGCGGTGGGTACGCAACGCGTGACAAGTCTTTTGAGTGAAAATACCGTGAGCTATCTCAAAGGCTTTGGCAAGCACAGCGTTTCGGCCGTGGCAGGTTTCACTTACCAGGATTATACTTCCAATTCGCTGAATGCCTCCGGCAGCGGTTTTATAAGCGATAATCAGGAAACTTACGATATCGGTGCGGCTGCCACGCAAACAGTACCAAGCACTTCCTACTTGAAATGGTCATTGCTTTCCTACTTGGCGCGTGTTAACTACACTTTTAACAGCAAAATATTGGCAACGGCCAGCTTTCGTGCGGACGGGTCGTCGCGGTACAGCGCCGGGCAGAAATGGGGCTTTTTTCCGTCGGGAGCGCTTGCATGGCGTATGTCTGAGGAAGAATTTATCAAAAACATTCCTTTTATCTCTGATTTGAAACTCCGGGTTGGATATGGAGAAACGGGTAACACGTCCATTCAGCCCTACTTTACATTGAACCAGCTTGCTTCGGGGCAGGTCGTGTTTGGCGATGCATTCATGACTTCCTATGCGCCCGGAACCCGGCTCGCGGGATCTTTGAAATGGGAGACCACAGCCCAGACTGACTTCGGTATCGACCTCGGGCTTTGGAATAACCGCGTCAATGTCACGGCCGATTATTATATCAAAAACACCCGCGACTTGTTGAATAACGTGGCGCTGCCGTCATCGCTCGGATACACATTTACCATTCAGAATATCGGAAAAATTCAAAACAAGGGCTTCGAATTCGGTGTGAATGCGACTGTGCTGGAAGGCGCATTTAAGTGGAATGTGTCGACCAATTTGTCCATTAACAGAAACAAAGTTATGAAGCTCTATGGCGGAAATGACATCCTGGGGCAGACAATCGGTGCGGCTGTGAACGATAATGTAAATATCCTTCGTGAAGGTTACCCGCTCGGGTCGTTCTATGGTTATGTGGAAAAAGGGTATGACGAAAAGGGTTTCATCGCCTACGAAGATTACAATAACAGCGGCAGCCGCGACGCCGGAGACAAGCGGATCATCGGTAACCCGAACCCCAAGTTTACCTACGGTTTCAACTCGAATATGTCATTCAAAAACTTTGAACTGACATTCTTCGTCCAGGGATCGCAGGGGAACGACATCTTTAACCTCAGTGCACAGGGACAAGGTTACGACTACGGGCAGGCGCTCAATATGCCACGCGAAGTGTACCTCAACCACTGGACGCCGCAGAACACCAACGCCAAATACCCGATCATCAAAACCTCCTCACAGGCGCAAATGTCGAACCGTTTTGTGGAGGATGGCTCGTATCTCCGCTTCAAAAACATTCAGCTGAGCTACAATCTGCCGGTAGCCAAGCTGCATATCAAATGGATGAAATACGGGCAACTGTATGTGAGCGGTCAGAACCTGATCACATTGACCAAATACTCGTGGTACGATCCGGAGGTCAACTCTTACGGAGGCGGCAATTCGATTGTGCAGGGCGTAGACCACTACGTTTACCCTGTTGCCAAAACCACCACGGTAGGGCTCAGAATTGGGTTTTAAGGGTCAGTTTAATCACCGGTTAAAGAAATCATCATTATGAAAAAGATATTCACCAGTTTGTTTTTGGCGGCGGTTTGCATGGCTTGCTCGGATATTCTCGAAGAAAAACCAAAGTCGCTTGCCTCCGAGAATTTTTATAATACCGCCGCGGAAGCCAAGGCTGCGGTTAACGCCATCTACGGCCCGATGCGAACGGACCCTGCATTGTCGACCAACTATCCTGCCCAGCTGGAAGGGTTGGCCGATTATGGTAATTCGAGAGGTACCCAGACGCCTGTGAGCTTGTATCAGGGGCTGGATAATACGAACATCAACCGCGTCGCGACGATCTGGGACAACTTCTACCAGTCGATCCGGAATGCGAATCTGGTCATCGCCAATGTGCCGAAAGGAACGGGCATGACGGATGCGGAAAAGGCTTCATTTGTGGCGGAAGCCAAATATATGCGTGCGCTCATTTACTTCGCGCTCGTGCGCAACTGGGCGGGCGTGCCGTTGCGCACGGAAGAGAATATGACCGAGCCCGACATTCCAAGGTCGAGCGTCGATGATGTGTACAAACTGATCGTTGCGGATGCATTGGTGGCTGAAAGCGGGCTGCCGGATAACCCGTCGGAAATAGGCCGCCCTACCAAATGGGCTGCTAAAACGCTGCTTTCGGAAGTTTATATGTACCTCGCACAATGGCAGCCATCGAGCGCGAAGGCGAAGGAAGTGATTGATTCCAAAAAGTATTCGCTGGTGGCGGTATCCACTTCCGAGGATTTTCAGAAGATCTATGGTCCGGAGGTTGTGAATACGAGCGAGGAGATTTTCTATTTCAAATACTCGCGTCAGCAGGGTTTCGGGCTGGTGAGTTATGCCCACCGCAAAATCGGTCAGTACAATTACTACGGCCCGGGCGGTGTGTACGCCCAGTATACCGATTCGGTTTCCAATTCTGTGATCAAAAACTGGGATTTCAAGGATTTGCGTAAAAACCATATCCTTTATAATGTGGATATTGGCCTTGGTACTACTTCTATGTTGTTCCGCAAATACCGCGATCCGTTGGCAACCGGCGGCGCAGGTAACGACTACCCGTGGTACCGCTATGCCGACTTGCTCCTTTTCCACGCCGAAGCCGACGCCCGCGCGAACGGGAAACCCACGGCGGAAGCCCTTGAAAGCTTGAACAAAGTACACCGCCGCGCCTACGGCAAGCCAGCGGATGCTGTATCAACGGTCGATTTCAAACTCGCTGATTTCACATTGCAAACCTTTATCGACAAGGTGGTGCAGGAGCGGGGCTATGAAACCATGTACGAAGGCAAGCGTTGGAACGACCTGAAACGCCTTGGGATAGCCAAACAGCGCATTCTGGAAGTAAAGAATATCGTGGTAGCCGAAAAGCACATGCTATGGCCGATCCCGAATTCCGAGATTTTGTATAACAAGGCAATTACTGCCAAAGACCAGAATCCAGGTTACTAAGCATTTCATAATCATTTAAAAACAATGAGAAAAAGGATAGCAATAACGCATTTGGCCTGTTTCGCTGCATTCCTATTTTCTGGGTTCCGCTTCCAAAGCGGTTCCCCGAGAACAGAAGCGGCGGCCGCGCAGGTGGATATATGCATTTATGGCGCCACCTCTGCCGGCGTAATCGCGGCATATACGGCGAAGAAAATGGGTAAAACAGTGATGCTCATCGAGCCGGGCGGGCATTTGGGCGGCATGACCTCCGGCGGCCTCGGCTACACGGATATTGGTAACAAATATGCCATTACCGGCCTTTCCCGTGACTTCTACCGTCGCATTGGCAAGCATTATGGCAAATTCGAGCAATGGACATTCGAGCCGCGTGTGGCGAAGCAGTATTTGCAGCAATACCTGGATGAAGCGGGTATCAAAGTGGTTTACCAAAGCAGGGTGATCAGTGCCAGTAAATCGGGAGCGGAGATCAAATCCATCGTTTTGGAAAACAGTATTAAACCTGATACTAAAACCAATCAGACCGTTTCAGCGAAGGTTTTCCTCGACTGCACCTACGAAGGTGACCTGATGGCGAAAGCGGGCGTTTCCTATATGGTGGGCCGTGAAGCGAATAGCGCGTACAACGAGACGATCAATGGCGTGCAGCTAATGCACGGCCACCAGCTTCCCGATGGTATCGATCCCTACAAAACTGAGGGAAAACCAGAAAGCGGCCTGTTGTGGGGTGTTTCACCGTCCAAACTGGAACCGAACGGCACGGGCGACAAGAAGGTGCAGGCCTATAACTATCGCATTTGCCTCACGTCGGACCCGGCCAATATGGTGCCTATTACCCAGCCGGCGGACTATGATCCCGTTCGCTATGAACTGCTTGCCCGGCTTATTGCCAAACAGCCACAACGCAAAACGCTGAACGACTACTTTATATGGAGTAAGATGCCGAACAGCAAAACGGATATCAACAACCGCAACGGCTTCTCTACGGACATGATCGGCATGAACCATGATTACCCCGATGCCGATTACAAAAAGCGCGGGGAGATCGTCAAAGCGCATGAAGCGTACACCAAAGGGTTGCTTTATTTCTTCGGGCACGACGCGCGCGTACCTGCGGAGCTTCGAGAGGCAATGCTGAAATGGGGGTATCCCAAAGATGAGTACGTGGAAACCGGCAACTGGTCGCCACAACTTTATATACGCGAGGCCAGGAGAATGGTCGGAAGCTACGTGATGACCCAGGCCCACTGCGACTTGAAGGAAGTGGTAACGGATGGTGTGGGTATGGCGGCTTACCAAATGGATTCGCACAATATTCAGCGCATTGTTGTGAATGGAATGGCCAAAAATGAGGGGAATGTGGAGGTAAGCGCCTCCGGACCTTACCCGATCGCGTACCGTTCGCTGGTGCCTAAGGAGAAGGAATGTACCAACCTGCTGGTACCCGTTTGCCTTTCTGCCACGCACATCGCCTATGGCTCAATCCGCATGGAGCCAGTGTTCATGGTGCTCGCCCAGTCGTCGGCGATTGCGGCCGTGATGGCGATCGATTCGAAGAAGAGCGTGCAGCAGATCGACGTTGCCAAATTGCAGGCGAAACTGAAAACCGATCCGCTCGTGAACGGCAGAACGCCTGAAATTCTCGTAGATAATGAAGATAGCAAGCACGTTTCCGTCAAAGGAAGCTGGGAGCCGGTCAAAAAAGGAGGTTATGGCCCATCGTTTCTGGCTACTTCTGAAAGCGATAAGAAAGGCGGCTCGGTGACATTTACACCTGAAATAGCTGCTGCGGGGAATTATCAGATATACGCTTACTTCCCGAAAGTAGCCAAACCAGCTTCGGAAATTAAGCTCTCTGTGAAAGCCGGAAGCGAAGTCAAAGCGATTTCAGTGCTTGAAAAAGACATTGTGGTAGAAGGCCAAACTTCCGGCGAATGGTACCATGTAGGCAAGTTCAACTTGCCCAAAGGCAATACATCTTCCGTGAATATCTCATCGGAAGGAGCCTCGGGAGCCGTTGCCGCCGACGCCGTACTATTTGTGCCAGAATCAAAATAATTCGGTAGTCGGGCGGCCATGGTCAGCCGTCAACCCATTTCAAATTCCAAATCAGACATTTAATGAAAAAATTACTCTTACTGATTGCATTCCTCATTTCACAGGTCACGACGCGGGCTGCATTAGCGCAGTCGTACGAAGCGGACGTGATTGTATACGGCGGCACTTGTGCGGCGGTCACGGCCGCGGTGCAGGTCGTTAAATCCGGCAAAACAGTGCTCGTTGTCTCACCCGACAAGCATTTGGGAGGGCTTTCCTCCGGTGGGCTGGGCTTTACCGATACCGGCAACAAATCGGTGATCGGTGGCCTTGCGCGCGAGTTTTACCACCGCGTTTACCTGCATTACGATAAACCCGAAGGCTGGCATTGGCAGAAAAAAGAAGAATACGGTAACAAAGGTCAGGGCACCGTGGCTATGGACGGCGCCGAGCGCACGATGTGGATCTTCGAGCCGCACGTGGCCGAGCAGGTTTTTGAGGATTTTGTGAAAGAAAACAATATCAAAATCTACCGCGGCGAATGGCTCGACCGCGGCAAAAGCGGTGTGCAGAAGAGCAACGGCCTCATTACCTCTTTTAAAACTTTAAGCGGCAAGACTTTCAAAGGCAAAATGTTCATCGACGCCACTTACGAAGGCGATTTGATGGCCGCTGCCGGCGTGAAGTACCACGTAGGCCGCGAAGCCAATAGTGTTTATAATGAAGAATGGAACGGCATTCAGGCGGGTGTATTCCAGCACAGACATTATTTCGCGAAGAACATCAGTCCTTATAAAGTGGAAGGCGATCCCAAAAGCGGCTTGCTGCCTTATGTGACAGCGGAGAAAATCGGCAAAAATGGGGAGGGAGATCACAAAATCCAGGCCTATTGCTTCCGTATGTGCCTGTCGTCGCACCCCGACAACCGCATTCCTTTCGCGAAACCGGCTGGTTACGACCCGGGTAAATACGCGCTGCTCGCACGCGTGTACAAGGCTGGCTGGACCGAAACGTTCGACAAATACGACCCCATTCCCAACCGTAAAACCGACACCAACAACCATGGTCCGTTCAGCACCGACTTCATCGGCCAGAACTACGACTATCCCGATGCTACTTATGAGCGCCGTAAGCAGATCATTAAGGAACACGAGTTGTACCAAAAAGGGCTGATGTATTTCCTTGCTAACGACGCCGCAGTACCTGCTGACGTCCGCGCCAAGGTAGGGGAATGGGGTTTGCCCAAAGACGAATTCAAAGATAATGGCGGTTGGCCGCATCAAATATACGTCCGGGAAGCCCGCCGTATGCTGGGCAAGAGCGTGATGACCGAAAATGAAACATTAGGCAAAAAAGCTGTTGAACAATCGGTTGGAATGGGTTCCTACTCGCTCGACGCGCACAATGCGCAGCGCTACGTGAAGGAAGACGGTTTCGTGCAGAATGAGGGAGACATTGGCGTGCATCCAAAAACACCTTATGGTATTTCATATGGCTCTATTATCCCCAAAAAGGCCGAATGTGAAAACTTGCTGGTGCCCGTGTGCGTTTCGGCGTCGCATATTGCCTATGGTTCTATCCGGATGGAGCCGGTGTTCATGATCCTCGGGCAGAGCGCGGCAACCGCTGCGGTACAGGCGATCGACGGCAAGGTGGCGGTGCAGGATGTGGATTATGGTAAACTGAAAGAGCAGTTGCTGAAAGACAAGCAAAAGCTGGAACTCTGAGACGGGGCAACCGGTCACTCAGTCGACCTACCGGTCACTCGGTAATATGCCCGGCTGGAAAAATGGCAGTTTAATTTCGTGCTTATTAATCAAAAAAATAGGCAACCATGAAAACTCCATCCATGAAAAATCTGGCAAATTACCTGATGCTATTTGTGTTCGCGGCAGCGATGCTGGCGTGTAGCAAAGATTCCGACGACCCGACTCCCGAAACGCCCTCCGGCAATGCCGTGGAAGGCACCTGGAAAATTAAGGCGATGAACGTCGATCCGGCACAAAACGGCATTACCGACGTGCTTGCATACTTCGAGGCGCTTACCGGGAAGAAATGTTTGTCGGAAACCGAGCTTACTTTCAAAAGCAACGGCACAGTGGGCGCCAAAGTGCCCATCGGCTGCGACGACATTCTGGACCAGGCCGATGTTGTCGACGACGCATCGAAATGGGCAGTTAAAGACAAGAAAATAGTGCTCACCGAAGGCTCTGATGTTACTGAGTTCGACCTTGAAACCGGCGCGAACGAAATGAAATGGTCGAGCACGGAGGAAGAGGACGGCGTCAAATACAAAATTACCATCGTATTCAAGAAGAGTTAGACAATGGAAGCAAGAGAAAGTCAGTATGATTCAAACAAAACTTTCTCTTTAAATTTTATTAATTTACCAACGAATAGCCGGGCTTATGTCCGGCTATTTGCATAATATTGCAAGTTATTCCGATGAAACCCATACAAAAACAAATGTCAACCGTCACAGCAACGCGCTCAGACGCTTCCTACCTTTTCAGTGCTCCCGTAATTGTCGCTGCCCTTGGTTACTTTGTAGATATTTATGATTTGCTCCTTTTCGGGATCGTCCGCCTGCCGAGTCTGGCAGCATTGGGCCTTTCCGAGGCAGATATTTCCGTTACCGGCGCCAGCATTCTGAACTGGCAAATGACCGGGCTGCTCATCGGCGGGATACTCTGGGGTGTGCTGGGGGACAAAAAGGGGCGTCTTTCCGTACTTTTTGGCTCTATTATCACGTATTCGCTTGCCAATATCGCCTGCGGTTTTGTGCAGGACGTTACGGTTTATAAACTGCTTCGCTTCGTTGCGGGTATCGGTCTGGCCGGTGAGCTGGGCGCGGGTATTACGCTGGTGTCGGAGATACTTCCCAAACATCTGCGCGCCATTGGTACTTCGCTGGTCGCGGGTATTGGTTTACTGGGTGCTGTTGTGGCCTATTTTACGGTAGAGTTTTTCGATTGGCGCTATGCCTATTTCATCGGCGGCGGGCTGGGGATTTCGTTGCTTTTGCTTCGGATCGGTGTTTTTGAGTCGGGTATTTTCAAGGATATCAAAGACCAAAAGCATGTCGAGAAAGGCAACTTTTTTGCGTTGTTCAATAACAAAGACAGGCTTAGCAGGTATCTCAAATGCATTGGTATCGGGCTCCCGACGTGGTTTGTGATCGGTATTCTCGCCACATTCAGCAATGAATTCGGAAAAGCATTGGGAATCGACGAGCCCATCAAACCAGGGCTTTCCATTATGTGGTGCTACGTTGGCCTTTCGGTAGGCGACCTTTGCAGCGGTTTCATCAGTCACTGGCTCGAATCGCGCAAGAAGGCGGTCTTCTACCTCATGCTATTTACATTGATATGCAGCCTGGTATACCTCTTTGCGGGCATCAAATCGGTCTCGCTTTTCTACACCGTTGCCACGTTGCTGGGCTTCGGGATCGGTTACTGGGCCATGTTCGTGACCATCGGCGCGGAACAATTCGGTACCAACCTGCGCGCCACGGCTGCCACCACCGTTCCCAACATGGTAAGGGGAACGGTAGTGGGAATGACTACATTATTTGCTATTTTTAAAGGTTCTTTCACCGTTATTCAGGCTGGTGCACTGGTAGGGGTGATCTGTTTTGCGATCGGTATTTTCTGCATCCTGACGATCCCCGAAACGCACGGCCGCGATCTCGACTTTCTGGAAGAGTGACGGGTTGGTCAAGAATAGTCAGAGAGAGGAGAACTTTCTCATAAATTTCAATAAATGACAATCCTTGACAAAATTACAGTAACAACGTTTTAAACATAAATGAAGATGGAGAGACGCGTAGCGCTAAAAAGCATGGCCGTAGCCATGGGCGCCATGGCGGGTTTGCCTTCCTGGGCATCCGGTTGGAACAAGAGTGCAGTGGCGAAAGGAAGGTTGCTCTCGGCGGACCAATCCAAAAATCTTACGATGATCGTCGAAACCATTATCCCCAAAACCGACACTCCGGGCGCGGGGGAATTGGGGGTAGGTGATTTTGTTCAGAAAATGGTGAAGGATTGCTACGACGCCAAAGCGCAGGCAAGCCTCGCAAGCGGCGTTTCAAATATCGACGAGCAGAGCATTCAGCGTTTCGGCAAGTCGTTTACGGATGCGAGCAAGGAGCAGCGTCTGCAAATCCTGTCGGAAATCGAGAAAGGCAGCGACGCGGTACATAAGGGCTTTTTCAGCATGGTCAAAAACCTTACAATCCAGGGCTACATGACGTCCGAATACGTGATGACCAACATTACCCACTACGAAATGATCCCCGCCCGTTACCATGGGTGTGTACCTGTTAAAAAAGGTTAGATGGAGGAAGGAAGAAAGGGAGGAGAGGGAAGTTTTCCCCCTTTCTTCCCCTTCCTCCGTTTCCTCCCTTTCCTCCCACAAAATAGACTATGGCAAATTTTAATATTGATAGTAAAAAAGCCCGTACCTACGATGCCATTGTGATCGGCTCGGGGATTAGCGGCGGCTGGTCGGCGAAGGAGCTGACCGAAAAAGGCCTGAAAACCCTCGTGCTGGAACGCGGGCGCGATGTACAGCATATCAAGGACTACCCTACGACGAACATGATGCCGTGGGAGTTTGAGCACCGTGAGCGGCTTACCAAGGAAATCGCCGACGCTAATCCTATTGCGGCACGTTGCTACAACTTCAAGGAATCGTCGATGCACTTTTTTGCGAAGGATAACGAGCATCCCTACATTCAGGAGAAGCCTTTCGACTGGCTGAGAGGTTACCAGGTGGGCGGAAAGTCGCTGCTATGGGCGCGGCAGACGCAGCGTTGGAGCAAATACGATTTTGAAGGCCCGGCACGTGATCAATTCGCCGTGGAATGGCCGATCGGGTACGACGACCTGGCGCCCTGGTATAGTCACGTGGAGAAGTTTGCGGGTATCACTGGCAACAAGGACGGTATCGACGCATTGCCCGATGGTGAGTTCCTGCCCCCGCACGATTTGAACTGTGTGGAGAAGTATTTCAAAGAGCAGGTTTCGAAACAATATAAAGACCGCCACATTATCATCGGTCGCGCAGCCCATATTACCGAGCCGCAGCAGATCCACCTCGATCAGGGCCGTGCCAAATGCCAGCACCGTGTGATGTGCGAGCGCGGGTGTCCGTTCGGAGGGTATTTCAGCAGCAATGCATCCACCATTCCCTGGGCGATGAAAACAGGCAATATGACGCTCCGTCCGCATTCGGTAGTGCATTCGATCATCTACGACGACAAGAAGCAAAAAGCCTCTGGCGTGCGCGTGATCGACGCGAATACGAAGCAGATGATCGAATTTTACGCCGACATTATCTTCCTGAATGCAGCTGCACTGAACTCGAACCTGGTATTGCTGAACTCGGTATCCAGCCGCTTCCCGAACGGATTGGGCAATGATAGCGGCCTGCTGGGCAAGTACGTGGCATTCCACAACTACCGCGCAACGGTTTCGGGCGAATACGAGGGCTTCCTCGATTCGACGACCGATGGAAAACGTCCCAATAGCGGTTACATTCCTCGTTTCCGCAATGTGTACAAGCAGGAAACCGACTTTTTGCGTGGTTATGCTGCCGGTTTCGGTGCGAACCGCAATACTTACAATGACCGCAACGGCCTCGGCGAATCGCTCAAAGCCGGTTTGCACGAAACCAAATACGGTAATTGGAGCGTAGGTTCGCACATGATGGGCGAGACGATCCCGAAAGAAAGCAATTACGTGGCGCTCGATAAAACCGAAAAGGATCCGTTTGGAATGCCTAAAATGAGAATCTCCGTCGATTACGACGATAACGACGAGAAGATGATCAAGGATTATATGGAGCAGGTGAGCGAGATGTTTACCAAAGCGGGCTTTGCCAATGTGAGAACGCACGATAACCACCGCAATCCGGGCAATGACATCCACGAAATGGGCGGTGCGCGCATGGGCAAGGACCCTAAGACGTCGCTGCTCAACAAATGGAACCAGTTGCACCATTGCAAGAACGTATTCGTGACCGACGGCGCCTGTATGACCTCGACGTCTACCCAGAATCCGTCGCTTACCTACATGGCCCTTTCTGCCCGTGCGGTGGATTACGCTGTGAAGCAAAGCAAAGCGAAGAATTTGTAACCATTTATTGCCTTTTTGAAGCTAATGGCCGCTATCCCACGGGGTAGCGGCTTTTTTTCGTCCCTGGATATTTGGTTTAGGATATAATTAAAAAAAGTTTTAGTTTTTTTAAATCAAGGGTAAGGGATTTTAAATACAAAAAAGTCTTTTAATTATTACATACGAACAGATACTCAATGCACGATCCTTTGCTTAACCCGGAAACGAAGCGCCCTGGGCCGTTTGTGTCCCCTGCACACGAAGGCAAGGCCCCCGTGAGTGAAATAGATTCTGCAACATTCCTCAAATCGGCTTTCGAGCAGAATCCGGGGAAGGGACTGGAACTGCTGTTCAAGCGGTATTATAACCCGCTTTGCAGCCACGCAGTGCGTTTTGTCTATTCCAAACAGATCGCCGAAGACCTGGTGAGCGAAGTGTTCTTCCAATTTTACCGCACGAAAGCTTACGAGAACATCACGACATCCTACACGAGTTATCTATTCCGCTCAGTGCGAAACGAATGCTATACGTATATGCGCAGAGAGTTCGGTAAGATGGACAGTCTTGAAATGAACGAGGAGCATTCGATTTCTACATACCATCAGCAGCCTGACGCGGAAATTCATTACAATAACCTTTTCCTGAAAGTAAACGAGGTGATCGCGCGGCTCCCTATGCAGTGCCAGAAGGTGTTTCTACTAAGCCGTTTCGAGAACAAAAAATACCATGAAATAGCCGACGAGCTTCATATATCGCCCAAAACCGTTGAAGTACATATCTCCAAGGCCTTGAAGCATCTCCGTTCCGCTTTGCATGGCGAATGGATGATCTCGCTCTGCCTTGCCATTTTGAATATCCTCTAATACCCCGTCTGGGAAGCCCGGCCTGGAAAGCCTGGCCTGAAAACCCCGCCGGAAGACCCGCTGCAACGGGTGTTGTCAACGTGTAAACCGAACGAAAATGGAAAAAACTATATCGAAATATACGCTTTTCGAGTACCTGAGCGGGCGCTCGAATCCGCTCGAAAGGCAGCTGGTGGAGGAATGGATCGTGCAGAAGGAGAATGCCGAAACGTTCCATCGGTGGCTGCTGGAATATGAAACCAAATCACCTCAATTTATTCCCGATCAGGACGCTGCGCTTGAAAATCTGCTTCTCCGGCTGAACTCGGCGATGGAATATGAGGGAGATTGGAGGAAGGAGGAAGGGGAGGAAGAGCGTGCTCCTTCCTGGCTTTGGCAACGGAGCAACCGGTTTTGGATGGTGGCAGCATCGGTAACATTGCTGGTGAGCTGCGGATGGTGGTTTCGTGAGCCGATACAATACAAGTCGTACCAGACAGCCTACGGCCAAACTACTGACGTGTACCTCGAAGACGGAAGCCGCGTAGCATTGAATTCCAATTCCAAGCTGAAAGTACCCAGGCTCGGTTTCTGGGGCGATGTGCGCGAAGTGGCACTGGAAGGTGAGGCGGAGTTTTCGGTAAGCCATACCATTGATCACAAACGATTTGTGGTCAAAACATCGAAAAAATTCCAGGTGGAAGTGCTGGGTACTACATTCTCCGTCTTTGCGCGGCCGAGGGGCACCAAAGTAGCACTGAAATCCGGCAGCGTGCGGATCGATTATTCGCAGAACAACCAGCGTCGCGAGGTCATGATGGAGCCGGGCGACCTTGCCTTTCTCGATCACGAGGGCGCGGTACAGCTGGAAAGAAAGCAGGATATCAAAACTTTCGCTCCATGGACTGAGCAACGTTATGTGTTCAACGCGACACCTGTCAAAGAAATAATCGCGATGATCGAGGAGAATTTCGGCCAGAAGGTAAACCTCTCTGATTCCAGTATCGCCCAGCGATCAATTACGGGCAATTTTAAGACCAAAAACGCGGAAGAACTTTTGAAGACGATTTCGGAAGTGCTTGACCTCAGGGTCGAGCAAAACGGCGCTAGCATCCTTTTAACGAACAATTAATTATTCCAAACCATTTGATTATGAATCTAACGCTATCAGCCAAGCAATGGGTGGCGATCGGGATTGTGTTGATGACGCAATCCTCGCGGATCGTGCATTCACAGGTCATTGCATTTGCGTCGATGCCGGCCAAGCAGCATACTTCGCTAGGTCAGGAAATGAAGCTCAAGAATGTTTTGCTGGATCTTCAGAGACACTATGGGGTAGAAATCATTTTCGAAGACCGCCTGGTAGGCTCTGTGAATGTCGCTTCCAGCAACCTGGATTTTAACCAGCCGATCGAGAAAAACCTCGATGTGCTGTTGCGGCAGAACGGTCTGAAATATAAAAAGACAAGAAAAAACACATTCGTCATTACGGAAAGCAAATCAAAGGAAGCGACGCCGGTGAGGGAAAGCAAGGACGAGGCGATGGCGCTGCCGGAGGGGCAGATGATCCAGGAAAACCTGACCGCACCGGCACTGGTAACCCAGGCGGCCGTTGACAGGACGATCAAAGGGACTGTCTCGGACGAAAAAGGAGCTTCGCTCCCGGGCGTGAGCGTGGTCCTGAAAGGTACCCAACGCGGTACTTCCACCGGCGCGGCCGGTGATTTCAGTCTGGAAATTCCGGATGGCGGTCAGCCCGTACTGGTTTTTAGTTTTGTAGGCTACAAATCGCAGGAGGTGGCGGTGGGAAACCAATCGGCGCTGACGGTAAATCTGGGGCCGGATGAAAATGCACTGGAAGAGGTGGTGGTAGTGGGCTATGGTACGGTTAAGAAATCTGACCTTACAGGCGCAGTCGGTACGATCAAGGCCGATGTATTGCAGGAACGCCCGGCTTCTTCGCTGAACCAGGGACTTTCCGGGCGCATTACCGGGGTGAACGTATCGTCGAACTCAGGCCGTCCGGGTGGTCGTGCCAATATCCGCATTCGAGGAGCCAGCTCTATCAGTGTTTCCAACAATCCCCTTTACGTGATCGATGGGGTAATCCTGAATGCCGTAGAACTGGCAAACGGTAGTACGCCGATCGATTATCTGAACCCGAACGACATTGCATCCATCGAAGTCCTGAAAGATGCGTCTTCCACGGCGATCTACGGCGCGCGTGGTGCCAACGGGGTTATCCTTGTTACGACCAAACGCGGCACAGCCGGGGGCGGAAAAGTTACCTATGACACGGATTTCAGTATTGGTATAGCCCCCAAAAAACTGCCTGTTTTGAATTCGAAAGAATTTTTGCAGGTGGAGGAAACCATTTACGCCAATGCGGCCAAATATGACCCCGTAGGTTGGGCAACCGGAACCAAATACACCGATCCCAAGCTGAAACGGACTAACCCGTTGCTTTTTGACTCGAACGGCAACCCATTGTACGACACCGATTGGCAGAAAGAGACTTTCCAAAAGGCATTTACCCAAAACCATCAGCTTGGTTTCACAGGGGGTAACGAAAAGGGCAGCTTCGGAGCATTCCTCAACTATCGTAATGAGGACGGTATTATCAAGGATTCGTGGCAGAAACGTTTCGCGGGCCGTTTTGTATTTGATTCACAAATCAAAAGCTGGCTGAAAGTAGGCGGTACGCTGGGCTACACCGACCAGAACGAGAAGCAAATTGATCAACTTGGCGGCGGGGGTATTACAGCTATGCGCCAGGTGCTGGAAGCATTGCCGATCATCCCGGTAAAATATCCCGACGGCAAATGGGCCAGTAACCGCGATTACCCAGGAATGGAAGGTGGCGACAGTCCGCTCCGCGTGGTGG
Organism: Dyadobacter sp. 22481; assembly: GCF_052044875.1. Taxonomy (NCBI): domain Bacteria; kingdom Pseudomonadati; phylum Bacteroidota; class Cytophagia; order Cytophagales; family Spirosomataceae; genus Dyadobacter; species Dyadobacter sp. 22481. The sequence continues at coordinate 897,658 of NZ_JBQENV010000002.1, forward strand.
CCGAACGCCTCTATTTCCTGAAAACACAAACCATGTTGGGTAATATGTATGCCAACATCCGCCTTGCCGACGGGCTGGAATTACGTTCTACCGTAGGCGCGAACGTGATCAACCAGCGTAATGATTACTTCGCAGCAGCCGGACTTCAATACATTTCCAGTAATGGCGACGCGTCGGTGAGCAGTAGCCGGTACAATTCATGGCAGTTTGAGAATTACCTCACCTACTTCAAAGACTTTGGCAAGATCCATTCGATTAACGCGATGCTCGGTTTGTCGTGGCAGCACGTGGATCGTTTCGATAACGTAGCCCGCAGCCAGGTTTTTACGGACACTTATTTCCAATATAACAACCTCGGCGCAGGAGCAACGGCGCTCGCGCCCAGCTCGGCCGCAACGGCTTACGGTCTGAACTCCTACTTCGCGAGGATCAATTACAGCCTGATGAACAAGTACCTGGTTACATTCACAGGCCGTCTTGATGGCTCGTCGAAATTCGGGGATGCCAACCGGTACGCGTTCTTTCCTTCCGCGGCGTTGGCATGGCGTGTGAACGAAGAAGAATTCCTGAAAAATTCAAATTCGATTTCCAACCTGAAAATCCGTGCGAGCTACGGTGCTACCGGTAACTCGGAAATTCCCGCCTACCGCGCGCTTGCAGGTTTGGCAAGCTCTGATGTGATCTTCGGAGGAACCCGTAACATCGGTATCGGTGTAGGCCGGATGTCGAACTCCAACCTGCAATGGGAGAAAACACAACAGGTGGATTTGGGTATAGAGCTGGGCTTGTTCCAGAACCGTGTCAGCTTCGAATTGGACCTGTATCGCAGGAAAGTGAACGAGATGTTGCTGGATGCACCGCTTCCTTTGAGCAGCGGCTATGCAAGTATCTTTACCAATATTGGCAGCATGGAAAACAAAGGCTTCGAGTTTGCGGTCAACTCTACCAATATCAAAGCGGGTGATTTCTCTTGGAGCACTACATTCAATATTTCGGTAAACAAAAACAAGGTACTGGCGCTGTCGGGTGGTAGCGATATCTTCTCGGGGGCTACGGTAATCCGTGTAGGCGAGCCGGTGGGTTCAATGTTCGGACGGGTACACGAAGGTATCTGGTCAACAGCTGAGGCTGAGCAGGCGAAAAAATACAATATGCTGCCTGGTGACGTGAAGTACAAAGACCTGAACAACGACGGCACGATCAACGATAACGACCGTACAATCATTGGTAAAGGTATTCCTGATGGCTTCGGTACATTCCTCAACACATTCAACATCAAACAATGGTCATTGACGGTTGATTTGCAATACATGTACGGCAACGACGTGCTCGACAGAAGTATCCACTCGGCTGAGGATCGCCAGGGTATCGCGAACAGCTATAAAACCGTGTTGAATGCCTGGACAGAAACCAACCAGAACACAACAATCGCGCAGATCCGCCCGATCAATGCTTACTACACGACCAACAACGACAGCCACAAGGTAACTGACGCATCGTTTATCCGTGGCCGGAACCTGTTGCTGGCTTATGTGTTCCCGTCGCACATCGCATCGAAAATGAAACTGGAACGTTTGAGGGCTTATGCATCCGTTCAGAACTTCTTTGTAACAACCAAATACAAAGGTTACGACCCTGAGGTTTCGAACTCCGGATCGCCTTTCGACCAGGGATTTGGTTTGTATGACTATCCGAAGCCAAGAGTATTCATGCTCGGCCTGAACATCGGTTTATAACAATATTGACTCTTACCGAAAGTAACAATGACAATCATATCAAAGAAAATCGGCTTGCTCGCTATGCTGAGCTTATTTGGGGCGACGGGATGTTCCGACTTCCTGGAAGAGTCGGATCCCAGTAACTTTACCGAAGAGAACTATTTCACCCAGCCTGCGCACGCACGCAGCTCCGTAAATGCAATCTATACGCCTTTGCGCGAGCCTATGAACAGCGGTTTCGGCGGCGGTGCGTGGATGATGCCCGAATTCGGGACTGGTTTGGCCGGTACCGACCTTGGCCAGGCAGTGAACAGCTATTTTATCAAAGATCTCCGGAATACTTCCGATAATGGCTACGGGCAAACGTACTGGACCCAATATTACAAAGGTATTGCCGGTGCTAACCTGTCGCTTGCGAAGATCCCCGGCATTACCATGGATGCTGCCGAAATGAAGAAGGTGCTTGGTGAGGCTTATTTCCTCCGTGCATTCTATTACTTTCAGCTCGTGCAGATGTTCGGAAACATCCCGCTTGTGACGGCGCCGGTTAACCTGCAATCCGATCAATTGCGTCCCGCAGCGGCCACGCCGGAGGCGGTTTACAACCAGATCGTGGAGGATTTGAAAGCAGCGGAGGCATCCGGGCTTCCGATGACCGAAAACAGTGGTAAGGTGACGCTCGGGGCTGTAAAATCGCTGTTGGCGAAGGTGTATCTCACCATGGCAGGGTATCCGTTGCAAAAAGGCGCTGCGTATTATGATCTGGCCGCTAAGAAAGCAGAGGAAGTGATCGATTCGAAGGCATTCAAATTGTTTACCACCTACGACGACCTGCATAACCCGGCCAAGAAGAACATTGAAGAGAATATCTTCATGATCCAGTACAAAACCCAGCTGATCCCTTCCAACTGGCAGGTTTCCATTATCCCTTATAACAAAAATATCTCTGCCTATTCCGATGAAACAGGCGGTATTTACGCGACGGGCGATTTTGTGAAGTCTTTCGAAGCGGGCGATTTGCGGGCAAAGGAGAAGCAATTCTTTTTCACCAAATTCACCAATGAAAGCGATCGTAACAAGGTGGTGGATCTTGGAGGTTATTTTATTTACAAACACTTTGATAACGTAGCCCAAACCAGCAGCGCGAACAGCGATCTCAACTGGCCGGTGATCCGTTATGCCGATGTACTTCTGATGTACGCGGAAGCGTCCAATGAGGTTGGAGGCCCCTCTGCCAAAGCTTATGAGGCGGTGAACGCGATCCGTACCCGTGCGGAGCTGCCTGCGCTCGCCGGTCTTACCAAAGACACATTCCGCGAGGCGGTGTGGGCAGAACGCTGGCATGAGCTGTGCTTCGAGAACATCACCTGGTTCGATATGGCGCGTCTACGTAAGGCGTACAATGTTACCACCAAGAAGTTTGATAACTACGTGGGGCACAAGTTCTCTTACGGACCTACGTTGACGGAGCGCGAATTGCTGTTCCCTATTCCAACGGCCGAAATACGGAATAATACAAATCTGGATCAGAACAAAGGATATTAGCAGAACAGGTTAACCATTAAACTCAGTTAGTTTAATAGTAGATAGTAAACAAGATAGGCCGCCGGAGATTTCCGGCGGCCTATTTGCATGATAGGTATTTTGGGTTATTTAATTGATTTCAAATCCTTTCCCGCAATATCTTCCCAGCGGTAGAGGTGGAAGGTCTTATCGTCGCTCATGGCTACGAACAGGCCGTTGCGGAATTGAGCATTGAGGGGAAGGGAAGCGACGTCGGAGCCGTCGCTGTGACTGGCTTTGACGGTTACTTTTCTTAACAATGGATGTTCGTTGGGTTTGCCGGATGTCCCTTCCCTCGGAAAGATCTGGAAACTGTTGGCGCCCTGGTCCGAAACGAGGATGTAGCCGGTGCTGTCGGTAAGATGGTAAATGGAAATGCCTTCATGGTCTTCTGTAAAACCCGTCGTGGCGAACAGCGCCAGTTCTTCATTACCTTTTTCAGGATCGGCATAGTATTTGCGGACGCCACTGCCTTCATCGGAATAATACACATAGCCCAGCTGGTCGTCGACGGCGATGGCTTCGATCTCTTTCAAACCACTGTATTTCCCGAATTTACGGACGAGCGATGCTTTGACCTGGCCCTTTCCGTCGTCTTCCAGCCGGTATTGCCAAAGGTAAGTCCCATCGGTGGGTCCCGATTTGCGGCCCACAATAGCGTAAATTTTGCCTGATTTGTTTTTGTAAAGAGCGATACCCATCAAATCACGCACATTTTCGCCTGTTTCTCCTACAAAAACCTCTATGCCGCCGTTGTCGATGGGTTTCATATCAGGCACGCTGTAAATGCGGAGCTTGTGGGTGAAGCGCTCGGTGGTAACGGCAATATCCGTAGGCTTTCCGCTAAGGCTCAGGCCGTATTCAATATCCACATTATCCGGGCGTTTGAGGCCGGTTACGCTTTTGTCACGTTGTATCTTGCCTTGCAGGTCGAAGACGTACAAGCCGCCGTCCTGGTCTTTATCTGTGCCTATAATCAGGCTTTGGGCCGCGTCGGCAGGGTTGATCCAGATCGCGGGGTCGTCGGTATCATGCGCAACCGTGTCGGTGATGAAAACCGGCTGGATGATCGAGCTGATAGTGTCGGCCTTGGCGGATTGGATCGGCGTGCTGTTGTTGGATTGGCAGGCCACAAGTGATACGGCCAGGCCGATGGCCGGGAGAAAGAATGTTTTCACTGGTTTAGAATTGATTTACGCGATGTCATGTTGAGCGAAGTCGAAACATCGTGCGTGATGCCTTCGACCGCCCGGCGGCCCGGTTCGCTCAGGCTGACAATACTGTCACGCGCGCTCAGGCCGGCAATGCCGTTATGCCTGGTACACTTATCTGAATGAAATTACTTGGTTCCCAAAGCCCCGATGTAGTCGGCAGGAGCGGGGGATTTGTAGGTTACACCGTTGATGACGAGGCCTTCTGCGTAGAGGCGGGTGAAACTGGTTTTTCCTTTGCCGAGAGCAGGTGAACCGGCTTGCAAGTGGAAGTCCCACGCGCTGTTGAAAGTGGCGTTTTTGTTGTCGGTGGTCAATGGGTAGTTCACGAATTTAGGATCATTATCGCCTACTTTCACCGAAATGAGGTCATTCGAGCCTTTCAGAATTTCTACCGACGGCTGGAATTGCTTTACGCCTTCTTCGGTTGCACCATAATACAACGTGTTGTTAATCACCGAACGGTTGTCCACCGACTTATCTACATTCTCTTTCTTGATTCCAAAGCGGTCGTTGGCAAGCAGGTTGTTATAAAGATCAGCGCGAACACCTTTTTCCAGCCATATTGAACCGCCTTTGGTAGTAGGTCTTCTCCAACCTGCATTAATGATTGTGTTATTATAACCCACGACATAGGCCTGCGGCGTGCGATCACCCGAGTTCGAGAGTTTCAATGCGTTGGTATTGGGGCTGTACACCACATTGAAAGCGACATCGGCCTGCACACCCGATTTAATATTGATCGCGTCGCCGCCCGATACGCCAGTCGTATTGAAGGTATTGTTGGCGATGATCACCTTTCCACCCTCGATATAAAAACCGTCTTCATTAAAATTGCGGATAGTGCTGTTCACAACCACCAGCTTGCCACTGATATTGGAATAATAAATAACCGGCACGTGCTCACCGGGAAGTGCTTTGTACAATTTTGCTTTAACGGATGGAGATTCGTCGGTCGTTACCGCACCACCGTATTCGAGGATAGTGTTGCTCATGACGAATTCGGCCGAAGTGGGAGCGGCGATTAGTCCGCCCCAAAGGTTGCCGAAGAGGTTTCCAGTGGTTTTCCATGCATCGGGCACGGTGAATTTCACGGGCGCTGCGGCAGTTCCGAGGCTGTACAGGTTGCCTTTTACCACCACTTCCGGCTTGATCACCGAGTCGCTGAAAAGTACCGTCACGCCTTCTTCAATGGTGAGCGATTTGCCTTCCGGGATTTGAATGTGGCCGGTCACTTTGTAGGTATTGCCTTTGGTCCAGGTGCCGGAAACTTCTCCGGATACCGATTCTTCGGTCGGCTTGTTGTCGATAGGAGTGAGCTCCGATTTGTCGTCGCTGCAACCGGTGATCAGGAATGCGGCAAGCGCAGAAAGCATGAATAGCTGTTTCATTTTGGATTGGTTCATGAGATTTAAAATTTTGATGACTGATTAAAACTTGTATCGTGCGCCGAGCAGGTAGGAGCGCTGGTAACGGTCGCGGCGGATGAGCGTCTTACCGGGCAGGTCTTGATTCGGGATATTGGCATTGGAAGCGCTGGTATTCTTCATGAAAACTTCCATCGGCGTGTCGAGGAGATTATTGGCTTTCAGGAACACACCGAGGCCATTACGGAATGTCTTTTCAATGGAAGCATCCATTTGAACGAAGCCTTTCTGCCAAAGGTCATTGTCGATAAACTGCGAAACGGTATTGATCCGGTCGCCTGTGTAGCCGCCCGCCAGCTGCGCGTCGATGCCGTTTTTCTGGCTTTTATAGAGTATCGAAAGGTTGGCCACATGCGCCGATTGTCCGTAAAGCGGCCGCGTTTGCTCAACGTTGATCGTTTCCAGGTCGCCGCTCTCGTTGCGTATGCGCTTGGATTTGGGCGTGGTAATGCGCGAATGCGTGTAGGTATAGTTGACCTTGATCCCGAACTGCTTCACATATTTGATATAATCGATTTCCAGCCCGTAGTTCCTGGCATTCCCGAAATTGCCCGGCGAGTAATAAATGTCCTGTCCGCGCACAGCGTCGCGTTGGAGGGTATATTCAATCGGGTCTTTGATCATTTTGTAAAAAACACCCACCATAAACTGCTCCGAAACGCGTGGAAAGAGCTCGTAGCGCAGATCGATATTGTCGGCAACTGCGCGTTTCAGGCCGGGATTGCCACGTTCCTGGTACTCTTCGTTTACAATGCGGTAGGGTACGATTTCGAAGAAACCCGGGCGGTTGATCGAACGGAAGTACGAGGCCCGCAGGTTAATATGTTCCTCGGGTTTGTATTTCAAATGCAGGCTTGGAAGAATATCCGTGTATTTCTGGTTGCCATTCGGCCGGTCTTCACCGATCGGGAAGAGCATCGAATAACCCTGGTTGGTGTTCTCCGCACGCACGCCACCGAGCATTTCCAGGTTTTTTGTTTCAGCTTTAAATTGTAGAAAACCCGATTTGATCTGTTCGCTCGCATCGTAGGTCAATGCACTCCCTACCGATCCGCGCGGGTTCTGGATCGTCCAGCGGATCTGTGTATAATCGGTGAAATCCTTTCCGTATTCCGCAAACGGGTCGGCAGGACGGAGTTGGTAGTTGTTGTAAAAGTTGGAGCGGGATTTGTCGCGGAACAAGCCGCCGGCAGTCCATTCTACTTGTGTTGCGCCTATGGTTGTGTTGTAGGTTAAATTCAGGTAGCCCGACAGGTCACGGTCGGAGTTGTGCTCCCACCGGCGCGATGCATCGCCTACGGTTGTTTTTCTCTCCTGAAAATGCTGCATTATGCCGGTTAGCGGCACGGTAACATTGTCGGGAACCTCATTGATGGCTTTGGAATACACCGCCGACCATTGCAATGCGAGCGCATCGGCCAGCTGGTGCTTGCCTTGTAATGTGCTGTTGAATATCTGCTGTCTGGTCAGCCGGGAGCGGGTTGAATAGCTGAGTGTCGCATTGCCCGCCACCGGATCGTAGCCACCGATGGTCAGTTGGGTGGATTTTACATCCCGTACCTGTACATTCGTGAGGTTCATGAACGCATTGTAGAACTGGATTTTATGCCTCTCATTCACCCGGTAATCTATTTTAGAATGCAAACCATACCGGATCTGCTGCTCCGAATATTTCCGCTCGCTCATTTTGGTGAGTGCTTCGCCGCGCAGGGTATCGACGGTCTCCGAATCGAAAAAGAGACTGTTGCTGCCGCGGTGGGTGTTTTGGTAGCTTCCGGCGAGCAGGACACCCAGCTTGTCTTTTAAAAAGCGGTTCCCGACCGCAATGCTTCCCAGCAGGTTGGGAGCGGGTGTTTTGAGCTTGTAATTAACAGCCGCCGTCGAAAAATCGGCTGGGGTTGCATTGTACTGGTTGCCATTCCGCTCGTAAGGGGATTTCGACTGGATGCTCCGAAATTCGTAACCCATGAATTTCCGGTCCATAAACAGCTCGTTATAGCCGGTCGAGACGTTTGCCGAGAAAGTAAACTGGTCCGGCGCGTCTTTCATCACCATATTCACGGCTCCGCCGATCGCGTCGCCTTCCATGGCAGGTGTCAGGGCCTTGTAAACTTCAAGCCGGTCGAGAAGGTCTGAGGGAAAAATATCCAGCGGCACATAGCGGTATTTGTTATCCGGGCTTGGGATCTTTACCCCATTCACAAGGGTATAATTGTAGCGTTTGTCCATACCGCGCAAGATCGCGTATTGGCCGTCACCATTGCTGTTGCGTTCGATGGAAATGCCGGAAATACGCTGAATCACGTTTGCAACGGTGAGGTCAGGGGAAATCTGGATGGTTTTGCCGGAAACGATATTCATGACCTGGATCGCATTGCGCTCCATGAGGCGGGCGGTGTTGTCGCTCGCGCCATCGCGCTTGCCGGTGATGGCCACTTCGTCGAGTTTAAGGCTCTCCGCAGCTTCGAGTGTTAAATCCAGCCGCACTGTTTCATTGCCGTCGATCGCAAATTCCTTTTGCATCGGTGCATAGGAAATATGCCGGATGCTGAGCCGGTAAGAACCTTTTTGGAGATTGGAAATGGAGAACGAACCATCAAGCCCTGAAATATCATGCAGGTTGGTGCCTTCAACGGAGATCACCACACCCAATGCGGGCTCGCCGGTGGATGCTTCAAGCAGCTTGCCTTTAAGCGTCCCGGCATAGCTGGTGATGGTAAAAAGGATTGGAAGGATATGGAAGTAGTAACGGATCATCGCATCAAAAGTCTGAGTAAGTGCCGGCGGTCGTTCCGGTTGACGATGCGAAGGTGTGCAGAACAATATCAGCGATCCAAATCAGCCCCGTTAACAAAAGGGCAACAGTGCGTTTCGGGGCGTTACATCAAGGCAACAAGTGCGAGAAATTTATCATAATGTATTAATAATCAGGTATTTGAGTCCAATATTAATGGCATTATGATTGCATTACCGCACTGTTAAGAAATCGTTAACCGGCTATATTGACTGAATATAGGCCGAAAGATTGTCCCCTGCGGCGAGGTTCAGTTTCTTGCGCAGGCGGTGGCGGATCACGCGCAGGCTGTCCTGCGAAATGCCTAGGAGCGTGGCGATGTCGGTAGAAGTAAGGTTCATTTTGATCAATGCAATCAGTCGCAGGTCGTTGGCGGTAAGTGGGCCGGTTTGCTGTTGGAGCCGGTCAAAAAACGACTGGTGCACCTGCTCGAATATGCCCCGGAATTCTTCCCAATGCTGGTCGTCCTGCAAGCCCTCGCCGATCTGTTCTGACAGCGCTTTGATCTGCTTCCGCTGGTCGCGCTTGTCGTCTTTGATCATCTCGTCTAGCTTTGTTCGGAGGTCTTCCAGGAGCTGGTTTTTGCGGATCACGTGCAGGGTATAGCTGCTCAACTCCTGTGTTTTGGTTTCGAGCTGTTGTTTAAGGTGCTCTTCTTCCAGTTTCTTGTTCTTTAATTCAACTTCCATCAACTGGTTTTGCGCCTCGTACACCTGCTTGTGCTGGGCGCGGAGCTTTTGTTCGTTCCGGATTTTAAGGCGTTGCCGGCTGATAATCAATACAGCTACTGCGATAACCAATATGACTACAATGCCCGTAGCAATGGAAATCAGCGTGTCGATGCGCCGGGCCTGGGTCAGTTGTTCAATTTCATTGTCCTTCTTCTCAATTTCATACAGCGTTTGCAGCAAAGCGAGCTGCTTGTTGCTTTCTTCGGAGTAAATATCATTGAGCAGGCTGCGGCTCAGCGTGAGGTAGTGAAATGCGCTGTCGTTGCGGGCGAGGAGGTTATAGGCTTTGGCAATATCATTATACGCGCTCGAAATCAGGTAACGCTCGCCGCTGGTTTGGGCGAGTTTCAAACTTTGCACACTATAAGCCAATCCTTCTCGGAACCGGCCGGTTTTACGAAGTACATCGCCCAGGTTGTTGACCACCTCCACCTGCGCACGGGTGTTACGCGTCTGCGTGTTGAGCGTGTAGGCTTTGTTGAAATAAAAATAGGCGGAGTCGTATTTTTCGAGGTCTTCGTAAATGCTGCCAATGTTCTCGTAAATCTTCGCGGCGCCGTCGGTTTGGCGGTCGAGCTGGTAGGATTGCAGGGCCTTGTGCTGGAAATAGAACGCGCTGTCATACATTTCCCGCTTTTCGTAAAGATGGCCAATCCGCCCGTAAATTTCCGCCTTACCTGATTCTTGTTTGAGTTTTTGATAGATGATCAATGCCTCATCATACTGCTTCCGGGCCAGTTGGGGCCTGCGGGTCCGGTAATAGAGCTCTCCCAGCATATTCAGGTTCCCGGCCAGCATCTTTTGCTGGTCGCGGGTGCGGAATAACTTCTCGGCTTGAAGCAGATAGTCGAGCGACTGCGGGTAATGCCCCGAGATGAAAAGCAGCCTGCCGATTTGCTGCAAGTAACCCGCGGCTTCCATCTCGTTATTTTTTCTCACGGCGGCATGGTAGCTTGCCTTCAAACCAATCAGTAACGAATCCGGATTTCGAGGACCTGCATAAACGTTATAGTCGGGCGCCCTGAAACCGGTTTGAGCAAATGCGTTTTTAACAAACGTGCAGGATATCGCGGTTATCCAGAACAAAAGCAGGATAATACGGGGCAGGATAGGAGGGGGCGAATGCTTCTTGGCGCGGCCGGTTTGCATGGCAGAAAGCGCTGGTTAATTTCATGCAATTTACGGCGGTGTACCTGCATGAATGCCAAAAGCCATTGAAATACATCAATGGCTTTTGAAAATTAATATTGAGGTAACATGAGTGTTAGTCTCAGATGAACCGGTTGATCAGGTTTTCCAGGTATTCCTGTTTGCCGGAAGTCGTCGCAGGCTCGCCTTTGGTAGCAGCCAGATCGAAAAGGTCTTCCAGTTTCAGGGCACCTTTTTCGAAATCTGCACCTTTGCCGCTATCGAAGCTTGCGTAGCGGTTCTTGCGGATCTTGTCGTAGTCCCCGTTTTGAATGATCTTGTCGGCTATCACCAATGCACGGGCAACCGTGTCGATACCGCCGATGTGTGCGTGGAATACATCATCTACATCGGTTGAGTTGCGACGACGTTTCGCGTCGAAGTTGATACCACCACCCTGCAATCCGCCTGCATTCAGGATCACGATCAATGCGCGGGTCCATTCGGCGATGTCGTTCGGGAACTGGTCGGTGTCCCAGCCGTTCTGGTAATCGCCACGGTTGGCGTCGATCGACCCCAGGATACCTGCGTCGGCGGCTACCTGCAATTCGTGCTCGAACGTGTGACCCGCCAATGTAGCGTGGTTTACTTCAAGGTTCAGGCTGAAATCGGCCAACAAATCGTGCTGACGAAGGAAACCGATCACGGTTGCTGCGTCGTAGTCATATTGGTGCTTGGTAGGCTCGCAAGGTTTCGGTTCGATGAAGAATTTACCTTTGAAACCATTTGCACGGGCATAGGCTACGGATATTTTCAGCATCTGTGCGAAGTGCTCCTGCTCGCGTTTCATATCGGTATTCAAAAGGCTCATATAGCCTTCGCGACCTCCCCAGAACACGTAGTTTTCGCCGCCCAATGCGATGGTAGCGTCCAAAGCCATTTTTACCTGAGCACCAGCGTGAGCAACCACGTCGAAGTCAGGGTTGGTGGAAGCGCCGTTCATATAGCGGTGGTGACTGAAAAGGTTAGCAGTTCCCCAAAGGAGTTTCACACCGGAAGCTTTTTGCTTTTCACCCAAATAGGCTGTCAAAGCTTGCAGGCGCTTTTCGTTGGTACGCACATCGTCGGCGTAATCCACCACGTCTACATCGTGGAAGCAGTAGTAAGGCAGGCCCAGCTTGGTAATGAATTCGAATGCCGCATCAGCCTTGTCTTTTGCACGGTCTACCGCGTCAGGTTTTTTGTCCCATGGGTAGAAAAGCGTTGGTCCGCCAAATGGGTCCAGACCAGCACCGCAGAATGTATGCCAGTAAGCCACCGCAAAGCGCAGGTGCTCCTTCATTGTTTTGCCGGCGATAACGCGGTTTTCGTCATACCAGCGGTAAGCCAGTGGGTTGTCGCTTTCCGGGCCTTCGAAAGAGATCTTTCCGATACCCTTAAAATACTCCTGTTCTCCGAGTAGAATGCTCATTTTAATGTAGTTAATCGTTTTTCTAATGCTTTAACAAACCGGCTGATGCAATCCGGGGAGAACAGCATCCTCCCATTCCTCCATCCTCCTTTCTACCTTAATAATTTAATAAGTGTAGAATTGACATTTCATACTGCAATACTATCACTTTTTTCTGAAAAATTTGCAGCACCCACAAAAAAGAGGAGCAGATTTAATTTCTGCTCCTCTTAAAATGAAATTTTTAATCGATCTGATCAGAAGAATTTCGCGCGGTGATCTTCGATTTTCGCGTTCTCGCGAATGGCTTCGTTCACCAGGTACGACATGCGGCTTTCCAGAGATTGGGTCAGCTGTGTTTTGTACTGCGTGAAGTCGGCGATTTTAGGAGCATCGGTTTTATTAACCAGTTCCATAATGAATACGCCGTTTTCTCCTGTGAATACGCCCGATTTCTGCCCGGCTTTCAAACCGAATGCTTTTCCAAGCGCGATAGGATCGAAACCTGCGCTGGTCAGGAAGCCTGTTGCCAGTGAAATGTCGTTGGCCGATTCAACCAATGCACCAGCACCGTATTTTTTCGCGATGTCTTCGAGTGATCCGGTCGCACCTTTCAACTTCGCAGTAATCTGCTCAGCCTTGATCTGGTTGCGTACTTTAGTCGTCAGTTCGTCGCGGAAATCGTCCACTTTTACATCTTTGGCATCCGATTTGCCTGTCAGAACAGCCACCACATATTGCTCTTCGGTTTCGAATACCGGCGACACATTCGAAGGCTTGGTGTCGGTTTTGAACGCCCATCTTACGATATCGCGTGCATTCTGGATCGCGTTGATGTTCGTAGCAGACTCAGGAATGCGGTTTGCATTGGCAAGGACAAGGGCTTTGTTTTTCTTAACAGCTTCTTCGAACTGCTCGCGGCTTTTCACAGCATTCGCAAATTCGTCGGCTCTTCTGTATGCTTCGTCACGTGTAGCCTGGCTTGGAGCAATGGTCTTGCCAATTGTCGCAATGCGGTACAGTGTATTTGATTTAGGGGCAGTAACCTTGATAATGTGGAAACCAAACTGGCTTTCTACCAGATGTGGGATCAGGCCGGGAGCACTTGCCGAGAACACAGCTTCTTCAAATGGCTTCACCATTGCGCCGTTGTTCTGGAAGTAACCCAGGTCACCGCCGCGTTGTGCCGAACCGGGATCAGCGCTGGACGTTGCAGCCAATGCTTCGAAGTTAGCACCTGCTTTAATCTGCGCAAGGATGCCTTCCGCTTTCACACGTGCAGCCGTTTTCGCTGAGTCCGACTGGTTTTCAGCACGGATCAGGATGTGGCTTGCTTTGGCAGAAGCAACGGTATCGGAACGGGTTCCGCCGTATTTGTAGATATAATAGGTATTTCCTTCGCGGTAAGGTCCGTAAACACCACCTGGTACAAATGTCTTCACCGCTTCTTTCAACTGGTCGCTCATGGTAGCGTACGACTGGTTGATCGGCGTCGGGATATCGCTGTTCATCGCGGCAAATGCAGAGTCGCTTTGTGCCGTGGCAAGGCCGCGTGCAAGTTCTTTGATCTCGGTATACAAGGCTGCGCTGTCGTCTTTCGCAGGCTGAACCGGGAACGTTACGTACTCGATAGAGCGGGTGTCTGTTCCTTTATATTCTTTCTTGTGCGCGCTCAGGTATTCTTCGAGCTGTGCGTCGGTTACTTTAACGGTAGTATCTACAACCGAGAAATAGGGTACATACAGGTAGCGGAGATTGGCTTTGGTATTTTGCGCTACGTACTCTTTTTCAGATTGTGCTTTCGGAATGTACGTCGATAGGCGAAGCATATTTTCATATTTCGCACGGGTACGCTCTTCGCGAAGGCTTTTCTCAAAATTCTCCCAGGATTTTTGTTGTTCCAAAGGAAGTGTTTTGAGATTTTTCAGGTAATTGATCACCGCGTTCTTGTCGAAACGGCCGGTAGTAGGGTCTGAAAATGCTTGCAGAATTGATGGGCTGATGTGGTTGCCCTGTACCATATCGTAGAGTTCTTCGTCAGTTACCGCCAGTCCCAGTTTGTCGTACTGCTTTTTGTAAGCAATATCCACCACGAACTGATTCCAGGCCTGATCCCTCAAAGAAGCCAGCTCGCCTTCGTTCAGGCTGCGGCCCGACTGTGCTTCGTAGTTTTGACGAAACCCATCCACCCGGCTTTGAAAATCTTTGATATTAATTTCTTTCCCGGCAATCTCTCCCACTGTTTGGTTGTCGTTGCCGCCCAAGAGGGAATTAGGGCCCAGCAAATCGCCTCCAACCATAAAAAGAATTAAACTGATAGCGATAACCGTGACAGCTATCCCGGATTTTTCTCTGATTTTGTTAATTAAAGCCATTTTCTCGATTCAAATTAGTGCGCAAAATAAAAAGTTTTCTTGATGGAATGCAAGAGCTTACATTCCTATTTGCAATTATTGGCAACATCCGGACGTTGCGCGACGGACCGGAATGAGCAAGAGAGCGGTTTTTAAGCTTTAATGCATGTGTTTCAGATTGAAAGCGTAGAGGATCGCCATAAAAATACTGAAAAATACTCCGGCCATGGCGGTAATGACGCCCATCCAGCCGCCGATCATCAGTAACGGCGCAGCAAATGCGACGGCCATGCCGCCCAGATACAGGTAAAAACCCCTCCGTTGAAGGTTCCACATCAGATAGGCCGCGTAAAGCGAAAGGGATTCGAAAATGAGCATGATAATGGCGCCGGTCTTGATATTCTCAGCCGTAGTCTGCTCGATGACCGCTTCAAACATCTTGTCCATCGTCTTGGCTTCGGCGGTATTGCCCTGGTGTTCCAGGTTTTCACGGACAGCCTCAAACGTTTCGCGGGTTTTATCGGCAGTTATGCCCGGGTTCCAGAGCCTTTCGGACTGGGTCCAAAGACCCGAAACGGCACTCATAAAAGTAAGGAAACACAAAACGGTAAGGAACGTGGGACGATTCACAGGTGCACTCATTCAGTTGGATACAGATCAGCAGGTTTTCTGATGAAGGATGTAAAATTTGTCGTTTTCAGTGAAAACACCAAAGGCATTTGAATATTCTTCCTGTCGGCCTACATTTGTCATTTTTTAATCCAATTAAAACTCAAACTTTCTAACAAACAGTACCTATGAGCCTTCAAATTCTGACTGAACGCATTGCAAATATCCTGGGAACCGAAAGCGGACTGGATGCCACAGCCAAATTTGTAACCGACGAAGGAGTCCTGTTTGTCGATGGAAAATCCGTGCCCAACAGCGTTTCCAACACCGATGGTGAAGCCGATTGTACTTTCGAAGTTTCGGTGAAAAATGCGTTGAAGCTCATTGACGGCGATCTCAACGCGATGATGGCCCTCATGACCGGTAAGTTGAAAATAGATGGCGATATGGGCGTTGCCATGAAGATCGCAGAAACCTTCGGACGCCGATAGTAGGCTTTCAAGCCGGGTGCCTTTTCTTCGATACCATCTGTTTTCAACAAACGATCACACGAGCATGGACAATCAGGAAAAGGTATCCGGAATTGCTACTAAAAGAAGGAATTTTATAAAAGCCAGCGCATTGGCCGCGGGCGGTATCATGATCGTCCCACGCCACGTGCTGGGGCGGGGCTTCGTCCCTCCGAGCGACAAGCTCAACATCGCGGCCGTCGGTTGCGGCGGTAAAGCCGACTTCAATATCAAGCAGGCATTTAATAATGGTACCGAAAATATCGTCGCGCTTTGCGATGTCGACGACCGCCAATCCGAAAAGTACCGCAAGCAATTCCCCAACGCCCCTTATTATAAGGATTACCGCAAGATGTTCGAGAAAGAGGCGAAGACATTCGATGCCGTCATCGTCACCACGCCCGATCACATGCATTACCCTGTCGCGATTGCCGCGATGGAGCTCGGGAAGCATGTTTATGTTGAAAAGCCTTTGACCAAAGACATTTGGGAAGCCCGGATGCTTACCGAAGCCGCCAAAAAATACAAGGTGGTAACCCAAATGGGCAACCAGGGCAGCAGCAGCGATGGTACCCGCAATACCGAAGCGCTCGTGCAGTCGGGTGCGATCGGCGATGTGCATACGATCGAGGTATGGACCGACAGGCCCGTTTGGCCGCAGGGCGTGAAATCGCCGAAAGACAAGGGAGAGTCGCAACCGGTTCCTGCCGGCGTCGACTGGGATTTGTGGCTTGGTGCCGCACCAAAAAGAGATTATCACGAAGCCTACATGCCGTTCCGCTGGCGCGGCTACTGGGACTTCGGCACCGGCGCATTGGGCGATATGGGCTGCCATTTCCTCGACGTGCCTTTCCGCGCATTGAAGCTCGGTTACCCGACGTCCGTGGAATGCAGCGTCGGCTCCGTTTATGCTGATTTCTTCCAGCAGGCATTTTTCGATGACGTGGCGCCGCCTTCGGCCAATATCCATTTAAAATTCCCTTCCAAAACACCGGGCAAAGAAATCAACCTGAACTGGTATGACGGCGGAATGCGTCCGCAGCTCCCTGACGGCTGTGACTACAATACTGTTTTTGGCAGTGTTGATGGAGGGATATTGTTTATTGGTACAAAAGGCATTATCAGTGCGGAAATGTTCGGGGAAAATCCCAGACTATGGCCTGAGAAGAAATTTGCGAACGTCCGGATCGCTACTAAGCCCCGTGCATTGGTGTCGGGCGGCTGGGAAGGGCATCAGCAGCAATTCGTTCAGGCTTGTAAAAAAGGTTACGGGACTTATACCAGCTCGTCATTCGACCAGTCGGGGCCATTGACGGAGATTGTGCTCATGGGTAACCTGGCCGTGCGTTCCTACCTGCACCGCGAAGCCAAAGCGGATGGTAAAGGTTTCACATTCCCTGGTCGCCAACGCTTGATGTGGGATGGCGCTAATATGAAGATTACCAACTTTGATGTGGCAAACCGGTTTGTGAAGAGGGAGTATCGGACGGGGTGGTAGGTGATTTTTGTGTGGAAACGGCATTGCCACCCTGAGCGGGCGGCCCCGTCCGCTCAGGGTGGCAAAACGCATTACAACTCCAATTCCCGCAGATACATCTGGATCGTATTTTCCAGTCCTATATATAATGCATCGCAGATCAAAGCGTGCCCAATGGAAACTTCGTCCATCCAGGGAATACTTTGTTTGAGGAAATGCAGGTTGTCGAGGCTAAGGTCGTGGCCGGCATTTAAGCCTAAACCTACTTCGCGGGCTTTTTCAGCAGCTTTTACAAATGGCAGCACAGCTTTCTGGCGGTTTTCAAAATAACCGGCTGCAAAGGGCTCGGTATAGAGCTCCACGCGATCGGCGCCGCAGATTTTTGCACCTTCCACCATTCTTTCATCCGGATCGACGAAAACAGACACACGGATTCCGGCCGATTTGAATGTGCCTATCAGGTCTGTCAGAATGGAACGGTGGGTGATGGTATCCCAGCCTGCATTGGAAGTGATAGCGCCCAATGCGTCCGGAACGAGCGTTACCTGATCCGGCTTGTTGGCCAGAACCAGCTCCACGAATTTTTTTTCCGACGGGTTGCCTTCGATATTGAACTCGGTGGTAACCAGTTCGCGGAGGTCGTACACATCCTGGTAACGAATGTGTCGCTCGTCGGGCCGGGGGTGTACGGTTATGCCTTGCGCCCCGAACCGCTCGCAGTCCAGCGCTACTTTCAATACATTAGGATTGTCACCGCCACGGGAATTGCGAAGGGTGGCGATCTTGTTGATGTTGACGCTAAGACGGGTCATGGGAATTTAATGATTGAATGATTGAATGACTGAATGATTGAATGATTGAATGACTGACCGGGTCGCCGGCGCGATGATTGAATGTGTGCTTAGCTAATATGTGAATTTATGAATTTAAAAAGCCAGGTATGGTCAGAAGGTCATTGGTGTGTGGCCGGATCGCCGGAGCGAAGTGTGAGTTTTGATTCTTTGAGATGAGTTTTCAAGTGAATTACTAACTTTGCCGGTCTGTTACAAATTTAGCATTCGAGTGTTTAAAAACACCTTCAAAGCTAAATTTTAGCCTTAATCAATATAAAAAACAACAAATGACCGAATGATGATACCAGACTAAATACTCAGTCATCGCTCCGGCGACCCGGTCGATCATTCAATCATTCAAAATTAAAGTAACGATGTCACTAAAATCCCAAGTTGAATCCGGTATCAAAGACGCGATGCGTGCCAAGGATCAGGATACATTACGTGCTTTGCGCGCGATTAAGTCGTTGATCTTGTTGGAAGAAACCAAAGGCGGCGCCAGCGGCGAGCTTTCTGTCGACGACGAACTGAAACTGCTCACCAAAGCTGCCAAGCAACGCCGAGAATCGGCAGATATTTACAAGACGCAAGGCCGCGCCGACCTTTTGGAAAAGGAAGAAGCAGAATTGGCCGTGATCGAGCAATTCCTGCCAAAGCAGTTGACCGAGGACGAAGTGAAAGCCAAATTGCAGGAAATCATCGCCCGGGTAGGTGCCGCCGGACCATCGGATATGGGCAAGGTAATGGGCGTAGCTACCAAAGAACTTGCCGGCCAGGCCGACGGCCGGGTCGTTTCCACGCTGGTTAAGGCATTGCTCGCATGAAATTACTGGATGTTCTCATCCTTCTTCCCCTGTTATGGGGCGCATTACATGGTTACCGCAAAGGCCTGCTGATCGAGATTATCGGGATTCTGGGTATGGTAGTAGCCATGGTTTTGGGTTTCAAATTCCTGGGCTTGGGGATGGAGATCCTCACGCCCTATTTCAGCGAGGGCGTCGCACGGAAAATCCTGCCTTATGTGGGTTTTTCGGCGATTTTCTTTCCTACTATTTTTCTTCTGAATCAATTCGGCTACACCATCCGGCGGTCGCTGCGGTACTCTATTCTGGGTACGTTCGATAGTTTTGCGGGTGCGATGGTGGGCGTTTTTACGTGGGTTTTCGGTATCAGCGTGTTTTTCTGGCTGGTGGACGCGATCGGCGTGAAGATCCCCGCGCACCGCACGGACGATACTTACCTGTACCCGCTGGTTGTGCCGGTAGCTCCCACGGTAATTACCAAGGGATTGTCGCTGATGCCCCAGGGCACCGACATTATCCGCGACTGGAAGCGCGATTACCTTGAAGATTGAACTTTCAAATTTCCGCGTCGGTTAAGCATTCATTATTGACTTTCAGTACCTTTGCAGAAAATTACAGTTGAATGCCCTGTGTGTTTGACAGATGACAGATTAAAATGACTACAACAGAGCAAAAGCAGGACATCCGTAAACTCAACGTCGGCCAGATCAAAACCTGGATGACCGAACACGGGGAAAAGGCTTTCAGGGCAAAACAGATATATGAATGGATCTGGAAAAAATCGGCCCATTCATTCGATGAAATGACGAACCTCTCGCTGGCCACACGCCAGCTGATGAACGAGCATTTCGTGATCCACTCGCTCGATGTTGCCAAAAAGCAGCACAGCAACGACGGCACGATCAAATCCGCATTCAAACTTTTCGATGGTAACCTCGTGGAGGGCGTGCTCATCCCCGCCGCCGACCGCATGACCGCCTGCGTGAGCAGCCAGGTAGGGTGCTCGCTCACATGCAAGTTCTGCGCGACGGGTTATATGGACCGTAAGCGTAACCTCGAAGCCGGGGAAATCTATGATCAGGTGGTGGCGATTGCACAGCAGGCCGAAAAGACGTTCAATGCGCCGTTGACCAACATTGTATATATGGGAATGGGAGAGCCATTGCTGAACTACGCCAATGTGCTCCAGTCCATTGAATACATTACTTCGCCGGAAGGACTGAATATGTCACCCAAACGCATCACCGTTTCCACGGCTGGGATTGCGAAGATGATCAAAAAGCTGGGTGACGACGAGGTGCGGTTCAGACTGGCATTGTCGCTCCATGCGGCCAATGACGAGAAACGCAACCAGATTATGCCGATCAACGAGTCGAACTCGCTCGACAACCTGGCCGAGGCATTGAACTATTTCTATAAGAAGACGGGCAACCGCATTACTTTCGAATATATTGTTTTCAACAATTTCAACGACACTTTGCAGGATGCCAAAGAGCTTTGGGAGTTTACCAAACGCGTTCCGGCCCGTGTGAACATCATTGAATATAACCCGATCGCAGAGGCAGATTTTAAGAATACTGAGGCCGACCGGTTGGATAAATTTGCCGCTTTCCTGGAAGATAGAGGGGTTTCGGTGCACGTGAGAAGGAGCCGGGGCAAGGATATCGATGCTGCTTGCGGGCAGTTGGCTAACAAAGAAACAAACTGAGGTAAGTCTGACTTAACAATTTCTTAACATTGGGTCGGTCGTTTATAAGTAGTTTTGCGTCAATAATTCAACCTATCAACTTCTTTTATGTTTGGTCTTGAAACCGACATTTTCATCCTCCTCGCATTTAGTATTTTAGCGGCCTGCGCATTCGAATTTGTCAACGGTTTTCACGATACCGCCAATGCGGTAGCGACGGTTATTTATACCAATTCCCTGAAACCGAATGTGGCGGTGGTATGGTCGGGTTTCATGAACTTTTGCGGCGTATTCTTTGGTGGGATTGCCGTGGCCATGGGGATTGTGAACCTGCTTCCCGTGGAGCTTTTGATTGATCAGAACGTCTATCACAGCGCCGCGATGGTCTTCGCATTACTTTTCAGCGCTATCATCTGGAACCTGGGCACCTGGTATTTCGGCTTGCCGAGTTCTAGCTCCCATACGCTCATCGGCTCGATCCTCGGCGTGGGTCTTGCATTTACATTAATGCCTGAAAATACCCAGGGGACCGGCGTCAACTGGTCGAAAGCACAAGAGTTGTTCATGTCACTCCTGAGCTCCCCGATCTTCGGTTTCGCCATGGCGATCATTATTATGTTTATTTTGAGAAGGTCGTTGTCCAAGCCTCTCCGCGAGATTGTATTCAGCGAACCTAAGAAAAACGAGGCGCCGCCGATCTGGATCCGCGCCATCCTGATTATTACTTGTACATTGGTGAGTTTCTTCCACGGCTCCAACGACGGGCAAAAGGGCGTAGGGCTTGTCATGCTGATCCTGATTGGTATTGTTCCTGCACATTTTGCATTAGATAATTCCAAAGATCCTATTGAAATGAAGGCCGATCTGATCGGTATCGAGCAAGCGGTGAACCGTATCGATTCGACGCGTCTTTCGATTTCGGACCGTGAGCATTTGCACACCATAAAGGGGGAGCTAACACGTTTGCAGGTGCAGATAAATCATCCGTTACCTGAACACCGCCTTCCGAAAGAAGAACGTATGGAAGCGCGCCGCTCCCTATTGCTCATCAGCCGCAATATCAAAACGATCCTCGACAACGGTCAGGCTAACCTGAATTCAACCGACTTTGCATTATTGAAGAAACAATCGGGCAGCGAACACGGCATCAGAAGATATACGGATTATGCCCCCGATTGGGTAATCCTGATGATTTCACTTTCTCTCGGACTCGGAACGATGGTAGGCTGGAAGCGGATTGTAGTGACGATCGGTGAAAAAATTGGTAAGCAGCATTTGACCTACGCACAAGGTGCTTCGGCCGAGCTTGTCGCGGCTAGTACGATCGGCGTATCGTCTTACCTGGGCCTGCCTGTAAGTACCACGCACGTGCTTTCGTCGGGTATCGCGGGTTCGATGGTGGCCAGCAAAGGGGTGAAAAACCTGCAAGGCGGTACAATCCGTAACATCGTGATTGCGTGGGTACTGACATTGCCCGTGACCATGTTGCTTTCGGGTACGCTGTACGCTTTTTTCCGGTGGGTGTTATAGGATATTCATTCATACAGGTATCAAAAAGCCGTCGGGACCGTTCCCGGCGGCTTTCGTTTTAATGCACCGGCTGCACTTTCTTTGCTTTTCATTGGTTTAATATCGTAAATTCGGCATGGATTTTAGTATTAAATAAAAGCCAATTATTCACCATAATGACTACAATTGAAGCGCAGGTTAACCGCTACGGTTATGTGACGGAGGCGATCGCGGAAGATATCGATCTGGTTGCGGAGATCAACCGCCTGAAAAAAGAAAAGAATGCGGTAATTCTCGCGCATTATTACGTGGACGCGGAAATCCAGGATCTGGCCGACTATATCGGCGACAGCCTCGGGCTTTCGCAACAGGCGGCCGCTACCGAAGCCGACATGATCGTTTTCTGCGGCGTGCACTTCATGGGAGAAACGGCCAAGATCCTCAGCCCCAATAAAAAGGTAGTAATTCCCGATCTGAATGCAGGATGCTCGCTGGCAGACTCGGCGCCTGCCGATAAGTTTGCCGCTTTCAAAGCGCAATATCCCGATCATATTGTCATCAGTTATATCAACTGCTCGGCGGAGATCAAGGCATTGACCGACATTGTCTGCACTTCTTCAAATGCATTGCAGATTGTAGAAAGTCTGCCAAAAGATCAGAAGATCATATTCGCACCGGATGCGAACCTGGGGCGCTATGTGGCACACAAAACCGGCCGTGATATGGTGCTCTGGGATGGTGCCTGTATTGTGCATATCGATATTTCACGTGAGAAACTCGCACAGCTTCGTGCGGAAAACCCCGACGCGCTGCTGATCGCTCATCCGGAATGCAAGGAAGATATTTTGAAGCAGGCCGATTATGTGAGCTCGACAACCGGTTTGTTGAAATTCGTGAAGGAATCGAGTCATGATAAATTTATCGTAGCTACCGAGGCAGGTATTTTGCACAAAATGAAGCAATCGGTGCCCGATAAAAAGCTGATCCCGGCTCCCGGCTCCGATAACAATACCTGCGCATGCTCGGAATGTCCTTATATGAAAATGAATACCCTCGAAAAGGTCTATAATGCGCTTTACTACGAGCAGCCGGAGATCTTTGTTCCAGAGGATATCCGCCTCAAAGCTTATGAATCCGTAGCGCGCATGCTGGAACTGAGCAAAGGCATCTGATTCCCGATTTAACCCTATTCCTGAAATTATGCCCCAGTTTGATTTTCTGATTATCGGTTCGGGAATTGCCGGACTTAGCTACGCAGCCAAATTAGCCCGCCATTTCGACAAATTGAAAGAGGAAGTTTCCATCGCCGTGATCACCAAGGTTCAGGCCGATGAAACGAACACCAAATATGCCCAGGGAGGTATTGCGGTCGTTTGGGCGGAGTCCGACTCGTTCGAAAAGCATATTCAGGATACAATGGATGCGGGGGATGAAGTTAATAAAAGGAATATCGTCGAGATCGTGGTACGCGAAGCGCCCGAACGGATTCAGGAGCTGATCGACTACGGGACTCGTTTTGATAAAGAAAAGGGAGGCGAATATGATCTGGCGAAGGAAGGCGGGCATTCCGATCACCGGATCCTGCATTTCAAGGACATTACAGGAGCGGAAATCGAGCGGGCTTTGCTGGAAGAGGTGAACCGCCATAAATGCATCCAGATTTTTACGCATTACTACGCGGTGGAACTTATTACCCAGCACCATCTGGGCGAAACCGTATACCGCTATCGGGAAGATATCAAATGCTTCGGCTCCTATGTCTTGAACCGCCGGACAGGAGAAGTGGAGAAGTTTTTGGCCAAAACCACCTTGCTCGCAACGGGTGGCATCGGCAATATCTACCAAAGCACCACCAATCCTACCATCGCTACCGGCGACGGAATTGCGATGGCCTACCGGGCCAAAGGCATTTGTGATAACATGGAATTTATCCAGTTCCATCCCACGAGCTTCCACCAACCCGGCGAGAAACCTTCGTTCCTTATATCAGAAGCGGTGCGTGGTTTCGGAGGGGTGCTAAAAAGAGCTGATGGAAGCACATTCATGGAAAACTATGACAGCCGGCTGTCGCTCGCCCCGCGCGATATCGTAGCCCGTGCGATCGACTCGGAAATGAAGAAAAACGGGGTCGATCACGTCTACCTCGATGTCCGGCATTGCGATTACGATAAATTTGTAGAACATTTCCCGAATATCACCGAGTACTGTCTGCACCAGGGCGTGGATGTGCGTAAAGACATGATTCCCGTCGTCCCTGCGCAGCATTACATGTGCGGAGGCGTGCGCGTGAATGAATGGGGGAAGACCAATATCGAATTTTTGTATGCGGTGGGAGAGTGTGCATGCACCGGCCTGCACGGGTCAAACCGGCTAGCATCCAATTCCCTGCTGGAAGCCGTTGTCTTCGGGCACCGGGCCTATGAAAGCACGGTTGCCAATTTTGAAAATGCGGTTGTCCCACAGAATATTCCTGAATGGGACGACTCAGGCACTACGCATCCGGAGGAGCAGGTGCTTGTGACAGAAATGACCCGCGAGCTCAATAGCATCATGTCCAACTACGTGGGCATCGTGCGCACCGATCGCCGTCTGAAACGCGCATACGACCGACTCGAACTTCTGCATCAGGAGCATGAAGATTTATACCGCGAATCCAAGGTGTCGGTAGCAATATGTGAGCTGCGCAATATGATTTCGGTTTCTTATCTGATCATTAAAATGGCAATGGCCCGACGCGAGAACATCGGGCTGCATTATAACGCCGATCACGTACACGCCTAGGGCTTCGGGTTTTCGGCGAGCATGTTCCGGCTGCGGCGGGTGATGGCCCGCTTCCATATATTCTCCCCGACTTTCTGGCCCAGGTGCGTTCCTTCCTCGACGCCGTCGCGGTAGTGAATCCCACCGTATACACGACTGATGGAAGCATCCCAATAGGCCTCTTCGAAAGATTTGAACGATTTGACGCCATGTCCGTATTTTTTCTCGGTCGAGTCGGTAAAAGCTACATTATTCCCTATCAAATGCGTCAGTACTACGCCGCAGGCAGCTGAAATGGAGCTATGCCCGCTGACATACTCCGGGAACGCAGGAGTTTCCAAGAACGGGCGCCAATTGGGGTCCCAGTTACTGTTGATGACGGTTTCGGGCCGGATGCGGACTGTGCGGTATTTTTCATCCCAGCAGGCAATGAATGCGTCGTAGATCGACAGGGCTCCCAGCGTATATGCTTCTACCGATTGCATCAGGTCCAGTTTTTTGTCCAACGCTACGGTTCGTACGATCGCCATCCAGTGACCGGCCGGGGTCATTTTTTTATTGGCAAACATAGCATGCCCTACTACATTGGTCACAAATGCATTGTCGTCCCAGAAGTAGGCAGTCGCTTTCTGGTCGTCGGTGAGGTTGTTGCCGGTATTGTAAACCTCCATTGCGAGCTGCATAAATTTGCTGTTTTTGGCCAGGTCGTATTTTGCGGGCGGCGGACAGCGGAACTGCGTCACCGAATCCATCGCAAAGGTTCTGACGGTATTCCACATGGGTTCGCACGCGTCGGCGTAGGCAGGTGGGGTAGGGACCCAGGTCCCTGGTTTGTTGGTCACCGTATAGCGGTACCCGCGTATTTCTTTATAGTGATCTTTGGCCGAATATGCCAGTACATGCTTGGCTACCGTATCGCCGTATGCGATGGAGCGTTCATACACCTCTTCGGGAATCCCCATTGCCTGAAATTGTTTGAGAAGCCCCTTTTCATAGCTGTCCCACATGTTTCCGGAGAATGTGAGAGTCCTGCCTACCACCATAAATGCCTTAATGCTCGCAAGGGGAAAGCAATATGCCAGCGCTGTGTCAGGTTTTGGTGGAGAGTTGAATTTAACAAGCTGGTTTCCAAGTGACTGGTACTCCCGATTGCCAGGTGCAAGCGCCTCATACGCAGCAAGGAACGAGTATCCATATATGCGGCTGGCGACCGGCGGCTTGAAAATATCGTGGATGATCACATCGGTAAGGTGTGTAGCCGTCTCGTGGAAGAGCTTCGGATCGGCTGCCTTCATATTGTACTCTTCGGGCAAAGACTCTTTTTTACACCCGTATAAGAAGCAGAGAAATAACAGGGAGAGTAAACGGAAATTCATTCGATTTCGATGGGGAGTTTTGTAACTGAACTGCTTTACGAATATAGCAAGAAATAGGAATTTGGTGATAATTCTGTACAAAAGAATGATTAATTGTAACTTATATATAACCAAATCATAAGAAATGTTTGATTCATGCTACTATTTATTGTTATTTTTTAAGAATGCATATTCATTAACCGGGAAACCTTTTTTTTGTAAAAAAAATAATATCTTTTTGTACAATCAAACGAGTGTAACACGCCCCACGGATACTTCTCAAGTAAACGTCAGGAGTATCCAGATGAGATTGTGTAACATATACACTGTTTGAGTGCCTGAACTCTGGTCGATGAAAATTACTCACCCTAATCACTAAAATTACACTATGTAGAGACTTCTCCTAGCTACACTTTAATTCATCCGCCGCGACAGATTTTCGGAATGAAAATCATAGTCCGACTCTACGTTCCGTGCTTATACGGTTAAGCAAACATTCTTACTACAATAAATTTTAATCTAACTTTTAATCTATGAGATTTTCTACTGGATGGACGCCTCGTGCTGTATCACGAAGTGTTTTTTCTCTTTGTCTGGCCCTGGTGACGGTCGTGGGCGCATTCGCCCAGAATACCATCAAGGGTAAGATCAAAGATGAACAGGGACAACCGCTGCCTGGCGTTAGCGTTGTCGTGAAAGGAACCACCGCAGGCACAGTAACGGATAATGAGGGGCTTTATACAGTGAACGCGGAAAGAAACGGCACACTGGTCTACTCTTTTATCGGATACCTGACACAAGAGGTTTCCGTTGGTGGTAAAAGCATCATCGATGTAACCTTGCTCGCCGACACCAAAGCACTTGAAGAAGTGGTTGTCGTGGGTTATGGTACTGCCAAAAAAGCTACCCTGACCGGTTCGGTAACAGCGGTGAAAGGTGCAGAACTTCAAAAAGCACCTGCTGCTAACTTGTCCAACACATTGGGTGGTCGTCTGCCTGGTATTTCGGCGGTACAATCAAGCGGTGAGCCTGGCTATGATGGTTCAGCTATTCGTATTCGCGGTACCAACTCATTGGGTAACAGTAACGCGCTGATCGTTGTGGACGGTGTTCCTAACCGTTCAGGTGGTCTCGACCGTATCAACCCTGCCGATATCGAAAGTATTTCGGTACTGAAAGATGCGGCTGCGGCAATTTACGGATCACGTGCAGGTAACGGGGTAATCCTCATTACGACCAAACGCGGTAAATCGGGTAAACCACAGATTTCGTATGATATGAACCTGGGGGTATCGCAGCCTACGCGTACGCCTGAAATGTCAAATGCTGCTGAGTACGCTACGATCCGTAACGAATTGCAGATCTATGATAACTTGCCGGTAGGACAATGGCAAGGCGCATTGCAAGGCTTCAACACGAACGGTTCATATACCAGAACTGACAACGGAAACGTGGTAAACGCTGTGTTCACTCCGGACGATATGAAGAAATTCCGTGACGGTTCAGATCCTTTGTTGCACCCGAATACCGACTGGTATGGCTCAGTGATCCGTAAATGGGCACCGCAGCAACGTCACAACCTGCAATTGACAGGTGGTAGCGAAAACGTGAAGTATCTGGCTTCGATCGGACACATCAACCAGGATGGCTACTATGTGAATTCGGCAACAGGTTACAAACAGTATGATATGCGTTTGAACCTCGACACGAAAATCAACAAGTATGTAACTGCTAACCTGGGTGTGACTTTGCGTGAAGAGTTCCGTCACTTCCCAAGTGGTGGTAACGGTGCTGGCGCGATCTTCCGTATGTTGATGCGCGGTAAGCCAACCGAAATCGCAATCTGGCCGGACGGACGTCCGGGTCCTGATATCGAGAACGGTCAGAACCCGGCGGTTATCACAACCAACACAACAGGTTATAACAACGACAAGAGAGACTACATCCAAACCAACGGAGGTCTGGAAATCCAGGTGCCAGGTGTACCAGGCTTGAAAATCAACGCAATGGCTGCGATTGACAAGCAGCTGCGCCGTCAGAAAAACTTCGAAACACCCTGGACATTGTATTTCTGGGATAAGAAAACCTTTGAAGCCGATGGTAAAACACCATTCCTGACTGGAACTGTACGTT
Source organism: Dyadobacter sp. 22481 (assembly GCF_052044875.1). NCBI lineage: Bacteria > Pseudomonadati > Bacteroidota > Cytophagia > Cytophagales > Spirosomataceae > Dyadobacter > Dyadobacter sp. 22481. The sequence continues at coordinate 925,709 of NZ_JBQENV010000002.1, forward strand.
CTACATTCAAAGACCCACGTCTGAGAGAAAGTGCTTCCCAGGAATTGTCGGTTCAGCTGACCGGTCAGGTTTCTTACGAAAAATCGATCGACGGGCACAACTTCAACGTGATGGGTGGTATCCAGCGTGAGAAAGTGGATGCGGATGGTTTCTATGCATTCCGTCGTTACTTCATTTCTCCGGTTGTTGACCAGCTTTTCGCGGGTGGTACACCAGAGCAGGATCTAGGTAACTTCGATTTGTACAAAAGAGCGCGTTTGAGCTACTTCGGTCGTGCAGGTTACAACTTCAAAGAGAAATACCTCGCTGAATTCCTGTGGCGTGTGGATGGTTCCTACGTATTCCCTAAAGATGGCCGTTTCGGTTTCTTCCCGGGTGTATCGGCAGGATGGCGTATTTCAGAAGAAGGCTTCTGGAAAAACAACATCTCGCGTTACGTGAATAACGTGAAGCTACGTGGATCGTGGGGACAAATGGGGGCTGAGCCTTACAACCTCGGAAGCGACGTACTGGCTGAGTACCAATACCTGTCGACCATGGGCTTCGGAACCTACATCATCAATGATCAGGTTGTGAAAACGTTGCTTGAAACCCGCGTTGCTAACCCAAGCTTTACCTGGGAGGTTGCCAACAACTCTAACTTCGGTATCGAGGGTACGTTGTTCAACGACAAGCTGGCATTCGAGTTCGACTACTTCGTTAACAACCGTTCAAAAACGCTGATCCCGAAAACAGGTTCAACGCCTTCTACTGCGGGTATCGATGGCAAGCTTCCTCCCCAAAACCTGGGTAAACTGCAAAACAAAGGATGGGAGTTCAAGCTGAGCTATGACGGCAATGCAGGCGACTTTACCTACTCCGTGAGCGTTAATGGTGGTTATGCCAAAAACAAAATCAAGTACTGGGATGAAGTTCCGGGAGCTCCTTCTTATCAGCGCTCTACCGGCATGCCTTACGGATCATTCCTTGTATATCAATTCGACGGTGTGTTCAGAAGCCAGGAAGAAATCGATGCTAAAACACTCGATTACGGCCCGATCACAGGTAACCTGCGTCCAGGCGACATGAAGTTCAAGGATGTGAACGGCGACGGCAAAATCAGTGCCGATGACCGTATCCGTACCGAGAAAGTATCTCGTCCATGGTTCACAGGTGGTGCTTCGATCAACCTGGGTTACAAACAATTCGATTTGGCGATGTTGTTCCAGGGAACGCTGGGCGGCTTGCAGATCGTAGGTTTGACAGAATCGGGTGATATCGGTAACTACCTGAAATATGACTTCGATCACCGCTGGACAATCGACAATCCAACCGACAAATACCCACGTTTGACCAACCGTAACAACCGTTACTACACCAACACAGGTCAGGCGGGTATCAACAACTACTTCCTGAAAAGCAACAACTACCTGCGTTTGAAAAACATCGAACTGGGTTACAACCTGCCATCGGAAATCGGTTCGAAAATCGGTTTGAGCAACCTGAGAATCTATGTGAACGGACTGAACCTGTTGACTTTCGACAAAATCAAGGTTTGGGATCCGGAGGCGACTACCAACAGTGGTCAGTACTATCCGCAATCCAGAGTTATCAGCGCAGGTGTACGTCTAGCATTTTAACGAATCAGAAATATGAAATTGACATATAAATTTTTATTGGTTGCTGCACTGATGGCGGGAGGCTTGTCATCATGCGATACTGATTTCCTCGATGTAACGCCACCTACCGAAATCGCGGGCGACCAGGTGTGGGGAGACGGTGCATTGTCAGAAGGTTTTGTGACGGGTATTTACGCCGGTTTGCAGCAGGGCGGTTTCAGCGAGCAAATGCTTGCTTCCCTTACCGACGAAGCGGTATTTACCCACACAGGCCGTAACATTAACACGGTGAACGAAGGAAGTTTGAGCCCTTCCAACCTTGGATGGGTGGACGCAACTTACGGTTGGAGCCAGATGTACCAGTACATCCGCGCCTCTAACATCGCCATCGCTAACCTCGCGAAGGCGACTTTCACGGACGAAACCCTGAAGGCGCGTCTGAAAGGTGAGGCGTATTTTATGCGCGCTTACTACTATCAGCAGTTGGTGCGTTACTACGGTTCTGTGCCTGTGATCACCAAAGTTTATGCATTGAACGAAGACTATTCCGTTGCGCGGAATACTTACGATGAATGTGTGAAGCAGATCGTAAGCGACGCCGATAGCGCAGCATTGTTGCTGGATGGCAAAGCACTGGTAAAGGGGCGTGCATCGAAAGCTGCCGCACTTGCATTGAAATCACGGGTATTGTTGTACGCAGCAAGTGATTTGCACGATATGCCGACTGCGAAAGCCAAATCACCTGTCATTGCAGCTTTCGCGAACCCTGAATTCCTGGGCTACACTTCGGGTGATCGCAAAGCACGCTGGACGGCTGCTCAGGCTGCTGCAAAAGCTGCTTTGGATGCAGGTGGTAGCGGTTATAAACTGAACCTGACAGCTCCCGTAACTCCGGAACAAGGTCGCCTGAACTACATTTCCATTTCGATGGCTGGTGCCAGTGGTGACAAATCCCTGGATGCAACTGCGAGCGAAATTATTTTTGGACGCTATTTCACACCAAGCCAGAACGAAGGTGCACGTCAGACCGGTTTGAACAATGGCCCTAACGGCTACCACAACTGGGCTGGTAACACGCCGATCGGAACGCTTGTAGATGATTACGAAATGATGGACGGTACTTCGTTCTCATGGACTAACCCTGCCCACAAAGCAAGCCCGTACACAAATCGTGACCCACGTTTCTATGCAACGGTAATGTACGACGGTGCTACCTGGAAACCACGTCCTTCGGATGCGAAAGACCCTGCTAACCAGATTCAGACCGGTGCTTATGACCTTCTGGACGACAAAGGTGCGGTGATCAACCGCAAAGGATTGGATACCCGCAGCAGTTCTATCGAAGACTGGAACGGAAGCCGTACCGGTTACTACATGCGTAAGTTCATCGATCCGAACCCGTCGTTGTACGACAACACCGATCGCCAGAACATCCCATGGCCGTTCATGCGTGTGACTGAAAACGTGTTCAACTACATTGAGGCGAGCATTGAAGTAGGCGAAGAAGCTGTTGCATTGGAATGGCTGAACAAGATCCGCTTCCGTGCGGGTATGCCTGCATTGAAAGTTTCAGGTGCTGCTTTGAAGGAGGCTTATCGTCACGAGAAGCGCATTGAAATGGCTTACGAGGAACAGCGTTACCACGATGCACGTCGCTGGATGATCGCTCCGACCACATTGGGCCGTTCGTTGCAATACATCAACGTAATCGGTAAATTCAAGCCAGGTAAATCAATGAAGGAGCCATATCACTATGATCCAACGGTTTACGATTATACTTATACTCCGGTAGAAGAGAAATCGCACGAAAACCGTACGTGGGTCGATAAGATGTATTTCCGTCCGTTTAGCCGCGACGAAATCAACCGTAACGCAAAACTGGTACAAAACCCGGGTTACGATAAATAGTTATATTTTATTGACTAATTTTACTGAAACTATGCCTTGGCTTACAAGGCATAGTTTCTTTTTTTACTCCTTCAAAACTCTTCATTCCTGTCATGAAGCAAATATGGCCCTGGAAAGCAGGCAGCATTGTTCTGATCGCTGGACTGGTACTTTCCGGTTGTGACAAATCCTCCGATTCCAAAGAAGAAAAGAAAGGCCCTGAGGGCCCCAAACTCTTTACGTTGCTGAGCCCCGAACAAACAAAAGTAGATTTCTCCAATACATTGACCGAGGGGTTAAACACCAATGTGCTGATGTATGAATACTTCTATAACGGCGGGGGAGTAGCGGTAGGCGATCTGAATAGCGACGGACTCGACGATATTTACTTCACCGGCAACATGGTGCCCAACAAGCTTTACCTGAACAAGGGTAAGATGGTATTCGAGGACATCACCGGCATTGCGCAGGTAGGAGGGCGTGAGCGCCCGTGGAAGACAGGCGTCACCATGGCGGATGTAAATGGAGATGGTAAACTGGATATTTATGTTTGCTACTCCGGTGCGGTTTCGCCCGAGAGCCTGAAAGACCAGTTATTCATCAACAAAGGAAACAATGCCCAGGGGGTGCCGCAATTTGAAGAAATGGCGGAGCAATACGGTCTGGGCGTTTTAAGCAACAGCACACAAGCGGCATTTTTCGATTTTGACAAAGATGGGGACCTCGATATGTTCCTGCTCAACCATAACCCGAAAGCCCTCCCGATCCTCGACGAGGCAAGTACGGCGGATATCCTGAAAAAAGAAGACCCGGTTACCGGCGTGAGGCTTTTCCGCAACGACCCGCAAAACGGCGCACCACATTTTACAGATATTACGAAGAAAGCGGGCATTCACAGCTCGCAACTGACCTACGGCCTCGGTATCGGCATTGCCGACGTTAACCAGGACGGCTGGCAGGATATGTATATTTCCAACGATTACTCCGTTCCCGATTTTTTATATATCAATAATGGCAACGGCACCTTTACCGACGCGCTCGATGCCAGCATCGGCCACACGTCGCATTCCTCGATGGGCAACGACATCGCCGATTTCAATAACGACGGCCTGCCCGATATTTTCACGCTCGATATGCTTCCGGAAGATAACCGTCGCCAAAAGCTGCTGACGGGCCTGGATAACTACGAATTGTTTGATTTCAACGTCAAAATGGGTTTCCATCACCAGTATATGCGCAATATGCTGCAACTGAACGAAGGCTTGGGCAAGGGTACAAAACAACCTGTATTCTCCGAAATCGGCCAGCTTTCGGGGGTTTCCAATACCGATTGGAGCTGGGCGTCGCTATTTGCCGACTATGATAACGACGGCTGGAAAGACCTTTTCATCACAAACGGTAACCTGCGCGACTTCACGAATATGGATTTTGTGAAGTTTATGGGCGACCATTTGAAACGCATCGAAGGACAGGTAAAACGGGAAGACGTGCTGCAACTCGTGTACCAAATGCCTTCTTCCAATATGAAGAACTACCTTTTTCAAAATAAGAAAGACCTGACATTTACCAACGTAGCCGACAGCTGGGGCCTGGGTGAGATCTCTAACTCCGGCGGCGCAGCCTACGCCGATCTTGATAACGATGGCGACCTCGACCTCGTTGTCAACAACATCAACAAGCCTGCATTTATTTACCAGAACGATGGCGATAAGCATTTGAAAAACAATTACCTCAAAGTGAAACTCACCGGAGCCGGCCAAAACACGCTCGGGATTGGTGCGAAGGTGACGATTTATCAGAAGGGGCAGCAACAATACCTCGAACAAATGCCGACACGCGGTTACCAGTCGAGTGTGTCGCCGGTGCTGCATTTCGGATTGGGTAAAGAAAGCTCTATCGATTCATTGGTGGTAACCTGGCTCAATGGCAAGCAGGAAAAGGTTATTAACCCCAAAACGAATGCAACGCTGGCGCTCTCCGAGGCAAATGCTAAGGAGAAGGCGAAAGCTGACAAAGCTGTCACGCCGTTGTTTGCACAAATAGCTTCACCGATTACATTCAAGAGCCCTGCGGTGAAGCTGAATGATTTCAAACGCCAGCCGCTGCTGATCAACCCGATTTCCTTCACGAATCCGTGTATGAGAAAAGGCGATGTGAATGGCGATGGCTTGGAGGATGTGTTTATCGGCGGTACGTCAGGTGAAGTAGCCAGATTGTACATTCAGCAAAAAGGCGGGACGTTCAGTTTGAAACCGGTGCCTGCGTTTGAAGCGGATAAACAAAGTGAAGATACGGATGCATTGTTTTTCGACGCGGATGGCGATGGCACGCAGGATATCTTCGTTGCCAGCGGCGGTTACGCGAGCTTTATGCCCGAAGATCCCTTGCTGCAAAGCCGGCTGTATGTCAACGACGGCAAAGGCAACTTTACCAAAAGTACCAACGCGTTGCCTGCAATGCTTACGAGCGCGAGCTGTGTACGTGCGACAGACATCAATGGAGATGGCAAGCCCGACCTTTTCGTAGGCGGTCGCGTGATACCAGGCCGCTATCCTGAAACGCCGCGCAGCTATGTGCTCATTAATGATGGAAAGGGTAAATTCACTGACCAGACGGCAGCATTGTCGAAAGAACTGGAACGCATTGGCCTTGTTACCGATGCTGCGTGGACGGATTTGAACGGCGACAAAAAAGCCGATCTGATCGTGGTAGGGGAATGGATGCCGGTTACTGTGTTTGTCAATACGAATGGTAAACTCGAAAACAAAACCACCGACTATTTTGACAAATCTTACAATGGTTGGTGGAACAAAATCCTCGTCGAAGACCTGAATGGCGACGGTAAGGACGACCTGGTGATTGGCAACATGGGTACCAACACCCAATGCAAAGCCAGCGATGCCGAGCCGGTAGAAATGGTTTATAAGGATTTCGACGACAATGGCTCCGTTGACCCGATCATGAGCTTCTATATTCAGGGAAAAAGCTACCCGTACGTAACCCGCGACGAAATGCTGGATCAGATGAGCATTATGCGTACCCGTTTTCAAGACTATAAAAGTTACGCGGACCTGACGGTGAAAGAAATTTTTACAAAAGAAGAACTAGAAGGAGCGAAAGAGCTGAAAGCGACCTATTTGAAAACGGCCTATTTCGAAAGAGCAGGGAACGGCAAATTTGCAGAGAAGGCATTGCCGTTGCAAGTTCAGGTATCGCCGGTTTACACCATTACTTCGCTCGATTACAACGCAGATGGTAAAAAGGATTTGCTCCTTTGCGGTAATGTCAGCAAGGCCCGGCTTCGCTTCGGGAAATACGATGCCAATTATGGTATTCTATTGCAAGGAAATGGGAAAGGGCAGTTCGAATACGTACATCAGGATAAATCAGGCTTTGGGCTGAAAGGCGATGTGAGAAGTGTACTGCCGCTTGGAAATAAGTTGTTGTTCGGAATTAATCAACAGGAAGTAAAAGCATATCAAATTGGCAAAGTTCAATAACCTTCTCCTCGTATTGCTGTTGGCCGTCATGTGGACGGCCTGCAAGAAAAGTGAATCTAAAAAGGAGATCGATCCGACTGTGATAGGGCAGGTAACGTTGCAAATGACCGACGTAATGGTGCATGACGTCACGAACCCGCCGCTGGGAGCCAGGTTTTACGCTTATGCCTGTCTGGCGGGCTATGAAGTGGTTGCTCGGAGCGACAAGGCATATCCCACCATGCACGGCGTGCTGAACGATTTTCCGGAAATCGAAAAGCCGAAAGTGGAGGAATATTCCTACCAGCTCGCTTCCGCCTTGGCAATGCTGGAAACGGCGAAAAAAATGCAGCCTTCGGGCGGTATGCTGCTCAAAAAATACCAGCAAAGCCTGATAGATTCCTGCAAGAAAATCGGGTTTACAGACGAGGTAATAGCCGGCTCGCAGGAGTATGCGTTGGCAGTAAGTAAGCAGATTTTGAAGTATGCCAAAGGCGACCGTTACAACAAGATCAGCAACTTTCCCAGGTATGAGCCGCACGGCGGCCCGGGAACGTGGTATCCGACACCTCCGGGTTATTTTCCGCCGGTAGAACCCTATTTCAAAACGGTGCGTCCATTTACACTGGATTCGGCCTCACAGTTCCGCCCGGCGCCCCCGATCGCCTTCTCGGAAGCAAAAGATTCGGAGTTTTACAAACTGATGAAGCTCAATTACGACAACGATCAAAAAGCGCAGGAGCATCGTACGATCGCCGCCTTCTGGGATTGTAATCCGTTTGCGTTGGAAAACAAAGGCCATTTATTGGTAGGGATGAAGAAAATCTCTCCGGGTGCGCATTGGATGGGAATTACGGACATTGCCTGCCGGAAAGCAAAAACCGATTTTTCTAAAACCATGCTGATCAACGCTTCGGTGGCGATCGGGCTTATGGACGGCTTTATGACTTGCTGGGACGAGAAATACCGCAGCAACCGCCTCCGCCCCGAAACGGCCATCCGTAAGTATATCGACCCAACCTGGAAGCCATTCCTGCAAACCCCGCCATTTCCCGAATACCTCAGCGGTCACTCGGTTATATCGACAGCGGCTGCGGTTATCCTTACCCATTATTTCGGGGATGATTTTGCTTATACCGACACCGTCGAGGAGCGCTTCAATCTCAAAGCCCGCCCGTTCAAATCGTTCCTGGCGGCGTCAGAAGAATCCGGCATGTCGCGGTTTTACGGTGGTATTCACTTCATGGACGCGATCGAGAACGGGCAGAAGCAAGGGAAGCAAGTTGGAGAATGGGTGGTTAAGAAGCTTGAAACCAAAGCGGTGGCGTCAGGAAAGTAGCATTTGCGACCCATTAAGCAGCGTCTTTGTAAATCTGTAACCCACCTCAAACAACTGATCGGCCTTCCGGAAGTCGAAAATGCTGAACCGGCTCAATGCAGGCGGCTCTATCTGCAAGTTGCATTTCGCTAAGCGGGCCCTGGTTTTAGTATGCATCGCCAGAATAAGGCTGCGGTAGACGATCTCGGTGGTCCGTTTGAGCGGTTTATCCAGATTGAAGGGGTTGCAATGGCTGCCGATAAGGTAATCGGCCTCGTCGAGCACCGGTTCGACGGGCAGGTTGTTCAAAACACCTCCGTCGACCAGGTCGTAGCCATTATAATGCATCGGACTGAAAAGCCCGGGAATGCAGCATGACGCTAGGACGGGCAATGCCAATTCTCCGCTGCGGAAACGTACTTCTTCTCCCGAAACAATGTCGGTAGCAGTCACCACCAGCGGTGTTTTGAGCGATTCGAATGTGTTTTCTGGAATGAATTTGCGGAAAACATCTTCCATTTTCCGCATGTGCAGCAAGCCATTAGCGCCGATCCCAAACCTCAAATATGGGTAAAAACTAGTGTCGCGAATGATTTTGAGAATCTCAGACGGGTCGTAACCGTGGGCCAGCAATGCTCCCACAAATGCCCCTGAGCTCGTAGCGCTGATCACATCGGGCCGTATGCCACGCTCCCACAATGCCTGCGCCACGCCCACATGCGCGATCCCCCGCGCGCCCCCGCCTGAGAGGATTAGTGCTGTTTTCATGGCTGAACAAAATCCCCCAACATTCCCCGCTCCCGAATCCTGATTCCCTTCTCCGTATTTTCCACCAATGCAGCCTCATAAACAGGATCATGCTCGAAAAGCAATATACATTCCTCATCTACGGCTTGTCGGAGAACGCTCTGCTTTTCTTCCATCGTTTGCAGCGGCCGCATGTCATAACTCATGATCCACGGAATGGGGACGTGATAGGACGAAGGAAAGAGGTCGGCGCAGTAAATGATCTTCTGGTTTTTGTATTGAATCACCGGCAGCATCATTTGCTCGGTATGCCCGTCGACGTTGATGAGGTTGATGTTTTCAAACGGCGACTGACCGTTCTGAATAAATTGTAGTTGCCCCGATTCCTGCAAGGGAAGTATATTTTCCTTTAAAAACGATGCTTTCTCACGCGGGTTAGGATTGGTAGCCCACTTCCAATGCGCTTCGTTCGACCAGTAGGTGGCGTTTGCGAAGGTCGGTTCGAGACGGGAGCCGTCGCGGCTGAACTGTACGGCGCCACCGACGTGATCGAAATGCAGGTGGGTTAGCAGCACGTCGGTAACGTCCGCAGGGCTGAAACCTTTTTCGGCGATGGAGGAATGCAAAGTCGCGTTGCCGTGGAGGTCGTAATAACCGAAGAATTTGTCGTCCTGTTTGTTACCCATTCCGGTGTCGACCAGTATTAGTTTTGCACCATCCTCAATCAGCAGGCATCGCATAGCCCAGGAGCACAGATTTTTGTCATCGGCAGGATTGTGTTTATTCCAAAGCACTTTTGGGACCACGCCGAACATCGCCCCGCCATCGAGCTTGAAAAAACCGGTGTCGATGATATGGATTTTCATAGGGTTTTTGAGATTTTAATCGTCTAAATCAGTGGAATATCAACATTCTATCGACCTAACATACCATTATTTTTTCGATCTTCCGCCCTCAATACATAACAAGCCTAATCATGCGCGTACCGTTCCTTCCAGTCAGTTTAATGCTATTGTCGACGTTTTTTGTTGATAATCAATCCTGTGCACAAAAAAAGCCCGTCGACTACGTGGCCACGATGATCGGTACCGCCCCGTCGGCAACGGAAAGCGCCAAAGCACACAGCGAGGCAGGAAGCGAGCTGAAAGGACAAACCATCCCTGCTGTGGGCGTGCCCAATGGCATGACCCAGTGGACGCCCCAAACGCGCGCGACAGAAACCAAATGCATTGCGCCGTTTTACTACAACGATAATAAATTTCAGGGGTTTCGCGGCACGCATTGGCTCAATGGCTCGTGCGTACAGGATTATGGCTCCATCACCGTGATGCCGCTGTCGGGCGAGCTCACTACCGATCCCCAAAAAAGAGCCAGCGTGTTCAGTCACGACAAAGAGGAAAGTACGCCCGATTATTATGGGGTGTGGTTGCAGGATCATCAGATCCATGCGGAGGTAACTGCACTGGCGCGGACGGCGATCATGCGCTTCAAGTTCGGGAGCGGGGAGGAGTCATTCATCATAGTAGAGCCCAATAGCGACGAAGGGGAAGGTTTTGTGGAGGTGCTCCGGGAGCGAGGGGAGATAGTGGGTTATAACCCCGTACACCGTATTTACCAGGGAGCGGGCCAGCCGGCCGGTATCAGCGGGTATTTTGTGATGAAATTCGATCAGAAATTTATGCAGTCGGGTGTGTGGTTGGGCGATACCATTACACCAATGGGAAGGATACTTACCGGCAAAGGCAACCGGGAAAGGCTCGGAGCGTATGTGGGGTTCGGTGACGAGAAACAGGTGATAACGGTCCGCATAGGCACGTCATTCACGAGCATTGAGGGTGCACGCGCGAATCTTGAAAAAGAATTAGGTACGAAAACATTCGAAGCTGTCCGCAAAGCGTCGCACGATGCGTGGAATGAGGCTTTGGGGAAAGTAGCGGCTATTGGTAGTGAAAATGATAAGGCGCTTTTTTACAGTGCATTATACAGGACTAAACTTTCACCAAGGCTCTTTTCGGATGTCGACGGCAGCTATCCCTCGTTTGCAGGCGGTACCCCGCTCCAAAAAGCCGAAGGTTTCGAATATTATTGCGATTTCAGTATGTGGGATAGCTTCCGGGCCGCAATGCCGCTGGAAATATTGCTTGAACCCAAACGTGCGGGCGATATGATGCAATCACTCGTGAAAAAGGCCGAACAGGGAGGGTGGATGCCGATTTTCCCCTGCTGGAACCACTATACGGCGGCGATGGTGGGCGACCACGCATTGTCGGTGATCGCAGATGCTTATACAAAGAATGTCCGGAATTTCGATGTAAACAGCGCCTACAACTTCCTCCGTAAAAATGCATTCGAAGTGAATACCAATGCCAAAAGCTATGAAGCAGGGCAGGGACGCCGGGCATTGAGATCCTACCTGCAATATGGTTACGTGCCGCTGGAAGACAGCGTTTGGCAGGCATTTCACAAGCGCGAGCAGGTGTCGCGCACGCTCGAATACGCGTACGATGATTTTTGCTTATCGACCCTGGCGACTAGCCTGGGCAAAAAGGAAGATGCGGATCAGCTGCGCAACCGGGCGCTCAATTACCGGCATGTGATCGACCCGTCGACAGGTTATGCGCGTGGACGGTATGCCGACGGCCGCTGGATTGCCAATTTTGACCCGTTTGCTAAACGTGCCAGCTTCATTACCGAAGGCTCCCCCGCGCAATACACCTGGTTTGTGCCGCAGGATGTTGCGGGGCTCCAAAAAATCATGGGAGGCAAAAGCCGTTTCATCGCCAAGCTCGACACGCTGTTCGACCAGGGGCATTACTGGCATGGCAACGAACCTAATCACCAGATTGCGTATCTCTATGCATTTGCCGGGCAGCCCTGGAAGACACAGCAGTGGGCGCGGACAATCATCAGAAGTGAATATGATACGAGTGTTGGAGGGCTGAGCGGCAACGAGGACGGAGGGCAAATGTCGGCCTGGCTGGCTTTCAGTATGATGGGCTTTTACCCCGTAGCACCGGGAACAGACCAATATGTGCTCGGAAGCCCGGTTTTTGAAGAAATTTCAATAGAAACGGGCAAGAACCGCAAATTTACCGTAAAGGCAAAAGGCGTTTCCGACAATGCGCGATACATTCAATCGGCGACGTTAAATGGCAAGCCTTTCACCAGGACCTACATTACCCATGGCGAACTTCTGAAAGGCGGAACGCTGGTGCTGCAAATGGGGGATAAACCTAATAAGCAGTGGGGCACGCAAGAAGCGGATATTCCTTTTTCACTCTCCAAAAACTGACTTGCATTTAAGAGCGGTGTCGGGATGGAGAAAAATATGTTTCAGGAAAGAATGTTTTGATAGTTTTCAATACAACGATATAAAATTTGCATTCGCAGCGGTTGGTGGCTAAATTCCGTAATTCCATTACTATTCACTCCCAACCGAATGAACCGCAGAAATTTCTTTGAAAAGGCCATTCCGGCCAGCTTCGCATTAGGTGCCGTTGCAACCTCCTGTGCGCCAAGAGCCGAGTTGAGGTATCCCGACAAACATTTTCACATCAGCCGGGGTTACCATCAAATCCCCAAATTACGCCTTTCGATGGACCGTATTGTCAAAGAAACGGTCGGTTTACGGCCATTCCGTGCCTCGGGGCCTCGGCTGGATGTGGAGCAGATCGGAAACAAGACGATCGTCCACAACTATGGCCATGGCGGCAGCGGCTGGTCGTTGTCGTGGGGCACGGGCAACATTGCGCGCAAGAATGTACTGGCTACGGGCGAGCAGAAAGTTGCCGTGCTGGGCTGTGGGACGGTAGGGATAGCGACGGCCCGGCTGTTGCAGGAAAGCGGCTGTGAGGTGACCATTTACACCAAAGACGTGCCGCCGAATGTGACGAGCAACCTTGCGACCGGCACCTGGTCGCCGGCGTCGAGGGTTTGTGATAAAAAAATCGTGAAGCCCGGGTTCGAGGCGATATGGGAAGAAGCGACGCGGTTCTCATTCCGCCGGTTTCAATTTTTGTTGGGAATGAATGATATTGCCAGCTGGGCAGAGGAATATGGCGTTTTCAGAGAGGCACCTGTTTATACACCGGGTGCAGGCGGTGAGGATTTTGAAATACATGGTCTGTTACCGGAACGCGTGCGGCTGGAAAAGAAGGAACACCCTTTCAAAGCTGACCACGTGACACGCAGGACCAATATCATGTTTAATATTCCGACCTATTTGCGCCACCAGTTGCAGGATTTCACGATGTTCGGAGGAAAGGTGAAAATCCACGAGATCAAAAAGCTGGAAGATATCGACGCGCTGCCCGAAAAAGTGGTCGTGAATTGTATGGGACTGGGTGCAAAACCGGTATTCAACGACAGCGAACTGACGCCTGTTTCCGGCCAGCTTTCCTGCCTTATTCCCCAAGGTGACGTGAATTACAAGCTGTATACGCAAGGTGCCAATTTCATTGCCCGGAAAGACGGTATTTACATCGGCAGCAATGGGATCGTAGGCAATTGGGACACGACACCGAGCAAGGAGCAAACCGAGAAGACCGTCGGGATATTGATGAAACTGATGGAGGAAATGCGAGGTTAATCCTCTTTGAGAAGATAACGCCGGCGGATCTCGTTGATCAGGAATTTTTTATGGCCTGTGAAACTTTCCGGATGCATGGTTTCAAAAAGCGTGCTCCATTCCTGGTAGCGCAAAACATCGCCTTTCCTGAACGCTTCCGCATCTATTTTTTTTGATTTCAGATATTCCTGGAATTCCATATTGCATGATTTTGCCTGCAATATACCCGTTTAAAGTAAGCAATGCCTGCCCGGAAATCAGCTTTAAGCATTAATTTGGCGCGAAATTGCAACGAATACCCCATGAATGTTTTTGAAATGAAAATAGACCTCCGCAGCGACACCATTACCAGGCCCACTCAGGAAATGCAGGAAGCCATGTGGAGCGCGGAAGTAGGCGACGATGTTTTTGGTGACGACCCGACCGTGAATGCATTGCAGGAAAAGGCTGCGAGACTCTTCGGAATGGAAGATGCACTCTTTTGCCCTTCCGGCACCATGACGAACCAACTGGCCATCCGCGTCCACACCCGTCCGGGTAGTGACGTGATCTGCGACAAACATTCGCACATTTACCTGTACGAAGGCGGGGGCATTATGCTGAACGCATTTTCTTCCGTGAAGCTCCTCGACGGCGACCGCGGAAGACTCACGGCGCAGCAGGTCAGCGAAGCGATCAGTCCGGAGAACGACGTCCACTCGACCGTTACGAGGCTAATTTCGCTCGAAAACACTATGAACAAAGGTGGCGGGTGCTACTATGATTTGAAGGAAATCGAAGCGATCCGCGATGTTTGCCGGGAACGTAACATTCCGTTGCACCTGGATGGCGCGAGGCTTTTTAATGCACTGGTCGAAACGGGCGAGACGCCGGTTCAATACGGGCAGGTATTTGACAGCATCAGCATTTGTCTCTCCAAAGGCCTGGGCTGTCCTGTGGGTTCGTTGCTTCTGGGAACGCATGAAATGGTTCGTGAGGCGCGCCGTTTCCGTAAGGTAATGGGCGGTGGCTGGCGGCAGGCGGGGTTTCTGGCCGCAGCAGGCATTTATGCACTCGATCACAACATTGATCGGTTGAAGGAAGATCACAGCCGAGCCAGAGCAATAGGGCAGCTGTTTGCTGCAAGGCCCGAGGTGGCCGAGATCTTTCCTGTCGATACCAACATTGTCATCATCCGGCTAAACGACGGAATTACAGAAAAAGAATATGTAAGCCGCCTTGCCGAGGCCGGAATTCTGGCTGTGACGTTCGGCAAGGGGCTGGTCAGATTTGTAACGCACCTCGATTTTACCGACGATCAGCTCGAAATGTTGAGCGGCAGGCTGAACAACTTTTAAACATCAGGGATCAATTCCTCATACTCGTATTCGGAATTTGGTCCCTGGTAAATCACTTTCATGCCTGTGAGGTCGGCTACGTATGTGTGTATGCCCGCAGCGCCGATCTCGCGTAGGAAAGTGGGGTAGTCGGTAATGCCATCCTGGGTGCGTTTGATGGCCGCCTTCACCTCTTCCAGCTCAAATGTTTCTGCGCATTCAAATTCTGGCAAATCGCCGGCTATGATCAGCTTGTCGCCCTGAACGGACGTATAAGTACGTTTACGGTTCTTTACCTTCACCTCATAGTTGTCAACCCCGAGGGCTTTCAGGTTCTTGACAAATTGCGGGTATGGCTGGCCGGCAGCCCGTTGCTCGGCTGATTCAATAAGTTCTTCGGTCAGTTCGATCATTTCCATGGTCAGTTCGCTTTTTATCAAAAATGTTGCTTTGCCGATCGCCAAAGCAACATTTATCTAAGGTTAATCATATCAGGAAAATCAATGGGCCATATCGTCATCTTCGGGATGATGGACGATCAGTGAGCTACGCGTATCCAGTTTTTTGATCATTTCATTGGACATCGCGTCGGCATACACACCATAGCTGCTCACAAGTGTTCCTTTCAATCCGTCTTTCGACTCGATGGCGTATAAAATCGACATATCCGACGGGTTGGTCATCCCTTCGAACCGGTAAACCTGTACAATGTCGAAATCTTCGGGTGACAACGTAAGGCAAATGCCGTCGTCCTGATGTATTTCCAGGGCATGGGCTGTGAGGTTAAAATCATAGGTATAGCCTTGCTCCTGCAAATCTTCAAGCGTTTCGATGAGTGTATCGGGCTCACTCATGTTTTTATTGGAAGGATGCGGTTTCTTAACCTTGTCCTGGTCTGATCCTTGCAAGTCCATAATATTTTATTTTAAGATTGACGATCTGATTGATTGAACAATTGATAGCGGTTTGATCATCATCCGGGAAAAAAGTATGCCTTGCTGTACAGTCGTTTTTCGCCAGGAAAAGGCAAATCGGCGATGTACATATTGAGGTACTTTGACCTCAATATGCCAGAATTTGTAGAACGTGAATAGAAATTAACCGGGATTATTTGGGACGATAAATCAACTGCCCCGAGTTGTACGACCCGAAACATCCCAAACCACCCTCGATATTGGTGTAGATCAGCGACGGTTCTACGAATGGGTTATCCGAATCGCCCCGCGTTTGTACCGAGCGATGGTATTTGAAATAATGTTCGTCGGTATTGTACACTTCCATCGTGACTGATATGATCTTGCTTTTAGGAAAGGAGAGGTACACCGTGCCGTCGCTGCCAGTGTAACTAAGCGGCTTTGGCAGTTTTACCCGGCCGATGGGTGAATTGAAATCAGTCCCGTCCAGGTTTATGTCGTTGCGGAAATCGTTTCTGCCGATCGCGTCGTCCCAGTTGAAATTGAACCGGTTACGGACCCTTTTTTCTATGAGTTGTCCCTGATTGGAAGTAACGCCTTCCGGCACGCTATATTCCAGGTCGAGCGATGCGCGCACCCGATAATAGTTGGCCTGCCCGGCAATGTCGTTCCAGGTGTATTTAACGGTTAGTGAAGTATCCCGAGCCGAAATATCGCCGGAAGAAGCGGTGTCGATTTCATAGGTTTTCGGAACCACCGCGCTTGCCGGAACCGTGCAGCTTGCGCTTACCGATCGCACACCATTCGTTACCGAAAGAAAATAGGTTTTCCCCGGTGAAATGCTGAGGGCCGATTTATCGATCGAGTAGAGCTGGTTGGTTGTGTCGAACGGAATGACGATTTCCCGCGCTCCGTCGGATAGTTTCACGACTGCATTTGGGATTACACCGCCTTTCAGATCCGGCTCGGTAAACAGCGGAATGGATTCCGTTACGACCACATTGATGCGGGCGGCTTGCGGAGAAATAAAGCATTGCACCACCAATTTCGATTCCACTTGGGGTAGGTTGGCCTGATCGACATCCGTCACAAGCGATTCGCATGCTGCCAGCAGGAATGTCAGAGACAGTAAAATGATATATCTGGGAAGCATAGCCGCTTTTAGAATTTAAAGTTATAGCTGAAATAGGGCAGTACCGGAAACAGCGAATAGCGCTTCAACGTGTATTTGGGAACCGGTGTAGCAGGCATTACATTGGGAAGAATGATGATTTCCTCGTCGATATTGTAGAAAAACGGATTCCTGCGGTTATAGGCATTGTAGACGCCGAACTCCCAGGTACGCTCATGCCGCTTTTTCTTTTTGTGGAATTGAATGGCGACATCCATCCTGTGGAACGGCTCGGCGCGGTAGCTGTTTTTCTGGCCATATTCGCTGACTGTCGGGCCGAACCAGTTGATCGCAGGCTTGCCGTCGGAAGTAAGGCGGGTTAAGAAGTTGTCGGTCGCCGCGCGATAGCTCGACACGGGGAGTGTCAATGCATTGCCGGTGCCATACACCCATGTGGCCGACACCGTAATTCTTTTGCTCAGCTCATAGATTCCCACCACAGAAAGATCGTGACGGCGGTCGTAACGCGGGAAGAACGTTTTGCCGAAATTCAGTTCGGGGAATTTCCAATAGGTCCACGACAATGTGTAACCAATCCAGCCGGAGAATCGTCCGGTTTTCTTTTGAACCAGAAACTCACCCCCATACGACCATCCCTTACCCGCGGTAACATTATCTTCCCAGCTGAGCTCGTTCGCATTCTCGCCGTTGATACTCAGGAAAGACGAGCCTTCCTTGTAGTTCAGGATGTTGTTCATTTTTTTATAATAACCTTCGAGCGTAACCGTGAGCGCCGGGCGTTCAAAGTCTTTCGCAAAGCCCGCCGCCACTTGTTCGGATTGCTGAGGCGCTACGCGTGCGGTAGTAGGGACCCAAAGGTCGGTTGGAAGGCCGAGGCCGGTATTTGAAAGCAAATGCACATATTGGTTCATGCGCGCGTAAGATGCCTTGAACGAAAGGTTCTCTGCCAGGCGTAATGCAGCCGAAATGCGCGGCTCGGGTCGTACGTAAGTTTTAACCTCGGTCTGAAATGTGCTTACCCTTAGCCCTGCATTGATCTTCAATGCATCTAAGGCCTGCCAGGTATCTTCGATATAAAGCCCCGATTCGAGCGAGTAAACCGGCTTCACCGATCGTTCAATCGGATTAGTGATAAATGAACCGGAGATTGCAAGCGCCGATGGGACAAATTTGTGAAAAGTGGCCTGCCCACCGAATTTCACCGCGTGCTTTGCCGAAGGGTAAAAATCAAAATCCGTTTTCACGCCGAGATCGCGGATCCTCGAATCGTATTCAAGACTGAACTCGTCGTCCAGGGAACCATCACTATTCAAATCTTTGGAATAACTGGAAACTCCAAATTTGAAATTACTGAAAATGAAGGAGGTATTGACAAACAGTTTCTGGTTCAATACATGGTTCCAGCGAACGGTAGCCGTTGCATTGCCCCAGTCGAGGCCGGCCCGGGTTTCGGAAGTGCTGCTTTTTTCGTTGGCGTGGAACTTGTCGCGGCCGAAATAGCCGCTGATGTACAATTTGTCTTTACTGCCAAGGTCGTAATTCATCTTGGCATTCAGATCATAAAAGTAATAACCGGGCTTCACCTGACTGTCGGCGCCCCGCTGCTGCCGGGCGATCAGCGGCTTTGCGAGAAAATCGATGTATGTGCGCCGGCCGGAAATCAGGAAAGAAGATTTTCCCTTCGAAATAGGCCCTTCGAGCGTTAACCGCGAGGAGATCAGGCCTATTCCGCCCTCGCCATGCAGTTTCTCTTTGCTGCCTTCCTTCATATTCATTTCCAATACCGACGACAGCCTGCCACCATATCGGGCCGGAAAGCCGCCTTTGGTCAATTCCACACTCCTAAGCGCGTCAGAATTGAAGATCGAGAAAAAGCCAAAGAGGTGATTGGCATTGTAAACCACCGCGTCGTCGAGGATAATGAGGTTCTGGTCGGGTCCGCCCCCGCGTACATACAAGCCCGTTTGCCCTTCGGTACCCTTTTGCACGCCCGGCATAAGCTGTAAGACCCGCAATACGTCCTTCTCGCCGAAGAATGCCGGTATTTTCTTCAACTGCTGGATCGGGATTTCGACTTTGCTCATTTGCACCGTCCGGCTCACATAATCGTCCTGCTTGCGGGCCGACACAACCACTTCTTCGAGTTGTGTAATGGCGGGAAGAAAAATATTCAGTTCGGTATTGTTCCGGAGCGACACTCGTTTCAGCTGTTTTTCATAACCTACAAAGGAGAATGAGACAGTTGCGGAATCAGATGCCGGCAATGTGAGGGAGTAAAAACCGTAGGTATTCGTCACTGCGCCGTATGGGGTGTTATCGATATACACATTCACTCCCGGAAGCTGCTCCTGGCTGCCTTTTTCCCTCACAAAACCACTGATAGTAACGCGATTCTGAGCAAAAGAAATAATGTGGGAAAGGAAGAGAAAAGCCGTAAAAGTCAGTCGCATAGAAGAAAGTACGGGTTAGTTTGAGTAACGAGCCTACTGGTAATCTAGTATGGAATATTGTATTTGACCATGACGACATATACACTCAAACCGTTGCAGCAGATTAAAAAGAATGGCGGAGTTTCCCTTTCAATCGGGAAATTCCGCCATTGCAGGAGTTCTGTAAGGTTACTTTACGCCTTTTACCCGCATTTTTAAGCCATACACCGCTGTTTCAGCAGTGATAAACAGCATGTCGCGGTTTTTGCCGCCAAAGCAGACATTAGCCGTCCATCCTTTATGCACCGGAAAATGCGCGATTTGCGTACCTGTTTTATCAAAAACCGTGACACCATCGCCGGTGATGTACAGATTGCCCTCTTCGTCGAGGATCATCCCGTCGGAACCTTTGGGAACGAATAGTTGCCGGTTGGTCAGTGTGCCATCTTTTTGAATATCGTAAACATACGTTTTGCTGTCACCGATGTCGGCTACGTAGAGTTTCTTACCGTCCGGGGTGCCTATAATGCCATTGGGTTTTTTCAACTTTTCATCAACCCGGGTGAATTTTTTGCGGTCGGGACTGAGGTAGTAAACATGCTGACCATCCTGCTGCATGGCGGGGTCCCGTTTCCAGTAGTCGCGTTTGTAGAGGGGGTCGGTGAGGTAAATGCCGCCTTTGGCGTCAATCCAGAGGTCGTTGGGGCCGTTGAGCAGCTTGCCTTCGTAGTCCTTCACAAGTACTGTCGGATTGCCTTTCTTGTCAAATGACCAAACCTGATTATCCTCGTCAGAGCATGCTATAAGGTTCCCTTTTTTGTCGAAATACATGCCGTTGGCGCGGCCTGCTTTGTCGGAAAACGTACTGAAAGCGCCCGTTTCGGCGTCCCAGCGGATGATCTTATTGTTGGGCTGATCGGTGAAAAACACATTGCCGTCCTTATCAGGTACCGGTCCTTCGGTAAATTTGTATCCATCACCCAGCTTCTCGACCTGCGCTCCCGGCGCGACAATTGATTTCGAATCCATGATTTGTGCAGATAGTAAAACGGGGTAAAACAGCGCGGCAATGCCAGCCAGCACCGGAATAATGATTTTAGATTTTTGCATGGTAATACCGTGCCCGGCGTTGGTTCGAACCGGGTCAGTGTATTAAAGTCGGAATAGGGGGCTGCTTTACTGTTTTGAAAGTCGAAGGTGTTACGCTTCGCGGGGTTGCATTACTGATGGGAAAGCAGGGAAAAATGCGTCTGTTGCAATTGCAGGCAACGCGTGTTCTTTGCCAAACCATTGTTCGATTCGGAGCTTAGCCACGTGGATAGGCTTGCTCTGTGCAGCGGTGAATACCTCGTAACTGCTGTCGGGAATGTGCGCAAAATAGCGATCGAAGAAATCGCTCATCGCTTGCATTCTTTCTTGCTCCCCCTCGATAATCCTGATTGTGCCGTAAATGATCACGCTTTGATATTCGCAACCAAAATCAACGGCTTTGGCAGCGGTGTAGAGTCTCCCATATTTGTATATTGAAATGCTCGCTTTTTTGCCATCGGTAATTTCATCGCCTGCGTGTCCGTGCTTGGAAAAATGGAAGATGATATCATTATTGGCCGCGTCGAAATGATAAAACGCGACGTGGATCAAAGGATAACCCTCTTTTTCAATGGCAATCGAGCAGGAAACGGCATTGTCGAGTATTTCGTGGAGGAAAGAAGTGTCGGTCTCTTGCCGGTCTTTTCTCCGGACGGATTGCGGGTAGTCTTTCATGGCTGGATGGTTTGGAAATGTTGTGTGTAATAATAGGGTAATACGACTTAAAAGGCAACCGGTCATTGCCAGTTGCCTTTTATCGATACTCATTTCGGTATTAGACAGCCACTTTTTCCAGTAGTTCATCAAGCCGCGTATACGAATCCACTACCCCGCGTTCCATTCCTGCCTGCACCATCCCGTCGCGGTCGGCAACGGACTGGAATACAGACTGAACGGTGAGACGTGACCGACCGCCGGGTAGGTCTTCAAAGCGGGACGTTTCCAGTATTACGTGGCCTTTTTCAGGCAGGCCTTCAAATTCAAATGTCTGAATGATCCGCTCCGGTGCCGTATGCTCGTGGCATACGCCGTGGAATGCGAATTCCATTGCATTGCCGGGAATTGTGTTGATGAAACGGTAGGAGCCGCCTGCGTAGGGTTCGAATTTCTCATAACGCACCGTCATATCGTTTGGCCCCCCTGCCCATTGTGTGAGCAAATCCTCTTCGCTGAATGCGCGGAAGACGATCTCGCGCGATGCTTCGAATTCGCGGATGATAAATAGCTCCTGTTTGCCTTCTTCTGCAATGATTTTGGTTTCATTTTTCGTTGCCATGTTGTTCGTTTTTTAAAGTGTTGATAATGTCGTCCAGTTTCTCAAACCGGCCTTCCCACATTTTGCGGAACGGGTCGATCCAGTCGGCCACTTCCGCCAGCTTTTTGGGCTGCACCGTGTAATAGCGTTCACGTCCCTGCGGATTGATACCGAGCAGGCCACATTCGAGCAGGATTTGCATATGCTTCGAAATCGCCTGACGGCTCACACCGAAGGACTCCGCCACTGCATTGGGGGTCATCGGTTTTTTTGCGATGAGGCCAATGATATCCCTTCTTGTAGGGTCTGCAATGGCCTGAAAAACATCTCGTCTCATTTCATTCTGATTAATTGCGCAATCGATCGATTGCAAATATATGTGCAATTAATCGGTTGCGCAATAAAGCCCTGAAATTTTTTTCAGGGCTTTATTGCGTTTCCAGTAAAGTGTTGATTTTTGGTAGTGAGGATTTTGGGCAGTCTACGACGATGTCGGTGCTATTTCCCAGCCAGCATAATCTTCGCCCCGCCTTTGCGGATAGATTCATACACCGCGTCGACAACGATCATGTCCTTCAATCCTTCCTCTCCGGTCACATTCGGATCGGGCTTGTTGTTGAGGATGATATCGGCAATGCCGTCCATTTGAAGTGTCTGATGCGTGACTACGGGCTGGTTCATCGGGCCGAGATGCGTACGGCCTTTGATAGGGCCGTAGCCAAAAGCAGGACTTAACTCTACAAATCCTTTTTCACCAACGACATATAGCCGCTCGTAGTTATTGAATGCATAAGTGGTTCCACAGCTCGCGACAATGCCGCTCGGGAAGCCCAGCTGGAACATAATCGTCTCGTCGACTTCCTTAAATTTCACCGGATCGGTTTTCGTTTCCTGCGCAGTAACCCAGATAGGCTCCTCACCCGTGGCGTACCGGGCGCCGTTAAGCGCGTAAATGCCCACGTCCATCATCGCGCCGCCGCCTGCGAGGGCCTTTTTCAACCGCCATTGGTTTGGGTCGCCGGATTTGAAACCCATATAGTTGTTCACATGCATGATCTTGCCGAGCTCGCCCGCCTCACGCATACGTATAAGCTCACGCGTATGAGGCTCGAAATGCATCCGGTAGCCTATATAAAACCTTACACCCGCCTTTTTACAAGCGGCGATCATTTCCCGCGTTTGCTGTGCATTGTCGGCAACGGGTTTTTCGCAAATCACATGCTTGCCGGCCGCGGCAATTTGCAGGACGTGCTTGTGATGCAGGGAATTCGGCGTGGTAATGTATACAATGTCGATGTCCGGGTTATCCTTGATTTTGCTAACCGTCTCGTAATTGTAAGTGTTTTTCTCCGGGATATTATATTTCTGCTTCCAGGTTTCGAGCTTCGAGGGCGTCCCCGAAACAGCTCCCACGAGCGTTGCCATTTTGCAATCCTTCATCGCTTCGGCCACACGGGTTGCATAGCTGCCCAACCCCATTAATGCCACGCGCAATTGTTTGTCGGCCTTCGGGCCGGAGTACAGCTCACGCGCAGAAGCAGGGAGGTCGCTCAACGCTGTTACGCCGACGCCTAATGTCAGTTTTTGCAGGAAATCTCGACGGGTATCCATATTGAAGAGTGATTTTCAGTGACTATTAAAAGGCAAAAAGTGAGCTATGTCGTTGATCTCCTTGCAATTTTGTAACTCATTTATTTGAAAGTGTCAATTTTTGTTTTAGCGAAAGCTCTTGCAGCTTTGTGAGAATCAGCATGCGTCGTAACAAAAAAGCGGCACCTCCCGCAATGGGAAGGTGCCGCCCGGATACTATGTATTTGAACCTTACTTAACTGTCAGAATACGTTCTACTTTTTGATCGGTCAGCTCGAAAGTTTTTGTTTGGACTTCGTTGCCGCTGATAATGTCCAGCTTGTACTTGCCGGGCTCCATGGCATCGAGGTTCAAAGTACGTCCGAATTTTTTGTTTTCTCTCGACACTGTTTCGCGGTATACGACGGTTCCTTCGGCGTCTTTGAGCAACAATATTGTTTTGGTGTCAGTGCTGCCTTTGTCGACGAGAACGTTGATTTTACCGGTTTTGGTGGCATAAATGCCAGTTCCGAAAGTGGATGCTTTGTGTGCTCCTTTGTCGGCTGCCTGGGCAGTGAAAGAAGCGGCTGCAAGCGCAAATGCGCAGATGAAGGTTTTAACTGTTGTTTTCATGGCTGTTTTATTTTTATGGCTATAAATTTTGTTCTATTTTAAGAACACGACAAAGGTAAGACCGGCTTCTTGTAGCTTCGGAATCAAAGTACACGAGCGGAATTTCGGGTGGGACAAGTGGTTGATTCCCAGCATAAGCAATTGAACGGTATCTCATGGCTATTTTTGAATTTGTAACCAAGAGACGGAGATTGTTACGGGAGTGTTGCTTGGAAAAGTGTTAATAACTGTTAAAAAAAACGGCCCTCCATCTGTGGGGGCCGCTTTTAACTAAAACTAAAACCGAAACTATTCTTTTTCTACAAAGTCCATATCCTTTGTAAATGTCTCTTCAAGGAAATATAAGGCCAGCAATGCTACTACGGACGTTGCCACACCTATTACCAACCCACTCTGGACTACGCCCAGGTCGGGTCTGAAACGAACAAACAATGCTGCCAGCGGAATCGTCGCGCCGCGCACAAAATTGGGTACTGTGGTCGCCACAGTCGCCCGCAGGTTCGTACCGAACAACTCTGCCGCAATAGTAATGAACAATGTCCAGTAGCCATTGCAGAATCCGAGCAAGGTACAAAGCAAGTAGAAGGAGAACAAATCCTGCATCGGAATTAGCAAATAGCCGATCACCATTGCAAGCGACAGTACAATAAAAAGTCTGATGACCTTCTTCCTGCTCCGCATGTACTGACTAAGTAAACCACTGACGATGTCTCCTCCAACCTGCCCTGAAAAAGCCAGCATCACCGCTTTGCCCGCATTGATCCCCTCGATACCCTTCGCAGCCCCGAATTCGGGTGAAAAAGTAATGAGAATCCCCACCACAAACCAAATCGGTAGCCCTACCAGGATCGCCATCAGGTACTTGCCCAGGCGCTTGCCATTTGTGAGGATCATGAAAATATTACCGCGGTCAACCGATCGTTCCTTAGCGTGCTTAAACATTCCCGATTCGAAAACATTGAAGCGCAATACCAAAAGCAACAAACCCATGCCGCCTCCTACAAAATAAGATATGCGCCAGGCAAACAAATCGGCTACGAAATAAGCCAAAATAGCTCCTAAAACACCCAATGTGGCTACCAGTGTGGTGCCATAGCCCCGTATTTCTTTCGGCAGGACTTCGGTAACAAGCGTAATCCCCGCTCCAAGCTCACCGGCCAGGCCGACGCCCGCAATAAAGCGAAGGATTGCATATTGATCAAGCGATGTAACAAATCCGTTGCCGATATTGGCGAGTGAATACATGATTATCGACCCGAAAAGCACAGAAAGCCGACCTCTTTTATCCGCTATCACACCCCACAACACGCCGCCGATCAGCATTCCTGCCATTTGGTAATTCAATAAATTGATGCCCTCGTTGAGCAGCTGATCGTCGGCGACGTTCAGCGCTTTGAGACTCGGTACCCGCACTACACTGAACAAAAAGAGGTCGTACATATCGACCAGGTAGCCCAATGCAGCCACTATTACTGGCACTTGCAACAACTGCGAAAGCAGCGAAGGTTGGGTATTGTTTGTTGTTGTTGACATAGGGCTAGGGTTTTTGATGGAGAAATTACAACCTGTCGATCAGCATTCCGCCGTCCACGCCTATTACCTGGCCTGTGGAGTACGGGAAGTCGCCTCTCGTTAGCGACGCTACTGCCTTGCCGACGTCCTCTGGTGTGCCCCAGCGTGGCTGTAAAGCAATGCCGCTCTGGAACAGGTTGTCATATTTTTCCTGTACTTTGGAAGTCATGTCGGTGGCAATAATACCCGGCCGGATCTCATAAACCGGAATATTGAATTCTGCCATTCTCACCGCGAAAAGCAGGTTAGTCATGGCAAGCCCGGCTTTTGAAATACAATATTCACCGCGATTGATGGAGGCTACCGTCGCAGAAATGGACGTCACGAAAATGATCGCAGCCTCAAATGCGTGGTTATCCTGTTTCGCAGCAGCCATGCGTTTGCCGATGGCCTGTGTAAAAAAGAAAGGGCCTTCGAGGTTGGTCGTCATTACTTCCTGGTAATTCTCGACGGTCGTTTCGAGAAGGTCAAGCCGCACGCGAGGCGCAATCCCGGCATTGTTGACGAGCAGGTTGATCTGTCCGAAAACGGAATATGCTTTTTCAACAATAGCTTCCCGATCGGCGGCGCTGGCGATACTTCCCTGGCAATAGGCTACTTCGGCGCCCAGTTCGCGCAATTCGTTGAGGGCATCGGCAGCGCCCGCTTCGTCGCGGACGCCGTTGATCGCCAGGTTATATCCCTCTTTGGCAAGGGCTTTGGCAATGCCAAAACCGATGCCGCGACTTCCACCGGTGATTAATGCGGTCTTTTTCATAGCTCCTGCACGTCAACCCATTGGCGTTTTTCCCAGCTTTCGAGGCCTTTTTCGGCGAGCTGCACACCACGCGCACCGGCTTTCAAATCCCAGGGGAATGGCTCGTCTTTTACAATATGTTTCAGGAACAGCTCCCACTGCACCTTGAATGCATTATCGTAGATCTCTTGCTCAGGCACTTTCGACCAGCCGTCGAAGAATGGGATTGGCTGGGCGATATCGGGGTTCCATACCGGTTTTGGCGTATTGCCATAATGCTGTATGTAACAATCGCGCAGACCAGCAACAGCCGAGCCGTGTGTTCCGTCAACTTGCAGCGTCAGCAGGTCGTCGCGGCGTACTCGTACGGTCCATGACGAGTTGAAATGGGCGATTACATCACCTTCGAGTTCGAATGTGGCGTAGCAGGCGTCGTCGGCAGTACATTTATAAGTATTACCATTTTCGTCAATACGCTCGGGAATGTGCGTTGCGCCCAGGCAGGAAACGGCTTTTACATTTCCAAACAGGTTATCCAGTACATACCGCCAGTGGCAAAGCATATCCACGATGATACCACCATCGTCTTCTTTGCGGTAGTTCCACGAAGGGCGTTGCGCAGGAATACTCGTACCTTCGAATACCCAGTAACCAAACTCGCCTCTTACCGAAAGGATCTTTCCGAAGAAACCGGATTCCATCAATCGTTTCAATTTGACCATTCCAGGTAGCCAGAGCTTATCTTGTACCACGCCGTTTTTCAAACCAGCCTTGGTAGCAAGGTCGTAAAGCTCCAATGCCTCTTCGGTGGTGGTACCGGTTGGTTTTTCACAATAAATGTGCTTTCCGGCTTTAATGGCCTTCTTCACAGCAGCTGCACGACGGCCGGTTACCTGCGCATCGAAATAGATCTGATAATGCGGATCGGACATGACCGAGTCGAGGTCGGTCGTGTATTTCTGCACGCCCGATTGCTTGCAAAGCGCTTGCAGTTTCGCTTCGTTGCGGCCCACGAGGATCGGGTCAGGCATGATCACCTCGTCGGAAGAGATTTTAACGCCGCCTTGCTCGATAATGGCTTTGATAGAACGTAACAAATGCTGGTTGGTACCCATACGGCCGGTTACGCCGTTCATGATAATGCCAATGGTATGTGTTGTCATTGTTGTTTATACAGTTTTAAGAAATGCCTCAGTTATCTCACTCAAAAACAAATGCTGGTCCTTAGCCCAATGGATATTCGAGAAGATCTCCACCTCGCAAAAGCCGTTGAAGCCCGTCGCTTCCACCCAGCCGCGGATCTTTTTCAAATCAATACACCCTTCACCCATTAAACCGCGGTCGTTCAAAAGATCGAGGGTGTTTACCTTCCAGTCGCAGACGTGGTAAGCGAGCAGATTACCATTGGCTCCGCAGCGGGCAATCTCTTTTTCCAGATCAGCATCCCACCACAAATGGTACACGTCCACGGCCACGCCCACGAAGGGTGATTTGAAATACTCGGCCATGTCATTCGCCTGCGCCATGGTGTTGATCGCCGAGCGGTCGGCGGCATACATCGGGTGCAGTGGCTCGATGGCCAGTTTTACGCCCAGTTTTTCCGCCAGCGGCAGAATGGCAGCAATCCCCTCGCGAATCTGGTCACGCGATGTTTCCAGCGACTGGTCGGGTGATGCACCGCATACCAGGACGATCATCGGCGCGCCCAAAGCTGCGGCCTCTTCGAGAAGCTTGCGGTTATGGTCGATCGCCTGTGCACGTCCGGCGCTGCTGGTATGCGGGAAAAACCCGCCGCGTACGTAAGAGACAATTTCCAGTCCGGCACCGCGGATGATTTCGCCTGCACGGTGCGGCCCGATTCCCTCAATAGCATTCTGCCATACGCTAATGCCTTTCACGCCGGCGGCAGCATAGTTTTCCACCGCCTCTGAAAGTCCCCAGGGCTTCGTTGTAATGGTGTGGATACAGCACCGGTTGAGTGTTATGTTTTCCAATTCGGTAATTTGTTTTGAATAGACTTGGTTCGATTCGTTCATGTCACCCTGAGCACAGTCGAAGGGTTTTGGCGACGTCGCAATTATCCTTCGACTCCGCTCAGGATGACACAACGCTAGCACCAGGCTGACAATAGCGTTATTTCACTGCGCCCAAATACGAGTAATAAGGCAACCCCTTATTGATCCGGTGCAGGTAAAGTGCCAGTTCGCGTGCATGGTAATCGCCCCACATACTCGATTCGCCGCATGGGATCTTCTGGCCGGCGGGTACATTATCCCAGCCATTCGGACGGTGGTAGATCGAATGCAGGATCAGACCCTGGTGTGTAGGATCAGTTGAAAGGTATGGCTCTGCAAAAAGCGAATCCACGGCCGTCAGACCGGCTTGCCAGTAACGGTTCCCGGCATCGGCTTGTCCTTTGTCTTTCAGGTATTTGCCGAGGCGAAGCAATCCTTGTGCGCCGATGGCCGTTGCAGAGCTGTCGATCGGCTCGAATTCGTTGTAAGGATCGGAAACTCTGGAAGTATAATCACCCAGTTTGTGTATTTGCGGAGCGCCAGTATCCCAGTAAGGAATGCCGTCGGAAGCAGTATTGGCAATGTAAAAATCGCAGGTAGCCTGTGCCGCCTTCAGGTAAATGCGCTCGATTTCAGCGCGTCCGCCGAGCGGTGCCAGTTCTTCGTCGGAGAAGCTGGCCAGCGACTCGAGCTGTTCGGCGAATCCTACCATTGCCCATGCGAGGCCGCGTGTCCAGGTGGTGAAGCCCGAGAAGCCTTGCTGCGAGTTGGGGCAGCGGTAATTTCCGTCGTTGGTGTTGAACACGCTTTCATGGGCGGTACGGCCCCAAAGGTCGTAGCTGTCGCGGCCTTCGCCGTAGTAAACCGAATAATTGGCAGTAGCAATCGAGTGTAGCGTTCCACGTTCGAGCAGGCTGGTTTTCAAATCATTCTCACCCATATAGCTATGGCCGAGCAAATGTGAAACCATCAGAGCCCTTACCGAACGGATCGTATCAACAAACAACGAGTGTGGGCCGTTGAACGAGTGAATGAAGCCCTGACCATTCTTAATGCCTGTCCAGCGGCGCGCCTGTACGGCCCCGGATACTTTCAGCGCGATTTCGTAAAAGTTGCGTTCCCATTCGTTTTCGGGAATCACACCTTCGTTCATCAGACGCAGCAGATTGCCATACGTGCTCACATTGTTGAAGCCATGATCGTGCACGCCAAAATGTCCCACATGAGAAGCCATAGACTCGACGGTGTTCTTACGGGCACTCGCGAGGTAGCTTTCGTCGCCGGTTGCGTCGAATTGCAAAACCTCCGCGCCATACTGGAAACCCTGTGTCCATTCCGTCCAGCCGCGAAGGGTATATTTGCCATTTACGGTGAAAACGGGCGTTCCTTTCGAATTGTCGTACTCTTTATTGATGAGCTTGATTTTCTCGCCGGAGAGCGCCCAGAGCCGGTCGATCTTGGGTTGGAGTGAAGCCGCCGTCAGTTCGTATTTTATCTGCATAACTTATATCAATAGTATTATTTAGCCATTTAAATTTTGGATAATACAAAGATATTCGCAGTAAAAAGGGATAGCAAGGTACAAATTTGCTATTAAATGGTACTTTTCCGAACATGTTCGCGGTACTCGTTCGGGGTAAGACCAGTTTTCTTTTTGAAGATGCGGCTGAAATAGGACGGATCGTCCATCTGGATATGGTAGGCGATTTCCTTGCTGCTCAGGTTGCTGAAAACGAGGAGCCGCTTGGCTTCGAGGAGCAGCTTGTCGAGAATGTACTCCTGGCACGACACACCAAGGGCTTTTTTGATTATTTTGCTTAAATAATCGGGCGTGACAGACAGCTGACTGGCATATTGCTGCACTTCATGCATTTGCCGGAAGTTTTTTTCGACCAACTCCTGAAACCGGCCTGCCAGCTCGGGTACGGAAAGTGCGGAAGACTCGGCCGACTGTGCGTTGTGCTGCGTGAGGAAGGCACATTTTTGTAATAACAATCCCAAATACCGACCAATGAGCGTCTGGTCTGTTTCGGCATTCAAATGGTCGGTGACCATGTTTTCGAGGATGTTGTGGAAATAATGCTTGTCACTTTCGGATAGCGTAAGAATAGGCTGCCTGCGCGCGGGCTGGAAGAATGGCAACTGCGAAAGCGAGGGATTGACGGGGTTATAAAAAGTATAGAAATCTTCGGAAAACGCGACAATATAGCCCTGGAAAGAAGTTGAAAAGGTGAGTAAATGCACCTGCCCCGGCGTCAGGAAATGAAGTCCCGCTCCCTGGATATTATAGGAATGAAAGTCGATCTCGTGAAAACCCTGCCCTTCTTCAATAAAGAGGATCTCATAATAGGTATGCCGGTGAGGCGCGTCGGTCGGGAGTGGGGTAATGGGCAGGGATATGGGCTCCGACTGGATAGGCCCGTCCTTCTGGACGTCAAGGCTGTTTTTAAACCTGAAAATTTTTAATGCAGGTACCTGGCTGGGCGTTTTTGGGAGGGAATGGACGGGGATAGCATCAGACACGAAAACCATGCATTAAGACTTTTTCAAATTCATCAATCGTTTCAAAAGCCAGAGAACCAACAATACTACCAGCACCAACGCAATCACCGGCAGAAACACCGCAAGGCCCGACAGCCCGAATGACGCAACGTTCTCGACGGTCGAAACCACCGGATTGCCGATGCCTGCCGTTGTCTTAGACGAAAGTAACCGCAGGATACCCGTACCAGCCTGGACAAGCCCGGCCGTTCCGCCCCCAAGGATCAGCCCTAGTCCCCAATGCAGCATCGGATTGTCGATTTCGATGAACGAAGTGGTGAGCAATGTCCCGGCAACCACGGCTGCGGGCGTAGTGACGGTATCCAGCAGGTTGTCGACAAATGGAATGTAATACCCCGCTATTTCGAGTAATGTAGCTGTTCCCAAGGCGAAAAAGGCCGTCCAGGAGGATAGCCACCCGAATTGTTCCCCGGGAGTGATCCACCCGTTCATGGCGGCGATATTCGCGACCAGCATCGGCAGAAATATCCTGAAACCGCAACTTGCGCTCAGGCCTATTCCTAAACATAAACTCAGAAACAGCTCCATATTGACTATATCCAGGCTTTAAAACGTTAATGTAGTGTATTTGAAAAAGATATACGCCGCTTGCCAGAATTTTTATCGGCTTTGTGACATTTTCTACTTTTGCATTGTTGATCCAGAACAACCACTGTAATTTAAAAGCTACCAGGTGAACCAGGAAACCAAAAGCGGCCAGATATTCGATCTTCCTACCTTAAGGCGTCTATATGCATTCGTTCGTCCTTATCAAAAGCAGTTTTACCTGCTCATAGCCATTATATTGCTCAATGCGGTGCTGGCGCCACTAATGCCCCTGCTGATCAAATATACCATCGACACGCCGATCGCTAGCGGAGATTATGTGCAACTCACCGTAATGCTCGTTGCCATGCTGGTCGTTACCGTTTTTCAGGGTATCGCACAGTTTTGGAATACGTACATGTCGGGCTGGCTCGGGCAATACATTATACGCGACATCCGCGTGCAGTTGTACCAGAAAATCATTGGTTTGAGGCTCAAATTCTTTGATAACACGCCCATCGGCCGGCTGGTGACACGTACTATTTCCGACGTAGAAACACTTTCCAACGTATTCAGCGACGGTATGGCCGCCATCGCCGGGGACATTCTGCAACTGGTGCTGATCATCGCCGTGATGTTTTACACCGACTGGAAGCTCTCGATCATCAGCCTTTCCATGATCCCGCTCATGCTTTTCTGTACTTACGTTTTCAAAGAGAAGATCAAGGACTCCTTTAACGAGGTACGCGCTGCCGTTTCTAATCTTAATGCATTTGTACAAGAGCACATTACCGGAATGGGTATCGTGCAGATTTTCAGCAGCGAAGACATTGAATATAAGAAATTCAGGGAGATTAACAAGGTACACCGTAATGCGAACATCCGGTCTATCCTTTACTATTCCGTTTATTACCCCGTGGCGGACGTAATCGCGGCGGCAGGTACCGGGCTGGTGGTATGGTACGGGTCAAAGCAGATTTTGGGCGCTGAGATTACGTTTGGTACGGTTACGGCGTTTGTGATGTTTATCAACCTCTTCTTTCGTCCGATCCGACAGCTCGCCGACCGTTTCAATACGCTGCAGATGGGGATCGTCAGCACCGACCGCATCCTGAAATTGCTCGACAGCGATGAATATACTTCCAATGAAGGCACATTTGCACCGGCATCCATTAAAGGTAATGTGGAATTCAGGAACGTGTGGTTTGCCTATAATGACGAGGAATACGTTTTAAGGGATATTAATTTTAAAGTAAAAGAAGGTGAGACCATCGCCTTTGTGGGCGCCACCGGGGCGGGAAAATCCTCGATTATCAACCTGTTAACGCGTTTTTACGATATTAACAAGGGAAACATCTACGTCGATGGCATCGAAGTGCACGATTACGAACTGAATGCATTGCGCAGGCATATTGGGGTGGTGTTGCAGGATGTTTTCCTTTTCTCGGATACGATTGAAAACAATATCCGGCTCGGCGACGAAAGCATTACCCACGAGAAAATCGTCGAAGCGGCGAAACTGGTTGGCGTACACGATTTCATTGAGCGGCTGCCGGGAGGTTACACCTATAATGTAATGGAACGCGGCGCGACACTCTCGGTAGGTCAGCGGCAGCTCATTTCCTTCGTTCGCGCAATGGTGCACGAACCAAAGATCATCGTGCTCGATGAGGCTACCTCGTCTGTCGATAGCGAAACGGAAGAGCTTATCCAGCATGCAATCGAAAACCTGATGCACGGCCGAACAGCGATCGTGATTGCGCACCGGTTATCGACGATTCAGGAAGCTGATAAGATTATTGTGGTAGATAAAGGGCGGATCGTGGAGGAAGGGAACCACGAGCAATTGCTTGAAAAGGATGGCGCTTATGCAAACCTTTACCGGATACAATATAAGGAGGTGCATAAAATTGGTACGTTGTAGAGCATCAGAACCTCGTAAATCAAAAGAGGTTGTATCAAATGTGATTAAGCTGTCACCCTGAGCGCAGTCGAAGGGCATTTGCATCACGCATTTGCCCTTCGATTACACTCAGGGTGACGACGAAGTGTGATTTTACTCTTTTTGATGCAACTTCTTTTTTAATTCCTCTTGCCGGTATCCAAAGGAATCGGTGGAGGGCCTATCAGGAAATCATCTTCTTCATTCCGTTTGGCAGGCGTGCTATCGCCTTCAACGCCGAGCGAGTCGCTTTCGGCTGGTGCCCATCGCGTAGGGCAATTGTATGTCTTGGATATCTTAAAGCTTGGTTTCGGGAATGGTCCGGGCTCGGCGGATTTGTCTTTATAAACCTTTTCCAGGAATGCGCCCACGAGTGGCAGCGCTGTTTTAGCGCCTTCGCCGAGGTTGGTCGTCCGGAAGTGGATACTACGGTCGTCGCCGCCTACCCATGCGCCCACCACGAGGTCACGCGTGACGCACATGAACCAGCCGTCGGAGTTGTTGGAGGTCGTGCCTGTTTTACCTCCCAGTTCATTGCCGTTCAGTGTCACATTGAACCTCCATCGGATACTTCCCGAGGTACCACCGCCTTCTTCCACACCTGCGCGCAGCATCTGCAACATCAGAAATGCCGACTCTTCGCTGATCGCCTGACGGTGCTCGGGCTGGAATTCTTCAATCACCTTACCATTACTGTCCTCAATCTTTGTCACAAGGATGGGCTGGGTGTAAGTACCATTGTTGGCAAAAACACCATATGCTGCCACCATATCATAAAGCGACACGTCGAACGGCCCCAAACCGATGGATGGAACAGGCTTTAAGGGCGTGGTAATACCCATTTTTTTAGCGTAACGAACCACATTTGCCGCACCGACCTGGTCGGTAAGTTCAGCCGTTACCGAGTTGATGGATTGTGCCAGTGCCCTGCGGAGCGTCATGGGTGCATACGTGTACGATCCGGTCGCGTTTCTGGGTTTCCATATTTTCTCCTCACCATCTTCCTCGTATGTTTTCTCAAACGGCTTGTCCACGATCTCATCACAAGGGGTCATATTGAATGACGAATCGTCGATCGCGGTCGTGTAAACGAAGGGCTTGAATGTCGAGCCGGGTTGTCTTTTACCCTGCTTCACTGCATCATATTTGAAATAATTGTAGTCCAGACCGCCTACCCAGGCTTTGATTTGCCCGGTTTGCGGGTTCATAGCCATCATACCGGCGCGGAGAATGCGCTTGTAGTAATCGAGGGAATCCATGGAACTCCAGTACTTAGTCATTTCTCCGCTGTTTTTCCAGTCGTATACCGTCATCGTGTCCTTTTTATTGAGGTAATACGTCACGCTATCAGGGCTGTTCGGGAATTTGGCTGCAAGCGCCTTGTATTTGCTGGTACGTTTCACGACGTTCGGGAGGAAATCGGTGATCTCGTTGCCGTCTTCGTCGCGCCAGGGGTTCTGGTTGCGCCAGTGATCTTCGAAAACGCGTTGCAACTGCTTCATTTTCTGCGTCATGGCTTCTTCCGCATCTTCCTGCATGCGCGAGTCGATGGTCGTGTAGATTTTCAAGCCATCGGTATAAAGGTCGTAACCGTTCTCATCACCCCATTTTTTGACAAAATCAACTACCGCATTCTTGAAATAGTTGGCATTGCCGTCGTAAGGCGTTTCGAATTTGGTCTTCAGTTCAATAGGTAATGCACTGATCGAGTCGGCCTGTTTGGCGCTCAGGTAACCATATTTGCGCATTTGATCGATCACCACATTGCGGCGTTCGAGCGAGCGCTTCATGTTCCGGATCGGATTGTAGGTGGTAGTCGCTTTTTGTAAACCAACGAGTACGGCTGATTCCTGAACATTGAGGCTGTCCGGAGATTTGCTGAAATACGACTTGGCTGCCGTGTTGATGCCATAAGTATTATTCCCGTAATCCACCGTGTTGAAATACATCGTCAGAATTTCCTCTTTGGTGAAATTCCTTTCGAGTTTGATGGCCGTGAGCCATTCTTTGGTTTTGTAAATCAATGTACTAAGGCCTGGAACGTAGCCAAGTACGCCTCGCGCACCGGATTTGCGGGTTTTAAATAGCTTTTTTGCAAGCTGCTGGGTGATGGTACTACCACCCCCGCGGTCGGTCGCGCCGGTAACGATGCCCCAGGCTACGCTGGCCATGGCTTTGTAGTCGATACCCGAATGCTTGTAAAAACGGGCGTCCTCCGTAGCGATCAATGCTTTTACAAGGTTAGGAGAAATTTGCTTGTAGGGAACGGGTGTCCTGTTTTCAGTGTAAAATTTCCCGATCATTACCCCGTCGGCGGTATAAATCTCCGACGATTGCGCCACTTTCGGGTTTTGCAGATCTTCCACGCTTGGCATGCTGCCCATGAGCCAGAGGAAGTTTGTTTCAACACAGAAAATATAAAGACCAAATGCTACGATACCGTAAACGATGGTTTTCCAGACCGTTACAATGGGTCGATAATAGGTAGCATTGACATCCACCTTGTCCTCCCACCAGCCGCGCAGCGACTTTTTGTTCTGCCGGTAGGAATGAAAGAGCTCGTCGGCTTTCGGCTTGCCGGTTACAAGGGAAGTAATTCTATAAGCAATCCTGTTGATGAGTGTGGCGAGGCGCGACCGGAATGTCCGGAACAGCGTTCTGATTGTGGTAAAAAACGATCGGATAACTTCCATCAAACGTTTTGGTTCGTAATGTGTCAAAGATAAGAAAAGCCGGATAGATATGATTCGATCCGGCTTTTTCTGGGATTTATTCTATTCAGCTTTGTGAAATTTCAATGCGGCTCCGTTCATGCAGTAACGAAGTCCTGTGGGTTTTGGACCGTCATTGAAAACGTGCCCGAGGTGCCCGCCACACGTTCTGCAAACCACTTCGGTGCGTACCATGCCGTGCGTTTTATCCACAATTTCTTCTACGTTTTCCTTGGCCACCGGCATAAAGAAGCTCGGCCAGCCCGAACCCGAATCGTATTTTGCTTCGGAACTGAAAAGGGGTGTCCCGCAAGCGGCGCACACGTAGGTTCCTTCTTCTTTATTGTCATTATAAGGATGTGAAAAAGGGCGTTCTGTACCTTTCTCAAACAGAACGAAGCATTGCTGGCCGGTAAGCTCCTGCTGCCATTCTTCCCTGGTCTTTTGTACTTCTCTCATGGATTTATTTTTTTGGAATGGTGGAAATCGTACCATATCCATTGATAACGTTGAAGCGAAATTTATCGTTTAGAAAAAATGCGGCGAAGCCATGAATCCTGTGGCGGCCAGCATTGGTTCTGCGACTCTGGCGGTCTCCTGAATAATCCGCCCGAAATGCCGAAATATAAATTGAATGCTCTGGGATTACCGATGTTCAAGAGCCCTGTGAGATGGTCGGTGCCGACCCAGAGGGGGCCTATGCGGCCCGCGAGCCCGATAGCCGGTGAACGGTAACGGTTCATGAGCGACAGTGGGACCGATATTTCGTACCATTTGTGTTCGTAGCGGGGCGTAACGCCGATGTAGGACTCTGCTTTCATTCCAAATGCGCCCTGCGTTATCAGATTCTGCACCCAGAGTCCATTGACATACACATTCGGTTTTACATTATAATCCACACTTGCCTGAAATGCCATCGGTAATACCGATTTGAAATTGGGCGCAAGCGGTTCGCCGCCATCCAACGATGAGTTGATCGCGTTGAAAATGCCCTCAGAGCCTTTGAGCTTCTGGAAGGTGTCGTAGCGGAATTCCTTATTGGTGGTGTGCGTCTCCTGTTGCAGAATGTAGGCCGGGTTTTTGAAATGGACACGGCCGATATCGGTCAGGGACACGGCAATCCGGTACAGGTATTTGTTCTTCGATGCGTCACGTTTGCGCTCACCCCTTTCACGATATGTGACCTTATGAACGTCGGGCCGGTATTCGTAAACGGCCCCGAGATCGAAACCCCAGCCACTTCCGGGAGGTGCGCCCCCGAAAAGCCAGGCGGGCGAGGGTTTCACATTCTGAAAGCCTTCGTCACGCGTGAGCGCATAGCGCACATTGATTTCGTTTACATTAATATACTGCCGCTTGTTTTCCCAGGTGGCGTCCGGCTGGATGTCGTACGACGAATTGTCGATAATGGCGTGGGCATTGTAAAGGCCCAGCAGCCTTTTGATTGTTACACCTACTTTAAGGTAATCCGTTTCGTCATCGAAAACGGTGCCGCCCAGCGTAAATGCCACCTCACCAAGGCCATTCAGATGCAACCGGCCTGATTGGTGCTCATATACCTGCTCCTGCAAATCCTTGAACTGTGTGGTCTTGCTGATCAGGCGGGCAAGTGGCTCGGTTACCTGCGAGGTGTTGAGGATATAACGAACCCGTGTTGAAATTCCCACGCCGATCCGCCCTTTGAACATATTGAACATAACCGAGGGCAGGCGCGTGTCGCCGCCCGCGTTCAGATACTTCTTGTTGCCGTTCAGCTTTTCACCCAGGTAGGAGCGGGGGAAAAGTAACATGCCCCTTTCATTATGGTATTTGGCAGGAACAGTGTTGGTAATCAGGCTCAGGAACGAGTATGGTGCTTCGTATTTGACGTGGTTGTTTGCGGTGTAAAATTGTGTGCCGACCAGGTTTACATAGATACTGTAACGGCTGTCGGCCACAAATGCCGGATTATGGTACAATGCGTTCGTTCCGGCAAAATTGCTCATGGCTGTGCCCGGCAAATGCTGGGCTTGGGCGTTGATGGTTAATCCGCACACCAGTCCTAATATGGATAACCAGCTTTTTTGCATAAGGAACGTAATTCGGTAGGGGTGGCCGACATTTATCAGGTTACAAATAAAATGCTAACGGCACTGACTTGCAACATTGTTTACTGAATGCGTAAATAATATTCCATAACGCTTGGCGGCACGATTTTAATACGGAGGAAATGCGCAAACGGTTGCTCCTTGGTAACTTGTCACCCTCAATGGATTAGGCGCTTTTTGGCTTTTTCCGGGAAGTGCAGGGTAAGCCGGTGAGTCGATGCCTGTTGGTATTTGTTTTGGTAATTCATACATTGACCATATATTGTTCTGTGAACTATCGGTATTGACTTATTCAAATTTTGAATTGTATGAATTTTTCATTTTCAAATTATCAAATAGAAAATTTTTTCGATGAAATGTTTACCCCGGAGGGAGAAATACGTCAGGGCTATGAGCATTTGAAGAACAAATTTGAAAATCTGACGCACGAAGATCTTACCAACCGCCAGCTAGCTACCGAGCGCGCGCTGTTATCGATGGGCATCACTTTTAATGTGTATTCGGAAGGTGAGGGCACCGAGCGTATTATGCCTATCGACATCATTCCTCGTGTGCTGTCGAATGCGGAGTGGGAATGGCTTGAAAAAGGTCTGAAACAGCGGATCAAGGCATTAAATATGTTCATTGACGACGTGTACAACGAACAGAATATATTGAATGACGGCGTGGTGCCACGCGAGCTGATCGAGTCGAGTAAATGCTTTCTCAAACCTTGCATTGGCCTGAAACCGCCGAAGGGAATCTGGTGCCATATTACCGGTACCGACCTTATCAAAGGCGATGACGGGACGTTCATGGTTTTGGAAGATAACCTGCGTTGCCCGTCGGGGGTTTCTTATATGCTGGAAAACAGGGAGTTGTCGAAACAGATTTTCCCTGACGTTTTGGCCCGCACGGGTGTGCGACCGGTATCCGATTACCCGACCCGCCTGCTGCAAATGCTGCAACACCTGGCCGACCGTCCTAATCCGACTGTGGCCGTGTTAACACCGGGTATCTATAATTCGGCCTATTTCGAACATTCGTATCTGGCACAGCAGATGGGTGTGGAACTTGTGGATGCGCGCGACCTCGTGGTGTCGGATGGTTATGTCAAAATGCGGACAACCAATGGCTTGCAGATCGTGGATGTGATTTACCGCCGGATCGACGATACTTTCATGGACCCGGAATCATTCCGGGAGGATTCGCTGATCGGTATTCCCGGCATATTTGAGGTGTATAAAAAAGGACGCGTGGCACTGGCCAACGCGCCGGGGACGGGCGTGGCCGATGATAAGGTGGTGTACGCATATGTGCCGCGCATTATCAAGTATTACCTGGGCGAAGAAGCGATTATTCCGAACGTAAAGACCTACATCTGCGGCGAAGAGGATGATATGAACTACGTTCTTGAGAATATTTCAGAACTGGTTGTAAAAGAAGCCAATGAAGCCGGCGGGTACGGAATGCTCATCGGCCCTAAGGCTACCGAAGAAGAACACGAACTTTTTCGTCAGAAAATAAAGGACAATCCGCGGAATTATATTGCCCAGCCAACGATTTCACTATCAAGGGTGCCTTGCATGGTCGAGGGACACGCCGAAGGACGGCACGTCGACCTCCGGCCTTACATATTATATGGCGATGACGTTAGCGTGATCCCGGGTGGACTTACCCGCGTAGCGTTGCGTAAGGGATCGCTGGTGGTGAACTCGTCGCAGGGTGGTGGCGGAAAAGACACCTGGGTATTGTATTAAGTTATCATTAACAGTTACTGGCAGGCTGTTCATGATAACGGTTTATATTTTTTGATAAACTTGTTTGAACTGCCTTTTGGAATAGTCAGTAACTTAGATGATTAAACAATGCAACGCCATATAACCGGATGGTTTAGTCCGGCGCTTAACAAGGAAATGGAAATTGCCGTTTACGGGCACTATGGAATTGCGCTGCTGCTCATCCCAACGGCAGCATCGGATTTCCTGGAATATGAACGGAACGGGTTGATCGAGAGCATCGAGCCTTATATTTATACCGGTAAGGTGAAGGTGTATTGCATTAACAGTATCAACGCCGAGAGCTGGCTGAATCCACATATGCATGGCTACGACAAAGCTGTCCGGCACCA
The DNA here is from genome assembly GCF_052044875.1 of Dyadobacter sp. 22481. Taxonomy (NCBI): domain Bacteria; kingdom Pseudomonadati; phylum Bacteroidota; class Cytophagia; order Cytophagales; family Spirosomataceae; genus Dyadobacter; species Dyadobacter sp. 22481. The sequence continues at coordinate 965,902 of NZ_JBQENV010000002.1, forward strand.
GGCGTTTAACGATTACGTGATCAAGGAGGTGGTGCCGTTTATCAAGCAGGACACCAGCCCGGATAATGAGATCATTGCGGCGGGTGCCTCGTTCGGCGCGCTGCATGCGGCCAACCTGTTTTTCAAGCATCCCGATTACATCCACGGAGTGATCGCGATGAGCGGCTGTTACGACCTGAGCGTTTATACCGACGGTTATTACGATGATAATGTATATTTCAACTCGCCGGTGCATTACCTGCCCAATTTGAAAGCGGAGTGGCATTTGCAGATGTACCGCGATAGCCGCCATATCCATTTCATCACAGGCTCCGGTGCCTATGAGGTGCCGGATTATTCGAGGCACATTTCCTCGATCCTGGCTTCGAAAAACGTGCCGCATGAGCTGGATATTTGGGGAAGCGACATCCCTCACGACTGGTGGGCCTGGAAGAAAATGCTTCCTTACTATCTGGAAACCAGGTTTTGATACAATATACTAAAAGCAAATGCCCTGAAATACTCACATTCCAGGGCATTTACTTTTAAAGTATTTCAAATCACGCGCCTTCGAATTGCCGCAGGAACCTGACGTCGTTTTCTGTAAACAAGCGGAGGTCGTTGATGCCGTAACGCAGCATAGTGATGCGCTCGATACCCATCCCGAATGCGAAACCGGTGTATTCTTCACTGTCGATGCCGCAGTTTTCCAACACGTTCGGATCTACCATTCCTGAACCGGCGATTTCGACCCAGCCGGTGTGCTTGCAAACATTGCAGCCTTTTCCCCCGCAGATAAAGCAGGAAACATCGATTTCGGCGCTAGGCTCGGTGAACGGGAAGTAAGACGGACGGAGGCGGATCCTGGAATCCTTTCCGAACATTTCTTTCGCAAAGTGATACAATGTATCCTTGAGGTCTTTGAAGCTCACGTTCTTATCCACATAAAGGCCCTCTACCTGGTGGAAAACGCAATGCGCACGAGCTGAAATCGCTTCGTTACGGAACACACGACCCGGCATAATGGAACGGATCGGCGGCTTTTGGCGCTCCATCAGGCGTACCTGCACGTTGGAGGTGTGCGTACGCAGCAGGATGTCGTCTTTTACATCGCCCTCGCTTTTGGAAATAAAGAATGTATCCTGCATTTCACGCGCCGGGTGGTTGTCGGCGAAGTTCAATGCACTGAAATTGTACCAATCCTTCTCGATTTCTGGCCCGTAAGACACGTTGAAGCCCATGCGTTCGAAGATCTCGATGATCCTCCGACGAACAATGGTTAGCGGATGGAGGCTTCCCTGCAAGTTTGGAGTTACAGGCAAAGTAAGGTCGATCAGCATTTCGGGGTTGCTGTCCGCAGAGTTTTCGAGTGCCGTTTGAAAATCCAGGAAACGCGTTTGCGCGAGGTTTTTGAGCGTATTCAATTCCTGCCCAACTGCGCGCCGGTCTTCCTGAGGGATGTTTTTGAGGTTATCAAAAAGCTCTGTTACTGCGCCTTTTTTACTGATATATTTTAACCTGAAAGCTTCCAGCTGTTCTTTGTTGCTAACCGCTGCCTGTTCGATTTCAGAAACTAACTCCTTTACCCGCTCGGTAATCATAAAAGCTTGTTGTTATTGGTGACTTGGGCCGCCGCTATTGTGGCGGGAGGCCCTTTTCGGGGGCCCCTGAATTTCTGCAAAGATAACGAAAGTTCACTCGCGGGCAGAAATGAAATAGCGCTGAAACGTTTATAGGGACGGTTTATGATAAAAGTCCACGTTTCAAGTACTACGTAAAATTACGTATTTTACTAAGGTCGCTTACGTCATTTTACAAATCTCACTTTATTTAAATATCTGATTATCAATCACTTTGATTGCTATGCGTACTTTTACGTATTTCATGAACACTACACGATGTGCTAATTTTGAAACAAGAAATCACAACAATATCAGCGTAGTTACCATGAAAAATTTTCCAAGCTTTACTCGCCCCAACCTGTCAGAGAGATCATACAGCGACAGCCGTTCTTATATCTCAGTCCAATCAATGGGCAGAACGATCTTCTTGACACCCGACGTAATCACTTTCCTTGAAGGTGAAGGTAACTATACATTCATATATACGAATAACGGTAAGAAGTACCTGGTGTCAAAAACGTTGAAATCTCTGGCAGAGCAGTTAAGCGATAAATTTCTACGCGTTCATAAATCATACCTCGTGAATGCCGACTACGTGGTAGAGCGTCTGGAAGACGATCGCATGCTGAAACTCTCATGCGGCAAAGAAGTAGTGGTATCACGCAGAAAAATTAAAGAGGTGTCCGGTCTTCTGGATCACACCAACCTCATTCGCATCAGTGCATAAGAAGATATTTTGGTGAATTAAATTAGTGGGTTATTCATAAAAACAGCAGCCATCGCTCGATCGAAGGCTGCTCGTTTTGTTTTTGGGGGATGAGTCATTCACTCATTCAAAATTAAAAAATCTTCAACCCCAACGTCACCTGCCAGGAACTTACTTTCTGCTTCACGGAGCCGCCTGTTGCCTGCTGGCCGCTTACCTGAAATGATGCCAGGTTGGTGAAGGAACCTTCTTTTCTTACATCCAGACTGAAATTTCCAAGGTCAAGACCCGCGCCGAGCTGGTAACCGAAAGTCGCTTGCGACATTGCATTGTTTAAATCGGAAGTGTAGTATTTGAACGCATCGCGCAGCCGCTGGTTGTCGCCGATGCGGAACGAAGTAACCGGCCCTGCAAGAATCCGGAATGGGCCCCCTTTCAAACCGATCAGTAATGGGACGTCGATATTGCTGTATTTGACATTGATCGTTTTTTCAACCGGTGTTTCCTGGTCATGCTGGATTATTTTGAACGAGCCACCTTTGGTTGATACCAGTACCTCAGGTTGAATGAACAACGTTTTACCAAAGCGCATCCAGATGCCGCCTACCGCGCCCGTCCTGGTATTGAAACTTTCTTTCAGGTTATCCCGTACCTCTTTTCCGTCATATCCGAGATATGGATTTCCCTGATCATCGTAGCGTGTCGTGAAAACATCGCCCATTGAAAGCCGCGACAAGTTCACCCCTCCCTTGATACCAAACGCAAAACCTTTTTTCTGGGCCTGCACATTTGAGAATGTGAAAATGCAGAGCAAACAGGCACAGGCTACTTTTGTTAGGATGTCCATGGATAATATGATTTTTTAAGTAAAACAGGTTAATAACGCCAATTTGCAAAAAACTATACCTATCCTATATTTTTTTTGATTTTGTGGCCGAAACATGCAAATATTGGATTAATATCATCCGAATTACGTTAGTCACCAAGAGGATATAAATTAGACTATTCTATTATGGCCAAAGCCAAAACAGCATATTTTTGTCAGGAATGTGGGTATAATTCGCCAAAATGGGTCGGCAGATGTCCGTCGTGCGGCGAGTGGAATACGTTCGTACAGGAAGTTATTGAAAAAGACGACAAGAAAACAGCGGTTTCCTGGAAATCGGTAAATCTGGCAAGTCGTCCGCGGGCGATTGCCGAAATTGTCTACGAAAATGAGCCGCGTATCCGCACATTCGATGAGGAACTGAACCGTGTACTCGGTGGAGGTATCGTGCCAGGCTCTCTGGTACTGATCGGCGGGGAGCCGGGAATCGGAAAGTCGACCCTCATGCTGCAAATCGCGCTGACGCTTTCAAATAAAAAGGTGCTGTACGTATCGGGTGAGGAATCGGAGGCGCAGATCAAGATGCGGGCTGAGCGCATGACAGCCAAAAGCGACAATTGCTTTATCCTCACTGACACCCAAACTCAGAATATTTTCAGGCAGATAGAAGATTTTCAACCTGAAATACTCATTGTTGATTCTATTCAAACCATGCAGTCGACTTACATCGAGTCGGGCGCGGGCAGTGTGTCGCAGGTGCGTGAATGCACGGCCGAGTTTATGAAGTACGCGAAGGAAATGGGTGTGCCAGTGTTCCTGATAGGCCATATTACCAAAGACGGCTCGCTGGCCGGACCGAAAGTACTGGAACACATGGTAGACACCGTGCTCCAATTCGAAGGCGACCGGCACAATACTTACCGGATTTTACGCACCATGAAGAACCGTTTCGGTAGCACTTCTGAGCTCGGTATATATGAAATGCAGGGAACGGGCCTTCGCCAGGTAAGCAATCCTTCCGAAATTCTGATCTCGCAGCGCGATGAGCCCGTTAGCGGCATCGCGATTGGTTCGATGATGGAGGGGAACCGCCCATTGCTGGTGGAGATACAATCACTGGTGAGCGTCGCGACCTACGGAACCCCGCAGCGGAGCAGTACCGGCTTTGATGCGAAACGCTTGCAAATGTTGCTGGCTGTTTTGGAAAAAAGGGGAGGTTTCAGGCTGGGTGTGCAGGATGTTTTCCTAAATGTCGCCGGCGGTTTGAAAGTAGAAGATCCCGCGATTGATTTGGCTGTAGTGGCGTCGCTGGTTTCTTCCTACGAGGATAAATTCATTCCTCCATCCGTATGTTTTGCGGCGGAAGTCGGACTGGGCGGAGAAGTAAGGGCTGTGAACCGAATTGAGAACCGTATTTCCGAATCTGAAAAACTAGGTTTTAAGAAGATTTACATCTCAAAATACAATAGCAAAGGCCTGGATTTGAAACGTGGGAAAATCGAGATCATTCCCGTGGCGCATCTCGACGAGCTTTTTATGTCACTCTTTCTGAATCAATAGCTTTGAGTATGCGGCATTCAGGAAGATTACCGCATTTTAGAATGCTTCACTAAATAAGCGAGTAATACAGGGTCGAAGCCTTTGGCAATATCCGCTTCGATGAAGTCGATCTTATATTGCCCGCATTTCAGTTTCAGCTTCTGGTAAAAATCGCCCACAAACTGTTGGTAAGATTCGCGTACCTGTTCAGGCTGGACTTTGATTTTTTCACCTGTTTCGAGGTCGACGAACTCGTAAGGCCGGTTTTCGAAGGCGAAATTCTCCTCCGTTTTACGATCAGTGACGTGGAAAAGCAGCACCTCGTGGAGGTTATGCCGTAAGTGCTGCAATGCAGAGAAGATCTTTTCCGCTTCTTCCAGATTATCAAACATGTCGCTGAAAATGACCACCAGCGACCGTTTATGGATTTTTTCGGCAATCTGATGCAGGACATCGGATACCGAAGTTTTGAGGAGCGGACGGTTGGTTTGCAGCTGTTGTTCCAGTTCGAGCATGATCTTATGTACATGCGAGGGCGTGGATTTTACCGCCGTTTGTACTTCGATCTGTTCAGCAAATGTGCAGAGACTCACGGCGTCTTTCTGCCGTTGCAGCAAATAGGTCAGACTCGCTGCGGCCATGACGCTGAACGTCATTTTGCCATAATTGTCTTCCGGATAATACATCGAAGACGACGTATCGAGCAAAATATGGCAACGCAGGTTAGTTTCTTCTTCGTAACGCTTTACGTAGAGCCGGTCTGTTTTAGCAAAAACCTTCCAGTCGATATTCCGCGTGGATTCGCCGGTGTTGTAAAGTTGATGTTCGGCAAATTCGACTGAAAAGCCGTGAAACGGGGACTTGTGAAGGCCGGTGATAAAACCTTCTACCAACTGTTTTGCAAGAAATTCCAGGTTTCCGAATTCTCTGACCTTGGCCAGATCCAGTTGGCGGACACTCATTATTGCGTCAAGGCTTACTTCTCATGGAAATAACTTTGCCCGATTTGGGGTCGATTTCTTCGTTGGGTGACAAGAGCACCATTCCTTCCATTCCCACAACCCTGATCGAAACGTTGGCAACACCTTTGGCAAGAATGCCCAGCAGGCGGGCTGCTTCCTTACTGAGGTCGATCACACGGTGCTTTGAAAACGGCCCGCGGTCGTTGACTCTCACGATCACTTTTTCGTCGTTTTCCAGATTCGTCACTTCTAGCATGGTATTGAGCGGATAGCTCCGATGGGCGGCCAGCAATTCACTGCTTTTATGTACTTCCCCGAAAGAGGTTTTCCTGCCGTGAAACCGCGCCGAGTAGTAGGAGGCGTTTCCGGTTTCCGTTTTGCCGAGTTTTACCTGAGCGATGGCTTCTGGTAACAGCGCGACAAACGCTAACATGGTGAGAATCAGAATTCGACGATAAGTCATTTTTCTGGTATTAGGTGAAACATAATAAGGTAAAAGTTCCTTATCTCATATCTTCCTTTGGTGTTTCAGATCAATTTTAAAACCCACGAATTTCAAAACTAGTAAAAAGTTCGAAACAAACCAGCAAAGTTTCAGTTAATTTGATCGCGGTTAGCAGCTAAGCTTGTAACCCTCAACCGGCAAATCGCTAATATGTTCCGGTTTTTTTGGAAGCAGCAATAAACTTTATATTTTAGCGTTTGGAAACCTATTTAAAACTAAACATAGTGGAAGACAGAGAGCAAATCTACTCCAAAAGGGTCAGGGCGGGAAAACGGACTTACTTCTTCGATGTTCGCTCTACGCGATCTAACGATTACTATCTTACCATCACAGAAAGCCGTCGCCACCCTCAGGGAGACGGATTTACGTACGAGAAACACAAGATGTTTTTGTACAAGGAGGACTTTGACAAGTTCGTGGAGGCATTGAAAGAAGCGGTTGATCACGTGAAAACAGAGTTGATGCCGGAGGTTGACTTCTCGCAGTTTGAATCCAAAGCAGACGAGGTAGACGTAGTAGGAGAGTCGGACCTGAAGTGGGATTAAGAAATTAAGATATTGAATAGAAGCCTTCGCAATTGATTACGAAGGCTTTTGGTTTTTGTACCTGCTAAATAGTAATTTTGCGAAAATTATTATTTAGCAGGCGGGCATGCTTTGCTTTCCAGGCAGGTATGAGGCCGCCGTTCACTGCTTACCATTCATATATGAGTCTTCAATGTGGGATTGTCGGATTGCCGAACGTTGGGAAATCCACCCTTTTTAATGCCATTTCTACCGGCAAAGCCGAAGCTGCCAATTACCCTTTTTGCACCATAGAGCCCAATGTGGGCGTTGTGACCGTTCCGGACGAACGCCTGGACACCCTTACCAAGCTGGTTAGTCCTCAAAAGGTGATCCCGACGATCATTGAATTTGTGGACATCGCGGGTCTGGTGAAAGGCGCGAGCCAGGGGGCGGGGCTAGGTAACAAGTTTTTGGCCAATATTCGTGAAGTGGATGCGATCGTACACGTGGTACGCTGTTTTGCCGACGACAACGTTGTGCACGTGGAAGGCCGCGTAGACCCGGTTTTCGACAAGGAAATTATCGATGCCGAGTTGCAGCTGAAAGACCTGGAATCGATCGAGAAGAAGATCCAGAAGACGGAAAAAGGGGCTCGCGCAGGCGACGCCAAGGCGAAGGCCGAATTGGAATGGTTGAAAAAGTATAAATCGACGCTCGAAGAAGGAAAGAATGCGAGAAGTGTTGAAATCGATGCGGAGACCAAGGAATCGGTTATCGGCGATTTGCAACTGCTGACTGCAAAACCTGTGCTATATGTGGCGAATGTGGACGAAGGCTCGATGCTTACCGGAAACGAATATTCTGAAAAACTGAGAGAGGCTGTAAAACATGAAGGTGCGGATGTGATCGTACTTTGCGCGGCTATCGAATCCCAGATCTCCGAAATCGAAGATCCCGAAGAACACGAGATGTTCCTGAGCGAATATGGATTGACGGAATCAGGTTTGAGCAAGCTGATTAAGGCTTCTTATGCACTTTTGAACCTCATTACCTATTTCACTGCGGGTGTGAAGGAAGTTCGCGCCTGGACGATCGTGAAGGGTTGGAAAGCACCACAAGCCGCCGGAGTAATCCACAGCGACTTTGAAAAAGGCTTCATTCGTGCTGAGGTAATTAAAATTGCCGATTATGAGCATTACAAGACGGAACCTGCCGTAAAAGAGGCTGGTAAAATGGCGGTGGAAGGCAAGGAATATATCGTGGCGGATGGCGATATTATGCACTTCCGTTTCAACGTATAGTTTTTAAATTCATTGAGATATTCAAAGAGCGGCCATGTGCCGCTCTTTGTTTTTTTTACCTATTAATCTTCATAATAATCCGGAGCGTCCTTATGGATCACCGCTCGAAGCGTTTTGGCCATATGCAGAATGCTATCCACCTTGTAATGTGCTTTTTTGAAAATCTCCGGATTATGCCCTTCATTGACCAACTGCATGAACATCTCCCGCAGAAAGACAAGATCGTCGATATTCTGTGAGAAATCTTCTACGATATACATCTGAAAACCTCGGTCGTCTAACTGGGGGAAATAGAGCACCAGGCAAAGCTCTGTCTGCACATAGAAACTGATGACATGACTGGCCTCGAAATTGGCAGGCATTTCATCGTGATCGACCAAGCAGTCGATGATGTAATTCTCGTCGTTGGTGATCGAGAGGTTCGATGTGAGGTAGACGCTGTTTGCTGATGATTTCATAACGTTAAGTAGTTAACGCCGCCGGTTCCATTCCACGGTGCGGTAGCCGACGAGCAGATCGGCCCGGCTGGCAGGCGGGCGGTGATAGATCAATATGTCATAGTCGTTTTCGGTAGCGGCGAAATTTCCTTCAATGTAAGACTCATCCGGCTTCTGATTGTCTCTGACCATGGTGTAGTTATAGTTGATCACACCCTGCTTAACCATCATTTCGACCTGATAAGCCTGTGCGGTGGCGTCATATGTCATTTTGTTATGGTCGGTGAGTTGCCAGAGGTTGAAAGCGCCATTTACATAAAATATCGCGCCAGGATCTTCCTCAGTTTTTAATGTAAATACCACGGGTGTATAATCGGCCTCTACACTTCCGCGCCCCGATTCGCGCTGATCGACAATATACTGACCATTAAAGTCATCTATTTGCACATAGGGGACGTGCGCCCGTGGCTTATCGGGAAAGAGGAATAGCTTTGTGAACTCGTCCGTTCGTTCGATCTCGTTTACACCATATCCACGGCCGGTAAGCGAGCGGCTATCGAAATACCTGAATTCGTTTCCGCCCTGGAATGTGTTTTCAAGGTCAAAAAAAGTGTATTCCAGCTTCTGGTCAAATGGCCGCACATTGGTTGGCTTGTAGTTTGTCTTCGCCTGGTCCCAGCGGAAGTTCTTACGAATCACCACCTTCAGATCTGTTTGTGGCGCAACGAGCTGGTAACCTTTGTAATCAACTGAGAAATCGATCTGCTGATCCGAGAACTGCTGTTCGATACCCTGCGAAAAGCGGGCTTGCGCGCTAATGCTTACGCGCGGTTGATAATGCATAAACCGCCGGCTGAACATTAGTTTTCTGTCCCGGTCGGAAAACACATAGATTACATAATTGCCCGGGAGCTTCAATTTGGGCAATTCGAAACGGTAATGCGTGTAAGGAACCTTCGTGCTGAACGACTGATCGTATCTAATGACAGGATATTCATTGAACTCGTAAGTGAATTCAATATCGTTCAGGTTGGACTTGGTCCAATCTGCATTGCAATGGATGATCTTGGCGCGATAACCCTCGGGCTGGCCGGTCAGATCGTCGAATTCGAGTACCAGCGGCGCGGGGTTATTTAATGGCGTGATAGGTGGCGTAAGCAGGCGGGTAGGCGTTTCAGGATCGTCGAGAGCCGGGTACAAAAGCACGGTTTTGATCTTGTCCTGATAAATAAAATCTTCCAGGCGAAGCCCCTGCGGCTGCGCGTAAGCGTGTGTGCAAAAGAGAAAAAGGACTATCGATATGACTAAACGCATTTCGGGATTTTTAAATGACTAACGATACTTTTTACGGTAAGGTACATATAGTTTGGAAAAGGTGATTTGAAGATTATTAACTATTTTTGATTAGAAACGATGACAGCAGTAGCGATCAAAATGTACACGCAAGAAGAATATCTTGAACTGGAACGCGCCGCCGAGCACAAAAGCGAGTACTATCGGGGGGAGATATTTGCGATGTCGGGAGCGAGATTTAATCACAATCGGATTAAGGAGAACCTTTCCATCGAGATAGGTGGTTTTCTCAAAGGGAAGAACTGTGAAAGCTTATCCAGCGACATGCGTGTCCATATCCCCGAGAACACTTTATATACCTACCCAGATCTCCTAATAGTTTGCGGTAAGCCAGAATTTCTTGACGATCATCTGGATACGCTACTCAATCCTTCCGTGATTGTCGAAGTGTTATCGCCAAGTACCGGGAGTTATGATCAGGGAAAAAAGTTTTACTTATATCAAAGTCTGAAATCTTTGACAGAATATGTCCTGGTTGATTCCCAGCAGGTAGGGGCACAGGTTTACCGCAAAAGCGATGATGGCGTGTGGTTTGTTTCGTCGGCTGCCTATGACATTGGTGGGACTATTAAAATCGGCCATATTGGCCTCGCGTTACAAATGACGACCATTTACGGGCAAACGATAAGCTTGATGTAAAATGTGAAAGGGAGTCTTTTCACTCCCTTTCACATTATTCTATTTCCCCGAAAGTTCCTCTACTTCCAGCATTAAATTCTCCCAATCATCCGTGCTCTGTTCCAGCTTTTGCTTGATGTCGGCATAAAACCGGTTCAGTTCAGCTAATGCAACAGAATCGTTGTAAATCTTCGGATCGGCTAGTTTGCCTTCGGTCTCTACTTTTCTTACTTCGAGATTATTGATTGTGTCTTCCAGCTCTTCGATCTGCTTTCTCGCTTTTTTTAGCTTCTGAGCATCTTCGTTCGATTGGGGTTTGCCATTGTTTTTATTTGGATTGGCAGATGCAGGCTGGCCTTTTTGCGGCGGCGCGCTGCTTACCTGTACTTTTTCGCTTACAGCCGACTGCAATCCACGCTCTTCCACCCAAATTTCATATTCTTCATAAGTACCCGGATATTCCTTGATCTGATGGTCTTCAATATACCAGATCTTGTTAGCGATGTTCTCAACAAAATAACGGTCGTGGGAAACGACGATATAACTGCCCTCATATTGCTGCAACGCCTGGATCAGGATATTCACCGATTGCATATCCAGGTGGTTGGTAGGTTCATCGAGCAGCAGGAAGTTCGCCTGTGACAGCAATACTTTAGCCAATGCAACTCGCGATTTCTCCCCTCCTGAAAGTACCTTGATCTTCTTGAATACATCATCACCCGTAAACAGGAAGCATCCCAACACGGTCCGGAGTTCGGTTTCGGTCTTGGTCGGGTTGGCATATTTCAATTCCTCGATCAGATTATGCGCAACGTTGAGGGATTCGAGCTGGTGCTGGGCGTAGAATGTAAACGAAACATTGTGTCCCAGCCTTCTTTTTCCTTCAATAGGTTCGGTACCGGCCACAATCCGGAGCACTGTTGATTTACCGCGACCGTTAGCGCCGATCAGCGCGATCTTGTCGCCGCGTTCCATGCTGACATTGGTTGCGTCGAGGATCACTTTTTCACCGTAGGCTTTGGACGCATCTTCCAGCTGGAATACGTGACGGCCGGGCTGAGTGGTAAATTGGAAGCGGAAATGCACTTTTGCATTCTCATCGATAACCTGATCGACGACGTCCATCCGGTCCAATGCCTTTACACGGCTTTGTACCTGACGTGATTTGGTCGCTTTCGCCTTGAACCGCTCGATAAAGCGCTCAGTCTGGCGGATCTTGGCTTGCTGGTTTTCGTAAGCGCCACGCTGAATGTCGTTACGCAACGATTTTTCTTCGAGATAATAGGAATAGTTACCCGCGTAGTAATTCAGTTTCCCGCCTGCTACTTCCACGGTCGTATCAATGGTATTGTCGAGGAACTGTCTGTCGTGGGAAACAACGATCACCGCCCCTTCGTAGCTCTGGGTATATTTCTCCACCCATTGAATCGATGGAAGGTCCAGGTGGTTGGTTGGCTCATCGAGCATTAAGAGCGACGGCTTTTGCAAAAGCAACTTCGCGAGCATTACGCGCATCCGCCATCCTCCTGAGAACTGGCGCAGCGGCAGGTTTAGATCGGCGGTCGAGAAGCCCAGACCTTCCAGGATAGCTTCTGCCTTCGATTGTACCGAATAGCCATCCAATGCCTCGAATTCATCCTGCACACGTGCAAGCTTATCGACAAGTTCATCGGTATAATTGTGTTCCATGTCGTGCAGGATCTTATCCATTTGCACTTGGAGAACATTTTGTCTTTCAAATGCTTGCATTGCCACCGAAAGGATTGAATCCTCGGTTTGGTATGAAAGCAAATCCTGATTGAGGAAGCCGATTGTGCAGTCGCCAGCCTTGGAGATCGAGCCAGCGTCGGGCTGGAATTCTCCGTTTATCATGCGCAATAGGGTAGACTTCCCGGTACCGTTCAGTCCGATGAGTCCAATCTTTTGTTTTGGCTTGATATGTAGTGAGGCGCCGTCGTATAATGCACGGTCGCCCAGGAAATAGCTGAGGTTCGTAATCGCGATCATGGTGCAAAGGTACGGGGAAAGAAGCAGATAGAAAAAGCGTGATGTTGGAATAGTTATAAAGGCATTCGGGGTTTAGTTATGAATGGGTTATTTATGTAAATTTGATCAATGAACAATCTCTTCCCGATATTCCTGAAACTCGAAAACCTGCACACGCTCATTGTGGGCGGAGGCTACGTAGGTTTGGAAAAAATTACTGCTGTTCTCGACAACTCCCCGCTTGCACGCGTAACGCTCGTGTCGCCTGAAATCCGGGGGGAAATAACTGAGATTGCATCCACCAATTCCCGAATAAATCTAATTGTACGAAAGTTTGAGGAGGAAGACCTGCTGGAAAAGGACCTGGTGATCGTCGCCACGAACGACAAGCAAGAGAATAAACGGATCTGGGAGACAGCCCGTGCCAGGCATATACTCACGAATGTGGCGGATACGCCGGATATATGCGACTTTTACCTCTCGTCGGTAGTCAGAAAGGGTAACTTAAAAGTGGCTATTTCCACGAACGGCATGTCCCCGACATTCGCCAAACGACTGAAAGAAGTACTCGGAGAAGCGCTCCCCGACAACCTCGAAACGGCCATGGAGCAGCTCAAAGCGGTGCGCGATATGCTGAAAGGTGATTTTGCTTCCAAGGTCGACGAACTGAACCGAATTACTTCGGTTTTGACTGAAAAGAAAAAAGATGCCTCCTAATGCCGCTTAAATCACGTTATCGGTACAATAAAATGCGATTTTGCAGTGTTTTTAGAAATATAATTTGTTGAAATCACGTTGAGCATCTCCACAGTATCGGTAATTTGTGCGTATTGAATATATTCTTTTGATTCTGCACATCAATATCACTTTAAATTTTGTCACCGCCAGTGGTGGAATGTTTTCGCTTTTCGTGCGATAATACGTATTATTGAATCTATTAATTTTTAAACCCGCTTTGGGCGGACGGACAGTTATTTGGGGTTAGACTTATACTTATTTATATGAATCTTTTCTATCGGATCAGTGGCCTGAGTCGGCTTATTGCGTTGCTCCTGGGTGTCTTCTTTCTGTCCGTTTGCACTTCTCCGTTTTCTTCCTTTGCATTTGCCGCCGATATCGACGTCAAAGGTGTCGTGAAAAGCACTACCGGCGAACCGTTAATTGGGTCGACCGTGCGGGTGAAAGGCTTGCAGAAAGGAACGGTTACCAATGAAAAAGGGGAATTTGTGTTGCAGGGTGTAAACGACAATGCAACCCTTGTGATTTCAATGATCGGCTTTTTATCCAAAGAGGTGAAGGCAGCCCGGAATCTGACGATCGAACTAGCAGAAGATGCGGTGGGCTTGCAGGATGTGGTGGTGACCGGTTTTCAGCAGATTAACAAGGACAAATTCACAGGTTCGGCCGTAACGCTGAAAACCGACGATGTGAAGATCGACGGTCTGCCCGACGTCAGCCGGATGCTGGAAGGCCGTGCAGCCGGTGTTTCGATCCAGAACGTCTCCGGTACTTTCGGGGCCGCACCCAAAATCCGCATCCGCGGCGCCACTTCTCTCAACGGTGCCAACAAGCCGCTCTGGGTAATCGACGGCGTTGTGCAGGAAGATATTGTGAATATTTCAAACGACCAGCTTTCCAGCGGCGACCCTACCACGCTGCTCGGCTCGGCGGTAGCAGGGCTAAACCCGAACGATATCGAGACTTTCGATATATTGAAAGATGCCGCTGCGGCGGCATTGTACGGTGCCCGCGCAATGAACGGAGTGATTGTAATTACGACCAAAAAAGGAAAGAGCGGCAAACCGGTCATTACTTATTCCGGCAATTTCAGTACGCAGCTGGTTCCTTCCTATCGAAACTTCAACATTATGAACTCGGCGCAGCAAATGTCGGTGCTGGGCGAGCTGGAAAGAAAGGGCTATCTCAACTCGGGCATTCTTTCGAAGCCGGATTACGGGGTTTACGGAAAAATGTATAACCTGATGACAGGCGACAGCCAGGGTAATTTCCCATTGGAAAACTCGACGGAGGCTAAACGAAATTTTTTAATGGGCTATGCCAAGTCGAATACCGACTGGTTTGATGTACTTTTTAAACAAAACTTCATTCACGAGCACTCGCTCAGCGTTTCGTTCGGAACAGAAAAGTCGAGTTCGTATGCATCGGTTAGTTACCTGGATGACAATGGGTGGACGATTGCCGATAAAGTAAAAAGGTACACCCTCAATTTTAACAATACATACCAGCTCTCCGACCGCCTGAGTATCGGCCTTACCACCCTTGCTTCTGTAAGACGCCAACAGGCACCGGGTTCGCTAAGTAGAAGAAGCAATCCCGTAGAAGGCAAGTACGACCGCGATTTTGATATTAACCCGTTCAGCTACGCATTGAATACCAGCCGGACGCTCACCGCTTACGACCAGAACGGCGATCTTGAATACTTCCGCAGGAATTTCGCGCCGTTCAATATTATTTCGGAGTTGGCGAACAACAGAATCAATCTGACATTGGCTGATATTAAGCTACAAGGAAATCTATCCTATAAAATCACCGACAACCTTAGCTACGACTTCCTTGGCGCGTTGCGATACATTCAGACCGGCCGGGAGCATACCATTACCGAGCACAGTAACATGGCCAATGCATACCGGGCAGCCGATAACTCCACGATCGCACTGGCCAATAAATATCTCTACACCGACCCCGATGTACCAAACGCCTACCCGGTGGTAGTGTTGCCCAGCGGTGGTTTCTATAACCGTAACGAGGATCAGATGCTGTTCTATAACATCAGAAACAACCTGCGATACAACAAGAAATTCGGAGAGCGGCACGAAGCGAATGCATTAGTGGGTCAGGAAGTGAAATTTACGAACCGCCAGAATTCCAACAATACGGGCTACGGCTTCCAGTACGACCAGGGCGGGACGCCTTTCGTGGATTACCGCATTTTGAAACAAACCATCGAAACCAACTTCCAGTATTACGGAATGCAAATGGACTACGAGCGTTTTGCAGCATTCTATGGAAGTCTCGGGTACACGTTAGATGGGAAGTATAACGTCACAGGATACGTGCGATACGACGGTTCGAACCGCTTTGGGAAGTCGGCTATTGCGAGATGGCTGCCTACGTACACGATTGCGGGTTCCTGGAATTTCGACCGTGAAAATTTCTTCAAAAACCTGAAATGGCTTAGCATGGGCCGCCTGCGGTTGAGTTACGGGCTTTCGGCAGATACTGGCCCGGCCACCAATGCCGCGGTATTGTTTCAAAGCATCATCACCCGTCGGCCTTATGTGGATGAAAAAGAATCGGCGATACAGCTTGCGGCATTGCAAAATACCGAGCTGACCTGGGAAAAGTTGTACAGCGGTAATGTCGGTTTGGATGTGGGTTTGTTTGCCAACCGGATCAATTTTACGCTCGATGGCTACATCCGTAATAGCTTCGACCTGATCGACCAAATTAAGACTTCGGGCATCGGTGGACAGATTTACAAGGTTGCCAACTATGCCGATATGGAATCGTACGGCGCCGACTTTTCTGTGGATGGGGTATTGTTCAAAACCAGTGACTGGGATTTCCGCTCGCGCATTACGTTTGGCTATTCGCACACGCTCATCACGAATGTGGATAACAGCCCAGGTATTTTTGACCTAGTGAAAGCAGAAGGAGCCAATGTGCAGGGCAAGCCTGTGCGTAGCCTTTTCTCAATTGACTACCGCGCTTTGAACCCTAAAACCGGCGTGCCTATTTTCCTTAACGAGAACGGAGAGGTGAGCTCCGATGTGTATTTGCAGGACCAGAATATCAAGTATCTCAAATATGAAGGGCCGGTTGATCCGCCTTTTACCGGTGGTTTTAACAACACGCTCGCTTACAAGGGGCTTTCGCTGAACGTGTTTTTTACCTATCAGGCAGGCAACAAGATCCGCCTTAATCCATTGTATAAAAGTACATTCAGTGACCTGGATGCGATGCCGAGGGAGTTTCTGGACCGTTGGGTGATGCCAGGTGATGAAAAAGTTCCGGCGACACCATCCATTTCCGACCAGCTTGAATTGCTCTACCTGCAAGGTACCTATCCTTACAACATCTATAACTATTCGACCGAGCGCGTGGCGAAGGGCGATTTTGTGCGGTTAAAATCAGTATCATTGGCATATAAGTTGCCGTTGCAGGTTATTTCACGTTACGGTTTTAAGGCGGCTAGCATTCAGGTTTCTTCGATTAACCCGTGGCTGATTTATTCGGATAAAAAGCTGAAAGGTCAGGATCCTGAGTTCTTTAACTCCGGTGGTGTTGCACAACCGATTCAGAAGCAGTTCACGGTTGCATTGAAACTGACATTGTAAAGGTTTGAGGACGATTCATTTTGAAGACATGGCTACCATCAAAAATTTTAACAAAATAATGCTGATCCTCCCGCTGCTGGCACTGGCCGGTTGCGAGGACTTTCTTTCGAAAGAGCCGGACAGCACGCGGGCGATCATCAACACGCCCAAAAAGGTTTCCCAACTCCTCACTACCGCTTATCCTCAGGCAGGTTATGTTGTGTTTTCTGAGAGTATGAGCGATAATGTGGCCGATAAAGGAGTAGGTGAGGATGATAAGACAAATCGAGGATCATTCCTCTTTGAAGTAGTGGAGGCAACCGTCGATGAACAGGATTCCCCCGACTCGTACTGGGCCGAATGTTATCGTGCCGTTTCGGTTGCAAACGAGGCTTTGGATATTATCAGTAAGGTTTCGGACCCTGAAAATTACAATGCGCAGCGTGGAGAAGCATTGTTGGCCAGAGCCTATGCACATTTCATGCTGGTGAACCATTACTGCAAATTTTTCGACCCGCAACAAACCAACGACAGTCCGGGTATTCCTTATGTGACAGTACCAGAGGACGTGGTGATCAAACAATACGAACGCGGTACCGTTGCAGGTGTGTACCAAAAAATTGAGCAGGATTTGCTTGAAGGGCTGCCATTGATCAGCGACGGTGCCTATACCGTCCCCAAATACCACTTTAACCTGGCGGCTGCGAACGCATTTGCGAGCCGTTTCTATCTGGTGAAGAAGGATTATCAGAAGGTCCTGCAATATGCTAATGCCGCCTTTCCGAGCAATAATTTTGTGGAAAACATGCGTCCCTGGAATACTACATATTCGAGTATGTCGCCAGCAGAACTATTCAATACCTACTCGCGCGCAACCGAGAACGCCAATTTGCTCCTGGTTGAGACCGCTTCCAACTATGGACGATTTTTAGCCACCTATCGTTACGGAATGACGTACGCAAAATGGCAAGAAATCTCGGGGAGCGAAAATATCATCAGTGGAGGAGGCAGTTGGGCATTTCCGCTTTATTATCGTGGCGACAACAATTACTTTGTCCCAAAACTGACCGAATACTTCGTGCGTGAATCGGTGAATGCAGAGATTGGCTTCCCTTATGTGATGCTGCCGATATTTACTGTTGAGGAAGTCCTTTTCAACCGGATCGAAGCGAATGCATACCTAAACAACACAGCCGCATGCCTTACCGACCTGAACAGATACATTAGCAAGCGCGTCAGTAATTACGACGCGTCCAGGCATAAAGTGACGGCGAGCAGCATGACGAGCTATTTTGGGTCTAGCAATCTGCGGAATAATATCATCAACACTGTCCTCTCATTCAAACGGGTTGAATTCGTACAGGAAGGTATGCGCTGGTTTGACCTTCAACGCTATAATGCTCCGGTAACACATACAACAAGGGGAGGGGTGGTGATTGCTGTTCCTGCGGGCGATAACCGCCGGGTATTGCAGATCCCACAGACGGCTTCACTTTCAGGTATAGCACAGAATCCAAGGTAAAAACTATTTAACCATGAAAATCATAATCAAACATTTTTCATACTACGTTGTCGCTGCCATGTTGTTTAGCACAACGTTGACGTCCTGTAAAGAGGATTCGATCGGCGAGGTGGACGATATTCCTGGCCTTGGCGGTATCGATTGGGTGAAAGGTCCTATCGATCAATGGATTAAGGATAGTCTGGTAACTCCCTACAATATTTCGGCCCAGTACAAATGGGACCAGTTCGAATTTGGAAACATCACCAAAAATCTCGTCCCGCCCGACGAGGCACAGGTGGTACCCCTCCTAAGTACGATCAAAAAAGCATGGACCAACCCGTATGTTGAAGAAGCGGGTAAGGTGTTTTATAACAAATATTCACCCAAATTTTTTATCCTCTCCGGTAGTAACGAGTACAACTCGGAGGGTTCCATTACGCTTGGAACTGCCGAAGGGGGCCGGAAAGTGATTTTGTATGGTGTAAACCTTTTCAAGATCAAGGGAATGACGGGTTATGACCCGGGAAGAGACTCTTCTTTTGTAAAGGACTGGTTCCTGCACACGATCCACCACGAATTTGGCCATATTCTGCACCAAACAGTACTGTACCCGATAGAGTACAAGAACATTTCCAAGTCCTACTACCAGGGTGGAAACTGGATCAACTGGAATGACGCCGACGCACGACGCGATGGTTTCATTACTGCTTACAGTTCTTCGGCTTTTGATGAAGATTTTGTGGAAATGATTGCAATGATGCTTACAGAAGGAAAGGTAGGCTTTGATAAACTTGTAGACTCCATTCCCGAGGGAACAAGCTCTCATGGAGTAACAAAGGCACAGGCACAGGCCGCATTGCGGCAAAAAGAGGCTATTATTGTAGCCTATTATAAGAACACCTGGAAAATTGATTTTTACAGTCTGCAAAAAAGAGTGCGGACTTCGATGAATAAACTTTTTTAATGCCAGATGAAGAGATCTTTTTTATACCTGCTGTTTCTGACAACTGTTTTCTTTTCATGTGAAAACAGCGACGACAAGGTTTTTGAGGAGTCTGCGGATGTGCGTCTGAACGCAGCGTTGGCTTCATACGAAAAACAACTTGTGGAGGCACCCTACGGCTGGAATGCGGTTGTTTATCCGGGTGGTGGAGGCAGCTATGGCTTTTATTTTAAATTTGATGACAAGAACCGGGTGACCATGCTTTCGGACTTTTCGGATGCAGCGGCCGCTAAATCCAAGGAAAGCAGTTACCGGTTGTCGGCCCTGCAAACACCCGTGCTGGTCTTTGATACCTACTCTTATCTGCACGTTTTGGCTGACCCCGACGAAGATGTTAACAACGGTGTTCGTGGTGAAGGGCTTAAATCCGATTTCGAATTCAGCATTTTCCCCGATTCCGTGAAAACGGATGTGATTACATTGGTTGGCCGTAAAAACCAGAGCCGTCTCGTGCTCACGAAGGCGTCGCAGGCACAGGCAACCGCATATGCGAACGGCGACATGGCCAAAGGGTTGGCTTTCAATAATATTGCCAAATATCAGCCTTATTTTAAGCGCGTTACACTCGGGGCAAATACTTACGAAATTACGGTTAACCAGACCACGAGGAGTATCAAGCTTACCTGGCTGAACGGGAGTACGCCGAAGACATTTACAACCAGTTACTATTTTACACCCGCGGGCCTCGCATTCGTTTCCCCGCTCGTGAACGGCTCACAGACTATCACGGGTTTCAGCAACATTACCTGGAATGCCACCACGACCCAGGTGGGCCTTTCCGGCGGCGGCGCAAATGGGACGATTGTGAGTGCGATCAAACCGATATCGGTGGATCTGGCAGCGGCAAGAAGATGGTGGCAATCTCCGATAGAATCGGGTGGTGACTGGCGATCAGCGACCGGGTTTCACGTCAACGGAGTCGACGATGCATTCAAAGTAGCCGACCTCAAATCCGGCGAGTCGATATTTGCATTCTACATCTATCAGCCCGGCGCTTCATCCCGAAATGACCTGTTCGCACCGATCTTTTATGATGGAAAGAACATATTCCTCGATTACGGTCACGCGCCGGCCACGCCTACCTTTACAGCCGATGGGCGGGCGATATTTACGGATGCTGGCAGGTACGGTACGCTCCCGACGAGCGGCCCGGCGATTGAATCGGCGAAGCTTTTGTATGACGCCAGCGGCTTTTACCTTATCCAGACATCCGATGAGACCTATGACATGGTGAGCGCAAAAGATGCGAAGTCGTGGATTACCTGGCAGTAGCAGATGAATGCACGCTTACCAGTACTTCCCGTTCTTTTTGGCGAACCAATATCCCCGCCAGAATATGCGCAGGTGATTGAACAGCGTTGGTATAAGCCCGAAATGTTTTCTTAATACTTTATACCGGTCGGTAAGAGAACGGCGATGGTTCGTGACCGACAGCCCGCCCAAAAGGTAGCGGCAGAGAACGAACGTGAGAAATTGTACGCTTTCGGCCCGTTTCAGGCATTCGATCTCCCAATCAATGTCGGCGCTGAGATTTTCGAATTCGTAAAGCGGCGCAATGTCTTTCCGGGCGATGAATGCCTGGTGACATACTTTCATGCCGAGCGCGAAATCTTGCCAGCGAAGGTTTTGAGGTAAATTATGCGGTGTAAAACGGCTGCGCAGGCCCACTTCGGTGCCATCTTCGCGAACCATCATCGCGTCGCTGTAATATACCGCTGCCCCGGTTTCAAATGATGATAGCAGGTTCTTCAGGGTCTGATCATCGTAAGCTTCATCTCCCGCATTCAGAAACCAGACGTATTTACCGGAAGCAAGTCGCAAACCCTTGTTCATAGCATCGTATAAGCCTCTGTCTTTTTCGGATATGACTTTGGAAACGAAACGGTTATACTGGCCTGCAATGCTGAGCGTCCGGTCGTTCGAACCGCCGTCGATGATCAGGTATTCCAATTGCGCGGGATTCTTCACATGGGTCAAAGCCCGTTCCACGCTGCCCAGTGTTCGGCCGAGAAATTTTTCAGCCTGGAAGGTTATGGTGATGATCGTTAGCAATGGGCTACTGTCCATGGAGCAGGGAGTCGTAAAGTTTGGAATACTGCCTGGCTATCACTTCTTCGGAATACAATTGCAGAACTTTGTTGCGTGCATTTTCTGAAACAGCGCCGTCCGCATTGTGTTTCAACACCCACATGATACCTTCCGAGAGCGAAGAGGCAGATTTAGACAGCGCTATAAAGCCGCTTTCCAAATGTCCGATCATTTCGGGAATACCGCCGGTGTCGAACCCTACAGCCGGTGTGCCGCATGCCATCGCCTCCATAATGGTGTTGGGCAGGTTGTCTTCCAGCGACGGTACGATGAGCACATCGGCGGCATTGTATGCTTGTACCATTTGGTTTGCATCTGATATCTTACCGAGGAAATGGGCTTTCACGGGCAAATGCGCAAAGTTTTCGGCTTTCCCTTTACCTAATATCATCACTTCGGCATTGGCCAGGCCGGGAGCACGCATGGCTTCCTGAAAGTAGGTAAATCCTTTACGCGGGTCTTGTGTGTTGGCGCCTGCAAAAAGGAGTAACTTTTTGTCGGCAGGCAGTCCCAACGCCTTCCGCGCCTCGGCACGGTTACCGGGCTTAAAAAAGTCGGTATCGATGCAGTTAGGGATTGCCTGCGAGGGCTTTCCGCTCGTCAATACCGCTTTTTGAACCAGGTCATCCAGCCATCGGCTGGGAGAAATGAGCGTAAGGGAAGTGTTTTGATAGAGCGCTAATTTTTTCTCGAATTGCGCAAAAGCGATATCATATTCGCCGGACTTTTTGAGATAGGGGCAATAACAGCAATGCGAAAGGTAGCGGTCACACCCCCGGTTGTAGTGGCAACCGCCAGTGAACGTCCACATATCATGCAATGTCCAGACGATCGGTTTTCCGAGCGCGAAGAGTTTTTCCAGCGATTTCAGCGAAAGGAACCCGAAATTGATCCAATGCAAATGAATAATACTGGCCTGCTTTACGAGCGGGTGGTCGGTAATATCGGCACCGGCAGTTGCGGGAGAAAAAGCAAACCGGACTGATTTGTCTTTTTCATAAGGCAGAAAACTGAGCCTTTCCAGCACGAAATTTCCCCATGCTTTTTTTGACTTCCACGGACTATCCGCCCACGCGGTCGTTTGCGGACCGGGCCGGGAGATTTGCGAAACCATCAGATGCGAATCGACACCAGCATGAAGCAATGCCTGGTGCAACCTTGCCGCAGCGACCCCGGCACCACCTTCCCAGTGAAAAGTACTCAGTTGAAGCACCATTTGATCGCTATCGATAATTCGTGTTTTAGTAAGAGAATCTTCTTAGGTGGGTAAAATTAATAGTTCTGCCTTTAAATAATTTTTATTCGATGAAACTATCTTTATCACCAAATCAGTAACCCGACAACATGTCAAGCGAAAAGAAAAGTCACGAAGCGCATTCGGAATGGTATGAATTGCAATATGCTACACAGGAGGCAAAAAATAAAGCCATCGAATTGTGGGAGTATGACAATGCGCATCAGACCATTAACAACTGGATCCACAAGCGGCAGCTCGAACTGACGGCCCCTTTTGTCCGGGAAAAGAAATCGTGGCTGACGGTGGGAGATGGTTATGGGTTCGATGCTAATTATTTTTTCGCAAAAGGGCTGGATTCGACCGCCAGCGATATTGCTGGTACATTTTTGCCGCTGTCAAAAGAAAGAGGGTTTATTGAAAAATATGCCATTGAAAATGTAGAGCATTTAACCTTCGCGGATAACAGTTATGACTATGTTTTCTGCAAAGAGGCATATCATCACTTCCCACGCCCGTACCTGGGTGTATACGAGATGGTGCGCGTCGCGCGCGAAGCGGTTATCCTGGTCGAGCCGCATGACCCGATCTCGAAAATGCCTTTTTTGCTTGCATTAAGGAATATTTTCGACCGTTTCGATACCAAAGCATTGCAGAAATACTGGAAGAACAGATATTCGTTTGAAACGGTGGGGAACTACGTTTTTAAACTCTCTGAGCGGGAAATGGACAAGCTCGCGAATGGAATGGGATTGCCCGCAGTTGCTTTCAAGGGCATTAACAATAACTACTATCATCCTTCTTACGCGCAGGAAAAAGCCGATGACACGTCCGCGGCGTTCCGGAAGATCAAGCGGAAGCTAGCATTACACGATTTTCTGGTGAAAGCTTCATTAATGCCATCGCAGGTGTTGTGCGCGGTCATTTTCAAGAAAATGCCTTCGGAGCAGGTGATGAAGGCAATGCAGCAGGAAGGATTTCAGGTGCACATTTTTCCGCCGAATCCGTATGCGCATTAATTTTGGCGAGTGTTTTTCTGCTTGAAACCCAGGGGCTTTCTTTCCTTTTGAGGAGGTTCGAGAAGGTAGCTGAGTGCCTGGTGGATGTCGTTGAACTTAACCTGCATTTCGTCTTCCAGTCGATCGATCCGCGCTTTAAGTTCCCTGGAATCCAGGTAGTGCTGTCGAATGCTCACAAATGCCCGCATGATCGTAATATTGACCTGTATGGCCTTGTAGCTATTCAGAACGCTGGACAGCATGGCTACTCCCTGCTCGGTAAAAGCGAAAGGAAGGTACTTTGAGTGACGACCTTTACCTTTCTCTAAGGTCACAATTTGTGACCTTAGAGAAAGGTACTCTTCCCGCGTCAGTTCGAACATAAAATCGTCGGGAAACCTTTCGATGTTACGCCTGACAGCCTGCTTTAAGGCTTTTGTTTCAATTTCATATAGCTCTGCCAAATCGAAATCCAGCATGACCTTATTTCCGCGAAACGTGCAAACCTTATTTTGAACTACCATTAATTCCATAAAGCCTAGTGCAATAGTTGTGATTACCTTAATCAAATACGCTCATATCTGACTTTGGTAACACAATCGTCGGGAATTTTTTGGTCGGGCGAAATATGCCTAGTTTTATGCCCGAACATTTAATATAGTACCTTCCATGTTACCCGGATCAGATGTCAGAATTGCCGTTATCGGACTTGGTTATGTCGGTTTACCGCTGGCTGTGGCATTTAGCAAAAAGTACCCGGTTGCTGGCTTCGATATCAATAAAAGGCGCATTCAGGAGCTGAAAGATGCCTATGATACGACTAAGGAAATCTCGCGGCAAGATTTACGGGAGGCGGCTGATCTCTCATTCTCATGGGACGTAGCTACATTGAAGGAATGCAACGTATTTATTGTAACGGTGCCAACACCGGTGGATGACTACAAAAAGCCTAACCTCACCCATTTGCTGAAAGCCAGCACGATGATCGGACAAGTGCTGAAACAGGGCGATGTGGTGATCTATGAATCGACGGTATATCCTGGCTGTACCGAAGACGATTGTGTGCCGGTTCTCGAACTCGAAAGTGGTTTGAAATTCAATGAAGGTTTTTTTTGCGGCTATTCGCCTGAACGCATTAATCCGGGAGACAAGGTCAATACCTTCACGAAAATCAAAAAAGTGACGTCGGGCTCTACACCGGAAACGGCGCGCTTTGTGGATAATTTGTACGCATCGGTGATCGAAGCGGGCACGCACCTGGCGTCTAGTATCAAGGTAGCGGAGGCTTCGAAGGCTATCGAAAACGCGCAGCGGGACGTGAATATCTCGTTTGTGAATGAGCTGGCGCTGATTTTTGACCGAATGAATATCGATACCACCGAAGTGCTGGAAGCCGCTGCCACGAAATGGAATTTCCTGAAATATAAGCCAGGCCTTGTGGGCGGGCATTGCATTGGCGTGGATCCGTATTATCTGGCGTACAAGGCTGAATCTTTGGGGTATTACCCACAGGTAATTTTATCCGGCCGCAGGGTAAATGATATGATGGGAGTGTTTGTGGCTAACAAGCTCGTAAAGCTCATGATCCGCAAAGGACACAAGATTGAAGGGAGCCGCGTGCTGATCCTGGGCATTACTTTTAAAGAAAATTGCCCCGATATCCGTAATACGCGCGTGATCGATGTATACCGTGAACTGACTGATTTTGGAATGCAAGTGGAAGTACACGATCCCTGGGCATCGGGTGAGCAGGTATTGAGCGAATACAATATTGTATTGCTGGATAAGCCAGTGGGGACTTACGAGGCTGTGATATTGGCCGTGGCGCACCAGGAATTCCAGGCAATGGAGTTCAGTGAGTTTACTGCATCCGATTCGGTAATATTCGATTTGAAATCGGTTTTGCCGAAGGCCATGGTCGATTCCCGGCTCTGACAGCCGCCTTATTCCCGCCAGCCGAAAATATTCAATTGCAGGTCCATCACATCGTTGCCGCGGTAGCGATGGTTCACAAACGGGCGGAGCCTGTGCTGATTGGTATCCACATAGTAGCGGAATCCATTTTCCTCAAAAACCTTCACGACATCCGCAAGACCTTGGGCATTGCCAATGTATGAGTGAAATTCTACAAAAAGGTTCTGTACATGCGCGAGTGACCCGCGGCAATCATGAAGCACTTCTATCTCGGCACCTTCAATATCGATTTTTAGAAAATCAATGCGGCTTTCCTTTTCTAAAAAGTCTTTCAGACGAATGGAATCAACTTTTCGCTTTTGGGAAGTTGAATAAATTGAAGAAGAATCCGCCGATTCACTGCCAAACCAAATGCCATCCTCATTGGTCCAAACAGCCTTGTCGATAATCTCGACATCATGTACGCCATTGCTTTCCAGGTTTTGGCGCAGCAGCGATGCGATCGCCGGTTCGGCTTCGAACGCAAGTACCCTGGCTTTGGGGAATAACTTTTTGAAATACAGAACGCTCATTCCAATATTCGCACCGCAATCGAAAATGACGGGTTGAGCTTGGTTGCTTTCGAAATAGTAGAATTCATCCGCAAAGATTTCCTTGTGCTGCCAGAGAAACGACATCGTGTCGGGAACTCTCAGTTTGAACCCGCCGAAAGCCACGTCGGTCAGCTTGTAACGGGCGCTGTTGCCGTATTTGAGTAGCAACGCCATAAATTCCCGATTCCTCGCGGAGCCGAGCGCATGATAAGGTTCTTTAAGCAGGTAGCGAAGCCAGTACATATGAATAGTAGGTCAAATGCCGTATTTGACCCGGTTTTTAACTTTTAAGAGAAATGGCAACCGGTAATACTCCCCGAATGCCCGAACCATTTTTTCATCGGGGACCAGGTCGGCAGGCATTTGCACGCGCCCCTCAGCCATCTCCTGGCCGTATTCTCCCGATTTGAATGTAAAATTAGTGCCGCTGCCGTCCGTTCCGATATTTCTGATTTTGGAATGAATGGGGTAGAGCCCGTATGCCTTGTTTTGAAACTGCGAATAAGTCCAGCGAATGGCCCACGAGTCGATCACGCCCTGCTGCTGCTTGGCGAGCATGGGCCAGAGATCGTCGCCGCCTTTATTAAATTCCAGGCGAATGTCTGCGTTGCTTTTTAAAACCGGGAAATCCTTCACCTGCCAGTCGGCCTTCGACCATTTATGCGACCACGTGCCCCAGCCCCACGAGCTAGCCCGTGGTACGAGATACAGGTCGTGCGGGTAATTGGCAGGAAAAGTAATGGGCGGTGTGTAACCTGTTACGGAAAAAATGTCCGCTCTATCGAAATAAACGTCGAGCGCCTCGTTCATGAAGGAGAGAAAATCCGTCGCGCTGAGCATGTCGTCTTCGAGAACAATGACCTTCTGATATTTGGAAAGGACATGACTTACTCCATCGATTACAGATGCCGCAAGCCCTTTGTTCTTTTCAGCTTCC
Organism: Dyadobacter sp. 22481; assembly: GCF_052044875.1. Taxonomy (NCBI): domain Bacteria; kingdom Pseudomonadati; phylum Bacteroidota; class Cytophagia; order Cytophagales; family Spirosomataceae; genus Dyadobacter; species Dyadobacter sp. 22481. The sequence continues at coordinate 992,850 of NZ_JBQENV010000002.1, forward strand.
TGAATGTGAATAGCGTGAAATCCGGTGACCTGCGAAAGATACTCCCTGACTTTTCTGACCTGAGGACTATCGTGCTCACTTTTGGGACCGTCGGAATATACGAACAACTCACTTTTTGACGCGAGCGTATTTCTTTGCAAGCTTTCTACTGTTTGCTGCAAATGCCAGGGGCGGTTATAGCAAAATAAAACAATGGGTGCGAGTGTGCCGGACAAACCCATTTCAGCTTTTGATTGCGTCTATAATCAGCGAGGTGTAACCGAGTTTTCCGTTCTGGTTACGCTCGTCGTGGTCGGCTGAGCGTCGGATCATACCATCCTCAGGGCTCCACGGAGATTTATGAAACTGACCGTTTTCATCGAAGTATTCGAGCAGGTTTACTTTGAAACCCACATTTTCCAGAAAGCCGGACATCAGTTTATAATTATACAAAAGTTTGTGATCGTCGGCGCCATTGCCGGTGCCACCCGGTTTTACATATTCGATATATTCCTCGCTGGGGTTGAAACCGTCGGGTACGGCCACCCGCAAAACACCACCCGGTTTCAGGAACGTGTAGCAATTTTTGAATGCCAGCTGGCCCTGTTCTGGTGTCAAATGCTCCCAAACGTGCTCCGCCAATATTCTATCGATCGAATCTTCGGAGAAATAGCGCTCCCAATCACTCTTTTTCAGCAGGTCCAATGTCTCGATATCGGAATGAATCCAGCCTTTGTAAAGCGAGTACATCGCGCCGACTACCAGTTTGACAGGCTTGTTGCGGTCGTAACTGATCAGCTGGTACTTGCTGTAAGGTTCTTTCAGAAGGCCTGCGACTATTTTTTGTTTTAAAGACATCGGTAATCCTGGAATTTTGGCCGTTGCGGCAATGATTGCTTCGCCAAAGATAGCAAAAGTTGAAATGACACTCGCCGGTGGGCATGCCTATTGGCCGGCTTTGCCTCCGGGCAATCTATTTTTTATTTAAAATACCTGACCTGACCATCGACCATCCCGAGCTGAACCCCGCAGAAATATCCTCCGAAACCTGCCATAGCAGAATGCCACCTCCGAAAATGGTCGTAACAATCACCGACCGGATTGCCATGTCGATTAGCACCGGGCCGAGTTTGTGCGAGCTGGGAGCAGGGATGAAATATACCGCGAAATAAGCGAGCGCTGCCAATAGGAAAACTTTAAGCGTACCGGTAGTGAAAGGTTGGATGCCCATTTTGCTTTTAATGAAAAATAGCTTGACGAGATTGTAAGTCACCGTAGCGAAGAGAGCGGCTGCGGCGGCGCCGTTATAGCCATAAAGCGGGATCAAAAACTGGCTGGCGCCGAGGATTAATACGGTGAAAAAAAGCATAAAGACGATGTCGAAGCGGTAGTAGCGCGAGTTCGTCAGGATTTCTGAATTCAGGCCCGTCATCATATCGGCGATACGCGACACACCCACCATGAGCACTACCCATTTGCCTTGCGAGTAAATGTCGGATTTAGGAATAAGGCTGAAAATGGCGTCAATGTTGCACCAGATCCCAAGAAAAAGCAGGGTACCTATGATGAAAAGGTTGAGGGATGATTTTTTATAAATGGTATCGATATGCGGGATATCGTTTTTAGCATAAGCCTCGGAAATAATCGGGGCGCTGATCATCACGATCGCGTTTCTGGGAATGGAAATGACCAATGCAATGCGGGATGCGATGTCGAAGATCGCCGTGCTGCCCAAACCTCCTTCGAATGCAGGCAAAAGTACTTTTTCGATATGCGGAAGCAATGCCGCGCTCGCACCGCCCAGCAGCACCCACAGGCCATACCGGTACATTTCCTTGAATGCGGGATGTCTGATAAAGCCAAAATCAAGCGAAGTGAACAGGCGGTTCTGAATACGGAGATAGATCAGCATGGCCACAATAGCTACCGCGTAGCTGACTACGGTGAGGTTGACCATCGTATCAAAAGTGATGATTTTAAACCCGAAAAGAATCACCAGCAAGCTGTTGGCAAGCCGTAGCCCGACTTCCCGGATCAGCGATGGTACCGCAATGCGCAGGTTGATCCTCGAATAGGATTCGAGCGCCAGCAAATACACCATTCCGATGGTCAGCGGAATAAAAACGTAATAGTACCTGACCAGCATCGGGGAGTGGTCGAGGTAGAATTTGAGGTATAATGGTTTGAGAAGCAGGTAAAGCAATGCAAAGGCCGTGAGACCAATGAGCGGGGTAATGATAATGAACGTGAAAAGCTGCCTTCGGGAATGATCGTCCTGGAACCTGCTATGAAACCTGACAGCCACCGAAGGCACGCCAAGCAATGCGAACGACATGTAAATGACCGGGAAGGTAAGCAGGGTGGAAGCGTACAAACCCAGCTGTTCCTGGGTCATGTACTGGTTGTAAAGGATGAGGATGTTGAAAATGCCGATGACAACACCGAGGTAAGACACAATGGAACTCTTAAATCCCTGACGTACAATAATCCCCATTGAGGCAACACTTGATTACAGGGGCGAAGTACGAGAAAAAGCGCCAGATAGCCTAACACATACTACTATTATGAAGATACTCCAAGTAGCGGGAGCCAGGCCCAACTTCGTAAAAATTGCGCCCCTGCACCGCGCATTCCTGCAATACTCCGATATGCATCCGCAAATTGTCCACACGGGGCAACATTACGACTTCCTGATGTCAGGGATTTTTTTTGAACAGCTTAAAATTCCCAAGCCGGATCATTTTCTGGGGGTCGGGCAGGGATCGGCTACGACCCAGACGGCGGAAATAATGTGCGCATTCGAAAGGGTATTACGTGCTGAAATGCCGGACTTGGTGCTGGTGGTGGGCGACGTAACCTCCACGCTTTCCTGCGCGCTCGCGGCCGTGCAAATGCACGTCCCGCTCGCACACGTGGAAGCGGGCCTGCGCAGCAGAGACCGTACGATGCCCGAGGAGGTAAACCGGATACTAACGGACGCACTCTCGGACCAGCTGTTCGTAACGGAACAGGCGGCGGCCGATAATTTGCTTCGGGAAAACATCGACCCGTTGCGCATTCATCTGGTGGGCAATGTGATGATTGATTCGCTGGTGAGCGTTCGTGAACAGATCGAGGATTTTTCGCTTTACGGGCATCTACCGATTGAAAGTGAACGGTATTTGCTCGTAACCATGCACCGCCCTGCCAACGTCGACGACGAGGTTAATTTGCGGAAGATAGCCGGAGTGCTTGAAATACTGGGAATGCGCTGGAAGGTCCTTTTCGTCATGCACCCGCGCACGGCCCGCAATATCACCCGCTTCGGACTGGAAAAGGAATTTTTGGAATTGGTTAATGTAAAAGTGTTGCCGGCACAGGGATATTTGGAGTTTTTAACCCTCGTGCGTCATGCCGCAGCCGTTATAACCGATTCGGGTGGTATACAGGAAGAGACCACTTATCTGGGTATTCCCTGCATTACACTGAGGAACAACACCGAGCGCCCGGCGACCGTTACGCACGGCACCAATTATCTGGTGCCCGATTTTGATGCACAAAAGGTTTGGAATACCGTTGAAGCATTACTTGGCAGAAACCCAGAAGACCTGGCAATTCCGCCGCTTTGGGACGGAAATTCAGCGCAACGCATCGTGAATATTTTGAGAGAAAAATACATTAATTCGTAGGTTTGTGGGATAGATGACTCACGCTTCGGATTTACAATGCTTAAAAGGATAAAAAGTGCCGCCTGGGGCCTGCTCAACCAGACTGGTCTCGGTGGTAGCGTTCAGCTGTACCTGGATGGGGCACTGAAACAATACGGATGGTTCAAGAGCTTTCATGCCAAACAATCGATTGATATCAATGGCAATCCGCTACCCTGGTATACCTATCCCTTTATCCTTTTTTTGAAACCGCGTTTGAAGCCCGATTTCCAGGTTTTTGAATACGGTTCCGGTAACTCTACACGCTGGTATGCCGCGCGGGTGGAACACATTACGGCGGTCGAGCACGATCGTGAGTGGATTGCACTGATCAAACCGAAGCTACCGGCGAACACCGAAGTATTGGAACGACCGCTGGGAGATAGCTACGTGAAATCGGTGCAATCGACAGGGGCGCGATACCATATCATCGTAGTCGATGGCCGTAACAGGGTTAAATGCGCCAAATATGCGGTCGACTTTCTGACACCCGACGGCGTCCTGATCCTGGACAATTCAGAACGCGAATGGTACACCGGCGCGAAGGAATACCTCGCCGCGAAAGGATTTCGCCGGCTCGACTTCATAGGAATGGCACCGATTGTGGGCATCGAAACCTGCACCAGCGTTTTCTACCGCGATGGCAATTGCCTCGGTATCTGATCAGAAAAAGGCCTTGTAAACGATCTTCTCGCATTCCAGCCCACCTATGTTTGCTTTGAACCGGCTTAGCGACGGCTTCGGGTTACCGAAATGGTCGATGCAAATGCCCAGGTCGAGTGTAGCTATTTCTTTGCTCCGGCAATATTCAAAAGCAGCTTCGAAAAGCATGACTGACGGGCTCAGTGTACGGTATTCGGGTAGGTAACCGGACATAAAATGGTATAGAATGCGGTCGCCTACCCGCACCATCACGGCCACCGCGACGGGTTCCTCCTCGAACCGGTTTGTGAAAACCAGATAATTTTCAGGACAAGTACCGGGAAGCAGGGCGAGCCGATCCGGTGGAGCCGGTAGCTGATAGCCGTGCACCTGGTAGCAGCGATGCAAAAAATCTTCTGTCGTTTTATCAAAGACACCCTGTTTCATCGTCACCTGCAACCCGCGTTTTTTTCCGTTAGATAAGCGACGCCGCTCCGATGGCTCAATAATTCGATCAAAACCTTCCCCTCCAATAGGAATATAAGCGTTAGAATAAGTATGATTGGGTAAAAAACCGGCGGCGAGGTAGCTGTGATGGCAAAGTTGGTGGGTGGTCGGGTCGTAGCAGGAGGGAGCAGTTTTGATCGTTAGTGCTTTCCCGCCATGGTAGATTACCCATTCGCGGATGCACGTAAGGAGGAATGTCAGCTGATCCCCGCGGCAATGAGCTACCGGCATAATGCCTCCAAAAGGGGCCAAAGGTGGTGATATCCAGTCGTGAAAGCCTGGCAGGCAATGAAACAGTGACAAAATATCACCGGATTCCTTAGATATAAGAATAAATGAATAAATTAGGTCAGAAGTCTGGACAGCGAGTTGTTCCCTACGAAAAAACAGCCAGGGGATGGTAGTAGGAAAGGGCGCTTCGGGCATTGGAAATACCTCCACGACGGCGTCGTTGTTGGTCCAGGAGCGAAGAGGCGTGTGTGTAAAAATAGTACTTATAGGACCCAAAAGTTATAGGATGTGTGTTGAATGTGCTCAGATCAAGGATTTTGATAAATAATTGATATACTAATTTGATATTTTTTATGTTTAATACAATGCTGATTACTATTTTTGTTAATTCATCAAATCAGTTCAATTAGAATGTACAGAAATTGTACTGGTTGGTAATCAGGATTTTCAGTTCAAGGACAATCATCAGGCTGAAACTGATTGACCGGATTAATTTGACACCAGTAGTTTTTTACATCCATTGGACCCAACCCATCCATGAAACACATACTGATTGCCGAAGACCACGCCGTGGTAAGAATCGGTACCAAACACCTCCTCAAATCACTAATTCCGGATTCAACAATTTCGGACGTTGACGATTTTGATAAAATTCTTCAGGAACTCGAGACAAAGGCCTATGACCTCCTGATCCTGGACATCAATATTCCGGGTGGTAACACCACAAAGATGGTGGAAACCATCCGCGCCAAGTCGCCAGGGGTCAGGATCCTGATGTTTTCGAGCTATGACGAGCAACTCTACGGTTTGATGTACCTCCAAGCAGGAGCCGACGGTTACCTGTCGAAAGATGCGCCGGAAGAAGAGTTCAAAACCGCCGTTATGAGCGTCCTGAACAACAAGAAGTACATGAGCGAAGATATGCAGCAGATGAATATCAACCGTCTCATCAATCCGAAAGAATACATGCCGGATCCGATCGTGAGCCTTTCGCCTCGTGAGACCGACGTGATGAATCTTTTGAAGGAAGGCTTGGGGACCGCAAAAATTGCAGAAAAGCTGAACTTGCAGCTCTCTACCGTAAGTACTTACAAAGCCCGTATTTTCGAAAAGCTGGGCGTGAAGAACATCGTGGAGCTGATCACCAAGATCAAGTAATTAATTCTTACCATACCGAAGGAAGGTTTCTGTACCAGGTGCAGAAACCTTTTTTTATGAAATCAATCGAGTAAAATTCATGCGTAAGCTGAGCGTAGATGAAATGGACCGGATGTCGGTCGATGAGTTTAAAGAATCGGAAAAATTTCCGTTTGTGATTGTACTGGACAATATCAGAAGCCTGAACAACATCGGGTCGTTTTTTCGGACGGCGGATGCGTTGCGGGCTGAGAAAATATTGCTTTGCGGCTATACGCAACAGCCGCCCCACCGCGAGATCACGCGTAGCGCCCTGGGCGCTGAGACGTCGGTGGCGTGGGAAAAATGCCCGAGCGCTGTGGAGGCCGTGAAAATGCTGAAATCCCAGGGTTATAAGGTATGGTGCGTGGAACAGGCCGAAGGAAGTGTGCTGCTGCAAAATTTCGAGCCTGTGCCGGAAGCACCCTATGCATTTGTATTTGGAAATGAGGTGGAAGGTGTAGATGACGCGGCGATAGCGGCATCAGACGGCTGCCTGGAAATCCCGCAGTTTGGTACCAAGCATTCTTTCAACGTATCAGTATCTGCGGGAATCGTATTGTGGGATTTTTTGAGAAGAAAGATAACATAAAAATAACACCAAAAATTTGTTATTTATAAATTAATAATGGGTATTTGTAGGTTATTGTCTGATGGCAATTTTGACGCTTTGTGGCTCCTCTCGGGAGCCTGGCTTCATGTATCATTAATGAAATTCTTAATATCAGATTTATGAAATCCGCTACCAAGAAGTTATCGACAGAGATTGCTGAGACACTTTCCGGAAAAATTGAAGCAGTCACTGCCGGCTCGAAAAAAATAAAAAAATCGATCGAGAAAGCAGCTGCCAAACTTGCTAAGAAAGTTGCCAAGTTTGAAAAGGAAACTCTCAAGAAAAAAGCCAAAGAGGCCAAGAATGCGGAGAAAAAGGTAAAGGACAAGAAAGAGGGCAAGAAAACGAAGGAGCAGAAAAAAGAAAAAGTCGCGGCCCTGGTGGCGGCAGCTTCTTCTAAAGTACCCGTGGCAGCTCCTGCCAAGCCAACCGTAGGCAAGGAAGCGAGTGCTCCCAAACCTGCTGCAAAGGCGGCTGCTCCGAAAGTTACGCCTGCAAAACCGGCAACCGCTCCGAAAACGGAAGCGCCTGCACCAGCAGCGGAGAAAGCATAATTGTCGGGAAAATATTAAAAATGACCAGCAGCGGCATACCGTTGCTGGTCATTTCTTTTGTTATCAGCGAGTGCGCCCTATGGTTACGAGCAGGCGACCCGTAAGTCCCTTTTCGGCGCGGTGCGAAAAATAGTCATCGTTGTGAAGAACCGTCGAGTAGGGGGATACCTCTATATTTTCAGGTTTTAGACCGCCTACGACCAACTGATCGCGGTTGGAGGTTTTCAAGTCTACAAAAAACTTTCCTGCACTTTCATCCCACCGCTTGTAGGCTGCCGCAAAATGCCGGCTCACGTCGTCGCCAACTTCGAAACTGCATTCATCAATGCATGTGCCAACATAGCCAAAGCAGTCTGCGGGCCGGGTGCCATAATTTGCCTGCATTGTAGCTAAGGTCTTTTCGACGATCCGGCCTACTGTTCCGCGCCATCCTGCATGAATGGCTGCTACGGCACCCTTCTCAGGGTCATAAATCAGTATCGGCGTGCAGTCGGCAACGGTTACCGCGAGTTGAATGCCGGGCACATTGGTCACAAGGGCGTCGAAGCCCTCGAACCGGTCGGCTTTGGTTACGGTCATAATGTCGGTGCCATGAACCTGATGCGCCTTGGCGACGGTTTCGAACGGGATACCAAGCGCTCCAAAAAAGATCAGGTTATTTTGCAGGATATTTTCTGGGCTGTCTTGCGAACCACCAAGGTTCAATGAAGCATAATGGCCTGTGCTCACACCGCCGTGGCGCGTACTTTCGGCGGCAACCAGTTCGGGGAATTGATTAAATAGCTGTGGTTTGCGAAATATCGGGTTTTTGTCGTTTGTGGGGGACGCAAGCATGCTTCTGGTATTAATGGAAAACGGTACCAAAATTAAACGATCGCGGCACGGGATTCATTTCGGACCGAATTTATTTTAAAGTATCGCCGTTATGTGCCCGGAAGTTGTCCGGTAAAAAACCGTAAAGTAGCCGGGCTCAGATTTTGAGGAGAATTCAACTAAATTTGTGCCGAGCGACTCCGCTTATTCAATGAAACAGTGACTATGATAAAAGTGAGCGTGTGTGTAGTTACCTACAACCACGAAAAATTTGTAGCAAAAATGCTGGATTCAATCCTGATGCAGCAGACTACATTTGATTTCGAGATCGTGGTAGGGGATGATTATTCCAAAGACAACACCCGGGCGATATTAACCGAATACCAGCAACGTTTCCCCGACAAGATCAGGCTTTTGTTACATCCGAAAAACATGGGCCTTAATGGAAAGTTCAATGCACTGGCAACGTTCGCTGCGGCAAAAGGCGAATATATTGCCCAGTTTGACGGCGACGACTATCTGCTGGTTACGGACAAACTGCAAAAGCAGGTTGAAATGATGGATGCCAATCCACATTATTCAGCTTGTTTCCATAATGCGAAGGTGGTTTTCGACGACAATGCCGCGCCGCCGTACCTGGTGAATACCCTTACAAAGAAGGAATTTACGGTCGATGACCTGATCGGCGAAGACGAGCTATGCTTCATTGCGACGTCGGCCCTTATGTTCAGGAGAGAAGATTTTGCCAGAAATCCCGATCCGGAATGGACGAACAAATCGACCAGCGGCGATATTCCCCGCAATATCATGCTGGCAACCCGCGGGCCGATCGGCTATATTGATGAAGTAATGTCGGTGTACCGGAAGCAAAGAGGAGGGGCGAGCTTCGCGGATAATCACTACGGCAAGGACTTCCTTTTCAACCGCATTGAAATGTATTCCAATATCGACAAAGAATTGAAATACAAATACCACGATCGCCTGACAAAGAATATCGCGACATACTACTATAAAATGCTGTTTTCAAGGGAATACGGCGAGACTTACTGGCCGCGGGCCAAATATGCGGTGAAATACCTTTCGATGGCGCAGCCTTCGCCGGAGCGGAAAAAAGAGGTGATCCGCGATTTTATTATCCCACCGTTTTTTATGAAGGTATACAGCTACTTCGCCTTGAATCTCTACAATCTGAAAAGTAAGCTGTCGGGGCAAAGCTGATCACAAAAAGGGCCAGATCCACTGGCCCTTTTTTGTTGGATTAGAACAATTTCTCCTGTGGTGGTTTTACACCTTTCAAACGGATGTAAACCGTAGATTGTCCACGGTGGTGGGTCTGATGCTCAAATGCTTTTTCAAAGGCAGTACCGGCTTTCATGTCCATACCGAATACCTTCACTTCCTTCGCGAAATCGGCGTCGGTCATTCCTTTCAGAGATGCAATTACGTAGTCGTAACTGTCCAGAACTGCTTTGCTGACGGCTGTTTTGGATTGGTCAGCCATTTTTTCAAGAGAACCGTCGGGTTTTGCCTTGCCGGTAGCAGCCGAAATAAATGCGTAATTGGCATCGCCGATGTGGTCCATCTGCTGAGCGAACGAGCGGATTTCAGGCGTAGGTTTCAATGCGTATCCGTCTTCCGGCATTGCATCCAGGTATTCCTTGGTGTAAGCTTTCGCGCGTTCCCAGTCTTTGACCTGTTTGTCAACCATGGTTTGTGCGGATGCGAATTTGCCCGCCACTAAAAGCATACAGATAATAGCGATTCTTTTCATTCGATTTTTGTGTTTGGTGGTTGATATATTTTCGCGAAAGGTAATGGTAAGGAATGCGATTGTCAACTTGGTAATCAAATATTTAAGCAACGGTAATGTATCGATCGGTGACATTGTATTTTGCCTGACTTTCAGAAAATCGTCCTGCGATAGTTGAGGTTAAGTCGGTTATTATTTTATTTACCACCCACACCCATTTACACAAAGGACTGCTATGCCCGGAAGCTCGGAAGAACGCGCACAAAAATACCTTGATCTAGGCCACAGTGAAGCAGAGAACCATGCGAAAACCCAGCTCGAACTGTATGAAAAGCGGGTGCAGCAGACGTCTTCGGTCACCAATGCCATTTCCGAATTTTTCAAAACCAATCTGATCGGTTTTGCCTGGCATTACCTCCGCAGCCGGTTTGGTGGGCGGCACCCGTATCAGGCCTATCCGCGAAATGACGACACCGGTATTTACCCGTTGCAATCTTCCGTTGCATCGAGGGAGGAGATCAGCATCGCATTGCTTTCGGATTGGGCAAGCGACACGGCCGAATCCGACGCGGTGGCCAACCTCGTTGCACGTCATGCACCCGACTATACGGTACATATGGGAGATATTTACTTTGTTGGAACGCCCAAGGAGGTCGAGGAGAACTTTACTGCCCCTTACGCTTCCTGGTATTATGGTGCCTCGGGCAGTCTGGCGCTCTCGGGAAACCATGAAATGTACTCCAACGGCAATGCATTCTTTCAGCAGCTGCTTCCCGCGATGTATGCGCAGGTGGGCGAGGTGCGCAGGACGCAGCAGGCTGGTTTTTTCTGTTTGGAAAACGATTATTGGCGTATTATCGGCATCGATACAGGTTATACTTCGGTGGGAAGGCCTTTTTTTGAAATTTTATCTCCGCCGGACTGTCATTTGCGGAAGGAGCAGGTGGCATGGCTGCGCGATGTGGTAAAACTGGGGGATCCACTGGACACGCGTGGCATCGTGTTTCTAAGCCACCATCCTTACTTGTCGGCATTCAGGGAGGAATATACGCGCCCCGGAGAGCAACTGCAAGCGCTCATGGGCGATGCGCAAAGGCCGGTTATCTGGATCTGGGGCCATGACCACCGCCTGGTTGCATACCGGTTCGACCGGAACGGCAAGGGGCCTCAGGCTTACGGGCGCTGCATCGGGCACGGCGGGCTTCCTGTGGAGGTAGGGCCGGCCGATGCCGGGGAACTGTACAAGATCGATTATTACGACACGCGGATCAGAAAGGAAATCAAAGGCCGGGCATTGGGTTACAATGGGTTCGTGCGTGTGGTGCTGCGCAATGAGAAGCTCATCGCCGAGTACCGCGATCTGGAAGATACCTGCGTGATGGAAGAAAGCTGGACCGTAAACAAAGTAAACGGCCAGCTCGATTGGGAAGTCGTGAATGTCCTTCCTGAGCTGGCCGTTCGCTGAATATAATCGTGCCCTCACGGGCCGGTTGTTAGTGGTGATCGTCGTGGCTGTTGTCTTTGTAAAACGCTGCGAAAGTCACTACCAGACCGATGGTTCCGAGAATGAATACGAACAAGTCGCCAAACACTGCCAGAATGGTAAAAAGAATAATAAACGCCGCGATATAAACAAAGAGTGGCAGCGAAGTCGACTCGGTATGTGATGTTTCAGACATATTCAGAATGTATTAATAGCTTTCGATGCTGCGAAAATAATAAATCAGGGTTAAGTTTCTCGCATTCACCTGTATTTTTTAGCCTGATATCATAGATCTGCTTTGCCGGGTGGATAGAAGCCAAATTTGAAAAATTCAATGCATTACGCTGAGTATCAACAGTAAATTGTACTATTTAAATAAAGTGCATGGTGCTGGGAATTTTTGTGGTATCCTGCTAAGAATGGAAATGGCTATTTGAATAACTTTTAAGTATCTGTATATTTGGCTATTGAAAGGTATTTCGATATAAAGTATTTTTATGACGTCAACCTGCGGAATTATATTTCAAAAATGTATAATTTGACAAAATAGAAATATTTCGATAAGCCTAATGCCTCACTCCTATGAAAATCCTTTACTCCTTTGTATTCGTCTTTCTTTTCGGTGCCTTTAATGCTTCCGCGCAAATGGTTAAAAATGTCGAACACGACGCCTACTTCGCAGATTTTTATGTGATGCAGGTCAAACCTATGCAATTCGAACTCAGCTATAAATACCCGAAAACCGACCGCGTGTTGGTGCGTATTAAGGACGAAGAGCAGAACATTATTTTCGCCGAAAAGACACTGGTTTACAAACGCTACCACAAGAATTTCGATTTATCTGTGATGAAAGACGGCAAATACACCTTCGAATTAACAGATGGTAATGAAAAGTTCGTACAGTCTTTTGTGGTGGCTACCAAAACGCAGCGTATGGCCACGTCCTTGTAAGCTTGCTCGTTATCCCAAAATCCATACTTTTGTTTTAGTAATTACAAGCCGTAGTTCTACTTTGTGGGAATGCGGGTTTGCCTCTAAAACACTTGCCAATGCCCTATATTATCGGTTGTGATATCGGCACAACAAACGTCAAATCAGTCGCCTTCGATACCGTTTCCGGAACAATCCTCGCTTCCCACAGTGAAAGTTATGAAATGCAGCATCCGCAGCCCGATTGGAGCGAGCAGGATCCGGAAGAGATTTTTCAGGCTGCCTGCACAACTCTGAAAAAGGTAACCGCGAAATGCAAGGGGCACGGTGCACCGGTCGGGATCAGTTTCAGCGCGGCCATGCATGGCGTGCTGGCGCTCGATAAAGACGGAAAGCAGCTCACAAACCTGATCATTTGGGCCGATAACCGCAGCGCCGATGTAGCAATCAAACTGCGGGCGTCGCAGGTAGGTAGGAAGATTTACAACAACAACGGAACGCCTATCCATGCGATGACTCCGGTGTGTAAATTGTTGTGGATGAGGAAGAATAAGCCCGATATCTACCGGAAGGCGAGCAAGTTTGTAGGTGTGAAGGAGTACATCGTATACAGGCTCACGGGTAAATTCCTGGTCGATTATTCCATTGCCTCGGCTACCGGCATGTTCAATATCCGCGAGCTGCAATGGGATGCATATACATTGAAAAAATTGGGATTGAAAGTAGAGAAGCTGCCCCAAGCCGTATCTCCCTACCATATTATTAAGATTCCGAAAGGCAATTCTGCGAAATTACCGGAAGGCACTCCGCTGATCATGGGCGCAAGCGACGGCTGCCTGGCCAACCTCGGCAGCGGCGCGATCAGGACAGGCTCGATGGCAGTCACGATCGGTACCAGCGCGGCGGTGAGGATATGTTCCGGCAAGCCGTTCTCTGATCCGCTAATGCAGACATTCTGCTACGTGCTCGATGAGAAAACCTACATTATCGGAGGGCCGTCGAATAACGGAGCCGTTATTTTCGAATGGCTGATGAACACTTTTTTCCAAAAAGAGGAATACGACGCAGTTTTTAAAGCAGCCGGCGGCGTTAAGCCTGGTTCTGAGGGGCTCCTGTTCTATCCTTATCTGCTTGGCGAGCGCGCACCGCTGTGGAGTTCGTCCGTGCGCGGAGGCTTTACCGGGCTCGACATCACGCATACACGTGCGCACTTTGCACGGGCAGTCATGGAAGGCATTTTGCTGAATCTTTACAGCATTGGTAAAATCCTCATGGAAATGCAGGAAATAGATACCATTTATGCCAATGGAGGCTTCGCCCGTAGCAACATCTGGGTACAAATGCTTTCGGACGTGTTTGGCAAAACAGTGAAACTGAATGAAACCGTCGAAACCGGCGCGGTGGGAGCTGCGATGGTGGGATTGAAAGCATTGGGTATCGTAAAGGATTTTTCGGAACTGACTGCATTTACACAGGTAGGGCAGGAGTTTGATCCTCAGAAAACTACGCACGAGCAATACGATGCGCTTGCTGGAAAGTTCAGCAAGGGCGCCCAATTGATGATGGCCCGTGCAGTATAACCCGCGGTGCCGGGCTGGTATACAAAAAAGGCTTCCGGAGGGAAACCTTTTTTGTATTGAACTATCTTTTTAAAACTTATAAGTAACGCTCAAACGATAGTTTCTCGGAGGATCGGCCTGCCAGTAGTAGGATTTCAACCAGTCGTAATACCCACCGCTGTACAGATATTTGTCCAGAATATTAAAGACGTTGGCTGTCAAACGGATATTGTTTTTCTCCCAGAACACGCCGCCGTCCAGTTTGAAGTAATCGGGCTGGTTTAGGCTGCTGTTTGAGGTCGACCAGTTGGTAGTAGCGCGGCCGGCCAGGTAAGTGAAACCAGCCGAAATACCGGCATTCTTCAATGAACCGTGCTGCACTTTGTAGCTCAACCAGGCGTTGGTCGTATGTTTGGCATAGCCCGGAATCAGGTCGCCCACTTTCACGTCGGTTACGCCTTCCGCAACTTTCGTCACTTCCGAAATCGTGTAGGCGTAGTTGGCAGTCAGATTAAGTCCGTTCACGATCGTACCGCGAAGGTCGAACTCAACACCTTGCGCTCTTTTCTGTCCCAAAACAATGCTCAAACCCGAGTTGGGGCCACTGTTGGGGTCGCCCGTCAGCTCGTTGTTTTTCAGGATCCGATAAAATGCGAGGGTGGTATTCCAGCGACCTTCCGCCCAATCTCGTTTTACACCAAATTCGGTGTTGTTGCCCGTGATCGGCTTGACCGAACCGCTCACCAAACGGCCGGATTGTGGGATAAATGCCTGGTCGTATAATGCATACAATGAGGTACTCTTAGTCAACGAGACGCTCAGGCCCACACGCGGAGTGAAGTGTTTCGCCTCGTCGTTCGGGCCACCATACGCCGATTGTTTCACATAAGTGTACCGACCGGCTAAAGTCAGCCGGATCTTGTTATCGAGGAAGCCCAGTTCGTCTTGCAGGTAAATGCCTGTGTAGTCCTGGTTCTGCAAACCACCGCCTGCGGCCGCACGTGATTCGAGATTCATCGAGCGGTCGAACTTAGGGTAACCCATTACCGGCGTGCCGTAATAAGGGTTTCTAGGGTCGAATTCAGCACCCAAAGAGTCAAGCGCGTGTGACTGCGACCAGTCGGCGAAGTAATTTTTGCTACCCACATCGATACCAGCCAGAATACGATGGCGTACAGCGCCGGTTTTTACATCACCATTTACAAACACCTGTCCAAGCGTCATTTCGCTTTTCGCATCCCAAAGGCCAACGCCGCGGTACATGAGACCGTTCGGTTTGATAGAATCCGGCCACATGCTGCTGCCATTCAGTTGGTAATTGAAATAACCTACCTGTGCGGTCAGTTTCCAGTCAGCGTTGAAATGGTGCTGTAAATTCACGAAAACGCTCTGGTCTTTGATTTTTGTAGGAGCGAGGCCTTGGGGCATTGTCGTGAAATCGCGTGGCAAAGTGCCATAGCCATCAGGTGAAAACACGTAGAATGACCCTACGTTCGACATTTTAGCATATTGCAATGTGTATTCAGCCGTCAGCTTAGTCTTTTCGTCGATTTGGTAAGAAACTACCGGGGCAATGCTGTAACGGTTATTGTATTCATAAGGACGGAAGGAGCCTTTGTTCTGGGCCGCGACATTGAGGCGATAGAGGAATTTGCTATCCTTACTCAGTTTGCCATCGAGGTCGAGGGTTGCACGGTAGAGGCCGAAGCTGCCCAGGTTGAAAGAAACTTCTCCTTTGGTTTGGCCGGTAGGTTTTTTGGTAACCACATTGTACAACCCACTTGGGTCGCCATTTGCGAGCATAAAGCCTGCCGGACCTTTTACGAATTCGATGTGGTCAACAAAGCTCATATCTTCGGTCAATGGCCCCCAATAGGAGTTAACTACATTGAAACCGTTGCGGAATGCCTGGATTTGCGAGCCGCGCATGCTGATATTGGCATACATATCGCCCCAGTGTTCGAGGCGGACTGCCCCGCTGACGTTGCGGATCAAGCCATCGCTCATGCTGATTACCTGTTGGTCGGCCAGTACTTTCGAGGTGACAACCTGCACGTTCTGAGGAGTTTCGAGGATCGGCGTCAGGAGTTTCATGCTGGATGAAAACTGGTCCGATTTGTAGGTAGTCCCGCTTTTAACGATCACCTCCTGCAATTCGTTGGCGCTTTCTGTGAGGGTGAAAGAAACATTCACTGTTTCGCCGGCTGCTACTTCCAGTTCTTTTTCCTGAGTAGCAAGTCCTACGAAGCTCACGAGTAATGTGTAGCTGCCTGGCTTAACTCTCTCAATTGTGAATTTTCCTTGATTGTCTGTTACGGCACCGCGGGCGGACCCTTTAATTCCGACTGAAACTTGCTCTGCCGGTTGTCCGTCCGAGCTCAGTATCTGCCCTGATATTCTGCCGTTTTGCGCAAATGCGAAAGTGCTTGCCAGCAAGAATAGGAAGAAAATATAAAATCTTTTCATTTATCTAAAATTGGACTAAATAGTTAACGAGCCGCAAATATCTGTTAGGAATTTTTAGGAGGCAAGGTTTTATTTAGATTTATTTAAAATAGTAGTCAACGCCTTGTTACATAGGACTGTCAGCCATTAAAAAGCCGCATCGTTCGTTGGAACAACGCGGCTGCACAATGCTTCGACAAGCTGGAAGTCTTCTATTCTGCTGCTTTTACGGCTTCTACCATTTTGACAGTGATCATCTTTTTCTCCGATGAATTGCCCCACGAGTTCATAATGTAATTCATTACATCGGCGATTTGCTCGTTGGCCAGGCCGGGTTCGGGCATCATGTTGTCGTAGGATACGCCATTGACCGTAACCTTCCCGATCAGCCCGAACTTGATTGCCTGGATCGCATTTTCGGGTGTTTTCATCAGGTAGTCCGATTTTGCGAGCGGCGGGAATGTGGCCGTAATGCCTTCGCCCGTGCCCATATGGCAGGAAATGCAGTTTTCGGAGTAAATCATTTTGCCTCGCTCGATGCTTTTCGCGAGTTCATCGTCCTGCATGCGCGGGATCGCGGCGCAGAAGATGGCGGCTGAGAGGAATGTTAGTAATAGTTTCATGGTGATGTTTGGTTAAGATAGTGCGAAGCTCCTGCTTTGCACTATGGTTACTTCGTTAGCGAGAAAGGCACCGCTTCCGGTTTCGTTCCCCAGCTTTTCGAAGGCTTGCCGGTCAGGTCGAACTGCACGGTACCACCTTTCTGAATATCGCCGTGTTCGAGGTAAGTTTTGTCGTACGACTTTCCATTGAGCTTTGCACCCTGGATGTACAGGTTACTATCACTGCTGGCCGGCGCTTCGACCGTGAATTGCTTGCCGTCTTCCATGGTAAGCGTCGCCTTTTTGAACAGCGGCGAGCCGATTACATATTGCGTGGTGCCTGGGGTGACAGGGTAGAAGCCCAGCGAAGAGAATACGTACCAGGCAGAAGTCTGGCCATTATCTTCATCGCCGCAGTAGCCATCGGGCGTTGCCTGATACAATCTTTTCATTACCTGACGCGTCCAGTACTGTGCTTTGTCGGGCGCGCCCGCGTAGTTGTACAGGTAAATCATGTGCTGGATCGGCTGATTGCCGTGTGCGTAGTTACCCATATTCATAATCTGCATTTCGCGGATTTCGTGGATCGGGAAGCCATAATAGCTGTCGTCGAATACGGGAGGTAATGTAAAAACGGTATCCAGTTTTTGAACAAATGCTTCACGGCCTCCCACGAGGTTGATCAGTCCTTTCACATCCTGGAACACCGACCACGTGTAGTGAATGCTGTTGCCTTCCGTAAATGCGTCGCCCCATTTGAATGGATTGAATGGCGCCTGAAACTTGCCATCCTTGTTCTTGCCGCGCATCCATTTGGTTTCGGGGTCGAACAGGTTCTTATAGTTCTGGCTTCTTTTCAGGTACAGATCGATTTCCGACTGCGGCTTTTTAAGCTCCTTGCCCAATTGCGCGATACAGAAATCGGCATAGGCATATTCGAGCGTACGGGCAGCATTCTCATTGATTTTTACATCATAAGGAACATAACCCAGCTCGTTGTAATATTCATGGCCAAAACGACCTACCGAGCTAACTGGTCCTGCATGTTCTGTGTTTTTAATCACCGCTTCATACAGTTTATTAATATCATAGCCGCGGATGCCTTTTACATATGAATCGGCGATGAGCGAAGCAGAGTTCGAGCCAATCATACAATCGCGGTGGCCGGGACTAGCCCATTCGGGCAGGAAGCCGCTTTCGTCGTATGCATTGGCAAGGCCTTCCATAATGTGCGAATTCAGCGTCGGATACATCAGCGTGAAGAATGGGAACACTGCACGGAACGTATCCCAGAAACCGTTGTCGGTGAACATATAACCCGGGCGTACCTCGCCATTATAAGGGCTATAATGTACTACTTTGTTGGCCTTATCCATTTCATAGAACTTCCGTGGGAAAAGCAGCACGCGGTACAAGCAAGAGTAGAATGTACGGATCTGATCTATATTGTCACCTTCAACTTTAATGCGTGAAAGCTCGGTGTTCCATGCCTGCTCACCTTTCGCTTTGGTAGCATCAAAAGAATCATTGCCCAGCTCGCGTTGCAGGTTCAGTTCCGCTTGTTCAGGGCTGATAAAGGATGAGGCTACTTTGATACTAACCTGCTCGCCTCTTTTAGTTTTAAACCCAACTACCGCACCCACATGCGCCGCACTTAGTTCGAGGGTGTCTTTTGCAAGCGTTTTGCCGTGGAATGCGGAGGAGAATGTGAATGGTTTATCAAAAATCAAAACAAAATAATTCTTGAAGTTGGCCGGTACACCGCCGCTGTTTTTGGTTGTATAACCAATGATCTTGCGTTCTTTCGGAAGGACTTTTACATAAGAGCCTCTGTCGAATGCGTCCAGGAGTACAAATGAAGTGTCGGCTTTCGGAAAAGTAATGCGGAACTGCGCGGCGCGTTCGGTTGGCGCGATTTCGGTCGTAACGTCGTAATCTGCCAGATATACCTTATAATAATGCGGCTTGACAGTTTCTGCTTTGTGCGAAAACCAGCTTGCGCGGCTTTCTTCGTCGATTTTCAGCTTACCGGTAAGCGGCATGATCGCGAACTGGCCGTAATCATTTATCCACGGGCTGGGCTGGTGGGTTTGTTTGAAGCCACGGATCTTTTCGGAGTCGTACATATAAGCCCATCCGTCGCCCATTTTGCCGGTTTGGGGCATCCAGAAGTTCATTCCCCAGGGCAGGGCAATTGCCGGGTAAGTGTTACCGGCCGACAGGCTGAATTTCGATTGCGTACCCATCAGCGGGTTTACGTAATCGACCAGATTAGCAGTACCTTGCCCGTAGGATAATTGCACTGCTGCAATGATGGTAAAAAGGCAGGACAGGAGTTTTTTCATGTTGGGGATAATTCTTTTTTATATTGGATCTGGGAATTGCAAATGCAGGGACAAAAGTAATCGAAGGGCAGAGAACAAAAAGTAAAGGGGCCAAAGATTTCCCAACGGCAGGTTTCCTGACATTTTGTACCGGCATAGTTCTTTTTAACGTTAGGGGACGGAGGCGACCGACAGCCTTCAAAAAATCTTTACACATAAATTCCTGGTCTACGGATCGCACTCTTTCAGAATGTGGTAGGGTAAATCGGGTTTTGAACCCATAGCAATCAAAATGACAGAACATCTTAACCGTCTTACACCGCGTCAGATCGTTTTCGAGCTTGACCAATATATCATCGGACAAAATGACGCGAAACGCAATGTGGCGATCGCACTGCGGAATAGGTGGAGGCGAATGAACAGTCCCGAGGACATTCAACGGGAAATTATCCCGAACAACATATTAATGATAGGAGCCACGGGTGTCGGTAAAACGGAAATCGCCCGCCGGCTGGCGAAAATTGCCGATGCTCCGTTCGTGAAAGTGGAAGCTTCCAAATTTACGGAGGTCGGTTACGTGGGCCGCGACGTAGAAAGCATGGTCCGCGACCTTGTGGAGCAGGCGGTAGGCATGGTACGGACACAGAAAAAGGAAGAAGTGAAGATCAAAGCCGAGCAGGTTGTGGAAGATATTATCCTTGATGCACTGATTCCGCCTGTTCACGGGTCGGGCCCGGTAAAGCCGGTAACCGAAAACGGTTCCGACGAAATGCCCCAGAGCGATGCCGAGCTCAACCAGCGTACCCGCGAGCGCTTCCGCGAGAAGATACGGAACGGCGAGCTCGACAGCCGCAAAATCGAGATTGAAATTCAGCAAAACCAAATGCCTAATGTGGGCATGATCGGTGGGGCAGTCGATGATGTTTCGATGATGAATATTCAGGAGATGATCGGGAATATGATGCCACGCCGGGGTAAAAAGCGGAAAGTGACCGTCGAGGAAGCGCGCAAACTGCTTCTGGACGAAGAAGCTTCCAAGCTGATCGATATGGACGAGGTAAAATTGGAAGCCATCCAAAAGGCTGAAAACCTGGGTATTATCTTCATCGACGAGATCGACAAGGTCGCATCCAGCCGCTCCGGCGGAAGCGGTCCGGACGTGAGCCGGGAAGGCGTGCAGCGCGACCTGCTGCCGATTGTCGAAGGAAGTGCTGTCAATACCAAACACGGCGTGATCCAGACCGATCACATTCTCTTCATCGCTGCGGGCGCATTCCACGTCGCCAAACCGTCGGACCTGATTCCCGAGCTGCAAGGACGCTTTCCGATCCGTGTCGAGCTCAACAGCCTTACGGAAGGTGATTTTTACCAGATACTGAAAGCGCCTAAAAACGCATTGACGAAGCAATACAGCGCCATGATGGAGTCCGAGGGTGTAGAGCTGGAATTTGAAGACGGCGCATTACGCGAGATTGCCCGCATTGCGTTCGAAGTAAACAGCGAAGTCGAAAATATTGGTGCCCGCCGCCTTCAGACTGTCATGAGCTCACTCCTCAACGATTTTATGTTTGATATCCCCGACGTCATCGGCGACGGTTCGCACATCGCCATTACCGCCGAAATGGTGCTGGACAGACTGTCGGCACTGGTGAAGAACAGGGATTTGAGCCAGTATATTCTTTAAAAGGAGGAAAGGGAGGATGGAGGAAGGGGAGGAAAGTCCATTCTCCCCTTTTTTTTTCCTTCACTCAAAAAACAACCACTCAAAAGCTTTCGGAAACTCTTTGTTCCATTGTTTTTCTGCGTGTTCGCCTTTGGCGTCTATCGATGATTTGATTTTTACGCGGCTGTAACCGAAGCTTTGTGTTTCCAGCGTTTCTTGGAGCTTTGTCACGTTCGGAATCATGTGGCTGCCTTCTTTGCCGCCGGCGTAAAGGTAAATGCGGGTTTCGAACGGCTCGAAAAAATGGACGGCATCGAAATGGACTTTCTCCGAAATCCACAGCGCCGGTGAAAATACCATGAACTTTCCGAATGTCTGCGGGAACATCAGGGCTGCATAAATGCTTAGCAGGCCACCGACAGAACTTCCTCCGATGCCCGTGTTGAGCCGGTCGGTTTTCGTACGGTACCTGGCATCAATATGTGTTTTGAGCGGTCCTGAAATAAATTGGAGAAATTTGGCTCCGTGCCCTTTGCCCAGCTTCGGGTTGTCGTATGGAGAAAGCTCCTGCACCCGGTCCTCTTCGCCATGGTCGACCGCGACTACAATCACGCCGGCCTTGTGCTCCTTCGCCAGCGTGGCGAGACTTTTGTCTATTTCCCAGTTACCATATTCGGAACCTTCTCCAAGCAGGTTCTGGCCGTCGGTCATGTAAAGTACCGGGTAGTGCTGGTCGGGATTTTCGTAGTAGTCGTGTGGAAGCAGCACGCGCACGCGGCGGGTACGGCTGAACTGCGTGATTTCAAATGCTTCCGAAACCGTTTCAACGATGGGGGAAAGGTCGGTTTTGGCCGAAATGTCGGTTTGCCAGCGGATTACATTGTCCTTTACCAGCGTTTCGCCGGCTTTGATAATGCGGTTGCCGTAAGGCTTACCTGCGCGGTCGAGCTCCACCTGGTTCCAGCCGCCACGGGTATATTTATATTCGATAGGATCGGGTAATTCCGAGTCTTCGGGGAATTGATACCGGTAATTGCCCGGGCTCACCATCGTCATGCGGTATTCTTCCAGGTCGGGGAGCCACTTGCAAAAATTGCCAGTGACAAAAACCGGACGGTTATCGAATGGTAATGTGCTTAATACAATGGTAAGGGTGTCAACTTCTACTTGCATTCTACTCTGGTACTTTCATTGAGTCACTTCGGGTTATGAGGGGCAAAAGTACTTATTTATCAGCTTTTTTAATATAATTTATAAACTCAAATCGAAAAATATGACGGTCGTCGGGCTCATGAAGGATTCTTCCCGCCTCAATCCAGGCATTGGGTTCCAGGATTTCGAAAAAGGTATCGCCCTCGATTTCGGTATGAACTTTGGTGAGGTAAATGTGGGTGGCAACCGTTTGTGACTGTTTGTAAATCTCGCCCCCGCCTACAATGCAAACTTCCTCTCCGTCAATTTCTTCGGCCTTTTTCAAAGCTTCCTGCAATGAATGGGCGACTATTACGCCCTCAAACGCAAAATCGGCGCTCCTCGTGACGACAATGGACGTCCGCCCCGGTAACGGTTTTCCGATCGACTCGAACGTCTTTCGACCCATGATCATCGGGTGCCCTAGCGTAAGTTGTTTAAAGCGTTTAAGATCGTCCGGCAGTCGCCAGAGTAGCTGATTATCCTTACCGATAGCGCCGTTTTCGGCTGCCGCTACGATGATTGAAATGTGCATTTGTTTGATTTACAATTTATATCCCCTCAAAAAATCCCCCACCGCCATCCGCTTCTTTCCCTCAATTTGCAACTCTTCGATGGCTAACCAGCCAT
Source organism: Dyadobacter sp. 22481 (assembly GCF_052044875.1). Taxonomy (NCBI): domain Bacteria; kingdom Pseudomonadati; phylum Bacteroidota; class Cytophagia; order Cytophagales; family Spirosomataceae; genus Dyadobacter; species Dyadobacter sp. 22481. Next base: position 1,015,628 of record NZ_JBQENV010000002.1, read on the forward strand.
CGCCGGTACGGAAATGCAGGTAGGATTTGCCGTCGCTGTGGTATTCGCCCGGTTCAGAATTGCCTTCTGAATCAATAGGTTTTGTTTTAAAAACCTTACAGGAAAGGCCGTTCAAAGTCGTCCAGGCGGCCGGATAGGGCGAAAGGCCCCGTACGAAGTTATGAATTTCGGTTGCCGACCTGTTCCAGTCGATCTCACAGGTCTCGCGAAAGATCTTTGGAGCGGTTTTAATGTCTTCGGGCTCGGATTGCGGCTCCTGCGGGTAGCTGCCTTCCTGAATGGCGCGCACGGTTCTCACGACCAGGTCCGCACCTTTGCGCATGAGGCGCTCGTATAATGTGCCCGCATTGTCTTCCGGGAAAATGGGCTCATTGTCCTGGAAGATGATCTTGCCGGTGTCGATGTCCTTTTCGATGAAAAAGGTCGTCACTCCGGTTTCGGTTTCGCCATTGATGACGGCCCAGTTGATGGGCGCCGCGCCGCGATACTGGGGCAGTAGGGAGCTGTGGAGGTTGAATGTGCCTTTCGATGGCATGCTCCAGACTACCTCGGGGAGCATCCGGAATGCCACTACCACCTGCAGGTCGGCGTTGTACGATTTCAGCTCTTCCAGAAAGGCCGGGTTTTTCAACTTTTCAGGCTGTAAAACGGGGATACCCTGCGACTCCGCGTATATTTTGACAGGTGACGCCGTTTGCTTCTGCCCCCGGCCCGCAGGCTTGTCGGGAACAGTTACGACGGCCACAACATTAGAATTGCTTTCGACCAGACTTTGTAAACTCGGGACCGCAAATTCGGGCGTTCCCATGAAAATAATTCTCAGCGGATTTGACATATCAGATGGCGCTTTTGGATAAAAATGGTGCTACCATTCACAAATATTGTTAATTTTGTCGTTCCTAACAGAAAATTATGGTGAACACAAAATCATATATCAACCGAAAAGAAAAGGTCTTCTAGCCTTCTACGAGAGTTTCCATTACTCTGTAGAGCGGTCTTCGAGCCGTTCTTTTTTTTTTATGTAAAAATTTCAAAAATCAAAAGACTTATAAACAAATTAAAGGTCATGGCTAAAATTTCATACTATACGGAAGAAGGACTAAACAAGCTGAGGAACGAGCTGAATGAGATGAAAACCAAAGGCCGCACGGAGATTGCACGACAAATTGCAGAAGCGCGGGATAAAGGTGATTTGAGTGAAAATGCGGAGTACGATGCGGCGAAAGACGCGCAGGGTATGCACGAAATGAAAATCGCCAAACTGGAAGAAATCATGTCCAACGCACGCGTTATCGACGAGTCGTCGATGGACACTTCTCAGGTTTCAGTTCTTTCGAAGGTGAAGATCAAAAACCGTAAGAATGGAATGGAAGTGACCTACACATTGGTATCGGAAGAAGAGGCGGACCTGAAAACAGGCAAAATCTCGGTAGGTTCGCCGATCGGCAAGGGGTTGCTGGGTAAAAAAGTAGGAGAAACAACGGAAATCAAGGTTCCTGCCGGTATGATGGAGTTTGAAGTGCTCGACATCAGCCGTTTCACCGGCGAATAATAAGTTATAGATTTGATGGGTTGGGTTGCGGAATGACATCATTTCGCAACCCAACTTTTTTGTGGAGATTTGTGATGAACCTCAGCCCCACACCACTATGCGCATCAAAGGTTTCCTCCTTACCGTTCCCTCCCTCCGCGTCGACGGGATGGCGTTGTTTCCGTTCATTTTATTGAAGCGAAAAGGGCCTTCGCGTTATTTACTCAATCATGAGCGCATTCATTTGAAGCAACAGCTTGAACTCGGGCTGGTTATCTTTTATATCTGGTATTTGGTCGAATATTTAATCCGATTCGTACAATTCAGAAATCATTATTTAGCCTATCTTCATATTTCGTTTGAAAAGGAGGCCTACGCCCACGAGCGCGACCTCGGGTATCTGCGGAGGCGACGGTTCTGGGCCTGGTGGAAGTACCTTTAAGAACGGAGTTTCAGTCGTTATTTAATTTAAAAATATGTCAGATCAGAGCACAGAGTTTCTTTATAAGTACCTGAATAATGCTTCGCCAACCGGCTTCGAATCGACGGGGCAGCAGATATGGCTCGACTATATCAAGCCATATATTGAAGAACAGATTATCGATGTGTATGGAACGGCAGTGGGGGTTATCGGTCCCGGCCAGGATTACAAAGTGGTGATAGAAGCGCATTCCGACGAGATTTCGTGGTTTGTGAACTACATTTCCGAAGACGGCTACATCCACGTTCGCCGCAACGGCGGTTCGGATGCGGCTATCGCGCCTTCGATGCGTGTGAACCTGCATACGGCCAAAGGCGTCGTGAAAGGCGTTTTTGGCTGGCCCGCGATCCACGTACGCGATACCGCCAAAGACCAGGTGCCCAAAGTACATGAGCTTTTCATCGATGTGGGCGCTGCCAAAAAGGAGGAAGTGATTGAAATGGGCATTCACGTGGGTACCGTCGTGACATTCGCGGATGGCCTCGATGAACTGAACGGTAAATATTACCTCGGCCGCGCGCTCGACAACCGCATGGGCGGATACATGATCGCGGAGGTAGCGCGTAAGCTGCACGAGAACAATGTGAAGCTGCCTTTTACATTATATGTGGTGAATGCGGTGCAGGAGGAAATCGGCCTTCGCGGTGCCGAAATGATTTCGCGCCGCTTGAAGCCTGACCTTGCGATTTGTACGGACGTAACGCACGACACGCAGTCGCCGATGTACAACAAAAAGGAGCAGGGCGACCTGAAGTGCGGCAGCGGGCCGGTGATATGTTATGGTCCGGCGGTACAGAACAATGTACGCGACCTGCTGATCCGTGTAGCTGAGGAGAAAAGCATTCCTTTCCAGCGCCAGGCGGTTAGCCGGTCGACCGGTACGGATACGGATTCATTTGCCTACTCCACAGAAGGTATTGCTTCCGCGTTGATCTCATTACCATTAAAATACATGCATACCACCGTGGAAATGGTTTCCAAGGAGGACGTGCAGAATGTAATACAACTGATGTACGACGTGCTGCTGTCGCTGAAAGGGGACGAGGATTTCAGGTACATTAAGTAATGCGTTAATGTCACCCTGAGCGTAGTCGAAGGGTCTTTGCGACGACGTCATCGCATGGGCTTCGACTGCGCTCAGCCTGACAAAGCAACACACACCTTCGTTAGCATACTTCATAACTTCATCAACTTACTGGAAAACAATGGACAACCGGGCACGCGGGCGCGGGGCAGCTATCAACACGCCCAACAAATTCTTCAAACACGAGATCGAGTACACCTCCGAAGACTGGCAGCAGTGGGAAGATCCCGAGGTAAATCCCAAAACACAATTCATCGAAGAGGAATCCAAGACGCTCATGAGCGTTTCGGACAGTCCTGATTTACCTAATTTTCACTCCATTAACCCTTACCGGGGCTGTGAGCATGGTTGCATCTATTGCTACGCAAGAAACTCACACGAGTATTGGGGCTTTTCGGCCGGGCTGGATTTCGAGACTAAGATTGTCGTGAAAAAGAATGCACCGCAATTACTGGAAAAGCTGTTTAATTCAAAGAAATGGGTGCCGCACCAGATTCACATTTCCGGTAACACGGATTGTTATCAGCCGGGAGAAAAGAAATACCGATTGACGCGGCAGCTGCTGGAAATATGCCTGCGATACCGTAACCCGGTGAGCATTTTGACCAAAAATGCATTGATACTTCGCGATCTTGACGTTCTTGAAAAAATGGCGAAACTCAACCTCGTGCACGCGGCGCTTTCGATCACTTCGCTGAATGAAGAATTGCGCAGCGCATTGGAGCCGCGGACGGTTACCGGTAAAAGGCGTTTGCAGGTGCTGAAAACATTGAGCGAAGCGGGTATTCCGACGGGCGTTATGACGGCGCCGATCATCCCGGGGCTGAACGACCAGGAAATACCTTCGCTGATACAAGCGATTGCCGAAAACGGGGCATTATGGTCGCATTACACGGTGGTACGGCTGAATGGCGCTATTTCGACATTGTTTGACGAATGGATCCACCACCATTTCCCCGACCGGGCGGCGAAGGTTTTAAGTCAGATCAAAGAATGCCATGGAGGTGTGGTGAGCGATTCGCGGTTTGGGATCAGGATGGTAGGAGAAGGCAACTTCGCGGAGCACATCCGGCAGTTGCACGACCATTCGTGCAGGAAATACCTGGCCGGACGGGAACTGCCGCCTTTGGATACTTCCCAGTTTATGCGGGCGGGGCAGATGCGGTTGTTTTAGCTAAAAAACCTATTTTAGTCGTCCTAATCCCAACCACATGAAAACACTGGCATTGGCCGTAGGCCTAAGCGCAGCATTAGCTGTCAACAGCAACTGCGTCAATTCGACATCTCAAAAGAGCGCCGAGATGGCGGATTCGCTTTCCGCGGCGCCCGAAGATCTGTTCAAAGCGAAAAGCCCGACCACCGGTGCAGACCAGGTATCGCAATATCTTGATTATTTGAAAGGTAAAAAGGTCGGTATAGTAGTCAACCAGACTTCTATCATTGGTACAAAACCGATCGTGGACAGCCTGGTTGCATTAGGGGTGAATATCGTTACCATTTTCGGCCCGGAACACGGCTTCCGCGGCACGGCCAGCAATGGCGACAAGGTGAACGATAGTGTTGATCCGAAAACCGGTATCCCTGCCATTTCACTTTATGGAAAGCTCAAAAAGCCCACGAAAGAACAAATGGCGGCCATTGACCTTATGATCTTCGACATCCAGGACGTGGGCGCGCGCTTTTACACGTATATCAACACGCTCGGGCACGTAATGGAGGCATGTGCGGAGAGTAACAAGGAAATGCTCATTCTTGACCGCCCGAACCCGAACGGCTTCCTGGTCGACGGGCCGATCCTCGAAGATCACCTGCGTTCGGGAATCGGGATGTACAAAATACCGATCTCGCATGGCCTCACGATAGCCGAGTTTGCGCAGATGATCAACGGAGAGGGTTGGTTGCCTAACAAAATGCAGTGCAGGTTGAAGATCATCAAAGTGGCCGATTATACGCATGACACGCCTTACGTTTTACCCGTGATGCCGTCGCCGAACCTCAATACGCAGCAATCGGTGATGCTGTACCCGCATATTTGCTTGTTTGAAGGCACCATTCTGAGCCAGGGGCGTGGTACTTACATGCCCTTCACGGTGTTGGGAGCTCCGTTGCTGAAAGGTAAGTACGACTTTTCCTTTACACCACACAGCATCAAAGGCATGAGCGAAACGCCATTGCATCAGGACCAGGAATGCTACGGACTCGATTTACGGAAATATGACCTGAAAGAAATCCGGAAAAGTGGCAAGCTCAATCTGAAATGGCTGATAGACCTCTACAAGGCGTATCCCGACAAGGAGAAGTTCTTCGACATGAGCCAGAGCAAGCAAATGGGCAATTTTGACAAGCTGTCAGGAACGGAAAACCTCAAAAAGCAGATTATCGCCGGAACACCGGAAAACGATATACGGAAAAGCTGGGAGCCAGGACTTGGCCAGTTCAGGGAGATGCGAAAGAAGTATATGATTTATCCTTAAAATGCTCAAATACAGGAGATTTTAAACAAAACATCCCAGGGATACTTCCCAGGGATGTTTAATTATTCTCAACGATATTTAATTAAAACTGATAGCGATTTAGTTTAGGTTATATATGTATGTGCCGTGTGCGTTTGAGAAACAAATGTGTGCATAATGCTCAGTATCATGCCAAAAATGCTCAATCGACCTAATTACGTTTTTTGTAGTGAAACAGATGCCTGGACCTCATAAAAATCTTAAAATTTATTGAAGCCCAGGCCTTCTGTCGGGGTAAAGTATATATGAAATAATAGAAGAGGGTGTTTACGTGCTATAAAATTACTTCGCATGTAACTCCTCTACAAATCAAAGGGGTGAAGTATAAGTTTCTTGGGGTGAAATCCTGTAAATCGTAAGTAACCGTTTTTTCTTCTGATAATACAAAAAATCAGGAGAATGTTTTTATTCGACTGAGGAGCTCAGTCCGGTTATCATTCGTGATCGGGATTTCAATGTCGTTGATCATCACGTGTACATAGTCTATGGCCGTAATGGCGTTGAGATTGATGATAAACGACTTGTGTACGCGGAAAAAATAGTTGGTCGGAAGCTGCTGAAGCATGTTTTTCAGCGTTTCGCGGATGGTATATTTTTTCTTTGTCGTGTGGAGCTCCAGGTAGTTGTCATCGCTGCGGATATATAGGATGTCCGTGAGCATGATTTTGGTGAACATGTGCTTTTCCTTGATAAAAAGCGCGTCGGTGATGACCGTCGTGTCTTCCTTCTCCTCCGAGGTAGTTTCACCAGCGAGCGCGGCCAGGCGGTAATTCTTCAGCGCCAGCTTCACAGCCGTATATACCGTGATTTTTTGAAAAGGCTTTTGTAAAAATGCGTGTGGTGCAGCCTGCAATGCCGCATTGACTACCGCAATGTCGTCGTGGGCCGAGAGAAACAGAAAAGGGATTTTGAAATTCTCCCGTATGTAATGCGCCAGGTCGATACCCGTTTGATAACCATTGAGGTTGATATCCAGAAGAGCCAGGTGAAAAACCTTGCTGTCGAGTAGTTCAGTGGCTGTCGTGTAATCGGTCGCAATATCATTTGCCTGGTAGCCAAAACCATTAAGCAAAAATTGGAGATGTTTCGCAATGATAAAGTCGTCTTCAACGATTAGAATATTCATCTTTGATATAGCCAGCCTTTGCCTGCCTTAATGTGAATGTAAAGGTTTACGTTTTGAAGCAGCCGCGGTTAAAGAGCCGTTAGTGTACAAATAATAGGATAATATACGAATTAATTATAACGTTGGATTGGCCGAATATATCGAATTATCCATCAGATACCGCCGTTTACACATCCCGCCTTTAAAATAAAAGCAAAATGCCTTATTGCACAAGGGATTGTTAGTTTGTAGTAATAGTTTTATTATGAGGCTCAACAAAACCAAATTTTTAAGTTTGGTCTATTTAACTAAATATTTGCATAATTAGATTCTCTAATTACCGTGGTTCGGGAGTTTTTCGGGTTGTTGAATGCAACACATTTTACGACCAAAAGCCTGTTGATGGGTGAAGCGAAAACCGGTGGAGAATAGCTGTTTACACCGGACACGCTGTTTTTTCGGACTACGCTTGACGCTGTTCCTCCGGGCGTTGCACGGTTTCCAGGCTTTTGTGGCGACCTGTCAGCCCGAAGAGCATTGCGATAACCGCCAGTCCGCCAAAGAACCAGAGGCTAAGTTTCCAGTTGTAATATACGATCGCAATCAGGCAGAGCACGGAAATCGCGAGGGCAATGGCCGGAAAGTAGGGGAATGCCGGGACCTTAAAGGGTCTTTCGAGCTCAGGTTCTTTATTTCTTAAAGCAAACAACGCCACCATGCTGATGATGTACATTACCACCGCGCCTAATGCAGCGAGAATGATCACCTGGTCGGTCGTACCGAGCGACAATGCCAGGCAACCCGCGATACCTCCCGCGAGAAGCGCCCAGTGCGGCGTCTGAAACCGGGCATTCACATTTCCAAGGAACGAAGGCAGGTAACCTTCGCGCGCGAGGGCGTAGATTTGTCGGGAATAGCCGATAATTGTACCGTGAAAGGAGGCGATAAGACCAAAAAGGCCCAGGCTGGCGAAGAGCTGGGTGAGCCCGCTGTCACGTCCGAGCACGATACCGAGCGCAGCCGGAAGGGGGTAGTCGATGTGGCTGAGTTGCTGCCATGGCGCAACGCCGCCGGTGAATACCATCACGGCAAGTGCGAGCACCACCAACGTGAGGATGCCGTAAATGTAGCCGCGTGAAATGGTCTTTTTCGGATCTTCTACCTCTTCTGCAACCATTGCCACGCCCTCGATCGCCAGGTAGAACCAGATCGCGAAAGGCAATGCGGCGAAGACACCCGCCCAGCCGAAAGGCATCGGTTCCGAAACAAATGTCTCATACGAAAAATGAGGCGCAACAATGCCGATGTAAATCAATAGCTCCACTACCGCCAGCACAGTGACCACGAGTGAAAAAGTGGCCGATTCTTTAATTCCAAGCAGGTTGATCAGGATGAATATGGCATAGCAAGCGAACGCGACTTCCAGTACCTGCAAATTGGGATACAAAAAATGGGTATAGCTGCCCAACGCGAATGCGATGGCCGGCGGCGTTACCAAAAATTCCACCAACGTGGCATAGCCTGCTATAAGGCCGCCCCACCAGCCAAATGCCCGGTAGGAATAGGAAAACGGCCCGCCTGCTTGCGGAATGGAAGTCGTTAGCTCGGTGAAGCTGAAAATAAACGTCACATACATGACCGTCACGACCAGCGTTGCAATGAGAAAGCCAACGGTTCCGGACACGCCCCATCCGTAATTCCAGCCAAAATATTCGCCTGAAATGACAAGCCCGACGGCTATGGCCCAGAGGTGGATCGGTTTGAGGACTTTTTTAAGCGTGGCGGTTTGTTCGGCAGACATGAAGGACAGGTTAGACTAATTGATGGCAGTACAATATAGTCTATAACTCTCCCAAAGCCATTTGATACTATTGAAAAAATATCTTGGGCGGTATTTTGTTTTGTAAAACTACCTCGGAGCAGTGCGAAGGTAATCGCCGAGTTCGCGGACTTTGTCGGTATTGAGGTAATCGACGCCCAGGGCCATCATGGTTTTCCAGGAGTTGATATTGTCGGGTGTGGCCCATATCCGCACCTTTTTGCCCTTGTCGTGTACCTCGGTGATCATTTTCTGGATCTTCTTTTTGTCCTTCTCCAAAATAGGGCCTTCGCCGTTCCAGTTGGAATATTTTTGAAATGCCTGGCTGATCAGCCCTACATGTGCCATCTGCGCCGGTGTATAAGCGTTTTCGGGACGACCGTCGAAATAAATGAAGTCCGGATATTGCTCGAACAGCGTCGGATCAGGGACATTGCCGCTGACGACGACTTTGACACTGCCGGCAGGTGCAAAGATGTTCTTATACGGTTCCAGTACCTTGATCAACGCTGCCAGTGTGGGTTCGCCTTCTGTTTTGAGATCGATCAGCAATTGCAGCGGAATATTGTCCTGAGAATAAATACGCCCGCCATTCTGTTCGGTTTTTTCAAGAATGGGAAGAAGGTATAATGCCTTAAAAGTACGATTGGGCCGGATGTCTTTCAGGTTATGGGCTACAAAAAGAGTGTCGTTGACGAGGAAAATATCTGCCTCCACCGACCCGAACTGCTGCTCATAAGCGTCCGTAAACGGGCGTACCCTTTCATAGTCATTGTGGGAATGTGCCTGGGCCGTAGAATAAGACTTAACGCTCTGGGCAGCAATGAATTGAATGGATAGGATGAAGCTGATGAATAATGTAGTGATTTTTTTCATGGGCAAATAGATGGATCGGAGTAAAGAGATTAGTTCGATAACGCAATCGTTACCTGTTTGATTTCCCTATCGAAGAATTTTCTACTGATTTTTTGGGATAAAAGGAACAAATTTTCGGCCAATGCCCGGATCGTTTTAGAATATCATTATTTTTAGCCTTACTTATTAAAAACTGATACCTGATAATTGACGCCTGCATGAGCCAGAATTCTCCTCTTTTCCGAAAAAAAACTGTTGACCAGATTCTGAAAGATGCCCATTCGGGAAGTGAGGGAGGCTTAGCCAAAGTGCTGGGCGTGCGCGACCTGGTGTCGCTCGGTATCGCAGCCATTGTGGGCGCGGGGATTTTCAGTACCATTGGTCTGGCGAGCTATAATGGCGGGCCGGCGGTGTCGCTGCTCTTTGTTTTTACGGCCATCGCATGCGTATTCACGGCGCTGTCGTACGCGCAGTTCGCCAGCACGGTGCCTGTTTCAGGTAGTGCGTATACCTATGCGTACGTGGCTTTCGGCGAGTTGTTCGCGTGGATCATCGGTTGGGCGCTTATCCTCGAATATGCCGTTTCCAATATGGTTGTGGCCATTTCATGGTCGGAGTACTTTGTAAGCATGCTCAAAGGTTTTGGCATTACATTGCCGGGCTGGCTTACGATCAACGGTGAAACGGCGCGGGAAGCCTTTCAGAAATTGCAGGTTTCGGGCGCGGCTCAATTGTCGGACTATGAGCGTGTTGCTGCGGCGGCCTATGAGTCAGCCCCGATGATCGGTGATTTTCACATTTTGCTCAACCTGCCCGCTGGTTTGGTGACCCTGCTCATTACCGCATTGGTTTACATCGGGATACGCGAATCGCGGACGGCCAGCAATATCATGGTGGTGTTGAAAGTGGCAGTCGTGTTACTCGTAATCCTGGCAGGCGCATTTTATGTAAAACCTGAAAACTGGTCCCCATTTGCCCCTAACGGCGTGAAAGGCGTACTGAGTGGCGTCGCTGCCGTGTTCTTCGCGTTCATTGGCTTTGATTCAATTTCAACGACTGCCGAGGAATGCCGTAACCCGCAGCAGGATATGCCCAAAGCGATGATTTATTGCCTGGTCATTTGTACCGTATTATATGTATTGATCACGCTCGTGCTGACCGGAATGGTGAATTATACCGAACTGAAAGTGAGCGACCCGCTGGCATTTGTATTCCAAAAGAATGGCCTGGATTTTATGGCCGGCGTTATATCGGTAAGCTCTGTGATCGCCATCACCAGTGCACTGCTGGTTTATCAATTGGGCCAGCCGAGGATCTGGATGACCATGAGCCGCGATGGCCTGCTATGGAAACGTTTCGCCAAAATCCACCCTAAGTATCAGACGCCTTCTTTCGCAACAATTGTAACCGGTTTTGTCGTAGGTATTCCTGCATTGTTTTTCAAAATGGATTTCTTCGTCGACCTGACGAGCGTTGGGACTTTCTTTGCATTCATCCTCGTGTGTGGCGGTGTGCTTTACCTCGACCATAAAGGCATTTCCGCACGTTCCAAATTCCGCGTGCCTTATATTAATGGGAAATACCTGGTGGGTATCTTGTTCTTTCTGGCGATACTGGGAATCCTGACTTACGGGCAAGGGATAATTCTTGAATGGAGAATGCTCAGCTTTACTGAAATTATCGAACATAAGTTACTCACGATTATTTTCTGGATCACCTGGTGTACGCTTTCGATATTGAGTTATCAGCATAATTTTTCCGCACTCCCCGTGGCCGGAATCCTGACCAATTTGTATCTGATGACTGAACTCGGCGCCTCCAACTGGCTGATATTTGTGATCTGGCTGGCGATCGGTTTGGTGATCTATTTTAGCTATGGATATAAACAGAGTAAACTGGCACAAAAATAGGGAAGCTGGCTGGCTTCCCTTTCTCGCATTGATTGCTTAGGTTATCACTTGGCCGCCTGGCTATTTTTTCTCAATTTTAAGCTGTATCGAATACTTGTCTTTGGTCCTGGTCGAATCACCGAACTTCGGGTAAGGATTGACGGCGGCGAGCACAAGCCTGTATTTTTCTCCGGCAAATGTCTTTTCCAGCGTATCCGAGCCTGTTGAGGCGTCACAGGTCCCCAGGCACATTTTGACGTGTTCTTTAATTCCCCCCTCGGTGGTAACGCCCGCAAGCAGGAGGTCAACTGCCGCCCGGCCGCCCCAAATGCATGTCACACCTTCCGGGCAACGGCTGTCTTCCACTTCAAAAAACGTCAGCGTAGCCTTTGGAACGTCATTCAGTGTGACAGTTTCTTTGTATTGAATACCTTGCTCTTTCTTATCCACACCGGTACTTTTGCAGGCCACCGCTATGGTGGCCAGGAGTACGAATACAAACTTTTTCATCGGGTTCTCATTTAGGTTTGTTGCAGGACAACAGGGTGGTGGGGATGGTTGTAACGGGGCGTTTCGGACCGCCGACGGTAGCCGTCGCACTACTAAAATTCCAACGTAAACACCGTTCCTTTTCCCACCTGTGATTCGACGTTGAGCTGGCCGTTATGCTGCTGTAAAATCTGGCGGGAGAGGCTTAATCCAATGCCTGAGCCTGTTTTTTTGGTGGTGTAGAAAGGGATGAAAATGTTCTCCAAAGCCTCGGGCTCGATGCCGTCTCCATTGTCTGCAACTTCGATTATGACGGTACCATCAACCTGGTAGGCCGAGAGCGTGATGAGCCGTTCGGTTTGGTGCGAAAATGCCTCTGAGGCGTTCTTGATAAGGTTGATCAATACCTGCTGAATCTGGCTGGCATCGGCTTTTACGGTCAATAATTCGGGTTTTACAGACAGTTTCCAAATCACACCGGATTGTGTCAGGTCGGTTTGAAGCAATTGTAAAACTTCCTGCAACAGCTCTGCTACGCCCAGGTTGGCGAATACCGGCTTGGGTAATGTCGTAAAGTCACGGTAGGCATTTACAAATTGCATCATGCCTTTGCTGCGCTTTTCGAGTGTCGATAATGCTTCTTTTAAATCATTTACCGCCTCCTGGTCGCTCGTCGAGCGTTCGATATCTTCGTTCACGATCAGGCGCATAGTGCCCACAAGGGATACGATGGGCGTCATGGAATTCATGATCTCATGCCGCAGCACGCGGGTAAGGTTTTGCCACGATTCCACCTCCTGTTGCTGCAACTCGGTCTGAATGTTTTGCAAAACCACAATTTTAACCCACATTCCACGCAGCTGGATGGCGGCTGCCTGCAATGCAAGCGGCTGGTCGTTGGGCGTACGGTAAAGCTCGCGTACGCCGGTATCAAGGTCCGAAATGAGTTCGTAGAGACGCGGGTGCTTGTCTTTGAGCTCGGCCAGTTGATGAAGCCGGTAAATACCCAGCATACGCAGCGCCGCGTTGTTGATCAGATTTACCTGCCCGTTGGCGTCGAAGGTGATAAGGCCAGTCCCGATATGTTGGACGATGGTATTAAGGTATTGCAAATTCGCTTCCTTCTCCGCGCGCGCCTGCCTGAATGCCAGCAAAACCTCGTTGAACTGCTGGTTAAGTTCTTTGAACGTCCGGCCCATCTTATTGTCCGAGCGGAAGTTGATGGTAAAGTCCGAATACCTTACCGATTCCAGAAAATAGGTCAGCTTGCGATTGACATTCGTGACGTACTGGTACAGCAGCGATCCCTGTATGAATATAAATATGGTGCCGAGAATGTACACCAGCGTTTCGTTGGTGTGCTTGGACGCGAGCCAGGCAAGGGCAACGACACTCAGGACAATCACTGCTATCCTGATCATAATCATAATACTGAAATGCCGGAGTCCGATCATGCGGGGAAAGCGGGATAGGGTCGAGGTTTAGTTTTCGATCACACTTTGCGGCACACCGGACATCTCGCTCAGGATGTATTTTTCGAGCGAAGGAATCTTGTAATGTGCCATATTAAACTTTTTATCTTCAAAAACTTCAGCCGCAGGTACCGAGATCGTGACCATGCCCGCCGCGTGTGCCGAACGCAGGCCTGCGTGTGAGTCTTCAAAAGCGATGCATTCTTCGGGCAAAACCCCGAGTTTTTTAGCGGTAGTAAGGTACACGGCCGGGTGCGGCTTGGTATGTTCTTCCAGCTCACCGGAATGCCAGGTGTCAAAATAGTCAATAATTTCCAGTCTTTTTAATACGCCCTCGATGAGTTCCATGTGCGAGGCCGAGGCGACCGCCAGTTTCAGACCCTGGTTTTTCAATTCCTTAATCAATGTAATAGCGCCTGGCATGGCTTCGGCATTGGCCAGAATGTCGTGATGGGCCTTTTCCAGTATTTCCATTTCAAGCTCTTCGAAAGAAGGTGTGTTCCATGGCTGTATTTTGTGACAAAAATCGAGAAATAGCTTGATGGATAGGCCGGTACTTTGAAGACGAAGTGCGTCGGTGATTTCAAAATTTACTTTTTGCATGGCAGAACGCGCTGCTTCCGTCCACATCGGTTCGGAGTCTATGAGCAGGCCGTCCATGTCGAAAATTGCTGCTTTGATCATGATCAGGTGAGTGTGGGAATTTTTGATAACCACCCAAAACTACTACATTCGTCGGTGATGAAGAAGGAGTGGAGGGAGAAAAGGGATGAAGGGGAGGAAAGGGAGGAGGGGAAGGAAGTGCTGCATTTCTTTTTTCCCTTTCCTCCTTCCTCCCTTTCCTCCTTTACTCCCCAAAAACAGCAACGATGGTCATTCAATTAGAAGCAAACCTGGAAAAACTGCATGCTACGGCTCCGCTGGTGCATAATATTACCAATTTCGTTGTGATGAACTTCACCGCCAACGCATTGCTTGCAGTGGGGGCGTCGCCTGTGATGGCGCACGCCGTGGAGGAAGTAGAGGACATGGTGGCGATTGCCGGAGCCCTGGTGATTAACATTGGCACACTTTCCACACATTGGGTCGAAGGGATGAAGCTGGCGATGAGAAAGGCTGCCGAACTGGGCAAACCCATTATCCTGGACCCGGTGGGCGCAGGTGCGACGCCTTACCGCAATAACGTGCTTACCGAGTTGCTGGAAACTGCCCCGCCCACGATTATCCGGGGGAATGGCTCTGAGATCCTTGCATTAGCTGGCGCAAACGTTCGCACGAAGGGTGTCGATAGTACTACCGATTCCGTCGATAGCATTGGTGCCGCACAGGCATTGAGCGCGCGCTTCGGCTCGGTTGTGAGCGTGAGCGGCGCAGTGGACGTGATCGTGCATGGCGCACGCACCGGCTGGGTTTCGAATGGAGTGCCATTGATGACCAAAGTGACGGGTATGGGTTGCTCAGCCTCCGCCATTGCCGGCGCATTTGCGGCAATTTGCAATGATCCGTTTGATGCGGCGGTGTCGGCGGCTGCGACGATGGGCGTCTGCGGAGAGTTGGCCTACCGGAATGCGAAGTTGCCGGGTTCGTTCCAGATTGCGTTTCTGGATACCCTAGCGGCCATCAGCCCGGCGCATTTGGCAGAGTTAAGTAAAATCAGGATTGAATAGGTATTGTTGTTACAAGCCTGACGGCATTTTTGAATTGATTAACTGTGTTTTGAAATGAATATTAATCCAAATCTCGAACTGTATTTGGTGACCGACGAGGCCGCATGCCTTGGCCGAGACTTTTTCTGGGTTGTGGAAGAGGCGGTAAAGGGCGGCGTTACGATGGTGCAATTGCGGGAAAAATCGCTTTCTACCCGGGCATTTATCGATCGCGCGAGACGCTTGAAAAGCCTTTTGGAAACTTATAATGTCCCGTTGATCATTAACGATAGAGTGGACGTAGCATTGGCTGCGGATGCGGACGGCGTGCATATCGGACAGAGCGATATGCCTTTTCAAATGGCCCATCGGTTGCTTGGAGAAGGCAAAATCATTGGATTATCGGCGGAAAAGCAATCCGACGTGCTCGAAGCGGAGCATTGGAACCTGTCGTACCTCGCCGTGAGCCCGCTTTTTAATACGCCTACCAAAACCGACACCGAAAAGCCCTGGGAACTCGACGGGCTGCAATGGGCGCGGCAGCAGAGCCGACATCCGTTGGTGGTGATCGGCGGGCTTCATCCGGGCAATGCCGGCGAGGCCGTACTGAACGGCGCGAACGGCATTGCGGTAGTATCGGCCATTTGCAGCGCGCCATCGCCCCGAGAGGCTGCCCGGGAGCTTAAAACAATTGTTCAGGAGTCGATATTGTGGCCGGCTACAAAGAACTCCTGACTACATCTAACAATTCCTGACCATCAAAAACATTCCATATGAATCGTTACCCAACTGTACTTACCATCGCCGGATCCGACAGCGGAGGGGGCGCGGGCATCCAGGCCGATCTGAAAACGATTGCCGCACTCGGTGCATACGGAATGTCGGCCATTACGGCGCTCACGGCCCAGAATACCCAGGGCGTGCGGGCCATTCACCCTGTTCCACCGGCGTTTTTGCAAGAACAGTTGGAAGCTGTTTTTGAAGATATTACGGTCGACGCCGTTAAAATCGGCATGATCAATACCGTGGAAGTAGCACACGTGATCGCGCATGTGCTAGACCGTTTCAGGCCTCGTTTTGTTGTTTTTGATCCGGTAATGGTTTCTACCAGTGGATCTAAGCTCATTCAGGACGAAACGGTAGCCGTACTTTGGGAGGAGCTTTTCCCCCGCGCAGACCTTATTACGCCTAACCTGGACGAAGCCGAAATACTGATCGGCGGCCGGATCCGAACCCCGGCAACCATGAAGGAAGCGGCCATTCAAATGGTCGAAAAAGGGTGCAAGGCGGTGCTGCTCAAAGGCGGTCACCTTGTAGCGCCGACCATCTACGACGTACTCGCACAAAGAGGGCAGGAGCCGCTGATCCTGGAATCGGATTATATCGAAAGCCGGAACGTACATGGCACGGGCTGCACGTTGTCATCGGCCATTGCTACCTACCTGGCCAGGGGCAATTCGCTGGCGGAATCGATCATTTTTGCGAAGGAATATATTGCTGGCGCCATCAGGGAGGGCAAGGACGTCGTTACAGGGCATGGCCCCGGCCCGCTGAACCATTCATTTTCACCACTTTCAATGCAAATCGTTTCATGAAATTTACCGACCTGCTCTGGGCGGAAGCGCTACCGGTCTTTGAAAAAATACAACTGCATCCTTTTAATCAGGAGCTGAGGGAAGGCACATTACCGCTCGAAAAATTTAAATTTTACATTTACCAGGACTCCCTTTACCTCGCGGATTTTGCACGGGCGCTGGCGGTAGCAGGTACAAAGGCCGGTAACAGCCACGAGCTGCTGGATTTTCTCCATTTTGCTCAAAATGCCATTCTGGTAGAGCGGGCCTTGCATTTGGGGTATTTCAAAGAATATTTCATCGACTACCAGTCGGGCAAAGCCCCGGGCTGTTTCGCCTATACCAATTACCTGATGGCAATGAGCGCATTCGAATCATACGAAGTGATGGTCGCCGCATTGCTTCCCTGCTTTTGGATTTACAAACAAATCGGCGACTACATTTACGCCAACCAAACCACTCCAAATCCCTACCAAAACTGGATTGATGCTTACGCTGGCGAAGATTTCGCTCATTCGGTGCAGAAGGCACTGGCTATTTACGACCACCTCGCCGACAACGCTTCCGAAACGACGCGAGCCAGAATGATGGAGGCTTATGTTACTGCGTCGCGGCTGGAATATGTGTTCTGGGATAGCGCCTATCGGTTGGAGCAATGGGCGATTTGAGGTAGTTTCGATAGACCATGGATGGGTGACGATCTGAAACTCCCCCGTTCAAAAATTTTTGCAATAACTTTTAGGGTACCGCCCGGCTGAGTTGTCAGAATTACAAAACAACCAGCCATGAAAAAATTTATCTTGACCTTAATGGCCGGGGCCGTGAGCGCCCTGGCCTTTGCCCAGCCTGCCCAGACCGTCAAAGGGCGCGTCGTCGATACCGAATCACAGCAACCTGTGATCGGGGCTAATGTGATCATAACTTCCGTGACGCCCATTCTTGGCGGTGTAACCGATACCGAAGGGAATTTTCGCATCGAAAAGGTACCCGTCGGCCGCCATTCGTTCAAAATAACGAGCATTGGTTATGACGATGCATTCGTACAGGAAATCAATGTGGGGTCAGGCAAGGAAGTGGAATTGAATGTCAAGCTGACAGAATCCTTTCGGTCTTTGAATGAGGTGGTTGTGAAAGCGCAGAAAGAGAATGGAGCGCCTTTGAACGATATGGTAAGCGTGAGTGGCCGCTCATTTACGGTGGACCAGACGAAGCGTTTTGCTGCTTCTGTGAACGACCCGGCGCGGATGGCCATGTCGTTTGCGGGCGTGGCGGCGACCGACGATGGTAGTAACCAACTTATTATCAGGGGAAATAGCCCGAAAGGAATGTTGTGGCGCATGGAAGGCGTCGAAATCCCAAATCCGAACCACTTTGCGCAGGAAGGCGCAAGCGGCGGGGGGATCAGTGCGTTGAGCGCCAATGTGCTCGGTAATTCCGATTTTCTTACCGGCGCCTTTCCGGCAGAATACGGTAATGCAACATCCGGTGTTTTTGACCTCAAACTCAGGAAAGGGAACAATGAAAAACGTGAATACGCAATGCAGGCAGGTATTCTCGGGCTCGATTTTGCCGCCGAAGGCCCCATTGGCGCGAAGGGCGGTGCTTCTTATCTGGCCAATTACCGCTATTCTACTCTTTCCGTTCTTAATAAGATCGGGGTTAATCTTAATGGCGATGCTTCGATTGATTTTCAGGATGGCGCTTTCAAGGTATATATCCCTTACGACGACAAAGTGGTAGTGAGCGTTTGGGGAATGGGCGGAATCAGCACGTCGAAGGTTGACGATGACGATTTTAAAGAAAAATTCAAGTCGAATCGCGGGATGGTTGGCGTGAATTATCTCCGCTATATCAACAGCAAATCCTACATGGAAAGTGTCGTTTCCTACTCGGCGACGAGCCAGACGGGGGATTTCTATGACAAAAATATCGATGCGACGTATCAGCAGAAGTTTGTAAACCAGGCACTTAGGATCTCTTCATTATATAATTACAAACTCAATGCGCGTAACACGGTGCGGCTCGGCGTGATCATCAATCACCTGGATTTCAACCTGTATGATAAGGATAATGAAGACGGCCCTTATGAAATTAATGTCGACCGGAAGGGCAATACCCAGCTGTTTCAGGCCTATGCGCAATGGAAGTCGCGTTTAACACCTACCGTTACCGTAAACGCCGGTTTGCATGGTATGCTGCTGGCATTGAACAACCGGTATTCGATCGAACCTCGCGTCGGAGTGAGATGGGCGCTGGCACCGCGTTCGACCGTGAGTTTCGGGGCGGGGCTGCACAGCAAAACAGAGGCGATCTCTACCTACTTTGCACAAGTGAAAGTGCCAGACGGCAAAACCGATTTACTGAACAAAAACCTGAAACTGACGAAATCAGCACATTTGGTGGCGGGTTACGAGTTCAGGCCGTCGGCGAGCTGGCGGGTTCTCGCAGAGACCTATTATCAGCACCATTATAACATTCCCATCGGCCCGGCGAACACGACAACGCCCTATTTGCTGCACAATTCGCAGTTGAACGAGATCAGCGGTTTTGTAAGCGATTCATTGACGAGCGATGGTAAGGGGCGCAGTTACGGTTTAGAGCTTACCGTTGAGAAATCGCTCACCGCGGGCATTTACCTGATGAGCACGACTTCAATATACCAATCCAAATATACCGGTCGCGACGGAATCGAGCGTGATAGCCGATTTAACGGCAAATATGTGCAGAACTTCCTTGCGGGTAAGGAATGGCGTGTAGGTAAGAGCAAAACCAACATTTTTGCAGCGAATATCAAGCTTCTGGCAGCCGGTGGGAATCGTACCACGCCGATCGATCTGGAAAAATCAAGAGAAAAGGGCCGCACGGAAAGGGATTGGTCTAAAAGCTATGCTGAACAATTGCCTGCTTATTTCCGTACCGACCTGCGTGTGAGTTATACCAAAAACAAAAAGCGCACAACCTCGACTATTTCGCTCGACATTCAGAATGTGACCAACCGGCTTAACGCATTCGATCGCTATTACAATAAGAAAGAGGATCGTGTGAAGCTGATTACCCAAACAGGAATGCTGCCGATACTGAATTATCGTTTGGAGTTTTAAGGCACTGGTGGGCGGGTTCCGGTATGATAAATTACCCGCAAGCATGCGGACGATGCAGCGAGTCTTTGGAACAGTTGTTTTATGGAACCGGATGAAACCAAAATAGCAACAGATCTAAAAACTAAGGTTATGGAAAAGGATTTTGAAGATAATCAGGCCACTAAGAAACTGAAATCGCTGGCGGAAGACATCCGGTTCTGCATGTACACGACCTACGAAGACGGGCGGATCGTGTCGCGGCCGATGACGACGCTGGACATCGACGCGGAAGGCAATATCTGGTTCTTTACGAGCCGCCACGCCGAGCTCGTGAAAGATGTCCCGCAAGGAAATGCCCGCCGCGGGGATCAGGTGACATTGATTTACTCAGACCCGAAAAGCAATACTTACCTGAGCGTGTCGGGTACGGCGTCGATCGTGGAGAGTGAGCGCCGCAAGGATGAACTATGGAACCTGATGTCGAAAGCCTGGTTCCCCGGTGGAAAGGATGACCCCGATCTGGCGGTTCTGAGGGTTACCACACAAGAAGCTGCATATTGGGATAGTACTTCTTCCAAAATGGTCGTATTCTTCTCGATGCTCAAAGCGGTGATCACGGGCAGCACGCCTGACGGCGGGGATCATGGCAAGTTGAATCTGGTGTAGATGTATATATATTGAATGCAAAAGAGGCGGTCGGGTTTCCCGATCGCCTCTCTGCTTTATAAAAGGCAGAAGCCTTACTCCACACTTGCTTCCTCGTTCACATAGGCCTCTGCCAGTTCGGTAAGCTTGTGGTCGGTTTCTCCTTCCTGGTCAAGCGTCAGTTGCAGCATATCGGCCACGTCGTTGTGGCCCAGCGTGCGCGCAATATTGCGCAATGTGCCGTAAGATGCCATTTCGTAATGCTCTACTTTTTGAGCGGCCATGATCAGCCCGCAGTCGCGTACCATCGTGCCTTTGTCGGTGCTGCTCAGGATTTCGTTCGCTTCTTCGATCAGCCCTTCCATAGCAGCGCATTTTTTGGCCTGCGCTTTTTCGCCGATAAGCCCGAAGATTTCTTCCACACGTGCTGCATGTTCTTCGGTTTCGGTGGTATGTTGTTCGAATGCGGCTTTCAGCTCTTCGGAAGTCGTATTTTTGGCCATTTTCGTGAGTGCCTTAGCCAGGTTCTTTTCAGCCCAATAAATGTCTTTAAGGCCATCTACAAATAATTCTTTCAGCTTAGTGCTATCCGATTCAGTAATTTTCTTGGGACTTGTTTTACTTTTTGTCGCTTTCATGATCATGAAGTTTTAATGGTCGTGGTTTTGTTGAAAGTGAATGGCAAGTGCCATCCGATTGACGCACTCCTTGTAAAATTCCATACCAAAGCGATAATCGGCTCGGCAACGAATGCCGGGCCGGAGCTTGAAGAGATTCCTACCCATATACGTGTGGCGGGAGTGTGAAAAATGTAGGAATGCTTTTTGAACAGCGGGCATATCAATCAACTGACACCATGACCAAACGAAAACCGGTTAAATCGATCATCATCATGCTATTGCTCGCCGGTGTCGGCCTGGGCATATGGTACTTTTTCAAAAAGAGCAAGCCCGATGCTGTTACCGGGCTCAAACCACACGTGGAGATGAGCATCGCACACATTAGCGACGTTACAGACAGTACCGTTAAAATAGAGCTTAAAACACTTGTATATAACCCGCTACCGGTGGGTATGCATTTGAAAAATATCAATTATGTCGTTAAAATGAATGGCAAGACGATCGTCGAGGACCATTATGACAAGCCGCTTGAAGTGAAGGCGGCTGACAGCTCATTGCTCACATTGCCAGCCAAAGTGAAAATTTATAACGTGCTTGCAGAAGGTGACGGGAGCGCCGCCAAGGGCCAGGACAGTGCCGATTATCATTTTAAGACCATCCTACACTTTGAGAAATCGTTTTTAGGCAAAGATTCACTCGTCCTGAATATGGATAAGCGGCTGCCGCTATACCGGTTGCCAAAAGTAAAAATGGCTGGTTACGATGTCAAGAAGCTGGGTTTGAAGGAAACGGATATTGTCGTGAAAATAGAAGTAGCAAATCTCAATTCATTTGCCCTCGAGTTTCAGAATCCGGTTTATGTAATGGATTTGGGTAAACAAAAAAGATTTGCTGAGGGAAAGGCGACCGGTATTACCAAAGTAAAAGCCAAAAGCAGGGAGATTTATGAAATCCCGCTTTCAGTTAGTTTGGGCAAAGTGCTCAAAGCGGCGGGGCAGATGATCGGGAAGGGGAAAGATTTGCCGTTTACGTTCTATTTCAAAAGCAAGCTCAAATCGGAAAGTGAAGTGCTCGATGGCAGCGAACTCAATCTGGTTTTGGACGGGGAACTGAAAGACATTGAGGCGTTCCAAAAGAATATGAAAAAGAGGTAGCCTGTGGAACGCCGACGGCCGTCTGCCGTCAGATAAGCCCCTATTGCTTATCAAACCAAATCGTCATTTCATTCGCGCCGCGGTTGGCCCAGGCGTAGTAGGGGATCAAAGTGATGTTCTGCTCTTTGGATTTAAGTACATTCAGACCGCCCAGCATTTCCTTCTGATACGAGGGTATAAATTCCTGTGTGCCGGATATTTTAATAGCGAGCGCCTTGCCGCCATTATCGTGCCCTTCCGCGCAGTAAAGCACCGGCCCGCGCTCGATGGCGACCTTACCTTGGTTGCTTTTCAGCTTGTCGTTGGCCACCACTTTGCGCACAGGCATATCCAGTACCAGTTCGATCACATCGCCTTTTTTCCAGGTGCGATTCAATTTTAAATAACCGTTTTCAATGGCAGCTTCTGCTTTTTTACCATTGATAGTCAGGCCAGCCGGTTTTGCCAGCTTATCTTCATAACTATACAAGTCGCCCGGCATAGCCTGGCCTGTTGCCCAGCCTGGAATGCGGATGTGCAACGGGAATGCGCTGCTTTTCTCAGGATCGACGGCAATGTGGATATTTCCCTGCCATGGGTATTGCGTCTGTTGCGTAATTTGAACCGCCGTGTTCGGAAGTTGAATATTCGCTTTTGTGTCGCCAAAAAGGTTGATTACTAATGTATTACCTTGCGTCGCGTACATGTATGCGGGCATGGAAGGGAGGAAGCGCGAGACATTGGTGGGACAGCAGGCGGTACCGAACCACTCGTGCCGCACCGCGCCGGAGCCTTTGTTGAAATCGTTCACGCCATTGGAAGACATCGGGTTTACATAAAAGAATGTATTGCCTTTCACGCCCATTCCTCCCAGAAAACCATTGTAAAGTACCCGTTCGAAGACATCCATATATTTCGCCTCGCCGGTGAGCAGGTACATTTTGTGATTCCAGAGCATGTTCGCAATGGCGGCGCAGGTTTCGGCGTAGGCATTATCGTTGGGCAAGACGTAGGGTTTATCAAATGCTTCGCCGTCCTCCCGGGCACCCATTCCACCGGTCAGGTATTGCTTTTTAAATGTCGCATCGTCCCAGATCGCGCGCAGGGCTGCGTCGTTTTTCGGGTCGGGTTGCAGGCTTAGCAGGTCGGCTACGCCCGTATACAGGTATTGCGCGCGTACCGCGTGCCCTACTGCCTCGCGCTGGCGTACGAAAGGTACCTGGTCCTGGAAGTAGGCCGGGCCGAGTTTGTGCTCGTCGAGGAAGAGCGTGCGCTTGTCGGAGCGGCCGCGCATATCGATAAAGAATTTCGAAAGAGCGAGGTATTCCTGCTTGCCGGTGACGCGGTAAAGGCGGATCAATGCGAGTTCGGTTTCCTCATGGCCCGGTACCACCACCATTTGTCCGGGTTTAGGGCCAATGGTTTTAACCAAATGGTCGGCATTCTTGATGGCTACATTGAGCAATGTTTTTTTGCCCGTAGCTTCATAATGCGCCACAGCGGCCTCGTACAGATGCCCCACATTATACAATTCATGGCTGCCGTTTTCGAACGAATAGCGGTAAGGTCCGGCGATCCAGTCGTAAGAGCCCGTAGTGTCTTTGTTGATGGTTCTGATCGTGTAAAGATAACCATCCGGCTCCTGTGCAGCGGCGAAGAGTGTGATCAGGGAGTCGAGGTAATGATCTAGTTTAGGATCATATTGATTTTGAAGCACATAGGAAGCGCCTTCCACGACTTTAAATACATCAGAATCATCGAAACGGGCACCTTTGAACTGCCCTTTCTTCAACCCGCCGGCGATGGCAAAGTTGTCGAAACGCCCCGATTCTTCGCATTGGTGCAATGCGTGCGGAATGGTCACCCCACGCGCAAGCTCAACGCGATCGTGCCAGAAACCGTTGGTGGTTTTGACGTTTTTCAACGGTACGGGTTTGATGCCGCCGGTTTGCGCAAATAGGAAATGGGAGAAAAAAACGAGTATAAATATCGGAAGCGATTTGGTCATCGGAAGTACAAAGTTGGAACGCAGTTGAGCTTTTATATTTATTTTGACCCAAAAAATATGCCAAGTTTGTACTTCCGAGCCGTCCGGAAGGGTTAGAGACCGTATTTCTCCATACGTCGGTAAAGCGCTGCGCGGCTGAGGCCCAGCTCACGGGCCGCGTCAGTGATGTTTCCGTTGAAACGCTTCAGGGCTTTGATGATCATTGTTTTTTCCATGTCTTCGAGGTCGAACCCGGTGGCGGTAGCAGGTTGCCCGGCTGAACTTTTGAGGAAAAGGTCATCAGGTTGCAAGGTTTTTTCCTGCGAAAGGATCACCGCACGCTCTACGGCATGTTGTAGTTCACGGATGTTGCCCGGCCAGTTGTACTGCTGCATTTTCTTCACCAGTGCATTGCTGATGTCGTTAACGGGACGGTTATACTTTTTGGCGTATAGTTTGAGATAATAATCGGCCAATGCGCTGATGTCCTCCGGCCTGTCGCGTAAAGGGGGTAATTCGAGTTCGATGGTATTGACCCGGTAGAGAAGGTCCTGGCGGAATGTCTTGTCGGTTACCATCTTCTCGATATTCATATTGGTAGCGCACATCAGGCGCACGTCCAGTGCAATAGGCTTGTTGGAGCCGACGCGCGTCACCTTGCGTTCCTGAATGACCGTGAGCAGCTTGGCCTGCAATGGCAAAGTTAGGTTGCCGATCTCGTCGAGGAAAATGGTGCCGCCTTTCGCTTCTTCAAACCTGCCGGCACGGTCTTCCTTTGCGTCCGTAAATGCGCCTTTTACGTGACCAAACAACTCGCTTTCAAACAGCGTCTCACTGATAGCCCCCAGGTCGACGGCTACGAATGGCTTATCCGCGCGTTTTGAATGCTGGTGAACATGCTTGGCGAGTTGCGTTTTGCCGGTACCGTTTTCTCCTAATATGAGTACATTGGCGTCGGTTGCCGCCACACGTTCGGCAGTAAGTAATACCTGGCGCATGCTCTCGCTGGTCGCTACGATGGCGTCCGGTGCGGCCTTGTTGTTCTTTTTGTTATCGTCTTTCGATTTCTCTTCCGCGACAGGCAAAATCTTGTCCTTGCCGCCTTCCAGCGCAGTGCTGATCGTGGCGAGCAATTTGTCGTTTTCCCAGGGTTTCAGCACAAAGTCGATGGCGCCGGCCTTGATAGCGCGGATTGCCATTTCGATGTCGCCGTAAGCGGTGATCATGATCACCTTCGCGGTAGGATTAATATCCAGGATACGGTCGAGCCAATGGAAGCCTTCACGGCCGCTGTTGACGTCGCGGGTGAAGTTCATGTCGAGCAGGATCAGGTTATAATCGCCGTTGGTGACTAGGAATGGCAGTTTTTGGGGATTCTTTTCAATGTCGACCGCTTTGGCGTGCCGTTTCAGTAAAAGTTTGGCGGCACTGAGCACGTCAACATCGTCGTCGATAATCAGGATCTTGGCTTCTGATAGTAGCATGGCTGTTCTTTCTTGTGGTGCGCAGGCGGGTTGATGCTGCCGGATAAGGTCTTAACGCAATTGTTTGTCAAGATAAGGACGCAATTTCAAATATTATTTCCTAACAAGCTAAAATGTAACTATTTTACCTTAAAAACGCCGCAGAAGCGGCTTGTCCGCGCCCGAACAAACTTGTCCGATAACGAACAATATTGTTGCTGTTCTTAATTTAAACTGTGTTGATTTTCAAATGATTAGATAGCATTGTTTTCTTTGGCATAGTGATTGGATTATAAAAGGCAAATACAAAGGCGAACTCAATCACTAGCATATAATGGAAGTTAAGACACCTAACTCGACAAGCACCAACAACGGATTTTCCGGAGGATCAACAATGGACCGAGTCAAACCCAAGAAATTCTGGAATTCGAAGCGCATCAGCATCATCGGCGGGAGCGTTTTGTTGGTAGCTTTCCTGATTTACCAATTCGTATTTGCTGATAAAAGAAGCAAACTGAACGTGGAGCAGGATAAACTGACCATATCGACGGTTCAAAAAGGCAAATTCGACGAATTTATCGTCGTAACCGGGGTGGTTCAGCCACTCAAAACCATCCAGCTCGATGCGATCGTGGGTGGTTATGTGACCGAGAAATTGATCGAAGGTGGTAACATGGTGAAGCAGGGCGATGTGCTGCTTCGTTTGGAAAACCAAAACCTGAAACTGAGCTTCCTCCAATCGGAAACTGAGGCCAGCCGACTGGTAAACGATCTTCAAAATACGCGTCAGAATTTGAAGGTAGCGCGTTTTACACTCCAAAAGACATTGAGCGACCTCGATTTTCAGCTCGATCAGGCGAAAGACGCACACGACCGTAATGTGAAGCTTTACAAAGACAAAGTCATTCCCGAAGCCGATTACCTGAAAACCAAACGCGATTACGAGAAGCTGGTCAGACAGCGCGAAATTGAGATCGAGTCGCAGAAATACCAGGAAGAAAACGCCAAAATGCAGATAACGCAATTGGAAGGAACGTTGGCCAGCACGCAGAGAAACGTGAGCCTATGGCGCCAGACCCTCGATAACCTCGTAGTGAAAGCACCGGTATCAGGCCTGTTGTCATCCATGAACATAGAAGTCGGTTCCAATATCAGTCAGGGACAAAACATTGGCCAGATCGACGATTTGAATGGTTTCAAAATGCGTGTAAGCGTGGATGAGCACTATTTGTCGCGGATCTTCGTCGGCCTGAGTGGTTCCATGGAGTTCAACGCGAAAGACTACGGTTTGAAGATCATCAAGATATATCCGGAGATTTTGAGCGGACGATTTGAAGTGGATATGAAGTTTGATAACGGTGCTCCCGAACTGGTAAAAAGGGGCCAGTCGGCTCCGATCCGCTTGCAACTCGGCCAGCCTTCGCAGGCTACATTGCTGCCGGTGGGTGGTTTCTTCTCAGAAACAGGCGGAAACTGGGTGTATGTGGTAAGCGACGGCGGCAAACGCGCCGCGAAACGTAAGATCACGTTAGGCCGCAAAAATCCTGAATATTTCGAAGTCCTCGAAGGGTTGCAACCCGGTGAGAAGGTCATTACCAGCTCCTATGAGAACTTTGGAGATAATGAAGTGTTGGAATTTTAGAAAACCAGCGGTCGGCCGTCGGTAGTCGGCGGTCGGCCGTCAATATATAAGTCAATACCTGAATTTATCATAAACCCAGCGGACAGCCGGGCGCCGGGCGCCGAGTGCCGAAGCCGAAAGCCAGTAGACAATGATCAAGATTAACAACATGCACAAGGTGTTTTCTACCGAGGAAGTAGAAA
Organism: Dyadobacter sp. 22481; assembly: GCF_052044875.1. Lineage (NCBI taxonomy): Bacteria > Pseudomonadati > Bacteroidota > Cytophagia > Cytophagales > Spirosomataceae > Dyadobacter > Dyadobacter sp. 22481. The sequence continues at coordinate 1,042,838 of NZ_JBQENV010000002.1, forward strand.
CAACAGCCCTCAACGGCATCGACATGGAAATTAAAGATGGCGAGTTTGTAGCCATCATGGGCCCTTCCGGTTGCGGGAAATCGACCTTGCTGAACATCCTCGGATTGCTCGATAACCCGAGTGAAGGGTCGTACGAGTTTTACGGTACGGAGGTTGCAAAAATGTCGGAACGCCAGCGTGCGCAAATCCGCAAGGGTAACATCGGCTTCGTGTTCCAGAGTTTTAACCTGATCGACGAGCTGACGGTTTATGAAAACGTGGAGCTGCCATTGCTGTACCTGAAAACCCCTCCCGCGGAGCGGAAGGAAAAGGTAGAAGCAGCACTTACGCGCATGAACATGATGCACCGCCGTAACCACTTCCCGCAACAGCTATCGGGTGGTCAGCAGCAGCGTACCGCCATTGCCCGCGCCGTAGTTGCCACTCCGAAGACAATCCTGGCCGATGAGCCGACAGGTAACCTCGACTCCAAGAATGGTGAAGAGGTAATGAACCTGTTGAGCCAGCTGAATGGCGCAGGAACGACGATCCTCATGGTAACGCACTCGCCCTACGATGCTGGTTTCGCACATCGCGTGGTGAACCTTTTCGACGGCAAGATCGTGACCGAAAAAATACATGTTTAGAAATTCTCCGGCTATTGACGACTAGCGCCGCCTTATAGCAGGAACCTTTGATGCGGGGCGCGTGCCCTCTGGAATGCGATGCGGAGCCAAAGCTAGTGTTAACAATATGCCAAATCTAACCATGAAGAAAATCTTAACCATCCTGTTGGCCGGCGTGAGTACGCTGGCCATTGCCCAGAAAAGGGCTTGCCTGAGCAGAAGCATCGACGACGACGGCAAAAAGCTGTCTATCAAAGTGTCCGGTACGCTGGACGGAAAAGAAGTGGATATCAACAAGACTTTCGACGTGGACGGGATGAGCAAGGAAGATCGTGAAGCATTGCGCGAGCGGGTGCTGTCGTCAATTGCTGAGGGTAACCTCGACTTACCCGCTCCGAAAGGAATTGGCAGGGAATCGGTCGCCGTGGTTTCGCCTAAGCCTCCGGTACCGCCTATCGCGCCTTCGCCGGAACCGATGGCATTCTCCTCCAATGAAATGAATGCCGAGATGATTTCGTCGGGTAAAGGATTTATCAAAGAGCCCGTCTCCAAAGACACCAAGGGGCTCTCGAAGCATGTACGCTACAACTCCGAAACGGGTGAGATGTATATCAAGTACAAGTTCATGAAAGACGGCGACGAGTATATCTATGAAAAAACCGTGAACGCCGCCGAGAAATCGGAAAAAGAACGGTTAAAGATTATCGAGAACTTTGAAAGCGAAATGGGCTTGCCGGGTAACGGCATGGAAATGTAAATGCTTGAATAATGCTTAAAAACTATCTGAAAATTGCCTGGCGGAATCTGCGTAAACATAAGTTTTACACGTTTCTGAACATATTCGGTTTGTCGCTTGGGCTGGCAAGTTGCCTGCTCATTACCCTTTATGTGCTGGACGAGCTCAGCTATGACCGCTCATTCGCGCATGCCGACCGTATTTACCGGGTCAATGCAGATATCCGTTTCGGAGGAGCTGATATGTCGCTCGCAGTAGCGCCCGATCCTTTGGCATTCACGCTGAAAAAGGACTATCCGCAGGTTGAACAAGTTGTTCGTTTACGTGAAAACGGCAGCCAGCTTGTGCGGAGGACGGATGCGACCGACAATTTAAAAGAAGACCGCGTTATCTTCGTCGATTCGACATTCTTCAAAGTTTTCTCCGTACCCTTGCTGCAAGGCGATCCGAATACAGCATTGCGCAACCCGCAAACCGTCGTGATCTCGGAAACTGATGCCCGGAAATATTTCGGTGATGTCAACCCGATGGGCAAGGCGCTGACGGTGGATAATAATGTTACGTATACGGTTACCGGTGTCATGCAGGACATACCCGCACAATCGCACATGCGGGATATGAATATGCTTCTTTCCATGAGCTCAACCGAGGAAAGCAGGAGCAACGCATGGGGTAGCCATAATTTTAACACATATATCCTGTTCCGCGAAGGAGTTAATGCAAAGCAGTTTGAGAAAAATTTTGAGACTGTCTTGCAGAAATACACTTCCAAATGGATCAAAACCTTTTTGGGTTCGACGTTGGATGAGGTCCGGAAGTCCGGCAATTACCTGGTTTACACATTAATGCCGCTTGCAGATATCCATTTACACTCCGACCGGACAGCGGAGATCAACGCAAACGGTAATATCCAGTACGTTTACATTTTTGCGGTGGTTGCGATTTTCCTGCTTGCCATTGCCTGCGTCAACTTTATGAACCTCGCCACGGCGCGCTCGGCTAACCGGGCGAAGGAAGTAGGCGTCCGTAAAGCACTAGGTTCCGAGCGGTCGTCATTGGTGAACCAGTTCCTGACGGAGTCGGTGATGCTGAGCTTCTTTTCGCTCGCGCTCGCGATGCTGATCGCTTATCTTGCTTTGCCGTTATTCAATAATCTGGCCAGTAAGCAAATACAATTTCCGATCACGAATGTATGGTTCTGGTCCGTCATGCTGTTTACCGGCGGCATTGTCGGCGTACTTGCGGGAAGTTATCCTGCATTTTTCCTGTCATCATTCCAGCCACTGAAAGTCCTGAAAAACACGATCGAGCTTGAAGGTAAGGGAAGCGGTTTTCTGCGCAATGCATTGGTGGTATTCCAATTCGTGATTTCGGTAATGCTCATTGTCGGTACGGGCGTCATTCACCGCCAGCTCAACTACATTCAAACCAAGAAGCTTGGATTCAATAAAGATCAAATGCTGATCGTGAATGATGCTTATGCATTGGACAATCAGGTAAAAGCATTCAAAGAGCAGGTCTTGCAACTCCCTAATATTGAAAATGCTACTGTTACCAGCTTCCTGCCGACGCCTTCCTCCCGCACGGACCACACGTTTTTCCCTGTCGGACAAATGCAGCAGGACAAGGGCCTCAATATGCAGAAGTGGTCTGTGGACTATGATTTTGTGAAAACAATGGAGCTTCAAATGGCGAGTGGACGCGCTTTCGATCAGGCGTTCCCGTCCGACTCCACGGGCATTGTCATTAACGAGGCCGCTGCAAAAGTGCTGGGCTACGCCGATCCGATCGGTAAGAAAATTTTCGGCTACGAAGACGCCGCATTAACGAAGCGGGTCGACTATACTATCATCGGGGTGGTTAAAAACTTTCACTTCGAATCGCTCCGTAAGAATATCGGCGCATTAAGTTTGATTCTTTATAAAAGCTCGGGTTCGGTGGTATTCCGTATGAAAGGCGATGACGCTCAGCGCACAGTGGAGCAGGTAGAAGCACTCTGGAAGAAAATGGCGCCCGGGCAGCCATTCAATTACCGCTTCATGGACCAGGATTTTGATAACGTCTATCGCAGCGAACAGCGCGTAGGGCAGATATTTATCACCTTTGCAACCATCTCCATCATCATCGGTTGCCTTGGCCTGTTCGGTTTGTCGGCATTCACCGCCGAGCGTCGCACGAAGGAAATAGGTGTGAGAAAAGTCCTTGGGGCGAGCGTTGCCAATATCGTAGCCTTGCTATCCAAAGAATTTATCAAACTGATTATCATTGCTATCGTCATCGGCAGTCCGATCGCATGGTTTGGCATGAACCACTGGCTTCGTGATTTCGCCTACCACGTTGATCTGGCCTGGTGGATGTTCGCCGCTGCGGGATTGCTGGCGATCGTCATCGCTTTGCTCACGGTAAGTTTTCAAAGCGTAAAAGCCGCGCTGATGAACCCGGTGAAGTCGTTGAAATCGGAGTAGCTCATCGTAATTCCAGGCAACCTCGATCTGCTTTCCTACTCTTTCTTTCGGCAGTGTCAGCAAATATCAATCGCCCGTCGGGACAATTATCTCTCGGATCAGTTCCATGATTTCTGAATTGTGTAGTAGTCAAATATGCGAAGTACCATATTGTCCGAACCATTTATTCCATCACCAATGAACAAACGGTATGCTTAAAAACTATCTGAAAATAGCCTGGCGGAATTTGTTGAAAAACAAGATGTTCAGTTCAATTAATATCCTTGGACTGGCGCTGGGGATGGCTTGCAGTTTGCTGATTATGCTGTGGGTGCAGGACGAGATTAAAATGGACCGTTTCCATGAGAACGACGCCAGGCTTTACTCGGTCATGGAGAACCAGCATTACTCGGGGGAGATCAACACCTACGCTGCTACGCCAGGGATTTTGGCACAGAATATCGTGAAGGACATTCCGGAAATAGAAAAGGCCAGCCAGGTGCTTTGGGAACAATCGCCGGTTTTGCGGGCGGGGAATGTGTTCGACAATGAAAAGGGCCGCTATGTGCAGGGCGATTTCCTGACGATGTTTTCGTTTAAACTCAAACAAGGCGATGTCAAAACTGCCCTGAAACGCCCCGACGGCATTGTGATTTCTCAGAAATTGGCCGACAAATACTTCAAAGGCCAGGACCCGATGGGGAAAGCCATGCGCGTCGATAATAAGGACGATGTGGTGGTTACCGGCGTACTGGAAGAAATCTCACGGTATTCGTCTATGAAATTCGATTTCATGATGAGCTACGACCGTTGGCTAAAAAATGCCGAATGGGCGAGAGAATGGGGTAACAACGGTCCGCGCTGCGCGGTGTTGCTGGCTAAAAATGCCGATATCGACAAGGTCAATGCGAAGATCAAGGATTATATTAAAACCAAAAACAAAGACAGCAACGTCGACCTTTTCCTGATTAATTATGGGGAATCATACCTGTACTCAAATTGGGAGGCGGGTAAGCAGAATGGCGGCCGCATCGAATACGTGCGGATGTTTACGATCGTGGCGATATTCATTTTGATAATTGCCTGCATTAACTTCATGAACCTGGCCACTGCCCGCTCGGTGAAACGCGCGAAAGAGGTAGGCTTGCGTAAGGTAGTCGGGGCTTATAAAACGAGCCTGATCGCGCAGTTTATGGGGGAGTCGATCCTCATCACGCTGCTTGCACTGGTGGTATCCATTGCGATTGTGCTCGCATTGTTGCCGGGTTTCAACTCGCTGACCGATAAGCAGCTTTCCCTTGATTTCCTCGACCCGGCATTCCTGGCCCTGCTCCTGGTGCTGACTTTGATCACCGGCCTGGTTGCCGGTAGCTACCCCGCATTGTTTATGTCGTCGCTCAACCCCGTCACCATTTTGAAAGGGGCGTTGAAGTTCAAGCCGAATGCCACTTATTTCCGTCAGGGATTGGTGGTTTTCCAGTTCGGGCTGTCGATCCTGCTGATCCTTTCGATGATCGTCATTTACCGGCAGATCGACTTTATCCAGCATAAAAACCTCGGTTTCAGTCAGGAAAATCTGCTTTACATTCCCGACATTGAAAACACAATGAGTACCAACTTCGACGCATTCAAAAGTGCGCTCGAAGCTGAGCCGGGCATTAAATCCGTGGCGCGCTCACAAGCGAGCCCGCTAGCGTACGGCAGCTCTACGATGGGCGTGTACTGGCCCGGAAAGGATACGACAAAACAGTTGCTTTTCAACGTTAACCCGGTTGGCTTCAATTTTATTGAAACGATGGGTATCAAATTGCTTGACGGGCGTGATTTTAGCCCTTCATTCGGAACAGATACGTCCAATTATCTTGTCAATGAAGCGGCCGCGAAGAAGATCGGCTATAAAGATCCGGTTGGCAAGGAGCTGACAATGTGGGGTAAAAAAGGGAAGATCGTCGGTTTGATGAAGGACTTTCACATCGGCTCGCTGCATGTGGCGATAGAGCCGTTGATTATTAGCCTTCAACCTAAAAAAGAAGCCTGGGGCGTAGGTATGGTCCGTGCAGAGGCGGGGAAAACCAAGCAGGCCATCGAAAGTCTCGAAAAGGTTTTTCGAAGGTATAACTCGGGTGTGCCTTTCAAATATCATTTTGCGGATGAAGAATTTGGCAACCTCTACAAGGCCGAAACGGTCGTCGGGAAGCTCTCCAATTACTTCGCATTCCTGGCCATTTTTATATCCTGTCTAGGATTGTTTGGTCTGGCCGCATTTACCGCCGAGCAGCGGACGAAGGAGATCGGCGTACGCAAGGTGCTGGGTGCCAGTATTTCCAATCTGGTAGGAATGCTGTCGGCGGATTTCCTGAAACTGGTGGGCATTGCCGCTATTATCGCATTCCCCGTTGCGTGGTATTTCCTGAATGGGTGGCTCGAAAAATATGCCTTCCGGATCGAAATGGAATGGTGGTATTTCGCCGTCGCCGGTGTGGCCGCATTGCTGATCGCGCTGTTTACAGTGAGCTTCCAGGCTATCAAGGCCGCGCTGATGAACCCGGTAAAATCGTTGAAATCGGAATAAACCTATGTTCAAAAACTATCTCAAAATCGCCATCCGAAATCTCACGAGGAACAAGGTTTTCTCGGTGATCAACATTGCAGGGCTATCTCTCGGACTTACCTGCTGCATGCTCATCGTTCTCTACACAAAGGACGAAGTGAGTTTCGACCGTTTTCAGGAGAATAGGGACCAATTGTACAGGGTCATGGTCACCAGCAAGGACGAGCGTGAAACCCGCACATTCGGATTTACGAATGCGATCCACGGACCGACTTTCAAGCAGGACATTCCGGAGATCAGGGAGGTCATCCGGGCACAGAGTAATTCTTTTGTTATTAAAAAAGGGAATGAGCTGCTGAAAGAGGATATTTTGTTCGCCGACGCGCCATTTTTCTCTGTTTTCTCGATGCCGCTGCTTTCTGGTGATCCCCAAAAGGTTCTTTCGGATATTCACTCCATTGTGCTGAGTGAGGACATGGCTGAAAAATACTTCGGCTCCAAGAATGCGGTACGGCAGACGATGAACCTGAAAATAGGGGATGAGTTTGAGCCGTTTGTCGTGTCGGGGGTAGCAAAACGCTGCCCGCAAAACTCGTCTATTCAGTTTGATGCAGTGCTGCCTTTTGCCTATCAGGAAGCAAAAGGCTGGACGGATAATGAGTGGATGGGCTTTTATATGAATACCTTTCTTTTGTTACATCAAAAGGCTGATTATCATGCGGTAATAAGGAAGATGAATCAGGTCTCGAGGACCAAAACGGTGGTCGAGCCCGGTAAGGAAAAGGACCGTAACGCTGTTGTGTTTGGGCTGATGCCGTTCCTGGATATGCATTTACAAAGCGGCGGTGGCGAACAACATAACGGTCTCGACCACGCCAGCAGCCCCATTTATTCCTACATTCTGTCGGGTATCGCCATTTTCATTTTGCTGATCGCCTGTATCAATTTCGTAAACCTCACGGTGGCGCGCTCGCTTAACCGGGCGAAGGAAATTGGTGTGCGGAAAGTGGTGGGTGGGTTGCGGAAACAGCTCATTTACCAGTTTTTGGGCGAATCATTTTTGCTTTCCTTTCTTGCATTTGCGCTGGCCGTGGTCTTTACGCAAATGGCATTGCCGTTTTTCAACGAGCTTGCCAACAAGCAACTTGCACTTTCGTATTTGCTCGATACCGGGCTTGTGTCGGGTTATGTAGCATTGTTTTTCCTGACGGGCCTCGTTGCCGGTGTGTATCCGGCGCTGGTACTTTCGGGTTTTAGTCCTGTACAGACGCTGTACAACCGCACGAAACTGACCCAGAAGAATTACCTGACGAAAGGGCTTGTCATATTCCAGTTTGCATTGTCGGTTTGCCTGGTTATTGGTACCATTGTGATTTACGCTCAATTTGAATATCTGACGAATAAAGACCTGGGTTATAACGACCAAAACCTGATGAGTTTCAGTCTGGGCCGCGGCGGGCCTGGTAAGGAGGTGATGGAAGTCGTCCAGAACGAGTTGAAGAATACTGCCGGAATTGCATCGGTGGCGGCATTCAATGGCAATTACAACGGCACCGGCGCGAAGATAGACGGGCATGAGATCGGCTTTGGCTACATTGGCGTGAGCGACGAATTCCTGAACACACTGCAAATCCCGGTGCTGAAAGGCCGGAATTTCTCCAAAAGCTATTCTACCGATCCCGAGGAAGCGATTGTCGTCAACGAGGCATTCGTGAAACGTGCCGGACTGAAAAACCCGATCGGGCAGGAGGTGAATTTTGAGTGGAAAAACAAAAAAATGAAGATCATCGGTGTAATCCGCGACTATCACTATGCCTCTTTAAAAGATACCATCGCCCCGTTGGTACTGACCCAGGACCCGAACTATCGCATTAGTACCATTTTCGCGAAACTTGACAGCAAGGACACTCCGGCGACGATCAAAGCCATCGAGAAGATTTTTAGAAATCATATCAAAAACCTGCCTTTCGAATACAAATTCGAAGACGAGGCAAACCTGAAACGGTACGAATCCGAGGCGAAATGGAAGCAGATGATTACGCTTGCCGCGGTATTGTCGATTTTTGTTTCCTGCATTGGCCTGTTTGGCCTGGCGACATTCAATGCCGAGATGCGCGTCAAGGAGATCGGTATCCGCAAAGTGATGGGCGCGTCGGTTGCCAGCATTACCACGCTGCTTTCGATGGATTTTGTCAAACTCGTTCTCATTTCCATCATCATCGCACTACCGATTTCCTATTACGGCGCGAACATGTGGTTACAGGATTTTCCCTATCGTATCCCGATGTCATGGTCATACTTCGCCGTGGCGGCATTCTTAGCAATCGCCATCGCGGTGCTTACAGTAAGTTACCAGAGCATCCGGGCAGCAATGCTGAATCCTGTTCAATCTCTTAGAACGGAATAAGGGAGGAAAGGAGGAAGGAGAGGAAGGAGGAAGGGGATATTGATTCTCCACTAATCTCCCTCCCCTTCCTCCTTTCTCCCTTTCCTCCCCTTCCTCCCTTTCCTCTCTTTTCACCATGCTAAAAAACTACTTCAAAATCGCTTTCCGTACGCTGTGGAAAAACCGGCTGTTTACGGCGATCAATGTACTGGGGCTTTCGCTGGGATTGGCCAGTGCGGGTGTTCTGATCCTTTTTATACAGAGAGGTATTACGTTCGATACGTTCCATCAAGACAACGACCGGATCTATTTTGTGCAAACAGCCGATGCTACCTCGCGCTATAACCAGACAGTGTATCCGATTCTGGACCAAATGGTTAAAACCTTTCCGGAGATCGAAACCGGTACGCATGTACAGGGCTGGAATGATGTGTGGCTGAACCACAATGGCAAAGACCTGCAAAGACGGACGAAGTATGTGGACAGTACTTTTTTCGATATTTTTTCCTTTAAGCTGAAATATGGGAATGCTGCTGCTGCATTGAAGCGGAAGCAATCGATCGTCCTAAGCGACCAGGCTGCGGAAGCGCTTTTCGGGGATATTAATCCTGTTGGCGAGACCGTGACCGTGGAGGATTCTATGACTTTCACGGTCACCGGCGTGCTCGAACCGGTCCCGGCGAATTCGTCGATCCAGTTCGAAGTGCTGCTTCCCATATCCAATCTCGAAGACAATAAGGACTTTGCTTCCGGTGCCGACTGGTACAATACCTTCGCTGCCGTTTATCTCAAATTGCGGAAAGGCGCCGATGTAGGCAAGCTCGAAGCGAAGTTTCCGGCTTTTGTAAAAACGCACTTCCACGCGGAAGGGCAGAAGAGACAGATCCGCATTGCGCCGCTGGAAGAGTTTATCCATTACGAAAACCCCACCTTCCGCTGGATGATTTATGGTGCGATAACCATTGCGGTATTTATTGTATTGATTATCAGCATTAATATGGTTAATCTGAACACCGCAATGTCGTTCACACGCGTGAAAGAAGTGGCCGTAAGGAAAGTGACCGGCTCGACGCTCGGGCAGGTACTGGCGCAGTTCTGGACCGAATCGGCGCTGGTATTGGCGGGGTCGCTGCTGATTGCCGTCGTGTTTGGGATATTGTATCTGGTACCTCAATTCAACGAATTCAGGCAGGGGAGGATGCAGCTCGTGGTGAACTGGCAGCAGGATTCCGCTACGTTCCTTACTTTGATGGCGATCATCGGTGTCATCGCATTTATCGCCGGTACCATTCCGGCGACATATTTGAACAAGCTTGACTTGCGGGACACCTTGAAAGGAAAGCTGGCGGGCAAACCCGGATCCGGAAACTGGACACAGGGGACCTTGATTGTGGTTCAGCTGGTAATTGCCATTGTCCTCGTAATCGGTGCGATAGCGGTGCGCTGGCAGATCAATTTCATGCGGCAAGCTGATACCGGTTTCAAAGGGGAGCGTATCGTAGTAGTGTCGTCGGACCTTCAATATAAAGACGAGAATGCGGCTGTTCAGCAGTTTGTGCCTGTTCTTGATGGTTTAAAGCAAAATTCTAAAATCGAAAGTATCGCTATCTCGGGCATTGTTCCGACGCGCTACTGGAGTAACTATAACGTGTATACACCCGAGGGGGAAGACTCCAAAAACATCCGCCTACGCCATGTCGGTACGAGCACGAACTACACCGCCACCTACGATATCCGGATGGTGGAAGGGAGGGATTTTTCCGAGGAACTCGACAGAAACGGTGAACAACATCCCGTGGTGATCAACGAGGCGGCCCGCAAGGCTTTCGGGTGGACGACGGCCATTGGGAAAAGACTCCGGCAGGGTAATAATGCGGAGGTTTATACGGTTGTGGGCGTCATGAAAGACTTCCATTATGGACCGCTGAAAGAGCGGATCGAACCGTTGCTGCACTGGTACAACGGCCCACCAAGCCTGAACAGTTACCTTACATTGAAATTCACCGACATTTCGCAGGCGAAGGGTGTATTAGCAGGCCTCGAAAAGGCAATGAAGAAAATACCATCCAGGCGGCCGTTCCAGTTTTTTTACATGCAGGAAGAGCTTAGCCGGCAGTACAATGACCTGGATGGTATTTGGAAAATGGTCAATTTCGTAACGCTGCTGGCCATAGTAATCGCACTGGCGGGTATTTTCGGGCTCATATCGCTTGCTGCCAGCAAGCGTACAAAAGAAATCGGTATCCGCAAGGTGCTTGGCGCCAGTGTGCAGGGGATTGCCATGCTGCTTTCCCGCGATTTTATTGTTCTGCTAGTCATCGCAATGCTCGTAGGGCTGCCGCTGGCTTACACCTTTGTCATCAAGTATTTGGCGAGTTTTGAATACCATGTCAATTTGCCCTGGTACGTTTTCGTGCTCGTTGCAATAGGTGCATTGCTCCTTACTATTTTGACCGTCGGGTTTCAGGGTATCAAGGCGGCATTGGCCGATCCGGTGAAGAGTCTACGGAGTGAATAGGGGGAGTAGCTGAGTTGTGTACATGATTGGAGGTATTTCCTTAACTTTAAGAAAAAATGACCTATGGAACTGAATAGAATCACTTTTGATCCTAATGTCATGGGAGGGAAACCTTGTGTCAGAGGAATGCGGGTAACAGTCGGAACGATTGTAGGACTCATCGCCTCTGGCAAAAGTTTCGATGAAGTGCTGGAATTTTATCCATACCTCGAGGCGGAAGATATAAGTGAAGCGCTGGCTTATGCTGCCTGGCGTGCAGATGAAATCGAAATTCCTTTCCAGGCTGCATGAAGATACTGATCGACATGAACCTGTCGCCAGTTTGGGTGAAGTACTTCGCTGAAAATGCAATGATGTCAAAGCACTGGTCTGAAATTGGCAAAGCCTCCGATCCAGACAAAGTAATTTTCGAGTACGCTAAACAGAATGGCTTTGTAGTATTCACGCACGATCTTGATTTTGGTACAATTCTCGCTGCAACGAATGCCAAAGCACCCAGTGTTTTTCAAATTCGTAGTCATAACCTGTTACCTGAGGCCATCGGGCCGACAGTACTGAAATGCTTCCACGATTACGAAAGCTTTTTAAGGTTAGGATGTTTGATAACACTATTTGATCAAAAATCGAAAATCAGGCTGTTGCCACTGAATTAATTTCTCTTTGCAATATCGAACAAGAGTGTCCAGTTTCGGACACTCTTTGTTGTTTTATTGGTGATTAATTGCTTGATTTTGAGCTTATTGCTTAGGTGTTGGATGGTTGGTACAATTATTCATTCCAAAAAGTCGGAATGCAATCCAGGACCCAGCCATGATTAAAAACTATCTGAAAATTGCTTGGAGAAATGTCTTGAAAAACAAGATGTTCTCCGTAATTAACGTCTTCGGCCTATCGGTCGGGATGACGTGTTGCATGCTCCTGCTGCTTTACATTCTGAGCGAAATTTCGTTCGATAAGCATCAGGAGCATGTCAATGAGCTTTATCTGGTACGCTCGGAGAACGTGCAGCCGAACGGGGAGAAGATGGACAATCCCCGTGCACCGGCGCCCTATGCGGCTGCATTAAAGGCCGAGTACCCCGAGGTGGTGCAGGCGACGCGCGTCTGGCAGAACTTTATGGAAGACAAGGCATTGCTGACCGTGGAGCAGCCTGGGAAAGATCCGCTCTCGTTCTACGAAACCAAAGGAACGCACGTCGATTCGACTTTTTTTGACGTTTTTACCTATCAATTCCTGCAAGGTGACAAGCGCACGGCGCTCGACGATCCGCATTCGATTGTCCTTTCCGATGTCCTTGCCCAGAAGCTTTTTGGCAACGAACCGGCATTGAACCGCACGGTGAAGGTGGGGGGAAAGACGGGCCATAATGAGAACTTCAAGGTCACCGGCGTATTTCGCGACGAAAGCGCGCGTTCACACATAGACGCCCATTATTTTGTGTCATTCAAAGTAGGCTGGATTGGCGATTACCTTCGGCAGCCTGATCTCAATTTCACAAACAACAACATGTTTTATCACTACCTGCGCCTCAGGCCGGGTACCGATGCCGCGGCGTTTGAAGCGAAATTGCCGGCGTTCATTGAAAAATATGCACGAAAGGATCTCAAAATCGCGGGATATGATAAGAAGCTGGCATTGCTCGCTGTCCGGGACATTCACCTTTTCAGCCGGATCGACCGCATTCTGTCGTCCACCACAAGTTCGACCTATTTGTACGTTCTGGCATGTATCGCCGTATTTACATTGCTGATCGCCTGCATCAATTTCATGAACCTTGCCACCGCGCGCTCTGCGAAACGGGCGGCTGAGGTAGGCATGCGCAAGGTCATGGGTGCCGGCAAGGGCAGCCTCGTCGGTCAGTTTCTGGGCGAGTCGATGGTGCTTACATTTCTCGGGCTGGCGATAGCTGTGCTACTTGTAGTGCTGCTGCTGCCATTTTTTAATCAGCTGGCCGACAAATCGCTTGACGTTCATGACCTCCTGCAACCGAAAATTGTCGGTGGGTTTGTGCTGCTGGCGTTGCTTACCGGTTTGCTGGCGGGTAGTTACCCGGCGTTTTACTTGTCGGTATTTAACCCGCTGGACGTGATCAAGGGACGGTTTGTCAATTCCGTATCGGCCACTACGCTGCGCCGGGGGTTGGTAGTCTTTCAGTTTGTGATTTCGATTAGTCTGGTGGTTGCTACGATCGTCATTCAGGGGCAGATCCGGTTCATGAAGGAGCAGCCGCTCGGTTTCACCAAAGACCAGCAGATCGTGATCCCTTTCCGAAGCCAGGAGGCGCGGCAGGCTTACACGGCATTGAAAAACGAACTTTTGCAGGACAGCCGGATCACAGCGGCGTCGGGCACTGCCTATTACCCTGGTATCATCAATCCGAGTGATATGTCGGTTTATTTGCCCGGACAGACGGTAAATGACGACAATCTGATCAAAACCAACTGGGTAGCACCGGATTTCATGGAAACGATGGGTTTCAAACCGATTGTAGGCCGCATGTTTTCGAAGGAGTTTCCGGCTGATACCAATTACAAAATAGTTGTCAACGAGGCCACACTCAGGAAATTTAACGTTCCACTGAACAAGGCAGTGGGCCAGAAATTCCTGTTCAACAACGGCGGGGATACGCCGGGCTCGGTTGAAGTCGTGGGTGTTGTCAAAGATTTTCACTTTCAGGATTTGCACAAAGCCATCGAGCCTTACGCCTTCTTCCTCAATATGGACCCCAGCTATAACTACCTGATCGCCCATATCGCTGGGAAAGACGCAGCTTCCGCGCTGCCATTGATAGAAAGCAAATGGAAGTCGCTCGTGCCCGATGAGCCTTTTGCGTACACATTCCTCGATGAGGATTTTCAAAAAAATTACGCCGCCGATGCGCGTACTTCCAGGCTTGTCAATGCATTTACCCTTGTTTCCATCCTGATTTCCAGCCTCGGATTGTTTGGCCTGGCTGCCTTTGCCGCTCAGCAGCGTATCAAAGAAATAGGCGTACGAAAAGTGCTTGGAGCTTCGGTGGCCAACATCGTAGGGTTGTTGTCGGGCGATTTTGTGAAACTGGTAATTGTTTCCATCGTCATAGCCACCCCGCTCACCTGGTACCTGATGAACCGTTGGTTAAACGATTTTGCCTATAAAATCAGCCTGCAATGGTGGATGTTCGCCGGGGCAGGTGCGTTGGCAGTGATCATCGCATTGCTGACAGTGAGTACCCAGGCAATTAAAGCGGCTGTTACCAATCCTGTGAAATCGTTGAAATCGGAATAGGAGATAAAGAGAGGAAGGGGAAGAAAGGGGGGTAGGAAAAATTAAGAAGTTTACATCCCCCCCTTTCCTCCATCCTCCCCTTCCTCCTTTCCTCCATATAAATAAAAGCCATGTTCAAAAACTACCTCAAAATCGCATTGCGTAACCTTTGGAAGAGCAAGGGTTACGCATTTATCAATATCGTCGGATTGGCGGTCGCTTTTTGCGTAAGTGTTTTTCTATTTCTGACGGCTTATTTCTCGCTGTCGTACGATAGTTTTCACGCCGACAAAGACCGCATTTACGAGCCATATTTCTTCTCCAATGATCCGGAACGCGTAGATCGCACGGCTTCGATGCCGTTTCCGATCACACCGGCATTAAAGGCCGAATATCCCGACATCGAAGCCATTGCGAGGGTCGTCAACGGGTCGGACGTGGTAGAGTACAAGGGGAAATATCTCGACAAGAATATCAAGTTCACCGAGCCGGATTTTTTCAAAGTCTTCTCATTTCCCTTTATCCAGGGCAGCGCGCAAGCCGCTTTGCAGGACCTTAGCAATATTGTCATCACCGAACATATGGCCAAAGCCGTTTTCGGGGAGGAAGATCCGATGGGCAAGCGCATTCAGTTGGGATTAGAGGAAAGCAAGAAGGAATATGTAGTGAGCGGGGTCCTTGCGGATTTTCCTGAAAACTCGTCCCTGCAATTCGACGCGTTTATACGCAGCGAAAATGTGGGCGGTTATCAACACCAAAAGGACCAGTGGGATGCATTTTCTCACAATATTTTCCTAAAACTAAAACCAGGGGTAGATAAGCTTGCATTTGAAAAGAAGCTGAAACCTTTCACGGCCAAATATTTCGCAGAAACTATCACGAAGCTTAAAAAGAAAGGTGCTAAACCAGACGAAAGGGGTGATCTCTATGCGCTCCGCCTTCAAAAACTGGAAGATGTCCACTTTAACCGGGAGATTTCCGGCGGTAAGGAAGGATCGCTGATCTATGCATTAATGGGTATCGGCCTTTTTATCCTGCTGATCGCCTGCATCAACTTCATTAACCTCAATGTCGCGCGCTCATTTATACGTGCACGCGAGGTGGGTGTACGCAAGTCGCTCGGCGCGTTGAAACAACAGCTTTTCTTCCAGATCTGGGGTGAAGCAGGAGTCATTTGCTTCTTCGGCTTCCTAACGGGCGTTGTGCTGGCAGTGCTGCTTTTGCCATTGTTTAATGCGACATTCAGGTCCAAACTAACCCTGGAATACATTTTCGAGCCCGATAAGATTGCATTGTTGGTCGGGCTGTTTTTGTTTGTTACCCTCGTTGCTGGCGGTTATCCGGCATTGCAGATGTCGAAATTCAATGCGGTGGAAGTTCTGAAAGGGAGGGTGTCGCTCAAAAAGCCGGGTGTATTGCGAAATTCGTTAATTGTTGCCCAATTTGCGCTGTCGAGCCTGCTGATCTGCTGCACGATCATCGCAGTGCAGCAGGTCGACCATCTGCGGAAACAGCCGCTGGGCTTCCAGAAAGAGGAGGTGGTCAGCATTCCCGTGGGAAGGAAGGTTAATGGCCAGACTGCGTTGCGCAGAATGCGTAACCGCCTCGCCAACGATCCTAATATTGTAAGTATCACCGGTTCAGCCGTGAACCTGGGAATGGGCCTCGACCGAAGCACTTCGCGCAGCTCCATCGGTTTCACATTCAAAGAACGCGAAGTGGAAACCGACTGGCTGCATATCAGCTACGACTACCTCAAAACACTCAATATCAAACTGATCGACGGACGGGAGTTTAATCCCGCTTATCCGACCGACTCGATGGGAAGGGTTATCATCACCGAAAGCATGGCCAAGGCGATTGGAGAAAAAGACCCTGTCGGCAAGTTCTTCCAGACTGATACTGCGGGCATCAAGCATCAGATCATCGGCGTAATCCCCGATTTTAACCTTTACTCTTCCAAGACGGACAAGAAGCCGATCACGATGTACCTTTCTCATACAGACGGCATAGGCTATATTTTTGTACGGGTTACGCCACAAGGTCTGGCATCGTCGATGGAGAAGTTGAAAAATATCTGGAAGGAAATTACGCCGGAATCGGAGTTTATCGGCTCATTTATCGATGAAAATACGAACGCCTGGTATAAAGAGGAAGAAAGGCTTTCACAGATTTTCAGCCTTGCATCCGCGGTTGCCGTGATATTGTCCTGCCTTGGTCTGTTCGCTGTCGCATTGATCGTCATGGAGCAACGCACGAAGGAAATCGGCGTCCGCAAAGTGCTTGGTGCGAGCATTGCCAGCCTGGTGTTCGTGTTATCGAAAGATTTTGTCAAACTGGTCCTCATTGCGATCGTGATCGCCACGCCAGCAGCCTGGTATTTCATGCAGCTTTGGCTGGATAACTATCCCTACCGCATCGAAATCAGTCCGTTGGTATTCGTAGGCGTTGGTGCGGCGGCGGTGCTCGTTGCCGTGGCAACCGTTAGCTTCCAGAGTATCAAAGCCGCGCTGATGAACCCAGTGAAGTCGCTGCGGAGTGAATAGACTAAAAATTGCCTGAATCCAATCAACCTAGCCATGATCAAAAACTATCTCACGACCTCATTCAGAAACCTTCGCCGTAACTGGAATTTTACATTGATCAACATTACCGGGCTTACTTTGAGCCTTGCGTGTTGCTTGCTTATCTTTTTTACTGTCCGGTATGAGCTGAGTTTTGACGGCCATCATGCAAATGCCGACCGTCTTTACCGCCTGCTCAATCATAGTATTGAGGATGGGGAAAAAGGTTTCAGCGCTGGTATTCAGCTTCCTGCATTGGCGGCATTACGCAACGATTTCGCCGAGATCCGCGGCCAGGTGACGTGTACATATGGCTTGCGCGAGACGTTGATCACGGTTACGCAGGGTACGGAGAAGAAGAAATTTTCGGATCCCGGCTATAATATAGCATTCATCGGGCCCGAGTATTTCCGGATGTTCGATTACAAATGGCTGAAAGGCTCGCCCTCGCAGGCGCTTAAAAATCCTGGTTCAGTCGTTCTGACCGAGGGCCAAGCTTTGAAGTATTTCGGGAATGCCGATCCGATCGGGAAGAGCATCCGGGTAAGGAACCAGATGGATTTTGTAGTGACGGGCGTGGTCGCGGACCCTCCGGCTACTACCAACCTGCCATTTACGACCATGCTTTCATTCGCGTCATTGAAAGAGTTTGGTGCATTTACGAACTGGGACGACTGGGTTTCCACCTACGGAGGTGGACAAGTGTACCTGATGTTACCCAAAAATGTGAGCGAGGCACAATTTGAGCAGCAGCTCTTAGCATTCAATAAAAAATACCGAAAGCCGAAGGATGCTGAAAAAGTGAAGTTTGTCCTGCAACCGGTTAAGGATATCCATTTTGCCACGAAAACAGGCAATTACACCAATCGCTCGATCAGTAAGGGAATGATCTGGGCCATGTCGCTCGTCGGGATATTTATCCTGATCACCGCCTGTGTGAATTTTGTAAACCTTGCCACCGCGCAGGCATTGCGACGCTCACGCGAGGTGGGCGTGCGGAAGGTGCTGGGCAGTACCCGCGGACAGCTGTTGCGCCAGTATTTCTCCGAAACCGGGATTATTACGGTACTTTCGGTAATCCTTGCGTTGGTTTCTGCGCAGCTGCTGTTGCCTTACATTGCCAATATTCTCAATATCGAGACGCGGGATGTGGTGTTTTTCCAGGACCCTTCCATCTTGCTGTGCTGTGTGATACTGGCTGTTGCTACCACTTTCCTGGCTGGGTTTTATCCTGCATTGGTTGTTTCAGGCTATCAGCCGATTTTAGCACTGAAAGGGAAAATGAGTACTGCCGAAGGGGGGCAGTCCAATTTGCGCAAAGGCCTTATCGTACTGCAATTCTCGATTTCGCAGGTGATCCTCATCGGTACACTGATCGCTTACAGTCAGATGAAGTATTTCAGCACGCTCGACCTGGGTTTTGAGAAGGACGAGATTGTGACGATCGCCATCCCCGACCAACCGGAGGGTAAGCTCGAAGCATTGCGGGAACAGGTTAGTGCGATACCGGGCGTGAAATCCATTGCTTACAGTGCGTTTACACCGATGTCGAGAAGTAACTGGCAAACCGGGTTTAGATATGAAAATGACGCCGAGGACCTCGATTTTACCGTCGTAATGCGTCCGGCCGACACGGCATACTTCAACACTTACGGGCTGAAAATGGCTGCGGGAAGAATGTATTTGTCGGCGGACACGATCCGGGAATATGTCGTGAACGAGGCATTTGCCCAAAAACTAGGCTTTAAAAAACCGGAAGACATTATCGGTAAGCGGCTGACGATCGGCGGGGGAGATGCGAAGCTTCCGGTAGTAGGTGTCGTTAAAAATTTCAATACCTACACACTTCACCAGGAGATTATTCCGTGCGTGATGACCACCATGCGTGACAATTACCGGACATTAAGCGTCAAACTGGATAAGAATGCCGGGCTGGAACAGATTGACCGGATCGAAAAGGTATGGACGGAGGCTTTTCCCGATTATTTGTTTAAATACACATTCTACGATCAGACGCTGGATAGCTTTTACGAGAAGGAAGCCAAGTTCTTTTCGCTCTTTAAAATCCTGAGTTTCATCGCGATTTTTATCGGGTGTCTGGGCCTGTATGGCGTGGTAGCGTTCATGGCCGAATCGCGCACGAAGGAAATGGGCATCCGTAAAGCCATCGGCGCCTCCGCGATGAATATTTTCGGGCTGTTTTCAATCGATTTTATCAAACTGGTAGTGATTGCGCTGGTTATTGCGTCGCCTATTGCCTGGTATTTCATGAATGAATGGTTGCAGGATTTTAGCTATAAAGTGCATATCAGCTGGTGGCTTTTCGCGGTGGCGGGCGTCGCGGCGGTGTTGATCGCGTTGGTTACTATCAGCTTCCAGAGTGTCAAGGCTGCGATGACGAACCCGGTGAAGGCATTAAGAAGTGAATAATCAGACGATCGCAGATGCAACCGGCGCACAGCTTTTTACATCTTTCGCGAAACACATTCCAAACGCTCATTCTATCTGCCTCCGGCCATGATCAAGAATTATCTGTTAATCGCACTCCGTAATCTTCGTAAAAACAAAGTTTATTCCCTGATTAACATTGTCGGACTGGCGGTAGGTATTGCCGTCACAATGCTGATCGGACTGTGGGTGTGGGATGAATTGTCCTACAACAAATACCACAAAAACTACGACCGCGTGGTACAGGCCTGGATCAATCAGACATTCAATGGCCAAACCGGAACCAGTACTGCGGTTTCTATACCGTCTGTGACGGAAATGGCGACCAAGTATCCGGCAGATTTCAAACACACTGCGCTGGCCTCCTGGAACTTCGGACATTTGCTGGCTAACGGCAATAAGAAGATCAACAAGACTGGCATGTGGGCGCAGCCGTCCCTTCCGGAAATGCTGGGCCTGAAAATGATCCGGGGCGATTACAGTGCATTGAAGAATCCCGGGTCGGTGGTGATTTGCGAGTCGCTGGCGAAAGCGCTTTTCGGAGACGCAGATGCTCTGAACAAAACACTCAAACTCGACATCAAGAAGGATGTGAAAGTGACGGGTGTTTATGAGGATATTCCCTTCAATTCTAGTTTCAATGAGCTGTACCTGATCCTGCCCTGGAACGACTACCTGCAAGCCGAGGGCTGGGTGAAGGAATCACAAACGCAATGGGGTAACCACTCATTCCAATGGTTCGCACAGGTGGCCGATCATGCAGAGATCGCAACGGTTTCCCGCAAAATCAGGGACGTGGAAATGCCGCACGCATTCTCCAAAACCGACAAGCCGCAATATTTGCTGCACCCGATGAGCCGCTGGCACCTGTATTCCGATTTCAAAGACGGGCAGAATGTCGGCGGGCGCATTCAGTTTGTTTGGCTTTTCGGCATTATCGGCGCATTTGTGCTGCTTTTGGCATGTATCAATTTTATGAACCTGAGCACGGCACGGTCGGAAAAGCGGGCCAAGGAAGTGGGCATTCGTAAGTCGATCGGGTCGCTTAAAAGCCAGTTGGTATTACAGTTTTTGAGCGAATCGTTCCTGGTGGTCATGTTTGCGTTGGTACTGGCGATCCTTATCGTGCTCATTTCGCTGCCGGCATTCAACGACCTCGCGGGTAAGCATGTGAAATTCCCGTTCTTCGACTGGCAGTTCTGGCTGGGGCTGATCGTTTTCGCATTGTTCACAGGCCTGGTGGCGGGCAGTTACCCGGCATTTTATCTGTCGTCGTTTAACCCCTTATCGGTTTTGAAGGGTACATTCAAGGTAGGGAAATACTCGGGAGTGCCCCGGAAAGTGATGGTGGTGTTACAGTTCACGGTGTCCATCACCCTCATCATCGGCACGATTATAGTCTTTCAGCAGATCCAGCATGCCAAAAACCGGCCGGTTGGCTATGACCGTCAGGGACTTTTGCAAATTAATATTTCACCTAATTTGTGGGGAAAATATCATCCGCTGCGCGATGATCTGCTCAAAACCGGAAGTGTGTACGAAATGAGTGAATCGTCTAGTCCTACAACGGGTATTTATTCCAACCAGATCGGCTTCGAATGGGAGGGGCTGGAAGCTGGCTCTGTTCCGCTGTTCGGGACCATCGCCTGTACACACGATTTTGGCAAAACAATAGGCTGGAAAATCATCGACGGCCGCGACTTTTCTAGGGATTTCTCCACCGATACGGCAGGATTTGTACTGAACGAATCGGCCGTGAAGCTCACGGGCCTGAAAAATATCATAGGTAAAACGATACGCTACAACGGCAAGCCGCGGCAGGTTGTGGGTGTGATTAAGGATATGGTGATGCAATCGCCCTACGAGCCGGCGGTGCCGACCATTTTTATGCTGAATTACGATTGGGCCAACCTGATCAACGTCAAACTTACACCCGGCGCACCGGTAGATAAGGCCTTGAAGAAGGTAGAAGCTGTTTTCCGTAAACATGATCCGGATTCGCCATTCGAATTCAAGTTTGCCGATGAGGAATATGATGCCAAATTCAGGGCCGAGGAACGGATAGGGAAACTGGCACGGGTATTTGCGGTGCTGGCGGTCTTCATTTCCTGTCTTGGCCTGTTTGGATTGGCAGCCTATACGGCCGAGCAACGTACCAAAGAGATCGGCATTCGCAAAGCGTTGGGCGCCAGCGTCGCGCAGATGTGGGCGATGCTATCCAAAGAGTTTGTGTATCTGGTCATCATCTCCTGTGTCATCGCCTCACCCATCGCGCTCTATTTTCTGCACGACTGGTTGAAAAAATACGAATACCACATCCAACTCAGCTGGGTCGTGTTCGTCGTCGCTGCCTTTCTAGCCGTTGCCATTACCTTGCTGACGGTCAGTTTTCAGGCGATCAAGGCGGCGCTGATGAATCCGGTGAAGTCTTTGAGGAGTGAATGATTTATTCTACCAGAGCACTTTTGCTGCCGGGTACAGCGAGAACTTCGGATCATTTGAAATGATATTGAAGCCTTCATGCAAAGCAGTTGCAATTATTAAACGGTCGAACGGATCGCGGTGTTCGTGGATGAATGGTAGACTTTGGTAAGCTTTCAGCTGTGGTGCATTTATATCTATGGTCAATATACCGTTTTTCGAGGCTTGTGTAAAAGCTATATCGATAGGGTCCGCCAGCGAAAGTTTTCCGATTTTCGCCTTGATTGACATTTCAAACCAACTGATGGCATGTACATAAACGT
This sequence comes from Dyadobacter sp. 22481, assembly GCF_052044875.1. Taxonomy (NCBI): domain Bacteria; kingdom Pseudomonadati; phylum Bacteroidota; class Cytophagia; order Cytophagales; family Spirosomataceae; genus Dyadobacter; species Dyadobacter sp. 22481. The sequence continues at coordinate 1,065,080 of NZ_JBQENV010000002.1, forward strand.
CATTGCCTAAATCTTCCATGAGAGATTTGGCCTTCCGTGAGAGTCTGGGGCTGTCTTCAAGAAACCAAATGAGAGTGTGTGTGTCTAGTAATACTTTCATCTACATATATTCTTTCAAATCGTCCAGTGGTTCGTTGAAATCATCTGACATGTGAATTCTTCCCTTTAGTGCTCCCGCCTGACGTTTTTTAAGCGGGCTTGCCACTTTTTCCGGGAATGTAACTGTGACTTCCGTGCGCGACTGTACAGGTGGCGTTCCTATGAGCGTCACCTTGCCGTTTTCATAAATCCCTTTAATTGTAGTTAACATTTCTTTTATGGTTGACCTTATCCAAATTTAAAAACAAAAGAAAATTTTAGCAATTCTATCCAGCCAGCGGCAACCCCATTCGTCGATGAAAACCCCGCTGCCATCTACTACCAGTGACATTTCGCAGATTGCGTTTCCAGCGCGTTAAACTTGGAGGTTAAATGTGCCTCTAAAAGACATAAACAAACAATTTAAATACTGGAAACCATGAAGAAGATCATTTTCGCCATCGCCGCAATAGTTACCCTGACAGCCGGAAATTCTTTCGCTCAGCGATATAACAGACCCAATCCGGCCGTGATCGACGCCCGCGCCGACAATGCTAACGAGGAATTCAAGATCAACAAGCTGGACGAGATCGTGAAGCTGAGCCGCAAGCAGGAAAACCAGATCAAAAAGATCGAAAACAGATACGATCGTTTGGCCGGCAGAAACCAGAGATACCATACCTATCAGGGCATGAAGAGACTGGAAGAGGAGAAGCAAAAGGAAATCCTGGCCGTTCTGACGCCCGCACAACGCCAGCGCCTGTTCACCTATCAGCATCGTTTTGAAAACCGTTACAACCGCAGAGGATAACCTATTGAAAAGGCAGCCATGAACGAACGGCCAGGTCTCAGGACCTGGCCGTTTTATTGAATAACACCCATTTATTCCGCAGGAAATAGTCGAGCAATATCAGGCACGATAGTCCGATGATCGTAAGCATCACCGGCTGCGGAATGGTGGAGAATTTCTGGTTGAAAACCTGATTGGATATTGTCAATCCATTCAATTTGTCGGAAAAAGCAGATTGCGGCTCATTGACGGGCAGGAAGAAACACGCGACGATCAACGCTGCCCAGGCGGCTGCTACCCAGTACCAGGTCCGGCGGGAAATGACTGGTTTCTGCACGGCGACTTTGGCGCTGGGCTGGATTTGTGCCATCACCTTACTGCTGAATGCCTTGGGAGCGAAGTCCACAGCATTTTGGTGCACCAGGGCATGAAACGCCGCTTCCTCGCGCACGTGTTGCATGACCACCCGCGTGAATGCATCCGAAGGCGTATCGGCCCCGGTTTCCCGGATCAGGTTTTTGAAATGCCCTTCCTGTTTGTCGTCTATCGGCTCCATAATTCCCGCATTATAACAAAAACTGTAATTCTTTGCCCAGTACTTTTCTGGCCCTGAATAGTTTTACTTTGATATTACTGTTCGAAAGGCCGGTTATCTGTTCGATTTCCTCGATAGGGCTTTCATTCAGGTAGTATAAGGTGATGATCAACGCTTCCATTTTGGGCAGGCGGTTGATGGCCTCCTTCACAAACTGCTCGCGCTCGCGGGCCTGCAAGCCTTCGAGCGGTGGCGGGCTGTGTTCGTAATGGTAATTTTCTTCAAATTCATCGTCGATACTTTGCAAAGCGAGCCGCGGCTGCTGCAATTTCGAAACGGCCGTTCGGTAAACGATGGTATAAAGCCATGTCGAAAACTTGGATTTGCCTTCGAAGCTGCCGATTTGCATATAAGCTTTCACAAAACTCTCCTGTGCCGCGTCCTCCGCGTCCTGCGCATTCGACAGGATCTTCATCGCAATGGTAAATGCCATGTTTTTATACTTCTCGACCAGATAAGTATACGAAGCCAGGTTACCCTGTTTTACGTTTTCAATATGGACCCGGTCGTCGTGGTTTTTCATGCATTCAATGGCTCGCCTGCTCATTAGACTGCATAGCGGGCAAGCCGGTTACAATATTGAGGCTATATTTTTTTTTGAAATTTTTTTGACAAAACTGTAACCGGAAATGCCGCCCCGCTGTCCAATGGGTAACATTCGAAATTTAAATATCTTTTAGTCATGAACGGCGTACTTGTTTCTGTTGCAGCTTTTCTGGGCATTTTCGGGATTGTATATGTATTCCTGATGACGCGCCACCGCGAACGTATAGCGTTAATCGAGAAGGGCGCCGACGCGTCCATATTTACGGATAAGAACCAGGCGTACTACCCCACACTGAAATTTGGTATGCTCTTCGTAGGTATCGCACTTGGGATTCTAATGGGCAACTGGCTGGACAATACCTATGATTTCAGCAAAGGGGTGGCTTATATGGCTATGGTGTTTCTCTTTGGAGGCACTAGTCTTATTCTCAATTTTCTTGTCGAAAGGCTTCTGAACAAACCCCGATCTATCGAATAGCCTTCCGTGCACTACCGGTCAACCGCGCTATTAACCGTTCATCACTTTGTGCTAAAAATCAGGCCTAGTACCTTGCATCACAAAGTACCTTCCAATACATTTGTTGTATCGAATTTAGGTTAGTCTGCATTAGTATATCAATAGAATATTTATATTTAATTTATTGATATATTAATCACTGTCTGAAAGAGCCCAAAATCTCTTATCGGAATTCCTATGCCCATTCAAAAATTTATTAGCCATGAAAACTTTTTCCATGAAAACATTATTCCAATTACTCATGTCCGTCCTGATCCCGGGGCTGATCTGCTGCCAGGATTCATTCGCGCAAGACGCTCCTAAGGGACCAACTATCAAAGGCATTGTGGCCGACTCTGCTACCGGCAAGGTGTTGGATTTCATCACCGTTAACCTCATGAAAGACAAAAATACCGCCTTGAAAGCCGATTTCTCTAAGGCCGACGGGTCGTTCGCTTTCCAAAATCTGAAACCCATGAAATATGCGCTAGTGCTGGTTGGAGTAGGTTACAAGAGCAAGACTGTCGACGTCGATTTGACGGACAGCACACGTCAGCATGTCGATTTGGGCAATATTACAATTAGTCAGCAGGTGGTAGGGCTTAAAGAAGTGACGGTTACCGCCTTGAAACCGATCGTCAAACAGGAGGTCGACAGGATCAGTTACGACCTCGAAGCCGATCCCGAAAGCAAGGTTTACAGCGTGCTCGAAATGATGCGGAAAGTGCCGTACCTGTCGCTGGACGCCGAGGATAATATTGCTCTCAAAGGCAATACCGATTTCAAGATCCTGATCAACGGCAAACCGTCGAGTATGGTTGAGCGGAGTTATAAGGATGTGCTGCGCAGCATGCCGGCATCGTCTATCGTGCGCATCGAGGTGATCACGACGCCTCCTGCAAAATATGATGCGGAGGGCCTTGCGGGGATTATCAACATCATTACCAACAAGAAAATCGATAATGGGTATAATGGCACGCTCAATGTCAGTGAACGCTTCCCAACGGGTGGACCGGGAGTCGGTGGCTCGCTCTCGGCCCAGCTAGGGAAGATCGGAATGTCGCTGAATGCGGGTTTAAATCAATATAAAAATCCGTCGACTCAAACGGTGTCTAACCGCACAACGACCGGTACTAGTCCTACGGAGCTCGACCAGCGCGGCTGGAACGGGAATAACAACAAGAATGGCTACATCGGCTATGAAATCACCTACGAAGTTGATACACTGAACTTGCTGAGCGCGCAACTGAATGTGAATGGCGGCAGGAACCGCTCGAATGGGTATCAATCGTCGCTGCTGAATGCCGGCGTTGAAATCCTGGAACGATACAATGTGACCAACGACAATTCCGACCGCGGCAACGGACGTGACGCGGCAGTAAATTACCAGAAGGGTTTCAAAGCGGATAAAAACCGTCTGCTGACTTTCTCTTACCGGTATTATGGCTACGACAACAAGCAAAACGGCAACCTCCAAATCTCCGATCGCATCAACTACGACCGTCCCGATTACCGACAGATTAACGACCAGAGCTTTTCGGAGCAGACATTCCAGGTGGATCTGGTATATCCGGTCAAAAAACTGAATATTGAAGCCGGTTTGAAGGGTATCATGCGGGACAACAAAAGTGATTTTAAATACCTGGTATTCAATCCTGAAACAAAATCTTACGAGGTCGATGGCGGGATGAGCAATATGTACAAGAACCAACAAAATGTGTTCGGTGCTTACAATACATATCAATACAATTTCAAGAACTGGGGCGTGAAGGCGGGTGCACGCGTGGAGCAGACGATCATCGATGCCGATTTTATCTCCACCGATTCAAAAGTGAAACAAAACTATTTCAATCTTATTCCGTCGGTATCGATCAACCGGAAGCTGAAAAACAATGCGGGAATCAACTTTGGCTATACCCAGCGCATTCAACGACCGGGTATCTGGCAACTCAATCCGTTCGTCGACCGGTCGAACCCGAGCTATGAGCGGACTGGTAACCCCGATCTCCGGCCGGCCTATGTGAATGATTTGCAATTGAGCTACAATAAGGCAAAAAAGGGAAATATCAATTTCGGCGTAGGGTATACGCATTTTAAAGACCTGATTTTTCCGATCGCGGTTTACAACGCGGAGACGCAGATCACGCGCACCTCTTACGGCAATACCGGCCGCGCACGGCTCATCAGCGGTAACCTGAATGCGAACTACCCTTTCACGAAAAAATGGAATTTCAGTACCAATCTCCGCATTGCACACGGCAAGGTAACCGGCATTGTGAACGGTGTCGAGATCACCAACAGCGGGGTTATGTACCAGTTTTCGCTTTCGACGGGCTACAAGCTGCCTAAGGACTGGCGTGTGAATGCGAACTTCAACGCGAACGGCCCGGGCGTGAACCTGCAAGGCACCACGAATTCGATTCAAAGTACGTCATTCAGCGTGAATAAGGATGTGATTAAGGACAAACTATCGCTTTCGGCTGCTGTAAGCAATCCGTTTACGAAATTCAGAAGGTTCCACAACGAGACATTCGGCCCGGATTTCGACCAGTACACCGACCGCTGGAATTACTTTCGGTCATTCAATTTCAGCCTGAACTACAAGTTTGGAAAACTAAAAGACGGTATTAAAAAGAATAAGAGAGGTATTCGCAACGACGACGTGCAGAATGGCGGCAACTAAAAGCAAATGCCGGGCCGAACAGCCCGGCATTTTTTAATCTGCCAGATATTGATGAGCGGGGATGACATGGACTTTCATGCCGTCCAGAAGTAGTAGATTTTTGCGCCCCGGCAATGCTCGCTATGGTAGTTTTTAAGATCATCGTTCGGTTCTATGATTCAAAAATATAATGCTGTATTTTGATATCAGACAAAAGTATCCATTACTCATATACACTTTTATTTGATATAAACAGATTGAAATGTAGTGTCCGGTTTCGAACACTGTTTTGGTTGTATATGTTTGAAATCGAGTGTTTTAATATGTGGTACGGATTTGTTGCCTGGCTGGTTTAAGTCAGCAACCAGAACGTGTCCGCCATACTCATGCTTAAAAACTACCTTAAAATCGCCATCCGGAGCCTTTTCAGGCACAAGACGTATTCGCTGATCAATATCCTCGGGCTTGCTGCCGGGATATGCGTCTCGACGCTCATACTGATGTTTGTGGTCCATGAGCACAGTTACGACCGGTTTCATAGCCGGCACGGCGACATTCAGCGGGTGCTTGCCAAAGTCAAAATGGGGGACAATGAATTTCAGATGAATTCTTTTGCCGCCAGTTTCGCACCGACGCTGTTGGAGGGCGTGCCGCAGGTAGCGGATTACGTCCGGATTTTACCGTCATACAGGAATGTTGCGATGGCGCGTCCCGGACGGAAGGAGGAAGCGATCCTGGAAAAGAATGTCATGTTCGCCGATCCGTCGTTTTTCAGTGTATTTAGTTTTCCGCTTGAAAAAGGGAATGCGGCGCAGGCATTAACGAGGCCCTTCACGATGGTGGTTTCGGAACGGGCGGCGGTGAAGTACTTTGGAAGTACAGATGTCGTCGGAAAGGCGCTGTTGTATGAAGCAAAGCACCTCGTTCAGATTACCGGCGTTGCTCAAAACCCGCCATCGAATTCGTCACTGGATTTTGATTTTGTTATTTCAAACGAGACATATCCGAGACTGAGCGAGGCCAATCGTAAAAATTGGGATAACGGCGGCGGGATTTTCAATGTGTATGTGCTGCTGCACGCCGGAGCATCGAAGACGCTGATCGAGCAGGGTATCAACCGACTTCAACCATTGAAGGAAGCTGCCGGTGAGCTTAAACCTCAATACGCGCTGGAAAGCCTGGACGACATTCACCTCGGCGGCGCATTCAACGATGCCGGAAACAGCAAACTGATCCCGATTTTCGCCGTTGCGGCCGTGGCAGTACTGATGCTCGCGCTTTTCAACTATATGAGCCTCGCCACCGCCCGGGCGACGCAGCGCGCGCGTGAGGTAGGCGTGCGGAAGGTAGTGGGTGCTACGCGTGCGGGCCTGGGCGGTCAGTTTTATATGGAATCGGTGTTGGTCTGTGCGCTGGCCTTTGGGTTGGGGTTGCTGATGGTCTTTTATCTGAGCCAGCCGTTTTATGCATTGCTGGGCTTGAAAATCGATACTTCCTTTGTGATATCTCCCTACTTTTTGTCTTTTCTGGGCGGCTTGCTCGCCCTCACTGCATTGGTTGCCGGGAGCTATCCGGCGTTTGTATTGTCGGGTTTTGCCCCTTTGGAAGTGATAAAGGGCCGGTTTACAGGCAGTATCGGTGGGGTAGGTGTGAGGCGGGTTTTTACTGTTTTTCAGTTTGCAGTCTCCATGGCGCTGATCGTCGGAAGCCTGATCGTGCGTGAGCAACTCTCTTTTATGCAGCGGAAAGAATTGGGGCTCAACAAGGAACAGGTACTGAGCATTCCCCTCGGGCCTTCGATGGCCGGCAATTACATTCCTTTCCGCAACGCAGTGCGGCAGCAGACCGGCGTGTCGGGCGCCACTTTTGCGAATGCGGGCCTCTTCAAAGGATACAATATGTTTTTTATTCCAAACAAAATCACCAAAAAGGATATTGCGGTTTCGCAAATGGTGGTGGACGAGCAGTTTGTGAAAACCCTGGGGCTTAAATGGAAAACGCCGCCGGTGCCCGGAGCAGGCCGCAATCGAGCTTTGCTGAATGAGCTGGCGGTTTCCCAGCTTGGCATCAAAGGCGATCCGCTCGGGCAGCAGATAAGGGAAGGTATAAACCTGGACGGGATAGTAAAAAACTTCGATTTTACGGATGTGCAGCACGGCGCCAAGGCGATGATGCTGTCGGTTGCCAGCGATACGACCAATATGCTCCGTATGCCCGGCGCTTCACGGGGCGTGCTGTATGTGCGGATGGACGCGCAAACGGACATTGCCGGGAACGTAAAGGCAATAGGCCTGCTTTTTAAAAAGTACGACCTCGAAACCCCTTTTGAATACTACTTCCTCGACGACGCATTCAACGAGACATTTAAAAATGAAACGAGGCTCTCCGCGATGTTCTCGGTCTTCACTGTACTCGCCATTTTCATCGCCTGTATGGGACTTTTCGGGCTCATCACTTTTACCACTGAAACACGGACAAAGGAAATCGGTATACGGAAAGTATTGGGTGCATCGGCCGCGGGTATCGTCGGGATGCTTTCGAAAGAGTTTATTGGGCTGGTAGTCGTTTCGGCTGTTATTGCTATGCCGCTTGCGTCGTATTTTATGTCACATTGGTTGGAGGATTTTGCTTACCGGATCAGCCTTCCGCTCTGGGTGCATTTCCTGACCGTCTTCATGATGTTGTTCCTGACACTTCTGACCGTGGGTTTCAAGGCCATACATGCAGCGATGATTAACCCGGCGGCGTCTCTAAAGAGTGACTAGGTAGTCATTTTATATACTACAAATTTTTAAGCCACTCGTCTTATGAAAAAACGGTTTTCAGTTTTCGGATTAGTCTTTTTATCGCTATTTCTGTTCAGCTATTCTTGCCAGGACCATCAGCCGCCGGGCGAGCCTCCGTTGCTGAGTACACATGAATTGTTTTACGATTCGATCCACGGCAAATGCTCGTTTACCACGGAATTGGAGGTGCTTAATATTGGTACCATACCAGTAACTGAATACGGTATAGTCTACAACGCAGCCCTTAGCGGCGGCTCCGGGCCGAACCGTGAGAATCCTACAATAGAAGACTATCCTAAAATTGTCTTCGACATGCCATTTTCGACGGGGATTAAACAAAAGGTTGGTCCTCAGATTTGTACAAACAGTAACTACTACCGTGCTTACGCAATTTTGAGTAATGGAACGGTGGTTTACGGGCAAACATTGCGCTTCACCAACTTGTGACCTGCCAATACCGGCAATCCGCTCAGCTGTTCGTTTTCGGACAGCTGAGTTTTTATTTGGAAATGTATAACATTGATTATCAGTGGTTTTCAATTCTGGTATGCGTTTAATGCGAGGTCAATTTTAAAGCCTTATTTACCTGACAGCCATGTTTAAAAACTATTTCAAAATCGCCTTCCGGAACCTTTGGAAGCACAAGGTATTTTCACTGATCAATATTATGGGGCTGACCGTCGGGATGTCGGCCTGTTTGCTGATTTCTATGTATGTCAATTTTGAGCTGACTTACGACGCATTTCATTCCAAATCGGACCGCATTTACAGGTTGGTGACCGATGTCATCACGCCTTCCGAAACCATCAATGCAGGTATTACATCATGGGCCTTCGGACCGACGATCAAGCAGGATTTTCCTGAAGTTGAAGCCTATGCGCGCATTAACGGCGGCAGCTTCCTTGTACGAAAAGGGGATATCAAATTTCAGGAGGAAGGAACAGTGTTTGCCGATTCATCGCTTTTCCGTGTTTTTGATTTTAAACTGATCCAGGGCGATCCTAAAACGGCGCTGAAAGAGCCACTGAGCCTGGTATTTACAGAAAAAGCAGCCAAAAAGTATTTTGGTGACAGCGACCCCGTCGGGCAAACTTTGCTGCTATCGGGCGAAGGCCTTCCGGCGAAAGTTACGGGCGTTATGAAAGACATCCCCGAAAACTCGCTCATCAAAGGTGATATGTTCGTTTCGATGACCACCATGACGCAACGTTTCAACCGCGGTATCGACGAGCAATGGGGCAATTTCGGAGCAACGACCTACCTGCTCCTGAAACCGGGCGCCAATAGCAAAGCTTTGGAAAAGAAGTTACCTGCTTACCTCGAACGCCGGGCGGGCAAGCTCATGCAGGAGTCGAAAATGTCCTATAAACTTTTCCTGGAACCGCTGCTCGACGTGCATTTGCGTTCTGAGCGGGATGTCGCCGAAAAGGGCAGCATGAGCAACGTATATGTGTTCTCCGTCGTAGCTGTTTTCATTCTGTTGATCGCCTGCATCAACTTCGTGAACCTTACCACGGCGCGCTCGGCGGAGCGGGCCAAGGAAGTGGGGATACGCAAGGTAGTAGGGGCGGCCAGGGGGTTGCTGGCGAGGCAGTTTGTGAGTGAATCGGTGTTGCTTTGCCTTATCGCCTTTGTGTTTTCAATTACACTTTCGGCTGCACTGTTGCCGCTGTTCAATAACCTGGCGGGCAAAGTGATCGTTTCAGGCATATTTGCCGATCCATCATTTCTCGTATACATGTTAGTGGCGGCGACCCTGATCGGCATCCTGGCCGGGATTTATCCCGCGTTGGTATTATCGTCTTTCGAGCCGGTAACAGTCTTGAAAGGACGGTTTACGACCAGTATCAAAGGTATTTTGTTGAGAAAAGGGCTGGTAACCGTTCAGTTTGCCATTTCGATCGCGCTGATCATCGCAACGATGATCGTCTATATTCAAATGAATTACATGCGTAACCGTGATCTCGGTTTCAGCAAGGATCAAATGCTGGTACTCAACACCGAGGGCGACCCGAAGCGCTGGGCATTTAAGGAATCGCTGACGGGACTGGCGGGTGTAAAATATACGGCGGCATCATCCAGCGTGCCCGGTAGTTCCAATCCGGGCGCATATTCCGAAATCGAGAACAAGAGCGGCGACTTGCAGGTCGCGAACCTTGACCTCTATTTTGTAGATTTCGACTATATCCGGCAATTTGGACTGAAAATGGCGGCGGGGCGTCCATTTTCGAGGGAATTTGGGACTGATACTACGCAGGCGATGGTGATCAACGAAGCTGCCGTGAAGTTGCTGGGGTATTCCAAACCCGAAGATGCGCTCGGACGTCGTTTCAAGCAGTGGGGACGCGAGGGTAAGATCGTGGGGGTGATCAAGGACTTCCATTTTCGCTCATTGCAGGAAAACATTAAACCGCTCACCATGCGCATCGAGCCCGGCGGGGCAAACCTTGTTTCGGTCAAAATTGAAGGTAACCGCTTGAAAGAAACAGTTGCTGCGGTGGAGGCGAAGTGGAAAGAAGCTATTCCCGGCAGGCCGTTCAGCTACTATTTTATGGACGAATTCTTCGATCGGCAATACCGCAGCGAAGAGCGTTTTGAAAAGTTGTTTTTCAATTTCGCGGTTCTGGCGATATTCATTTCCTGCCTGGGCTTGCTGGGGTTGGCGTCTTACAGTACCACGCAGCGCACAAAAGAAATCGGCGTGAGGAAGGTCATGGGTGCATCCATTGCCAGTATTGTGGGTTTGCTTTCCAGGGATTTTCTTAAACTCGTACTTATTGCATTCCTGGTGGCGTCGCCTATTGCTTACTTCGGAATGGACCGCTGGTTGGAAAACTTTGCCTACCGCACGGATATTTACTGGTGGGTGTTCGCGATTGCGGCAGTACTATCTGCTGCCATTGCTTTCGCTACGGTCAGTTTCCAGAGTATCAAAGCTGCCGTGATGAACCCGGTGAAGAGCTTGCGGAGTGAGTAACGCCCTGCCTGGCTGCACCGCCCCGTTCCAAATCGAACGGGATATGTCCGATACTGAACACCGCTGATTTGTTTTGATTGTAGGCAAGAAATTGATTTTCAGATAGTTGTAATATTATTACTGGCTGGTGCATAATTTGACTGTCAAACAGGGAAATCTATCCGTTAACCCCCGCAACCGGCGCAGTTATGATATCCAGCTATCTGAAAATCGCTCTCCGGAGCCTTTGGAATAAAAAGGCTTTCGCTTCCATTAATATTCTCGGACTGGCAATCGGATTGGCGACTTGTATGCTGATCCTGCTCTTTGTTCAGCACGAACTGAGTTACGACCGCTTCAACAAGCATGCCGACCGCATTTTTAGGGTCACATTACACGGCCGGATAGGAGGGAACGACATCAACATCGCGGGCGCGTCCGCTCCTGCGGGCCCTGCGTTCATGCGCGACTACCCGGGCGTGGAGGCATATACGAGGCTCAATACCAATGGTACTTTTTTAGTCAAAAAAGAAGAAAAGCGCTTTTTAGAAGAGCGTGTCATTTTTGCCGACTCCAATTTTTTCAACTTCTTCTCCATACCACTGTTAAAGGGTGACGCCAATAGCGTGCTTAGAGAGCCGCAGACGGTCGTTCTGACCCAATCTACCGCATTGAAATATTTCGGAAAAGAGGATCCGATCGGGAAGAGCCTCAGTATGGGCAATATCGGTTTGTTTCGGGTTACGGGCGTTTGTGAAGATGTGCCTTCCAACTCGCACTTCCATTATGATTTTTTCGGGTCGATGAAATCAATCAAGTTGGGAGAGAAATGGCTTTCGAGCGGCGCACACACCTATGTTTTGCTGCGCAATGGCTATCCGGTTGAAAAACTCGAGGCTCAGATGCCGCAACTCGTCAGGAAATACATCGGGCCGGAAATCCAAGAATTTCTGGGAATGAGCTATGACGAATATTTACGTAAAGGCGACCGGTTCGGCTTCGGTTTACAGCCATTGACCGACATTCACCTCACCTCCAACCTTGAAAACGAGCTGGAAGGCAACAGCAACATCAAATACATTTACATTTTTACGGCCATCGCCGCATTCATTCTCCTCATTGCCTGCATCAATTTCATGAACCTCTCCACAGCCGGTTCGGCGGGGCGGGCCAAGGAGGTGGGTGTTCGTAAAGTCATGGGCTCGGTACGCCAGCAATTGATGGCGCAGTTCCTCATCGAATCGATTCTGGTAACACTTTTTGCGCTTTTAACAGCATTCGGATTGGTAGTACTGCTATTGCCGGGTTTCAATGACCTGGCCGGCAAGCAATTCGACCTGCAATCTATTCTGAATGTCCGGATGATCGCATATGCATTGGCGGGGTGCCTGGTTGTCGGTTTGCTGGCCGGCAGCTACCCTGCATTTTTTCTTTCGGCTTTCAGGCCGGTGGCGGTGTTGAAAGGGAGCATCCAGGCGGGCATAAAAAGCGGATGGCTCCGCAATACGCTGGTTACCGTTCAGTTTGTGGTTTCCATTGCAATGATCATCGGGACGATGGTCGTTTACCAACAGCTGCGCTTCATTCAGAATAAGAATGTAGGTTTTGATAAAGAACAGGTGTTGATCCTGCACGATACCCATTTACTGGGTGATAAGGCGAAGACTTTCAAGGAAACGCTCGGCAACCTGTCGGCAGTAAGCAGCGTCACCCTCGCGGGCTACATTCCAGCGGGCGCCTCCAACAGCGGCACGGACGGTTTCCTGCCCGAAAGCGCCGATAATAGCATTACGCCATACCGCTTCACTACATACCAGGTTGACGAAGACTATTTGAAAACATTGGGCATCGGCCTCGTCGCAGGCCGGAACTTTTCAAAAACCTTCGGCGGCGACAGCGCATCCGTGCTGATCAACGAGGCGGCTGTAAAGCAATTTGGATGGAAAAACCCGATTGGCAAGCGTCTCAGGACGATTGGTAATGGCACGCCGGAGAGCAAGAAGTTCTATACCGTGGTGGGGGTTACCAAAGATTTTCATTTCCGTTCAATGCACGAGCGCATTGCGCCGCTGGTAATGTTCTACGGGGGCGACCAGTACCAGATGGCCCTTCGCATCAAAACAAATGATATTCCAGGCTTGCTTAAAACGTTGGAAAAGAGCTGGAAAGCTACATCGGACAACCCCTTCGCCTATTCATTTCTAAACGAACGTTTCAATAAAATGTATGAGTCGGAGCAGCGGGTAGGGAAGCTGTTCGGGATTTTCGCCGGGCTTGCCGTAGTTATCGCTTGTCTGGGTCTGTTCGGACTGGCCGCATTTACGACCATCCAGCGTACCAAGGAAATCGGCGTTCGTAAAGTGCTCGGTGCTTCGGTGTTGAGCATTGTCTCACTACTCTCCAAAGATTTTATAAAACTCGTGGGTATCGCCATTGTCATCGCCTCGCCGCTCGCATGGTACGGCATGAACCAATGGCTATCTGATTTTGCGTACAAGGTCAGTATCGAATGGTGGGTATTCCTCCTGGCCGGTGTAATCGCGGTAGGGGTAGCTTTGTTGACGGTCAGTTTTCAGAGCATTAAGGCGGCGTTGGTCAATCCGGTGAAGTCGTTGCGTTCGGAATAAAAAAGGATCATGCTGAAAAACTACCTAAAAATCATCCTCCGTAACCTTTGGAAAAACAAGGGGTATTCGGCGATCAACATCGGTGGATTGGCGATCGGGATGGGTGTGGCAATGCTGATCGGCCTTTGGATATATGACGAGCTTTCGTTCAACCGCTATTTCAAAAATTACGACCGGATAGGGCAGGTGCTCCAAAACCAGGTGGAGCACGGCGAAAAGAAAACGTCGTTCTCGCTGCCTGTGCCCTATGTGGAAGAGTTGAAAACGCATTATGCAGGTAATTTTAAACGTATTGTCGCTTCGACTCAGACCGGTGAGAATATTCTCACGGCAGGTGAAACCAAACTGCCTCGCAACGGCCAATTTATTGAAGCAGGGGCGCTGGAAATGTTCGCACTTCGGATGGTACGGGGTTCATGGTCGGCGCTGGATGATCAGCAAGGGATCATTCTCGCTCAATCGACCGCCCGCTCACTTTTCGGCGACGCCGATCCGATGAACAAGCTTGTGAAGGTCGATACCGATCTGAACCTGAAAGTGACGGGTGTTTATGAGGACTTTCCGCAAAATACCCGATTCAGCGATGTGCAGTTCATGGGTTCGTGGGACTATTTTCTGGAAAAAAACAGGTGGATGAAGGACAAGAAATGGGATAACCACGCTATCTGGATTTTTACGCAACTGACAGATAATGCCGATTTCCATACAGCCAGCGAAGCTATCCGTCTTTCGGAGCTGAATGCGATCCGGAAAATGGACGATATGCGAGAGGAGGCCGCCACCCGCCCGGAAATGTGGATACATCCGATGAAAGACTGGCATTTGTACTCCGATTTCCGGAATGGCGCAGTAGGAGAAGGCCCGGTGAAATATATTTGGATGGTCGGCCTGATCGGCTTTTTTGTGTTATTACTGGCCTGTATCAATTTCGTGAACCTGAGCACCGCGCGGTCGGAGAAGCGTGCGCGTGAAGTGGGCGTGCGTAAAGCAATTGGCTCGATGCGGATACAGCTCATCGGACAGTTTTTCAGTGAATCGTTTCTTGTAGTGCTGCTATCGTTTGTGGTGTCGCTGGTGGGCGTCGCATTATCGCTGTCGTGGTTCAATAATCTGGCCGCGAAGCAAATGGTCATTCCGTGGGATAATGTTTATTTCTGGATTTGCAGCGCGGGTTTTATACTTCTTACATCCGTGCTGGCAGGTAGTTATCCGGCTATTTACCTTACATCCTTCCAGCCTGTGAAGGTGCTCAAAGGCTCCGGTGCGCCGCGAAGGACGTATTTTGGGCGCTTCGCCTACACGCCTCGTCAGATCCTGGTGGTATTGCAATTCACCATCTCCATTTCATTGATTGTCTGCACCAGCATTGTGTACCGACAAATCAAATTCGCCAAGGAAAGGCCCGTAGGCTACTCGCGCGACGGTTTGCTGATGATACCCATGAAAACCGAGGATTTTTATGGGAAAACCGACATGATCCGTACCGAATTAAAGAATACAGGCATGGTAGAGGAAGTAGCCGAATCGCAAAGCCCAATTACGGGCGTGTGGTCGTCCAACGAAGGTTTTAGCTGGAAGGGAATGCCGGAAGGTTTCACCGAAACATTTGCCACGCTGACAGTCTCCCAGGAATACGCGGAAACCGTTGGCTGGCAGTTTGTAAGTGGCCGCAATTTTTCGAAAGACTTCGCTTCCGACACGTCAGGTTTCGTGATCAATGAATCGGCGGCCCGGTTGCTGAGCGTCGATGATCCGGTCGGGATGGCCGTTTCGTGGAAAAGCCAATGGATGACCGATAATGTCCGCAAATCATTCACAGTGCTCGGCGTGGTGAAGGATATGGTGATGGAATCGCCGTTTACGCCCGTGAAACCGACCGTTTTCTTCCTGTTCGGTTCTCCCAACTGGATTAATATCAAACTACATCCTAACGTAAGTTCGGTAGCCGCTTTGCCCGCTATTGAAAGTGTTTTCAGGAAGCTGGTACCGGCAGCGCCGTTTGAATACAAGTTTGCCGACCAGGAGTATGACGCCAAATTCAGGACGGAGGAGCGAATCGGAAAGTTGGCTGGCTTTTTCGCCACATTGGCTGTCCTGATCAGTTGTCTCGACTTATTCGGATTGGCTTCCTTCACAGCCGAGCAGCGCACCAAAGAAATAGGCATCCGCAAGGTGCTGGGTGCGTCGGTAGCGGCATTGTGGGGCATGCTTTCCAAAGATTTTGTTTCGCTGGTGGCTGTTTCAAGCCTCCTTGCCGTTCCACTTGCGGGGTATTCGATGAGCGAATGGCTCCAAAATTACCAGTATCGTACCGAAATCAACTGGTGGATATTTGCCCTCGCAGGCGCAGGTGCGCTGGTGCTCACGCTCGCCACGGTGAGTTATCAGGCAATTAAGGCGGCGGTGATGAATCCTGTGACGAGTTTGAAAACAGAATAGAATCATGATTGGTAGTTATCTGAAATTCGCGATACGAAGTCTGGCTAAGCATAGAATTTACGCCGGTATCAACCTCATTGGACTGGCCATTGGGATGGCCGGGGCGATTGTGATATTCCAGTTGGCGAAGTACCATCTCAGCGTGGACAGGTACCATAGCAACGCCGACAGGACGTATCGCGTGGTGGTGGATTTACATCTTGAAGATGGCTCCGTGGAGCAGGAGCGGGGCTCGGCTTTTGTTTTGCATGAAACATTGAAAAAGGAGTTCAGCTTCGTCCGTGACGCCGCTTATGTGGCGCATAAGGAGTTAACTATCCGCGTCGATAACGACGGAACGTCGCGCAAGTTTCTCGAAAAGGATCACCTGGTTTTTACGAATGTTGATTTCTTTCAAATATTTGATTACAAATGGATTAGCGGCAGTGGCTCGGCAATGGCTATGCCCAATCAGGTCGTGGTGACTGAGCGGTATGCCCGGAAATATTTCGGGAGCGGTAATGCAATGGGTAAGGTAATCCGCGCCGATAATCGCGAAAACCTCGTGATTGCAGGCGTTGTTGCAGACTACCCCGAGCAAACCGATTTCAGGCAGGATATTTTCATTTCGCTGCCTACTTTAAAAAAGATTGTTCCGGAGTACGGTTACGAAGATTGGGGCTGGATCGACGGCAGCCGTGAAACTTTTGTTACACTTCGCTCACCGGAAGACAAGGCTGCATTCGAAGCACAGATGCCGGCATTTGCGAGCAAATATTATGGCCGCGACGGCAAAGTTTTCCATTACCATTTGCAAGACTTGTCGGATGTGCATTTCAATATTGCCTACGGCGGTAAGATCAAATATAGCACGATCACCGTGTTGGCGACGGTAGGGATGTTACTGATTCTCATAGCCTGCTTCAATTTCATCAATCTCTCGACGGCACAGGCTTTCAAGCGTAGCAAGGAAGTAGGCGTGAGAAAAGTGATGGGCGTTTCGCAAGCGCAGGTTTTCTGGCTTTTTATACAGGAAACCGCATTGCTAACTTTTGCAGCAAGCGCTATTTCCCTGCTACTCGCATGGCTTTTTGCGCCGATGTTGAGCCAATGGCTGAGCGTGAATGTGCGTGTAGATGCTTTCAGTGATCCTCAGTTGCTGGCTTTCTGCGCGGCACTGTTCGTGTTTGTGGTCATGTTGGCCGGCGGTTATCCGGCGTTTGTCATTTCCAGGTTCAATCCGGTGAAAGCCATCAAGGGCTTATTGAAGGAGAATAACCGAAGCTTTTTCTCGGTCAGGAAAGGGCTGGTAGTGACACAATTCAGCATTTCATTCGTCCTGATCGCAGTATCTACGCTGATCATCCTCCAATCGCAATTCCTGAAAAACAAGGACCTGGGAATGAATAAGGACCTTATCCTGCATTTGAATTTGCCTGAAACAGAAACCAGCAAGCTCACGGCATTGCGTAACGAGTTGTCGGCATTGCCCGAGGTAACCGACCTTTCGTTTTTCAGGAGCGCGCCGTCGGTACAGGTCAGCGGCGGAGGGACGATCAAATTTGAAAATCGTGATTGGGAGAAATTCGTGGCCCGGTCGAGAGCCGCGGATGAGCATTTTGTAACGACTTATGGATTGAAACTCGTCGCAGGCCGCGTTCCGGCGCATTCGGACACGCTCAACGAGCTGCTGATCAACCGTAAACTGGTGCGGGCATTAGGATTGAAATCGCCTGAAGCTGCATTGAACCGGCGGCTGCACGTGGGCGACGCGGGCAAAACCGGCACCATCGTGGGCGTATTATCCGACTTCAACAACGGCGACCTCTACACCGGCATTGAGCCGACGATCGTTTTTGCCGACCAGTCGCGCTACCGCCGGGCGGGGGTGAAGTTGAGCCGCGTAAATGCCTCGACAATCAGCCGGATAGGCGCGGTATGGCAGAAACAGTTTTCCGAAAATGTATTTGAATATAGTTTTTACGACGAAGAGCTCGCTAAGTTCTATCAGCGCGAAGAACTCGCAACACGCCTGACGACCACTTTTGCGCTATTGTCGGTGTGCCTCTCGTGCCTCGGGCTTTTCGGGTTGGCCATTTTCGCCATCGAGCAGCGGACGAAAGAAATCGGAGTGCGGAAAGTACTAGGTGCCTCCGTAGCGGGCATTACAACCATGCTATCGATGGATTTTCTGAAACTCGTGCTTGTCGCGATCGTGATCGCAAGCCCGGTCGCCTGGTATTTTATGCACCGCTGGTTGCAGGATTTCGCCTACCGCATCGAGATCCACTGGGGGATATTCGTCTGGGCAGGTTTTCTAGCGGTCGGTATCGCTATGCTGACGGTTAGCTTTCAGAGCATTAAGGCGGCGCTGGTGAATCCTGTAAAGAGTTTGAAAAGGGAATGAGGGAGGAAGCGGAGGAAGGGGAGGATGGAGAAAAGGGAGAAGGGACCAGAAATACTTCCTCCCTTTCTTCCCCTTCCTCCTTCCTCCCCTTCCTTCCTCCCTCAAAAACAAGATACTAATATGATCAAGAGTTACCTGAAAATCGCATGGCGTAGCCTGATCAAGGATCGGCAATTTACGCTGCTGAATCTGCTTGGCCTTTCGACGGGACTAGCTTGTACGTTGCTGATCTATCTTTGGGTAGTCGATGAGCTGCGTGTGGATAAGCACAATGAAAAGGACGTGCATTTGTTCCAGATCATGGTCAACCAGCCGCATGAGGATGGGATCAAGACGGGAGAACACACGCCTGGCCTATTGGCCGACGCATTGAAAGCGGAAATGCCGGAAGTGGAACTGGCGACGACGGTGGTGCCTGCTGAATGGTTTTCGAATAAAGGCGTGATTTCGGCCGGAGAAACGCAATTGAAAGCCGCGGGACAATTCGTGAGTAAGGATTACTTCGCTGTTTTTACCTGCCCCTTCACGGAGGGCGATGAGGGTGCGGTGGCAGGCGATAAGAATACGGTGGCGCTTTCGGAGGAAATGGCGGAAAAGTTATTTGGGACAAAACAAAATGTGGTTGGAAAAACCGTAAAGTGGGACGAGGGACAATTTAGCGGGCTTTACCGCGTGGGTGGCGTTTTCAAAAGCAACCCGCGCAATGCAAGCAACCAGTTTGATATACTCTTCAACTTTGAGCAGTTCAAAGCGCGGCGGCCGGGAATGGAAAACTGGGGTAATAGCGATCCCAATACGTTTGTGGTCCTCAAAAGCGGCACCGATCTCCCGCTTTTCAACGAGAAGATCAGGTATTTCCTGAAATCCAAAAACAAGGATAACGACTTTCAGCTTTTTGCCATCCGCTATTCGGACAAATACCTCCACGGACAGTTCGAGAATGGCGTGCAGACAGGCGGGCGCATTACGTACGTGAGATTGTTTGCTGTGATCGCGGTGTTCATTCTGGTGATCGCCTGCATCAATTTCATGAACCTTTCAACGGCCAAAGCTTCGGGGCGCATGAAGGAAGTGGGGATCAAAAAAGTAGTGGGAGCACTGCGCAGTTCGTTGATCATGCAGCATTTGAGTGAATCACTGATGCTGACATTTGTGTCATTGCTTGTCGCTGTGGTCATGGTTTTGCTCCTGTTGCCGGAGTTTAACAGCATTACCGGCAAGCAGGTCGCGCTTTCGCCCGATCCGATGTTGGTTTCCGTTGCCCTGGTCATAACGCTCATCACCGGCTTGCTGGCGGGGAGCTACCCGGCATTGTACCTGTCCGGATTTGATCCAGTGTCTGTTTTGAAAGGAAAATTGAGAAACACAGCGGGGGAATTGCTCGTACGGCGCGGATTGGTGGTATTCCAGTTTGCGGTGTCGGTGATTTTTATCGTTTCGGTGATCGTCGTCTACCGGCAAATCCAGTTTATCCAAAACCGGAACCTGGGCTACAATCGTGACCATATTATTCATTTTGAAATACCCCTTGAAATGGACTCTCTGAAACTGAAAGCAGCGGAGGCATTTTTGGGAGAAGTTAAAAACATCCCCGGGGTGGTGAATGCATCGAGCTACTACCATGACCTGACGGGCAAGCACGGCGCGATTTCCGGTTTCGAATGGCCCGGTAAGCCTGCCGGAAAGGATATCGAGTTTTCGAACCTGGAAGTGGGGTACAATTTCATGGAAACCGTGGGGATGACGTTGCGCGAAGGCCGGTTTTTCACCCAAAACCAGCATGCGGCCAATGAGATCATATTCAACGAGTCGGCCATAAAAAGTATGGGGTTGAAAGACCCGGTGGGGAAGACGGTGAAATTCTGGGGGATGGAGCGACAGATCGTGGGCGTAGTGAAGGATTTCAATTTCGAATCGCTGTACGAGCCTGTAAAGCCCTGTTTCTTCCAGATGTACCCTATTATGCCCAATGTGATGGTGAAAATTCAGAGCGGCGCCGAGGAGCAGACGATCGCCCGTGTGCGGAAGCTTTTCCAGGACCATCACCGGGGGCTGGTGTT
The DNA here is from genome assembly GCF_052044875.1 of Dyadobacter sp. 22481. Taxonomy (NCBI): domain Bacteria; kingdom Pseudomonadati; phylum Bacteroidota; class Cytophagia; order Cytophagales; family Spirosomataceae; genus Dyadobacter; species Dyadobacter sp. 22481. The sequence continues at coordinate 1,085,501 of NZ_JBQENV010000002.1, forward strand.
CGATTACCAGTTTCTGGATGAGAATTACAAAGCGCTTTACGCGTCGGAGCGACGGGTGGGAGTGCTATCGCGCTATTTTGCCGGGCTTGCGATCGTCATTTCATGTCTGGGGTTGTTCGGGCTGGCCGCATTTACGGCCCAACGGCGGCAGAAAGAGATTGGTATTCGTAAAGTGGTGGGTGCTTCGGTTACCAATGTGGTATTAATGCTTTCGATGGATTTTATCAAACTCCTGCTGATCGCCTTGCTGATTGCATTCCCGCTAGTTGGCTGGGCAATGTACAAATGGCTCGACAACTTCGCATTCCGAATCAACCTCGACGCCGGGATTTTCCTGTTCGCCGCCATGGGCCTCGCGCTCGTGACGCTCGCAACGGTAGGTTATCAGGCAGTGAAAGCGGCGCTGTTGAATCCTGTAACGATTTTGAAAAGGGAGTAAAGGAGGAAAGGGACCACGAATACTTCCTCCTCCTTTTCCTCCCAATAAACAACTAAAACGATGCTAAAAAACTATCTCAAAATCGCACTCCGTAACCTTGTCAAAAGCAAAGGTTACTCGGCTATCAACATCGGCGGGCTGGCTGTGGGGATGGCCGTGGCTATGATCATTGGATTGTGGGTTTATGATGAATTTTCATACAATCGCTACCACGAAAACTACAATCGCATTGCGAAGGTGATTGAAACAGGGGTTTTTGAAGGGAGGGTTTATGATGGGGGCGAGCATACTTCGTACCCGCTGGGGAAATATCTCCGGGAACATCATAAGGATGACTTCGACTACGTGATCCAATCCTCGTGGATCGACGCGCACATATTGGCTTACAAGGATAACAAGTTCACCAAAAATGGCGCCTACATGAGTGCTGAAGCGCCGCGGTTGTTTACACTGCATATGCTGTCCGGCACGCGCGACGGGCTGAAAGAGCCCAATTCGATCATCATCGCTGAGTCGGTGGCGAAAGCGCTGTTCGGCAAGGAAAACCCGATGGACAAGATCGTGAAGCTCGACAACCGGCTCGATGTGAAAGTAACCGGCGTTTATGAAGACTTGCCTTTCAATACAGAATTTCGTGAATTGACCTTCCTGGCACCCTGGGATTTGTACGAAGCGACGCAGAATTGGGTGCAAACCGCGCGCGACGAGGAGCAATGGAACAATAACTCGTGGCAGTTGCTTGTGCAAATCCGTCCGAACGCTACGTTCGAAGGAGTTTCCGAAAAAATCAAAAGCATCAAAATGCAGCACACTCCGGAAGCCCGGTTTTTGAACCCGCGCAACTACCTGCTGCCGATGTCGGAATGGCACTTGAAAGGCACCTGGGACGACCGGGGGCAACCCGACGGGCGTATCCGGTACGTGTGGCTGTTCGGGATTATCGGCGCATTTGTGTTGCTGTTGGCATCGATCAATTTTATGAACCTGAGCACGGCCCGCTCAGAAAAACGTGCGAAAGAAGTGGGTATCCGCAAGGCGATCGGCTCACTGAGGGCGCAGCTGATTAACCAGTTTTTCAGCGAATCGTTCATGGTTGTCTTCCTGGCTTTCATTTTTGCAATTGTCATTGTAGCGTTTGCATTGCCGGCTTTTAATGAACTGGCGGGCAAACAAATGACTTTTCCGTGGACTAACGGCTATTTCTGGCTGGCTGGATTTGCATTCTGCTTCCTTACCGGCCTTTTGTCGGGCAGCTATCCGGCGTTATACCTGTCCTCGTTCCAGCCTGTGAAGGTTCTCAAAGGTACTTTCAATGCAGGTCGATTCGCCGCGATGCCGCGGAAGGTTTTGGTGGTGCTGCAATTTACGGTTTCAGTGACGCTGATCATTGGTACGGCGATCGTCTACAAGCAGATCCAGCACGCGAAGAACAGACCGGTTGGTTACGATCGCAGCGGCCTGATTACCGTGGAAATCAATACGCCCGAGTTGAGCAGCCAGTATAACAGGCTGAGAAGTGAGTTGCTCGGAACCGGCGCAGTGGTGGAAATGTCCACATCGTCGTCGCCATCCACATTCCTCGGTTCCAATAACGGCGGGTTCAGCTGGCCGGGAAAGGATCCCAATTTTCACGACAATTTCGGGACGATCGGCGTGAGCCACGATTTCGGGAAAACCGTAGGCTGGCAGTTCATCGGAGGCCGTGATTTCTCCCGCAAATTCTCTACCGATTCGTTGGGAATGGTCATGAATGAATCCGCATTGAAATACATGGGATTCAAAGAACCATCGGAAGTCATCGGACAAACAGTGAAATGGGGCGAGAATCCTTACAAAGTAGTGGGTGTGATCCATGATATGGTAATGAGCTCTCCGTTCAGCCCGGTACATCCCACTTTGTTTATGGTCAACTACGGCTGGGCGAATGTGATCAACGTGAAGCTGAAACCAGGGTTGGCGATACGGGAGTCACTTGACAAAGTGGCCGCCGTTTTCCGAGAAGTTAACCCCGGCAGCCCGTTCGATTACAAATTCACCGACCAGGAATATGCCTTGAAATTCGCGGCGGAAGAGCGCATTGCCACATTGGCGACCGTGTTTGCCGGTCTGGCGATTTTTATCAGCTGTCTCGGACTGTTCGGGCTTGCCTCGTTCACCGCCGAACAGCGGACGAAGGAAATTGGCGTACGTAAAGTATTGGGCGCTTCCATAGGCAACCTATGGGCGCTGTTGTCGCGGGAGTTCGTGATCCTGGTCATCATCTCCTTCCTGATTTCAATACCTACCGCCTGGTATTTCCTGAACAACTGGCTTCAAAAATATGAATACCGCACCGAGATCACCTGGTGGATATTCGTGGCGGCGGGCGCAGGAGCGCTGGTAGTGACGCTGGCAACGGTAAGTTATCAGGCAATCAGGGCGGCGCTGCTGGATCCGGTGAAATCGTTGAGATCAGAATAAGATTATGCTCAGAAACTACCTCAAAATCGCCCTGCGCAACCTCTTGAATAACAAGGGCTATACTGCGATCAATATTTTCGGCCTTGCCCTTGGGCTGGCCACCTGCCTGCTGATCGTGCTTTATATTTCCGACGAGTTGAGTGTTGACAAACATCACCGTTCAGCCAGCCGGCTTTTCCGGATTGCGATGGAAACGCCTGCCGAGAAATGGGCGGGAACGCCCGGGCCATTGGCTGCGGGTGTTAAGAGCGATTTTCCCGAAGTTGAATCGGTGACGCGCATGCTGAAATTCTCCGGGATCGACCGAATGTTGCTCGAAAACCGTAATGGGAAAGAGGCCACGAGGTTTTATGAAACGAACGGCTATTATGCAGATTCAACGTTTTTTGATGTTTTTACCTACGATTTCAAATACGGGAATCCCGGCAATGCACTGAACAGCCCCAACACGCTGGTGCTTTCCGAGAATGTCGCTGAAAAACTGTTCGGTGATGTGGATCCGGTGGGTAAGGTGATCCGTGTGGGGCTGGTTTTCGGGGATTTCGACTATACAGTATCCGGCGTTTTTCGGAACAGTCGGAAGTCGCATATCGATGCGAGGTATTTTTTGTCCATGCAGAACGCTGATATGGGTGGCTGGGTCGTGAGCCAGAACAACTGGGCGATGAACAACATTTTTCATACCTATGTCAAACTACGCGACGGCGCCGATCCGGCAGCATTTGCATCCAAACTGACTCCGTTCATGAACCGGCATGGTGAGAGAGATCTGAAAGCGCTGGGCATTTCGAAAAAACTGTTTATTCAACCGGTAACGGACATTTACCTGAGATCCGCCATTGGCAATGAGATCGCGCCGAATGGCAGCATGACGTACCTCTACATTTTCGGGTCCATTGCCGTGTTCCTGTTGCTGATAGCCTGCATCAATTTCATGAACCTCAGCACGGCTCGCTCCGAAAAGCGGGCGCGGGAAGTAGGGGTAAGGAAGGTGATGGGTGCGGTCAGGAATTCGCTCATCTGCCAGTTCCTCGGAGAGTCGATGATAATGGCCCTGATGGCCCTGGCGATCGGGTTGGTGGTGGTGCAGGTACTTTTGCCTTATTTCAACAACCTGACCGGCAAAGTGCTGGACATGGCCGCACATCCCGCATTTCTGTACTGGATGGCTGGTATTACGCTCTTCACCGGCCTGGTCGCCGGGCTTTACCCTGCGCTCTATTTGTCGTCCTTCAAACCGGTGAGCGTGCTGAAAGGCCGTCTGGTGAATGTAACTTCGGCCGTTTTGTTACGGAAGGGGCTGGTGGTGTTCCAATTTACAGTGTCCATTATCCTCATTCTCGGCGCTATCGTAATCAGCGAACAATTGTCTTTTCTGCAAAACCGGAATTTGGGTTTTGATAAGGAACAAAAACTGGTGGTGCCGTTCAGAAATCAGAAGGCCGCCGCTAATTTCTATGCATTCAAGGAAGAGGTTCTACGCATTCCGGGCGTGGCAGCGGCCACCAGCGGATCGGTTTATCCCGGCATTGAAAATATCGAAGACCTGCTTTTTTATACCGAAAACCGGACTATTCACGACGCGGTCGACGTGCATTTCGCGACTGTTGGGGACGATTATGTGGAAACGTTGGGCTTGCAAATGGCCTCGGGGCGTTCCTTCACAAAGGCATTCAGCGGTGATTCCAGCAGCGTGATCCTGAACGAAACAGCCGCGCGGGAACTGGGTTATGATGTAGCTTCGGTCATCGGGAAAAATGTATTTTTTGAGTTGGGGGGCAAGCGCCGGAGCTTGCAGGTGGTAGGCGTCGTGAAGGATTTCAACTATCGCAGCCTGCATGAAGGGATCAAGCCCTATGCGCTCACCACCAGCATTACCGATAAGTACCAGTATTTCATAGGCAACCTGAAAACCAGGGATTATGCGGGGACGCTGGCGTCGGTAGAGGCGGCCTGGAAGCGGCTGAACCCCGGTATTCCGTTCTCCTATTCGTTCCTCGATCAGGATTTTCAGAAAAATTATGAAAAGGAACACCGTACGGGTACTATCGTGCTTTATTTCACCTGCATTGCCGTGGTGATCGCCTGTCTCGGGCTGTTCGGGCTGGCCACTTTCGCGGCTGAACGGCGGACGAAGGAAATTGGGGTCAGAAAGGTACTGGGCGCTTCCGTGGGTAGTATTGTCGCTATGCTTTCCGGCGAATTTCTATCGCTGGTATGCGTTGCCCTGGTGATCGCTACATCGGTCGCCTGGCTGGGCATGCGGCAGTGGTTGCAGGGATTCGCCTATCAGGTAGGCATCGGATGGTGGATTTTCCCGGCTACGGGCTTGTTTGCTATTGGTATTGCATTACTCACAGTCAGTTTCCAGAGTATTAAGGCGGCATTGATGAATCCTGTGAAGAGTTTGCGGTCGGAGTGAGGATGGCCGTTGACTGCCGTCGGAAGATCGCTACACAATTCATTCCCAGGTAACAAATATTCCCGCGCTCATCTTTATCTTGCAGGGAAAATCTTTACCGAGCCGAATCACTTGCGTAGAACCTTTACTTACAGTGTTATTGCATTTTTTGCGATTATTTCGGGGCCGCTTTTTGCCCAGAAAAGTATGGTTGTATCCAACCTTGAAGCGAGTGTCGAGGCGGGAGCATATGTGTCTTCGAATGGTGAAACGCCGTTTTGGCTCCGGACCAACCAGTTCGGTACCGTGCCTGACCGCGCTACCGCAGGGGTTGTACAGGCAACGGCGCGGAAAAACTATATTTTTTATGACAGCCTCGCTGGCAAGCCCCGAAAATTCGATTGGCGTGCGGGGGTGAGCCCGGTAGGGATGTATAATAAAGAAAGCAAGTTTGAATTTGTGCTCCCGGAGGCGCATGCAGGCGTGCGGTTCAAGCGCATGGAGCTATGGGTGGGGCGGAGGCGCGAGGTAATGGGACTGGGCGATACCACCATGTCGTCCGGCTTTTACGCGGTGTCGGGGAACTCGCTACCGGTACCGAAAGTGCAGATCGGGACGGTGGGCTTTTCTCCCCTGAAATTCACCGGGAACTTTGTGGCTGTGCATGCCGGATTTGCGCATGGATGGTTTAATACCGACTATATCCAGGGTGTGCGGCTGCATCAGAAGTTTGTATATCTGAGGTTTGGGAAACGCAAAAGCAAGCTTTATGCCGGGCTGAACCACAATGTAATGTGGGCGGGGCATTCGGATTACCTGAAACTGCATCCCGAACTGGCGGTGAACGGCGAGTTGCCGTCATCATGGTCTGTGTACCCGAACGTGGTGCTGGCGTTTACTTCCAAAAACTGGTTCGAGAAAAATGGTTACGGGGCTTTCGATAGCTACCGTGTCGGTAACCATTTGGGTAGCTACGACATAGCTTTTGAAACTAAGCTCAACAAATACCGGCTTTTCGTATACCATCAGCATCCGTTCGAGGATGTTTCAAGTATGCTTTTCAAGAATATCCCAGACGGACTTTACGGTATTAACCTGAAACTCTTGCCCGGAAACCTGGTGAGTGGCTTTGCGCTTACACATCTGACCTTGGAATTCCTCAGTACCAAGAACCAATCCGGTTCCGAATTTTACATTCCCGGAAGCAAATACCAGGGCGCGGACAACTATTTCAACCATACTCAGTATTCGGAGGGCTGGTCGTATAAGGGGCGGACGGTAGGCACGCCGTTTATCATTCCCGGCAAGGATATGGACCAGTCGAAACTCGACAATCAAAGATTTTTTCCTAATAATCGGGTAAATATGTACTACCTGGGCGCACAAGGGAAGGTCGGCCGTTCGCTGGGGCTTACATTGAAGGTCTCTTACAGCAAAAATTTCGGAACGCCGGGCGCTGACTTCGACCCACCGCGAGGGCAGTTTTCATCGGTATTGGGGGCACAATATGCCATTCCCGGCCTGAAAAATGCCAGCATTATCGCCCGTATTGCTACCGACCAGGGCGAAATTTTCAAGCGGAGGACCGGCGGGTATATTGGTTTCCGTAAGGACTGGTAAGAAGCCCCCGGCGCGGAATTTTCCGCGTTGTCCATCGATGAACAAGATTGTCCGAATTCGGACAGTTTTTAGGTCTTTTTCTTCATTAAAATGCTGATTCTTAATCCGTTGATTGGCCTGGCATAAATTTGTTGCCGTAAGCTGATGCAGTCATTGTCAGGGAATTATGTTTTCTGGCAATTGCTGTCTTAAGCCTATTGAAGTAGGACTGCCGACGGCGGTCCGTAGTCAAAAAATTTGCGGCATGCTCAAAAACTACCTCAAAATCGCTCTCCGGAACATCTGGAAGAACAAAGTTTTTTCGGTTATCAACATTGTGGGCCTGGCCGTGAGTATGGCGGCCTGCATTGTGATCATGCTGTTCGTTTTCTACGAACGCAGCTTCGACGGGCTGCATGCTAAAAACATCTACCGGCTCGACGAGGTACAGAAGTTCGAAGGAATGGTGGCTCCGCAAAAAGTGGCGCTTTCGATGTTCCCGATGGGGCCAACATTAGAAGAAGAATTTCCGGAAATCCGGCAGTTTGTCAGAATTAATACCACCGGAAAGCTGCCGATGCATTACCACGATCAAAGGATCGAACTTTCACAGGTATTCCTGACCGATTCCAATTTCTTTCAACTCTTCGATTATCCGCTGCTTGAAGGCGACAAAGGTCGGGTATTGAAAGAGCCCAACAGCGTTGTGCTGACGCAGAAAAGCGCCAAAAATATCTTTGGTAATATCGATCCGATAGGTAAGTACGTCAACCACTTTGGCAACGACACGCTCACGCTGAAAGTCACGGGTATTATGGAGGACGTTCCTGCGAACTCGCATTTGCAGTTCGATGCGCTCATTTCCTTCAATACCATCGCAAAGCCCGATTTCATGAAAAACTGGGGCGGAAACTGGCTCGTGACTTACCTGGAACTTGCGCCCGGGACGGACATTGCCAAAATGGAAAAGAAATTTCCCGCTTTCCTCAAAAAACATATGAAAGAAGGCGGCTGGAAGTTTTACGAGCTGTTTTTGCAGCCGCTGACCGAGGTTCACGCGCAGTCGGTGGATATTACGCACGACTATGTCAATTACCAGAAGTTCGATAGGCGATATACCTACATTTTCTCGATCATAGCTGCCATTGTGCTCATTATCGCCTGTGTGAATTTTATGAACCTGTCGACTGCCCGCTCGACCGGTCGGGCGAAGGAAGTGGGGATACGCAAGTCGATTGGCGCGCAACGATTTCAGCTGGCGGGGCAATTTATAGGCGAATCGGTGCTGCTGGCGCTGTTTGCCCTGGTACTGGCAGTGGCTATCGTGAAGCTGGTAATGCCTTCGGTAGCCAATTTCAGCCAGCGCCGGCTCGAATTTTCGATATTTCAAAGCCCGGGCTTGTTGCTGGTCATTTTACTGGGAACAATGCTCGTGGGACTGTTTTCTGGGTTATACCCGGCAGCATTTCTGTCGGCTTTCGAACCTGTGAAGGTGTTGAAGGGCACGATCCGTGCCGGGAAAAGCAATTTCCGGAATGCATTGGTAATCGCACAGTTCACGAGCGCCGTGTTTCTGATCATCGCTACGGGCTTTGCCGTGAAGCAGTTGCGATATATGGTGGATAAGGATCCTGGTTTTGACAAGGAGCAGGTGGTTGTAGTGCCTTTGAACTCGAAGTCGGATGTGAAATATGAAGCATTGAAACAGGAGTTGCTGACAAGCTCGTTTATTGAGGCGGTTACCGGCTCGCAACAGCGCCTCGGCAATAACCTGCACCAGACCGGTGTGGCATTTCAGGGTACGGGTGCGAGGCGCGAGCTCACTTCCTCGCAAGTGGTGGTAGATCCGGATTACTTGTCGTTGTACAAAATCAAACTGATCGCAGGCCGGAATTTCACGCACAGTGCCGGAGATAATGCAAAAACCTACATTATCAACGAATCGCTGGCGAAAGAGCTTCTGAAAGATGAGCCGACCTTGACAATGGAGACATTGATCGGCAAGCGGTTTGGGTTTTCGGGAATGGATTCGCTTTCGACGATCGTGGGTGTGGCAGAGGATTTTAACTTTAATTCAATGCACCATAAAATCGAGACGCTATGCCTGTTCAATCAGAAGGACTGGTCATACTCCGAAATGTCGGTCCGCATTAAGGGGAAAAATGCGCAGCAGTCGATAGCGGCCATACAATCGACCTGGAATAAACTTGTTCCGGACGAGCCATTCACCTATTCATTTCTCGACGAGCATTTCGCCGAAATGTACCGTGCCGATAGTCAGGTGAGCGAGATCGTGGGCATATTAGCGGGCCTGGCGATTTTCATATCGTGTCTGGGGCTGTTCGGGCTCGCTTCCTATTCAGCAGAAAGGCGGATCAAGGAAATAGGTGTCAGAAAGGTAATGGGCGCTTCGGTAGCGGGTATTGTGGCTTTGCTGTCACGGGATTTTCTTAAACTCGTTTTCACGGCCATTCTTATCGCCACGCCGGTTGCCTGGTTTGCCGTGAGGACCTGGCTGAACGACTTTGCTTACCGCATCGATATCGAATGGTGGATGTTCCTGGTCGCCGGCGCGCTGGCAGTGTTCGTAGCATTGTTTACGATCAGCTTTCAGAGTATCAAGGCGGCGTTGACGAATCCCGTTAAGAGTTTGAGGGCGGAGTGAGGGAGGAGGGAAGCTAGGGGAGGAAGGAGGAAAGGGAGGATGGAAAATGCCTTTCCTCCCTTTTCTCCTTCTTCCCCTTCCTCCAAAATATAAATTGAATTTTAACCAGATAAACCCATGAGCCACATTGCAATCCCTATCCCACCGCTTCAAGGCAAGCAGGAGATCAAAGTTGAGGTAACGATCAACGGCATCAAGCAGAACCTGTTCTACCGGGTCGAGCTGTTTTATTGGGAAGATTGTACCAATCCGGTTGCGCACCGCGCCGACTGTATCAGCGAAATGCTGGCGCATCACGATCCGGAATGGACCGTCTACTACATTGGCGCACCCAACGACGATTTTGTGCCAATCACATTTGTCAAAAAAGAAAGCAGGAACTTGTTACGCGAGGCGATTGCCTGACAGGCGACGATAGGGGCTGTTTTAATTCTTTTTTAATCTTTATATGCAACATTGTTGCATTTGTGGTTTTCCTGAAACTACATTTGCATCATTGTTGCATATAAAGATTTTTTTATGAAAAAGCATTTATTCAAAGTATTACTCCCGATGGCACTCGGTGCATTGCTCGTAGCTTGCGACGACAAGGAAAAAGACGACGTAGCGCCTATTGGAGAGACGGAATACAAGTTTATCCGAGTAGTGGTGAACGACGAGACTTCCAAGGAGCTGTCGCTCGTGGATCCGGTGGAGCTTACGGCAGAGAAATTTGAAGCGCAATTCCCTAAGTCGGCGCTTTATGGAACACAAGGCGGACGTTTCGGGGCTATTGTGAATGGTGCCAACAACTATGTACAGCTTTTCGACACGGGCTTCGAAGGCCATGGCGACCATGTTGACGTGAAAGGGACGCCTAAGTTCGGGGCGTTGACGGGCGATGGTAAGAAACCAACGCATTTTAAAAGCAAGGGCGACGAGATCATCACTTTCAACGACGGCGACGGCACACTGAGCATCGCAAAAGAGGCGGATTTCCATACTGCCGGTAAGAAAATGACACTTATCGACGCCGGTAACGTGGCACATCACGGCGCTATGACAAAGTTTGACAATGGCACCTATGCCATTACGGTGAAGGACGGTTCTGTGGCCGGGACGTTGCCGGAGCGTGTGAAGATCATCGACGTTTCGGGAAAAACACTTTTCGCTTCCACCATTCAAACCAAGGGCATTCACGGCAATGCAACGAACGGCAGCATTTCACTATTCGGTTCTTCGAGCGGCATTCTGGCTGTGGAGCCGACGGGCAACCAGCAGCTGATCCCGCATCCTGCCGATTTTGGGGAAGCGTGGTTCGGTTCTATTCTCGAAGCGAAAGGCGCAGGCAAATTTCTGGGCTATACAGCAGCCAAGGGAGTTTATGTGATTGATGTCGCTGCCAAATCGGTGACGCCGGTTCTGGCGAGTACGGATATCATGCAGGCGAAGGTCGATTATGCAGGGAACAACGTCGTGGTATTGCTGCATAGCGGTGAACTGAGGATCTATGACCTGAAAACCAATACTTTGAAAACGAGTGGATCGGTGATCGGTGCAACGGCGAAAGACGAAACGCAGAAGCCGCAGCTGGAAGCGACATCGCGCTACATATATATTACGCAGCCGAAGAGGGGCGAACTGCTCGTTATCAGCACGGGGAATTTGTCCAAAACCAATACGGTGAAAGTTTCTGCTACGCCTTACCGTCTGGCCATCCTTGGTTTCGAATCCAGCGAAGGACATTGAAAGTAAAAACCCCGGCAAGCTATTGGACTTGCCGGGGTTTATCAGCGTTACTTCGATTTCCCACTTCCTCGTCTCTGAAAAGTAATTTGCCCCAATATTCGGGATAATGCATATTGATAATGCCCTGCGGCGACCATACCCAATTGTACTCGGGGATTACTTTGCCGGTTTCGGCATTGCGTTTCCTGCTATAATGCCCCTGCTGATCGACGTCGTGTTGCCAATTGACGCGTGAAAAATTGATCCGCCATTCGGAGCCGTTGGCCGGGATTACCGGTTTCACATGCTCGGTAGAAAGCGACTCAAACGGAATCGCGATTTCTACAAACCACTGTTTGTCCTTATCCCTCGCATCGTTCAGGGTACCATTGACCGATACCGCCGATTTCAGTCCTTGGATATTCCATTTAAGCTGCGCTTTTCCGCCTTTGCGGTAGGTTTTGGGTAAAAATAGATCGAATGTATTATTGATCGCATTGATTTCCAGTTCGTAATAATTATCAGTATCCCCGTCCGGATCAATGAATACTTCGAAATCATTTTCCAAGTATACAATTTGGTCTTTCCGGTCCTGATAAGCCCAGATATGCTCTTCGTCGATTTGTGCGGCGATATAAAGGTATTGGTCGTCCCAAAGCATCTTTACGCGGGTCTCTTGCAGAGGGAGCGGCTTTTTATCTCCCTCAATATCTACAAATGATGACGTCCAGGCAGCCTTCTTCCAGGAACGCTCATTCAGTTTCCCGTCGATGGAAATAGCCTTTTCGGCTCGATTGCACATGTAGCTTTGGGGAGCTGGCCGCGTTTGCCCCTGCGCTGTGATGGTGGTGATGCCGGCCATCGCGGCGAGCATGAAATAAATATAATGCATTTTACTTCTTCAAAAGGTCGCTTGCCTTGTTTTCATTGCTTAGTAACGCCTCGAACCGCTTCCATCTTCTGCCGGCGTCGGCTGTTGTTCCGCTCTCGGATTCGATGTATTTCTTGACGATGTCCTGCCCGTAATTGTAGTTGATCACATAGCTCCGGTATTTACGGATGAATCGCAGGTAGTCCGAGGCACCTTTTTCGGACAGCAGGCAGTAGTCGGTTAGCCATCGCTTCGCCTCCCGGTCGCTCATACCGTGGTCGAGCAAGCCACGCGCTACCTCGTTGCGGGCGTAGTTCAATGCCGAACGGATTGTGAGGGCCTTGAAATACGCATAGCTCATTGCCGTATCCAACCCGGCGACCGGGATTAACACATTTTTGCAGAATTCCTGCTGCTCATCGCCCGGAAAAGCCATGGAAATACCATAGTTGGCGCTTCCTTCGGCAATCAGAGACTGTGGGCTGAACAATGGGTAAAGTGAAATTTCAGTCCATCCTTTGCCACGGAACAGGTTTTTTTCGAGCAGCGCATTGTACACATGGTGACCGGGATAACCCTCATGGCAGGCGAGATCGATGGCCCGCTCAATATAGATAGGCTGGCTTATATTGATCTGGATCACGCTTTTGTAGTTGCCTTTGTACCAATTATATCCCGACCAGGGTTTGTCCCGCACATATTCAAGTTTGAAATCTTCGCCCACGGGTAGTGTGTAGTGGGCAAGCGTACGCTTGCGCGCCTCCGCGATGGCAGTCCGGAAAACGGTATCGATCTTATTCTGAGGAATCAGGAAATGGTTCGCAAGTTTCTGGTAGCGTTCCGGAATGGAGCCCTGGCCGGGTAGCAAGCGATCAAGCTTTGCAATAAGGTCTTTAAAATACTGTTCTTCATAAACCGGCGCCACAGCGTCGAACAGCTCTTTGGATTCGGAGTCGAATGGTACCAACGTGCCCGAAAAGAGCTGTATCCGTCGTTCGAATGCGGTAAGCTGGGCCGTCAGCCATTCGGCACGGCGTGCGAGGGTGTCGGGCGCTGCATCGGGCGCAAATGTCGCCAGGACGTGTTTCAAAGCAGAGGTTTTTTGCAGTAACGCTTCTTTTGGAAAATGTGAAGTATCTGTTTTGGCGGGCCGCAACGAGTCGGGGCCATAATAAGCGTCTACAAAATCGCCGTCGAACTGGCCAATGGAAAGTCCCAGTTTAACATATTCCCGGGCAACGCTATCGAGGCGATCGGCAGGGGAGGCTGTCTTTTCGTGCGTGGCGCAAGAGGTCGCCAGTATCGCGATTATCAGCGCTGTAACGTATTTTTTAAGCATAACATCAAGACTTTCAGATAGATTACCTGTTCGAGAATTGTAGCTGACGGTGTCCCGAAGGCCCGGAGTCCTGGCCGTGCTCCCAATTAGTGCTTAAAATACACAGTTATGCGGAAACCTGCACCGGAAAGCAATAAAGATCAGGAAAGGCTGGGAATGTGTCACGAGAAAGCGTTAATGTAACTGGGGAGTTATTTGGCGTACCACCTGTTTCCTTTCGTTAACGTTCTGCGCAAGCCCTGCTTTCGCAGTATTTTCTATCGTCTTATTCTTATTGAATCTAAATTTATTTGGGAACTACTGTCTGCTAATCCAAATAGAATGTAGCTAAACAGCTGTAATACAGTAATAAAATAGCTGCATTCTATTCGCAGTCAATATAAATCTTGTAGAAGCCGGGTTTTTTGCGAAAAAAAGTTTTGTCGAAATTCTTCAGTGAAAATTCAGTGTTATCCACAGAACCGGGCATTTTCAGCTAATGCCGTTAGTTGGCCAAAACAGGTATTTTATCCTTAAAAACGGCACTTATGTAATTTATTGACGTAGAAGTTTTACTTGCCTTTCCGTGGTCATTACGACTAAACGATGATTCTGGGTTGAGGCCTGAAAAGAGCCGGGTACGCACACAAAACACAGTGGTGGTACCGATGTCTGCAAAATTTTCTTTGGTTTTCATGTAACCGCTATACCTTCACGATGGATCGTTACCCATTGCTTAGTATTAAAAAAGTTATATTAGTAATTTAAAGAGCTTATGTAACCAGTTTGGAACTGTGTAAGAAGTTTTTTAGGTCCAAAATGATAATTTTTAATAAATAATTAGGTTTATAATTGTAGAAAAACTTTTGAAAAGGACTGTAATAACAATTTAAAATCGGTTATAAACATAATTATTACGTGGTTGTCATATAAAAAAAGTACTATTTTTGGATGATCTAATTTTTACCTTTGTAACGTACATTTTGTTGACAAGCGTTTCAGCTAATCAATTACAAATCAAATACGTTATGAAAAATTTTACGTTTCTCTTTACCCTTTTACTATTGAGCCTGGGCTTCGCCTTCCAGGCCAATGCCACGACCAGCTGTGGTTGTGACAACAACGTTCTCACGAACGCCAGCTTCGAGGACGGGACTAACGGCTGGTCAAAATCTAACGGTACCAACTTCGGTACGGACGGTGCATATAATATGTGCGGAAGTAAGAACGGTTTGATCACCGGTGCCGGCCAGATATGGCAGGATGTTACCCTTGAAGCCGGAAGCCAGGTCAATCTGAGCGTATATGGTGGAACGCACAATAACGACGAGACACATCAGTTCAAGCTGATTTTTTACACATCGGGCGGCAACCAGATCGGTGAAGCGATCGTGAAATCGATGAATTTCGAAGTTGGCAGCGGTAACCAGCTGCAACTGTACACCATGTCGGCAACAGCGCCGGCAAACACGGCGAAAGTTCGTTTCCTGCTTTATTCCAGTGGAAACTATTTCAAAGTGGATGCGGCATGTATGAAAGTTACGCCTCCTGCCAATCCGGTTGACTGCGATTGCGTAAACTCGAATCAATATGTCAAAAATGCAAGTTTCGAAAACGGAACCAATGACTGGTCGAAATCCGGTGGAACCAACTTCGGTACAGACGAGGCGTACAACATGTGCGGCAGCAAAAACGGTTTGATCACCGGTTCCGGATCTATCTGGCAGGACATTAATGTGGTTGCAGGAGCGAAAGTGGATGTGACCGCATATGGTGGTACACACAACACTGGTGTGGCGCACACGTTCAAACTCACTTTCTATGACGGTGCAGGGAATAAAATCAACACCGGCGAGGCTGTGGTCAATATGGACTACAAGGTCGTTGACAGCAAACTCAAGCAATTCTCGATCTCTGCAACTGCGCCGGCGGGAGCCGTAAAAGTTCGCTTCTCCGTCAATTCGTCGGGCGACTATTTCAAAGTGGATGCGATTTGTACCACCCTTACCCAACCAGTTACCTGCCAGGAATGTAATGGCAATACCCTTCAGAACCCAAGTTTCGAAAATGGTACCAATAACTGGAATGTAACCGGCACATTGACAGTTGAGCCTACCTACGCGGTTTGCGGTGTAAACGGGGCGAAATTGAGCGGAGCAGGTAAGTTCTGGCAGGATGTAGAGTTGCAAACGACAACCGGAAACCAGATTGCCCTGAACATCTATGCGGCATTCAGCGCGTCGAATAGCCAGAAAATCCAGCTGGTATTCCTCAGCGAAGGTCAGGTAGAACTTGGTCAGATTAACAAGGACGTAACAAAAGAGCTCAACAGCGGAACATGGGGCCTCGAAAAATATACATTAGGCGGAACAGTACCGGGAGGTACCAAATATGTACGTGTGTTGCTGTCGTCAAATGGAAATGATTTTGTTGTCGACAATGCATGTCTTACTTTCTCAGGCCCGCCATTGCCGGTAACGCTATCAGCATTCTCTGCGAAAAAAGAAGGTTCAGTAGCTCAATTGGCCTGGGCCACAACTTTTGAAACCAACTCCGCTTACTTCGAAGTACAGCACAGCCAGGATGGTAAAAACTGGATAGCGCTGTCGCAGGTAGAGGCGAAAGGGGAAAGCAAGGAACTCGAAACTTACACCTATACGCACACTAATCCATTTGCAGTAAACCTTTATCGACTGAAAATGGTGGATTTGGATGAAACATTCGCTTACAGCGCGATCAAGAGCCTGAACTTCGATGGCCAAGAGCAGATGAATGTTTATCCGAACCCGACTGTCGACCGTATCAAAGTGACCAGCAACCAGCAGGTCACAAATGTGAAGGTTTACGCTCAGACAGGTGCGTTAGTAATGAACACTACGCCGGATTCGGCAAATGAAGTAGACCTGACGAAATTGTCGCAGGGAACTTACTATGTGAAAATCAACAACGGTCCGTTGATGCGCAAAATCCTTGTCGTAAGATAAGCTCCGGAGTAAAGGCTCCGCAGCAACCGGAGCAGTAATTTTGAAAACCCTTCGTCCGCGGTTTCAGGACGAAGGGTTTTTGTTTATAGATTAGTTTTAACTTTCGTGAATAAAAGGTAACCGGCACTGGCTTGGCAACAATTATTGATCATCATAATAAAGAATCGGGGTACAGGCCGGTAGCGGCAAATCCTTTTTCGCGGGAGGATTTTGGAAGTGATTTCAAATGGGGTGTGGCAACAGCAGCATACCAGATCGAGGGGGCGGTGGATGAGGATGGCCGGACCGATTGTGTATGGGACGTTTTTGCGAGGAAAAAAGGCAAGATACGGAATGGCGACCATGCGCGGGTAGCTTGTGATTTCTATAACCGATATGAGCAAGACCTGGAATTGGTTAAAGAGCTCGGTTTCGGGCAGTTCAGATTTTCGCTGTCGTGGTCACGGATCTTGCCCGATGGCCACGGGCGCGTCAACCAGGCTGGTTTGGATTTCTATAACAGGTTGATAAATAAGTGTATTGACTTGGGAATAGAACCGTGGATTACGCTGTATCACTGGGATTTACCCCAAATATTGGAAAAAGCCGGCGGCTGGAAGAACAGACGCGTTGTCGAATGGTTTGCGGAATATACGGCAGTATGCGCAAACGCATTTGGCGACCGGGTACGGCATTGGATTGTGTTGAACGAGCCTATGGCCGTGGCCGGGTTGGGATACACCACGGGCGAGCACGCGCCCGGGAGCAAAGGCATTCATAACTTTCTGCCGGTAGTGCATCACCTGGCGCTGAGTCAGGCGGAAGGCGGTAGGGTATTGCGGAAGTTGTTGCCCGACGCGCGCATCGGCACTGCGATTTCCTGCTCTCATGTTATTCCCAACAGTCAGAAGTCGGCGGACATAAGGGCGGCGCGGCGGGCGGACGCGCTCATGAACCGGCTTTTCATCGAACCGGCATTAGGGCTGGGCTATCCCAAAGACGCATTTCCTTTTCTGTCTAATATCAAAAGGTTCATGCGTGAAGGTGACAGCGAAAGGCTAAAATTCGATTTTGATTTCTGGGGGTTACAAAACTATTTCAGCGTGGTGGTACAGCATTCGTACCTGGCACCGGTGATGTGGCTGAAAGATGTGCCCGCCACGCTTAGGAATGTCCCGACGACCGGTTTGGGGTGGGAGATCAGTCCCGCCGGGATGTATGAAATATTGAAACAATTTCAACGATACAAAGGCGTCCGTGAATTGGTCATTACAGAAAATGGGGCGGCATTTAAAGATACGCTGAAAGACGGGAAGGTGGAAGATGATGCCAGACAGGCTTATTACCACGATTACCTCGAAGCCGTTCTGAGGGCTAAAAACGAAGGGATAAACATCACCGGTTATTTCGCGTGGACGTTAATGGATAATTTTGAATGGGCACATGGGTATTCCGCACGCTTTGGTCTGGTATATGTGGATTTTAAAACCCAGGAGCGTAGCGTGAAGGGGTCGGGCAGATGGTTTGCTGACTTCCTTAAAAAAACAGAAAGATAATATGGCTTCCAACTAATTCGGGAAAGGGCGTGTCTACCCGTCATATTAAACCCCTACAACCATGAAAGTTCTGATTGTTTTGTTCGGATTGCTGGCCTGGGCCAGCTGCCACGACGAAAGTGACGGTGTCAACGAACAAGCTTATGAAGTAGATGCGACCTGGACTAACATGCTCGCTACCGATGGCTGTTCATGGCATTTCGCTATTACTGCCAAAGATTCGACCATTTCGCTGCTGCCCAGCGAAGCATCGCGCGCTAAAATAGAGAAGGAGCTGGGTAAAATCGAAGAATATTACAGTTTCACGCCGGTTCACCTGAAATACAGCCTGACAGGGGCGAAAAGTACCGTTCAATGCGGCTGGGGCCACACTGCGACGTACGACGAAATCAAAGTCATTGAAATTCACAAAAAATAATGCTCACAGATGGAGGATGTTCTTTGCCTCTTGTTCTGAATAATAAGGACCTAATTCCGCTTCATCAATAATCTCCTGCACCTGCTCCTCCGTGGCAGGTGTAGCTTCTTTAGGGCGGTTGCTTTTTCCGTCGGGCAGCTCTTCTTCAAATACGATCGCACCCTTTCTTTGCAGGTTTTGCAGGATGTCCAGTACCAAATTTTCCTCTGATTCGCGGGCGGCTTTTACGCGGTATGTTTTCATGTTTTTTTGTTTTAAAATATTGAATTGCAAAAACTGTACCGGCTTCGAACTTTTAAGTTACTCCATGCAACCTGTTTGCGGATATTTGCATCATTGAGCAAACAAATCAAGAATCCCATGAAAATTAAACAACTACTTGCTTTCGTCCTGTCCGCACTCGTTTTCGTAAGTGCTTGCGCGCAAGGCGATGATGACAAACCTTACGTTACCAAAAACTTCAATGGCTCTGCCCTCAAGGAATTACAGGTAGAGACTTCCGGTGGTTCGATTTCGGTTACCGGCGGGCAGTCCGATGGTTTCAAAGTAGAAATGTACGTGCGCGGCAATGGCTGGAACGGTAATAAGAACCTGACAAAAGAAGAAATCGAGGAACGCCTGGAAGATTACGACATCATGATCGGGACCGAAGGCGGTAAGGTGCTCGCGACGGCAAAGCGTAAAAGCAATTTGCAGTGGAATGAGAAAAAAAGTATTTCCCTCTCATTTAAAGTAACGACGCCCCGGAATGTGGCTACCAATCTCAAAACCAGTGGAGGAAGCATTAAAATTGCTTCATTGACCGGCGAACAAAATTTCTCCACCAGCGGAGGTAGCCTCAAAATCGACGACCTGAACGGGGTAATCCGTGGCCGTACCTCGGGTGGCAGCATCGATGTGGCGCATTGCAGTAAGGATATCAACCTCCATACCAGCGGTGGAAGTATTAACGCCAGTGAACTGAAAGGCAAGATCGAGCTGAAAACTTCCGGCGGAAGCATAGAATTGAATAAACTCAATGGCGATATTCTGGCACATACCAGTGGTGGAAGCATCCGCGGCGAGGGTGTCGACGGTTCACTCGATGCCGGTACGTCGGGTGGTTCTGTACGGTTGGCGGATGTTTCAGGCAGTATCCGGGCAAATACGAGTGCGGGGAGCATCGAGCTGGAACTGAAATCGCTCGGTAAATATGTAGATCTTTCCACATCTGCCGGTAGCGTACGGGTAACCATGCCGTTGGATAAAGGCGTTGACCTGAACCTGAGAGGTAATAAAGTGTCGATACCACTTAAAAACTTCGACGGCTCGGCTGAAAAAGACCGTGTTCAGGGTAAAATGAATGGCGGTGGTATTCCGGTAACATTGTCGGCCAGTGCTGGTGGTGTTTATGTGAATCAATAAGACATACATTATTTCTTACTTCAATGAGCAGGCGGCTTACCGTCTGCTCATTGGTGTTTTAAAACCTGTTACCAAATTGTCGATCCAGCGTAAAAAGGGAGAAAACATTCCCGGCGTATGTATCAGAGAATTTTAAACAGTTTACAGGACTTCTTCGGAATATCCCGAAAAGAGGCGCGCGGTGCACTTGTGATGATGCTATTCTGCGCAATGGTCATTTGGACGCCCTTTTTTTTCCGGCGCTGGATCTTGCCTTTAGTGCCGACGGTCAGCTCGCCGCCCGAGCGGAAGGTGCTGGACAGCATTGCGCTGTTATTGGAGACACAGCAGGTTTCTCACCCGTATCGCGAAAAACTGCGGTCGCCCGCGCGCGGGACGACGCAAGTCCCGGAGGCAATCAAACTGGTTCGTTTTGATCCAAATATGGCCTCCGAAAAAGAGCTTAGAGGAGTGGGTATTCCTGCATTTATAGCCGGGCGCATTGAAAAATTCAGGAGCAAGGGAGGGCGCTTCCGACGGAAAGAGGATTTGTTGAAGATTTACGATTTTCCGCAGCAGCTGTATGCGCGCCTGGAAAAGTATATTGTGATCCCGGATCAGAGCCCAGTCTTTGATGTCGGACAAAATAGCTCTTCCAAGACTTATTCTAACACGGGTGTACGAGGTGAGACGAAGACCGGCATGCCGGCATTTGATATTAATCAATGCGACACAACGGCGCTCATCCGCCTGAAAGGGATCGGAAGCAAGCTGGCGCAGCGCATTTTGAAGTTCCGGGATGGGCTGGGAGGCTTCTGTTCGACCGACCAGTTCCATGAAATTTACGGGCTGGATTCACTTGCACTGGCGGAGTTGAAACGCTATGCGAAGGTGAGTAGCCCGGTTAAAAAGGTGAATATAAATACAGCTACCGCCGAAGAGCTAGGCAAACACCCCTATTTAAGAAACAGAAAGCAAGTTCAGGTGTTGGTCAATTATCGCACGCAACACGGTCCGTTCCGTTCGCTGGAAGAATTTCGAAATGTAAAAGTGCTGGACGACCCGACCATACAAAAAATAGGGCCATACCTGTCGTTCTGACAGTATGGCCCCGTTTGGAGAACCCGGTTTGGAGAACCCGGTTTGGAGAACCCCGTTGGACAAACTTCGCTTTGAATGATTTCGTTGCTAGAAGTTAGGTTTCAACAGGTATTTTGAATAGAACGTGTCGATTACCTTCACGGCCTCGTCGGGCGTGTCTACCAGGCTAATCAGTTTGAGGTCTTCGGGATTGATATTGTGCTCGGTAAGCATCGTCCCTTTGATCCATTCCAACAGGCCCGACCAATAGGCGGTACCGACGAGCACAATCGGGAAACGGCCGATTTTTTTGGTCTGGATCAATGTCATCGCCTCAAAAAGCTCGTCGAGCGTACCGAAACCGCCGGGCATGACGATGAAGCCCTGCGAGTATTTGACAAACATTACTTTGCGCACAAAGAAGAAGTCGAAATTGATGCTCTTGTCGTGGTCGATGTAAATGTTGCTGTGCTGCTCGAACGGCAGTTTAATATTCAGTCCGACCGATTTTCCGCCCTGCTCGAACGCACCTTTGTTACCGGCTTCCATAATACCGGGCCCGCCGCCGGTGATCACGCCGTAGCCGTGGCGAACCAGTTTTGCTGCGATATCTTCCGCTGTTTTATAGTGAGGGTTGTCGGGTAAAGTGCGGGCAGAACCGAAAATCGAAACGCACGGGCCTATTTTTGCCAGCTTGTCAAATCCTTCCACGAATTCGGCCATTACCTTGAATACAACCCATGAGTCGGCACTCTTGATCTCGTTCCAGTTGCGGTCTTCAAACGCCTCCTTGATCCTTTTCTCATCCTCGGGAACCGCAGGGTTGAGGAGGGAAACATCAACTAATTCCCCGTTAGTGGGTTTTACTTCTTCACTCATATTTAGAAATCCATTGAGTTGTTGATAAGTATAATGGTAACTTTGCACCATTAACACCAATAATAAAAACTTTTCACCATGTCCGCTGTGGTTAACGAACGGTGGACTGTAATTAACAAAAAAGTAATGAGAAAAATTGCTATCGGCTCCGACCACGCAGGTTTCCCCTACAAGCAACCGGTTATCGACTGGCTTACCACCAACGGTTTCGAAGTGAAGGATTTCGGAACATATAGCGCTGATTCGGCGGATTATGCGGATTTTGCACATCCGGTGGCAAGCGGGGTGGAAAGTAAGGAATTCGAAAAGGGCGTGTTGCTTTGCGGAAGCGGGCAGGGCGTCTGCATTACCGCAAATAAGCACCAGGGCGTACGCGCCGCACTCGTGTGGGACACGCCTCTCGCACCTTTGGCCCGCCAGCACAACGATGCGAACGTAATCTGTTTTCCTGTGCGGTTTATCGAGCTCGAAACGGCCCTGGCAAGCCTGGAAGCATTTTTAAGCACCGAGTTCGAAGGAGGGCGCCACCAGACACGCGTTGATAAGATTTCCTGTTAGTAGGCCCTTTGGTAAACACCTTTCCAGGGGCTCTGGATATATTGCTTTTTCAATGCCGGAACCCGGTTTAGGAGTTTCGGCATCATATTTACCTTGTCGATTACATATTCGGGCGGATCTTTGCGGAAGTTGTCATAGACATGGATCACGCTGTCGAAATTGTCGAGGTTCTGCAAATCGTAGGCCGCCAGTTCCCAGTTGAGGTAGGGCGTGGCCGTATAGTTGTTGATATATTCCCCCGAATTCTGTCCGAGAACGAGAATGCGCTTGCTGCGGATCTGTTCCGGCAAATTGGCCGGTTTGGCCCGCAGGTTTTCCAGCTTGCCCATTGAAACTCCGGGCAGCACCCCCCTTAGTCCCTGATATTGTATCAAAACGATCATCGCGCCCATGAGTGTGAACTGCAGTTCATCCGCCCAGCCGTTCTTTTTGAAACTCTGGAAGTAATGTGTGGCAAAAAATGCCGCCGGCGGGACGAATATGACGAATTGCATCGGCGCCAGGTACTGCATTAACGGGATTGTAAATACGGCCGAGATAAACCACAGCGCCATCACCTGCTGAATGCGCGTCTGGTAATTAACAAACCGAAGCGTTGTGAAGATCCGCATAAAGCCCATGATCCCGAAGCCCAGCGGCAGCAATAGCGATGCCAGCAAAGAAGAAAAGTCATTCAGGTTATATTGTTTTACCTGGAATACCGAGGTCAGCAGGTTCCGGTTCAGGCTTTCCATTCCATTGTTGAGATAGAAAAACAACACGACCATAAGCAACGGAAATATAGAACCGAACAGCCCCAGCAGGTGGTGCCGGAATGTGGAACCTGTATAAAACAGCAATGCCAGGAATGCCCAAATCATGAATAGTGACGCCGGCAGATAAAACAAAGTAGCGATCCCGATGTAAAGTCCCAGCTCGAAAACCTGAGTGGTCACTTCTCTTCTAACAAGCATTTTAACAATCGAGCCGAATGCGAACAGCAGGAAGGTATTGGCAAGCAACATGGGTGATAATGTCCCCATGTCGAAGGAAATATTCAGGAACAGCGCGTACAATGCTCCGGGCAGGAACGTGCGCTCGGGAAAAACGTCGCGGGAGTGGATTACGTAATTGAAATACAATATCTGCACCAGCGAAACACCCATAGCCGCCAATTGGTAAACCCATTGCGTCCGGCCGAAGAGGCTGTCGATGAGCCAGTAGGTAAGGCCGGAAAACGGGCTTACGTTGTCCCATACATCGCGGTAGAGCATGAACCCGCGGCCCATTTGCTCGCCTACCAGCATCCAGCTGAGCTCAGGTATCAGCAAAGGCGCGCCACCCAGGAAAAAAGGGAGACGGAGCATCAGGAAGAATACTACTAAACTGATGGTCTGGTACCGTGCATTTACGCGAAAAAAACTAAGCAAGCGGCTGGTGGATTAGGTATCTGACGGGAAATAAGTTTCACGAAATTACAATGCCGGGTTCTACAAAAACAAAATAAGTATGGATATTTGTACTTATTGAAAGGAGAGAGGGAATGATTTAGGAGATGTAAGTTTACATCATCCTAACTGGTGAACCAGGATGTGCGGTCAGGACCGGCCAAATCCCTCCGATTAACATTCATGATATGGAATCGAAAAGACAACAAAAAGTAGGCAGGCAAATACAGAAGGACCTGGGTGAGATTTTTCAGAAGGATGCTCAGCATCTTACGCATGGCGCGTTTGTGACGATCACAGCCGTGCGCGTCACGCCCGACCTGAGCATTGCCCGGGCTTACCTGAGCTTCCTGCCGGATAAAAACAAGACCATGCTGTTGGAAACGATCCGGGAAAATACCCGTTTCATCCGCCAGAAACTCGCAGAACGCGTCCGTCACCAATTGAGGATCGTTCCGCACCTCCAGTTTTATATCGACGATACTGCCGAATATGCGGCTAAAATGGATCAGTTGTTTGCAGATCTGGTGATCCCGCCTGCACAGCCCGACGAGGAGGAAGATACCTACTGATCAAGTTCGAGCTATCATGGACATTTCCTACCGGATTGCCGTTCGTTACTTTTTTTCGCGTAACAAAAGGAGCTTCATCAGTCTGATCGCACGCATTGCCATGGCTGGTGTGGCCGTGGGGACGATGGCTATGGTAGTGGTATTGTCGGTCTTCAACGGAATGGAAGATCTCAACCGCAAAATTTTCAAAACCTTCGACTCGGATGTGCGCATTCTACCCGCGGAAGGCAAGCGGTTTAAAATGACACCGTCGTTGATGAGTGAATTGAAGGCGGTGGATGGTGTGAAGCTGGTGACGAAGGTAGTGGAAGACAATGCGCTGGCCCGATATGGGAACCAGCAAACCATTATCCGCCTGAAAGGCGTCGACAGTACTTTCGAGCAGCAGGGGCAGCTGGATACCGCCATGATCGAGGGTTCGCTGAAACTCATCGGAAATAACGGAACTCAATATGCCGTCATTGCGGAAGGTGTACGGAATGCATTATCGATTTCACTCGAAGATATATTCACCCCGCTGGAACTCCTTTATCCGCGTACGGGCTCCAAAACACTGAACCTGACGTCCCCCGAAGCATTCAATCAGCTCAACCTGCGTCCGGGTGGTGTGTTTTCCATTGAATCGCGCTACGACGATTATATCATCGCCCCCTTAAAGCAGGTAGAAGGCCTGATGGGTTACAATGGGGAACTTTCGGCGCTGGAAGTTTTCATCGGCCCGGGATACACCGAAAAGGATGTGAGCGAAGAGATCGGAGCGAAGCTGGGCAAGGCTTTTGTAGTGAAAGACCGGGATTCGCTGAATGCGGATCTGCTCCGTGCAATAAAAATGGAAAAGCTTTTTGTGGCTGTGACCCTTTCGCTGATTATTTTAGTAGCAGCAATCAATATCTTTTTCTCGCTCAGTATGTTAGCGATCGAGAAAAAGAAGGATGTTTCGATGCTGTATGCCATGGGTGCGACGCAGTCGCTGATCCGGAAGATATTTATAGCAGAAGGGGCGATCGTGGCGTTTTCGGGTGCAATTGCGGGGCTTTTGGGCGGAATCACGATTTGCTGGCTTCAAATACGGTACGGATTTGTTTCGATGGGAATGACCACCTCGCTGGTGGATGCTTATCCGGTTAAATTAATTTGGGAAGACATACTCTACACGGGCGTAATTGTCGTTATGATAACTATGGTTGTTTCGTACATCCCGGCCAGAAGGGCCGCAGAGGCGGGTGCGCTGCTGCGTGTATAACCTGGCCCGACCACACCAGAGAATCGTTTATTAACTTATTCAACATTGACTTACTTCCTAGCAATCAATCAGAAAGCGGATATGACCGGTGATCTTAAAAGGCCTTCTTTGAACCGATTGATCTTTACATTTTTTGGCATACTTTCTCTTTCATTCAGCGCTCCGGCCATGGCTGGGGTGGATGCTGACACACTTTACAGAAGAAATCCCGGTACGGTAACCAAGCAGGGGCCTTACCGCCCCGAAAGGACCCGCAAGAACGACATATTATATACCCGGCTTGATGTGCAGTTGGATTGGGTGAAGCAGCAAGTGCCTGCCTCCGCGATATTAAAGTTCAAACCCCATTTTTATCCGCAGAATACCCTCGAACTCGATGCAAAAGGGTTTGAGATAAAGGGCATTTCAATGCTGGATACGACCGCCGAATATGGCGACCTAACCAATGAGGAGATTACAGGAAAAGTTAAAAAGAAGCTTGAATTCACCTACGACAAACGTAAACTGATCATTAAATTAGGTCAGGAATATACCCGCAAAGACACGCTTTTTGTCAAAATCGAGTACATCGCCAAGCCTAACGACGTGCCGAGAGGCAGGGAAGACGACAGCGCTTCCGACAAAGGTCTTTATTTTATCAATGCCGATGGCCTCGACGAAGGCAAACCGCGGCAGGTCTGGACGCAAGGAGAGACGGAGGGCAGTTCCTGCTGGTTCCCGACGATCGACGCGCCGAACCAGAAGTTTACCCAGGACATTTACATTACCGTTGACAGCACTTATAAAACCCTTTCGAACGGCTTGCTCGTGGAGCAACTGGAAGGTAAAAAGGGCACACGCACCGACCATTGGAAGCAGACCAGGCCGCACGCGCCTTATCTCGCCATGATAGCCGTGGGCGATTTTGCGGTGGCTAAGGATATGATGCCGAATGGCCTCGAACTGAGCTATTATGTAGAGCCGAAATACGGTGCGGACGCCCATGCGATCTTCGGGCGCACGCCGGAAATGATGGGTTTCTTCACCAATATCTTCGGCATTGAATATCCGTGGGAGAAATATGCGCAAATTGCCGTGCGGGATTTTGTGGCTGGTGCGATGGAAAATACTACCGCGACGGTTCATGAAGAAGGCGTACAAAACGACGCCCGCTCGTTGGTGGATGGTAACTCCGACGCCGTGATTGCGCACGAGCTCGCCCATCACTGGTTCGGCGATTATGTGACTGCCGAAGAATGGGGCCAATTGCCTTTGAACGAGTCGTTTGCCAACTATGCAGAATACCTTTGGAGCGAATATAACGATGGCCGCTTCGAAGCCGACTGGGGTAATTTGCAGGAAACCAAAGAATACCTGGCCGAATCGGAGACCAAGCAGGTGCCGATGATCCGCTATTTCTATAAAGACCGCGAGAATATGTTCGATGCACATTCCTATGCAAAAGGAGGCCGCATTCTGCATATGCTGCGAGCCCTGGTGGGCGATGATGCCTTTTTTGCCGCATTGCAGCAATATCTCAAATCCCACGCATTTGGTACTGCCGAAATCGACGACCTGCGCATGTCGTTTGAAAAGATTACCGGCCAGGACCTGAACTGGTTCTTCGATCAATGGTTTCATAAGCCGGGGCATCCTGTGTTGAAGATCGATCAGCAATTTGTGCCTGCGCAGGCGAAGGTTGTTTTAAAAGTAAAGCAAACACAGGATACGACGGCGACGACTGTTTATCGCTTGCCGGTGAAAGTGGATGTTTGGGTTTCGGGTAAAAAGAGTCGCTATGACGTGGTAGTTGACAAAGTAAACCAGACGCTTGAATTCCCCGCGGCGAAAAAGCCGGATCTCGTGATATTCGACGCTGATGCAAACCTGCTGGCTGTTGTCGAGCATGACAAGAACAGGCCGGAAATGGAGTTTCAATATGTTCATTCCGACCGTTTTCTACATAAATACGAAGCATTGGCCTCACTGGAAGGCGCATTGGCCGATACCACGGCCCGGAAAATCCTGGTGAAGGCAATGGACGACCCATTCTGGAAACTACGCCAGATGGCGATCAGTAACTTCGCAGAATATGCGGGAGAAGGCTTTGCAGATATCGAAAAAGTAATTCAGAACCGCGCGCAGACCGACCCGCATCCGCAGGTACGCTCCGAGGCGATCATTACTCTGGCATCTTTTGGCGACAACAACAGCGACCCGATTTTCAAGGCTGCATTGAGCGACAGTTCATATCTGGTAGCGTCGGTGGCCATTGAGAAATACCTCATGAGCCAGCCGAATGACGCGGCGGAAATAGCCGCGCAGTTTGAAAATTCCCCTAACGACGCTATTATCACCGCGGTAGGTAACTATTACGCAGGCCTTGCCCAACCCGAGCGGTTCGACTGGTTCCTTACCAAAATGAAGGCTATGAAGCCGAGCGAAAAATATAACTTCCTGCAAGTTTTCGGCAAATATCTGATCAAATCGAAGCAGGACATTCAGCGTAAAAGTATTCCGGTCCTGGAAGGCCTCGCACGCGACAATTCTTCGTATTTCGTCCGTTTCGGCGCATTCCAGGCGCTGGGCCTTCTTACCGACATTCAAGGTGTGACAGCACTCCGGAAAGACATCCGCGCCAAGGAAACCGAACCGAAACTGAAAGAAATGTATAGTCAGTTTGGCGATTTGTAACAATACCACACTTCGGAAAGGGGGGCAGCAAATGACTTTTTTCCTCCTCACCACACCTGACGTTTCAGTACCGTGTCACTGGGGATCGAGATAATAGTCGAGATTTTCCCTGGTAATGATATCGAGCGGCAGGAATTTGATCGCGGGGATTTCCTTTTTGAAAATTAGATAGTTCGCCAGCTGGTGAATGCCCCAGTAACCTTGTCCGAGCGGATTCTGGTTGATCAGGAAATCGATGATGCCTTTGTTGAGGTATTGCTGGTTGGGGCCGATCAGGTCATAACCGACCAGTTTGATGTCATTCAATGCATTTTTTTCGAGATAAGCGGCTACTTCGAATGCCTTTGAGTTGGTAACGTATACCGCTCCCAGATCAGGATATTGCTTACGTATCTCGTCGAGTTGCTTATCGGGACCCTCTTCTTCCGGAAAGTTGATTTCCTTGCTGATCACCTTGAATGTGCCGTCGAGCTTCTCCCCTTTGAAATAATCGCGGAAACCTTCTTCCTTGGTGATCAAATGCGCCGAGTTGGAAATGTCCTCATTGACATGCGCCACCAGCACCGTAGCAGGGGAGTGCAGGCCAAAACGCAGAATTTTTGCTGCCAGCGACCCACTTCGGTATGAATCCTGCCCAATGTAGCACAATGGGTGTACGTGTTCGATCTGCGTGTTGAAAAGCACGTAGGGAATGCCCATGTCGGCCCACTCTTTGAAAAACGGCAATGCCTCCTTGTAGAATATCGGTGCAATAAGCAGGCCGTCGGGATGTTCGCGTCCTACTTCCTTGGCCTTAGCGATAAATGAAGTGTCGGAATGCGAATTGAATATGAACTTGGTAATGTGAACGCCGTATTGCCGGAGCTCTTTTTCTGCCTTTTCAAGACCGTTGTGTGGTGCTTCCCAGTAGGAATCGAGATTGGGGTCGGGGATGAGGGCTGCGAGGTTGAAAGCCCGCTGCGATTTGAGAGATTGGGCAATCAGGTTCGGCTCGTAGTTTAACTCTTTAATGATGGCCAGGATTCGCTCACGTACATCGTCAGCAACTCGGCCGCGATTGTGTAAAACGCGGTCCACTGTGCCTTTGGAGGTCTGTGCCTTTTCCGCTATATCTTTGATTCTGACAATTTTCTTTTTCACACTCGACTATTATTCAGGGATTTTTTACTTCCATTCAGCAAATCTAACAAGTAATTATGAAGATGGGCCAAATAGTGTGTTTCTAGTGGAAGACAACCATACTGAACAAAATTTTTCAAATTTTTTTTAGGATGAATTTGAGATTCTAAATGCTGCTCCTTAGTTTTACCTGACTAAAAACTACTATTTGCGGTAACTATCGTGTACGAACCCGGTGAGTCTTTCCAAATGCGTGCTCGAACACTTTTTTTAAATATTGTTAGGAAAAACCAATTTGGCAACTAATTTTGTAAATAAGATAAGAAAGAAAATTTTATTCTTTAATATTCCTAACCTTTAACCGTTTCAGGAATTCAATCATTGAAATTCCTCTAATCCTAAACCTAAATGAAGCGTACGGCATCGTCTGTACGCTTCTTTGTTTTTTACGCCTGTCTGAATTCGATCGATACGTCATCGTTGTCGACGTACGACGAGCAGGTGAGTATCCAGCCTTCGGCCAGGTCTCGGTCAGTCAGAACCTCGTTTACACTCATATGCACCTTCCCGCTCGTACACACCGCCGCGCACGAGGCGCAGCGCCCGCCCTTGCAGCTGTACGGGAGCTGTATTCCTTCGGCCAGCGCAGCATCCAGCACGGTCGAATGTGCCGGCACGAGAAGGTTGTATGTCGAGCTGCGGAAATCGAGCGTAATGCGATGGGGGTACGAAACGGGCGGCGGTGGAGGCGGGGTGGGAATTACAAAGTTCTCCTTGCGGATCTGTTCGCTCCGGAAGCCCATGAAATGGAGGGTAATGCCCGCCGAACGCATAAGTTCGAACGGCCCGCAAATGAAGAAGCGAGCGTCTTCGCGTTTGAAACGGATGGATTGGTTTACCAACTGTTCGAGCCGTGTGTTGTTGATGCGCCCCTGAATGCCCGCCCAGTCTTCGGTAGGTTGGCTGTGAATGTGGATCACGCGCAGCCGATCGGGAAATCGCGCCTGCCATTGGATAATGTCGTTCCAAAAAAGCGTGTTGCGGATGTTCCGGCTGGCGTAAATGAGCGTTACCTGGCTTTCGGTTTCCTGTGTGAGGGTTTGTTTTAATAGTGAAAATAGCGGGGTAATGCCGCTGCCTGCGCCTATGAGCACGATGTCGCGGGCACCTGCATCTTCTTTTTCCAACACAAACCTGCCCGAAGGTGCCAGTACGTTGAATGTGTCGCCCGTTTTCACAAGATCGATCCAGAACCGCGAAATCTCTCCATTAGGCACTCTTTTGACCGTTATAGCAGGGAGTGCATCCACATCCGGAGCTGAACTCATGGAATAGGAGCGGCGTACTTCGTGCCCGTGTATATCGATGAGGAAGGTAAGGAACTGGCCGGCTTTGTAGTTTAGTGCGCTGCCATCGATTGTTTCGAAAATGAAGGTTTTAGCGTCGTCGGTTTCGCGGATGATTTCGCGGAGTTTTAATAATATCGTATGGTCTGCCATTGCCTAACTGGGATTGGATAATGGTAAAGCGCCATTTGGCTGTTGCTGGTTCCAAAGTGCTTCATATTCGGCCAGAAGCGTCCAGCAATGCGCCTCGCACCTCCAGTGCATGTGTACGAGCGGGTTAACCGAGAGCTTGTAAAGTACCGGATTTTCGTAAGCCGTAAGCAGCCCGGCTATAAAAAAGTAAAAGCCTTTAAAATCTTTTGCCGAAAATGTTTCAACCGGAATACGTTCCGTTTGCTTTCCGAATCGCATCAGTGACGTCGCTAGCAAAACCCGGTCCATGCGGCTGCGGGTATTTTTCAAAAGGTTTTCGGTATCGCTGATCAGTTGCGCTTTGACCGATTGCAACGCAGACGGATCGAAGGCCGCAATAAGCCTTGAAACGTGGTAAATAATCAGAGGCGTGCGCGGGTACTGATGTGCGCAACGAAAAGGGGCATCGATATACCGGCGCGTTTTGATTACCGAGCGTATATATTCAAAACTGGCCTCATCATGCACATTCAGAGGTAGGTTGTAATGTAAAATGCAATACAGCATATTACTCAGCACGCTCACATCGAACTCTACATACATATTCTTGCCAAACCACGTGGAATAGGCCCGCAGCTGCTGGTATTCAGGATAGGTATTCCTGATCCAGAGTTTGGTACCATTGGCGTGGAGTGTCAGTTTTTGTTTTAACCAAAACAATTCCTCTTGCGAAGGATCGGTGGTGAGATAGGCAAATGCGGTATCGTCGATGTCGTCGGGAATGCGGAAATGCTCGAAGCGGTGAAACCAGCGGCCATTCGGGAAGTGGCGAGAGGGTTTTGTTTTCCAGAAATTGTAGGTTTTTAAACCATCCTTATTTTGAAAGTCGGGGTAATTGGCAGTTACCTGACGGCGGATCGAGTCGATCTGCGATTGGCTTTCAGTGCTGCAATATTTACGGATAGATTGAAGCGTGAATGCGGTGATGGCGGAAAAGAACA
Source organism: Dyadobacter sp. 22481 (assembly GCF_052044875.1). Classification (NCBI taxonomy): domain Bacteria; kingdom Pseudomonadati; phylum Bacteroidota; class Cytophagia; order Cytophagales; family Spirosomataceae; genus Dyadobacter; species Dyadobacter sp. 22481. The sequence continues at coordinate 1,117,311 of NZ_JBQENV010000002.1, forward strand.
TCGTCGTGTCGGGCCGCCGGTAGCCGAGCAAGGAATTGGACCGTTGTGCCGGAAACAAACCTTTGGGAAAAAGCGCATTACCGGTCGATTGTAACGCCTCAATGCGGTCGATAAATAATTCCAGCGGTGGCTTCATGCGCCGAAACTAACAAAACGCCTCAAAAAAAGAAACCCTGCCGCGAACCGACAGGGTTTCCATACATATCTTTCAGGCATCAAACGCCTTCTGCAACCACTTCTTTCACATCGGGTACCATGCGGGTGAGCAGGTTTTCGATACCAGCCTTCAATGTGAGGGTCGACGACGGACAGCCGCTGCAAGAGCCTTGCAAAAGCACTTTCACTACGCCCGAACCTTCATCAAACGAATGGAAGTTGATCGCACCACCGTCCGATTCAACCGCAGGGCGTACATATTGATCCAATGCAGCCTTAATCTTTTGTACGGTATCTGAGTCCCTCGAATCGACGATCAGCGTATTGCTATCGATTGTCTTTTGCTCGAATACCGGGTGATTTTCTTCAAAATAGATCTTGATGAACTGCTTTGTATCGCGCAGAACCTCTTCCCATGCGATATCGTCGCCTTTCGTGATGGTAATGAAGTTGCTAGCTATGAATACACGCTTCACGTGCGGGAACTGGAACAGGTCGGCGGCCAGTGGCGATGACTTGCCTTCTTCCAGCGCTGCTTCCAGTGAAGGGTAATCAAAAGAAAGCCCGTCGGGTACCAGCTCGAAATTCAGGACGAACTTCATCGAGTTGGGGTTGGGGCTCAATTCGGTATATACAAAAATAGGTCGTGACAACATTGGATGGTCGATGATGATAGGGTAAAACAACTTTCCGGATTAGAGAACACCGAACGCGGCCTTTTGGTTTGGTGGCCGCCGCATTAACCAATAAAAAACCCGTCAAACTGGTGTCTGACGGGTTCCTTTACTTCTTTGGGAAGTGCTGTCGTTGCGTTGGATTACGCTTCCGCAGCAGCTTCAACCGCGATCGGTTCGATGTGAACGTAAGATCTGTTTTCACGGGTCTTACGGAACACTACGTTACCATCAACCAATGCGAACAATGTGTGGTCGCGGCCGATACCAACGTTTTTACCTGGGTTGTGCTTGGTTCCACGCTGACGAACCAGGATGTTACCTGCTTTTGCCAACTGGCCACCGAATAGTTTTACGCCAAGACGCTTGCTTTCCGATTCACGTCCGTTTTTCGAGCTACCTACACCTTTCTTATGTGCCATGATATCTTATACTTAAATTGTAATTTCCTGTTTGAACTGATTCCGGCTTCCGCCAGGTGAATTATGCAACGATTTCGTCGATGCTGATTTTGGTCAGATACTGCCGGTGACCGTTTTTCACACGGTATCCTTTACGACGTTTCTTTTTGAAAACGATCACTTTCTCACCTTTGAGGTGTTCAAGAACAGTTGCTTTTACAGAAGCACCTGCTACTGTCGGAAGACCTACCTGTACTGTGCCTCCGTTATCAACGAGAAGGACTTTGTCAAATACAAGTGCAGCGTTCACGTCACCTTCAAGCCTATGCGTGAAGATTTCGCGACCCTTTTCAACTTTAAATTGCTGACCTGCGATTTCTACGATTGCGTACATCTTAGTAATTATATTAAACTGGATTCAAATTTTGAGGTGCAAAGATAAAAAGAGAGTGGCAGAATCACAATGCATTAGGCGGAATATTCCTCTTTTTTTAATATCTCGCAACTTCCCATGACCGCATTAAGGGTTATACGGTACTTGGTTGTCATGGACAGGGGCAGACAGCATAGGAACTATATGTGTCCGAAGTAGTTAAAAATAGGCAAAAAGCTGCCTTTATATGGTTCGGGGGAACTCCCGCGTTTAGACATTGCGCGTAATGGAATGCCTTAACAAAGTTTAACAAGCAGCGCTTTTACTTTTGCCTGATATTCAGGTCTAAGAGATATTAGATTTAGAAAACATGAAAATAAAAGTTAGTTGGTGGGTTTTGGTGGTCCTGTTCCTCACATTGTTCGGGCGCTCCGGTTATGCACGAACAGGGGATGGAGGCAGCACTCAGGGGCAGGGGGGATACCAGGTAGGCGATGCCGTATCGGCCTTCCGTTTGAAAAACACCGATGGAAATATGGTCTCTCTCTCCGATTTCGCCAGTTCGAAGGGCGTAATCGTGGTTTTTACCAGTAACCATTGTCCGTTTGCAAAAGCTTATGAAGACCGGATTATTGCACTGAACGGCAAGTTTGCCGGCCAGGGGTACCCGGTGATAGCAATCAACCCGAGTGACCCCGGGACGCATCAGGACGATACTTTCGAAAAAATGAAGGAGCGTTCTACTGCCAAGCATTATGGTTATCCTTATCTTGTAGACGATACGCAGCAGTTAGCACGGAAATTCGGGGCCGGTCGTACACCGCAGGTATTTGTGTTGCAAAAAAGTGGCACACAATTCGTGGTTCGGTACATGGGTATGATCGACGATAACCCGCAGGACGCCTCCGGTGTGACTAAATTGTACGTCGACGAGGCGGTTACCAATCTTGCCGGGGGAAAACCTGTGGTAACTACCATCACCAAACCGGTGGGCTGCGCCATCAAGTGGAAAAACCAGTGATTTTTGAAGAGACATTACCCTATGACCAGAATTTTAACATTCCTCCTCGCCGTTGCATTCTTATTGCCGGTAACCGCCCGGGCGCAGACTAAAAGCAAAAAATTCTCCAATGAGGGAGAGTTCACGAGCAACTGCGAAGGCCCTGCCGTAGACGAAGACGGGAATGTCTACGCCGTCAACTTCGCGCGGGACGGTACGATCGCCCAGATCAGCAAAAAGGGCAATGCGAGTTTTTTCGTGACTTTGCCCAAAGGCAGCACGGGCAATGGTATCCGGTTTGTAAACAAAAATACATTTTACGTGGCCGATTTCACAGGCCATAATATCCTGAAAGTGGATATGATCACCAAAGATGTTTCCGTTTTTGCCAACGAGCCGAAAATGAACCAACCGAACGATCTGGCGGTAACTGCCTCCGGCCATATTTTTGCCTCTGATCCTAACTGGAAAGAGGGTACCGGACAAATCTGGCACATTACGCCCGAAGGAAAAGTGAGCCTGGCTTTTGGAAATATGGGAACCACCAACGGCATCGACATAAGCCCCGACGAAAAGAAATTGTACGTTAACGAAAGTGTTCAGCGAAATGTATGGGCGTTCGACTTGGCGCCGGACGGCACATTGTCCAATAAAAAATTACTGCATCATTTTGAGGACGGCGGCATGGATGGCATGCGCTGCGATGTGGATGGTAATCTCTACATTGCACGTCACGGCAAAGGCGAGGTAGCCGTGCTTTCGCCCGAAGGAAAAGTGATCCATACCATTCACACAATCGGAAAGAAAGTATCGAATATCTGTTTCGGAGGTAAGAATGGCAAAACATGCTACATCACGTTGCAGGATCGGGGTTGTCTGGAGACTTTCAAGGCCAAAACTGTCGGCAGGGAATGGGCAATGATGAAAGCATTCACAGCCAATAATAAAAAGTGATCTTCCATTAAAAGTAACCTTTCTTTAATTTAAATCCAGCCGGTGTTGTTGGAGTTCTGAGTTGTTTTATATTAACTTTGTATTTCAAAGTACTTTAAAACAAACTTAAACAATGCTGAGAAACCTGGTCAACTATCTGGAGAGCAATTTGAAAGTGGCACTCCTTGCATTTGTTTCTGTCGCGGCGATGGCGCTATTATCTGTCAGGATTGTCCTGGAAAGCTGGAATTTCATTTTTCTGGCCTGGAACCTGTTCCTTGCGTGGGTACCGCTGCTATTCATTAAATGGGTTTGGGAAACGGAAAAGCGCCGGCAGGTGCCGTTCGGTCTTTTGATGATCTATTTAGCGGTTTGGCTGCTGTTTTTCCCCAACGCCCCCTACATCATCACGGATTTGAAGCACCTTCGTTTTGTACCGGAAAACATGATCTGGTACGACGCATTGATGATATTCACATTCTCCCTGGCAGGTTTCATGACCGGCCTTTACAGCATCCGCATTGTCCACCGCATTATTGCTCATCGCTGGAATGAACGCCTGGCATGGTTTGCGATCCTGAATTCGATGGTACTGAGCGGTTTCGGGATCTTCCTGGGGCGTTACGGCCGCTGGAACAGCTGGGACATCGTCACGCAGCCGGGCGCACTCGCGAAGGGCATCTACCACAGCATGAGGGACCCGCTGGCGATCAAACACACTATTACGTTTTCGTTCGTGCTCATGTTGTTGTACTTTGCGTTCCATATTTTTGCCGAATTGAAACAACATGAACGGACCCATCGATATTCTTAAAGCCGTCCGAAGCTTCCGTTATGCAGGTGCGGGTATTTACAGCCTGTTCCGTTACGAAAACAATGCGCGTATTCACCTGATAGCCTGCGTGGTAGTCGCCATAGCAGGCATATTTTTCCATATCTCGGCTACCGAATGGTGCATTATAGTGATCCAGATTGCGCTGGTGTGGGCAGCGGAGGCATTTAATACCGCTATTGAAAAGCTGGCCGACCTCGTTTCGGCCGATTATCATCCGGTGATTAAAGTAGTGAAAGATACTGCAGCCGCCGGCGTGTTGCTGCTGGCCATTTCGGCGGTCATAGTGGGAGGAATTGTATTTATCCCAAAAATCCTGCTGCTCTTTTAGTATCGCAAGTGACTATTTCTGACAAATACTGACTGACATTACATTTATACGCTTATGAACCCGAATCAGGATTCTTTGCACACCTTGAACGAAATCCGCAACCTGATGGAGCGGTCGTCCAAGTTCTTATCTCTTAGCGGCTTGAGCGGAGTTTTTGCGGGTATTTTCGCGCTCATCGGAGCCGGTGTCGCATACATTCGCTTCAAAACGGACTGGCTGGCCGAGATCCTGATCCCGCTCGGAACTTATAAAGGGCATTCACGTGCCGATGTGATCGGGTTCCTGCTCGTCGACGGCGTTTGTGTGCTGGTGTTCTCGCTGGCGGTTTGCATTATCCTTACAGTCCGCAGAGGCCGGAAAAAAGGCCTGACTGTATGGAATGGCAGCTCGAAGCGCCTGCTGGTCGCGATGCTGATCCCCTTGATGACCGGCGGTATATTTTGTCTCGCGATGCTGCATTACGGCTTCGTTTGGCTGGTTTTTCCTGTGACGCTGCTGTTTTACGGCCTGGCGCTGGTGAATGCAAGCCGCTTTACCTACCCGGAAGTGTTTTATATGGGTATTTCTGAAATCGGTATCGGCTGCATTGCGCTGTTCCTGACGGGGTATTCGTTGATATTTTGGGGGATAGGCTTCGGTCTTTTGCATATCGTTTACGGCCTCACCATGTACAATCGCTACGAAAGAGAGAAGCTGCCAGGCGGCGAGCTGCCAGACGGTGAGGTTCCAGGCGACCATCGTACCGGCGACCGTCGCAGCGGCGACCGTCGCATCGGCGGAAAATCGGGCTTTGTAGTGGTACTGCTTTTGGTTGTCACGGGCTCGGTTTGTTCGGCGCAAGGGCAGGTGGCGTCGGACAGTACTGCCTCAAAAGCGAGAAAATGGTACGATAAGGAAACCATTTATTGGAGAAATGGGAATAGTTTTGTCAAAAATAATGTCGTTTATAGTGGGCAGAAGGCATTAAGGAACGAATTTATGGTTTCGCCGGAAGGCCTCGGCCTTTACCTGAAATCCAGAAGAACGCGCAGCATTGGCCTGGTCATATCGCTGGCTGGCTCCACGGGCTCGATCATCTCGTTGCTCACCGGCAATCGCGACAATCTGAAAACCTTTTTCTGGGTGTCGGTAGGAACAGGCCTTGTGGGCTCGGGATTTACGATGGCCGCCAATAATCAACGCGACCAGGCTGTGTGGCTCCGCAACCGCGATGCTATGCTGTTTCTGGAAGCCAATCAATAAAACTCGACGTCCGCGTCACAGGGAACCTGTAATGGAGTGGTTAGAAAAGTTTAATAAGGTATTCGAAAGCAAGATCAGGCTTGGACTTATGTCCGTGCTCGTGGTAAACGATTCTCTCAGTTTTAATGAACTGAAAGAGCTTTTACAGCTCACCGACGGCAACCTCGCCTCGCATTTGAAAGCTTTGGAAGAAATCAAATACATTGAATTTCAGAAGCAGTTCAACGGCCGAAAGCCGCTTACGACCTACAAGGCTACCGACGGCGGGCATAAGGCATTTGCGGAACATTTACAGGTGTTGGAGAATATGATCAGGCAGAATTTGTGATAGGGAGGAAAGGGAATAGGGAGGAAGGAAAAAGAAACAGGGTGCTACTTTTTGGAAGCACCCTGTTTCTTTTATCGTGGACTAACTTTTATTACTTCACAGGTACTGAGAATCCAACCTTATCCCATTGGAAATCCAAAGAATTATCCTTCACGATGAAGGTCAGTTTTTCCTGGGAAGCCGGGTAATTCTTGTTGGGAACAGTGATGTGCGCTACGTCTTTGCTTTTGTACTCGTCATATTTGTACGCACCCCATTGGCCAAGCTGACTGTTCAGGATAATAGTCCATTCTTTCTCGTTAGGAGTGGCGAAGAGGGTATAAGTGCCTGCTTTGATCGCCTTTCCGCCGAATGTAGCGTCTTTTTTGAAAGTAATCGTGGTAGCGCTGTCAGCACCGATACGCCATGGTTTGCCGTATGGTTCGAGACTGCCGCTTCCAGCTTTGCCAAACAATACACGGCCTTTTTTAGAAGGTTGGCCGTATCTGACGCTTAAATTCTTGCCGTCGGCGGTTACGTGCGGGCTTTGCGCGGATGCCCAGGTGAATGCGATCAGGGTCAGGAAAAGCGATAACAATGTGGTTTTCATAAGGCGTGTAGATTTTGTAATTGATTGGTGGTTTTTGAAATACAAGGCAGCAAGTAAAGCATTCGCAAGTTGCGAATCAAGCGGGTTGTAGCCAAATTTGGCGGATTAGCTACTCCGTTAACAGAGATTAACATTTGAGCCGTTAAAACCGTGTTTTCGGGTATTTCAGTTTATATTTGAATAATGACTTCTGAAACAAACCCATCCGTTAGAACCCGTTTTTTCGACACCAAGATCGAATTCCTGAAAGGCGTGGGGCCGCAAAAAGCCGCCTTGCTCAATCAGGAGCTAAATATTTTCACATTTGGCGATCTTATCCAGCATTATCCTTTCCGGCACGAGGACCGCAGTGTTTTCCACAAGCTAAGTGAGCTGAACGAACAGATGACCGCCGCGCAGGTAAAAGGACGTTTGCGCGATTTTGTGTTGATAGGAGAAGGTAATAAGAAAAGGCTCGTTGGCCAGTTTCAGGATGGAACGGGCTATTTGGAGCTTGTGTGGTTCCAGAGCATTTCCTGGTATGAGAAGTGGCTGAAACGCGGTGGGGAATATATCGTTTACGGAAACCCCGTGCTTTTCGGCGGAAAATGGAGCATTACCCACCCGGAAATAGAGGTGCTGACGCAGGAAAACGCGACGGCAGGCTATTGGCAGCCGATTTATCCGCTTACTGAAAAGCTGCGCAAGAAGTTTCTGGACAGCAAGGCGATCAGCAAGATGGTGCGGAGTCTGCTGGAAATCTCGCACACGCACATTCGCGAGACATTGCCCGAGCCGCTCACCCAAAAATATCGGCTGATTTCCAAGGCACAGGCGCTCTGGCATTTCCACTTGCCGCAGGATGCGAGGACATTGCACCAGGCTCAGCGACGCCTGAAATTCGAGGAGCTGTTCTACAACCAGTTCCGGCTGATCAAAAACAAGCTGCTGCATAAGACTGAATATCCGGGGCTGATATTTGATAAGACTTTGCTGGTAAAGGAGTTTTACGAGCAGCATTTGCCTTTCAAACTCACAGGCGCACAGATACGTGTGTTGCACGAGATCCACGAAGACCTGAAAACCGGAAAGCAAATGAACCGCCTCCTGCAAGGCGATGTAGGCTCAGGAAAGACGATCGTGGCATTCATTACGATGCTTTTTGCATTGGATAACGACGCCCAGGCCTGTCTGATGGCGCCGACAGAAATCCTGACCGACCAGCATTACCAGGGCCTCAAAAAGTTTGCGGACCTGCTCGGGATTACTATTGCGAAGCTCACAGGTTCTACCAAAAAGAAGGAGCGGGACGTTATTCACCGTGAGCTGCTGAATGGCACATTGCATATCATTGTCGGTACCCATGCGCTGATCGAGGATGCGGTGCAGTTCAAAAACCTCGGCCTTTGCATTATCGATGAGCAGCATCGGTTCGGCGTAGCGCAACGTGCCAAGCTTTGGGCTAAAAACAAGCACATTAACCCGCATATGCTCGTGATGACGGCCACACCCATCCCGCGCACGCTCGCGATGACGCTGTACGGCGATCTCGATATTTCGGCTATTAATGAGCTGCCCGCCGGCCGCAAGCCTATTAAAACAGTGCACCGTTTCGATAAGCACAGGCTTTCGGTTTTCGGTTTTTTGAAAGAAGAAATTGCGAAGGGACGGCAGGTTTATATGGTGTATCCGCTGATCGAAGAGTCCGAAAAAATGGATTTGAAGGATTTAATGGACGGTTATGAAAGCGTCGCAAGGGCATTCCCCGGCGTGCCGCTGAGTATTGTGCACGGTAAAATGCGTTCGCAGGACAAGGATTTCGAAATGGGCCGTTTCGTGCGCGGCGAAACGAAAATCATGGTGGCGACGACGGTGATCGAGGTAGGTGTGAATGTCCCGAATGCATCGGTGATGGTGGTCGAGAATGCGGAGCGCTTCGGGCTGTCGCAATTGCACCAGCTGCGCGGAAGGGTAGGCCGAGGTGCCGAGCAGTCGTATTGTATTCTAATGACCGATTACAAGCTCAGCAAGGATACCAAGCTGCGTATCGACACCATGTGCCGCACTAACGACGGTTTCGAAATAGCGGAAGTGGATTTGCAACTGCGCGGCCCGGGCGACATTTCAGGAACGCAGCAAAGCGGATTGGTGGATTTATTGATAGCCAACCTGGCCCAGGACGGGGAGATATTGAAGGCTGCGCGTGCCTCCGCGGAGGAGATCCTGACAGCCGACCCCGACCTACTCCAGCCGGTTTACCAACCTATCCGCAGCCATCTTGAAAACCTGCGCAAGGAAGAAACCAACTGGAGTCGGATCAGTTAATCAAGGTTTTATTTCACGGATCTCATTGGCGAACTCATAAGTCTGCGGGCGCGTCACGTGCAATGCTGCACCGAGCGAGGTTGCATACGGCAGATCGGACACGTAAACTTTGTGGTTTGGATAATTCCGGGCCAGGAGCTTAGTGAATATTTCGTTCCGGGCAAATCCGCCGTCTACATAAATAGCATGCACATCGTTGACATTCACCAGATTCAGTGAAACGAATAGCAACTCGGCCAGTCCTTTTATTAAATGATGGTATGCGGCTTCTGCCGAACCAAAAGCGCTGATCTGCCATTCCTGCGTATTTGGCTCAGGGAAAGGGCCATTGCCGGTCATACAGGCAGTATAAAATTTAGGTGTATCCTGTTTGAGAATCTCGTCGTCAAGCGCTACTTTTTTGTAAAAATCGGGTGCTACCTGGAAGTATTCAGCAATGCGTGCCACCTGGTAATCGTGTTCGCGACCCATGAACAGGCGTGACGCGGTAACGCCGCTGCCCTCGGGGGTCAGGTAATTCATACAGTCGCGTTCGAGCTGGTAGGAAGTCAGCGGTTTCGATGCGAATGAGTTGAAGTTGATGCACCAGGTGCCGGTCGAAAGCAGTACGAACGGCTTTTTAACGGCCATGCGGTAAGGTATCAATGCAGAAGAACTATCGTGCAAGCCGAAGCCCGATTGAATACCCTTGTCGCCATGGCGGTAAATGAACGACGACGACGCCAGTACCGGCGCCAATTTCTTATGAATGGCTTCCTGCTTCACCCATTCGTGGTAATCCCACATTTCGAAGCTCCACAATGCGGTATGGCAGCCCAGCGACGTATAATCGCTCACTTTGCGGCCGGTAAGCAGGTACAAGATGTATTGCGGTAAATGTAAAGTCGTGGCGATCTGGCTGTAAATCTCCGGTTTGGTATGTTTGAGCCAGTACAGCTGCATACCCGAGTTGAGCATGCCCATTGCCGGTGAGCCGGTTTGCAGCGAAATGCGCGTGGGGTCGCCGTAGGTGCTGTAAAATTCCTTTAAAAGATCTTCCGGGAACGGTTTGAGGTACGAATACAGCGGGGTAAGCGGCCGGTTTGCGGCATCCAGGTGTACCAGGCTTGCACCGTAGCCAGCTACATTCACTGCCTTAATGTCGAATTCCGGATTGGCCAGAAGTTCCGCCCAGCGGTCCTGAACCCATTTGGTCAACAATTCACAATCTTCGGTAGGGAAGCCGTCTTCGTCAACTGTTTCTGGGAGGGATTCTGAAAACTCATGAACGATATCATACTTTTCGTTGAAAAGTACATACTTCTTATTGGTCCTGCCAATATCAAAAACGGCTGTTACTTTCATTACTGGAATATCACTTTTTTACCCGGAAATGTATTTTTTCGGTCAATATAGTGACTTTACGTTAAAACCAATACCCTTATCTATTCTTTTAAAATCTTTGTAAAAAACCGCAAAGTGCAGGATACTTTCAGACTGATTTTTCCAGTATCGGGCGGAACACTTTTGTCCATCTTTTGTAACCTTCCTCATTCATATGCAGGCTGTCGCTCACGAAGATAGTGCCGTCGGGCCGGCCGTTTTTGAGCATCACGGGCCACACGTCGATGTAGTGGTGGTTCTTGTCCTTCCTAATGAAATCCTGAATGAGTTTGTTAGCCTTGATCACATCCTCGCGCTTTGCCCAGCGCGACGGCGAGGGTTTTAGCGACACACCGTAAATACGGACTTCGGGTTGCTTGTCGCGGAGCTTTTTCACGAGCGTCACGTACGCGTCGCGCACCTGCTCGGGCGACTTCGGTTTTTTGCCGAACATGTCGTTCTCGCAATAGATCACGATTGTCTTTGGCTTGTATTTGGAAATCGCACGATCGGAATAATAGATCACTTCGGGCAATGTAGAACCTCCGAAACCGCGGTTAATAATGGGAAGTGGCGCGAGGTCGTTCACTGCATTCGGCCATTTGGTAAATGAAGAGCTGCCTGTGAAAACTATCCCACCGGGCGCCGGCATATGTTCCGCGTCTTTTTTCTCGAATTCCTTAATGGCATTTTCCGAACGGGTAACGTCGTAATCGGGCTCCCACGGTCCGGCGAGGTTGGTTGTTTGTGGTTTATGGCAAGCGCTGAGTGCAGCAAAAAGGACAATCAGAAAGTGTTTTTTCATTATAAATAGAAAGTGGATATGGCCTTAAAAGCCATATCCACGGGGGTTTTAATGTGTTTGGATTTAACTATTTCAAAGCGGCGCTAGTCTTTCAAAAAATAGCGCAAGCCAAGCCCTACACTGGGAAGCGTGATAGACGGGCTGAAACCGTAATTCAATTGGTTGCTGTGGGAACGGGCGCCTGTGGCGCGTTCCTGCGTATTTCGCCGGGTAAATTGCACTGCTACCGGCTGTGCAAATCCGATGGAAGCCGTGAGCCACCAACGCTCGTCCAGGCGGTAATAAGCGCCGGCCGACACGCCTAGCGACAGCGAAAAAGCATGGCTTTTGACGTCCCAGCTATAATTTTCATTATTTTCTCGTTGCTTCCCATATAGATAGGATAGGTCGGGTCCAAGACTTGCGAATACGCCGACCTTATCATTAAAGTGTTTGTAAAACTGCCAGGCATGTCCCACTCCGAATCCCACGCTGCTTATTCCGCTAATGGTGGTCGTTTCGCCGCTATTGTCGGTTAGATAGCCCTTTCCGGCGCGAAGCGATGTGCTCAGGTTCCATACATTAGCGCGTGTGTTGGATTTGAACCGGCCAATGCCGGTGGAAACATTGTAACCATAACTATGTGTAGCTTTCGAGATATCCGGATTGGTATTGTTAAAATCGAGCGAAAGGCTACCGGTAAGAAACCGTTTGCCCTCATATTGAGCGAATGCCCCGCCGGATACGCAGGTCAGCACAGCCAGAACCAAAAATGTAATGTTTTTCATAGCGGTGAGCTTATTTGGGTTGTAAATACCAGGCTGCCCTGATTCCGAAGTATTGTGAGATTGACGACGTCACGCCTGCATTCAAATTGAACTGATTCTGGTCCCGAAAGCTTACGTAGTTTGCTGAAAGCGAAAGCACGTTGAAATCCGATTCGAGAGCAAAACGCGGGGTAACCCAGAACACCACTCCGGGATTGATATACACGCCTCCCGAATAGCCATTATCGTACTTAGTTCCGCCTTCCATCGGCATTTTGGAACGCAGGTAGGCAAGGTTGACACCTGAATGCAGATACAGTGCCCATTTAGGGCTGATAGGCTTATATTTCCGTATAAAAGGAGTCAGGTTCACAGCAAGTGAGTTACCACTGTTCCGCCCATTCGAGCCGGGATAATCGTAGGAAGTCTTGAAAAAGGCATGTGAAGTCGAAAGCCGCAAACCGAACATGAAATTGTCCCGCGTAAACCAGCCGGTTTGCAGCGATGGATAAATATTGGTCACACTGCTTTTGGATTCCGATTCATTCGGTGCCTCATTTTTCATGTTGTTCCCATTGGCGGTTATTGTCGTACCCCAATGGACAGTCCCTTTCTGCAACTGCGCTCGCGCGCTTCCTGCCAGCAACAACATCCCCGGCAGTAACAATAGAAAAAGTTTTTTCATGGTCGGTAAAATTAGTTTGGAGACCTAATTTACACACCATAATGTAACCACCTAATTATTTAGGTTTATTTAACAAAAAGAGGCAGCCAATGCGCTGGCTGCCTCTAAAAATTACCGATACCAAATTTAACCTAACAGTCTTTAATGTTTTATATGCCGCCTAGAATACCCCTTGCCAATGGCCCTGGCGATAGTATTGTAATAATCTCTGTTGCATCAGGTAATCATATTTTGCCTGAATAGCGATGCCTTGTGCCTGTGCGAGTTTGGCTTTGGAAAGGGTGTATTCAAAGATGCTTGATACCCCCGCATTGAACTTGCTTTCGACCACCGCGAATGCCGCTCCCAGCGATTCGACCTGTCCTTCGGCCGCCGTATGTTTATCGGCCATGGCATTCAGGTTCAATACGGCTGTCTCGATGGCCTGGCGGAGTTGCTGGTTGGTAATGTCCAGCGTGTTTTGCGCCTGGCGCTCCTGTACTTTGGCTAGCTCGATGCGTGGCCGGGTTACCCAGCGGCCCATGATCGGGATATTCAGGCCAAGGTTCACGTATCCGTTACGCGTCGCATTCAACTGTTTGAAATAGTCGAGGTTGTCGTTGGTCGAAGCATAGAACGCCCGCACATTGGTGCTGAGGTTCAGCGACGGGATATTCAGTGCTTTGATCGACTTGACCAGGTACTTGTAACTTTGCCGGTTGAGCTCCGCGCTGCGGATTTCCGGGAACGATTTGGATGCATTTTCATAGAGTTCCGATGCATTGGCGGCGCCGGGTGCTATGCTTTCCTTAGGTAGTAAAGGTTCAAATTCTACATTGTCGTCGGGTGTGATATTCATCCGCTGAAACAATGCAAGCCTCGCTGTACGATAATTGCTGAGTGCCGTTACCTGTAAGAATTTGTCGTTTGCAAATTGGGCCTTAATCTCAGCCAGCAAGTTGTTCCCGGCAGTTCCGGCGTCGACCTGCTTTTGTACCTTATCAACCTGCTGCTGCGACGATGCGACCTGCTGGTCGGCCGCTTCGAGCAATGCCTTGGTAGCGAGCACATTCACATAGCCCTGCATGAGAAGAATGGTTTGTGCATTCAATACGGCGGTGCGGTTCTCCATCGCGGATTCTTTGAGCAATGTGCCCTGGCGCGTTTGGTTTGCAAGCTTGCCACCCTGGAAAACCGGCATTTGAAAACCGGTGCTGATCGAATTGTAGCTGTAAAGCTGATCTATATACGCATTGGTGTATTGGTCGATACTCCGGCCGAGGTTAAGGCTTTGATCTGCGGTGATGTAGATCTGCGGGAAAATTTGTGACTTTGTCTGCCGCAGCTGGGCTTGTGCTGCTTCTGCCTGTAATGTTCCCTGCTGGTAAATAAGGTTGTTTTTTGCCAGCAGGTCGACGCAGTCGGCCAGGCCCAGTTTGGTTTGCGCCTGCCCGAGCAAAGGCAGGAGGCAGAAAAGTAAAATAAAACGTTTCATGGCTAATAGATTGAGTTAGGTTATGCCAACCAGCCGTCCTTCAACCGTACGATGCGGTTGCCGTAACTGGCATTCGTCTCCGAGTGGGTTACCTGAACGATGGTGACTTTGTCTTCCTGGTTAAGTTTTTGAAATAATTCCATGATCTCGATCGCCTGCTCCGAATGCAGGTTACCGGTCGGTTCGTCGGCGAAAATCACTTTCGGGTTATGCACGATCGCCCGGGCAACGCCTACAAGCTGCTGCTGGCCGCCCGAAAGCTGGTGTGGGAACAGATCCTTTTTCGCTACCATATTGAAGCGGTCGAGCAGTTCCGCAACGCGGCTTTTACGCTCTGACGACGACGTGCCTTTGTACAAAAGCGGTGTTTCGATGTTTTCATAGACCGTCAGTTCGTCGATCAGGTGATAGGCCTGGAACACAAAACCGATGTGGTGACGGTGCAATTCAGTGCGTTTCTTTTCGGTCAATTTCTGAACCGGTTCGTCGAGAAAAAGGTACTCGCCTTCGGAGGGTTCTTCGAGCAAGCCAAGTATATGTAACAGGGTGGATTTACCCGAGCCCGAGGGACCCATGATCGAAATAAACTCCCCTTCTTTAATGTTCAAATCAATGTGGCGCAACACGTATGTTTTGCCAAAACCTGCCGGGTAATATTTGGATATCTTTTCTAACTGGATCATAAAAAATTGGGAGTTTGAGATTTGGTATGTAATTACGGACAACCTGTTTTAAAAACAAATGCTTACATCCGCATCTCTTATGCCAGTCCTATTTTAAAAAGCCTTGCCAGAAGAGTAATTGGTTGATTTTCATATGGTTTTGAATTGATGCGAATATGGGCGCGTCCGATACCGTACAAAATGTGTACGCAATCGGACGCGGTTGCGAAAACTTTGCAATGCTGTAAAAAGGCGCTCATTCGGACCGTAAAACCTTCACAGGGTCGGCCGCCGCTGCCCGCAACGCCTGGGCGAATACTGTGAATAGCGCGAGCAACAGCGCCACAGCTCCCGAGCACACAAACACCCACCAGGGCAAGCCTGCATGGTAAGCAAAATGGTCGAGCCAGGAATGCATCAGATAATATCCGGCAGCGGATGCGATGAGGATGGCTGTGAAGATGATCCGGACGAAGTTTTTGGAAAAGCCAAGCGCAATGTCGTAACCGGTAGCACCGAGCACGACCCTGATGCCCGTCTCGCGTCTGCGTTGCGAGATGGCGAGGTGTGCGAGGCCGAATAGGCCTAGGCCGCAAATAATGGCTGCCACGATGGTTGCGATGGTGATAATCTGTTGCCAGCGCAGCTCTGACATATAGGCGCGGGCGTTGGCGTCGTGCAAGAAGGCATAGTCGAAAACGGCATCGGGCAGCACCTTTTTGAACGTTTTTTGAAGCTTTTCAATCGCATAATGCTCGCTGTTTTGGACGATTTTAATCCAAAGCTCGCCGGCTCCGTAATGCGTGCTCATCGGCATGATCATCGGCCCGATGCGTTCTTTGAGGGAATTGAAATGGAAATCACCGACTACGCCGAGGATGCTTAGACCTTGCTTGCCGAAATAGTCGTCGGGCATCAATCTTTGGCCGATCGGGTCGGTAATGTCTGCTTTTTTGACAAAGGCTTCATTTACTAACACACCGAACGTTTCGTCCGAAGCGAAGGCAGGAGAGAAGTTACGGCCTTGCAGCAGTTTCATTTCCAACATCGGCAGATAGTCTACATCAACCGTACGCACGTTAGCAAGCATTTTTTGGCCGTTGACTACCACATCACGGTTCCCAAATTCACCTGCAAGAGAAATAGCCCCGAACGCAGGGTCACCTGCCAGCTCGTTTTGAAAGCGCTTGTGAACCTGATGCACATCCCTCACACCCTGGATAGCTATTTTGACCACCTGATCGGGATTGTAACCAAGGTTTTTGGACCTGATGAAATGCATTTGCCTGTAAAATACCACACTCGCAATGCCCAGTAGAATGGCCATCGCAAACTGGAAGACCATCAACATATTCCCCATGCGGCTTCTGCCTGCCAGCCTGATTTTTGAATAAAGTGTTTCAACCGGGCTCAACCTGGAAACCAGCCAGGCCGGATATAGCGCCGCACACACGATATTCATCAGGAATATCCCAATTATGGAACCAAGCAAGCCGACATTCAAGAGCGCACTAAACTGGATTGTTTTTTGCGACAAATGGTTGAACGCGGGCATGAGCAGAAACACGAGTAACAGGGAGATGATCATGGCCACGGCGATCAGCAGGGCAGATTCTCCGAGGAACTGTACGATAATGGCCGCCCTGCCGCTGCCGGTAGCCTTTCGGATACCTACTTCCTTCGCTCGCCTCAACGACGAAGCAATATGGATGTTGATAAAATTAATGCTGGCCATCAGCAATATGAACCCAGCCATACCGGCGAAAATGAAGGAATAAAGCGGCCTGCTGCTATTGACAATGCCCGACTCGCCGTTCTGATTTGGTATTTCCTGTCCGTTCAGGTGAATATCGGTCATTTTTTGCAGGCCATAAGTAATCGCGGAAGCTTCGGGATGGTCTTTGCGCTGGGTTTGGGATAATGCGCCTGCAATGCGGTTGAACTTGCCGATTACCTGGCCGGGCTGGGCATTGGGACGCAGCACGACGAATGTGCCCAGGTAAGCATTCAGCCAGCTGGTATCGTCGAACGACACCTTCATGAACTCGAATGGAAAGAGGATGTCGAACTGAACAGAGGAGTTCGCCGGCGGGTCTTCTGCGACGCCTGTAACGACCAGCGGCTTCCCGATCCGTATCGCAGACGGATCGGCATCCATTTGCAGCAGCTCGCCCACCACATCGGTGCGGTTGAAGAATTTGAGGGCTGTTCGTCGGGTAATGACTACCGAATTGACGTTCTGCAACGCGGTACGGCCATCGCCATGCAGCAATGGGAAAGTAAAGACTTCAAAAAAGGAAGCATCCACGAAGAGCAATTGTAACTTGAATGCATTGTGTCCATAACGTACATCGCCGTAAATATCCCCGCCCATGACGCGCGCATAATGCGTGATCTCGGGCATGCGCGCCTGAAAAGCAGGACCCTGTACCTGCCCGGTACCGCCGGTCCTGATAATTTCGCCCCGCTCGCGGTAGGTGCTGGTGATGCGGTAAAGGTTAGGACTATTCCGGTGAAAGCGATCGAAACTGCTTTCGTCGCTGATATAGAGCACCGCGAACAGCATCCCAGCGCTACCAACCGCCAGTCCGGCGACATTGATCATCGCATACAGCCGCCCCTGCCAGAGCTGACGCGCTGCGATTTTAAAAAAGGTTTTGAACATGGATTTTGTTAGGAATAGACTTCCATTTTGTATCCTACGCCGTGTATGGCGGAGATTTTGACTTGCGGATCGGCAGACAGCATTTTGCGCAGACGCGAAACGAATACATCGACACTCCGGCCGACCGTGACGCCCTCATCCTCCCAAACCGATTTCAGAATGGCGTCCCTTTCCAGCACCTGGTTGATGTTTCTGGCGAATACGGCCAGCAATTTGGCCTCTCTGAATGTCAGCGTTTGAATGGATTCACCGTTATAGAGCGTCTGGTTGGCGGTATCGAGCCACGAATTGCCGAACGTAAGCCGGGAATGCGGAGCGGGCGCATCTTGAGGCTTGGTTTCGGGCACTTTTTTATGCCGTGCCCGGTTCCAGGCGATAAAACCGAGCCCGGCCAGTGTACCGCCAAATGAAACCAGGAGCCAGGTATTGCCGGCAGATTTGGGTTTCGGAGCTTCGGGTGTGAAGCGGATTTGCACTGTGTAGCACCCCTCATCGCGCGAACGGCCCTTGCACGGGATGCCGTCGGGCTGATTCAGGTCGAAGAACTGATAGCCAAGTTTTACTTCGCCGGTTTCGCAGTCCAGCACGGCCACGCTGTACGGGCGATCAATATGGTAGGAGGTGAGTGACCTTTGTAACGTTTCAGGGAGTTTGTCATAATCGAACATCCGGTCCATTTGAACCGAAAAGGTGTTCGCATCCGATTGCTTTACCGGCGGGATCACCGACAGGGAATCGCCATTGGCCCGAAGCAGCACATCAGCGGTTCGTCTGAGCGCCAGGTTGACATTTTCAGAAAAACGCACCGCATCACTATTGGCCATGGCAATAACGGAAAGCCCGGTACAAAAGCCAGCCAGCAACACAAATCTTCTAAAAATGACATTCATATACGCCATCATACAGCCAGTGACCAATAATCAAATTTAACGAAATTCAGCAATTGTCCTTTTTCTTGTTCAAACCATAAAACCAATTGAATTGAGGAACAATTTGCGTGCTTTTGATCGTAATCACTTTTTGAGCTGCCTTATTGCCGGGCTCCACGGGGTCGATCACCAGTTGATCGCCGGCTTGGGCGGATTTCAGTATTTCGGCGATTTCATAATACATTACCGCGTGGTTGTGCGCATCTGCCTGCGCATCCACGATCTTACCGCCGCGTCTCAGGTATATCAGGAACGGGATATTTGTTTTCCGTTCCGAAGCCGGGTCGCCCTTCATGAGCGTCAATACACCACGGGTGACGTAAGTCAGCTGTTCGATGGTGACTACTTTTCCATTTAACAGCACTGGATTGCTATGAGCCGGGCCTGCCGATTTCGGTAGTGCAACCGAAGTTTGTAAGGAACAAAACAGCACCATAGCAGGTATGATTTTAATGGCTTTGAAATGCATATACGCTTTGTTTTGGGTGAATACAATGAACTCGGTCAAAAATACCGACATGGCCCAGCTCTACGAACTAATGCCTGTAAAACATTGTAAACAAAATGTAAAACATGTATCATTAAAACGCTCACTTGAAAGCAGTAGCATCCAACGACCCGTACGCAGCGCTCCGCTATTCTGATTTCCGGTTCTTTGTATCCAATTCTTTTCTTTTTTCTGCCACGATCCGCATTCAGGAAGTGATTGTGGGCTATGAACTGTACAAAACCACGCACGACCCGCTCGCATTGGGGCTCATCGGCTTGGCGGAGGCTATCCCGTTCATTATTACGTCGCTGTTTGGAGGGTATGTGGCCGATCAGAAGAACAAGATCACGATCATGCACGTTAGTCTGGTGGTGATCTTGCTGGGTTCGGGGATATTATATACGGCTTTCCAGCCAGGAGTTTACAACAGGTTGGCGGAATGGCAGCACCTGGCGGTCATTTATGCTGTTTTTGGGTTAATAGGTTTTGCAAAAGGCTTCTACTCGCCTGCGGCAAGCTCGCTGAAACCTTTCCTTGTACCGCGAACGATCTACCATAATTCATCGACCTGGAGCAGTTCCTTTTCGCAGGCAGGGGCCATTATCGGTCCGGCTGCTGCGGGTTTTCTATATGCCTACCTGGGCCTCACCAACACATTGCTGATCGTTATAGTCATCTTCCTGATCTGCTGGGTTTTGCTGGGTATGATTAAAACCCGCCCCGAATTTCCAAAGATCGTGACGCCGATCATGGAAAGCCTGAAAGAGGGCTTTAAATTCGTTTTCAAAACACGCATTGTGCTGTATGCCATGACATTAGATTTGTTCTCGGTGCTTTTCGGAGGCGTCATCGCTTTGTTACCCATTTTTGCGGAAGACATTCTAAAAGTAGGCCCGGAAGGGCTCGGCCTGCTGCGCGCGGCGCCCTCCATAGGCTCCATGCTGACGATGTTTGCCATGGCCTATTTCCCGCCCACACATAATGCATGGCGCAATATGTTGGTCGCAGTGGCCGGTTTCGGGGTATTTACACTCGTTTTTGCCGCTTCCACCAGTTTCATGCTTTCCTGTGCAGCCCTCTTTGTGACCGGCGTGTTCGATAGTGTAAGCGTTATCATACGCCAAACGATCCTTCAAATTTATCCGCCGGACGAAATGCGAGGCCGGGTGGCAGCAGTCAATGGTATATTCGTAAGCTCCTCCAATGAACTCGGCGCCTTCGAATCCGGCGTAATGGCGAAGGCATTCGGGACGGTACCATCGGTCATGATGGGAGGCGTCCTCACGCTCGTCGTGGTGACCTGGGTATACTTGCGCTCGAAGGATTTGTTTTCGGTGAAGTTGAGTTAGCACATGCTCTGGAGAATCCGCGACAAATGGTTATTTTTGTCTATCAACGCATTAGTTTATGTATATATACAAAAATATTATCACACTGGAACCCGGTAAAAGAGGTGGTAAGCCTTGTATCAGGGGTATGCGTATTACGGTGGAAGATATCCTGCGTTGGCTGGCATCGGGGATGTCGTTCGAAGATATTTTGCTTGATTTTCCGGAGTTAACCCGGAAGGATATTTCAGTAGCACTGGAATTTTCAGCAGATCAGCAAAAACGGACATTTTTTGATGTGGCTGCATGAAAGTTCTGATTGATCAGAATATTTCACAACGAATTTTGCCCTTGATGGCATCTCAATTCGACGTTTTAGATCATGTAAGGCAGATCGGGCTCACGGATGCTAATGATTATGACATATTCATGTTCGCTCGCGCCAATGGTTATCAGGCCATCATCACATTAGACGAAGACTTTGTCACGCTGATCAATCAGTTTTCTAAACCTCCCAAAATTATCCGTATCAGAACCGGAAATTGTTCAACAAATGTGCTTTCAGATTTACTTTCAGACAAAATAGACATAATCAGGGAATTCATTCAAAGCGCTCACTTCGATATTTACGAAGTATTTAAATCCTGATTAGTCACTTTTCAAACTCTTCACCGGGTCGGTTATCGCGGCCTTATACGTCTGTACGCAAACCAGCCCAGTGATCATCATTCCGAATAGCATCGCAATTCCCGCAAACACTTCCCAGCCAATTTCCGCACGGTAAGCATAGGTTTTCAACCATCGATTTCCCAGCAGGATAGCTAATGGAAATGCAATCAGGATGGCCGCGGCGAGGATTGCCAGGAACTCTTTCAGGAAAAGCATTACTACGTGCAGGCTGGTTGCGCCCAGTACCTTGCGGATGCCCACTTCCCGAGTCCGGCGGGTTACATTGAGCGAAACCATTCCCAGGATACCCAGGAACACTATGATCACGGAAAGAAACGTTGCGACGCGAGAGGCCTTTTTTAGCTGGATTTCAGACTGATATAGTTTTTGCAGGGTTTCGTCCATGAATACATATTCAAATGGGGCATCGGGCATGAGTTCGTGCCATTTCTGTTGGATGGCTGCGATGGAACTACCCATGTTGCCCGGATTCAGGCGGATGCTCAGGTAACGGTAAAAGTTGGTGCCGCGGACATCGGCAAATACAAGTGGCTTGATCGCCTGGTGCATGGACCCGAAATGGAAATCCTGCGCTACACCTACGATGGTTAACGGTTTCGGATAACCCTGTACCCGTACCTGTTGCCCAAGCGCCTCGCGCGCACCTGCGTACCCGAGGGATTTGACGGCCGTTTCGTTCATGACGATGCGGTCGGGCTGGTAGGCGGTGTTCGGCGGTTGAAGGAACTCGCCTGCGAGCAATTTTACATCGTATGTTTTTGCATAGGCAACATCCGTCCGCAGCAATATAGCCTGAACAGCCTCTGTGGAATCCTGGCCGGGTTTGTAGAAGCTGCTGCCACCCCCATTTCCATTCGGGATCTCATAGGAAAGACTGATGTCCTTAATCTCTTTGAGCCCGGCTAGCCCGTCGCGTACCTGTTCCATTTTGGCCTCCCCGGCGGGCGTCCAGTCACGGGGGACGCCGAGGGTAACGAGCGATTCTTTGTTATACCCAAGGTTTTTATTGAAAAAATAGTCGACCTGCCGCGCCACAATGCCCGCCCCGGCAAACACAAACAATGCGATCACAAACTGCACTGCAATGAGCGAGCGCCGGAACAGGATATTATCCCTGACCGATTTCAGTTTTCCCTTCATAGACTCTACGGACGGAATCCGCGAAAGTACCAGGGCCGGATACAAACCCGCGACCATACCTACGAGCAGGGCAATCAATATCGGAACGACCAGCGCATAAGGTATTAGCGACCAGAGCGACGCCACTTCTTTGCCTAAAATATCACTGAAAAACGGTCGTAACAATTCATACATTCCCAGCGAAAGTACCATCGCCAACAGCGACAGCAGGATGGATTCAGCCAAAAATTGCCCGATGAGCTGCCGTTTCAGGCTGCCCAATACTTTTCGTACACCTATTTCTTTCAGGCGCGACGAGGAACTACCAATAGAGATGTTGACAAAATTGACGATCGCCATTAATAAAATAAACACGGTAATGCCCGAAAGTGTCAGCATCATTTTATTGACGACACCATTGTTCGCCTCGCGGTAATACTCGCCGAGCGGGGTCAGGTACACTTTGAGATTAGCTTTGATGGCCTCCGGTGCATGTGTGGCGAGCTCCCGCGCAATCGGCTTGGCAAGATCGGCAGGGGTAACGCCGTCTTTCAGTTCAATATAGGTAACCATGATGGCAAAATTCCAGTTGTCCTCCGAGCCTTTGCGGCCTTCCAGGCTGCTAAACGGAAAGAAGATCTCCGTCTCGGTGGTAAGCAAATGGGTGACCGAATTGAAAGGAAGGTTTTTCATCACGGCGGTAATCTGGTATTCCTGTTTGCCGCCCATGAAATTGTGAAGCGTAAGCGACTCGCCCACGACGTCCGTCCGGCCAAAATATTTCATGGCCTTTTTTTGGGTAATAACAACTGAATTAGGGGTATTCAATGCCGTTTGCGCATTTCCGTGCAGGAGCGGGAAGCCGTACATGGCCAGCAGCGTAGAGTCGCCGGTCTGCACATCCTCTCTGAAATGCTTGTCTCCGTGCGATACGGCCACGGTTATGGCGTCGTAGCGATAGTAATTGGCAACCAGGTTGGGGTAATCTGTCTTCAATGCTTTCCCAAGCGGCCCGAGGGTCGTCAGGTCCAGACCCATATTCGGGTCGGTCCACTTGCTGCGGATGATGTACTGGTTCTTCGCATTCCGGAGATCGGCATTCACGCCAAGTTCGCCCCGGATATAGCTCATCATCAGGAACGTGAACGTCATCCCGACGGCAAGGCCAACGATCGTCACCAGTGCATAAAAGCGGCGTTTCAGCAAGTTCCGCCAGGCGATTTTGAAGTAGTTTTTTAACATACTTCAAAGCTAGGCGTTTTTTAAATGGCTGATTTTGAGGGGCGGGGTGTTTAACTATTTTTAACAGCGAATAAGGAGGAAGGGGAGGATAGCAAACTCCCTTTTCAATCATTCCGTAGAGTCTCGGCCGGGTTGGTAACGGCCGCTTTGTAGGTCTGGATGCCAATGGTGAGCAGGCCTATCAGTCCGAGGCTTCCGATGCAGGTTAGGAACACGCCCGGACCGAGGTGGGGATGGTACGTGAAAATGTTGAGAAACAGCGATCCAAGTCCGTAGCCGATCGGCATTGCGATGATCGCAGCGATCAGCATCAGTTTTACGAACGAGCCCGACAGCAGCCGCATGATCTGCGCGGTGCTGGCACCCATTACTTTGCGCACGCCCACTTCTTTCACGCGTTTGGCGGTGGAGTAGGTGACCATTCCCAGCAAACCCATCGCCGCGATCGTGAACACGACCAACACCAACAAATCCATGATCTTTTGATCTTCATTTTCCAGATAGTCCTCATAGAGTTGGTCTTCATACCATGAATACACAAACGATTCGCGCGGGTGATACCGTTTCCAGGTTTTTTCCAATACGGAAGCGAGGTGTTCACGGTCGGTTCCGTCCATAACTTCCAGCGAAAGGACCTTTATTTCCCGCGGATCGAATGCCAGTATCAGTGGTACCACCGGCAATTCGTAGCGCATGAAGCAGAAGTTTTTCACAATCCCCGATACGATCACCTGAGTTTCATTCAGGAGGATAGTTTGTCCCACTGCCTCCTTTGGGTTTTTCCAGCCAAGCGACTGCGCCGCTTTCTGGTTCAACACGACAAAATGGACGGTTGTATCGGCGGATGCAGGGACGTTTTCGCCGGCTATGAATTGCAGCCGCATATTGTCGATAAAATTCCGGTCGGAGGCGTAAATGTACGTTTCTACTGAATTGGTGGGTTTTTGTTGTGATAGCGGCGCGAGTTTAGCCTTTCCTGCGCCTTCATTCAACGTGGCGGAGGTGAGTCCTACACGTTTCACGCCCGCTTCCCGGCTCATTTCATTGGCCAGAAGTTTGAAATCGCTGTCGGGCACCAGTGGAATATTCAGGATATTCTTCCGGTTGAAATTCTGGTTGTCGGTCGCCATATACTCAAACTGGCTGTTCATAATGCCGGTACCGGTCATGAAAACCAATGCGACCACGAACTGGATAATGGTGAGCGTTTTCCGGAAACCAAATTTACCGACACCCGTGGGTGCCAATTCGCCTTTCAGGATTTGAACAGGCTGATAGGACGACAGTATCCGTGCCGGCAAAATGCCCGCCAGAAAGCCGGTAAACAATGTAAAACCGATAAAAATCGCCCAAAGCATGCGTGTATCACTCACCTCCCATGTCAGCCAGCCCACGTGAATATATTCTTTCAGCAGCAACAGCCCCAGGTACCCGAGCCCGAAAGCGAGCAATGCTATCACAACCGTTTCGACCAAGAATTGACTGATCAACTGAAACTTTTTCGCGCCCGCGACCTTGCGCACGCCCACCTCACGCGCGCGGCTGAGCGACCGTGTAAGTGTGAGGTTGATGTAGTTGAAACCCGCCAGGACGATAATTACAAGCGGAATTAGCAAGCTAACGCCCATTTTCCAGATCGGCTCAACATCGGGATTGTCCAGCAACCCTTCCCAGTCCGGAGAAATCTCAGACAACGCCTGGCTGCGGAATGAATGCGATTTGATGTCCTTGAAACGGACGGCCTTTTGATTCTCGGCGGAAACACGAGCCAGCGCCTGGTCGAGGTCGGCGCGGGTGGAGCCTTTGGTAAGGAATACAAATGTGTAGGTATTGTAACTGAGCCAGTCGTCGGCTTTGAGATCCTTGCGTACGAGCGGCAGGGTAGCCATCGATATCGCCATATCAGCATCCAAATGCGTCCGGAATTTTTTGAGCGGCTTGAAAACACCGGTAATGGTGAATGTGCCTACCTCACTGTTTGTGAGTGTTTTGCCTATCGGGTTGGCGTCGCCGAAAAAACGTTCCGCCATCTCGTGTGTAAGCACGGCCGTCCAGGGTTCCGTGGCTGGTTTCCCTTTTTCCAGCGGAAACCCGAAGATTTCAAAGTATCCCGGCTCTACATAAAGCCCATAAGTGCGGAGCGTTTTGATGCCATTGCTCAGATTTGTACCGAATGACCGATTAATGCGCACCGTCTTTTCGATCACACTTTGCCCATCGCCCAGCTTCTGACCCAGCGGAAACGGAGTAGAAGCGAGCGAGTGCTTTTCGCCGACATTATCCGTAGCATCGGTGAGAATGCGGAAGGTGCGGTCGGGATAGGGATGGAAGGAGTCCTTTTCAAAACTGCTCTGCACCTGGATCAGCTGCATAAAGCAGAACGCCATCGCCAGACCCAGGCCGGTAATGTTGATGAAAGAAAACAGCTTGTGCTTCCAGAGGTTGCGGATAGCGATTTTCAGGTAGTTTTTTAGCATAATGTTTTTGTTTTAGGGAGGAAGGAAAAGAAAACCATCCTCCCTTTAATTCCGCTTATTCCGCTCTTAAAGCCTTCACAGGGTTAGTCAATGCCGATTTCAGCGCCTGCGAACTTACCGTTACCAGCGCGATGACGATTGCGACGACGCCTGCCAGTGCGAAGACCCACCACGATAATGTTTCGCGGTATTCGAAGTTTTGCAGCCATTGGGTCATGGCGTAGAAGGCTATGGGCGTGCCGATCACAATCGCGATGAGCACTAATTTTACAAAGTCGCGTGAAAGCATGAGTACCACGTCCTGTACGCTCGCACCGAGCACTTTCCGGACACCGATTTCCTTGGTTCGTGCCTCGGCAGCGAATGCCGCCAGGCCAAACAGGCCGAGGCAAGCGATCACGACGGCCAGTATGGCAAATGCCAGCAATACGTTGCCCTGGCGCTGTTCTGCCTGGTATTGTTTGGCAAAATTCTCATCTAGAAACTGAAACTCGGGGCGGGCATCGGCATCGAAGGTCTTGTAAACCTGGCTGATATATGCCAATGCTTCGGACGTTTTGGTGGCATTGATGCGCACATACATATTATCTTGTTCCATCGGAGGAGCGAGCTGGATCACCAGCGGCTCGATTTTGTGTTGCAGGGAATAGATGTGGAAGTCTTTGGTTACACCCACAATGGTCAGCTCTCGTACATTGCCATCCTTATCCGCAGGGTAGCGCATTTTTTTTCCGATAGGGTTTGTCCAGCCCTGTTTCTTGACTAATGCTTGATTCACAAGAACTGAACCGGCCAGGTCGGCGGGCGAGCTTTTAATGAAATCGCGGCCTTGCAAAAGCTTGATTTCCATAGTGCGCAGATAATCGGCGTCGGCCATGAAGCGCTGCGTCATTTGAGTGGTGGAAGGAATATCGCCATTATTGGTTTCTACGAATAATGCAGTCGAGCCGATGGCATTGTTGCCGATGGGATTACTAGCGGATGCGGCGCTCTCGATGACCGGGTTTTGTTCCAGTTTTTCTTTCAGTGCGCTTACCTGCGTGCGAACCTCGTTTTTATCGATATGGAAAGTGAGAACCTGGTCTTTATTAAAGCCCAGATCCTTGTGATTGACATACTGGATCTGCCGGTAGACAATGCCCGAGCAGGCGATCATCACGACGGTGGCCGCAAATTGGAATACCACCAGCGATTGCCGGAATCCCGCGCCGCCCGACTGGCTGCCCAACTGCCCTTTCAATGCGATAACCGGGCGGTAACCCGAGAGCATTAATGCAGGGTACAACCCGCTGAGCAGCCCGATCAGCAGCAGAAACGCGGCACCGATAACGACTGTGGTCATGCTGTTGTCATGAAAATCCAGGTTCAGCGATTTTTCGGCAAGCTGGTTGAAGAACGGTAATGCCGCTTTTGCCAGAATAAAACCTACAAACCCGGCTAGTACCGTCATCATGAACGACTCCGTTAGAAATTGCCCGATGAGCTGGAAACGCTGCGATCCGATGGCCTTGCGCACGCCTACCTCACGTACGCGTTTGAGCGAGCGGGCTGTGTAAAGGTTCATATAGTTAATGCAGGCGATGACCAGGATCAGCAATGCAATGGCGGAGAAAATGTAAACCGTTTTGATACTTCCTTTGGTACCGATCTCGTAATCCAGGTTCGAATGCAAGTGAATGGACGTGAGCGGTTGCAGATTCAGGTGGTAATCCGCATCACCCATTTGTTTCTGCAGGTATTTAGTATAGAAAGCGGGAAATTTGGCTTCGAGCTTCTTTGCGTCCGCACCTTCTTTTAATAACAAATAAGTGTAAATGTCCCCGTCCTGCCAGCCGCCGGTAAAATCCGGAGGCAGCGACCTCAACGCGCTGAAATTCATGTGAGCGTTGCCCGGTACGTCGTCGATTACACCTGTAACTACGTTGGGGAAATTATTGGAGAAAAACACGGTTTGCCCCATTGCTTTTGAAGCATCACCGAATATGCGGGTTGCGAGGGTTTTGGTCAGAACGATTTTCTGAGGCTCGCGCAATGCTGTTGCCGGGTTTCCGTAGAGAAATGGGTAGGAAAATATGTCAAAAACAGAACCGTCGGTGAAAAAAATATCGTACGCATCAACCTGCTTTTCACCGAAGCGGATCTTGCCGCCGCCCTCCGCACTAATTCGGACCGTCTTTTCGATTTCAGGATATTCGTTTTGCAATGCCGGCGCAAATGGCGCCGAGGTAGGCGCGAGTTTGAAACTCCCGGTAGCCCATTCGGCTTCCTGCGTCACGCGGTAAATGCGGTCGGCTTTGGCGTGGAAACGGTCGTAACTCAGTTCGTCGGCCACATACAGCACCATGAGCCAAACGGCGGCGATGCCGATCCCGAGTCCCAGGATATTCAGCCCGCTGAACAGCCGCTGCTTGCGGAAGTTCCTGATCGATATTTTGAGGTAGTTGAAGAGCATGGGGAAGCAGGTTTGTTAGTCAGTACTACTAAACAAATAAATTATATGCCAATGGTGTTTGTGCTTGATTATTAGTGATTTATATTGAAAAATACGCGTATTGATGTTCGCTAACGGACATTCCTGTTCAACGGCGCACGCACGGCAGGGGAAAATTAACACCGGAATTCCGTCCCGGGATGAATGCGCAATGCCGTCAAAATCCCTAATTTTGCCAAATTCATGATTTTGATGGATTTAATAGTCTTTTTTCTTATTGATTTTAAACAAATAGAATGAGCCAGGCACCTGCTACCTCTTTGCAAGACATTGTTGGGCATGCGAAGGAATACGGTTTTGTATTCCCTTCTTCCGAAATATATGATGGATTACAAGCCGTTTACGATTATGGTCAGAACGGCGTCGAGTTGAAAAATAACCTGAAAGCCGCCTGGTGGAAGGCTATGACGCAGTTGAACGACAATATCGTCGGTATCGACGCTGCGATTTTTATGCACCCGCTTACCTGGAAAGCATCGGGCCATGTCGACGGTTTTAACGATCCGATGATCGATAACAAGGATTCCAAAAAACGCTACCGCGCCGATCAACTCCTGGAAGGCAAGGCAGAACAATATGAAAAAGACGGCCAACCCGAAAAAGCAAAAGCATTGCTGGCCGAAATGGGCCGTTTGCTCAGCGCCGAAGACCTGAATGGTGTTCGCGAGCTGATCATTGCGGAAGACATTAAATGCCAGGTATCAGGTACAACCAACTGGACGGAAGTTCGCCAGTTCAACCTGATGTTCAGCACGCAGGTAGGATCGGTAGCCGAAGAGTCCAGTATGATTTATCTTCGCCCCGAAACCGCGCAGGGAATTTTCGTGAACTTCCTCAATGTGCAGAAAAGCGGCCGTATGAAGGTGCCTTTTGGTATCGCACAAATCGGAAAAGCGTTCCGTAATGAGATCGTGGCGCGGCAGTTCATCTTCCGTATGCGTGAGTTCGAACAAATGGAAATGCAATTCTTCGTGCGGCCCGGTACTGAGGAAGAATGGTACGACAAATGGAAAGAAGGGCGGATGAAATTCCACCAGGCGATAGGTCTGCCCGCTGAAAAACTGAAATACCACGACCACGACAAGCTTGCACATTATGCGAAAGCAGCCGTGGACATCGAGTTCGAATTTCCGTTCGGTTTCCGCGAAATCGAGGGTATCCACTCCCGTTCCGACTTCGACTTGCGCAACCATCAGGAGCTTTCTAAGAAGAAACAACAGTATTTCGACGCCGATCTCGATGAGAATGGCAAGCCGTACGGTAACTACATTCCTTACGTAGTGGAAACATCCGTTGGTGCCGACCGTCTGTTCCTCGCCACATTCTGCAATGCTTACACGGTGGAATCGGTAGGCGAAGGTGACAGCGCGAAAGAACGTACTTTCCTGAAACTGCACCCCGCATTGGCGCCATTCAAGGCGGCTGTGCTCCCATTGGTTAAAAAGGACGGACTTGCCGAAAAAGCGCAGACGCTCGCTAACTCGTTGAAATCGTCGTTCCGCACGGTCTACGACGACAATGCAGCGATCGGTAAGCGCTACACCCGTCAGGACCTTATCGGAACGCCGTTCTGCATCGTCGTGGATTACCAGACAATGGAAGATGATACCGTTACCATCCGCCACCGCGATTCGATGGAGCAGGAGCGCGTCCACATCAGTGAATTGAAAGAGAAGATCGGTTATCAGGTAGCAATCGAGCGCATTCTCGAAGCGATCTGATTCATTTAAGTAATAGTAGGAGCGGGGTTGCTTTCGTAGCGGCCCCGCTTTTGTTATAATAAACCCATTACCATTCGGTCAATGGTTGCGCTGCAAACTCACTATTGGTAGCTATAATGCCGTTTTTTTAGTAATTAGGCGGCTTTAAGACACCAACCACAGAAGAGATGATCAACCAGCTATACGATACTTCGATGAGCCTTCTGACCGATCTGTATCAACTCACGATGGCCTATGGCTACTGGAAATCGGGTAAGGCAGAACAGGAGGCGGTCTTCAACCTCTATTTCAGGAAACACCCTTTTCAGGGCGGATTTACGGTCGCTTGCGGGCTCAGCAGCGTAATCGAATATTTGCAGGAGTACCGTTTCAGCGACGAAGACCTGGCCTATATCGGCTCGCTCACGGGCAGCGATGGCAACAAGCTGTTTGATGAAGGCTTTCTTGATTACCTCCGCAAAATGGAGCTGCAATGCAGCATCGATGCCATCCCGGAAGGAACGATCGTGTTCCCCAACGAGCCGCTCCTTCGTATTCAGGGGCCGATATTGCAGTGTCAGCTCCTGGAAACGCCGCTGTTGAACCTGATCAATTTTCAATCGCTGGTAGCTACCAAAGCAGCCCGGATGCGGCTGATCGCGAAAGACGATGCATTGCTCGAGTTTGGCCTCCGCCGGGCACAAGGACCTGACGGGGGCGTAACGGCAAGCCGGGCCGCTTACATTGGCGGTTTCGACGCTACCTCTAACGTGCTTGCCGGAAAACTACACGATATTCCTGTGAAAGGCACGCACGCCCACAGCTGGGTGATGTCTTTCGATAACGAACTGGAAGCTTTTGAAACCTATGCGAAGCATATGCCGAACAATGTGACGCTGCTCGTGGATACCTACGATTCGCTGAATGGCGTGCGGCATGCGGTAGAGGTGGGCAAGCAATTGCGCGCCCACGGCCATGATCTGGCAGGCATCCGCCTCGACTCGGGCGACCTTGCATACCTGAGTATCGAAGCGCGGAAAATCCTGGACGAGGCTGGTTTCGAGAAAACGAACATTGTGGCCAGTAACGACCTCGATGAGTACATTATGGACAGTTTGAAGATCCAGGGCGCGAAAATAAATGTGTGGGGGGTCGGTACAAAACTCGTCACGGCTTATGATCAGCCTGCATTAGGCGGTGTTTTTAAGCTCGCGGCGATCCGCGGCGAATCGGGCGAGTGGGACTACAAATTGAAACTGTCGGAGCAGGCAATCAAGGTATCTACGCCTGGTATTCAGCAGGTTCGTCGGTTCAGGGATGCGAGCGGTTTTGTTTCGGATATGATATTTAATACCGAAACGCCGCTGATCGGGAAAGCTACGATGGTGGACCCGTATGATTTTACAAAAAATCGGTCGTTTGACGAGTCAGTGAATCACGAGGATTTGCTCGTCCCCGTTTTCGCGCAAGGTCGGCTGGTTTACAAACTGCCGTCCGTTCATGACACGCGCAAGCGTTTGCAGGAACAGCTGGCACATTTTTATAAGGGAATTAAACGATTTGTAAACCCGCATACCTATCCGGTAGGGCTTGAAAAGGATTTATTTGAATTAAAAACCAACTTGATTTTTAAACTTCGCGCCGGCAACGAGGCGTGAAATAACTGAGTATGCAAGAGTTAACACATCCGAACAGTGAGATCCTCAAAGATCTGATCAGCTACAAAATGCCATTTGGTAAATACAAGGACCAAGTGATCGCGGACCTTCCGGTATCCTACCTCGAATGGTTCTATCGCGAAGGTTTTCCGTCCGGCAAGCTGGGTATGTTACTGGGTACCATGCTGGAAATCAAGATGAATGGGTTGGAGTCTCTGATTCAGGGGCTGAGAAAAATGACATAGTCTTATTTTACACAAGTATTACGGACGCCCTCGGAGCCAAGGCCCTGGGGGCGTCCGTGTATATAGGCTATCCGGCTCTCAGGAAGCAAATTGCGCCGGTATTCTACAAAGTGTGACCGTTTTGGATTCTTGCGTATAAAGGGATGATAACTATTGATTCACTATCCATCCCGTACATTAATGTCTTACGTGAAAATCTGGATCCACGCGGTTTGGGGGACCAAACGCAGATCACCCGTTTTGCAACCGCCTATTCTGGCGCAATTTTGCCAGCATATCCAGAAAAACGCGAAGAGCAAGGAGATATACATTGATCGGATTAACGGCTACCACGATCATATTCACGTGCTGATGCTGCTGAAAAGTGAGTATGGCATATCCAAACAAATGCAGCTTCTGAAAGGTGAAAGTGCCTTTTGGGCTAACAAAATGAAATTGGTGAGTGGCAATTTCGAATGGGCTGACAAATATTTTGCAGCGTCCGTCAGCGAAAGCAGGCTTCCATTTGTGAGAAGGTATATCGACAATCAGCAGGTGCACCATGGAAAGCGCAGCTTTCAGGAGGAGTTTGGAGCCTTTGCAAGGGGCATCGGGTACGATGGTGTGGACTTTGGCTAAAGCCGGAGTCAGGGGCGGCTGTGACCCAAGGCTGAAGCCTTGGGTTGTGGGCCATGGGGCGGCGGCGCCCGGGCGTAGTGTGTAGCGCTGTGGGGATAGATGTCCGGGGCTGGTATGCGATGTCCTGCGTAGCGAGGTGCGCTGTATCCCAAGGCTAAAGCCTTGGGTTGCGGACCATGGGGCGGCGGCGCCCGGGCGTTGTGTGTGTAGCGCCTTGAGATGGATGTCCAGGGTTGATATGCGATGTCCTGAGTAGCGGGAGGGAGCTGTGATACCAAGGCTGAAGCCTTGGGTTGTGGGCCATGGGGCGGCGGTGCACGGGCGTTGTGTGTGTGTAGCGCTTGAGATAGATGACCGGGGTTGATATGCGATGTCCTGAGTAGCGGGGGCGCTGTATCCCAAGGCTGAAGCCCTGGGGTGTGGCCATGGGGCGGCGCCCGGGCGTTGTGTGTAGCGCTGTGGGATAGATGTCCGGGGTTGGCATGCGATGTCCTGCGACGGGGCTGTATCCCCAAGGCTGAAGCCTTGGATTGTGGGCCATGGTGCGGCGGTGCCCGGGCGTTGCGTGTAGCGCTTTGGGATGGATGTCCGGGGCTGACTGCGATGTCCTGCGACGGGCTGTATCCCAAGGCTGAAGCCCTGGGGTGTGGGTTGTATTGCGTGGCTCAGTCCTGTGATAGCAGATCCATAAGGTGGGTAGAGATGCCGAGCGTCTCTCGAACATCTATGCTAACCCAGGGCTTCAGCCCTGGGTTAGACGTCATAGCACATGACCGGCTTTAGCCAAAGTCGGGGATACTGTTACTTCTTCTCGGGCATCAGCACCACTTTGATGAAATTGTCGTCATTGAAGTATTTTTGCGCAGCGGCTTTGGTGCTCGCAACGGTTATTGATTTGAGCAGCCTGTCCTGCTCGAAAATCTCATTCAGATCGTCGCCGAGGAAGGTGTTGTCGTCGAGGTAATCAAGCCAGAATCCGTTGGTTTTGAGTGCGGTTTCTGTTTTTCGCTGTGTTTCGGCAACGAATTTCTCGATATCCTTCTGGTCCGCGCCGTTTGTTTTGATCTTGCTGATCTCTTCTTGCGCTCTTTTTACCAGTTTATCTACATTTTCGGGCGCGCAGCCGAAGCCGATTGAAAAACGATAGTGGCCGGTCGGAAACTTATCAGTTCCTTCTGAAACGCTTACTCCATACACGCCGCTTTCTTCTTCCCGCAGCGATTCGATGAGCTTAATTTGTAAAATCTCCTGCAATGCTTCGATCTGGATGTTGTTCTCAGGGTTGTAGTCGTATTCGCCGCTCGAAACCAATGTTACCCGGCTTTTAGGCTCTAAACCTTTATAAATCACCTTTTCGATGCGTCCTTTTGGTGGAAAAATGTCAGGATGTTTGAAACTGTCGTCGCGATCACTCGACGGAAGGCTACCCAGGTACTTCTCGATCAGCGGCTTAATGGTCTCCGGTTTGAAAGCGCCAACAATGGTAAACACGAAATCTGACGCGTCGGCGAAGCGGTTTTTGTAAATTTCAAATGCCCGGTCGAGGCTCACTTTGTCGATACTTTCGGGTTTCAGAGGCTGACGTTTCGGATTGTGGCTCGTCAATACCGCATTCAGTGAATCGGAATACACTTTCTCCGGAGTCAGTGTTTTTTGCATATTTTCCAGATAAGCTTTCTGGTTTGCCAATATGCCGGTTACTACATCGGCATCTTTACGCGGCTCCGTGAAATAGGCGTAGATCAGTTGTAACGTCGTTTCCAGATCTTTGGGATTGGTATTGCCGCCGATACCCTCCGTCAACTCGCTTACGTACGGGCCTGCGCTGGCGGTCTTGCCCGCGAGGAATTTTTGCAGTTGTGTCTGGTTGTAGGGCCCCACGCCGCCCGATTGTACGAGGTAGCTGGTGAAAATCCCGGTCTCGCGCTCACCTGCGAAAAGCGAATATCCACCTTTTGCAGTCGCTTTGATCAGGATTTCATCATTTTTGAAATCGGTTGGTTTCAAAAGCACTTTCACACCGTTCGATAACGTGAGCTCTGTGACGCCAAGTTTATCCAATGTCTTTTCAGCTATGACCTTGCCGGGTGTGGGTTCGGTTTTAAGCAATGGTGCGTCCACAACGTCGTCCACATAGGCCGTCACTTCCTTGCCAGCCTCGTTGAGCAAGGAACGGATCTCCGCTTCGGTAGGAAGTGCATCCTTACTTTTTTCTGGTCCCATGATCACCACGGCCCTGTTTTTATCAGTAATGTATTTTTTAGCAAGACCGTTGATCTCCGCCAGCGTCACGCCTTCGAGGTGCTTTTTGGCAAACTCGAAATATGCTTCCGCACCCATAAATGCCTTTTCATGGAGGAAGTGGTTCAGGTATTCCTGCACATGGTTTGCTGATTTCGTTTTGTCCCGCTCTTTATAATCCTCCTCTATCGCGTTGTAAAAGTCTTTCTTCGCACGGTCGAGTTCAGGTTGTGTAAAACCGAATTTTTGGACCCTTGCATTCTCTTCCAGCAGTGTTGTCAACGCAGTTTTCATTGAGGCAGCGTCTTTGGCGAGCGCGATGGAAGTGTAGGAATCCAGGTTTCCGAGAAAATCACCATACTGGCTCGCCCCGTAGAGGAATGGCGGGTTGGCCTTTTGGGTAAGCTCCTGGATACGCTGGCCCATCATCGAATTGTACAGTTCCTGCGCAAAGTTGTTCCGCACATCCTGTAACGACTTTTCCTTGGTATTCGGCTGTTTGTAGATCAACTGAATGAGGTTCTGCGGGTACTCAGGGTCGGTTACAATCGCCACTTTGGTAGATCCGTCAAGCGGAATATCATAACGGGTCCGTTTCTTGGGATTGACAGGCGGCTTAATGGAGCCGAATTTCTGCGAGATAAGGGCCTCGACTTTCGCAACATCAAAGTCGCCGACGGCGATCACGGCCATCAGGTCCGGCCGGTACCAGTCCTGGTAAAATGCCTTGATTGTCTCAGGTTTGAAACTTTTCAGAATGCTGTCTTTTCCGATCGGCAGCCGCTCGGCATAGCGCGAATTGTTGAGGATCACTTTTAGAAACTTGTCGCGCATACGCTGCTGTGCGCCACGACCCATGCGGGATTCTTCCAAAACCACACCGCGCTCCTTTTCAATTTCGGAAGGATCCAGTAGTGCGCCATTTGCCCAGTCTTCGAGCACCTGGATACCCTTTTCGAGCAAGCCGGCCGAATCGGTTGGAATGGGCAGCATGTAAACGGTTTCGTCAAAACCCGTATACGCATTCAAATCGGCACCAAAACGCACGCCGGTTTTTTGCAGAAAATTGACCAGCTCATTCTTCGGAAAATGCGTGGTCCCATTAAAATTCATATGCTCCATGAAATGCGCTAGCCCTTGCTGTGCGTCCGTTTCCAGTACAGAACCCGCTTTTACAGCAAGCCGGAGCTCTGCCCGGTTCTTGGGTTCGGCGTTCTTTTTAATGTAATAGGTGATTCCGTTTTTCAGTTTTCCGGTTTTTACACTGGGATCGAGAGGGATTTTTTGAGTGCTCAGGTTCTGTGCATGCACTGTCGCAACAGAAACCACACCCCATCCGGCCAAGCATAATGCTATGAACGCCTTTTTCATTTTGCTAATTTTAATTTTGATAAAATTCAGGAGGGGCGAAATATATTGTTAAAGATTGCGATTGCAAAGGGTGTAGCGGAAATGTTTTGTAAAAAGACCGCCGGTATCGTAAACGAAACACCGGCGGTTTGTTTTTCTCAAATGGCGCAACTGATATGCTATTTAACTGGCTCGCGCAGAATGGTTTTAAGCTTCTCCGGGGGTGTTTTGCGGAAATCGGACAGGTAAATTTCGTGGTGCAGCCCATTACGGCCAAACGCATTGGCCGTAATGAAATCGTTCAGTTTCGCCAGTGTTTCGGGTTCGCTATCGAATGGGCCGGTATGGAGCATTTGTACGACTTTCCCTTCCGCTATTTCAAAAAAAGTGACCTCGCGGGCTTTGGTTAATCCCTTTCCTGCCACCGTTTGGGCGACGGCTGACTCCACATCTTCTTTCCCGATAAATTCAGGAATGCGGATCAGCAGCCGGTATTCCCATTCACTACGGGGAACGGTTTGAGGGGCATTGTCGATGGTAGCGTTCCTGAAACGGTTTTCGTCGTACCACCACAAACCTTCCAGTTTGGCCACCACAAAATCTTTCCCTTGTGCTTTGAACTCGAATTTCAATGCATAGGCAACCGGATATATCAGCTGGATTTTCTGCATGAACTCCTCGCCCGAAGGGTCGCCCTTACCCTGAATAGACAGGTATTGCGCCTTTTCGATGTAAGCCAGCTCAGGTTTCCCCTTGGCGGTGTAGTAACTTTTGTAATGCCTGGCAAGATCCAGTTTTTCCATAGCTCTGTTGGTTTCAGGTTGGCAATGCATGCAATAAACAGCCACCTGTTGACAACTGTATGGCAACAGCTCCGAAAATTAATTGTTTTGAAAATGCACGGGAGTTGCTAGTTTTAAATAATTTCTTCAAAAACAGACTAACAAACGGAAATGTACCCGGAGAGTTATCCGGACGCATTATCAATTTTGCATACCCATACCCTAAGGATGTAAACCCCCGTCCCGATAATGTCTGAATTCAAAATCCCCGGCGTGCAGCTTGTCGCAGACAATGCTGTTCTAAGAAAGTGCCTTACAAAAAGTCCGCGCCATGTTCTGGTGCTGTCGGCGATCCTGGTTTACCTTGCCCTGGAAAGCTATTACTTATTATTCCGTTTCCATGGTCACATCCAGGATTTGTCGCTGTACCAAAGCGTTGCTTTAAAAATAATGAACGGGCAGGTGCCATATCGTGATTTTCGCATCGAGTACCCGCTTTTTTCGATTATTCCAATTCTGCTTCCGGGTGTTCTCAGCCAGCTGGGAGGCGGATCGTTCGAAAGTTATGTTTGCTGGTTTATAGTGCAAAACCTGATACTGGGAGCAGTCATGGCCTGGATTATTAACCGATTGGACGCCAGCGGCAGCGCGCTGCCCCGCTTTCTGATAGCGACGCTGTTTTTCCTTCCCATTTTCCTTTTTCGCTTTGATCCCTTTCCGGCGCTGCTTACGTTGCTCGCCATTGCATACGTTTCACGCCAACCGTTCATTTCGGGAATGTCGCTGATGGTCTCCATCGCAGCGAAACTATATAGCATTGTTCTGATCCCTGTTTTCGGAGTGTATTGTATTTTTAACCGGAATGGGAGGGGCTTGTTTCAGCTGGCGGCCGGTGCCTGTTGCATTTGTGCTGCGATACTCGGATGCATTGCTTGGATCGGGATGGACGCTGCTTCCGATTTTATGTATTACCACATGCTGCGCGGCATTCAAATCGAGAGCCTTGCAGGGGGTATTTTACTGCTTTTGGAACAAACCGGGCTGATCGCGCTCGATGTTAAGCATAGTTTCGGAGCCATGCATCTGGTTACGCCGCTTTCGGGTGCTGTTTTGCAATGCATCAACATCCTGATACCGGCTTGTTTCCTGGCGATGATGATCTTTCTATGCCTGACATTTTACCGGGCACAAGCTTCGGGTGGCATTACATTCCGGCGGTTGAACGCGGCGGCCGCGGCACAGATACTTTTATTTATCCTGCTCAACAAGGTTCTTTCCCCGCAATACCTGATCTGGCTGTTGCCACTGATCCCTTTTTGCAGGGTCAGGGCGTCGTTGATCTTCACAGTGGTGCTGATGCTGACTGTTTTGATATTCCCGGGACATTATTACAGCTTGATTTCAAAGCAACTGCAGATGGTGGTTATCCTGAACATCCGGAACGGCCTTCTGATATGGCTGTTCTGGGAATTGGTTTCAGACATCGCGTCCGTACGCAATAGGCGCGGTGTCAGCGCGCGGCAGATTCCATCCGCGTAATTTCCGCCACTTCGACTGTTAGAAACCCGAATTCTTCCGTCACCACGCCTCGGATCTTGTAGACGCCTTTGATCGAACCATTCACTTTCGCGGCCGCCGTGGGAAAATGGACAGTATCGATAAAATGTCCTTCATAATCCAGGAAGGTTCCAAACTGCATCGACTCGCCGCGCGTTGTCCGGGTGTTTTTGAGCGCGACTAGATATCCATATTGTACAACTTCCTGATTCACATAATTGTGTAAATCACGCGACATCACGCTTTTGGGTAACGGGTTTTTCAGCAGATTGAACGGGCTGCAAAGCGGAAAGCCGAGGAGCTCGATCTGGTCATAGGCATCGTCGAGAATGGACGAATGAAACTCAGGGAGTTCAAAATCCTTGATTTCGGTATGGAACAGCTGTTTTTGCGGTACTTTAACCGGCGTGGTACTAAGCCGGAAATGTGCTTTCCAAAGCAGCGTTTTTTTGCCGATGCCTGTAAACCGGAATGCGTCGATCCGGATCAGGATCGTGAGTTGTTCGATCGAAATCGGTACGCGGTCGAGAAAGTCGTTCAGGGATGTGAACGGGCCGTCCTGCTTGCGCGCGCTGAGTATCCGCTCGATGGTTTTCTCTTCCAACGCATTCAGAAACTGCATGCCGAGGTAAATCTGGCTTCCTTCGATCGTCGCCTGCGCTTCGCTATGGTTCACGCAGGGTGCATGTACGAGCGCGCCGAGCATCCGTGCCTCGTGGATGTACAGCTCGGGTGCGTAAAAGCCGCCGCCGTTATTGAGGACGGCCACCATAAATTCCAACGGGAAATAGGCTTTCAGGAATAACGTCTGATAGCTTTCGACGGCATAGGAGGCCGAATGCCCCTTGGCGAAGGCAAATCCGGCGAAACTGGCGATCTGGTTCCAGATTTCCATCGTCATTGTCTCGTCGTAACCCTTGCTCCGGCAGTTTTTGAAATACTTCTTTTTCACTCGCTCAAACTCCTCGCGCCCACGGAATTTGCCACTCATTCCGCGGCGGATCACATCGGCTTCACCGAGCGTCAGGCCGGCAAAATAATGCGCGACCTTGATCACATCTTCCTGGTACACCATGATGCCGTAGGTTTCCTCCATCAGTTCCAGCAAGCGGGGATGCGCTTCGTTCCGTTTTTCGGGATGGCGGTGGCGCAGGATGTATTCCCGCATCATCCCGCTTTTGGCTACGCCCGGCCGGATAATGGAGCTGGCTGCTACGAGTCCGAGGTAGTTGTCCACTTCCAGTTTTTTCAGCAGCATCCGCATCGCCGGCGACTCCACGTAGAAACAGCCAATGCATTGCGCCTGCCTGATCAGATCATTGATTTTCGGGTCGGTTTTGAATTTCCGTACATCGTTAATGTCAAAATCGGTTGCCTCAGGGCGGTTGTAACGAATGATTTCAAGTGTTTCCTTGATCTTCGCAAGCCCTCTCTGGCCCAGGATGTCATATTTGTTCAAACCCACATCCTCGGCAATGACCATGTCGAATTGCGTGGTGGGAAAGCCTTTCGGCGGAACGTCGGTTGCCGTAAA
Organism: Dyadobacter sp. 22481; assembly: GCF_052044875.1. Lineage (NCBI taxonomy): Bacteria > Pseudomonadati > Bacteroidota > Cytophagia > Cytophagales > Spirosomataceae > Dyadobacter > Dyadobacter sp. 22481. The sequence continues at coordinate 1,157,324 of NZ_JBQENV010000002.1, forward strand.
ATAGTGCATTGGCCGTTCCGAAATGAGTATACCGCCCGCATGAATGCTCAAATGGTTTGGCTGGTTGTTGGTCTGTAAATAGTCGGCGTACCGGATCACCAGCCCTGAGAGCTGATCAAGCTTTTTCGGGTCGTATTTGCCGTTACTCAATGCGTCGATTTCATAGGCCGGTAAACCAAAAACCTTCCCGAGTTCGCGCACTGCCGAGCTGTGCTGGAAGGTGCTGTACGTTGCCAGCAGTGATGCCTGGCCATTTTTGCCGTAGGTATCGAATATATACCGGGTCACGTCCTCGCGGTCGCGCCAGGAGAAATCGATGTCGAAATCGGGCGGATTTTTGCGGTGAAGGTTAATAAACCGCTCGAAATACAAATCCAGCTCGATCGGGTCGACGTTGGTAATGTTGAGCAAATAGGCGATGATGCTATTCGCCCCGCTGCCACGGCCGACATAGTAATAGCCCTTCTGCCGTGCGTAGTTCACAATATCCTGGTTGACCAAAAAGAACGGTACGAAATTTTGCAACCGTATCATTTCCAGCTCTTTGGAAATCCGGTCGAAAATATCGTCGGTAATATTATCGCCATAACGGTAGCCAAGTGCTTGATAGCTCATCGACCTTAGCCGTTTGAAATCCTCTTCCTCGTTTTTGCCAAATACTTTCAGATTCTGGTGTTCACGTTCCTCGCCAAAGCTGAAATGGATATTGCATTCATCCATCAGCTTGCGGGTGTTTTCGAGGATAGCCCGGAAATCTTTTTGTTTAAATTGATATTCCAGCACTTTTGCCGACACGATCTGTTCGTTTTCCTTACCCGTTTCGGACACAGAAAGCTTGCTCAGCAGCGTATTGCCATCAATAGCCCGCAGCAGCCGGTGCGCATTGAAATCCTTTTTGTTCCGGAACGTAACCGGCTGCTGGATAACGAGCCTATCCATAAACCGGTGGAGCGGCGAGTAATGCAGCTTGTCAAGGTCCTGCATTGAAATGCCGATGTACTCGTTCGGCCGGAACTGTTCGCGCCGCTCTTTGTTCAGCTTTTCGAAGGGATAGATAAATACAACGTCCTCCATTTCCGGCGCACGATCGGGGAATAGGACATCCGTAAGTTTCTGAGCCGACAAATAGGCATTCAATGTTTGAAAGCCTCTGTTGTTTTTCGCCAGGGCCACAAACTGCTGCGTCACACCATTACGGAAATCGATCCCGACAATGGGCTTAACGTCGTACCTGGGCGCCATACGGATAAAGTTCAGACATCCCGACGTATTGTTAATGTCCGTCAGCGCGACACAGTCGTATCCGTTCTCCCTGCAAAGCGCAAGGAGTTCATCCTCAGGAATCGTCCCGAAGCGAAGGCTGAAAAAAGAGTGACAGTTGAGTAACATGAGTATTTGAAAGAACGGAACGGAGTACTTACTTTGGCGCTACTAACGTGGCCCGGTAGAGAGTTGAGACAGCTACTAAGCATTCCGATGTGCCGGGATAATGGGTGGCTCGCCGTTGAACGGGTTTCCCATGGCGCCGATATCCGAGATGCCCATTGTGCTGGCCCAGGTCAGGATCTGATCGCCGTCCTTATTGTAGGCGTATTTGGTTTTAATGTAATCCATGGCCTGATAGAGGTTCAGCCGCTCCTCGGTATCATCAAAGAGGTTGATCTGATAGTTGCCCGTCACGAGATCGCTGAAACTGACTCCTACCAATCTCACCATCATACGCCGGTTGTAAAGCTGGTCAAACAACCTTTCGATATGCGGGATAAGCACATGGTCGGCCGACGTATAGGCGATTTTCAGCTGCTTTGAGAATGTATTGAAATCGGAATAGCGGATTTTTACCGAAACACAGGAGGTGAGCTTTTCCCCCGTCCGCAACTGGAAAGCCAGCGTTTCGGCCATCGCTCTCACCATTTCACGCATTTTCCGCACATCGCCCGTATCCTTTCCGAAAGTCCGTTCACTGGAAATTGATTTGCGCTCGTGGAACGGAATGATGGGAGAGTTGTCGAGTCCGTTGGCACGATTCCAGAGCGCAACGCCGTTTTTGCCTAAAACCTGTCCCATTATTTCCATGGGCATTTCCTGGATCGTTTTCACATATCTGATTCCCAGATTGTTGAGCGTCTGGTTCATTTTCTCGCCTACCATCGGGATTTTCTGCACCTCCATTGGGGCGAGAAAGACTTTTTCGGTGCCGGCCTCCACCTGCAACTGGTTATTAGGCTTCGCTTCCCCGGTCGCGACTTTGGAAACGAGCTTGTTGGTTGACAGCCCGAACGAAATCGGGAGGCCGGTTTCCCTGATAATGCGCTGCCGTAGCTCGCTGGCCATTCCAAAGCAATTGAAATATTTGTCCATACCCGACAAATCCGCATAAAACTCATCAATACTTGCCTTCTCAAATACAGGTACATTCTGGCTGATGATTTCGCTTACTTCTTTTGAATGTTTGGAATAAGTTTCCCCGTTTCCCCGAATGACCGTCGCCTCCGGACACAGCATCCGCGCCATCTTCATCGGCATGCCCGAATGCACACCAAATTGCCTGGTTTCGTAGCTGCAGGCAGCCACTACCCCCCGGTCGCCGGTTCCGCCGACGAGAATAGGCTTTTTTTCAAGCCGACTATCCTGCTTGCGCTCTACAGATACGAAAAAGGTATCCAAATCGAAATGTAATATCGCACGGTCCACTACTGTTTGGATTTTTTACAAAATTATGGATTTATTCCAAATATATGGATCATATCCATTTGTTAAAAGGAATTATTCCAAAATTTTTGTAAGTTTGAAATATCAATGCAAGGTCAACCAGCAACCCATCGAACATGCTTATGGCGATTGATGAAGAATTCAGACGTTTTAAACAGATAAGGGAGGAGCTCAATCTCACCCAGGCGGCCTTTGCCGAGGAACTGGGAATCAGTGCGACCACCGCCGATATCGAGCGGGGGCGTACGCGCATACCCGGGCAGGTTGTGAAGGAACTGCTCAAAAAATACCACATCAATCCGCTCTGGCTATTTGGGGACAGTGCACAGAAATACCTTTATGCGGATAAAGTATTTGTCCATCCGAAAGTCGTGACGGTAGATCAGTCCGGTAAGGATAACATTGTACTCGTGAGTGCAAAAGCAGCCGCGGGTTATCCCAACAATATCGGCGACGCACAATGGTTTGAAGCGTTACCCGCCTTTACCATCCCGCTGCCCGAATACCGCAATGCGACATTCCGGGGGTTTCAGGTTGATGGCGACAGTATGACGCCGGCCATACAGTCGGGAGAATGGATCTGGGCCCGTGCGGTGGACGATTGGGATGGGTTGAGTGATAAGAATATGTATGTGGTAGTGACCGTCGATAGCGTGCTGGTGAAGAAAGTGAGGAAAGAGAAGGATTCGGCTTTTGTAAACCTTATATCGCTTAACCCGGAGTATGCACCCATCCGCGTCGACCGTAACGATATCCGCGAAATTTGGCAAGTCAACAGTAAATTGTCTTTCAACCTGGAAGCGGACAAAACCGAAATCAGCTTACAGAGCCTGCATCAGGAAATGCGGGAGCTTCGGCAGGAGGTGAAGAGGCTGGTTCAGTAGGGTTACTCAATTATTGCGGGTCGGATGGATTTGGCAAGCGCGTAAAACACTACACCTCTTCCGAAATCAACTGCTTTTCATAAAGCTCCTTGTATGCCCCGTTCAGTGCCATTAGCTGCGCATGTGTGCCCTGTTCAACAATATGGCCGTCGTCGAGGACTACGATTCTGTCGGCCAGTTTGGCGGAAGAGACACGGTGGGAGATAATCACCGAGGTACGCTGGTCCATGATCCGCTTCATGTTGTTGAGGATGATGTTTTCAGTATTGGTATCTACCGCGGAAAGGCAATCGTCGAGGACGAGGATTTTCGGATCGCGGGCGATGGCGCGGGCAATCGAAAGCCGCTGTTTCTGGCCGCCGGAGAGTGTAATACCCCTTTCGCCAAGCATGGTGTCGTAGCCCTGTGGGAAATCTTTGATGTTGTTGTAAAGATCGGCATCCTTCACAGCTTGCTCAATTCTTTCAAAAGGCATATCCTCGGTGCCGAACCGCACGTTGTTCTGAATGCTGTCCGAGAAGAGGAACACATCCTGCGGCACGTAGCCGATCTGGCGACGGTACCCGCTTACATCGTAGTCCTTCATCGGAATGTCGTCGATCAATATCTGACCCTCGGTCGGGTCGTATAGTCGGCATAGCAAATGTGCCAATGTGCTTTTTCCCGAGCCGGTCGTTCCCAGTATCGCTACCGATTCACCTGCTTCAACTGTAAGATCAAAATCCTGTAATGCTTTGATGCCCGAATCGGGGTAGATGAAACCCACATGGCGGAAGGTAATCTTGCCATTCAGTGCCCTGCTGATATTCTTTTCAGAAACAAGTGTCGTTTTCTGATTCAAAAACTCATTGATCCGGAGCTGCGACGAGGCTGCACGCTGGATCTGGCTGGTTGTCCACCCCAAAGCCATTACCGGCCAGGTCAGGATATTGACGTACAGTATAAATTCGGTGATATTACCCGGCGTGAGGCGGCCATTGATAATTTCCTGACCGCCAATAAAAATGACCAGAATGTTGCTCAGGCCGATCAAAAGGAGAATAATAGGGTAGAAGAACGCATCTACTTTGGTAAGGCCCAGCGACTTGGTTTTGAAAACTTCGGCCTCCTTTTGAAAATTACTAAAAGACCGGTCTTCCTGAACGAAGGACTTAATGACGCGTATGCCCGAAAATGCTTCCTGCACATAAGTTGAAAGCGCCGAAAGCTGCTTCTGAATCTCCTGTGAGCGCTTCATGATCATGCTGTTCACCACGTAAACACTTATCGAAAGCACAGGTAGGGGTAGTAAAACGAAGAGGGTCAGTTTCGGGCTGACTGAGATCATGTAAGAGATAACCAGGAAAAACAACACGATCAGGTTAATGCCGTACATCAATGCCGGGCCGACGTAAATGCGGACATTGCTCACGTCTTCCGAGATGCGCGCCATGAGGTCGCCTGTGCTGTGGCGACGGAAAAATGCCGCAGGAAGCGTCTGGTAATGTGCGTATATATCGTTTTTGAGCTCAAATTCGATGTGGCGCGACATGACGATGATCGTTTGCCTTACCAGGAACAGGAATATGCCTTTCAGCAGCGCCATGAGCAGGATCAGAAAGCCGTAGAGCAGAATGCTGAATGCGAAAATGTCATACATATCGCTTTGCAGCGATACACCATTGTAGAGATAGTAAATGTCGAGCGTTTCGATCACCAGGTCGAGTGCGTAACGGACGAGCTGGGCAGGGATAATGCCGAAAAGATTGGATATGATCGTAAAAATGATTCCGAGAATGAGGTACCATTTATACTTCCACAAATATTTGTTTAGGGATTTTAATGCTTTCACCTGTTCAGTTTTTTGTCGACGGCGCAGGACGCTTTCTGAGCAACATCCTATTTTGCCAAATCGTTGCAAAATTAAAACGACGCGTCTCAATTTTCCGATTGTGAACAAAATAGTCTAATTTTGCGGTCAATTTTAAAAACACCAAATGCAGGGCACATACAGAAATGTTCCTGCAATACACGCGGACACGTTCTTTGATTTACTGTACCTTTTATCCAAATAGTATTCCGGCTTATGCTGAATAGAAGATTACTAAGAACCAAGGCGGTTCAGGCACTTTATGCGCGGCAGCTCACAGCAGATGCGAACCGTTTACTGGCACTTGACCGCATTGAAGAGGCATTTGCACCAGACCTCAACTCCATGGAGTTTCAGGACAAGAAAAAACTCTCGGGCATGAAGCGGCTCGCGAACATGACGCTCGACGAGTTCATTAAGAACGGCAAGCCGAATGGCGATGAAGAATTGCCCGACCGGGTGTTGAGAGTGGCCCAAACCGCTTATGAAGCGTACAACCGGCAGACTAATACGGATGGAGAAAAACTCGTTAGAAGGGTTCTGAATGAGACGGAAACGATTTACGTCGACTTCATCAGGATCTTGTCGATGCTGATCGAACTTTCGCATCAGTCAAAGATCGATCGCGAGCGCAGGTACGAAGACCCGGAGGCACCATTTCCCAAAGATTCAGGGTTGGATAGCAATCGGGTGATCAAGGTTTTGCAGGAAGATAAACCGCTTGAAGAGGAGATTATCCGCAGCGGCATCAACTGGACCAACGAAATGAACCTGATCCGGAAAATTTACCGGGAGGCATTGCGGAAGGACGAAACTTACGAAGCTTATTGCAGGTCGGCGTCGCATACGCCGGAGGAAGACCAGGAGATTGTTCAGCATATCTTGCGCCAGGTTATCCTCAAACACGAGGTTTCGCTCGACTACCTCGAACAACGTGATCTTTATTGGGCAGACCACAGCGAACTGATCCGGAGCCTGGCGATCAAAACCTTGCGTACTGCCGATTTTGCCCACACATTCCAGCTCGCGCCGCTTACCAAGGATTGGGAAGAGGACAGGGCATTTGTGGAAGAACTTTGCAAAATCGTAGTAAAGGAAAGCGATCAGTACGATGTTTACCTGGAAGACCAGCTGAAAAACTGGGAGCTTGAAAGGGTCGCGCTGGTGGACCTTATTATCCTCAAAACAGCCCTTGCGGAACTCATCCATTTTCCGGGTATCCCTGTGAAAGTCACCATCAATGAGTTTATTGAGATCGCAAAAAGGTACAGTACCCCAAAAAGTGGTAAGTTTGTGAACGGCGTCCTGGACGTGCTTTCGGTCAAACTTGCTAAGGAAGGCGTGATCAGAAAAAGCGGGCGCGGTTTGATTGATAATAAGTAAAAGCTGACGAAATTGGGGCCGGGTATAGTGGAACAATTTTTGGAGGCCATTATAAATAAAATGAGCTGACACCCGTTTGCAGCAAAAAAAACAGCAGAAATCATGAGTAAAACCAGTAATAGTTTAATCGCATTCCTGACAGGCTGTGTCACCGGCGCAGCTTTGGGTATCCTTTACGCTCCCGACAAAGGAGAGGTTCTGAGGACACAACTCACATACAGACTGTCGAAATACCGGGAAAAACTGCAAGAAGTCATTCAGGATCTGGTAGATAAAAAAGACCAGCCCGATAATTTCTCCCGAACGGAGGGAGAGCGCGTCGTGAATGACGCCCGTGAAAAGGCGGAAAAGCTTCTCGAAGATGTAGACCGCCTGATGGCACAGATCAAGGGCCAGGCCAGCGAATGACCTTTATGAAAAAAATAGCCCTTTTCGCGATTCTGGGATTTGCGGTTGCTTTTTCCGGTTGCTCAAAAAATGAAAAGACAGGCGAAGAAAAACAGGCAAATTCAAAACTGCCTGTTTTTACTTTGATCGATAGCACGGAATATAACTTCGGGACGATCCAGGAAGGCGCCATTGTGGAGCACGAATTTAAATTCCGCAATGATGGCGAATACCCGCTGATCCTCAATAATATCAGTTCTTCGTGCGGGTGTACGACGCCCGAATGGCCCAAAGATCCGATCGAACCCAAGCAAACTTCGAGCATTAAGGTTCGTTTCGATAGCAAGCATAAGGCCGGGCCCCAGGTTAAAACCATCACGGTTTATGCCAATACAGAACCGGCAAATATAGAAATAAGGCTTAAAGGTATTGTAAATGCAGCTCCTCAGCCGGTAGCAGCAGATTCAGTAACTGCGAAGAAGTAACATTTATACAACCCATCTACTACAATGAATTTTTCTATTTTAGCACAAGCAGCCGGCGGCTCACAAGGTATGATTTACCAGGTCGTAATGTGGGTTGGTATCATCGGGGTATTTTACTTCTTTATGATCCGTCCGCAGCAGAAAAAACAAAAAGAACAAAAAGAATTGCTTACTAACCTGAAAAAGGGCGATCAGGTAGTGACAATCGGCGGAATCCACGCCAGGATCTACACGGTAGAAGAATCTACGGTTACGCTTGAGCTGGATAAAGGCGTCAAGCTGACGGTCGAGAAATCTGCCATTTCGCGTACCATCGCCGGGTAAACTAATCATGAACGGCATGCATTGGCGCCAATGCATGCATTTTCAAAATTGTTGTGAGTCAAGTCCCACCCAACCAAAATAGGATCAAAACATTTATAGGATGCTTGCTTGCGGCATCCTTTTTTTGGTTAATGAATGTCCTCAATAAGGACAATTATTCTCTCAAACTGAATTATCCATTGTCGATCGAATACGATAATTCTGCTTATGTGCCGATGCAGCCACTTCCCAAAAGGATTTCGGTGAATGTAACGGGGGACGGCTGGACATTGCTTCAAAAGTCGTGGCTGAATTTCAATGCCAACCCCGTGGTATACCGCGTGCAAAATCCGACTGTGGCCAGTTTTATCAATTCTACCACGCTTACGGAACAGATTACTGAAATGTTCCCTAACCTGCACGTCAACTACGTCGTAGCCGACACTTTTGAACTTAGTTTCGAACCCAAAATCCGGAAAATCATTCCTATTCGTGTCGACAGCACGGGAATCGATATTCGCGAAGGATACGTGATTTCGAGTTTTATCAATGTATCGCCATCGCTTATTTCGGTAGACGGGCCGGTATCGCAGATCAAATCCTATCCGGATACGATTAAAGTCCGGGTGCCAACGCCGAAAATCCAGAACAATTACGACGAAAGCCTGCCTATACCATTGCCCGTTTCCCCGCTTGTCGAAGTGAGCCACCGCGACGTGTATGTGAGCTTCGAAGTTGCACAGTTCCTCAGTGCGCCACCGCAGCAATAGCTTTTAACCGAAACACCATGGAACTTCCACTTCTGATAGGCGTCACCGGAGGCATAGGTTCCGGTAAGAGCATGGTTTGCAAGTTGTTTGAGTGCCTGGATATCCCCGTTTACTACGCCGACAGCCGTGCAAAATGGCTGACGAATAATGACCCGGAAATTCGTGAAAAGGTGGTTGCATTGCTTGGAAATGAGGCTTATGATCGTGAAGGGCTGTACAATACCCGGTTTGTCGCTTCCAGTGTTTTCAAAAATGAGCCTTTACTGAAAGCGTTGAATGCGATTATCCATCCTGTCGTGCTTCGTGATACGAAAGAGTGGGCCGGGCAACGTACAGGCGCACCCTATGTGGTGAAGGAGGCAGCTATTATGACCAAAGCGGGCCAGGCGAATGCGGTGGATTATGTCGTTGTGGTGGAAGCACCCGTCGAATTACGCGTTCAAAGGATATTGCAGCGTGACAACCGCACGGAGCAGGAAATCAGGGCAATTATCGAACGGCAGGTTTCGGATGAATCGAGGCGCGAAATAGCTGATTACATTGTGAATAACGACGATGCTTCGGAGCTGATACCACAAGTACTGCATTTGCATGATACTTTCCTGAAGGCGAGATCTTCCAGACATTAAAAATCCACATCCAACCCCAACGCTTGTTTTAGTTCGAGCAGGTAGGGGTTTTTTTCTGCCATAAAATTAAATTTCTCGGCAGGTGTGTAAGGCAGCCTGTTTACTTCCTGCGGCGCTACACGGGGATTAATGTCGAGTTTGGGCGCATCGAGCCGTGATTTCAGAAAGCCCAGCAACTCATATCGCATATTCATTACCGCATCTTGCTGATGATCATTATCCAACGCAATTTCGATGGTGGTACCATTCAGTTGAATTTCGCGGTTCAATGTGATTTGCTCCGTTGTTGAATTCCCTGCTTGGAGGCGTTTTTGAGAAAATTCGTACCAGAAACGTTGCAGGTTTGCTAACGTCAATTCTTCTCTTTTTGCACCATTTGGAACGGTGGCATAATCAGCCGAAGGTTCGGCATTGCTTTGCTTGGCAGGTTGCTGTACAGGAGGCGTCAGCGATTGAGTAAGGGAAACGGTACTTTTTAGTCGCGAAGGCGCAGCTTGCTGCGGTGCTGCTGACTGCTGGGGATTTGCTTGCTGTGACGCGGTCGCAGGTTGTGCAGGCCCGTTCGCGTAGGCATTTCCGTTCGATTGGCCATTCGCAGGCGCGGCAGGTTGCGGCGCTGTTGCCATTGGCGGAGTCGCAGTATGATTCAGGGATTGTTGGGGCTCAACTTTTTTTTTTGCCGTTTCATCAACGGCGGCAAGAGAGTGAAGTTGAAGAACCTGGGGCAAATTGGCGAGTTTCATGAGACAAATCTCCACATGCAATCGCTGGTTTTTCGCCGATTTATAATTGATATCGCATTGCCCGGTAATGCTCAGCGCCGAAAGCAGGAAACTGAGATCCGCCATTAATGATTGTTCCAGGTATTTCCGCTCGGCTGACTCCGAAACCTGTAACAACGTAACTGTTGAGGGGTCTTTACAGACAAGCAGGTTACGGAAGTGTTCCAGAAGACCAATCACAAACAGGTGTCCATCGAATCCTTTCCTTAATATTTCATCGAACAGCACCAGCGACCGAGCAATACTGCCCGCAGTAAGCGCATCGGTGATTTTGAAATAATAGTCGTAATCGAGAATATGAAGGTTTTCCAGCACCGCCGCGTAGGTGAGGTGGTTATTGGTGGAAAACGTTACATTCAAATCGAACATCGAAAGTGCATCCCGCAAACCCCCGTCGGCTTTCTGGCCTATCAGTTCGAGGGCTTCGTGCTCTGCATGAATGCCTTCCTTTTGGGCAATATCTGCCAGGTGGTGGGCAATATCCTTCGACTGAATGCGGTTGAAGTCGAAAATCTGGCAGCGCGATAGGATCGTCGGGAGGATTTTGTGCTTTTCTGTCGTTGCAAGGATGAAAATAGCATAGGAAGGCGGCTCTTCCAATGTTTTCAGAAACGCATTGAATGCAGCCTGCGAAAGCATGTGCACCTCGTCGATGATGTAGATCTTGTACTTCCCTGTCTGGGGCGGATAACGGACCTGGTCGATCAGGTTGCGGATGTCCTCCACCGAGTTGTTGGAAGCCGCGTCGAGCTCGTGGATGTTGAAAGAAGCGTTGTTCTGGAAGCTCACGCAAGACTCGCATTCGCCGCAAGCCTCCGCATCGTCGCCCAGGTTCTGGCAGTTGATGGTTTTGGCCAAAATACGCGCACAAGTCGTTTTACCTACACCGCGGGGGCCGCAGAAAAGGAAAGCTTGCGCGAGGTGATTGGTACGAATGGCATTCTTTAAAGTGGTAGTGATGTGTGACTGCCCCACTACCGAATCAAAGGTGACGGGACGATACTTCCTGGCCGAAACAACGAAATGATCCATGGTGCAAGATACTTCCGCGCACTGGATTTTCAAAGCCGTTACTTCGTCACGAGCGGGTAAACACGCACGTAATCGACCTCCATTTTTTGCGGGAAAATGCTGTCATCCACGCCCTTTTGCCCACCCCAGTTGCCACCGACGGCGATATTTAAAATTAAATGAAAAGGCTTGTCGAAGGGCCATTCGGGCCATTGGTAGGCAGCCTCCTTTTTGAACGTAAAATAGGCATTTCCATCCACCAGGATTGTGACCGCCTCGGGCGTCCATTCGCACGTATACACATGAAAATCCTCCGAGAGTCCTTTCACGACCACATTGTTTCCCTTGTTCGTCTTGATAGCGTGGTTGAATGCCTTCGTATGGATATTGCCATGCAACCGGTCCTGATCGAACCCTACATGTTCCATAATATCGATTTCGCCATTATCCGGCCAGCCTTTGTTGCCGTATTCGTTCCCGCTCGCCAACATCCAGATAGCCGGCCACGTTCCGCGTCCTTTTGGCAGTTTGGCCCGGATTTCGAATTTGCCATACGTAAAATCTCCCTTACCCTTCGAAACCAGCCGTGTGGAGCTATATTGCTGCTTGCCCGACGGTTCCTTAATAGCAGTGATCACCAGATTGCCATGCTCTACTTTGGCATTCTCGATTTTGTCGGTATAATTTTCCAGCTCATTATTACCCCAGCCATGATCGCCCAGGTCATAGCTCCATTTGGCGGGATCGGGTTTGCCGGTGTAGTTGAACTCGTCCTGCCAGGATGGGGTGGGGGCGAAGGCGTAATGTGGTTTGTCAGCTTTGGGATTTGTTGATGGCTGGGCGCAGCCGACCGCAGTAGACAGTGCGTTGATACAAATTGCTGCTGTAAGTCGATTGAAAGAAGTGATAGTTGCCCGCATGTTATACTTTTTTTTTCGCAGGGTTCGAACCGCTTACCGGCTTGGAAGCCTCGGGATGATTTTCTCGTTTTGGCAGGTTGTTGAAGTCGATGTTTTTGGCGGCTTCTGCAAGATCCCTTACTTTTTTGTCAACTACTTTTTGCTGCTCAGGAGTCAATGTGAAATCTGATTTCTTGTTCATAGCTGTATTTTTTTGATAAGATAGTGGTTGTAATCTACATTCGGTTCAAAGAAAACCACAGCCCCGTTAGCTGTAATGCCGAATAGCTCATATTGCCCAGATAAGTTTTTCACTTCCCTTGAAATGGCAATGCGGTACAATCTGTGCGACGGGCATCACTCCCTCGAAAACCAACAATCGCATCGGGAGATTTGGTCAGAAAGTCACACACGATTTGGAAAACAGTGGTTAACACTACTTGGAGATCGCCATTCCTGCTTTCCACCTGATCGCTCAATTCACCATTTTCTAACGGATCGAGTAACGCGAGATTGAAAATACTGCCTTTGCCGAGCCTTTCGAATGAGACAGTTTTAACAATCTTTTTATTCGCACTAACACTCTCAAACTTATAAATTAACCCATCAACGCCGATTTCAAACGGGTAGCCCTTTTCATTCATACATTTAACGACTTATAGTGTGCCTGATATTCTCTCTCAAACATATAAAAATTCCTTTTAACCCAAATTATAAATTGCTAAACCCCAGTATTTAGTGAAATCCTGTGGTTTTCATGCTTAATTTTGTAGCCCGCTTGTCGTTTTAATGTAATGAAGGAAATAAAGTTGAGTACGGAAGTTGCCCAGGAAGTCCCCGATTGGAAGATTGATCACCACACTAAAATACTGACCATCGGCTCCTGTTTTGCTGAGGTGCTAGGCAATCAGCTTGGTGATTTCAAGTTCGATGTGCTCAATAACCCGATGGGTACGGTGTTCAACCCGCTAACTATTTGCAAGATTCTGGATAGCGCGGTAGAGGAGAAAAGGCCTAATCCTGCATTGTTCCTGCAAAATCCCGACCAAATCTGGCTGCACCACGATTTCCATTCGTCGCAATGGGCCCATGGGCAAGGCGCGCTGGATGCCCTGCTTTCGGATAAATTGGACGAAATCCGAGAATTTCTGAGCGAGACGGATTTACTGGTAATCACATTGGGAACCGCCTATGCATACCGGCACCGGAAGACAAACCTGATCGTTGGCAATTGTCATAAAGTACCCAGTGACCGTTTCATCAAAGAGCTCCTGCATTTCGATCAGATCACGATCGCATTTGAGCAATTAATACAAAAACTGATACCCTATAACCGGAAGTTGCGCATCATGCTTACGGTTAGCCCAGTGCGTCACACCCGCGATACGCTCCCGCTTAATCAGGTGAGTAAATCGACCTTGCGGCTCGTAGCACACCGGCTTTCTGAGAAATACAAGCACGTAGACTACTTTCCGTCGTACGAGATCATGGTCGACGAACTGCGGGATTATCGGTTCTATAAGGAAGATCTGATCCACCCCAGTGCGGTTGCGGAAGAATACATATTTAATGCATTTGCCCAAACATATATGGAACCGGATGCATTGAAATTCATGAAGGAATGGGCGTCGGTGCGGGATAGCCTTGCACACCGTCCATTACATGGCTTTACGTCCGGGCATCTCAAAATGCTGAAATCTTTGTGGAGCAAGCTTAATGCGATTTCAAGAAGCGTGGACGTGTCTTCGGAAATGGAAGAGGTGGAGCGGAGAATCGGAGAATTTCCGGGAATGTGACAAACTCATTGGTGTCATTTCGTGTTGCATAATATCAAGTCAAAGTACCAACCATAATAATGGGAGAATTTACAATCAATAAAGAAAAAGTATTGCAGGCATTGAGTACTGTGGAGGAGCCTGATCTTAAAAAGGATCTGGTTACGCTCGGTATGATCCAGGATATAGAAATCGGCGTAAACCAGGTACGGTTTACGGTAGTGCTTACAACCCCCGCTTGCCCTCTTAAAGAACTGATCAAGAAGAATTGCGAGAATGCGATCCATGAGCATCTGAGCCCGGATGTGGAGGTGATTATCAAGCTCACTGCAAACGTAACGACAACCCGTCACACAGGCCCCTTGATTCCCGGCGTGAAGAACGTGATTGCGATTTCTTCCGGAAAGGGTGGAGTAGGGAAATCGACAGTTACCGCCAACCTTGCCATGGCATTGCATCGCTCGGGTGCGAAAGTAGGTATTATCGATGCGGATATTTCCGGGCCTTCTATCCCGGTGATGTTCGGTGCGGAGGATATGCAGCCGACGATCACTCCGAAGGATGGCAAGAATTTTATCAATCCGATCCGGCAATATGGTATTAAAATGATGTCGATCGGGTTTCTGACCCCTCCCGATAGCGCGGTAGTGTGGAGAGGACCGATGGCCAGCCAGGCGCTGCGCCAGTTTTTTGGCGATACCGACTGGGGCGATCTGGATTACCTGCTGATCGATTTGCCTCCCGGTACCAGCGACATTCACCTGACGCTCGTGCAAACTGTACCGGTAACGGGTGCAGTGGTGGTAACGACACCGCAGAAAGTGGCTCTGGCCGATGCTATCAAAGGCTTATCGATGTTCAAACAGCCGCAGATCAATGTGCCGATTTTGGGCGTAATCGAAAATATGGCCTGGTTCACCCCGGAAGAGTTGCCCGATCACCAATACCATATCTTTGGAAAAGGTGGCGGACAATTGCTGGCAGATAAATTCGGAGTGCCATTACTGGGCCAGATCCCGTTGGTACAAGGCATTCGCGAGGCGGGCGACGACGGCCGGCCGGCGGTAATGGATACCAATCCGATCGTCAATGAGGCATTTTTGAATGCGGCGGAGGCATTGGCGCAGCAGGTGGCGATCCGCAATGCTTCGCGTGAGCGAACCAAACCCGTGGAAATACAGGTTTAGTAGTTAGTAACTGAATGATTTGATTTTTTGGATATAATCTTGCATCTTAGCAGACAGACTTTTTTAAAATGGATTCAAAAGAAAAAACCATAGAATTGATCGAGCAGGCGCTCGAAACGGTGCGTCCTTATTTGCATGCAGACGGAGGCGATGTGAAATTGGTGGAGCTGACGGACGACCTGGTTGTGAAGCTGGAACTACAAGGTTCTTGCCAGAGCTGCCCGATGAGCGCAATGACTTTCCGCGCCGGTCTCGAAGAATCGATCCGCAAAGCGGTGCCCTACATTAATAAGGTTGTTTCCTCGAACGTGCCTGAACTGGCATAGTAGCGGAAAACGCATATCAGATATTGGTTAAAAGCAGTTTCCTGTACGGGCAGCTGCTTTTTGCGTTTTTAATCTCCGCGGTAACTAACCATAAATTGATTCCTCCCGATTAGTCGCTTATATTGCGGGCATCATTGAATGCATTAATCAGGAATGTCAAATATGCGTATCGGAATTTTTTTTGGAGGCCCTTCCCGCGAACGGGAGATATCATTTGCGGGCGGTAAAACAGCATTTGAATACCTCGATAAGTCACTTTTTGAGCCGGTACCGGTTTTTGTTGATAGCTTCGGAAGGTTTATCCTGCTGCAAAACGAGCTCATGTATTCGACCGAAATCCGCGATTTTTACCCCGCTCCTGGCATTCAAAAGGATAGCTTCAAAACTTACATCGAATCCTTTCCCGAACTGGCCGTGGCCGACGTGCCTGCCGACACCGGAAAGCTAATAGCCCCTTCTGAGTTCAAAGAATATTTCGACTTCGTATTTCTGGCCATGCACGGTCCTGATTGCGAGGACGGGGCGATTCAGGGTTTGCTTGAATGGTATAAAATCCCATATAGCGGTCCTGGTTTGATGGGTTCTGCTGTTGGAATTGATAAAATACTGCAAAATGAGATGATCGCCCTTGTAAACGGGCAGGAAAAAAAAAGCTGGACGCTCAAATACAGCCAGTGGGTGCCCAAAGATTACCCATTGCTTTTCCAGGTTTTGAAAAAGCATCTGGGGCTGCCGTTGGTGATCAAAGCGCCGCATCAGGGCTCCTCCATCGGCGTTGCTATTGTGAAGGACGATTCGCTGGAAGAATTCGTATCCGCCGTTAACCAGTGCTTTTTCCAGATCGAGCTGAATGCCGATACCTGGAAGGAATTTGACCAGGCCGAAAAACTGGCCTGGGGGCAGAAAATTGCCAATCTGGACGAAGGTATTGGTTTCCCGGTTGTGTTGGACGGAAAAACGATCTATCACCCTACCACATTGATCAGCGAGCTGGAAATATACTTTTCAGAAGGAAATAGCCAGGTACTGCTGAGCAGTTCCAATGCCGAAGACCAGGTACTCGTCGAAGAGTTTGTGAATGGGCAGGAGTTTTCTTGCGGCTGTATTCAGTTCGACGACGGTTCGCCGCTTGCATTGCCACCTAGCGAGGTGATCAAAATGGTGAAGGTTTTTGATTTTAATGCAAAATATAAGCCTGGCGCCAGCCGCAAGCGCATTCCCGTGGATACCACGCTGGAAAAGAACCAGGAAATCCAGCAAATGATCGCCGCGACGTTCCAGCAACTGGGCATTAATGCCTGCGTGCGGATTGACGGCTTCCTGACCGAAGACGGCACGATCCTGCTCCACGACCCGAATACGATTCCAGGAATGTCGCCAACCTCTTTCATTTTCAAGCAAATGGCGGAAATAGGTCTGAACGTGACGCAGGCATTGACCTATCTGGTGCGGCAGTCGCTTCGCGAGCGCATACGCTCGGGTAAGCAGACGTGGGCACTTCGCGCATTGCTCGAAACACTCGATCGTCAGATTGCTGCGGGCATCGCAACCGTGAAACCGGTAGAAAACATTGTTTTTGACGCTACCGACGAGGCATATGTAGAAGCGAGGCGCCGTTACGGCCTCCTGAATGCAGGAGGAAAGGTGACCCCGGTGCCGGTGCTCAAATCCGCCGACGGCCGTTTCTATAAGCTTCCCAATCCATTGATGTTCAAGGAATATGTTTCGGATGTGGAGGAGCTGCTGCATGCGGAGCGTCATCCTTTGCTGGTAGAAACCTCGCAAAAGGCAACAGCCCTTACCCGCTTTTTCGCAGGAGAAGTTTCTTACGACGTTGTCTTAATAGACAATCCGGTACTATAATTGGAAGTATTCTCGGGTTACTTATTATGGCTCATTATGAGTGGTTTATGCACTCTTTTGTAGCCGCTGATTGCCAATTGCCGGATTGTTAAATTTTTTCAATTTTCTTCCGGTTTCTGGTGTTTTTGAAAACCGGTTTTCTAAATTGGGTAATTATTGAAATTCATTCCTTTCGAAAAATTGACGGATTAATGGCACAAGGAGCTGAAAAAGTTAGGTTAAGTCTTCAGAAAGATAATAAGGGATGGAAGAAGTGGGGACCTTACCTGTCGGAGCGCCAATGGGGTACGGTACGGGAGGATTATAGTGGAAATGGCGATGCCTGGAACTATATTACCCATGAAATGGCCCTTTCGAAAGCATATCGCTGGGGCGAAGACGGAATCGGTGGTTTTTCTGATAACAAGCAACATATATGTCTTTCGTTCGGGTTCTGGAACCATAAAGACAAAATATTGAAAGAACGGATATTTGGTCTTACCAACCGGGAGTCGAATCACGGGGAAGATGTGAAGGAAATGTATTATTACCTCGATAGTACCCCTACACATTCGTATACCAAAATGCTCTATAAATATCCGCAGCAGCCGTTTCCCTATGAAAAGCTGCGCCAGGAGAACGGACGCCGCGGCAAGCAGGACCCGGAGTACGAGATCATGGACACCGGCGTGTTCGACAACGACGAGTATTTCGATATTTTCATCGAGCACGCGAAAGCCGACGAGCAGGATATCCTGATGAAAGTGACGGTTTTCAACCGCGGTGCGAATGAGGCACCCATTACCGTCCTGCCGCAAATCATGTTCCGGAACACCTGGTCATGGGGCTACGAGGCTTTCAATTACAAGCCGATCATGAACGGTATCTCCAACCGGTTGATCGAAGTAACCCACCGGAAGCACGGGAAATATAACCTGTACCTCGACGGCGCGGATGAACTGCTGTTCTGCGAGAATGAGACGAATTTCAAAAAGCTCTACGGCACGGCCAACAATACGGCCTATCCGAAGGACGGGATCAACGACTATATTGTAAGCGGCCAGAAAACGAATACGGTCAATCCGAACAATATCGGTACAAAAGCTGCTGCGCGTTTTACCAAAACGATCAAGGGGGGCGAGAGCGCTACTTTTCGCATGCGTTTTGTGAACCATTCCATCTCGGAGCCCTTTGGCGGTTTTGAAGACTTTTTCAATAAAAGGATCCGCGAGGCCGACGAGTTTTATGACGACCTGCAGCGCGACGTGGCCGACAGCGACCTGCGCTCGATCCAGCGGCAATCGTATGCCGGAATGCTCTGGAGTAAGCAGTTCTATTATTATAATGTGTATGAATGGCTGAAAGGTGATCCTGCTCAACCAGGGCCTAACCAGGGCCGGAAATGGGGGCGAAACTCAGGCTGGAAACATCTTTACGCCGCCAATATCATTTCGATGCCCGATAAATGGGAGTACCCCTGGTTTGCAGCCTGGGACCTGGCTTTTCATTGTGTGCCGCTGGCGAGGGTAGACGCCGGTTTTGCCAAAAGGCAGCTCGAAATCCTCCTGCGCGAGTATTACATGCACCCCAACGGGCAGATACCCGCATACGAGTGGAACTTCTCCGACGTAAATCCGCCGGTACATGGTTGGGCGACCTGGAAAGTCTATGAGATCGACCGGGAGCAGAACAACGGAGTTGGCGACATTGAATTTTTGGAAAAGATATTCCACAAACTGCTCCTGAACTTTACCTGGTGGGTCAACCAGAAGGATGACACCGGCAATAATATTTTCAGTGGCGGCTTCCTCGGCCTGGATAACATCGGGGTATTCGACCGCTCGACACCTATGCCTTTCGGCGGGAAGCTGCAACAGGCGGATGCGACGGGCTGGATGGCGATGTACACGCTCAATATGCTTCGTATTTCGGTCGAAGTGGCGCTTGTACACGGGGTTTACCAGGATATGGCGTCTAAATTCTTCGAACACTTTCTGCACATTGCGGGCGCCATGGAGTCGATCGGAGGCAAGAGCTCATCGATCAGCCTTTGGGATGAAGAAGATCAGTTTTACTATGATGTGATTCACATTCCCAACGGCCAGAGTATCCTCCTGAAGGTTCGCTCGATTGTAGGGTTAATACCGCTTTTTGCAGTGGAGATCCTTGATCCCCAGATTCTGGACAAATTACCTGTCTTCAAACGGCGTGTCGAATGGGTACTGGCAAATCGCCCCGACCTTGCGCGGCTGATTTCCCGCTGGTTTGAATCGGGGAAAGGGGAAAACAGGCTGCTGTCGATCCTGCGCGGGCACCGGATGAAGATGATCATGAAACGGATGCTCGACGAGAGCGAGTTCCTGTCGGATTATGGCGTGCGGGCATTGTCCAAATACCACGAAGAGAATCCTTACAAGTTTTATATCAACGGCGAGGTTTTGCAGGTGGATTACACGCCGGCGGAAGCGCTTACCGATATTATGGGTGGTAACTCCAACTGGCGCGGGCCGATCTGGTTTCCGCTCAACTATCTCATATTTGACTCATTAATGAAATTTCACAGCTATTACGGCGAGGATTTCATGATCGAGTACCCGACCAATTCCGGTAACCTTACGACGATCAAGGAGGCTGCATTAGCCATTGCCTGTCGCCTGATCGATATTTTCAAAAAGGATTCGGAAGGCAGACGTGCAGTGTACGGTCAGGATGAGAAAATGCAGAAAGACCCTAACTTCAACGACCACGTTCTTTTTTACGAATATTTCCATGGAGATAACGGCCGGGGCTGTGGCGCAAGTCACCAGACGGGTTGGACAGGCCTGGTAGCAGAGCTGATCCATAAAACCGCGAAGGAATCTTTTTCAGAGATCGAGAAAGAGGAAGTGGAGATCAGTAAATAGGTGCAATGTGAACATTTTAAATTCTCTTAATAAATTCTATTTAACTTAATTATGACTGCAAAATTGGAACCGAATGTGATGACCAAGGTGAGCAGCTGGCTCAACGGTGATTACGATATCGATACAAAACAATCCATTCAACAACTGATCGATGAAGGCAACGATACTGAACTGACGGATGCATTTTATAAAGACCTCGAATTCGGAACAGGCGGGTTGAGAGGGCTGATAGGCATCGGTTCCAACCGTATGAACCGCTACACGGTAGGTACGGCCACGCAGGGATTGGCGAATTACCTTAACAAAGCATTCCCGAACGAAGCAAAAAGCGTAGCGGTAGCTTACGATAGCCGTATCAAATCGGACGAGTTCGCGAAGATCATCGCGGATATTTTCTCTGCCAATGGTATTTCCGTCTACCTTTTCGAAGGCTTGCGTCCAACGCCTGAGCTTTCATTTGCGATCCGTTTGCTGGGTTGTAAAAGCGGGGTGGTAGTAACGGCTTCGCACAACCCGAAAGAATATAACGGCTACAAAGCCTACTGGGACGACGGCTCTCAGGTAGTGGCGCCGCACGATACTAATATTATCAATGAAGTAAATGCGATCCAGTCGATCGACGAGGTGAAATTTGACGGCGATAGCTCGAAAATCACGAAGATCGGAACGGAAGTCGACGACAAATATATCAATCACATTCTGTCGCTTTCGATCTCAAAAGGTGCATTGGAGCGTCAGAAAGGGCTTAAAATCGTGTATACGCCGTTGCACGGCACCGGCGTGACGCTCGTGCCGCAATTGCTGGCTAAAATGGGTTTTGAAGCGGTAACGATCATCGAAGAGCAAGCGGAGCCGAAAGGTAATGGCCAGTTTCCGACGGTGGTTTATCCTAACCCCGAGGAAAGCGAAGCAATGTCCAAGGCCGTCGAAAAGGCGAAACAGATCGATGCGGACCTGGTAATGGGTACCGATCCCGATTCGGACCGCGTGGGTATCGCGGTGAAAAATCACCATGGCGAAATTCAGCTGCTGAACGGAAACCAGACGGCCAGCGTACTCATTTACTATCTCCTGAATGCATGGAAAGACGCAGGCAAACTTACCGGAACCCAGTTCGTGTGCAAGACCATCGTTACCACCGACCTGATTGATAAAATGGCGGCGGCTTACGACGTGAAATGCTACAACACGCTCACCGGCTTCAAATATATCGCGCAGGTTATCCGCGAGAAAGAAGGCAAGGAACAGTTCATCGGCGGCGGCGAAGAAAGTTATGGTTACCTGATCGGCGACGCGGTGCGCGACAAGGATGCAATTGCCTCCTGCGCGATGATCGCCGAGCTGACGGCCTATGCGAAGGATAAGGGCCTGAGCCTTTTCGATATGCTGATGGAAATCTACAAGCAGTTTGGTTTCTATTACGAAGGGCTGATCTCATTGACCAAAAAAGGAAAATCAGGCGCGGACGAGATCCAGCAAATGATGGCCGATTTCCGCGCTAATCCGCCGAAGACCATCGCAGGATCGCCTGTTGTGCGAATGGACGACTACAAAGCATTGACCACGACCGATTTCAAGTCGGGCAATACGGCTTCTATCCCATCAGGCGAAATGGGTATCGAATCGTCGAATGTGCTGCAATTCTTCACGGAAGACGGTACGAAATTCACCTGTCGCCCATCCGGTACCGAGCCGAAGATCAAGTTCTACGTAGGCGTACGCGCTGCGCTGGAAAAGAATGAAGACTTCGACAGCGTTTATGCTTCTTTGAAAGAGAAGGTGAAAGCGATCGGCGAGGAGCTGAATTTGAAATAAGAACTATTGATAGGGAAATAAATGCGAAGGCGGCTCATTCGGGCCGCCTTCTGTTATAATGTGGCATACACAACAATGTATTTTCGCCTCGCATTATCTTCCAGTAGGCTCACCCGTTCGATTTTTGAAAACGGGACATCATTCAGTTCGGTAAAGGTGGATGGGTTCGTATTCAGAAAAAGAGTAGCGTTTTTGTGGTATTCCGAGACTCGCAGGGTATTATTCTTTGATTTGCCAAGACCGGTCTTGTTATAAAACTGTTCAGCGTCTGGCCCGGCCAGGAGTTTGTGGGTGAATGTCGTGGCGGTATGCGTTCCCAGGCTCTGGCCGAGCTTGTATTCGAAATAGGCAACTTCATTTTTCCTGGCAATGGCAAGCGCTTTCTCGTAATCCTGCTCCATTTCCTTATGGAGCGGGTCGGGCGGGATCTGGCCCATTCCATGCCCTTGCCCGGTAATGTACCCCGAGTAACCTTTCATGGGCTCAAATTCGGTGCTGCCGTGCTCTTCTCCCGTACCACCACCGCCGCTTTTTGTTTTGACACGGACCGATATGGCCGTAATATATTGTTGCAAAGGATCGAATTGTATTTTATTGATCTGAAAATCCTGACCGAATTTCTGCACCGCATCTTTAATTTCATTGATCTCTTCCCAGGTCGTGAGTGGCGTAATAGCCCAATATAAGGTTTGATTAACCACCAATATTCCTTTCACCTTCGGTTGGGAGACTAATACCGTCTGAATGGTATCGCCTGTTAAAACTGTTTGCTTCTTTATAGGTTCTGTTTCCCGATTTGGTTTCTTCTTCTGTTGATTTTCGGTTAAGTCTTTTGCGGGAACCGTTATCATCACTTCGCCTATCAGGGGCTGAACAAATGGCCGGATTTTCGCTGGCGTCAGCTCAACGATCTGCTCGCGATAAGGCGCCACGAATGCCGATGAAATGTACACCAATGCAAGCACCACTACATATTTTACCCAAACCAGGTAATGCGAAGGCTTCCGGTTCATCATTTGAATGCGTTTTTTAAGGAGCGACTGGGCAAACGAATTGATCAAAGGCAGCTCGCGGGTTCGCAGGACCGTATTCAGTAGATTGTACTGATATTGCTTTTTCTCAAAACCGCTATCCAGCACAGCACGGTCGGCGAGGTATTCGAGGTTTTCCTGCACCAATTTTTGATGGACCCACGCAAACGGGTTGAACCACAGACCTATTTTCTGGATTTCCGCCAGCAGCAAATCGGCGCTATGCCATTGCCGCGCGTGCTCAGCCTCGTGCGCGATGATATTATGTAGTTCATTGCCGGAATGCTTCGATAAATCCAGAATGATCCATTTGAAGAAAGAGTAGGGCGAAGCGCCCGCCACATGCACAATGGCAGTACCGTCCTGATGTTCTTCATTGCGGCCTTTGGCTACTACAAAAAACACACGACCGATCTGGAAAAGGAAATAGGCCGCCATCGCGAGCATGCCCGCGAGGTAAATGGTGCTGATCCAGTCGATTGCTGTCATTTCGGGTATCGCGGCTTCCGCCGGAGTTGTGAAAGGCCGTGATTGAATGGTTGCGATCGGCTCGCTGAGCATCGGCAGCTTTCCCACCACTTTCGGAATGCTGTGGTGAAAGCCCGTTTGTACTTCCACCGGCCCCCAGCTGGGCAGGCTTATCAATGGTAATGTCCACGCAGCAGCTACATTGAGCCAGAGCAGTACACGGTTTAGTTTCGAGAATGTTTCAAACTGGATCAGCCAGCGGTAGGCCAGTGTCAGCACAGCCAGCACGAGGCTCACTTTCATAAGGTAAGGGATCAGCATAAAGTCGGCGGATTAATGTGGTACATCAATACTTATTCTCCTTCTTCGATCATCCGGATGATCGCTCGCAAATCGTCCGGCGTCACTTTTTCCTGCTTGGCGAAATAAGCGACGAGGTCTTTGTAAGAGTCGTTGAAATACCCGCCAACGACCTTGCTCAGTACAAACTGATTCTGGTAGTCCTCCTGCTTCACGACCGGAAAATATTCATATGTATTCCCAAACTGCCGGTGCGACACATAACCCTTTTCTTCCAAATTCCGGATAATGGTCGAAAGAGTGTTGTAATGTAGCGTTGGTCCGGTGAAGAGCGGAAGCATGTCCTTCACAAATGCGGCGCCCCGCTTCCATAAAACCTGCATTACTTCTTCTTCCTTGTTGGTGAGTTTTTCCAGTTCCATGTCGCAAATATTAAAACTATTTTTATAGTTAACAAACTATTTTTCTAGTAGTAATATTTTTTTAAGTGAAAATTGAAAGAAATATGGAGCCTCAGGGACATCATTTGCCGCCGCAGGCTAATCGATATGTTACCTTTTGTTGTCTTATTGTGACTTCAAGTGATACTTTTTAAAGAACCAATTGTAAATTACAGATATCATATAACGACACCTAGCTAATTAATGATGAAAAAACTACTTCACAACAACCTGCTGTTGCTGTGCTTGGCATTGGCGATTTGCTGGAATGCCGCACGGGCACAAAACGGTTCAGTATCCGGGAGGGTCACGGACAAGGACGGAATTGAAATTCCCGGCGTGAGCGTAAGTATCAAAGGAACTTCGCAGGGAACTTTGACCGACGAGAAGGGAGCGTATGCCATTCAGGCGGGACCTGGCGAGACGCTCGTGTTCAGTTTTATCGGTTTCAAAAAGCAGGAGCTTTTACTCGGCAATCAACGCTCGCAACTCAACGTGAAGATGGAAGCCGATGTGTCGATGCTCGATGAGGTGGTAGTAACCGCGCTGGGGCAGACGCAGGAGAAGCGGGCGATCGGCTATTCGGTGCAGTCCATCCGGTCCGACGAGCTCAGGGAATCGGGGAACCCCAATATGGTAGGCGCATTGCAGGGCAAGATTGCGGGCGCGGTGATCACCGGTTCGGGCGGGGCGCCCGGTGCCGGGGTGAATATTATCCTCAGGGGTATTACCTCGCTCAGCGGCAGCGCCGATAACCAGCCGCTGTTTGTGATCGACGGTATTGTCATCAGTAATGCTACCACCGCCGGGAATCCGCTGCCGAGCGCCGGGTCTGCCTCTCCGGGAGCTTCGGAGCAATTTGCGAATACCAACCGCGCAGCGGATATTAATCCCGACGACGTGGAAAGTATATCGGTCCTGAAAGGCCCCGCCGCGACGGCACTTTATGGGCTGCGCGCTTCCAATGGGGCGATTATCATCACTACCAAACGTGGTAAAACGGGTAAGCTGAATGTATCGGTTTCGCTGTCGGGGGGCGTAGACATACTGGGCAAATCTCCGGATATTCAAACGCGCTTCCTGCAAGGGCGTTTCGGAGAATTTATTTTGCCTACCGAAGTGCGCCAGCGGACGCCCTATCAATCGTTCGGGCCATCGGTTATCGGCAACACTACCGACCGCATTTACGACAATTTTCGCGGGTTTTACCAGACTGGTTTTCGCACCAACAACAATATCACCCTGACCAAAGGAAGTGAAAAAGGCAATATTTACGTCTCGGCAGGCCATAATTACCAGCAGGGGATCGTGCCTGCCACCTATTTCGAGAGGACTTCTGCCAAGATCGCCGGTACGTACAATTTCACCAGGCGCTTTTCGGCCTCCGGTTCATTCAACTACATCCGCTCCGGCGGCAAGCGCCCGCCTGCCGGTGATAAATCAGTATTCAGCGCATTATCGTATTGGCCGAATACCTACGACGTCAACGACTACCTGAATCCCGACGGATCTTACAAGAACCTGCTGCCGGGTTTTACCGATAATCCAGTTTACCTGGTCAAAAAGAGCCCGCGAGTCGACGCCGTGAACCGCTACATCGCCGATCTTACATTGAACTACAATATTACCGACTGGCTTACTGCTAAATACCAGATCACGATGGACGCTTTCAACGAGCGGCGGATGCGGCAGGTCGATAGTACTTTCGATGTTGGGACGGCAGTGAAGGGCTTTCTGATCAAAGAAAACATCAATTATCGCGAGATCAACTCCAATTTATATCTGACTGCCACAAAGCAGTTCAATGAAAACTGGAACGGCTCCCTGCTGGTGGGTAACTCGGTAGTAGGCAGCAAGCGCCCCGACAGTTATTATGAGCGAGGCGAAGGCTGGAAAGCACCATTTACCGACGAGATGAGCAGTTACCGCAATGTGCAAAAGCGCTTTTACTCCCCCTTGCAATACCGGATTGTGAGCTTCTTTGCAGACGCCAAACTGAGCTACAAGGAAATGCTCTACCTGAATGCAACAGGCCGGAACGACATCGTTTCGACACTTCCCAAGGCAAACAACTCGTTCTTTTATCCTTCATTTAGCGCCGGGTACATATTCACGGAAAGTCTTCCCCAAAACAATATTCTCAGTTACGGAAAGCTCCGGGCCTCGTGGGCGCAGGTGGGCAAGGGCACCGACCCGTACGTGATAGGCGTGTATTATGAGTTGGCCGATAACTTCCCGTTCGGGAATACGGTACCTGGTTATGTTCGCCGCTCCACCACGGCTGCGGATAATCTCAAACCGGAGCGGACAACTTCCATTGAATTCGGTACGGAGCTGCGCTTTTTCAGGAACCGCCTGTTGCTCGATGCTACCTATTTTACCATGGATAGCAAAGATCAGATCGTCCGCGCTCCGGTGTCCAATGTCTCGGGTTATTCATTTTACTATACCAATATCGGTTTGATACGTAACAGGGGTATCGAATTACTAGCCACTTTCAAGCCGGTGACCACGGCGCGGTTTACGTGGGATATGTCATTGAATTTTACAAAAATGTCTGGCAGAGTGATTGAAATGCCTGATGAGCTGGAAGAAATCGCCTATTTCGATAACGGCAGCCGGGGCGTTTTGAAAGTGAGGGAAGGCAGCAAGCTCGGTGAACTCTGGGGACTCGATTACCTGCGCGCGCCGGACGGACAGCTGCTCATCCAAGCAAACGGCTTGCCGCTTACGAGCCAGGTGACCGTGCCCTGGGGCAATGCATTGCCGGACTGGACAGCCGGTTTAACCAATACCTTCAATTACCGGGGAATAGGTCTTTCTTTCCTGCTCGAATGGCGGCAGGGAGGCGATGTGGTAGATCTCGGTGAGCGTAATGCGTTCCGGGCCGGGTCGATCGCAATTACCGGACGGCGCTATGAGCAGGTCGTATTTAAAGGGGTGGTTGAGCAAACGGGTGCGGATAATTCGGTAACGTACGTGCCCAACACCAAAGCGGTTATCCTCGATGATTCTTTCTACAACCCGTCCACAGCACGCTACATGGGCAATTCGGCGCAGTTCAACATTCAGGATGGCTCTTGGTTGCGGCTACGGACGTTGGGCCTTTCCTATGCGATCCCCAAGGCGGCATTGGCTAAGTCGGTTTTCAAAGGCGGTGTGCGGTTCAATTTTACGGGTACCAACCTGTTTCTGAACACGCCGTTCCGCGGGTATGATCCGGAAGCGCTCACATTTGGTTCCGGCACGAATATCATCGGTTTTGTCGGGCGGAACAATCCGGCAACACGCAGTTTTCAATTGGGTATTAATGTCAATTTTTAGGAACATGAAAAATATCAGATATATATTCCAAATACTGCCTTTGCTGGGTCTGCTGCTGACGGCCTGCGATAAGTTCTTGGACGTCAATACGGATGGGACCCTCAAAGGTGATGCAACAATGCAGGAATTGCTTCCTACTGCGCAGTTTTACACAGCCGAGGCGAGTTTCCAGCAGGCTTACGTCGCCTGCCAATATGCGCAGCAGCTGGGCAGCGCGCTAGGTGCCAACGGGATCGATACATATGCCGAAACCGACAATACGCTGGGTTGGTCGAACCTTTACCTGTATGCTTTGCCGCAACTCAATACGATCATTAAGAAAGGGCAGGAGGAAGTCTCGCCGGCTTATATGGGCATTGCCAAGGTGTTGACCGCCTATAACCTCGGCGTAGCGACTGTAAGTTGGGAGAATGTGCCTTACAGCAAGGCCGATCAGAATAATTTTTCACCCGCCTACGACACGCAGGAACAGGTGTACGTAACTATTCTCAAATTGCTCGACGAGGCGGTGACGGAACTCGCTGCCGGCACGGGCGCAAAACCCGGCCAGGACGACCTCATTTATCAGGGTGACCTAAGCAAATGGACCCGGTTGGCCTATTCGCTGCGTGCCCGCTACCTGTGGCATGGCTCGTTGCGGAATCCCCAGCAAGCCGCGGAAGGCGCGCTTGCCGCGCTGGAAAAGGGCATGAAAGGCAATGAGGATGATTTTCAATTACAGTACAATTCCAAAAACCTGAGTCCGTGGTACAGCAAAGTTGCGATCCCCAATACTACCGGTAATCTCTCTGTCACGTTTACGAACACGATCGTAGATCTTTTTAATGGTGCCACACAAGGCGTTGCCGACCCGCGTTTGTCGAAAGTGATAGGTATAAAGAGTAACCAGACCGTCTATTCCGGAGTAATACCGGGCTCGGGCAGTGGCTCGACGGTCGATTTGAATAACAAAGCATGGCATTCGAACATCAACTCGCCGCTGACGATGATGACTTACTCCGAATTGAAAGGTATAGAGGCGGAGGCGAGGCTGGCCCAACATGGCAGCACAGGCACGTCGGCAGCCGGGTACGCGGCTTATCAGGAAATGATGTCTGCCAATATGAAGAAAGTCGGTGTTGAGGGCGCGGAGATTGACAAATTCCTGAAAGACACGCGGATCAACGTAGGTGCTTCGAAACTGACTGCGAAGCAAATCATTACGGAGAAATTCAAATCCATGCTGCTGATCGGCGACATCTGGACGGACATCCGTAAATACGACTACCTTGATTTCCCAATGCCCGCCAACCCTAACCCCGATTTGCAGGGCAAACGGATCCAGCGTATGAAATATCCCGATTCGGAAATCACCCGCAACTCCAAAACCGTGCTGGCCAACCAGAAAGACCCCGAAGTGGCCATGTGGCTGATCACCAAGTAGCTTTTACCTATCAAACTGAGAAATTATGAAACTGATATTAACATATATGCTTTCCTACCTGACTGCCACGTTGCTGCTCACAAGCTGCTATGAAGAGCCGGATCTGTTTGAAGACCTGCTGGTCAGTAATGGGAAAGTGGCCCAAATAGCCGTAGTCTGGCTGGGCGACTCGAAGGTTTATAATGCGGCTGGCGTGTTGCAGACCACGACTACGGTGGATTCGCTCAGCACGGTGAACGTGAATATTGAATATACCTCGGAAGTTGCCGTGAAGGAGTTTAAAATTTACTCGGCACCGACTGCCTCGGGCTCGCAGACGCTTCTTGCGACCGTACCTGCGGGAGCGCAGAAATATGATGCAGAACTCCGGAATTACGTCATGAAAGTGCCCATCACGGCGCCGAAAGGGAAGAACATTACTTCGGTGATTTTTGCGGAGGTCATTGCGGAGAATGCGTTAGCCTCGTCCAGGAAGAGCGCCACGCTCAAAACGAAGCCGTAAGTGAAAGGGATATGCAACGTTTACAAACTCCTCATTTATCTTTGAGGTTTAAAGCTTTGAATATTGATGCGCCCTGTTTTGAACTGCATATCCCTTACCCGTTGCTTACTGATATTAATCCTGGCCGTACTCGCGCGTACAGGAACGTACGCGCAGCAGGCGGCAACCGTTACCCTTATTGGCAAGGTTACCGACGAAAAAACCGGTAAACCGCTGCCGTTTGCCAATGTTTTTATTAATAATTCAACAATTGGGACCAATTCCGACGAAAACGGGAACTACCGTTTGCCGAACCTGGCGGTCGGTAACCTGGAACTCGTGGTGTCGTTTTTGGGCTATGAAACTGTGAAGCAAACACTCCGCTTTGAACAGCCGGGCACCAGGACGGTCGTATTTAAGCTACGGGAAGGGCAGGAGCTGAAAGGAGTTACTATTGTAGCCAAAAAGAATAAGAAGCGTGAGAAGCATTTGAAGATCATTATCCGGGAACTGTTGGGGAGAGGTAAATTCAGCAAGCTGTGTAAAGTGCTGAACCCCGAGGCGTTGCGGATTTCGGAAGACGACGACGGGCATCTTGGCGCACAGACCACCAAGCCGCTGGTCATTGAGAACTACGCGTTGGGTTACCGCATTCACCAGGACCTCGATGACTTTGATTATTTCAATGGAAAAGTTTACTATGGCGGAGCCACGCGCTTTGAACTACTTGTACCCAAGGATGATGCGCAACGCAAGTTGTGGCGGGCCAATCAAAAAGAAGCTTACAAAGGTTCTCTTAAACATTTGCTGACGAGCATGGTGGCGGATAGCTTGCAGGAACAGGGTTTCAAGGTATTTCAGGTTATTCCCGATTCACTCCGCATTTTCAAATCTGTGAGGAGCGTTAATGGATATAATACTATTGCGAACCACGTTCACAACCGGATAGAACCTGTGCGCGGTATGCGGCTGGTACGCCCGGGGGAATTGCCTACCGAGCGGCTGGTGGTGTCGCGCACACAGCTGGAAGTATTTAATATGAATAGAAATGGCAGGTCGCCCTATGCCGATATGCCTTACGCTTATACCCAGATCACCCTTCCGCAAGGCTATATGGTCACCACTCCGCAAGGATGGGTAGTAATGCCGATGGGTTTCGAGATCGCCGGCGACCTGGGCAACGATCGTTTCTCCAACCTTCTGCCCGCCGACTGGAAACGTGACGAGTGATCACCGCATTACTTTGCGTATATAGTTCCCGTAAAATGTTTTGCAGATATCGCCACTCGCTGAGCAGCCATAGCAGCGTGGAAGAAATACGGCTGATGCTGGCGGCTTTGTCACCTTGTTATAACTGAAAACGGGGTAATATCGTACAATACTCACTCCTTAAACGATTAAGGTGCTTTTAGGACGCAAAAATATTAAGTAACTAGTGGAGACATTTAGTGACACTATTTTATCCATTTTTAGCACTATTCTGTCAAAAAATAAAAGCAATACTTTTATAGATGTAATTATTTGATAAAATAATGATAAATTTACTATGCCTAATAAATATTAACCTAGCTAAGGAATATGAAAATAATCTACAAGAATCCCATGCGGGATTGGCTCACTTTCCTCCTTCTGTTTCTGACCATTTTTTCAGCTATTGCACAGGATCGAAGGGTGACTGGCGTTGTGTCTGATCCCGCTGGCACAGGAATCCCCGGAGCTACCATTCTGATCAAGGGTACGCAGATCGGGTCGAACACGGACGCCGACGGGCGTTTTGCCGTGAATGTCAGATCAGACAAAGATGTGCTTGTGATCAGCTTTGTCGGCTACAAAACAAGGGAGATCATCGTGGGTAACCAGACGGTGATCGATGTGAAAATGGAAGACGACGTAGCGGCGCTGGAAGAAGTAGTTGTGACCGGTTATACGACCGACAAACGCCGCGAAACTTCCGGGTCGGTAGCGCTCGTAAAAGCAAAAGACCTGACGGCGGTTCCGTCCGGAAACGTGGAACAACAGTTGCAGGGACGCGTGGCGGGTGTGACGGTGATCACCAACGGCCAGCCCGGTACCAACAGCCAGATCCGCGTTCGTGGTTTCGGCTCTTTCGAAGCCAACGAACCGTTGTATATCGTGGACGGGGTACCTGTGGGTTCGACCGACTTTCTTAACCCCGATGATATCGACCAGACCACTGTGTTGAAGGATGCAGCCGCAGCATCTATCTATGGAGCGCGCGCCGCGGCGGGTGTGGTCGTTTATACAACCAAGAAAGGTACCCGCAACAGAAAGCTGAGCGTGACTTATGATGGCCTGGTCGGTTTTACAACCCCGGGCAGTGGCCAGAAAATGATGAACCCGACGGACTTTGCCGATTGGACCTGGAATGCATTCCGGAATTCGGGCTGGAAACCGGGCGATCAGAACTGGACACACCCGCAATTCGGCACAGGTGCACAACCCGTGATCCCCGACTACCTCATGGTGGGTGGTACCTATGGTGTTACCGGCAATGTCGATCTGGCAGCAGAACGTAAAAAATACAACGTTGACCCTACTGCAGGGTCGGTTTATCAGGTGGTAAGGGCCAATCGCGCCGGCACCGACTGGTACGACGCGATCACCAGAACGGCGCCCGTGACCCGGCACTCGCTGGGCTTTTCAGGGGGCGGTGAAAACGGCCGTTATTTTGTTGGCTTAGGCTTGCAGGACCAGCAAGGTATTCTTTTGAACAACAGCTTCAAACGTTACTCTTTCCGGGTGAACACCGAGTTTAATATCCTGAAAAATCTGCGATTCGGAGAGAATATCCAGGGTACATACCGCCAGGTGCTGGGTATCGGGGGAGCTAACAACGGTCAAGGTGTAGCAAACGACGAAAACGATATCCTGAGCGCATTCCGTATGCCTTCCATCATTCCGGTTTATGACGAATTTGGCGGCTATGCGGGAACGGCGGCAAAAGGTTTCAACAACCCGAGAAACCCGGTAGCTACCCGTGACGGCATGAAAAATAATAATGCATTCAACGCCAACGGTTTCGGTAACGTCTATCTGGAATTCGATCCGATCGAGAACCTGACCTTGCGGTCGAGCCTTGGAGGCCAGTATAACAACTATACCTACTGGAACTATTCACGCCGTCAGTACGAAAACTCGGAAAACAACTCTGCAGTAGGCTATGGCGAAGGTTCGGGATACCGCTTCGCCTGGACATTTACCAACACGGCACAATACCGGAAGACATTCGGTTTGCACAATCTGGATGTTTTGGTAGGCCAGGAAGCATTGAATACGGGCGTGAGCCGCGATTTGCAGGCATCCGGTCTGAACCCGTTTTCGAACGACATCAACTATGTAAACATGTCGAACGTGTCGTCGAAAGTAACCAACAGCCAGCTCAGCAATGGGGTGACGTTCTACTCTCTGTTCGGTCGTTTGAACTACATATTTAATGACCGGTACATTGTATCCGGGGTGTTACGTCGCGACGGTTCTTCGCGCTTCGGTGCGGCCAACCGTTATGGGGTATTCCCGGCGGTATCGGTAGCATGGCGCGTTACTTCCGAAAACTTCATGAAAGGCGTTACCTTCCTGAGCGACTTGAAAATCCGCGGAGGTTACGGTACAATGGGTAACTCCAACGCGGTACGTCCCGACAACCAGTACAGCCTCTACTCGGCAGGTATCGGAACATCGGCCTATGATATTACCGGCTCCAATACCAGTGCTGCGGAAGGTTATTACCGCAGCAAGCTCGGGAATGCCGATGCCAAATGGGAAACCAGCGTTACCAAAAACATCGGTTTCGATGCGACATTTTTCAATGGTAAGCTGGACGTGATCCTCGATTTGTGGCAGAAAGATTCCAAAGACCTTCTGTTCCAGAAAGGTGTCCCAGCCGTTGTGGGCTCAGGAGCAACTCCTCCGTACGTGAATGCGGGAACGATTACCAACAAGGGTATCGACTTCCAGATCATCACCAAAGGCAAAGCCGGCAGCAAGCTGGGCTACGAGCTGAACGTAACGGGGGGTATCCTCAAAAACGAGATTGGTGATCTTGGCGGTGACAAATACCTGGCCGGCATCAACCCGGGGTACCGTGGTCTGCAACCCATCCGCAACCAACTCGGCTATTCGCTTTCGGCATTCTATGGCTATAAGGTAACTGGCCTCTTCCAGACTCAGGAAGAAGTGGACCGCGCTCCGGCACAGGATGGAAAAGGGATCGGTCGCTTCCGCTATGAGGATATCAATGGCGACAACCTCATCAATGCCGATGACCGTACGTACCTGGGTAGCCCTGTTCCAAAATTCACAGGCGGTTTGAACCTGAAACTGACTTACCTGAACTTC
This sequence comes from Dyadobacter sp. 22481, assembly GCF_052044875.1. Classification (NCBI taxonomy): domain Bacteria; kingdom Pseudomonadati; phylum Bacteroidota; class Cytophagia; order Cytophagales; family Spirosomataceae; genus Dyadobacter; species Dyadobacter sp. 22481. The sequence goes on from NZ_JBQENV010000002.1 coordinate 1,191,089, forward strand.
GAGCTGGAAACTTATATGTACACCTCGGTTGGTAACAAGATATTTAACGCTTCGAAATGGTTTACTGACTTCTATCCTTCGTTTGCAGGCGCAGCTATCAGCGAAAGGGTTAAAGATTCATGGTCGCCATCGAACACAGGCGCTACCATACCCATTTTTGAAAGCGCTTCTAATTTCAGTACCAACACACAGGCCAACTCTTTCTATGTGGAAAACGGCAATTATGTGAGAATGCAGAACATTTCTCTGGGCTATAACCTGCCCAAAACATTGCTGGCCAAACTGAAAATGCAAAAACTGAGACTCTACGCCTCAGCCAACAATATTTTCACGATTTCCAAATATCAGGGACTTGACCCCGGTGTAGGTGGTAATGCCGACACGCAATTCGGGATTGATGTAGGTAACTATCCTGTAACAAGAAGCTGGGTTTTCGGTCTAAACCTCGGTTTCTAATCTTTAATCAGGCTGTTTCTACATTGAATGAATCATTAATATTCTGAATCGATGAAAAAGATATTCACTAATAGTATGGCGATCATCACCGTTCTGATGACGGTGTTCTTCTCCTGCAAAGAGAGTTTTTTGGAAAAACCGGCGACGGGCGCGGTGAGCGAGGGGCTTCTTACTTCTACAAAGGGGCTTGAAGGTGCGCTGATCGCCGTCTATGGGCAGATCAACGGCAAGGGTGCCGGGGGCAGGATGGCAAGTCCCAGCAACTGGGTTTGGGGAAGTATCCGCGGAGGTGATGCCAACAAAGGCACCGACCCCGGTGATTACAGCGACATCAACCCGATACAGCGCTACGAATACCTGAGTACGCAAGGCGTTATTTCTGAAAAATGGGCCGGCAATTACGAAGGTGTGTCACGCGCCAATGCCGTACTTCGCCTTGTCGCGAAGGCCGATGCCGAGGTTACGGACGCGACCAAGACGCGGATCATCGCGGAGGCACGTTTTCTGCGCGGACATTACTATTTCGAGCTGAAAAAGACATTTGGAAACACTCCTTATGTGGATGAATCGGTGGATTACGGCTCGGGCATCGAAAAGGTAAAAAACGATGCGGATCTTTGGCCGAAGATCGAGGCGGACTTCAAATTTGCATTTGATAACTTACCTGTAAGCCAGGATGCAGTGGGCCGCGCCAATAAATGGGCAGCCGCGTCCTACCTGGCCAAGGCGTATCTCTATCAGAAAAAATTTCCTGAGGCCAAAACGCTTTTCGATCAGATCATCGCCAGCGGACAGACGACCAACGGTAAAAAATATGCGCTTGTGCCGAAATACGCCGACGTGTTCCGCGCTTCGAATGACAACAACACGGAATCTGTATTCGCAGTACAAGCCGCAGCCAATACAGGTAGCGTAAACAATGCAAACCCCGAGTTTGACCTTAACTGGCCTTATAATACAGGTGCCAACGGCCCGGGTAACTGCTGCGGGTTCTTCCAGCCCAGCTTCGAAATGGTGAACTCCCACCGTACAGATGCCAGTGGCCTGCCATTGCTCGATGGGTCTTACAATTCGGACAAGAATGCGGTGGTATCGGATATGGGTTTGCTGTCAAAGGATAAATTCACCCCTGACGCCGGTAACCTCGATCCACGCCTCGATCACTCGGTAGGCCGTCGCGGAATCCCATTCCTTGACTGGATCGATCACCCCGGTGCCGACTGGATCCGTAACCAGGCAAATGGCGGTCCGTATAGCCCCAAAAAGTATGCTTATTACAAAACAGATGTAGGTTCTTTGCAGGATAACAGTTCCTGGACCCCAGGCTATACGGCGATCAACTACACGGTGATCCGCTTTGCAGATGTGCTCCTGATGGCTGCTGAGGCCGAAGTGGAAGCCGGAACCCTGGAAAAGGCCCGGGAGTATGTGAATATGGTGCGCACCCGCGCGGCAAATCCCGATGGTTTTGTGAAGAAAGGCGGTGCTCCTGCGGCGCAATACGTGATTGGTACTTATAAAACCGCATGGACGGATAAAGAGGCTGCACGCACGGCGGTTCGTTTCGAAAGAAAGCTCGAACTTAACCTGGAAGGCCACCGGTTCTATGACCTCGTGCGTTGGGGCGTTGCCGACAAGGAACTCAATGCATATCTCACTTATGAATCGAAAAAGCTGACCGGGGCATTAGGTAATGCCAAGTTTGCAACCAAATATGAATTATTACCGATACCGCAAGGCCAGATTGACCTTCAGGGCGCGGATGTCCTGAAACAGAACCCTGGTTTCTAAGCATTTCAAACCTGACTAATTTCCCGGGGAGATGGTATGTATTTACCATCTCCTTTTCTTAATTTCGAAATATCCTGATTCTGTCAACTTATTGCACCTGGCAAATGTTCGTGAAGCACTTACTTCCTTTATTAGTAGGAACTGCCCTGCTTGTATCCTGCAAAAAAGATCTCAAAACGTTTACCGAATTACCTGCCGGTGAAACAGGCATCCGCTTCTCCAATCGCATCGCTGAAAACGATACGATGAATATCCTGGCATTTGAATATGTCTACAATGGAGGAGGCGTGGCACTGGGCGACTTCAACAACGATAGCCTGCCAGATGTGTACTTCACAGGTAACACAGTTCCGAACAAGCTGTACTTAAACAAGGGGGATTTTAAATTCGAGGATGTGACCAAAAAGGCTGGTGTCGCACCTGAAAATAAATGGTCGACCGGCGTAGCTCTGGTGGACATTAACAATGACAAACTCCTGGACATTTACGTGTGCGCGTCCGTGCGTGAGGTGCCGCAGCAACGCGAAAACCTGCTGTATGTAAACCAAGGGCTGGGCAAGGACAAAGTGCCGGTTTTTAAGGAAATGGCGAAGGAGTATGGCATCGCGGATACAACGCACACGACGAATGCCGCGTTTTTTGATTATGACAATGACGGTGACCTGGATTTGTTCCTGATCGTCAATGAAATGGATGACAATAATTTTCCAAATAAATACCATAAAAAGATCGTCGACGGCTCCTCTCGTCGCACCGACCGGCTGTACCGGAACGACTGGGACGCGAAGTCGAATCACCCGGTTTTTACCAATGTATCCAAAGAAGCGGGCATTCTGATTGAAGGGTACAGCCTGGGGATCAATGTGACGGATGTAAATCAGGATGGCTGGAAGGATGTGTATATCACGAACGATTACCTCACCAACGACCTTCTCTATATCAATAACGGCAATGGTACTTTCACAGACCAGGCTGCCACCTATTTCAAACACACTTCGCATTCGGCGATGGGCAATGACGTGGCCGATCTCAATAATGACGGCCTGGTGGACGTGCTGGCCGTGGACATGATGCCGGCGACAAACCGCCGAAAGAAAATGATGACGCCTGCCAACAGTTATGTGACGTACCAGAACAATGACCTGTTCGGTTATCAGTACCAGGTAGCCAGAAATACTTTGCAACTCAACATGGGAAGTGCTTCGAAAGACAGCAAATCGCCCGTTTTTAGCGAAATAGGACTGCTTAGCGGTGTTGCCGAGACGGATTGGAGCTGGACGCCGATGGTGACCGACTTCGATAATGACGGTCTTCGTGATATTATTATTACAAATGGTTTTCCGAGGGACATTACCGACCTCGACTTCATCGCTTATCGCAATGAGGTATCGAGCATTATGGCACCGATGATGATGCTGGATTATATTCCAAGCGTGCGGATCAGGAATTTTGCATTCAAGAATAAAGGCAACCTCGCTTTCGACGACGTGACCAGTGATTGGGGTATCGAAACCCCGGGGTTTTCGAGTGGGGCTGCGTATGCCGACCTGGACAACGACGGAGATCTTGATTATGTCGTTAATAACATCAACGACTCGGCAATGGTCTATCGCAATAATAGCATTCAGCTGAGGCCGACGGAAAGTAATTATTTGCGCATTGCGTTTAAAGGGGATCGTTACAACAATGCCGGAATCGGCGCTATTGCGGAAATTACTTATGCAGACGGGAGAAAGCAGATTGGAGAAAACTCACCTTATCGCGGCTATCTGTCGACGGTGGAGCCGGTTTTGCATTTCGGATTAGGGACGGAGAAGGCCCTGAAAGAGGTGAAAGTCACATGGCCGGGCGGAAAAAGCCAGGTATTGAAAAACATTAACGCCAATCAGTTGCTGGTTGTGAGCGAGAAGGATGCCGCGATGGTTCCGACGCCCGCCGGAACGCCAGTTACGCAGCTTTTTACAGATATTACGGCCGATCTAAGTGTGTCCTATCGCCACGAGGAAATGGATATTATCGATTTTAACATTCAAAAGCTGTTACCACACAAAATGTCGCAGTTCGGACCGGCGCTTGCGGCAGGAGATGTGAATGGCGACGGGTTGGAAGACGTATTTGTAGGCGGTGCCTATTTGCATAAAGGCCGGTTTTTGTTGCAACGGCCTGATGGTAAATTTACGGTTGCGGATTTACTGCCCGGTCCGGAAGGATTTGAAAAAACATCCGAGGATATGGGGGTACTGCTTTTCGACGCAGACCGTGACCAGGACCTGGATCTATATATTGTCAGTGGCAGCTACGAAATCAAGGAAGGCTCGGATGCGTTGAAGAATGCATTGTATCTCAATGATGGAAAAGGGCACTTTACACACGATATGGCTGCACTGCCCGGATTTCTGGTGAATGGCTCGTGCGTAAAAGCGGTTGATTTCGACCGCGACGGCGACCTGGATCTGTTTGTTGGCGGCAGGGTGGAATCTGGTAAGTACCCTAAACCGGTTTCGAGCTACCTGTTGCGCAACGATTCTAATGGCGGCACAGTACGTTTCTCAAATGTCACAACATCTGTGGCGCCCGAACTGGCGGGAATCGGGCTGGTTTGCGATGCGCTCTGGACCGATTACGACAATGATGGTTGGACAGACCTCTTGCTGGTGGGAGAATGGATGCCATTGACATTCCTGAAAAATGAGAAAGGCAAATTCAAAAAGGTTGCTACCGGGCTGGAAGCGAAGAAAGGATGGTGGGGAAGCCTCGTCGCGGGGGATTTTGATAACGACGGTGATATGGATTATATCGGTGGGAACCTTGGAACAAATACGCTCAGCAGAGCTTCTGAAAGTCGTCCTGTGAGCGTGTATGCGAAGGATTTTAATAATGACGGCTATTTCGACGCGATACCGACGGTCTTTTACAAGGCCCAGGATGATACTTACAAGGAGTTTCCCTACAACACGCGCGACGACATGGGCAAGCAGGTGATCCAGGTGCGGCAGCGGTTCCAGGAATATGGGAAGTTTGCCGAGTCGGGTTTACCGGATATTCTGAAACCGGAAGAGTTGAAAGATGCATTGCATTTGTCGGCCACCTGGTTGAAAAGCAGTTATATCGAAAATCAGGGCGGGGGCAAGTTTGCAATCCGTGAGTTGCCAGTTCAGGCGCAGTTTGCGCCGCTTTTTGGAATGATAGCGGACGATTTTGATCAGGATGGCAATCTCGACCTGATGCTGTCGGGAAATGATTACGGCTCAGAAGTGTCGGTAGGGCGGTACGACGCCATGTATGGGCTTGTGCTGAAAGGCGACGGCAAAGGCGGTTTTCGCCCGCTCAGTATTTCCGAAAGTGGCTATATGGCTAACGGCAATATGAAAGGCTTGGTGCGCCTTGCTTCATCCGACGGCAAGTGGCTTTCGGTTACCTCACAGAACCGCGAACTGTTGCGCTTCCACAAAGCTAACCGTCCGATGCGGAAAGTGGCGCTCGCAGCCGGCGAAACATCCGTAGTGCTGCATTTGAAGAATGGAAAATCAAGGCGGGACGAACCCGGTTACGGCTCGTCGTTCCTGTCGCAATCGAGCCACGCACTGTTGTTGCCCGATTATGTTTCGGCGATCACCGCCATTGACTCCAAAGGAAACAAAAGAGAGTTGAAATAACCTTATTAACAAAAGCAGGCCGCTGTGACCGACGGGCATTTGCCCGGATTCGAGGTCACAGCGGCCTTTTTGTTGAAATATAAATTTTCCAATTTGTGGTGCTTTTTGCCTCGCCTGAAAATTGAGATATTTAATTTAATTATATAAATTAAATTGGATAGAGCGTCGCATTGCCTCTATCACCTCGATATAGATATTTTATCTTTTTCAAGCATTAGATAGTAACACGTTTTGTAACTGATCATTTACTTTAAAGTATTGATTTTGTGTTATTTGTATGGTTGACACTTAATTTAATGGAGATTAAAATTAGATTAAAATTCATTTCAAAAGAGCGCTATTTCTTAGAAAAGATCAATTCCTGTCTGGGTTGTATGATAAAATAATACAATTCTATATTAGATTGAATATATTTTACTTATATTAGATTATTTAATGATTTCAATTGAATATTTTTGGGTAGAATCTATATTAACCTAACTAAATACGATGAAACAAAACTACCTTCGCCTGGGAAGCCGGCCGGTTTTTTGCATGCTTCTCTTCCTCATCTCCCTCACAGCTTTTTCTCAGGATATCACCATCACCGGAAAGGTCATGGATGAACAATCCGGTTCGAGCTTGCCGGGAGCTTCGGTCACACTAAAAGGTTCGACGACCATTGGCGTCACTACGGACGCGGACGGCAAATATTCCATTAAAGTGCCTTCCAGCGCCCAGGTTCTGGTATTTTCATTTATCGGTTACAGTGCCAAGGATGTGGCGATTGGCAATCGAACGGTTATAGACGTGTCAATGACAAGCGACGTCAGCGCGCTCGAAGAAGTGATTGTGACCGGTTACGGTTCGCAGTCGCGGCGTGATATTACCGGCTCGGTAACTACCGTAAATGCGAAAGATCTTCAATCTGTTCCGGCAACCACTTTCGCACAGCAATTGCAAGGCCGTGCGTCGGGTTTGAACATTGTAAACGATGCTACACCGGGTGGAAACGCAACTGTACGTATACGGGGCTTCGGTACGATTGGTAACAATGACCCGCTGTTTATCATCGACGGCGTGCCGACTGAAAACCAGGGTAACCTTAACCCGAATGACATCGAAACGATCCAAATCCTGAAAGACGCTTCGTCGGCCTCCATTTACGGTTCGCGGGCGGCAAACGGCGTTGTGATCATCACTACCAAAAGAGGTAAGATCGGTAAGCCGGTGATTTCCTTCAATGCTTATTACGGAACGCAGAAAGCATATAAGGACGTAGAAGCATTAAATGCCAGGGAACTGGGTGAATACCTCTATCTGGCAGATAAATATGCAGGTAAAACCCCTTCACACGGCCAGTACACCTACGGGCCCAATGGAGAGATTACATTGCCTGATTACGTATTCCCAAGCAAAGGTAAAGAGGGGACACCGGACGTCGACCCTGCGAAATACTCGCTCGTGCCGGGAAACATCTATGCCATTACCAAAGCAGCCGACACCAACTGGTGGAAAGAACTTACTTCCTCAGCACCCATTCAAAATTACCAGCTATCGGCGAGTGGCGGTACTGAAAACAGCCGATATGCACTGTCCGTTGGGTATTTCAGCCAGGACGGGGTTGTGAAATTCATCGGTTACGACCGTTACACCGTTCGGGCGAACACCGAATTCTCTACCCCTAACAAACGGTTCCGCGTAGGGGAGAACCTTGCGGTATCTTTTGATAACAGAAAAGGGGGGTTTGGTAATAACCAGGAACAAAATGCGGTATCGGGTGCTTACAAGCACCACCCGTTGCTTCCTATTTATGATATCAAAGGAAATTTTGCCGGTTCCCGCGGGTTGAACCTTGGAAATAACTCCAATCCTTACGCGACGCTGTTTCGTGAAAAAGATAACCGCACTTATCGCTTGCGCGCATTCGGTAACGTATACGGGGAGTTCGACATTATTCCAAACCTAACCGTTAAGACGAGCCTTGGTATCGATGGGGTAAGCCAGCGGGGCCGCTACATCGGTCGTGCCAACCCCGAATATGTGGAAGGTAGCTTCAACAACGGCTCCACTGCCACCGATTATTATTCCTATCAATGGGTTTGGACGAACACTTTGAGCTACTCTCGCAATTTTGGTACAAATCATAAAGTGGATGCGTACATTGGGGTTGAAGCTATCCGTGAATTTGCCGAAGAGTTTGGTGCTTCCCGCTCAGGTTATGCATTTGAAATACCTTCCATTATCAACTACCTGAATCTTGGAGATGCTACCAAAGCGACCAACTACGGTGGCGTGAACCGGGATTACAGCCTTTATTCGCAATTTGGAAAAGTTAACTACGCTTTTGCGGATAAGTACCTGTTCCAGTTTATTTTGCGTAACGATGCCTCCTCCCGTTTCCAGCAGGCTTCCAGAAATGCCGTATTCCCTGCATTTAGTTTGGGCTGGCGTTTGTCGGACGAAAACTTCATGAAATCGGTGAGTTTTATCAATGACATGAAACTTCGTTACGGCTGGGGTAAAACAGGTAACCAGAAAATCGGGGATTACAATGCCTACACCACTTACCGGGCAGACATTTTCCATGCAGGTTATCCTATCGATGGTTCGGGAAGTCAGCCAACGATCGGTTATGACGCCTCTTCGTTTGGTAACCCTAATGCGAAATGGGAAACTACAACTTCCAATAACATCGGTCTCGATGCGACATTCCTGAACGACGCATTGACACTCGAACTCGATTTCTGGAACCGCAAAACCACCGATATGCTTTTCTCGACGCCGATCACATTTACGGCGGGTGACGCGAATGCCCCTTCTTTCAACGTAGGCCAGATGACGAACAAGGGTATCGACCTTGGTATTTCATATCGTAACACTGCAATGAAAGGCGAGTTGCGCTATGGAGCGTCGTTCAACTACTCGATGTACCGTAACACCGTAGATAAGCTCGACGAAAGCGAGAATACCAAATACTTCGGTGCAGGATCTCGCGTACCTGCGGTGACGCTTACGCAAGCAGGACTGCCGATCTCGTCTTACTATGGTTATAAAGTATTGGGGATCTTCCAGTCCGACGAGGAAGCCAAAGCCTGGGCGCCATATGGTTCCTATAATAAGGCAGGTAAATTCAAAATCGCGGACATTAATAACGACGGCAAAATTACTGACGACGACCGGACCGTTATCGGTAACCCGCACCCCGATTTTGTTTATGGCTTGAACGTGAATATCGGCTATAAAGCCTTCGATCTGACTGTTTTTGGTAATGGCGTGGTGGGTAACGAAATATTCAGCTACCTCCGTTATTTTACCGACTTCAACACCTTCCAGGGTAACCGCGCCAAACGTGCGTTGTATGATGCATGGCAGCCGACTCACAAAGAAGGTACCGTGCCCATTATGGATGCGGATGACCAGATCAGTAGCCGCCCTTCCAGCTATTTTGTGGAAAAAGGCACCTACTTCCGTTTGAAAAACGTGCAGCTTACTTACTCTTTGCCCAAGCCGATTGCCGCCAAGATCGGTTTCAGCAATGCGCAGATCTACATACAGGGACAGAATATGTTCACAGTCAGCAAATACACTGGTTTGAACCCCGAAATCCAGACTGGCGAGGACCGTACGCTCGGCTTTGACGGGGGTTATATGCCGGTGTCCCGGACATTCCTGCTCGGCCTTAACGTATCATTCTGACAACCGGTTTTTCTCTGATCTTAAAAATTCGATATATATGAATTCAAGACTTGTAAAATACATGCTATCGGTGGGTCTGGCAATCGGGATTGTCTCGGCTTGTAAAGACTCATTCCTGAGCCGCGATCCGCAAGGACAATATAGCCCTACGGCCCTCAAAACACCTTCCGGTGTCGAAGGCTTGCTTGTAGGCGCCTACGCGATGATCGACGGGCAGGGCCTCGACGGTCAGGATCCGTGGAACAACGACATCCAGAGCTGGGTTTTCGGCGGGATTGCCTCTGATGATTCCTATAAAGGTACCGACGCCGGTGACCAGCCCGAAGAATCGTTCATCGAGAAATGGGACTTTCAGCCTACCAACAACCACATCAAAAACAAATGGCGCGGATTGTATAAAGGCATTGCCCGTACCAACGACGTGATCAACACCCTGGCGGAAGTGCCGGAAGTTGCCGACGCGCGCAGAAAGCAGATTATTGCCGAAGCACGCTTCCTGCGCGGATTGTTTCACTTCGAAGCCAAGAAAATGTGGAAAACAGTCCCTTATATCGACGAGACCATTTACAAACTCGATGATTTGGAAAGTACCAAAATTCCGAACGACAAGGACATATGGCCGATGATCGAAGCTGATTTTAAAGCGGCGTCGGAGGGACTTCCCGAAGCACAATCGCAGGTAGGACGGCCTACCAAATGGGCAGCGCTGGCTTTTCTGGCCAAGGCTTACATGTACCAGGGTTGGAATATTTCTACCGGTGCGGCCAATGTGGCTGTTTTGCAAAAAGCGAAACCAATTCTGGAACAGATCATTGCTTCGGGCAAGTTTTCGCTGGCTCCCAAGTTTGAGGATAACTTCCTGATCGCGACCCGCAATAATGCCGAATCGATTTTCGAGATCCAGTATGCCGTTTCCAGCGCGTCGGGTGACGCGGCTGACGCGGGTGTAGGTTTGGCGCACCCGTACATCGACCCGTGGGGCTGCTGCGGATTTTACCAGCCTTCACAAAACCTCGTGAATGCATTTAAAACGACTGCTACCGGTTTGCCGATGCTGGATAATTTCAATGACAGCGATGTGAAAAATGACCAGGGTTTGAAATACAGCGATCCTTTCGAACCTTACACAGGGACGCTCGATCCGCGTCTGGATCAGACCGTTGGCCGTCGCGGCATTCTTTTCAAGGATTTCAAGATCCACGGCAGCGACTTCATCCGCGACCAGACTTACGCAGGGCCCTATTCTCCTAAAAAGCACATTTCCGAGAAAGCGGGCTTTGGTATCAATGGCTGGGGTAACCTTTCCAGCAATAACTACCGCATCATGCGATACGGTATGATACTGCTCTGGCTTGCCGAATGCGACGTGGAATTGGGTAACCTGGAAAATGCACGGAAGCTTGTGAACCAAATCCGTGCACGTGCTGCTAATCCTGCGGGTTTTGTGAAAAAAGCCGTTCAGGGCTCTAAATCGAGGGATGACTATACCGTCATGAATGAGCCGGCGGCAAACTATGTGATTAAAACTTATGACCAGGCATGGACAGATGCAGCTACTGCACGCAAAGCCGTTCGTTTCGAAAGCCGCCTAGAATTTGCGATGGAAGGCCACCGTTTCTTCGACCTGCAACGCTGGGGAATTGCGGCAGAGGTATTGAATGCCTATGTGGCTGTCGAAGCCAATAAAAGAGTTTACAAAAAGGGTGCAGTGTTTACAAAAGGTAAGAACGAGTTTTTCCCGATTCCACAGGAAGCGATCGACCGGTCGTACAAAGCGGGAGCAGCTACGCTCACACAAGACCCTGCGTATAAATGATTTGGTTAGTTAGAACCAGTATTTGTTAAGCGTTTGTAATCAGAAAAGCCCCTGCGAAAATGCGGGGGCTTTCTTAGTTGATGAAGTTTTTGGGATAACCCTAGTTTACGTTGATTTCCTGCGCAGGCTTCTCCGAGCCCGGCACGATCGGCAGCATCAGTTGGAGGATGCCATTGTTATATTGAGCGCTGATGTTTTCGGTATCGACGGTATTGTCTATCATGAATGTCCGATGGAACGAGCTTTTGCTGAATTCCTGCCGTATCCAGTTGCGCTTCTCATTGAGGTTGTCTTTCACTTCATAGGAAATTGTGAGCTCCAACCCTTGCACATTGATTTTGAAATCTTCCTTATTGCGGTCGGGCGCGAAAATGAGCATTTCGTAGCTCTCATCGTGCTTGACAATGTTGACCGGCACCCGGAATTCTCGTTGCGGCCCGAAATGTCTGCCATAATGCTCGTGGCGCATTCCAAAACCACGACGTCCGAATCTGTTATCACACATAATTTTTGATTGTTTATTGATGAATGAATTGTTTTAAACTTTTTGAGGCATTGGGTCTATCGGGTCGGCCAGGTATTCGCGCTGATGTCCGCCGAAATCGGCATTAGGATAACCGTAAAAGCCCGAATGGTAATGCCGCCATCTACGGTAGCGCCTTCTTCCGGCAATAAGCCTGAAAATCAGCCCAAGGAAGAGGAAGAAAAATATAGCCTTGAATATCAGGAATGGGAGTGCAAACAGGAACAAACCTGCCAGAACCGCGGCCCCTATGGATTTTAGAATGACGATGAACATGATCTTGTCTGGTTTTTGATGAATAATTGTGCGCCATTTGCGCCTACATCATAGCAGACGTCTGATTAAAGAAATTACTTTAAATGTGTCAAAAATAAAACCCGGCTGCCGGGCCGGGTTTGTTATACATTACATATGCTCAGGTGGCTTCCTCCACCGGTTCCGCATTTCCTGCCGAAACTTGCTGCGTTCCTCGTCGGTCATATGCATCCATTTGTTTTTCCAGGCGAGCATCTCCTCGCGGTGCCCGCGACCGAAACGTCGGTTGAATCGCTCCCATTTGTTATGATGCCGGTGATGATCCGGCCCTCTGAAACCTCCGAAGAGTACTTTGCATAAAACGAACAGGCCTACTCCCTGCCAGTAGCTGATAGGATTAAAGTTGGCAGCAGCGGGCAAAATGGCATTCCAGAGCCATTGCACAACTGCTCCGAATGCGAATGCTGCGATCAGGACAAAAACCGGCAGCGCAAGCCGAAATCTTCTACCTCTGTTTTGCGGGTTCATCATGGTCGACAAATTTAATAATTTACAAACTCCCGGTACACGCTTTCGAGCCGTTCACGAAGATGACGGACAGCGTAGCGCTTGCGGGAAATTAAGGTTTTGATATTCTCCCCGGTGCGATCGGCGATCTCCTGGAAAGTCTGGTCTTCGAGTTCGTTCCAGATAAACACCTGCCGCTGGTTCTCCGGGAGCTCGTCCAGGGCAATATTCAACTGCTCCCAGAAAAGATCCTTCAAATAAGCGGTTTCAGGTGTATTGTCGTCGGCGAGGAGAATGTCCTTGAAATGAAATTCACCATCCTCATCTTCGTAGCTGAAATCTTCGAGCGATTCCGGCTTCTGTTTGCGGTATTTGTCGATGATCCGGTTGCGCGCCACGCGGTACAACCAGCTGCTCATCTGTTCGATCGCCTCTATCTCCGGAACTGTGCTCAGCTGGTACCATACATCCTGCAAAATATCTTCTGCATCCTCGTCGGTATTGACGCGCTGCCGGATGAACCCCAGCAACTGCTTGCCATAGGATGCGACGGTTTGGATGATATTTGGCTTTTTCTGCGACAAACGGACTTTTAAACTATTACAGGTTAGCAGACGGCTGACTTTCGGAAATACTTTAACGGGTAACAAGATTTTTCTGTCACAAAAGCACCGCAGTGGTGGACCGCGAAGGAACAGGAAATCAAAGGCTTTGTGGGTAATCGTGCCTTCGTTGTAAAATCCATTAACCCAGTATACTATTCAAAAATATTTAAAAAGTACAACAAATGGTCATTTGTACTTTTCTAACAATACTGTCAAATTTCAAACGACTTGCTGTACTTTTTGTAGAAACGTATAATTATTTCAATATTTATATACTGCACTAAAAAGAACTTTCACTATTCGAAATTGCCCTTATTGACTTTTAATCACAATGTTGGGTACCTTTGTAATGTCCAAAGAGCAAAAATCTAAAAAGAGAGAATGCTTCGAGAGCTTGATCAGGTAAAAGCCTGAAAAGTACAAATTGGTAACATTGAATCAGACTTTAAACATTAAGAATAAAATGAAAAAAACTATCTTGGCAATCGCAGTTTTGGTGGGAGTATCAACTGCAAATCTTTCAATCGCTGCTGATAAAGTAAAAGAAAACAACGCATCTATCGAGCTTGTTTCCGGTGCAGAATTGAAATTCAAATTGTCCCTTGAAAACGTAAAAGAAAGATCTTCACTCGTTATCAAAGACTACACAGGAACAATCGTTTACAGCACTTCGATCCCTAAGTCTGAAAACTACACTAAGATCTTCGACCTGTCGAACCTGGCTGACGGAAATTACAGCTTCATCATCAACAATGGCAGCGAAATCTCTACAAAGCCATTCGCGATCTCGACTGAAACAAAACGTCAGGTAACAGCAGTTATCAAATAATACAAGCCCTTAGGGCATGAAAAAAGGCAGTCAGGATATTCCGGACTGCCTTTTGCTATTTATGGCGGCTTTTAGTAAGCCAACACTTTCTTTTCGTTGCTGCTCTGGAATGCCAGGTCGATGACACGGCAGGTGCGCAACACCTCCTCGGGCTTCACCGCCAGCTCGGCGCCGTGAACAATGGCGTCGTAAACATTCTGGTAGAACGGCATATAATCGCCCGCTTCACTCGCTACAATGCCCGTGTACGCTTCGCTGTACAGCTTACCCCAGCGGTCTTCCGGCTCCACGCCCCAAGGCTTTTCGCTTGGCAGGACATTCTTGCGCAAAGTCTCTTCCTGTGGGTCGAGGCCTCCTTTGATGAACGAGCCTTTTGTTCCGTGCAGGACATAGCGCAGGTGGTTTTCATACACCATCAGGCTCGATTTCACGATTACCGATTTATCGGCATAACCTAGGCGAATGTCGAAATAATCGTCGATTTCGCTGGTCGGGCGGACGATACGGATATCCGCGGTCACGGTTTCCGGCTCGCCGAACAATACCAATGCCTGGTCGATCAAATGCGGGCCGAGGTTATAAACATTGCCGCCCACCGGCACTGCGCGTTCTTTCCATGAACCGGCCACCGCCTCACGATAGCGGTCATACCGGCATTCGTATTCGATAATATCGCCCAACTTTCCTTCTTCAAGCAATTTCTGAATAGTAAGGAAGTCGGAGTCCCAGCGGCGGTTTTGATATGCTGTCAGTACCAGGCCTTTTTCTTTCGCCAGTTTCACCAGCTGACGGGCTTCGTCGGCAGTAGCGGAGAAAGGTTTCTCGATCACTACGTGCTTGCCGTTTTCAAGCGCGTCCATCGCGTACTCGAAATGCGTATCGTTGGGCGTGCATATAAAAACCAGGTCGATTTCCTCGTCGCTGAGCAATTCTTCCACGGACCGCGCATTGCCGATCGTCGGGTCAAACTCCTGCGCCTCGTTTTTGGACCTTTCGACCACGGTCTTGATCTTGAAATTCGGGTTAGTACTCAGGAATGGCGAATGAAAATACCGCCCCGACAAACCGAAACCGATTAAACCAACATTGAGAATTTTTGAAGGCATAGTTTTAGATTGAAAAAGGTAATGAGCTTATCCTAATGCTCACAAAGTTAGTCTTACATTTAAAATGGCGAAGTAAAATGTGCATCAAGGCAATGAAAACGCCACATACTTGTCACCCGACTTCGTATTCAGCTTACCGCCACCACAGGCTATGACGACATATTGCTTGCCATTCACTGAATAGGTGCTTGCCGAGGCGTATCCCGCAGCAGGCAATGCCGTTTGCCATAAAATTTTACCAGTCTCCTTGTCGAATGCGCGGAACTGCTCGTCGCGGCTGGCTGCGATGAAGATCAAACCACTGGCAGTGACTAATGGGCCGCCATAATTGTCAGTACCGGTTGGGGGAATGCCTTTGGCTGTTAACTCCTTGTATTCGCCGAGCGGCACCTGCCATTTCCTCCGACCGGTATTAAGGTCGATAGCCGTTAAAGTGCCCCAGGGTGGCCGGCTTACCGGATAGCCGTTCCGGTCGTACCAGCGGTTATACCCGGTGTGCTGATAAGGAACCTGCGTTTTGGAATCGATTTTAATGCTTTCCTTATTTTCCTGGTTGCTGAGATAGGCGATGATCGACTTTCGTTCGGCGTCCGAGATGTGCGTGAAAGATGGCATCATGCCGCGTCCGTTTTGCAGAATTGTCTCTACTTGCGCAGGTTTGAGGCGTTTTTCGAGGTTAGCGAGCGAGGGGTAGGAGCCGTCGTGGTTGCCCATCTTATCGGCTCCATGGCAGGCGGCGCAATTTATTTGATATAACTGAGCGCCGGTTACGCCGGCCGTGTTTTTGGGGATTTCTTTTTGGATGAGTGAGGTATAAACCGGTATTTCTTTGGCTGGAACGTACATAATGCTTCCTGGATCGGTCGCTGCGCCGCCCCACTGTGCGCCGCCATCGGTGCCGGGATAGAAGACGGTCATGCTGGAAGTGATCGGAATGTAGGCGCTGCCGGTTTTGGCTTTGGAAAGCACATCCACGAGCGAATCGCGGTCGGCTACGAATGCATTGAAATCACCTGCGTTGAATGTCTGGCGCGCAAATGGGGCCGGTAATGTGGGAATAGGCTGCGTAGCGCTTACTTTTTCACCTTCAATGCCCGGGAAATTGAATGGGGTTTCCTTGATCGGAAACAGCGGTTTGCCGGTAACGCGGTCGAGGACGAATACATAACCTTGCTTTGTGACCTGCACTACGGCATCGACACGCTTACCCTTGTGCGTGACGGTCACCAGGTTTGCAGGGCAGGGCGGGTCGCGATCCCAGATGTCGTGATGCACGAGTTGGTAATGCCACAGGCGTTTACCTGTTGCGGCGTCCAGGGCGAGGAGGCAATTGGCAAAGAGGTTGTGGCCTGGCCGGTTGCCTCCGTAAAAATCGTATGCCGCCGATCCCGTCGGAATGTAGACGATCCCGCGGTCCCGGTCGATGGCCATACCGGCCCACGCATTTGCTCCCCCGAAATTCTGGCGCGCGTTCACAGGCCAGGTTTCGGCACCATATTCGCCTTTCGCTGGTATTGTCCTGAACGTCCAGGCCAGCTTTCCCGTACGCGCATCATACGCACGCACGTCCCCGAGCAGCGCGGTTTCGTTTTCATTGACACGGGCACCGGTTATCAGCAGATTTTTGTAAATCGTATTGGGGGTATTCGGCGTAATGTAATCATCCGCGCCAGGGCGTTCGAGGCCGGTTTTTAGATTAATGCGGCCATTTTCACCAAAGCTGGTGATCAATGAGCCGTCGGTCGCATTCAATGCATAAATCCATTTCCCAGCCCCGAAGAAAATGCGCTTTTCGTTACCACCCGACCAATAGGTAACGCCACGGCTCGTCGTGCCGCCATTGTCGGCAATATCGGTTTTCCAGATTTGCTGTCCGGTCGCGGCATTCAATGCGAATGCCTGCGTCCCTGCCGAGACGCCGTACAGAATGCCGTCGATCACGATCGGGTTGCATTGCATTTGCGTACGGTTGCGCGCCGTATCGGCACCGCCGGACGCGTACGTCCACGCGACTTTGAGTTGCGCTACATTTTCCTTCGTGATCTGGTTCAGGGCAGAGTAATGACTACGCGCGCCGTTACCGTTATACTCCGGCCAGTTCTGGTCGGAGGAATGGGTGCTGACCACAAAACCGCATAGCGCAGCAAACGATGCCGACAGAAGAACGGGGTTTAGTTTCATGGAATGCGGCTGGTTGTTAAGCGGCTGCCCAGAGTTCTTTCAGCTTTTGCAAATCGCGCTTCATCGCGTCGAAAACCACTTTTTTATCTACCGTAATTTCATATGCACCCTGATCGGCACCGCCCAGCGGGTATTCGAGGTGAAGGCAGATCGGCACATCCACTTTCAGGTCTTTCAGCAATTTGAAATAGGTTTTGAAATCCACCATTCCTTCGCCCAGCGGCACGCTCTTCACAGCCCATTTACCACTGCTGTTTTTGTCCCAATAAAAATCCTTGATCACGATCGTCTTGATATGCGGACGGATCAGGTTGAAACCCGTTTGCCAGGAAAGGCCGCCTTCGACAGTGGCATGGCGGATGTCGTATTGCGCACCCATGGTTTTGGGATTTGCTTTTTGAAGTATTTGCCAGATCTCGAACATCGAGGCGCCCACCATCCGGCCCGAATGGTTCTGGTAGCAACCATGAATGCCCAGTTTATCATTCAATTGACTCAACCCAGCCATTTTGGTGCCAAACTCCCCAAGCTGCTCAGGAATCGCTTTTTGCTCATTGTATCGGTACCAGTTCATGCGGTAATACTTAAAACCCAGCTTAGCCGCCGTTTCCAGCAGTTTTTTATCAACGGGATTTGCGGCGTCCTCGACGGCCGTACAAAACATCTGCGGGGCAAGCCCTACTTTTTTCATCGCTTCCACGGCAAGCGGAAGGTCTGTTTCCACTTTTTCGGGCAATACGTGGCCCTTCGGGCGCACCGTCAAGTCAATACCGTCAAAACCGAGCTCTTTGGCCACTTCGGCCATATCCTGGTAGTTCAGGAATTGCAGGTGTTTGGAAAATATATTGACTTTCAAATCATCCGCCGCCCTATTGGCCGGGTTTGCAAACGATTCTTGTGCCAGCGAAGGAATGACGGTGCCGGCGAGGGTGCTATTGATGAGGAATTCTCTGCGGGATAGGCTCATGGGCTTGTTCAGGATTTGGTAATGATGAAAATGTGTTTGCCTTTTGGCTTTAATGCCTTGCTGGTGAGTACAATGCGGGTAACCGGATTGCCGTCCCATTTGGTTTTGAAACTATTATATTCCATACCTTCGGTGGATGGTAATTCGGTGGAAACGGTCCAGGTCTTCGGGTCATAAGTGAGCGAAACGGTTTTTTTACCGGAGGTCGTCAGGATGATTTTGCCGGGTGTGCCGGTATCGACTTTGCAGACGGTCATGAATATTTGCTGTAATGAGTCCGGTTTCTGTTTCAGGGTGTAATCATCGGAGATTTCGACCGCATTTTTACTGCGATTGAGCTTTACCAGCCTGTTCCACTTTTGTATGCCAGCCTCCTGCGGATAGGCCGGAGCGATGTCCATTGCCAGCGAAACTTCCTTTTCAGAAATATTGCTTTTAACGTTCCTCGCATTAAACTGCTTACCGGCCGGCTGCCCAAACCCATTAATGACCGGCAGATTATGGTATTTGGATTGGGTAAACCAAAGCTCGTACCTTTTGGAAGAAAACGTCCGCGCCGTATAGTTACCGCGGCCGGCATCGACGATCACGGGCTCGCCATCGGCATACACAATAAAATCGCCGACATCATTATGGTTATGGCTTTCGGCATTGTGGCCGGCGTGTGTGGCCAGGTACAGGCCGTTGTCGGAGCGGGCGGTTAGCACTTCAATGTCGGAAAGCCATGATTGTGCTACTTGCTTGTAAGTTTTGGATTGATCTGGCTTCAATTCGGAGGTTGTGAGAAGGTTCCATACTTTTCTGGGGCGCTGGTAACCATTGCCGCCGGTAATCGCGCCGAACTGGCCGTAAGCCCATTCGCCTAGCGCAGTCAGTTCCGGGTCCTGAACGGCCTTTCCAAAGCGGTAGAGCATTAACCCGTCCGGTTTCAGCTTCGGGTCGGCATCGGCGAAGTTGACGAAGTAATCGTTCGCAATATGCACTTTGTAAACGTAAGCCGCCATTTTGCGGATCAGATCATTGTCATAAATATTGATTTTTCCACTGGTAGCGCTTTCCAGAATCGCGAGTGCATCATAGGCGCTGGCACCGGCGGCAAACCAGTAGCTGGGGCCTTCGTCACAACCACCGTCGTCGCCTAGACTATTGAAATACCGGTCGAGGAACACCATATACTGATACGCATTATCGCTGCGTTTTTGGGCGTCTTTTTCCAATAGCAAATCGGCAATCAGCAGGTTGGATACGATCCACGGGTTCCAGTTGTTCACGGGATTGGTAGTGCTTAGCCAGCCGTAGCGTTTGGCGTCTTTCAGCGGTTCGAATATCTTTTTATTGGTTTCAAAGTAAATGCGCGGCCTGATGAGGGGGGACATTTTATCCAGTTTCGCTCCCAGGAAATAATCAGTAAGTGCCAATACGCCTGCGGTTTCGGCGCCGAAAAGGTCGACGGTCGGATCCTGTACGTCGGGCAGGCCGTTTTTGGCTTTTTGCACGCTCAAATGCGCCGGTACACCCCAGTAGGTTTCTTCACAAATAGCCCATACCGAGTTCAGAATGGCTTCCATGAAACGGTCTTTGCCCTCCACAGCCTCGGCGAGCACGAGGCTCATCAACTGGTTTCTACGCCCGAACGACGCGGCTGCGTGTCGCTCGCGGTCGCCGCTGCGGGTAAAATCGAGCAAAAGGCTTGCCGTAACCATTGGAATAGGCTTTTCCAAGGCCTCTTCACCTGCTTTGATGATTTTCGCGAGTTCGGCCGGGTCGGTTTTGCTGCGCCATTCTTCGGGTGTTTTGGGGTAGGGTGCCCATTGATCAAGCGGAATGAGTGCTTCGCTGAATGCGCTCTGGCTGTACTTCCGGGCGAGAATGTTTCGCTGGGTGACTTGTGCGCCCGCAGGCTGGGCGCCCCCGGACAATGCTATCGCCAGGGCAAACGCCAGTAGTAGTCTGATCATAACGGCTGTGGTTTAGGAAGTTGAATGTAGCCTAACTATAAGACTCCAATATTCAGTAGAATCACTTACTTCGGCCTTTAATTTAAATTCAATTAGTACAAATTCCTGAAAAAATATGAATGCCGAACGTCTGAACCGCCGCGATTTCCTGAAAGCAGGTGCTGTTATCTCTTCCTTTATGATCGTGCCGCGGCATGTGCTCGGGCGTGGTTACAAAGCGCCGAGCGACATGATTGCCCTGGGCTTCATCGGCTGCGGGCGGCAGAGCGGAGGCTTGCGTAACCGATTTCTGGATACGCAGGAAACACGCATTGTCGCAGCCTCGGATGTGTATGCGGTCAAGCAGGAGGCATTTGTGAATGCGGCCAATAAATGGTATTCCGAAAAGCTGGGTCAGGGCACTTACAAGGCGGCTGTCGGCATGAAGGATTTCCGGGAGTTGCTTTCGAGCAAAGATATTGACGCGGTGGTGATAGCTGCACCCGACCACTGGCACGCTGCCATGGCCGTCCGTGCTGCCGAGGCAGGAAAGGATATTTATTGTGAAAAACCACTTTCCCTGACGGTTAAGGAAGGCCGGGCAATGGTAAATGCGGCTCGAAATCATAACCGGGTTTTCCAAACCGGAAGTATGCAGCGCTCGGCGCCTGAATTCACAAAAGCCGTGCAGCTGGTACGCAGCGGGGCTATCGGAACTGTGAAAAAAGTATATGTCAATGTAGGTGGCCCGCCGAAAGTGTGGGATCTGCAAGGCGAAACCAAGCCGGAAGGTCTCGACTGGGACCTATGGATGGGTCCAAATACGATTGAAAGACCTTATAACAATGAACTCGCGCCGGCTATGGATGCTAAATTCTGGCCTAAATGGCGCGATTACGTCGAATTCGGCGGCGGCGGCATGACCGACTGGGGCGCACACATGTTCGACATTGCGCAATGGGGCCTGAATATGGACGCGAGCGGACCTACTGAATTGGTTTATTCAGAACCTGGAAAAGGGTTGGTTTACAAATACGCCAACGGCGTAGAGGTAATCCACCGACCAATGGAAGGCAAGCAGCATTGCCATTTTGTAGGCACCGACGGCGAAGTATTTGTAGCCCGCGGAGAGCTGAAAACGACGCCCGAGCCATTGAAAGACAAGACCGTCAATGCGGGTGATGCCGGCGTTTATGTCAGTACCAACCATTATAAAGACTTTCTGAATGCGATCCGGACAAGGAAACCGCCGATTTGCGATGTCGAAACCGGGCATCGGACGGCGTCGGTTTGCAATATCGGCAACATCGCGTACGGCTTGGAGCGTTCGCTGAAATGGGACCCGGTGAAGGAACAATTTGAAGGAGATAAAAAGGCGAACGAGCTGTTGGGCCGGTCGATGCGAAAAGAATGGAAAGTATGACGCGCCGGAAGGCATAAAATTGTCACGGGTTTTTCCAAATTGTGTATTTTTGCAACATGATTGGACAGCCCACGGTTATTCGTTTTAAAGAACTCGACGAGCTTGCAAATGTATCCGAAGCGCTGCTGAGGCTTGGCGCGGAGACGCCCGTCTGGCTCTTCGAAGGTCAGATGGGAGCCGGTAAAACGACGCTCATCAAGGCATTGTGCGGCCATCTCGGGGTTACAACGCACGTGCAAAGCCCCACTTTCTCCCTGGTGAATGAATATGACGCGGGCGGCAAAACAATCTACCATTTTGATTTTTACAGGATTAAGGACGAAACAGAAGCCCTGGACATGGGCGTGGAGGAGTATTTCGATTCGGGGGATTTCTGCTTTGTCGAGTGGCCGGGGAAGGTTGAGAGCCTTTGGCCGCTGAATTATATGCAACTTCATCTGGAAGCGGATGAAAGTGGCATGAGAATATTGGAAGTCACCAGGGTATAAGAGGTCACATTTAGTTAGTTACAGTTTCACTTTCATTTTGCTAGTCAATGGCACAACCTCAGATTACCGGTTTTGAAGAGCTCGCCAAGCAGTCGGTGCTGTACCCCCAGGAATCGTTAATGGCCGTCCGAAAGGACCAGAATTCACTGCATATAGGCCTGCCGAGAGAGGTTTCGTTACAGGAAAACCGCATCGCGCTCACACCCGACGCGGTCGGGATCCTGGTTAGGAACGGGCACGAAGTGTGGGTAGAAAAGGATGCCGGCAAAGGAGCCAACCTGTCGGACCATGAATACAGCGAAGCCGGTGCGAAGATCGTCAGCAGCCCCAAGGAAGTTTACCAGGCCAATGTAATCCTGAAAGTGGAGCCGCTGGTGGAAGAGGAGTTCGGTTATGTGAAAGCCGGAACGACGTTGATTTCGGCCCTCAATCTGCCCGCTTTGGAAAAGCAATATTTTGAGAAACTGAATGAGCTGAAAATAACCGGCATCGGCTACGAACTGATCGAGGATAAGGTAGGGGGAAAGCCGATTATCCGGGCGATGGGCGAGATCGCCGGCAGCACCGTGCTGCTGATCGCCGCTGAATACCTTTCCACGCCAAACGGCGGGCGGGGCGTGATCCTCGGTGGTATTACCGGTGTGCCGCCGACGAAGATCGTGATCCTTGGCGCCGGTACCGTAGCCGAATATGCCACACGCGCGGCCCTGAGCCTGGGCGCCGACGTAAAGGTTTTTGACAAACATATTTACCGCCTGCAAAGGTTGAAATACTCGATCGGGCAAAACCTGTACACTTCCATTATCGACTCCGAAACGCTGGCAGAGGCGATCGGCCGTGCAGATGTGGTGATCGGCACGATGCGGGCCGAAAATGGCCTGAGCCCGATGGTGGTAACGCGGGAAATGGTATCGAAGCTGAAACCGGGCTCGGTGATCATCGACGTGAGCATCGACCAGGGCGGGTCCTTCGAAACGTCACGGATGACGACGCACAAAAACCCGATTTTCAAATACAGTGAGGTCATTCATTACTGCGTACCCAACATCCCGTCGCGCGTGGCGCACACGGCGAGCACGGCTCTCAGTAACGTATTTTTGCCGTTTTTGCTTCAAACCGGGACAATCGGAGGCATCGAGGAAATGATTTATGCCAATCGTTGGTTTATGAAGGGAGTGTATTGTCACAAGGGCACCCTAACCAATTCACACATCGCCCGCAGCTTTAATATGCGTTATAAGGATTTGACGTTGTTGTTAGCGGCGAGAATGTGAGAGCTTCCGGCTGTCGGCTTTTAGCTGTCGGCCTTTTGAATTTCTAGTATTTAACAAAAAAGCCGACGGCCGATAGCCAAAGGCCGAAGTACCATATGATCAACAATAGTAATGAAAATGCCCTGATGGATGATGCAAATTCTCCGGATTTGAATCAGAAATTGATGGGATACATATCGCAGGATTTTATCAAGGTCGCCGACCAACTCAAAGAAGCCTCTTACCAGATACGTAAACGCGGGTTTTCGGAATACCCGATCTTTGCCGTTACCAACAATGAGGTCGATCTCGGCGTACTGCTGATCGATTCGACGGAGTTGGCCAACAATTATGTTTACAAGGCGTCGTATATGCAGGAGTTTGTCGACCGCAATCTTATCGCACCGGAATCGGTGCTGCTTTTTACGGAAAATTACAAGAATCCGGAAGAGTTCTGCTGTCTGTTTGCATTGATAGGCGAGTTTTCGGGTTTCGTATATGTGCCTTATCCCGAAGATTAGCGGCTGGATGTCGATTGAAAATTGCTGACAGGCCGCTAAATAAACAGTTGGAACGCTTACTAGATTGTGGGGATCGGGTTCCCGGATTTTGTTTTAGTTTTATAAATTAATAATTTGAAACTCAGCTAAAAAAATCCCCCGTCTATGGAATCTAAACTACTTCTCGAGAAGGAACTCGAACCAATTTTCCTTCAAAAATTTCCGCCGTTTTCAGAGAGTGTTAAAGAATTTCTCGTACAATATGGCCCTTACATTATCCTTGTGCTCTCTGTTCTCGGGGTATTGGGCCTGGTCACGGCGTTGGGCGTAGGTGGCGCGGTTTTAGGGGCTGGGGGGCTTTCGGCAGGTCTTGCGTTCAATGCTTACGTCGGGATCGCACTCGGTATCGTTACGTTGGTCATGTACCTGATGGCCTTTTCGCCGCTCAAAGCACGCAAAAGAGCTGGATGGAACCTGCTCTATTATGCGCTGCTGGTTGGCCTGATCAGTAACCTTATCCAGTTGAGTATTCTCGGTTTCATCATTGGAGGAATTATCGGTTTCTGGGTATTGTTCCAGATCCGCGAAAAATACGCATAATATTAACGGACATGTGCCGGGCAAAGCGGGCGGATTATTCCGCCCGCTTTTTATTTTTGCCATTGATCAGCCAAATGAGGCTTTTGTACCTGTGGTTACCGCGACCCGGGAAATTACTTCGCATATTTGCGGTTACACCGTTTAGAGATTATGAACATCATAGAGGTAAGGAATGTAACGAAGGAATATTCCAGCCATACAGCCCTGGATAACGTCAGTTTATCCATTCCGAAAGGTTGTATTTTCGGGCTGTTGGGGCCGAATGGTGCGGGGAAGACGTCGCTGATCCGCATTATCAACCAGATCACCGGTCCCGACAGCGGAGAAGTGTTGTTCGACGGCGTGCCGCTTAACCCCAATCATATTTCGAGGATCGGATACCTGCCGGAGGAACGCGGGCTTTACAAAAAGATGAAAGTAGGGGAGCAGTTGCTTTACCTGGCGCAGCTAAAAGGCCTTTCGCAAAAGGAGGCGATGGAAAAGCTGAAAACCTGGTTCATTAAGTTCGATATCAAAACCTGGTGGGACAAAACGATCGGCGACCTCTCCAAGGGAATGCAGCAAAAAGTACAGTTCGTTTCTACCGTCCTGCACGAGCCCGATCTGATCATTCTCGACGAACCATTCTCCGGATTCGACCCGATTAACGCCAATCTCATCCGTGATGAAATTCTGGAACTTAAACAGAAGGGAAGCACCATTATTTTCTCCACCCACAGAATGGAAACCGTAGAGGAGCTTTGCGACCATATTGCATTGATCCACAAGTCGAGGAAAGTACTCGACGGTCCCAAAAAGGAGATCAAGGAGCAGTTCAAGACGCATACCTATTTTGTCGAATACAAAGGCCATCTCGACGAACTGGACCCCATTTACCAGATACTCGACCGGAGAGTAACCGAAGACGGCTACTTCCGTTCGGATATTCATCTGGGTGGAGAGACAAATGCCAATGCCTTGCTGCTCAATCTGCTGTCGAAAGTGGAGATCCGTGCGTTCGGTGAAAACATCCCGAGCATGAGCGATATTTTTATGAAGGCCGTTAATGAAGTTCCCGAAGCGTAACCGGGGCGCATTCCATTTACCGTTATTAATCCGAAACCCATGCGAAATATATTTCTGGTCATTAGAAGAGAATACCTGGTAAGGGTCAAAAAGAAGTCGTTTCTGGTGATGACCGTGCTGGGACCGCTACTTTTTGTAGCTTTCTATGGGACGGTATTCTGGGCTGCTGCAAGCTCGGTAGATACCAAAACCGTACAGGTGCTCGACGAAAGCGGCTTGTTCCGTAACAAATTCAAGGACTCGGAAACCCTGAAATTCGTGTTCACGGACAAGAGTATCGATTCTGCCAAAGCCGCATTCCCGAGCAGCGAGGCCAATGCGCTGGTTTACATTCCCGCCAATGTGATCAAAGCCCCGAAGAGCGTCCGCATTTACGCGGCCAAAAATGTAAGCCTGGATTTGAAATCGGATATTGAAAAGGTAATCGAGAAAGAAATTGAAGATATCAAACTCGCAGAGGCAGGCATTACGCATAAAATTTTGGAAGATTCCCGGGTCAATATCAATTCCGAAACGATAAGCCTGAGCGAAGAAGGCGAGAAAACGAGCAGTTCAGGCGCGGCCACGGTCATCGGGGGAATTTGTGCTTTCCTGATTTATATGTCGGTATTTATTTACGGCACGCAGGTCATGCGGGGGATCACCGAGGAAAAGACGAGCCGGATCGTGGAAGTGATCATTTCGTCCGTCAAACCATTCCACCTGATGCTTGGCAAGATCATCGGTGTGGCATTGGTTGGCTTAACGCAATTCGTACTCTGGATACTGCTTACCACGGCATTGACGAGCGCAACGTCGGCCATAATAGGCAGCCAGTTATCCAAGGAATCGGTTCAGGTGGCAAAAGAGATGAACAAAGCGCAGGTACCTGGCCAGGGAATGCCCGGCGGCAACGTCGATAATCCTGTAACCGAAGTGCTCGGCGCAGTAGCCAGTCTGAATATCCCCCTGATCATCGGCTGCTTCCTGTTCTACTACCTGGGCGGCTATTTGCTCTACAGTGCATTGTTCGGCGCGGTAGGAGCGGCTGTCGACAACGACGCCGACACCCAGCAATTCATGCTTCCCATTACATTACCCATTATTTTCTCCTTCGTTTTTGCCCAATTCGTCCTCCGGGACCCGGATGGCACGCTCGCATTCTGGACGTCGATTATCCCGTTCACCTCGCCGATCATCATGATGGTCCGCATTCCGTTCGGCGTGCCGGCCTGGGAAATCGCGCTATCGATGGTGCTGCTCATATTAGGCTTCATGGGCACCACCTGGATCGCCGCCCGCATCTACCGCGTCGGTATCCTCATGTACGGGAAGAAGGTTAGTTATAAGGAGCTGGTGAAGTGGATATTTTATAAGTGAGCGGTCGGCGGTCTATTGTCGGCTGTCGGGTCGCGGCCCTGCCCTTTAACGTTTTTTAAGATTCCCAAACCGTTGCCGTTGTGGTTATTTTGCTAATTTTGGCCGATCAATGATAGAACTGCTCAAAAAGAGTCGTCATCTTTGCGCATTGTGCATATAACTTTTTCAAATTTACCGTCTTTCAGATGACCCGTTTCAACCGTACCAACAACCTTACGGGTTGGATTGTCTTTGCTATTGCATTCATCACATATGCCCTTACAGTCGAACGTACTGCCAGTTTTTGGGATTGCGGGGAATTCATAGCCTGTGCATTCAAATTGCAGGTCCCTCACCCTCCCGGCGCACCTTTCTTCCTGCTGATCGGCCGTATTTTCTCCCTTTTCGCATTAGGCGATTTGTTGCAAGTGGCTTACTGGATCAACATGGTGTCCGTGTTGAGCAGCGCATTTACGATCCTGTTCCTGTTCTGGACCATTACCTTACTGGTTCGCAAACTGGTTGCCAAAAACGATGAAGAGCTTACTCAGGCAGATACACTGCTGGTAATGGGTGCCGGTATAGTTGGCGCACTCGCTTATACCTGGTCGGATTCGTTCTGGTTCTCGGCTGTGGAGGCTGAGGTTTACGGATTGTCATCCTTCTTTACAGCTATTGTGATCTGGGCTGTATTCAAATGGGAGCGTATCCAGGATCCTGCGGCTGAAAACCGCTGGCTCATCCTGATCGCCTATCTCGTGGGACTTTCTATCGGTGTTCACTTGCTGAACCTTGTTACGATTCCTGCACTTGCATTGGTTTATTATTTTAAAAAATACGAGAAAACCAGCGTGTTAGGCGGTATTCTGGCCTTTGTTGGCGGTCTGGTCGTTTTGGGGGTCATCAACTCGGGTATTATTCCCGGCTTGCCGAGCATGGCGGGTAAATTTGAGATATTCTTTGTTAATACATTGGGATTGCCTTACAAATCAGGGGTGATCTTCTTTATCATATTGTTTATCGGGGCGCTGATCTGGGGGATTCGTTTCTCTCAAAAGAAAGGCAATGTGCTGCTGAATACCAGCTTGCTTTCACTGGCATTTGTATTGATCGGATATGCCAGCTACCTGATGGTACTGGTACGGGCCGAATACAACCCGCCGATTAACGAGAACAACCCTAACGACGTCCTGAGCTTCGTTTCCTACCTGAAACGTGAGCAGTATGGCAGCCGTCCGTTGCTGTACGGACCGTCGTTCGTATCACGTCCGGTGAGTCAGAAACGCGGCGCGCCGATGTACCGCAAGCAGGATGGCAAGTATGCTATTTACGATTACCGTCCGGAGTATGAATATGAGCCTGGCGCGAATATGTTGCTTCCGCGTATGTACAGCACGCAGCCGGGTCACCCGCAGTTGTATATGCAAATGACCGGGCTGGCTGAAGGCCAGAAACCGACCATGTCGCATAACCTTTCGTTTATGTTCTCGTACCAGATCGGGCATATGTATTGGCGCTATTTCCTGTGGAATTTCGTGGGACGCGAAAGCGACGAGGAAGGTGCAGGCAATATGACTCCGTGGGATGTTTCTACAAAATATCCCGAGCCGATTGCGAAAAACAAAGCACACGACAACTATTTTATGCTGCCATTCCTGCTCGGATTGTTCGGTATTGTCATCTGCTACTTCCGCCAGAAACGCGATTTGCTGGTATTGGGACTCTTGTTTCTCCTGACCGGTGTAGCTCTGGTGGTTTACCTCAACTCCCCGCCCACCGAGCCACGCGAGCGTGACTACATTTATGTGGGTTCATTCTATATTTTCTGTATCTGGATCGGCTATGGCGTCATTGCCATTGCGGATGCGATCAGCAAGTTTGTAAAAAGCGGTACGGCGCGTGCGGGTGTTGCTACGGCCCTCGGCCTGGTTGCCCCGGTGATTATGGGTACCAAAGGTTGGGATAACCATAACCGCGACCATCGCTACCACTCGGTTGATTTTGCCAAAAACCTCCTGAACTCGTGTGCACCGAATGCCATCCTCTTTACTGGCGGTGATAACGATACATTCCCCTTGTGGTATGTGCAGGAAGTGGAAGGCTTCCGTACGGACGTGCGTGTATGTAACCTGAGCCTTCTCGGGACCGACTGGTACATCGACCAGATGAAGCGCAAGACTTACCTGTCGGAAGCATTACCGATTTCGCTCGACAAGAACAACTATGCATTCGGAAAGAACGATATCGTGCCTTTCTATGAAATACCAAGCGTGAAAGCGGGTATCAACCTGAAAGAATACCTTGGACTGGTAAAACAGGAAAACAAGGCTATTCAGGTGCCATTGACGAGCGGCGATATGACGTCTATTCTGCCGTCTTCGGTATTGTTCCTGCCGGTGGATGCGGAGGCCGTGAAGAAGATGAATATCATTAAAAGCGACCTCGTTCCATTCGTGAGCGATTCTATCAGCTGGACGATCGGTAAGGGAGATTTGTATAAATCAGACCTGATCATGCTCGATATCATCGCATCCAACGACTGGAAACGTCCCATTTACTTCTCATCGACCCTGGGCGGATCGAGCTA
Source organism: Dyadobacter sp. 22481 (assembly GCF_052044875.1). Classification (NCBI taxonomy): domain Bacteria; kingdom Pseudomonadati; phylum Bacteroidota; class Cytophagia; order Cytophagales; family Spirosomataceae; genus Dyadobacter; species Dyadobacter sp. 22481. The sequence continues at coordinate 1,220,650 of NZ_JBQENV010000002.1, forward strand.
CCTGAACCTGAAAGAGTACATGCAGCTCGAAGGCTACGCATACCGCCTGTTGCCAGTCAAGGTACCCGGTGCAAGCGATGGATATGTGAATGCGGATGTGATGTACAATAATCTGATGACGAAGATGTTCTGGCGTGAGCTCGACAATCCGAACACTTATTATGACAATACCTACCTGGGCTCACCGGTAGCAACCGCGCGCATCGCATTCCTTCGCCTCACAGGCCAGCTGATTGCCGATGGCCGCAAGGAAGAAGCGAAGAAAGCCATCGAACGCTCACTGACGACGATGCCGGATAAGAGCATCCCATACGACCAGTTTTCGGCCAACTTCATCGGCCCATTGTTCGACCTGGGCGAAAACAAAAGAGCCCTGGAAATCGCCGAAACAATGGCCAAACGCGCCGACGAAGTACTGACCTGGGCCAAGAACAACGCTACCACCCGCCGCCGCGACAGTAACGTTTATCTGTACATCATGCAAGTGATCGTCCAGGAATGCCGCGACGCGAAGCAGGAAGCCGCTGCGAAGAAATACGAAGCGATTTTCCAGAAGCATCTGGCTGCGTTTAATATGTATGGCGGAGGGCAGTAATATTAGTTTCTTAAAAAAGAAAGCGGTCCCGGATTTCCGGGGCCGCTTTCTTTTTTAAGAAGGGATGCATTACTCAACCTTCAACTTAACCCAAACCAACCTATGATCCGAGCTCGACTCACGTTTCTCCACCAGCTCGGCCAGGGGCTCGCCCTTCGCAGGCCAGAAAACGCCGCTATCGATAACTTGAAAACCTTTGCGCGACGGTAGTACGTAATCCGCGCGCATACGCCAGAATGCAGTGTGGTTTTTAGCAAATGCATTGCTCGGTGAATGTTCGGAGCCACCTTTGCTGGCAGGGGCAGTGCCGCCATTTACGGCCGGGTTGGCGATGAGCTGGCGAATACCGTCGGCGATGGCGCTGCCTTCGTCAGGTGAGGCATTTTGGTCGCCGAGGATAACGAACGAGGCATTTGCGGTGAGACCACCTTTTTTGCCATTATCATCGTAAATGTAGCTGCTTTTACCTTCGGTGATATAGTCGTTCCAGAAACGGATTTCGTCGTGGTTGCGCTTGCCGTTGCGGTCTTCCTTGCCGTCGAATGAGGGTGGGGTAGGATGGCTGGCCAGAATGTGGATGGTTTTGTTGCCGACTTTTACGGGTATGTCCCAATGCGATTTGGACGAAAGCGGGAATTGAGTCCAGGCTTCCGGGGCGTACCAGGCGGAGCCGTCCTCGGTAGTGGTTTTTAATGCATTAGGCATGTCCTTCCATTTGAAATGCTGGAACGTACGGACAGCCTTGGTATCGATTGGAAAGCGGGATAGGAGCACCATTCCGTATTGGCCCGGGTAGTTGCCGAACCCCCAGGCATCGGAGCCGTATTGTTCCGTTTTGCCGTTTCTGTCGAGGTCATAGGGAGTCGGCTGGCCGGTGTTGACGGTGGAATAATAATAGTAGGGGTAATCGATGCCTTTCATCCCATTCGAATCCTTTTTTAAATAGGCCTTTACAAACTGGACTACTCCTTCCTGCGGGTTTTTGATATAATCGAACTCATTCAGGAGAATCACATCAGGACGCACAGTCTTGATGATTTGCGCGATGTTTTTGATCTGCTGGTTGGAGCCGGAAGCCAGTTCCTTAATCAATACCTTTTCGGAATTGCCGGGAGTGCCGCGTGGGAAGTAGTTTTCGGCCTCCATACTCACATTGTAAGTGACAAATGTAACAGTAGAAGGGGGCACGGATTCGGTTTGCGCCACGAGCAATCCCGGGCTGGCTAGCCCCTGACAAAGTAATGCGCCGGTAAGCATCAGAGATTTCATTGAGAAAATGTTTTTGGTTGTTTAATGATCGATGATGAGTTGCGGCGGGCCGCTATTGGTGTCAAGCAAAAAGAGCCGCTCCGGTAATGAAGCAGCTCTTTTGTAATATTTATTGAACAGGCATGATCAATGGAAGAAATCTTTCATTTTATCGAAAAAGCCTTTTTCGTTCTTGCCAGGTTTCGGCTGGAAGTTCGGCGAGTGACGGAGCGATTCGAGGGTAGAGCGCTCGTCGGAAGTCAGTTGCTGCGGCGTCCATACATTGATATGTACCAATTGGTCGCCCTTCCCATAGCCATTCAAGTCTTTGATACCCTTGCCTTTGAGGCGCAATATCTTGCCGGCTTGCGTTCCCGACTCGATCGTAATGCGTGCTTTGCCGTCGATGGTGGGTATTTCGACCGACGTTCCAAGCGCGGCATCTATAAAGCTCAAATGCATATCGAATATTACATTATTGCCGTCTCTTTTCAACAATGAGTCCTCTTCTTCTTCGATGACGATCAGTAGGTCGCCCGCCACGCCTCCGCGCGCAGGGACATTTCCTTTGCCCGACATCGAGAGTTGCATGCCTTCCGCCACACCACCCGGGATGTTCAGCGTGATCAGGTCGTCTTGCAGCAGGCGTCCTTCGCCGGCACAGGAGTCGCAGCGTTCGCTGATGATCTTGCCATCACCATTACAAGTAGGGCAAGTGGCAGTCGAAACCATTTGGCCGAGCATGGTGCTCACCACTTTACGTACCTGGCCGGTTCCGTTACAGCCGTTACAGTTAGTCAGCGACGTGCCGTTTTTAGCGCCATTGCCACCGCAGGTGTTACAGGTAACATGTCTTTTTACCTTTATTTTTTTCTCAACGCCATTGGCAACTTCTTCGAGGTTCAGTTTCAGTTTGATCCGAAGGTCGGAGCCTCTGCGAACACGACGGCCATTTCCACCCTGGCGACCGAAAATGTCACCAAATGGGCTGCTATCCCCGAAAATATCACCGAATTGCGAGAAAATATCGTCCATCGTGAAGCCGCCGCCGAAACCACCTGCTCCGCCGCCGGAAGCGCCGCCTACACCGGCGTGCCCGAACTGATCGTAGCGCTGGCGTTTGTTCTCGTCGCTCAGGATGCTGTAAGCCTCTGCCGCTTCTTTGAACTTGTCTTCCGCAGTAGGATCATCGGGATTCTTGTCCGGGTGAAACTTGATCGCAAGCTTGCGGTAAGCCTTCTTGATTTCATCCGCGGAAGCGCCGCGGTCCACGCCAAGGACTTCGTAATAATCTCTTTTTTTTGCCATTTTTAATTACTGATGTATCCCGTAAGGAAGGTTGAGTGCATTAAGCGCCTACGATTACTTTGGCGTAGCGAATGACCTTGTCGTTCAGGTAATATCCTTTTTCAATTTCATCGATCACCTTTCCTTTCAGGTCTTCCGACGGTGCCGGGAACTGCGCGATGGACTCATGGATTTCCGCGTCGAAATCGGCGCCTTTGGATTCCATGGCTTTCAGGCCTTTGGATTCCAGGGCTTTGTAAAGTTTGGTGTAAATCAGGTCCACCCCTTCTTTCAGCGCATCTATTTCAGTAGAAGAATCAAAAGAAACTTTGGCGCGTTCAAAATCGTCGACGATCGGCAGAATGAGTTTCACCGTGTCGGCGCTTGCTCCCGAGATCATTTCCAGTTTTTCCTTGGCGGTGCGGCGGCGGAAGTTTTCAAAATCCGCGTAAAGACGCAGGTATTTGTCTTTCAACTCGGCGATTTCGGCCTTTGCAGCATCGAGCGGGTCGGCTTTGGGTGCCTCACCGGAGGGTGCCTCCCCTGTAATTTCCTGCCCTGCATTGTCCAGAGGCACATTGTTGGAAATTTCGGAATTTTCTTCGTTTACCAGATTGTCAGTTTCCAATGAAGCTTTATCCTCGTTCATTTCGTAATTTTTGTCTTGATCTATGTTGAATTCTGTATTTTCCGGCATGGTTCTTCGCAGTTACGTGACTTTTGCAACAGCCATTATTCTCCTAAATTACTTTGCCACGGCTAAATTACTGACAAGATGGCATTTTACAATCAATTTGTAACTTTGCAGTATGACGGCAGCAGATATCGTAAGGCAGGAGAGAAGTCGGTTTGTTAAGACGAAGGCGCTTGAATGCGGCTTTGATTTTTGTGGTATCTCAAAAGCGGAATTCCTAGAAAGCGAAGCTCCGCGACTCGATAAATGGCTTTCGCTCAACCACCACGGGGCTATGGCTTACATGGCGAACCACTTCGACAAGCGCCTCGATCCCACCAAACTGGTAGAAGGCGCGAAAAGTGTAATCTCCGTCCTGCTTAACTATTATCCCGAAGAGCGCCTCCCGGAAGGCGACGACGACCTCAAACTTTCCAAATATGCCTACGGTACCGATTACCATTATATATTAAAGGAAAAGCTCGGTGCATTGCTGACGGCCATTCAGGAAGAAGTAGGAGAGGTAAATGGCCGCATTTTCGTCGATTCGGCGCCAGTAATGGATAAGGTATGGGCTGCAAAAAGCGGTTTGGGATGGATCGGAAAGCATTCCAATTTGCTGAACCGCGAAATGGGTAGTTTTTTCTTTATCGGCGAGATCATATGTGACCTGGACCTGGCGCCCGACAGTGCGACCGGAGATTATTGTGGCACTTGCACCAAATGTATCGATGCCTGCCCGACTGACGCTATTACCGGGCCTTTTGTAGTAGATGGCAGTAAATGCATCAGTTATTATACGATCGAATTGAAGGACGCGATACCCGAAGAAGTAAGAGGTAAATTCAACAACTGGATTTTCGGTTGCGACGTCTGCCAGGACGTTTGTCCCTGGAACCGTTTCGCGCGCCCGCACACGACACCGCAATTCAATTTACCACAGGAGCTTGCCGGGTTTTCAAATGGCGACTGGCGGGAAATCACAGAAGAAGTATTTCGCGAAATATTCCGAAGATCGCCCGTGAAAAGGGCCAAATATGCCGGTTTAAAGCGTAATATCGAATTTGTTATATCCGATGAATAAAAAGCACAATTATATCTGAAACCTCTTATATTTGGGCTGGGAGTACCTTTCGATGACTGAATAAAATACTCAATACAATGAGAAAACAATCTGTCAATCTTTGGGCCGTGCTAGTATGTGTAGTGATAGGTCAGATAGTACCAGCGTTGTGGTACGGCATTTTTTCAGAACAATGGATGGCTTTGAATGGCTTCACGATGGAGCAGATCAAGTCGGCCACCAGTCCGGTCCCTTACCTTGCCAGCATTGTCTCCACTTCCTTCATGGCCTACACCATGGCCTGGATATTCACCAAAGTCCCTGTCAAGTCACTGGTCATGGGCTTTCTCATCGGGCTTTTGTTCGGCATCGTCTTCGTATTGTTTGAAACGATCGTCAAAGACATGTTTTCGATGAGAGCATTGGCCTTGTCGCTCATCAATGGCGGCGTAAGCGTGATCGCATATTCACTCACGGGTGCGATCCTCGGCGCGTGGCGCAAATACGAGTAGCTTCTCTTTTCCAATCTTACTTTTATACTAGTTGGCGTCCGGTGTTACCGTCGCTGCGTAGTACTTTTTTGTCGTGGTAATTCTCGCCTTTTGTAGATTTTGTTACGCTCTTCCAAGATGGTTCGTAAAAAAGTAAAAACACCGAATATACATTTGTGTTTCGAGCACGCAACCAAATCCTGTGTGTTTTTATAATTGTATTTTGAACAAATAATATTTCACCATGATGTGAAATACATGTTTTAAATACTTTTAAATGCGCTACAAGTGGAATATTAGTTTAGTGCAATTAAAATCGGCCGAATAAATTGCTTATCTGAGTTAATAGATTTAAATTTCTACGAAATCCAAATAAACCCAACGTATCTATGCGCAGAACCTTTCAGTTTGTGCTGTCGACGCCTCAGTCTGCGGTGCTATCTATTAACACATTTCACACCCGGTACCGAAAGGTCATAGGGAGAGTGAGCGAGGACGGTGGTGTCGGGCTTCCCGGGGCCAACGATGCCGGAACATGACCTTGCCGCTGGTCGGCTACACATCCAAAATGCCGGTATCGGAGTAAATAAATCCGCTGGTTTTTAAAATTTTTTAATTATCAATAGTTAATTATCGATATTTTAGGATATTTGCTGTGCTTGGATAATTGCTTAGCAGTTATTCGGTCGATACCAATTTTAACCAATTTTTAATTTACTAATTTGTTAAATTATGAAAGAAAAATTACTTAAAGCCTTAGGGAAAGGAATGATCCCGCTCGGGCTTATTTTGCTTTTAACATCGTTATCCGCCTCTGCTCAGGAAAGGACAGTAACCGGCAAGATAACAGATGAAAAAGACCAGGGCCTGCCTGGTGTCTCAGTGACGGTGAAAGGCACAACAAAAGGAACGACCGCAGATGCGGAGGGTAAATTCTCACTATCAAGTTTGAAGGACAGCGATATTCTCATGTTCAGCTCCATTGGTTATGTAAAGCAAGAACTGACTGTGGGCGGCCGCACCTCGATGGACGTAAAAATGCTACCCGATGCTGCCAATCTTGCAGAGGTTGTTGTAACAGCTTTGGGTATCCAGCGTGACAAGAAGGCGTTGACCTATGCTACGCAGCAAATCGGAGGACAAGAATTGCGGCAAGCGGCCAACACCAACTTCGTCGACGCGCTGAATGGTAAGGCAGCGGGTATCGATATCAAAGTGAGTAGCTCAGGTGCAGGTGGTTCTACCAGGGCTGTACTTAGGGGGAACAAATCGCTGCAGGGGTCGAGTGAGGCACTTTATGTAATCGATGGTATTCCGATGGTTAACAACAAAGGCGGTCAACCGGGTTCTTATGGCGGAACGGACGGTGGAGACGGTCTTTCCTCGATTAACCCTAATGATATCGAAAGTATCAGCATATTGAGGGGGGCTAACGCTTCTATCCTTTATGGTAGCCAGGGAGCCAATGGTGTAATTTTGATTACTACTAAAAAGGGTAAGGAAGGCAAGCTGTCCGTGGATTTCAACTCGAGCGCCGTTTTAGAAAAAGTATCCGGTCTTCCCGATTTTCAGTTTCGCTATGGAACTGTGGGCGGCGATTACAGCTGGACTCCCACCGGAACTGCGGAGGTTAAAGGAAGCAATTATCAGAAAGATTACATCAAAGACTTCTTCCAGACCGGTGCTACCTTTACCAACTCGGTGGCTATCACAGGCGGGAACGCGAAAACGAATGTTTATTTCTCCTATGCAAATGTATCTTCCAAAGGTATCATGCCAACCAATACCTACCGGAAAAACAACTTCTCGTTCAGACAAAGCACCAAAATGCTGAAAGACAAGATCACCATCAGCTCTGGTGTAATCCTGTCTTCGGAAGTCTCTAAGAACCGTCCGGGTGCGGGCTACTACAACAACCCGTTGACCGGTTTGTACCTGTTCGCCAGGGACCGCGACTTCCAAAGCTACAAAGACAATTACGCGGTGTTTAATAAGGAGCGGAATATGGACAAAATGAACTGGTATTCCACCGAAGAGAAGCAGAACAACCCGTACTGGGAACTTTACAAGGACCCAAAACTGCAGTCCTACAAAAGACTCATCGCCAATGTAAAGCTCGCGTACGATATTGTAGAGAATCTTAGATTTGAGGTGAGGGCTAACATTGACTATAACGATGTGTTGGACGACAAGCGCTACGCGGCAGGTGGAAACTCCGTAAGTGTAAGCCCGAACGGCACTTGGAACTACGCCAAATATACAGATCAGTCCATATATACGGATGGTATTCTTACGTATAACAAGAGCCTGGGTGATTTCAGTTTGAATGCATTGGCGGGTCTTAGTTACCAGAAAAACAAATACTACGATGGAATGACCGTGAACAACGGAACGGTATCGTTGCAGTATCCCAATGTATTCACGTTTTCGAACATGCCTTACAACGTGATTTTCAATAACCACCCGAATTATAGCAATACCATCAAGCAAGGTGCATTTGCCAACTTGTCTCTCGGGTTCAGAGATTACCTTTTCCTGGATCTGGCTGGACGTAACGACTGGGCTTCTACACTGGCCCTTACCGGTAACCAGTCTTACTTCTACCCATCCATCGGTGGATCTGCTGTGATCAGCCAGATGTTTGATTTGCCCCAGGCGATTTCACTGCTGAAAGTACGGGCATCGTTCTCGCAAACGGCTAACGAAGTGCCTTATAACAGGGTTCTTCCATTGAGTACGATCGGCGGCGCCGGTGGCCCAAGCGGTATCGGTGGTATCAACAGACCTACGCAGGTACCTTTTACGAATTTGAAGCCTGAAAAAATCGTTGCCAATGAGTACGGTCTGGAATCGAAGTTCTTCCACAACAAGTTAGGACTTGACTTTACCTATTACAATGGCGTCAGCACCAACCAGTTCCTTTCACTGGCAGCACCTTCGGGCTCGGGCTATACAACCTATTATGTGAATGCGGGAAGGATTGAAAACAGCGGATTTGAGCTTACGCTTAATGCGGAGCCTTTCCGTACGGATCATTTCAGCTGGAATACGACGATTAACGCCTCTCAGAACAAAAACAAAATCGTAGAGCTGATTGCATCAAATCCTAACTATCAGGTGGGCGGCGACGACGAGGGTTTTGCATCGATCATCAAAGCGGGTGGTTCATTCAATGACGTTTTTATTTATCATTTCGCACGCAACGACGCAGGGCAGATCCTCCTGGATAAAAACGGCGTTCCAACCAAGGCGGCTACGCAAACCAAAGTGGGTAACGTAAACCCTAAGCTTTTGCTCGGATGGAGTAACAATTTTAACTATCGTAACTTCTTTGCGAGCGTGCTCGTAAACGGTAAATTCGGTGGGGTTGCATTCTCTAAAACGCAAGCATTCCTGGATTCCTATGGTGTGAGTGAAGAAACAGCGAAAGCAAGGGATGCGGGGTCAGTTTCTATCAATGCGGTTACACCCGAGGGAACAGCCGTTACTTCTATTGCTCCTTACACTTATTACTCTGCTGTGGGCGACAGAAACAAGATCATGGAACCTTATGTGTATTCAAGAACAAATGTGAGGTTAGGCCAGCTGGTTCTGGGCTACAACTTTAAGAGCAAAGGCACCGTATTTAAAGATGCTTCTATTTCTTTCGTAGGAAGGAACTTGTTCTTCTTCTACAAAAAAGCGCCTTTCGATCCTGAGCAAGCTATGAGTACCAACAACAGTTTGCAATCGACCGACGTGTTTGGTTTGCCATCTACAAGATCTTACGGGTTGAACCTGAAGGTTTCTTTCTAAAAACTCTAAAGTTATTGACATGAAAAAAATAGTAATAGCATTGGTAACCCTGATCGCATTCGCGGCTTGTACTGATAATTTTATTGAGACAAACCAGAATCCGTATCAGATTTCAGACGAGCTTCTCAAGCAGGACTTTAACCTCGTAGGCTCCCCTTTTTCGAATATGATCTTCAACCTCAACGGTCACCAGATCGAAGAGGACCTTTGTTCCGATAACTGGATGGGGTACATGGGTACGCCGACGGACTTTGTGGGTAACGTAAATAACACTACTTACTATATCCGTTGGAATACCTATTGGAACCGTGTGTATGGCAGTGTTATGTCACCCTCGAAACAGGTGATCCAGCTGGCCAAAGACAACAATCTGCCCATGTTTGCGACCTGGGCCAAGTTGATCCGTATTTTCGCTGTATCCAAATTGACAGGTGTACACGGGCCGGTTATTTATTCGCAGTATGGTACCACGGCCAACTCCATCGCGTATGACAAGGAGTCGGACCTTTATCCGCTTTTCTTCAAACAGCTTGATTCTATCCAGACAGATTTTAACGCCAATAAGGAGTATACTGGGTACAAAAAATTCGATCCGTCACAGTATGGTGGAAGCATTCCTCGGTGGCAGAAACTGGTGAACTCGTTGCGTCTGAGATTGGCTATGCGTATTTCAAAAGTGGATCCCGCCATGGCCAAAACCCAGGGTGAAAAAGCATTAGCCGACCCTGCCGGTTTGATTACCACCAATGCTGATAACTTTATCAATTCATTGAATGGTAATAAGATACCTGTTGCCCAGATTTGCTATGAATGGGATGATACCCGTATGGGCGCCGTGATGGAATCGTTTCTGGTGGGCTTGAAAGACGGCCGGATCTCCAAGTATTTTGCCCCCATGACCAACGCGGCTTTGTATGCGGATCACCCTTCTGTTCCTTACAAAGGTGTTCGAAATGGTGCTTATATTAAAGCAAAAGCGGACCACGTTCCTTTCTCGAAAGTGAGTGAAGATTTCCAGACTGTCCAAACCAGAAGGAACTTCACCGCAGCAGAAGTAGCGTTCCTGAAAGCCGAAGCCGGATTGAGAGGCTGGACAGGTGCCGGTGATCCTAAAACTAACTATGAGGAAGGTATCAAGCTGTCGTTTGCCGATTGGGGAGCGGGTGGCGTAGATGCCTACCTCGCCGATGCTACCAGCAAGCCGATCAGCTATGTGGATCCGATCGACGCCCGCAACAACTTTACTGCTGCTTCCACCATCACCGTGGCCTGGAACAATGCGGATTCGAACGAGTTGAAACTGGAAAAGATCATTACCCAGAAATACCTGAATACCTTCACCAATACGCAGGAGGCATGGGTGGATTTCAGACGTACAGGTTATCCCAAAATTCCGCCTGTGGCTAAAAACGATAGCAATGGCGATTGGGGGGTAATTACGGCGAACGAATGGATCAAAAGAATGCCGTTTGTTAATGCAGAAAGAACTGGTAATACGGCTGCTGTTGCGGATGCAGTGTCAAAAATGGGTACGGGTGCGAAAGATGATATCGCTACTCGTCTGTGGTGGGATACCGGGAAAGCTGCAAACTTTTAATATTTAAACTGCAATGTCTTTTAAAATTGGGATGGCAATCTGCCATCCCAATTTTTTATTGTAGGGCATAATCTTAACTTCAACTTTTGGTTGGAGTTTTTTATTTTAGCAGTAATTCTTCCTCTCTAAATCGGTACTGCACTATCAATGAATCATAAGGGTCGCCTCTTTTACCTGCTTTCCATTTTACTGCTGACATTACATTTCACCAGCGTTAAGGCGCAGAGCAGGTTGTTCCGCCTGCTCGAAGGCAAGCAGACAGGGATCGATTTCGTGAATCCCATCAGCGAAACGGAGAATCAGAATGTGATGTCCTACGAATATTATTACAACGGCGGTGGCGTAGCGGTGGGCGATATCAACAATGACGGTTTCGACGATCTGTTTTTTACGTCGAATATGGGTTCCAACAAGCTCTACCTAAACCTGGGCGCGAAAGGGGAGAAGATGAAGTTCAAAGACATTACTTCGTCGGCGGGTAAGGGACTCGAAGGCAGGAAGGGTGGCTGGAAAACGGGCGTGACCATGGCCGATGTAAACAGCGACGGCTTGCTTGACATCCATATCTGTTATTCGGGCAAAGTGAAGGACGAAGACCGTAAAAACCAGCTTTTTATCAATCAAGGCAACCTCAGGTTCGTCGAGCAGGCGAAGGAATATGGGTTGGACAATATCTCATACAGCACCCAGGCCGCTTTCTTCGATTACGACAACGATGGCGATCTGGATATGATGTTGCTCAACCATACCACCAAGAAAATCGACAATATGGAGCTTGCCAAGTTCCGTACGCAGACGGACGAGCTCGCAGGCAACAAGCTTTTTGAAAACCAGCAAAATCATTTTGCAGAAGTCACCCAAAAGGCCGGCATTCATCAGTATCCCCTCACATTCGGCCTAGGCATTGCCATTGCGGACGTGAACCAGGACGGCTGGCAGGACATTTACGTGACCAACGACTACAACGAGCCCGATTACCTATACATTAACAACCACGACGGCACGTTCAAGGACGTGACCAGGCAGTCTTTCCGGCATCTGGCGCAGTTTTCGATGGGCATCGATATCGCCGATTTCAACAACGACGGCCTACCCGACATTATGTCGCTCGACATGTTGCCGGAGGACAACCAGCGGCAAAAGCTCCTTCAATTGCAGGAAAACTATGAATCGTTTGAGCTCATGGTGCGTCAGGATCTGCAAAAGCAATACATGCGCAATATGTTGCAGCTCAACAACGGTGACGGCACATTCAGTGAGATAGCGCAATATGCCGGCGTTTCCAACACCGATTGGAGCTGGACACCGCTTTTTGCCGATTTCGATAACGACGGTTTAAAGGATCTGTTTGTTTCAAACGGCTATCTGAGGGATTATACCAACAAGGATTTTTTAAAATACTGGGGCGATTATAAGATTAAAAGGGCCGTCGACAAAGAGCCTTTCCAATTGATGGACCTCGTGAAGGCAATGCCCTCCACGGCGCTGGCCAACTATATTTTCAAAAACAACGGCGACCTGACCTTCTCGAAGATGCAGCAGCCCTGGGGACTCGAACATGCGTCGGTATCCAGTGGCGCCGTGTACGCGGACCTGGACAACGATGGCGACCTTGACCTGGTTGTAAACAATATCAATGAACCCGCATTTGTCTACCAAAACACGGCCAGTGAGGCAAAGAATGTCAACTGGCTTCAATTGAAACTGAAACAGAACGGTGCGAATGCAGGTGGAATAGGGGCGAGGGTTTATCTCAGGACCAAAGGAGCACTTCAATACCAGGAGGTGAGCCCGAACCGCGGTTATCTCTCATGCACACCATTGCGCCTGCATTTCGGGCTCGGAGAAGCGACGGCAGCAGATACAGTACAAATCCTATGGCCGGATGGTACTACCCAGATTTTCGAGAATGTGAAGGGGAATCAGCTGCTGGTAGTTGAAAAAAGCGGGAAAAAGACTGACAAAGCCGGTAAGGAGCGCATTTCAAAGACACTATTCCAGAAAGAAACCCCTGCCATTACCTACCAGCACGAAGGGTTCAGCGAAAATGATTTCAAACGACAGCCGCTGATGCTCTCGATGTATTCGCAAACAGGCCCCGTGGTGGCGAAAGGTGATGTGAATAAGGATGGCCTGGACGATATTTTCGTCAGTGGCGACCAGAACAAGCAGGCGAAAATATGGTTGCAACAGAAAGACGGCGCATTCCGCGAAATGTCCGGTTTTGCTGTGAGTGACGAAAACACATCTGCCATCTCTGCCGCTGTTTTTTTTGACGCCAACGGTGACGGTTTTGATGATTTGTACATCGCGAAAGGCGGCTACTCGCTTTTTGAGCCCAATACCGTGTCGCTGCAAGACGAGGTTTACCTTAGCGACGGCAGGGGCGGGCTGAGCTTGTCGGTACTCTCGGTACCGAATATGAAGGCCAGCAGTAAGTCGTGTGTGCGTCCATTTGATTTTGATAAAGACAGCGACCTCGACCTGTTCGTGGGCGGCCGCATTATCCCTGGCCGTTACCCGGAATCACCTGCGTCTTTCTTATTGGTAAATGATGGGAAAGGCCGTTTCGAAGTGCGTGAATCACCGTTTTTTAAGATCGGGATGGTTACCGACGCCCAATGGGGTGATTTGAATGGCGATGGCAAAGCAGAAATAGTGATTATGGGCGAAATGATGCCCGTGAAGGTTTTTACCTATAATGGAAAGGACTTTGAAGACAAAACAGCCGATTATTTCAAAAGCGAGGAGAGCGGTTTTTGGAATACCATTCAAATAGAAGATCTGGACGGCGACGGAAGGCCTGATATACTAGCCGGTAACCTCGGACAGAACTCGCAGATCAAAGCCTCGGAAAAGGAGCCCGCGGAGCTGTATTTCGCAGATTTTGACAAGAATGGCTCCATCGACCCATTTTTTAACTTTTATGTACAAGGTAAATCCTATCCGTTCGTAAGCCGCGATGAACTGAACGATCAGATTTACCCGATGCGCAAGAAGTTTTCGTTCTACCGCGACTATGCCAATGCAACGATGCCCGACATTATCCCCGCCGCAGAGCTTGCCAAAGCCGGCAGACTCGAAGCACGCGAACTTCGGAGCCTGTGCTTTATGAATCGGAACGGCCAGTTTGAAAAATTTGCAATGCCCGCCCGCGCACAGTTCGGGCCCGTATGCACGATCCTCACCGGCGACTACGACCACGACGGGCGGAAAGACCTGCTTCTTTTGGGGAACAAAACGGATAACCGGCTCAAATTGGGCAGTATGGACGCCAACTACGGTAGTCTTTTCGTGGGCGATGGCAAAGGCGGCTTCCGGTTCGTGGAACAATCTAACACAGGATTATCCGTAACCGGCGACGTGAAATCGGCTGTGCGGGTGAATATCGGAGGCCAGCCTTTTATAGTTATCGGCGCATTCAATGAGCCACTGCAGTTTTATAAAAATTCCAGAAAGTGATGCGCCGGACCCTGCTCTTCCTTTTGATATTTAGCCAATCTGTTTTTGCCAAACCAGCCGGAGAGGAGCTGCGTAAGCATTTGCAGCCGGCTGTGTTTTCGGTAACCATGGTGATGATCCACGATGTGGTGAACCCGCCCGCGGCGAGCCGTTTTTATACCTATTGTCTCCTGGGCGCGCACGAGATCGTAGCCCGGAACAACAAGCAGATTATAGCTCCTACTAATTTTACAAAAAGCATTAACCCTGTTGCAATCGGCACGAAGGATTATGATTACCGGATCGCGGCACTGTATTGCATTCTCGAAACGGGGCGGATTATTATCCCATCCGGCTATATGCTCGAAGAGGACCAGAAAAAGCTGATCATCGCGCTGCTGCGGGAAGGGCATTCGCAGGCGACGATCGACAAATCGATCGCCGTGGCACAGGAGGTGGCAAAAAAAGTCGCCGCCGACGCCTCTACGGATGGTTATCTCAAACTCAGCACGCGCCTGCGGTACCGTCCGAAGAAAGGGGACGCATACTGGTACCCGACCCCGCCAGGTTATATCGAGGGCGTAGAGCCGCATTGGAAAACGATTCGCCCGGTACTGATAGATTCCTGCGGCCAGTTCGTTCCAAAGCGGCCAGTGGAATTCAATAAGGATAGTAGCAGTGCTTTTTACAAGTTGGCAAAAGAGGTTTATGAGGTAGGCAAAAACCTGACGGAGCAGCAACGCTTCATTGCTTCGTACTGGGATTGTAACCCATTTGCGATCAATACTTCGGGGCACATGAATATCGGGTTCAAGAAAATCAGCCCGGGCGGTCACTGGATGAACATTACCGGCATTGCCAGCTCCAAGGCCAACCTCGATCTCGATAAAGGCATTATGGTACATTCGCTCGTGGCCGCAACACTCATGGACGCGTTCATCAGTTGCTGGGACGAGAAGTACCGCAGCAACCGGGTAAGGCCTGAGACGGTTATCAACCGGCTCTTCGATCCGCAGTGGCAGCCTCTGTTGCAAACCCCGCCGTTCCCCGAATACACCAGCGGGCATAGCGTAGTTTCGACAGCTGTTGCAGAAACACTCACCTTTTTGCTGGGCGATAATTTCACTTTCCGGGACGACACCGAAGTCATATTCGAGTTGCCGGTAAGGGATTTTAAATCATTCCGCCAGGCCTCGGAGGAGGCTGCGGTTTCGCGTCTTTACGGTGGGATCCATTTCCGCGATGCCATCGAAAACGGCCAGGAGCAGGGCAGGGCCATCGGCACATTCATCCTTGAAAAACTCAAAAAGGCCGGTGTGAAACCCGCAATATGACAATTTCTGAGAATCGGAAGGCTGAATATGACCCGAAAATAGTAGTTTTGGGTTCTTAAAATCGCCGCGTTCCGCAAGTAATGGTCAGATCGTTTGCCGCTTTGTTAATGGTTTTGGGTATGCTCGGCCAAAGTGCCAGCGCCCAGGAAGCCTCCATCACCGAATGGAGGAAGGACCGGGAAGAGGTGATGGATAAGCCTGTAAAACCGGCCATACGGAAAAAGGTAACGAAGGAAAACAACATTCCGCGTTGGAGTTTCGGCCTGAATGGCGGCTATGCCTACCGCTTGTTCCGCGCAGGAATGGTATTCAGCCACGACGAGCAGGAATACATCAAAGACCTCAAATCCGGCATCGCATTCGGCGGCGATATCGCTTATTTCCCCTGGAAGCACGTCGGCCTTGGTTTGCGTTATGAAATGTACAAGGGTAATGCTAAAATGGACAGCATACAAAGCGAAAAGGTAACTATCCAGCACCTGAGTGGCGCATTGATCCACCGGTCGTTTCTAAAAAACGGCAAAACAGCTATCCTCACCTCATTGCTGCTCGGCTATCAACCGTACGAAAATAGAAGTGTCGTGCTCGCCCAGCCGCTCACATTCTCAGGCAAAACGATGAATTGGGGCGTCAGCGTAGGAATTGAGCAACCCATTAGTCCCAAATTCGCCCTCAACCTTACCGGAACCGCCATGATGGGCGCCATCTACCGCCTTCAACGCAAAACCGAGTTTAGCACGGAGACATTGCATTTGTCGAAGGATGACAGTGTGGACCTTTCACGGTTCTCGGTCACGCTTGGGTTTCGGTTTTTGTGATCCGATAGGTAACTTAGCCTGTATAGCGATTCATTTCTCCGACGAATTGTCTTCCTCATAAAGTAATTTCCGTTGCAAGTATCGCCTTTTAGGGAGGTGGATTCGGTTATTTTACTTTTGGCAGGATGCTTAAATGGATTTAAAGCCGGTTCCGGAAGGCTATTTTTGGAGAACCTATTCATCGTATGCTTGTGATTTCCTGACGATTGAAGTGCCAGCGTTGAATAATTTTGAGATTCGAAACGGGTATCCCAAGCAACGGTCCTTTGGGGATTTTCCAGATCCACGAAGTAATCATAAGCTCCTTCAAGCATTCAGCAAGACCAAACGTTTGTTAAGAATTTGATTAATACAAAAATGGGGCACGGTTTTGAAGTTAAGATAAACGATGAACAGCCGATTCGGGCGGGTTTAGGTGCAGAAAACTATGTCGTAACCTGTATTTTAAATGCTGTACTGCGGAGAGATAGTTTTGAGGAGGAGCTAGACATTACGATAAGTGGGCTCGACAGTGTTGACGACGTACATGTGGACTGGCTAAAAACGGAGTTACGACCCGGCGATACGATCCAGATAACCGTGGTCGGAGGTGATTACGATCCGCCGCGAAACACCCGGCCGCGAATCACGGAGAAGGATATTATTGTGCATAAATTGAGATACTATTATGCACTGAAAGAAGAATTGAAAGAGCATTTACAAGGATGATCAATGCAACAGCTTCATCATTTCGATAGGTGCCAAGCAAACTAGCCTTCAACTTTTTTGATACTTGTCAAAATGCCTTTTAGCAAAAAGCAGAAATCAATTTTTGGTTTTTTGGCCGGACTTGTGCTGATGGTCGCGATTGCAGGTGCCGGGTACATCGTTACAGATCAGGCATTCACGATTACCTACATGCAGGATGGTTACAAAAGGACAGAAGAAGAGCTGGCAGCGATTGTCTGCATTGTGAACACCACTAATTTCTCGAAGAGGCAGATTGAGAAATGCGTTAGGCAGCATCCTTTTTTTGAATACGTGGATTTTTCGGGCGATACTGTTGTGTTGCAACGGTATGAATTGATCTTCAGGAATAATAGATTGTTTAAGATTGTTCCAATGTGATAGTTTGGCGAAAATGTACCCATTTGGATTGAGATATCATTATCAACCAAACCAAGCATCCATTCCTGAATGCCAGGTGTTGAAAGGACAGTGCTGAGCGGATTGGAGTTTTGAAGTATTATCGCTAAAATTACCGGTCTTCATTCTAACTTGATATGTCGAATAGCGAAAAGGAGGTTTCGGAGTTGTGTGTGAGCTGCGGAATGTGCTGTGATGGTACGTTGTTTGCGAGAGGCTTCGTTCGGGATGAAGCGGATAGGAAAGTGGCCGATGATTGCGGAATGGTCACTTTGAAAATTAAGGAAACATTGTTTTTCAACCTCCCGTGCCACCATTTTTCGACATGTTGCACGATTTATGATAAACCCCGCCCTCACACGTGTTCAGTCTATTTCTGCCCGCCAATTAAAAGACATAAAAGTGGTGAACAGTCGTTTGAGGATACAGAACAACAGGTTCAAACGTTGCAGCAGCAGCGTGACAAGCTGCTTAAAATTGCCTCGGAATTCCCCGAACTCAGTCAATTAAATTTCAGGGAATTGAAGGCCAGGCTTGAAGAATGGGCCGGAGACGAGGAGAAAGTAGCTCTTTACAAACATCTGTTTCTCATCTTGTTCATTTTCGATGACGTCCGTAAACGATACTTCACACCGACCGAAAAGGACAAATTGGTCATCTGAAAGCTGTGATGTGCCATTGGTATTACCCAAAGCAGGACAACACAGGATACGTTATATTTCATTTATCATTAACTAGGGGAAAATTTGCACTAAACAGTCTTCTCAATATACCCCTTTGCTCATAAAGCTTGAACCTTAATCCTTTCACCATGAAATTGAAACAATTCTGCATTTGCGCTGTTCTGGCAGCATTTGCAGTGATGGTCAGTGCACATTTGTCGATCGCGCAATCCTCTAAAAAAGACAAAAAAGCTCCGCTGGTTGTGTTCGTCACGGGCGATCATGAATACAGTGGCGAAGAAACGCTGCCGATCGTGGCGGCCGAGCTCGAAAAGAACTACGGCATGCGCACGATCGTCCTCAAAGCCTATCCCGATCATAACAGCGAGAAGAACATACCGGGCCTCGAAGCATTGAAGGATGCGGATTTGGCGGTTTTTTACCTCCGCTGGCGTCAGTTGCCGCCCGATCAGCTTGCGCTTATCGAAGCATATCTAAAAACCGGCAAGCCTGTGATGGGCTTCCGTACAACCACCCATGCATTCAACTTCCCGAAAGGACATGAAAGCGAAAAATGGAATGCATTCGGCGAGTTTGCTTTGAATGCCCCTCCGGGATGGGGCGGAGCGGCCAAACATACGCATTATGGGCATAAGAGCAGCACGGACGTGACCGTGATTCCTGAGCAAGCCAAAAATCCAATCCTGACCGGCGTAAAAGGTCCGTTCCACGCCCGCTCATGGTTGTACCGCGTGCTGCCCGACTATCCTACCAAAGGTTCGACCTGGTTGTTGATGGGTAAATCGGTGGACCCTGATAAAGAGGCGATCGAAAATCCCGTTGCCTGGACGGGTACCAACTCGTTTGGCGGCAAAGTGTTCATGACAACGCTCGGCCACCCGGAAGATTTTCAGCTCGAACCATTCCAGCGGCTCATTATCAATGCCATCCACTATGAACTGGGCCTGAAAATTCCGAAAGAATGGAAAGGGAAAATGAATATCCAGGTCCCATATCGCGAAGCCAAGTAACTTTCAAATAACGCTACCAGAACCCAACCTAAAATCTTTTCAAATGTCTAAACCCAAAAAAATCAGCGTTTATTTTTTGCTTATTGCATTTGGACTGGCAGTTATTGCATTCAGCGCGTTCCAGTTGAATCAGCCCGCGCCGGTCAAAATCGGCAAGGGAACGCACATTTCCCTGATAGGTAATAACCTCGGTTCCCGGATGATGAATTATGACAATTTCGAAACGGAATTGTATATGCGTTACCCGGACGATAACCTTGTTATCCGCAATATGTGTGACGGTGGCGATACGCCCGGCTTCCGCCCGCATGCGAGCCGCAACACGCCGTGGGCGTTCCCCGGAGCTGAGAAATTCCAGACCGAACTTGCCAATCCTTCGCAAAGTGAGGGCCACCTGGAAACGCCCGATCAATGGCTCACCCGCTTAAAAACGGACGTTATTATTTCCTTTTTCGGGTATAATGAATCTTTTGAAGGGAAAGCCGGCCTGGCCAACTACAAGGCAGAGCTGGATGCTTTCATTAAATGGACATTACAGCAGAAGTATAACGGCACCTCGGCACCTCAACTGGTGGTCGTCTCGCCGATCGCTTTTGAAGACCTTTCTGCTAAATATGATCTGCCGAATGGCAAGAAGGAGAACGAAAATCTCCTTTTGTATACCAAAGCAATGAAGGAAGTGGCCGACCAGAATAAAGTTCTTTTCGTTGACGCATTCGCCCCTTCGCAAAAGTGGTATGCCGAAACGAAAGAGGACCTCACGATCGACGGTTCTCAGCTGAATGCGGAAGGTTATAAGAAACTGGGTGTTTTGCTGGTTGATAAAATCTTTGGAAAAGCCGCTGAAAAAGCCAAAAACAGAGAGTTGGTGCATGCCGCCGTGGACGAAAAAAACTGGATGTGGCACAACGACTTCAAAATTCCGAACGGGGTACACGTCTATGGTCGCCGGTACAATCCCTTCGGACCGGATAACTATCCTGCCGAAATTGAGAAAATCCGCCAGTTGACCGACATTCGTGACCAGGCAATCTGGCTTGCTGCTTCAAAGGGCGAGAAAACGGATCTGGCTGCGGCTGATAAAAATACCAGGACATTGCCTCAGGTAAAAACCAATTTTAACCCTGAAAAAAATGGTAGCCTCACTTATTTGTACGGAAACGAGGCATTGGCGAAGTTGAAAGTGCCGGAAGGCTATAAAATCGAGCTTTTTGCCTCGGAGCAGGAATTCCCTGACCTGGCGAAACCGATGCAGATGTCGTTCGATAATAAGGGCCGCCTTTGGGTTGCTACGATGCCTAGTTACCCGCATTATAAACCCGGCGATTCGAAGCCGAACGACAAGATTATCATTTTTGAGGATACCAATAACGACGGTAAAGCCGACAAGCAAACCGTCTTCGCAGATGGCCTGCATTTGCCATTGGGTTTTGAAATTGCCAAAGAAGGTGTTTACGTCTCGCAGGGTACCAACCTGAAACTGCTGACCGATACAAATGGCGATGGAAAGGCCGACAAGGAAGAAATCCTGCTGAGCGGTTTCGACGACCACGATACGCACCACAACAGCCATGCATTTACGGTGGACCCATCGGGTGCTATCTACTCCGGTGAAGGTGTTTTCCTGCATACCAATGTAGAGACGTCTTACGGACCAGTACGTGCAACCAATGGCGGTTTCTACCGTTATGCACCGCAATTGAAAAAACTGGAACGGACTGCCCAGCTTTCGATCCCGAACCCGTGGGGTATCGCTTTCGATGATTGGGGACAGCCATTTTTCGCTGAAACATCAAGCCCGGACGTTCGCTGGATGCTACCTGGCAGTGTTTTGCCGCGTTACGGTGAAGCAACGCACAAATCGGTGCAGCTGGTGGAGGACAAACACCGCGTTCGTCCGACATCGGGTCTCGAATTCGTGTCGAGCCGTCATTTCCCGGATGATATCCAGGGTGATTTCCTGATCAACAATACGATCGGTTTTCTTGGAACAAAAGAACATACCCTTACCGACGAAGGTACCGGTTACAAGAGCCATCATCGCCAGGACCTGGTGGTCAGCGAAGACCGCAATTTCCGCCCGGTGGATATGGAATTTGCCCCCGATGGCTCATTGTATGTGATCGACTGGCATAATATCCTTATAGGCCACATGCAGCACAATGCGCGTGACCCGTTGCGTGACCACTCTCACGGGCGTATCTACCGCATTACCTACCCTTCGCGCCCGCTCGTGACGCCCGCGAAGGTCGATGGGGCGAGTATCGATGAACTGTTGAATAACCTTAAACTTCCGGAATACCGCACCCGCTACCGCACCCGCCGCGAATTGCGTGGGCGCGACGCGTCGCAGGTTTTGGCCAAACTGAATACCTGGGTGGCTGGTCTTGACAAAAAAGACCCGCGTTACGAGCACCATTTGCTGGAAGGTCTTTGGGTGAGCTGGGGTATGGACAAAGTAGATCAGAAGCTGTTGAAGGAGGTACTGAAAGCAAAAGACTACCACGCACGTGCCGCGGCGGTGCAGGTGGTGCGCTACACAGGCCACCAGGTGCCCGATCAGGCCGATCTGCTGATGCAGGCGGCGCGTGACGAGAATAGCCGCGTGCGGTTGATGGCCATTGTAGCAGCATCGTGGATCGGTAAAGAAAAAGGATTGCCGATTTTAGCGGAAGCCAAAAAAATGGAACTTGACGATTGGACAATCCACGCGTTCGAAGCGGCCGAGGCGCATTTGAAGGGGGAGAATGTAAAAAGGGAAAAACAGGCTGTCGTTGCCACGAGCCTGAAAGGCAATGATCTGATCCTTTTCAACCAGGGCCGGCAGATTTATGCTAAGGAAGGGTATTGCACTACCTGCCACCAGCCCGACGGTAAAGGTTTGGAAGCATCCGGTTTTCCGCCACTTTCGGGACCCTGGATTACTGGAAGCGACGAGCGGCTGATCAAGATCGCCCTGAAAGGATTACTCGGGCCGATTGAAGTAAACGGCAAGAAATACCCCGGCCAGGTTCCGATGACGCCGTTCGCAGGTTTGTTGAAGGACGACGAAGTAGCTGCGGTACTCACCTATGTACGAAATTCGTTTGGAAACAAGGGGCCGGCGATCTCGCCTGAAAAAGTGAAGCAGGTCCGTGCTGCTACCGAAAGCAAGCAAGATTTTTACTCACCCGAGCAGCTTCTGAAAGACCATCCTATGGAAAAGAGGTGAGCCTGAGAGGAGTAGTTTGAATATTATTTAGTAAAGAGCGGGTGATTTTTCTTCCGCTCTTTGTATTTTACAACTATTACCCGCCATCCTGAATCCTAAATCTACTACATAACTATACGTTACAACCCGAATCATGCTTCGATTTTTACCAATTGTCGCCATTTGTACCGTCATCCTGTTATTCTTTCTTTATAATTTCCATTTTTCCGTCGATTTTCCTTTCCAGGACGATTTTTTATTCGTTCAATTTATTCATGCCATTTCTGACGGCAAAGTAGGTTTTGCAGGTTTGATCCAGGAAATGTTCCGCACTTTCAATGATCATAAGGCGGTGGTGCCCAGGTTTATTTCCCTGCTTGACTACTGGCTGACCGGCCGTCTGCACCTTCGTTTTTATATCGTGCTGGTGTCGCTCAACTTAACTTATATCTTCTATTTCCTTTACCTCAATTTTTGCAAGGCAAAGCTGCCGCTCTATTATTTCCTCCCGGTTCCTTTTCTGTTTTTTCATCCGCTGTATCACGAAGTGTCCGGCTGGGCGCTCACCGGGATGCAGCATTCGTATCTGACAGCTTTTACGGTGACGGCTATTATCCTCGTTTCCCGCGGTACGAAGCCTGCGTTTTACGGAGCGATGCTGTGCTGTTTTCTGGCCACTTTTACCCATGGTAACGGGATTCTTTCCTTTCCGGCGATCATATTCTTCTTCCTGTGCTATAAAGATTTCCGCAAGGCAATTCTGACGGGCGTTTTTATGTTTCTATGTCTCGGCATTTATCTCGCGGGTTACGAGTCGGGGCAGGCTGGTAATTTGCCCAACAATGCGGTTCAGTTCTTTTCGTCTCTCTTCGGTTTTGTGGGTTCTGCGATGTCGCTTTGGGCTATGCCGGAGCTTTCCTCGGCCGTTTGGGGATTCGTGATTGTGGTTTGCATGGTGCTGGTAACATTTCGTGTTGCAAGTGTTTATTTCAAAAAGCCCGCGGCGATCAAGCCAGGCACGATCGAATTACTCACGCTTTTTGCATTCATTTTTATTTCCAGTACGGTAATCGCCGTGTTCAGGTCCTGGGCCGGCACGACCGTAGCGAGCCGCTTTCAGCTTTATGCCTCACTTTCGACCGCTATTTTCTACCTGTTTCTGGTATTCTATACCGATTTCTTTCGTAAAAAATGGGTTTATACAGCCGTTCTGGCGTTGAGTGTTTTTTACTGGGGCTATTCGCATTACCGGTTTACAGGGACGGTCGCAGCGAAGAAAACGACGTATCTAGCCGACATCTATAACTGGCGTAATAACCGCAGCATGTATTCTGTGGAGAGGTCTATTGTCAATTATGGAGGATTTTACCTGTTTCCGGCCTATGAAAAGGGTTACTTCTGGGTTCCCGAATCCGTCGTAGAGAAAAAGGAACTGGATTCGATGTTTGCGGCAAAAGTGCCGGTGGTCGATAAGGGACTGTACATTGAAACTTGGGACATTCACCGTGTCCTGCGGGAAGGCAACGACGACATTGTCTTCTACTTTGTTTCCAGTAATGCGTCTCCCAGGCGAAAACACTTTTGGGACGACCGTTTCCTTGTTATTAAGGATACGTCAACCGGCTCCATATCCCTCATGAACGGCAATCCGAAAACGGAGACGCGGAAAAACATTATCACAACCGGTAATTACTACAAAAACGGTTTCAATACTTTGCTGCGCGAAAAAGATCTGGACCCGGGTATCTACGATCTGGGCATTCTGGATGTCTCGGGCGCCGGGCAGAAGACATTCTACCGGATTGGCAGGCAACTCGTTTGTACCGCCCACGGATACGCATTGAAATAGCTTTCAGGAACCGGATATTAGCCCGCCCCAGGCGCAGGATAACAGACGATGTTATCTTTGGCCCCTTATTCAATAACACAGAAATGTCATATTTCGGCGTCCGGCGCCTCCTGGCTGTGATTTGCCTCGAAAGGCATGTAAAATGGCAGGTTTGCGATGGGTTCTGCTAGGTAAAACCATAAAAAATTCGTATCTTTACGTGCTTAAAAAGCCAGATAATGGTTCTTTTTATCCAAGTGTAAAACAAACTATATGTCAAACGAAGCAGTGCTAGAAGTAAACAGCTATTCGGCTGAAAATATCCAGGTTCTTGAAGGTTTAGAGGCCGTTCGTAAACGTCCGGCGATGTATATCGGTGACACTGGCTTCAAAGGGGTGCACCACTTGATTTGGGAGGTTGTTGACAACTCCATTGATGAGGCGATGGCAGGTTACTGCGATACCATCAATGTTACGATAGAAAAAAATAATTCCATCACCGTTAAAGACAACGGTCGCGGTATCCCCACCGGAATGCACCCCAAAGAGAATAAATCTGCTTTGGAGGTTGTACTGACAGTTCTCCACGCCGGTGGTAAATTTGACAAAGATACTTATAAGGTTTCCGGTGGTTTGCACGGGGTAGGGGTATCCTGCGTGAACGCGCTATCGATCCATCTGCGCGCCGAAGTACACCGCGAAGGTAAAATATTCGAACAGGAATTCAGCGAAGGCAAACCGCTTTACTCCACCCGCGTGATCGGTGATTCGGACAAGACGGGAACGATCATCCACTTCCTGCCCGATGCGACGATCTTCACGGTAACCGAATTTAAATACGAAACGGTAGCCACCCGCTTGCGCGAGTTGTCCTACCTGAACAAGGGAATCCGCATTTCACTGGAAGATAAGCGTGAGGAAGACGAGGATGGTAAATTCCGCGGCGAAGACTTCTATTCCGAAGTAGGTCTGAACGAATTCGTGACTTACCTTGACGCTACCCGCCAGCCATTGATCCCCGAGCCGATCCACATGGAAAGCGATAAAGGCGCTATCCCGGTGGAAGTGGCGATGATGTACAACACCTCGTACAGCGAGAACGTGTTCTCCTATGTGAACAATATCAACACCATCGAAGGTGGTACCCACGTTTCGGGTTTCCGCGCCGCATTGACGCGTACGCTGAAAAACTACGCCGAGAAATCGGGTGTTCTGACGAAGGAAAAAATAGAGATAAGCGGGGATGACTTCCGTGAAGGGCTTACCGCGGTGATCTCGATCAAAGTTCAGGAACCTCAGTTTGAAGGCCAGACCAAAACGAAGCTTGGAAACAGCGAAGTAACAGGTGCCGTGAGCCAGGTGGTGTCGGAAATGCTCGATACGTATCTGGACGAGCACCCGAAAGAAGCCCGTGTAATTATCGACAAGGTAATCCTTGCCGCGAAAGCCCGTATCGCTGCGAAAAAAGCGCGCGAAATGGTACAGCGCAAGAACATCCTTACGGGTACAGGTTTGCCAGGAAAGCTGTCCGACTGCTCCGAAACCGATCCGAACGTCTGCGAATTGTACCTTGTCGAAGGGGATTCCGCGGGTGGAACGGCCAAGCAAGGACGTAACCGTGCTTACCAGGCGATCCTTCCTTTGCGTGGTAAGATCCTGAACGTGGAAAAGGCGCAGGAATACCGCATTTATGAAAATGAAGAGATCAAGAACATGTTCACCGCAATGGGCGTGCAGATCGGTAAGGACGGCGACGAGCGTGCATTGAATATCGACAAGCTCCGTTACCACAAGATCGTAATCATGACCGATGCGGATATCGACGGTAGTCACATCCGTACACTGATCCTGACTTTCTTCTTCCGCTATATGAAGATCCTGATCGACAATGGCTATATCTACATCGCCCAGCCACCGCTGTACCTCGTGAAAAAGGGCAAGGAAGAGCGTTACTGCTGGACCGAGCAACAACGCGAAGAGGCGGTTCGTGAAATCTCGGGTGGTAAGGAAGACTCGGTGAACGTACAGCGTTACAAAGGTCTTGGTGAAATGAATGCTGAGCAGCTCTGGGAAACAACCATGAATCCCGAGCACAGAAGCTTGAAACAGGTTTCTGTAGAATCAGCGGCCGAGGCGGATCACCTGTTCTCGATGCTGATGGGCGACGAAGTAGCTCCTCGCCGCGATTTTATCGAGAAAAACGCCAAGTATGCCCGTGTGGACGTGTAGCCATTAGTTGAAACCGCAATATTGAAACGGATGGCTGTAACACACAGTCATCCGTTTCTTTTTGGAATGAAAATTTAACACAAACTTCATCGGCCCGAAAACAATAGATTGTTTAGATTCGTTGAATTTTTATTGCCATCCTGATACACCTTTTTAATAGCATAACGTTATGTCTGGCTCATCCGACAATATATATAATGAAAAACGAAGTAAACTGACCAATTTGTTCGCACTGTTCAAAAGTCCGAAAGAACCGGCTGCGGCAGAAGACGGCAAGGCAGTCAGTTCGTCGTCGGAAAAGGCAAATACGCAAATGCAGCAAAGCGACCTGATCAGCAGGGACCTGAGCTGGCTGAAATTTAACGACCGCGTACTTGATCAGGTGACGAACGAAGAACGCAACCTGTTCGATCGCCTTAAATTCCTGGCGATTACATCATCCAACCTCGACGAATTCTTATCGATCCGGATCGGTAGTCTCTATAACTACCTCGATTTCGGTAAAGAGCGTCTCGACTATTCCGGCCTGCGGGAAATCCCCTTCCGAAAGGTATTGATGAAAGAATTGCACGATTTTGTGCGCCGCCAGAACGAATGCTATCAAAATCAGCTGGTGCCGCTGTTCGCGAAACACGGGTTCCGGATCATCGGGATGGATGAGGTCACCAATGAGGAAAATGCTGCCGTGGAGGAATACTTTGAGCGGACGGTGTATCCGATGCTTACGCCAATGTTGTTCGATTATACACACGCATTTCCGGTGTTGCTGGCGAAAGTGCTTGTTTTGGGGGTAATCACCCAGGTGAAAGGCACTACTTCGGAAGAGGACAGAAAGCTTTCTTTCGTACAGTTGCCTCCCAATCTGCCGCGTTTTTACGCCATTGAGCGGGAGGAGGAATTGTTATTCCTGCCTATTGAACAGATTGCGAAAGCATTTATCAACAAATTGTACAGAAATGTCGATATCGTTTCGACCAACCTGTTCCGTATTATCCGGAACGGCGATTTTACGTTGGAAGAAAGTGACGATATCGAAGCGGATTTTATCGACGAGATCAAGCAAAAGATCAAAAGCAGGCGTTTGGGAAGAGTAGTGCAGGTTTCAATCGAGCCGGACGTCCATCCCGATTTGTTCAATCTGATCAAGAAGCGCTGGGAGATAGATGACCTCAACGTGTTCCGCACCGACGCATTGATCGACTTTACTGCTTTTTGGAGCATTATCAAACATCCGGAGTTTAAAGACCAGATCCCGCCGATACACCCACCGGTGCCGCCGCTAGGCCTCGACCGCGAACGCATTCCGGATATTTTTGAGGTAATGCGGGAAAGGGATATTTTACTGCATCACCCCTACAACAACTTCGAACCGGTATTGCAGCTGCTTGAACAGGCGGCAGAAGACCCGAAGGTATTGTCCATTAAACTGACGATCTACCGGCTCGCGAAAAACTCGCGCGTAACGGAGGCGCTCCTGCACGCGGCCGAGAACGGCAAGCACGTAGCGGTATTGTTCGAGGTGAAGGCGCGTTTTGATGAGGAAAACAATATTAAAGAAGCACAAAGGCTGCAAAAAGCGGGCTGTTTCGTGATCTATGGCATCGGTTTACTTAAAACACATACCAAACTGCTGCTGATCGTGCGCAACGAAGGCAATAGGGTATTACGATACGCGCATTTGTCGAGCGGTAACTATAATGAGGATACTTCCAGATTATACACCGACACCGGTCTTTTAACGTCCAATGAAGAATACACCCACGATATTTCTGAATTCTTCAATGTAATTACGGGCCATTCGATTCCTTCTGAATACCAGAACCTGATCACAGCCCCGCGCTACATGCGTGCGAAGCTGATCGAGCTTATACAGCAGGAAGCGGAGAATGCGAAAGCGGGTTTGAAAAGTGGTATTTGTATCAAAATAAACTCCCTGGAAGACCGCGACACCATTTATGAGCTCTACAAAGCTTCGGAGGCAGGTGTGCCCATTAAGTTGATCGTCCGCGGCATGTGCTGCCTGAGGCCTCAGCGGAAAGGATTGAGTGAAAATATCACCGTCCGCTCGCTCGTAGGCGACTTTTTGGAACATTCACGCATTTTCTACTTCCACCAGAACGGCAACCCACTGGTTTATGGTGGCAGTGCCGATGCTATGGTGCGGAGTTTCGACAAACGCATTGAATCCCTTTTCAAGCTCGTAGACCCGCGCGTGCGCCAGGAAGCGATACATATTTTGTATTATAGCCTGAAAGACAATGTGAATGCCTATGAATTGCAGGAAGATGGAAACTATATCAAATGCGAGATCGAAGAGGGAAGCGAACCGCTGAACATCCACGAGGCATTCTATAATGTGACCCTTGACCAGGTGATGGCTACGCACCTTTTTAAAGACGAAGACAAGTCGGTGGAGACTGCCGCAGTGGAAACTGCCGCAATACCCACTGCGGATCTGGAAACTTCCGGGTCAGCCAGCGCCGATCCGGAAGTGGGGCATATTGATGCTGGAAAGTAGTTATTCTTTGAAAAATACACGCTTGACGCGGTCACCGATACCCGTCAGGATCTCATAGGGGATGGTGTTGATAGTTTTCGCAAGTTCCGTAATAGGGACTTCCTTACCGAAAACGATCACTTCATCCCCTTCTTCTACCTGGGCGTGCGTGACGTCGATCATGGTCATATCCATGCACACATTGCCGATAGTAGGACATAAGGTGCCATTCACCCACACTTTTCCAACACCATTGCCCAGTCCGCGGTCGTAACCATCCGCATAGCCGATCGCCAGCGTGGCAATAGCCGAGTTGTGGTCGACGACGCCTTTACGGCTATATCCCACCGTTTCACCCGAAGTAAGGTATTTGACCTGCGAAACAATGGTTTTTAATGTCCCTACCGACTGCAATGCCCGCTGGTCCTGCCCGGTCGCTTCCACGCCATACAAGCCGATGCCCAGCCGCACCATATCAAGCCGGTATTCCGGGAAACGCACGATTCCCGCCGAATTGAGGATATGTTTAATGGTTTTGTAGCCCAAAGTCTGCTCGATCAGCGCGGCACCTTCCATGAACTGTGCATATTGCTTTCTGGAAAACTCATTGTGGACACCTTCGTCGGCGCCCACCAAATGCGAAAATATGCTCGATACTTTCACCGCGGGATTCTGGCGAAGCTGCGCCAGGAGCCATTCGTAATCATCTTTCACGAAACCGAGCCGGTGCATGCCGGTATCGAGTTTCAAATGCACGGAAGGGGTATTGGCCGGTTCGCCTTTTCTGGAAATATATTCTATCCAGTCGGTAAGGATGCGGCGGCTGTAAATTTCGGGTTCAAGTTTGTACTGCCACAGAAGGTCGAAGGTCGGTAAGGTCGCATTCATCACCATAATTGGCAAAGTAATGCCGCTTTGGCGGAGGATTACGCCTTCATCCGTATAGGCCACGCCGAGGTAGTCGACGCGGTGGTATTGCAGCAATGCGGCTACCTCCGAGCTTCCGCTGCCGTAAGCGAACGCCTTCACCATCGCCATGATCTTCGTGCCCTGCCCGGCTTTTGCGCGGTAGTAGTTCAGGTTGTGGACCAATGCGTCGAGGTTGATTTCGAGCACGGTACCATGTGCTTTTTGCTGAATGCGGTGTACGATCTTCTCAAATGAAAACGGCCTCGCACCTTTAACGAGCACGAGCGTATCCGCGAGCGTGTGGAAGGCAAATGTTTTGAGAAAACTGTCGGTATCGTCATAAAACTCCTGCTCCGGAATATCGAACAGCGATGCCTGGCTGCTGATTTGCCTTCCAATGCCGATCAACCTGTCGATTCCCTTTTCGCTTAGCAAGCGTGAAACCATTTTGTACAGTTCAAGAGGCGTCTGGCCGGTTTGGAGTACATCTGAAAGAATGACGGTTTTGCGGGTTCGCTGCTCTTGTTGGGCGAGGAAGTTGAGCGCCATCGACAGCCCCTGCAAGTCGTTATTGTAGGCGTCGTCGATGATATAGGAATGGTTAATGCCCTCTTTGAGCTCCAAACGCATGGAAACGGGTTTGAGTAACAATACCCTTTCCTGGATAACGCCAGGTTCAAGCCCGAAATCCAGGAGAAAAACAATGCAATGCGTCAGGTTTTCGAGTGAAGCATCGTCGCGGAAGCCGGTTTCGAAAGTATGGTTGCCCAGCTTGCCGGTGAGGGAAATAACGGTTTTATCTTTTTGCGGAGTGAATGTCACCTGCACATGCGAGCCGGAATAGTTGCTCCCCCAGCTCAGCGTCTCGAGGAATGCATTCACCGGTTTCAGGATCAGGCTGATTTCCTCGTCTATTTCGTGGTAGTCTTTTCGGTAAATGAGTTTTCTGACCTTCGTGAAAAGGCGCAGCTTTTCGGTGATCTTCTGCTTGCGGCTTCTGAAACCATCGTCATGCGCCGGGCCGATATTGGTGAAAATGCCGATTGTAGGCTGCATGACCGGTTGCAGATACTCCATTTCATGCGCTTTGGAAATGCCGGCTTCAAAAATAGCGAGCGAATGCTCCTGGCTTAGGTTCCAAACGGAAAGCGGAACACCGATCTGCGAGTTATAGCTTTTAGGACTGGCCACTATGCTCCGGCCGGGCGACAACAGCTGCACCAGCCATTCTTTTACGATGGTTTTGCCATTACTTCCAGCAATGCCGACAACCGGGATATCGAACTGCCTTCTTTTAGACGCTACCAATTGCTGCAACGCCCGGATGCTCGATGCTACGACCCAGATTTGGGCGTCATCCCACGTGGCAGCCGTTTCGCGCAACTCGCCTGTGAATGCGGCCTCTTCCACGACAAACTCCCGCACGCCTGCTGCGTACAGCTCGGGCAGGAAGCGGTGCCCGTCGTGGCGCTCACCTCTGATGGCAAAAAAGATGCTTTGACCTGGGAAAGAAACCTGGCGGCTGTCGGTCAGTATATACTGGGCTTGTGTGGTTACAAAGGGGGATGTATTGACTGTAAGACTCATTCCAATGCGCGTTAATCAGAGCACAAAGGTATCAATCTACATCCATTTTTTAGTTCTGAAATAAAATATCATCCCTACCGTAACCGCCACCATCAGTCCCCATACGTAATAGTAGCCATAGGGTTCTTTCAACTCCGGCATAAACTCAAAATTCATACCGTAAACACCCACGATAAACGTCAGAGGCATAAAAACCGCCGAAAAGATCGTCAGCGTTTTCATGACCTGGTTCATCCGGTTGCTGATCGTCGATAAATGTACGTCCACAAGGCTGGCCACCAGCTCGCGGTAGGAGTCGATGGTGTCGAGCACCTGCATAATGTGGTCGTAAAGGTCGCGGTAATAGGGAATTACATCCCGGCTGATCTGCATATTGTCCTCGCGTATCAGCTGATTGATCATGTCGCGTAATGGCCAGATCTGTCTCCGTGCCAATGTTAATTCGCGTTTCAATGCGTACATGTCTTTGAGCGAAAGCTCCTGCACGCCGCGGATCACCTGGTCTTCGGTGGCATCGAGTGCGTCGCCGAGTTTTTCCAGTACAATGAAATAGTTATCCACCACGACGTCCAGCAATGCAAAAAGCAGGTAGTCAGGCCCGTTACGACGGGTTTTACCTACGGATGCTTCCAGACGGCTTTCAACTGTGGTAAAAATATCGGAAGTGAGCTCCTCCTGGAACGAGAGTACATAATTTTTACCCAATACAAAACTCACATGCTCGGAGGAAATGCTGATGGGCGATTCCGAATCGACGTGAAGCATTTTCAAGGTCAGAAACAAATGCCCCGAGTCGTATAATTCCAGTTTCGGCTTGTGTTCGGTGTTAACGACGTCTTCCAGCAGCAGCGGGTGCAAATGGTAGAATTTGCCCAGTTTTTCGATGAGGGGAGTTTCGTGGATGCCATCTACGTTCAGCCAGGTAGTGAAGCTCTCGCCGTGTTCTGCGGCCCTGCATTCATCCAGCGACTTCACCGTATCTTCCTTGTACATATGCTCGTCATACCTGATCCTGCGGATTTTGGTCTTTAACCCAATCTCCGGACCAATATAAGTAAGCGTGCCGGGCGAGGTGAGCAGGCCGCGTTTACGATACTTTTTGGATTTTCTGGCGCCGCCGTTCCTGGCGCTTCCGGCAGGCTTGCCGCTTTCTGTCCCGTTCAAATCATTTGTTATTTGAGGTGAAACACCAGCAAAGGTACGTGTGTGTCGACAACGAGCTTACGCGTAATGCTCGGATTGATCAGATATTCTTCAATAAATGATCGCTCACGGGTCGACATGATCAGGAGATCGGCCTGTACCTCGTCGCAATAGGCTTCTATGCCGTCGAGCACGTGTTTCGCTTCCCTGATCACGATCTGGCCGTCGCGGATCGTGAAATGCGATTTGATGTCGGCAATATACTGGTTATCAGGCTGAATATCCGGCTGCGCATCGGAGTTGATTTTCAGCAAAGTGAGGTCGGCACCGAGATGGTTCATCAACACGAAAACCTCCCGCAGGATATTGTTCTCTTCGTATTCGAATTGCGTGGCATACACCACTTTCTTAAATCTCGCCGGCTCGGCCTGAGGCGGTACTACCAGCACCGGACAGGGTGAGTTGAGGGCAATATGCGTCGCCGAACTGCCGATCAGCTTGTCCAGTAAACCTCCGGTACCGGTCCGCCCGATCACGATCATATCCGGCACATGGTCGTCGATAGCCTCTTCAATGGCCGATTGCACGCTGCCGATCGCCCATATCGCTTTCGCATGATAGCCTTCCGTGACGAGTTTTGCAGCGTATTCGTCCAGCCTTTTGTGAAATTCTTCTTCCAGTTCGGTGGCCATGGCCATGAAATCCGCTCCGCCGATGCCAGGCATTACATTCCCCGGGGTAACATTTACGTCGGCTATATAGGGTTGATAGGCGTGGAGGACCAGCAGCTCCGTCACGTCTTTTTCGGCAATCAGTTTTGCCGCTGCTAGTGCGCGCTCGGCATTTTCTGAAAAATCTACGGCAATCAGGATACTTCTCATGTCTGGCAGAATTATGTTTTGGGTATGGAATTTCCGAACATATCGATTTTAGTAACCGGAATCAAGGACTTTGGTCATCTTTTGGTCGGGGCGGAGTTCGGACGGAGTTCCCGGCGATATTCTGGTAAAGATTTAATGCCGGGGTAATCTTGAAGGTTTCAAATTTTGTGCCAAATTGGGTAAAAATTGATCTTCAAAGTCTGCCGGTACGTCGTCGCGGTGCTGGTATTTTGTATTTGTCCAATACTTTTCCGAGCTTACCGCAAACAGTTGTTTATTTTATAAATCCTCTTCTGTTTAGTACAATATTTCATTTTTATATTTCAAAACATTCTAATAATTCTGTGTTTTGGATTAAATGCATTGGAGGGTATGGTCGTGCTTAATTTGATTTTTTATAAGTTTACCGTTACAAACTAATTTAGAATACCAAATTCCCTGTATGAAGAGCAAGATTACCACTATCAATATCGTGCTGGTTACCATTGCCGCGATAGCCTCCGTTTTAAGTGCTTATGATATCCTGCCGTTGTCTGATAGTGTGCTCATAAGCCTGCGCTGGCTGGCGCTGGCGAGCCTGATCGTGTACGCGATCCTGAAAAGGAACCTCACCACTTCGATCCTGATATCCATGCTCGTCGGAACGGAAATCGGCTACGATTTCCCGAAAATGGGCACCGAGCTGCACTTCCTGCGGCAGATATTCCTTCAAATGATTAAAACGGTGATCGCACCGTTGCTTTTTGCGACGCTCGTAACCGGTATCGCCGGCCATTCCGACCTGAAACAGGTAGGCCGGATGGGCTGGAAATCGCTGTTGTATTTTGAAGTCGTCACGACATTTGCGCTGGTCATCGGGCTGGTATTTGCCAACTGGTTCAAGCCGGGCGTAGGCATAATACCCCCTGAAAGCCTGAATGCGACTTTGCCCAAAGTAAACCAGCAAACCTGGCAGGAAATCGTGTTGCATTCGTTCCCGGAAAACGTCGCCAAATCGATTTACCACGGCGAGGTGTTGCAAATCGTCGTTTTCAGCGTGCTTTTTGGCATTAGCCTTGCATTGCTGCCTTCGGTGAAGAAAGAGAAATTCGTGCACGGGGTAGAGCTGCTGGCCGAGGTCATGTTCAAATTTACCAAGATCATCATGTACTTCGCACCGATCGGGGTGGGAGCGGCCATTGCCGAAACGGTAGGCCACATGGGTATCGACGTTTTGAAAAACCTCGCATTGCTCCTGGCGACATTATATTGTGCGCTGATCGTCTTCATCCTCATCGTATTCGTACCGATCGCGATGATCGCCAGGATCCCGGTCATCAAATTCGCCAAAGTCATTTTCGAACCGGTTTCCATTGCATTTGCCACCACAAGTTCCGAATCCGCATTGCCCAAAGCGATGGAGAAAATGGAGAAATTCGGTGTGCCCAGGCAGATCGTATCTTTTGTAATGCCAACGGGTTATAGTTTCAATCTCGACGGTTCAACATTATATCTGGCCTTGGCAACGGTGTTCGTAGCGCAGGCAACCGGTACTGAAATGTCGATCGGGCAGCAGTTTACGATGGTATTGTTGTTAATGCTTACCAGCAAAGGCGTAGCCGGCATACCGAGGGCCACTTTGGTGATATTATTGGGCGCGATCGCTAACTTTGGGATGCCCGAATGGCCTGTATTGCTGATCATGGGGATCGATGAACTAATGGACATGGCCCGTACGTCGGTGAATGTGACCGGAAACTGTCTGGCAACAGCCGTTATCGCCCGTTGGGAAGGCGAGCTCGATGATCAGAAAATGCACGATTCGGACAAGGTTGTGGAAGAACCCGAAGCGACCGAAGTTTAAAATCACGTCATTTTCAGAGTAAATTTTATGTTGACCCTTTACGGAATCCCGAATTGCGATACCATTAAAAAAGCCCGCACCTGGCTCGACAAAAACAAGGTGGCCTACCAGTTTTACGATTACCGAAAAGACGGCATCAGTCCGGAAAAAGTAAGCAGCTGGTTCAGTGAATTTCCCTGGGACAAGGTTTTAAATAAAGCTTCGACCACCTGGAAAGAGCTCAGCGACGAAGAAAAAGCAAAAGTGATCGACGCGAAAACTGCCGCAAAATTGCTCTCATCGAACCCCACGGCCATTAAACGGCCGGTAATTGAGGACGAAAACGGCAAGGCGCTGACGCTCGGTTATTCCGAAAAAATCTACGAAGAAACCTACCTTAAATAGGTTTTACACAAACGATCACGACTTTCGATTGATCGGCGAGGGTGGTGGCGAACAGGTAATGGTCGCCACCATCTTTGAGTTTCCATTTCTTCCTCAATTCTTCCGGTTTCGCGGGGAAATTGCGCGTGGTGATATTTGCTTTATCGCCGGGTATATGCTGTGAAATCTCCCGGATATCAGGTTTACAAACAGCTACGATCCTGAAACTGCGCCCCGGGAAGTCATTCACATATTCTTCCGAGGTATAAAGCTGGCTATGCATGGCCAACTTTTGCACATTGAACCGCGTACAAAGCGTCTTGAATGCGCCCGCTTTCAGCACAGCGGCGTGAGGTTCATATAAGTAGCCGAGCGGTTTGGCATAACTGACTACCGCCGAACGCTCTTCCTCCCGGTCGAAATCCAGCTCGTGAATGGGCTGCCCGGCTGCGTCGATAACGCGAACTTTGATTTTAAAATCCTGCTCCGGCATTTCGCGGTCGAGCACGAAGAGCAGCTCTTTGCATTCCTGTTCGTAACCTATCACATGCACTTCTTTGAGTTTTTGCAGTTCTTTCGAAGCGAGGTCGATGTCGAGCAGAGGAGAGGTTTTGATTAAAATATGGGGAGCTGCATTTAACAGCAATGCTGCATTTCCGGCAACATCGGGCGTGCAATCGGCGAGGCGCACTACCTTTTCTTTGTTGGCATCGCGGCGGGCAGGATCAGCGTAAAGCCAGTCGGCGTTCAGGCCATCGTGCAACGCATGCAGCGACTCGCCCGCGTGTACATGTATACGTGTCGCGCCCAGTTGCGTGAAGTTGTATGCGGCAGTGGACGCCACTTCGGGTTGTTGTTCAAAATAATGGGTATCTGTGAAGCTGCGGCTCATGTAGTAGCAATCGATGCCCATGCCGCCGGTAATATCGATCAGCCTATCGCCGGAAACAATACTGGCCTTGTAATGCGCCGTCGCCTCCGACGAGCATTGTTCCACCGACAGGGCAGGCGGGAAGATCAGCTTTTCATTGGTCGACCATTCGGGAAGTTTTTTGAGAGCTTTCTGCCGCGACTGGATCTGTGCCGCCAGCTTCTTCACATCCAATCCTTTGAACTTGCCGGCTTTCAAGATTAGTTCGCCGACGTTATCATGCAAATGTCCGTGGATGAATGCGATCTCTTCCACTGTTAGTCCCTCCTGTACTTCGCCTTCTGTGGCCATTCCTTGCCCGTTACTCATTTGTTCAACTAGTTCGAAGTCCGAAAGTACATCTTTTTATCCATCGACAGCAATACCGGCGCTTTGCGGGCAGGATTTGAAATATTATTAGATTGATAACAATTGCTGATCTTCTGCTATCGATTGATTATCAATAAAATGGCCTTCAAGTGTCCGTAATACAGTTTCTATGCAAGTAGGACTAACCAAATGAAAATTATAACTTGGCAGCCAAATCCTAAATATCCCTGTTAAAACCTTTATTTATCATGAGAATTAAGACCTTTGAAGAGTATAAGGTTGCTTACCAACAAAGTGTAGACGATCCCGAAGGTTTCTGGGCGGAAGTGGCCCAACAATTTCAATGGCGTAAACCGTGGAAGAAAGTGCTAAGCTGGGACTTTCAGGAAGCGCGTACCAAATGGTTTGAAGGCGGCGTGATGAATATCACCGAAAATGCCCTCGACCGTCACCTTGCCGAACGCGGCGATCAGCCTGCGATTATCTGGGAACCCAATAATCCCGAAGATCAGGCAGTGACTTTAACCTACCATGTTTTATTTGACCAGGTTTGCCGCTTTGCCAATGTGCTCAAAAAGCATGGGGTTAAAAAGGGTGACCGGGTTTGTATATATCTGCCGATGGTGCCCGAGCTGACTATCGCCGTGCTGGCCTGCGCACGTATCGGGGCGGTGCATTCGGTTGTTTTTGGTGGTTTTTCTGCCAAATCCATAGCCGACCGTATCAACGACGCCGAGTGCTCGATGGTGATCACCTCCGACGGCGCATTCCGTGGCTCGAAAGTGATCCCGATGAAGGACACCGTGGACGAAGCATTGGTACAGTGCTCGACAGTGGAAAAAGTGATCGTACTTACCCGCACGCGCACGCCGGTGCATATGCTCAAAGGCCGCGACCTGTGGTGGGAAGACGAAGTGAAACAAGTAAACTCCGTGTGCCCGGCAGAGCCGATGGATGCAGAGGATATGCTTTTCATTCTGTATACTTCCGGGTCGACAGGCAAGCCGAAAGGTGTGGTGCATACCTGCGGCGGCTACATGATCTACGCCACCTACACATTCGCGAATGTGTTCCAATACGAGCCGGGCGAAGTGCATTTCTGTACTGCCGATATCGGTTGGATTACCGGCCACAGCTACATCGTATATGGTCCGCTGTGCTACGGTGCCACTTCGCTGGTGTTCGAAGGCGTTCCTACTTACCCGGATGCAAGCCGTTTCTGGAAAATCGTTGAAAGACATAAAGTTAATATCCTTTACACAGCGCCAACCGCCATTCGCTCGCTGATGGGCTTTGGCCTGGACTATGTAAAAGGACATGATTTTTCTTCGCTCAAAAAGCTGGGCTCCGTGGGAGAACCGATCAACGAAGAGGCATGGCACTGGTACAAAACCAACATCGGCGGCGATCATTGCCCGCTGGTGGACACCTGGTGGCAGACGGAAAACGGTGGTATTATGATTTCCCCGCTCGCGGGCATTACTCCGGAAAAACCCACGTTTGCGACATTACCATTGCCGGGAATCCAGCCTGTGCTGGTGGATGAAAGCGGCAAGGAAATTGAAGGAAACGGCGTAAGCGGTAACCTTTGCATTAAATTCCCGTGGCCAGGCATTATCCGCACCACCTACGGCGACCATGAGCGTTGTCGCCAAACGTATTTCTCGACCTATCCGGGCATGTATTTTACCGGCGATGGCTGCTTGCGCGACGAGGACGGTTACTACCGCATTACCGGTCGTGTCGACGATGTACTGAACGTATCGGGCCACCGGATCGGCACTGCAGAGGTGGAGAATGCGATCAATATGCACCTGGGTGTGGTGGAATCGGCAGTGGTCGGTTACCCGCACGACATTAAAGGGCAGGGCATTTATGCTTACGTGATCACGGAACACGCACCCCAGGATCCCGAAATGTTTAGAAAAGACATTTCAGCGACCGTTTCCCGCATTATCGGCCCGATCGCCAAGCCGGACAAGGTTCAATTCGTATCCGGTTTGCCAAAGACACGTTCAGGTAAGATCATGCGGAGGATTTTGAGGAAGATTTCGGAAGGTGATGTGAACAACCTGGGAGATACTTCGACATTGCTCGATCCTGCGGTTGTGGAAGAGATTAAGGCCGGTAAATTGTAAGATCAGAAAGTATTGAACATAAGTCAAAAGGCCCCGATCGGGGCCTTTTGCATTTTCTCAGAGCGAGAAATCTATTTGATCTTAACCGAACTCATTTTATCCGCGGCGCAGCCACACCCTTTGGCGCATCCGCCGCTATTCCGACGATCGAAAGCTTTCCAGATCCGCCAGCCCATGTAGCCCGCCGCGACCAAAAATAATACCCAAATAATGATTTGCTGCTCCATGAATCCCTAACGGCTTTTTATTGCCAATTGTTCCGCTGCGCCAGCCTGAATGCGTGCTGGTAGTGGTGCTCGCTGTGCCACGCATAATTGGCGATTACTTCGTCGAGGCGGAACGACTTTTGAGAGCCGGGATGGAAATACGTCCGTGCCAGGTCATTTTCATCCAGCGAGTTGAGCAGCAACACCCAGCGCAAATGCACATAGCGCAGCAATTGTAGCGACAATTCAACCTGCGCAGTTTTCGCATCCGGCAACTCGGCCCACAGCTGCTCCTCGTAGGGCTTGATCACCGGGTTATCCTCTGTCATTGCCAGTCGGCAACGGGTGTAGGCGTTGATATGGCTATCGGCCACGTGGTGGATAAGTTGGCGTACCGTCCAGCCATCGGGGCGGTACGGTGTATCCAGGCGATGATCATCCCAGCTGCCCAGCAGGTTGATGAACTTCGATGGCAATGCACTGATAATCTGAATATTCGATTTGATCTCGGAAGATGTGTAGCTTTCCTGGGCCTGGAATTGGCCTATGGGGTATTGGAGTTCGTTCAAGTTCATGGATGTGGTGGTAATTGAATGAGTGTATCGCGTTCAGAAATTTTCACTGATAACCTGCACGAGTTCGGGATGTGCACCGGGGGCGGCGGCGATGATGTCGCCTCCAAAAAGGTAGTTATCGCCGCCATTAAAGTCCGTTACAATGCCGCCTGCTTCTTTGATGAGCAGCGTGCCCGCTGCCATGTCCCAGGAATTGAGGTTGTATTCGTAGAAACCATCAAAACGGCCTGCCGCTACATAGGCCAGATCTACCGCTGCGGCGCCCATCCGGCGGATGCCGTGGGTTTTTTGCATCAGGAGTTCGAGGATATACATGTAGCGCTTTTGCTTTTCAAATTTGTAATAGGGAAAGCCGGTAGCAATGAGGCCGTCCTGCAATTTCGGGACAGATGAGACTCTGACATTTTTACCATTACACCACGCCCCTCCGCCTTGCCAGCCATAGAACATTTCGTTCAGGCTGGGTTCGTGGATAACGCCCACGAGCAGCTCTTTCCCGCGTGCGAGGCCTACGCTCACGCAATACACAGGAATACCGTGGATGAAATTGGTGGTGCCGTCGAGCGGATCGATGATCCAGTTTAATGCCTCGGGATCGGGTTCCTGGCCGGTGGTGCCTTCTTCCGTAATGAAACTGGCTTCCGGGAGGATTTCCTGCAAGCCAGTTACCAGCAACTTTTCAGCTTCCTTGTCCACGTAGGAAACCAGGTTATTGAGGTCTTTATACTCGATTTTATCGCGAGAAAAAAGGGCCGCTTCCCGCTGGATAAATGAGGATGCCTGCCTTACTATTTCAATGGTTTTTTGTGTCAGCAACTCCAGATCCATACGCAACTTCCTTTTGGGGGATTTTTGAAAGTGAATTGTTAATATAGTAAACCCTGATGATCAACGTCGCCAGGATGGGTATCAACACCAGGTTATGCTTTGCGAGATTACCCGTTGCGCAAAGTAACAGAAATGCATAAAAAATCAACAAATACTGAAACCAACCGGGTTTCCTGTTTTTCGAAAGAGAGAAAATCAGCGGCATCCACAGCGGAAATGCCCACAGGATATCGTAATTATAACCGGTAACTCCATGGTTTGTGCCGAACCACAACAGCAATATAATCCACCCGGCAAAACCGGCAATTCCAAAAAGTACCTTATCAAACACAAAATTGATGTTATTGGCCCTGATCTGCCAGTAGGTAAACGCCAGTGTAAGGATGGCAAGCGACCAGAAAACGAGAGTAGGGGTGAAAGGGCTGACGGGCGGCGGTGGGCTAGCGGTAAACAAGGGCCTCGTCGAGGATACAAGCGGCGCAGTGCCGGTAGCTGTTTTCACTTTGGCATCCGCAAATGCCGTGGCGAGGTTATCGGGCAGGAAAGTGGCCTGCTCAGGGGTGGCAATTTCGTCGGACGGTGCGCCTATCGCCAGGTCCATTCCAAAGTCGGCCCAAGGGTTTTGTTTGAATGCATACCGGTCTATCCACTGGCGGAAGCTCAGTTTTTCTTTGGTATAACCATTGTAAATGAGGCTGTCGCCGACGGCTGCTTTCAATGCGACGGTCATGCGGGTGGCGCAATTGTCGTAGAAGAATTTGTATTGATATTCCCGGTTTTCGGGCAGATAATTGTTTTCCAGGAAGTTGTAAAGTCTTTGTTTTTGAGGGATTGAAAGATTTAAAACTTGCTCGGAAACGGAGCGGTTTTCCTCCTGATAATGCGCGATCTGATAAGAAAGTGGCGACACGGAGACGCTGTAAGGCAATGTCCCTCTCAGGAATTTGATATAAAAATTGCCTTCCTCAAACCTGAATGTACCATAATTGAATGCCCGGTCGACGCCCGTCATAGGATCATACACCCAAAGCACGCTATGCCCAAAGCCGGAATAGAGCTCCGTCCCCGGGCCGATGGTAACCAGGCTGATCTTAGCCGAAGGGCTCAAAATGGTGAACTGCGCCCGAGAAACGAACGGAAAGGTCAGGAAGAAAAGGCACAAAAGCGTTGCGAGCCGCGGTAAATGCATGGTGTTATAGAAATGTTTAATCCTCATCTTCATCATCGGATTTACGCTTTTCATCGGCTTTGCCAGCCACGACGATCACAATTTCTCCTTTTACAGTTTTCTCGCCGAAATGCGCGATGGCCTCCGTAACGGTCCCGCGGACATTTTCTTCAAACATCTTGCTCAATTCCCTTGAAACGCAAACCTGCCTGTCGGCACCGAAATGCTCGGCGAATTGATGTAATGCTTTTACCAACCGGTGCGGCGATTCGTAAAAAACCATTGTCCGCTCCTCATTGGCAAGGTTTTGGAGCCTTGTTTGTCTTCCTTTTTTATGCGGGAGAAAGCCTTCGAATGTAAAGCGGTCGTTAGGCAGGCCTGAATTGACCAATGCGGGAACGAATGCGGTAGGCCCGGGCAAGCATTCCACGGGTACGCCCTCACGTATACACGCACGCACGAGCAGGAAGCCGGGGTCCGACACGGCGGGCGTACCGGCGTCGGACACCAGCGCCATCGTCTCACCCTTGCGGATGCGCTCCACCACACGGGCGACAGTCTGGTGCTCGTTATGAATGTGATAGCTGTGTAAAGGCTTCGAAATGCCGAGATGTTTGAGCAGATTTCCGGATGTACGGGTATCTTCTGCCAGGACTACATCGACGCTCTTTAGCACGTTGATTGCCCTTAATGTAATGTCTTCGAGGTTGCCGATAGGCGTGGGTACTATATAGAGTTTCATGCGTTATAAATCCGGTCGATCGCCGCGGCCAGCTGATGGTCTTTTTCGGTTACGACGTCACCGGCATCGTGGGTATTCAATTCAAAACTGACCCTGTTGTACATATTCGTCCAGTAGGGATGGTGGTCCATCTCGTTCACAACATCGGCCACTTTGTTCATAAAGGCAAAAGCTGCACGGAAATCCTTGAACGAATAGCTTTTTTTAAGTTTGTTGTCCTCTTCCTTCCACATGGTTTCGGGTGTTTTGTTGTACTGTTTCCTGCCAAAATACTTATGCCATTCCATGCGGCATCCGTGTTTTGAAGGGAGATTTCCGGAAACGAATATAAGGTTAATCTGGCCGATTCCATACCGATCCAGTATATTTGAACTTTGGCCGGTTGTAAAAGCTTTAGAGTTTATAGATTCAATTAAGACAGCCTTCGAAACACAAGGCAACCATTATGAAAGTAGAACTAGTCCGCGTAGATGACGCCTTCCATTTCGAAGGCACCGGTTCCTCCGAAGTAAAAGTACATACCGACGGCTCGCCAGAGATCGGCGGCCAGAACCTCGGCGTGAGGCCGATGGAGTTATTGCTGATGGGCCTTGCAAGTTGCAGCGCCATCGATGTGGTGCTGATCCTCAAAAAGCAGCGCCAGGAAATTACAGACTTCCGCATCGTGGCCGACGGCGATCGCGAACAGGAACCCGACACCCAGCGCAAGCCATTCCGGAAAATACATTTGACATTCAAATTTGCGGGTGTGAATCTCGACGAGGCCAAGATCCAGCGCGCGATCGGGCTTTCGATGGAGAAATATTGCTCGGCTACCGCTCAGCTGGAAGCGCTGGCAACCATTACTTACGACGTTGAAATCGCCTCAGTTTAAATAAATCATGCAACAATACCACGACCTGCTGCGCCACATCCTGAAAGAAGGCGTCAGAAAAGCCGACAGGACCGGCACCGGCACGATCAGCGTTTTTGGATACCAGATGCGTTTCGACCTCAAAAAGGGTTTCCCGCTGGTAACGACCAAAAAAGTGCACACCAAATCGATCATTTATGAGCTGTTGTGGTTTTTGCAGGGCGATACCAATATCCAATATCTGAAAGACCATGGCGTGTCGATCTGGGACGAATGGGCCGATGAAAACGGCGATCTCGGACCGGTTTACGGCAAGCAATGGCGGAGCTGGGAAGGTGCGGACGGCCAATCGATCGACCAGCTGAAGGAAGTTTTGAAACAACTCAAAAACTCTCCGGACTCGCGCCGCATTATTGTTTCGGCCTGGAACCCGGCAGAGCTGCCGCAAATGAAGCTGCATCCGTGTCATGCGTTGTTTCAGTTTTACGTGGCGCCGCCCGATACCGAGGCAGGCGAAACGAAAGGTAAGCTTTCCTGCCAGCTCTACCAGCGCAGCGCGGACGTTTTCCTCGGCGTGCCATTCAATATTGCCAGCTATGCATTGCTAACGATGATGATCGCGCAGGAGTGCGACCTCGATCTGGGCGACTTCGTCTGGACCGGAGGCGACACCCACATTTATCTGAACCATTTGGAACAGGTAGAAACACAACTCAGCCGCGAGCCGCGCGAATTGCCGCAAATGATTTTGAACCCGGAAGTGAGGGATGTGCTGGACTTCAAATTTGAAGATTTCGAGCTGCGGAATTACAACCCATGGCCGGGTATTAAGGCCCCGGTAGCCGTGTAACCGTAGCCGGGCATGAGTATTCAATACATATTAGAGATCGTCGGGACGTTCGCATTCGCGATTTCCGGCGCATTGGCTGTGAAGGATCAGAAGCACCAGGATTGGTTCGGTGCGAGCTTCACAGCCTTTATTTCGTCCATTGGAGGTGGTACGCTCCGGGACGTGCTGCTGGGCAGTTACCCGCTGGTGTGGATCAACGATATTACCATCATCCA
The DNA here is from genome assembly GCF_052044875.1 of Dyadobacter sp. 22481. NCBI lineage: Bacteria > Pseudomonadati > Bacteroidota > Cytophagia > Cytophagales > Spirosomataceae > Dyadobacter > Dyadobacter sp. 22481. The sequence continues at coordinate 1,265,095 of NZ_JBQENV010000002.1, forward strand.
TGCCATTATCCTAGGCATTCTTGTCACATTTATTTTCTATAAATTCCTGCTCAGGCTGCGCAAAACGCTGTTCCTCTTCGATACTTTCGGGATTGCGCTTTTTACTTTGGTAGGGACTGAAAAGGCGCTGCATTTGGGCGTCAGGCCGGAGATTGCCGTGATTATGGGCGTTTTTACGGCCACGATGGGCGGGGTGATCCGCGACGTGATGACGAACGAAATTCCTATTATTTACCGAAAGGAAGTATATGCAACCGCGTGCTTTACGGGCGCCTGCGTGTACCTGATCCTCGATAGTTTCGGCGTGGAACGGAATGTTACATTCATCTTATCGGCCATTGTGATTATCGTGCTGAGGATATTGGCCGTGCGTTACCAATGGAGCGTTCCGCGGTTTTTCAGGTAAAAGATGGAAGTTGTATCAATGTGGTTAAGTTGTCACCCTGAGCGGAGTCGAAGGGTAAATGCGTGACGCAAATGCCCTTCGACTCCGCTCAGGTTGACAGCGAGGTGTTTTTCAACCTCGTCTGCATTAATTCTTCTAGATTATTTCTTCTTCTTTTTAACGGTCGAAACCGCTTCTTTCACCGGTGCAGCTTTGGCCTGCATTTCGGCGATAGCTTTCTCCACTTGTGGTTTGTAGAAGTTGTAAGCGCCATCGGGTGCCGCTGCACCCACTGTCAATGCTTTTTGCGCCACGGGTATCGCTTCGGCGGTTTTGCCGAGTTTATTCAAAATCTGCGCTTTGGTCCACAATGCGCCGAATGATTCTTTCAGACCAATCGCCTTATCGGCCAGTGAAAGCGCTACCTGCAAATCTTTGCCTTTCGACAAAAGGTAACCTGCTGTGCTTTGCAATGTAGCCACGTCCTCGGGCTTTTCGGCTACGGCTTTGTTCAATGCCGTCAACGTAAGCGATTCTGTGCTTACTGCGAGGGGGACGGGTACGTTTACCGACGACCATGAAAGATTCAAAAACGCGGTGCTGTCTGTTACCGGTTCGATTTCGATTTTGAATGCCTCATTATACTCGTTCGACGTAGGTACGACGGTCGTACGCGCAACGTCTTCCGATTCTTTATAGTTATCGCTACCACCCTGGTTGTAGTCTTTATTCAAAATGACTGTCCACGCGGCACCATTGGGGATCGAGAACAGTGCATACTTACCTGCCGGTACTTTTTTACCGCCAAATGTGAACTCGGTGCTGGACTCGAAGACGGTAGCCATATTAGCACCGGTGCGCCAAAGCTGGTCATAAGGGGCCAAAGCCGATTCGTTGGCGAATACTTTACGGCCTTTGATGAACGGGCGCGAATATTTGACGGTGAAATCGGTTACACCAACGGTTTGCATGACAGTGGCTGCGGGGCTGGGCGCCGGCACGCGTTGGGCTAATGCGCTGGTCGCTAACAACGCAGCGAGGGACATGGATAATAGATACTTTTTCATTGTTTGAATAAGGTGGTTTATTGCTTTCAGTTGTTAAACTTGTGGTGAAATTAGAACGAAAAAACCAGATAGTCTAAATGAACAGGGACAGTTTGCTAGCATTGCTAGCATCGTACGAGCCGGAGCAGGGCTTAGAAGCTGAAATGCACAATGATACCGTCGATTTTGTAAAACAGCACCCCGATTGTTTCGAACGATCCCTGCTGAAAGGCCATATTACAGCATCGGGCTGGGTGCTTTCACCTGGGAAAGATTCGGTACTGTTGATGCACCACCGCAAACTCGACCGCTGGTTCCAGCCGGGCGGCCATTGCGACGGCGATCCGGATGTGCGCGAAGTAGCGATGAAAGAAGTAATGGAAGAAACCGGTATCACCGACCTGCAAGCATTGAAAGACGGCATTTTCGATGTTGACGTGCATTTAATCCCCGTCAATAAAGATATTCCCGAGCATTACCATTACGACATTCGCTTTGCATTCAAAGCGACGGAAGGGCAGGAAATTGTCTTGAACAGTGAATCCAAAGACGTGCAATGGGTACCGGTCTCCAAAGTACAGCATTCCAACGACTCCGAGTCCATTATGCGGATGGTAAGGAAAACTAGCGCTTTATAAACTTTAACGTCCTTTCCTGGTTATCAACTTTGACGCGGACCAGGTAAAGGCCTGACGCGAGCTGACCGGTAGCGATGGTGTGTTTGGCAGCAAGTCGTGCCGCAGCCGAATGCACCGTTGCGCCGCTTGCCGCAAACAGGCTTACATTGGCCATTTTACCGATCAGCGTTTGCGGGACCGTAAGCGTCACCTCATCCTGCGCCGGGTTGGGTGAAAGAACGACGGAGCTCAGCAATTCTCCTTCGGTCCCCAGCGGTGCGAATTCGTTCTGCGCGATTTCCTGTGCTTTAACCAGGTTCGGAACGCCATAGCCCAGCAAATTGTCGGGCGTAGCAGCCAGGTGACCCGATTTTTTCAATACATAAATAACCTGCTGCGCCGTCAGGTTCGGAAATGCTTGCCAGAGGATGGCGGCTACACCGGCGATTTGCGGAGCGGAAAATGAAGTACCGTAGCCGCTCGAAGTGCCGCCGTTGAGATCACCGACGACGGTTCCTGCGCCCACGGCGGAGACGTCCGGTTTGCGGACACCCGCGGAGTTGGGCCCTATGGAACTCAATGAGGCGTAGCTACGGTCGTAATTGGTAGCGCCGACGGTCAACACCGAATCCACATCTGCCGGAGCGCCTATGTATTTCCAGCTATTACTTCCATCGTTACCTGCAGAATTTACAACCAATATGCCCTTGCGCGTAGCGTAACGCGCGGCGCGGCTTACGATGGTAGTCTTGCCGTCCATGTCCTTGTACGTGTGGTTGTACGCGGGCGAGTCGAATTCGTCATCGAAAGTCGTGTAGCCTAGCGAGGAGTTGATAACATCTGCGCCGAGGCTGTCGGCGCGTTCGGCGGCCATGAGCCAGGTGATTTCTTCGTAGGGCGATTCGCCGAAGTTGTTTTCAGTGACATATAATGCAAATGAAGCTTTGAATGCAGTACCGACCAGAGTGCCGGGTTGGTAAGCGGCGATCGTCGACATGACATTCAGGCCGTGGAAGCCGTCGTTGTAAATATTACCGTCCCGGGCAACAAAATCGTGCGTATCGATGAGGCGCTTTTCGTCACGCAATTGTTTGAAATAGGCCACTTCATCGCCCCTGGCGAAACCATTGTCCAGAATGGCAATAAGCATGTTTTCACCCTGGAAACCTTTTTTGTGCAAATCGGCTACTTCCATTAATGCAAGCTGAGCATTCATTTTTCCGTAGTCGATGTCTTCGGTCGTGCCTAGTTTTCGGTTGGTGGCTGCCGTGCGGGCAATGCCGGGAGATTTCGAAGTAATATTGGCAACCGGCAGGTTCAGTTCGATGCCTTTGTAAAACGGCAGGGCCTTGATCTGCGTAAGTTGTGCGTCGGAAGCTTCCACCAACGCCCCATTGAACCAGCGGGTAGGGTAGATAACTTTCGCGCCGATTTGGCGGATCGCAAACAGGTACCCTGCATTGACCGGGAAATCGTTTGTCGTAACAGAGATATTTTGCTTTTTACGACGGTCGACGGCCCTTTGAGAGAGAAATTCAGTGGGTTTGTCTACACGATATGTACTGTTCGTTTTGTCTTTAAACAGAACCAGATACCTCGGATTACTCTGTGCGAAAGCAGTTACCTGGGCAAGGACGAACGAGCATGCAGCAAGCAGTAAATTTTTTTTCATGGACGAGTTTTTTGAAAGCAACGTTCATTGCTTCTTTTTCCATATACTTCTTTTGTAGCAAAAGTGTGGAGGAATATCCTGCGGCTAGGCTACTTTTTCGCCCGGTATATCGCGGCCGCCCAGGTGGTCGCATTCGAGCAATGCCTTAATGTCGGAGAAAGGCACCACGGTTTTGAGATAACCATAATTGTCGGCTAACGTAATGGTCCTGTTGTTATCCCCCATTGAAATATCAATATCCGCCATTCCGAATTGGCAGGGATGCTCATAGCCCGCAGCATGGGTAATTTCGATGATCTCCTTCGCCAGCGTCTTCATATAATTGTTGAACCGCTCGCTTTTCAATGCAGGGTCGATGCCCGATTCCAGCCATTTGTTATTGGTAGCAATGCCGGTAGGGCAACGGTTGGTGTGGCACGATTGTGCCTGAATGCAGCCGATTGAAAGCATTGCCTCGCGCGCAACGTTGATCACGTCCGCCCCCATCGCAAATGCCATGACAGCTTGCGCGGGCAATCCCAGTTTGCCGGAAGCGATGAATGTGATCTTGTCGTTCAGATTATGCTTCTGGAATATTTTGTAAACCGTACTGAATGCGAATACCAGCGGCAACGAAACGTGGTCTGCAAATGACGGAGGTGCAGCGCCGGTACCGCCCTCGCCGCCATCGATGGTAATGAAGTCAGGTCCTTTGCCGGTCTCGACCATCAGGTCGGCCAGCTCTTCCCACATTTCCGTTTTCCCGACAGCCGATTTAATACCCACCGGAAGTCCGGTAGCGGCAGCCATTTGCTCAATAAAATCGACCATACCGCGAACATCCGAAAATGCGCTGTGGTAGGGAGGAGAAACGACGTCCTTTCCGATGGGTACGCCACGAATTTCGGCGATTTCCGCGGTAATCTTGCTCGCTGGCAGCACGCCGCCCTTGCCCGGTTTTGCACCCTGCGAAAGTTTCAGTTCGATCATTCGGACCGTCGGGTTGTTCTGCATCAGCTTTACGAGCTTTTCCATCACAAAATTCCCTTCGTCGTCGCGCACGCCGAAATAGGAGGTCCCCATATTGAAAACCACGTCGGCGCCATATTTGTGGTACGGCGAGAGGCCGCCTTCGCCGGTATTATGGTAGTTGCCGAATTTGAAAGACCCCTTATTCAAAGACTCGATCGCGCGGGCGGACAATGATCCGTAGCTCATCGCGCTCACATTCACGACTGAGCGGGGCCGGTACGGACGCTTGCGACCGTGATATGCGCCGATAACTTTAGCGCTCGGAATGGTGTAATGATGCGGATCGTTCCCGTTTTTGACGTGATGGCTGTGCGTGGAATCCACCCGGTAAGGCAGCATTGCGGGCTTGATAAATACATAGCCCGCTTCCTGGATATTCTGGTCGGTGCCGAAGCCCTGATAGTTGTTCTCTTTTTTGGAAGAAGCGTAGATCCAGGAGCGCTGCCGGCGGTTGAACGGCAACTCCTCCCGGTTGTTGGCTACAATGTACTGGCGCAATTCCGGCCCGATCGTTTCGATCATGTACCGGAAATGACCTACCAATGGAAAGTTATGCTGAATGGTGTGTTTTCGCTGCAAAACATCCCGCAGGGCAATAATGATAGCGATGGCCAGAATGATGTAAAGCCAAACAGGCACCGATGCCAGGAACGACCAGACAGTTTCCATAAACAATTCCGAAATGGTGAATATTCTAAACTTCTTCCCAGGTGGTAACCTTCGCCAGGTCGTTCCAGTATCCGGGGTAAGATTTTACGACCACGCCGGGCTCTTCGATCAGAATCGGGCTCACCATACCTACGGGCGCGAACGCCATCGCCATACGGTGGTCGTCGTAAGTGTGGATGGACGGCACGGGATCGGTAGGAACGTCGGTAAGGGTCGTTACTTCGTACAAATGGTCTTTTTCTACCTCATTCAGTTCTGCGCCCAGCTTTTTAAGCTCTTGCTGCAATGCGAAAATGCGGTCAGTTTCTTTGATTTTAAGACTTTCAACGCCGGTCAGCGAAAGACGGATCTTCTTGATAGCACAAATAACGGCCACGGTTTGAGCCAGGTCGGGGCAGTTGGTGAAATCCCAGCCTAATGATGCTTTCGCGGGGATTTTGGTCAAACGCACACCACGATCGGTGAATACGCTTTCCACGCCGAGGTGACGCATAATGTCGACAATGGCACTATCACCTTGCAATGAGTTTTTCTTCAATCCCAACAATTCCACTTCCGCGTCGTTGGCCAATGCCACAATGCTGTACCAATAGCTCGCACCCGACCAGTCGGATTCGATGGCGTAAGGTTTAGGCTGGTATTTGAATGCAGGAATCGTCAAAACATTATGCTGCCAGTCGGCGATGTATTCGATTCCGAAATGCGCCATCTGGTTCAAAGTCATTTCAATGTAAGGACGCGAGCCTACTTCCCCTTCGAGTCTGATCTTCAAACCACTCGGAAGCTGGGGCGCGATCATCAGCAATGCTGAAATGTACTGGCTGCTCACGTCACCGCGCATGGTCAGTTCATTGTTTCCCGAATAATTAAAGCCATTCAGTTGGAGCGGCGGGTAGCCCTCTACTTTTTCGTAGGTAATATCCGCCCCGAGCTTGCGCAGCGCGTCCACCAGGATCCCGATCGGGCGCTCGCACATGCGGGGCGTGCCGGTCATGGTTTTTTTCTGGTTGGTTACCGCGAAGTATGCCGTCAGAAAGCGCATCGTTGTTCCCGCGTCGATCACGTCCGCCACAGCGTCGTTGGAATTGAGCAGGCGGAGCATGGTTTGCGAGTCGCGGGCTTCCGAAATGTTGGTCAGCTCGGACTGAAATCCGGTGAGCGCATTGATGATCAGCGCGCGGTTACATTCACTTTTGGATGCGGCAAGCTGTATTTCTGCAACTATGGGTTGTTGGGGGGGATGAACGAGAATGGATTTCACTTTTGATGTTCAGAGATTTAGATATCGCGACCTGTTCGCCTGTAATAATATTGTAACAATTAATAAGTTTCGAGCACTTTCAGCTTATTCCTTGAATTGATTTTCAGGGAAGCGAACGTGAATTTATAACAAATATACCCCGCAGCCATGAGCGAGCCGCCGATGACGAGGGTGGAAGTGTCTGTTGTGTAGCGTTTATTGTCGACGCCCTTGTTAAAGAAATCGGCGCCGATGAAGATCAAACCGGCCAGCGGAAGCAAGGGGGCCGCCTGCGAAATGAATGGAATCCTTCTGGAAACCTTCATCAAGCGAATATCTTCGAGCAAAATCCTCTGGTAATCCATCCGCCCAACGGCTTCGTTCACCACGCCGATCGTGAAGGCTGAATCATCCACCGAAGCGATCGTCTCGTTAAAGCGGATCGTTTCATTCTTCATCCGGAACCTGATATTGTCCCCCGGAAAGAACCTGTATCTGTGAAAGCCGCCGATGAAAGGAGAAGCGTCAAGTACCAGATATTTTTGTCCTGGTGTGGCGATTACCCGGCTGCTGCTGCCCTGTTTCAGAAAGAGTTCTTCGCTGGAAAGGGTTTTTTTGGGGTCATAATGGTCTTGCGACCATGCTTTGATATTCCCCAGGAACAGCAAAACGACAATGGGAAGGAGTAGTCTCATAGTACTAAAAGAATGGTTCAAATATAGGGAATCATTCTCTTAAACGGGCACTAATGTTGCATTGTTGCGTATTAAAAACGGGTTAAACTAGTCGTCCTCAGCCGTTTCTTCCTTCGAAACCTTCACGGAGACACCACCGGATACAAGCATTTTCATCACGTCCGTCGCCTTAGCGTCGACCGGCGTTACATGCTCGGCCGGAACGATGAAAAGTTCGCCCGAGAGGGAGTAAGAGAGCGGCATGTACACCGCCACATGGTCGGCAATTTTGAGATGGCTCAGGTCGGTTTGCGTAATGAAGCCGATCTTTTTGATATCAGTGTCCTTGTACATGGTCACCAGCACCGGCTGGTTGAACTTCTTTTTATCCCCCACAAAAGCCAGAATGAGGTCTTTGATTGAGTAGTAGATCAAACTCACCAGCGGAAGACGGCGCATAATGCTTTCGGTGAACTTGAAAAAGGACTGCGGGACGATCGTCGAGAAGAAGAAACCGAGCAGGATAATGCCAAAAATGATGATCAGTACACCAAGGCCGGGAAGGTAAAGTGTTTGCTGATTGGAAATGTTTACTTCAATGGGGAGGATATTGTCGAGGTATTCGACGCCCGTCCAAATAATAAGGAGGGTCGCATATAGCGGCGCCACCAGCACAAGTCCCCGGATGAAGTAGCTGATGATGCGTTTGAGGAATGAGTTTTTAATTTCCATATTTGCACGCCGGGCGCAGACGGCTAGTTGCGGCACGCAGGTGCGCTGTTTGGCGGTAGGGCAAAATTAGCAAGAAGTTCATTATTTGACGTATATGTATCAGGCCAGTTATTTAAAACATTTTACTGAACAGGTTTTTCTGTCAATAGGATGTTCGCAGGAAGAGGCCCGGCTGGCTTCCGAAGTGTTGGTCAGCGCGGATTTGCGCGGAGTGGATTCCCACGGGATTGCCCGTTTGGCTGGTTATGTAAGGCTTTACGACCACGGCCGTTTGAACCCAAAACCGAATGTGACCATCGCCTACGAAACCCCGAGTACCGCGGTAGTGGATGGTGATCGCGGGCTAGGATTGGTAGTGGCGCCGAAAGCCATGGAGATTGCCATGGAAAAAGCGGAGAAAGTAGGCTCGGGTTGGGTCTCGGTCAGAAATTCAAACCACTTCGGTATCGCAGGCTATCATGCGATGCTTGCATTGCAAAAGGATATGATCGGTTGGACGATGACGAATGCGGCCCCGCTTGTTACACCAACCTTCTCGCTGGATAAATTATTAGGTACAAATCCCATAGCCGTTGCGGTACCCGCATTGACAGAGCCTGCCTTTGTGGCAGACTTCGCATCGACGGCAGTAGCTTACGGTAAATTTGAAATATTGCAAAGAAAAGGCCTTCCTGCGCCACTAGGCTGGGCACAGGATGCCGATGGTAACCCTACGACGGATTCCAATGCAGTGAAAAGCGGGGGGGGATTGTTGCCACTCGGCTCCGATCGCGAGCATGGAAGTCACAAAGGGTATGGCCTCGGAGCGATAGTCGATATTTTTTCGGGAGTGCTTTCCGGTGCTAACTTTGGCCCTTGGGTGCCGCCATTTGCGACCGCCGGATTTATGGGCGTGCAGCAAAGTGTGGGGCTCGGTACGGGGCATTTCCTGGGTGCGATGCGTGTGGATGGTTTCCGTCCCGCCGATGAATTTAAGGCAGATATGGATAAATGGATCGGTGCATTCCGCAATGCACGAGCGGTGGATGGCGAGAAAGTACTCATCCCCGGAGATCCTGAAAGAGAAATGGAAGCTGAACGCGGCGTGAATGGCATCAAACTACTCGAACCGGTAGTTTTGTCACTCGATGAGCTCGCAAAGCGTTTCGGCATACCATTTGAAATCAATTTGTAAAAAGAAAACAAAAAGCCGACGGCCGACCGCCCAAAAAATTATGTCGCGTAACTTTAAAGTAGGATTGTTTGTCACGATCGCGATCCTCACCACCACATTCTCCTTCTACTTCTGGCAGATCTTCCGGACGCCGAATTTACAGGTCGATAAAAAATCGAGCTTCGTGTTGCTCGTACCGGAAAACGCTACCTATAAAACGGTGCTGGATTCATTGAACAGATATGAGGTAATCAACGATCATATTTCGTTTCAGTTTCTGGCCAAATTTTTGAAATACACGGAAAAAGTGAAGCCCGGCCGGTATGTGATCAAACCCGAGAGTAATAACTACGAGGTGATTAAAAAGCTTTCATCGGGCAATCAGGATGCTGTGAAGCTGACATTCAACAATATCCGCCTGAAAGAAGACCTCATCAAACGCATCGGTGCCCGCTTCGAGTTTGGAGAAGACAGTTTCCGCAAAGCATTGAACGACCCGGCAGTTTGTAACAAATATGGTCTCGATACATTGACGATCGTATCGATGTTCCTGCCCAATACCTACGAAATCTACTGGACTACGGGTACTGAGAAATTTCTCGACCGCATGCACAGCGAGTACAAGAAGTATTGGTCCGACGAAAAAATCGCAAAGGCTAAGGAAATTGGACTGACGCCCGTTCAGGTTTCGATTCTGGCTTCGATTGTAGAAGAAGAACAGGCCAAAAAGGTAGATGAGCGTCCGCGCGTGGCGGGTTTGTATATCAACCGCCTGCATGCCAATATGCCGCTGCAAGCTGACCCGACCATTAAATTCGCATTGGGTGATTTCGGTATCAAGCGCATTTTGAACCAGATGTTGCTGATCAAATCGCCTTATAATACTTATGTTAACACAGGCTTGCCTCCCGGCCCGATCCGTGTGGCGGATTTTAACTCGCTGGACGCGGTATTGAACTACGAAAAGCACGACTATATTTATATGTGCGCCAAAGCGGACCTGTCCAACTACCACGCTTTTGCCACCAATTATTCCGACCACCTCAACAATGCGCGTCTTTATCAGGCAGAGTTGAACCGGTTGAAAATCATGAAGTAAGGATGTTTGTTCACGAAGTTAAGGGCATCAGGGTGCGGTATGCCGATACCGACCAGATGGGTTACGTATATTACGGAAACTATGCGCGGTATTACGAAATCGGCAGGGTAGAGGCATTGCGCAGCCTGGATTTTCATTACAAAGCGATGGAAGATTCGGGTGTGATGATGCCGGTTTACGAATGCCACTATAAATATTTGAAACCGGCCCGGTACGACGACGAGCTGCATATTCTTGTTAAAATCGAGGAATTACCCGGTGTACGCATCCGCTTTGCTTACGAAATCCGCAATCAGGAACGCGTTTTGCTCAATACCGGGGATACAACATTGGTTTTTCAGCGGATGGACACGGGCAAATTGTGCCCGGCACCCGATAAGCTGCTCGAAAAACTGAAACCCTATTTTGAACCAAAGGGATAACAAGCGGCCGGTTATGCTTGAAAAACTGCTGAGAAACCGCCACATCAAGCGCATTATCATCTGGTTACAGCAAACCATGCTGTTCCGGGGAACGGTGTCGTTGTACGACATTATACTGAACCTCGTCCACAGCAACGAGAAACATGAGATCGACCAGCGGGCTTCCGCGGTGGCTTACAGCCTCACATTGGCTGCCTTTCCGGGGATAATCTTCCTTTTTACCCTTATTCCCTACATCCCGATTGAAAACCTGGATCAACTGATCCTCGAAATGTTACGTGACAATATGCCGCGTGGTACTTTCGAAGCGACCGACCAGACGATCCTGGACATTGTGAGCCGCCCGCGCTCGGGGGTACTTTCGCTCGGTTTTATTTTCGCGATGATCGCTTCTACGAATGGCATGATGTCACTCATGCGGGCATTCGATATGGTGTATGACGATACCGAAACCCGCGGTTTTCTGGCGATTCGTGGCATTGCGATGATGCTCACACTGCTACTGATCGCAGTGCTTTTTCTTTCAGTCGTTTTGCTGATCGTCGGTGACGCCGTGATGAATATTGTCGGCGACTGGCACATTATCCGCGACAACTGGCTCATCGCATTGTTGAATATTACCCGTTACCTCATCAGCTTTGGCTCGCTGATGCTGACGATCTCGATTATCTACCGGTTCGCTCCTTCGCACGGGCGCCAGTTCACGTTCCTGAATGCGGGCTCGGTGATCGCCTCCATTCTTATCCTCGCGGCCACTTACGGGTTTTCGTTCTACCTGTCGCGGTTCAGTTCCTACAATAAGCTTTACGGGTCCATCGGTACGATGATCGCGCTGATGATCTGGATCTATCTGCTTGCTTTTGTAATTATTCTGGGTTTTGAAATCAACGCGAGCATCAGCCGGGCGCGGAGCCGCGTGACTTCGAAGCGCGTTGTAAAGCGGTGATTTGCCGGATAATAACATTATCGGCATCTCCGGTTTGTTGTTGGTAATTTTGTGCTGCGGTGCCCTTTTCCCCTCCGAATCTACCACCGTAAATGAAGGGACCGCTTGGAGCGCACATCATGACAAACACAGAAAAGCCACTCGTTACAGTTATCCTGACGGCATATAATCAGGAAAAGTACATCGAGGAAGCATTGACTTCCGTTTTTTACCAGACTTACCCTTACATTCAGCTGATCGTTGTCGACAATGCAAGCAAGGACAATACGCTGGGTGTTATCGAAAGTTTTAAAGGGAAAGCACCTGCCTTTCAGGTAATCCGCAACCGCCATAATCTGGGCCTTTGCCGCGCATTCAATCAGGCGCTGTCGATCGCGCAAGGAAAGTATGTTATTGACCTTTCTGGCGACGACGTGATGATCGCCGACCGCATCGAGAAGCAGGTTGAAGCATTTGAAGCCCTTTCGGAGAGCTACGCCGTCGTGTTTACCAATGCGCGCTATATCGGGAAGGCCGGCCAGCAGCTGCACAACCACTACGAAACCAATAGCAAAGGCAAAGCGACCTGCCCGGTCCCGTCGGGCGACGTTTACAAAAATATCCTCGAACGCTACTTCATTTGCACGCCTACGATGATGATGCGGACAGCCGCATTACAGCAGCTGGGCGGCTACGACGAAACCCTCGCATTCGAGGATTTTGACTTCTGGGTTCGCTCGTCGGTCCGTTTTAAATACTTCTACCTCGACGAGATCCTGACCAAAAAGCGCGTACTGAAAACTTCGCTTTCAACCGGTGTTTACAAAAAGGGGAGTGGAATGTTGCAATCCTATTATGCCGTGTGCAATAAAGCTTACGACCTCAACCGCGATCAAAAGGAATTCGATCTTTTGGCGGCGCGCATACGTACATTTATCCGAAAATGTCTGTACGCACAGGAGTTCGAGCTGGCTGTGCGGTTTCGTCGGTTATTGAACTATATTGAGAATCCCGGCCTGCGGACAGAGCTGGTTGTTCTGATGTGCAGGCTGCATTTGCCGGTGAATTTCGCTTACAGGTTCTACATCGAAAACTTAAAAAAAATGACGCCGCAGGAAGGATTTGCATTTTGATTTTGTTAACTCAAAAAGTAAAAATTCCTGTATGCCTGCTGAGTTTGTTAAAATTTATCCTCAAAACCCTGACGAGCGACGCGTCCGTCAGGTGGTAGACTGCCTTCGAAATGGTGGTTTGGTGATTTATCCGACCGATACGGTTTACGGTCTTGGCTGCGATATTTACAATACACGCGCAGTCGAAAAAATAGCGCGTATCAAGGGCATTAAGCCGCAGAAAAATGACTTTTCATTTATCTGCTACGACCTCAGCCACATTTCCGACTTTGCGAGAGTGGGCAACACGGCATTTAAAACCATGAAAAGGGTGCTGCCAGGGCCTTATACCTTTATCCTGGAAGCGACCAGCAATGTTCCGAAGTTGTTGAATACCAACAAAAAAACGGTCGGAATCAGGGTGCCAGACAACCTTATCCCCCGTTTGATCGTAAAAGAGTTAGGGAACCCCATCGTGACGACTTCCATTCGCGACGACGACGAGATCATCGAGTATTCAACAGACCCCGAGCTGATCTTCGAGAAATTTCAGCACCAGGTGGATATGGTGGTTGATGGGGGATATGGAGGCAATGTTGCTTCGACCATTGTGAAGGCCGACGGGGATGATTTCGAGATCATCCGGGAGGGACTGGGCGACGTCAGTATCTTCCTTTGAGATCAAAAATTGTAATGATTTAAGTTGCTGTTGAACATTGTTGACCGTACAAAATAATTATTATAAATTTTTTGATAATATCATAAGCCTTTACCATATTTGATAGTGTCGGAATTTTTGATTAAAGAGGGTCAGTCCACGGAAGTGCGGATTGAATTGCAGTATCTGCCTTGTTTAGCGTATTTTACTTGTATTTTAAAGTACGACCGGATCTACATCGATATTGAGGAGAGGTATGTGAAGCAGACTTACAGAAATCGCTGCGATGTGCTCACTACCAATAAAATAGATACGCTGACGGTCCCTGTAAAAGGATACGAGCCAGCGAGCTCCACGAAAGATATTCTGATCGACTACAACCAGGATTGGACGAGGCGCCATCTGGGTTGCCTGCAGTCAGCCTACGGGAAGTCCCCTTTTTACGAGTACTACGCCCATGAATTTAAGCGTGTTTACGAAAAGAAGCTGGCATACCTCGTCGATTTGAACTATGAATTGTTGACAATTTGTCTTAGATTGACTGGTATTAAAAAGGACATTCAGTACAATTTGTCAGGTGAAATAATTAGTGAAAAGGCAGTAGTGAATGATATTTCGCTAATAAACAACAGGAAACAGCCGAATTCGCATAAATATTACAGCCCTGCGCCTTATTACCAGACCTTCGGGAATGATTTTGTGGGGAATCTGAGTATAGTTGATTTACTGTTTAATATGGGGCCGGAAGCAAAAAGTGTTTTGTTAAGATCCTGTAAGTCTCAATAGAGCTATTTTGAACAAACGGGGATCAAGTAGCGTTTAGAATACATAAACACTTTTTATTGCTACACAATGGAAGCAAAATTTTCGAATAGAGTGAAAGAGGTAATCTCAATGAGCCGGGAAGAAGCCCTCCGCCTGGGTCACGATTACATTGGTGCAGAACACTTGTTATTAGGAATGATCCGTGAGGGAGATGGTGTAGCCATTGGGTTGCTGAAAAAACTCGGCGTGTCGCTGGACGATGTGCGCCAGACGATCGAGCAGGCAACTAAAGGTGCAGCCACCAACAACGTTAAAAATTTACAGAATATCCCTCTGACGAGGCAGTCGGAGAAGGTATTGAAGATTACATATCTGGAAGCCAAAATTTTCAAAAGCACGCTCATCGGCACCGAGCATTTGCTTCTTTCGATATTGCGTGATGAAGACAATGTAGGTACCCAGATATTGCACAAGTTCAATGTTAACTACGAAGTCATCAAGGAAATGTTAGAATATCAATCATCCGGATCCAGACCTCATATGGGGCCGGAGACCGAAGACGGGGATGATGAAGCCAGAGGTGGAATGTTTGGAGGCGGTAGTGGCTCTTCTTCCGGTAAAGAATCTAAAGGTGCTGAAAAATCCCGTACACCTGTCCTGGATAACTTTGGAAGGGATTTGACCAAAATGGCGGAAGTAGGTAAGCTCGATCCGATCGTCGGACGTGAGAAAGAGATCGAACGCGTAGCCCAGATCCTTAGCCGTCGTAAAAAGAATAACCCGATTCTGATCGGTGAGCCTGGTGTTGGTAAAACAGCCATTGCGGAAGGTCTCGCATTGCGGATTGTTCAGAAAAAAGTATCCCGTGTGCTTTTCGGTAAGCGCGTCGTTACGCTCGACCTTGCTTCACTCGTAGCCGGTACCAAATACCGCGGACAGTTTGAAGAAAGAATGAAGGCAGTCATGAACGAACTGGAAAAATCACCAGATGTGATCCTCTTCATCGATGAGCTCCACACAATCGTGGGCGCAGGTGGTGCATCAGGTTCGTTGGACGCTTCAAACATGTTCAAACCGGCATTGTCACGCGGAGAAATCCAGTGTATCGGAGCTACCACGCTGGATGAATACCGCCAGTACATCGAGAAAGACGGCGCATTGGCCCGTCGTTTCCAGATGGTGATGGTCGATGCGACTTCGATCGAAGAGACTATCCAGATCCTGACGAATATCAAGGACAAATACGAAGATCACCACCATGTGAATTATACGCCGGAGGCGATTAGCACAGCGGTGAAACTTTCTGAAAGATATATCACAGACCGCTTCCTGCCTGATAAGGCCATCGACGTACTCGATGAAGTAGGTGCGCGCGTGCATATCAGCAACATTACCGTTCCGGAGGATATCCTGGTACTCGAAGAACAGATCGAGAACATCAAGCAGGAGAAAAACCGGGTTGTAAAAAGCCAGAAATACGAAGAGGCTGCCCAATTGAGAGACCGTGAGAAAAAACTGATCGATCAACTAGAAAGAGCTAAACTCGCATGGGAAGAGGAAACCAAACAGAAACGTTATACCGTCACCGAGCATAATGTAGCTGAGGTAGTTGCGATGATGACGGGTATTCCTGTGACGAACGTCTCGATGGACGAAGGCAAGAAATTGCTGAACATGGCCGACGAGCTGAAAGCGAAAGTTATTGGTCAGGACCCGCCGATCGAGAAACTGGTAAAAGCGATCCAGCGTACCCGTGTGGGCTTGAAAGATCCTAAGAAACCCATCGGTTCATTCATTTTCCTTGGACCAACCGGTGTAGGTAAAACAGAGCTTGCGAAGGTGTTGTCGACTTACCTGTTCGATAAAGACGACTCGCTGGTACGTATCGATATGAGCGAATACATGGAGAAATTCAGTGTATCGCGTTTGGTGGGAGCTCCTCCGGGATATGTGGGTTACGAAGAAGGTGGCCAG
The DNA here is from genome assembly GCF_052044875.1 of Dyadobacter sp. 22481. Classification (NCBI taxonomy): domain Bacteria; kingdom Pseudomonadati; phylum Bacteroidota; class Cytophagia; order Cytophagales; family Spirosomataceae; genus Dyadobacter; species Dyadobacter sp. 22481. The sequence goes on from NZ_JBQENV010000002.1 coordinate 1,281,249, forward strand.
CTGACCGAGAAAATCCGCCGCAAACCGTACAGCGTCGTATTGCTCGACGAGATCGAAAAAGCGCACCCGGATGTGTTCAATATCCTGTTGCAAGTGCTCGACGACGGTATTCTGACGGACGGTCTGGGCAGAAGAGTCGATTTCAGAAATACCATCATCATTATGACTTCGAATATCGGAGCGCGTGATTTGAAGGATTTCGGAACGGGGATCGGGTTCTCTACCAAGGCAAGAGCCGACAACCAGGACGATATTATGAAAGGCACCATCCAGAGTGCATTGCGTAAAGCATTCTCTCCGGAGTTCCTGAACCGTCTCGACGATGTGATCGTGTTCAACTCGCTGCAACGCGAAGACCTGCATCGCATCATCGACATTTCACTGGGCAAGTTGTTCAGCCGCGTGAAAGGTCTGGGTTATGAAATTGAATTGACAGTAGCTGCGAAGGATTTCTTGTCCGAAAAAGGTTACGACCCGCAATATGGAGCGCGTCCTTTGAACCGGGCGATCCAGAAATACCTGGAAGATCCCGTAGCAGAAGAAATATTGAAAGGCGACCTGCGCGAAGGCGATGTATTGGTTGCTGATCATGAAGAAAAGAGTGAACAACTCGTTATCAGTGTTCGCAAAAAAGAAGAAGAGCTCGCGAACTAGATTTGCATCGCTCCGAAAGCACTAAGTAGCTTGAAAGGCAGGTCATCCGACCTGCCTTTTTTTGTTTATATTTAGCCATCGAAAATTCGTATAGCTAATGAGACCAACCTGGAAAAGCACACTATTGGGTTTAACGCTCACTCTTGCAGCAAGTAATAGCATCCTGTTTGCGCAGAAACTACCCTCAGGTCCTCAGGTCCTCACGTTTTACTCAGACGCCGACGATACCGAGCAACCTTACGGCCTCTATCTTCCCGAGAATTTCGACGAAAGCAAGAAGTATCCGCTTGTGATCATGCTCCATGGAGCCGGCTCCAACCACCGGCTCGATCTCCGAAGGGTATTTGGGAAAAGCAATGCAGAAGGCGAAACCGACGTGGAGGCTTCACGTTATTTTCCGAAATGGGATAATGTGGAATACATTGTTGCGTCGCCTTACGCACGCGGAACGGCCGGTTACCAGGGCATTCCCGAGCAGGATGTTTACGACGTGCTGGCCGATGTTAAAAAGCGCTTTAAAATCGATGAGGACAGGACCTTTCTGACCGGGTTATCGATGGGCGGAGGCGGAACGCTCTGGCTGGGCCTCACACGCCCGGATATATGGGCGGCTATTGCACCCGTGTGCCCCGCACCGCCCGCGGGTACGTTCGACCTTGCAACCAATGCAACCAACTTCCCGGTTCATTTCTTCCATGGCGATGCCGATCCGGTTGTCCCGGTGGCGGGTACGCAGAAATGGGTGAGCCATTTGCAGGATTTGGGTGCGGAAGTGAGTTATAAGGAGTTCGTCGATGTGAAGCACGATAGTTGGGTAAATGCATATGACAGTGAATATATTTTCCAATGGTTCGATGACTACAAGCGGAACCCGTACCCGGACCGCGTGCGCTTCGTAACCAGGCAGTATAAATATGATAAGGCATTCTGGGTGAGGTTCAACAGGTTTGCTTACGGCAAGCTCGCTGAAATTGATGCGAAGTTTACGAAAGAGAATGCATTGGAGATCACTACAAAAAATCTTGAAAAGTTTACCCTTAACCTCAAAAGCCATCCCAAATTCAAAGCCGGGGCTGCATTGAGCCTTAAAATTGACGGGTCGAATGTGAATGCGAAGGCTGATAGCGTGTTAACATTGTTCCGCGAGTCGACCGGTGGCAAATGGGCTGTGGAGGGGGCGACAATCATGTCCATTTATACCGGTAAGGAAAAGTGTGCCGAAGGGCCGATCTTTGCTGCATTTTCATCGCGCCATGTATATGTGTATGGAACTGCGGACAATCCTTCACCTGAGGAACTTAAAAAGCGGATCGATATAGCTACACAAGCAGCAAACTGGTCGCAATACCGTGGCGAGTTTCTCGGTCGGGTAATGTTCTTCCCACGCGTGTTGGCGGACAAGGAAGTGCGGCCAAGCGATATTGAAAGTTCTAACCTCATACTGTTTGGTACGAAAGAAAGCAATGCATTGGTCGGCAAATATGCTGATCAGCTTCCTGTGCATTTAAAGAAAGGCGATACCGCACACGGACTCTTTTATGTTGTCCCGATGGAAGGGCATTATGTAGCGGTAAGTTCAGGTTTGCCGTGGTGGGCCGGTATGAAGGACGAAGGCTTTCCGTTCGTGCCAGTCATGCACCGTAAGCTTTCCGAATTTAAAGACATTATATTTTTCAAAGATTCTTCGGTCAATCTGCTGATCGATAATCATTTCACAGAAAACTGGAAGCTGGACGAGGATACCAAACGCAAGCTTTCAGCGTCTGGCGCCGTTGATATTACCCCGTAGTTTATTTTTTACTTTTCTGAATACAAACCCATGGATTACAACGAAAAGATTTCCCGGAAATCGTTCCTCAAAGCCAGCGCATTTGCATTGGCAGTGCCCATGTTCTCGAAACTGAACCTGGATGTTAAAGCTCCCTCGCCAATCGGTTTGCAACTGTACACGCTTCGTAATGAAATATCCAAAGACCTTCTTGGCACGCTTAAAAAGGTGTCGGCGATCGGTTATAAGGAAGTGGAGCTTTACGGCTACTCCGACGGCAAGTTCTTCGGCAAAACGGCTAAGGAGTTCAAGAAAATCCTCGGCGACCTGGGTCTGAACCCGGTGAGCGGCCATTATGGCGCCGGTGTGGAGAACAAAACGGCCAAAGGCACATTGAGCAACGGCTGGCAGAAGGCTGTCGACGACGCGGCAGAACTGGGCCAGAAATACGTGAACTGCGCTTACCTGACAGAGGCTGAACGCAAGACGATCGATCAGTATAAAGCTTATGTTGACCTGTTCAATAAGTCAGGTGAAGTGGCGAAGAAGGCGGGCCTCCAATTCGGCTATCACAACCATGATTTTGAGTTCAAGAAGATCGACGGGCAACTTCCTTACGACCTGATCGCCGGCAAAACCGACCCGAAACTTGTGAAGCTGGAACTGGATTTGTACTGGGTGTCAAAAGCAGGCCTCGATCCGGTCGCATTGTTCAAGAAGTATCCCGGCCGTTTCCCGCTTTGGCACGTGAAGGATATGGACAAGAAGGATGGTTCGTTTGCCGAGGTAGGAACGGGTTCGATCGATTTCAAAAAGATCTTCGCTAACCGCAAATTGGCGGGCATGACGCATTTCTTCGTCGAGCAGGACGTAGCGAAAGTACCGCCGGTGCAGGCTATCGAAACGAGCTACAAGAATGTCGTGAAGATGAAAGTCTAGCATAAAAAAAGACCCGGCCGCATAGCAGCCGGGTCTTCCAAATTATGCAGATAAAAATTTCAGTTTACTAACTGTAATTTAAGTTCGTTCAAACGGCTGCGCAGCGAAGCGTCGATCTGGCGGTCGCCCACTGTCAACACATATCCGCCGATCAAAGCATTGTCTACTTTTTCGGCAAGCTGAACCGTTTTTCCGGTTGCTTTGGCAACAATATCGGTGAATTGTTTACGAAGTTCGTCGGTCAGCGGGGTAGGGGTTACCACCGTCGCTTTTTCGATTCCCATGTAAACGTTATAGGCTTTAATGAATTCTACCGCGATTTCGTCGAGGATTGCTTCCCGGTTCTTCTTGGTAATGATATCGAATATCGCGAATGAAACAGGGCTTACACGCTCTTTGAAAAGGGCTTTCAGAATGCCTGATTTCTTCTCGTGACGCACCACCGGGCTTTTCAATGCAAGCATCAGGCCGCGGTTCTTGTCTGCTGTGTCTTTGAACAGCAGCATGTCCTGATAAACAGCTTCCAGAACGTTCTGTTCTTTAGCCAGCTCGATCAGCGATTTTGCATATCTGGATGCTACAATACTTACTGACATCGGAATTAGATTTTAAATGCTGATTAGTTAAGACGCGCGGATGAAGCAAGATCAGCGATCAGTTTTTCCTGCGCTGCCTTGTCAGACAATTCACGGTGCAATACTTTCTCAGCGATTTCCAATGAAAGCGTAGCAACTTCTTTCCTGATTTTGCTCACTGCCACGGCTTGTTCGTTGCGGATGGTTTCGCGAGCGCTTTCGATCATTTTTTGTCCTTCGATAGCCGCTCTGTCCTTGGACTCCGCGATGTTTCTGTCAGCTGCGTCTTTCGCGTCACGAAGGATCTGGTCGCGGATTGCATTGGCTTCTGCGATCAGTTTTTCGTTGTCCGACTTCAATTGTGCCATTTCAGCACGGGTTCTTTCTGCGAGGTCAAGCGCACCCTGGATTTCGTTTTCACGGTCTTTCAGACCTTTCAGGATAGGTTTCCAGGCAAATTTGGCCAGAATGAAAACTACCAGTAAAAATACTACCAGCATCCAGAAAATAAGGCCTGGGTTTGGAGTAAGCAATGACATAGTTAAATGAGTTTTTGAGTGTAAGAATGATCTTAATCGGCTCTCTTCTTATTAAAATTTCGTGGAAGCCTAATGCTCCCACGAGAATGTTTTTGCACCGCGTCCGGGCCTAGCGCACCGGGGCAGCGTTTCCCTTTCGGGGAGCTATTAAAGCTTGAAAGAGATAAGCAGACAGATAACCGCTGCGAAAAGCGCTACCGCTTCGATAAGTGCCGCGATGATAAGCATGGCAGTCTGGATTGCACCAGCAGCTTCTGGTTGACGGGCGATACCTTCAACAGCGCTACCACCGATTTTACCAATACCAAGACCTGCACCGATAGCAGCAAGACCTGCGCCGATGGCAGCACCGAAAACTGCAAGACCTGCACCACCTTGTTCAGCAGCTTGAAGCAAAATTTGAAGCAACATAATTGTGTTTGTTTTAAATATAATTAATAAAAAAGAGATTCAGAATCAATGTCCGTGATCGGCGTGGCCGTGCTCTTCGATAGCACTTCCGATGTACATGGACGACAATAGTGTGAAGATAAATGCCTGAATGAATGCTACCATGATCTCAATGAAGTTCAGGAACAAAGCGAACAGGGAGATTACCGGGGCGATCACGATGCTTTGGAAAATAAAGATCAGACCGAACAAGCTCAGAAGGATAATGTGACCTGCTGTGATGTTGGCGAACAACCGGACCATCAAGGAGAATGGCTTCATGAACACACCTACGATTTCAACGGGGATCATGATCAGCAACAACGGAACAGGCACGCCCGGAGGGCTCAAAAGGTGCTTATAATAGTTGCCATTTGCATTCAGGTGAACTACGATGAAGGTCAACACTGCCAAGGTCATGGTTACCGCGATGTTACCGGTCAGGTTGGCCGATCCCGGAAGCAGACCCATGATGTTGTTGATAAGAATAAAGAAGAACAACGTAAGCAGGTAAGGCAGGTATTTTTCGTATTTCGGCCCTACGTTTGGTTTCACAACCTCGTCGCGGATGAAAAGGATGATCACCTCCATGGCGGAGTTGAAACCTTTCGGAGCTTTGCCCTTGCTGTTTTTGTACCAGCTAGCGATGCTTGTGAAAACGAGAATGAGGATCAGGGCGCTCAGCAGCATGGAAGCTACGTTCTTGGTAATCGAGAAGTCGTATACTTTACGTGCTTCGTCAACCGGAACGATTTGCTCCGAATCACCGTGCACCAGATGGTAGCCGTTATATTCGTGATGTTCGTTATGGAAGTTGGAAGACATGAAAACCTCGATACCGCGGTCTTCCGAATAAAGGATCACGGGAAGGGGAAGCGAAACACCGTGCGAGAATTCCCATTCGTGGGAATCGGCAATGTGGTGCATGATCATCTCACCGATATTGAACTTCGCTTCATGCTCTTCAAGCTTATGTTCAATTTTATGCTCTTCCTCATTCACCGCCTGGGCCACCTTTCCGGCACCGTGCTGGGTAGGTTCGTCGGCGCGGGCCGGGAGGTTAAAAACGCATGTTGCCGCTATAAGGGCGATAGTAAAAAACCGTCTCAGATGGGTATACATAAATGCTTGAAATACTATGCTTTGTCAATCGCGGCGCAAGTTACGATACAAACCATATATTTCAAAGCATGTATAAAATAAATAGAGTGCAAAAAAGTTGATAACGAATAGGAATGAATCAGTTAGCCCTCTATACAAAAACAGACCGATGAAAATGATGCTCAGAATAATGCGTGCAACGATGCTGGAAATGTAAAATGTGACAAATTTCTCACGCTTGTTCCGCATTCCAAACTCCATGAGCCGGTGGACCATAAAAGCCAGTCCGAAAAAGAATACGAGAATGTACCATATATAAGCATGCAGGAAAGAATCCGCGTGAAATCTTTGAGCAAGGAAAAATACAATTCCGAGCAAAATGGTTGCGATCAGGGTACGTAGCATGCCGGGGTGCCGGGGGCGGGGATTATTGCTTGGTAAAACTTCTTATCAAAAGGTATAGCGACGCTCCGATGGAGGTCAACGAGAGCACGAGCGTCCATACCGGGACCTTGTTCTGCTGCCATTCGTCGAGTTTATAGCCGCCGTAAGTGAACACCAATATAGTGCCCAGCATTTGCATCGCCATCCCCGAGTATTTCAGAAAGCGCGATGACTGGCCTTTATCCACAGGTATTTTAGGATCTCCCATAATTCAGCTGTTTCCGGTTGGATTGTAAAACTCGGTCGAAAAACTCGGTTGACTAACTCGGTCGAAGACTCGGTGAAAACAATGGTAGAATATCGTGGTAAAATTGCTTCAAATTTTGCAAATGGCAGTATCTTCGATACGTATTTATTGAAAATACCGTTTTAGGTTTGCAAACCTGACAGAAAGAGGAACACCCCATAAAGTCAATTTCGTGATCGACCGTTTAACCTTCTATACCCGACGCACATTACCGCTACTTGTCATGATCATCGTCGTGGCTGCCTGTTCGCAGTACAGTTCACGGCCCGGGGCAATCACTTTCCACAATATCGCTGCCCGGTACAATGCGTATTTCATGGCTGAGCAGAATATGGCGGATGCGGAGTTTGAGATGAGGAAGGGTTACAAAGAGAATTATAATCAGCTGCTTCCGATACTGCTTCCGATGGATTCTGTCCTCGCCCAGGCAGTGAAGCCGAAGTTACTGGACGCCATCAAAAAGGCGTCCATCGTGGCTGAAAAGCATCAGAACAGCAAATGGATCGACAATAGCTATATTCTTTTGGGCAAAGCCAGGTTATACCTCGGACAATGGGCCGACGGGCTGGAAGCGCTGCGTTACGTATATGCCAACGGGCGCGACGACGACGACAAGAATAATGCGCTGATCCTGCTTATGCGGGCCTACATCGAGCACAAGGACTATTCCAATGCATTAGGTGTGGCAGAATACCTGAGCCAGCAGCCGTTGAACAAAACTTCGCAACGCGATTTTTACCTAACCAAAGCATACCTGCACCAGCAGAACGGCGAGTATCTCACTGCGGTGGCCATCCTGGAAGAAACATTTCCGCTTTTGAAAAAATCTACTGAAACTGCCCGCATTCATTTTGCAGCGGCACAGATGTACGATCGGTTAGGGCAATATGCGCTGGCCAACAGGCACTATAAAAGTGTAAACAAGAATAAGCCCAGCTACGACCTCGGCTTTTATTCAAGCATGAATTCATTGCAAAATGAGGTGGTGCTGAATCCGGAACGCGACCTTACCAATGTGGGCTTCGACAAAATGCTGAAAGACCGCAAAAACGACGACCTGAAAGACCACGTATTTTTTACAATGGGCTTGCTGGCGGAGCACAAAAAGCAGATTCCCGAGGCGGTAAGCTATTTGCAAAAAGCCGCCGCCGCCTCAAAGGGCAATATGCAGCAAAAGGCCTACACCTACCTGCAACTGGCGCGGATCGAGTATGAATCGCTCGAAAATTTCGAAATGTCCAAAGCTTACTACGATAGTGCATTGGCCATTCTTCCCCAGGAAGCACCTGAATACCGTCTCGTGGCCGATAGAAAACGCGCACTGGACAATTTCGTGACACAATACACAGTTGTTTCGACCGAAGATAGCCTGCAACGATTGGCTAAAATGAACCCGGCGGCATTGGACAACAAGATCGACGACATCATCGAGGCCAGAGAGAAAAAGCGTTTGGAAGAGGAAGAAAAAGCAAGAAAAGCACAAATAGCTGCCCAAAATGCAAGCTTGCAGCAAGGCGGGGGAAATCCGTTGGTAACCGGCGGCGAGCGTCGTTGGGAATTGTATGACCCGGCATTGGTCAGCAAAGGCAAAATAGACTTTAAAAGAGCGTGGGGGAACCGTCCGCTGGAAGACGACTGGCGTCGGAGTAGCCGACCACTGCGTACACTCGCGGGGAATAATGCAGCAAGTGGCACCGATAGCATTGGGGTCGCGCAAACGCAACAGGAGAATACCGGCTTGAAAAAAGGTACGCCGGAGTGGGACCAGGTGCACGCATTGCTGAAAAAAGATGTCCCGCTTTCGGATACTGCATTTGCGGTATCCCAGAAGAAGAAAGAAGACGCACTTTACAATCTCGGCAAGATCTATCGGTTCGACCTGAAAGAATCCCACCGCGCAATAGCAGCATTTGAACGAGTGCTGTCGGAATATCCCAAAACGCAGTACAAGGACGAGATCTATTACCTGCTTTTCCTGAGCAATGAAGAGAATATCGCTCAGAAAGAATCCTGGAAATCAAAGCTGCTGAGCGAATACCCGACGTCCACTTACGCGAGGCTGGTCAATAAATCCACTGATACCGGCGGCACATCCAGTAATGCCACGAAGGAATACGAGGCTGCTTATAAGCTCTATGCGGATGGCGATTATACCAAAGCGCTGGAAGACATCGAGAAAAACCTGCCGTCCTACAAAGGAAGCTCCATGGAGGATAAATTTGCATTATTACGCGTTTTTCTGATAGGAAAGGTAAGGGGTAAAGAAGCGTACGGTCAGGCCATTACGGAGTTTATGCGGCTTTATCCAACGAGTATCTACCTTCCGCGCCTGAAAGAAATGCAGGAATTCAATTCCCTGTCCATGGGCAAAAGATAATAGGCTGAAATTGTATATTTGCCTTTTCCTGTAACCTATCACCCCACATCTATGATTGAATTGCAACCCGGAAAGTATCGGCGTACCATTGTCCGTCTCTGGCGGTTTGTTGGCTTGGGACTGGGTCTGATCATATTCTACATTGTTGCCGTTAGCTTTAACTTTTTGTGGTTGTTCGGCGACATGCCGGACCTGAAAACGCTCGAAAACCCGAAGAGCGAGCTGGCATCGGAGCTTATCAGCGAGGATGGCAAGTCGTTGGGTAAGTATTTTTTCGAGAACAGGACACCCATCGACATCGCACAAATTTCCCCTAATCTGATCGATGCGCTCGTTGCGACCGAGGACGCCCGTTTTGTAAACCACTCGGGAATCGACCCGCGAAGCCTTGCGCGGGTTTTTAAAGGTGTCGTTTCGGGAAGTTCGAGCTCCGGCGGTGGCAGTACGCTCACGCAGCAGGTTGCTAAAAACCTTTTCAATACACGCTCGGAAGAGTACGAAGGACTGTTGGGCAAGATTCCGATGGTGCGCATTGTGATCGCCAAAACGAAGGAATGGGTGTTGGCGGTGGTGTTGGAAAGGAAGTATACAAAGCAGGAAATCATGCAGATGTACCTGAACACGGTTTCTTTTGGTAATAATACATATGGTATCAAAGTCGCTTCCAAAACCTATTTCGACAAAGAACCCTGGGACCTTAATGTGACCGAAGCCGCATTACTCGTGGGTATGCTGCAAAACCCGACGCTGTTTAACCCATTACGTTTCCCTACCAATGCATTGAACCGAAGAAATACGGTTTTGGCGCAGATGTATAAATATGATTACATCCGCGAGGAAGATTTTAACAAATACAAAGAGAAGTCGCTGGGATTGAATTTTACGATCGACAGCCACAATACCGGCCTGGCACCCTACTTCCGAGAGTCTATGCGGGGGTATCTCAAAAGCTGGGTTAAGCTCTACAACGAAGAACACGATACCGATCTCGATCTTTATACGAGCGGTCTGCGCATTTACACGACCATCGACTCGCGTATGCAACGCTACCAGGAAACGGCATTGACCGAGCATATGAAAACGCAGCAAAAGCTGTTTGACGAGCATTGGAAAGGCCGCAACCCCTGGACTTTCGACAATGGAAAGGAAATACCGGGTTTTATCAGGACCGCGGCAAAACGCTCCCCGCACTTTATTTCCCTGAAAAGAGACCTGGGCGAGGAAGCAGCCTGGAAGATTATGAAGAAACCTTACAAAATGAAGGTTTTTACCTGGAATGGAGAGAAGGAAGTGACGATGAGCCCGCTGGATTCCATTGCCTACTACAAACGCTTCCTGCGCGCGGGCATGATGTCCATGGACCCGCGTAACGGGCACGTGAAGGCGTGGGTGGGAGGTATTAATTTTAAATATTTCAAATACGACCACGTAAAACAGGGATCGCGGCAGCCGGGTTCTACTTTTAAGCCATTCGTTTACGTTTCGGCTTTGGACAAAAACTTCCTGACCCCCTGTGACCATGTGACCGACCAGCCGGTTTACTTCGGCTTATCCGACGGTGTGCCGGGAGGATGGTCGCCGCACAATTCCAATAACAAATACTCTTACCAGTCGCTGTCGTTACGGCAGGCGTTGGGGAAATCGGTGAACACGGTGAGTGCTTACCTGATGAAAATGGTACGGCCTAAGGCGGTGGTGGAATATGCACATAAGCTCGGTATTACTTCCAAATTGCAGGAAGTGCCTTCTCTCTGCCTGGGTATCAGCGATGTGTCGGTGTACGAAATGGTTGGCGCCTACTGCGCATTTGCGAATGGCGGCCATAGAACGGAGCCGATGACGATCCTGCGTATCGAAGACCGCTACGGTAATGTATTGCAGGAGTTCTTCCAGAAGCAAAACCAGGAGATCAGCGAAAACATGGCTTATAATATGTTGTATCTGATGCGTGGTGCGGTGGAAGATCCGGGAGGAACGGCTGGCCGCCTGCGGCAATACGGTGTGACGGAGGGTAATGAGATTGCTGCCAAGACCGGTACTACTTCGAACTACTCCGATGGGTGGTTCATGGGGATGACGCAAAACCTGGTGTCGGGTATCTGGGTAGGAGGCGAAGACCGTGCCATTCACTTTCGTACCATTGCTTACGGGCAGGGTGGGCGCATTGCGATGCCGGCCTGGGGGCTGTTTATGCAGAAAGTATACGCCGACCCAACATTGGTACAGTATCGTAAAATGCCATTTAATAAACCTGAAAACTACGTCCGGGAATGCGGTGGCGTAACAACCGATAGTACCGATACCTACATCCCGCCGTCGCGGTCCGACGACGAGGGCGTTTTATTCTGACCCACTTAGCCCTTTGCCCGTGAATATTCTCGTTGCCCCTGACAAGTTTCGCGGTTCGATGGAAGCTGCGGAAGTGTGCGACGCCGTAACAAATGGCGTCAAAAAGGCATATCCAAATGCACAAGTGACGGCGATCCCGCTGGCCGACGGCGGCGAGGGCACTTCGAAGATATTAACGCGGCAAGCCAATGGCTCGGAAGTGAGCGTAACGGTCCTGGACCCGCTGAACCGACCGATTAAAGCTACTTACGGCCTTTCAGAAGACCATCAGGTTGCATTTATCGAGATGGCCGCGGCTTCGGGCCTCGGCCTGCTGAAAACCGAAGAGCGCAATCCGCTTCGCACAAGCACATTCGGGACCGGGCAGCTCCTTGTCGATGCATTGGACCGGGGCGTGAAGAAGATTATACTCGGAATCGGCGGAAGTGCTACGACCGATGGCGGCATCGGCATGGCGGAAGCGCTTGGTTATGCATTTAAGGATGCGGAAGGGCATACATTGCTCCCGAATGGTGAATCGCTCGGGAAAATCGCGTCAATTGACACACATAATGCGGATCCGAGGCTCGCACTGGTTTCGGTAGTGGTAGCTTGTGATGTGACAAACCCCTTGTTCGGGAAAGAAGGTGCTGCATTTGTATACGGTCCGCAGAAGGGCGCCGATACTGAAATGGTTGTGCAACTTGACCATGGACTACAAACCCTCGCACACGTAGCTACGCGCGCATTCGGGCGGGACGTGAGCCTGGTAGCCGGTGCAGGCGCTGCGGGCGGGCTGGGGGCTGGTTGCATGTGGTTTCTGGATGCGGTGCTCAAAGATGGCATCAGCATTGTAATGGAGCAATGCAACATCGCTTCCCTGGTGGCCAATGCAGATTTGGTTATTACCGGTGAAGGTAAGGTGGATGAGCAGACGCTGGCCGGTAAAGTGGTGAAAGGGCTCGCCGGACTGTGCAAAAGCCATCGGGTGCCGCTGGCGGTCGTTTGCGGTACTTTGCAGATAACTGCCGAGCAAGCCAAAGATGCAGGCATGACCTATGCGGTGTCGGTGCTTAACCGCCCGATGGACCTGAATGCAGCCCAAAATGAGGCATTCCAACTCGTAAGCGACGCAACTTTTCAACTCATGCGGTTGTTTTTTTTCAATAGGGGCACAGTTAAGGCCTAAATCACAGTCAATGTCTGAATTCAATTACAAAGAAGAACTCGCCAAAATTCCTCTCGATCCTGGTGTGTACCGGTATTTCGATGAAATGGGCGAGGTGATATATGTAGGAAAAGCGAAAAGCCTGCGCAATCGGGTTTCGAGCTATTTTTTGAAAAACAACCAGCACGACCGTAAGACGAGACGGCTCGTGAGCCAGATCCGCAGGATCGAATACACCATCGTTTTGAGCGAATGGGATGCGCTGCTGCTTGAAAACCAGCTGATCAAACAATTGCAGCCTAAATTCAATATCCTTCTCAAAGACGATAAGACCTACCCGTTCATCTGCATTACCGACGAGCCTTTCCCGCGCGTATTTCCGACGCGGAATATGGACCGTACCAAAGGTACTTTTTACGGTCCGTTCGCCAATTTGCGCTCGATGCACACGCTGCTGGACATGTTTAAGGCATTGTACCAGATCCGCTCGTGCCAGTTGCCGCTGACGAAGCCAAATATCGAAGCCGGGAAATTTAAGGTTTGTCTGGAATACCACATTGGTAATTGCAAAGGACCGTGCGAAGGCTTGCAAGGAGAGGGCGAATACAATGCGGAGATCGAGCAGGTACATCATATATTGAAGGGGAATTTATCGTCGCCCCAGCAATATTTCAAAGAAAAAATGCTGGAAGCTGCCGAGCAAATGGCGTTCGAGAGAGCCCATGCCTGGAAAACGAAGATCGAGCATTTGTCGAATTTTCAAAGTAAAGCTACGGTCATTAACCCGCGTATTGGGAATATCGACGTGCTCACAATCGTTTCCGACGAGGAAGCCGCTTACCTGAATTTTATGAAAATAAAAGCGGGCTACATGGTGGCAACCCAAACGCTGGAAGTGAAGAAGAAGCTCGACGAAAGCGACATGGAAATCCTGGCGATGATGATCGTGGAGATGCGCTCTACGTACGGTTCGGAGGCGAAGGAGCTTATTTCGAACCTGAAACCGGATCTGGACATGCGGCTGGAAGTGACTGTTCCGCAAATCGGCGACAAGAAGAAGTTGCTCGATATGTCCATGAAAAATGTAATGTATTTCAGAAGGGAAAAAGCCGAGCGCCGCGAAGTGGAAGCATCTGCCACCTCTTCGAAAAAAGACCGCGTGCTGATTCGCCTCAAATCCGATTTACAGATCAAGACATTGCCGCGCCATATCGAATGCTTTGATAACTCGAACATTCAGGGTACCAATCCGGTGGCTTCCATGGTTTGCTTCAAGGATGGAAAGCCCTCGAAGAAGGATTACAGGCATTTCAATATCAAAACAGTAGTGGGACCTAACGACTTCGCGTCGATGAACGAGATCGTGGGCCGGCGTTACTTGCGGCTGATTGCCGAGGAACAGCCATTGCCTGATCTGATCGTGGTCGATGGGGGCAAGGGACAGCTCGGAGCAGCTTGTGACGCGCTGAAAAGCCTGGGTATTTATGGGCAGGTACCCATTATCGGTATTGCGAAAAGATTGGAAGAAATCTATTTTCCGGAAGATTCCCTGCCATTATATATCGATAAAAAGTCGGAATCGCTGAAACTGATCCAGCAGATCCGCGACGAAGCGCACCGGTTTGCCATTACTTTCCACCGCGATAAACGCAGCAAGGCGAGCCTGGTGAGCGAGCTGGAAGGTGTTGTAGGGGTAGGGAAAGTGACCGCTACCAAGTTGCTTAAACATTTCGGCTCGGTACGTGGCATTCGCGAAAGCACGCTCGAAACGCTGACAGACCTGATCGGCTTCGACCGTGCTAAAAAAGTGCGTGCCTATTTTGATACGATGGCCGAGAATTAAAGCCCAATGTTTTTCCCGACAATATAGCCGGTTGTCCAGGCATTCTGGAAGTTGAAGCCTCCCGTAATACCGTCGACGTCGATTACCTCTCCCGAGAAGAAAAGCCCGGGAACCGACCGGCTTTCCAGCGTTTCAGGGTCAATATCAGACAATGCAATACCGCCGCAGGTTACAAACTCTTCTTTGAAAGTGGTTTTGCCTTTAACCTCAAACTGACTGTTCATGAGCAGTTCCGTCATCCGGTTCAGGACTTTGTGACTCGCATCACCCCAGCGCAACGTGTCGGGGATCTCCGCCTTTTCGGTAAATGCTTTCCAAAGCCGTGCAGGTAAACCAAGCCTGGCGTGTGAAGCGATTTGCTGTTTTGCAGTATTAGTTTTCTCTGCGAGCAGAAAATCACGCACTTCCTGTTCCTTCATTTCCGGCAGCCAGTTGATCCGGCAAGTAAAATGGTAATCGTTTTCTGCCAGGTCGCGTGCACCCCAGGCGGAGAGTTTCAGTACGGCTGGCCCGCTGAAACCCCAGTGTGTGATCAGCAACGGCCCCTGCCATTCGTGCTTGGTACCCATTATTTTAACCAATGCATCTTTTACGGCAACGCCAGCCAGCGGGAGCAAATAGTTGTCAGGTGTATTGAATGTAAATAATGAAGGCAGTGGGGAAACGATTGCGTGCCGATGCTCCTCCAACCAGTCAAAACTTTCCGCTCTTGGATAGCCGCCGGTCGCAATCAATAACCTATCGGTCGAAATCGGTTCTCCATTTGTGATCTCCAAAGTGAACACATGATCATTTTTTTGAAACGAACCGACATTGACGCTCGTCCTGATCTCGATCCCCAGGTTTCGGGCTGCTTTAATAAGGCATTCAATAATGGTATGGGACGAATCAGAAACGGGAAACATGCGCCCGTCGGCTTCGATTTTCAACTTAACGCCTCTTTTTTCAAACCACTCGACGGTAGCATCGGCGTCGAAATGCGGAAGGAGCCTGCGGAGCAGCTTTTCACCTCTGGGGTAATTTTTGATAAAATGGCGCAGTTCGTGTGGGCGGTGCGTGACGTTACACCTTCCCCCGCCGGAAATGCGGACCTTGTTGAGGACCGTCCTGCTCTTTTCCAGAATGGTGATCTGAGCACCCGGAAACGTTTCCGCAGCCGTAATGGCTGCCATAAAACCGGAAGCGCCGCCTCCCACAATTGTAATCGTCATAATGTCTGATTTGTCCTACAAAAATGACATGCAAGTTTTAAAAACTGCAATTTCTTTTTCTATCTTTCAAAATAGCTTCAAAAATTTCAACAAAAACCATTTAAAACTATACATGCAAAAAGTACTTGTGATCGGATTGGGAAAAGTGGGCTCGCTCGTCGCGACGCTGCTGAGCAAGCGTTTCCAGGTAACGGGGGTCGATAAAGCCCAGCCGGCCGTGCTACTGCCATTCGAAGTAGTGACAGGTGATGTCAACGACGGGTCATTTCTGGATAAGGTAATGGCGGGTTTCGATGGGGTAGTGTCGTGTATGCCTTATAACCTCAACCTGCCCATCGCACAGCGTGCGTACAAGGCCGGTATCCATTATTTCGACCTTACCGAGGACGTTCCCACCACTTCGGCTATACGCGAGATGGCCAAAGACAGCCGTAGCGTGTTGGCGCCCCAATGCGGCCTGGCACCCGGTTTTATCGGTATTGTCGGAATGGACCTGGCCAAACGTTTTACCAAAATCAGGGACATCGAACTCCGCGTAGGTGCGTTGCCGCGCTACCCGAACGGGCAAATGGGTTACTCCTTCACATGGTCGCCGGCGGGAGTGGTGAACGAATACCTGAACGACGCAGAAGTGATCCACAACGGTGTCCGCAAAATGGTACCATCACTCGAAGGCATCGAAATGATCAATATCGAAGGCCAGGAATTCGAAGCATTCAGTACTTCGGGCGGCCTTGCCACCATGTGCGAAACGCTCGAAGGGAAGGTGGATACATTGAATTACAAAACCATCCGCTACCCGGGGCATTGTAGTCTCATGCGTTTCGTGCTTTACGAGCTATGCCTGAAAGATAAGCGCGCATTGGTAGAGGAAATCCTGACGGAAGCTAAGCCGCCCGTGCAACAGGATGTGGTGTATGTGTATGCAGTTGTGGAAGGCTGGAAAGGCAGCCACCTCGAAAGGGAAGAATTTTACCAGGCCTATCATCCTATTCAGATAGATGGACAGCATTGGAGGGCCATTTCCTGGACTACGGCAGCTTCTATTGCGTCGGTAGTCGAAATGGTGGCCGACGGCGTTTTGCCTGCTAGTGGGTTTATCCGCCAGGAGGACATTGTATTGGATGATTTTTTCAAGACAATGAATGGACAGTTTTTTAAGAATATAGGCTGAGTTTGTATGGAAGGGATCAATGTAATTCTTGAAAAGCTAGGCATTGGGGACGTCAATCACGGGGTAACGACCGGCCAATCGAGCTGGGAAGGCGGTGGCGCATTGCTGGAATCCTTTTCGCCGGTGGATGGCCGGAAAATCGGTTCCGTAACGCAAGCTGCCCGGGCAGATTATGACCGTCTCGTGGAAGCGGCTTCACTAGCATTCAAAACCTGGCGAAGCATACCAGCGCCCAAACGCGGTGAAATTGTACGACAAATGGGCGTGAAACTGCGCGAATTCAAACAGGAACTTGGCACGCTTGTTAGCTATGAAATGGGTAAGAGCTTGCAGGAGGGGCTGGGGGAGGTCCAGGAAATGATCGACATCTGCGATTTCGCTACTGGGCTCTCGCGCCAGCTTTACGGGCTCACTATGCACAGCGAGCGCCCGCAGCACCGCATGTACGAGCAATGGCACCCGCTGGGCGTGGTAGGCGTCATTTCGGCATTCAATTTTCCCGTGGCGGTGTGGTCGTGGAATGCGATGGTCGCGTGGGTGTGCGGGAATGTGTGCGTGTGGAAGCCTTCGGAGAAAACGCCTTTGACGGCCATTGCCTGCCAGAATATTATACTGGATGTATTGAAAAATAACAACGTACCAGAAGGCGTGTCGTGCATTGTATCCGGCGGGCGCGACGTGGGCGAATTCCTTGCGCAAGATCCGCGGATCGCATTGGTATCAGCAACAGGCAGTGTCCCGATGGGCCGTTCCGTAGGAGAGGCTGTCGCCCGGAGATTAGGAAAAAGCCTGCTCGAACTGGGCGGCAACAATGCCATTATCGTAACGCCGACGGCCGATTTGAAAGTAGCCATTCCGGCAATCGTTTTCGGGGCGGTAGGAACGGCCGGTCAGCGATGCACATCTACCCGCCGTTTGATTGTGCACGAATCCATATTTGAAGAGGTGAAAAACCGTTTGAAAAAAGCATACGGCCAGCTGAAAATCGGTAACCCGCTCGATCCGCATAACCACGTCGGGCCGCTGATCGACAAACAGGCAGTAGTACAGTTCCACCATGCCGTTGAACAAATAAAACAGGCAGGAGGCACATTCGTAGTGGAGCCCGGTGCGCCGGAGGGCGACCAATATGCATCCGGCTGCTACGTTTCGCCCTGCATTGCCGAGGTAGAAAACCATTGGGCTATTGTGCAGCACGAAACATTCGCGCCGATCCTGTACCTGATCCGTTACAGCGATCTCCACGAAGCGATTGCATTGCAAAACGATGTGCCGCAGGGACTTTCGTCGGCTGTCTTTACTACCGATTTGCGGGATGCCGAGCGGTTCCTCTCCTTTGCGGGTTCGGACTGTGGCATTGCCAATGTGAATATCGGTACGTCGGGCGCGGAGATTGGCGGCGCGTTTGGCGGTGAAAAAGAAACCGGTGGAGGGCGGGAATCGGGATCGGATGCGTGGAAAACCTATATGCGCCGACAAACCAATACGATCAATTACGGTACCGAGTTGCCCCTGGCGCAGGGAATAAAGTTTGAGATTGAGTAATTAAAATTTCTAACTTTGTACAAGTCGGTTGCACATTATATTTTCAAATTTAAATTTTCGGAATGAAATATCAGCTTACATCGGAGCAAATCTCGTCCAAAGTGGGGGGGGAAACTGTGGTACTTAACCATAGTAAAGGGGCGTATTACGGTCTGGATGAAGTTGGGGTTTTGATCTGGGACACGCTGGAAAAGGGCCCGCAGACGATCGAATCGTTATGCGACGCGGTAACGAGCGCGTATAACATCGATTCCGATACCTGTAAGAGCGACATCGACGGATTATTAAAGGATTTGATTGCCGAACGACTGGTTGAAATAATCAAATAGATTTTGGGTAAAATCGGTAAGCTGATAGGGAAATGGCGGAGCTTGTCCGGACCGGAGAAATGGATATTCCTGCGGGCTGCCTGGTGTTTGCTGTGGATCAAAGCCGGACTTCTTTTGCTTCCGTTTCCATTGTTCAGGAAATGGTATCACCGGGTCAGTCGTCCGAACCAAGTTAGGGAGGCGGGGCCGGAAAGAATG
The DNA here is from genome assembly GCF_052044875.1 of Dyadobacter sp. 22481. Classification (NCBI taxonomy): domain Bacteria; kingdom Pseudomonadati; phylum Bacteroidota; class Cytophagia; order Cytophagales; family Spirosomataceae; genus Dyadobacter; species Dyadobacter sp. 22481. The sequence continues at coordinate 1,300,118 of NZ_JBQENV010000002.1, forward strand.
GAGCGGACCGTTTGGGCGGTGGATACGGCGGCGAATTTGCTGCCATTTGAGCTTTTGTGCCTGCCACGTGCCCTTGCTACCAAATATCTGCTCCGGAATTCGCCTGCATTAACCCTGGAAATAGGCATAGAGATCAACCCTGCCAAGCAATTTGAGGCGCATGCCTGGGTGGAGCAAAACGGCAACATCGTCATCGGGCGCTGGCCCGACACCGTTTCCTACAAAAGGCTCTGGGTCTGGGAATGATTTAATTTGAATTTACACACATGCGTCATTACACCGCCTTCGGGCTCCATATCCATTCAGAAATTCCCTTGCCTGAACTGGCCGAAGGCGACCCGCATTCCACTGCCGACGTTTGCATCCGTACAGGCGCTATCGCGCTCCCGCCCATGCGTCCGACCATGATTTACAGGCGGGGGATCAAGGCATTTTTTGGGCAGGATGATCAGGCATCGTATTTGGATTGGGCTGGTGTGGCGTCTTTTAAAGCATCTGGCGGCAATGAACTGTTGGTTTCTCCCGTGGCTGCGGATGGTAACATTATTAGCCTTTTTACGGTCAGTGAAGCCTTAGGTCTTATTTTGTTTCAAAAAGGATATTTTCTTCTCCATGCGAGTGCTGTTGTGCTCGGGGACGAGGCCTGGTGCTTCATGGGCATGCCCGGTGCGGGAAAATCGAGCACGGCAGCGGCGTTTATTAAGGCGGGTTGCAGGCTGTTGAGTGACGACCTTACCGCTATTACCTTCGATGAAGCAGGAAAGCCGGTTGTTGTTCCGGCCTATCCGCAGCTTAAAATATGGGAAAAGACGGTCGCTGGTTTGCGTTATGATATGTCGGCCCTCGAACCGGTCAGCGAAGGGGTCAATAAATTTGCATATCAGCCCCGCGAGCAGTTTCCTACCAAGGTCATTCCCTTGAAAAAGGTGTTTTTCCTGCACAGAGCGCGAAATAAACCGGCTGTTCAAAATTTGAATATGGCCGAAATACCGGGAGAAATGCTGCGTAACTTTCCGCTGCCCATAGAACTTTTAAAGGAGGATAGCCTCAAAAAGCACTTTTTCCAAAGTTTACAATGTGCCAAATCGGCGGAAATACTTAGAAAAAGGCGGCCGGAGGGTTTTAACAACCTGGAAAAATGGGTAGAGACGAGCGTCCGTGAACAACTAATCGCGGAATAGCATGCAACGCATCAAAATCTCCCCCGAACTGGCATATCTCATTGATGCGGCTGCGTTGCCTTCGGGGCATCAGCCATTTGAAACCGAGATTACCCAGTTTGACCCGGAGAAATTCTCGACGCTCGCGAAATGGCACCAGATCAGGCCACTGGCATTTGAATATGTGCAGGAAAAGGCACTTGCTCTTCCCGATAATGTGCTCAAAATGCTGCGCGAATTCACGCTTGGGCAGGCGGTGACGAACATGGCTTTCCTGGGGATATGCGTTCGACTGTATAATCGTTTGATTGATAGCCAGGTACATGTTTTCCCAATGAAAGGTGCGCTATGGGCATGGATGCTTTACGACAAACCCGCTTTGCGAGAATTTGGGGATATCGATTATTTTGTCGGTAAGGAAGATGTTTCCAAGAGCCTGGATATCCTTTTGGGTGAAGGTTTTGCTGCGGACAACTACCGCCACTATTTGCTGACGGAGAAGGCTGTCGTCGACGACTATCTCGATACCGACTACCAGCTTCCGCTCACGCCCCTGAGCGAGCACGCATTGCAATCGCTGGAAATTCAGTGGAACTGTACTTATCCGAGGTATTGCTACAATTTTACTTGGGATGAACTGGCCGGGAATCTCTTCGAATTCAATATGATGGGGAAACCGGTGCTTGTTCCAAGAATGGAGATGCAGCTGATTATGATGGTGATCCACCATGGTGGGGTAGAACAGTGGGATAAGCTGAAATATTTGGCTGACTTCGTGAGGCTGCTTGACAAGTCGGCCGGCTCGCTGGACTGGAAATATATCAATCGTGTTACCCGAACAAAGGGTTTCAATAAACTCCTCCTCGAATCGCTTGGTGTGGCAGGGTACCTTAGCGGACGGGATTATCTCAGGTACGCAGGCGTGTCCGAAAGCTATCCTTCGGAAGGTTTTTTGAAAGATATTCTAGCCCATTGGGAGAACGAACGACCTTCCTTAAAAACAAAAACCTGGCGCATTTTTCTCTACAATATAAAATACCGCGACAAATGGTCGGATAAACTTTCCATTGTCGCGGCACATCTCGGGTATCTAACCCATTGGAAGCTTTTGTGGCACAAGATCAGCTGGTACAGGAACCAGCCGTCAGGTGAGGCTGACCGTGATCGTGCCGTCAATGCTATGTCCGGGCGCGAGGATATTTAGGCCTTCGCCGGTGTTGAATGCATCCACATTGGCTGTAAGCGCCTCGATGGCGACACAATCACGCGCCGGTGGCGTGTACACGACGAGGTAGTTGAATTTTCCCTCCCCGGTTTCCTGCTGAATGCGCAACGTGACATCCTGGTTTTTGGAGATCAGTTCCGTAACCGCCTGTCCGCCGGTGGCGTCCACAATGAAACAGTTATCGAATTCCTTACGGTGCAACAAAGCCGGCATCGCCATATCGAATGGCTCGGTGCCGACAGGGATAAGGTTTTCATTGAAGGTGACCAGCCGTTTCGACGGAATATTGATCTTCCACGCCTCTACATCCTCATTGCCTAGCAACCAGTAAGGATGCCAGCCGAACATGGCAGGGCAAGGTGATTGCCCATTGTTCTTAGCTTCATATTTCAATTCGAAACGGCCGTCCGCATGCAGCGTGTAGCGGACCGAGAAATGCACCTGAAAGGGATAACCTTCCGGATTATCAATGGTATAAGACAGCTGAATGGACGCATTATCCTCGTGAATAACTTGTTCGTCGAGGTGGAAATGATTTTTACGCACCAGTCCGTGAATGGCATTCAGGCCGCCGTCTTCGTTTTTGTGCAATTGATAGTTCTTGCCCAAAAATTTGTATTTCCCTTCCGGAATGCGGCTCGCGAAGGGGAATAGTAACTCGCTGGCGCTTTTCGTATCAGCAATCAGCGCCGACGGGGTCGGGGGCGTTTTCAGAACTGAAAAAAGGGTCAGATTTTTGCGAAGGGAAAGCTGACGGACAATACCGCCCAACTCCGGAATGACTACACAGCGGTTTTCAGTGGTTGTTTCATGTATCACATATTCGGTAAGTTCACCGAAATGTTGTTTGAAGATTTCAAAGGGCATATGCTTTTGATGGTTTAGGGTCAAACGGTTTATATATATGTTGTAAAAATAATAGCCGGACAGGTTGAATTGTCCGGCTATCAGATTTTTATTCACTTAAAAAGTGCCTATTCGTTGTTGGCGCTTTTTTCGGCTTCCGCCATTTCTTCTTCTTTGCGTTCTTTTTCGAGCGTCTGTTTCACCACTTCTTCATGGATTGCAGCTTCTTCGTTCGAACGGCGGTTGATATAAGCCTGGTAGCTCGTTTCCTTTTCGTAAGGACGTTTCCCGATCAGCTTTTCGAGGTCGGCCTGGAACAGGATTTCTTTTTCCAGCAATTCTTTCGCCAACACTTCCAATGCATCACGTTTCTCGTTCAGCAAGCCTTTGACGAACTGATAGGCCTGATCGACCAACTTTCTTACTTCTTCGTCAATCGCTTGTGAAGTCGATTCGGAGTAAGGTTTGGTGAATGCGTAGTCGGATTGTTTCGAATCGTAGAACGAAATGTTACCGATGCGCTCGTTCATACCGTACATGGTTACCATGCTGTATGCCACTTTGGTGACTCTTTCGAGGTCACTTAGTGCGCCGGTAGAAATCTTTCCGAATACTACATCTTCCGCAGCGCGGCCGCCCAATGTCATACACATCTCATCGAACAGCTGCTCGGTACGGTACAGATACTGCTCACGCGGGAGATACTGTGCGTAGCCCAATGCCGCCACACCACGAGGTACGATCGACACTTTCACCAATGGATCGGCGTGTTCGAGGAACCAGCCCGCCACCGCATGGCCCGCCTCGTGGTAAGCCACGATTTGTTTCTCTTCGGGTGAAATCAGTTTGTTTTTCTTTTCCAAACCACCGATTACACGGTCCATCGCATCCTGGAAGTCTTGCATTGTCACCTCCTCACGGTTACGACGGGCGGCGATCAACGCTGCTTCGTTACAAACGTTCGCGATTTCAGCGCCGGCAAAGCCAGGAGTCTGGGACGAAAGTTTCTGGATATTAACGTCGGTAGCCAGTTTCAATGGTTTCAAATGCACTTTGAAAATTGCTTCACGACCGATTACGTCCGGCTTGTCAACCGAAATCTGGCGGTCGAAACGTCCCGGACGGAGCAATGCAGGGTCGAGTACGTCGGGGCGGTTGGTTGCCGCTACGATGATGATGCCGGAGTCGGTTGCGAAACCGTCCATTTCCACCAGCAAGGAGTTCAATGTATTCTCACGTTCGTCGTTGGAGCCCGGCATTGCGCCACGGCCACGTGAACGACCAACTGCGTCGATTTCATCGATAAAGATGATACAAGGCGCCTTTTCTTTTGCTTGTTTAAAAAGGTCACGCACACGGGCTGCACCTACACCCACAAACATTTCCACGAAATCGGAACCTGAAAGGGAGAAGAATGGCACGCCCGCTTCACCCGCAACTGCTTTCGCGAGCAACGTTTTACCCGTTCCCGGAGGGCCTACGAGTAATGCACCTTTGGGGATTTTCGCACCCAGTTTCTTGAATTTGTCAGGACTTTGAAGGTATTCTACAATCTCTTTAATCTCTTCTTTTGCTTCGTCGAGGCCGGCTACATCGTTAAATGTGATTTTAACCTTGTTTTCTGCGTCGAAAAGCGTCGCACGTGAGCGGCCGATATTGAAGATCTGGCCACCTGGACCTACACCGCCTGACATTCTGCCAAGGATGAAGTACATTACCAGGATCATGACAATGAAAAAGCCCCAGGTTCCGAGGAAACTGGTCCAGTCGTTGCGGGTATCTACCACAAAAGGCACCTTATCATCGTCGGGGGTACCTTCCTGCATTTTATCGAAATCCTTCTTGAAGGTCTCTGCCGATGTTACCTGAAACTGGTAGTGAGAGGCAGTTTCTCCGCCGAAATAGTTATTTTCCTTTGCAACTACCCTGTATTTGTCGAGTTTAAGGGCCTCGGGTTTAAGCGTAACCTCTACTGACTTGTCGTTCACAATCGTAACACGCTCCACTTCCTTGTCCGCCATCATTTTCTCAAAACGTTTCTGAGTTGTTTCGCGGATTGTCGATGTTCTGTTGAGGTACGTGATTCCGAGTATAGTAGCGATCAGAGCGGCTATAATCCAACCTTGATATCCCTTCTGAGGACTTTTAGGGTTGAGTGGCCCCCTTTTGTTATCGTTTTCAGACATTCGTTCGTTTTAATTAAGAGGAAATATAATAAACAACAATCCCGGCGGGGCTAATGTTCACCCGGCGGGCCTTTATACCATGGAGTCTTCCAGGTATGTCACCTCTGCATCTCCCCAAAGTTCTTCCAGATCGTAATGTTTGCGGCGTTCTTTGTTGAAAATATGTGCGACAACATCGACATAATCAATCAAAATCCATTCCCCATTCGCCTTTCCTTCTTTTTGCCAGGGCTCTGTTTTGGATATTTTATAAACTTCGTCTTCAACCGAGTTGGCCAAAGCATCTATTTGTGTGTCGGAATTCCCCGAGCAAATCACGAAAAAGTCGGTTATTGAATTTTTTACTTTTCTGAGGTCTAATATGGCAATGTCCAAACCCTTCTTTTCTGTCATGCCCTTCACCACCAGTTCGGTGAGATCTTTTGAGGATAGTTCTTTATTTTTGCGTTGTTTCATGCGTAGTTATTTCCTTTTCTAAAACCCTAAAGTAAAACAAAAAAATTGTACAACTCCACACAGGATACGCTAATAATTGGTAAAAAAGTAATATATCTGCCAACTTGTCATTCCACCAACGACATAGCGGCTGAAATAGTACATGCAGGACTGTTTGAGGAAGGAACGGTTGTCATTACCGACAATCAGGTAAAAGGAAGAGGCCAGCGCGGGACAGTCTGGAACGCTAATGCAGGCGAAAATCTTACATTTTCAGTAGTTCTTACCCCAGGTTTTCTGCCAATTCCTGAGCAATTCCTGATCAGTCAGGTGACGGCGCTCGCCATCCGGAGCTACCTGGGCAGCTATGTGGCCGATACGAAAGTGAAATGGCCGAACGATATTTATATGAACAACCGTAAAGCGGTAGGGGTACTGATCGAAAACTCATTGCAAGGAAACCGTTTTGCGACCTCAATCGTCGGTATTGGGGTGAATATCAACCAGTCGGTGTTTGAGAGCGACCACGCGACTTCGCTTGCGCGGGAGACTGGCCGCAGGTTTTCACTGGCGGAAGAGTTTCGTAAGCTGCTGAAATTCCTGGACGCCTATTACGTCCGGTTGCGCTCCGGTTCCCAGCACGACGCGATCCGCGCCGAGTACCTCAATCATTTACATGGATACCGGCAAGAAGTGAGATTTCTCCATAAAGGAAATATAACAAACGGCTCGGTGACCAATGTGACGACGCTTGGAAAATTGCGTGTCAGACTGGCTACCGAGCCGGAAGAATTGGAATTCGGGTTGAAAGAAATCGAGTGGGTCAGGGATTGATCAACCCCATTTGCCCAGCACCGCCATTACCGTCGCGCATATACCCAAGCCCAGCGACTCTCGTGCAAGTTCAATATTGAGGCTCCTCATGGCAGTTTCTCCAAAGAAAATACCTTCGAATTCAGGCGGCCATTGCAGGATCGCAGCCACCAGATAACCAGCCGCAAGCACGTAAAACACCCAGGAAGGCCAAAGCTCCCGGATGCTCATGAAGCAAGCGAGGGCGGCGAAGCTGTAAACGGCGATCCAGATACCGGAATCGGGGTCGTTCAGCTGCAAATAGGCAAAAATGACAAAGATTATGCCGAAAAATATCTTGATAAGTCTCATGACAAAGCGGGTTTGGTTTTAAAGGTTTAACACATTATTTCTGACAAAATTGCGCCAATGCGTTCGCAGCGTCGCTATATCCCAGGTTCAGCGCCTGTTTCAGGCTGGTACAGCCCAAATCTTTTTCCCCATCGTTATACTGCGCAAGGCCCAGGCCATAAAATGCCTTTCCATATTGGCCGTCCAGCTTCACCGTTTGACGGAATGCTAATACCGCTTGTTTGAAATCCTGCGACCTGTAATAGGTGTTTCCAAGGTTATACCAGGCTTGTTTGTTGTTAGCATCGAGCCGGGTCGCTTTTTCGAAATCCTTGATCGCGTCAGGTGTCTTATCCATGAGGACGAGCAACTGGCCTCGGTTCAGGAAAACATCGGCAGTATCGGGCGCGAGCTCGGCCGATTTGTTATAATCCGCAAATGCGGAATCCAGCTTATTTTCGTCCGTATAGAGCAATGCGCGGTTGAAGTAGGGCCGGTACGAGCCCGGTTGCAGCTTGATGGCCTGACCAAAGTCCAGCAAGGCGTTGGGGTATTCTTTCAACTCATAATAAGCCACGCCGCGGAGGTTGAACGCATCGGCATTGGTGGTATTTTTTTCAATGGCTTTGTTGATAAATTCAATGGCTTCGCGGGTCTTGCCCTGTTGCATAAGCTCTTTGCCTTTTTGGAGAAATGCGTCGGAGGATTGGGAGCAAGAGTAAAGGAAAATCAGAAAAAATAAAAAAAATAATCGGGGCATACTGGTTCATTTCTAGTTGATTCACGCAAAAGTAAGGGGAAACGTCAAAGGAATGTTTTCTTTTTGTTAATAAAATGTCTTTATCTTTGCATCGGCAAATCGGAACTACCAGCTCCTTTCGAATCCCCCAGGTCCTGACGGAAGCAAGGGTAGATGGTCGATGCGGTGAGATTCTCGGTTTGCCTTTTTTTATTTCCTTCCCCCCTGTATTCCACCCTTCTTTCTTTTGCTTTTGTTCAGGGTTTCCTACTTTTGTGGAATATTCTAACCAATAAATTTTCAATATGAAATTTTTCATTGATACTGCGAACCTGAACGAAATTCGGGAAGCGCAGGCGCTTGGTGTATTAGACGGTGTTACCACCAACCCATCTTTGATGGCGAAAGAAGGAATTACGGGTAAGGATAATATAATGCGTCACTACAAAGCTATCTGCGACATTGTGGATGGTGACGTAAGTGCGGAAGTAATCTCAGTTGATTTCGAAGGAATGGTGCGCGAAGGCGAAGAGCTGGTTGAGATCGACGAGAAAATCGTGGTAAAAATCCCGATGATCAGAGAAGGTATCAAAGCGCTGAAATATTTCTCAGGCAAAGGCATCCGTACCAACTGTACGCTGATCTTCTCCCCAGGACAAGCTCTGGTAGCCGCGAAAGCCGGTGCTACTTACATTTCTCCATTCGTAGGTCGCCTTGACGATATTTCTACCGACGGTATCGCGCTGATCGAGCAGATCCTGACTATTTACAGAAACTATGGTTTCGATACGCAGGTACTTGCAGCATCAGTTCGTCACCCAATGCACATCATTCAATGCGCAGAAGTAGGTGCTGATGTTATGACAGGCCCATTGAGCGCTATCGAAGCATTGCTGAAACACCCATTGACTGATATCGGTCTTGAAAAATTCCTTTCGGATTATAATAAAGGGAATGCTTAATTGATATTGTCACGCTGAGCGCAGTCGAAGCGCATGCACGCTGTTGCAATTATGCTTCGACTTCGCTCAGCATGACATTAACATCCACCACACTATTAATTTGAGCATTCTGCTCACCATTATCATTCGCAAATCTTATGACCACCGATTCGACGGAGCCAATAATCAGACTGGAAAGGGCGGATATTTATCAGGGTGAAAGGCCTGTCTTGAACGACGTTCATTTTGAAATCAGTAAGGGCGAATTCGTTTACCTTATCGGCCGGACCGGTAGCGGTAAGAGCTCGCTTTTGAAAACACTATACGCCGATTTATGGCTGCATACCGGTTCTGCCAAAGTGGCCGGTTACGAGCTTCACAACATCAAAAGAGCCGATATTCCATTTCTTCGCCGCAGAATAGGTATCGTTTTCCAGGATTTTCAATTGCTGTCGGACCGATCCGTGGAGGATAACCTCGGGTTTGTGCTACGTGCGACTGGCTGGGAGAATCAGGGCAAAATTTCCAAGCGCATTGCGGAAGTTTTAATGCAGGTAGGCCTTGGAACTGCCCAGAAAAGAATGCCGCACCAGCTTTCGGGTGGAGAGCAACAGCGCGTGGTAATCGCACGTGCTATGCTGAACGAGCCGCAAATCCTGATCGCGGATGAACCAACCGGTAATCTCGACCCCGAAGTAGGCGACCAGATTATGCAGGTGTTCCGGACGATTAACAACGCTGGTACCGCAATTCTGATGGCTACACACAACCACGACTTCCTGAAACGCTTTCCCGCCCGCGTGATCAAATGCGAGAATGGCGGTATAACCGTGAGCGAATAATTGCTGCATCAAGCATCAAAAAAGGGGCGCCTGATCAAACTCAGGCGCCCCTTTTTGCATATACATTGTCCTATTTTGCCTTCAAATCGATCACCGGGATAATCATCTCTTCGAGCGACACGCCCCCGTGCTGGAAAGTGTCGCGGTAGAGGTTCACGTACTGGTTGTAGTTGTTCGGGTAGGCGAAGAAGTAATCCTCTTTCGTGAACACATACGATGTAGAAACGTGTGGTTTTGGCAGAAAAATACGCTCAGGCTTGCGGCAAACCATCAAATGGTTGTCGTCGAAGCCCAGGTTTTTGCCGTGTTTGTAACGGAGGTTCGTATTCGTTTCGCGGTAGCCGATGATCTTCACCGGTTTCTGCACACGGATCATACCGTGGTCGGTGGTGAGGATTAGGCGCCCTTTCTTTTCAGCGATTTTACGGATGAAATCGAGCAGCGGCGAATGCTGGAACCAGGAGCGGGTAATAGAGCGGTATGCGGCTTCGTCGGGTGCGAGCTCCTTGATCATCTGCACATCCGTGCGCGCGTGGGAAAGCATATCCACAAAGTTGTATACAACGACATTGAGCTGGTTGGTGAGCAGGTTGTTGAAGGTGTCTACCAATGCTTTGCCCTGGTTTGTATTTAATATCTTGTTATATGAAAACTTGATATTCAAATGGTTCATTTCCAGTTGTTTTTGAAGGAAATCCTGCTCATGGTTGTTCAGCCCTTCTTCTCCTTCTGGTGTATTTTCGTCGCTTACCCACCATTGCGGGTGCTTGCGTTCCATTTCGCTGGGCATCAGGCCGGAGAAGATCGCATTACGTGCGTAGCCGGTTGTGGTCGGCAAGATGGAATAGTACGACGACTCTTCCTCGATATTGAAAAATTCCTGCATAATAGGCTGGATCATTTTCCATTGATCGTAGCGGAAGTTGTCGATCAGCAGGAAGAACAACGGCTCGCTTGAACCTTTCAGATGGGGAAACACCTTTTGTTTCATCAACTGATGCGACAGGATCGGCTTGTCGGAGCGCGGGTCGTTCAGCCACTCTTCATATTCATCCTCAATGAATTTGCAAAAATTGGCATTGGCTTCGCTCTTCTGCATGCTGAAAACTTCTGCCATTCCCTGGTCGTCGGAGCTTTCGAGTTCCAGCTCCCAGTAGATGAGTTTTTTATAAATGTCCGCCCATTCTTCGTGACCGATGCGGTCCTGGTATTGCATGGCCAGGCTGCGGAATTCCTGCTGGTAACTTAGGGTGGTTTTTTCGGTAACCAGCCGTTTGTTATCCAATATTTTTTTAACCGAAAGTAATATCTGGTTGGGATTCAGCGGTTTGATGAGGTAATCGTCGATTTTGGAACCGATGGCATCCTCCATAATGTGTTCCTCTTCGCTTTTCGTGATCATCACCACAGGCAGGTTGGGCTGCTGTTGTTTGATCTGTGCGAGCGTTTCGAGGCCGGTCATACCGGGCATCATTTCGTCGAGGAAAACAATGTCAAACCGGTCGTTCTCGATACGGTCCAGCGCATCCGCACCGCTGTTGACGGGCGTTACGTTGTAACCCTTATTAGTGAGAAACATGATGTGCGGTTTGAGAAGATCTATTTCGTCATCGGCCCAAAGGATGTTATATTGCATAGGACTCTTTTTTCAAGTGGAATAAACTATTAAATCAATAAAAGGGTAACGCACGGGAAGAAGCGGGTCGTATACGTAAAACGGTTTTAACGTTTTTTAAGAAATATACGGCTTATCCTTATACGTTAACCTTCCTTGTAAAAAATGTATTCCACAATGGCCGATCAGGGCAAAAATTTTCTTGTAACCCTGTCAAGATCGTCGGGCGTGTCTACCCCATGTGAATCGTCGGAGGTGACGACGGCCTTGATCGCGTAGCCGTTTTCCAGCCAGCGCAGCTGTTCCAATGCTTCGGCTTTTTCCAGCGACGAAACGGGAAGTTTGGTGATTTCGGCTAAAACGTCGGTTCTGTATGCGTAAATACCTATGTGTTTGTAAAAAACATGCGATTTCAGGAATTCGTCCTGGCTTTGCGCATTGCGCAGGTAAGGGATCGTTTGTCTGCTGAAATACATGACTTCATTTCGCTTGTTCAAAACGGCCTTCGGCACATTTACATTGAAGAGAATGTCGTCATTGTCGATCACCTTCACCAAGGTAGCCAGTTCGGTTTCACCATTCAGCACAGAAGCGAGATGGTCGATCGGCTCGGGGCTGATAAATGGCTCGTCGCCCTGAATATTGATGACGTAATCGTAAGTTTCTTCCGTTTGGGTAAGTGCTTCGAAGCAGCGATCGGTGCCGCTCTGGTGGTCCTGCGACGTCATTACGGCGCGTCCGCCGAATTCGCGGACGTGGTACAATATTCTTTCATCGTCGGTCGCTACGATTACCTGATCGAGTTGAGTAGCTTTGGACGCTTGTTCATAAACCCGCTGGATCATGCTTTTGCCGCCAATGTCCACCAAAGCCTTGGCAGGGAAGCGGGTAGAAGCGTAGCGGGCCGGTATTATTCCTAGAATGCGCACGAGGTCGTTGTCAGTTAAATTTGATTCAAAATAAAGGTAAAAAATTGCAAAATCTTTTTTCGTTCCGCTTTTCCGAAAACATCTGGCGTGTAATGCCAGATGCCCGGCCGGGTAGTACGCTGTGGGCCATAGAGTTAAGGGATACGGAGCGCCGTGAAGTGTCGTTTGCGGTGATCGATACGGACAGCCTTGCCGTAAAATGGCATCGGCAGGTAGAAGCTACCGATTGGTGGACATCGCTGACAGCTTTTTCCGATCAGCATATTTATTTACACAATTACCGTTATCCCGAGGTGCCCGAGCCGACGGATCTGCTCGCCGTAAAAGCGGACGCTGGTTTGCTGTCGTGGGTTTTATCCAACCATTTGCTCGTCAAAAATGCAGGGGAAGGTTTGCTGGAAGTGGCTACCAAGCGCGGCGATTCGTTCAGGCATATGCATTGTAATGCAGCGACCGGGGAGCTGCTGCCATGGAATGAAGCATTACCGGAACGGGACGACAAGGTAATTTTAATGGAGCCCGTTCGTTACATGGAAGAGAATATGTACTTCGAAAGGCTCGCCCAATTTATTAGTGACGCAACAGGCGGTCACATTCCGGTAGCCATTGATTATTTGGAGAAAAGACCCTATATAATCTTTTCTTATTATATTTACGAGCAAGATAAAACAGTGCAATACCTCCTCATAGTAACCGATCAGAAGCAACAGGTTTTACACGAGAAACTATCGGAAGAGCGGGAAGGAACAGGCCGCTCGACGATGATGCTGAAAGCGTCCACATTGGTTTATCTTAAAAATAGCAACGAGTTTTCGAGTTTAACGCTTTCATAATAAATGAAATACATTTTTTGCCTGGCCCTTTTGGCAGGATTGATGCTAGGTTTGACGAGTGCCCGGGCTAGGGGATTGAGTGCTGTTGACTCCGTTGGGGTCGAAAAGGTAGGGGGGAAGATCTTTGTTATACATAAGGTTAACCAGGGGCAGACGATGTTTGCCGTCGTGCGCCAGTACGGAACCACGATCCACGCCCTGCGCGAAGCCAACCCCGGCATGAGCGACCAGATTCAGTCGGGACAGACGATCCGCGTGCCTTACACGCCTAAGGCTACTAAGAAAGACTCCAGAAAGGACGATAAGAAAGAGGAGAAAAAGGAACTTGTGAAGGCAGAGGTGAAAGAAACCAAGCCTGTTGCCGATACACCCTCGGTAGCCACAAGCACATCAGCCCCGTCGGCACCCGCCACTGCCGCTCCTGCGAATGGGATCCACAAAGTAGAACCGGGTCAGACATTGTACCGCGTTGCTGTTAAATATGGTGTTCTGATGGCCGACCTCCGCAAATGGAACAATCTTACGGACGATAACCTGAAAGATGGCCAGGAGCTTATCGTGAGTGAAAAAGGCGCCGAAAAAGCAGCTGCACCGGTTGTAACACCGCCAGCACCTAAGGTAGCTACTACCGTGGTGAAAGATTCGGTGAAAGCGAAAGCAGTGGTTCCCGAGAAGGTTGTGAAACCCGTGGAAGAAGTTGCTCCTCCGAAAGTGGTGAAAAGCAAGAAGAAGTCGGAATCAGGTCTGGCGGAGGTGATCGAAACGGACGAAAGTACGAGCAAGTTTCTGGGTTTGCACCGTACGGCGCCAATCGGTTCGCTGGTAGAGGTTTTGAATGAATACAATCAGGAGAAAATCATCGTCCGCATTATCGGCCGCATTCCCGATACGAGCGTAAACGACGACATTGTGATCAAACTGTCGTCCCGCGCATTTGAAAAAGTTTCCCCCAATAGCAAACGATTCAGGGCCGTAGTCAGTTATCTTGAGTAACCACGGTAAAGATATTATGAAGCACGCACCACAATTTCGTTCCAAAAGAGAAGAGGAACGCGAAGCGCTTAAACATACGGCCGGATACAAGATTTGGAGCGTTATGTTTACCCTGTTGTACCCGTTTATCGCCATTTTTACATTCCTCTTTTCCGGGATTGTGATGATTTTCTCAGGTATTTCACGTGTGCTGGCTTACCTGTTCGGAGGTAGCCATGCCAGACGTTGATACAACCGCCTACCCGCCGGAATATGTGGCGGAACTGCTGGACGAAAAAGTAGCACAGTATAACCGGCCAGACTTCATTCCTTTCGACCCGATCAGCATCCCGCACCGGTTTTCTACCAAGCAGGATATCGAAATCATGGGGTTTTGGGCGGCAGTACTTGCCTGGGGGCAACGCAAAACCATTATCAGTAAATGCCTCGAACTGGCTACATTGATGGACAATGCGCCTTACGATTTCGTACGCAATCACCACGAAAGCGATCTGAAACCCTTCCTGCATTTCAAACATCGCACTTTCAACGCCACCGATACACTCTATTTCCTGCATTTCTTTCAGGAATACTACAAAGTCCATGACTCGCTGGAATTTGCATTCAGCAGTCCTATGACGTCCAGCGATATTACCATCGAAAAAGGGCTGGTAGGCTTCCACGACCTTTTTTCAAATTCTGAAAACTTTCCTTTACGTACGCGCAAGCACATTGCCACACCCGTGCGCAAATCCTCGTGTAAGCGCCTGAACATGTTTCTGCGCTGGATGGTGCGCAAAGACAACCAAGGTGTCGACTTCGGCATCTGGAACACCATCCGTCCTGCACAACTCGTCTGCCCCTGTGATGTCCATGTCGACCGCGTCGCACGCGTGCTAGGGCTTATCAAACGGCCCGTCACTGACTGGCAGACTGCCACTGAACTTACCGCATCGCTGCGCCTGCTCGATCCCAGCGATCCTGTAAAGTATGATTTTGCTTTGTTTGGGTTGGGGATTGAGGGGTTTGCGAAGTAGGAATTTCAATTAGTAGTTGCTTTTCAGGTTACCTAATTACAGGTATTTATAGTCGCGTGCCGAGCTAGCTGGTATTTCGTATTAGTAGAGATGTTGTACGCATTATTACCTAAACACGAACTACTTTGCTGCACTTTCCTTTGACTAAGCTTCTATCACCCCTGAATCATTTTTGTGCTACCAAGTGCTATTGAAAAGTGAAATTGAGTTGGATTTAGATCTGAAAGACACCTCATTCACCTAAGCAATAGTATTATGAAACATTTTTTCAAACCAATTTTATTGGCCATCGCGATGATGGGAGCGGTGACCCGCCCGGGCAATGCTCAAACTCACTACGGGACTGGCGCGGGCGTTTCCGGAACAGGTCACGCCTTCTTTGGCACCAATGCGGGTAAAGTGAATTCCGGCTCCTTCAATACTTTTTTAGGACACTTCTCCGGCGCTAATACGACTTCCGGCGGCTACAACACTTTTGTGGGTTATAGTGCCGGTCAAACGAATACCGGAACATCAAATACTTTACTTGGTTACAACGCTGGTGCGGGGAACGGAGATTCCCATGGAAATACGTTTGTTGGATCCAGTTGCGGTGGTACCGGCGCTGGAAACTACAATTCCTATCTGGGGGCGGGCGCCGGTGGACTAAGTACCGGTTCCAGTAACGTATTTCTGGGGTATGAGGCGGGAAATGCGAATGCGAATGGTAACGATAACGTATTCATCGGGGCCGAGGCCGGTTATAGCAATAAGTCAAGCAGCAATATTTTTATTGGACGGAAATCGGGCTATTCCAATACATTGGGCTTCGCTAACACTTTTATAGGTACCAAAGCGGGCTTCGTTAATACAACAGGAACCGCAAATACGCTGATAGGACACGAAGCAGGGGCGAATTTTGATAATAAGAGCTTCTGCACGTTTGTCGGAACAGCTGCCGGGGCCAATGCCGAAGGACAATCCAATTCTTACTTCGGTGCCTCTGCGGGCTGGCAGAGTAAAGGAAACAACAATACAATTGTAGGTGACGGCTCCGGAATGCAAAGCAAAGGAGATAATAATGTGATGCTCGGGAAAGAAATCGGATGGTATAATAATGGAAATGATAACAATTTCATAGGCAACGGGTCGGGCCGCTGGAACACCACGGGAAGCCTGAACACCTTTGTTGGTACTCAATCAGGATTCAATAGCGAAAGTGGTACTGGAAATGCTTTTTTGGGTGGTAAGGCTGGGTACTCCAATAAAAGTGGAAGTCTCAATACATTTCTTGGACACGGCGCCGGATATTATAACACTCCGGGCGAAAAGAATACCTATCTGGGATACAGTGCCGGAGGGAAAGAGGATATCGTCAATGCAACTGCGCTTGGGGCGTCCGCGAAAGTCACAGCGAGCAATTGCCTGGTTTTAGGCAATAACGCCAACATAGGAATCGGGGTGTCGGCACCGGTGTATCAGCTGCAAATGAGTACGGGCACAGCCGCAAAGGCCGGTTCGTCGAGCTGGATAATCATGTCAGATAGAAGGTTGAAGAAGGATATTTCCGACTTTACCGACGGCCTCGATTTGCTCAAAGAAATCAAACCCGTGTGGTTTCAGTACAACGGCAAAGCAGGAATCGAGACGGGCGATAAGAAATTCGTTGGCATCATCGCGCAGGAAATGCAGAAAATAGCGCCTTACACCATCGGCACATTCATACATCAGGACTCTTTAGGCAACAAAACAGAGTACCTGGACTATGACGCTAATGCAGTCACTTATATCCTGATCAATTCCGTAAAAGAGCAGCAAAAAGCGATTGAGGACAAGGAAACGAAAATCAGGGAGCTGGAAGATCGCTTGGAAAAATTGGAAAGGTTGATAAGTTCGGTGCCAGGGACTTTCAACAAAGTGTATGAACATTCCAATGGCGCCCTGGAACAAAATGTCCCCAACGGTTTTTCAAACAGGACTTCCATCAAATATTTTATTCCGCAATCCGTAAAAACGGCGGTCATCGATATCTATACGGTAGGAGGCGTAAAAGTTAGCTCACACGTGATATCCGAGCGTGGTGCCGGTGAATTGGTCATTTCAGCAGACAAATACAAGAGCGGTTTGCATGTTTACGATCTGGTCACCGACGGTAAAAGTATGGGCGCGAAGAAAATGTTGGTGGAGTGAGATTTAAAAACCCAGGAAATTAAGAAGGCATTGTATTATCATGGGGACTCGTCCCTATTAAACACACTAGCAGTATGAAAAAATGGTACAAAATGGCAGGAGCACTGCTGGTTGGGGTTTGTGCAATTACCCGGGTAAATGCGCAAACGCATTATGGGCAGGGGGCTGGCACGCAAGGATCAGCGCATTCATTTTTTGGGCTTGATGCCGGGAAAGTCAATACCGGCAATTACAATACGTTTGTCGGACACTACGCAGGGGCGTCAAATACAACGGGTAGTAGTAATACGTTTGTTGGTAATAATGCTGGCTATTTTAAGAACACTACTGGGGCCGAGAATACATTTGTAGGGGGTATTGCCGGATATAATAATAATGGGAACAATAATACATTCATAGGTTTCGCTGCGGGTGAAGGCAACAAAGGCGGTAATCAAAACACATTCATTGGTGACCGTGCGGCTCATGTTCTTTCACATGGGAACGAGAATGTCATAGTTGGATACAAAAGCGGGCTCTGGTCGGGCGGAGTTGATACCGGAAACGCTTTTTTAGGCAGTCAGGCTGGGTATGAGAATAAAGGGAATTACAATTGTTTTTTTGGATTTAAAGCAGGGTATAGCAATACGAGCGGTAACAACAATACCTATTTGGGTTATATGAGCGGAGGGGACTCCACGCTTGTAAATGCCACGGCGATTGGTGCAAACGCGAAGGTTGCATCGAGCAACAGCGTTGTTCTTGGCGCTAGCAATGCTACGGTAGGTATAGGTGTTTCTGCACCATTTTTTCAGTTGCAACTTAGTACATCGGCTGCGGCAAAGCCAGGGTCTCCTAATTGGAGTGTAATCTCCGACAGCCGCCTTAAAAAGAACGTCACCGACTTTACCGACGGTCTCGATTTGCTCAAACAAATCAAACCGGTATGGTTTCAGTACAACGGCAAAGCAGGAATCGAGACGGGCGACAAGCGGTTTGTCGGCATCATCGCACAGGAAATGCAGAAAATAGCTCCTTACACCATCGACACATTCATGCACCAGGATTCATTGGGCAATAAAACAGAGTATCTGGATTATGATGCCAATGCGGTAACATACATTTTGATCAATTCAGTGAAGGAACAGCAGCAAGTAATTGAGCAGAAGGATGCCGAATTGAAAGAAATGAATGTACAAGTAGCCGCATTGTCGAAGCGGCTCGAACAGTTGGAGCGGATTGTTGCTTCGAATACGGTAAAACCTTTGACGGGAAATGCAGCGCGGACGGTACCTAATGTTAATGGCGTAGTGCTCGAACAAAATGTGCCGAATGGCTTTTCGGGAAGCTCGTCAATCAAATATTTCATTCCGGAGGCAGTCGGGGAGGCGGTTATTAATGTGTATTCAGTGAATGGAGTCAGAATGAACTCCTACCCGGTCAAGGAGCGTGGTGAAGGGAAACTCACAATTTCGGCGGAAACTTTGCAAAACGGGGTTTTTCTTTATGAACTGGTAACCGACGGCAAAAGCAACGGTGTGAGAAAGATGGTGATTCAAAAGTAGGGTCTGACCAGTTATTTAAATGCAAAAGCGGGCTCCTTCAAGAAGCCCGCTTTTGTTATTTTCAACATAAGCTGCTTTTACAGCACAGTATTCTCAAACCGTACCGATTCCATCGAAAACAGTGGCTTATTACCCGCTTCAGCATTTTTAAATACAAAATACACCTTGTGCAGCTTGCCATCCGCCGGCGCTTTCACAGGAATGCTGATGGTTTCGGATTTATCGACTTTGCCCTCGCCAATCTTAACGCCGGCAACGCCGTCAAGCCGGATTTCCAGGGTCCCTCCGGCCGATTGGCCCGCTTTGCTACCCACGGAAACAGCCAGTTTGGAAATCTCGGTCAGGTCGATATCGTCGAATGCGATAAAGCTGCCATCTTTCATCCCAATGACCATTTCACTACCATTATCACCTTTGTATTTGAAGGTATTTCTGGTCGTGTCCGCCATGTTTGCCATCAGGGTCGACGGACGCAATGCTACGGTTTTAGAGCCGGTGAGTGGTCCCATTGTGCCGTTACCTTTGTCGGTGTAGCTGGCCGTGAAAATGTACGAACCATCTTTTTTCTTAGCCTGGGTTACGTAAGAGCTCTTCAATGGCTTTTTATCGACAGCCTTTTGGTTAGCAAGTCCGAGAATGTATTTCACCATTTCTTCTACTTCCTCTGGCTTGTGCTGGGGGTGGCCAGGCATTGCCTGCTCGCCCCAAACGCCGCTTCCTCCTTTGAGGACCTTGTCGGTGAGCGTTTTCAATGAGTTGCGTTCGCTGGCGTACTTCTTCGCTACTTCGCGGTATGCGGGTCCGATCGACTTTTTATCGACCGAATGGCAGGCCTTGCAATCGCTCAGTTCGATCATCCGCTTCCCGGTCTCAAAACCTGTGTTAGCCTGATGCCCTTGCGCCAGCTGCGTTTTGTCGAAGCCTTCGAGGTAGTTGATGGTCAATGTAACTTCGTCTTCCGGGATTTTCTTGGTAGCCAGGCTACCGTCCTCTTTGTCGGACACTGACACTTCGTAGTTGACAGGTTTATCGTTCCAATAGAAAGTCTTGTTGCCTTTAATGGCCACATCCACTTTTGGAATAGCATTACCCACGCGCACGATCACTTCCGAAGTATTGGAGTTGCCTGCATTGTCGGTCACTTTAAGCGTAGCGCTATATTCGCCAGCCTTCGCGTAGGTAAAGCTCGGGTTAGCCAGGGTACTTTTCGGCAGTCCCTTTCCAAACGACCATTCGTATTTAATCGGGTCGCCGTCGTGGTCCATGGAGCCTTTGGAAGAGAACGTTACTTTCAAGGGTGCCGCACCAGTTGTATTCGTCGCGGCGGCGATAGCCACAGGAACGCGGTTTCCGGCATTGAAAGTGACGTGTGAGAGACTTGCTTCGTCATTTTGCGCAAACCAGTTAGGCCCGTATTCGAGGGTGTACAGCGAGCCGTCGTTAGCAAATTGCATATCGATCGGGTGACTGAATTTCGTGCCCGGCAGAAAGCGCTCAATGCTCTGCAAATCACCTTTCTCATTCATGGTCACGATGTTGATATAGTCGCGAATCCAGTCGTAAGCGAAGAATTTGCCGTTGTAGTATGACGGAAATTTGCTCTTGCTATCTTGATAATCAGCGGCATAGTAAACCGGTCCGGCCATCGCATTACGGCCTCCTTTACCCACAATCGCTCCGAATTCCGGAGAATCGGCATAAGGATAGTAAATGAACGCAGGCTGAGCAGGAGGTAGCTCCTGAATACCGGTGTTATGCGGAGAATTATTGATCGGTTTCGCCGGATCGAAAGGTTTACCCGAAGTACTGTCGGCAAAGTTGAAATCGATGTAAGGCCTGTTGTTGCCGATAAATAGCGGATAACCGAAATAGCCGGCCTTTCTGGCCTGATTCACTTCGTCATAACCTCTTGGGCCACGCTTCGGATCATCCACAGAAGCATCAGGCCCAACATCGCCCCAATATAAATAGCCGGTGTGCTGGTCAACCGAAATGCGGTAAGGGTTACGTGTACCCATTACATAAATCTCAGCGCGGGTCTTCTCGGTTCCTGGAGGGAATAAATTTCCTTCCGGAATGTCGTACAGATTGGTTCCACCAGGCATATTGGCACGGCGGTCGCCGTAGCGGGGCTTAATGCGAAGAACTTTTCCTCTCAAAGAATTGGTGTTCGATGAGGTATGCTGGCCGTCCCAGCCTTCGCGACCCGGACGTTCGTCGATAGGGCCGTATCCATTGGATTGGAATGGATTTACATCGTCGCCGGTCGAAAGATAAAGATTGCCTTTGCTGTCCCAGGCAATGGATCCGCCGGTGTGGCAGCAGTCGGTCCGTTTGACAGGTACGGTTAAAAGAACTTCCTCGGTGCTGAGCAGTACGGTATCTTTCACATCGTCGTATTTAAATCTCGACAAATGCTGCGCGGTATCCGCCTCCGACGATGGCGGCGAATAGTACATATAAATCAGTTTGTTGGTCTTGAAGTTCGGATCGATGTTCAGACCCATCAGCCCGTATTCCTGTTTCGTATAAACGGGCACCTCGCCAACGATTTTTATCTTGCCGGTTTTAGGATTATAGAGCTTCACCTTGCCTTTTCTTTCCGTAAAAAGCACGCGCTGGTCATCCAGCACGACAAGTTCCGTTGGCTCGTCGAGTTTGGAGGCAAGTACTTTTTTGGTAAAGCGGTTTTCTTCGGGGCGGGATTTGGAATAATCCAGCTTCGATGCCATGGCCCAATTGAGGCCGCCCGTAAGGTGTTTTACAAAAACAGGATTGGTAAAAGTCGCGTCTTCATGCCCGAAGTTGGTGTAAAATGCGCGTCCTCCGTCGAACTCGTGGTACCACGACATCGGGTGGTTGTCACCCATTTTGCCGTCTTTATAAGTCTTCTCGTCGATCTTGACGAGCACGTTTACCTTCTCATTGAAGTTCTTGAAATCATAAAACTCGTCTTTGATCTTCCATTTTTTTGGAAAACCATCCATTGAAGGATGTTGGTCATTTACCACAAATGCTTCACCTTCCTGTACATTCGGATTGCCCGGGTGGCTGAGGAATTGGGCGCCTGCGAGTTTGTTATACCATTGCCACTCGTATTCGGTGTCAGTCGCGGCGTGGATACCCACGTAGCCACCGCCAGCCTGAATGTAGCGTTCGAATGCATCCTGCTGCTTATCATTCAATACATTGCCGGTGGTGTTCAGGAATATGACCGTGCTGTATTTTTGCAGGTTTTTGTTGGTGAAAACAGCTGCATTTTCGGTTGTATCCACGGCAAAACCAGTCTCTTTTCCCAGTTTTAGGATGGCCGTTTTACCTGCCGGGATCGAGGAGTGCCGGAAGCCGGCTGTTTTCGAGAATACCAGCACGCGCTTTTCCGGCGTCACCGTCTGGGCCGTAGCGACCAGGCTGCAACATGCCAGGGCCGTCGCGCTGGCAATCCTGAAACGTTTTAAAAGTTTTCGAAAAGGGGAGTCATTCATTAGATTGATTGGAATTGGTTAACGTAGAAAAAACCTACTTTCCATAAGGAAAATAGGTTTTCAATATACTTGTACGATCGACAATTATAGACCCAGGACCTTGCGGTTAAAAGCTTCGTCTGCACCGGTTCCGGCGAAATCGTCGAATGCTTTAGTCGTCACTTCAATGATGTGACTTTCGATGAACGGTGCACCTTCCGCCGCGCCTTGCACGGGCGATTTGATGCAGCATTCCCATTCAAGAACAGCCCAGCTGTCGTAATTGTATTGCGACAATTTTGAGAAAATTGCACCGAAATCTACCTGGCCGTCGCCCAGTGAACGGAACCGACCGGCGCGATCAGCCCAGCCTGCAAAGCCGCTATAAACGCCCTGCTTACCGCTCGGATTGAATTCCGCGTCTTTTACGTGGAATGCTTTGATGCGGTCGTGATAGAGGTCGATGAATTGGAGGTAATCCAATTGCTGCAACACGAAATGGCTTGGGTCGTAGTTGATATTCGCGCGGGTGTGGCCGCCGAGGTAATCAACAAACATCTCGAAAGTACTACCATCGAACACATCCTCGCCCGGGTGCAATTCGTACGCCACGTCCACGCCATTTTCGTCATACACATCCAAAATAGGTTTCCAGCGAGCGGCCAGTTCTTTGAATGCCGTTTCTACCAGTCCGGCGGGGCGCTGAGGCCATGGGTACAGGAATGGCCATGCCAATGCGCCTGTGAAAGAAGCACTGGCTTTCAGGCCTAGTCTGCGGCTTGCCTGCGCTACATATTTCAAATGCTGCGTAGCCCATTCTGCACGCGCTTTCGGGTTTTTGCGAACCTCGGGCACGGCAAAATTGTCATACATTTCGTCATAAACCGGGTGCGAAGCCACCAGCTGACCAATAATATGGGAAGCAAGCTCAGTGATTTCAAGGCCTTTGTCGGCCAACTTACCTTTCAGGTCATCCGCGTACGTCTGCGACTCAGCAGCTTGCTTTACATCGATCACGCGCGGGTCCCAGGTAGGGAGCTGTAAACCTTTATAACCTAACCCTGCCATGTAGTCGGCAATGGTATCGAGTGAATTGAACGGAGCCTCATCGCCAAGGAATTGGGCGAGGAAGATACCGGGTCCTTTAATGGTTTTCATATTTTTTTAAATTAAATAGTTACCCAAGCCTCCTTCTTATTACTCTCCAGAATCCTCTCGCAAATGAGCAACTCTCGATACCCATCCGCAAAAGTTGGGAATGTTGGGTTTTCAGGTTGCTTACCGGCTGCGATGGCGGCGTAAACTTCTTTGAACATTTGTTTCGAAGTATCGGGGAAGCCTTCGTTGTGGCCGCCTGGGAAGGTGATGGTCGAACGAACGTCCTCGTTCACAAGCGATGGGTCACGCATCAGGACTTCGTTCGCTTTATCGCGGTTACCGATCCACATTTCGTTCGGTGACTCGGAGCACCAACTGAATGTCTTTTTAGAACCGGAGATTTCCAGCGACATACGGTTTTTACGACCAGCCGAAACTTGTGAAACGGTGATTACTCCTTTGTTGCCATTGTCGAAACGGAGCAAAACGTTCGCATGATCTTCGGTAGTGATAGGTACATCGGCATAGTCCTCAGGTTGCAGCATTTTGCCTGAATAGGTCTCAACGGCTTTCAAAGGCTTCTTGCGGGTCTTGTGCACGGTATTGAAATCGGCCAGGACCGCTACTGTTTTCAGACCGGTAATGTATTCCAGGATGTCCATCAGGTGGGAACCGATGTCCGCAATAGCGCGTGAGTCTCCGGATTTGTCCGGTTCAAGGCGCCAGTTATAGTCAGTGTTGTAGAACAACCAGTCTTGCAGGTAAGAACCGATGAACGAATAAATCTCACCCAATTCACCTTTTTCACGCATTGATTTCATCTGGCGCGCCAGCGGATAGTAACGCAGGTTGAAGTGAACTGCATTCACGAGGCCGGTTTTAGCAGCCAGTTCCACGAGCTCTTCGGCTTCTGCAAGGTCTTTCGCCAATGGTTTTTCACAAATCACGTGTTTGCCGGCCAGCAATGCTGCTTTCGACTGTGAGTAATGTAAAAAGTTAGGTGTACAAATGTGGACAGCCTGGATGTCATCCTGTTTCAACAGCTCGTCAAACGTGTAGGAACGGGCAATGCCAAGCGCGTCAGCTTTTTCCTTGGCCAGTTCTGCGGTCACTTCGCAAAGTGCGGCAACTTCTACATTAGGAAGACGTCTCAGTGCTTCAATATGTGCGGGGCCAATGAAGCCTGTTCCGACAACGCCAACTTTGATTTTGTTCATAAATGGGTATGGAATGATTGGTGAAAAACAGTCCGCTCTCGCGGGTTAAATTGAGATGTACAGTAATTGGATTGCGTATTCAGATCAGAAATCGGTCCATTTCGTCTCCGTCTTGTTCGAGGCAATGACGGCGTCGATGAACTTCATACCCCTCAGACCATCCTGTGCGCTTGGGAAGTCGTACACGGGATCGGCTTTTTTGCCTTCCCAGTAAGCCCTCACGTGGATGGCGAAGTTGCGGTATAGATTAGCGAAGGCTTCGAAATAGCCTTCAGGGTGGCCAGCGGGAATGCGGGTGTGCACCTGCGCGGCTTTGGACAGGTTACCCACGCCCGTGCGGATGATGCGGGTGCCCTGGTTGGTTTTGTGAATCAGCGTGTTAGGCTCCATTTGTTTCCATTGCAAACCGCCCGTTTCGCCGTAAACACGGATATTGAGGTCGTTTTCCTCTCCGTTGGCAATCTGGCTGTTTTGCAGGATGCCCTTCGCGCCATTGTTGAAGCGCAGTAGAATATGAGCGTCATCATCCAGCAAACGGCCTTCTACAAATATTGTAAGGTCGGCGCAAATCTGGGTGATTTTGAGACCGGTGATGTATTCGGCCAGGTTTTCGGCATGTGTACCAATGTCGCCCAGGCCTCCCGCGGCTCCCGAACGCTTGGGGTCGGTGCGCCATGCGGCCTGTTTGTTGCCCGTTACTTCCACCAATGTCGCCAGCCAACCTTGCGGATATTCCACAATTACCTTTCTTACTTCTCCAATGGCACCTGAGGCAATCATCTGGCGGGCCTCTTTTACCATAGGGTATCCGGTATAGTTGTGTGTAAGACAGAAGACAAGGCCTGTTTTTTCGACCACAGCCACGATTTCTTCCGCTTCTTCGGTATTAAGGGTAATGGGTTTATCGCATACGACGTGGAAGCCATTTTCAAGCGCAAGCTTCGTAGGCGCGGCGTGCATGTGGTTGGGTGTCACGATGGTAACAAAATCCATGCGTTCCCCTTCCGGCAGTTGCTTTTCTTTCAGGATCATCTCCTCGAAATCGTTATAAACCCTGTTTTCAGGCAGATATAGCGCTTTTCCGGTTTCTTTCGATTTAGCAGGATCGGAGCTGAACGCTCCACAAACCAGCTCAATTTCTCCATCCATGATCGCTGCACGGCGATGGACCCCACCAATAAATGCATCCAGGGACCCGCCTACCATGCCCATTCTGATCTTTCTTGACATTCCAGTTGGTTTAAGGTTTTTCAAATAGATTATACAGATAAGAAAGAGCCGTGTAAAAGACTCTTACTTCCTACAAATATAAATTTAAGACATAAAAAACATTGCTTAGGAATAATGAAAAGCAGTAGAATTCCCCGGAGTTTGTTTTTTTTGTGAAAATCTTTGAATAAAAACCGGTATCCCGAAGTCAATCATCTAATTCAAATAATCAAACCCATTACGTCACATGTCCCAATCAGTTAACAGCGGAAGACTCTTCAATGCAAGTTGTTTTGCGCTCATAACCACTGCATTCTCATTCAGTATCCGTGCAGGGATTCTGCCCCAGCTGGGCACTGAGTTCAATCTCTCGGCCGAGCAACTGGGCTTTATTAACTCGATGTGGTTCTTCGGGTTTCCCCTCGCGATGATTATCGGCGGGCTTGTGTACCACACGATCGGCCCGAAAACGATCATGCAGGTGGCGTTTGTGTGCCACGCGATTGGTATTATCATGACGATTTATTCAGGCGGCTACACCGGCCTTCTGATCTCTACATTCCTCATCGGGGTTGGTAACGGCTGTACAGAGGCCGCTTGTAACCCAATGATCGCCGACTCCTACGAAGGACTGCAAATGAGCAAAATGCTCAACCGCTTCCACATGTGGTTCCCCGGCGGTATTGTAGTGGGTTCTCTGATTTCAAAATTTATGACCGACGCCAACCTCGGCTGGCAGGCACAAATCTGGGTGATTCTCATCCCGACATTCATTTACGCATTCCTTTTCTGGGGACAGGCATTCCCGAAACCACACGTGGCTGGTGTAACCTCAATCGGTGAGAACGTGAAGGCGATGTTCACTCCGCTGTTCCTCTTTATCTTCGTTTGTATGGCATTTACCGCTATCAGCGAATTTGGTCCGCAGCAATGGACAGGTCTGATCATGAGCAAAAGCGGTGCAAGCCCAATGCTGATTCTTGCATTGGTAACCGGTCTGATGGCCATCGCCCGCTACTTCGCTCACCCGATCGTGGCAGCAATAGGTCAGACGGGTATCCTCTGGGGCTCGTCGATCCTGGCAGCGGCTGGTATTTACCTGTTCAGCACAGTGACTGGCCCTGCGGCTTATGCAGCGGCTGTGATCTTCGCAATGGGTGTAGCGTTGTTCTGGCCAACCATGATTGGTTTCGTGGCGCAGAACGTGCCTTTGAGCGGTGCATTAGGTATGTCTATCGTTGGTGGTATCGGAATGTTCTCAACGGCTATCTGGCAGCCTGTAATCGGTAAATGGCTGGACGATGCCAAAGCTGAAAAACTGGCGGCAGGTCTGACGGGCGACGAAATGGAGCTGGCCGCCGGGCAGGCGACACTGAGCACGATGGTGATGTTCCCTGCGCTGCTGATCGTTGCGTTCGGTATTCTGTATTTCTGGATGAAAGGACGTAAAACAGTACCTGCTTCTTCTTCTGCGGCAGTTCACTGATAACCGGATATATCAAACAAAAAGGGCGCTGATGAGGCGCCCTTTTTGCATTATGAAGTATTTCTAAAAGCATTACTTCAACTTCACGATCGTCACCCCCGCGCCTCCGCGGTCGGCGTGCTCGTCGTACATGCCCGCTACCTGCTTGTACCCGCGCAGGTGGTTGCGTACCAGCGTACGCAGGATGCCGTCGCCCTTGCCGTGCACGATGCGGAGTTCGTCATAGCCGAGCATAATGGCATTGTCCATAAACTGATCAACGAGCCCCAGCGCTTCTTCACCGCGTTTGCCGCGCATATCCAGGTTGAAACTGAAATTGAGCATCCGCTCGTTCATATCGACGCCTTTGGAAGCTGTTTTAACGCCTTTTTCACCGGTAGCGGCGCGGTAGGTTTTCCGCGACACTTTTTCAAGCCGGTTCAGTTTGATGGTCGATTTCAGGTCGCCGATGCGGATTTCGGCATCTTTCCCTTTGATCGAAAGCACTTCGCCAATAGCGGTCTGCCCGCTGATGCGCACGTAGCTGCCAGGCGTAATGTCGCCGCCTTCCGGCTCGTATTCCTCCTCGGCGGGCTGCGGTTCGGCTACTTCGGCCAGCACAAGGTTTTTCTTCCCAAAATTTTCGAGGTTGGTCCTTGCCGTTTTGGTCTTTTCCTTCTCGGCCTTGTTTTCCTTTATTTCCCGAATAGTATTCTCGATCAGTTGATTAGCATCTGAAATCAGGCTCTTGGCTTTTTGTTTGGCCTCATTGACGATCTTTTTCTCGTTATTATCGAGCTTTTCTTTCAATGCAGTGTAGTCGGCCAATTGCTTCGCGAGCTTGCGCTCTTTGATACCGATCTCAATGTTCTTCTCGGCAAATACGCGGCGCTCGATATCGAGCTCTTTCAGCAGTTTTTCAAAATTCACTTGCTGCGTTCCCAGCTTCTCTTTCGCACGGGCTACCACTGCTTTCGGTAACCCGATTTTGGAAGCGATTTCAAATGCAAATGAGCTTCCGGGACGACCTATTTCCAGCTGATACAGCGGTTCCAGATGTTCACCGTCAAACCGCATCGCACCGTTAACCAGCCCATCGGTCTTGTCGGCCAGTACTTTTAAATTGGTATAATGCGTATTAATCATCCCGAAAGCGCCTGATTGGGTAAGGTTTTCGAGAATAGCCTCCGCAATCGCACCGCCGAGGCCCGGTTCGGTCCCTGTTCCGAACTCGTCGATCAGAAACAAGGTCCTTTTGTTGGCCATCGAAAGAAAATGGCGCATGTTGGTCAAATGCGAGCTGTAAGTACTCAGGTCATTTTCAAGTGATTGCTCATCGCCGATGTCAATGAAAATATTCTGAAAAAAGCCCATGGAAGAGCCTTCCTGCATGGGTACGAGTAAGCCGCATTGGAACATGTACTGGATCACGCCAACGGTTTTCAATGCCACGGATTTACCACCGGCATTTGGTCCGGAAACGATCAGAATGCGTTGCTTTTCCTGCAATTCGATATTCAATGGAACAACCTTCTTGCCTTGTTTCTGAAAAGACAAATGCAGTAACGGATGCCGCGCCTCACGCCAGTCAATAAATTGCCGGTTTTCAAACGGCGGGTTAATGGCGCCCATTTCGCCTGCCAGCCGGGCTTTGGCACGAAGGAAGTCCATAAGTCCCAGGAAGCCGTAAGCCTTCTGCAAATCGGGTACAAATGGTCGGACGTAGGCAGTCAGTTCAAGCAGGATGCGGTTGATCTCCCGGCGTTCCTCATATTCGAGTTCACGGATCTCATTATTGGATTCAAAAATATCCGTGGGTTCGATGAAAACGGTCTGGCCGGTCGCTGATTCATCATGAATAAACCCGCGCAGTTTTCGCTTGTGCTCGGCGGCCACCGGAATTACCATACGGCCGTTCCGGACGGTCAGCGACACGTCGTCGCCGATCCAGCCATTGCTTTTGGCAGATTTCAGGATCGTATCGAGTTTTTTACGAATGCCCGATTGCTCCGAAATCAACCGCTTGCGGATGCGCGATAGCTCGGGCGAGGCCGAATCGCGGATTTGTCCACGATCGTCGATAATGCGGTCGATGGCATCGGTAACGGCCTTTTCGACCCTAATCGTTTTGGCATATTCTCCCAAAATCGGGAAAGCATCGGGTTCCTGGCTTTCAAAAAAGCGGAGGCAAAGGCGGATCGTCAGCAGCGAGACTTTCAAATCAGAAAATTCGGGCTGGGTCAGCAGCATGCCTTCAATGGAAGCCCTTTTCAAATAAGGCGTGGCGTCGATGTAATTCTGGGAAGGGAAGTTCTCGCCCAGTTCGAGTATGCGCAGCATTTCGGCGGTCTGGCTCACGAGTTTCTCGACCATGCCGAAGTTTTCGGAGAACCGGATTTTCTCAACAAAAGCCTGTCCCAAAGAGCTGATACAAAGCTCTTTTAAACGTTCCCTAAGCTTGTCGAATCCCAGTTTTTGTTCTAATGTATTGGGGTAGAGCATTTTTTAATACCTATCGGCTGTCGGCATTCCGCCATCAGCATTGTAATTGTTGATGTTAATTTTTGATCGTCGAAGGCCCTAAAACACGTTTCGTATCTCCTCCTTCAAAACCTTCAAAGCATGCGTCGAAGGCTGTATTTCCTTCTCGATCACGTGTGAGAATATCTTTTTAGCGAGGTCGGAGGCCGGGGCTTCCGCACTTACTTCCGCTGCTGCCTGGTTCACCACCGCCACTGTCTCGTTCATCGCATTCACGATCTGTTCCCAGGCATGTGTGCTAATGTAGAGCTGTTGCGCTACATTATGGTTATATTCTTCCCGGATCTCGTGGAGTGCGATCTGTTGCAGTTCCAGCGCGCTCGTTGCCGCAGGTGCCAGTCTCAACAACAGGTTATTGGGAGAAATACGTTCCAGGAAGAGGGACATGCGCTCGTAAGCCTGCAAGCGAAGGGGTAATGTGATCTCGATATTTTTGCTGCGCATATCCCAGCGCTGTTTTTCGAAAATTTTGTTGGCGACGGTCGTGATGGTGAGGTACATGCCGAAAGTCACGACGGCTCCCAGTATCAAAACTGTCAGAATCAGGTAATATTCCATGTGTGAAATTGTAATTTTATGCCAAAATGAGGCACAAAATTAAAGGATTAGCAGCACTTGGCTGATATTTTATTTCAAAACGCGAATGGAACGGCAACGGTTTGCGTTAACCCATTTATCGCAATCAAGAATAAAGAGCAGGAATGGATAACCCAATTCAATTGACCGAAAAGGCGCAGCTAGAAATCAGATCAACCCTGGAAGCCAATAAAATCCCGGATACCTACGGACTTAGGGTAGGGCTTAGAGGGGGTGCGTGCAGCGGATCTTTTCTGCTTGGGTTCGACACAGCCACAGAGCATGACCAGGCATACCTCATCGAAGGCATTAAGGTGCTGATAGACAAGCGCCATTTAATGTACGTGATCGGCGTGTCAGTTGATTTTGAAGAGGGTGCGAACGGCAGCGGTTATACGGTTTCCGCCGCAGAAAAACTCAAATAAGTATTTCAATCAATCCTCAATGGTTACATGTTTCCAGTTCTCCCCCGAACGTATGCGGTTGAGCTGGGTATGTGTAATCCCAAACTGCTTCGCAATCATTTTCAAGCGGTTATTGTCGTTTTTCAACAATTTTTTGATGATCCGTACTTTGCTTTCCGTGAGTTTGTAATTTTTGGTACGGCGCGGGATTACCCGGTTGATGAATGCAGGGTTTTCGCGGTTATGATCGATCATTTCCGCTTTTGTAACCCATTTCAGGTTTTCGTAGTAGTTGTTCTGTTTATCGAAATCCAGGTGGATCACGAAGTTGTGCTCGGTATCCGGCCTGTCCACGAAGTGCTCGGCTACGAGTTTGTGCACGTACCGGTTAATGGTTTTCCCGCCTGCGACGCGGATATTCAAAGACCTATAACCCTGAATGACAGATCCCTTGATCACGACTCCTTCCTTCGGGTTGTTCTGAAAACTTTTCAGTCTGCCATAATTAGACACCTCGTAATGAGGAGCATTCTCGATCTCGTCGAATATAATTTTTGCCCACTTTTCATTCCAGAAGCTCCGGCTTACATTTGATTCATTCATTTGATAAAATATATTATAAGGTTCTATGGTCGTACAGTTGGTCTTTACGTTACCATTCCCGTCGAGAACGCGGGAACGATCTTTTGGTGTTTTAAAAAGTGTGTGGGGCTGCTGTTAATACCGGGGCGGTAGCGACCGCGGCGGCTATGGACACATTTGGCCCTTTATTTTCTACTAAATTGATTTGGCATGAAACGTACACTCATTATTGGAGCAACTCCCAACCCATCCAGATACGCTTACCTGGCCGCACAGAAACTCACGCACTATGGTCATCCCATCTTACTCATCGGACGCAGGAAAGGTTTTGCATTAGGAGAAGAAATCAACACAGACAAAACTGACTGGAAAGACGTAGATACCGTCACTTTGTATATCAATCCGAGCCACCAACCTGAATACTACGATTATATCGTTTCTCTAAATCCTAAACGCGTTATCTTCAACCCTGGTACAGAGAATCCTGAATTTAAGGATATTTTAATAGATAAAAATATCATACCAATAGAAGGGTGCACGCTGGTAATGTTGTCGACCGGACAATTCTAGTCCGGAACCTACCACCTGATGAGTGCCGATGCCCAAGTAAACCCGCTGCCGAAGGCCGCGAGGCAAATCAGGTCGCCTTCCTGAATTTTTCCGGTCTCCCAAGCCTCGGTCAATGCGATAGGAATGGAAGCAGCCGTCGTATTTCCGAAACGTTGTAAGTTGTTGATTACCTGCGATTCAGCAAGCCCAAGTTGCTGGCGTACGTAGTCGCTGATCCGTAAGTTTGCCTGGTGCGGAACGAGCAAGTCGATGTCGCCGGCGGTGTAGCCATTGGCTTCCAATGCCTCCTGGATCACCTCGCCAAACCGTACGATCGCATGTTTGAAAACCGCATTGCCATTCATATAGACGTTATGCCCGCCACCGTCGATTACCTCCTGGCTTACCGGGCGACCTTCGCGGCTGCTACCCGGATCTTTCACATAGAGTTCTTCCGCAAACCGGCCGTCGGCATGGAGGTGTGTAGATAATATACAATGTTGGGGATCGTTCGTTGCGGAAACTACCGCAGCTCCGGCGCCATCCCCAAAAATAACTGCGGTATTACGCCCGGCCGTACTCTTGTCGATCCACGATGACTGTATCTCCGAACCAACTACCAATGCCGTTTTGTACATCCCCGATTTGATGAACTGATCGGCAATCGAAAGTGCGTACACAAAGCCTGAGCATTGCTCGCGGATGTCGATCACCGGCTTGCCGTCCATCCCGAGTTCACGCTGCATCAGAAATGCCGAGCCAGGGAAGAAATAATCGGGGGTAATGGTAGCGTACACGATCACGTCGATGTCGTTAGGCGTAAGCCCTGCCCTGTCCAACGCCTGCCGCGATGCCGCGGCAGCCATGCTGTAATTGGTATCTTTTCCATACTCGAAATACCGACGTTCCTGAATGCCGGTCCGCTCACGGATCCACTCATCGGAGGTTTCCATCCATTGCGTAAGATCGTCGTTGGTAATAACATTGTCGGGAACGTAGAAACCCAGGCCTGTAATGCGGGAGAATGCCATGCTAATCGGGACTGTTCAAAGCTGCTGAGGGTCAAAAGGCAGAAAGGAACGGTATTTAATGCTAAAATGATAATAATAAGCAACATACGTTGCCGGAAAGATTGCAAAAATGCAAAAAAAAGTCGTGCCTACCAATTCAAATCTGCTTTTTCCTGAGGTTGTCGGCAATGGAGAGAAGTACGTACACGATTAGTATTGCAGGAACGGCAAGGAATTTTAAGGTAACGAGCAAAAGCGCTGTGATGCCAATCAGAATGAAGCGCGATTCATTTCCTTTCCAGCCGAACTGCTTGAATTTGAGGGCGATCAGCGGAAGCTCCATCACGAGGGCGTAGGACATGACGGCGCTTAAAATCAATAGATTGTTGGTATTAATGATGATATCTTTCCAAAACGCGCTCTCTGTGTGAACGATGAGCGGCAGGGAAGCGATGAGCATCGCATTCGCGGGTGTGGGCACGCCTATGAACGAATCGGACTGGCGTGGGTCATTATTGAATTTCGCGAGACGGATCGCCGAGAAAATGGCGATGATAAACGCCGGATAGGCCTTCCAGATACCCAAGAGGTCGGGAATGCTTTGCATCAGCAGCTGATACAGGATGATCGCGGGCAGCAAGCCGAACGTCACCATATCGGCAAGCGAATCGAGGTCGCGGCCGATGGGGGAGGTGACTTTCAGCAAACGGGCGATAAAACCGTCCAGAAAGTCAAATATCAATGCGACGCCAATGAGCAGGCACGATAGTATCAGGTTATTGTGGAATGCTTCTACCACGCCAATGCAGCCACAAAGCAGGTTTCCGCAGGTGAGGGCATTGGGGATGTTGCGACGGATCATAAGGCGCTATTTGAAAAACGGGTTGTTTCTTTTCTCAAAACCAATGGTAGTAGGTTCCATATGGCCGGCATAAACTGTATAATCGTCGGGTAGGGTGAACATTTGTTCCCGGATGCTTTTCAGCAAAGTGCCGTGGTCGCCGCCGGGGAGGTCGGTGCGGCCGATGCTCATGCGGAACAGCACATCGCCGCCAATCACGAATCTATCCGCGTCATTCACAAATGCCACATGCCCGGGCGCGTGGCCAGGTACGAATAGGATTTTCAGGGATGTATTGCCGAATTCAATAGTCTCGCCTTCGCGGATAAAGCTGTCGATTTCGGGTTCTTCAAATGTAGAAAAGCCGTAATTGGAAGCGTAAGATTTAACAGCCCTCAAAAGCGGCTCGTCCAGCTTATGCAAGACAAACGGAATGCCGTATTTCCGTTTGAGCGCGGCTACGCCGAGCACGTGGTCGATATGGGCGTGTGTATTCACAATCTGCACGGGTTTCAGGCCGTGTTCTTCAATATATGCGGCGAGCTCGTTCACTTCCGCACGGTCGTAGCAGCCCGGATCGATAATAATGGCCTCGCCTGTTTCGTCGTGAAGAAGATAAGTATTTTCAGAAAATGGGTTGAAAACAAATGTTTGTACCTGGACCATTCCGGTAGGGATATGTGGGTTAATGAATGGGGGCGAATTTACAAAACACTTTACAGTTCTTTGAACCGGGCAATGATGCGGTCGAAGTAAAATATCGTCGTATCCTTATAATCGGAATCGGTCCCGGCGAAAAACCATAGTTCGCCCTCGTTATTGGCGACCACCGTAACGGGTTGTCCGTCATTGGAATACCTTAATAATGTGTGGTAACGGGTGTCGGAATTGGTACTGGCAATGCTTCCGGCCAGCAAAACGGCCTTACCTGATTGGTTGCCCGTGCCCTTGTCGAGGTTGAATGTATACGTGCCGGAAACCAGCTTTGTCAACGGCTCGATTGGGGATACGCCCGCTTTGAATGTGACCTTGTCGACAATCGTACTTGCGGTGTATCGCGTCGCCAGGTCGACCTGAAGCACCATCTCGTAAGACTTGTTCGGGGTAAAACCACTCACGCGCTTTTTAAGGTAACTGAACATATTGCCTTTGGAATACCTCGACAGGATCCGGTAGCCGTATTGTGTGGTGTCGAGGCCGCGGGGAAGCAACGCGGTAGCGGCGACAGTATCGAGTTGGGTAGAGTCGGCCGTTGCTGCGAATCCGGCATATTCGGGAGTCCAGCCATCCGTACCCCCTGTTCCCGACTGGAAGTTGGAATCGACGGTAATACTGGCGTCGAGACTGTCTTCATTACAGCTCCACAGGCCCGCCGCTGCCAGAATGGCTATCAGAATATATTTTTTCAAAGTGAATAGCAGTTTTCAAGAAGAACGAAAGATAGATCAATATCTTTCTCTAAAAGCCTATCCGATCAGGAAAATCGCAGGGATTTTGTGCAGGTCAGGCTTCGCCGCTTTCCATTTTCCCACCGGCATTGTCCTGATCAGCTCGTCGGGGGCGGTTACATTGGCTGCAATGCATAAGGCCAGATCGGGTGAGCACGCTTCTATTACGGCTTCGAGCAATTGGTTGTTGCGGAAAGGAGTTTCCATGAATATTTGCGTTTGCTGGTATTGCCGCGCATTTCTTTCAAGGTTTTGCAATGCTTTTTTACGCTGTACTTTATCGATTGGCAGGTAGCCGTGAAATGCAAATGACTGTCCGCTCATTCCCGATGCCATCAATGCCAGCAGAATGGACGACGGCCCTACCAAAGGCACCACGCGTATCCCCAGCTCGTGCGCAATGCGTACGGCTACCGCGCCCGGATCGGCGACGCCGGGGCAGCCGGCTTCCGATATTACACCCGCACTTTTTGAAAGGTTTCGCAGCGAAGCAGCAGTTTCCGTTTCGGCGGTATCTTTATTCAGTTCGATAAATGTCAGGTCGTCGATGACCCGGCCAAGTTTCAGGCTGCTGATGAACCGCCTGGCGGTGCGGATGTTTTCCACAAAGAAAACATCCAGGTGCCGTACGGCATCTTGGATCTGGGGAGAGAGTACGTCGTTTTGCGTCCCTTCGGCCAGTATTGTAGGGATTAAGTACAGGGAAATCCCGGAATCATTCATAGGCGCTGCATTTTTTCATTCCTTTCCAACCAAAAAGCCTGATTGTGAATCTACGGAGTAAATAAAATTATTTAATAAGTATGAAAAGACTATTATACATACCCCTTGTTTTGGTGTGGTTATTGTCTTGTAAAAAAGATAGTGTCAACGACCCTTCACCCAATTACGCTTTCTCGACAGTGTCGGGCATCTGGCATTCTGTTGAGGTTGAAAGATCTTCACTGGATAATAAAAGTACCTGGGAGCCGATTGCCGCTGCCAAATCCGATTCGTTGATATTTCGGCATGACGGCGTTGTGTTGAACGCCAACGGTACCCCGCGCTGCTGCGCACCTGCTACCATGATCATCAATGGCACCTTGCTCGATGTAAAACCACAAATCGCATTGCCCAACAACCCGCAATGCGAACTGCTGAACTGCATTACTTGTCCGACCTGGGAAATATCGCTAAGCGATGACCAGCTTATAATAGGCACTTGCAATTCACCGAGAACGAAATACGTCAGATAGCTTCATTCAGAAATTCAAGCAGGGTGCTGACAAATGCTTTCGGCTGCTCAGCCTGCACCCAGTGCCCTGCTCCCTCGATCGTTTTCAACTGTGCGTTTGGGAAAAGATCGAGAATGCCTTCCAGGTCTTCATCCAATACATAATTAGAATTAGCTCCCCGCATGAACAGCGTGGGGGTTTCTACCGGCTCGTCGGACTTGATCTGCGCGCCCACATTGGCCATGTCGGTTGTGAGCAACGGCAGGTTAAAACGCCAGGCAAAGCCGCCTTCTTCTTTTCTATACAGGTTTTTCAGTAAAAATTGCCGCACGCCCAGCAACGGCTCGTATTCGCTAAGGACTTCGTCGGCCTGGTTGCGGTTTTCGATCTGGTCCAGCGGAATTGCATTCAGCCCTTTCAGGATTTTGGTGTGGTGAATAGGGTAGGCTTTGGGCCCGATATCGACCACCACGAGTGCATCGAACGTGCCGGGGTAGGTCACTGCATATTCCATGACCGTCTTTCCGCCCATGGAATGCCCGATCAGGATCGGTGAAGCGATTTGCTGCTGGTCCAGAAAATCCTTTAAATCAGCGGCGAGCGTCGGGAAATTGAGCGGGGCTTCGTGCGGGGAGCGTCCGTGGTTGCGCTGGTCGACCAGGTAAACGCGGTAACCCTGCTCCGAAAGGGTTTTCCCGATCGTAAGCCAATTGTCGAGAAAGCCGAAAACACCGTGGAGGATGATCAGGGGCTTGCCTGTTTCGCCTATTTGTTTGAAATTGAGTTGCATAATGTTGGTTGAACGATAATATTTCGACAGCCCACAGCCGATAATCACATCGCAAAGGTTGTAAGGATTTCCGGGAAGGAAAAAAACGGTCCTTCCTAAAATTTAATTATTTGTTAAACAGCGGTTACCTTGTGGTATAATAATTGCTGCCGGATAGATAAAAAATCTTTTTTCTGCCCTCAAATCTGCCCTTCCAAAGCCTCTGGCCCTTCTTGCAATTTCTTAATGATTTGATAAAATTGAAAATATTGAAGTATTGTTGCACGAATCTGCATTATTTCAATAAATCAGCTAGTTACGAAGATTAGTATTGCATTTTAGTAGGATTTAGCCTTTTGTTTGTAAACGTAAAAAGCTATTATTTTGCACCAATTATTCATCCTCCTTGAATGAATCCGCTAGTATTCTTACAAACCAAATCACCAAATTTATGAACGGGAAAAGTTTACTCTTCCGGGCGGTCTGCCTCACGGTTACCGCACTTCTATTCTCTCTATTCGGACCTGGGGCCCAAGCCCAGGTGACTTCATCAGCCATTACGGGACGTGTGGCAGACGGCAAAGGCGAGGTGCTCCCAGGCGCCACGGTCGTTGCGATACACGAACCGTCGGGAACAAAATACGGCTCGGTAACCAACGAACAAGGACTTTACACGATCCCGGCTGTGCGCGTGGGTGGTCCTTACAAGGTGACAGTATCTTTCGTGGGATTTAATGAGCAGTCACAGGAAAACATTTTTGCTAACCTCGGTACTGCCGCCAACGTCAATTTCGAACTGAAAGACGGTTCGACCGACCTTGCGGAGGTGATTGTTACCGGCGCCGGAAGCGACATTTTCAGCTCTGACCGCACGGGTGCAGCTACTACTTTCAACAAAGGCCTTATCACAAGCCTGCCTACGCTTGGACGTACGCTGAATGACATTACCAAATACAACGCATACAGCAACGGCCGCTCTTTCGGCGGGCAGGACAGCCGGTATAACAACTTCACCATTGATGGTTCCGTGTTCAACAACGGTTTCGGTTTGGGTAACGAAGCGCAGGCGGGTGGTCGTACCGGTTCTACGGCGATTTCTCTGGACGCGATCGAAGAGGTACAGATCAACATCGCTCCTTATGACGTGCGTCAATCGGGCTTCGCGGGTGCGGGTATCAACGCGGTAACGCGCTCGGGTACCAATGAATTCTCAGGTTCTGTTTTCCATTTCTTTAAAAACAAGAGCCTGGCAGGAAAGAAGATTGACGGCAGCGATTTCAAGGTGGCTGAATTCAACGAAAAAACAACCGGTTTCCGCCTGGGAGGCCCGATCATCAAAAACAAACTGTTCTTCTTCGTAAATGGTGAGTTCGTAAAACGTTCAAGCCCGGCGCTCGACTTCGTACTGAACCGTGGCCAGGGATCAGGCGGTAACATATCGCGAACTACATTGGCTGATATGGAGGACCTTTCTTCCTTCATGAAAGACAAGTTCAAGTACGACGTAGGTGCATTGGACGGCTTTAACAACGAGAACACAAGCAAGAAGTTTCTTGCCCGCATCGACTACAACATCAGCGATAAGCACAAGCTGACATTGCGTTACTCGCACCACGATTCGGATTCGGACGTGTTGATCAGCCAAAGCAACAGCTCCAACACGGCAGGTTTCGGTAACCGCACCAACTCGCTTTCGGCGATTTCTCCGCAGAATACAGGCTACATTATCCAGGACAACACGCGTTCCTTCGTAGCGGAATTGAACTCGAACTTCGGCGGTAAGTTTGCCAACAACCTGATCGGTACATTCAATAAACAGATTGAAGACCGCAAATACAAAGCGCCGATCTTCCCGACGATCGAAATCCAGAAAGACGGATCGACTTACACTACCATCGGTTCGGATCCATTTACACCGAACAACCGTCTGGATTACTCTACTTTCAACATTACCGACAACCTGACGTATTTTGCAGGAAAGCATACAGTGACTGTCGGTGCGTCATATGAGCACTTCAAGTCAAACAACCTGTTCTTCCCAACTTCAAATGGTGTTTGGGTATTCAAATCGATCCAGGATTTCAAGAATGCTGCCAATGCATACCTGGCTAACAAGGACCTGACGACCGCTCCTGATACCGTGGTCCGTTTCAATTACCGTTATTCATTGCTTCCGGGCGGTGCCGCTCCATGGCAGGTGTTCAAAACACAGACGATCAGTTTGTACGCACAGGACGAGTTCCAGGCTACACCTAACTTCAAACTTACTGCCGGTCTTCGCGCTGATTATGTCAACATGCCGAATACTTCGAAGCAATATTACAATGCAGATGTCGCGAAAATAGACTTCCGCGATCCGAATGGCGGAATTTATAAAGTGAATACAGGTAATGTTCCCAAATCCCGCGTTTACCTTTCACCACGCGTAGGTTTCAACTGGGATGTAAAAGGCGACCGCACTACGCAGGTTCGCGGAGGAACCGGTTTGTTTCTTTCCCGCATTCCTTACGTGTTGATCTCGAACCAGTTGGGTAACAATGGTGTGAACTCTGCAACCATCTCCGGAAGCAATACGACTGCCTACCCTTTCACATTGGATCCGTCGCGTTACAATCCGGATTCGACCGGGGTACTTAAAGGCTATCAGGTGAACGCATCGGACGAAAATTTGAAGTTGCCACAAATTTGGAAAAGTAACATTGGTATCGACCAGCAACTTGGCTGGGGCGTTGTAGCCACCGTGGAAGGTATTTTCAACAAAAACTACAACTCGCTTCGCTACATTGATGTAAACCTGAAAGCGCCTACTGCACAATTCGCAGGTCCTGATACTCGCAACAGGTTCCCTGCGTCGGGTCTTAGCGGAGGTGCTGCGACGACAGCCCGCTTAATAGAAGACGACGTATCAAATGTTTACGTATTGACTAACACGAATAAAGGCTATTCTTACTCATTGACCGGTAAACTCGAAAAACCTGCGACACGCGGTTTCGGTGGAATGGTAGGTTATACTTACGGTATGGCTAAGGACATTGCTTCGGTTTCTTCTACCGTGGAAGGCAACGTGCCGGGTGTGAATGGGTTGAACTATCTTGATCTGGCCTATTCAGGTAACGACGTTCGTCACCGCTTCGTAGGTTACGTTTCTTACCGCAAAGAGTATGGCGGTAAATTCGGTGGAGCTACTATGATTACATTGGGTGGTGTATCTTCAAGCGGTACCAAAATCTCCTACATCAGCGCTACCGATATGAACGGCGAC
Source organism: Dyadobacter sp. 22481 (assembly GCF_052044875.1). Taxonomy (NCBI): domain Bacteria; kingdom Pseudomonadati; phylum Bacteroidota; class Cytophagia; order Cytophagales; family Spirosomataceae; genus Dyadobacter; species Dyadobacter sp. 22481. The sequence continues at coordinate 1,340,383 of NZ_JBQENV010000002.1, forward strand.
GGTCAGAACAACGACCTGATCTTTGTTCCAAACAAAGCAAGCGACCTTACTTTCCAGACGCTGACAACTACTGCGAACGGCAAAACTTATACATTCTCGCCGGAACAGCAGGCCGAAGCATTCCAGAAATACATCGACAACCATCCTTACCTGTCGGAAAGAAAAGGCAAATATGCAGAGCGTAATGGCGGTGCTTACCCATGGCTGACCCGTTTCGACGTAACGGTGGAGCAGGATTTCTACGTAAAAGTGGGCAAAAAGGACAAGAAGAATATCATCCGTCTGCGTGCCGATATTTTCAACGTTGGTAATATGATCAACAATAAATGGGGTGTAGCAAACCAGGTAACTGCTTCTTCGAACAGCACGCAATCCAACCCGCTCAACTTCGCGAGTGTAAACGCTCAGGGTGTTCCCACCTACCGTATGGGTACGCAGGTTATCAGCAACGGCACATCCACTGAGACTGTGCTCGTACGTGATGCGTTTGTGAAGTCAAGAACAATCAACGACGTATGGCAGGCACAAATCGGTATCCGTTATATTTTTAATTAAGGATAGCGAGCCTTCAGATAGTAACGAGCCCGCAGTAATGCGGGCTCGTTTTGTTTTGCTTATTGTCAGCCTGACCTTTCCTCCATCCTCCCTTTCCTCCATCCTCCCTTTCCTCCATCCTCCCTTTCCTCCATTCAGTCCCTCTTATAAAAAATACTCTGCAACAAAATCGGATTGTCGGTACAGATAATATCCGGCCCGCCGGAATCCCGGATCTTTTGGTACAATGGCCGTGATTCCGTGGCTTGAAGCGTGTCGATATTGCCGTTCGTGCCTAGTGAAGATGCGACGTTCAGGTCGTGAATGCGCTGGTAAAATGATCCGTCCTGCAATTCTCGTGGCGTGAGCGCCACAAGCTGTTCAAACGGCAAGCCCGACTGCTCGATCGTGTCGATGTGCTCGAGGCTGTTGAAACCTACCGCCAGCATGAGCTGTGGTGCCAGCTTATGTGCGAACTGGGCTTCTTGTAGCGAATAGCAGATCAATACCGATTTATAAAGATTTCCCGTTCCTTGAAGCATTTTGATAGTTTGGGTAATGCTGGTTTCGGGCTTCTTATCGACGATCAGGACCAAATTCTTGCCGGCCGACCAATTCAAAACATCCTGGAATGTGGGTATGGGGTGCTCCGTCATGGAGCCATAGGGATCTTTTAACCTCAGTTTGCTGACTTCTTTCCACTTCTTTTTACTCAATAAGCCCTTGCCATTCGTCTTTAATGCAAGGTCGTCGTCGTGCGAGATGACAAGCAGGCTGTCAGCTGTGGCGCGGACGTCGATTTCAAGGAGCACGCATGGCACTTTTGCGTAAGTTCGTTCGAAGGTAGCCATGCTGTTTCCGGGGAAGCCGTCTTCGGTACCGCCCTGGTGCGCCATGATTAATGGTGTGGTACGCTTGCCTGGCTTCAGGTAACTTTTCAGCGCTTCGGCGTCTTTGAACCGGCAGTCACCGGTTTGGGCCTGGGCAGTGTGTGAGAGGGCAGCGAGCAGCAGTGCCGCGAATATCTGCCTTGTCTGGTTTTTCATTACGATTTTACATTGTTTGATTCAGTGTGAAGTGGCCCATGTCTGGAAGAATCGCGAATGGCCGTTCCATTAATAGCCGGATCGGTAATCGACGAGTCTCCGCCTTTTTCAGCATTCAAAATTGATTCCACACCCGCGCGGTAGCCTTCTATGATCAGCCTCGAAATATCTTCCGAGTTGAAATGCTGTAAATCGAGGAAAAGCGGTGTCGATGGCCTTACTACCGTCAGTTTCATCGGCTTGCCCCGAAGGTTCGAGCGGTCGACGTACGACTCGGCCCATTGGATATTGTTGTTCACAATCTGGTTCACGGTAATATCCCGTACACGCTCGATCAGCGTGATCAGATTGCGCGTGTTAATATCTTCCGGCTGGTAGAGCAGGGGAGAATGGCAGCCGATCAGGATAATTTCCGTTGCCCCGTCCTCGATCGCCTCGCGTATAGGCGCGACCTCGCGTAAACCGCCGTCGAGGTAAAGCTGACCGTTGATTTCGATTGCCGGCATCAGCATCGGAATCGATGAGCTGGCACATACAAAATCCACATAATGCGGATCCTGTGTGGAGACATATTTCATTTCCCCGGTACCAATGTTCACAGCACCGGCCTTAACCTTAATGGGCGTATCGCGGAGGTAATCGTCGTGCAGGTGCTTGCGGATGAGCTGATGCAGGGGCGACGGGTCCACAATGCCGTCAAAGCGGCTCATTAGTGTATTCATCCCCAGCATTACCCGTGAGCGCAGCGTGGAAATATCCTGGGGCTGGGTGATATTCTTGATCCAGAATTCGAGCAGCTTACGACCTGCGAGCGGCCAGTCTATCTTTTTGTTTTCGGCTATTTGCTTGCCGGTTTCATTGGCGAGGAACGTGGCGTTGAGCGAGCCTACCGAAATCCCGTACACCATTTCAGGTTCAAAACCGTTTTCCAGGACTGCCTGGATCACACCTACCTGAAATGCTCCCTTCATAGATCCTCCGCCGAGAACGAGTGCTTTCATATCGACTGGTTTACGTGGTTTAGTTTGTACTTCGGCTGCTGGCTGTCGGCTGTCGGCAGTTTTGGACGCCCTGGCCTTTGTTCAATTCTAAACATTTTCGGTTTAAAATTGATATAAACAGAAGATTTTATTCCAAATTTGAAGATCAGAGTTCAGAGGGTTAAACGAACATATTTACAAACTTATGCCCCTGTTCGCTTCCTTTTATTATCAGGAGGGACCTTTAAGCCCTCGTACATGAATATGACCCTTTCAATAAAGGAAATTCAGGCTCCTATTGCGGATGAGATGAAAGCTTTCGAGCAGAAGTTTCGCCAGTTTATGAAAAGCGAAGTAATGCTTTTGGACCAGATCATGAACTATATCGTGAGGCGGAAAGGCAAGCAGCTGCGCCCAATGTTCGTATTTCTGTCCGCAGGGGTTTGTGGCAATATCTCCGAATCGACCTACCGTGGTGGCGCGATGATCGAACTGCTGCATACGGCCACCCTCGTACACGACGACGTGGTGGACGATTCCAATTACCGCCGTGGCTTTTTCTCTGTGAACGCATTGTGGAAAAACAAGATAGCCGTGCTCGTGGGTGACTACCTGTTGTCGCGCGGGCTGCTACTTTCGGTCGATCATGAGGAATTCAAAATATTGAAAATCGTTTCGACGGCCGTCCGTGAGCTCAGCGAAGGCGAGCTGCTGCAAATCGAAAAGGCCCGCAGGCTGGATATTAATGAAGAGGTTTACTACGAGATCATCCGCCAGAAGACCGCGTCGCTCATCGCTTCGTGCTGTGCAGCGGGCGCCAGCTCGGTAGGCGCGGCGAAGGAGGTGGTAGAAAAAATGCACGCATTCGGCGAGAAGGTAGGCATGGCATTCCAGATCAAGGACGACCTTTTCGACTATGGTGAAGACGAAATCGGTAAGCCGCTCGGCATCGATATCAAGGAAAAGAAAATGACGCTCCCGCTCATTTACGCGCTCAACCATGCGCCCTGGCTGGAAAAGCGCCGCATTATCAACATTATCCGCAACGAAAGCCACAAGCCCAACAAGGTAAGTGAAGTAATCGCATTCGTGAAAGACTCGGGGGGGTTACGCTACGCGCAGGAGGTAATGGAAAGGTATGTAAAGGAAGCACTAACATTGCTCAACGAATTCGCCGACTCACCCCACCGCCGCTCGCTCGAACAACTCGTTCAGTATACGATTGAACGGAGTAAATAGGAATGAGTAAATTACGACAGAAAATATATAAGTAAGTATAATAATATAACTATTCTTTTAGTTATGTTTGCGTGCTCACTTAATACTGCCTGTCATGAAAATATTCTTCACTGTTTTATTGCTCGTTGCAGGCATCGGCCTGGCGGCGCAGCCTGTGGTACTGATCCACAAAGACGTTCCCAAAGATCTTTCGCAGAAACTAAGACATGATTACCTGAATGTTGAAGGCGAAGTGAACGAAAAGCCGCACACGGTACAGACGGCATTTGAGCGTATTTACGGACAAATTCTCGAAACCGACAAATTTAGGGATTATACGGTCTGGAACACCCTTTACCTGAATGAGAAGGGCAAAATCGACTACCTGGTGTTGGCCGTCACGAGCGGTTTCCGACCTGTAAACGGAAAGCAGCGGGAGGAATCGACCGTGGCCGACTCGCTGGCAACCATTATTTCGTCCCGGATTGCGCCATACCTCACCGATTTTGTCGCACGCAGGACGGTCGGTGCCAAAACTGCTATCATCGTTTTCGTGGGCTTCTTCACCCGGCCGCCCAGGGAGCCGCATATCAAAAAGGATAGTGTAGTACATGGCCTGGTAGAGGCTGTGGCGACGAAAGATACGTTGAAGGTGAAGACGCTCGCGCTCGGACAGAACCTGTTGACGTCCGTCCCGGAAGTAATATACCGCTTCCCGAACCTGGAAGAGCTGTTTTTGGGCGACAACGATATCGAAAACGTCGATCTGGACATGGAGCGCCTGCCCAAATTGCGGCACCTCGATTTAAGCAAAAACATATTGCGTGATAACAGCATTGCCATCAGCAAAAACAAATCATTGCAACTGCTCAATATACAGAAGAACCTCATTACCGATATTCCGCGTGCAGCCCGCAACTGTAAAAAGCTCGAAACGCTCTGGCTCGGGAATAACCAGCTGACCGGTCTAACTAATGCCAGTTTCAGCAAATTGAAACCCGTTAAAGACCTTAATTTCTACAAGGCAAATGTAGCAGTGTTGCCCAAAGGCATTCGAAAAATGCGCAGGCTGGAAGTGCTGGATTTGTATTATAATAAATTGGAAACCCTTCCGAAATCGATCACGAAGCTGAAACGCCTGACGCATTTTGCAGTTTCCCATAATCAGCTCACCGCATTGCCGAAGCGCATCGATAAGCTGAAACGCGTGCACACACTTTACGCGCATCATAATCACCTTAGCAAACTACCTGAGCGCATTACGCGTATGAAGGAGCTGCGCATTGTGGATCTCGGCTACAACTGGCTGACCACCTTCCCATCGCAGCTGGTCGCTTTTACAAACCTGCAAGAACTGGATTTGTCGGGCAACAACTTTCCCGAATTTCCGATGCAGCTCTTGCAGATCAGCAAGCTCGACAAGCTGCATTTGCGCGGCAACCCGTTTTTAGGACAGGATGCCGAGCGTAAATACAGCGAGCAGTTGAGCCAGCTCAAAAAGAAGAATATTGAAGTGTTTTATTAAAGATTCCACCAATAAGTGAATTTCAGCACGATCGCCCGATTTTTCACCTTGAAGTTTTCGGGCAGATAATTGTCGGTGTATACGATAAAAAGGTCGGAAGCCGGTTTGTAGCGCCATTGCAGACGGGCATTCAGGTTGATATTGTCGGCCTGGTTGTTGTACTGCATGAATGTCGTGAAAAACAGGCTGTTAGTGAACGTTACGTCTACGCGCGGACCTACGAGCCACAGTTGGGTACGCTTCCAGGGCTCGGGCAGCCGGATATCGTTGTAGTTGCCGGCCATCGTAATGGCGACGTACGGCTGAACGCGATAACCAAGCTCGGCCCGCAGATTGTTACGCTTGCCGTTTTGATAATAGCCGCCGAGGATACCCGATGCGAGGTAAGTAAGGCGGTTTTGAGGGCCGGATACGATGTCGAAACCGACGGCTTTCCAGTTATGCTCGGTACCGGTCGCCAATGTAGCGCCGCCGAGGTTGGTAGGATCGAAAGGGCGCAGCAACCGCACATAGTTGCTGGAACCCCACACGGCTACCGTCGCGCGGTTGATAAAGTTGACGTTGTAGGACAAGATGAACTCCCGGTCGCTCAGATCGAATTTTTTGTCCCAGTAAACATTGCTTACGAGTTTCGGCCCGTGGCTGATGATTTTCGGGTGTTTGATAAAAAACAGATAGGCAACGTTCGGGCTGATTTTATAGTAACCCATGCGTACGGCATTGGGGACATAGCCGACTTCCGCGTTGTAATTTTTGCCCACGTACTCATGCTGCCATTGCCATATTAGATTCGCCTTGGTGAATTTCAGGTCGGCGGCGTGCGTGAAATCGTCGGAGGATTTACCGGGCGTGAAAGATTTTAGGAACATTACCTTTCCCGTCCACAGGTTTTTGGCGCTCGCAAGGTTGAACTCCGCACCGACGTTCCGGTTGTAGCGGTTAGTGGCCGAATGCCTTTCGAGCGTATAATTGGTTGCATCTTTATTGACAAAAATGAACCGCACGTTGGAACGCGCCAGCACCTGCCGCTGCAATGCGAACACGGCGTAGTTGTTATGGGGCGTGAGTGTATCATTAGCGCCAGTTTGTACATCCAGCACGCCGATACGCCAGTTTTTATTGATCTTTCCGCTCATACGTGCCCCAAATTGGATCGGCACGCCCAGGCCGATGCGCCGCGAGAAAAACGGCCGGATGGTAGCGTACCCGAAATTGGCGAAAAGGTCGGCGTTTTCAAGAAAGAACTGCCGGCGCTCGGGAAAAAATAGCTCAAAACGGTCGAGGTTAGTCTGCTGCACGTCCACATCCACCTGTGAGAAGTCGGGATTGACGGTCAAATCTAGGTTCAGCGATGGTGTAAGGCCTATTTTGACGTCGCCGCCGATGGTCGGTTTGTATTTGGTAGGAATGTCGTTCTGGTGGTCCTTCGTCATGCGCATGGCCGCATAAGGTATCACCGAAATGTTCGGCCCCGGATTGGGGGGCGGTACATCCCACACGAGCACGCCCGTGTACGCGAGCGACGCAGACGGGAACTGCCGCGGTACGGGTGCCCACGACGATTTCTCGGAAATAGTCAGATCCTGGCGACTGAAATTGATGCCCCAGCGTGTAATACCTGGTTTATAGCGGATACTTTTAAAGGGAATGGCCGCTTCCCAAACCCATTTGTCATCCTCGTTTTTAACGGAACTTACCCACTTGTTGTCCCAGCTGAGGTCAACCGTACCGCCATCGCCCTGCTGGCCGTCCCAGGGAGCACCCGCTGCATTGGCACCGAACGAAAAACCGTTGGTCTTGTCATCGAACGTGTCCATGAAAAGGAGGAAGTTGTCATTCTTCCCGAATGCAAAATCACGTTTCAGCGATTCCACGATCAGTGAGCCTTGGATCGGTTTGTAGTTGACAACCAGGATGTAGAGGTTGTGCTTGTCGTAGCACATTTTCACATCCGTGAGCGCCCTGGAAAAGCTCGTGTCCATAGGCGTGATCATGAAAAAGTCTTTCGCCGTTTCCGCGGCCGACCATGCGGGGTCGTCGGCTGCACCATCGATTTTAACCGGCGAAGCGGCTGAATGGATGTGGTACTGGTAATTTTCGTTCGGTTTCTGGGCAATACTTTGGAAAATGATGAAACAGAAAATGAAAGGGGTTAGGATAAAGGTACGTAGCACTTGATCTTAAGGGATGTTTAGGAATATAAAAGGTTCGGGGAATACTCAGTTTCTGAACCAGCGGGCATCTGCATAGAATGTCCCGAATGGTATCAGCGAAGAAGCGAATGACAAAGCCGATTTTTTGAGCGGCCAGCTTTTCTCTATTGCAACCTGGATGAGCAGGAGCACGAAAAGGACGAACAACACGCCATGCGCCATGCCTACGATCCGCACAGCCTGGGGGAGCCCGGCAAAATATTTAAGGGGCATTGCGATGCCGAGAAGCGCTAAAAAGGAAATGCCTTCAAGAAATGCGATAATTCGCAAGCGGCCCAATGCCGATTTGATGAGTTCAGATACCATAGGAAACAGAATACAAAAAACATATTTAAGCGGCAAAGATACATATCAACCGGCTTGAAATGCAGGAAGTTGGAAAAAGCTTTTACACGGAAATGTTACATTTTATCCTCATGTAACCGATGGTTTAAATAAATTCTGTAAAAATTAACATTCAAGAAATTTTATTTGGTTATTATTTATTTTAAAGACGAATATTGCATATTTGGTTCGAATAGCACCTAATATTTGTCTTATGAAAATGATATACAAAACATGGCTCTTCGTGTTCCTCTCATGTTATTGTCATGCGCAAGGCCTTCAAATATCCGGGAAAGTGACGGATGAGAAAGGCGAGCCGCTGATAGGAGCATCCGTTGTCGAAAAAGGAACCGGCAATGGCACGGTGACCGACGGAAGCGGCACATACAGCCTGGCTGTCGGATACAGTAATGCGACTTTGGTAGTGACTTATGTGGGTTACAATAAAGTGGAAAGGGAATTGAACGGCATTGCCAGTCAGGACTTTGCACTTTCGGACGCCACCGTGCTGAACCAGGTGACCGTGGTAGGCTCGCGAAACCTTAACCGCTCATCGACGGACACGCCCGCGCCGGTGGACGTAATCGATATCCGCGAAGTGACCACCAAGCAGGGCCAGCTCGATGTGAATCAGCTCTTGCAATTCGCCGCACCATCGTTCAATTCAAACAGGCAGACCGGTTCCGATGGTGCGGACCATGTGGACCCTGCCTCATTGCGCGGGCTCGGACCCGATCAGACGCTCGTGCTGATCAATGGGAAACGTCGCCACCAATCCGCATTGGTTAACCTTTTCGGATCACGCGGCCGGGGTAACACCGGTACCGACCTGAACGCGATCCCGGCGGCGGCTATCGAGCGCATCGAAATCTTGCGCGACGGCGCCGCAGCACAATATGGTTCGGATGCCATCGCAGGCGTGATCAATATCGTTTTAAAGGAAAGTACAGACCAACTGACGGTGAATGCGAATGCGGGGATGTTTAAAGCCAAATATCGTTTCGACGATAAAAAATTTGATGGATTGAACTACAATATCAATGCGAATTATGGCTTGAAAATCGCGAAAAAAGGCTTCGTTAATCTAACAGCCGATTACAATTCGCGCGATCATACCAATCGCGCGAACACAGTTGCCAGCGAGGCGGATCTCGCGCGCCGCCAATACGGCGACCCGGAAATCCGTAATGCGGCCATTTATTACAATGCTAAAATACCGCTCGGCAGTAATTTTCAATTTTACAGCTTCGGAGGCCTCAACGAGCGCAGCGGCGATGCCTACGCGTGGACTCGCTTCGCGGACGACGATCGCAATATTCCATCCGTTTATCCCAACGGATTCGACCCGATCATTACAAGTAAAATCAAAGACCGTTCGGTCGCTGCCGGTTTTCGTGGGGTGTGGAAGTCATGGGATATTGATTTAAGCAACACCTATGGTTTTAACAAATTCCATTTTGGTGTTAAAAACTCGCTGAACCGGTCGCTGGGCGAGCGTTCGCAGACATCGTTCGATGCCGGTGGTTTTCAGCTGGGGCAGAATGTTACGAATTTGAATATCAGCCGTTTTTATAAAAATATAATGCAGGGGCTTAACGTCGCATTCGGAGGCGAGTTCCGTACGGAGCGCTACAAGATTTTCGCGGGTGAAGAGGCTTCCTACCGTAACTACGATCCCCAATTTGCCGGAGGCTCGCAAGGTTTTCCCGGTTACAGCCCAGCCGACGTGACCAACCATACCCGCTCGAATGTGGGTGTGTATGTCGACCTCGAAGCGGATGTTACCAAACAATTCCTGATTGATGTGGCGGGTCGTTTTGAGCGATACAGCGATTTTGGAAGTACTTTGAATGGCAAGCTTGGACTGCGCTATAAAGTCACGGATGCGTTGGCATTGCGCGGCTCGGTAAGCACCGGTTTCCGCGCCCCTTCGCTGGCTCAGAAATATTTCAATTCGACATTCACCAACTTCGTGAACGGACAGCCCGTGGAAGTGCTGCTTGCCAACAACAATAGCGCGGTTACGAAAGCACTGGGGATTCCGGAGCTGAAACAGGAAACTTCGCAGAATGCGAGCCTGGGTATTACGTTCACGCCGGCTTCGGGGTTGTCGGTTACGGTGGATGGTTATTATGTAAAAGTGAAAGACCGCGTGGTGCTTACCGGGCAGTTCAGCGACGACGATGAAGATATCGGCGCATTGCTGAAAGATTTGCGGGTAGGCAAGGCGCAATTCTTTACCAACGCATTGGAATACACTACTACCAAAGGGCTCGATGTGATCGTAGCGCATTCAATGCGGCTGGGTGTTGGCAGATTGAGTACGACAGTGGCTGCGAATTTTAACTGGATGGAACTCGGCCCGGTGAATACGGTGCCGAAGCTGGCCGGGAAGGAGGATATTTACTTTGATGAGCGCGAGCGGCGGTTCGTACTCGCATCGGCACCACCGTCGAAGATCAACCTTACTTTTGACTACTCGGTCAGCAAGTTCAGCGCGATGCTGCGGTTTATCCGCTTCGGCGAAATCAAGCTGGCCAATTGGGACTATATGATCGACACATACAGTCCCAAAGTCCAGACAGACCTTACATTGAATTACAAATTCACCAAAAACGTATCGCTATCCATCGGGGGCAGCAACATTCTGAATGTGTATCCCGACAAGTTCCAGCCCGCATTGACTGAATCGGGTGGTGCCTGGGACCCGGTACAAATGGGTAGCAACGGGACGTTCTTCTTTACGCGGCTTGGATTACGGTTTTAAATCGCCAGTGCTTCCACAGCAGCAGCTTCGCCGGTGGCCACCGCGCCTTCCATGAAACCCTGCCAGTCGGCAAGGTGCTCACCGGCGAAAGATGTTTTCAGAAATGGTTTTTGCAGAATAGGCCGTAAGGTGTGCCATTGGTTGAGACCGTAAATCGCGTAGGCCCCCTGCGACAACTTATCGGTTCCCCAATAGTAGTTGGCCTGCGAGTCGATCCGTTTCCTGACGCCCTTGAAATGCGGGTTGAGCGTCTGGTGGAGCATATCTTTTCGCCAGGCATCGTCCTGGTTTGCGATCAGTTCCGCTTTGTCGCCGATTGTGTAGGAAATAAGCGCGCCTTTTTTCGATTTCTGGTTTTTGGTGGCGTGGTAGAAATACTGTGGCGTCTGGTCGGTAATGAGGTCGAAGCTCTCGTCTTTCCAGAACCTGTCTTTAAATAAAATCGCGTTCTTGTTGATCCGGGCGTACAGAAGTTGGTTAATGGCCTGTGCCTGCACGTCGGGCAACCCCGGCTCCCATTGTATTTTCTGGATAGCGAATGTCGGGATGGCGCAAATGAGCCGGTCGGCTTCGAAAGTTTTGCCGTTATCGCAGGTGACAGTCACGTTGTCCTTCTGCTCAATGCGCCGGACGGTGTGGCCGGTGAGGATATGCTCGATCCCGATCTTTTCGGCGAACTTCCTGGCGAGCTGCGTATTGCCGCCCTGCATTTTAAGGTCCATTTCATTCTTTTCACTGCTCTCCGCATACTCCGACAAGGCCACCATCGCGGACACATGCCGGATACTCTCTCCGAAATCGGTGCTGTCGAGGAGTTCGCGGATGATCAGGTCCTTGCCCTCGCAGCCGTTGTTGACCAGGTAGCGCCACCAGCTGATGCCGTCGAGCTGCTCTTTCTGGGTTTCGTTGAGCTGCTTATAACCGTCGAGCAATGCCTGAAATTTGGGTTTCCAGTTTTCGGAGTAGTCCCAGGCGTTGGCTTTGGTGTACTGGTTCTGATAAATCAAATGGGTGTCGAACTGGTTATTGAGCAAAGGGATACCAAATTCGCCGCATAGCGCATGTACGCGCTCATGAGAGTTGCCTACCCACTCGGCGCCTAGTTCCACGACCAGGTTTTCTTTTGGATCAATAGTATGGGAAAACACTCTTCCGCCAATGCGGTTGCGGGATTCGAGCACCGTTACGTCCACATTCTTTTGCTTGAGGGCATATGCAGCGGCCAGCCCGGCAAACCCGCCACCGATCACGATCACGCGGGTTTGTTTGCCAATATGAATGCTTCCGAATGCGTGGGTTGAAATAAGTGAAGCGCCTGCGAACAGGGCTGATTGGCGCAGAAATTCGCGCCGGGAGGTTTGTTGCGGCTTGTCCATGTGTAATGAGGTCGATTGAGTTCCGCAAAATACTCACCTCTATACGCAACTCAAACAAAACCTTTCGGGAGAGGCCGGTTAACTTAGTTTCTGGTATTTAAAAGAAAAGCGTTCCGGCATTTTAAGGCCGGAACGCTTTATAATGTATTTCAAATGAATCGCTTACGCAGTTTGGACTTTCGGTGTCACTTTGGCCTTAGGCTCCGTCGCGGCGCTTTCTTTGTTGCGCATTTTGACAAAATCCCTGAAACGGCGGATGGTAGCCATCACAAAACCGATCACGAGCACGAAAGTTCCGAGCCAGAGGATATTGATCAATGGTTTTTCGGTCGCTTTCATGACGATGAAGTCGCGCTGCGTCGTGTTCACACCAAATGTAAACTGCCCTGTTTGCGGGTTGATTTCGTTGAATTGAATGCGCATACCAAGCTCATTGCTCGTTTCCGGCTTGCGCGCTACCATACGGTCGCGAATCACAAAAGACGGGGTCACTACAAATTCCTTGTCTTTGTCGAGCACTCGGATGATCGCTTTCACCGCCGCATCTCCTTCGTTGAGTTTAATGCCTTCCACGTCTTCGGTACGTACCACGTTGTCGAGAATAGCCACGTAGTCGTTTACAAAAAAAGTATCGCGCAGGTTAACGGTAAAGCTTTCCGTCTGGCTCCATACGGGCTCGGCGGTAGGGTTGGTCACCATCGAAACGTAGGTGTACAAATCCTTATCGACCTTGCGCTGAATGTCCGGCGAGGAAACGATGCCACCCATGCGCGGGTTGATCTGCACGCGAGGGAAAAGCGTGAATATTTTGCCCGACGGTTCGCGGTACTCGATTTCGTAATAGAAGTTTTCCGGGAAAATTTCCAGGGTATCGCCCTTTTTGTTGTATTTCTGGCCATTCAACTCGATGTCGCGCAATGCAACGGCGTGGAAATCGCCTTCTACGATATCGACCCAGCTCTTAGGAATGTAACCCGGAATGTGACGCGGCTCTACGCGCACGTCGCGCCAGGTGAGCATGTAATCGCCCATTTTCTCAGGCTTGTTGAGCCAAAGGGTAATGTTTTCTTTGTTCTCCTTATTGTCGTTGGCCGTAAACTCCTCGCTACGGGAGATCATCAAACCGGAGTTATTGATCGAAACAACCTTGGTATAGGCCGACGAGAACAGAATACCGATAAGCATCAGCGCTACACCAATATGCGTGATCGCGCCGCCCGACAGGTTATAATTACCCCGGATAATGTTCAGCAGGATATTGCCGTTGGCCACCACCGCAAAAATCGAAGTCGTGAGCAGCGCAATGTACTGGATGTCGCGGACCTGCTTGAATGTGATCACGGCAGCGCTGATCAGCAATGCAACCAATAGCGGGTTGTACAATGCCTGCAATTTGCCTTTGCCGGTTTTTTTCCACCAGAAATACTGGCCTACACCAGTAAGAACGATAATCAATGCGAAGAACCAAAGTTGGAACTTGTTGTAATGCGCTACCTGGTCGGCCGGGAGCGCCATATTCAGCACGGTACCGAATGCCTCGGCGATTTTGTTATAAACCGGAATGGAAGTGGTAGCGATGATCTGGAAGCCAGAAAGGCAAAGCAATGTGGCACCGATGAAGAGCCAGAATTCTTGCGAGTAAGTCGATACTTCCTCCTCATCGCTCGGCAGCGATTTCCAGCGGTAAACCAGCAAACCGACCGCCACGATAATAAATGTAAAAAGGTAGATCAGCAACTGACCCGAAAGTCCAAGGTCGGTAAAGGAGTGTACGGAAGCATTACCCAGCACACCGCTGCGGGTCATAAAGGTCGAGTAAAGGACCAGAATGAACGTCGCAATCGTAAGGATGAACGATGTTTTCAATGCCGTCGCATTCCTTCTCGCGATGATCATCACGTGTACCGCCGCTACCAGGACGATCCAGGGCACGATAGACGAGTTTTCCACGGGATCCCAGTTCCAGTAGCTACCGAAGTTGAGCGTTTCATAAGCCCAGTAAGCACCCATTAAAATACCTACACCCAAAACCAATGCTGAGAACAGCGACCACGGCAATGCAGGACGGATCCATTCGTGGATGCGCTTGGTCCAAAGACCAGCAATCGCGAATGAGAACGGAATAAGCGTGCTCGCGAAGCCGAGGAAGAGGGTAGGAGGGTGAATCACCATCCAGTAGTTCTGCAATAGCGGGTTGAGGCCGTTACCGTCTTTCGGGATGAAATTCGGGTCCATTTTGTAGACCGGTAGGTCGGGCATTACCTCTTTTAGCAAAAGGAATGGCGTAGACCCGATTTTCAGATCGAGGCCGGGGATTACCACGCCGAGGATCATGGAGGTAAGGAACGCCTGTACCAATGCGAAAACGGTCATTACCGGGGCTTCCCACGAACGGTTAGTGAAGATCAGGGTCGCGCCAAGCACCACGTTCCAGAAGATCCAGAGCAGGAAGCTGCCTTCCTGGTCCTGCCAGAAGCTGGAAATGGTGTAGCCTGTGGGCAGGGAAAGCGACGAGTTTTTCCAGGCGTAATGGTATTCGAAATAATGGTTACCGATGATCCAGTAGAGCGAGAACACCACACCCAACACTGCCGCCAAATGTACCCAGAAAACGCCGCGCGCAAACTTTTTCCAACTCTGCGTCTCTTCGACGGTCCCTCCTGCGATACCCGCTTTGAAATAAGCGAATGTAGCCAGGATGGCCGTTACAAATGCGACTATAACCAGCAGGTGCCCTGCACTTCCGATCGTACTGTGAATCATGATTCTTTCGCGGTATGTTCCGTGGTTTCCATTTTACCGTTCTCGTATTTCGACGGGCATTTCATGAGAATCTTTTCGGCAGAGAATGAGCCGTCACGCATTTTGCCCACCACTACGACCTGCTCGGATTTGTCGAAATCCTGCGGTTTGGTGTTTTTATAGACCACCTTTTGCTCCACGTTATTATTGTCTATCAATGTGAAAACAAACAGGTTGGGGTCGATTTCAGGTCGGTATTCCATTTCCAGAATCTGGCCGGCAGCGTCTTTTTTAAGCTTGCCTACCACGTGAATGCTCTCATTGTCGCCATCCTGCGCCATTTCTTTGGCTTTGGTGAAATCGACGTAAGTACTTGCATCACCGGCAGTTGAAACGATAATACCAATTGCAACCGCGATGATCACCAATCCGAATATCTGTATCTTTTTCATAGGGCTTACTTGATATTGAGTTCTTTTTCAATCTTTTTCAACTTGGAATCGATACGGAGCATATTAATCGCAATGCCTGCGAAAATAACGGCCACGACGGCCACTACGACCCATATTTTACCGTCTTCACGAAGCTTGTCGGCCATTGCAACGGATGTGTCGCCCGCCTGCGCGAACAGGTTGCCGGAGATGGCCAGCAATGTCAGGAGGATGAGGGAAATTCTTTTCATTGTATATATGAATGGACTAAACCTTAACGAAATTTTACTTTGAAACGTTTGTAAACGGCCCAAATCAGGCCGGAATGTCACAATCTGCCTGTTTTGATCAACTCTTCCTCATGGAATCGTCTGATCCGTTTAATGCGTATTCTCAGCTCTGCAACCCACAGGCCAAGAAGGATATAGCCAATTACTGCTGGGTATAATACCTTACGGATGTCGTTGTCGATGTCGTAAGAACCAAATGTACTGTTCCCACCGCTACCGGGGTGCAGTGAATCCGTCAGGCGCGGCAGGATATAAATGATCGGAATAAAGACCGCGAAAGCGAAAATGTTGTAAACCGAAGATATCCGTGCCCGGCGTTGCTCATCTTCAAAAGAGCTTCTGAGCAGCAAATAGGCCATGTAAATGAGGATACCCACAGCAGCGCCATTGAGCTTGGGATCGTTCGGCCAGGGATCTCCCCAGGTAAAATTAGCCCAAACAGAGCCTGTCAGACAGCCCAATACCCCGAAAAAGATGCCCGATTTGGCAATTTCGCTGGCAATATCATCATCTCCGATCCTTCCTTTGCTGAGATAGCGGATCGAGTATATCATAGATGTAAAAAGCAGGATGGTCATTGCAAACCACAGCGCCACGTGAAAGTAGGTGTTTCTGATACTTTCGTTAATAATTGGAAGGCGTGGTACGGGACCGATAAATCCCATGATGATCACGTAGAAGATGATCACGATGCAGAGGATTTTCCACCAGATCTTTCTCATTTTGAACTTATGCTTTAAAAGTTGTGCCCTGTAACCTGCTGTTTTTCAGCTTCTCCATAAATAGGGGAAAAGCAGGTAGCTGAGCGTAATTACTATCAGATCGATCGATAATAGTGTGGTGATTTCATCCGTGCTGACCGACCAGTCGAGCCCGTCGAGCGCGTTCTTCGCGAGACGGATCGTCATGAGCAGCATGGGCAGGATGATCGGGAAACTGAGCACGGCCATCAGCGTAGCGCTGTTATCGGCCTTGGACGCAATCCCCGCAATGAGTGTGAGAACGGAGGCAAAACCAATGGAAGCCAGCAGGATGCAGATCGAGAACAGGCCATTGTCCTGAATCGGGTTACCCATTACAAATGCGTAGAATATAAATCCAAGTCCCGATAATACCGCCATTACCAGCGAATTATAGATGATTTTGGAGATGATAATAGCCTGAGGGCTGCACAGGTTGTAGTAATACAGCAGCCGACCGTGGCGTTCCTGTGAAAAGCTTTTTGCAATGGCATTCACCGCCGTAAAGAGCAAAATAATCCAGAACAACGTATTCCAGACAATGGGTGTCAGCTGGTTGCGACGAAGATTAAAACTTAGGTAACAAACAAATACCGTACTGACCACGTAAAGCAGCATTCCGCTGAGGGCGTATTTCTGGCGCCATTCGAGCGTTACTTCTTTCCAGATCAGGGTCTTAATTTCGTTCAAGGTGATTGGTGTGGGCCATCGGCTTTTGGCCTTTGGCTTCCGGTTTGCTGTTGTAATGTAACCAGCGACACTTTTCCCGGCTTTTGGTACTTCGTTTCGCGCTGCAAAAGTACGACACAAAGCCGGAGGGAAATAATAAAACGGTCAGGATTTTGAACGATTTGACGACCGGTAGGCACATTAGGCAAAGTAAAGTTTGATTTACCGTCTGAGAGTGCTTTATTTGTACTTTAAATAAAATGAATCTAAATAAGGAACGTATGTCGGCTCGTACCGTTTCCCACCTCAAAAAGGGTGAAAAGGGCATAATCAAATCATTTACGGACCGCACAATGTCGCTGAAACTGCTCGAAATGGGTTGTTTGCCAGGATGCGAAGTACGGCTGGATGCGATTGCGCCCTTCGGTGACCCGATCTGCATCAACGTTGGCGGCCATTACAGCCTGTCGTTGCGTTTGAACGAAGCCGCAGTGATTGAATTAGAGTAAAGATTGCGTTCCGCATACAGCCTCTCCATTGAAACAGGGAAATATAAAAGTTGCGCTGGTAGGTAACCCGAATGCCGGCAAGTCTACGCTATTTAATGCACTCACCGGAATGCGCCAGAAAACAGGCAACTTTCCGGGTGTGACGGTCGAAAAAAAATCAGGAACATTTCGCATTGCCAGTGCCAATGGTCACGACGATTCGCATGTGACGTTGGTGGATTTGCCGGGTACATATAGTATTTATCCCAAATCGCGCGACGAGGTTGTGGTAATGGACATTCTCGCCAACCCCAAACATCCCGATTTTCCGGACGTGGTGGTGATTGTGGCCGACGCTTCCAATTTGCAGCGAAACCTGTTGCTTTTTACCGAGATCAACGACCTGGGCATTCCCTCGGTACTGGCTTTGAACATGCTCGATGTGGCCGAAAGCATGAACCTGACCGTGAATGCTGTGCAACTGGCTATGCAGCTTCATGTGCCGGTGGTACGCATTAATGCGCGGACGGGAGAGGGAATAAAGAGCCTGAAAGAGGCAGTAAAACAGATTACCGAGCGCACCGAAAAACCGGTGTTGCAGTATTTCTATGAACCCAAGGAAAATGAAATAGGGCTGATCAACGAGGTGAGGGAAATTCACCAG
Organism: Dyadobacter sp. 22481; assembly: GCF_052044875.1. Taxonomy (NCBI): domain Bacteria; kingdom Pseudomonadati; phylum Bacteroidota; class Cytophagia; order Cytophagales; family Spirosomataceae; genus Dyadobacter; species Dyadobacter sp. 22481. The sequence continues at coordinate 1,358,390 of NZ_JBQENV010000002.1, forward strand.
CTTGATAATGACTATGTTGCATTGCAATATGTTTGTCAGCATGATAATTTTTCTTTTCTCGAACAGCCGGTAAGGGCTAAGCTTGACGCGCTGATCGAGAAATACGGTTTCGACGAAAATAACTTCCTCGCCAACGAGACCGTTGCGCGGTATGAGAAAATAAAGCCGATCGTCTCCAAAGCCGTTAAATCGGAAGGTGCCATCGAGCCGCCGTATTGGACCCGTAAACTGGACAGCATCCTGCTGCACCGTGTCTGGGGCTATGTTACATTTGCCATCGTGCTGCTGATCGTCTTCCAGGCCATATTCGCCTGGGCATCATATCCGATGGACATGATCGACGCCGGTACTGCCGCGGCGATCGAATGGGTGAAAGGAGCATTGCCCGAAGGCGTGCTGAACGACCTGCTCACCGACGGTATCATGGCCGGTATCGGTGGCATTATCATTTTTATTCCGCAAATCGCGATCCTCTTTGCATTGGTTGCCATTCTGGAAGAATCGGGCTATATGGCGCGGGTGATGGTGATTATGGATAAGCTCATGCGCCGTTTCGGGCTGAATGGCCGCAGCGTGGTGCCCCTTATTTCGGGCGTCGCTTGTGCGGTGCCGGCTATCATGACGACCCGCAGCATCAGCAGCCGGTATGAGCGCTTGCTGACTATTCTGGTAACCCCGTTAATGAGTTGCTCCGCACGTTTGCCGATTTACGCAATCCTCATTGCCGTAGTGGTACCCGAAACGAAGGTGTTGGGCATATTTAATGTGCAGGGATTGGTACTTTTCGGCCTTTACCTGCTCGGGTTGCTCGGGGCATTAGGCTCTGCCTGGTTGTTGTCATTGTTTATTCCAAGAAAAGAACCGAGCTATTTTATGCTCGAAATGCCTTCTTACAAACTGCCGCGCTGGGGGCACGTCGGGTATACGATGTACGAAAGTGTGAAATCCTTCGTACTTGAAGCGGGTAAGGTCATTATGGCGATCTCGATTATCCTTTGGGTGCTGGCTTCCTATGGCCCGGGAGATAACATGAATGTGGCCGAACAGCAGGTTGTTGCTTCCATGAACGCAGCGCCGCAAGCACAAATTGATGCCGCCGTTGCATCGGCAAGGCTGGAAAGTTCATATGCAGGCCAGTTTGGCCGTTTCATCGAACCGGTGATCAAGCCTATCGGTTACGACTGGAAGATCGGCATTGCGTTACTTGCATCTTTCGCAGCCCGCGAAGTGTTTGTAGGCACGATGGCTACGATTTACAGCATCAGTGGCGATACGGAAGATGTTCTAACCGTAAAACAAAGGCTTATTCAGGAAAAGAACCCCGAAACCGGCGGGCAGATGTTTACGCCAGCTGTTTGTTATTCATTATTGATATTCTACGTATTCGCCATGATGTGTATGAGCACCATCGCCGTGGTTTACCGCGAAACCCACGGCTGGAAATGGCCCATGATCCAGCTCGCCTATCTGACCGTGCTGGCCTATGTTTCGGCGTTTGTGGTTTATCAGGTATTGAGTTAGAATGTGTAGAGTGTATTGATTTTACCCAATTCAAGATAGAAGAACTGGTTTTGATCAATGCCCTCAATTAATGCAAGGTGCTCCGAAAAGAGTTCGATCAATGCCTCGTTTGAAATGTTCCCAAGGCTGATACGGATTAGTTTGCGGGGAGTACGCCGGAGTAAAAAGGACGCGCGGAAGTCTTCATCCTTTGTAATGACAATCCATTGGTTTCTATCAGCGATCGAACAAATCTCAGAATCCTCGGTATGCCATTTGGCGGATAGCTGATTTACGTGTTTTGCCGAATGCCCCTTGCTTTGAAGAAACTTCGCTAGTTTAATAGGTATATGAACATCGCATAGGAAGTTCATTATGCAGCTTCATTGATAGTCCTTCCCGATACCAACATCTTGGCGTAATTTAAACTAGCCAGAATATCGTCTCTTTCGAGCTCGGGATGATCTTCGAGAATCTCATTGATTGACATTCCTGAGCCTAGCATGTCGATAATCACTTCCACAGGCCAACGCATACCTCTGATGCAGGGCTTGCCATGACAAATGCCCGGGTCGATCGTGATTCTTTCTAGAAAGTCCATAAGCCTTGATAAATGATTTAATCAAATTTACTTCAAATTAAGATCGTTACCAACCCAGGCACTCCACTACATCCGATGCGATCAGCGCGGTTTGCCCGCGGACTTCTGCGGCACGGTCACCGGCCAGGCCGTGTTGGTAAACGCCCAGAATCGCGGCGTCTGCCGGGGCGTATTTTTGTGCCAGCAAACTGGTGATAATGCCGGTAAGTACATCTCCTGTGCCGCCGGTGGCCATTCCGGGGTTACCTGTGGAATTGAAATGGACTTCGCCATTAGGTAAAACAACAGCAGTATTCGCACCTTTCAGGCAAATAATCACTTTATATTTCGAAGAAAACACCCGTGCTTTTTCCAGCCGCTCGTATTCGTTGCTGCTGTCTCCGGCAAGCCGTTGAAATTCTTTGGGATGCGGTGTAAGAATCGTATTGGCCGGCAGCTTATAAAGCAAATGCGGGTGGGTGGAAAGTATGTTTAGGGCATCCGCATCAATAATGACCGGCACTTTTGCCTGTCCCAGGATTTTCTCCAACACTTTCGCTGTTGCAGGGGCCTGGCCTATGCCCGGCCCGATGCCGATAGCCGTGGCGGAGCCCAGGTCAGGTGCTTCGCTGATGTATTTTTCGGATTCATCCACCGTCGTCATCGCTTCCGGGACTGATATCTGGGCAATCTCATACCCGCACGCGGGTACATGCATCGTGAGCAGGCCCACACCCGAACGCAGGCACGCCTTGCCTGAGAGGACGGCAGCACCCATTTTGCCATAACTTCCGGCAATGAGCACAGCGTGCCCAAATGTGCCTTTGTGCGAAAATTTTTGCCTTGGTTTAATGCGCTTTTCGGCTTCTGGTTTGTCGGTGAAATAGTAATGTGTATCGGTATTTTTGATGTATTCCGAACTCAGCCCGATGTCCACAACATGCCATTCGCCGACATACTCCGCATTTTGCGGGAGCATGAATGAGAGTTTCGGGAGCTGAAATGTAATGGTGTATCTGGGTTTTATGATGATATCAGAAGGGCCGTTGGGGCGGTCGGTGTAAAGGCCACTGGCAATGTCGACGGCGAGTAACCGGTTGGGGAGGTCGTTTAAATACTTTATTACAATGCCCAGCAATCCCTCCACCGGCCGCGACAGACCAGAACCGAGCAGTGCATCAATGCAGACGACCTTCTTTTCCAGTCGGGGAAGATCGTTTTCAGATTGGATGAGGCGTGGCGTCAGGTGATCGGCCAACCGCGACAAGTTCTGACGAAAGTCGTCGGTTGCATTCAAGTTATATTCGACGACGAAAACCTGTACATCATAGCCGCATCCGCTCAGAATGCGGGCGATGGCCAGGCCGTCGCCGCCGTTGTTTCCTTTGCCGCAGAAGACGGCGATGGGACGGGTATTTACATATTGATTACAAAACCAGCGTACAAATGCCTGTGAGGCGCGTTCCATGAGGTCGATGGAATTGATAGGTTCGCGTGCGATGGTGTAGGCATCCATGGCCCGGATTTGTTCTACATTGAAAATCTTCATGATAGTCACGGGAAAAGCTTTCAGTTGCAAAAAAATAGTGCTAGATTTGCACTCGTTTTCTCAAAAGCTGTTTTGAATGAAGGGGCGTCACCCCGTCCGCTGGGAGCAAGCTATCATTTTAAATCCATAAAATCACTCGTCATGAGCGAACTTATTAAACTCGTAGAAGCTACGATTGAAAATCGTAAATCCGAGTATCCTGATTTCAAATCAGGCGACACGATCAACGTTCACGTGAAAATCCGTGAAGGTAACAAAGAGCGTATCCAGCAGTTCCAGGGTACCGTTATGCAGCGTCGTAACGTAAACGGAGCTGGCGAAACTTTTACAGTACGTAAAATTTCAAACGGTATCGGTGTTGAACGTGTTTTCCCAATCCTTTCACCAAGCATCGCGAAAATCGAGCTTATTCGTCGTGGTAAGGTACGTCGTGCGCGTTTGTTCTTCTTGCGTGGCCGTCAGGGTAAAGCCGCTCGTATTAAAGAGCTCAAAACAACGAAGTAATCTGCAAAGAGCTTCGGCACGAAATTTTAAAACCCTGCAAGCGAATTTTTCTTGCAGGGTTTTGTTTTTTGAAAAAAAATCAATCTGATTTTTTTTCAAAAAACAAAACCCTTCCCGTCAGTTTAAACTGACGGGAATTGAGAGAGAGAAAAAGAGAGAGATTTGATGCTTTTTTGACTGAAAGATTTGTTTTTTCCTTATCCGTCCGTTTAAACCGACGGAAAACGACCACAAATATGAGTATCGCGTTTTATAAATACCAAGGCACCGGAAACGACTTCGTAATGGTCGACGACCGCAACTTGCAATTCCCGGTTTCAAAAGAGTTGATCGCGTCGATCTGCCACCGCCGGTTCGGGGTGGGGTCCGATGGCCTTATTCTTCTGCAAAATGCAGAGGGCTACGACTTTCGCATGGTGTATTTCAATGCCGATGGTGGCGAAGGCAGTATGTGCGGGAATGGTGGCCGCTGCGTGGTGCGTTTTGCGAATGACCTTGGGTTGTTTAAGGACAGCACTAAATTCATAGCGGTCGACGGCGAGCATGAGGCAACGGTTTCGGGTGATACGATCCGCCTCAAAATGTCGAATGTGAAAGGCGTGGAGCAATATGAGGCGTATGATTTCATGAATACCGGTTCGCCGCATTATGTGACTTATGTGGACGATATCCACGAAGCCGACGTCGTGGCTGTTGGCAGCGAGATCAGATACGGCTCAGTATACGGTCCCAAAGGCGGTACCAATGTGAACTTTGTGGAAGTGATCGAAGACAATCACCTCAGCGTGCGTACCTACGAGCGCGGTGTGGAGGACGAAACTTTCTCCTGCGGAACGGGCGTAACAGCCTGCGCGCTGTCCGCGCATATCCGCGAAGGTTGGGAAGGCCCGGTGCAGGTGGAGACCATCGGCGGTACGCTGTCCGTTGAGTACCAGACGGCCGGAGAAGGGCAATTTAATGATATTTACCTGATAGGGCCCGCAGTGCGCGTTTTTGAAGGTACACTAAATGTCTAGGACATCAGAATAATGAATCAGCCTCGCAATTCCTGGTGATTTGCGAGGCTGTTTTATTTTATTCGGATTCGATAATGCCGCCTCTCACATGGTAAATCTGCTTGTCGGCCCATTCAGGCACGCGGCAGTAATCCATAGCGGCAACCTTGCTTCGGACGCCATTAGTGCAAATCACCACGATGGCCTGATAAGGAGCCACCAGCGGCCGTTTTTCCCTGATCTCGGCAAGTGGGATATTGATTCCCCCTTCATTGAACTCCTCAAACTCCCAGCTTTCACGCACATCCACCAGCACGGTGTCCGGTCTTTGGCTTAATGCAAGCGCTTGCGGAAGGTCAATATCCGAGTAGGTTTTTTTTGACATACTACCAATTACCTGCCCAGCGCGTAAGGATGGTCGTTTACTACCGGGATGTTCTTGGCGATCAGCTTATGAATATCTTTGAGATACGTCTTTTCTTCCCGGTCGCAGAACGAGAACGCAATGCCCTTCGCACCCGCACGACCCGTACGACCGATGCGGTGAACGTACGTTTCGGGAATATTCGGGATTTCGTAGTTGATCACGTGTGTAAGGTCATCCACATCGATACCGCGTGCTGCGATGTCGGTCGCTACCAAAACACGGGTAGTCTGGCTTTTGAAATTCTTCAATGCATTCTGGCGGGCGGTCTGCGACTTGTTGCCGTGGATCGCCTCGGAAGTAACACCTGCTTTACGCAATACTTTCACTACCTTATCCGCCCCGTGTTTGGTACGGGTGAAAACCAATGCCGTTGCAATAGATTCATCTTTCAGAATATGCAGCAGCAGCGAATTTTTGTCTGATTTATCTACGAAAAACACCGATTGGCGAATGGTATCGGCCGTTGAAGAAACCGGGGTAACTTCCACTTTCGAGGGGTTTCTCAAAATGGTACTCGCCAGCGTTACGATCGCCGGAGGCATCGTAGCCGAGAAGAACAACGACTGGCGCTTGGCCGGTAGCAGCTTGATCACTTTTTTTACATCGTGTACAAAACCCATGTCGAGCATGCGGTCGGCCTCGTCGAGCACGAAAAATTCGAGCTGATTCAGTTTAACGAATCCCTGGTTGATCAGGTCGAGCAAGCGGCCCGGCGTGGCGATTACTACATCGACGCCTTTCAGTAATGCGTCGGTCTGCGGTTTTTGGCCCACACCACCGAAAATAACGCTGTGCCTCACACGCGTATGGCGCCCATAGGCAGCGAAACTCTCACCGATCTGGATCGCCAGCTCGCGGGTAGGGGTCAAAATCAAGGCACGGATACGGCTTTTTTCAAACTTCCCAACCGGGTTTTCGTGCAGCAATTGCAGCATCGGAATCGCGAAAGCGGCGGTTTTACCGGTACCTGTCTGCGCACAGCCCAGCAAGTCTTTATTTTCTAGAATAACCGGAATAGCTTTGGCCTGGATGGGGGTGGGGGTGGTGTATCCTTCTTCTTGAAGAGCCTTTTTGATCGGCTCAATGAGTTCTAAATCCTGAAATGTCATTTGGTCTTTTTAAGGGCTGCGTGTCGATTATCCATTTTAAACGCAGCCTGCATAATATGAATCGGCCGATCCGGCCAGGTGTATAACAGAAGTATGTTTTTAAACGTTCAGTGAGTATACTTGGCAAAAGTACTCACTTATCGTGTAAATTTGGTCATCATTCATCAACGCAGCAACGCTATGGGCAGAATTATTACTCTCACATTCTTATTGTCGTTCATCTTCGTGGCCGTTCATGGGCAGGATGTAATGGTCCGGAAAAATGGCTCTACAATCGAAGGAAAGGTAGTGGAAGTAGGTATCGACAAGGTATTGTACAAGATCAGCCAGGAAGCCAATGCAGCCAATTTCGTGATCAGGAAGAATGAATTGCTGCGGATCGAGTTCGGGAACGGCCAGACGATCTGGTTCGATAAACGTCGCGAACGCAGTAGCGAACGCAGCAGCGAGCGCGGACACGAACGCAACTCACCGGTGGTCCAGGACGAAGAGATGCGCAGGAACAAAATTGATTTCTCGCCTTTTAAAGCACTCGATAGCGGGCCGGGCTTCGGGATCAGTTATGAAAGAATTTTGGATAAAAGCGGTTATTTTGGCTTGCTTCTGCCATTTACACTTACCATTCCCGACAGCTATTACTTCCCGGTCGGATCGGAATCAAACGATAACGACCAGATGTATTATTTCTCACCAAGCTTAAAAATCTATCCCTTCGGCCAGAAGCGCGTTACCTACGCAGTGGGACCCACGCTTTACGCCGGTGTTGGTAAACGTTGGTACAACTATACGGACTACAACCCTACAACGCAGGTACACACCAGCCGCGACGAGGAAAGGGAACGCTTCCGGATGGGAATGATCGTCAATAATTACGTGAATTTCCAGATCACGAAACACTTCCAGATCGGCCTGAATGCAGGATTAGGCCCGCGGTATATTGACCGTGAAAAATTCAGATCGGAAACTTACAGGAACAGGGGGATGGAAATCACCGGTGAATTCAATTTCAATCTGGGCTTCCGTTTCTGATCATTTGACGACGCGGAAAATGGGATAGCGCATATATTCCTTTTCCGCGTAATCCGAATTTTGATAAATAAAATCCAGCTGTGCATTGCCGTTCTTGGCAAACTCAGGATCGGCTTTACGTTTTTCTTCGAGTTTCGCTTTCAATTCGGGTGATTTTTTAAGCAATTCCGAGGCCAGATCTTCAAAAACGTAGCCCGAGTAATGCTCCTTCGCCTGTAAAATGGTGTCAAAGAAATTCCATTTGAAAAAAGAATCCACCGCTTTCGGTTCGAGGGTTTCGATAATATAGCGGTTGGCGGATTGATCGGCAGGAACAACCCAGTCGCCTTTTTTGAAAATCAGCTTCTGTTTTTCGGTCCTTAGCTTGACGGAAGTGTGCCAGTAATGCCCTTCAAATGGCTGTTTCGGAGTTTCCAGTTCTTGGATATGGTAGGTTTCCACATTAATCTCCGAATCTTTGTCAAGCACATTCATTTCAACACCATTCAATCGCAGCAGCTCTACTATATTATGCCAGCCCTGCGGGATAATGTAAGCTTCCGGCCGGGTCACCTCATCCAGCGGAACGTAGGTGTCGTAAAACGGAATGTCCTTCGTAAACGGTTTTGAGCGGTCGTAATGCAGCCTGGGCAACCCGCTCACTTCGCTTGGTATGTACTCCGGTTCGTAGCCTTTGAATGCGATAGTAGATTGTTTTGACTTATCGACTTGCCAGGTAATGGCAAATTTCTCTTGCTTTTTAACCGCCTCTTTCGTCTCATTCCGCAGTTTCAGCAAAGCTTTGCGATATGCGGCCAGGAACCTGATGTTGCCGTGCAAATAGGCATAAGTCGATTTCACGCGCTGATCATAGGGTTTCAGCATGTGCGTTTCGGTCATTACACCTATTGTATGAAACAAAGCCGCATAGCCCGTTGAATACCGCGGCCAGTCGGGAAACTGGACAAAACCCTTGTCGGGCGTCTGTCCGTAAGCATTCACGTAGGGCGTCGCTTCGTAGCCTGTTTCTTTCAAATGCTTATACATGTAAGGCAGGAAAACCTTGTCGTTAAAGTCGCCGAGCGGGCCGCCGAGCTTGTCTTTCTGGGCATAATCGAGCGTCATCACATATTGATAATCGGCTCCGTTGCTTACGTGCGTATCCGCGAAGAGATCGGGATCGAGCTCATGGAAAATGGCTGCGAAACTCCGTGCATTCCGGGTGTCAGATTTGATGAAATCTCTGTTCAGATCGTAATTCCGCGCATTTCCCCGAAAACCATATTCCTCCGGCCCGACCTGATTGGTGCGTGTGGTATTGTTGCGGTTCAATGCACCCCCGATGTTGTAGAATGGGATAATGGCGACCACGACGCTGTCCAGTTCCGGAAATTTGGCAGGATGAATGAGCATATCCCGCAACAGCATCATCGACGCATCCACGCCATCGGGCTCACCCGGGTGAATGGCATTGTTGATGAACAAAACAGCTTTTCCCTGTGCTTTCAGTTTTTTAATATCAAAAACCTTATTTCTTGAATACAATATCAGATGCAATGGCCGGCCGCTGTCGGTAGGGCCTTTTTCCTGCATTTGCACCTGCGGGAAATTCCGCGCGAGCTGCCGGTAAAATGCAATGCCTTCCTCGTAGGTAGGCGTTTGTTTGCCGCCGCTTTTTTCAAATAGGGTCTGGTACTGGGCAGCGGCGGGAAATGCAATGCCCAGCAGGATGCCCCGCAGGATGCCCCGCAGGATGGCCCGCAGGGTTAATGTCAGTTTGGAGCACATGAAGGGGTCAGTATTTGTATTGTTCGATCAGGTGGAGGTAGGGATGCAGACCATGGTGGATAAAGACGTTCTGGTCCGAATCTTCAAATTGCGTATAATATGCGGCATCGGCCAGCAGCACGATCGTCGGCCCAGTGCGTACGTAATTGCTGCTCTTATAGAATTCCGGTGATTGGTATTCGGGCAGGTTTTTGGAGACGATCTTTCCCGCATACTTGCCCAGGTACTTCTCATAATTGCGCTGCGCCTTTTCGCTCGGCTTTCGCAAACCCTTGTAAGCGTGCCTCATGCCAATGCGGGCAATGAGCTTTTGCTTTTTGATGATGCCGTCGATATTCTTGAAAGGATTGGTATTGTTGAAATCGGCGAGGGTTTGTACCGAAAATGGCACTTCCGGCACCCAGTCGGCAGAGTTGATCACATTATAACCCCAGCCGCCGTCGATCAGGTGTTCATATTCATAAGCAAAATAGGTATTTCCCACTTTGGGGGCGGCACTGGCGTAGGTTTTGAAACGGATGTCTTTGGGTAATGCACCCTGTTTTTGCAACGAATACAAATGGGCCGTCATGAGAAAGCTGAGCGCCCCGCCCTGGCTGTGGCCCATGATCAGGAAATCCTTAACGCCGGTTTTGTACAATGAATCGATTTTCGGGACGATATCCCTGGCGAGATAGGCCGTACCGACGAGCCAACCAACGTGCACGGCTGCCTTTGGATTATCGGCCAGATGATATTTGAATGTATAATCCCCGCTGATTTTGAGTTCCCCGTGTGCGGGTACCATCGCGGCATAGAAATTTTCAAGCCAGCCTACGGCGTTCATCGTCGTACCGCGGAGATTGATCACGCCTACCGAGGATTTATTTTTCCAAAGCCCCCAGCGATTGTCAAGCCCCATCACGGGAGAGGAATAAATGGAGTCGGCCCGGTTCGGCCGCGGTACCTTGAACTTTTGCCGGTTGGTCATGGCGGTGTCGTACAGCAGGGCGTGCATATACACGAGCTCCTGGTACTCGGCCTTGTCGAAGCCGGGTTTCAGTTTTCCGGTTTGTGAAAATACGGGCCGAGCGGGGAAGATACCGATTAGCAGCATCAAAACCGGGTAAAAATGCCTGGACGGCCACGGCTTGAAATTTGCCAGAGTCTTTTGCATAGTTGATAGCGAAGCGTTGAATGACAAAGCAACCTTTGGATTACTAATGTAGGAAAACAATCGATTAGAATACTATTAGAGTTTGCCCGCGTGGCTCCTTCCGCCTTGAATGCGAGCCCTTAATTTTCTATTTTTGACTAGTCTAAAAAATATTTTCATGGAGCTGTATTACTCTTTTTCTGCCTTAATTGTCCTCTCTGCGATATTTTCCTACCTCAATTCCCGGTTTCTGAAATTACCTCCGTCCATCGGCGTCATGGTGATCGCATTGATGGTTTCACTGGGACTTATCGCAACCGACAGCATATTTCCGCGCACGTTCATCCGCATTTCCACGCTCATTGCGAGCGTCGACCTTACGGAAATACTCATGGGGGCGATGCTTAATTTCCTGCTTTTCGCGGGTGCCATCCATTTGCATTTGGAAGATCTCCGCGAGCAGCGCATGCCGGTGATCATTTTTTCGACCGTCAGCGTCGTGATATCGACCTTCGTGATCGGTTTTCTAATGTATTATATTCTGCCTTTGCTCGGCATTACCATTCCGCTGATCCAATGCCTTGTGTTCGGCGCATTGATTTCGCCTACCGACCCTATTGCTGTGCTCGGTATCCTCAAACAGGCAGGCGTTCCCAAATCCCTCGAAACGAAGATCGCCGGTGAATCGCTTTTCAACGATGGTATGGCGGTGGTGGTGTTCATTCTCATGCTTGCGCTGGCGCGCGGAGAAGAAGTGAATACATCGTTTACAGGGATCGCCGGATTGTTTGTCAAAGAGGCGATTGGCGGGATTTTGCTCGGCCTGGCGCTCGGTTTTCTGGGTTCCAAAATGATGTACCGGGTAGACGGCTACAATGTCCATGTGCTCATTACGCTCGCGATCGTGATGGGCGGGCATCTGGCTGCACAGGCATTGCATATGTCGGGCCCTCTCGCGATGGTGGCGGCGGGCCTGGTAGTAGGTAACTATGGTAAAAACCCCGGTGCGGTTTCGGATACGGAACGTGACTATATTGATAAGTTCTGGGAGCTGATCGATGAAATCCTGAATGCGATCCTGTTCCTGATCATCGGTTTCGAATTGCTGCTCATTCCGGATATGAAGCAATATGGCTGGGCAGGACTGGCGGCCATAGTGGTAGTGCTTTCGGCACGTTTTATTTCGATCTACATTCCGGTCAAACTGATTCCATTCAGGACGCGTTTCGGGAAGAAATCGATTACGATATTGGTATGGGGTGGATTGCGGGGAGGCGTGTCCATCGCGCTGGCATTATCCATTGATCAGGATCTTAACAAAGACGTGTTGCTTGCGATCACCTATTTTGTGGTGCTGTTCTCGATCATCGTCCAGGGGCTCACGGTGAGTAAGCTGACCGCCCGCCTTCCCGACGAGGAATAAGCGGTTGACTAGGAAGCAGGTTCGGCCACGAGCCGGTTGATCAGCGCATTGATTTTATTCAACCAGAGCGTCTGCCCCTCGCAAGTCCAGTGGGAATCGCCTTTCAGATATGCCGAGCGGCCCATGCGCCGGAAATCGGGAAGGATATCGATATAAGGTACCGCTAGTTTGGGATGATTGTATATCTTCTCGATCACATTGTTGTACGGACCATAATCGGGGCTGAGCACCGAAACCTTATTTGGGATAATAGACAATATCACATTGTTAAAGCCCAGCGAATCGGCGAAGTCGCGGCTTGCGTTGAGATTAGTTACCATCGAATCAACTTCCGCAGCGCGAACCGGCGTGAATGCCGAGGTGATATTAGGCGTGTCGGTATCCATGTAATACACGATGTCACGATCGTCGTTTACCAGTGTGACGCCCGAACCGGTGCGGTTAAAAAAGCGGTGATTAAAATCGGATTTCCATTCTTTCAAGCGCAACACGAAGTCGTTCTGGAAGAGAAAACCGTCGAGTCTGTCGGCAGTATGCGAGCCTTTGAACGCTTCGTCGAGGCGGTACATGAACTTAGCGGGAGCCCCATCCCGAACAAATGTCGCGGTGTCGGGAACGAGTACGGTTAGGACCGACGATGCGAATTTCTGGCGGAAATGCCGTTCTACGCTTTCGATCAGAAGAATGTTGTGTTCGGTTGTATCGAGTTTAATATGCAGGAAGTCGGACCATTTCACCCAGGTGTATTCATCTACGGGAAAGTCCTTCTTTTCAACCCTTCCTTTTTCCGTAAAACTATCGCCGATGATGTACAAATGCACTTTTTTCGCAGACTGCGGCCGAACAGGGGGGATATACCCGGTGCACTGATGGCGCGGATCGCGAAACCCGGACAGGTTCGAGAGTTTGTAAAGATCGCCATACTGATAACCGTCTTCCACGACCTGCTCTTTCCAAAGCCAGGGTAAAATGGTCGGAATGAGTCCCACGGCCCAGATCAGGCAGCCAGCGGCCAGAGCGATATATCTTAAAATTTTCATAGCATTATCTCAACTTGATCGACCAGACCTGTATTTTCTTTTCCGACCGGCTGAATATCAATAATTTATAATAACCGGGCTGATAGGTGAGCTGCACCGGCATTTCCGACGGGATAGCTTTGTCGCCGAGGCGCTTTCCATTCATGTCAAAAACCGTGGTATAGTTGCCCGATTTGATCGTAATAAACCGGTTGTCGACGCCGAAGAAATGATATTGGATTGTTGAATTGGGTAAAATATCCTTGATTTCGAACAGTTCACGACCGTCTTTGGTAATAATGGCGGTTTTTGAATTAACGGAGCGGACCAATATCCAATCCAGCGAATTGCGGTCAAAAAGGATCCGGAAGCGTGAACCCGGTTCGGGACGCAGGAGCTGCCGGCGGGAAGTGATTTTACCGTCCAGCGTAATGCGGATCAGCTCACCCGACACGCTCACGCCCGCGAGCTCCGGCTGACCGGTCTGCGGATTTTGCGCCCAGGTAAACGGACTTTCGGCGCGCGTCAGGATATCGACCGGGAAGCCGGGTTTTACCGTCCCGTTTTCTTTCAATAAATAGATCTTTCCGTTCTGCTGCGTCACGATGAAGCCCCTGTTGCCGATCTGGTTCAAGGCTACAACCGGTCCGACAATCTTCTCGAAATCAACCGAATGGTTCAACCTTTTGAGTGAGCGGGTCACACTTTCCCAAACAAACAGCTCTTCCGCCGAACTCTTGACGATAAACCGGTTACTGCCGTCCTCTCCGCCGTCGATAAGGTACAATGCCGAAATAGGGTCGGAGGTAGGCAAATGCGCCTGGAATGCGGATACATTGGTGGAGTCGTCTTCATCCAATGCGTACACCGTGCGGCCGGTGGCGAAAATACGTTGCTGGCGGCCGATGTTCAGGAAGTCGACTTTGTAAGCGGCTGTGCTGATGGGCCCGTTCAGCTTTGCAATCGCTTGCGTTTTTCCTTCGCGCAGGTTATTCGTTCTGAGTAGATTATGTTCCTTGTCGGTCAATAATATTTCCGAACTTCCGTCGATCGGGTTTTGCAATGCCGCTAGTTCCGCATCGTAGATATCCGGCCATTCTATGTCGATATTCAGGAACGTACGGTTCAGTACCTTACTGGCTGTTTGCCGTTTTTTGGGATGGAATGTCAGTTCCGGAAATGCCTCGTTACCTTCAAAACGACATTGCAGGGTAATCGACTCAATTTTGGCAGTCAGGTCGCTGTACTTCTTGCTTACCTGCGTTTCCTCGCCCGATTGCGCCTTCCGCAGGTTCACGATCATCGAAAGCTGCGCCTCGTTGTTCACGTTCGTGAGCACGCTGTCGTATTCAGGCGACTGTTTCCAGGTGATCTGGTTTTCGTAATCGACAATATAGTTTTGTAAAACCTGCGAATTGTTGCTGATCACAAGGTAGGGCGCGATATAAGTGATGTAGCTGCGCGGAAAGCCGGTAAACATCGGGCCATACAATCCTGCCGGCAGTTCAGGAACGGGTACCGAGTAAATGTCATAGCCCTGGTACTGGTCGGCGGAAGCGTTGCTTTCCTGGTTGGCCAGGCGCGCGAGTTTTTGCAGCACCGGCCTCACTTTATCGTAATTGGAAAATTCCGTGAGCAGTATTTTACCGTCGGTAATGCTGTTGTTTTCTTCCAATTGGCATAGCACAAATTCCGAACCAATATTATCGACCAGCACACTGCTTTCGCCCGCGATATAGTAGTTGAGTTTGTCCCAGGCCGGAGACTTGTATTTACTATGCCATTTCGCAAAAGCTGCCTTGAAAGCCGCCTTGTCGAATGCAGCTGCGCGGTACAAAAAGGAAGTTTGCTGGGAAACGTGCTTATGCCCGATGAATGGCGTGCCGGGGTTATCTTTCAGGATTTCGGCCAGGTAATAATCCGGCGCATCCGCCCCGTCCGATTTAACGACCAGATTACCCTTACTTTCGGCTTTTTCGATGTGAAAATCCTGGTAGGAGGGGAAACTCTTGCCAAACTCGGCCAGGGTAGCCACATTCTCCATCGACATGACGGATTTCCAGGCGTCCGTGCGCAGGTAAATGCTCGTTCCGTAGTCAGAATCATTGATATTCGAAAAGCGTGAGCGCAGCCTGAACGAGGCGATATTGAGTGACGACGCACGCACGGCGTCTTCAATCAGATCACCGTAATAGCTCACGATCAGGAAGTGGTCTTTGACCAGATAGGAGAACAGCGGCCGCGAATTGGCGTCGATGGCGTCGGTAATGCGGTGGTCCTGGAAGTTATGGTGCAGAAGCCGGATGTTGGCGTGCTGCGGGCTGGCGAGCCATTTGGTTTCCTCTTCCGTTACGGGAATGTACATGATCACCCCCCATTCCGTGCTCGTACGCGGGTGATAGGAGTACGAAAGGGCTTTGCCTTTCAGGAATGTTTTGAGTTTTTTAGGATCTTTCGTCAGCAGGTTGAGCAATGTCAGATTATCGCTGGCGATGTCCAGGAGAGGAAGTCGTTTGAGGTCAAGCGAGGCCTCGGTGGCCGTGTAGACCGAATCTTGCAAATGCTCGCTGGTGATTACCACCACGGCATTGGACGGGATGAATTGCCAGGCTGCCGACGAACCCCTCGACCATTTGAACAGGAAATATCCTGCTGACGCAATAAGCACGACCAGCAGGATAGCAATCAGTTTTTTTTTCGACACAAGCCTGTTTTTTAAGCGCGGATCGCTTTCACTTTATCATTCAGTTCGAGGCGAAACCGCAAGAGTTCTTTAAAGCTTCGTATACAAACTTTCCACAGGTTCCATTTCACGATCGAAACGGTGCCGGTTTCACGGTCTTTGTGGGTGATAGGGATATCGAACAGTTCCTGTCCCGATTTTTTAGCCATCACAGCCAGGAAAATGTTCGGTGCGAACGGTTCCGGGTTGGGCAGCTGGTCCATCAGTTTTTGAAGGAATGTTCCTTTGATCAGACGGAACGGAATATTGCTGTCCATGATAAATGTACCATAAACAGAAGAGATCGTACCGCGGAGGAATTTCGTAATAAAGAGGCGTACGCCCGCATCGTGCCGCACCTGGCGGTAACCGAGTATGAATTGCGACTGGGAACGTTTGGCCCAGAGCTTGTCGAAATCGTCGGAAACGAACTGGTCATCGCTGTCGGTCTGGAATACATATTCGGAGCCAACTTCCAGCGCCTTGCGGTAGCCGTTTACAACCGCATTACCATGCCCGCCGTTTTTCTGGTGAACCACCGTGAGGTTGTCGATCTTTTTGTCGAGTTCATCCAGTAATACCTTCGTATTGTCTTTTGATCCGTCGTTGATGACGATCAGGGTAGTGTTATCGTTGGGGAATTTGGTTTTGAGGAAGGTGGTCCAATTATAAACTACTTTTTCGATACAATCCTGCTCATTGTATGCGGGCATTACTATACTCAGAAGATATGACATGCAAAAGCGTATTTGGTATGTTGCGCGAAATTAATAAATAAAGCCTGTAACCGGGCTATGGGGTTTCATTATTTAGTAAGCGTACTTGTCTTTCAAGGCATTAATCGGTTTCTCGAAAAAGTACCAGGAAACCGATGCGACTAAGACAGTGAGCGCTACTACAACCGTTGCTTCGAATGCGATATTGCCTTCGAGGCTGGGGATATATTGATAGATTTTCCGGAAAAGCCTGACCGTTGGGTGCATGGGACCGCTGTGAAAGTGGTTATATACAAAATTGTGGTACAGGTACAGGCCATAGCTGATTTTGCCAAGATAAATACACACCGGATTTTCGAGAAACGCGGCCATCCAGCCCCTGAAACCCATCACAGCGCGCCCTATGAGCATAAACCCGAAAATGGACGACAAGGTTCTGTCGAGCACTACGTACGGGAAGTTGAAAGGTTGAGCGAGCGATTTGGCCCACCATTGTACCAGCACCCAGCCCAGTAATCCGAGCAGAACCGGCCACGATTTGTTGAAGAATTTGACAAACAGGTCATTCTTGTAAAGCTGCATCCAGGCCATAAGCCCACCCAATGCGAACGAATCGAAGCAAGCGGGCGTGGATACGTATGCGACCGTCCATTCGGCCATTGTGACGAAGTTGGTGCCGGGAATCCTGCCGGAATAGAAAATGTAAGCGCGCAGCAGAATGCTGAAAATACCCATTAAGCCCAGCACAGGCACCAATCTGTTCTTTGGAATAAAGAATATCAGGAAGGGGAAAAAGAGATATACCTGCTCTTCCACCGCCAGCGACCACAAATGGTCCACCGAGCCCATCCATGTTTTGTGCAGGGCAATATAAATGTTGGTCCCGTACAATGCGAGCCACGCCAGCTTATCACGGACTGGCGGCACATTGAGAATGAACAGTATTGCGATGATCAGGTAATAAACCGGAAATATCCGGATCGTTCTGCGAATCAGGAACTTGCGCAGGTATTTTTTGAAGCCTCCGGGCGTCCCGTAAGTTTTTTCCTTGCTTTTGAGCAAAATACGGGAGATGAGGAAACCGCTGAGCACGAAGAAAATGGTCACGCCGAGCGCCCCGAACGGGATAATGTTGATCTCTACGATCAGGTGATCGAGCAGAACAAGCCCTACTGCAATAAAGCGCACGCCGTCAAGTTGAATAATGTGTCCTTCCGAATTGGTGCGCATGGTTACCAGTTAACTTTCACTTCTTTTTTACGGGTTTGTTTCACCGTCACGCGCTGGTCTTTGAACAGAATGCCGGTCTCGTTGCCCTGCTGATGGATCAGCGCCACTTTGTATGTACCCTTGTCCATTTCGGAGAACGGAATGTCGGCATAAAAGCCAGGGGCGAAGTAGTATTGTTTCAGGAACAGTTGCTTTCGGCTCGTGTTACGTGTGCGCAAGGCCGGGAAAATGTAATAGCATTCTTCTGAACTCAGGAGCACATACACACCGCTGTCCTGCAACCGCTGGCTGGTGAATGTGGTGTTACTGATTTTAATGGATGCAGTATCCGTCGTGAATGTGGTCTTATCATACAAATCGACCATTCCACGCGAGCTACCGGCATAATTCTGACGGTCGGCGATGGCGATAAGCGGCAGCCACTTGTCGTAGATCACCGGTGTTTTTTCCACGATATTGGCCGTAAACGATGTGTCTGTGGGGTATTTCAATGACTTATCCGTAAATGTCCAATTGAACTGCCAGGTTACCAGCTGCTTTCTCAGATTATAGGCGTCCACCAGATGATAATGGTAGCTGAACACATTAAAGGTAACTGCAAGCGCGATGATGGCCGTAATGTAAGGCGAAAGAAAGCTGCCGCGGATCGGAACCACCACATAGATATAGGCGATGATCAGCAACAGTACCGAATAGATTTTATAGCGGCTCGTGATCAATCCTTCCAGACCAAAACCTGCGCGGGTATAAACCACGATTAACGCCGTTCCGAGGATAAAAAGGATTGCGCCGAGGCAGAACAGATCGGTCGTCCGCTCGAACTTTACGGAATACTTGTTGCGTGCAATACGGAAAAGGGTAGTAGAAGCAATGGAAATCGCTACCAAAAACAGCACGATACCAATAAAAAGGCAAACCTTGAAATGATCCAGCACCGGAATGGACTCTGCAAATGAGCCCAGGAACGCCATGTAGCCCTTCGCAAGTTGGAGAATACCGGCTTTCGATTCCGGATTGGATTCAGGTTTGGTATACCAATAAAAATAGCAGACGATCTCGGCAATGCTGATGATGATCCACAGTGCAAACCGCTTCCGGTTCTGTGCCAGGAAAAGCAGGATAGCACCTAAGGGTAACACCATCAACCCGTTACCGCTTGTCAGTACGGTTACCACGCTCAGCAGCATAGCAATCGAGAAAGGTAACACTTTGGGATTGATAACCAGGTATAACGTCCAGAGTACGAGCGTAACAACGCCGAGATTCTGAACGGCCGCCATTCCCCAGTACATATTTTCCCAGAATGCGAGCGTCATCCACAGGAATGGAATGGGTACCAATGCGAAAAGCGGCTTTTTATTCTTTTTGAGCAGATCATACCACAGCGGAATCGCCGCCAGGAGCATGATATTGCCTGCGGTCATCAGATGCCGGAAGTTCAGATGTCCGAAAACGGCATAATCAATCCACGCAAAAAGTCGGGTCAGCGCGATGCGGTGTTCGTTATGCTGCTTGAAAAGCGCCTTGATTTTTCCCTTCCAGTCACCGGCCTGCGCGTATTCGGCGATGAAATTTTTCAGCGCATGGTCGTCCCACTTAGGGATATTGATGGCATAGTAATCCCAAACCGTGAAATAAATGGCGACGGGTAACAGCAGGATCAGGCTCAGGATAATGGTTAAAGCCTTTTTCGTCATGCCGTGATCATTAGTTGGCTGATGCTCGACAATATCGAATCCGCGTCCAGTCCGGAAAGCTTCTGGTGGTAGCTTTGGCTGCCGTAGCGGCTATTGGGGTAGCCTTCCGCTTTCAGACTTTTAAATACCGATGGGAAAATACCTTTTTCCAGTAACTGAACTGAAAGCTGCTGAGCCAAACCACCGGTGCTGATATGTTCTTCGGCCACAAGTATTGCCGGTGCTTTTCTGACCAGCGCAATCAGTTCGTCGGTCAGTTCCAGCGGGAAATGCAGGGCAGTGACCACGTTCACCTTTTCGGCCAGCTCGGGAGTAAGCCCCAGCGCCGATAGCACATTGTTGGCAACCGGGCCCAATGCAAAAACGGTCATTTCGGCGTGGGCTGGCTGGTGTATTACTTTAAATGAACCTGTCAGATAGCTGTTTGCAGGGGTAGTTTTTCCGGCGCCAAGGCGTAGGTAGGCGGGCCGCGCGTCGGCAGCGATCTGCTGCACAACAGGTATCACCTCGTCGGCGAACGCGGGCACCCACACCTGGGCATTCTGCTGGCCGCTCAAACATGCCAGGTCCTCGATGGTATGGTGGCTGCTGCCCATAATACCGTACCCGTATCCGCCGCCATTACCAACCAGGAATACCGGTAAGTTGTTGAAGCATACGTCGTTACGGAACTGTTCGAGGCAGCGGTACACGATAAACGGCGCAATGCTGTAACAGAATACTTTATAACCTTTGTGCGCAAAGCCAGCAGCTACGCCCACCATATTCTGCTCCGCAACACCGGCATTGATAAACCGCTTGCCCATTTTGGCCTGCAAGTTCTCCAATGCATTATATCCTAGATCGCCCGTGATGAAAATGACGGAGTCGTCTTCCACCGCGAGGTCTTCTATGGCTGTTGAAAATTCTTTTCTCATCGTTAAGTGGGCGCCAGGCCGATTGATTGCTTAACTTAAATGGATTAGTTGCCTAATCGGTTGATATCACGCAATTTAGCTACTTTCTCAATTGTTTCACCAAAGCCCGGATCTCGTCGGCAGTTTTATATGCCTTCGAACCGCGCCGAATTCTGGTGCGGATATACTTAGGACGTTTTTTAGTCTCTTCGAATATCTTGGTAATGTATTCTCCAAGAAACGAAATACCCAGAATCGTAAGCCCACCGAAGAAGACTATCAGGATAATTACGGTGCTGAGGCCTCTCGGCGTATCCGGGAAGAAAAAGAATTTGGCCAGTATCTGCCAAACAATTCCCAAAATAGATAGGGCGGTGAGGCCGAATCCCGCATAACTCATCAGTTCCAATGGAGCAAAACTGAATGAGAAGATAGCCTTTTTAGCCCACCAGATGTTTTTCGTCCAGTTGTTGGTCGAAACGCCGAACATCCTTTCCGGACGTACGTAAGGAACTCCGGTCTGTTTGAAACCTACCCACGCACGCAAGCCGCGCAGGAACTGTTCTGTTTCGGGCAAATCCACCAGTTCTTTTACCACCTTGCGGTCTATCATCGAGAAATCGCCGGCATCGCGTGGTATTGGAATGTAACTGAGTCCCTGGAATATCTTATAGAACGATTTATAAAAGAAATGGATATGCGGCTTCATTTCGCGCTGTACGCGTACGCCGTACACGACGTCGTAGCCATCCATCCATTTTTCGTAGAATGCCGGGATAATTTCGGGTGGGTCCTGCAAGTCGCCGTCCATCAGCACCACGCAATCGCCGGTTGCGATTTCCATTCCGCTCAGGAATGCCGATTGTGAACCGAAGTTACGCGAGTGGCTGATTCCGACCACATTCGGGTCTTTGTCGCAAATTGCATTGATCACTTCCTCCTGGTTGTCAGGGGAGCTGTCGTTGACGAAGATAATCTCGTAGCGGACTTTTAGTTCATTGAACGTCTTGACAAGCCTCTCGTACATGAACGGGATCGCCTGCGCGTCCTTGTAACAGGCTATGATCGCCGTGATGACCGGGTTGAGTTTTGGATTTTCAAAAGCCGGGATCAAGCGTTCTTCATATTGAATAGCATCCTGCCATTTGCTGTACCGTGTCAGGCCGTCTTCCAGGGAAGTCCGGGCTTTCCAGCCGAAATCGGTTTCAAATGCGGTAGGGTCGCCAAACCATTCGGCAAGGTCCCATTTACGGTTCGACATGCTGCCCCATTCCGGCTCTTTCGCAATTGAAAATGCCTTGCGGGTTACTTCCACGAGGTCGCCCATCGTCGTTTTGCGGCCGGTAGCGATATTATAGGAGCGTCCCGATTTTTCGTCGTCGATTTTCAATGCAGCATCGAGAAATGCTTCGACGCAATCTTCCACAAATACAAAATCGCGGCTGATATCGGGTGATACCAGGGAAGGAAGCCCTTTTCTGCGGGCATTCTCGATCAGTCTCGGGATCAGCCGGTCGGGTTCTTCCCAATATCCGTAAATCGAGTAAAGGCGCAGGTTGAGCGTTTTCAGTCCTGCAACTTTGGCATAATATTCGAGCAAATATGCTGCCGAAACCTTGGAAACCGCATAATGGCTATTCGGTTCCACACGGTCGGTTTCTTTGGGAGAAGTACAGTTGAAACCATACTCGGAACTGCTTCCGGCATGGATGTAAACCATATCCTTCGTGCAATTTTGAAGGATGTTGACTGTTCCGAGTACATTCGTCTCGTAGGTCAGGTTCACATTATTTTGTTTACTATACGCACCGTAAGCCGCAAGGTTGAAAATCGTTTGCGGTTTGTATTTTTCAAATACTTCCTTAATCGAATTGTCGGAAAGAATGTCGCAGTGAATGATGTTTTCAAACGGGACATTCAGCAGTTTCAAGCGCCACGCTTTGGTGGCGTCGTGCGTTACTGCATAGCAATCCTTCCGGATTTTGAATATATCATTGAAGAGATTGGCGCCGATGAAGCCGCTGGCACCGAAAACAAAAACTGGCCCTTTTAATTTCTCTATTTTATCGCGGTAAACCGGTAAATGATCAAGCATTCGTCAATTCATTAAGATAACGTTCCTTTACTTCCAGTGTAGCTTGCTCATACTGGTCTTTATTCATGGGCAGGTAATGCCATTCCAATTTGTTCTCCATATAGGAAACCCCTTTTCCTTTGACAGTGTTGGCAATGATCGCTTTGGGCAGCCCGTTCTTATGTTCCTTCAATTCGCTGATTGCCGCGCTGATGGCTGCAATGTCGTGACCATCCACTTCGACGGTTTCAAAACCGATTGCTTTCCATTTTTCCACGGAAGCGGTTTCTCCCAGAACTTTGTCGGTGAATCCGAAACCCTGCAAGCCATTCTTGTCGATGAGCATGATCAGGTTGTCGAGCTGGTTCTGAATAGCATAGTGGGCGGCCTCCCAGGTGGTACCCTCGTTGGTTTCTCCATCAGACAGCAGCGTAAAGGAATACGTTGCTTCTTCGCCGACCTTGGCTGCATGGGCAATGCCCGTTGCAATGGGTAATCCGTGGCCCAGCGAACCGGTAGCAAAAGGAATGCCTTTGTACTGGCGCGGTGCGGGGTGCGCAGGTAAAGTGGTGCCGTCGAGGTAGAATGTATCGAGCTCTTCGTCGGTAATTTCGCCAAGGGTGTTGAGGCAGGCGTAAAGCGCGGCCGCAGCGTGGCCTTTGGAAAGAATGAAAGTATCGTCGACCGATTTTTGGAGAAAAAGGACCGCGATCATCAGGTCAATGCAGCTGAGCGAGCAACCAATGTGGCCCGCGTTGGCCTGGTGGTAAAGCCCCAGTATTTTCAGGCGAAGCTCGCCGCTCAACTGTTTCGGGTCTTTTAATATCTCTGCTGCTGTCATGCCTGATGTTGTATGTCGATGTAAGGTATTGCCTGCAAAATAACGGCCAGATCTCCGGTTTTAAGTCCGCAATATACGAAATCTTATTGGACGGCTCTGTCAAAACAACCTTGCCGCTTACTCAAAACCGTAACGTTTGCCGGTCAATTTCATGATTTCGACAGGCTCCGTCCGGCCTTTTTTTCTGATCCAGATCCGCTCGTTCTGAGTGGTATCCATAGCCTGGACATACTGCGCGTCTTTCGGGAAATAGAGGTTGGTAATCTGCGCATCGTGGATCGAGTAGGGGAGGAATGTCCTGTCCATTTCCGAAGTGATCTCGTAGCGAGGGGATGGGTAGTAAACCGTGTCGCCGGGCTGATAAGTCGCTTCGATCTTCTTCGCTGCCTCTATGTAAGGGTTCGGCACGCGCGGTACGGCGAAGTATCCGTATTTCGGCGAGCGGTCTTCATAGAATTCTTTTAACCTCAATCCTACAAAATAAAGCTGAGCTGCCAGGAACACGAAAATAAGTACCCTGAACTCCGCCTGCAAAGTGGTGTAGAATTGCAGCAAAAGGCTCAGCAGAATGATCACATAAGGAAATGAAAACCCTGAATAGCGCTGCGTAATGCCGTAAGTATGCCCATTTTTGAATGACATCAGGATCAGGAACAATGTCGGTACGAGCGCCATCATATACAGCAGCCAGAGCCGGCTCCGCTGCTCACGGCTTGCATTTTTATGTAGGTCAGGAATGAAGGACAAAGCAAACAGGCTGACGCTTAAAATGCTGAACTGGAGTTTGTGATTAGTAAAAAAGAAAGAAACCAAAATGATCAGCAAATACGGGAAACGTGGTGTCAGCCAGGCTGGCGTATTGATTTTGTCCTTAAAACGGTACCAGCATATCAGTATCAATGCCGCCACCAGCGCAATCGCCACATTCTTTTTACCTCCCAGTGCATCGGTAAGGCCATTGGTGAAAATGACGAGGTCGGTAAAAACAGGCAGCGATTTGTTGAAGACGTTAATAGGCGTTGCCGGAGGGATGTTGCCGAACGTCTGTTCGCCCGTTTCGGCCATTCGCCGATACAAATCGGCCTGATGTTGCAACGATGACAATGTGTAAACACCGCCTCCGAACATCAGCCACCAGGTAACCCCCGAAAGCGTGAATACCGCCGCGATGGCCATTCGAACCCAGCCTTTGAAGGTTCTCAGGAAGAACAATGCATAAACCGCATGCGCCAGCAGCACCGAAATTACCAGAAAGTGGCTGAGAAGCCCAAGCCCGGCGGAGCATACATAACCGATGTATAACCAGAGTGTATTTCGTTTACTGGCTTTATTTTCAATGATTTGTAAAAAGAAATAAGTCGCGGCCAACGTCAGGAAAAAGGTGAGCGAATAGTTGCGTGCCTGGTGGCTGTAAGCGATAAAAAAGGGTTCAATGGCTGTAATGCCGGCTGCTATCAATGCGGTATTAATGCCAAAGAACCTCCTTGCGAAGGCATACGTCAATGCAATGATCAACACGCTGAAAATGACCGAAAAGAAGCGTATCGAGAAATCGGAAAAGCCAAAAATATCGATCCACGGATGGAGGAGCGAGTAATAGAAGGGACTGTTTCCAATGTCGCTGCGCGTCATCGCCTCGTAATAATCCGGAATCGATTTCGGGGCCCAGAATTCGGCAGGCGTGAATGTTTTGGGATGAAAAACTTCGTTAGCGGTAAATGAACGGAGTACGCCTTTTGGAGGAGTTTCCGGCGTCGTCCAGAAACGGGAATCGACCAGTTCGCGCGTCGCAAATGCCTCTTTCTGATTGGCTCCTTCCAATACAATGCCCTGGCTGACGAGCAATGTGCTCACTTCATCAAAGAAAATACTGTAACGATCGAGATGGTAGAGCCTTAAAGCAAGACCAGCAAGCAGAATGAGGGAGAGTATAAGCCTTGACCGCAGGGTTTCCTTGGTTTGGTTGAGAGACATTAGTGCGTTCGCTGATGGACGCCGCGAAAATAAGGAAATTTCCCGTTATAGGATATTTTTTAGATTTTAAGAATTGTAAACTCTACTCTGCGGTTTTTCTGGCGTGTCTGTTCCGTGAGGTTGCTGGCGATGGGGCGCGCCGGGCCCCAGGCCTTGGTTTGAATGCGCTTGCCGTCGATGCCTTTGGATAACAGGTATTTTTTTACCTGTTCCACACGGTCCGCCGAGAGTTTGACATTCTTTTGTACTTCACCCTGGTTGTCGGTATGGCCTTCCAGCAATATTTCCATCGTTGGATAGGTCTTCATCGTCTCCGCGATCTTGTCGAGCTCGGCAAATGACGACGGGATCACTTCCGCGCTGCTTTGGGAAAACATCGTATTGCTAAGCCTGATCTGCTGTCCTGCCTTGATTGGTTGCAGGTAGATGTTCTTCCGGATGGTGCGGAAACTGGTTTCTGCGCTCAGGTCCATATCTTCCGCAACCGGGAAATGGCCCTCACCGGAAGCCGTAATGCGGTATATCTCCTTCAATGGAAGTATCAGCCGGTATTCGCCTGTTTCCGGGTCGAAACTAGCGGTTGCGAAGGAGCTATTGGTGCTTTTAATGTCGGCGACAATGTCCGATTTTACCGGCTTGTTCGTCTCTGCTTCCAGAATGCTTCCGCTTACGACCGCCACCGGATCCGGCTTGATCTCGGGCGTCATGCGGATGCGGAAAATATCTTCCTGTCCTAAAACCTTGTCACTTGCGCTGAAATAGGCATAATCTCCGGTTGCCGGGATGTTGATAAATGCATCCCAAAGTGGTGAGTTCACCGCCGGGCCAAGGTTTTCGGGTGTAGACCAGTTCAGCCAGGTGTCATCGAGGCGGCGGGTGAGGAAGAGGTCGCCTTCTCCGTAACCTGCGTGGCCTTGCGAAGAGAAATACAAGGTTTTGTTGTCCAATGCGAGAAAAGGCGTTCCTTCGGTGTCGGCGGTGTTGATCACGCCGCCCAGGTTTCGCGGTTCGGACCATGTATTGTCTTTTTGTAAAAATGATATATAAAGGTCTTTACCACCCTCCGAATCAAGTCCTTCCACAGACATGATGAGCACGTTTTCGAATGGAGATACTGTGATTTCCAGGGTTTTCGCCGTCTTTATCAGGTTGGTGATCCGCGATGTACGCGGGAATCCCCAGCCTGATTTGGTTTTAAAGGAACGTGAAAATCCGAAATACAAACTGCCGTCGGGCCGGTACTCATTGATCAGGTAAATCGTTTTTCCGTCGGCCGAAATACTGGTAATCGCATTATCTCCCGCATTGTTGATAGGTGGGCCTATATTGGTCGCATCCGCCCATTGCCCCTGATCGTTGAGCGTCGAATACCAGACGTCCTGACGGGCTGGTGAGCCGATATTGCCTTCGAAATTATTCCTCGTAAAATAGAGCGTTTTTCCATCCGGCGCGATAATGGGCGCCACTTCCTGACCTTTGGAGTTGATCGCCTTACCCATATTCTCCTTTTGCGCTTTGAGCTGAGACGCGACAAAATTGATTTTTGCCTCTACTGGTGTCGCATCAGGGGAAATACCGATCGCGTCGATCTGGTTGAAACCCGAAACTTTGCCCGGTTGCAGGACTACTTTCACCGCATTAGCCTGGATGTTCTGTTTGGGGAAAATATGGAGCATCCGGCCTCTTACAGTCTGCTGGGCAGCTGGTGTTTCAGAAACCAGGTATTCTTTGCCGGCGGGATCGTATGCATATACCCGCACAACAGCGCCGGGGTTGAAGTTCTCAGCAATCGCAATCTGTTTTAATGGAATGGCTTTGTCAAAACCAACTTTGATCCATTCCTCGTTACGCCCGTCGGCGTCGGCTGGCGACCAGGCGCAGGGGCTGTCGCCAAAATCCGGCAGCTTGCTGGGAACGCCGAGGATCTGTTTGGAGCGGTAGGCGTGGCCTATTTGCGACGGGCGGTATTCGGAAGAATAGCCCAGCACCTTGTTTGCCCATAACACCTCCTGGCAGTACGCGGATAGCGGCATTGCTGCCAGTAATATGCCAAAAAGGGTGTTTGTAAATGTCAAGCGCATGGGGTCGTCAGATACCGGCCGGGGTTTTCAATATCTGGTAATATATTAATAATACAAAAAAATGTCAATCTACTGCTTGGCGCCGATGAGGAGTATCCAGTCCCATTCAGGCTGAGAGTCGGGTGGCTGAACGATCGCTTCTTCTTCAATTTTCAGATCCTTTCCGTTCCACCTTTTGCCGGTGCGCGGGCTGTACCAAACCGCACCGAACAGGCTTCCTTCCAAATGTTTGAGGTTCAGGCGCACTGGTCGCGAGGTAGGAATGTAAAGCATGGCCATCTTTTTATTCGAAAGCGAAACAATGCCTATCTCGGCCCTGTCGAGTGAGTCTGTGAGGAGGTCGGGCGTATCCGGCTGCATATATTCCCACGGAATGCCTTTGAGGATTTTTACCATCTGGTGAATGTATTCGGCACCGTCTTTGGTAATGTTGACTTTCCAGGTTGGATTAAAGTTCTTGATCGTGCTCATGTGACAGAAACCGGCCGCCGAGCTTAGAACGGATTGATAGGCCTGGTTGCGGATGAGCGTCGACTGGTCGGTGATTTCCTTTGGGAACTCCGAATTGGCGATCAGGAACGGCCTTAATGCCGCTTCCGCCGAGTTTTTCTGCCAGTTAGCCAATGCGGCATATTCGGCAGGGGTTACCGTGGAGTCGGGAATAATGAATTTAAGCTCCGAGTGATTGGGTGAATTGTCGTTCACGCTCGTGGGTGAGCAGGTATTGAGCGAGGCCACGATCTGTCCGTCGGATTCCGCCCGGATACCTTCGGAAATGGCTTTAAATTGAGAGGCACTCTGGTACTCTTCTTCGCTGATGATCCAGATAATGTTGGAGTATTTCGAAAAATGCCTTCCTACATAAGTCCCGTAACTTTTCCAAGCTTCTTCTTTTTGGGTATCAAAAACCGTGTTCCAGCTCTGCCGCGACACCACAATGCCAACCACCAGATTACGTTCCCTGGCCGCTATAACGATCTTTTCAAGGTAATCGAAATAGGGCTTATTAGGCTTTGAAAGATCATTATTGTCAAGAAACGGCGCTACCTTATTGAAATTCCGCTGATTGGGCAGTGCGGGAAGTAAATGCACCAGGAAGGTGTTGAACGACTGCGATTTGCGGATGTCCATATACTGAACCGCTTCGGTATAGCTCAGTTTCCGAAGCATTTGCCAGGCTACATCGGCCACCATCAGGAACGACGTACCGTTGTTGTCGGTAATATGCCTGCCATTTGGACTGATTTTCAACGGAAATTTTGCAGAGGCCTGATCTTCTTTTTGAAATGCAAACGCTGTCAGAAGTATGCAGGCCAGCAAAATGAGAGCCAGTGATTTTGAAATTTTCATGGGTGTCAGCTAAATGAATGCTAGCTATTTCCCAGCTCGGTGATCGTTTGTATGGGGTCGGGCGAGGTGAAAACGAAGCTGCCTGCCACGAGGATGTCCACGCCTTCGCGCACAAGCCGGGGCGCGTTGTTGAGGTTAACGCCGCCGTCTACCTCTATCTTGAAGTTGTAGCCGAATTTTTTCCGGTAGGCGTCCAGCGCTGCGATTTTCCGGTAGCTGTTTTCAATGAACTTTTGGCCGCCAAAACCGGGGTTCACAGACATGATCAGGATCAGCGAAACATCGCCCATAATCTCACTCAAAACTTCCACCGGTGTATGCGGATTGAGTGCCACACCCGGTTCCGCGCCGAGTTCTCTGATGTGTTGGATCGTGCTGTGCAAATGCGGACAAGCTTCGTAATGCACCGTAAGCACCGACGCACCTGCATTACGGAATGCTTCGAGGTAGCGGTCGGGCTGCTCAATCATCAAATGTACGTCCAGCGGCTTTTGGGCATGTTTATGAATGGCCTCGCAAACGGGAAGTCCGAAGGAAATATTGGGGACGAACATGCCGTCCATAATGTCGACGTGAATATAACCTGCGGAACTGCTGTTGATCATTTCGACGTCGCGTTGCAGGTTTGCAAAATCCGCGGCCAGTATAGAAGGGGCAATTTCAGCCATGAAATCAGAAGCTAGTAATGATTAATGAGGCCGAAATTAGTGAATTTATGGGGAAGGCGGGTAATTCAAAGGTTTTGCATTGCTAACCGCCTGTTAATCATTTGATAATAGCATTGACAGGGAATGATAACCCTTCCAGAACCTTCGAATGCACACTGTCCTGCCTCAAAAACATGCCGTACAGCTCATATTGGCGATCGACAAGGGTATAAACCTCAATGCAAACCTGCTCGGGAAACACAATCCAGCATTCAAGAACGCCGTATCGTTCATAAATATCCTTTTTGATAACGGTATCCATCTTCTTCGAACCGGGAGAGACGATTTCAATAACGAGGTCGGGCACGCCGCGTACCCAATCCTGTAAAATCTCCTGGTTTTGTTTGGATACAAAGAGGATATCTGGTTGCAGATGATTGAAGTCTTGCTCGAAAATAACATCGAATGGAGCATGGAATAGTTCACCCAAATCAAATTTTGCCAGATGATTCAGTAAGAGCCATTCCAATCTCATGGAGGCTCTTTGATGGAGCAATCTAGGGCTAGGCGACATGATTTCCTCCCCGTTGATAATCTGCGTCAGATCCGGATTGTAGTAAATGGTCGGTTCCAGGGGTTTCATAAGCTTTGCCGTTTTGAACGAAAATACAAAAAATGTGTGACCTACTGAGCATGTGATGGATAGGTGAATGTCCCATTGATACGCATGAACCCGCAATTGGTAACACATCGGTTATCGAATGCTCAGAATTTGGAATAAATCTTAAATTTGGGCCGAATCATCAAGCCGCCGTGACCATTATGAATCCCGAACAGAGAATCCAGGAGCTTTCCGAAAAGCTGCATTACTATAATGACCGCTATTACCAGGAGAGCGTGTCTGAAATATCCGATTATGAATTTGACCAGTTGCTCAAAGAGCTGCAAGCCCTGGAAAATCAGTATCCGGAATTCAAACAGGACGATTCGCCCACGCAGCGGGTTGGCGGGACGGTAACCAAGGCGTTCAATGCGGTGTACCACCGTTACCCAATGCTGTCGCTTGACAATACTTATAACGAGGAGGAGCTCCGCAGTTTCGACGACCGCGTACGCCGGGGATTGGATGGCGAGGCTTACGAATATATATGTGAGCTGAAATTCGATGGGATTTCCCTCAGTTTCACCTACGAAAACGGCGTCCTCGTGCGCGGCGTGACGCGCGGCGACGGTACGCGCGGGGACGAGATCACCAATAATGTCAAAACGATCCGCTCGCTGCCACTACGCGTGAAGGCCGACAACCTGCCGCCATTGTTCGAAATTCGCGGGGAGGGTTTCATGCCGACTTCTTCATTTCAAAAACTGAATGAGGAAATGGATACATTAGGAGAAAACCAGTATGCCAATCCCCGCAATGCGGCTTCCGGCTCGTTTAAATTGCAGGATTCTGCCGAAACGGCGCGTCGTGGGCTCGATTGTTACCTCTATTACTTTTTGTCGGATGATGATTATTTCAAAAGTCACGAGGAAAGCCTGCTAGGCATCAAATCATGGGGTTTCAATGTCTCGCCGGGCTGGAAGAAAGTCTCTAATATCGACGAGGTCATCGAGTACATTCATGAATGGGAGGAGAAGCGGATGCATTTGCCGCTCGCTACGGATGGCATTGTGATTAAGGTAAACTCATTTGCTCAGCAAAAAGAACTTGGTTTTACGGCTAAAAGTCCACGCTGGGCGATTTCCTATAAATATAAGGCCGAAAACAAACCTGCCGTGCTGCGGATGGTAACCTACCAGGTAGGCCGGACGGGTGCTGTGACGCCTGTCGCAAACCTGTGCGACCTCTCCGAGCGCGCATTGCCTTACAACCAGGTGAAAGGTGTGCATTTGTCGGGTACGCGGGTGAAGCGGGCGACTTTGCATAATGCCAACGAGCTGGAAAGGCTTGGTATCCGCATTGGGGATACGGTTTTTGTGGAAAAAAGCGGGGAGATTATCCCGAAGATTACGGGCGTAGACGTTTCGCAACGCGAAAAGTACGAAACCGAGGAGATCGTTTTCCCGACGCATTGCCCAGAATGTAATTCGGAATTGCAGCGCAACGAAGGCGAAGTGGCATTTTTCTGCCCGAACGACAGCCATTGCCCGCCGCAATTGAAAGGGCGCATCGAACATTTCATTCACCGAAAGGCGATGAATATCGAAAGTTTGGGTGAAGGCAAAATAGAGCTCCTATTTGATCTGGATCTTGTGCGCACGCCCGCGGACCTGTACGATCTCAATTACGACAAGCTGCTGGGCCTGGAAAAGAACCTGGTCAACGAAGAAACCGGAAAGGTCAAAAAGATCAGTTTCCGTGAGAAAACGGTCGACAATATCCTCAAAGGCATCGATTTGTCGCGAACGGTTCCATTTAAAAATGTGCTTTTTGCATTGGGCATTCGCTTCGTAGGCCAGACTGTGGCCGAAAAGCTGGCCGCCTATTTTAAATCCATGCGGGCATTGCGGGCCGCTTCCTATGATCAGCTCGTTGCAGTACCTGAAATCGGCGGCCGCATTGCGTTGAGCATCGAATCGTTTTTCAGTGTGCCGGAAAATCAGCTGCTCGTTGAGCGATTGGAGCAAGCCGGGTTGCAAATGGAAGGCGACGAAAAACCGGTGGAAATTGAAAGCGACCTGCTGGATGGCAAGACGTTTGTGATTTCGGGTGTTTTCGAAAATTTCGAGCGGGACGAGCTGAAAGAGAAGATCGAAGCGAATGGCGGAAAAGTGCTTAGCGGGGTATCCGGAAAGCTCAACTATTTGCTCGCAGGAGCGAATATGGGGCCTTCCAAGCTCGAAAAAGCGCGGAAACTGGGCGTAACCATCCTCTCCGAGGAAGAATTTTTAGCAATGATTGGAAATTAAGTAAAGAAAATAGCCCCGGAAGGCTAACTTTGTGTTTTAAAATCTAACAATTATATAAGTAAATAATGCCATTGGACCAACGTTTCAAAGGGGTAGGGGCCGCGCTGATCACACCTTTTGATGAACAGAATGAGATTGATTATCCGGGTCTGAAGAGACTGATCGACCTGGTGACGGAAGGTGGTACGGACTACCTGGTAGTACAAGGAACAACTGGCGAGTCGCCGACAGTTACTTCCAAGGAAAAGCGTGATATCCTGGCATTTACAATCCAAAACAACTATAAGAAGCTCCCGATTGTGTACGGCATCGGAAGCAATGATACCCAGTCGGTATTGGATACCATTAAGGAAACCGATTTCACGGGCGTGGATGCGATCCTGTCGGTTTGTCCTTATTACAACAAACCAACCCAGGAGGGCATTATCGCACATTTTACAGCCATCGCCGACGCTTCGCCGGTGCCTGTGCTGTTGTACAATGTTCCCGGACGTACGGTAATTAATATGAAGGCGGATACCATCGTGAAGCTGGCCTCGCACCCGAACATCATCGGGATCAAAGACGCGGGCGGCAGCATCGAGCAGAGTATGGAACTCGCCTCGCGCGTGCCCGAAGACTTTTTGCTGCTGTCGGGCGACGACAACCTGGTAACCACTATGGTGAGCGTTGGCTGGCACGGCGTTATTTCCGTGATTGCCAATGCATTCCCGAAAGAATTCCACGATCTCACCTGGGCTGCGCTCGAAGGCCGTTTCAAAGAAGCTGCCAGACTGCAACTCGCATTCCTGGAATTCGATACATTGCTTTACATCGAATCGAACCCGGTAGGGATCAAAAAATGCCTGGAAATTAAAGGTATTTGCAGCTCGGATGTACGTTTGCCATTGCTGAAAGCATCGAAAGAACTGGGCGAGAAGCTGGCAAAGGCGATGGTTCGCGAAGGGTTTATGTGACAATAAAAGTCAGGAATAGTCAGGTGTAGTTATTTGGTATTCACGGCTCTATAATTATATTTTCAGGCATCACAGGTTTGGGGATTTTATTCCGGCCTGTGATGTTTTGTTTTAAACCAAAAACGAAATGCTATGATTACGTTTTACCCAGGGCCCAGCAAGGTTTATCCACAGGTCGAACAATATATTTCCGAGGCTTTTGCGAGCGGGCTGGTCAGCTCCAACCATAGAAGCAGAGGTTTTATGCAGCTGCTGGAACAGACGATCGCTGATCTAAAAGCCAAGCTGGACGTTCCGGCCGGTTATGAGGTCTATTTCGTGTCGTCGGCTACGGAATGCTGGGAGATTATCGCTCAATCGCTGCTGATTGATTCGAGCTTGCATATTTATAATGGTGCATTCGGCGAGAAATGGATGGAATATACCCATCGCATTTCGCACCGCGCCAGCGACGCTGCATTCGGGTTGAACGAAACTTTACTCATGGACCGTTCTGCCGTGTTCTCCCGTAATGAGCTGATTTGCGTGACGCATAATGAGACGTCGAACGGTACCAAAGTTCCGGAAGATTTCCTGCTGGATATTCGGAAAAAGGTCGATAACCTTATTGCGGTAGACGCCACGTCGTCGATGGCGGGCGTGGTCTTGCCATGGGAGAATGCCGATATCTGGTACGCTTCAGTGCAGAAATGTTTCGGACTGCCTGCCGGGCTGGCCGTGATGATCGTTTCGCCGAAAGCCGTCGAGCGCGCGATCCAGGTAGGCGAGCGGAAGCATTATAATAGCCTGTTGTTCATCCGCGATAACTTTTTGAAGTTTCAAACCCCTTTTACTCCCAATATCCTCGGTATTTACCTGCTCGGGAAGGTTATGCAGCAAGTGCCGCCAATCGACGAGGTGGACAAGCAAACCCGCCGTCGTGCACACGACTGGTATGCGTTCCTTTTGGAAAATGGGTATGAGCTTGTGGTTGAAAATACGGCAATGCGTTCGGATACCGTCATCGCTGTCCGCGCGGAAAAGGAACGTATTGAATTCCTGAAAAATGCAGCCTATAAAGAGGGTATTACGTTGGGCAACGGCTATGGCAAGGAGAAAGATACCAGTTTCCGGATCGCTAACTTCCCGGCGATCAGCGATGAGGAAATTGCCACATTGAAGGCTTTTTTAGTGAAAATGGCCCCCAATTGACGGAATGAGTAGTAAATGGCCTTCCTTGTATTTATAACTAAAAAACAAATCCACTCACCTGCGACTTACTAGTTGTGCGATTAGATATTTTAAAGCAATACCAGGCCCAGACGAAATGTCTGGTCGCGCTGGATTCGATTATTTTTGGTTTTGATGGCGAAGAGCTGAAACTGTTGCTGGTTAAAAGGGGCATCGAAGACGAGCATCATACGTGGTCGCTGATGGGCGGTTGGGTGCAGCCCGACGAAAGCCTTGAAGGAGCATCGTCCCGCATTCTTTTTGAATTGACCAGCCTGACAGACATTTACCTGGAACAACTTCATACTTTCGGTAGCCCTCTCCGCGACCCGGTGGAGCGCACCGTGTCTGTCGCCTATTTTGCATTGATCAATGTCGAGGATTATGACCATAAGATATCCAAAAACTATGAGGCACAGTGGTTTTCAATGCAGGAGTTACCCAAACTACTTTTCGACCATGCCATGATGGTTGATATGGCGATCCAGCACCTGCGTTATAAGGCATCCCAGCACCCCATCGGCTTTGAATTATTACCCGAAAAATTCACGATTCCGCAGTTGCAGAAATTGTATGAGGCAATTTTCGGGACGGAGCTCGATAAGCGTAATTTTAGCCGTAAGTTGCTGTCAACCAATTTATTGATAAAGCTGGACGAAAAGCAGAAAGGCTATTCTAAAAAAGGGGCATTCTTTTACAAAATCGACGAGGAGAAGTATAAAAAGCAGTTTAACACATTCCTGAACTTCCTGCCGGGAAGCGCTTCCTAGCCGCCGCTAATTTCACGATCATTGGTTTTTGAGGTTGTGTAAACAGTCGGTTTTGAGCAACTTTGCGGGATCAAAACGCCCCAAAGTGTAAGCCCATGTTCAATTTCAAGGAAATCGTCTCCGTCACGCTGATCCTCTTTTCGGTGATCGATGTGCTTGGTTCATTGCCGGTTATCGTCGATTTTCGGCGGAAGCTCGGCAAGATAGAGTCCGAAAAAACGACGATCGTGGCCGGATTGATCATGGTGATCTTTTTGTTTTTGGGAGAAAGGCTACTGAGCCTTTTCGGGGTCGATATCGCTTCATTCGCCATTGCCGGGGCCATTATCCTGTTCCTGCTGGGGCTTGAAATGATCCTGGGCCGTGAAATATTCAAACACGGCAATATGGACGTGAGCGTGGCGTCCATTGTGCCGATCGCATTCCCGATGATCGCCGGCGCTGCTACCATGACTACATTGCTGTCGCTCCGGTCGACCTATCAGATCCAGAATATCCTGGTCGGCATCGTGCTGAACCTCTTTTTTATTTACCTGGTATTAAAATCATCGAACTGGTTGGAAAGGAAGCTGGGGCAGGGGGGAACGGATATTCTTCGGAAGGTTTTTGGTATTATCCTGCTGGCGATTGCTATCAAGCTTTTCAAAACCAACCTTTCGATGTAAAGTGGCGCCCCGACGCTACATTCAAGTAAGACAAATTTTAAAACCATATAACAATGCAACAACTGGATAGCCTTAATCAAGTCGCGGATTTTCATAGAACTTTCAAACACCCGATCCTGGAAACCCCGACGATCCCCTCCGAAGAAAGAAGCCGCCTGCGCGTGGCATTGCTGGCCGAGGAGTTGAAGGAGCTGGAAGTTGCGATCCTCGAAAAGGATATAGTGGAAGTGGCAGACGCGCTTTGCGACCTGCAATATGTATTGTCGGGCGCGGTGCTGGAATTCGGGCTGGGCGAGAAATTCCGGACGTTGTTCGACGAAGTGCAGCGTTCGAATATGTCGAAGGCATGCAATTCAGTAGAAGAAGCCGAAGCGACCGTCGCGCATTACCAGGCGAAGGGTACCGAATGCTATTTTAAGGAAGACAATGGCAAATACCTGGTGTACCGCACCGCCGACGATAAGACTTTGAAGAATATCAATTATTCGCCTGCCGACCTGTCGTCGATCATAGGTTAGTAGTATTCAGAAAACCTCAATCGACCCACTATGAGCTCAGTTCTTGAACGATTTCTGCGTTACGTACAAATTGATACCCAGTCAGACCCTAATTCGGAGACGTTCCCCAGCACCGCCAAACAGCGTAACCTGAGTAACTTGCTCGCCGAAGAGCTTCGTGCGCTGGGCGTAGCGGACGCACATGTGGATGACCACGGTTATGTGTACGCGACGATTCCGTCGAATTCCGACAGAAAGGACATTCCCGTGATTTGCTTCTGTTCGCACGTCGACACTTCGCCGGATGTTACGGGCGAAAACGTGAAGCCGATCGTTCACCGAAACTGGGACGGCTCGGACATTATCCTGCCGGACGATCATTCGCAGGTTTTGAGAATAGGAGAACTGCACGATCTAGATCAGCAAATCGGAAACGACATTGTTACTGCCAGCGGTAGTACATTGTTGGGTGCTGATAATAAGGCAGGTGTTGCCGAAATTATGGCCGCCGCCGAGTATTTACTTGCCAATCCGCAGATTAAGCACGGTGATATTAAAATCCTGTTCACGCCGGACGAAGAAGTAGGGAGAGGAACCGAAAATGTAGATTTGCAAAAGCTGGGTGCTGATTTCGGCTATACCGTCGATGGCGAGGCAATCGGCACATTGGAAGATGAAACGTTTTCTGCCGACGGGGTAAAAATTACCATTCACGGCGTGAGCACACACCCGGGTTATGCGATTGGCAAGCTGGAAAATGCATTGAAAATCGCTGCCGAAATACTGGCGCGGCTTCCGAAAGATACGCTTTCGCCCGAAACCACGCAGGATAAGGAAGGTTTTATCCACCCGGTGCAAATGGAAGGTATCCAGGAGAAAGCGGTTTTGAGCTTCATTATCCGCGATTTTACCGTTGCTGGCCTGCACGAGAAAGAGGCATTTCTGAAAGGTATTATGGAGGAAGTATTGAAAGCATATCCCAATTCCAGCGGCGAGTTCAAGGTTCAGGACCAGTACCGGAACATGAAGGAGGTGCTGGACCAGCACCCGGAAGTCATAAAAAATGCATTAACCGCCATGGAACGTGTGGGCTTAAATCCGATCCAACGCAGTATTCGCGGCGGCACCGATGGTTCGCGGCTGTCGTACATGGGACTTCCATGCCCGAATATCTTCGCTGGCGAACACGCATTCCACTCCAAACTGGAATGGGTATCGGTGCAGGATATGGAAAAGGCGGTGGAGGTCATCGTGGAATTGGCGACCGTTTGGGAGGAAAAATAATTTTGAATGATTGAATGACTGAATGACCGAATAAAACCTATTCAGTCATTCAATCATTCGGTCATTCAATCATTGATATATTCAATCATTCAAAATTGAAAAAGACAAAGTTCTACGTAGTGTGGCAAGGCCGGAAGACGGGCGTTTTTACCGATTGGAAGGAGTGCGAGGCACAGATTAAGGGCTTCGAGGATGCGCGCTACAAGTCTTTTGACTCATTGCAGGAAGCCGAAGCGGCCATTCAGCGGAATTACTGGGAATTCGTGGCCAAAAAGGATTCCAAACCGGCTGTACAGGAGCCGCCTGCTAACGTAGGACGGCCGATCAAAAATAGCATTGCGGTGGACGCGGCGTGGAATACCGCTACCGGCGATATGGAGTATCAGGGCGTGTATTATGCCACCGGCGATCGTATTTTCCTGCAAGGGCCTTTTAAAGACGGGACCAATAATATCGGCGAGTTTTTGGCAATCGTGCACGCATTGGCTTATTTGCAAAAGAAGGAAAGCGACTTGCCCATTTATACCGATTCCAAAACGGCAATGGCCTGGATTAAGAAGAAACACGCGAATACCAAGCTGGCTTTGACCCCGCGGAACAAGCCGCTTTTTGAAATGTTGCAACGCGCCGAACGCTGGCTCGCAACGAATACTTACCCCAACAAGATACTGAAATGGGAGACGGAATATTGGGGAGAGAATCCGGCTGATTTTGGAAGAAAATAACTCATAATATGCCCCGTAACGCCCATTTCCGGTTCAAACAGTTTACTGTCCGGCAGGACCAGTGCGCCATGAAAGTATGTACCGACGCCTGTGTCCTGGGCGCGTGGGCGGAGGTGGAGGACGCCGACCGTATTCTCGATATCGGCGCCGGAACGGGGCTGCTTTCGCTGATGGTCGCGCAGCGCAACTCCTACGCGATGATCGATGCAGTGGAAATTGATGCGGAAGCATTTTACCAGGCCGGTGAAAATGTGGAGCAAAGCCCGTTTCACGACCGCATTACCTTGTTCCATTCGGCGGTACAGGAGTTTGTTTCCGATCATTTGTACGATGTGATCATTACCAATCCGCCCTTCTTCCAGTCGGACCTGCTTTCGCCGATCGATAAAAAGAATATCGCCCATCATGCCAAATCGCTTGATTTTGAGGAGCTGCTGGTTGCCATCGAACGGCTTTTGAAACCGGAGGGTAAATTCAACATTCTTTTCCCCGTGGATGAAGGCGAGCGCTTTGTGGAGAAAGCGGAAAATGCAGGCTGGAAACTTACCCGCAAGCTGACATTGTTTCATCAGGAAGATAAAAAAGCATTTCGCTTGTTAATGCTGTTTCAGCATGCCGAATTCGCTCATAATGTGCACATTGAACCCGATCTGTATATTTATGGAACGGACGGTATCACCCATGACCCACGTTTCAGGGAGTTGCTAAAAGCTTTTTATTTGAAATTTTGATCAGGAAAAACACGAACTTTGCGGCAAATTACCGGCAAAGCATTGTCACTGAAACCGTACATGACCGACCAAGCTATCCAGATTTCCGTTGTTATCCCGCTATACAATGAAGAAGAGTCGCTTCCAGAGCTCTGCGAGTGGATTGCAAGGGTTATGGACGAGAATCATTTTTCTTACGAAGTGCTCTTCATGGATGACGGCAGCCGGGACCGCTCGTGGGAAGTGATCCAGCGGCTTTCGCAGGAAAATCCAAATGTGCGGGGAATGCGTTTTGTGCGGAACTATGGCAAGACAGCGGCTTTGCAAACGGGTTTTCAAGCGGCAAAAGGCCATGTCGTGATCACGATGGACGCCGATTTGCAGGACAGTCCCGACGAAATCCCCGAACTGTACAACATGATCGTTAACGACCGCTACGACCTAATTTCGGGCTGGAAGAAAAAGCGTTACGACCCGATCACCAAAACAATACCTACAAAGCTGTTCAATGCCGCTACCCGCAGTATTTCAGGTGTTTATTTGCATGATTTTAATTGCGGATTGAAAGCGTACCGTGG
Organism: Dyadobacter sp. 22481; assembly: GCF_052044875.1. Classification (NCBI taxonomy): domain Bacteria; kingdom Pseudomonadati; phylum Bacteroidota; class Cytophagia; order Cytophagales; family Spirosomataceae; genus Dyadobacter; species Dyadobacter sp. 22481. The sequence continues at coordinate 1,397,959 of NZ_JBQENV010000002.1, forward strand.
GGAGGTCGTGAAGAATATCACTATTTACGGAGAGATGCACCGGTACATTCCGGTGATCGCGAAATGGAATGGTTTTGCCAGAATAGGGGAGAAAGTAGTGCAGCACCGGGCGCGGAAATACGGTTACACAAAATTCGGTCTCGAACGGTTCATTTTTGGCTTCCTGGATTTGCTTTCGATCGCCTTTGTGAATAAGTTTGGACGAAGACCCATGCATTTGTTTGGCAGTCTCGGAACCCTTATGTTTTTTCTTGGAAGCCTTATAGCTGTGTGGCTTATCGGAAAAAAGATATATAACATTTACAATTTATTGCCTTACCGGAATGTTACAGAGAACCCGATGTTCTTTTTGGCGCTGGTGGCCATTATGGTAGGGTCTCAATTATTTCTCGCAGGATTTTTGGGTGAATTGTTTGTGAAGCAATCTGTTTCGAAGACAGGGGATTACACCATTGCCGAAAAGGCAGGATTGTAAGAAATTAAGATTAGTATTCAACGAAATTTAAGTTTTAAGTTATTACCTATTACACAACTAATGATCGCTAACGTACACAAAGCACATCCGTGGCACGGAATCCCAATGGGTGACAAGGCACCCGAATTAGTTACTGCTTTTATTGAGATTGTTCCTACCGATACCGTAAAATACGAAATTGACAAGGCGACCGGTTACCTCAAAATCGACCGCCCGCAGAAATATTCGAACATCGTTCCTGCATTGTACGGCTTCATTCCCAAGACCTATTGCGCGGATAAAATCGCAGCGCTGGCACGGGAACGGTCAGGTCGTGATGTGACCGAAGGAGATGGTGACCCGCTGGATATCATCGTATTGTGTGAAAAAATCATTTCGCATGGTAACATCATGTGCGAGGCGAAGCCCATCGGCGGCATCCGTTTGATCGACGGCGGCGAGGCTGATGACAAGATCATCGCGGTTCTGAAAGGCGACGAAGTTTACGGGCAATACAGTGATCTGAGCGAGCTGCCGGACGGTATCGTAGAGCGTTTGAAGCACTATTTCCTCACTTATAAGAACTTGCCGGGAGAGAAAGCGCATATCGAAATTACCAATGTGTATGGTAGAGAAGAGGCACACGAAGTGATTCTTACTTCGGTGGAGGATTACAAGCATTCTTATTACTGAGATTCAGAGAATATCCGATCAGCGTAAAAAGCTGTATAATTTAGAGCCGCCCTCATTAGGGGCGGCTTTTCTTTATTCTTATCTTTGTGCAAATTTTGCTATTCAGTCACAATAGGCAATGTGTTGCCAATGCTTTGAAATAAAGTGCATTAGGTAATGCCCCTGAAAAATGACTGTCCGTTCCGGGCAGCGATATATATGAGTAATTTACAAGAAATAAAGAAACGCCGCACGTTTGCGATTATCAGCCACCCTGATGCCGGGAAAACTACATTGACCGAGAAGTTGCTCCTTTTCGGCGGTGCGATCCAGACGGCGGGCGCGGTAAAGTCCAATAAAATTAAAAAGACCGCGACTTCCGACTTTATGGAAATCGAGAAGCAGCGTGGTATCTCGGTCGCAACGTCGGTAATGACCTTCGAATACAAGGATCTGTTGATCAACATCCTCGATACACCGGGCCACAAGGACTTTGCCGAAGATACTTACCGCACATTAACTGCCGTGGACAGCGTAATCCTGGTGGTTGATTGCGTGAAGGGCGTCGAAGAGCAGACCGAGCGGCTAATGGAAGTTTGCCGCATGCGAAACACACCGGTGATCGTGTTCATCAACAAGCTCGACCGCGAAGGCCAGAATCCCTTCGAACTGCTTGATGAGCTGGAAAGCAAGTTGAACATCCGGGTTCGACCGCTTACCTGGCCGATCAATATGGGAGCCAATTTTAAAGGGGTTTACAGCTTGTATGAGCAAATGCTATATTTCTTTAAAATCAACAAAACCAAAATTGAAAGCGATGTAGCGAAAGTGAGCCTCGAAGACGAGAAACTGACCGACTTGCTGGGTGGAAAAGATGCAGAACAGCTGACGGAGGACGTGGAGCTTGTTGAAGGCGTTTATGATGCATTCTCGGAGGAGGCTTATCAAAAAGGGCAACTTGCGCCTGTATTCTTTGGGAGTGCTATTAACAACTTCGGTATCAAAGAGTTGCTGGATACATTCTGCGATATTTCACCTATCCCGCAGCCGCGCCCTACGGACGTGCGCGAAGTAGACCCTACGGAACCGAAATTCACAGGTTTTGTATTTAAAATCCACGCCAACCTCGACCCGCGCCACCGCGACCGCATTGCGTTTCTGCGCATTTGCTCGGGTAAGTTTGAAAGAAATAAATTCTATAAACACGTGCGGCTCGGTAAGGAAGTTCGCTTTTCCAGCCCATTCACATTCATGGCTTCGGATAAGAGCGTGATGGATGAGGGTTTTCCGGGCGATGTGGTAGGTCTTTATGACACCGGTAATTTCAAAATCGGAGATACATTGACCGAGGGTGAGAATTTGCAATTCTCGGGTATTCCAAGTTTCTCGCCCGAGATATTCAAAGAGCTTATTAATATGGATCCAATGAAATCCAAGCAATTGGAAAAAGGTATCCAGCAGCTTACTGACGAGGGGGTAGCCCAGCTTTTTACACTCGATCTTGGCAATAGAAAAGTAGTAGGTACCGTTGGAGAACTTCAATTCGACGTAATCCAATACCGGCTCGAACACGAATACGGCGCGAAATGCCGCTGGGTGCCGATGAATATCTCGCGCGCCTGCTGGCTCACCGCCGACGATAAGCCGGCCATGGACCAATTTATCCGCCTGAAAGGCAACCAAATCGCATACGATAAGGACCGTAACCCGGTTTTTCTCGCCGAATCCGAATGGATGATCCGTATGAACCGCGAGAACAACCCGGCTATTCACTTCCATTTCACGTCGGAATTTAAGACAGAAATGGCGCTTTAAGGCTGATTTTGAGTTGGGTTGAAATTCGCTATATTTGTCTAGAAGCAAAGTGAAAGACCATGATACTCACTGAGACGATTCCTGCCAGCTTGATCTTCGAAGAACTCGACGGACGCCCCTTGTACCGCAAGGGCTACAAGGAAGTTTTGGCCAATAATTTGTCTCCGGAAGAGATTATGGGTTGCAGTTTTATTCAGGCGTTGATCGCTAGGATTCTTAGTTCGTATTTTGCGGAAATTCTGAGAGATAAGCCATATTTGGTGACCAGTAATGAAGGTGGGCTGCACGTGTCACTTGGGAATAACTTGACTAACGATGTCGCGGTTTTCGATAGGGCGATGATTAAGGATATTTTCTCAAAAAAATACGCAGATGTGCCGCCGAAAGTAGCGATTGAGGTGGATATTAAAATCGAGGCAGATCAGTTCCCTGATCCAAAGGATTATATTTCCCGCAAGAGCGAAAAGATGATCGAGTTCGGAACGGAAAGTGTGATCTGGGTGCTTACCGATAACCGTAAAATCATGGTAATGGACCGTTCGCGCGAATGGTTTGTTTGTGAGTGGGATGAGACTGTTCCTCTTTTTGATCAATACCAGTTCTGTCTGAACGATCTTTTGAAGAAGGAAGGAGTGATTTAGAATTACAAAATGCCAAATACTGAAACAGGCTGCCACATTTCATATATGGCAGCCTGTTTTGCTTTAAATCGACGTTAGTTTTTCGGCCCGCCGCCACCTCCTCCGCCGCCGCGGTTATTCCGGCGGTCTTCCAGCATGGTTTTGTATTTTTCCTGCTGTTCTACGGTCAGGATTTTGCCAAGTTCGGTATTAAATGTTTCCATTGAAGCCCGCATTTGCTCGCGGTCCATATTTTGGGCATCCCTTAATTCTTGCATTTTCTTAGCGCGGACCAAGCTGAGATCGTATACTTTTTTCTGCTGGTCGTCCGAAAGTTTGAGGTTCTCGGTCAGGGTTTTAGTCTGGTTCTCGGCGCGTTGCTCCGGCGTTGCATTGCCGCCGCGTTGCGCGAAAGTTGTGAAGCTTACAAAGGCGAATAAAATAGCCAACAATGATTTCCTCATGGTCACAAAAGTTTAGATACTCGTGTTAGATGGAAAAACGAGCATTAAGTTTAACGGACTATTTAATTTTTTGGCTGAGTATCTGGACCATCAATGCGACAGCTATGGCGCAGGTGTAACTCATCAGTGTGCCCACCAGGACATATTCCGATTTCTTACTGATGTAGGCCGGTGGGATGCCCGGCTCGGTTGATTTGTCGTTGTACCTCAATAACGATTTAGCGGCGATCAGAAAGCCGATGGCCGAGTATTGATTTACCAATACAAAAACAAAAATGAGCAGCCGCTCAGACATACCTATCCAACGGCCAGCGCTTGCGAGGTTGTCATCGGCATTGGGTGCGAGTCTGCTTAGCTCTTCCCGCCATGGTTTTGTGAGAATGCCCACCAGAAATGAGACGGGCGAGAGGGATAGTAATGCCCCGGATAGCGTTGCCAGTGTTTTTGGGGTGTTAAACCAGGTTATGAGTGTGTCGAAACCGGATAATATGCTGCTTGTGAGCATGAGTGCGGTAAACGCAATGGTTGCCAGGTGTGCTGCCTGGTCGGCGATGAACCAGGTGAGCGATCCTTTTTTGTCGAATGATATTTTAATAAGATCTATCGCGCCGTGTGCAATGCCTAATGCAATGGCAGGTAATGGGTTTTCCCACTGGTGCAGGGCAATATATGATACGATGATGACCAGCAAAGTGTGGAGATACAGGTATCTGGATTTGTATTTTTTCTCCTTTTTGTCGGCTACCCAGTGGGTGGGCTGCCAGTAAAAATCTACAAGAACGTGTGCCAGGAGGAGGAGCAGGAATTCCGTCATAGTGATTTATCGTTTGGTGTATAGTGATAACTGCTTTGGAAAGGTAGCAATAAAACTTTCAATTGCCCACCACTTCGATGACGCGACCCGCTGGCTTGCAGCCGATTGACTAATGGATAACATCTCGGCGATCTGCGTGACATTTTTGCCCATTAGCAAGGCTTCTACTACCTGGCTTTGAGCTATCGTCCAGCTTTCGATCAATGTTTCGAGTAAATCGAGTGTTGCTGTTAAAGGTTCCGACGGCTTGGGTAATGCAACGCCGATCCTCGCTTTCTGCTGGCGGATTTTATCGGCCAAATGTCCCGATAATCTGAATGCCTCGCCATCGGAGGTGCCCGGGCGGTCCGTAAGCTGTTCTGTCAGCCCAATGCCGACCGCGATGCGCATATCGGCGGTGGGCGCGTGCTTACGTATGCATACACGGGCGAGAATAGCCATCCGCATGACCTCCTCGGGATTCTTTAAAACTGCCTGGAAGCTGTCGCCGCGGTAGATTTCCGGCTTTAAAGCCCATTTGAACGCCTGGTTTTTGTGTAGAACAGCAAGCATCTCTTCCAGCCATACAGTTGATTCTTCCCGCGAGAACTGCGTATAATTTACCATATCAGCGGTTATAACTGCTCGGAACGCTCTCATGAGTATAAGGTTTTTTGCTTATAATTGCCAAATATAAGGTAAAAGCCTTATATTTTAAGTATATAAGTAAAAAACCTTATATTGGACTAATATAAGGTAAAAGCCTTATGCTTTTTCCAAAAATAGATTTGCCAGATGTGCCCATTCTTCTTTAAGACTTCCCTTAAATACCTCTGATCCAGCACGTCTGTACCAGTATCCGGCATTGAAAGTATCGCCTTCGACGCGGTGGAGATAGGCGTGTAAGCGGTCGTAAGCTTGCGTACCTTCTTTGCTTTGGGCGATATTATGGGCTGCTTCCCAATCGTTGTTGGCGTCGTGCCAAAGTGCTTCAAGGAGGATCGGAAGGCCTTTCGGCGGTGCGGGTTGTGAAATCGATTCCTGAAATTGTTCGTATGTCATGATGTGCGGAAAGATGATGGACAACGGTAAAACCTGTTGCAATATAAGCCTCAGGGCCCTGATTTAACGATTTAACTTGTATATTGTAAGGCACAATTGTAATTAAGACAACAATATATGTTTAAACAATTATCAACGATATTAGGCTGTATGACGCTTGCCGTGTATTGCCACGCGCAGGAGACGTTTCCAAGGAACGGTGCTTATGATGAAAGAGCGGGCCGATATGCCTTTACAAACGCCACGATCGTCGTCGATCCGAAAACTACGATCGAAAATGCGACAATGCTGATTGAAGACGGAGTGATCCGGGAAACGGGGAAACAGGTGAAAGTCCCTGCCGGTACAGTTACCGTGGACCTGAAAGGCAAATTCATTTATGCATCGCTCATCGAGCTGGATTCGGATTATGGGATGCCGGATGTCAGAAGGGCGCAGGGCGGCGGGGGGCGGCAAACCCCCCAGCTGGAATCGAACAAAAAAGGTGCATTCGGATGGAATCAGGCGATGCAGCCCGAAACGGATGCCAGCATTCTTTTTACACCGGATTCTAAAAAGGCAGGTGATCTGCGGAAAATTGGTTTCGGTACCGTGCTGGTGCATTCGCACGACGGCATCGTGCGTGGAAACGGCGCGCTCGTGACCCTTACCGACGAACCAGCGAACAAGGCAATGCTTAATAGCAAAGCGTCGGCACATTTTTCGTTCGGGAAAGGAAGTTCATCACAGACCTACCCATCGTCGGGAATGGGCGTGGTGGCGCTTCTAAGACAAAACTATTACGACGCCGACTGGTACGCGAAAGGCGGAAACAAAAAAGAGACCAATTTGTCCCTCGAAGCATTCAACCAGATCAAAGCGCTGCCTTCGTTCTTTGAAGCCGGTGATAAATACGGTATTCTGCGGGCCGATAAGATTGGGGACGAGTTTGGAGTGCAATACATTATCCGCGGAGGAGGAGATGAGTACCAGCGTATTGGAGAGATCAAGAAGAGCAAGGCAACGTTGCTGCTGCCGCTCGTATATCCGGATGCTTATGATGTAACAGACCCCTGGGATGCGGAAGTGGTAACCATGAGCCAGCTGAAACACTGGGAACTGGCACCGAGCAACGCGTCGGAGGTAGCGAAAGCTGAAATTCCGTTTGCATTGACGACCATGGGATTGCGCAACAAAGCCGATTTCTGGAAAAACCTCCGGACAGCCATCGAATACGGCTTACCCAAAGAAAAAGCATTGGCTGCACTGACGACACTTCCTGCTTCGCTGATCAAGGCTGAAAACAAGATCGGAAGCTTGAAAGCAGGAATGCTCGCTAACTTTATCATTACCTCGGGCGATCTGTTTTCGAAAGACAATGTGATTTATGAAAACTGGATCCAGGGAAAGAAATTCGTGCTTACGGCATTTGATGTACCGGATATCAGAGGCATTTACTCGCTGTCGCTGAATAACCAGCCGGCCGGGAAGTTGCAGATTACCGGATCGCCGGAAAAGCCTGAATATAAGATCACAGTCCAGGACTCGATCAATATTACGCCAAAAGCGATCCTGGCAAACGCATTGCTTACATTGACCTACCAGCAAGACAAAAAAGTAGGCGGTACAACCCGTCTAACAGGCTGGCTAAGCAGAAATGGGTTCAGTGGAGAAGGTGTGTTGCCCAACGGCACTGTGATTCCATGGAGCGCTACGCTTACTGAAAAGAGCGCTGCAGTAGCCGCCGCAGACACGGCTAAGCCGAAAAGCAGGGAAACGGGGCCGATCGTTTATCCGTTTGTAGGCTATGGAAATGAAACGTTGCCCGCCAAAGAAACGCTCCTGATCAAAAATGCGACGATCTGGACGAATGAAAAGGAGGGTATTCTGCAAAATGCCGACGTGATTGTCCAGGACGGTAAAATTGCCAAAGTTGGGAAGAACCTCGCAGCGCCGTCCGGAGCACGAGCGATCGACGGGACCGGCAAGCATCTTACCAGCGGTATTATCGACGAGCATTCACATATCGCGCTTTTCAGTATTAACGAAGGCGGTCAGTCGAGCTCCGCGGAGGTGCGCATGAGCGACGTGATCAATCCGGATGACATCAATATCTACCGCCAGCTGGCGGGCGGCGTAACAGCCTCGCATTTGCTGCACGGCTCTGCAAACTCGATCGGCGGACAGAGCGCGATGATCAAGCTGAAATGGGGGGCGAGCCAGTCGGAAATGCTGGTCCCGGAAGTGAAGACAATCAAATTCGCATTGGGCGAGAACGTGAAACAGTCGAACTGGGGTGATGTGCAGCGTGTACGCTTCCCGCAGACGCGGATGGGTGTGGAGCAGATCTATTTTGACCACTTCCTGCGTGCGAAAGAATATGCAGCAAGCTGGAAAAGCTACAATGCGAATGCCAAAAAGCAGAATATCACACCACCACGGAGGGATATCGAGCTCGATGCACTGGCGGAAATCCTCGGTAGCGAGCGTTCGATCACCTGCCATTCGTACGTGCAATCGGAGATCAATATGCTGATGCACGTAGCGGATTCATTGAAATTCAAAATCAACACATTTACCCACATCCTGGAAGGTTATAAACTGGCCGACGGCATGCAGAAGCGCGGGATCGGCGGTTCGACGTTTGCCGACTGGTGGGCTTATAAAATGGAGGTGAAAGAAGCTATTCCATACAACGCAGCCCTGATGTACCATGAAGGCGTGACCGTGGCGATCAATTCCGATGACGCCGAAATGGCCCGTCGCCTGAATCAGGAGGCTGCTAAGACCGTCGAATACGGTGGTGTGCCGGAAGAAGAAGCCTGGAAAATGGTAACCCTGAACCCCGCAAAACTACTCCATCTCGACAATCGGATGGGGAGTGTGAAGCCGGGTAAAGATGCAGACCTCGTGCTCTGGAATGCGAGCCCGCTTTCGGTATATGCAAGACCCGACTTCACGATGGTTGAAGGCGCTATTTATTTTGACCGCAAGAAAGATGAGGAGAAACAGAAATCCATCGCCGTGGAACGCGAAAGGCTGATCCAGAAAATGCTTGGTGAAAAGGCCGAAGGCAAGCCCACGCAGAAGCCAGAGGCGACGAAGCCCCATATGTGGCATTGTGAAGATGTGGTAGGCATCCACGCGGAACACGCCGATATACATGCTGGCAAGTAATACTGTTTCAAGACATTCAAATTGATTTTTATGAAAAAATATACATTAATTGCCGGCTTGCTGCTGGGGCTGACAGCCGGAGCGCATGCGCAAAACCCGGCACCTGCAAAGCCGCAAACCAAGCCGGTAGTACTCACAGGCGCTACGATCCACATCGGAAACGGGCAGGTGATCCAGAACGGCGCCATTGCATTCGATAAAGGCATTATCACACAAGTAGGGCCGGCCGCGTCGCTAACCAGCCCGGCCGGTGCCGAAACCGTGGACGTAAAAGGGAAACATATCTTCCCAGGCCTGATCTCGCTCAATACGACCGTCGGCTTGCAGGAAATCGCATCGGTAAGGGCGACGCTCGACTACTATGAAGTAGGGGAGATCAACCCGCATGTGCGCGCACTCGTAGCCTATAATACCGACTCGGAGGTGATACCAACTTTGCGGGGCAATGGTATCCTGTTGTCGCAGGCTGTTCCGCAGGGAGGCGCGATCTCAGGTTCGTCATCTGTTTTTTATAGCGACGGCTGGAACTGGGAGGATGCCGTTTTGAAAAAGGATGATGGCATATGGCTAAGCTGGCCGTCTTTTCTGGCAGGGAATTTCGATAACGAGACTTTTACCTATTCTATCAAACGAAATGAGAAGCGCCAGGAAGCGATAGACGTATTCAAGAAGACGTTCGCCGAGGCTAAGGCTTATGCAGAAATAGCTAATCCGAGCCCTGTGAATCTGCGCCTGGAAGCGATGAGGCCACTTTTTGCCGGAACTGCCAATCTTTACATCCGCGCCGATTATGCCAAAGACATTATCGAATCCGTACGTTTTGCTCAGGAAGCAGGTGTGAAAAAGATCGTTATCGCAGGCGGGAACGAGTCCTACAAAGTGACCTCATTTTTGAAAGAAAATCAGGTTCCGGTCATTATCAATACCACACACAGGCTCCCCGAGGGTGTAGACGAGAACGTTTACCTGCCGTACGAACTGCCCGGATTGCTTCATAAAGCAGGTGTTAAAGTGGCTATTACTTATGCCGACGAATGGTGGCGTACGCGCAACTTAGGGTTTCTGGCTGGTACCGCCTCCGGTTTCAGCGGTGTGACGCCGGAAGAAGCATTGCAGTTCGTGACGCGCAATGCAGCCGATATTATCGGAGCCGGCCAGCAGGTGGGGACGCTGGAAAAGGGCAAGCAAGCCTCATTGCTCGTTTCAGACGGCGATATTCTCGATATGCGCGGCAATATGGTTCAAATGGCCTACATCCGCGGTGGCAAGGTCAATCTGGACGACAAGCAGAAGCGACTCTATGAAAAGTATAAAGAGAAGTATGGGAAAAAGTAATTAGTCAGTAGGCCAGGAATTGTAAAAGGCATCCGTCTATTATCGGCGGATGCCTTTACTTTTTATGATTTTGGTTAAAAATCAGCTCTCCCCAATCAGATAAATCCCGTCACTGGTAATCCTGATCATACCTTGCTTGTACAAGCCGCCAATCGCTTTTTTAAATACCTTTTTGCTGATTTTGAGCTTTTGGTAGATGTCTTCGGGGGATGAATTATCAGATAGGGCCAGAAATCCTTTGCCTTTCTCTATTTCTTCCAGAATTTGCTTCGCTACCGGCTCCACTACTTCGTAACCCGTTTTTTGCAGGCTGATATCCAGCTTGTTTTCTTCGCGGATCTTTTTGACGTAGCCTTTCAGCGAATCGCCGATTTTCAGCGGCTGAAATACTTCGTTGGCGTATATGAGGCCTTTGTGGTATTGGTTTACGACCACATTGTAACCCAGGTCGGTTTTTTGCCAGATAAGCAGATCCACTTCGTCGCCTTCCGCAACGGTAAGTCGTTCGCTTTCCAGGAACTTGTCGATTTTCGCGGAGGCCAGCAACCGCTGCGTTTTCTGGTCGAGGTAGAGAAAAACGACATACCCTTCACCGATTTCCATGGGCTTGGGCTGCTCGCGGAATGGTACGAAAAGATCTTTAATAAGGCCCCAATCGAGGAATGCACCGTGCTCGGAGACGTCTTTCACTTCCAAGTAGGCAAACTCGTTCCGGACGATCTTGGGCGTCTGAGTGGTTGCAACGGGCCGGTCTTCGGAATCGAGGTACACAAATACCTTGATCTGGTCGCCGACCTGCATTTCGTCCGTAATATATTGGTTGGGAAGCAGCACTTCTTCACCTTCCACATCGCTCAGGAACATCCCTACGCTGGTAACCCGCTCGATGGTCAGGTAATTGTATTTTCCGATAAATAGCATTATTCAAATAACGAGGTTCGGGTACAAAGGTAGTGCTTTCGAGCCGATTTACTCTTCGTCGTTCATATCGCCCTGCTTATCCATATTCTGTTTTTCTTTCGAGCGGTTCAAGCGGTAGGAAAAAGTGACCAGAAACTGCCGTGGCCGCCATTGGAATACCGAATACGAATAATAGCCCGCATTCTCTGTAATGCTTCGGCGTTTCTGGGAATTGAGCAGGTCGCGGACGCTGGCAGTAAGCGTGCCGCGACCTTTAAGAATATCCTTGGACAAACCGAGATCGATAAAATAAATCGACAAGTCCCTACCCTGGGTGGTACGCCGCGGGGCGCGGTAGTTGAACGACGTCTGGAAATCGACCGAACCGAACAGCGTAACGCGCGACGAGAACCGACTGGTCCAGGAGTAGGTATCGCTTTGGTATAGTTTATCATTATAATACCCTTCGTTCATCGCCCGGAAAATGTTAGCATTGGCAGTCAGTTTCCACCACGGTGCCGGATCGTAAGTAAGATTGAATTCAAAACCGTACGAATCGCCTGTCGAGAGGTTAATAGGCGTAATAGTGGTAAAACCGGTAGAGTCCACCGAAGTAATATTTTCCACTACGCCCAGCCGGTGGCGGTAGTAAATGCTCGAAAGCAAGGTTGCCTGATTCATATTCAGCAAATGTCCCGCTTCAAAGGAGTGTGTAAATTCCGGATTCAGCAGCGGATTGCCCGCGCGGAAAACGCGTGAATCGCTGAAATTGGAGAAAGGGAGCAAATCCCGGAAATTGGGCCGGCTCAGCCGGTAGCTGTAACTGAGCTGCAAAGTCTGGGCGTCTTGCAGCTTGTAGGATAAGTGAATGCTGGGGAAGAGGTTGAAGTATTGCCGGTGATTGGTTTGAGCTGTTTTTTTAAGTTCGGTCAGAATATCGGTGTATTCGCCGCGTAGGCCTGCCTGTACAAACACTTTCCCGAACTGGTTGCTCGCCATCAGGTATGCTGCGTGGATCTTTTCATCGTAGGCCAGCCGATTATCATAATCGGGCAGAATGACCCAGTAATCGGGTTCCAATTGCTGATGAACCGAAAAGTCATTGTCCAGCAGCCTGACGGATGTTTTCAGCCCGGCTTCGAGCTTTCCGTCCTTGCCGAGCGGGTGTATGTAATCCAGCTGGGCCAGAAAATTCTTTTCATCCTCTGTGTTATACGATCGCTGACGAATATCGACCGAATTGTTGTTCGCCACCTCGTGGTATTTGGATGCTTCCGTTTCATCGCTGAGAATGTATTTCGCGTCGAACGACAGGCTCTGCCCTTTTCTTTCGAACGTTTTCCGGTAATTCAATGCCGCTTCGATGTTCGTTCTCGGCTCCGTTTCGTCCTCCGCACGTGTTACCGTGCGCGTGAGAACATTATTCATGTCGAAATCCCGGTATTCGAGCTGCGATTTGTTGTCGTTTTGTGATCTGCGGTAAGAGAGGGTAGCTGTGAGGGTATTGTAGCTATTCAAAAAATAATCCAGCCCTACGCGGACGTTGTTGGAATATCCCGCGCGGTTGCGCCGGTTGGTTTGTTCGTACACAAAACTGGTGTCGGCGCTGTTGTATTCCTGTCTCGAATGCCCTCGGCCAGGGCCATCGCGGTACATCCAGCCGTAATTGGCGATCAGGTTTACCTTTTTTCTGCGGTAGTTGACATTAAAAGAAGCGCCGAAATTGGAAGGATAGCCCGCCGTGCCGGTGAATGTTCCATTCAGTCCGTAGCGGATATTTTTTTTCATCACAATATTTAAGATCCCAACCTCACCCTCGGCATCGTAGCGTGACGACGGGTTCGTAATGATCTCCACGCTCTCGATCAGGTCGGCGGGGATTTGGCGCAACGCTTCGGCGGGGTTCAGACCCACCATGCCGGATTGCTTGCCATCGATAAGTATCCGTACATTTCCGCTGCCGCGAAGTGCCACATTTCCTTCCACATCCACCGTCACGGAAGGCATATTATTGAGAATATCCGACGCGTTGCCGCCGATGTTGGCCAGGTCTTTTCCCACGTTAAATACCCGCTTGTCCAATTGCAGGTCCATTTGGCTCTTTTCGCCTTGAACAACCAGTTCATCGAGCACGTGGGCGTTCGATGTGAGGGTAATCGTACCTAGCGCTACGGGCTGGGCTGCGACACGGACGTTAGGGATGATTTTCTCATCCATGGCCAGGAAAGTGATTTTGACGAGATAGCTGCCTGGTTCGGCAGGGATATTGAAAAGCCCGTTTTCATCCGCAGTACCGCCACCGATCAACGCGGAGTCTTTCGCGGCAAGAAGGGCCACATTCGCAAAAGGGACCGGCTTTTTCTCGGAATCTTCGAGCTTGCCGGTAATAGGATAGGTTGCCAGGGGTTCGTCCTGCGCATAGAGTTGCGTGCACAGGAAATTCAGGAGTGAAACGATCAGTAGTATTTTCTTCATGACGGCATTTACCATAACACCGGGCAGGGCCTGGGATATGTTAGGTTGAAGGTGAGCCTGTTAGATTGAAAAGCCGGGTAAAGGTTTAATGACTTTTTAATCTTTCATGAAAAACACGTGCCAGCTCCGCTATGCCTGCGTGATACCTATCTGGCTCATTTCCTGGGCCTTTCGGAGCGTTTCCATACTTCCAATATCGATCCAATACCCCGTTGTCTGAGGCACACCGACGACACGCCATCCCGCATGTAGCACCGACTGGACCAGTTGCCAGCCTTCATAGGCGATACCTTTTGGCAGCATATTCAGGGTGCGCTTGTTGAAAATATACACTCCGGCATTGACCATAAATTCATATCCGGGTTTTTCGGTAAAACTGCTGATATGGCCGCTGGAAGTCATTTCAAGCACTCCGTATGGAACTTTAACCGTGTTTGGCACAGCCAGAATGGCCATGTCGGCTTTTTGAGAGAAATATTCTGTGCACAAATGCCCGATATCGAAATTAGAGTATACATCGCCATTGATCACCAGGAAATGTTCATGGGGCCAGCGATGTTTGAGCGACATGGCGCCGATACTACCCATTGGAATACGTTCCTGAATGTACCGGATCGAAACTCCGAGGTCGCTTCCATCGCCCAGGTAGCCGATCATCTGCTCGGCCAGGTGACCGACCGAAATGTGGATTTCCCTAAAACCGAATCCGGCCAAATGGTCGATCAGATGGCGGATAATGGGCTTGCCGCCGACAGGAATGAGCGATTTATGGGTATTGTCGGTCAGTGGTTTCAAGCGGGTGCCTTTGCCTCCGGCCATGATGATTACATTCACGGGCCAGTGGCCCACTTCCGTGTTCCAATACATATTATTTAGATTTTAATACTCACACTCAGAAATCTTCCGATGGTTTGACAAACCCTTTGCAGCTGTTCGTCGGAGATCGACGTCGAGCAAGGCAGCATGATCCCCCGCCGGGACACATCCGCGGCTATGTTTTCGCGGCTGATATACAAATCCTGTTGGAATACCGGCAACTCATGAATGGGCGTCCATAGCGGCCTGGTTTCGATATTTTCTGCCGCCAAAGCAGCGATCAGACTGCGGTTTTCATTGACAAGCATGGCAGAATGCCAGTGATTGGAGTCTGTTCCGGGAGTCAGTTGCTGGAACATTACCTCGTAATCGTCGAATTCCTGCCGATAATGAGCAGCTATTTCTTTTTTCTTTTGCACAAAACCGGGCAGCTGTTCCATTTGCGCACATCCCATCGCCGCGAGTGGGTTTACGAGCCGGAAGTTATAGCCCAATTCGTCGTGGATGTATTCGGTGGGGTGGCTTTTGGCTTGGGTAATGAGGTGCCGCGCACGTTTTGCCAGGGCGTCGTCGTTGGTCAGGATAGCGCCGCCTCCGGCAGTAGTGATAATTTTATTGCTGTTAAAACTCACTGTTCCCAGTAAACCGGACGTCCCCGAATGCCGCCCATTCCGGAACGACCCCAGCGAGCATGCGGCATCTTCGACCACAGCCAGTGCAAACCGCCCGGCGATTGCATTAAGCCTTTCCATTTCGCAGATATTTCCCAGTAAATGAACCGGTACCACTGCTTTGATCCGCCGGTGGCTGTCACGGTGGAAGCACCCGCCGCTGTTCTGGTAGGTCTGGTTTTCGAGGAAATCCAGTAACAAATCCAGGTTCATCAGCCAGGTACTGGCATCGATGTCGACCATTACGGGACTGGCGCCGAGGTACTTGACCGCATTTGCCGTCGCCACAAACGTCAGATCGGGGACCAGTACGAGATCCCCTTTTTCCACACCTGCGAGCGTGAGCGCTACGTGCAACGCGCTGGTGCCGTTGCTCACGCCTATTACATGTGCCGCGTCCGAGTAATCGGCCAGCTGCTGTTCGAACCGGCGCAGGAAACTTCCGCCGGAAAGCCAGTTGGAATCGATGGCCTCGGCCATGTATTGCTTTTCGCGCCCATTGAGATTTGGCTCGCAGAGTGGGATAGAGGAGGGTTTATACGTTTCCATATCTTGCATTCATCGGTTCACTGATCACCTGTTCGTGGAACAGGGAAGCAATTTCACGGATACCGTTCGGGACGGTTTTAGAAATGGTAAAGCCGAGCACGTTTTTGATTTTATCACAATTCACCTTATAATCGCGTGGATCGGTAACTACCGGATGGTAATTCACTTCCAATGAGGGAATTGCTTTCCTGATCTCAGCGGCCAGCATCTTCTTGGTATAATTCTGTGAGGTATCGCCCACATTGAATGCTTCCCCGTCGACCTTGTCTTTATCGGCAGTGAGCGCGATTCTTACCGAGCGGGCCAGGTCACTCACATGGCAATAGGGGCGCCAGAAGTTTTCGCCGTAAATTAGTAAGGGTTTTCCCAATGCGGCATCGCGGGTGAATTCATTCACGGTAAGGTCAAAACGAGGCCTGGGCGATATTCCGTAAACTGTGGAAAAGCGGAGAATAGTGCGTGTAATAGTGTTGTTTTCCCGGCTAAGCAGATATTTTTCAAAATTCACCTTGGTCTCGGAATATAACGAAATCGGGTTCAGCTCCGCTGTTTCGTCCAGCAGCGAATCGGCCACGGCCATTTTGCCATAATTGCTGCAAGTGGAAGCGAACACGAACCGCTCGATTCCGGCGTCTTCGCAAAGCTCATACAGGCGTACGGACGCGTGCCAGTTCACTTGCAGGGCTAATTCAGGATATTTCTTGCAGGGCGGTTCACCGACGATAGCGGCCAGGTGGCATACGTAGTCTACGCCTTTTAACGCCGCTTTGATATCCTCGTCATTCCGAAGGTCGCCTTTGAGGAAACTGAACGCCGGGTTACCCCAAAAGCTCAGCAGCGATTCGCCGCCGAAAGAAAGGTTATCGAATACGACCACGCGAAACTCGTCCTGCAAGAGGATGCGGACCAGCTCGGAGCCGATATAACCTGCTCCGCCCGTCACCAGGACCGTTTTGTTTTGTTTGCTAACCATGTGCTGCTACTTTGTGAAATGATTGAATGAGCTCTTCTGTGATGATGTCCGGCGACCATTGGTCGATGAGCACTTTCCCGTTGCTGCCCATTTGCCTGAATTTTTCGGGATGATCCATGAACCATAGCAGCTTACTGGTAAAATCCGGCTGATTCGAAGGATCGAACCGGAAGCCGTTCAGCCCGTCGATCACAAGGTCGGCGGCACTGCCACACCGCTCCGACACCAGGACGGGCATCGAGTAAACCATCGCCTCGTTGGTCAGAAAGCCGAAGGGCTCGAAAGTACTTGGCAGCACCGCTATGTCGGCGAGTGTGTAGCGGATCGGTACTTCATACCATTCGCAGGGCTCCATCCAATGCACGGATTCGCAGCCCAGCGAATCGATCAACTCTTGTAGCCGGGGTTTTTGGTTCCCTTCGCCGCTCAGGATGAGCCCCCATTCGGTTCCGCGTGCCGAGAAGCTTTTCGCCTCATGAAATGCCCTGATGAACATGTCGAGGTTTTTCCGTTCCACGAACCGGCCCGCATATAAAAAGTTGTAGCGTGGCAGGCCCGTTTCCGCTTTCCGGTGCTCGCGCAACAGGAGCTCGCGCGTATAGATTTCGAGCAATGCATCGTTGTCGACACCCACATTCTTGGTACTCAGAATACGCTCACGCTTCACGTCCAGTTTCAGCGCATATTCGGCTGCTTTCTGCCCCAGGCATACCAGCGCGTTGCATTGGCTCAGAAATGCTTTTTTCATTTCCTCTTTCCACCAGACCCGCCGTCTGCTGATTTCGCTACTCTCGAAATCCAGCACCACTCTTATTTTTTTGATTTTACAATAGGCCAATACAAACCAGTATGAAGGGTCGTAATAGCCATTGAGGTAAACAATGTCGGGTCGGTGATGCCGGAGTGCGGCGAGTAACTTCTGCGTTTTTTCGACATGCCCGATATGTTCGATGGCCTTGTCGGGAAACAGGACTTCGTAGGGGTAGGTATGAATGCTCAGATCGGTTTTGAGGCCAAGCCGGCTCAGTTCGCTGAATGCCAGTTGCAGCACAAAGAAGTCGTTTCCTTCTTTGCGTAAACGCTGGTGAAGTTCGGTGAAAATTTTGGCCTTGTAGTGCGACCAGAGGATATTATGGATAGCCAGTACCTTCATTGATTTCTGATTTCAGTCAGCCAAAGCCAGGCTCTTTCGGGCCTTTACACTTTGGACAGGACTGGTGAGGAAATCAATGCACGTCGCCGGAAAAAAATTTATTCCGGCGACGTGAAAGTGGCTTTATTGAAGCGTATTGCTAAGTCTTTTCAATTCAATCTCAGCAGCTTTGGCAGCATAGTTGAGGTTGATCAGCCGGTAACCTGCTTCTTCGAAGCTGCGCTGAGCTTCGCGTACGTCGATGATCGTCGCCTGGATCAGTTCAAAACGCTGCAAGGTCAGGTCGAGAAGCTGCTTGCTTAGCGCGTAGTTCTTCTTTTGGTTTTCGAGTTGTTCAATGGAGCTTTGGTAGGTCTGGTACATTTTAACCGCGCTGGCGCTGTAATCGCGAAGTAGCGTGCTTTTCTGCAATTCAGCCGTTTTTGTATCGATTTCAGCGGCCTGTTTCTGGCGTTTAAATGCCGAGCCGTTGTAAATCGGGACAGCTAGCGAGAGGCCCGCCTGCGGACCCGCCACGCGGTTGAGCAATGTGAGGCCAGCAGCGGTTTGGTTGCGGCTGAAATTATAAGCCGCATTGAAACGAACCGTAGGGTAACGGAGCGCAGCCGTTTCCTTTACAATCAGTTCGTTGATTCTGATCTGGCGATCCGCCGCTTTGATATCCGCATTGGAAGCCAGCCGGTCCATTACGGAGGCTAGTTGCATATTGTTGTCCACCGTAATGGTATCCTTGATGGTCAATGCCGATTTCGGATCGAGCGTGAGGGTGCGAAGCAGTTCTGTTTTGGACACCTGTGCCACCATTTGCTGGTTCAGTAGGGTCTGGTTGAGCGTGTTCAAATCGATTTCCGCCTGAAAAATATCCGCGTTATTGGCCATACCTGCTTCCTTGCGCACGCGCAGGATTTCGAGGCGTTTCTCGGATGCGATAATGGATGTGCGGATCGTATTAATATAGCTCAACTGGCGCACGACATCATAATAGCTTGTCATCACGAGGGCGATCGTGTTCTGGATTTGCGAGTTGAGAACCTCGGAACTCTGGTACTGCAGTTCAGCGAGGCGCTTTTTGGTTGCCACCACCCGTTTGCCATTATAAAGGAGCATCCCTACCGAAAGGTTCGCCTGGGTATTGTTACCGGCAGCAGCATTACGGTTGATTTCTACACCGGTGTTTAGTTTCTGATTTACCTGGGTGATCTGTTCCGTATTGGTAGCGTTCAGGTTGACGGTTGGCAGGCCACCTGCTACGCCATAGTTGTTCAGGATGGTGTTCGCATCTACATTGTTTTTGGCAATCTCGATTTCGTAGCTGTTTTTGAGCGCGGTAGCCACGGCTTGTTCAAGCGTCAGCGCGAGTGTATCGGCGGGCTCTGCGGCCCCCGGAAGGCCGGCTCCCGGTTGGCCGGCCCAGCAGGTCCCGGAACACAGCAGAACAATTAGGAATGTGTATTTGTATTTCTTAAGAAAGGTGAGCGAGCCCATGTAACAAACAATAGTTGATTTTATTAAAAATATCCTTTAAGCCACAAGCTCCTCTGCCATTTTCTGCTCTTCCGTAACCTTGTGTTTTTTGGGTGAAATGAATGTGTAAATCGCCGGGATCACAAACAATGTCAGGATCAGCGAGAACATCAGACCGCCCACGATCACAACGCCCAGCGGTACCCGGCTGGTCGCCGCCGCCCCCAGGCTCAATGCGATCGGCAATGCGCCGAATGCCGTTGCGAGGCTTGTCATGAGAATGGGGCGCAGACGCTGCGTAGCCGATTCAACTGCCGCGGCCATTCTGCCCATTCCCTGCTCCCGTTTCTGGTTGGCAAATTCCACAATGAGGATACCATTCTTCGTCACAAGCCCGATGAGCATGATCATCCCGATTTGGGAGAAGATATTGATGGTTAAACCAAACAAATAAAGGCTTAGCAAGGCACCAGCCAATGCCAATGGCACGGTGATCATGATGATGAACGGATC
This sequence comes from Dyadobacter sp. 22481, assembly GCF_052044875.1. Lineage (NCBI taxonomy): Bacteria > Pseudomonadati > Bacteroidota > Cytophagia > Cytophagales > Spirosomataceae > Dyadobacter > Dyadobacter sp. 22481. The sequence continues at coordinate 1,417,844 of NZ_JBQENV010000002.1, forward strand.
GGTGAAGCTCTCGAACTGGCCCGCAAGTACCAGGTACACGAGCAAAAGTGCCAACCCAAATGCGAAGCTGGTATTGGAAGAACTTTCTTCAAAATCGCGGGAAGGGCCGGTGAGCGATGTCTGGAAGGACTCGTCGAGCAGTTTCGCGCCGATTCTGCGCATGGCTTCCACGCCGTCACCGATGGTTTTACCTTCTACGAGCGATGCGGAGATCGTGGCACTTTTGTAGCGATTATAGTGGTAAATAGTCGGCGGGCCGCTTTCCTCTTCCATATGCACCACGGCCGTGAGCGGAATGCTCTCACCGCGATTGTTGCGCACATACAATTTGTCAATATCCGCAGGTTTGTTACGCTCCGCGCGCTCAACCTGACCGATTACCTGATATTGCTGGCCATTCATGATAAAATAGGCCAGGCGGCGGCCACTGAATGCAGCCTGGATGGTCGCAGCGACATCGGTGGTGGACAAGCCCAGGTCGCGCGCTTTGAGACGGTCGATCGTAAGCCGCACTTCGGGTTTATTGAATTTCAGGTTGACGTCGACATTCTGGAAAGTCGGGTCCTGGCGTGCTTCGTCGAGGAACTTCGGAAGAACCTCACTCAGTTTATCGAAATCAAGGTTTTGTAATACAAATTGAACCGGAAGTGATCCTCTCGAACCGATACCTACGGAAATCGTCTGCTCCTGTGTCGCGAATATCCGTGCATCGTTAAATCTCGACAGTTTTTTATTAATATCCTGGGCAATCTCGTTCTGGCTCCTTTTGCGCTGATCCGACGGAACCAGTCCGATACGGCCGGTACCGCTGTTCACACCGCCGCCGCCAAAACCCGGGGTAGCCGAGAAGGTAAATGCCTTTTCAGGAATAGAATCATTCAGAAAATCGCTAAGCTGGTCCGAAACCTGCTGCATTTGGCCAAAACTGGTCCCCTCGGGTGCGGAAAGGTTGAAACGGATGCTGTTCCTATCTTCCATTGGGGCTAGTTCGCTTTGCAAGTGCGAGTAGGTGAACCAGATCAGCACACCACACGCCACAACCAGTACCCAAGACACCCAGCGCACTTTCATAAATCCGCGGAGCATCCGGTTGTAGCCGTCTTCCATTCCGGTAAAAAAGGGCTCCGTTTTGTTATAAAACCAGCCATGGCCTGCGTCTTTGCGGTTTAAGACTACGTTCAATACGGGGGTAATCGTAAGTGAAACGAATGCGGATATCAACACCGCCGAGGCGACCACGATCCCGAATTCTCGGAAAAGGCTTCCAACAAAACCTTCAAGGAATATCACGGGGAGGAATACCACCGCGAGTGTTAGTGAAGTTGAAATAACCGCAAAGAAAATTTCCCGGCTACCTTCCAACGCCGCCTGTCGGATCGGTAAACCGCTTTCGAGCTTTCGGAAGATGTTTTCAGTTACTACAATACCGTCATCGACCACCAATCCCGTCGCGAGTACGATCCCCAGCAGCGTCAGGATATTGATTGAAAACCCGCATAAGTACATCACGAAGAATGTAGCCACGAGCGATATCGGAATGTCGATCAACGGTCGGATGGCCACGAGCAGGTTCCGGAAGAAGAACAGGATCACGATCACCACCAGTGAGAATGCGATGAGCAGCGTTTCTTCCACTTCCTTGATCGACTGCCGCACAAGCCGCGTATTATCGATCAGCACGCTGAATGTAATGTCCGATTTGTTGGATTTCTGGATTTCTGCCAGACGTTTGTTGAACTCGTCGGAAATCTGCACGTAGTTGGCACCCGGCTGAGGTATTACCGCCAGACCTACCGCATACATGCCGTTGTACTTCCAGCTTTGTTCTTCGTTTTCAGGGCCCAATTCCACCTTGGCGACGTTGCCAAGCCTTACGATCCCCGAACTGTCGTTACGGATCACGAGGTCGTTGAATTCTTTTTCGCTTTTCAACCGGCCCATTGTCCGGATCGTTAATTCTGTATTGTCGCCATAGATCTTACCAGCCGGTAGTTCTACGTTTTCGGCAGCCAGTGTACTAGTAATGTCGTTGAATGAGATATTGTAGGAGCTCATCTGATCGGGATTCAGCCAGATGCGCATCGCGTATCGCTTTTGCCCGAAAATATTGATCGCACTCACGCCGTCGATCGTCTGCAAGCTTTGTTGGAGTACGTTTTCAGCATACTCACTCAGTTCAAGCAAACCTTTCGAGGGGCTTTGCACTGCCAGGAGGAGAATGAAGTCGGAATTGGCGTCGGCCTTGCTTACTACCGGAGGGGCATCGATATCCTGCGGAAGGTTACGAACGGCCTGGCTCACCTTGTCGCGCACGTCGTTGGCAGCGCCTTCGAGGTCGGATTTCAGGTTAAATTCCACCGTAATGTTGCTGGAACCGATCTGGCTGGAAGAGCTGATACTCTTAATACCCGGGATACCGTTAATACTTTTTTCAAGCGGTTCGGTGATCTGGCTCTCGATAATATCGGCATTGGCGCCCGTGTAGCTCGTTCGCACGTTCACGATCGGCGGGTCAATGGCCGGGTAGTCCCTCAGTGAAAGGAAGTTGTAGCCTACCACACCAAAAAGGATGATGAGCAGGTTCATCACGACCGCCAGAACGGGCCGTTTCAGGGATAGTTCTGAAATATTCATAGCATGGGTTTCAAAGGAATGGTCATTGCAACAAGTACCGCGGAGGCATTTGTTACTTAGTCGCTACATTCAGGTTTCTAACACTTCTCACTTTCACAGGAGCATCGGGACGGGCAAAAAGTACGCCCGAAACAACCACCGTATCGCCGACATTCAGGCCTTTGGTCACTTCCACTACATCCTCCCTGCGGTCGCCGGTCTCTACTTGTGTAAACACAGCCTTGCCGCCCTTCACGATCACGACTTTCTTGCTGCGTGCTTCCGGGATAATGCTGTTGGAAGGAATAAGTATGCTATTTTTATTGTTGCTGGCAGTGATATACACTTTTGCAAATGAACCGGGGCTGGTATTCCCCGAGCTTAGCACCGCACGGACGGTAAGGTTCCGGGTGGTCTGGTTCACTTGCGGCTCAATGGCCAGAATGCGGGCAGTTTCGTATTTGCCGGAGGCCTGGTCGAGCAGTACTTCCACTGTACCACCTTTGTTTACATATTGCTGGTAGCTTTCGGGAACAGTGAAATCTATGCGCAGATTGGAGAGCTGTTGCATGGTCGCGATGACGCTCTGGGGCGTTACGTATGAGCCCGCGCTCACTTTGCGCAAGCCTATCACGCCCGTGAACGGCGCTTTAATGATCGTTTTGTCGATCAGCGCCTGGGTATAAGCCATGTCGGCTTTGAGGGTATTGACATTATTGAACGCCAGGTCGTAGTCGGCCTGGTTGATACCGTTTACGGCGATCAGCTGTTTGAGCCTCTTCTCGGTCGTTTCGGCGAGGTCCAGCTGGATTTTCGACCGGTTGAGCTGGGCCAGGAGGTCGGCATTGTTGATCCGCGCGATGACGGTTCCTTTTTGTACGGTTTTGCCTTCCGGAACTTCGAGGAATGTGAGCAAGCCGCTTACTTCCGGTCGCAATTCTGCGAATTCGTTGGCCACGATAGTGCCGTTCACTTCTACCTTGTCACTGACCTTCTCGGATTTCGCAACGATCACGTCTACGACAGTGGGGCCTCCACCGCCTTTTTGCTGAAAAGTATCCTTTTTTTCTCCGCACGAAAGCGTAATAAAGAGCGAACCGGCAATGATAAGTGAAGACAGAGGTTTGGTTAAATTTGGCAGTCCTTCTGCACGGGCAGATCTGGCGATAACATTCATAGGGTTTGGTTAACCTGGCTTAAATGGTTTAGGAGTTCGCAGGACTAAATACGTCCTGGTCAGAGGTTTGTTCAAAATTAGATATTAATCTCGAACGGATTAGACTTTTTACGGCTATAAAAGTTTAATGCCAGCTAATTTTTTTATAAGGTACTCCCGATCACTTTCAGCAGGGTATCGCATTTCAGCTCGGTTTCGAGCCATTCCTGCTCAGGTACAGAGTCTTCCGTAATTCCGGCACCGGCGAAAAACGTGGCCACACCGTCTTTAAAACGCACAGTACGGAGGTTTACAAACAGATTGGTATCCCCGCCCACTTGTGCCGGGCCCAGAAAGCCGCTGTAATAGGAGCGGTTATAGCCTTCCACATCATTAATAAATTGAAGACTGGGCGCTTTCGGGACTCCGCAAATGGCCGATGTAGGGTGCAGAAGTTTGAGCATGACCGAAGCCAGTTCGGGGAAGTTGAGCGCTACCGTATCAACTTCGAAAATGGTCCTGAGATGGTACAAGTTACCTGCAAGAACGGTTTTAGGTCCTGTTTCCAGGTATTCGCGCAGGCGTATTTTTTTGAAGCATTCAATAATATACCGGCTTACAAGTGCCTGTTCTTCAATTTCTTTCTCGCCCCAGCGGATGTCGTATTTGGGGATAAGTGTCCCCGATGCGTCGCGTGCCGCTTGCGTGCCAGCGAGGGACATTGTTTTGAATGTGCCGGCAGATAGCTGCTCTACCAATAGCTCGGGACTTGCGCCAAGCCAAATTTCATTTTCTTCCGGCAGGTTCACCAGGGAAATAAATGCATGAGGATAGGCCTTTACAAGCCTTTGAAATGCCTGGGCCGGCTGGAATGCGTCGGTATACCGGAGGTCTTTCGCCCGCGAGAGCACCACTTTCTTAAACTGATTCTGGCGGATAGCTGCCACGGCGAGTTCTACTGTCCGTTCGAAGCGGGATTTGGCATCGGGCCGGTCGCTCAACGGAAGGAGCTGGATTGCAGGTGCCGGATTAACGGGGTTTTCTGCGCCTGCCGAGGAAGCCAATTGTACCAGTCTTTTGACTTCGGGATGCTCTTCGCCAAGCCGGTTGTCAATTTGTGTGAGCCGGTTGTCCTCGGAGAATGTAAGGATAATATCACCTTCCAGAAAGAGCACTTCCTGGTCGTCTTCCCAATAGAATGTGCTCATCACAAAGCCCGGGCTCATTTTTTCGAGTTCGGGGAGGCATTTACGGATGCCGTCCTGGATGGAGATAAGCAGTTTTATTTCGTTGGTGTGAGGCAGGCGCCATAATGCAGAGGGGAAACCCGTCATTTTGGATGCGTGCCAAAGCTCCTGAATCTGTAATCCTTCAAATATCGAGGTCCCGGTGTCGGTCTGTACTGATAGCATTTATAACGAATGGGCAATATCCCGTTAGGTCAATTTTCTGCAAAATAATGTTAGCGGTCTGCATTCACAATAGCGACCGTTAGTCTACTTATACAAACGAGTTTATTTTCTTCATTGGTAATCCTGATGTCCCAAATGTGTGTCGTCTTGCCAATGTGGATCGGCCGCACAGTTCCGTAAACATAACCTTCCCTGACAGGCCGGAGGTGATTAGCGTTGATTTCGAGCCCCACTGCGTGTTTGTTTTCGTTTTCAGGAATACACAAAAATGAAGCGATACTGCCCAGCGTTTCGGCCAGTACCACCGACGCTCCGCCGTGTAAAATCCCGAAGGGTTGGTGCGTTCGCTGATCGACCGGCATCCGCGCTGACACATAATCTTTTCCGATTTCCGTAAACTCTATTCCGATGTGATGGGCAATGCTGTTCTTTCCAAAAGATTGTAGTGAATCGACGGTAACGGTTTTATTAAACATATCTAAAAAATGTATAAATTTGTATTGGCTTTGCGGAGTAAAAACAAGGTTTTTGTAAATTTTATATTTAAATTATCCTATTATTTTGAAAAGAAAATCGATTTACCTCATTCGCCACGGTGAAACTGATTTTAACCGCAGGGGAGTTGTTCAGGGAAGTGGTGTTGATTCCTTGCTGAATGAATGGGGAGAAGCTCAGGCCGCAGCTTTTTTTAGTGCTTATCAACATGTTCCGTTTGACAAAATTTATACTTCTGATTTAAAGCGAACACATCAAACCGTCCGCGGGTTCATCAGGCTCGGCATACCGCATGAAAGCTACTCCGGGCTGAACGAAATATCGTGGGGAGACCGTGAAGGCCGCGAACCCAATACGGGCGACAATAACTATTACCGCGGGCTGGTCAATGCCTGGAAAGCCGGTAATGTTGAGCTTGCAGCCGAAGGCGGCGAAAGCCCGTTGGATGTGAGGGAACGTCAGATTCCGGTGATCGACGCGATCCTTTCCCGCCCGCATGAGCGGAACATCCTCATTGCCATGCACGGTCGTGCCATGCGCGTCTTGCTGACGACGCTTTTCAACCAGCCGCTGGTACGGATGGACGACTACGAACACAGCAATCTTTGCCTCTACAAGATCAATTATTCTTACGATACCCAGCAGTTCGAGCTGGAAGTGTCCAACGACATCACGCACCTTCTTTCCATCGAAATTCCGCAAACGATATAGCAGCCGTTTGTGTAGATTCGTTTCCATTGGTGTATTAATGTACCTCTCCTGAGGGGGCATTAATACATTTGTGGCTTTTCAGTACCTTATCAGCGTTCCTATGTTCATGTCCAAAAAACGCATCTATTGGACTCTGCAAATTCTTGGCTGGACATTGTTAATCATGTTCGAATATATCCCGTATGCACTCGAGTACGGCTTCGAACTGAGGGAATTCTATACCGCACTTGCCAATATATTGTTAGGCATTTGTCTTACGCACGTCTATCGCCTCGTTATCCGGCGGTGGAACTGGTCGTCATTGCCGTTGCCCAGGCTTGCATTACGTGTGATAGGTTCGGTATTGTGGCTCGGACTGATCATGGCGATGATCAATCAGCCGATGGACCGCGAAGTGCTGGAACATAATCTGCTCAATCAGCCGCTTGTTTTCTGGGGTTATTATGCCAACTGGTGCAAAAACCTGCTGGCTTGGATTTTGTCCTACACGGTTTATCATTATGTGGAACAGACGCGCCTGGCCAGCTACGAGAAGATCATGCTGAAAATGTCGATGCGCGAGGCGGAGGCCAAAGTGCTTCGTTCGCAGCTCAACCCGCATTTTACATTCAATGCGTTGAACAGCATTCGCGCACTCGTGTATGAAGATCCCAAACGCGCGCAGCTGAGCATTACGCAGCTATCCAATATATTAAGAAATTCATTGTTGGCCGATCGCCGCAAAACGGTCGATTTGCAGGAGGAGCTTCGTACCGTGGAAGATTACCTCGAATTGGAAAAAGTGCGTTATGAAGACCGCCTTTCTTACAGCATTACCACGAATCCCCAGGCCATTTACTGGCAGGTACCGCCGATGATGTTGCAGACGCTCGTCGAAAATGGTATCAAACACGGCGTAGCAAAGCAGATGGGAGGTGGATTTATCGGGCTAAAATCGGAAATTGCAAATGAGTTGCTCGTTATCACTATCCATAACTCAGGTAACCTGGGCGACACGGAAGTGAATGCAGGTAACCTCGGTAATAGTGAATCCGGTGGGGTTGGTTTGAAAAATACGGCCGAACGGCTATCGATTTTATACGGTAAGGCAGCAACATTCCGGATTTTTCAGGAAAAAGAGAATGTGGTTTGTTCGGAAATAAAAATCCCGATGCTTTCCGAAGGTGTGATGATGGTGGGAGAGGGATCTGAAAAAGCAAACTAATGACCAAATCAATATACTTTCTATTTATTATTCCTAACTGATCCATCCGCCATGAGGACCTTAATTGTAGATGATGAGCGATTAGCACGCAACGAGTTGAAGAGATTGCTAGAACCATATACCAAAATTGAAATAGTAGGAGAGGCCGCGAATGCGGAAGAGGCGCTGAAACTGATCGAGGAACAACAGCCCGAATTGCTTTTCCTGGATATTCAGATGCCCGGTAAAAATGGTTTCGAGCTGCTTTCGTCAATCGAAGGGAAAAGCCCGGAGGTGATTTTTACGACTGCATTCGATGAATATGCGATCAAAGCATTCGAATTCAACGCATTGGATTACCTCTTAAAGCCGATCGATACTGAGCGCCTGAAAGAAACCATTCACCGCATCGAAGAAAACCAGGCGCAGCCGGAATCTCCTGCGCATGCCAGCGAGCGTGCGGAGAAAGTACTTGGCGAAAATGACCAGGTATTTGTGAAAGACGGGGAGAAATGCTGGTTTGTAAAACTGGGCAAAATCCGGCTGTTCGAATCGATGGGCAATTACGTCCGCCTGCATTTCGACGACCAGAAGCCTTTGGTATTGAAATCTTTGAACAATCTGGAAGAGCGCCTGGACCCGAATACCTATTTCCGCGCCAATCGCAAGCACATTATCAACCTGCACTGGATCGAGAAAATCGAGCCGTGGTTTAGCGGAGGCCTTCTGGTAACCTTGCAGGGCGGGGATAAAATAGAGATATCCCGTCGTCAGGCGATCCGGTTTAAGGAACTAATGAGCCTTTAATGTCTTCCCGAACTATAAAAACAATGTCTATGGGTTTGAAGCAAATGCCAGCCCTGGCGCTCGGCGCTTTGTTGTTCTGGGCATGTAACCAGTCGCCAAAAAAGGAAAATGCGGTCGTTGGAATTAGCTATCAGACGGGTGAGGTTAAAAAGGAGAAGTTTGGCGGTTGTGACACTATTACAAGCAAAGGCATTTCCCTGATTGTCAACCTTTGGCAACCTACCGATTCGAATGCAGTAGCGGCGAAAATTCGGGAGATCTTGAATGAGAAGACGATTCAGCGACTGAATTCCTATGGTGACCCGGCCAGCGCTGCTGCGCGCCTCGAAGCAAACAAAAGTACGAGCGCTGCATTTAAGGATTTCGAAAAGAACTATAACGATTTTAAAAAGGATTTTCCCGACTCGCGCGGCTGCTGGGAGATAGAATTGCACGGAGATACCGTGATGACGACGCCGAAAGTGCTTTTTTATCAATTGGACCACTATGCATTTACAGGCGGTGCGCATCCGAACACCTTCACGTCGTACCACGCATTCGACGGTAAAACCGGCGAAGAGGTCGAAATGAAAAGTTTTGTGGCCGACTCCGTGGCTTTGCTAAAACTGGTTGAAACAAAGTTTCGCGAACTTGAAAAACTGACACCCGGAGTCGATCTGGAAGACGCCGGTTATTTTTTAGCAAACCACAAATTTTTCATTCCCGCAAATTACGTTTTCACAACCGAGGGCGTCCTTTTCTACTACAATCCGTATGAAATCGCGGCCTATGCCCGTGGTCCGATCGAATTTACAATCCCTTACGAAGAACTGAAAGGCATTATCCGGAAAGAAGCGGTGTTCTGATTACATCTCGCCGGAATCCTTAAAGCTGTAATAGCCGTCATTGGTAAAGATTATATGATCTTGAACGGGCAGGTCGAGCAATCGGCCTGCCTTTGTAATTTGTTCGGTGAGGACCTTGTCGGCCAGGCTGGGTATCAGTTGCCCGGACGGATGGTTATGGACGAGAATAACGGAGCTGGCCATATGGTCCAGTGCGATTTTGAATACCATTTTGATATCCGTAGCCGTACCGGAAATGCCTCCTACGCTCACCTGTATGGCTCGCATCACGTAATTTCCCCGGTTGAGCAGCAGAATCCAGAACTCCTCATGCGTTTTGTCCATCAGATAGGGACGCATGGCTTCGTAGACCGGCTTGGAGCCGATAATTTTATTTTTCTTTTTAGAAACAATGTCGCTGCGCCGCCGGCCGAGCTCCAATGCTGCCAGAATAGTGAGCGCCTTCGCTTCGCCCATACCCTTGATTTTGGTCAGATCCCTGACGTTCAGCTTGGCGAGTTCGTTGATATTGTTGCCAACTGACGCCATCAGCTCCCTCGCCAGGTCGACGGCGGTCATTTCCGTGGTTCCCGAGCGGATTAAAATGGCCATCAGCTCGGAGTCCGAGCATGCGGCCCGGCCTTTGTTCATAAATTTTTCACGGGGTTTGTCATCGTCGTGCCAGTTGATGATCACCTTCGGATTGTCGCTTTTTTTTCTGGGCATATTCCGGCGCATTAAGGCTTGCATCCTTGATACGCAGAAAGTGCGTTTTGGTAACAAACGCTATTGTCCCAGTTCCGTGAGGGCGGCACGGGCTTTGTTGTCTATGCTGTTCTTGTATTCATGCTTTTTGAAACTCATAGCTTTTTTGAAATACAATACAGCGCGCTGATTGTCAGCCTTTTTCTGGTAAATATAGCCCATTTGCAATGCCGAAGATGCCGCAAAACCTCCCGCACCGGCATCGGCCTGCCCAAGCGCGATCGAGCGGTCGTAAAATGGCATTGATTCGTTGATATGACCAGATTTTTGGAGAATTCGGGCCATACGATAATTGAACTCGGCTTTTTCGTAAGTTGTGCCAAAACTTTTTTCCGAAACGGTCTTCATCAACTCCCCGGCCTTCTGAAAATAGCCGCCATCAGTTGCATACCGGGCCTTGTACAGCACTTTTTGCATCGGGCTGATTTTGCCCTCGCCAAATTCCTTCGCAATTCTTTCCGCAAACTGATCGGCTTCCACGATGGTACTGCCGGTTTGGGTTACCTTTTGAATATATCCCGCAGCCTCCTGGTCGCGGCCGGTGAGCCAGCGGCACAGGAACATTTTGAAGTAGCTGTCCTTAATGTAGTTGAACCCGGTATATTGTTTCAAAAACCGCGCATACAAAGCGAGTGCTTCCTCATAATCGCCACGCTGAAGTGCGATTTCCCCACGCAGGTAGTTTAGGAATGGAAAGGGCATATATTCCTTGCCGACCGGTGCCTCTGCCAGGAAATACGAGGCCTCCTCGCTTCGGTTCTCTTTCATCAAAACCGTTGTGGCGAAGAAATGCAGTAGCAGGTTATCAGGCTGCTCTTTGGGCCATTGCCGGATGCGTGCTTGCTGTTCGGGGCTTAGTTGGAGGGTGTAGGCATGCAATAGGAGGTCGATCAGTTCGGCCTCCTGCTTGAAAAAAGGTTCTTCTTTCACCACCTCCCGAAGTTCGCGGATGCCTTGCTTGATATTCCCTTTCAACCCCAGAATCTTGGCGATCCAGGTATAATTTTCAGGAATTGAGCCAATCAGCACGTGGAGGAGGCCCAGTGATTTGAGGGTAGGGGTAAATGCCGGAAATTTCTTTCGGTTATCTTCCAAAAGCCGGTAGGCCTTGATAATCTCCCAGGAGCCGCTAACCTCATTGCCGAATTTGAGCTTGGCAAATGCAGAATGCAGGCGGATGTCGGCCTGGAATAGTCGTTTGTAGGGCGACTTCTCCGAAAGTCTCCCGACCTGGTCGAGTCGTTTTTCCTGTTGTTGGGTGAAAACTTTATAGCGGGAACGGTCTTCGGCAATGAGCAGATAATGGAGGTCTGCGTAACTGTCGAGGTAAGCTATGAACGGGTTTTCGGCATTAACCACCCTTTCCTCGTCGATCAGTTCGCGTGCTGCGGGGAGTCTTAATTTTTGTATTTCAAAATAGGCCTTTTGCAGTTTTGGAGAAAAAACAACGTCGCTTTGCTCCTCGACAGCTAATGAAGGCGGGAAGTATGCGAATAGAAGCAGACAAAATAACAGCCTGTACACCTTGGATTTGCCTTTGGGTAATCTCATGCTCATGGTAATGCGCATAAAAAAAGGTTGTCCGGATAAGACAACCTTTCAATTTAATATTTAAGATCCTAGCGGCGCTGGTGAACCGGTTGAACGCTCTCTACGTCGGCGAGGATACGTCCGCAATGCTCACAAACGATCAGCTTCTTGCGTTCGCGGATATCAGCCTGGCGTTGAGGAGGAACGATGCTGAAACATCCACCGCAAGCTCCGCGCTGTACGTGCACAACGGCCAGACCGTTCAGCGAGTTGTCGCGGATTTTTTGGTAAGATTTTAATAAACGTTCTTCGATTTTCTTTGCGTGCTTCTCTCTTTCCGCGCTAAGTGCCTTCTCTTCGGATTCGCTTTCGCTGGTGATTACCGAAAGTTCGTTTTTCTTCGCTTTCAGGTCTTCGTTTCTTTCATTCAGGATAGATTCCGCACGGTTTGCGTCTTCTTCGATGAGGCGGATGCGGGCTCTGGCTTCGTTAATTTTCTTGTCGGCCAGTTGCATGTCGAGCTCCTGTAATTCTATTTCTTTAGTGATGGCATCGTATTCGCGGTTGTTGCGAACGTTCATCTGCTGATCTTTGTATTTCTTGATCAGTTTTTCCCCTTCTTTTTGTGCATTTTTGAAATTGTCAATTTCTGTATTCAGATTGGCAATTTCTGATTTAAACTTCCCTAACCGCGTTTCGAATCCTACAATCTCGTCTTCCAGGTCCCTTACTTCTTCGGGAAGGTCCCCGCGGGTTTTTAGTATTTCGTCAAGGCTTGAATCGATTTCCTGAAGTTTCAGGAGAGCATCTAGTTTTTGTGCGATTGTGTTTTCCATGTATGTCTCTTATGGACTTGTTTCAATGCTTGAATGGTGAGGTAGTCAGCCCTAATATTAACAGATTATCAGCAGAATTCGTTGTCAAAACCGGTTTTCAGGAAAAATACCGCACCGGATTAGTACTGATTTCTGACAAACAGAGTGCGAAATTACTAAATTTTCCTGATATATATTCATGCAATAAATTTTTCGTAAATACTTCACTTTCGTAATGCCCTATGTCACAGATGATAATGCGTCCTTCGGCATCGAAAAATTCATGATACTTGTAGTCCGCCGTCACGTACGCGTCGGCACCTGCGGAAATGGCATTGCGTAGCAAAAAACTGCCAGCTCCACCGCAGACCGCCACGCGCCGGATCTTGCGGTCGGTCGGTTCTGTGTATCTGATCACCGATGCGTCCATTTTATCCTTCAAATGGGTCAGAAAGCCGGCTGTATCCATCGCCTCGGGAAGTTCCCCGATCGCCCCGGCGCCGACGTCCTGGTTTTCATTTTCCAGCGCAGACATGTAATAAGCTACTTCCTCGTACGGGTGCGCGCGCTTGAGTGCGCTCAGCACCTGTGCTTGCAAATGCGAGGGCAGTATTACTTCCACACGGTGTTCTTCCGCCGTTTCTAGTTTTCCACGTGTGCCGGTAACCGGGTTTGCATTTTCGCCGGGAAGGAATGTACCTAGTCCCTCGCTCCGGAAGCTGCAATTACGGTATTCGCCGATTTCGCCGGCGCCGGCCTCGAAAAGTGCTTCCAGGACGTTCTGCGTATTTTCGACAGGGCAGAAAAATGCCAGTTTGGTCAGTATTTGCTTTTTGGGGGCCAGTATTCTGACATTCTGAAGGCCGAGACGCCTGGCGATCTGCGAGTTCACGCCACCGACGACGTGGTCGAGGTTGGTATGCGTCGCGTAAAGCGCAATATCGTTTTTGATCGCCTTCATCACCGTCCGCTCGATATAATTCTTGCCGTTGAGTTTTTTTAGGCCCTTAAAAATAATAGGATGGTGCGCCACTATAAGGTTACAATGCTTACGGATGGCCTCGTCGACGACCTCCTCGGTAATGTCGAGCGTGAAAAGGATGCCAGCCACTTCAGTATCCGGCGAGCCTACCAGTAATCCCGCGTTGTCATAATCTTCCTGGTAGGGCAGCGGTGCGAGCTTTTCAAGCTCGACTAAAATTTCTTTGATGAAGGTCATAAATTTTCTGGTGGTTCAACTATTTCATTTTCAGAATATTCTTCATTGAAGGGTTATTGTTTTACAAATAAAATAACTAAATTGCTGTGTAAGGTGTTGCAATCGTAAATATTAATAGTAGTTTTGCACCACGTTTTACAAGGACGATTGTGGAACGAATCGGTTTGGTAGTTCAGTTGGTTAGAATACATGCCTGTCACGCATGGGGTCGCGGGTTCGAGTCCCGTCCAGACCGCCGATTTTTTGAGTATTGTTGGTTAGTTGCGCTGGTTCAAGTCCCGCCGGAATGCCGGCCCAGCCAGACCGCCGATTTTTTGAAGTTCTTTATTTAATGGTTTGGTAGTTCAGTTGGTTAGAATACATGCCTGTCACGCATGGGGTCGCGGGTTCGAGTCCCGTCCAGACCGCACAAAAGCTCAGAGAAATCTGGGCTTTTTGCATTTTAGGGCTTTTGCTTGGTAGTTCAGTTGGTTAGCTTACATGTTCGGCCCACAGGGTTCGAGTCCCGCCGGTGTGCCGGCCCAGCCAGACCGCACAAAAGCTCAGAGAAATCTGGGCTTTTTGCATTTTGGGGCTTTTGCTTGGTAGTTCAGTTGGTTAGCATACATGTTCGGCCCACAGGGTTCGAGTCCCGCCGGTGTGCCGGCCCAGCCAGACCGCACAGAAGCTCAGAGAAATCTGGGCTTTTGCATTTTAGGGCTTTTGTTTGGTAGTTCAGTTGGTTAGCATACATGTTTGGCCTGCGCGGTTCGAGTCCCGCCGGTGTGCCGGCCCAGCCAGACCGCACAAAAGCTCAGAGAAATCTGGGCTTTTTGCGTTTTAGGGCTTTTGCTTGGTAGTTCAGTTGGTTAGCTTACATGTTCGGCCCGCGTAGGGTGTCATGCAAGGGGCGGCCTGAAAAGCTTTTTCGTACCGATTGATAATCGGAGTTCTGACTGTGCTGCCAGATTGTTAACTTCAGGTTGGTTTAACCTGGAAGACATGAAAACAATATTTTGGCTAGCAGTAACCCTGGAATCGGCGGGGCTGGTGTATTTCATTCGTAAAGCGTGGCTGTTGCTCCGCGCTGATCAGCGGTATGTCTATCCTGAATATTACCGCCAGGTTTTCTATCCGATCCTCGTGCTCTCGGTATTGCTTATCGCGAGTCTTCTTATTAAATATTACTTCCACTCGGATAGGCCAGCCACATTCGTTGCGCTACTTCCCGTGATCATGCTTGTGCTGGCATTGGTTGGGATCATTGTCGGGACAATTCTGGTGGGTGGTAAATGGCACTGAAATGCTGCTATTGGGCTTGAAACGGCCATAAAAAAACACGCAGGTTTCAAAATGAACCCGCGTGTCAAATTACACTTCATCAACAAACTAAAAACCAAATAAAACTAATACGAAAAAAATCGCTTGTCAAGTTTTTTTTGCTGTAGGAGGGGGATTCGAACCACCCACGGTGCGGTTAGCTACGGTACAAATACTGTTGGTGGTCCACCCCAGTCGACTTGCGTCGGCATTATGCCGCGTTTATCCCTTATTCACCACCCCCGAGACAGGAGGGCATGGCTGCCAATTTCATCACCCTACAATGTGATCTCAAATCGAATAAAGCGTTGTTTCCAACTACTTTTCTGATTTTGGTTCTGCAAAACTAAAACTTCTGTTCTGAATTATAAAATATTTTCATTTAAAATTGTTAAAATTTACGATTCTTTCATAATTTGAGATTGATTGTTGCGAAGAATTCAAACTTTTAACACAAAATGCAAAAATATTCAGATATTGACAGTACCGATCTGCGCATCCTTTCCCTGCTGATCGAGAACGCAGCGTTACCGTACACGGAAATAGGCAAGCGTGTGTTTGTCTCCGGCGGGACCGTGCATGTGCGCATGAAAAAGCTGGAACACATGGGGATCGTAAAGGGCTCCCAGCTCGTGATCGACCCGACGAAACTGGGCTGGGATATCAGCGCTTTTCTTGGAATTTACCTCGATAAAAGTTCGTTGTATGAGCAGGTTGCCACCGAATTGGAGGGGATACCCGAAGTTGTGAATATCCACTATACTACGGGAATTTATAGTATCTTCCTGAAAATCGTTTGCAGAGACACAGGGCACCTTCGCGAAATCCTCCACGACAAGATCCAGAAAGTAAACGGTATCCAACGCACAGAAACGTTCATATCGCTGGAAGAAAGAATCAACCGCTCTATTCCATTGGCTGAAAGCTAGTTGAAGATTTCTCTTGACCTCATTAAAAGAAATTTGTAGATTTGTATTGTATATATAAAAAACTTATATATATTTGCTGTATAAAAATTTCACTCATGGAGAATAACACAACGAGTAACGAGTATGTACGGGGTACATTAAAAACCATCGTGCTGAATTTGCTGGCAGAGCACGACCGCATGTACGGTTATGAAATCACCCAAGAGGTTAAGGATAGAACAGGTGGCGCTATTGCCCTGACATTCGGTGCGCTTTATCCTGTACTCCATAAATTGGAACAGGACGGGCTGCTGCTGACCGAGTCGGTGGAGGTGGACGGGCGTCTCCGGAAATATTATTCGCTGACACATCGCGGAAATGAAACCGCGCGCACTAAAACCGATGACTTAGAGCGTTTTATAGATGCAGTAAGATTACTGCTAGCCCCCAAAAAACTGGCAACAGAATAAATAACAGGTACATGGCTAATCTTTAAACAGATCGATCTATGAAACGCCTTCAGGAAAATCGCATTGACCAAATAAGCAAGTATTTGCAGGCCAACAAGCTGGATCCGGAATTGCTCCCGGAGATCCTCGACCACCTGGCTTGTGAAGCGGAGGAAAGTCTTTGGGATGGCCAGGCATTCGAGCAGATTTACCAGGATATGGTAAAAACAGCTGATGCGCAAACCCTCCTGAATCTGAGTGTTGATCATCAAAATCTATTAGCCATGGAAAAATCTTTGAACGACATCGTCTTCGAGAACCGTAACAAGTCTTACGGCGCGTATGATCTGAGAAAAGGTTACGGCCAGACCGTCCAGCGGGCGGTCGTGATGGGTGTAGCGTTTTTTCTGCTGCTGGTGATGTTCCCGAAATTGTACGCGAGGCTCACGCCCGATCCCAAACCGGACGATGTTGCCTGGTTGGTGGAGGTGAACCCCGTGAACATTAAAATGGAAGAACCGCCGGTGCCGCCTGCAAAGGAGGAACCAGCTCCAGTGCAGAAAACGGTGAAGGCACTGACTCCCGAAGTGCTTCCAGATAACGAGGTTGAAATTGAAGAACTGCCGCCAGTGGTGGAGGATCTTCAGAATGCGCAGCCGTCGACAGCAACAGTGGACGGAGCTGAAAATATCGACGTGATTGCCCCTCCGGTTGAAAACGCACCGGCGCCAAAGGCAGAAGTCGCTGGCGTCGAAACGAGGAGAGATGAGACTTTTACGCATGTAGAACAGTCGCCACAATATGCGGGAGGAAATGAAGCGATGTCGGCTTTCCTGCGTAAAAACCTTAAATACCCCAGACCTGCATCGCAAGCGGGCGTGCAAGGGAAGGTATTTGTACAATTTACAGTAGGTTCTGATGGAAAAATAGAGAATGCGACCGCATTGAAGGGTATCGGATTTGGTTGCGATGAAGAAGCGGTTAGAGTGGTGAAGATGATGAAAGACTGGATGCCGGGCAAGCAAGCCGGCGTTCCGGTAAGGGTAAGATTTACACTGCCGATTGCATTTCAACTGGACTGATCATCGCTCATTGCGTAGATGCCTCCCTGTTATTGAAGAAAATCCTCGCTTCGGCGGGGATTTTTTTGTTTTTTTGTGGTGTTGAAATCTTCTACCAGGTAAGCCGGATGATAATAGTATTTGTGAGTAACCATTTCAGTGTGAGTAATTAATGTATGCGATAGTTGATATTGAGACCACGGGCGGGGGAGGAGCTGCACGCATTACGGAGATTGCTGTATTCAGGCACGATGGTGTGCAGATTGTCGATTTTTTTCACTCGCTGATCAACCCGGAGATATACATTCCGCCATTTATAACCCGGCTTACGGGAATTGATAATGAGATGGTTAAGGACGCGCCCACATTTTACGAAGTGCAGGACGCTGTGCGGGCAATGACACGCGACGCGTGGTTCGTGGCCCACAACGCCAAATTCGATTATGGCTTTATCAAAAAAGAATTCGGGGCAATAGATGAGTACTTTCAACGCGACTTGCTTTGTACCGTGCAGCTGAGCCGGAAGATTTTCCCAGGCCTGAAATCGTACAGTTTGGGTAATCTTTGCGAGAGTCTGGAAATTATGATCGAAAACCGCCACCGGGCTCATGGTGACGCGGAAGCAACTGTACGCCTTTTTGAGATGTTACTCTCGAACGATCGCCAAAATCTCATTCCGATTAATCTTTATCAATAGCGAAATCGGCCCGAACCTTTCATGGAATGGTTTTTGAATGTTGGTTAGCATCATTAACTAAATATTCCTTCCCATGAAAGCTTACATCAATCTTCTGATTATCCTCCTGTTGTCTTTTACGCTCACTAGCTGCGAACTCATCGGCGATATCTTCAAAACCGGCGTCTGGACTGGCGTAATTCTCGTGGTAGGCATTATCGCCATCGTAATCTGGCTGTTGGCTAAGGCATTTGGGGGCGGTTCGCGATAGCGGTTTTTGAAAAGATATAAATTGAAATATAAAATCATGCAGGTGCTTGCATCTGAAAGTTCTCTGTTTCATCTTTGCACTCCTCAATCGGGGGCCAGATATTCCATCGGGAATGTCG
The DNA here is from genome assembly GCF_052044875.1 of Dyadobacter sp. 22481. Lineage (NCBI taxonomy): Bacteria > Pseudomonadati > Bacteroidota > Cytophagia > Cytophagales > Spirosomataceae > Dyadobacter > Dyadobacter sp. 22481. The sequence continues at coordinate 1,436,156 of NZ_JBQENV010000002.1, forward strand.
GCGAAACATTGAAATCGGGGGATTAGCTCAGTTGGCTAGAGCGCTTGCATGGCATGCAAGAGGTCGTCGGTTCGAATCCGATATTCTCCACTTATTAACTACTTCTGATCTGAAACCTCCCATTTTGGGAGGTTTTTTTTGTGTCCTATCTTTTTCTTCTCCAAGATTTTAGCTCTCCTAAGCTCTTCCGGTGGCAAATTCGGTGGCACGAAAAACCTCGCGGTGGCACGAACATTTTCGATTAAGAAATGAAATTATTCGACTACGGAAGTGGATAAAAAAAATAGGTACTTTTTATATGTGATGCCAAATATTTCTATTCGGATAGACGGCTACCTGTTTTGCGGTTACATAGCTTCGTGGGTTTTTTAATGAATTTTTATTACCCACATGAGTACACCAATTCCCTCTAATCGCATGGAAATTTTATTCTGGAAACATGCAACTTCGAAACAAGAAAAGTCCGGTCTTTGCACTCTTTATCTGCGCGTTACCGTCAACGGTAGGCGCGCGGAAATCGGCTCTACCGGGATTACTATCAGTGTAAAAGATTGGAATGTCCACGGGCAAAAGATCACTGGCCGCGATCCGTTGAACAACTTAAAGAATGAACAGCTAAAAGGCTTGGAAATGCGATTGTGGGGCATTTTCAATGATTTTGTGCGCCGGAACGAGAAAGTAACCGCAGACCGGATAAAGCGGGCGTACATGCTGCCGTCTGCGGTTACTTACGTGTTCGCTTTCGATGAGTACATGAAAGGATACGAAAAGCGGAAGGATGTCTCGGAAAGCTCAAAAAAGACACTCCGGAACCACCGGCAGCTGGTGCTCCGGTTTCTTGGCGACAACAATCTGCGCGAAATATTGGTCGAAGAGTTCACGCCCGACGTAATGGAAGGCTACCGGGCATGGTGCAAAGGCTCCGGCTACAAAGACAGCTACTTCACGCGGTCGGCCCGTTCATTCGGGGCCGTTACCAAATTTGCCAAAAAGAAAAAATGGATTTCGGAAAATCCGCTCGACGATTACACGATTGGGAAAGAGCGAATCGAGCGTCCGGAGTACTTGGACTCGATCCAGCTGGGAAAGTGGAAAAGCCACCATTTTGCGCACCCGACCGCGCAGAAAGTAGCCGACTTGTTTGTGCTTTACGCGCGTACCGGGTTCCATTATCAGGATCTTATCCAGATCATTAGAAATCCATCTGACTACATAATTACCGGCATTGACGGTAAGCAGTGGATCGTGAAACCCCGGCAGAAAACCGATATCGAGGCGAAAGTCCCGATCGATCAGTTTCCGGAAGTGAAATCGATCGTGTCCAAATATGGTGGCTGGGGTAAGGTGCCGACATTTTCTAATGCAAAGATGAATGACTGGCTTAAATTGTGCGCTGCCGAAGTAAATATGAAGTTAGTGCCAGCACAAAGGATTTACCCGGAATTGTCGGTTAAGCATGGACGCACCTCATTTTGCGATTACTGCCTGAACGAGCTGGGGCTCTCTCGGGAGTCGATTCTCACAATGATGGGGAGGATCTCGGCCTCAGAACTCGATCGGTACGTCCGGAGCGACGAACGGGCCGTTATTGCTGCTTTCAAGATAAGTGCGGCACTTGCCTCCTAAGTAAAAAAGAGGGATATGGACGTCCCTCTTTTCACTCATAATACTTGTCTCAAACTAAACTTCGTCATCTGCGCTACGTCCATTCGTCAGTATATCGGAGAATACAGCGTCTAGGTTATAAAGCTTGCTTTTAACTACTTGCATAAGTTCCCTGAACGTTTCTGTTGCCTCGGGACTCTTAAAATCATCCGAGTCGTAAGTTACTTGTGGGATGTTTTCTGCATCATCCTCCTTATCGAAATTCCGCATTATATCCTGAACGGTATATTTTGGCGAAGGAAAAACGTTAAGCCAAAATGCTTCATCTGGCGGCGACATTTTTGGCACTATGGAGAAAATATATTTCCCATTATACACAAAGAAGTAAGATTTGTGGTAGGGCTCCACATTACTGATTTTGCTTTGGTTCTCAATCATCGCATTGATTACCTGAATTATTTGATCCATCAATTCTTCACGTTTAAGTCGACTTGCACGTCTTTAATAATACCTCTCAATTCATTAGCTAGGCTCCGCTTTCGCGCCTCGCTGAACTGCTCCGGCTTCCTCTGTGCTATTTTAATTTTTTTCTGAAACTCCAACAAGCTCTGATTCGACCTAAGGGCTTTATGACCACTTATATGTCCGTCAATTTCGCTCAAAATTGCAATAATTTCTGCTTTGTCTTCCGCTGTACTATAACGAAGCGCAACGAGTTTTTCTAATATCAGTCGAAGGTCAACAAGACTGGCATAAGTGGAATAGTTTAGCAATATTGAGACAGCCTCGGAAATCTTCTCCCGGTTGATCCAATACAGGTACATAGCTAATCCTGCGGAGCATATAGTAAAAATATTTCCCCAGATATTGAGAAATAAGTCAATTTTTTGCCAACTGTCTGCTGTCAAAACTAATTAAGTTTAGGTATTGCACTGATGTGATTCAATGTTCGACCTAAATATAGGGCAATGATACGACAAACGAAACTGGAAAATCTTCGTAGTTTTTAGTAATTCCATGTCAGGCACTCGACTTTTTTTCTGCTTACTTTCTGCGTGTCGACGGTCAGCCACTTTTCGAAATCTTGCGACTCCCACCTCAATCTTTCCCGGTATTCGAGCAGCAGCTGCTCCGGGTAGCTGCTTAGTAAGAACTTGCCTTGCATGATAGCACAGGCGTCGAGCAGCTGCCGGAAATCATCCATCGAATATCCTTCGTAGTGGCCTTGATCGGAACTGACGTATGGCGGGTCGAGATAGAAAAATGTGTCCGGAGAATCGTAGGCGCGTATCACTTTTAGGGCGTCGTAGTTTTCGATCGTAACCCGTTTCAGACGCTGTTGATAGGCGTGCGTAAACCGGCTTTTAATTCCAGCCAGCCGATTAGGGGTTTTGCCCCGCCGATCGTATCCAAAGCCCGCCCCGATCTTTGAAGCAAAACTCATATTTGCCTGCATCCATACTGCCCAGGCGCAGCTCACCGGGTCGGTTATCTGATCGGCCTGCGAAAAATAGGTGGCACCAGATTCGCGGTGCTGCTGTCTCGAATGGAATGTCTCGTCGACCCGGCGCTCGATCTCGTCAAAGTCGTATTTCAGGACTTTGTAGAAGTTCACTAGCTGGTGATTGATATCGTTGACAACTTCCGCAGGACTAGGCCGTTTAGCGAAGAATATGGCACCGCCACCGAAAAACGGCTCGACGTATGTAAAGTGTTCGGGGATCAGCGGCAGGATGTGAACAGCCATCTTTTGCTTGCCGCCGTAGTAGGTAATTGGGGTTTTTAGCTTCATACCGATTTGCAATTAGGTGGCAAATTCGGTTGCACGGAAGTGGTTGTAAAGGACAAAAATTTAAGCGTGATTTGTCCAAGGATGCCGACTACTGATGATCTAATCCGACAACTGGACTGCCAGTGGCTAGCCAGGGTTTTTCCAGTGGATCGATAATGTGAGGGGTCGATCGTAAATACGTTTTGGAATCATAGGTAATTTCTCCATCGTCATTAAAAACTGGTTTTACATCGGGATCTTGGACGGCTGTAAGCAGAAAGTTTGATCCGTACATAGAGCCATGCTGAATGCCACCACCTACTTCGTTGTGTAGTTTTTCCTTGATTACCTTTTTTATTAATCGCATCGGGGAAATATCAGGGTCAGTAGCAAGTATATTATTAGCGACATTTTTCCCGCTTCCAAAACATAAAATCCCGTCTTGCATTAGAATTTCATCAAAGCTGAACTTTTTGGTATCTCCCGGGCGGTCTTTAATTGAGAAATGTAGGGCTAATGGTCGGTTCTCGATATGACAGTGCCCAACTATAACCATTTCGCAATGTGCTCTTTCAAACGAGGTACGTGCAAGTTCACAAGTTACCGCCTCGTATACCCGTAGTATCATACCGGCAACACCTTTGAACGAAAGGTCAGTTTGCGGCCCCATAATGAACAGTCTTTGCAATAAAGAGCTGATAGATTCTTTCACAGTGGATGCCGCCATGTAGCTGCCTGTCATTCCCAGACCTATATGGTATTTCGCATCATTCGGTAATTTCGGGTGTATGTAGGGGCGATCAATGTAACCAACGAACCCATTTTTAAAATTCATCTCAGTTGAGAATAACTTTATTCCATAGTCGAAATGTTGGTCGTCTCCGAAAGTTATTCTTGTGTCTGAGCTTAGGGTAATATTACCATTTGACTTTTTAGCTACCAGTAAAGTCATTTTTTAGTTGATTGTTAAGAAGTTACGCGCGAATTTCGAAAAGTTGCACTCAAATTGCAATTCCGGTACTTGTAAATCATTTAGAATCAGATAAATAACAAAAATAACGATAGTTTTTTACTTAAAAATCCCTTTACTGAGCCCGCCCTTTAACTTTTTGGAAATTTCCATTTTTGAAAAATTCGAATAGCTGTGAGGGGTAGGGGGGCCTAATGCCACCCCCCAGCAGATCCCCCGCACCCCCCTGTGCGCCCCCGCTCGCGGTGGCGGGTCGCCGTCCGGGCTACTTGAACTCGATGTCGAAGTCGCCGTCGACCGGCCTGATCCCGGCCAGACACCGCCACGCCGCGTAGTAGTCGACAGTGTCCGATAGATGCGTCGCTCTCTCTTGGTCGTCGTCCTTCTGCTCGCTCTTCTTGTCCTTCTTGTAGTCCGCAGTCAGCGGTGCCCGCTGCATCGATATGATCGTGCTCTTGGCTTCGACGGGATGGAAGCGCATGTGCATACCGTCTTCCCTTGTCTCGCTTAGTATCCCCTCCATGAGCTTATGGATCTCATCCTTCAAAGGGTTGTAGGTAAGTGGGCACAGTACCACATCCCAGCCCGCCCTGATTAATATCTCGGCGAACTCGTCAAACAAAGTAATCCAGGTGCCGTCTGATTTCTTTTTCGCACCGGCGCTGGCATTTAACCCGTTCCTATCCCCGGTTAGGTACATGGTCTTCTTGTGGTGCCCGGATAGCCGCTCGACCAGCTCGACGGCGAGGGACTGCGACATCGACATATCCGGCTCGGGTTCCTTCACGAACACGTTACGCACACAATGCTGCGGCTGGCCGCGATCCTGCCAAACAGTGCAGCTGGTAAAGTGGGCGTTAAAATCTACCACCGTTACCAGCTCCTGATAGGGAGAATAAAAGGTTTCAAAATCGATCTCCTCGTGCCGATCGGAGAGTGCCGCGTAAAAGCCTTTCGGGATCTTGGTCAGACGCATTCCGTTTACTTCGACATTGAATTCCAGCTTGGTGAGCTTCTTTTTAAGGTTGTCGACGTAATTGCCGGGCAAGAAAACCTGATTATCCTTTGTAGTAACCTGCGCAAAAAAATACCGGTTTGGCTCTTCCTGCATTAGCTTTTCAATATCAAACATCCATTCGCCCCCGGAGCCATAGGGCGGGGAAGAAAATACGGAAATCAGCCAGTGCAAATTCGAGTCGTATTTCCCTTTGTTGGCGCGGATACGGCCTTCGAGAATTTTCAGCCATTCCCTTTTAAAGAGCAGGGCTTCGTCCATGAAAGCAAAATCGTCGTTTCGGCCTCGGTGAATATCGGCGTTCATTTTATAACCGCAGACCTCCATTACCCAGCCGTTCGGGAAGGCGATACAGTTGTCCCAATTGTCCGGCTCCTGCCACGGCTTTTCCCAATCCTCGGGTGGTTTTCGCCAGAGCACGTAGTCGCCGCTTTGTGTTTTGGGATTGTATTCGACCAGATCAAAATGCTCGCGCCAGACCGATTTCACACCGGGAAAAATGCTCCGCTGAAATTGGGTAACGGTCAGACAGGCGAACTGCCCTTTTGCTTTGGGCAGTTCCTCCTTGCTGATCAGCATCATTATCGCCATCGCGAAGCTTTTCCCGGAGCCGATCCCGCCGATCATCGCGGCCGTTTTAGTGCCGTCCTCGTCCAGATCAAACATTACGCCTTCGATGAAATCGCCCTGCTTTTCGTTTACTTCGACAGTTTGGATCAGCTGGTTACTCGACTGTTTCATAGTGTGCTTCTTCGGTTAATTCGTCAGAATTTTTTCCGGAATCGGCAATAACCGTTTTTCGCTTAATGACGATTTTGGTTGGTTTCTTTTTGGCGTCATCCGGCAGCTTGCTGGTGTCGTAAGCCCCGTCGATGGTCGCCGCCTCCTTTATCATGGCTTTCCACTCGCGGAGCAGCGCGGCAGCTGCTTTGTCGTCGGTTCCGCGATCGCGCAGGGCTTCGTAGTCCTTTTTTACGTCGGCGGCGGTGTTGCGCAGTAGCTCGGCGTACATGAATTTGATGCCGTCCCGGCTCCGGAGCTGCCGCAGGTCTGCGAATACTTGGTAAGCCATCGCGATCAGCTCCCGCGCCCGGCGATCTTGCACGTTTACGCGCGGGTCGGATTTGGCCAGTGTGATCGCCTGAATGTCGGAAAAGCCTTCGCGCAGCCAGCCCCGAATAATGTCGATCTTTTCGAAGGTTTCCTTTTGTTGGACTGTCAGCTGGCGTTCACCGAGCATGTGCTGCTGGTAGATGTCCATTTCATCGTATACCTTTTCGAGGTACTTGTTATTTTGTCGCATAGGTCAGCTGGGTAATTTGATTGCGTAATTCCATTTTTAGAGCCTGCATTTTGGCAAGTTCTTCGCTCCAATGCTGCGCCTTTTTGTGCTCCGGGTTGATTTCCAGCTTCTTTTTTGTCTTGCTGATATTGGAGTTAAGCAGCGCCAGCTCGACGCGCAGATCCGAGGTTGTGCCATTGGGGTCGATCGCGGGGCGCTCGGTCTTTGCTGCTTCGTCTTCGAGCTTCCGACCGGTCTTTTTGTAGTACTCGATCCGTTTCATTACCTGCCGCCACTGCTCGCGCTTCTCGACGATCCTTTCGATTACCGGTTTGACTCCTTCGAGATCAGCGTCGGCATATTGGTGCAAGGTATTAGAAAGTAGAGCTACTTCCCGGTGCAGATTATCGGCCTGCACCAGAAGTAGCTCTACGTAACTGTTTTCGGGAACCGAAACCGCGCCTATTTGGCTTCTGTCGGCTCCGGCTGCTCTTCCGTTTGTGGCTCCGGCGTTTGTGGCTCCGTTGGGTCTTCCGGCGATATTGGCACCACCGTTCGGGTCGTTTTCAGCGGATGGTTTTCGAGCGGTTCGGTCTTCGGTTTGGCCTGCGCTGCTTTGGTTGCTGCCGGTTTCAACGGCTGCGGCTGCTTGTCCGGATTTGGCTCGTCCTCCGTTTCCACGGTAGCCGTTTTTTTTTCGGGGTTGAGCGCGTTGTCGTACTCGTTTTGAGCGTGTTCGAGCTTTGCTTTGTTGGCGTCGGAAGGGTCAGATCCTACCCGGAGTTTTGCGAGCTGCACGGCGGCTTTAAGTTGTTTAATGTCCATGACGGAATTTAAATTTTCTGATAAAAAAATCGGGATTTTGGAAAGTGGCGTCGGGGAGTGGTTGCTTTTAGGCCTGGGCTGCGGCCTGCTTGCCTTTTACGGGTGTTTCCGGCTGATCAATGACGCGTTCGTCGCCGTTTTCTTTGAGTTGTGCCAGCTCTTCCTGTGTGAGGGATTCGGGCGTTTTTGTGTTGCCATTAATCCAGATTAATAGCGTTTTGTCTTCGGATTTGAAAGAAAGCATGGTTTTGAAAATGTACTCCCCTGAACCGGTCAGGGGTACCCGACCAGGGGAGTAGGTGGAAAATCGGTTAATTAGGCACTGGCCGGAAGCGCGGTCACGTCGAGCGTGATCGTTGAAGCGAGCGGGAAAATAGGTACCTGCATACCGTCCTGTTTCGCGGTAAAAGTGACCTCCTTGCGGGCTGTACCTTTTTCGGGGAGCACAGCCTTTGTCTCGAACATCATCGGGATATACTTCTGGCCGATCCAGTAGAGTTTGTCGTCGTTACCTTGAACGACTACGTTCACCGGCGCTTCGTATAGCAGTGTTTGCATTTTGACGATGTCCTTATCGTAGCCGATAACTTTAAACTCGACGGATTGCGTAAAACCTGCGCCCAGCTTCATTTCAGTATCGAATTTGGTAGTGTCGTACCATGCTTCGATTTCGATAAACTTTTTGCCCGTTACGTAGGGAATCGGCCCCGCGAATTCACCGGCAGTTTTTGCGATGTCATACGTCAAAAACTCTGTTTGCAGGTCTTCCGTCAGGATCAGGTACAAGCGCTTTGCACCACCCATCGTGGGGGATTGACATTTTCGCTTTAATCCGACCAGCGGGGTGCAAAATGCGGCAGAGCCTTCCGGAAGGATCGTAAAGTTTGTGAATCGTTCCACCAGTGCCGTAACGGCGGCAGCAGCTGCGAAACCGGCGATCGCGTTGCCGGTCGAGTGTGTGATTAGCGCAGCCAAAGCGACCACGGAAGCAAAAAAACCGAATTTTAAGAGGCTTTTCATAAAGAAAAAGTGTGTTTTGAATTGGATACGAGATTGTAGCAGGCTACCGGGACGCGCAGTTCGGACTCGTGACCGGTAGCCAATTGGAGGGGGTGGGTTTACAGGTCGTTTCGGAAAATCCAGTCTCCGGTTGCGAAGTCGAAGTCGAGCGAGGCGCGGATCGTGATCTGGTAGCTCTTGATCGCTTTAACCACGTTGATCGTGAAGACGGTCGGGTCTTCGTTGCACACAAACAAAAGGTTTTGTGGCGGGGTGATCGTGATCGCATCGGAGCCGTTCAGACCCGGATCGACGACAAATTTCATGTTTGAATAGTCGTCGAGCGTGTCGGGGCGGTCAGCCGGGCCGACGTGGGTCGGGAACTTCGTCTGACGGTTGCGACGGTACTTATCATACGCAACGCGAGAGCAGTAGACGCCCAGCTCTTGGTGGAGCAGGTTTTCGTCAGTGGATGCCAACAACTCGGCCACTCCGTTAAACTGCGCGTAGGCGTTTGCGTCTGTTAGCGCGGTGCCGTCGAAAATGTGGCTTGACGCGATGTCGCCGCCGACCTGCGATTCCGCAATAAACTTGGTCAGGAAACCGTCCGTCAGTGATGCCGCGCCAGATCCTGCTGCGTTGTAAACGCCACGCCATGCAGTTTTCAGGCGAAGGAATTCGAAGTGTTTGCCGACGATGTAACGAAGGAAAAACAGCTCGAACGGCGTCTGGTTCACCTCATTAAGCGAAAGCCCCGGCGTTTTCAACCAGCCCAGATAAGTCTGGTATGCTTTCTTGATGTCGCTCAAGGTAAACTCGATGTCGATGTCGCCTTCGCGGAATGAAACGATACGGCTTTTTGCGCTCAGCACGTTCTGGCCTGTAAAGTTGTCCGAAGCAGGTTTCCAGCCGTCTTTTACCGAAAGCGAGAGCAACGGAGTTTTGTCGCGGCTTTGTACGACGGTGAAATCGCGACCCAGCGTTTCCGCGCCGTACATAATCGATTCTTGAATGATTGCGCCGCCGCCCTGGGTGGTGCGCATTAGCTCTTCATGGAAATTGTTAAAATCAATTGCAGGCATAGCCAAAGTGTAGGTATAGTGGAAAAAAGAAATACGAAAAAAGGTTAAGCCGCGCCGCGCAGGCCTGCCGGGTCAGTGCGCCCGGCGCGGCCTAACGTTTGCTACTTGCCGTTAGCCTTATTGTAGACTTCCAGCGCGTGAGCGTTGTACGAAGCCATTTCCGATTTGCCCCGACTGTTTGCGTCTTCTTTGGGCGTGCCGGTTCCGGCTTCGGCAGCTCTTTCATGCTGCGCTTTGTACTTGTCGCGCTCGCCAGTTAAGGTGGCGATCTGCTCGTTAAGTTTGGTTTGCGCCGTCGCGGCTTCGGTAAGCTGCCCTTTCAGCTCGGCGACTTTGTCGTTTGCTGCTTTGAGATCTGCGGCCAGTTGGCTCGTGGCGGGGTCGTTGAGTTTGGCGTCGAGTTCTGCCGCGTCTTCGGCAAATTGATTAAACTCTTCTGTCGAGAGTTTTTCCGAAATTGCAATTCCGGAGCGCCCGAAAAATGAGGCGATTGCCCCGGCGATAGTTTTGCTCATGTGTACAGTGATTAAGAATGAATTACGATTTTTTTGCCGCCTTGATCGCGTCGGCGAGCGTTCCGAGTCGGTCGACGAGTCCGAGCGATAGCGCCTGTTTGCCTTTGTACATTTTGGCGCTGAATACTTCGTCGGATTTCAGCCTTCCAGCCCTGCCCCTTCGAACGTAGCCGACAAATGCTTTGCGGGCGTCGTTGAGATCCTGCTGAATTTCGGCGCGAAGGTCTTCGGTCAGTGGCTCGTAGGCGTTCAGGCGTGCTTTGTCTTCCGAGCCGTCAGCGCGGAAAATCTCGACCTCGTAGCCCTCGTTTTCCATCGCTTTCTTTTGGTTCACATAAACCATTAGCACGCCGATACTGCCGATTTCTGCGGAAACTGAATTCTCCATGACCATTTCGTCGGCTTGGCTCAATGCAAAAACCCCGGCGCTGGCACATAGCCCATTCACATAGCCGACGACCTTTTTGCGAGAGTTGCGGATCGCATTCGCGACCAGCTCTGTACTGTCGACGGTGCCGCCCGGCGTGTGGGCAGAAACTACAAGCGCCTTAATTTCCGGCTCGATATTTGCTCGTTCGATCACTTGCGCCATAAACTCGTTACCGCCTGTACCGCAAACGCCGAACCGGCTCATGGCACCATTTAACGAAAGAACCGCCACACCGTCAGAACCTGCTTTAAGCGCCTTGTTTAGCGTCCATGCGACCGGGTCGAAGTTTTCCTCTTGATCGTAGATCGGAATGCCCGCCGCGATTCTCATTGTTGGAGGGATGGGATCGAAACCGGCGTGTATGCGTGGCAGGATTATATTTCGCATCCTGCCCGCGTACAGCTCGTCGATGTACCAAAGCCCTGATAAGGTTTCTGCGTTCAATGTCTGCTAGTTTGTGTTTGTCTTTTGGACGAAGTTCTAGCAAGAGAAGGGCAGTTGAAAGGACATGAACCGATAAGTAATTTGCGTTAATCATTCAGTCCAAAATCACTAAATTGTCTATTCTATCGAAATTTTATGGTATCGACACAATGATTAATGGATTAAATGACTCTGAGAAATATCTGGCTAAAATTTGTGAGCGAACTTTCCTTTCACTTTATAGCTATCCTAATGTATTTGGGAGAAAAGTTCCTGCACACGAATTGTGTGACCTGCTAGTAGTTGTAGGCGATGATATTATCATTTTTTCCGACAAAAGCTGTGCATATGGCAATCATGAGAAAGCGGATGTGAACTGGTCTAGATGGGTACGAAATGCGATTTTTGATTCCAAAAAACAGCTCCGTGGGGCAGAAGCTGCAATAAAAGGTTTTCCACAAGAAATATATCTTGATGCAAAAAAGACAAAAAAATTTCCAATTCCCGTTAATGTCACAAAAGATACAAAGTTCCATCTAATCCTTGTGGCTCACGGTACTGGTGAGCCATGCAAAAAAATGTTTGGAGGGAATGGAAGTTTAATTCTAAATACGGCTATTAAGTCACAAGACGATCACAAAGAACCATTTCAAATTGGTGATATTTCAGACGGAAAATCATTTATCCACATCCTTGACGATGCTACTTTTGAGCTATTGTTGACTACGCTCGATACAGTTACCGACTTTGTAGAATATCTAGTGAAGCGTGAGAGGTTTCTTACTTCGGATTTTTCGATAATGGTGACCGGCGAAGAACAACTACTAGCACAATACCTTAAAACATTAAATTCGGAGGGAGAACATGATTTCATTTATCCATCTGAAACCGATATCGACGGTATGCTAGTTGAAGAGGGTTTTTGGGAAGATCTTCACGAAAGTGAGCTTTTTTTGAAAAAACTCGAAGCTGATAAAATTAGCCGCTTCTGGGATCATTTGATTGAGGAATTCAGCAAGCACGCTAGAAATGGAACTCAAGACTTTGTTAGTAGTGGTGGTTTTGTGGACGCAGAATTTGCAATTCGATTTCTGGCAAAGGAATCTCGGTTTTCTCGTAGAGTTCTTTCTGATCAGTATATAGAAATTTTGTCTTTGCCATTAGGTCCGAACGGCAGGCGAATTCGGATGTCTGACATTCGGCTTGCAACTGGAATAATCTACATCTTTGCATCGTTTCCCCACAGAAATCCGAGGAAGGAAACGCTTAGACAATATCGAGATTTTCGTAGAGAAGTGCTTGAATCGTACTGCTATGTGGCTAGATTACTCCAGCCAGCCGCAAAGTTCGTAATTGCGATTGGCATGGAGTCAGGGCTTGATACCTCTAAACAGTCAGAAGATCTTCTTTGTTTTGATTGTAGCAGCTGGGATGATAATCTTCAAAGGCATGCGTTTGAGTTACACTCTGTCCACGGTTTACTCAAAACTACTAGCCGGATAGAGCAACACTACACGGAATATCCTAAAAACTAAGCAAAACTCATTTCGAAACTTATGTCGAATTCGCGGTTTACAACGTCGAGATATTCCTGAAACGACCAATCCGGAAGCCATTCAAAAAAGATCTCTCCGAGCGGGATCGGGGGGATACTTAGCCCGTCCTGTTTGGCTGCAAAAGTGACCTCCTTGCGACCGGTACCTTTTTCGGGGAGCACTGCCTTTACGTCGAAAAGCAGCGGCACGTGCTTTTGTCCGAGCCAGTATTTTAGCCCGTCGTTGCCTTCGACGATCACATTTACGGGGTAATCTTTCAGGATCGCCATTAGGCGCACCACGTCGTCTTCGTAGCCTAAATGTTTGAATTCGAGCGCATGGGTAAAGCCCGCGCCGATCTTCATTTCGCTATCAAATTTGGTAGAGTCGAACCATGCTTCGATTTCGACAATGCCCTTACCGGGCTTTAATGGGATCCCGCCCGAAAAGCTACCGTACTGAATGGCCAGCTCATAAGTCAGGAATTCGCGTTCCAGATCGCGGGCGTAGATCATGTAGAGCCTGCGAGCGCTGCCTACGTTTGCGCCCTGGCATTTGTGTTGTAGTCCAATAAGCGTATTGCACATAGTGTGAGGTTGTTAAAGTAGTTTAATATACAGCCCGGAAGCTATGCGACCGGGCTGTAAGTTGTATTCAACAATCATTTAATTACGCCACCATTTTCGCCCGAAAAGGCGTACAAAAATGTACGCGATCGACATTTGCCAGTCGGGCACGCCATCTTCGAGGCACCGCATGGCAAACTCGATGTCGGCATGAAGCCGCGCCTGCTTTTCGCCGAATTCGGCTTCTCCGAGCCGGTTGTCGTATGCGTAGTCGTGGGCGATTGCCGCGTTTGCCATCCTGCCATGTGGCGGCATCAGTGGCCAGAGTAGGCGCGGGATGGTGGCGAAGTCGGTGCGGTACCCGGCTGGGATTACCATTTCGGGTAGTTTGGATTCGACCGTGCAGTCTTCGACGACCTCCCACCAGTTAAACCGATCGGGACTTTTGCGCAGGCGTATGTCGGGGTAGTGCGTCATGCTAATTAAAGCGCTTTAACGAATCGGCTTCCATGACTGCACCAGCGGCGATCGCAAACGGGTTCGCGCCGTTTTCGACGGCAAGCTTTAACCAGTCATACTGACCGATCGAGCCTTCCGGATAAGTGCCGTCTTCGCCCGGAAACACCAATGCACCGGTTTCGGGATTTACTTTGCTGCTGTTGTCGGCGACAAGCAGGAACGGGTCACGTTCGATCGACTGAAAGGCATTCAGCCGGTAGCCCTGCGCGTCGTAATGCTCAACGAAACAGATCAGGATGACAGTTTGGCTCTTGTAGTCTTCGTTGCGGCCGGCAACGGCGATTTTACGGATTACGTCCGGGTAGCCGGGCGAGGATGAAATCGCAATTCTTTGGAGATCTGACATATTGAAAGTGGATTATTAAACAAAGGTTGTGCCCATTGCATCGCGGATCGTACCGCCCCGTTTCGTCCATAGCTTGTTGTTGGTGGGGCTAATCACGGTTTCGCCTTCGGTGACGTTCGCGTCCGTAGAACTGGTTGGGTGGTATTGTCGCATGAAAACCCGGTCACCGATCATGTTTGTTTCCTGCGCGGTGGCGTCGATGGTGATCGTATTGGGTGTGCTCACCACGACGCGGCTGTAAACATCTTGTCGTGACCCAAGATTGTTTTTTCCGTTTGCCCCGGAAGCTGCAAAAAGGGTATTTGTACCCAAAGTGAAATTTGACCGCCAAACATACAAGTTCAGGCTTCCGTAAGAGGGAAATAATTCTGCGGTTCCAGGAGTGTCCTTTGCAAGGCAAATAGCTCCTTGTCTGCCACGGTATGTCGACTGATCGCCCGCTCCGGTGCTTCCGGCATGTCCTTCGACAGTTATAGCACCGTAGACCATCGAAACAAATACCTGATTGGAAATGCAGACAATCCTGCGGGTACCTTCGCCTACGTTCACGCTATTTCCGTCTGTTACCGTCAACTTTGGGAAAACAAGAGTACCGCCTTGTACTGACAGGATTAGGATAGGTGCTTTGATTGTCACATCGTTACTGACCGTAACGGTGTTTTTCATGATAACGGTGAGCTGCTGGGTTTTGCCGCTAAACAATTCGGCGACGCGGGTCAGTGTCTTTACACATCCGGTTGTGACGTGGTTATTGTTTGTTTCTCCGGTACGTGCATCGTTGCCATCTAAGCCGTCTACATAGACTGTCGCCGTTAAATTCAGGCTCCGGCTAACCAGGTTTGCATTTACGGCGTCGATGCTATTTACGGCAGCAGACACGCCGCCTGCCATCGCGCCCCACATGTTTTTCAGTAGGGAGCGAACCGAGGCGGCAGAATTGCTTTGAGGCGGGGCGGGTGGGGAGCTTTTGAGGTTTCCGTCGATAATACCCTCGATTTCGGCGGTAGGGGGATTCCAAGGCATAGTGTGTGATTGTGTGTTTAAGAGAAACTTATGTCGAAACTGTAATCGAACTCTTTGGTAGGGAAAAGCACTTCCGGGTCGACGCTTCCCATCCATAAGGCTGGGTGCCAATTGACGCCCGAAACCGAAAGCTGCTGGGAGCTGGTCTGGGAAACCGATCTCGCCCACGAAAGGCGCAGTCCGTTACTTTTGGTACCAGCCATATAGCAAAAGCCCGCCGTGTCGCGAAAGATGGCGATAAACCTGCGGTTATGGTTACGGTAAACCCATTCTACGATTTCGGAAGCAATACTCGGGATAGGCACCGAAACCTGCGGGTTGTACGAAGCGCCTGCAGGGCTATTTTGCAGGCCTTCCGAAAACGTGGCAGTCTTCGCCCGCAGTTTAATCTCGGTGACAACCTTCGCCCCAGAGAGCCACAAAGGGTTTGCGGCGGTGAGCAGCTGATCGGGATATACGTCAAACGCTACGCTGTCGCAGCCGATCAGATATAAGTGAGTGAGTGAGCCGGTCGCGACTGGCCCACATTTGACGCCTATACTTTCCAAATTTCCAAACATGGGGCGAAAATTAGGGCTTTAAATGACGGATGGAAAGGACGCAAAATCTAGGTATTTCAAAATAAAAAAGCCTCAATACGTTCAGCATTGAGGCTTTTTGCGGATTTGCTGCCCGGACTTTTTACGCGGGGATCGGACATTATTCGCATTTGCCGGACAAAACGCCGTGTAGCCGGACTTTTTACGCGTAACTTTTTTTTCTTAACCGGTTTAAACGGTCGATCCGGTCACGATAAATTTTGCGTAAAGTTTCGAACTCGACGTCGACGTCTCGCTGAATACCGTAGATCTCCAAAAACGAATTCACGTGCGGACTGTAATCGCCTCCTAAAAGATCATGAAGTGCGGAAACGTAAGCGATCAGGCTCCTACGGAAAATGTGATCCATGCCTTTTGCGATCATTGCGAGCCGGTCGTTTGAAACCTCATGGCTCAACGTGTGCGAATAGTAGGTAATGGCGACTACCCCTTCCCCCTGCGGCTTTTCAACTTTCTGCGTCCACGGGATCGGGCGGCTAACTGCCGTTACGATGTTCCCTAGCTCGCTGAATTTTTTTACATCGATCTGATCGGCTCCGTTTTTGGCCTTGTAGCCGTCATACTCGATCATAAAGAACTTTTTAACGTGGATAGGGAGGTCGATCAGAATGGTCTTTTTCATGTTTTTAGTCTATTCTAAAAATTTTATTTAAGTGGTCTAAAAATATTAACTTTTACTCAATCTTACAAGTGAAACGACCCGTAAGATTCGACTAATAAATTAAATTTGGTTACAACGATCGAATTCAAATTCGCATCTTATGTCTAAGAAAATCAGATAGCTATGAATAAGGTGTTGCTCTTCGTTTTCATTTTGGCTGCTTTTGTGCAGTGCAAAAAGGATAGCCCAATCCCATTGGGAAAAATTCAGCCTATCGTCGGTGAGTGGCGAATCACCGCCTACAAGGATACAGATGGAAAAACGACTGTTCCAGATACATCCATAAAAGGTAGATCCCTGATAACCGTGATACGCCCGGATGGAGTCATCGTCGACGGGTTTGGAAGAATGCCATGCTGCCCTGCTTCAAGGTATTTCTTTAACGATAGAGAATTCATTCCCCGTCCAACCGCTCCGGTCGAACCTTCATTTTGCCCTTTCGTTCTCTGTGGAGCATGCCCGGAAATGAGAATAACAATGCCCGCGCCCGACATTTTACATGTTACAAATTGTGGGGGAGGGACGTCGATATTAGTTAGGGAAAAGTAGATATAAACATTTCCCTAACTGATTAAAGACTCATGCAGCCAAGTTGGAAATCGCCCCGATCAATTGGTCAAATTTGCCCTGGGTATTGGTTGAATGCACCGCGCCTTCGACGTTGCGCACCGCCCCTTCGACCCCGTTCACGGCCTGTTTAACTTCCCCAATCGCGGAAACCATACGGGTGAGGGTTTCCCCGTTGGTGATCGTCTCGGCGAGAATATCCTGAATCGCTTTTAGCTGCGCCTCGCCCTGCTTTTTTGCTTCCGCGTGCGCTGCCGAAGCTCCTGCCGTGTCGCCCATCGTTGCCGGATCTGTGGCGTCGATTCCGTTGTATGCGCTGGTGTCGGCATCGACCCCGCCCATAGCGTCGGCCATTGCGGCATCAGCTTCGGCCTGTGCGGCTGCTGCTTCCTGCTCGGCTTGCTTGGCGGCTGCTTCGGCCTCTTTCTTCTTTTTGGAGCCAAAAAGGTACATTCCCTTTTCCCAATACGGCGACTCGAATTTGCCGCCATCCCGGAACGCCATCGGCGTCGCACCGGAGGCCATTGGTAGCACCGGCGAGTCAGTTTTCCCGGCAGTGCGGGCATTTTTGAACATCTGCTGTATTACCGGCCAGTTTGCCGCCGTTTGCTTGGCTGAAATAATCGCTTCATCCCCCTCCATTTCGCCGACTTCGCGCTGTGTCTTGCGATCCACGAGGGCGATCCCGCCCGTTCCGTAGATGTTGCCGTGTTTGCCTCCTTGCGCCACGAAACCGAGCGTTCCACCATACGCGAAAGAAGGCTCCGGCTGGCTTTTGATCTTGGCGATCTGTACACCCGTTGCTACGGCTGCGACCGCCGCCAGTACGATATTAAGCGGGAAAAAGTTGGCGAGGGCTTTCAACACGGCCAGCGCCCCGGTGATCAATGCAGCCGCGATGTCCGCTTTCTTCTGCGCCTGCCATGCTTTCTTCTTTTCGGCTTGCTCCTTCGTGCGTGCTTTTTGGTTCTCGGTCGCGATCAGGTCTTCCAGCTGCTCCTTAATCTCGGCTTTCTTTTCGGCTTCGTCTTCGGCCATTTTGACCTGTTTGTTGCTGGCCCTTTCCGCATCCTTCAAAACGGTGGCATTGACATCGGCGGTAAACTCGGCCAGCTCGTCGATCATGGTCGCTTTGGCTTCGGCTTCTTCTTCCGCGAGCCGGATCTTTTCCTCGCTCTCCTTTGTGGCCATCCGGATTTTCTCTTCCATCGCGGCACGCTCGTCGGCGGTTTTGGCCTCGTTCGCCATTTTCTGCAAGTCCATAATTTTCTGCTCTTCGGCTGCTTTCATGTCTTGCAGCTGCTGTGAGTAGAATTTGTGCAGGGCGTCACGCTTTTGTTCCTCGGTGGTAGTCTCCGACGTTAAGATCCTTTGAAGCTCAGCAAGGCGGTTTTGTTCGGCCTCTTTGACCTGTTTGATGTTTTCCGACGACTGTTTGATCATCGCCTCGGTGGTGGCCAGCTCGGCGTTGAGAATGGCGACCTTTTCGTCCCGCTCGCGGTTTGCTTCGGCAATCGCTTTTTCGGCTTTGCGTTGGGCGAGATCGTTCAAAAAATTGACGGCGGTCTGCGCCATTTGTCCGGCCTGCTCGTAGCTCGCTTGGTCTGCTGCGAGCTTTTGCTGCCACGCAGTCTGGTGGCCTTTGACCATCGTGCTGGCCGCGTTCATAAATCCGGAAACGTCACCCTGCAAAAGCGAGCTGAACATATCCGAATAGTTTTTTAGTGTCGCCGCTTTCTGCTCGTGCAGATCCCGATCGATCGCGAGCTTTTCGTCAGCGGCTTTCTTGTTTGCCATGACGCTGGCAATGTTGTACCGCTCTTCGATCGCATTCAATGCGGTGGCCAGCTGTTCGGTATCGGTGATCGTCCGAACGGCTTTCTGGCTTTCGGCTATCATTTCGGCTTCGAGCTTTTGCTGCGTAAGGCGCAGCTCGACGTCGACGCGGTCTTTGTGGACGGCTACGAGTTTTTGAGCGCTTCCCTTAGCCTGCATTTCGCGCCATTCGAGCAGGGTCATTTCTGCGCCTTTCTCCTGCTCGCGCACGAAATTTTCCGCTTCGAGACGCTTTTGGGCGGCTTCCTGCTCTTCCTTGATCCGTTTGTCGCGGTAATCCCGGCGCACCTTGTCGAGCGATTCTTCGGCGTTGCGGTTGATCGACTCGACGACTTTCAATTTCAGGGCTTCGTCGGCTTTCGAATCCTCGATGTCCTTAATGCGTTTACGGGCTTTTTCGCGGATTTTGCTTTCCTCGATTTCCAGCGAGGTGGTCGCGTTGCTGCGCTCATTTTCGGCCTCCATTTGGGAAAGTAATTCGAGGGCTTTTTCGCGATCTTTGCGCACCATTTCGTCGTACTTGTCTTCTGCATCCCGGAAGTCTTGCAGCTGCTTCTCCTTCGCTTTTTTGCGTTTGTCGAGCGCGGCCTGATCCTTTGCGGTGATCGTGTCAGCGGCGCCGGTGGCGGCTGCGATCTCGGCATCAGCTGCGGCCTTTGCGCCCTTTTGGGTGAGATCGACCTTTTTGTCGACGGTGGTTTTGTGCTGGGCGACGACCTTGCCGGATTCCTCCTTTAATTTGTCGTTATAGCCCTTCGTGAATGCGTCGCCGACCCTTTTGCCGCCGTTCATCATTACGTCGGCCATGCCCGCAATATCGAGCGTCAAAAATGCCTTCACGAATTGCGCGACGACCCCGGCAGCTTCTTTTAAACCAGCCATTAAGCCTGATACCCCGGCGCGTACCTTCTCGGAATGGTTATACCAGACCATAAAGCCGCCTACGAGTGCGGAAATAGCAGCGACGACCAGCCCGATAGGGTTTGCGGTCATGGCTGCGTTCAAAAGCCATTGTGCAGCGGTTACAGATTGGGTAGCGATCGCGCGACCTTTTTCGACGGCAGCGTGTGCGAGAGCCGAAGCAGCTGCGGCAATATTGGCGGCATTGAGCGAGACGATCGCAACGCCCAGCGCGGCGAAAGTCTCCTTATTCTCGACGATGAATTCCGGAACTGCTGCAAGTGCTTTAACCAATCCGATAAAGCCGGTAGTAACCAGAAGGACTGCGGGAATCAAGAAATTTCCCAACTGCTCGGCAAGCCACGTAACCATTTTACCGGTCTTGTCGAGCTGCGCCCCGAAGGTGTTGTTTTTGATATTGAACTCGTTGGTTAAGCTGGTGCCTTCCTTCATCGCCTTGTTTGCGAGCGCCTGCTTTTCCTTCACCATATCGGTCTTATCCGACAGCAGCATCATTACTTTGGTCGCCTCCTGCGATTTGATCCCCAGTGCGTCCATTTGCTTCACCACCACGTCGGTCGGAAGCCCTTTGAAACTTTGTGCAAGCCGCAGAATGACCTCGTTAGGGTCGGAGTTTACCAGCTTTTTAAATTCCTTTTCGGTGATTCCGATCTGCTTGGCATATTCTGCCGTAGCCTTTGTTGATCCCAAAAGAATATTTGTCAGACCACCGGCAGCGATTTCTGCCGTTAAGCCCAGCTCTTGCAGCGCCGCGCCTAATCCCATTGTCTGATCAATAGCGGGCGCGAGCTTGCCCAACTGCCCGATGCGGGTGGTAAAATCAGCGACTACCGGCCCTGTCGCGGATCCTGCGGCTCCCAGTTCATTAATGGCGCTACCTATGTCGTTTATGGCTTCCCCGGCTTCAAGATCTTTTGTTTCTTTGAAAAGCTTCGACATCGTACCCATCGACGCGGCAACTTCTTCCGCGCCGCCTGTGAACTCGTCACCGAGCGCTACGACCGCTTTATCGACGGACTCCACAAAACCGAGCATTTCTTCCTTCGCGATCCCGATCTGCCCGCCCGTTTTGGCAATATCCATCAGGTCTTTTTGAGCGGTTCTGGTGTCGATTTTTTGCACCGCTTTATTCAGCTCGACCACCTCCTGAGTGGTCATGCCGGTAGTTTTACGCACGTCACCGAATGCGTCGCTGATCTCTGCCGCGCCTGTTATTGCCGACCTTGTGAAGCGGACAAATGCTTCGAGCAGCATCTGTACCCCGGCGATCGAAAAGGCGCTGGCCATGTAGTCTTTTATACTCGACCAAAGCCCCGGCTTTGCAAGTCCTGCGGCTTCTTCGCGCAGCTTCCGCGCCTGATCGGTGACTTTCTTTAATTGAGCTTCGGCTTCCCCGATTTTCTTTAATTGGGCGTTCGCCTGGGCGCTTTCGGGCACCATGCTTTTCAGCTCCTTGTTTAGCTGCTTGACGTAGTTTTGCAGCTGCTGGAAGGTCATTTTTGACGTGTCCATTTGTTTGACGGATTTGGTCAGATCCTCCTGCGATTTGCGTACGGCGTCAAGATCCGCTTTCGTTTTTTTGTACTCGGCGCTGTTTTTGCCGAGCTGCTTTTCGATGTCCCGGAGGTTGTTTTTGTAGACAGTGGCCTGATTATTAAGCGTGGCCATTTGCTTGTCATAGTCGTTGGTCTCCATCCGCAGACGGAGGGTGCCGGTGTCTGTAAAATCCATAGTGTGTGCCTTGTGGCGGTTAGTGTGTGTCGGTAAATGCCAGTCGTAATTCGCTCATGGCCGTAGTTCCGGCATGTTGCCGGAGATCCGCGAAAAAGTAGGGCAGGATTTGGTTTTTTAGCGGGTCGTTGTATACACCCCGGTAGCCTCGTTTAATGTTGGGTTCCTGCCGGAAGACGTTGCGAACGCCCCACGCGATACGCTCGACCCGGCGCTGGTGGTCTAGCTTTTCAACCCCTCGTGGGTAGCCGGGTACGTACTTGAAATTTTGGACGCCGACCTGCTCGACAAACTTCACCATCGCCGACAGTGGCGGCATTCGGGAATAGTTGAGCGTTTTCAGATCCTTGATCCGGAGCAGGGCTTCGTAGTGGACATTTGCCTGAATCCAGCCGGTGCCTTTTTCGACGGCTGCGGCCTTGATGGAATTCAGCATTTCCCCGGTGAGCACCAGCCCTTGTGCATTCACTTCGCGGGAAATAACCTGCTCGGCACGTTGGGCGTACCGGCGCAGGATTTCGGCAAAAATGGGGTTTTCAATGAGGGAATCGGTCATTCGTAATTAGCGTTGTATAGTCGACGCTAATTTCTTTTGCCCGTTATCAAATAGAAAGGACACGAAGCAGAGGTATTTCTGTGGAATTGCTGACTTTAAGATTTCAGAACCTAATCCATCAGTTAAAAAATGAATTTTCGAATTGTTAGAAGTTTAGTATTTAGTTGCCTTGTCTGTTTGATATTAACATTTATATCCTGCGGCGGTAGTGAAAGAACCGCCTCTCCACCACAGGAACCCGAACTGGAGATTGGTGGAGACTATCCGGTTATGATGGATGTGACAGCCTGCGTTACTGAGAAGGATCTGGATGAGTTGGGCGAGTTCATTACGGCGGGTGATGAAGAGGGTTTTAAGCAAATGATTGTGAAAAAGGTGAATAATGGAACCGCATTTAGACTTGATAAAGGAACAAAAGTTAAGCTTATAGATATGGGATTTGGCTGGGTCAAGGTTAGAGTCCTTGAGGGGGCGTACCAGAATGAGTTAGGATACTTTGATACGGAATTTATTAAAGGTTTTAATAACTGACATTTAAATGGCAACAACTTTCGACAAGTTTCAACGAATGCTAGTAGCTCGATCCAAAAGCAATACCGAAGCAATTATCTTAATGCACGAAAAAGGCTTGTATGGCAATTCTGTGGCGACACTTAGACAAGAACTAGACTCACTTATAAGGGTAAACTACTTGAACGGATTAACCGATGACAATGAAGTTCTACGGTTAATTAGCGACTCGGTTAATGGTGTAGAATGGAAAAGGGCTAATTCAAAGCGCATTACGGACAGAACCATGCTGAATATCGTAAGCGAAGTGTGGACATGGGCTGCCGAAGTTTACGAGTTTGGGAATGCGTTCACTCATCTCACAAATTTTCACGACTATTTGGAGAATGATCCAATGAGCACGCTAAGCGCTGAAAAAAAGAATGCGGTTAAGAGTTACCTGACTTATTACCACCAATTCCCTCAAACGTCGGAAGTGACGTTTGCAAACGTAGTTCCATATATTCCGCAAGTTGCTACTAAGATTTCGAACAACTTGCGAGCGTCGATAGCTGCTCTTGGAACAAAGGTTATTAGTATTTCAAACTAGCATAACTATACATGTATTGCTTAAACTCCCCCGATTAGTAAGCATTCGGCCACTCCCTTCACCGGCACAGACGCATTAACCTGTGCGACAATATAATCCACTCCTTCGCAGTGGTATTTCTTCGAAAAATCAAGTTTTGCCAGATCTGCCTCGTTAAGAATGAATTTCTTAGCGAGGTAGAACATGCGCGTCCGGAGCGCGATCGTTTCCTTCCATACCGTCGCGGCCAGCCCTGCGGGCGTCAGCGTTACCCCGTCGAGCGTTGCCGACGCTACCGGCATACCCGCCGTCATTCCCGTCCAGAATAGTAGGCGGGGCATGAATGGCTTGGCGTCCTGCCCGTACTTACTTGTAAGCCCCTCCTGTCGACACATTGGCAGGCCGGTCGCCTGATTGGTGAGCAGCGTCGAAAACTTCATTGCGACGGTCGCAATGCCGTTGCGCCGGGCGGCCGGGCCGTTGCCTTCGACCTCGGGCGAAATGAAGTCAGCAAGAAATGCCGGTTTGTCTTTTGTCAGACCATCGTTCCCGTCCATTTGCATGGCAAACCCCAGCCTAGTATTAGGCTCCGGCGTCTTGATTTCGCCGATCGTCGCGCGGTCTGTCCAGTCGGCATTTGTAGGCGTCCGTAGGCATTCATCCCAGAAGTCGATGGTCAGGCTTTTTGCCACGGAATTAAACTCAAATTTCAGGTTTGCAACCTTGCGCAGCTCCAAAATGAATTCCACCACCGAGAGGGCAGGAAGGTGGTTTGCAACGCTAAAAGTCGCCGTTTCGGCTTCGGCGGTGTTGAACAAGATAAGCTTGCTCCATACCGGGTGCGAGAAAAAGCTGCCGGTAATGGTAACGCCCGAAATCGCAGCAATGCGTTTAAGCACCCAACATGCGAAAAACATCGGGGTTTTCGGGCTTACCTTGTAGCTGCCGCTTGCGTAGTCGTTCACGCGTCCGGTGTAGGATGCTGCCGCCCCATTTGCACCATAGTAGAAATCGTTGAGAATCGTCGGGTAGCAGTAGGCGGTTTCCCCGGCCACTGAATTTACAGGTGCAAGTGGCAAAACGGGGGTCACAGTGCCGAAATCGATCTCGCGCAGGTTCTTGGTCTGATAATCCCCAAAGAATAACCCCAGTCGGTCGGAATATGCACCTTTGTAGCCGGTATCGAGTGAGGCTTCGGTCAAAAGGAAATAACCTTCCCTGATCAGATCCCCGTTGTGGAAATGCTGATAAAGCAGCTCCGGCAGGTAATTCCCTGCCTGCGGCTCTTCATAGTAGCCGAAAACACCCCGGTTTTGGCGAACGGCGGGAAATGTCGGGATTTCTGCCGTCGAGCTGGGGATCGTTTCATAAAGCAGGTGAGGGTTTACGAGCGCATATTTTACCCCCACTTTTGAATCGGTCAGGACTTCGTGCCCGTTGATGCGGATCATAGGTTTACAACTTCAAAGGTTAGAGGTTCGTCGGAGCTATTGATTACCACGCCATCAAATGCAAAATATCCAGCTTGCTCGACTTTCACTTCACGGTTTTTGGACGGCAAAACGATCTTGCACTTTCGGATCGGTGCCGCCCCGACATACTCGACCTGTAAGATAATGTCGTACGTACCAGGCGGTGTAGTCGCAGTGGAAAGGTTTACTACAGGAGGGTTTGCTCCGACCGTGTTAGAAACGACTTCCACCCCTGCGACACGGATATCGACGACTGGCCCGAAATCAGCGCTTCCGATCACTTTTAACCCCAGATCCATCGGTATTTTGTGATGGATCGCGAAGTGAACCGGCACGTTATTGACGACGCATGAGCCGTTTGTGTTAGCGAAATCCTGCGTGTTCAGACTACTGTAACGGGCTTCTGCTAGTTCGTCGGCGTCACCGTCACGTTCACCGCCGTAATAGCCTGCCGGGATATTGATCATAGCAGTGCCTCCCAGATAATTCGCGCCGCAATTTGACCGGGAGAATGTGCCCGCCCGGTTGATCTCCGCGCTGGGGAATGGCGTAGAGCCGACCGCGATGGTCGTGTCGGTGATCGGTGCGATGTAGTCCGGATCTCCTTGTACGTTGGCCTTAACACTGTAAGGTTTTACCAGGGTGTTATCGTCGGCGTAAACTTTCTCGAGACGTGAAAAAGCAAGCTTTCCGGTACGCTTCCCGTAACCGTCCAGAACCTGCCCCAAATTCAGCCCGCGCCACTTGGTAACGCGTGCCGGCGTCGGCTGCGACGCAGGTAGATCAGAATGGTTTTCCACTGTATCCAAGATCCGAAATGTGAAAGATCTGGCGATCAGATCGGTGTTGTCTTGCTGGTCGACATTCGTCGTAGTCGTGAGCTGAACCGGGCGGTGGCCTTTGTCGGTGATCAAATACATTTCATCCGAAAGCAGCAGCTCGTCCAGGTGCTTCAAGTATGCGGCCTTATCCTTGCGGAAATAGCCGGTGCTGGCTTGCAGCTCGTGCTCGCCCTCAATGCTGATAATTTTCAACTCCGAGAAATCCGGGTCGGAGCCCGCCTTCCGCTCGATCTCGGCGGTCGTCTGGATCACGCGCAGACTGCGAGATCCTTCCCCGGTGAGCCGGAAGGTATCCCAGCCGCCCAAACTGTTCACAAATAAAATCGAGCGGTCGGCAATTTGCAGGCTCCGGTCAATGTGATAGGTGCGGGTTTCGGTGAACCTGCGCCCATCCTGATCACTTAACCAGACCTCGTAGCCGGTGGCGTTGTTTGGAACGTTGAGCACTGCCGCGCCGACCGGGCAGGTAACGACCGAATATAGTAGCGGGTTTGCCAGCGTCATGGCAGTGTATGCCGTCGACGCCGATCCGTCCACGTACAGGAAATGCACGCGCAGGCGCAGCTCGGTTGGAGCCGGTGAGAAATTCAGCAGAAAACTTAAATATTCCTCTTGCGTCGGTGAGACTGTTTTCTGATCGGGTTGCCACGTCAAAAACTGCTTTTTGCCCGCTTGCCACGTTTTAAAAAAGGTGTCGCCGTAGGCGTGGAAATCCTCGTTTGATAGCCCGGCTTTGATCGCGTACGCTTTGACAAGATCTGCGGCCACCGCCACCGGTGGGTTGCCCCCCTCGATTTCTTCATGCAAGTAAAACGCGGTGGTCTGTGACAGCGATAAACTAAGCGCGTTTTGCTTCCAGCGCGGCTTGGTGTAGGAGAGCAGCCCGTCGAGCTTTCCGTTTCGACCGGAATTATAGCGGAATTCTGCCCCTGAAAAGACTTGCACCCCGCCTTCGGTACTTACGGGCACTTCGCGCCCTTCGGACGTGTGTAGGGCTTCAAAAAGGTTACTGAACGGATATTCAGGAACAAATAGGGTAAGAAAGTATTTTAGACCGACCCGGCTAGTGAGTGCGGGGTCGGCTGCTTCGATGGTATGCGAAAGTTTGTTCCGGCTGAATTTCAGCGGAAGGAACGAGAGGTCTGTTGCAGATGCGTCGATCATATTCGTAATTTTTTACGAAAGTGGTCGACGCACTGAAAATGAAAAAGGACTGGTTTTTCGATACAAATTGGCTTACTTACCTACCTGTAGTACAATTTAAGGTCGCCGGAAAATTGACTGCGGCTGGTAAAATTTTAGGGTATTAAGTCGGGTAATATGAAAGACAGAGTGCTTTTGCAGCTTTATAGACGTCGTTTGAGCTTTAGGAATTTACACTCTTGGGCAGAATTGTTTCACTATGACGAGTTTTTCCCAGATCCCTTAACGCAGTGTGGAGAATATGTAAAAGATTTTCTTTCGAATGGATACATTGAGGATTTCGAGTATGAGGACGATATGTACGGTCACAAAAATGTCAAATGGTGGGGCTACAAGGTCACTCCTTTGGGAGAGAGCTATCTGAAAGAACGAAACTTGCTTTGAACATCCGACTAATGGGCGTCCGAATGCGTCGAACATATGCGTAATTTTTTACGAAAGTGGTCGCAACACCGAGTAAAAGGAAGAACAGATTTTTAAAACTCGTAAACCCGGTTGAAGAGCAGAAAAAAGAAAATTTCAAAAACAAACACAGCTGCCAGAAAGAACCAAATTACGAACCGTAGAATAACACGCGCAGTTTTCATTACAAGGCGATTTGAGCAGAGCCAATATATCAACAATACCTAATTTCAGCAAAAAATATGATTTGCCGGGATTCCGAGCCGGGCTTTTAGCTCGTAGCCACAGGTAGCGTCGACCCCGGTTTGATATTGGACAGGCTCCAACGTGACCGAATCGAAATCCAGATAGTTTTTCCCTGCGTATCGGTCGTGTTGCAAGCGCTTAACGATTTTGCAGGCGACGGTTTCGGCGTTCCGGTACGCCAGATCTTCGGAAGCGTGCTCGTCGGTGTCACCCTTAAAGAACACGAAAAGGGTCAGCTCAAAAAGCGCGTTTAGTAAAGCGTTGTCGAGAATATTTCCCCGGTATTTGGGTCGCATGACAAAAATGCCCGGATATACTTCTTCGCTCCGGCTATCGCCGATTATCCGATCCATTCCATTCGCGTCGGACATCTTCGCGTAGACGATCCCAGATTCCGCTTTTTGCTCTTCTAAAATTGGCGTGAAATACGGCCAGAAAATATCGTCAGTGGGTGTCATTGGCTGCTTTGCTACGTTCGTTTTGCTCTTTGATGTCCTTTTTGTGCTCTTCCAGAAATTGGAACACGTCGTGAATATTTGCGGATTTGGTTGCGTTCATGCCGCCGAAAATGTGCTTTTCAGAAAGTAGGTGCTGGTTTTTAACCATTGATTGACCGGGATAGTCTTCGGTCGGGGCTGGCCCTGTTGCGTCCGAATCGAACAGATCGTAAAAGCTGAAAAACTCCTTCAGTGTGCCCAAAAAGTACATGAGCACGAGGATCTTTTCTTTGATGTATCCGTCTTTGATCAGATCCGCCCGGTGCCGCGCAATGTGCTCGTTATACTGCTCGCGGTGGTCGCCGTTCCAGTCCGGGTCGTTCATGTAGCTACCCGACCGGCGCGGCCTGCAAACGGTAGCCACGAGCATATTCAGGCGCTCGTCACCTTCGACGAGCTGCTTAATGAAAGCCTGCGCGTTTATGTGCGCATTGGTCAGCTCGCCGAAACTCATGCTACGGAAGCCTTCCTCGAAAAGTACCCACCGGGTGCCATCGACGTCGAAGCCTTCGGGAAGCGGGCAGACGGTCAGCTCGCCCTGCCACATCCAGCTTAATTGACCGAGCACGCCCTGCAATGCCTGCGCGTTTTCTTCGTGCTGCTCTACGGTGCGGTGCCCGGCGAAGTAGTGGCACATTAGCTTTTTCCACTGGCCGGGCGCATATCCGAGAATTGTCCGGAGTACTTCCAGATACGTGCCACCACTTTCGGGGTACACATAAAGCAGGGTCAGCAGCTCCGGCAGCTGTGCCGGGTTTACTTCCGTCCAATTCTCGGGCAGCTTATAGCACTTGTCGTTTAAAAAGATTTCGGTCATTGGTAATCAGCTTGTACGGTTATCCAGACTTCTTCACCGAGCAAAATGGCGGCTCCGATGTCGGTTTGAAGGTCGAGCGCAGCATTTCGGCTTTCTGTGACCATGTAGTTGCCGACTTGCTTTTTCCAACTTCTGCCCGGCAACAGACAGCCGTCCGTATCCTTCGCCCAGTTCCCGGCATGAATCCGGATACCGGAAAAGCCCGGAACGCCGATCAGGATCGGTAGCTTCTTTTTGAATCGTGGCGAGTAGGTGATCTCGACACGGTAGCGACCTGTGGGAATGGCGGTTTTGCCCATAACTTTTAGCCCTCTGATCGTCGAGAGCGGCATTTTTGCCCCTAAACCGCGATCGGTGTCTTCGAGCACGAAGCAATTAAAGATCCCGTCGACCGATAAAATGCCCAGGGTACTTTCCTTCCCCTGTTGTTGGCGTGTCAGAAGGATCTCCATTAAACCAGATCTTTGAATTTTCCGGACTCGTCAAAGTTTTTCAGGCGGGCGAGAATCTTGGTAGAAATCCCTTTCGGATTGATCTCGGCGAAATTCTCCAAAATGCTGATTGCTTCCCTTACCATCATCAAGCAGTAAAGCACATTGTCGAGCCAATCAAAAAGCCCGCTGGGTTTTCCCTTAATCGGGAAATTCATCAGAACGTGAGCCATTACGAGCAGTGAGCCGTAGGTAAGGAGCTTCTCAAACAGGCGGGCATAGGCACGCGATTCGAGGGTCTTTTTTTTCCACGCCTTGTAGGTGCCGGAAACCGTATCGACGCCGATGATCACGAGCAGAAAGATCAGGAAGAACCAGTCGTCGAAAAAATAGGTGTCGAACACGGCTTTTAGACCGGCGAGGGCTGCGGAAAACGACAAAAGGCTTTTGTCGGAGATTGTCGCGAGTAACGCGTTTAGTGTGTGTTTCATTAGTGTAAACAGGGTTAAAAAACTGCCATTCCGGTTAAGAGTCCGAGCCCGGCCGCGACGATAAGCCGCCTGCGGTTTCTCCTCCTTTCGGCCTTGATTTGTTGGGCAAAACTTTCACTTTGCTGCTCGCATCGAAAGGACATAATTTGCAGCTGCATCTGTACCGCGTATTTCTCTTGTTGGATCTGCACATTTTCTTTTTGCAAGTTGTAGGCGATGGGTTTCAGCATCTCGTAACGGATCAGGCTATCGAGCAAACTTTCTTCGTATTTGCGACTGAATGCTGTCTCGGTATCTTGTGCGCAGGCTATGCCAGCCGGGAGCACGCATAGCAGCAGTATCGCGGTAAGCCTTCCAGAGTTTTTCATTATCGGCGCGGATTTTGTCGCCCGCTTCCCGGTGTTCCTGCTCCTTATGGCGGTAAAAAGCGGCGCTGTCGACGGGTTGGGCGGTCGGGGTTGGATAGGTGCCCGGCCAAAATGCCCAGGCGATCGCCACGCCGACCAAAACGGCCAGCGCGACTTTGAAAAATGGTTTGCGGGTCAGTTTCATTGAATTTTAGCGTGAATACCACCGCCCGCCACGGTATTTTTGACGATTTGGCCGTTTGGCAGCTCAACCTCCAAAGTGTGCGGCTTATTGTCCGCGTACCGGTTCATGTAAAACCACGCGGTAGCCCCGTTTTTCGTTTCAGAAAGGACAAAGCCCCGTTTTTCGTAGTAGGCGTCGATTACCTCGTTTATCGCCGTTTGGTCGGGCGTGATCCAGCTGCCGCCATCGACGCGGAAGCGCAGGTATTGACGATGCCCGCCTGCTGTCTTCCCGAACGTTAATGCATATAGGCGCTGGCCGAAGTAGCTTAGATCGGTGCTTCCAGTGTAGCCGAAGTAGATCTCGCCGTCATGTTTCCAAAGGTGCGAAAAGCCGCCCTGCGGGGTGGTCGAGCCGGTCGGGTACCAGTCGCCGTTCAGGAAACGGTAATCCAGATTTTTGGAGTCGACTTTTGTGGAGCCGCCCCATTCACAAAACAGGTTCCCGTAAACCTGCGAAAGAAACCCGTTTGCAATGTGGGTGCCCGGATCGATCGGCGCTTTATCGTTTCTGAAATAGGTGCCGTCATCGTAGCGGATTTCGTGTTTATTGTTTGGGCGCGTCTCATACTGCCCGAAAAGGAATACTCCGGCATTGTAGCCCAAATGCTTGAAATAGGCGAGCCGGAAGATCAGCTCCAAAGGCTGGCGAAGGGTCAGATCCGGCGCATTCAGGTAGACCGCTTCGACGATCATCGTCGTGCTGAAAAGCGTGCCGCCCGGCGAGTAAACGGTCTGCGGTAGCTGCTCTGGCGTTCGCCTGAAAATGCCTTTGTAATAGTCAGCGCCCTTATTATGGACTAGCGATTCGCCACCCAGCCAGAAGTAATTATGGCAAATTTCGTAAGGGATACCCCGGCTTTTAAAACGCTCGTCGTACCGCTGGCGCAAGCGGGCGTAAAAGTGGCGCCACATATCCGCGTCGTCGCGCTGCCATGAGACGTTTTCCGAGGTTTCCCCGATCCAGATCGCGTCGGAAACGTCGGCCTGATCCGCTTTTTGTATTGAGGTTTCCCGGTCTAATGCGCCATTCGGCCACCATGACTTCGAGGTACCATCTGGCCAGAGCCCTTCGGCTCCGGTTGGGTGCAGCCCTAAAAATGCCTCTAAGCGAGGGACGTCGTTGTAAGTCTTCCCGGCGTTTTTCAGCTCGACGACCTGCTTATTTCCGTCCGCTTCGTTCCACGGCAGCGACAGGTGCGGCAGGTGCGTTACACCCTTCGCAAATACTTTATCGACGCCCCACGGTTTCCAGCCATTAATCCAAAAGTGCCCGGTGGGCAGCTGCAGGTCTTCGGCGATGTCTGCCCATTGAACCTGTTGCCCGCTGGGGTCGTAGCCCTGCGGCACGTGGTTTAAAAAGCCAGCAGCAGCGGGCGATCCCGGATCTTGTGCGGTTTTAGCAAAGAAAGTGTGGAACGGGTAGCTGGTGTTATGACTGAAACTTTCCCCGCCGTCCAGTTGATAGTAGCCGTTATTCCCCTCTTGCCCGGTTCCCCATTGGTTTATCGTATTCAGATCCTTGCGCAGCTTCATTTTTAGAAAGCCGATCGGGTTGTTTCCGGCCAGAACGTAGTTTTTCAGCGGCTTGTCTTGTGTGACGATGTCCGATCCGATCAGGTATCGGTAATTGTACCGGTCGCCCCGGTCGTCGGCTGACAAGTCACTCACGAGCCTAACCCCCGCAGAATCACGGGCGGTTAGTTTCATGTGCTCGTCCATACCCTTCGCGATCGTCACGAGTTGCCCAGGCGCGGTGGTGCCGGGAGCAGTGCCGCCACCGTCGACGGGCGGTTTCGGGTCGGGTTTGGTTGGAGGGATCACCACGTCCCCGGATTGCTTCGGTACGGTAAAGCCAAACGGGCTGGGCTGGGAGATGCAATTTTTGCCCTCGTAGATCAGGGTATAATTGCCTGCGAGCAATGGCTGGTCGAATCGGATCAGCGGCTGGGCGTTGTTCGGCGAAACGGAACCGGAGCGCAGGGTATTACCGGCCAGATCCTTAATTGTCCAGCTGATTTCGAAAACCTTCTCGCCGTGAAATTGGCCGATCAGGCTGCGATCGGTGACGTTATAAACCCCGTTCAAGGTTGGCCCGGTTTTGCATGGCTCCTTTGCGGGTGTCGTCGGCTCGACCGGGTCGGGATCTTTCACGCCACCCTGATCTTTCAGCACGCTACGGACATAGTTTTTAACCCATTCTTTGCCGACCAATGTATCGGGTAGGGTAATGGTCAAATTTTGGGCACTCGCGCTCAGCTGCCACAATGCGAGCAGGGTCAGCAAAAACAACCTTTTCATATAACAACATGCGGTTTGTGTGTGTAGTCTTCGGTTTCATCGCACGAAGACAAGGCGATTTTACTTTCGTAGTATTCGGGGAAAATGGTCGGGCTTGCGACTTCTTCCATGAATTCGGTGAGCTGCGACAGGTAGAGCTGCGCGTCTTGCCAGAGCTGCCGACGTTGCGCCTGTCGGTAGGATTTTTCGCCGATGTCTTCTTCACGAATTCCGTCCTTCTTCCGGATCTGCCGGACGCCTTCGTTATCGACCAAAAGCGGCAGGTAGGGGTATGCCTCGTGAAGGGTCAGGAATGCGGCCGCGAAACGGATTTTTTCAACCAGTTCGCGCTCGATCTCGGTTAGCTCGACTTCGGCATCCTGCCAGCGGGTTTTCAGGGCACGGAATACGGGGCGGGTGATCAGCGGGGCGATGTATTCATTTTCTGCCCGGTTCACAAACTTGATCAGATCCGCAAAGAACCGGCTGTTTCTGCCCACCAGCGGAGCATAGTGTCCCAGCTCGGTCGCGCTCCGGAGAAACAGCCGGTTCCGTTCGCGGTACGCTTGCGAACTTGTCCATGCCTGCGGCATTTCTTCTTCGAGGGTTTCCCAGAAAAATTCCTGAAACAAATCGATCATGGCGACGTTCGCCTCGCGGGTGTCGACGTACTCCCATTTTGTAATAGCGACAGTATTGGCAGGCGAGTTTTTCGCCATGCCTAAATCGCCGACGCGGATCTTTAAATGCGGGACGGCCTTGTCGTAAGCCGCCCAAACGACACACCCTTCGGCGCTCTCCAAAAGGTCGGCAGATAGCCCCGGCAGGGCTGCGAACAATTCCGCGCCGATCGCCTTGCGAAAGTCGCGCGTGGCGACTTTCACGAAGGGCAGGACGGTGTCCATTTTTAGGCTGGTTTGGACGCCGCCGATGTGTTTTTTTAGTGTGGTTAGTGTGATTTCCATTTTATTGGCCAGTGTTTAAACTTGCTTGTTTGCCGTTCGGGTCGACGTCGAGCGTGGTCAGCTGCACACCTTTTACGGCCGCGACTACGTTCTTATACCCCATGAATTTCAGGTGCTGGTTGATCGGTTTCAGCGTCAGGTAGCGGTGGATCGGCGTTCGGTATTCACTCTGGAAATCGGCCATTACCCGGATCTGGGAACCGGAATCGTTACCCTTGCCCGGATTCACCCCGGCGAGCGTCGGCAGGATACCGACCGAGTTCGCAATGCTTTGGTGCGCGGTCTGCCAGACTTTGTCGTAGGCATCGTCGGACATTTCGTTTTTGAGCGGTACCACATCGACGTTATCGAGCATTTTTCCGTCCGTCCCGCGCAGGTACTTAATGAGCATTGACTTATTGACATTGTCGGTACCGGCGAGCCATTTGGAAAGGTTGTCGGAGAAATCGCCCCACCGCTTCTTTGTGTCTTTTGCTTCGACGCTTCGACCGCCCTGGCTATCGAAATAGTCCTGCGGCATCCTGATCAGATATTTGATATTGTAGCCGTTGAGAATCCCGTTTTTGTGGAATGCCATAATCAGGTTTGCCAGCTCGATCGCGTCCTGTGCGCACCACCACGAAGCGAAGGCGTAGTGCGGTTGCCCGGCGATATTCTCCTTCGCGTGGCTGATCGTCACCGTCCGCGCTTTGTTGTATTCCCAATCGAGCCGGTTAAATGCCTTAATCCGGTCGGTATCGCTCGAAATGAAGCTCGGAAAGTGGCCGAAATAGGGGTTTACGTGGTATTCTCCGGATTTCCCTGCCATCGCCCCGATCCGGGTCGAAAAGCTATCCGAAACCGACAATTTGAACCAGTTGTCGCGCGGATCATATTCCCACCGGGTGAAGACATTCGCGGTGTCGACCCGCTGGTTTATCGCGGAAATGAAATAGTCCTGCAATTCGGTCGCCTCGCTCCATTCGTCGAGCAGCGCGTCGGTGTAGGGGATCAGTTGCGGCTGGCCTTTGGCATCGACCGAGCGTTTGAAAAAGCCGACGCCGCTGCCGTAGATCATATCGCGAAGCGATTCGAGCAGCGGGCGAACCATTGTATTGCGGGTGATCAGTTTACGCATGAGGTTCGGCTGGTTGTCGCCGAAGCCCCAGCGGACGTGGTCGAGTAAATCGAGCTGCGGCCAGTACGAGCCGCCAAAGCTCGTGTCGATACCCGCGCCCCCACCCGTCATTTGTAGCAGGGACGCGCTGGATGTGCCCTGATTCATCAGGTACAGATTAGATCCGAGTTGTAGCATATTCTCCGTTAGTGTGGTCTATGATGTGACCGTCTACCTCGATGAGTAGATCGATCTTTATTCTGAAATGCTTCTTTGATTCGCTGGCCTCGTCATGGTTCACGAAAAGGAACTCATGCGCCTCTTTCAGGTCGCCTTTGAATTTGGACGCGCCCGGTAGGTGACGGAAACTTTTCGATACACAGGCTTTATAGCCGATCGTGTGGTCGAGCTTGCGGTATTTTACCGAATGAATGGAGGGCTGGCCGCGCGAATCGTCGGCGCGGAGCCATGCCATTGCTACCTTACGTTTAATTACTTGTTTGACTGCCACGTGCTTTTCTTTTCTGCGAAGTTGCAGGCACGGAGGCGAGGGGAGAAGGACAGGATTTAAACTACAAAAGCTGCCTAGCGGTAGCTCCCAAAATGGAAAAGCCCAGTGACCAAGGCACTGGGCTGTAGAGGATTAATTATTGTACAATGACTTAAAAAAATCTAGTCTACAAAAACCGTTTCAAAAATCGTAGCATCTCTCGTGCCTACATTTTCCGTTATTATCCCCGCAACAGTAGTTTTTGCGACTTCCTCAGGCATAAGTTTATGTTGGGGAAAGTACTTTTCGATCAATTTGCTCAAATTGTCAATAAAATCCGCCTCGAACGAGTCCTTTGTGCTATAACGCCAATTGTCTTCGGTAGTTTCATCGTAGAATCGGAAGCACCAAAATGGCACGATAATACTTATTACAACGTAGACTAGTTTCTGATTTTTTAGCAGCCCATCCGAGTTGCGAATTTTACCAAGTCCAATTTCAAGCAGGTAAGACGGCGTAAACCCGAAGCGAGTGTAATCCGCTGCGCCAGAGTTTATGAGATGTAAGTATTGATTTAAAGCACTCTTGAACGCCTCCCAGTTCGCCGATTCATTCAAATTAGCCTCTTCGCACCGATCTTTTCTTCTTTGAAATTCTGGCGAGGTGTCTGGTTCGCTGAATTGAGCGATGGTTCGATTTTTCGGGTAATACCTGTATACGGTATCAAATATTTCTTCTATTGCCATTTTTTATTGTTGACCTGGACAGATAATGCCGGGATTGTGCCACGTTGAAGAACCGGTAACGGGTCCATTCGTCCCTTCAGAGTTAGAAACCTTGCAAACATCGGTAACAAATCCCATTTTTTGATTCAATTTTTTTTGCATTCTCTTTGCTATCTCCCACGGTACCGTAGCCGCGGTCACTTGTCCTCTGTTGTACATCTTTTCCACTTCTACCATTGCCTCCCACGCGGATGCTTCGGCTTTTTCTTGCGCCTCTTTCTGGTGAATGATGCGCTGCTGTTGCTCAGACCAGTAGGGGAC
This sequence comes from Dyadobacter sp. 22481, assembly GCF_052044875.1. Lineage (NCBI taxonomy): Bacteria > Pseudomonadati > Bacteroidota > Cytophagia > Cytophagales > Spirosomataceae > Dyadobacter > Dyadobacter sp. 22481. The sequence continues at coordinate 1,471,879 of NZ_JBQENV010000002.1, forward strand.
ACCTACGTCCAATGTCATCTCAATTGGCCCGTCAGGGATGAGACCTATTCTGATCTTTTTTACAGTTGCAGCTTGCCAAGTTGTCGTTCCAACTCTTGTGAAAGGCCAATTGCACCACCGTATACGAGCAGTTTTGATAATGTTTTCTGCAGCCCCTAACTCCCATATGCTACTTACAGTTCCACCAGTTGTTCCGGTACCTCCACCGCCTCCACCAGTGCTACCGCCGCCGCCGCCGCCGCCTCCGCCTGACCACGCATAGCATTTCGTTTCTGTATGCATGAATTGGCAAGAGTGGAAAATTACAACCCCATCAATTACAGGACATGAAAACCAATCGATGTTTTCTGCCATTATGCATATTGGCGATTCTGTTGATGTTCTCCCATTCTCACTTGTTTGCGGAGCAATTTCGTAAGCGACCTTCCCATTTTTCGTATAAATTCCACTTTCAAAGTTGCCATTAATATCCTCGATCCATCTAATCCCGCTGAAAGAAAAATCGGGATTCCCTTTTAGGTTGTCAGCGTCGGGGATCTCAGTCATAACCTCATACTTGTATTTTCCCTTTGTGTTTGTGACAACTAGTTTCGTTATATCTGAATACGAAACGGTAGTGCCATCTTTCAACTTCGTGTAGATTTCCTCCTCTAGTCTAAATGGAATAATTTTGACCGGGCTACCGTCTGTGAGGTATTCTGTGTAAGCGTTTTCCCAATTAATAAGTCGCCTATTTGTTTTTTCAGATTTTCCCTTTCCTTTTCTCGAAAGTTTATCATCAACCAATTGATTGTGATACTGCTTTTTCGCTTCCTCGATTGAGAAGGTGTCGTTAGCGCCAGATATCGGTTCTGCGACATCACTCCCGGGATTTTTGCAGCCGATATAGCTCAGTACCAGAAATAAGAAAATAACACTTTTCTTCATTTGAATCTGATTTAGGATGAGTAGGTGAATTTTTACAAAGGTAATATCGTGAGGACAATTGAGAGAACCGTTTTACAATGCTGAATAATACATTTTAGACGAATTAACTTATTTGGTCGACCAATTAAACTGCTCCTTCGATCAATGATCTATAATTTCGTTAAATTGATTCAGATGGAGAAAAGCCCTGGAGTGATTCGGCAGGGCTTTCACCATAAAACTGGTGTGGGTCATCAACGGTGCATAGGTAGTGAACTTGCGTAATCGACTGCGACCTTTCTGTCTCTCAATACTGCCATGAATCCGGAACCATGCCGGAAAATAAAGCCGTTGCATTTGGAAATTGATTCGGGCACCTTGTCGATCGTTGTGTCGCGGCTTTGTATCTGCCAGCCGTTCGCATGTGGCATCACCGCAAAAACGTGTTCTTTCTTCGCTTTCCAGTCCGGGTGGTATTCGGTGAGCACTGCCACATTATTCGGCAAGATCTCGCGTTTCTGGTAATCGTTTTCGAGCCGGTTCCGCAGCAGCGCATAATGCTTTTCATTCTTGACAATATCGACAGCGAAATCGACGGCAAGGCGAAACTGTTTGTCCTGCTGCGCAGGATCTGTTACGTCCCGGTTAAAGCCCTTTATCAAGTTATCCACCGTGCGAAAGCCTGCGGGAAGCGTGTCGAGCTGGCCGTAAATGTTGCCACGGTTGGTGTCGAGCAGATCGATGACCGAAACAAATTCCTCGAAATAGGGCTGCGCAGGCTGGGGACAGATCCGATTTTTAAAATACCGGTAAACCAGACTTGCGGCAGACGGCAGCGCAGTATCTTGGTGATGGTCGAAATTTAGCTTTTCAGGTTCGTATCGACCGCCCACGTCGAGTACGACGATCTGGGGATCGAGCCGGGCATAGTGTAAAATGCTTTTGTCCCGCGTCCGGATCAGATTAAACCCGGCGTGAAATTGGGTGAGCATGGCGACGGCAAAAACATCGTCGGCGTGGAAGGTTGTATCGTGGGTAACAACGGTATGAAAATTCATTTTAAACATGGTTTGATCAGTTAAGGCTTTTTATAGTTACTGATCCGGGCATAAGCTTGACCACCGTTTTTAGCCAGCCATGCGTGCAACTTTTTCGCGGCTTCCAGCGTCAATGGTTTAATTTCACCCGACATCCCATTCGAAAGCGTTTCCTCGGAAATTGGGTACCAGTTCTTGTCTCCAGTGTGGTAGGCTTCGACCATATACTGCGCTTGCTCGGTACTTAAATCGGTCGGCTCGACCGTCGACATAAACAACTCAGCAGCGTCGACAAAGTCAGACCGGTTACTGCGGAAATTATGGTGTTTTTGAACCGACTCGCCCGCCTTTTCGAAATATTTCAAGTTCCTGGTCACCATTTGCGATGGTTCCATGCCCGGCTCAAAATCCAGCTTATTCCGGATCAGTTGTAAACGGCTGTGCAACGTATGCGCCAGCGTCGAATAATTCAGTCTCATGTGTAATTGATATTTTTAGTATCTTTAATGAAGTGCTTATTAGATAACAATAATATCAATATGTTGGATAAAAGTCAATGTCAGGAACGTTGGCGGGCTTAGTTTAAGAGATCCTAAGGATCAGATCTTTCTGGTGCTGGTAGGCGTCGCTCCAATATCGTCCGTTAAGTTGCCAGTATTGATCTTGCGAGCGCACCGGCGTCGAGCCGTTTTCCTGCATTACTTCGTCGATCTTGTGGGTAGTTTTGTTTCTGGCTTCCCATACCTGCCCGGCTTTAATTTGTTCCATTATCTGTTAGAGTTTTAAGCGATTTTTCATTCCCGCGTAGTAGTCGATCATTGCGGCCAGCCGAGTCATGTAGTCTTTTTCTTTGATCACTATGCACAGCTTTATTAGGTGCTCGATGTCGAAGTACTCGTCGGGGTGGCTTTCGGCTGAACCAGACGCCCACGCATTGAAATTTTCCGAGTCGATGCGAACTAGCCAAGTGTATTCTGTGGGCGATTTTATCTTCACGAAGTAGTGCTCGCTTCCCGTTCGCAGGTAGATCGGATAGTTAAGATCTGGTGACGGTTGAACCGGGGTTCTTTTAATCCAGTCGAGAATCATATTTACCAAGTTTACCCAGGGGTACCTGTTTTGCGTGCCTACCATGCCTACGGTGCCTACGCTTTCGGTTAGTGCCTGCTTTTTAGTGAGTTATCAATTTTAAGGCCGTAGGCAAATGCTTTTTAGCGTAGGCAAATGCCCGTTTTCGTAGGCATTTGCACTTTTGTAGCCATTTCAGACCCATTTGCCTACGGTTGCCTACGGTTTGCCTACGCTTTCCTACGCTTTTCTTTCCCTTTACCATTATTTATTTATTTAATAATCAATTATTTATTAAATAGAGAGAGGGGGCGTAGGCACCGTAGGCACGGTAGGCAAGGAAAATCATGGTTCCTAAAACGGGTCTGCCTTGCGGCTGCTGCTTCCTTTGCTTTTTGATTGATTATCAGTGGATTTGCCTATGCCGCCTACGGAATTATTGTCTGAATCCATCTCCTCGTTCAATCCTTCGAGGCTGAAACTGTCCATCGAATCGGTCATGAATTCGTAGTCGAAAGCGAAAGCCGAAGTCGGGGAGCCGCCGAACTTGACGTTTCGAATGCTGCCGTGAAAGCCTTTTGAATGGATCAGGTAGTGCTTTAAAGAACCTGTATCGAGGCCGTTTTTGCCGTACTGCTTCCGGTGTAATTCGAGGTAAAGCGGCTGAATCTTTCCGAGACGCAGAAATAGGACTTTTCGGGGCTTGCCGTCGTCGAGCGTCTTTTCGGTACTTTCTCCGTTTTCGTAGACAGTCAGGGTCGGCACGGACTTGATTACAAAATCTTCGTTTTCCTTGATCATGCGCTGACGGTACATATATTCTACCAGATTCCAGAAGGTGCTCGTTTCCTTGCTTCCGGCAATAAGCGAATTCTGTTTTTTGAGCATTAGCCCGGCAGTCGCCCGGATCTCGGCCTGTGTAAATGGGAACTGCAGCACGTCTTTAAGAACCTCGAAAGTTGAGAGTAGCACCGACATATTTTTTACCAGACGGTCGTCGATACCATGTTTCGAAAAGCTGCTTTTTAAGTGCTCAAATTGTTCGTTATACACCTCAAAAAACTTGTTTTCGATCAGCTCGCGGTGTACCGAGACTTCGGCGGTGATGTGGCCGAATTCGAGGTTTTTTCCGCGCAGATGGAAACGGTCGAGTAGTTGGCGCTCTTCATGGTTAAAGTCCGTCCGATCGTATTGTAAAAGGATGCACCGGGTAAATAGTGCTATGTCTGCGGTCGGCAGCTCCTGCCCGGATACAATGCAACCAGACGACACCGGGATCGATTTGTTACGGTTGTCGCGGGTCATATCTGACTTTGTATGCCCGTTACCGTCGTAGGCTGTTTTGAGGGATTGAACGCGTCCCCAATCGATGCTATTCAGATACTCGTCAAACCATACTACCGCGTTCCGGAATTCGGCGAAGTGCTTGTAAAAACCGACCGACGTTCCTGTGTTCAAAGCGAACGGTGGCCGGGCGCGGCCAAACAAATAACTGATTGACCATGCCATCGTCGATTTACCGGTCTGTGGTGGTCCGAAAAGGAACAGGTGCGGAAAACAGCGGAAGCGGTCGAATATAATGTCGCGGAAAATGCAGGATACATAATATAATAGACCGATGCGGCCATTATCGCCATGCACGCCGCAGAAGTCGCGGGCGTACTCGCCGAAAGTGACAGTGCCCTGATTGAAAATAAACTTTTTGGCGTTCTGGTACTCGTCTTCGTCATTCTTGTAGATCTTCGAAAGCGGTGGTAGGAAGTAGCGTTTTTCGCCATGTTCGACAATGCCATAGCCGTCTTTGTCGAGCGGTGTAAACTTTGGTCGGGCAGCTGCGGCAGTAGCGCTGGCCGGGAGGGTCTGAATGCCGTTTGCATAAGCATAAAAGCCGTCTGGATGGTAGCCCAAGGTTTTCACTTCTTCGGCCTCCTTTGACTCGTCGAAAAGTTTAGATTTTACCTTCATAAATTGTAGTTGATTACCCATAAAAATGAAATTGCCCTGCGACTCGACGTTTTTCCGGAAGCCGTCGAGCTGCACAAATTCGCCCGGTTCCAGATCGACCACTTTCGACTTTTTGTAGCAGTTACTTACCTCGTAGATCCGTTTCGGGTTGGATTTGGAAATGATCAGGAATAGCGGCCGTATGGTGAAATTGCTACCTGCGGAAAACTTGAAAGTCTTGCCGTCGTAAGTCGAAAACCAGTAGCGGCCAGCCCACTCGACAAAGCCATATTTGCGGAACATTTTGCGGATCTCCGGCGTGTGCCAGACTTGCTTCGGAAGTCCTACCTGTGGCGATTCGTCGTCCTCGAAAAAACTCTCGTCTTCCTCTTCGTCGTCGACTTCTTCCGCTTTTTCTTCAATGTGACTAATGGTTACATTTGTTGCTACATTTTCTCCGGTGTCGGCAGCAGCTGCGCCCGGATCTGCGGGCGACGTGGCCAGCTCGACCGGCAGCTGTTCGGTGCCCGTTTCGTCTCCGTCGATGGTGTCCGCGCTCTGATCAGCGTCGGTGCCGGGTTGCTCCCTAGCTACCGAAAGCAATTTCGGCCCGACCAGCGTGGCATCGTCCAGGTCGACCAGCTTTTGCCCTCTCTGGTCGATAATGTGGTCGGCGATGTCGTAGCCGTCTTCGCGATCGGGGAACAGGTCGATAATTTGGTGGCTCACATGGTACGCGGCCAGCTTCCGGATGCTGCTGTTACTTTTGCCGGGTCTGCCTGCTTTATCGGCGTCACAAAGCCAGATCACATGACGACCGAAAACGGCGGGAATCTTTGCGTCAGAAAGTCCGGTATTTGCACCACAGGCGAGCCAATCAAATTGCGGGTAGAAATAGGAGGCGATAACCGCCGATTTCTCGGACTCGACGACGATTACCGTCCTGCGCTTGTCTGGATCTAGCAGGTGCTCCCCGAAAAGACAAAGCATAAACCGCTTGTAGGGCTGGTTTTCGTCCTGTTTGAGGCTGAAACTTTCGTGTGCTTTCTCCCGCTTTCCATCCGTCCGGTACTGCATATATTTTGCATTAACGATACGGGATTCGCGGTTCCGGAAGGCGTAAACGGTTAGTTTGAATTCAGTGCCGACACCCCATTTTTTAAAATGGCTGTTTGGGATTCCGAGAATGTCCTGCGCGAATGTGTGCAGGTTGGAGTGCATCCTTTTTATGGCGGAAACGATGCGGTCGAGCTGCTTCCCTTCGGGGAAAACCTGCTCGATCTCTGACTGGGGCTGGGCTTCTTTGGCTCCCTCGCTCTTTATTCCCCTTGGTGGAGCGTGATAGCCACAATTATTTTGCCGGTCGCAGATCCCGAAATCTTCGAGCCGGTTTCCGTTTAGGTCTTCGTAGTACCTGAATACTTTCGGATGTCCGCAGGACGGGCAGGCTTCTTTTTTCTTTGGGTGTTTTTCGAGCCGGAAAGGATACTCGTTTGATTGCATGGTAATGTCAAATTTTGGCCAGTAATGGCCGCGCGGGTTAATGGATCGGGGGAACGTGCAGCCGCAAACGTGGTTGCATGGAAAAGTGCCGGTAGGCGCTCAATGCCGGAAAGCTCCGGCACGAGCAGCTGATTTAAACCCTCCTTTCACTCTTGGAAATGAGCGCCTACCGGGCGGGCGCTAACGTCGCGGTGAGAATAGCATTTGAATGTTGGTGGCGGTGGCGTAGCGTGCCATTATTTCGGCCTGATCGCTCTCGTTTGCCTTAGAAAGGGCTTTTGCCAGACGCTCGCAGTACTCTTGATTGTATTGCCGGAGCAGCTGCTTTTCGGGATCGGTGTAGTTCATTGCCACGCGGGATATACCGCCGATTCTGCGACCTAAATTAGCTGCGATAATTTTCTCGGCCAGCGAAACGTGAGCGTGCGATTTCTTGCCTTGTGTGTGCATTTCGTGTGATTTTATCATAATGTGTGCGACTTGTAGCTCGCGAATGGTGAGCGGGATAAATGTGCAGTTCATTTCCATTTTGTATAAGGTTATGCGAGTGGTAGGAGGTTGTTTATTGCTATTTCCAGGCAAGCATGGATGTCGGAAAGTAGGTTGTGCTCTTCGATCAGCTTTTCCGCGATCGGCAGATCCGTCGACGCGGCGATCGCATTCAGGGCTTTAATGCCTGCGGCCAATATTTCGGCTTCCATATATCGAAGGGTATCGAGGTCTGCTGGCAGGGCTCCTTTTGCCCACATTCCGACGATTTCTTGAATAGTCATAGTATCGAATTCCAGTCTTTTGCGGTGATCATGTGGGTGCAGTTAATGCACCGGTGGAACTTCACCGGTTTGAATCCGGAGTATTTGATTTTCGCGATTTGATTTAGTAGGCATTTCGGGCAGACGATCTGGTCGTGCTCGTAGGTAGTGTGCTCGTGGTCAGGGACGACGCGGGAGCCGGTGCTTTTTTTCATATTCATCCATGTTTATCGGGTTTCGGAGATCCTTAATAATGCCGCCTGTGGCATACAGAAAGAAGATAGCGGCGACGAGCTTGATCAGTTGGTGCAATGCTTCAATTCTTTCCATGCTTTTCTTTATTGCTTTTGCGCACCGAGTAGGTGACGATTGAGAAAATGCCGCCACATAGGACGCCAGTAAAAAAGGTTGAGTTTGACGCGATGAATTCCGCGAGAGCGCCACCGGTGGAAACGACAGCCAGGGTAGCGAAGCCGTGGGCTTTTGAGGTCATGCGTATTGTAGTTTTGGGTGTCTAAAATGGCATTCTGAATCAGGTAGTTCACGGACTATGACGTCGCGCACAAAGACAGGTAGTAGGTGGCCGTCAGTTCTTTCATAGATCGATCGCCAGCCGCCTTCTGTCAGGCCAGCTTCAAGCAGCTTTACTTTAATGCGTTCGCGTTCGTAGGCGGGAAGGTTGAAAAGTACTTTTCCAAGAGGTGTCCGTTTTTTCGTGGGTGAGATATTCATGAGGTGGTTATTGAACTGTTACTGATTGCGGCTCAAATGTAAATCAAAATGGTTTACATTATCAAACAAAAAGGTTGCAATATTTGCAGCGTTTTTGCATTCTCTTGAAAATCAGCTGTATTAATATCAATCAATTTGATTGCTATTTTGCGGCCACGTGCAATGGTTGATAGGGCATTTTGGGGTAAAATGGCGATTTGATGGGGTTGCGGGATTGAATTTTACATTTCAACCGTCAATATTTGCGTTTCAAATGCAAAACAACTTACTTGTAATTGTATTTACACTTGTTTAACAATAGAGCGAAATGGAAACACCTATCGGATTAGTGATTAAAGAGATCGCTAACGAGAAAAATCTCAAACTTGGACAGTTGGCGGAGTTGTCTGGCCGCAGCAGACAGGGTATATATGTGGTATTTGGACGTTCAGAAATGAAGAACGAAGAAATAGAAGAGTGGGCGAAAGTCCTCGGTGTGACAAAAGACTACATTTTTAATAAATGGAAGAACCATAGCAAAGCAGATAACACTATCGGATCATCGTATTTGCTTGAACATCTTGCTGCATTGGAAGAGCAGTTCAAGGCATTGACTGAGCAGTCTAAGGCTCTGGCAGATCAACTCCAAAGCCAGTTGGCGGTAAAAGATAAGCAGATTGAGCGCTTAATGGATCTTTTGGGAAAGCTTAATCCTGCCGCCGACAGATCGAAAGAGTTTTCGTTCTTTGAGTCGTTAACTCAAGCAGCGTAGGCACTTTCGGTGGCAGAAGGAAGCGCTCATCGCGTTTCAGATCATAATTAGTTAAAAGTTAATGGGTTAAAAGGGCAAGAGGTTTCTAGTATATAGTCCGATATTCTCCACTTGATAATCAGCCACTTACAAATTATATGTAAGTGGCTTTTTCTTTAGGTCGAACATTTTTTGTCGTTTTGGTTCAGTTGACCGGCTCAGCCACCACCGATTCTATGTTTTTTAGCTCACCATTTCGCGCTTCAGCAACTAATACCGAGTTAGTTCAGGGTAATAGCTAACCTAATATCCTGTAAAAATGCCAGTTGGGGTTTTAACCATCTTCCCAGAACATCCGCCCTGTGATCAAAGACATCCAACCCGTGATGGATTAGCTGATCCATTAACAATTGCCTCTCGGAGGAATTGTTGTCCAGTAGTGCATCCGAACGAAGCCGATGCACGGTGCACTCTTTTTTGTCTATTGATGAAGAGAATCATCCCCCAGAACCCAGGGGATAATTAGCAAACTTCTTACTACAACTTTTAACCTATACGGTTAATCGTATTTAAGTTTAGCGATTTTGAAGCTCCAATTTATTTATACTATCGTATTTTCGACGAACGGTTACATATGTCCTGACGAATGAACCGTTAATTGGTGAATCGGTTTTAAATATATTATAGACATTTCAATCCTTTTCTTTTCACCGTGGCTAATGAAAGAGCACAAATCCAGAAATTTCCATATGCGGAAGAGCCCTGATTTTTCTTGACAGATTTTTTTGATTATTTAATTGAAGTAAATTCTTTCAAATTGAGTTTTCCGATGATTTCACCATTTCGGGAGCAATTTACTCATCAAGCTTAGTCGCTCTTTAAACTAAGTTTTGCTCTATTAAATGAGTTCTCCACATCTTAGGCCTACTTTCAATTCAATATCCTTTTGCAAAACTTCGATTCAAGCAGTATTAGCTTGAATGAGTATCTGGTTACCACTGTTTTCGATTTGCTTGTTGGTACTGTTGAATTACAAGGAGGACGGTCCAGCTTGGTAAAATTTCGATTGAACGGATCATTCAGTAAAAACCGAACGTATAGCTTCCCCAATAGCTCTGCCAGTCAGCCTGCTTTGGATCGCTATTGGGAACCATCTGCACCGTGCTGATCATCCATTTTCCAGTTTGATCAATGGAGAAACTCACGTTCCCGTCGTTGTCGCTTCTAAACGATTCATGGGTTGTTTTCCCTCCCACCTTATGCCAGGCCAGTACCAGTGCGTTGCCCAATGGCTTATTATCAAAAAGTACTTTAAAGGTCATCGGGCCTTTGGCCGTTTGCGCGTAGGGATTCCTGGCAGGGATAATTTCAAGCCGCATACCTGTGTTGACGGCGTAAGTTTCATCGGTTGGCTTTCCCACCTGAATCAACGTCTTTACGCAGCGCTGGTACAATTCCCTTCCAGCTTTCAGCGTATCCTTGCGTTGTTCTCGAAGCTTTGCCGCATGATCCAGACCTTCGGTACGTAGGTACGCATTGAATTGCAAAGCTTCGAGTTCTATAAACTTACTGGTATTGTTAAATGCAATGAGGTGGTTTCCTTCCGAGGCAAAGCTCATATCGATACTACTGAGGCTATCCCCATAAACGTTGCTGCGAACGTCGTGTTTTGGCCTTTATGGTAGTGATCCAGCTTAACGATTTTGTATTTATGTCCGTTCGAATGCTCGCCGGTGTAATCTTCACCAACCATCAGGTCAATGCGGACTTTTTCATTTTTGTTAAGCCAGAATTTTACGGGTTCGAGCCAGAATTCGTGCGCGAATGCTAATGAACAAAATAGCAACAGGCAAGCCAGGGAAAGCAGTCTTTTTGTTTTCATAAAATGCGACTTTGAGCGCACAAATTAACGCATATCTTAGGATTTGCTATATTTGCGCGCCGATCGATGCGTACATTTATACTTTACATATGGCTTATTACAACGATCCTGCCGACGTTTAGTCAGTGGGGAACGATTGCGTACTATAAGCTTAACAAGGAATATATCACGCGTGTCCTCTGTCAAAACCGGGATAAACCGCAGCTCCATTGCAATGGGAAATGCTACCTGGCTAAAAAACTCAAAGAGCAGCAGCAGAAGCAGGACCAGCAGACCGGCGAGCGTGTTGAAAGCATCCCCATGCTCCAACTATTCGCTTCTGAATTAGCACATTTCGAGTTCGTTCCGGTACAACTACCACAAGCTGCTCAACACATTTTTTCATATCGGCTGGCCACCTATCAGGCACCGTTTTCCATACTTGTACCTCCTCCCTGCGCGTAACACGATTTTTTGATTTGAAACGCCGCATTTAGCTCTGATGACCTCTCCCGTCATCCGGATCAACGCATGGGCTTACATCCAAACCTATTTCGCTCGCTCCTGAAACGGGGTGAGCACATTAATTGTATCTATCGATGAAAATCAAATATCTGTTGCTATTTCTTTTAACCGCAACTATCTGGGAAGAAAACTTTGCCCAATCCAGTCCTGATTCGCTGAACCGACATAGCATCAGCAAAGAACAGGAACTGGAAGAAGTGGTAGTAAGTACAGCGAAGAACCGCTACCAGGTTTTATCCTCCAATGCATCCACCCGAATGAATACGCCATTGCTTGCTACGCCTCAATCGGTGCAGGTAATGTCGGCGGAGGTGCTGCGCGACCGGCAGGCATTCACGTTGAATGAGATTGCCGGTTCATTCACAGGCATGAAAGCCAACAATGGCAATGGTAACTTTCAAATACGGGGTTTTACGGCTTACTCGCCTAATGATGCCAGTTTTCTGCTTTATAACGGAGTACGGGGGAACCTGTTCTTGTGGAGCCAGCAGCCGTTGCTTTACAATATCGAGTCCGTTGAGTTGCTTCGTGGTCCATCGGGCGCTTTATTTAGCGAGGGTTCTCCGGGTGGTGTCGTCAATTTTGTCACTAAAAAGCCGCTGACTGAAAAGCGGGCAAACGTGGATCTTTCTCTGGGAAGCTGGGCATTTGGCCGCGCATCGGTCGACTTTACCGGGCCTATCGATCGTGAGAAGAAGCTTTTATACCGGGCGATCGTCGGCTATGACCGCGGGGAGAGTTTCAGGAATTATCAGGAGAAAAAGAACCTTTTCGTTGCGCCGTCACTAACCTACCTTTTTAACAGCCGGACTTCGTTGAACCTCGAACTCAACTATGCCTATTCCAGGGCCGTTCAGCAATACGACAACGGTAGCTTCATTTATTCCAGGCCCGACGGCAGTTTCGATTTCAACCATTATTCCAACAAGCTGACCATCCAGAGCCCGACAGATTATGGCAAAACCCATAACATGTCGGGCACACTCACCTTCGATCACCGGATCAACGACAATCTCAAACTCACAGTCGTGGAGCGGGCCGTGCGAAATGTGCTCGATTTTACAGACCATATTCCGGTTGGAAGGATCAGAAACGATTCGGTCAGCCGAGGGTACCAGGATTGGCTTACCGACAGGTTCAGCCTGCAAACAACCGCTTTCGCCACTTACAGCGCGAAAACCGGCGCGGTAGGGCATCAGGTCATCGTCGGCACTGATTATAACCGTTATGGATGGACTGAAAACGATTATCAATACAAACCATCCACCCGCATTTCCATTCTGAACCCCAACTATACCGGCAGTGTTCCCGACGCCTCGGTTTCGGCCGACGAGTCGGATGACAATAAGCGGGTAACGAACCTGATCGGCGGCTATATCCAGGACCAGCTGAGCATTGGCAGTAAACTGAAGGTGCTGCTTTCACTGCGTTATGACAGCTATAATGCGAAGGAAACGCCGCTTTCGGACCGGGACAACAAGCAGGGCGACGAGCTGCAAGCTTCCGGCTGGATTCCCCGGATCGGATTGGTGTATTTGCCGGTGAAGAATGTCTCGATTTATGGTACCTATCTAAAATCCTTTAACCCTCAAACTTCCAACAATGTGCTGGCTGGTGGCCCATTCCCGACCCGGAAAGCGACCCAGTATGAAGTTGGTTCAAAGGCTGATGTGCTCGATAGCCGCTTGTCGGCAACATTGTCGTTGTATCAAATCAATTATGCTAACATTCTGACGGCCGCACCGACGGAAGAAAACTCCCACCGGCAGGCGGCGATCGATGGGACGCGCAGCCGGGGAGGTGAGTTTTCCATTACCGGCTGCCTGAACGCGCTCAGCCTGATAGCTGGGTATGCATTCAACGAGCACGTGCTGGTGAGCACGACCACCTACGGCAAAAAAGGCGACCGATTTGCCAATGCGCCGAAGCATCAGATCAACTTTTGGGGCAAATATGCGCTTCCTGCTAATGTGCTCAAAGGGTTCAGTTTGGCGGCGGGTGCTCGGTATGTGAGCGACCAGGTCGGTTTGCTGAGCAATCAAAACTTTGTTTTCCCTTCTTACATCGTCCTGGATGCAGCGCTTTCGTACCAGCGAAACAGGTTCCAGGTCCAGTTGAATGCATATAACCTGGCCAACAAGCACTACTTCACCGGAAGCCGTTCCGGCGTGACGCTGGCAGGGTTAGGTGATCCATTTAATGTAAGATTAGGAATTAGCTATCAACTCTGGTAACCGGATTATCAGCGCATTATGAAGAAAGTACCATTTGCCAGGACCCTTTTCAGGCTACACAGCTGGCTTGGCTTGTTTACCGGGATATTTCTGATTTTGCTGGGATTAAGTGGCTCCGTTCTGGTTTTCAGAACGGAGCTTGACCAGTATTTTAACCGAAATCTGCTGCATGTTTCACCGGTAACCAATACCGCGACTGACCAGGTCTTGAAGCGCTGTTACGAAAACATCACCAGCCGCTACCCGAATCTGGACGGCATTGCATGGGTAAATCCGGACGCGGGGCCGACCGATGCCTACAATTTCAGGATTTACTTCAACGACGCCCGCCTGTTTACGTATGATCTCGGGCTGATTTCATTTGACCCGCACACCGGTGCGATTCTGCGTGAGGGACCGTCGAGCGAGTTCACGCCCAGTTTTATCGAGTGGCTTTTCCAGTTTCATTTCAGCTTCCAACTAGGTATTCCCGGTGCGGCTTTGACTGCCGTTTTTGGCATTACCATGCTGCTTTCCCTGATCACGGGCGCGGTGGTTTACCGCAAGATGCTGTGGAAAGTGATTTGTTTTAAAATAAAAATCAACCGAAAGAACTGGCGGACGATCAGCTCGGATTTACACCGTATTGTGGGCGTGTGGTCGCTGCTATTGAATGCTGTGATTTTCTTTACCGGATTCTGGATGAACCTGTTTGCGTTCAAAGCCAAAACGTGGGAGAATGAGCAGGTAGCCGCCCGGCCCAATACACTCATAACCATCTCCCCGGATCGGATGTTTAAACAAGCGCTCTCGGGCATGCCGGATTTGCAGCCGACCTATGTTTACCTGCCGACGCAACCAACCCGTAAGTTTGAAGTACGCGGCTATTCGGCGGGGCAATGGAAGATCTGGGGAAGCTCCAACTCGGTGAAGATCGATCCGCAGACCGGGGAGTTACTATCTATTAACAGATTTTCGGACAAGCCCTTGGCCGAGCGCATTGAAGCGACATTCTTCCCGCTGCATGTCGGGAATTTCGGTGGCATTCCCGTTAAGGTTTTGTATGTGATATCCGGGCTTGCTCCGGGTCTATTATCTGTCACAGGCTTTTTGCTTTGGTGGCGGGGAGTCCGGAAACCGAGGAGAAAATAGCGCTTGCTGCTCTTAACCCGGTTGTCTATTTAGTCACTCCACTTTCTCAATGCCCCATACGCTGGCGTCGAACTGCTTTTCAATGGTAACTCGAATGCCTTTTTCAAGCAATTCTGTTCCACTGAAAATGCCGAGATCTTTGCCATCCTCGGGTGAAAACAGACGATAACGCCCGCCTGGCTGCGCAAGCGGAAATGCAAATGTCCGTGTGGTTTCAACAGACCCGTTTCGGAAGAAGAACAAAACGCCGCCCTGTTTCTCTTTATTGAATTTATAGACCCCGTCCCAGTTGCTCATCGTCGGCCGCTGGAAGATGTCGGATACATACGAGAAGCGCGTGAACTGATATTTTTGATCCATCATTTTAAACCAGGTATTCCATTTTAAATACCAGGGTTTTAGCGTTTGCGGCAGTTTTCGTGAGTCGCCAACGAGAATCGGTTTGACAGAGGCCAGCGACAGAAATGTGTATTTGGAGTAAGGCGAATCCATATACTGGTTGCCGATCAGGTTTGTAGCGACCGGGATGGCCCGCCCACGGTCGAAAGCCATTTGCCGGATGTTGATCGGGCCAACGGGAGCGTCGTCGTCGTAGTTGGTGAGCCAGTCGTAGTCGGCGTGTTCGATTAATGCATAGTCATTGATATAGTACTCTCCCCAAACCTCATAGGTACAATCGACGAGCAGGTTGGGGAATGCTTTGTGCAGATCGTCGAAGAGCCGTAATGCTTTTTCGTAAATGGCGAAATACGAGCTCTCGCGGTCTTTGTGGGCTTTACCTTCCGATTTGTAATCTCCTTTTTTTGAATAGTCGAGCACGTAAGCGGAATTGGCGATGGCCAGATCGAGCTTAATGTAAGCAAGGTCGTTCTCACGGACGTGACGCTTTATTTTTTCCAGGATATAATCATAATACCCCGATGCAAGCGACATGGTAACCCGGCCTTTCATTTCCTCGTGCAGGTAGGCGGGTTCGCCGTTTTTGTCGTAAATGGCCCATTCGGGATGTTCCTTGTAAAGTTTACTGTTTTTGTCCACCGATGCCAGGCCCATCCAGAGACCGGCTTTCATTCCTCTTTTCCGGATGTGGTCGGTGATCGGTTTCAAGCCATTCGGGAATCGGGTAGGGTGGGCTTCCCAATCACCGTAATTGTTTTCCCAGCCCGCATCCATAATGAACAAATCGGTGCCGGTGCCTTCGAGGCCGTCGGCGAGCTGTGTTACGAGCGTATCATTAATATTGGTATAAAAAGGCCGCCAGGTATTGTAGAATGTGAACGGGATTTCTTTTCGCTCGAAAAGCTTCACACCCAGGCGCGTGCGAATGAAGTCGGCGAAATAGCCTTCGAAGGCATCTTCCCATTTCTGTGATTGGACGAGACAAATGAATGTTTTGGGGCTGTTAAACTTTTCTCCCGGTTCAATCCACTTTTTAAATGGATAATGGTCAGTCAGCTTGGTCATACCGATCGAAATGCGGTGGTGATCGGCGTAGATTTCTGTCTTTTTGAGAATGCTGGGCGCTTCATTACCCAGGATGAAGCCTTCTTTTGCATAATTATTGTACACAAAAATGGCTGCATCATGGTGGTCGCCGTGATAGGGCCGCCAGGCGAAGCGGGAGCCGTAATTGGTGTATAATTCACTTTGCTGTGAAGAAACGGGCACTAGATTCAGTCTTTCTACTTCCAGATCGGCGATAGCAATCGCCTTTGAGCCATTGTTGGTAATGCTGATTTGCTTTCTGATAACCGGCAACTCGTCGTACACCTCATAGCTCAAATCTACTACTACATTTTCAGCGCTGTTACCCGATCGTCCCGCGAGTTGTACGACCACTTTTTGAACTCCGTCACCCGTCCTGGCCGATGTGTGTTTGATGTATTTAAATAACCCATCCGCACCGTTGCCACTTACTGCCTTACCGTTAATTGTAAAATAAAATTCTTCCGAGCCAGGGCGGCTGTAATCTTTGTTCGTCAGAAGATGTTGAAACCGCGATGTGTGGAAAGAATTATCACTTATAGTGAATTTCCTTTCCAGGAAGCGGTTTTTAATGACAAGCGAATCTTGCGAAAACGCATTGCATGAAGCAAGGATAGCCAGAAAGGCGACCCGGATAAATTTGTAGTACATAGTAATGTGTATAGTTATTATTAACTATTTGACTAACTATGGAATAACCATAGTTAGGGTGAATTTAATAAAATATTAAGAACAATTTAAATTTTAAACAGATTATCAATCAAGATGTAAGCTGGTCTTTGAAAAACCCTGATATTGCAGCTTCTTAATTCAAGACGTTTAATCTATGTCACAGAACTTATTCGATTTTGGGATGATTGGACTGGGCGTAATGGGCCGAAACCTGTTACTGAACATGGCCGATCATGGTTTCTCTGTTATCGGTTTCGATAAGGACGAAACCAAAAATTCTGCTTTGGAATCCAGTGCCACCCCGGGTACCACTGTTAAGGGCGTTTCAGAACTAGCCCAGATGATCCAGCTGCTGCAACGTCCCCGTAAGGTGATGATGCTGGTGCCTGCCGGCCAGCCGGTCGACGATGTTATCGCATCCCTATTACCTCTTCTTGAAAAAGGCGACGTTATCATCGATGGAGGAAACTCTCATTATACAGATACGCTCCGCCGCGTGAAATACCTCCGTGAAAAGGATATTCATTTCATGGGAATTGGTGTTTCCGGTGGTGAAAAAGGCGCGCGCACAGGCCCGAGCATTATGCCCGGCGGCGACAAGGAGGCATATGCACACGTGCAGCCGATGCTGGAAGCCATTGCAGCCAAAGTGAATGGCGAACCTTGCGTAGCCTACCTAGGCAAAGAAGGTGCCGGCCATTATGTGAAAATGGTGCATAACGGTATCGAATATGCCATTATGCAGCTCATCAGCGAATCGTACGCGATCCTGAAAAAGGCCGGTTTGAGCAACCAGCAACTTCATGAAGTATTCAAGAGTTGGAATGATGGCGACCTGCAGTCGTTCCTGGTGGAAATTACCGCCGATATTTTCCTGCAAAAAGACGACAAGACCGACGCGCACCTGGTTGACGTGATTTCCGACAAAGCGGGTTCGAAAGGAACCGGTAAGTGGACTTCGCAGGACTCTATGGAATTGCCTGTGGCTGTTCCCGTGATCGATTCAGCAGTGGCTATGCGTACGCTTTCAGGTTATAAGGATGAAAGAGTGGTTGCGGCTGAGCTTTATGGAGCAAGCAATGCGATTTCGGAAGAAACCCAGGTATTGATCCAGCAGGTACACGACGCATTGTACTTTGCCACTATTCTGGCCTATGCGCAAGGCCTCGCAATGCTGTTCCAGGCTTCGAAAGACCTGCAAATGGAGATCCCGCTGACGGACGTAGTGAGCGTTTGGAGAGGTGGTTGCATTATCCGTTCGTCGCTCCTCAGTGTGTTCACGAGCGCCTACAAGCAAACCCCGGAATTGTCCAATATTCTGTTGAACCAAGAGGTAGCTGCATTGGTTAAGTCTGTGGAAGGTAATACGCGGTCACTGGTCGCTTTTGCCGCCCAGTCGGGTATCCCGGCCGCTGCGTTGATGTCGTCACTGGCCTATTTCGACGCGTACAAAACAGCGTACATGCCGACGAACCTGATCCAGGCGCAACGCGATTATTTCGGCGCGCACACCTACCAACGTACCGACATCCCAGGTACTTTCCATACAGAATGGGGTCAACAATAAATCAGAAATTTTATGCAAACCAATAAACGTCCCCCTGCCTCGGTACTCTTTATTTTCGGAGGAAGCGGTGACCTGAACTACCGGAAACTCACACCCGCCCTTTATAACTTATTTTTGGATAATTGGATGCCCGATCAGTTCGCGATCGCGGGTATCGGGCGGAGTGCTTATTCCAATGAAAAATATCATGAGCATTTGCTAGACGGCGTTACAAAATTCTCGCGCCGCAAGGGTAAGCAAAATGGCCACTGGACGGATTTTACGCAGCATGTTTCCTACCTGCAAATGGACGGGGACGACGCGGCAGCGTACCACAAGATCACCGACCTGGTAAAAGAAAAAGAAGAAGAATGGGGTGTTCATCCCAACGTGATATTCTATCTCGCCGTCGCTCCTCAGCTCGTTCCTTCTATCGCTCAGAAACTGGGTGCGTTGAAGATCTGCGGAGAGAAAGGCACGACCCGTATTGTAGTTGAAAAGCCTTTCGGGCACGACCTCGAAAGTGCTCACGAGCTGAACTTGCTGCTTTCCAGTATGTTCGCTGAGGAGCAGATTTTCCGAATCGACCACTATCTGGGCAAAGAAACGGTTCAGAATATCCTTGCACTGCGTTTTGCCAATGCATTGTTCGAACCGCTCTGGAACCGCAACTACATCGACCACATCCAGATCACGGCTGCCGAAGCAGTCGGTCTCGAAGGCCGCGGAGGCTATTTCGAGCACGCAGGCGCATTGCGCGACATGGTGCAGAACCACATCCTGCAAATCCTGTGTATGATTGCGATGGAGCCGCCGGTGTCGTTCGATGCTAATGAGATCCGTAATAAGAAGGTAGACGTTCTGAACGCGATCCGCCGCATTACCAAAGAGCAGGTACACGATTTCGCCGTTCGCGGACAATATTCGGGTGGCTGGAAAAAGGGCGAGAAAGTGGTAGGCTACCGCCAGGAAGAAGGTGTGAACCCGCAGTCGAATATCGATACTTTCGCGGCTGTGAAGTTTTATATCGATAACTGGCGCTGGCAGGGTGTGCCGATCTACGTGAGGACCGGTAAATTTCTGAACCAGAAAGCGACCCATATTACATTGCATTTCAAACAGGCGCCACATTATGCATTCCCGCCTGAGTCTGCTGAAACCTGGCGTTCCAACCGTCTCACGATCAGCATCCAGCCGAATATGGACATCAGTATCCGTTTCCAGGCCAAACGCCCGGGACAAACGATGATGCTCGATCCGGTGGATATGACTTTCGATTACGACGCAGCAGGAGAGCACGCACCAGAGGCGTACGAAACATTGCTTTTGGACGTCATGGAAGGCGACGCGACGCTATTCATGCGTAACGACCAGGTAGATGCAGCGTGGAGAGTGATCATGCCGATCCTCGAAGCCTGGGAAAACCGCCCGCCACAGGACTTCCCGAACTATGCGCCTGATTCATGGGGACCCGATGCGGCCGATGCGCTGCTCGCCCGCGACGGACATACCTGGCTCAACCTGCCTCCAATCCCGTAAGCTATGGAGTTGCATATCGAGAAGGATACCAAAGCATTGAGTGCCAGCCTTGCTGAATGGATTAACCATTACATTCAGCAAGTGCTTGCAAAGCAGGACCGTTTCACGTTCGTACTTTCGGGCGGAAGCACACCGAAGGCATTGTACGCATTGCTGGGCGAGTCGCCTTACAAAGAGTCGATTCCATGGGAAAAGTTACATTTCTTTTGGGGCGACGAGCGTGCGGTTCCGTTTGAAGATTCAAGGAATAATGCCAAAATGTGCTACGACGAACTGCTGGATAAAGTGCCTGTAAGGGCCGAAAACATCCACATCATGCGCACGGACATTACGCCTGAGGAATCGGCAGCCGAATATGAGAAGATAGTGAAAACTTATTTCGAAGGTTCTGAAACCACTTTCGATTTCGTGTTGCTCGGAATGGGGGATGATGGTCATACATTGTCGCTTTTCCCCGGAACGGAAGTAATCCACGAGCAAAATGCGCTTGCAACCTCATTCTTCCTGCAAGCCCAGGACATGTACCGCATTACCCTCACGGCCCCGGTCGTGAATGATGCCGCCTGCGTGGTTTTCCTCGCGGCAGGCGCAGGTAAGGCGGAGGTTCTGAAACAGGTTTTGGAAGGAGAAAAGAATATAGAACTTTATCCTTCACAGATTATTCAGCCCGTAAAAGGGCAGTTGCATTGGTTTGTGGACGAGGCTGCGGCTGCGCTGCTTTAAGAGTTATATAGTTATTCCAAATGCTGCGAAGCACGTCGATCCGTCGGCGTGCTTCGTGCTGTTTATGGGGTTTTTGAAGCGTTCAACCACGCGCAGCACCATTAGATAAAATCTAACGGTCGTTCACCCGTCTGCGCATTAATTTTACACAAAACAAACCTCACCCACATGATACACATTCTGAAAATCGCGGCGGTTGTCATTGTGATAACCTACGCGCTTCGGCTCGTCAACGCCCCGTCCGATTTGCTTGTTTTTGCCGGCATGGCGATTATCGGGTTGTCTTTGTACTTTCTGTATATTGCCCTCGGACAAATCGTAAACCAATTGAAATCTAAACTGTAATTGAATATGAAGCGCAACATTATTATCGGAGTTCTGACAACCATCGTACTAATCATGGCGCTCGCCATACAACCATTTTCGTTCGAAAACATTGATGCGGGTAATGTAGGTATCCGCATTAACCTCTACGGTAGCGATAAGGGTGTCGACAACATTACCTTGGTAACTGGCCGCGTTTGGTACAATTCCTGGACGACCAAGATTGTAGAATTCCCTACTTATACGCAGAGTGTTGATTACGAGTCATTTGTGATTACGACGAAAGACGCCGCCGAATTCAAAGTCGATCCGAAACTGAACTACCACATTAACCCCGATAAAGTGCCGCAGATTTACCGCCAATACAGGAGACCGTTAGCGGAAATCCAGCAGGGTTTTATGA
The DNA here is from genome assembly GCF_052044875.1 of Dyadobacter sp. 22481. Taxonomy (NCBI): domain Bacteria; kingdom Pseudomonadati; phylum Bacteroidota; class Cytophagia; order Cytophagales; family Spirosomataceae; genus Dyadobacter; species Dyadobacter sp. 22481. The sequence goes on from NZ_JBQENV010000002.1 coordinate 1,492,994, forward strand.
AAAACACCATTTATGACGCCTACCGCATCGTAGCCAACTCATTCACGTCGGACAGCGTCATGTCCAACCGCGAGGTTTTCGAAGACAGAGTTCAGAATGTTTTGACGAAAACCCTCGGCAAAGACGGTTTCGTTTACGACCAGCTGACCTCCGCCATTACCCCGCCGCCATCGCTCCGGCAAATGATCGACGAAAAGAATGCCTCCATTCAGGCACGTCTGAAAGCTGAAAACCAGGCGAAACAGGCCGAAGCAGAAGCAAAAGTTATTATCGCCCGCGCTGAGGGCCAGGCGAAAGCCACATTAATCAAAGCCCGGGCGGAAGCGGAAGCCAACCAGCTGAGACAAAAAACAATTACCCCGCTACTGATCCAGCAAGAATGGGTCGCCAAATGGAACGGCATACTACCGACGACGAATGCCGGCGGAAGTACGAGCTTGATGCTGGGGATTAAATAGCAATAATTGTTGCGAACAAAATAATCAAAGCCCCGGGATTACCTCGGGGCTATTTTATTTCCCGTCATCATCTTTTTAAGCATGCTTCCAGGTATATTGATGTAGGCCGAGCTGTCGATTTTGGCATTAAACAGCTTGAACATGTCCTTGTCTGCGCTCAATACACTACTATCTCGCACCGTAATATCAGCTCTTCCGATTTGATTGTCCTGGTCTAGTTTGAGATAGCCGTTTGCCGCCACATTAGCCGTCAGGTTATCGATTGAACTACCCGCGAAAAAGAGGCCGTCGCCTTTTTGCTGCACCGTCAGATCTCCGAATTTGAAGTTTCTGACTTTGCACCGGACGTTGTCCAAAATAATACCTTTGAGTGTAGGCGTTATCACGTAAAAGGAAGGAAGTGAGCCATAGGTACCGCCTCTTGGCCGATAACCCTGATTTACTTCTGGTGTATACGTCAATATTAAGGTGTCACCTGAGGAGTCCCATCGCAGGTACTTCGGTAGCGTGATCATTCTGATTTCGGCAACGGGTCCTTGTCGGATTTCGGTTAACCCAACGTCCTTGCCTAGCAGCTTGATGTATTGAAACGGTTTGATCGGGTGTCGTGAAAACCCATAGAACGCATCATTCTTGTCGATTTTATCAAATTGGCTTTTCAATGCCAGATTGGAAGAAAGCGTGACCAGAAAAAATAAGGACACGGTCACGATAAGCAGGATATTACTTGTTTTCATGGTCTCGGAATTATTTGGTTAACGGGTACATTTCTACGATGAATTTCTGATAGCGGTTTTGCAACTCGTCTATTCCGATGTCGAGCAGATACATAGTTTTAAAAAAATCCGGTAATTCGGTTGCCAGAAAGCGCTCTTTCCGATAGGCCAATATTTTTTCGTTCGCTTTCTCATCGGCCGAATAGCCAATTCCCCGCTTGTTGAATATGATTTCTTTGTTTTGCAGGAAGTCATAGGTTCTCATGACCGTGTTGGGGTTAACCTCCATCATAGCGGCGAGGTCCCTTACCGACGGTATGCGCTCACCGGGCGGCCATTTACCCAGTAGAATCTGCTCGCAGATGTAGTCGGCGATTTGCAGGTAGATGGCTTGTTTATCTTTAAATTCCATAAATAGCTTTGTTAAATTTCCCTTTCCTTCATCTGAAAGTAGGCGCACGCCCAAAGCATCAATGCAATGAACACGGAAAAGACTTGTAATGCCGTAAACATCTCGGGAGGAAACGTCAAGTGGTAAAACCCGGCGACATACTCGGGGGGCGACATGTCGTCTTTGGGATAGTACCATAACTTCCACCCAGTCAATGGAAAGACCGCGATCTTGGAAGGATTTGAGGCAAGACTTGTGGCAAGCATGAGGTTCATCAATGTCGTGATGCACGCAAATCCGATGAACACGGCAGCCGTTTTAATGTAGGATGACTTTTTGAAATAGATCGATCCGAGGAAAACGGCACTCTGGATGCCAAGGTAGGAATAGGTGGAGTACAGCATGAAATCTTCCGGAATGTACCTGTACTTGTCGCCATTGGGAGGAAGGCTCTTGTTGGCAAGGTCGATGATGAAATAATGGAACTGCCAGAAAAAGACCAGGAATGAAACGACAAAAAGGAGGTTGATCAACAACGAACTGAGGAATTTCTCGATCCCGGACGCGGGAAGCATTAATGCAGCAATGCCTGTATCGGAGGCAGAATATTGTGAGAATGCGGTGCTGGTATAGAGGCTTCCGCCAAGGAGCAGGATCATGATCAGCGCAAAGTAATGCAGGACCTCCCGGAAATTGCTGTATTCATCGGACATTGCGACGGGCATCATCAGGATTAGAAGGCAGAAGACCAACACGCATGCCATCAGCAAGTAATTTTTGCCCTTTTCAGCCCAATCGAGCCTTAGCATGAGGGTGAAGCGATGTATATTGAATGTCTGGTTCATAGTGAAAGAAATGGAGACGAGTGGACAGGAAGAAGTGACGGTAATATATGCCGGAGCATCAGGCCCAGCACAATGAGCAGGAGCACAATGATCAGTCTCATGGTCTTAGTGAGCAAATATCTGGCTTATCCGCGCAGGGTTTTCGATAACCGCATTAAACAAATGTTCGAGATCAACCCGGCTTTCCTCCTGTAATGAATTCTCGAAAACTGCCTTGTAACCACGTAATGAGGGTTCTGAATACAGCACACGATCGTCGTATTCAATGCTGGGCAAAATTCCGAAGTAAAGACGTTCAGAAACAGCTTCCAAACTGTGCCGGATCATGATTTTGCTGTCTTCCAAAATAATAATGGCGTCGATGAGATTGTCAAGGTCACGTACCTGGTGTGTGGAAATCAGAATTAGCCTGTCTTTGTCCAATGCGGAGGAAACCAGTTTCCGGAACTGACTCTTGGAAGGAATATCGAGCCCATTGGTAGGCTCATCCATAATGAGCACGCGGGTATTGGTGGCTAATGCGAAGGCGATTAATACCTTTTTCTTCTGGCCATAAGACATTCCGGTCAGCTTGTTACCATGTGGGATGTCTAGTTCAGCTATATAGCCTCTGAATTGCTTTTCGTCAAATTTTGGATAAAAGGGCGCCAGCATTTCCAGGTATTTTTCCACAGTCACCGATGGAAGGTAAATCTCTTCCGGAATAAAGAAGACATCCTGTAAAAAGGCAGGCTGGCGTTTTCGGGGCTCGTAGCCTGCCACTTCAATCTGGCCTTCCCGGGGAAACAATAACCCTACCATATTGCGAAGCAAGCTGGATTTGCCGGCCCCGTTTTTGCCAAGTAATCCGTAGATATGGCCGGGTTCCAGTTTCAAACTAAGATTTTCAAAAAGCTTGTTGCGTTTACTATACCCAAAAGAAACCTGGTTAAGGTGAATCATGGCTCAATTGTTTTAGTGTATTAGTTAAATAGTACACTGCAAATGTAACTGATGATTTGACATTGTCAACAGGTAGCTGAAAAAATATTTTTGAGGAAATAGAAACCAAAAGTGAGGCTTACTCGCCTGAGATGAGGCGCTTGTAATCTTCCTGCGTATCAATATCGATGCTTCCTTGTGGAAATGGGCATATCGAAACGTCGTCAGGAGAGCGTTTAAATAACTTTTTCGCTCCCTCGGCCCCTGTGAGTTGTAACAGGGCAGGGAAATAGGAAGCAGCAAAAAGAGCAGGAGTGCCCAGCGAATCACTGTATTTTGAAGCGACCATGCCTTTGGCATTTGCTTCGAAAGTGTGAATTAAGGCATTGAAAATTTCTGAGGAAACAAATGGCTGGTCACTTACGGCCAGAATTGCCCCTGTAAGTTGCGGATACCGCGATTGCAGCGCATGAATGCCGGTTTTAATGGAGGCCGACATGCCTTCCTGCCAGTCGGCATTGAATGCCAGCTTGCATGGCAGGCCTTTAAGTTCTGCTTCAATTAATTCAGAATTAGAACCTGTGACTACAATGACATTGCTGCCCACAGTCGCCAGCGCAGCTCCCGTAATGTGCCGGATCAAACTCTTGCCCTGAAATTGAAGTAACTGCTTGGGCTCACCGAGTCGCGATGAGTTGCCTGCTGCAAGGATTACAATGCCATATTCAGCGCGAGCCATAATCAGTCAAGAGACGATTGTCTGAACCGCGCAGAGAAAATCTTCCTTTTCGTCACGGGTATAATCCACCCGCTGATCGGAGCGGTTGTGAATCGGTTCCAGTTTTTCGCGAAGGGAAAACCCGGCGCGTTTACCCAATACGGCTTTAATTTCCGCCAGTACCGACAATGCGATTTCCTCCGAGGTCTCGGCGCCAATATCAAGCCCGACAGGCCCGAATACTTTCGCCTTCTGCTCATCCGTAATCACCATTCCATCGCTTTCGAGCTCCGCATACATCCGTTCGAGCTTTTTCTTCGGGCCTAGTGCACCTACATATTGACAAGCATCTACATTGAGCAGCTGTTTCAGCAATGCGAGGTCGTAATTATAATTATGCGTCATGAGTAGTACAAACGTCCGCTCATCGACGGTGACATGCTTTAAAACATCCTCAGCACGCGTTACCAGCACTTTTCCGGCTTTTGGAAATCGTTGGCGTGTAGCGTGGCCGGTGCGGCCGTCCACCACAGTAACATTCCAGCCGAGTACGCTTGCCATTTCGGTGAGGGGAATCGTATCGTTACCTGCGCCGGCAATGACGAGCGACGGCGGGGTATTGAAATACTCCACAAAGCCGGTTAGCGACTGGTCGAATGCCTTGAAAAATGAATCGCCACGCTCGTAGGCAGCCTGCGTTTCGTTCAGTAGGAGATCGTACATTTCCGGGTCGGTGCAATTACACGTCACCTGATCATCGGTTTGCAAATGCAAAAAACAGGTGCCGGGTTGTGTCCCAGCGCGGGAATGCAGTGAGAACAGTGTCACCACAGCCGCATTCTGCCTTTTGGCCGAAATATTTTTCAGCAATTCCACTGGATTTTCGGCGTCATCAGCTTTAATAGGTTCAAAAAGAATGTGTACAATGCCATTGCAACCCAACTGAACGCCCAGAGTGGTATCGTTTTCGTCGGTCGTATCGTAGGTTACCAGCTTGTTTTTTTGTTGGGAGATAGCCAGTAATGCCTTCCGCAACGCATCACCTTCCAAACATCCGCCACTGATAGCACCGGTGAGCTGGCCGTCGTCGGTCACGAGCATGCGTGCGCCCGGGCGCCTGTATGAGGAGCCTTCCACATGCACGACCGTCGCGAGCGCCACGCGCTTGCCCGAGGTCAATGCCTGCTCATACGACCGGATGATGTCCGTGATCTCTTTCATGACGATGTTGTTTTACGATCTTTGAAATAACCGAAACTGCGTGATTTACATGCTCTTCCGTAGAGAACCTCCCGAAACTGAAACGGAAGGAATTATGGATGCGTTCGTCAGAAAAACCCATTGCTTTCAGTACATAACTGGGTTCGAGGGTGGCCGAGGTACAGGCCGAGCTGCGCGAAAATGCGAGGTCGCTGCCGGCCTCAAATATCAGTTTTTCGCCATCCACCTGTCCGAACGAAATATTGGTGCAATTCGGCAGCCTGCGCGCGTCCTCAGCATTGATCTCGATATCTTGCAGCACAAGCAATTCCACTTCGAATGCATTCCGGAGTGCGGCAATGCGTTTGGCTTCCCGGACCATTTCGGCACCGGCGATCTCGCAGGCCCAGCCGAGTCCAACGATGCCGGGGACATTCAATGTGCCGCTTCGCATGTTCCGTTCATGGCCGCCGCCATCCATTTGCGCGGTTAAGGTCACGGTGGGATTCTTTTTGCGCACATACAATGCCCCTACGCCTTTGGGACCGTAAATCTTGTGCGCACTCAACGCCAGCAAATCTATGCCGTCATTCTGGACATTCAACGGAATTTTGCCGACAGCCTGCGTGGCGTCCGACAGGAACGCGATATGGTTTTTTTTCGCGATGGCCGCTATTTCGCGGATAGGCTGGATCACCCCGGTTTCATTGTTGGCGTACATGACCGCAATGAGAATGGTATTGGCCGTAATGGCATTTTCGAGATCTGTAAGGCTGATCTGCCCGCTGGTGTTGACGGGTAAATAGGTGACGTTGCCGCCGAGACGTTCGATATGCTTGCACGTATCGAGCACCGCTTTGTGCTCGGTGCATACGGTGATGATATGCTTCTCCTGTTGGTCCGAATTTTCAAAAACACCTTTAATAGCCAGGTTCACAGCTTCGGTAGCACCCGATGTAAACACAATCTCCTGCGGGTGCGCACCTATGAGGCCGGCAATTTGCTCGCGGGCCATATCTGCCGACTCTTCCGCTTCCCAGCCATAGGAATGTGTCCGGCTCGCGGCATTCCCGAACTTGTCCGAAAAATAGGGGAGCATCTCCTGCAAGACCCTTGGGTCCACAGGGGTAGTCGCATTATTATCCAGGTAGACGGGCAGTTTCAAGGGGGGAAAGGTTGGTTTTAATCTAAAAAAGCAAAACACGCAGGCTTAGTTCAAAATAAACAAAAAACCATCTCATTTTAAACATGAGATGGTTTCCGAAACTTAAACGAACAGGTTAACTATAATTATGAAAATTGGTATTCAGTTTACTGATCTGGTTGTTGGTTAACATCGATAAGGTCATTGCCGCAGGTATCTCGACAAGCGCGAATATAAGCCCCATTCCTTTGTATAGAGCATATAAACAGTGTATTTCAGCTTTTTAGGAAGCCGGTCTTCCCAGGTTTTGTTATTTGAAACAATTCGTTCCCCGACTATCGGGCCAACCAGTGGAGGCGGAACCAGTAGCCGGTACGCATTCAGAAATGCATTTGCTGCGATGTGCATGAGTGCCAGGTTCTTAAATCCGGCGGCTACTTCGATAAAAATGAGTCCGGTATGAGCCATTGAAATATAAGCAATGCGTCGCTTTACCGATGATTGCGCCCTGGCAAAGCCAGCCGCCATTGCAGCCCCTGCCAACCCGAGTAATGCGATGAGCACACGGACGGAGACCTGGTGTTCCCAAAACGGAGAAGTCCGCAGCAAGAGGAACACACCCATTTGGGCCGTGAGTGTGGTAAGTAGAATAGCGCTCGCAGTGGAAGCATTTTCCAGTGCCTGGGGCAGCCACGAAAAGAACGGCAGCTGCGACGATTGCATGGAGGCCGTTGCCACCAACAGGAACGATACGAGCGACGTGTTTTCCCGCCACAGGTGGTGGCTTGCCCACATGGCAAGGAGCAAGCCCACATCACCCAAGCGATATATAAAGAAGGCTTTCGCCGAAATGCCGCGCGTTGATTCCCGGTGGAGGATGATGAGCAGAAATGAAGCTATCCCCATGACCTCCCAGCCGAGCAGTAATGTTTTCAAACCACCTGAAAAAATGGTTAGCCCGTAACCGGTACAAAAAAACACAACCGTGCACACGAAGCGGGGCCACTGCTTGTGCCCGCGCAATGTTCTGTGGCCATTCCAGACGGCCAGGAGCGTCATCGCGAACCCTGTTGTCAGGTAGGCTAGCGTCAAACCGTCAAAATGGAAATCACTCCAAAACATATACTCATTTTAAAAAGCTATCGACGACCGGTATCAATCAGTAATGCGGCTTCACCAACCACCAGCCACCGATAGCGAATATTTTAATGGACGGCATCTTCAATGACGATCCGGGGGGCGGACTTATAAGTAATCATTTTCCTGTTTTTCAAAACCCGGAGTTCACGGGAGACGGGATCGATCACTACGAGGTGTACCCACTCATTCAGCAGCCATAGTGCGACGGATCGCCGCCCGACGGATCGCCGCCCGACGCACGTCGATTGCACGGCCAGCCGGTCTATCACCTCCAATACCGTTTCGGGGAACTGTTCAACGACACACAACAGGCGCATGGGTTCGAAATCTTTGGTTAGCCCGGCGGGCAAGCGCGCCTGTAAATCGCCCCGGGCAGTGTCGGCCACCCCCAACAACCCGATCATCTGATCGGTCAAAATATCGTCCATTCCCGCCAGGCCGGTCCGTGCAAAGAAGCATTCAAGATTAGCGACTCCGAGTGAGGGTACCACTGCTTCCAGTATCTCTTCCAGCATTTCACCGTTCGGATCGAGCGAAAAATCGTAGCCGTGCCTGAATGCACGGTGTTCTGCCGTAACGCTCCGGAGTAGCGATGGCCGGCCGATGATGCATAACGAATCTACCGCATTGGCGAACGATGTTTCCGTGACCCGCGTACCGGTTTGATTCCGGGTATTTTGCGGATCCTGGCGCAATTCAGCCAAAATCCCTTCATAATAACTCCATTCAACCGCTTCCTGCCAAATGGCGAGTACTTCACTCTTTTCGCCGACCGGAACCGGCGCAAACAAATCCTCAGGAGGTGCCGGTAGCCGGTAAGCCAGGGGCTCCCAATGCCTGCCCAGGCGATCATCCAGGACATCGATTTCGAGCAGCAATTCGAACACGATCAGCTCGCGCAGGGTAATATTGCTGCCATTGGGTGAAATTTCCCGGCCGATTTCCAGTGTCGCTACCAGTCCGGACCAGCCGCGGTGGGCAAATTGCTGGTCGAAAAGGTATTGTTTGAAAAGCGTTTCGTCCCCGACAATGACCGTCAGCAGATCGCTGATAGAAGAGCTCGCTTGCAAAAGCAGGTTCCGCGCCCGGGGCGTATTGAATGCGCTGACAAAGCTGTTCGATTCCACTTCGCGCATGGAATCGAGAAAGCCTTTTCCGCGTACCGGGAATTTCCAATCCGAAACACCGTGGTCGAGATAGTTGCCTAGAATCCGGAACAGTCTCGGATGGACACGTGCATCCAGGTCGGTTTTGTATTGCTTTTGCCAGTTAGCCCTCAGTTTGCCGATCCTTGGCGAGGATTCGGCGGCGGCCGGAAATTTTTTCATCAGGACCTTATCCTGCCATTCAAATGTATTGGCAGCGCCTTTTTTTTCGACCAGCACTTTTTCCAGGATACCTGGTTTCACCCTTTTGGAATTGTAAAGCGAACGGTATTCTTCCAAAGAGAGCGTAGTACGGTAGCCCAGCATTTCGGACGCGTGCCGCAGCGCGTCATCAAAGGTTTGCTCCTGAAACGCTTCCAATGGGTTTCGATAGGTAAATGTCTTTCCCGGTGACAACGTCGGCAAAAACTGCTTCAACTCATGCAGTACCGCTTGTTCGTCGAAAGAGTTGTTCCGGGCTGTCATGTGCAGAAGCTGATAGCGTTTTACAAAGTCCTTTTACCGACCGGCCGGGGACGTGAGCCACCTCCGGTTTTCGTTTCTCAAAGGAGCCAAACAGCAATTAAAACGCAATTAAACAAGCCTTAAAAAGCGGTTAAAATTAGTTAAAATGAAGATTATCAGCTGGTAATGTAGTTCGGTGATGGGCGCCTTGCCGTTGGATTTATTAATCGAGGAAATGGGGCATTAAATGAAACTATTTCTTTAATTTTGTGTTCTACTCTACAATGTTAGTAGATTAATGTTTCATTCTTTAAACCTTCACCATTATGTCACTTCGACTAGGAGATATCGCACCGGACTTTGAAGCAAATACCACTCAGGGACCTATTAAATTCCACGAATGGCTGGGAGATAGCTGGGGATTGCTGTTCTCTCACCCCGCTGACTTTACTCCCGTTTGTACAACCGAATTGGGTAAAACGGCCCTTTTGAAAGGTGAGTTTGAGAAACGCAATGTGAAAGTACTCGCCGTGAGCGTCGACGACCTGGATTCGCACCAACGCTGGATCCCGGATATCAATGAAGTAAACAATACCGAAGTGAACTTCCCGATTATCGCCGACGAAGGCCGCCAGGTAGCGCAGCTGTACGATATGATCCACCCGAATGCGAGCGAGAAAGCGACAGTACGCTCTGTATTTGTGATCGGCCCCGACAAGAAGGTGAAGCTCACGCTCACTTATCCTGCGTCGACAGGCCGTAACTTTAACGAAATCCTCCGCGTGGTGGATTCGCTCCAACTGACAGCCAACTATTCCGTAGCAACGCCGGCCGACTGGAAAGACGGTGAAGACGTCATCGTTGTGCCCGCAGTGAGCACAGAAGACGCGCAAAAGAAGTTTACCAAAGGGTTGAATATCGTGAAGCCGTACCTGCGCTACACGCCGCAGCCGAATAAGTAAGTTTTTTCGGTTGCATGAAAAAGCGGATGCCTCTTATCGGGACATCCGCTTTTTTTATTTAACTGCCGCTTTCGCTTTCAATGACCTCCTCCGGCACAATCTTCTCTTCGCCATAGTAAATCATATGCCGAGCGCCCTGGTAATAGAACCAGATAGAGAGCGACATTGGGATGTGGGCAATGTCATTATAATTGAACCAATCGCCGAAGCTGAATTTCAATGCATGGAAGCCGGCGGCTATCGCGCCCATGAGCGTAGCGAGGAAGATATTTTTGCTTCCTGGATCCTTTTTCTTTTTGTAAACATAGAGTTCGATCATGAAGAGCATCAGGAAAAGCCCGTAGAATGCATGAACTTCCACAATCCTGAAATCGAGGGTAATGAATGTGAGTACAAAAAATAAGGTAAGCTCTACATAGTTCAGCCAACCCAGAATGAGCCCGTTGCGCCGATGCAGCAGCGGTTTGATATGCCATATTGCCGCGCGTTCAAACAATGCGACGGCGATCATGCTTGCAAACCAGCCCGGGATCTTACCGACTTTGCCGGTCATGTACAGAAAACCGTGTCCCAGAATTCCGCCAATGGCCGTTGCGATAGCCATAAAAAGGAAGAAATACTGGATTTGCTTATACATCCGGTGCGCGCGGCCCAGTTTGTTGAGGTGAAAAAAGGCGTAAATGCACACCGCGGTCATCATCAGGCTCGACAGTACCGTCGAGGGCTCCATAATGGGTATTCCGAATAAATTTATCTGGTGGACTTTGCTAAAATCTATAACAGCTTCATTCATGAACGGACGAGTAAGTTAGCGCAAACGGGATCTCACCGGTTTGCATTCGAGTCTCAAAAGTACGCTTATCTTCCCTCCCCACCAAAATTGTACCACTTGCCTGTTTTCAGGTTGGTACCCTCAAAGTGCCGATTCGCAGATGAATTCGGGGGAGCTATCTATTATCAAATAATAAATGCACAGCATGTATTTCATTTGTATTGAGAATTGTATTTAAGTAGGACAGCAGCGAGAGCGCCCTCTTTGATTAACTTATGGAAACCATGAAGAATCCCTTACTATCAGTCGTCAGATTCGCCGTTTTGACGCTTTTCTTGGCCATCGCGGCCAACCATTCCATTGCACAAGCGCCTGTGCAGGGCGACTCCAAAATTTCAGGAATTGTACTGGATTCAGCTGCCGCGAGGGGCGTCGAGTTCGCCAGTATTGCATTATTCAATGCAGCTGATAACAAAGCGATTGACGGTACCACCGCCGACGAGAGTGGTAAATTTGCCATCGTGAAAGTGGCGCCAGGCACCTACAAGTTGATGATCTCCTTTATCGGCTACAAAGACAAGGCTGTGAGTGTGAAAGTGGAGAAGGGCAAAGATGTCGTACTGGGGTCGATTCAGCTTGTTTCGAGCGTGCAGAATTTGGCGGAGGTTACCATTACCGGCGAAAAGTCGCTGGTGGAGGAGAAGGTAGACAGGCTGGTATTCAATGCGGAGAAAGACATTACTTCCAAAGGCGGCGACGCATCGGACCTGCTGCGCAAAGTGCCGATGCTCTCGGTGGACCTCGATGGCAACGTATCGTTACGCGGAAGCTCGAATATTAGGGTTTTGATCAACAACAAACCTTCTACGATTATCGCGGCCAACGTGGCGGACGCCTTGAAGCAGATTCCGGCAGATATGATCAAATCCGTGGAGGTGATCACTTCGCCATCGGCTAAATACGACGCCGAAGGCTCGGGGGGAATCATTAATATCATTACTAAAAAGAACAACCTGCAAGGCCTGACGCTGAATATCGATTCGGGAGTGGGGAACCGCGGTTCGAACCTCGGATTGAATGGAAGCTACCGTAAAGGCAAAATGGGTTTCACGCTCGGTGGTTTCGGTCGCGCGTTCTATAACAAAGCCACATCGGTGCTGGATCAGACGACGTATTCGGGTGGAAGTTCGTTTCTTACTAACCAAAGCTCGACAGCCAAAGATCGTGGCTTGTTCGGACAGTATTCATTGGGCTGGGATTATGATTTGGGTAAAAATCAGGCGCTTTCGGCCGGACTGCGCTATGGAACGCGGAATTTTATCCAAAAACAGGATCTGACCATTAACCAATACGAAAACAGCGTTTTGAATAACAGTTCATTGCGCAAGGTCGACCGCAAGGATCTCTCCGGAACTGTGGATTTCAATATCGATTACATCCGTACCTTCAAACCGCAGCAAGAATGGAGTATTTCGACATTGTACAGCCGCACGGGGCTGACAAACAACTTCAATACCGATCTCCTGAATGAATCCGGCGCGGTAAACAGCAAGTTGAAAAACGAAAACAAAAACGAGAACTCGGAATTGACCCTCCAAACCGATTACCAGACGCCCCTGGGCAAGAACCAATTGATTGAATTCGGTGCGAAAGGTATTTTCAGGACGGTAAATAGTGATTTTAAATACCTTACCGCTGGCGAGTCGGGTGATTTTGTGCTGAGTACAACCAATCCGGCAGGAGCATTGAACTATAAACAGAATGTGGCGGCGGGTTATCTGTCCTACACGCTTTCTACCAAAAACAAATACACGTTCAAACTCGGAACGCGTTACGAATACACGGGCATTACCGCGGATATGGGAGAAAATAAGCCCATCGACATCCCGGCTTACGGAAACCTGGTGCCAAGCATCAACGTTTCGAAGGCGCTTTCGGGAAGTACTACTTTAAAAGCAGCATATAACCGCCGCATTCAGCGCCCGGGTATCCAGCAGCTCAACCCGAACGTGAACCTGTCGAACCCGCAGAGCATCAGCACGGGTAACCCGGCACTGAGCCCTGAGTTGACAGATAATTTCGAGGTTGCATTGAGCACCAATATCAAGAAGACTTACATTAATGCATCGGTTTTCGCCCGCCAGACCAACAATTCGATCACACAAGTGAGAATGGCGGTGGATACATTGCAAGGTGCCATTGTTACGACTTACGAAAACATCGGTAAACAGAGAGCCTACGGGGCGAACATCTTCGCGAACGTATACCTGACGCCGAAATGGACACTGAACGGTAGCATCGACATTCTGCATTCGTACCTCGAAGGGCAAACTACCGGCCTCGACGGTACTTCGCAAGCAATGAGCAATTCCGGTTTCAACTATGGTGGCCGCTTAATGTCGCAGATTTCGCTGCAAAATGGCTGGGGATTGCAGGCATTCGGTTTTTACCGGGGTAAGGAGATTCAATTGCAGGGCACACGCACCGGTTTCTACATATATTCATTAGGGTTCAAAAAGGATTTTGCCAACAAGAAGGGCAGCATCGGTTTCGGAGCGGAAAACTTCCTGACCAAGGGCGTACGATTCACGTCGGATCTGACTTCGCCGCAATTCGTGCAGACCGGCGCAACACAACTTTACAACCGCAATTTCAAGGTGACATTCAGCTATTCGATCGGAAAGATGAGTTTCAATGCGCCGAAGAAGAAAACGAAGTCGGTTAACAATACGGATGTTGTAGGAGGCGGCAGTCAGCAGAACTAGTTGGGTCAACTATTGCCGCCGAGCGCAGAGACATTTGTCTCTGCGCTTTTTTTGTGTGTACATTGCAAAACAGATATTACACAGCATACTTTTTCGTTAATATAGAAAGATATTTTTGTATTTTGTAAATACAATGATACCTTAGGAAAGTTAATTTTCAATTCATGAAGTCGTTGCCATGAAGTGGTCATTTGTTATTCAGCAGAAGTTCAAAGCTGCGGTTTTGTTGGGAGGGATCATGGCATTGATCGTCGGAGCTACATTGATTTCCCGCTATAATGTGGAGGGGATCGACGAGTCGTTTTCGTCTATTTACAAGGATCGCCTGGTTCCGGCGACAACTATCCTGTATTTAACCGAGAACCTGTACCGCAAGCGCCTGTCGCTGGAAAACCATCTTTACTCGGATGCGCAGCAGTCGCCCGAGCATGTGAAGGCGCAGCTACGCGCACACGACCGGAGTATCGATTCGCTGATCCGGTTGTTTGAAAAGACTTATCTGGTGGATGAGGAGGCAAAAAGCCTGCATGGATTTAAGAATCAGATCAGCAATTATGCGAAGCTGGAAAATCAGGTGCTTGCATTGTGTGTGGCCGGATCGTTTGCGGAGGCAAAACAGTTGTTTTCTGCGCCTGGCGGAGCAACATTCGAAAGTACGATTTTGAATCTGAACGAACTGGCTGCAATCCAGTCGACGATCGGTAAGGACCTGGTGAGAGCGTCGAAAGTAAATGTGGCGAGCTTTGGTATAATCTCGTTTTTGCAAATCTCCCTCGCCATAGTCACGGGGTTAGTAGTGATTGTTCTGATCCGCAATTCGCAGATCGTGCAGAAGCCCCGGGCGAATAGTAAGAAAAGCCAATATTTTAACCTAAACTGATAAGGAACATTTCAAAAATAAAAGGTCGGGGTTTCCCGACCTTTTATTTTTGAAATGTAAGCGGATTATTGATTCACTTTACGTCCTTTCAATGTCTCTCTCTGGTTTTTCACCTGTTTCAACAAATCCTTCTTTACAAACAGACGAGCGCCATTACCGCTTTGCAGGTCGAAAGTACGCTCTTTGTAGTCGAATTTGTTATTGGGAAGCACGTCGAGGAAGTAGTTCTGCCCGCTCAGGTTGAACTTCATTCCCTTGGTATCCTGCTGCGTATCGTCCCAGGAAACGTTGATAGTCCCGTCGCCGGTCTTCAAGGCGACACCCGGAGTAAATGGCAGCACGTTGATCGTCTGAATGCTTTTCCCGTTGCTCATGGTGATCTGTCCTTCGGGATTTACCTTAATATCGTTCGGGTCGGTCACTTCACGACGGATGTTGATCGACTTGTCGTTGAAAAACTGAACTTTCGTAAGGGAAATATTGGCAGCTTCCAGGTCGCGACGGAGGTCTTCGGTAAAAACGGTGTAATTCGAGAGAGGAACGGAGTTCATCGTGGTGCAGGCGGAGAACCCGCTGAAAAAGAATACTCCTACAAAAATTTTTTTAATCAGATTCATGTCAGAAATTGGTGTTCGGCGGAACTGGTTTGGTGATTTTAGTTGAGTTGGATACCGGTCGCAATATTAGTAAAAAAGCCTTTCAGATACCAGCCGATTAAGCTTTCGTACCACCTGGTAGCGTTATACTGACAATGTGTCAGCCGGTAAGCGTTTTGATTGTAATTGGAACGCATATTTGTGCCTCGTATTGCAAAGTGAAATTACATTCTTAAAATATAAAACAAACGATAGCATAACTATGGAATCAGTGATTCAGGAAAAAGGGAATTTGAGCATTCACACAGAGAATATCTTTCCGATTATCAAGAAATTCCTTTATTCGGACCACGAAATCTTTCTTAGGGAACTCGTTTCCAACGCGGTCGACGCGTCACAAAAGATCAAAAAGCTGGCTTCGTACGGCGAATACAACGGGGAGTTGGGCGATCTTAAAGTAATTGTCAAATTAGACAAAGATGCCAAAACGATCACAATCAGTGACAATGGTATCGGTATGACAGCCGACGAAATCAAAAAGTACATTAACCAGATCGCATTTTCGGGTGCTACCGAGTTCGTAGAGCAATATAAGGACAAAGGCGAGGGCGACAAAGGCATTATCGGTCACTTCGGTCTGGGTTTCTACTCGGCTTATATGGTGGCTCAGAATGTAGAGATCATTACCAAATCATACCGCGAAGGTTCGGAGCCTGTTCGCTGGGAATGCGATGGTTCGACAGAGTTCGAAATTTCATCCATAGAAAAGGAAGAGCGCGGAACGGACATTATCCTGCACATCGCCGAGGATTCAGAAGAATTCCTCGATGAGCACCGTCTGCGGGGAATTCTGGAAAAGTATGGCAAATTCCTGCCGATCGAAATCGAGTTCGAAGACAAGGTTATTAACAACCCAAGCCCGATCTGGACCAAAAACCCGTCGGACCTGAAAGATGAAGATTACCTGGCGTTCTACAAAGAACTTTACCCATTCGGAGAGGACCCGCTTTTCTGGATCCATTTGAATGTGGATTATCCGTTCAACCTGACGGGCGTTCTGTATTTCCCGAAATTGCGTAACGATTTCTCAGGACAACGTGAGAAAATCCAGCTTTACAGCCGCCAGGTGTTCATTACCGACGAAGTGAAAGACATCGTTCCCGACTTCCTGCAACTGCTGCACGGGGTGATCGACTCGCCGGATATTCCGTTGAACGTATCGCGCAGCTACCTGCAAGCGGACGGCAATGTGAAGAAAATTAACGGCTACATTACCCGGAAAGTGGCTGATAAACTGCTCGAAATCTTCAAAAACGACCGGGAAGGATTTGAGAAGAAATTCGATGATATTGGCCTGTTTGTGAAATACGGCATTATCAGCGATGACAAATTCTATGAAAAAGCGAAGGATTTCTGTCTGTTGAAAAACACAGAGGGTAAGTATTTCACATTCGAAGAGTACCGCGAACATATTAAGGAAAACCAGACCGACAAGAACGATTCACTTGTTTGGCTGTACACTACCGACGAGAAAAAGCAGGATGCATTCATCCAATCGGCTAAAAAGCGCAGCTACGACGTGCTCGTCCTGAATACCGTGATCGATTCACACTTTATCAACGCGTTGGAGCAGAAGCTGGAAAAGATCAGTATCAAACGTGTCGACGCGGATACATTAGATAAGCTGGTTGAAAAAGAAGTGAAGCTGGAAAGCATTCTATCTTCCGACGATCAGGACAAAGTGAAGAAGGTTTTCGAAGGCGTTTCGGAAAGCAAGACGGCGCACATTCAGGTGGAAGCAATGCCGGTCGACGAACTGCCGGTGGTGATCACGTTCCCGGAATTCATGCGCCGGATGACCGACATGCAGGCCTCGTCCGGGCAGCGGTCAATGTTTGGTGATATGCCTTTGATGTACACGGTTTCGCTCAATTCCAACCACCCGCTGATCGGAAAGATCGCCGGTTCGGAAAATGAAGAGGAGCAAGCGTCGCTGGCGAAGCAACTTTATGATCTTGCATTGCTTTCGCAGGGAATGCTGTCAGGGAATGATCTGACAAGTTTTATTCAGCGAACAGTGAACACGCTTTAATGTAGTGTGTTGATTAACATAAATAAAGCCGCTCATCGGAGCGGCTTTATTGTTTTATTCTCTTCCTGAAATTAGTTTAAGCTTTAATCTTTCCAATTCCTCCCATTTTTGCTGCTTCGCCAATGCTGCCTGCTCCGGCCAGCTGGATGGATCTTGCAGCTGATATCGCGGGCCGGCTTTTTTGAGATAACCTGCCATACGCAACACCGGTGTCTCTGTAAGTTGCTCGAAGGTATGAATGCCCGCTTTGTTCAAAATTTCTTCAATTTTAGGGCCTATTCCTTCAATTATTTTGAGATCATCG
The DNA here is from genome assembly GCF_052044875.1 of Dyadobacter sp. 22481. NCBI lineage: Bacteria > Pseudomonadati > Bacteroidota > Cytophagia > Cytophagales > Spirosomataceae > Dyadobacter > Dyadobacter sp. 22481. Next base: position 1,510,508 of record NZ_JBQENV010000002.1, read on the forward strand.
GGCGCGTGATCGGGACTGATGGTAGGGTAAACGGTTTTGGAAGCGTTGGTTGCAATCGGGTAATCCACTGTGGTGTCTGTTAAAGTCCGGAGTTGAGCAAGTTCGTATTTTTTCTCTTCTAATAATTCGCGCAAGTTATCGATTCTCTTTTTGATAATCACTTTTGCCAAGAACCAACCGGCGACAGTAGCGCCAAGCAGCAGCAATGCGATTTCTGCAATTGCTACCGGGAAACTGTCCAAATCGAGCGACATAGCGGGGAAATTCATTGTTTTGATTGGTAAAAGACCAACTCACGGCGGATACGGTTCAGTCGGTACCGCAACTCCCTCGTTTTCTTCATTTCGTAGGTAGTACCGAGTACAAAACCTAAGATTAGTGCCACCCCGATCATGATCACATGCTGCCAGAAATGCGTGAACGCTATGTGATAGGCAGGGAGGCCTATATCCCTCAATGAAAGGGTGAATTGCCCTCTTTGAGCGGACATTTCGGGAAGAAGGCCGTGCGAATCGAACAGCATATCGCAGTATTGTTCGATCTTGCATACATGCCAGTAAATGGAACCTGCCATCCAGAATCCCAGGAAAGTCCACCAAAGCGCCTTACTATTGAACATGAGGAACGGAAGTTTAACGGTAGGGAATGTGTGTTTTAAACTACCTAAAAATAAGATTCCGCGGGACAAGATGCAATAGGAGGGGAGGTAACATGAAAAAGCCCGGAACGTTTGCCCGGGCTTTATTATTTATCGGTTCATCGAGATCAGGAACTCTTCGTTGTTCCTGGTCCCCTTCATATGTTCTAGAAGGAAGTCCATTGACTCCATCGCATTCATATCCGACATGTGCTTGCGCAGGATCCACACTTTTTTGAGCGTTTCCTTGTCGAGCAGCAAATCCTCGCGGCGTGTACCGGAAGCCATCACATCGATAGCGGGGAAAACGCGTTTGTTGGACAGCTTGCGGTCGAGTTGCAATTCCATGTTACCGGTACCTTTGAACTCTTCAAAGATCACCTCGTCCATTTTAGAACCGGTATCGATCAACGCCGTGGCGATAATGGTCAGCGAGCCTCCGTTTTCAACATTACGTGCCGCACCGAAGAAACGTTTCGGCTTGTGCAATGCGTTGGCATCCACACCACCGGAAAGGATTTTACCGGATGACGGAACTACCGTGTTATACGCACGCGCCAGACGCGTGATCGAGTCAAGCAAAATCACCACGTCGTGACCGCATTCCACCATTCTTTTGGCTTTTTCCAAAACAATGCTAGCTACTTTCACGTGGCGGTCGGCCTGCTCGTCAAATGTCGACGCGATTACTTCCGCACGTACGCTGCGCTGCATGTCAGTCACCTCCTCAGGACGTTCGTCGATGAGCAGGATCAGCAGGAACACTTCGGGGTGGTTACGGGTGATAGCGTTTGCGATTTCTTTCAATAAGACCGTTTTACCGGTTTTAGGCTGCGCAACGATCATACCGCGCTGCCCTTTTCCGATAGGTGCAAAAAGATCGAGAATACGGGTTGAATATTGTTCCGGGCGCGAGCTGAGGCGCAGGCATTCGTCGGGGAACAATGGGGTAAGGTATTCGAATGGGATACGGTCGCGAATTTCCTCGGTAGTTTTACCGTTAACCGTCTCCACGCGCAAAAGCGCAAAGTATTTTTCTCCTTCTTTCGGCGGACGGATCTGACCTTTTACGGTATCACCGGTTTTCAGACCGAACAATTTGATTTGCGAAGGTGAAACGTAAATATCGTCGGGGCTCGCCAGGTAGTTGTAATCCGCAGAGCGAAGGAAGCCGTAGCCGCCATCCTGCATGATTTCCAGCACGCCTTCATTGACGATCAGGCCATCAAACTCTCTTACATAATTGTTGTAATTGCGTTTGATCTTAGACGAAGGATCCTCGCGTTGCGGCTGAGGCTGCTGGGGCCTTTCCTGACCCTCCTGCTGTGGACGTGGTTGGCGCTCTTCACGAGGTTGCGCTGCCGGTTCCTGCGAAACTACCGTAGGTTTTTCGGTCTGATTATCAGCCTGAATTTCTTCAACCGCTACTTCCGGCTCGGTAGTCGCCTCCGCTTCCGCAGTGATTTCTTCCCGGCCAAGGTCATTGAGGGTATCATTGTCCTCGTCGATTTCGAGCGAAGTATCTATGTTTTTCGGACGTTCTTCTGCGCGTTTCAGGATTTCCTGACGGGCAGGTGTATCGAACAACGGCGTAGAAGAAGGGCCTGTTTGATTGCTATCTTTTTTATTGCGGGCAGGACGGTTGTTTCCGCCTTTTCCCGTAACGGGCACCGGAGTCGGCTCAATAGGCCTGCGGGCACGTTTTTTCTTCGGTTCACCCGAATCGTTTGAGCTGTCATCCAGCTCAGGGGCTTCCACGGCAACGGGTTCTGCAACAGGTGCAGGTGCTGCATGCTGCGAAACTATCCGGTTAATCAGTTCTTTTTTAGGAAGTTTGGCGTGATCGGGTATTCCCAGGGAACCCGCTATTTCTCGTAGCTCTGATAAAAGCTTAATGTTTAAATCATCAATTGTAGGCATACAGAAAATGGAAAGTAAAGGGTCACTTTACCAATTGGACAATAAGGTTGTGAATATAATTGGATATAGACAGGACTGCGCGCCCTGAAGTCACGTGATGGTCATTGATAGGTTGATAAGCATTTATTGCGAAAGCCTGCGCGAAAGGCTTTACTAACTGCAAAACTTTGATGGATCAAATCTGACAATTGTAACAGGTACAAACCGGAAGTATTGACAATAAATCGGCAAGATTTTGAACCTCGATAACGCTGAGATTAGAATTACCGCGAGATGGATTTTGGATTTATAAGTCGATACTGACTTGGATGGACGAAGGTAAATATATGTGGTTTAATTTCCAAATATTTAGCTTTAAAACCGTGCCAACGGCATTGTTATTGCTTACAAATGCCAAAAAATCTTCCATCAGAGTGCGAAGTCGATGATTTAACGTGCATTAACCTCCTTTAAGTCTTAGTTTTTATGGTCGGAAAATCGGATTTTTGCCGGACTATGAATATTGTTGTGGATTCCGGTAATACCTTTTCGAAGATCGGATGGTTCGAAGGGGAAAAACTTATACGATATACGACGCGCCTGGAATTCCCGGAACTGATCCGTCACATCAGGGCGGAACTGCCGGAATACCTCTTTTTTTCTTCCGTCGGGAGAACACAGGAAGAGTTTCTCGAAGCATTGGACGAACCGGTCAGGGTAATGGGCCTGACGCCCGATACGCCATTGCCGATCAGCAAGCATTACGACACCCCGCAAACCCTCGGTGCCGACAGGATCGCAGCTGCCGCAGGTGCTAACTTTATTTTTCCGGGGGAGGATCTCGTGGTGATCGATATGGGCACTTGTATTACGTACGACCTCATCGACCGCAATGCCGCGTTCCAAGGTGGGATAATTTCTCCCGGCGTGCGGATGCGATTCAATGCGATGCATACGTTTACTAAAAGACTTCCACTTTTCGAGCCTGAAAAAGAGCCGGATCTGATCGGGAAAAGCACCCGTCAGGCCATGCAGAGCGGTGTGATGAATGGCACACTTGCTGAAATCGAAGGAATTATTGAACGATACCGACACAATTACCCGACTTTACGCGTAGTATTATGCGGTGGGGATGCTGCTTTTTTTGAAAGTAGCCTGAAACCACCCATCTTTGCGGTGCCGGAACTGGTTTTAATAGGATTGAACAGAATTTTAACATATAATGTCTCTTCACAGTAGAATAGGAATAATCACGCTTGCCATTACACTCGGTTGGAGTTGTACAAATCTTGCAAAAGCACAAGGATTGGGCAATTCTCCGTATTCATCGCTCGGAATGGGCGAGTTTTACGGGGATGCATATTCCGACAATACTGCAATGGGAGGTTCCGGGGTAAGTACTTCAAGCGGGTTCCAGATCAATAACCTGAATCCGGCGCTTTGGGTACGCAACAGGTTTACAACGCTGGATGTCGGGCTGATCGGGCAGTATAAAGACATTGCTTCGGGTAATTTAAAGCAGGGAAATGCAGGCGGAAATCTGGGTTACCTCTCGCTGTCGTTTCCCATCACACCCAAATGGGTGATCGGTGCGAATTTGAAGCCTTACAGCTTCATCGATTATCAAAACACATTTACCCGTTCGGTTTCGGGATCGCCTGGTGTTGCAGAATATACGGTTTCGGGAAAAGGAGGCGTTAACAAGGCTTCGCTGGTCAACTCATTTCAAATAGGCCGTTATGTAACACTGGGTCTGGAGAGCAGCTACTTTTTTGGCAATGTGCGGAGATCGTCGGATATTTTGTTGTATGTCAATGGAGTTCCGTCCGACTATATCGTAAGCCTCAACGAACGTAATACCTATTCGGATGTGGCTTTCCGGGCAGGCGGTACGGTTCGGATTCCGCTTAAAAAAGAAAATAAGCTGAACCTCAACCTGGGTGGTGCATATAGTTTCAGCACCTCGTTGAACGCTACTAAAACTACTTCTTTTGAACTAACACAAGGCTCATTCCCCGTTGCAGTACCCGATACACTCGAAAATAACCTGGGAGGCTCGATGACAGTACCTGAACAATATCAGGCAGGAGCTAGCCTGGAATGGCCGTTCAAAATGACGCTGTCTGTGGATTACAGCCATCAGTCATGGTCACAGTACCGGGGCTTCGGCAATGTGAATGAGCGTATGAAGGATGTGAACCGCCTGCATGTTGGTGCGGAATATATACCGCGTTTTGGCTCGCTTAGTTATTTTGATAACGTACGTTACCGCATTGGTTTCAGCACCGGTAATACGCCCTATGTGGTTGGTATTACGAAAATCAACGATACAAATGTCAGCCTTGGTTTTACTTTCCCGATGGGCCGTGGTTTTGCCAACTTACTCTCCGTAGCATTCGTAGCGGGGCAGCGGGGAACCAATTCCGGAGGCGCGATCCGCGAGCGGTACGGCCGAATGGTTTTGGGCGTGACGCTTATGGAAAGATGGTTCGAGAAACGGCGGATCGATTAACAGGCAATCTTATGCTTAGTAAAGGCATTCAAAAATATTTGTTAAAAGGAGATAATCATTTATCTCCTTTTTGTATTCTGGTACTTTTCGTGCTGTTTTTTGCGGCTTGTGAATCAAAAAAAGACAAAATAGGCGCCGCGTACAACGGGCCGTTTGAAATTGTCAATGACCTGGTTGTGAAGTACAGCGAGCAGGGGAAAATGAAGGTGTATGTTAAAACACCCAAATCATTGACTTACCAAAATGAAACCCGTGTATTCCCTGATTCGGTCAATATCAGCTTTTATGATTCGCTGGGCACGGTCGTGACCACGTTGCGCTCCGATTCGGGCAGGTACGACCGCAATGCGGATGTGTATATTGTGAAGGGACACGTACGGGTAGTAAAATTCGAAACACATCAGATCCTGAACACAACCGAGCTCAGCTGGAGTCCCGGAACTCGGAAGGTTTTTACGGACAAGGCGCTGACTATAAAAAATACCCAGTCGCCGGAGGTGACGAATGCCGTTGGCATGGATGCCGAGCAGGACTTTTCGCGGATCAAATTGCGGAAAATGACCGGAACGGTTATTTCGAAGGGCATCTAATCAGGCTTGCAGTCGGCTAGTGCCTTGTGTACAAACTCGATCGGCGTATAAACGCTGTCTTTTCCCCATTTCATCGATACAAAACTCACAATCTCCGCGATTTCTATTTCGGTTAATTTAGGATTAGGAGGCATAGGCCGGCTGAACTTTTTGCCGTTTACGACGATTGTATCGCTCATCCCGTATTGAACAATACAGGCAATCAAAGCCTTATCGGAAAGGATCTGAGACCCGACAATAGGAGGGTAGAGGTTGGACATCCCGTTGCCTTCCATCTGGTGGCAATTGGCACAATGCGTCATATACAATTGCTGCCCGGTCACGAAATATTGCTCACTTTTAAGCTCCTCCGAACTGCGGCAGGAAGCCAAGCCCAGCATCAGGAACGCCAGCACGCGAGCAGTGCTTGCAAGGGTACTTTGTGGAAGTATCATTTCTTATATTCGGCCAATAACCGCTCCATGTCGTTGAGCAACTTCTTAGTACCTTCTTCTGTGGTTCCGTCATACATTCCCCGCACGTGTTTTTCCTTATCGACAAGGATGAACGCCCCGCTGTGGATATAGCCGCCCTGCACCGTAGTGTCTTCTTTGGCGGTAGACATGTAGTTATTTTGGCCGATTTCATAAATTCTGGCCTTGTCACCTGTCAGGAACTGCCATTGCTGGCCTTCCACGCCCAGGTCTTTTGCGAATTTATTAAGTACTGCCGGCGTATCATGCTCGGGATCAATGGAGTGGGAGAGGATCATTACATCGGGATTGCCTTTGTATGCCTCATAGACCTTCACCATCTGTTTTTTCATCACCGGGCAAATGGTGGGGCAGGTTGTGAAAAAGAAGTCGGTCACGTAAATCTTGTTCTCGACAATTTTCTCGGTAACGGTATCGCTATATTGATTGACGAAGGCGAATTTTGGAATTGTATTATAAATGGTGTCAACGACTTCTTTTCCATCGACGGTCTTCTTCACCCAGTCGCGCTCCCCGAGGATCGGTAGCTTCTTTTCTGAATCGCCGCAGCCGGTGATAGCAAACAGGGAGGCGGAAACAAACAGGGAGTGGAAAAGAATTGATTTTACTTTTGAGTTCATAAACGGGTTATTCTAAAAATGTTTTGGCCTCCTGAATGGACTTCAAGGTGGCTTGCTTTACCAGCAATATCCTTTCTTTTTCGCTTTCGAAATAGAGGACAGCTTGCTTGGAATCCAATTTTTTGGCTGAGTCGCCGCGGTAGGCGTGCATCCAGTCCATCATAAGCTTGTCGGCATCAGCCAATTTCTGGTTTAAATCAACGGCCTTAATGCGCTGCTCGGCCATTGTATTGCTGCTCACACCTACGTTTTGAAGGCTGTCTATGCCCTGAATTTTCTTCGAAAGCTGAGCTTTCAGGCCCATAATATCTTCTTGCTTGGGCATTACTTCGTCGTGGATCGCCAGGACTTCCGTTTCAAGTCCAGCAACTTTTTCCAGGTCTTTGTCCTTTCCACAAGCAAGGCAGAGCGTGATCAGGAACGATAGTAGGATAAGGTTTTTCATAGAAAATCGAGTTAACCGAATTGGTGTATGTCAATCCCTCAGGATCATCTCGCGTGCATTATGCAACACGGCTTCCGACGGATTATGTCCGCCGATCATCTGGGCGATTTCCTGTACACGTTCATCGATGGTGAGTTTTTTGATCCTGCTGACAGTCCTGTCGGAGGAGTGGTCTTTATATACAAAATAGTGTGCGTCGCCGCTGCTGGCGATCTGGTGCAAATGGGTAATGGCGATAATCTGGTGGTTTATAGCCATATTTTGCATCATTTTCCCCATCTTTTTGGCAATTTCGCCCGAAACGCCGGTATCGATTTCGTCGAAAATAATGGTTGGCAGTTTCCGCTTGTCGGCAAGTATATACTTAATAACCATCATGAGGCGGGAAAATTCCCCGCCGGATGCAACTAATTTCAATTCTTGCGGAACAATTCCCTTATTTCCACTGAAAAGGAAGGTTACAGAGTCAATTCCCGCAGTCGTCGGCGCAGTCTCATTGATTTGAATGCTTAGCGAAGCATTAGGGATTCCCAATTCGTACAACCGGTCCAGAATAAGCTTTTCAATGGCTTTGGTCACTTTCCTGCGTCTGTCGGAAAGTACTTTCGCACCTGCGAGCATTTTGTTTTGCGTTTGCGCTACTTTCTTTTCCGCCGCCGCCAAATCTTCATCCAGGTTCATCACAATGCTCAATTTGCCCTGCAATCCGGCTTCAATATCCAGCAACTGTCCGATAGCCGATACCTGATGTTTTTTGAGCAACGAATAGATCAGGTCAAGCCGTTCCTGCACAACCTCGGTTCGCGCGGAATCCAGATCTATATTTCCATTCACCTGATCGATTTCTTCGGCGAGGTCGCGGAGTTCAATCAATGCACTTTGAGCGCGCTGACGCAGCACATCGTATTCGGTAACCAGTCGCGATGCCTGCGTGAGTGACCCGACGGCACTCTTGAGTAAGTCGAGCACAGAATTTTCGGGATTATCGAGATATGCATGAGCCAGTTGCAGCCGCTCTTTGATCTCCACCGCATTTTCAAGTATGGTCAGCTCATGTTCCAGCTTTTCCTGCTCGTCGGCTTTCAAGCCTGCATTGTTTAATTCCTGAAAAAGAAATTGGTCGTAGTCAAACTCTTTCCGAAGCTGATGTGCCTGTTTTTTTAGTTCGTCGAAGGTTCTGACGGCTTCCCTGTAAGCATTAAAATCAATATGATACGTTTTAAGCAAATCGGCATTTTCGGCATAGGAATCCACTACCCGCAACTGGAATTCGTTGTTACCGAGTAGGATGGAGTCGTGCTGCGAATGGACGTCGAGCAGTTGCATACCTATTTTCCGCAAGGTTTCCAGGTTGACAGGTGTATCGTTGATAAATGCCCTGGATTTGCCGGCTGCCGAAATTTCGCGGCGGACAATGCATTCTTCCGAAAAGTCGAGATTTTCATCTTCGAAATTGGGGGCGAGATCGTAGCCAGTCAGGTTGAATGTGCCTTCAATGACGCACTTTTCGCTGCTATCGTACAACGACTTAGCGTCAGCCCGATTTCCGAGCAGCAGGCCTATTGCCCCAAGCATAATGGATTTGCCAGCTCCCGTTTCGCCTGTAATGATGTTCAGGCCGGGATCGGGGGACATTTCTAGGTGCTTTATCAGCGCATAGTTTTTGATCAGTAAATTAGAAAGCATGTCTAATTTATGCAGCAGATCGCCGGAGATGATGCAATCTGGCTATGATGAAGGGATCAAGGTCGTCTCCGATACGAATATAGGCATGATCTTCCCAATTAGGAAATATAAGGGGAAGTAACCCGGATTTTATAGCGTAGTATGCCTGCTTGGCGGAACGATACCCGAGTTGTCGTCGTAAACCACCTCGTACAAGTCGGAAAGAGCGATCCGGTGATGATGGTCACGGGTATCTTTCAAAACAAGTTGCATCTCATCCAAGGATATTAATCTGCCGAAAATCGTGTTGCCGTTCGAAAGAACCGCATTGAATGGGTGGCTGAGCAAAGTGCCTTGCTTGCTTCGTATTTCGTCGGGTTTGACCCGTATCAATCGTTTACTCATTGATTTTGATCTGCTACATGGATAGCCGCTGGTACAGCTGGGTTTTGGATGGGTCGAGATTTACCAGCAGCGAATAGGCTTGCGCGCGTTGTTCCGGCAATCCTTCAATTAATATCCTGTAAAGCTCGTCCGATTTGGCATCAAAAAAAGAGTTCACTACCACACTTGCCGGCCGTAGCTGATTGACGTCCTTGACGGTATTCAAAAATTCGAGCACTTTTGCACGGGTTTCCGCCGGATTCTGCGTAGCGATATCCAGGCCCTGGCGGTAATATTTATACATTCCCTCGCGGAACGGTGTGAATTGCTGGCTTTGGAGGTTTTCAATCAGCCAATAACGGTTTTTTGAATCGCCGTTCGAGTCCCAGCCGCGTTTGTTGGGGGAGGAGTTCCTTGCGAGGTTCACGAGGTTGAACGCTTTTTGTACATAGGGTGATCCGCCCATTTTGCTGAATGAATCGTAATCGAAAATCAGCGCAATGTTGGCGTAGAACGCCAGCATGTACGGCAGCTCTTCGGTATAGCTGTTTTCATTGAAATATAGCTGAGTGCTGGGCAGGTAGGTAAATGTGAAATTTTTGTCGACGTAGGTAAAGAGCACGGTTTCGTAGGTGGAGCCATAGACAGGCCGGGACACTACCAGCTGCGCATTGCCCTCGTAGTTTCCCTGTGCCAGCGAGCGGGTTAGGTTTACATTGAGCTTACATTTGATCTTCTCTTCCTTGGCAAACTGATCGTTCGTCCAGCGCGTGTTGTTTAGAAAATCATTCATGTAAGTCTGCAACTGGTTCATCGACTGCGGGTCGGTTTTTTGCTGGGCCACCAATTGCTCATAGTTCAGATTAACCGTAAACTGGAATTCCTGTGCACACGCACGTTGCGAGAGCGCTCCGAAAAGCAGCGGAATTGTCAGGATCAGTAGTTTTATGCTTCGCTCCATTTGGCTATTACGATATTAAGAATGTCCTGCGCGACCTCGTCTTTGGATTTAAGGTCGAATTGGCGCACATTTTTGTCCTTGTCAATAACGGTTATTTTGTTGGTATCGTGTGCAAAACCAGCGCCCGGATCGTTCAGGGAATTTAGTACGATGTAATCAAAGTTTTTGCGGGCGAGCTTATCCTGCGCGTGGCTTAGCTCATTCTCCGTTTCAAGCGCAAAACCGATAATCAGCTGTCCGGGCTTTTTCGTGGCTCCCAACGTCCCGGCAATATCGGTCGTTTTGGCCAGATCGAGCGTCATGCTATCGCCTTGTTTCTTGATCTTCTGCTCCGCAACATGTCGTGGGGTGTAATCCGCTACCGCCGCAGCGAAAATAATCAGGTCGTTAGCTCCGAAATTGTCCTGTGCCGCATGGAACATCTGGCTGGCAGTTTCAATTGTGATTGTACGGATATTCGGGTTTGAAGTTTTCAGGTGCGTGGGGCCGCTTATCAGCGTTATTTGTGCGCCCGCGGCTGCAAATGCTTCGGCAATGGCATATCCCATTTTGCCCGAAGAGCGATTGCTGATAAACCTGACCGGGTCGATTGGTTCCACGGTGGGGCCCGCAGTGATGAGGACGCGTTTCGCGGCAGCAACAGGGCGCTTCCCGAAATGGTCGTCGAGGATTTTTACAATATTTTCGGGTTCGGCCAACCGTCCATCACCGATTAATCCGCTGGCCAGTTCCCCGTGTTCGGGTGAAATGAATTGGTTTCCATAGCCGGTCAGCTTTTGAATATTATCCTGCGTAGAAGGATGCTTGAACATGTCCACATCCATGGCGGGCGCAAAAAACACAGGGCACCTTGCCGAGAGGTAAATGGCCGTCAGCAGGTCGTCGCAAAGGCCGGTGGCGCATTTGGAGAGTGTTTTTGCCGTCGCAGGTGCAATAATGACCAGGTCGGCCCAGAGGCCAAGCTCGACATGGTTGTTCCATTCGCCCGTCTCATTTTTAGTGAATGAGATGAGTACCGGGTTTTTGGAAAGTGTCGACAACGTCAGCGGCGTGATAAATTCCGTCGCGGACTGGGTCATCACCACGCGAACTTCCGCCTCGGCTTTTACGAGCAGACGCAACAGCAACGCCGATTTGTAAGCGGCGATACTACCCGAAACGCCAAGCAGTATCTTTTTACCTTTCAGATTCAATTTACAAGGATTTGAATGTAAAGTTAAAACAAAAAAAGCCCGCCATCAATCAGATTCATGGCGGGCTTCGGGAAATACGTTGCTATTATTCTTCGGTGGTATCGCGGTAAGAATGGTAAGTTTTGCCTTCGATGAACTCATCGATAGAGATGCTTCCAGCCTTAGGCATACGCTCGTAAAATTTCGAAATTTCGATTTGCTCTCTGTTTTCAAACACTTCTTCGAGGTTATCAACACCGGAAGCAAATTCAGCCAGCTTGTTGTTCAGCTCTTCCTTCATCTTGCTGGAAATCTGGCGTGCCCTTTTGGAAATGACTGATACGGATTCATACAGGTTACCTGTCACTGCCGCTATCTTGTCTGTATCACGGGTAATGATCGATGGATTCGTTGCCATAATGGTCTGATATAGTTTAAAATTCTAAAACAATATAAATGGTGCCTGCTTATTGTCCGTTGGGGGTACTAACAGCCGGCGTGGTCACCTTGGCCGGTTTGGTAGCCGGGTCAGGTTGAGATTCTTTGAGTTTTTGCCGTTCGGCTTCCGTTTTAGCGATCACCTCGATCTGCTTCTGACTATCGTCATACATCTTTTCGGCGTCACGGTTGTATTTACCGGTCGGGTATTTGTCGACAAGCTCCTGGTAGAACTTGACAACATCCTGAAATCTTTCTTTCTGCTTATCACTGAAACTGTTGCTGGCCAGGTTGAACTGGGATTCTACTTTCAGGAATGCAAGCTCTTCGTTGTATTGCGAATCGGGGAAATCTTTCCGGAAGTTTTCAATAGAAATTACCGCTGATTTAAGCGACATCGGGTTAAAATCGCTGATCTTATGGTAAAGCCTTGCACGTTCGTAAGCTTTCTTTTCCAGCTTGGATCTTAATTCGAGAATATAACGGGTACATTCTTCACGGAAAGGGCTGTCTGGATACGTATTGATGAAATCCTGCATGGCCGAAATCGCCGTGAAAGTGCTCGTCTGGTCAAGGTTGTACGGCGACGAGTCTTTGTATAGCGAGAAGGCATGCATGTACAAAGATTCCTGCGCGTAGTCGCTACGTGCGTAGGTGTCGTAAAATTTCTTGAAGAGAAACTGGCTCGTATTGTATTGGCTCTGATGGTATTGCGTATACGCATAATAGAACTGCGCGAGCTCCGATTCAGTGCTTCCTTTCAGCAACGGGATCAACTCCTCAAACAGCAGTCCTGCGCGGTAGTAGTCCGCCTTTTTATAATAGGCCATGGCAGCATCGTACTTCTGCTGATCCGTACCTGTCTTCTGTAACTTGGAGAACTTACTGCAGGAAGTAACAACAAGGATTGCAATGAATAGCAAGAAATAGCTTGCCGGACTGTTTTTTCGCATATTAACTGCAAAGGTAATAAAAAAAAGCTACACCATCCATAACGAATGCGTAGCTGATATAGTGTTATAAGTTAGCCTATTGCTGATGGCGGACAAGCATTTTTTTTGTGGCCACCTTTTTACCATCGACAGACAGCTGGTAGAAGTACAACCCGGTAGCCATGTCTCTCGTGTTCACACGTAATTTACGCTCGTTTTTATTCAGTGTAAATTCCTGGATTTGTGAACCAAGCACATTGTAAAAAGTCAGTTTCGCGTCACGCAAGCCTGTTGAAATAGTGAAGTCTATCTCAGCATATTCACTCGCGGGGTTGGGGTAGACATTGGAAACTGAAATCTTGTCATTGACAAACAGCAACTCTTCTGCTCTCAGCTGAGCTTCCAAAGCGGGAGATTTCTTTTCACCACCTTTTTCAGCGAGTTCGACAGCCAAAGTATTGCTTTCTGCCGTATTCGGGGATGCAAAAAGAAACGAAGTGTAGAATGTATTCAGCGCTTTTGGATTTTGCAAAGTCAGCGGTTTGTAATTTGCACCACTGGAAAAGTTTGAGAATTTGATACTTTGAGGTGCGGGGGCTTTCTTTTTGCCGACCATATTCAAGCGGCTTCCCCCCGAAACACTTTGGGCCTGTAACCCTTGAAAACTCAGGGCTAAGGCTAAAATCATATATAAGAGACGTATAGTTCTTTTCATAGCTGCAATCGGATACTTTTGACTAATGCGTTATGTGTTTTAGCTGAAAAGTACGCTACAAAAATATAGAGAAATAATTGTATATTCAAAATATATTGTGCGAACGGGTAACTTTATTTTTGTATGGTAAAAAATCGTGCCGACAGCTAACCTCGGGACACAGTATTCGAATTAAACTCATTTTTCCTGCCAGGTCGTCTTTGCTTTCGTCGGCTTCTCTGATATACGCCAGTTGAACCCATCCAGTTGCCTCTCGGCAGGTTTTATTTTGGACGGTGGTATCAATTTTCCATCCGGTTTCCCGATGAAGGCGATACGCTGGACGCGATTTTCTTCAAAGAGCAGGTTCATTCTCCCGCATTCGACCCTGTTCAGACCGATATTTTTCTGCTTATCATCAACCGCGTAGTAGGCACTTTCTCCGTTGCCGTCAACCAGTACCTGTTTCAGCTTGTTTCCAGCCTGAAAATAGGCGTTGATCGTCCGTCCTTTCACCTGATTGAATTGCTTTACGAGCGTGTCTTCGGTGATTACGAACGACTTGCCTTTGAGCAACATTCTGTTTATTTCATTGCTAACCAGGAATGCGGTAATCGAATCCGCTTCCATCTGGTAATGCTGATCGCTCCAGAGGATCGGTTTGCGGAAAAAGCGGATGATCGAATCCGACGTGTCGTAGGTGATCGAGTCACATTTTCCCTGGAAGTCGGATTTGTAAATAAATACATTCCGGTCTCCAATCAGCTTGCGCGTGCTGTCGCGCGAATTTTCATAAGAATAAAGCGTGTCGGCGCGGATGTAAAGCGTGTCTTCGGATACGACATTTCTTACATAAGCATGTCCGAAAATTTTGGAATAACCTTTTGTTTTCCAGTAATACCCCTCATCCCCGTTGAGGACTGTCTTATCCTTTTTAGCCACAATCACCACATTCCCTTTTCCCTTGCCATCGCTGGATTTTCCATCGACGATCAGCGAATCGGCGGTTAGCGTATACGTTTCATTGTCAACCGTCGTGCGAGTATGGAATGCCGACTGTGTAGACTCCGTATTGTACTGCCCTCTGGTTCCTACGACCGTGCCGTCTTTGTTAACGATCTTGGTCCTTCCGTTGAAATAGGACCATTTTGTGATCGAGTTGTAAAGTAATGTATCCGTGGTGAGCGTATACTTTTTGTTTACCAGCTTGACACTTTTGTAATAGGTGAATTCCTTTGTGGCTGTATTGTAAAAACCTTCCTTGCTGGTGAGCACATTCTCTTCGTCGACAGTTCGGCCGGGTTGCTTATAATAAGCGATCCCGTTGGCCATATCGTATTCGATTTTTCGGGTTGTGAGTGTTTTTTTGGTGTCTTTTAGGACTGTTTTTCTTCCACTTACAATAGCCAGGCGGGTATTTCCATAATAATAAAGCGTATCTCCCGTCACTGTTAGGGTATCCCCCTGAAGGATTCTGACATTGCCGAAGGCCTCGATCATATTGGAGTTGATATGCTGGATCGCAAGGTTGCTGTACAAAAGCGCACCCTTGTGCCGGAACACACCGTTTATGACACGCCTCGATTCGTCCCCCGGCAGGTTGATGATTTCCAGTTCATCCGATTTGAGGACCTCAACCAGGTCTCCGCTTTGAGCGGGCTGTGTTTGAGGTAATGCTTTCTGCGCGAACAGATAAGGCGAAAAAATCAGTAAAGCAAAGAACGTTATCTTAAATATATTTCTTTCGATATTGATGACGCCGAAAAGTTTAAAAGGGTTGCAGGTTTCTGCACAATTTTTTTTCTTCATGTTGCTGTTCTTTCTCTTACCTTTGGCCGGATCCTGTCCCGTTACCACTCGGACGAAGAGATAAATCCATTCTCATTTACTCAAAAGTACATCAAATACGATTCGCAGGTTCATGTTGGATTCGTTTTTAACTTTTATTAACCAACACACGCCGGATTTGAAACACCAGCCGACTTTGCTCGCCGTAAGCGGTGGCATTGACTCCGTGGTAATGGTTCATCTGTTTCATAATCTGGGACTTCCTGCTGGTATTGCGCACTGTAATTTTGGTTTGAGAGGGGAGGAGTCGGAGGGTGACGAGGCTTTCGTACGGGAACTTGCTGCCCGATGTGATTTTCCGTTTTTTGTGACAAGGCCTGATGTGAAAGGCGTCGCGAAAACCGCGTCTGTTTCAATACAGATGGCCGCCCGTGAGTTACGGTATGCGTGGTTCGAGAAGGTGAGGGGAGAGTCTGGTTACGAATGGATAGCCACCGCGCACCATGCGAATGATTCATTGGAAACTTTGTTGCTCAACCTGACCCGGGGCACCGGCCCTGCCGGGTTGACCGGTATTGCGCCAGTTAACGGTAAGTTGATCCGGCCGCTAATCTTTTCAAACCGTGCGGAAGTTGCCCGGTATGCGGCGGGAAGTAACATTAGCTGGCGGGAAGACAGGACAAATCAAACAGACTATTATCATAGGAATAAAATCCGTCACCACGTGATACCGGTGTTATCGGAGTTGAACCCGTCGCTGGAAACGACCTTCAATGCTTCGTCGGAGCGGCTGAGAGCTGCCAATGTGTTGCTTGAAGAATATCTGCAAAAATGGAGAGAACAGATCGTCAGGTATGAGGCCGACACTATTCGTATTCCCATCGGCGAGCTGCGTGGAGGCAAAGAGCCGGGATACCGGCTATGGACCATTTTACAGGGGCTCGGCTTCGAATATAGCCAGGTCCGCGGCATTCTAGCTGCCCTCGACGGGATTCCGGGTAAACGTTTCTTTTCGCCAACGCATGTCCTGCTTGTGGATAGGGATCACCTGGTTTTAAAAACGCGGTCTGAGGCCACCGACGGTGAGGAGTTGGTTATCGAAGGGTCGGACGCCACATTTGACTGGCGAGGGGAGTGGCTTACCTTAAGTACATTGCCGGCAGGAACTTCCCTGCATTTCGATCGATTCACAATCATCGTGGAAGCGGACCAGCTCATATTCCCTCTCACACTAAGAAAGTGGCGGCAGGGTGATACCTTTCAGCCGTTGGGGATGGCGGGCAAACACAAGAAGGTGAGCGATTTGCTGATCGATAATAAGATCGACCGCTTCGAAAAGGAGAAAATCACCGTGCTACTGAATGGAAATGGAGAAATTATCTGGGTTGTAGGTGTCCGCGCAGACGAACGGTTTAAATTAAGTAGCGATTCGAAGGTTGCAATAATGATCTCGCTTAATCCTTAGGAAACAAAAAAGGCCAGATTAACAACCTGACCGTTTTCCACGAATTTCTATCCTAAGGTAAGTTAGCTCTATCGGCTGCAAGAACGGCAGCGAATTTGGTTAGGAAAATGATATTAGTCATAGTGGGCGGGAAAACTGATTTGAAAGGACTGGACTAGAGCATCGAAGACGCGCGAGGTCGACGGATGACTTTCCCACGCATCGATAAAGCGCAGAACCATGACACTGACGCACTAAAAAGCAGACTTTGTCCATCGCTCACAATGAATCACTTACCGAAATTTTCAGCAAAATCACTAAAATTTTCTTGCGTTAATTGATATTAACTGTACATTTGCACCATGATTCGCATACGGCGGAGCAAATAGAGAGATGGCAGAGTGGTCGATTGCGACGGTCTTGAAAACCGTTGACTGTAACAGGTCCGGGGGTTCGAATCCCTCTCTCTCTGCAGGACATGATGTCAAAACATTCAAAAACCCCGTTTAAAGCGTTTAAACGGGGTTTTTGCTTTTTACGGCTTGCCAAAAAATTCAAATATTCCCAATGTTTTGTGACGTTAATCGTGGAAAACCTGCGCCACGAAAAATTGCGCACAAAACCGCACTTAACTAACTGGTTAGCAACCTGTTCACGCCGTGGACATCTTGCGTTTCAATGGTAACAATTCGACATTTGTTCATCTAAAACAGTCGTATTATGCTAGAAAACAGTTTCGGGTTGAATTTCTTTTTGAAAACCCCAAGTACCGAAAACGAAGATGGCACGAGAGCTATCTACATGCGCGTGACCGTGAATCGCCAAGCCCGGGACATCGCTACGAGGCGAATTTGGCACCCATCCAAGTGGAATGTCAGAGCAGGTAGAGCCACAGGGAACAAAGAAGACACCAAAGAGCTTAACGCCTACTTGGACTCGCTTACCACCAAAGTTTTTCAAGCCAAAAAGGCCTTACTTGATGCTGACAAGGAATTAACGGCCGACGCGATTAAAAATCTGATGCTCGGTAAAGAGGAAAGCAAAAGAACTATTCTCAAAATTTTCCGGGAGCACAACGATCAAATCGCCGCCCTGGTAGGTGCCGACTTCGCCCCTGGCACGCTTGAACGTTATGAGACGTCGCTCAAACACACTCGCGACTTCATTATATGGAAGTATCAGGAGGACGATTTTGACATCAAGAAGCTGGATTACGAGTTTATATCTCAATTCGAATTTTGGTTAAAAGCGAAGAAAAAGATTAGCCATAACACGACAATGAAGTATTTGGCAAACTTTAAGAAGATCGTTCTTCTCTGCGTCAAACGAGGCTGGCTCATGCGCGATCCGTTCTTCGCTTTTAAATTCACGAAACGGGAAGTTGATCGGCAGGCACTAACTGAGAATGAGTTGAAAAAGGTTTGGGAGAAGGATATGGGCACGGGTCGCTTGGCTTACGTTAAAGATATATTTCTATTCTGCTGTTACACCGGGCTTGCTTATGCAGATGTGTATAAATTGAAGCGAACGGAAATAATTGAGGGCATTGATGGCGGGAAGTGGATCACGACGAAACGACAAAAGACCGATACTCCATCCAGAATCCCACTCCTACCGATGGCGCTGGAAATTATGGAGAAGTATGAAGGTCATCCTCAATGCGAGAATGAAAATCGTGTATTGCCCGTGCTATCTAACCAAAAGATGAATTCTTACTTGAAGGAGATTGCGGATTTGTGTGGGATTAAGAAGAATATCACTTTTCACCTGGCTAGGCACACCTTCGCGACTACGATAACGCTGACGAACGGGGTCCCAATTGAGAGCGTATCGAAGATGCTGGGGCACCGAAATATTAAGACTACTCAGCAGTATGCAAAGATTGTAGATAGGAAGATTAGTGATGATATGGCAAGGTTGAAAGAAATCCTGCGAAAATAATTTGCTGGACCCTGAGTGTTGATTCCAGCGGGATCACAGAAGGCACACGAAAGTGTGCCTTCTGTGATTAAAATGCATTGATAATCAGCACATTTCACAAAAAGGCAGGTCAGTCTGAATCATAATGAACCAATCCATTCGGTCACCTATTGGATTTGGTAAATTAGGTGACCGAATCAGATGTTTGATTGAGGCGGTTTTGATTTAAGGTTCTCCACGGACACTAGTTACCAACCTTAAAATGTGCGAGCATGAAGTTCAAACAAAATCTGTCACTGCTATTCTGGCTGTACCGGGGCAAAGCCTCCAAAGACGGAAAAGCACCCATCTATGTCAGGATTACCATCGACGGAACCGACACTGACATTTCTCTTGGCAAAAAGATCCATCCCGATTTCTGGAACAGCGATGCAAAGCTGGTCAATAAAACCATCCAGTTGGTCAGTTTACTCTAGTAAATTCGATTGAAATTCTACTTCCATATGGATTGATTTGGATCCCCAGGTTGCTAGAATGTAGTTTGGTTACGAAGTCTCATCCGACTAACAATCTCCTTTCTCATTAAAAGTCGTGAACTCCAAAAAAGGTGGGCTGGCCTCAAGCAATTTCCACAGGAACGGCGGCTCTTTCTAGCACACACTGGTTTATTTTACTGAGAACTAAATATTAATATTTCAAAAGCCCTCAATTTAGGTTATATTTCTAACCATCAAATAAACTCTCTCAATATGAACTTCGATCAGATTTTGCATGAAATTAAAGGTATTCAATATGCTAATATTATTGCTGAGTACTTATTCACCAGAGTAGCGGATCATACAGTTGCTAAATTTCGAAACCATGTAACAAAGGCAAAAAATCAGTTAGATGAAAATGAGCGGGACTTCATACGGAATATTAAGTTTCACGTCTCGACTGAGGCAGTGTTGCGAAAAATCCTCTATAATATTAAGAAGTCGGACCGTTGGAGCAACGAAATTAACTTTCAAATGCTTCATGAGTCGAAAAACTTGACAGATCTCTTCATTGAACTTGATATAAGTTTGTCGCAAAAGAAGAACAAGATTGATCGAAATTCTCCGACAGAAACAATTTCTAGCTCGGAATTAACATACAATCTTGACAGGCACGTACTCCTAATAGGTGATCCAGGTGCTGGTAAAACGACTCTAATGAAAAAGCTTTATGGTCAATTACTAGGTAGTAGGGCAAGCTTCATGTGCCCAATTGTAGTAAAATTTAGAGAGCTAAATTACCCGCGAGTTGATAAGGGGACAGAGCTTCCTTATGGATTTTTTAATATATTGCTCGATGTCCTAGGAATTCCGTTGGAGGGAATACAGAATATTCTTAATCAGGAAAACATAGATATAGAGGCCCGTCGTCAAGCCGCGGAAGATCCCGGGTATGTAGAACTACTACTTGAAGTCGCTCAAGTCAAGGAAATTCATGGCGAAGATTCTCCGCAATTTAAGCAGATCAATGATACGAGAATTGCCATCGCCAAAAACCTGAACTCCGCAAAGTCAGAGCTTCTTAGTAAACGAGTAAAGTCTTCAATCCAAGCGTTTTGGTACGAGGCTGAAGCCGCTATCTCTGACTTCTTAGATTCTGTTGAACTGGTTATCATTTTAGAGGGCTTCGACGAGATACCAGACCAACGCATTAAGGATCAAGTTCAACGTGATATCCAAAACCTGTCGTCGTCGATTAGCCGTTCAAGGTTTGTCATTACCTCGAGACAAAACTCCTTTGCCGCGGTGCTAAATAATTGTCGCACGTTCGAAATAACGCCTCTGTCAGAATCTCAAATAGAAGAATTCACATCGCAGTGGATTAAAGATGAGGCGCAAGCAGGCGAATTTATTGCAATGATCAAAGAAACACCCTATTATGACACCGCAATTAGACCACTTACACTTGCACACCTATGTGCAATCTATGAACTAAGAGGAAGTATTCCCTCGCGGGCAACGTACATCTACAAGCTTATTACCGATTTGCTTATTGAGAAGTGGGATTCTGAAAGATTGATTCGCCGAAAATCTAAAACAGAAGTTGGATCTAAGTTAACCGTCGATAATATGGAGATGTTTTTGTCCGAATTGTCGTTCACGCTCAGCTTTTATTTGAAGAAGGCAGAATTCACCATGTCTGATTTAGAAGAAAGCTATGAGCTTATTAGGCATAGATATCTTCTGGCAGCAGGAGGTACTAAATACGTGATTGAAGAGATTGAGAGTACAAATGGGATTCTAATTAGGTCCGGCTATGATTCATTTCAATTTGCTCACAAATCGATACAAGAGTATCTGACTGCTAAATTTATTTCGTTGTCTGGGTACTTTCCGGAAAAAAATGTACTTCAAGATTTACCGGAAGAAGTGGCTATTGCCGTGTCTATTTTATCAAGACCGAGCAAATTTTTGGAAAATTTGATTAAATACTTAAAGTCATTTCCATTTTCATATTGGCTTACAATGTGTGGCAGACTTGCCGTTGAATCACCGGAATTTTCGGCTGACAGATCAGCAGTATTATTTGTCTTAACTATTAGAGAGTATTTCCATAAGACTATAAGTACGGAGGAGCTCGAGGCATTGGACGCATCCATTCACCGTCTATTTAAAAATTCCAACATCTCCATTGGTCTCAAAGATGTTTTCTCGTCTTACGCAATGGAGTCAATGAACGATCAGGGAATGATCAAAGTTACTTCTAAAGGCGGGAAGCCTATCGATAGTCTGTTTACCAGCCAATTTTACATGGATCAGAAACTACTTACAGGATCGGAATATGAAAAGGAAGTCCATTCTCTATGCCGCCTTGGGTAGGTCAAGCCGTAGTGACCGTATGCTCTGCAAGAGCTTTCAACCGCCGAACCTGCGCATAGAGCTCCGCTTTGGTTCACTTGCGAACTATGCCATCCTTCTAAAACTGACTAACAATAACGCTAATGATAGCCTTGATAATCGGAATTTCTAATAGTGAGGTTCACGACTAGCAGTTTGGGGATCGACACGCCTCATTGACTATATAATTACTTGAATATCCGTATTTAGCTATGAGCCCGACAGCGAATAGCAGGGGTCCAGGGGTTTTCCCATGGCCAGCTCCCGCCGGGAAGTCGCATTTTTGCGACGTATCGGCGATAGCTGGCTGTGGAGGAAACTGTGGAGGAAACCATCGCTAATGTTCGAAAACGTTTGCTTCGGTTCTAAAAAATTCGGATCTGTTTGAAAGTGTTTGAATTCGTTCGAAAGCGCCTGTGTCCTTACTTATCGCTCACAGTTTGACTCCGGTTGTAGGGGATCATTGTAAAACTTCCTAGCGGACCTACACAAAATAATTTTCATCGAACTCCTGATTCAAATGATAAGCCATGACCTGAAACAGTTTTCTCAAACCGGCAACCCCCTTCTCAGAGGCGATGGCCGGCCATCCCTTATCTGTAAGATGAGCCCGGTTGTCGAACGCCTCTGGTTGAAGTTGAAATTTTTGTTTCCAGAATTCAACAAAAAACGGTCTGACCACAAGGCGTAATAGTGCCTCCGACGGACTTCGCGAAACGACAGTTAAAAAAGCTCGAACAGTTGCGATTTGACTCCTGTATGCTTCAACTGCATTCCCTTTAAGGGAAGCAAACCAATAGACAACAATCGTCTGTATTGAATCAGGCTGGCCGGCAACAAGGTTTATCAAGTCAGAAAAAATACTATCCGGATTTGAGAATACCCCGAATACTTCGGCAAGATCGATCATTGACGATTCGCTGGCGAAACATGGACGAATTTTCTCAAAACGTTCAATTCTTCTACCCATCTGCTGTAAATCTCCATTATGAAGGTAGTCTGTGAGCAATTTCAGAATAACAGGCAGTGCAACAAAATAATTAAGGACGAGATCGGCATCATCGGGGACAGCCGAGCCGAGCATTGACATTTTTCTCGCTAACTCGTCCTGCCCACTGGCTGCCTGATGTTGAAATCTTGAACTTAACTCGTTGATTTGCTCATGTAGTTGTAAAACGAAGTATCCTGCCTCCTCATATTTTTCATCAAGGATCAGATGCACGTGCAAGCCCAGCATCAGGATCGCAAATCTATTATCCTTGTCATCCTGATTCAGCCGACGACACTCCTCAAACCAATATCGCGCAGAATTCTCGTCCTCTAAAACCTCAAAAATCTGCGTCATCAGATAGGCGGCCATAAACCGGCGCTGCTCGAAATAAAAATCTCCCGCCAAAAGCTGTGTATTGCTTCGCAGGAATATGCCCCGAAATGGTGGGACATACTCCTCCCCCTCGGCCGGAGGAAGAGGTTTTCTAATAAATTTATGATAGTAATAATTTATTACGTGGGAGTACCTGACAACCATAGCCTTGAACTCATCAGTTCCCTTGTAGGAGGAAAGAATTCGTCTCATGCCTGCGTCCATGATATAAAAAGTATTGGTACTCTGATCTTTCTCCCAAACAGAAACAGCGTACTCACCGATTATTTTACAGGAAAATAGCTCATCAACGAAACTATTATCGACCTGAAATTCGAATGCTTTCTCTGCGAATGTATGCGCGGTGGACTTATCGCTGCCTCCGTAAAGCTGGTTGAGAATGAGATAAATTTCGGCTTGCTCGGTAAAATAATTTGGCACGCTCAGTTCAGCCGCCGTCAGAAGAAATTCGGTCGCTGCGCCCTGCTCACCATTATAATACAGTTGTTGCCCTATTTCATTGCAGACAATGAAACGCTCCATATCCGACAAAACGGGATTTTGAAGATAATGATTGGCAAATTCTGTCGCAGTCCCTGTATCATTAAAATGTTTTACCAGAGTTAAAATCCTGGTTTTGACACCATAGGCTACCAAAATTGGCACCCCTTTGTTTCTGGATTCGTCCAGTATCTGGTCAACGAAGCCCATCAACAGAGTCCAGTCCGGATTCTCTGATCCGGACTGCCGCTCATATAGCATTTTAAAGAACATTTGGCAACAAGCGACATGTATATCTCCTTCGAGGGAATTCCGTCGTTGTTCAGCAGTCAAATCATTGAAGTCGGAAAGCCACGAGCGAAACTGGTCAATCGAATTCACTGACGTTAGATTTCTCCAAAAGAAACTCTCAAGGGAAAATCTGCTCGAAGCTATAATCCTGCTGAATTCAGGATCCTCAATTTTGTGGGCATACCGCAGTGCGGTTACCAGGTATCGGTTGTTGCGGGAAAAATCACTGGATCCTGAGAAATGAAGCGCTAGAAACAAAGAAGGGTAGGACACATCAACCGCGTTCTTGACTGCCCGTTCAACAATTGCTTCAAGATCAGAAATCAAAAAGTCCAGGTGAAACTCGGTTAACCAATCATTTCGCTTTTTTAGCAGAGTGATCTGTATTGTACGAATTACCGCCTGTAAGTGCAGGTCTACCCCAGATGGAATCGGGCCTTTTGTCCAGAATAGAATGAAAGGTATATCAGGAAATGCATCAGGATGCTCATTCAAATATTCAAGGGCAAGAGACAGCACAAATCCGGCCAGGTCGTCCCTTTTTGATCTCTCGAAATAGGTTAGTGCTTTCTGAGCATCAAAGAGGCTTATTGCGCGATTTCGAATAATCTGACGTCCAAGTTTTTCATTGATTGCCGATCTTAATGCAGGAGCTATATTATCGCCCGCAAGCCTGGAAACCAATGGTGAAAGCGCATATGAATCGCGTCTATCCCGCAGGATCCATTTACCAGCGAGCGCCGTCATTTTTTCGTATGGCAACTCGATCGATGGAGCCGCTTCGCAGACAATATCTACCTGTGGGTTGGAAAACCAGCCGATGATGAGCCGCAACCGATAGAGCATTGTCCGGGTCGCCTGGTCAGGCACATCACCCAATACTTTTTCAAGGGTCTGCTCCTGCAGGTTAGGATCATACCCCCCCGAGGATAATGAGTCCAGGTCAACATTTTCCAGTACCCAATTGTGTCCCTGGAAGTATTTGCAAAGTGCATTTACCAGAGCCGGCTGGCCCTCACTTGAGATCGCGATCACATTGGTAAACAAACCGAGTTGTTCTACCCTACAATCAAAAACAGTTGCGAGAGCCTGGATTTCCCTATCTTCAAAAAGCGCCAGTTTACAGTCCGCAATACCTTCGGTTTGCGGCAAGAAGCCTAGTCTGGGAGCAACTTCGTAGTTACTGGTAGTAAGGAGTTTTACACCGGATTGCGCTAAAAAAAGGCGAAGGTCGTTGAGAAAAACATGGGTATTTCTGCCTGAATCCACCCTTGGAAAATCATCCAAGACAATCAGACTATTTTCGCCGAATGCCCCCGCCAGCTGCGAAAAACTCGAAGAATTTGAATATTGGGGCGAAAAGTGAGCGCACAATTCTTCGAGCAGGAGTCCGGGTACCAGCTCGATGGGAAACTGTTTTAGGTCGATCCAGTACTGATGTTGGAATTTTTGCTGTATGGCAGTGGCCAGCATGGTCTTACCGCTGCCGACGATGCCGACAAGATTCACCCATGCATTTTGCTGCAGCGAATCATACAGGCTCCCTTCAATTTTTCGCTCAATGATTTGTGGACCAATGGCATGATATGGGGTCACCCCGCGCAGGTCATATCGCTGCTGAATGTATAATGGTGCTTCAAATTTGTTGCGTAGCTGGTCGACCTGAGATCTGATCTGGCGATCGCTGACATTGTGGCCCGTGGAGGCTCCTTGACCCACATGCACTGACTGAGAAGTCGAGGGCTGTTGCCCGCTCAGAGATGACTGTCCAGTTTCAAGCTTTTTTTTTTAGCGATAACAATTTTATAGATCAGCTGAAAGGTAAATGCCGCAGCCGTCCTCGAAGCAAATATTTTTGTCTCTTCTGGTCGTCGATCCTGTTTAATCAGCTCCGTATCAATGGAAACTTTTGCAGCAAGGTCTGGAGAACCTTCCTGTAAGACATCGGATATTCCCCTGATCACAGCATATGCCTCTCCTCCTTCTCTATTGAACATTGCATCTGAAAATCCAAAACCTTCCATCTCAACTGCATGTGCGTCGTTATAATGGGTAGCTATGATGGTTCCCTGGTGCGAGTCAACATGCTCGATCACTTTCGCTCCGGATGCTATGATACCCTTATCTGCCTTTACATTGTCAATATTTTCATTGCCTTTAAAAAGTAGCTTCCAATCGGGGCTTCTACGGACTGACTTGGCCTGTTCGATTATTTTGTAGGACGATTTATGGGCTTCGGGCCTGGCTCTAAATGAATCTTTGAGTTCTTTGCCCCCTTCATAGAAATAAATCTTTTCGCCCACTATCACATCTCCCACCTTGAAGTCGCTGGGTTTTCTCGAGCCGGCAATGCCTACAAAAAAAACCATCACCGGCGAAAATTTGCCTATCGCCCTTTCGACTTCCAGTGCAGCAGTTTCATTACGCGGCCCACATTCCCTGATCACTACCTTTGCCACGGGCTCACCACCCACTTTAAAAATGCCCTGCTCATAAATAGAGCTATTCTCTTCAACTTCTTCGAGATCTTCAAGCTGCTCTCTTACAGCATCATACTCCTCCCTAAGAGCCGTTAAGATCACTACTTTGGAAGATTCAAGGTCAATCGTATCCATTAATTTAAAAGAACAATAGGTAAGGGGGTTAAACCGCAGCTAAAGATAGGCAAATTCGATATGTCTGGCTACATAATCTATTCTCAAAACAAGTAGTACTGTGCCGTCAGGGGCTGTTAATATATTTACGCGAAGCCATTGGCTAATTACGGATTTCCCGCTTAATCAAAAAAAGTGATTGCGACGGTGTCTTTTCTTCGCTAAGTCCGTTCCATAATATCCATCACCGTTATTTGAACTTGCCTGCTTTTACCATTATCTAGTTGACGGCAGCTAAATTGCCAGAAAGTAAGCCAAACTATCGAATATGAAGACACCAAACATTCGCTTTTTTAGTCCGGGAGAGAATACGGTTATCGTCAAAGAATCAGTAAAAGCTAAATCAGCTGCTTCTGGTTATATTTCAACTTCGGGTAAAATAGTACTACCCGTCTCAACACTAAGGAAGCTCGGCATCAATGCTGCGTCGGCAAGCTTTATGATCGGTTCTCCGGCGCGGCAAAAAACAATCAAATCGATTTTTCTGGTCCCGGCGAGCGAAAAAGATGGGGCATTCAGCTTTCAAAAAAGTGCAGGCGGGGGTTATGCGATACCACTGGCTGCGATTCTTAAAAAAGGCGGCGTTGATTTTGAAAGTGCCAAAGTCCCATTTTTGGTGACCGAATTCGACTATTCACAGGGTATTACTGGGTATGAGCTGCGCCTTCAAGAAGTCAGGCCAAAACCAGCGTACACTGGAAAACCGCGTGGCAGAAAACCCAAGCAGGCTTTGGCAGAGGCATCATAGGATCGAATAAAGTTTTGTAACATTTGCCGGGCAAATGAGGCCGCCCGGTACCGGCAGCTGCGGGATCCTTTTTTAGCATTATCAGATTGACCTGGCTGTCATCACCGACTAGTCAAGAAATAAAAAATGGCGTTACAAATGCTTCCGAAGCATTTTGTAACGCCATTGAATTTAATAGTCACGGAAGATATGACCTTCATATTCGCTGTAACCGTCGATAAACAGGTTTCGTGCGAAAGACTCATAGTCAAAATATCTTTCCAGTTGTGTCGGCACTCCGGAAAGTAACCCGGTATCTTCCACGTATTGGTAGGTATATGCCAAGCTGGCCCCATTCGAAGAATCTCCAAATAACCCTGGTAACTTTCCCGAAAGCTCTCAAGCTGGTCCTGGATTTCATCGCTGTTTTGCGGCCAGCGGTTGATTTGGTCACAATAAATCCCGAAGGCTTCGGCAGTCTTTTCATCCAGCTCGCCGAGCGCATCAAAATATTCGAACGTATTTTCATCCAGGCTACATTCAGAGATCAGAAAGTCGGGAATGTTCTCCCAGTCCCGAAACATCAATTCAGGGCGACAGCCATCGCCGTCGATCTCATCGCGATGATACTCGTAACAGGCCTCAAAGAACTGCTTACTGTTGCCATAGTCTGTCAGGTCAAACCACTTGCCAAACAGCGAACCACTGTTATACTGACCATAAGTACCGACGTAGATTCTTGGAGCATTTTCAAGATTTTTCATAATTGAAAGGCTTTTGAGTGAACACCCCCCGGGCGGGGGCGGCCCAAGCTTTGTGCTCAGGGCAATCGCTGCCTTGCAATCGAAGAAAAAATGACGGGGGCTGCGCCCCCCAGGTAGCAAGCCGATCAAGCGTTTTAAGAAGCGGCAGGTTAATTGTCGCGGTAAATAGTCGGACGGGCTTGCTACCGTCATTTTTTGCTTTGTAAATTTGATCTGCACTGATCGCATTTCACTTCTGAACCCGGATTTACAGTCTATCATTTATGTTCTGGTAAAATCACCTCACACCTACCATCCATTAAAATCATCTCCCGCCCCGGCATATTGATATTTAAAGGATAACGGGCTGTATTAGGTCAGATTTTGACCCAGGGCTGGGCAAGCCAAATGGCTATCTCTATTTTCACTTTTTGCTTTTCCTGTTGCAGCATCTTCAATCTTAGCGCGCCGGACAGTAATTTCGAAAAAACCATACGGATTTGACCTAAGTCACTACCGTTCAATCAATTTCACACATACAACTTCCCAGTTCACGAATGAAATGATATCTTAGAGTGCATAGACGTAAACTACCTAACCTGGACTTATGAATCTCCTCGAACCGACAAACCTGTTCGGCGCAATGTGCGCGGTCAGCAGTGGGATTTTTGATTCCCTCCCTGTTTCACTCGTTTGTGTTTCGGCTTTTCTTGGCCTGTTATTATTCCTGGGATGGAAATCGGAAATGCTCGATCATCTTTACAGAGAGCTCAGTGATTTTGTCCAAAAGCAGTGCGCGATGCCCGATTTGAGCCAGGGACAGATCATCCCGCTTTTCTGGCGACTGATCCGGTCAAACTGGTACACCGTGCTACTTATCGCAGCCCTTTGGGTCCTGCTTTTTGAAATCGACCCGGGAAGCGATTTGATTGTGAGTTATATTGACGAACTACTCTACGATTCTCTATTGCCATTTGGACGTTTTGGTTCGCTCTACCTGCTATTTTTCGCAACCCTTTTAATGACGTTGTCGATCTGGACAATTCCCTTTTATCTGATATCCAAAGATCGAATTCTCAGAATCACACAAAACGACAATAGAAAACTGCGCTTTTATGTGGGTTGCAGAATCCTCTCATTATTTGCAATCATGCCTTTTTTTATCGTTGCAAACGGGTTTTTCTTCCGTTTCGTGATCAAGGAACGGCCATTATTGGAGACATTGGGTATCAATGTGATGATCGTGATTCTGATGACATTTCTGGAAGCGAAAGTATTTGGCAATAAGTACATCAAATACAAACTGATCAAATCTTCACGCAAAATCGTGGCCAAGATCCGCGGTCTGACCCGTAACTACTATTTTGTGCTGCTGATTCAACTGCTTTTGATCGAATTGCTTTATGTCAGTCTAACCAGTGTCCTTACCCTTTTTCTACCAGATACCAATTACATTGTAGGGATATTTATGTTGCTGAGCGGGATGACCGTTTTTCGATTGCTTTTTTTTACCGACGGAAGGAAGATGACAAAAAGGCAAATCAACGCGCGGGTCAGACAACTTCTGAGTGCAGATACTTTCGGCCAGAACAAAAAGTTCTACCACACTTTATTCTGGAGTCTGGGAGCGGCAAACCTGACATTTTTTTTGCTCCCATCGTTGACCAGGGTCAACACGATCTATGTAGTTCTGACCGTGTTCGGCTTCCTGATTATCTTCGTGGACTTGTGCAGATTCTGGACAGACGGCGACTCAAACCTGAAAAAAATCGCTGGCTACCTTGGCATTCTCGCCTTTCTGGTCGCTCCCAATATTTCGCCGCGTGGCCAATTTTCAGTCCCGCTCCAAAATTTAGAGTTTAAGCCCTCGGGCAAATACTCCTGTAGTACAACAATGGGAAAAGGGCTGGGCCCCGTTGACAGCACACGGCTTTTAGAACAGGCGCTCTACGAGAGATTTAACGAGATAACCAGCAGGGATAGCGCGGCAAAAAATAACGTTTATGTTGTCTGCGCGATGGGCGGCGGTAGCCGGGCGGGCTATTTTACGGCAGCAGTCTTGCAGGTACTGGACGATTCGATAGCTGATTTTTACAATCATACCCTGTTTTATAGTACCATCTCCGGAGGTTCTGTGGGTACTTACCATTACCTCAGACGTAAGTCCGATGACAAAAACAAGCGGGTTGGCAGAGGGTATCTTACGGAGATTTATGGCGAAAATTATAATTCAAGCGGCATGTTTGGGCTTTTGCTCGGAGATGCATTCGAAGGTGCGTTTGGAGGACTGATAGGAAGTATCAGAAAATATGTCGGTATCGATCATCCCATGGCACCTCCCTACCGCGACCGCAACGTGCGGATCAGACAGGAGTATGATTTTGCTCTGCATGCGGCCCTTGCGCCGGAAATTGATCCGGATATTGAGCCCAATTCGAACTATTCTAAACCCAAACAACCTAAAACGGATATGTTCCAGGGCTATTTTCTAGCCAGAAGAAAGGTAATCCCTATTCATTTTGTTAACACTTTTGAAGTGAATACCGGGAGACGGACGGTGTTGAGCCCTTATGTTGCTAACGACACTCTGATATTCTCCAATGCCATTCTTCCTTTACAGGATACTGCGTTTTCCCGACTTATTTCCAATCAGGACATTACTTACCGGGAGGCGGTGAACATGTCGGAACTGTTTCCGTTTCTTAGCGCAGCTTCGACGATCGGGGACAACTCCGTCCACCAATTTGTCGATGGAGGCTATTACGAAAATTACGGGCTGGCGACAGCCTTCGACGTGGTGGAACGCCTTGTTACCAAGTATCCGCAAATGCGGGACCAAATCAAGATTTTGCTGATAAAAAACGGCTTACAACGTCCGGTGTTAGAAAAGAAAACCAGACAGCTTATTGCCCCGTTGGTGGGCGTGATCAATGCCCCGTTTACAGGTCACGCCAATGCTTTGCAAGCAGAAGGGATAAAACGTTTCAAAAGGAACTTTGTGATTTTGGAATTTAATGAGAAGTCCGATACGTCAAGGGTGTCTCTAACACGTGCCCTTACAAAAAATCATATGAAAATCATGGATGGACAAGCCAAAAAGCAGGTGTCGGATAGCTTAAAATCGATCACCCGCCGGGCAGTCTGGTGAACGGGATGGGTATCTTGCTGTCATTAAGTTAGGCCCTGCGGCGTTAAGCCAAGTGCAAAAACAGGATCTGATATCAGGCTAATTGCCTCCAAGGCTCATATTTTGTAAATTAAAACGATGATTTTTGATATGGCTAACCCTATCCATGCTAAAACCGGTATCTGCAAATTATGTGAAAAGCAAGCCGAATTACAATTAAGCCATATGCATCCCAAGTTTCTATTCAACTGGCTAAAGCAGACTGGTGACGGTTTGCTGAGAAGCGGCAGCGATTTTAACATCAGAAGGCAGGATGGGGTGAAGGTCTACATGCTTTGCAAGTCTTGTGAAGGTATCTTCGGAAGGCTTGAGACCTACTTTTCAAGCAAGATCTTCCACCCCTTTCTAAAGCGTGAAACTGAACAGATCATCTATGACGAGCGTCTGTTCAAATTTGTCATTTCGGTGCTATGGAGATACATCCACCTGGATTATCTTGAGACTGAGAAAGGAACATTTTCTTACCCGTTCATCGTGGCCAGCGAATATGAGTGGCGCCACTACTTGCTGAGCGATGTCAAACCTGTCTCGTTTAGGAGCATGCACCTGCTTCCACCCAACCTGCTGTTTGACGCTGATGATCCTATCAACGGCAATCTGGTCGCCCGATTGATCAGGTACATGGCCCGCAATGTTGATGCTCTTATCACTGATAACTGCCGCGACTACAGTGTAGGACTCGTCAAACTGCCCAGGTTCGCCTTTATCATACCTATGGCCGGCTTTAACCAGAATCTGATGCAAGGCACAAACATTGACCTTGAAGGCGGCACATACGTGGGCAGCCAGGCAATAGGTGCTGATCCATTGATCGCTGAACTGCTTATCGACCGGGCCAGGCAAATCGAAATCGGTTTAGCTGGCATGAGCGAAGCGCAAAAGCAAAAAATTGCCGAGATGAAAGATCGCAAGTGGGACGAAATAAAAGACAAAGACCTGGGCCGGGTGATGCGATCCGCTTCACAGTTTGCCAAAAACATGGATACCAAGCCTGACTAAAACAACCAAATGTCAAAAAAAAAGCATATCACACAGTACCTGCATTATTATCTTGGCTTATCTGCATCTCCGGAATTTGCCATATTGCTCCGAGGGCAGTGGGGCTCGGGTAAAACCTGGTTCCTGAAAAACTATCTCGAACATCACGATACAGAACATCTGTATGTATCATTGAACGGGGTAGCTTCATTTTCGGAAATACAGGACCAGTTTTTTGCGCAGCTGCATCCTTTGTTGGCATCGAAACCAATGAAATTTGCCTCCAAGCTCATCAAAGGGCTGATCAAAACAACGGTTCAAATTGACCTGGATGGAAACGGCAAGTCCGACGCTAGTTTGGGCTCGTCGATTCCGGATATAAACCTGCCGGATTTCCTGTCAAAAATCGACAACAAGGTGCTTGTTTTCGATGATCCGGAGCGTTGCAGTATGCCCATTCCCAACATCCTTGGCTATACTCTACTGATATATTTATCGGAAAGGAAAAAGGCGCTCAGCTGTAAAAGTAGCAAAGAGTTTGCTTGCCAATTAAATCAAATTGCTGAGCGCACTTTGGATAGACAACTATAAAATACTAAATTTGATATGGAGAATATTTGAATTTAAGCCAAATCGAGTCATTTCATTCGGTCTCCAATTCAGTCACCTATTCGATCCATTCGAATAAACTAACTGACACACAACTACTTTCGTCGACATTTTGCGATCCCAGCGGAATCACGGGATTTTTTATACAAGCGCCCTGCAGGTCAATCACTTGCAGGGCGCTTTCTCTTACCGGTACAACATTGGGTTTGGAGATCGCGGGAAATATGATTTTGAATACGACCTCTACTTCAACATTGGTAGTAGTGCTGTTTAGTGATCTTGGATCAGGACCATTTCGTATGGTAGCAGTTTATCTAGTGCTAACCAATCTAGTTAAGATATTCTCGCGCGGTAATGCGCCTGACTACAGTTGGGCGCAACGGCCTCGTTTCGATCTTTCCAAATATCCGAAGCAAGAAATTTCGTTCTGATGGCAAGCCAAAACACGAACCTTAGCATAGCGACGGTCCACCGCCTTGGGGATGACACGCCGGGGCGACGAAACTCCCACTGTTTTGAGGCCAAGTATCGAAAGAAAGTGCAGTTTGCAGCGATCCACGCTGTGACTTGGTCTAATGCATAAGGTGACCATGTCAAAATTATTATTTTGTAAAAAAAAACCTACTTTTAGCGTTGGACCGAGGAGATTGCGACTCAGCAGGCCTAACATGTATCTATCTGACTGAAACTGAGCATTTTTATGTGATTTACAAATGAGCAGAGAAATGATTCTTCTTAGATACCAACTTAATTTTAGCGACCCTTCAAAATCATGGAACAACAAAAGGTATTGTATATTCCAATTAATGAATTAGTGCTTTGGACGGAAAATCCAAGGGATCCAGTCGATCCTAAGGCAAACGACCAAGATATTGTAGATCGTGCACTTGCAGACCGTTCGATGAAATGGACACTTCCTAAGCTAGCGAGAGAAATGGGAGACCGCTTTGACTACAGCGAACTGCCGACCGTCGTCTATCATGGTAAAAAACCTGTAGTTTATGATGGGAACCGAAGGATCATTCTAGGTAAAATTAAACATGGTTTGGTCACAATCCCTACTGGGACTACTTTACAAATACCAGATTTTCCCGAAAACATTCCATGCAACGTGTGTAGTAAAAAGGTTGCATTGGAAAACGTACTCCGCAAGCACAGCGACAGCGGTTCATGGCAGCCACTTGAAAGGGATATTTTCCTGCACAAGTTCATGGGAAAAGAAAAAAGCTCATTTTTAATATTAGAAGAGGATACGGGGATAGTCGGAGCCAATCCACATTTAAATCAACGCTTTGTAAAAGAGGAGATTTTTAGAGAAGATATACTCAAATCACTCGGGTTTTCCATCAAGAACGGAAGATTGAACAGTGTTCATACCGACGAAGAAGGCCGGTCTATACTGAGTGACATATCTGAAAAAATAAAAGCCAAAAAAATTAGTACACGTGAAAATAGAGGTAAAGTTATTGAAGTACTGGAACCAGAATTGCAACAGCTTATTGATGCTAATAAAACGAATAAGATACATCTGTCCAAGATAAAATTTGATGAGAATCAAGAGAAGCCTAAGGAATTACGGCAATCAAGACGTGTAAACAGGCAAATTACGGAGCTATTTGGCGGCAAATTATACTTAAAGATTGGCGACGTGAGCGATCTTTATAGAGACATTTCTGACCTTTATCAGTTTTATTTGGGAAGGAAGGTTGAACTATCACACTCTTTCCCAGGACTAATACGAATGTCCTTGCGCTTGTTGTGTGAAACTGCCGCCAAAAGCTCTTCGAAAAAGCTAGACGACTATCTAAAAGATAACTTTGAGTCGGCCAAAACCTCCCTCGATCAAGACGTCAAAACGCTTTTAGCAAATCACAATGTCAAAAAAGAAAGCATCGTACAATTGCTGCACACGGGCGCACACAACTATCAATCAACAGCAAACATTGAACAAACTATTGCCCTTTCAATTATTATTGGAGCAATTCTTACTATAACACATGGAAAACAAGAATAACAACATTTACTATTCACCTTTGCGTTATCCAGGCGGTAAAAATTGCATCTTTTCTTTTGTAGCCAAACTTTTTTACGAAAACAATTTGATTGGCGGAAGCTATGCTGAACCTTATGCGGGTGGCGCTGGACTTGCTCTGCGACTGTTATTTGAGGGATACGTCGACCACATTTACATAAATGATCTTGATAGATCCATTTACTCTTTTTGGCTTACAGTTCTAGAAAAGCCGGTCGAGTTTTGTGACTGGTTAGATCGTGTTGACATTTCTATCGAAAACTGGAATAAGTACAAAACTATGCAAGCTCATGCAAGTTCCTTAGACAGTTTTGATGTCGCAAAGTCCACCTTTTTCCTTAACCGGACAAATGTTTCTGGAGTAATAAAGGGCGGCGTAATAGGCGGACAAGGGCAACATGGCAAATACAAGATAGATGCGAGATTTAATAAAGCGGACCTTATATCGCGTATTCTGCGGATTTCCGAGATGCGGCGCAGAATAACTCTGTCATGCGCAGATGGCTTAACCTTCATAAATAAACTTAATCGGTCGAAAACCGATGTGTTTGTTTACTTGGATCCACCTTATTATCAGAAAGGAGCAGATCTTTATATGAATTTCTACGTAAAGGAGGATCACAAAAAGCTTGCCTCGCATGTAAGGAGGATGAAAAAAAAATGGATGGTGTCATACGATCATCATGATTTCATTCTGAACTTGTATGAAAGGGAAAATAAAATTTCTTACAAACTTTCACAATCCGCGTCAAACAGGGTTGGCGATGAAATAATAATTTTTTCAAAAGAAATGGAATTTTACGAATCTATTAGTGAGTTAAAATCACCCATTGTTTTGCAAAACAATTCACCGGCTGCTCACTCTTTATCTTAGAATATGGACGAGTCAGCATTAGCCGTTTTTTAACGTGAATAAAACGTGAGAATCGCTCGTCACTTGAAAATACAGCAGATAATCTAATAATCTTAGACTGCTGCAGAATATGTATACATCTTCAAGACACCTGTATTTATGCCATTCATAGTGCTAGTAGATTACGACAATCTTGATCCCCGTGATCGTAAAAGAGGTCTGATTTTTATAGTAGAAAATACCTTAAGTAAATTCAACAAATCGGAAATAGCGGAAAAGAATGTGCAAATTCGGCTTTACGGTGGATGGTATGAGAATAATGTTATAACAAGGCGCGCCCAAGATATAAATATAGAAATCGTAAACGACTTTCCAAGATCTGTCTTACTAGATGACAACAAAACAGCTGTTATCACAAACGTAACACTCGCGCTCAGCTTGGCAATCGAACCAAGAGTACACTTATTAAATACCTTTCGAAAACGAGGTGTGCCATCAGGCTTGCATACCAATCACCCACGTACAACAGGATGCCCTAGCGCTGCTTGCCCCGTAGTGCATGTACACAACTTCGTCAAAACAGGTGTGTGCAGTTCATGTAGTTTAGCTACACCGGAGAATATTTTCTACCGGGCGGAGCAAAAACTCGTTGACACTATGATCACCAGCGACATGATTGCCATTGGACATCAAGAAAAACATTTCTGCATAGTTTCTTCCGACGACGATTTTTGGCCGGGAATCTTTTCGGCGGTAATTGGTGGTTCCGTAGTTTATCATATGCACACCAAGGGCCGACATACCCCTCCACATTATTCATCGACCGTATCCTCCAATTATTTTCAGAAAAACTTTTAGAAATGAATCTGACAGATTTTAAACGAATACTGATTTCCTTTGCGGACAATTCAACCGACGTCGAGATCAAAAAAGGGAAACTCACAGCTATTATTCGCGGCGATGCTATTGAGGCAGATATCGTAGAAAAGGGTAACGAGTTATACATCGTAGAAGACGGAACTGAATCGAAGGTCATTACGTGGATTGCCGTCAGACTAGCAAGGCTCGAGCAACTTGCCGATAGAATTCTGAACAATACGGTCACCATACCACAATACATCTTTCCCTCAGGTAATCTGATTGATGATGTTGATATAGATCCATCAGAAACTGAAATAGAAATCGAGAACGTAAATGATTGCCTATCGGAGAAACTGAGTCGACGTATACCGGGTACGACTAGTGTCCTTTATTTGACTTCCGACGCGGGTGAAGGCAAGACGACTATAATTAACCATCTCGCCGTCAGCCAGGCACAGTTGTTCAAAAAAAAGGAATCTAGTTGGCTTCTGGTACCAATACCCTTGGGTGGTAGGCCCTTTCTCCGGTTTGACGATATTGTTATTGCTTCATTAGTAAATAGACTTCGATTTCGCCTATTTTATTACGAATCTTTTATTGAGCTTGTTAGGCTTGGTTTAATAGTTCCTGCGTTTGACGGCTTTGAAGAAATGTTTATGGAGAGCTCCAGCGGGGAGGCGCTATCCGCGACCGGCCAGTTGATGAACAAATTAGAATCAAATGGCAATATTTTAATAGCTGCAAGAAAAGCATATTTTGACTACAAAAATTTTACGTCACAAGCGAAATTATTTGATACGATCGGGGGAAATTCAGTGGCTTTCTCAAAAATTTCAATTAACCGGTGGGACAAGCGAAGGTTTTTGCTATATGCAGAATCTAGAGATGTTGATGACCCAGAGCTGGTATATACTGCGTTGAAAAATACTGTCGGAGACGCAGGACACCCATTACTAACAAGACCTGTTCTGGTAAATCGCCTCATCGATGTCGTGCAAACCCGGGATTTAAAGGAAGTGGCAAGCGAACTTGTCAACTCGTCTCAATATTTCTTGAATTTCGTCGATGTTATAATGCGACGAGAGGCCGATACTAAGTGGATAGATACATCTGGCGAGCCTTATAAGCCGCTGCTAGAAGTGTCTCAACATTATATATTACTTTCAGTAATAGCTGAGGAGATGTGGTTGAACAATACGGACTCTCTACCGGTCAACATTATTGAATTGCTTACGGATCTTTTCTGCGAAGAGCAAGGCCTGAATGTTCGGGTTAGTCAGCAAACAAAAGAAAGAATAAAGCAGCACGCATTACTTGTAAAGTCAGACCAAAATCCTAGCCACTTAAAGTTCGACCACGAGGAGTTCCAGCAGTTTTTCCTAGGAATATCGATTTATTCAGCCATAAAGCGAAAAAAGCTATTAGACTTTAAGAATCTCATGCGTAAAGGGCCAGTCTATGGCCAAGTCGTCGATACAGTCGTTGCGTTCATTCTAAATGAGAAGTTAGAAGGTAGCGATGTCCTTTCTTCCCTTTCAGAAATACAAGTTAATGAAGGACCAACATCGTTTATAAAAGAAAATTGTGGGAACCTGGCGATCAAATTGCTGTCTGTCGTTCGCCTAGATAATGTATCACTGGATGGATACATACTTCCCTACAATAGCTTGGTCGGTGTCTCGTTGAGAAATGTATTATTCAATCGGTGCCATTTTCAAGTCACATCACTTTCCAGCTCTACTATAATTAATTGCACTTTCGAAAATTGCACATTTGATGGACTCGACTTCTCTGGTGATCACTTCAAACTTAGCGGTAACATTGCAATTGAATGCAACATTGCTACCGTGCAGACTAAAGTGAAAGAACTGAGCTATTACGACCCTTATAATATTCGGATGGAGATGGGAAGAAACGGATTTAAGGTTGAAGACGACAATCAACCGTCAGCGGTTGAGGCAACACCCCTAATGATCGAAGAAGATTTGCTAATTGTGGAGCGAGCGTTACGCCGCTTCATAAGGGGATCACAAATTAACGATAATGTTTTCAGAATCAGACTTGGCCAGTCTGCGGAGTATTTTATACAATCTTTATTGCCGAGATTAATAGAACAAAATGTAGTCTCTGAGGTAAATCATCAGGGGGCAGGCGTGAAGCGGAGATTTAAATTGAGCATTCCTTTCGACAAAATTAACTATGCTTTAAAAGAAAGTAAAGGCTCGTTAGACGAGTTTTTTGCAAAGCTTAAACAACGGTAGGTCTGCACAGTTTCGAGTAAGCACCAATGAATTCATAAAACACCTCAAACAATGATTTGCGGGCATCCTGAGCAACATGCAAATGTGCTGGCGAATCGGCGGAACGCGTGCACCGTAACATTTTCGCGAGGTCCAAACAGGTATGTATCGTTGATATTTTGGGAGCAAGGTAAGCGCATGACGTTATTTAGCCATATAGGGCGGTTGCGAAGTCAGCTCAAAACACAATGGCTTTGGTCCATTGCGGCGGTTTCGATTTGTTGTTCACGCGCTTAGTTCATCTGAGTGTGTTTCTGAACATTGGAAGAAGAATGAGATCACATCAGGTTTGGTGAGGTGTGCGGTTTTCAAATCCGGATGTGTGACCCATCATTGCTTAAAACAGTGATGAAAAGTTTACTACAGGATCTGATAATATTTATTATCTTTAATCTCTAAATGAGAAGTACCAGATTAATCCGAATCAAAGTAGATCATTCCATCTGTTAACCTATTCGTTAAGCTTGGTTTAAGAGCGACGAAAAACAGCGTTTAAGAGCAAATAAGCACCATATACAGGAACCCAGCGGGATCGCTGAAAGCGCCCAACCGTGTGCTTTCTGTTCAAATACGTCATTTCCTCAAAGCATAGTTCCCTTGAAATTTTGGGTTCCCGTAAAGTCTGCCGCGAATATAACGCCTAAGTAAACGGCCGTACTATCCGGACCGATAGCCTTTAAGGCTAACCCGATTTGCATTTTTTTGTACCGATTTGTAACTTATGGTGAAAAGACCATGCTATACTCCTATTTTAAAATCCGTGATCCTTGGAATTTCAAACCGCACCAATTCGAGATCGGAACACCATTCATCCGCAGCTCTTTCCAGGACAATCATTTCTTTTTAAAACTGTACAAGTTGGTTAAAAACGAGTTTGCTGAATTTTACAATTACCATCTTGGGCATTATTTAGAAAACTTTCCCGGTGATGAGCAGGACTTCCACCGCTACGTCTCCGATATCGTTTCAACCCGGATCGCGCAATTAAAGCTCATAGACCCATTCTCCAGAAAAGCACTTCGTGCGAAAGGGCAAATCCAGCAACTCACGACATTCCAAACGTTTCTCCATTCTGTTGACCAATGGAAGTCCTCACACGCACTGGAAGTGGTCATCGCCGAAAAGAACCAAGAAATCGCTCGTTTGAAAAATCAAATCTCAGAGCTTAGTGATCAACTTCAAGCCCTTCGACAATTTGAGCCGAGCACCAAGATCGATATTCGCGACAAGCACCTGGGCGCTTTCATTCACGTCATCCATCAATTACAAGATCTGGTCCTTGCCGATGGGCGTAGGCTTTTCAACTTTCAGGGCCAGAGCGCCTGGTATAAGCTGGTAAGTAAATATTTCACTCATGACCGGAAGCCGATCCCTATCGAAACAGCCCGCAACTATTTTCCCGTGCAGAAAGAAAAGACGAGCAAGGAAATCGAGGTACCCAGGCATTTGCGACTCTTTAAAATTATCCTGACCAGTTCAGAGCCGGGTGCGTGATGACCAGCTGCCAGGTTTGGTCATTGGAATATGCTCTCTCCCGTTCACTTTTGCAAGCAGCCGGCGGTGTTGACGCCGGAATGTTTCACGATAAACTTGCAGAACAAATGAATGTAGAGATGATCACCAGGGAGGATCTGCAAAACCTGAAAAATGAAATCATTGCAGAGCTCAAATCAATCCTTTCCCACGAGAAGCCTTCGGATGGCACCTGGCTTAGAAGTGCGCAGGTAAGAAAGATGCTAAGCATTTCGCCGGGCACCTTGCAGAACCTTCGCATCCAGGGACACCTCCGGTTCACCAAGATCGGTGGATGCTTTTTTTACAGCCAGCGAGACATCGCTGCCATGCTCAACCCAAACAGTTCGGGGCGATGAAAGGGTCCAGCGATGCAAGCGCTGCCATGGATATGGCGGTACTTGAAGCAGTCAAATCCGATAACCGGCTGAACCCTTATCACATCAGCCTTTACACGGCTCTTCTTTACTACGGCAAAGGGATCAGGCAATTCCCGTTTCACGCAAGCCGCAGGAAGTTGATGGGTTTTTCACGGATCAAATCCGGGGCGACCTACCACAAGTGCATGCGGGAGCTGGTCAGCTACGGTTACCTGAGCTACGATCCTTCTTTTCACCCGCAATTGGGCAGTCGTATAGTGCTTACCGGAACAACTGCTACCTCCGATGCTGATCGATGAGAAGCTGCTGATCGAGCTCTTCGAGCAGAAGGACCGAAAACGCAGGGAGGTATTATTTGAGCTTTTTCACGATCACCTACTAGCCAGGCTCACGCGGGCCAGAATCGCCGACATGATCAGCGCCAAACTGGGCAGGCCAGGACTGATCGCGGCAGAGGACGTACGCTACTGCCGGTTTTACTTTAAGGGCAAAAAAACTGACAGTACTCCCATGCCTGAGCAAAAGCCCAAACCGAAGCCGGATCGGCCCCCGGTCGCTGAGAACATTCAATCCAGCGCGTTCAAGGTGACCGATCCGGATGAAATCAAGCTACAAGACCAATTTAAGTTCAAATCAAAACATTCAAACAAACAATGAAAAAAGAGTTTCACTTCATCGTCCAAGCCAAAGGCGGTGTGGGCAAAAGCCTGCATACCTATCTGAGAGCGCTTTCCCAGGCTGGTAGCGCCTCCCTTTTTGTCGACCTGGATAGCTCTACAAAAACTTCGTCCCGACAACTGGCTTTTCTGGGGCATGACCGGTTTGAAGCGTTCTCTCTGCTTGACAACCGCGAAAGGCTGATGCGGGATCTATTTATCGGCTACGTAGAAAGCCTGACAGATAGCCCCTTCGAGAAAGTGTTTATGGATTTCGGAGCTCCGGAAAGCGAACAGTTGCCCGCTTTGATTACGCGTGATATCGATTTAAAGGAGTGGTGTGATGAGCTAGGTATTAAGGCCATATTCCATATCATCATCGGTGGCGGCGGGGCGTATCTGGCCAGTATCCAGTTTCTGGAAAAGATGAGGGCAGCATTAGGATCAAAATTTGAAATTGTGATCTGGCAGAACCTTTTCGGCTTTAACCAGTTTCCTGGTTTATCCAGAGAGCTCGAAGATAACTGTACCGCACTCGGGCTTGACCTCAGACGTTTCGGCGACTTTGAGCCGGCTTCGCTGTTAGGCGGGCAGATACTCGACGGTATTCGCAATGGCTACACGCTCAAAGACTATCCACCTGGCGCAAGGCTCAGGCTAAAAAAGGAACTTAAAGAGAATTTCAGCGATGAATAGCCCGGAGCCAAACCGCCTCACCCAGACCAGGGGCAGGTATGCTGCCAAGTACGGTCACGAGATCGATGACTGGTCAGCCTTGTTTTTAACCGAAACTCAGGAGCATTTTCAAAGCCTGGAAATCAGGGTCGGAAAATCCATCGCCGCCATTGACCGCGCTGCATTAGAGCTGAAAGGCAGAAAACGGCACTTGCAGTTTCAGGACCGGTGGCAGGCGCTATTCTACGGCTTAGGTGTAAGTGCACCCTTTTCAATCGCAGGGGTCGTCGTATCAGTCTTGTTCTATGTTTTGATACGCCACGGGCAGCAGTATTTAGAGCGGCAAAGGATTTTGGAGCAGTATCCGAACGCGCCGGCTTACAGACTTGTCATGCAACATGGAAAGATCATCGAGCACGATGGCGTGTTGTATTTACAACTTGTTCCATTACCAAAAAAGGAGCAAGTCCAGATCGGTGAGCACTACCTCTATGATTCCCAGGGGAAGCGCGTGCTGGTGCCGCTTGGCAGCCAGTAAAGGCTAGCCTGTCCCCGCGAATTTTCGAACAGAAGCGCACAGTTTCTGTCGCCTTAGAACGAATTCGAATACTTTCAAACAATCTCGATTTTCTTAAGACGATTGCAAACACTTGCAAACGGTTACAAACATGGGCGGTGGTTTTCTCCCTAGCCAGCTATCGCCGGTACGTCGCAAAATGCGACTCCCCGGCGGGCTGGCCATGGGAAAACCCCTGGACCCCTGCTATTCGCCTATCGGCTCATAGCTAAACCAATAAGACATCATGGAAAATCAAATCAAAAAAGGCAGGCCGCCCAAGGAAAAGGACGCTGCCAAACGGGAGCACTTTTCGGTCTGGGTAAGCTCGGACCAGAAAAGCCAAATCAATCAGCTCATCGAGAAAAGCGGGCTTTCTGCCAGCCAGTTCTTTCTGACTTTGGCGCTGGATATCCCATTTAAAAGACCCCAGAAAAGAACGCTGCCAAAGGCCACTGCCGAAACAATCCGGATTCTCGAGCAGCTGGCCGGAATTCTATCGCTCGCTATTTTAAAGACCAAAGACCATCAGATGATCTCGACGCAGTGGCAACAAAGCAGCCAGCGGGTACGGCTGCTTGCAGACCTTATCACGCGCTGGGTTTTTGAAAGCTTCGAGATCCGCAGCTTTCAAAAGACGATTACTGACATCGACTGCTGGATTACATCCCTGTCGGACTATCTGGGCCATGTCCTCGGCGCGGGAGAAAGCAAAGTGCAAATCCTTAGGGAAGCCCAAGACATGTGCAGGTCGGCGCGCGAGCTGCTTTCAAAATATGAAAGCTACTACGCAGGGCCCTTCCAGGATCTTGCGTCTACCTGGAAGAACGAGGCGGCAGATATCGCCTCTGTCCACTACGAGATTGAAAATGCCATCAAAGAATTCATCCAGCAAACCAGCAAATGATTGGAAAAGCAGGACTGGGCAGCTACGCCAAAGGAATTTTGGAGTACTGCTATTACCAAAAGGGGCAGCAAACCACGGCAAGCGAGCAAAGTAAGCAGCAAAGCGTCAGAGGAGAGCTGATCTACATTCAGAACCTTGCCCTTAAAACAGGGCCTGATGGGACACTGGATCTGGACTACCTTGCCCGGCAGTACACAGACAACCACTCTAAAAACAAGAAGCTGACCAAATACGTCTGGCATCAATCGTTCAGCTTTTCGCCGGGCGAAAAGCCCGGCAACGACAAGATCATGCGGATCTGCAGAGAATTTGCCAAGGAGTTTGGCTTCGAGCAGAACCAGATGGTTGTCTTTAAACACGAAGATTCAGCCAATGAGCACTTTCATATTATCGCCAACCGCATCAATTATAACGGAAAGAATACGGCCGATCATTTTAAAAACTATGCGCGGACCGGAAAGTTCTGCCGCCGTATGGAAAATGAGCTGAGTCTTGTGCCGACGCGCGACATGCGGATCAACCGCGCGCTGGGCCAGCAGATTCATTTAGCGGACAAGGCGAATTTGAAGCTTAAATCTCTAATTGATCATTTGATGCCCCAGATCTCTTCGATCCAGGAATTGAAAGAACACTTACTTGGGC
Source organism: Dyadobacter sp. 22481 (assembly GCF_052044875.1). Taxonomy (NCBI): domain Bacteria; kingdom Pseudomonadati; phylum Bacteroidota; class Cytophagia; order Cytophagales; family Spirosomataceae; genus Dyadobacter; species Dyadobacter sp. 22481. Next base: position 1,554,382 of record NZ_JBQENV010000002.1, read on the forward strand.
ACGGATACAAGACCTATATCGGGCGGGGCATTGCATTTTTTCATATGCAAAGCAAAATAAAGATAAAGGGTTCTGATATCGGTAGGGATTACTCGCTGGGCCTGCTGGAAAACCGGATTGGTTTTAACGCGACGACAACCCAGAATCCGGAGCTTAAAAAGAGGAAAAGGAAGCGGAAAGGCTTAGGGCTTCATTTGTAAATGATAGGCTAAACCAAACCGTTGCCTTATTTTAGCCTAAAATAACCCATAACACCATGAAGCTAAAAGCAATTAAGTTCTTTTCCCCAGAGGAAAACGTAGAAAAAACCCAAAAGGCCCCAAAAGCGGCGCCACTTCCCGAAGGCTATATTTCTAATTCTGGTAAACTTGTTTTTCCGGCTGCTGTGCTAGGCGATCAGGGAATTGATCCAGAGTCTACCAATTTCAAAATCGGTACGCAGGAAGGAAAGCGAAAAATTAAATCCATTTATCTTGTTCCGGCTGCAAGTTCGGATCAAACCTTTTCCTTCGAAAAAAGCGGTAGGGGCCATGTAATTCCGCTGACTACCATATTGAAAAAGGGAGGTATCAATTTTGACGGTGAAAAACTGATCTTTAAGATCTCGACTTTTGACTTTGACCAGGCTACCAAAGGCTACGAGCTGGCAATTGAAACCCAGGCGCCCAAACCAGAATATACCGGAAAACCGCGTGGCAGAAAGCCTAAGGCTGCGGTTGACGGCGAATAAAACGTAATAAAAAATGCAGGTAACCGGTCCCGGTTACCTGCTTGATTTCGGGCCACATTTGCTTACCGTTTAAATTAAGCTAACCCAGTTGTATGTGCCCCCTGGGCACTTAATGAAACCGCTGGTGGTTTCATCCTGCGGCTGTACAAGCAGCCTCTGTGAAAATTCATTCGATCAGCACTGCAATCCCCACCTTTTCTGCTTTGCGCTCTATCTTTTGTTTGAGACCGTAATATCCCCAGTTCCGAAAAAGGAAAGGATCTTCTTTGGCCTGCTGCTCTTTCTCCGTTTGATCTACGAGCAGCAAGGTCGCTGCTTTGTTTTTTAGGCATATCTCGATTAACCTCTTACTGTATACGTGCTGCTTGTGGGAGACATACCGCTTCTCCGATTGCATCAGATTTTCGATGGTGGATTTGCGGAGCTGCCTTCTAGCGTTCTGGTTCATGAAAGCCATGGCTTTCTTTTTGCGTCGGATGGCAGTCTGGATCGCAAGTCTCTTATAGAGATATTCATCCTTGTTTCCGATCGTGTAGCGCTTAGTACCGACCGAGACCATGATCGGGTAATCCAGCGACAAACTCGCCTCGGCAATAACATCCTGGTCGAGCTCATGTTCACCCGGTTCGGTCTGAAAAACGGCGAGCATAAAGACCTTTCCTTTGTCAAGCACCAGCGAGCTGGTGCAAAGCTTGACCTGACCAGCGAGTAGCCTTTGAAGCATTTCCCGCTTGTCATGGCCTGTTTTTCCCAGGTATGTCCTGAACGGAATATCGAATAACAAAAAGTGAAACACAGCCCCTTCCTTGCTGCTTCTTAGCTTCTTGACATCTGTCCCTTTGAACGGGACCGGGATCTCTTTTCTAAAATTTGGCATTCCGCTTTCGCCAGTAGCAAGCGCCTTGCTCATCTTGTTAAAACTGGCAACCAGATTGCCATTCAAAGCGCTCATGACGTGCATCGGGATACTGCCTTTGTAATTTTGAGCGAGCACCTGGTAGCTCGTATTCATTCGGGATGTCGACAGTATCCCATATTCGTCCTTTTTGATATCAGAAAGCCTTGCTCTTACGCCTTCGGTCAGATAGAGCATTTCTCTGAGCTGCTGTTGGACGTAATGGTGAGTAAAAATGTGGTTAGCGGCTTTAAAACAGACGTATCGCCACTGGTAAAGTGTGTCGAGAATCTTTTTCTTCTGATCGATGTCGTCGGAATCGATCAGAAGCCGGATTTTCCGAGTAGTGAAAAGCTTTTCCATGATCTATCGCCCATTTTGTTTCCAATGATTTTTGACAAGCTGATATGCTTTGATGTAATGCTGCTGTACCTGGGTTTGCGGATAGCCTAATAAGGACGCGATGTCAGCAAAAGACTTCTTTTGGTCTTGCCTGAGTTCGAAAACTGCGGCCTGTTCACTGCTGAGTATATGATCGTAAGGGTACTGCTGCTTTGCTTGTTTTATAGGCACGGTCGCGCGGGGTGCTACAATTCTTTTAAGCTCCTCCACGGCCTTTTGGATTTCACTGGTCACATGCAGTGTATTCGCTCCTATTCTTTTCGCTACCTCGCGTGCGCTGTGCCCATCCTGGAAATGAAGGCTGGCTATCAACTGGCGCTGTTTGGGAAGAAATGAGATTGCTTTCGAGATTTCATCCCACTTTTCCCCTTCGGTGCCGCCGCCTAAATAGCTCTCCACATCTGGCTTTTCGCCCAGGAAAGGTTCCAAGTGGTCTATTTCCGTCATTTTCCGGTATATCTGATATGCCGGTTTTTGGACATGCTTCAAGATCTGCCAGCGGAGATTAAGGCGGATAAACCGGTATGCATGAGGTAGGCTTTCAATCTTATCACGATGTGCCCAGACTTTTAGGTAACATTCGTGCAGGATGCAGCTTACCAGGAACTCGTCATTGACTAGGCTCTTACCAACGTAGAAGAGGCTAGAAAATGACTTCTCGTAAAAACCTTTAAATGCCCGTTCATCACCATCCTTAAACCTGTCCAACATATCGATGTTTCCATCAGAATTGGCACGTAGCTTTCGAGTTCCCATATCGTACATTATTGACTTAGCAAGACATCACTTCATCTACTTTGGCGTCTGAAACTATGGAAAGCAAACACGTTGAATCATTTGCTTAGTTATAACTAAGCACAAAAATAACGATGTTTTTGGTTCTTGCAACCCATGCCCGAAAAAACAGATTTCGAAATTGCGGTGATAAATCAAGTGAGGAAAGTCCGAAAAGCTAAGGGCTATACTCAGGACGATCTCGCTATGTTTCTAAATCTGACCAGGGGGTTTATTGGACAAATAGAAAGTCCCAAATTTCCAAGTAAATACAATATTGAACATATCGGAATACTCGCGCGAGAAATGAACTGTTCTCCTAGAGACTTAATGCCAGAACAAATATAGCAAGGGGTGCAAATGAACCCCAAAATGGCAGTAGGCCTCAGCCTCGGCCATAGCTTTTTCTCTCCCCTGAAAGCGTCACTTTATATCTGACTAATCTTGAAGCTTAGCATATCGAATTGGAGGACAATGTTTCGTAAATCGACGAATAGGTGCAGCTGAATGCTTTTCGAGTATTCGCGCTACGGTAGAAGTTGAAATCTTCAAGTCATGTAGCCTGAACAGATGAGAGCAGATTCTGAGTTTTCCGTACTTGAATTCATCGCGTGCCTTAAGCACGAGAGTCTCGTCTTGGGGACGATACTTTTGTCGGCCCAGCCGATGCGGACGGTGAGACCGATCTGTAAAGAGAATTTCATCCCCACGTTTTATCCAACGCTGTAACGTAGATCTAGCAACCCCGCACCTTCTGGCAGCAACTTATACGTTCCCGATCTGTTTATAGAGGGCAACCCATTTTTCCCTTGCTTCTGCTTTCAGGTTGTCAGTGGCCATAACAACGCAATTTGAATCTGCACCACCTCATTTTTCTCACAACCCTCGGGGGAAAGTGAGAGGGATTGCGAGAAAAATGATCATTAATTTAACGACTTTCCGGAATTAGGCGATGATTCAAATATGACTTTTTGAAGGACTAGCGATGACCGTAAGTGTAGCGAATGTTATGAACCATCACAAGTAATCCGTGCGTCTACTCGACACTATGAAGCCTTCGCCAGAGACCAGTGAAGCACAGCAATCAATTTGCTCACCAGGTGCCCTACCAAAGTAGCATTTAGCCGACGCACATTCTGAATGGGCACCAACTATCAATGGATGCATAAAAGTGGCCGATCTTGAAGCGACTTCAACTAGACCTTTTCAGCTACTCAAACATCCAATAGTAGTGATCCTGTAGGCTTCCCTGCCGAAAAGATTCAAAACGGGAAGTTCAAATTATATTAAATTCTTTATGCTGAGCATACTTATCGCCAATTTTTAGCAAGATTTCCATATTCTCAAAGTAGTCCATCTCCCTCAATGATTCAATGAAATGATCCTCCAACAAAAATCCAAGATCAGCCAGGGCGTCCCTGGTAAGAGCAACATTATGCCTATCAAAACTAAATAGTTTATCGCCAAGACCAAAACACATTCCCAATGTATTATTCTCATCGTCAAACTGGCGATCTATTGCATATTTAGAACCCATATTCCTACCCAGTATGTCAAACAAGACCTGGTTCATTTCTAATGCATCAACCATAAATAAATCCGAAAGTCTACTCGCCCAATTCAACGCTCTCAACCGCTTTAAATTTGCCGGATTCTCCTTCTGCAAACCGTTACCTGTCCCAACCGATGTAATAAATAAATTCTCGGCACCAACGACCCAATTAAATCCAAAAGAGCCTACAGTGGCTATTAGAAACGCACGCCACGCCGGGTTATTTGCTAAACTTATACCACCGTCTATAAATGCCGATTCAAACGCGTAACCATGTCTAGATTTACTACTCAACATCATCGGTATAAAGTAATATGGCGCAGCAGAAGACGCCCTACAAAGCTCCCATATTTTCAATCTAGAATTGTGGTCAAAATAGATTCCATACGGATTGTTTGTAAAGGTCCAAAGGCTATATGTGTCTGCCCTTTTAGCATTTATTGCAAGTCCACATTTAACTTCTTGAATATCTCCGATGGCAATTTCGCCAAATTCACTACGCAAATAAGACTCAAAGGTTTCCGAAGAATAATTTTCTCTCAAAATTGCCCTAACCCCGGTCCAGCTTCTAGGAATAAATTTCAAGCGTCTACCGCTTCCAAAAACCTCTCCACCCAAACCCAAATAAATCCTAATTACATCATCAACCGACCTGCCAAGTGCGAGACAACTAGCAATAATCGCGCCTGTGCTCGTTCCACAAATCAAGTCATAATAATCTCCAAGCGTAACTTCCTGTCCATACCTTTCTTTGACCAATTGTTCTATCTTCCTCAAAATACCCAGAGTCAAAATTCCACGAACTCCCCCGCCATCCAAACTAAGAATTTTCTTCGAACCTCTCCGCTCATTAAATTTCGTATTCACATCTCCTATCATGTTTTTCCAGGAATTGTATATAATTAGAAATAAATTAATAATCCATTCGTAGAGTAAATAGAAATATTTGAAAATTCAAATATTTTGCGACCATTCTATTTTCCGACACCAAATAGGTAAGTTTACAACTAAATATAAAAGATAGAAGTTTGTAACCTTCACCCGACACATTACGTGAGCTATATCCTGCACATCCCATATGGGTCTCTCATAAAATGCAGCTAAAAACGCTCTTCTTTTAAGACCGACACGGTCGTTTATATCTTACCTAAAACTTGCAGAGCTTGAAACATTAACATATCTTTTTAATAATTGAAGTCTATTAAAGATCTCTGAATAGGTTAGAACTATTTCTCTGGGCGGGAAGTAGTAAGCATCACTGAACAGCATGTTTCTGTTAGATAATCTTCGAGAAAATCGTCTTCGTGAAAAGTTTTCTAGCAAGACTTCACTTGGTGTGAAACTACTTGACACAAGTTGGCTAGATATTAGATACCGATAAGCTAATTTATAGTACTCTCTTGATAGATCATCCCTGCCTTGTCCCTGATAAATAGTGCCAACTCGTTCCAGTGCAATTCCCGCATTAAACATCGCCAAATTTGGCCTCTTAGGAAGACCTCCTGCTAAAATCCTAGGAGTACCAATAGTCGAACTATCTCTCCGGTAAGTATCATAAGCTTCAAGATAGTCGATTACTGCCTTCGACGTATCCTTCACCCTGCTGTGCTCTTCACCAATCTTTATCGAAGTAGCAATATGTAAGCGAACAGCATCAACCGACTTTTGATCCCTATAAATAGATAACGCCTGCTGGAAGTCGATTAAGGGCTGATAATTTGCCAGCGAATCACTGAGCTTTAATTTAACCTTTATTGTGCCGATGTCGAAAAATGAATTGGCAACCTGTAACGTATCTTTACTAGCAGTATAATTTCTTTGTGCACTTTCATAGGCATTTAGCGACTTAACCAAAAGCTCTCTTTTTTCAAACAGACCATAAAATGCACCAATCTTATTGAAATTTAAGGCTCTATTTCTTAGCTCTTTGGTTGAACTCCCTGCAATTACCTCGATGGCTCTGTTGTAGTAACCCAAACATCTACTCATTACCAAGGAATCTCTGGAAATAAAAAACTGGTCTCCAATTTGTGATAGTAGAGTGCTAACTTGAAGCGGATCACTATTGGATAGCGAGCTAATAGCGTGTTCATACAATTTAACTATCCTACCAATATCCCCATTAGATTTCAGAGAACCATCGCCGCGCCAATATTGCAGAAGAGCATCAGCTATCTCTCTATATATATTTGATCTGTCAGCCATCCCTCCTGTTGAACGCTGTAACAAGGAAGCTGCCTGCTCGTAGTACCCAATTCCGCGTTTTTCAAAGAAGGATATCTTATCAGAATTTACGTTAGTGCTCAAATAGGCGTTACCAATAGTGATCAATATTCTAATCTTTTCATCAGGTCTTCTATTTGAGTTTTCCAGTAATACAGCCGCTTGGTCGTAGTACTTAAATCCTTCCTCTTGCCCCAAATCGTCTATTAGTGTTTCACCAATCAACATATTTACAATTAAACGTTCATCAATGGAAGAAGTCGGAAGGTCTCTGTAAACCTGAATTAGTTTCTTATAGTTCTCTAATACTCTTTCAATGTCATATTCTTTATTAGATGACGCAGCCTGCGCATAATATTTGCCTATTTTAGCATATGTTTTATTAACTAAGGCCGTTGAATCCGAACTCTTTTTTAAATTATTTGCCTTAACGAGCGCAGCTTCTGTCCCAGTCAGGGCGCGATCAGCTCTATCTTCGGAAGCTCGCGCCTTTTTTTCACTTTCTATAGCAGTGATTTTGTCACGATTTGCCGCTGTACGATCCTTCTCCGCCTGATAATAGAATTTTAAGGTAATTCCAAACAACAACGCGAAAAACAAAGCCACTAAAATCACACCAATCATTGTTCTATTTCGCCGAATTATTCGCCTTTCCGCCTCGGTGTCCCGTCGTTCCTTGCTACTATTAAGGTAAAAGACTGCGTTTTCATAATCCGGGTTATATCGATTCGCCCAAGTTTGATTTGGAGTAGTCCTGTTGTACCAATCTAACGATAGCTGCAATTCCGGGTCTGTTAGTAAGTTCACCTCTCCTTTCGGGTAGCGTTGAGCGTCATCCGCCAAGCGGAGATATATTTTTGATGAAATTGATTCCTCCTCAGCCCACGCCTTTAATCTGCTCCAACCTCTAATCAGGCTCTCGTGCGAAATATCAATTAAAGTGGAATCTAATAATGGATGTACGATTGATGGCATCAGAAATGATCGCCCCTCTTTCCGGAACGAATCAATGACCAACGCAATAGTTTCTTTATCAGTCTGAGCTATATCCCTTAGCTCCTTTACAGTAGCGGGAAGTCGGCCCTCACTTACCCCGCCCCCTCCGATCTCAGTTAAACGCTTAAAAGCCTTCTCTGCAATCACTCGCTGCTCTTCGTTCAATTCATGATAGGCTTCGTCTACATGAATTGACAAGGCTTTGTCCATACTTCCTACCTTCTCATTTTCATAATGCTTAAGGTCAATTTGTTCATCTGTATCTAATCTATTATTACACCAATATTCCCACGTCCGCATTAATGCATGCTGCAAAATTGGCAATCGATCTGGATCATCGCCAATGTCGTTAAGCAAACGATTAATTAAAGGAAGTGAAATTATCGCATCGAATACTCTAACAGGGCCAACAATAGCCTCGCGTCGCTCATCATCACTCATTCTGGGAATAAGAAACTGTCCACTATTAATTGCTTCCGGCAAACCCCAAAATTGCGCGCTTTTTCCCAAGTACTCGGACCGTATTGTTAAAACTACATAGATTGGTAGAGTAGAGTCTTTGGTGGCTTCAAGCAGGAGTTTGATAAAACCAGATGCCTCTTCTAGTTGATATGAATTTTCCGTCTCAAAGCGGAACAGTTCCTCAAATTGGTCAACAACGATCAGTATGTTCTCAAAATCCGGAAGCTCAGCCTGCCTAACTATATCACCTAAACCAAGAGAGCTCTTACGCAATGTCGATTCTATAGAATTTACTCTTTCCTTATCAGAAATATTTTTGGGACATATTTGGCATTCAGACAGAGAATGTGCTAAATTAAAAACAGGATTATTGATGGGCCGCATGATCGCAATGCGCCAATTCGAACCAGCACTCACAATAAAACCACTTTTTAACGCGGGCAACAAACCTGCTCGCACAAGAGATGACTTGCCACTACCCGACGTTCCTACAACTGCCACAAAACGTGTTGTGCGAAGCTTACTGAGTAAGCTATCCGTCAGGCCGTCTCTTCCAAAAAAAATATCCTTTTCATGCATCTCAAAAGGACGCAGACCGGGAAAAGGGCTTTTCACTCTTCGATCCTGCGATACCATTAATTTGTAATCTTCTGGTTAATAGATAAACTCTTCTCAAGATCACTTAAAAATTCGTCAAGCGAGGACTCAAGAGCCTGGCTGGGTATTTCATCATAACAAGGCGCAAGCAATTTGGCGGATTTAATAAAAAGGTTTTGCTTCTCTTTGGTTTCCGGATTTGTGATAAATATCGCCTTACACAAGATTTCACTCGTACGCCCCCAGCCTTTAACCCTGATCGTAGAGTCATATAGTCTTTCATCCACCCAGCCTAGGTGCGTCTTCCCGTATAATATCAGGGTAGCATCACAATACATCAAATGACTTTTATGGTGCTGTAATGCTTCATCCGTTTGAGAAAGTTGCTTCACCTCGTATCCTTTATGGTAGAGATATCTTGCCACGTGTGGGAAATAGTCAAAATCCGGCTTGTCATACATGATATATATACGTACCAATCCATCATCAAGTCCAGGTACTGGTTTTGACATTACTTGAAGTATTCTGGTTTTGAATCCTTCAAAAGGACGAATTAGTATTTCGGCACCGTCTTGCGCACTAGCATCGCTCTGTAGGAATTCCAAAAAAGCCTTTTGCCGTTCATCAATATCTTCTAAATTTTGGCTAACCCAAACCAAACGTTTAAAGCTAGTGTCAATCTTAGAGCGATCCGCGGCCCAAAAATTTTGTAAAACTGCTGTCGATTCAGTAGCACCATCTAGAATCATACCATACGATTTACCAAGCAAGTGAATTGACAAAAAGGAACGCTTTAAACAGCTTTCTACTTCAGATTTATAGGCGTCAACGTGATCCTTTGGGAGCATTTTGTCAGGTAACACAGTAAACCCGCGAGCTAAGAGTTCATTTTTTATCCGATCATATTCATCTCGAATGTCATACGTTGTATCCGCTAGAAAGATCGTTTTTTGAATATCTTCAAGAGATTCATCTTTTATTAGGGTAACTGTCTTGAAAATAGACCAAGCAATTTCGCCCAACTTGATCTTGTATTCCTCGAACCCCCGTTCACCTGACTCTTGGCCCAGTTCAAGAGGCACTCCAATTGTCTCGTCTATCTTATAAAATTCTTTATAGATAAAATCTTTTAATTCAAAAGGTCTCTGTTGTTTCGATGTGTAAGTCTTCACTACCGGCACTACCCGTGAATGTTCGCCGATAATTAGGTTTCCTTCTAGATTAGCTAGACGTAGAAATTCTCTCAACTCATCGAGACACCATGATGAATGCATGTAAGCCGGCGAAATAACACATAGAAATACTTTACTCTTACTTAGCTTGTCGTATATATCTTTCCTAAACGGTGCACCAGCCTGCAGCTTATTATCTCGCCAGACTTTCGCCTCCCGGCCCAACAGATCGGTTAGACGCCTTTTAAGTCCGACGTGAAATTTAGCTACCCATCCATTATAATTGTTACTATCATCGATGTTGCTAATGTGAGGATAACTGATAAACACATCGTAGTGAAAGTTCATGTTTTAGAAGTTTAGGGTTGTTAGTCAAAGGCTCTTCGGTTTACTCCAACTCCGCGATGAATTGCGCTATTCCCGCCAAGACATGCGTATGTTTCAACTCAAGAATAAAAGTAATTATCCCTAAGAAGCCAAATTAGGAGTTTGATTTTATACATTAACAGAAACACAGCATTATCATTTTGTAGATTATCACAAAAAAGACTAGTGGATTGACTGCGATAATCGTTCGCTGTGTAAGGGTAGAGTCGATTGTTTACACAATGACTAAGTGAAAAATCCATCAAAGACCTGCACCCGATGAACTAATCGATCATTGGTTCGAGATATAAACCAGCTTATAGTCTAACACGTGTTTACGAGACCAAGTGGCGTTGATACGCAAAATGTTTTCATAGTTCTGAGAGGAGATAAGAGTGATTACACTATTGAATTTAAAAAAAAAAAAGAAACATGTAAAGACTGCCATATGGATTATAGTAAAATTTAGTATCCGGTATTCAGATATAATATGGAAGCGTAAATAGCTGTCGAGAAGTCGTTGAGGTGGCCCCGAAAAGCGGCACACATTTTGGTACAAGATGATGCATAATGAAAGACCCAAAATCGGTGGAAACTCGTCAGAGGTACGGTGCTGAGTTTAAGCAAAAAGTGATCAGAATGCTCGTTTCGGGCAGAAGTATCAGGGAAACGTCGGAGGCTTTTGGAATTGCCGAGAACGTTCTCTATCGTTGGAGAAGAATGGCAACGAAAAAAACAAAATCGAATAGCGTCGAAAGTGGCAACGATAAAGCAGCGAAGCTAACTGCGGAAGTTGCGAGGCTCCGTGCTGAAAATGAGCGCCTGAAAACAGATCGCGAGATATTAAAAGCATTAGATATCTTGGGCCAGTCCGACTCAGGGATGTCTATGAGCTGATAAACTCGCTTTCTCGGGCGCATAAGACCTATTATTTATGCTCGCTTTTTGAGGTGATCAGGATGGCATACTATCGCTACCGTCAAGAGAAAAGCCACAACAACGATAAAAAATATAACCGGCCAAAGCATGAAATTCGGAAGGAGTTTATTCACAATTTCAAGCGATACGGTTGTAGGCGCATTAGGGATTCCTTGAAGCAAAAGGGGATAAAAATCGGCCGTGGGAAAGTTGCTGAAATAATGCAAAAATGGGGTTTAATACCCATTCATCCGCCAAAGTTTGTTCCAAGAACCACGGATAGTCAGCATGGAAAACGAGTATCTCCTAACCTTTTATTGGGTCTGCCCAAGACAAGCAAATCTCATTGAGTATGGGTTTCCGATATCACGTACATGCCTCAAAGAGGCGGCAAATGGGCATACTTATGTGTCTGGATTGATCAATTCTCACGGCAGGTAATTGGCTGGCAGTTGGGGCCTTCATGTCAGTGAGAACGCATATCTAGTTGGCGGCAGACTCATATTCACTAACCACATGACAAAACCTCCTTTTTACCATCCCGGTTAACTCCGACGACAATGTATATCGTCTCATTGACAACATTACTGTTTTCACGCACTTCGAAAACCGTCCCATCCATATAATAAGATAGATAGGCTCCGATCGTCTGCTGTATATCTGCATACTTCATGTTTCTCCATCGTCAGCAAGAACCCACAAGGTTTCCAGCTGCTATTCCAGCCATGAATAACTAAATGAATAGTTACTCCTAACGATATTTATTAAAAATTCACCGAACTGTGTCCGGCCTCAAATCTCGTTTTCATTTTTTGCCCAACACCCTAATCCCTTCAAAAATATCCATGTAAGGTTTTGTCTCCAATAGACGAGGAACATCATTTGCTTGATCGCTTATTCTTCTTTCAGCAGATAACGAAAGATCCCAGCCCAACGGAATAATCCCAGTCTTTCGATCCAAATTAAAAACGTACGGACTTTCATGAACAATTGAATTGACTTTGGATCGATTTGCATTATCTAACAGCGACCCGCTGAACCCCCGAAGATACTCTTTTACGGCGTATTGACGCGCATCTCCGCTATTGTCCCAGGATTTGAAAAATGCCTGAAGGGGTGCACTTAGTTCATAACTTCCCTTCAAAGGGTCAGCAATATTGTTACTAACAAGCTCGGAAGAGTTATTTATTGTAATTACCTTAATTTTAACTTTGTGCCTTTTGAGAGTTTTGACTATCGTGCTATCACGCGTTATACTGCTAAGTACTGAAAGCAGCGTGGTAGTTCCAGAATTATCGATATACCCTCCATCCACAAAGTTCGCTGCGTCCTTCCATGGCTCATTTACTACCTGCAAAGTTGCCGGTGGTGTCACAATTGGGAAGCGTGCACTTATAGACGCAGCCGTTTTAAGTGGGATATGCCGATACGCCTCTTCTTGAATATCGATGACGTTCTTAAAATTTGGATCTTCTTGAATACGTACCGGAGTAATTATGCCTTTCAGGCCTGACTCCGCATGGGTCGAATTCAAAAATAAAATTGGTAAGCGAATATGTTTTCCTCCATTCAAAGGTCTCCAAAGATCCATAAATGGTTCACCTAGGGTAGTAAATGCTTTAAAAGAGCCCTGATCATCCTCATTGGCACCGGAGAATTTCTGTTGTTCTAAATTGGAATAAGCCCTTTCCCAACTATCCTCGAGATACCTTGCCCGGTCGAGGGAATTGAAACCAACGGGCGAAAATTTTTGGAGCATATCCGGAATTAGCATCGCAGTAATTAAAGGAGACAAAAAATCATTTTTAAAGAAAGCATTGACGTCAAATAAAAATCTTTTGTTCCTGAGCTTATCACGATATTGAGCTGTGAAGACCACTGCGCCGACACTCCCTCCGGAAACGGCGCTAATAGCATAAACATGTCGAAAGAAGTTCGCCTGCGTGCTATCCAGTTTTCTTAAAACAGAAGCGGTCCAATATGCCGATCGAATTCCACCACCCTCCGTGGCGATGAGATAAACGGGAATAATACTGGAGGTATCCTTAAAAATGCTTCGGTCGACAAGGAGCGAGTCCAACCACCTTGAAAAGTGCTGAGGAACAGCTGGTTGGTTTTTCTTTCCACTATACGGCTCAATTGCTCCCTGCTCCCTCCCCGACGTGTCAAGCGTTCTTATTTGATGGTTATTATTATTGAATATCAGCATCAGCGAAAGGCAAATTACCGTGAAAGGCGTTTGGTACCTGTAATCCAAATAGTTAAAAAATCCGGCGATTGAAACCCACATAGATAGAGCAACAAATATGACGGATATTGGGCCAAGTTCACTGCTAATAAATATATTTGTTGTAGTATTTGTAGCTAGAATCGCAAAAGAAAATAAAATAATTACCCCAAGTCGGATCGAAAATTTGTGTATGGGTAATAGGTCCTCAAATCTCTCGCCAGTAATTCTTTTACTTATAATTTCATCATTGGATGTAAATTTTGTCATCGCGTGTACCACATATAGGTATATTGCTAAGACTACAACCAACGCAACTATATGGTAGTTAGCACCCTGAATTTTGCTCAACGTCGAAAAAAAAGATAATATCGGAAACAATCCTAGCGCAATCGGAGTATAATGAGTAAAATTACCAAGGGTATCAGAATCGATTATTGAATACTCGCCAATTTTTGGCAGTTGAATGTTTATTTCATTCTTCAATCGTGAACCCCTTGTGGAAAAGGAGTTTTGGCCAGCCTCATCCGCTTCTACGAGTGCCTCCTGGCTTTTTAGAATAAATAAAATCTTAGTACAGTACCAAGTTGTAAATGAAAATAAAGAAACACCAATGAACGCATACACGGAATAAGATCTATCCTGAACAAGCGAGTCAACCAAGTCCCGTATTTGATCCATCAATGTTAGAGCCAAGTGTGCCAGCATCAACACCAATAAAACAGGCCAAACAGTCCACAACATAATCAACGTACATCTCACATACTTATTCAAAAAAAATCGTTTAATAATCTCCCAAATTTGGTATACGAGTCGCGATAGATGGAAAAAAATCGCAGATAGTATTTTCATTAGTCCTTCAGTCAGTCTCATGATTTATTTTTGCTAATTAAAGTCCCTGTTCCTATTTTACGAATATTTAAATACACATATATAATGCTTTAAACAAATAAATGTATCTATTCTGAGCTTTTTGCCCCCTTTTCAGATTTCCTGCTTCCCAATATGTAGAATGAATAGCCAACCTGCGCCTGATTGAAGTTGTATTTTCGATTACCAGATTCATAATTTAATCGATATCGAAAAAACAGTCTACCAGATTCGGTCAATTTCAGAAAAGCAAAAAGCTCCCAGCAATTAAGCCAAGACTTACTATTTTTACCGTCTATCGTAGACTTTCCTGTGGTATAATTAAAGCCTCTTTGGGAAATATCCGAATTTTCAATTTCTCCATTCCACATTCTGAAAAATGTCCATCGATGCGAAAAATTGATCCCAAAACGTTCGTCTGGCAGCCATTGTATTTTAAATTCCGGATAAATTTGAAATGAATTTACCCCATAAGTATTAACCATTCCTGTACTAACTATGCGAGACAGTTTTGCCCCAAGAGAATTTGTATAAGTCTCAATTTTCTTCGTCGAATCTGATATTGAAGTTCTTCCAAACTTCAATCCCGCATCTAAATAGAAATTAAATTTACCGCCGACGTTTTCGCTATAAAAAATGTTCAAATCAATCCCGGCGGAGAAATTTTGGTGGCGGAGAAGTTCCAATGCTGTAAGGTAAGGCTTAGGTACTATAATATCTTTCAATATCATGCTGTCTCGCAAGCCAATTTGCTCTCCATTGTCATTCAAAATGGGCATTTTAGTAATTTCGGTAATCGTTGATATGCTGTCCTTGTCACGACGAACAATCAAGTCTCTATTATTTTGTTCAATTTTTGACAATACAAGTGTTGGAATTACATATTGCAGTACTCCACCGCCCTGCCCCAAGATAAATCTGAGCCCATTTGAAATTGCATTATTTTTGTAAAATATTAATCCTCGGTTAGTATTCATATTTATTCTTTTACTAATTTCAGTCTGAATAATTCCATTTGGCTTATCTTGATCTAGCCCTATAAAATCACTAAATATCCGCGCTTCAATGAGCCTTTTGGATGGCGATTTGAACATTTCATGCGTTTGCTGGGCTCCATCGAGAATATAAGTATAGGAATCGTCCACAGGAGAATAATCCCTCCTGCCAGGCTTGTGGGATAGATCATATCGAATCAGTTGTCCCAAATTAATCATTGTCCTAGATTCGATAGGTGCGTCTTTTTCTACTAGAAAATAGTTATGCAAGTCACCCATATTATTTTTCGAAGCAAAGCCTATACCAAACTCATTACTGTATACGCGAATTCCGTTACGGGCATTCCTGTCTCTGACGGTAACTGAAATATTTTCAAGAAATCCTTCAAATATTTCAAGTTCTACTTTCCGGACGGCAAGTAAAGGCGATTTTGGTACAACGGATTTTCCTGTTGAAATTTTCCTTCGGTTATCTGAATTCAAATCGAACTGATCAATTTCAGGATTGATTGTAAGAAATCCTGCAATTGGGCCTCTTTCATCCGTGGTTGATAAAAAATGTGCAACAGTATCATAAAACAGGTTTTGAATAATTGCATCAATATCCGTAGCAGAGATTCCAGCTGCAACAGCGGCTTCGGCTCGAAGAATAGGGGTAATCTCGCTTTTAAATTGATCGAATGAAAACGGCTTTAGTCTCAATTCAATTAATACGGATTCGTCCGATGATTTCTTAATCTCTATTTTGGTAAATTCATTTTCATCAATATTTGCTAGTATTATATACTGCTTTCCTCTGCTTGTAAAAGTTCGAGTAAAATCTTGTGCATAACCGATCGAACTGATTAAAAATATGGCTATTTGGAGAAATATTTTCATATTAAATGAGGTCTAAAGTGATTAAATCGGAGATAATTTTCATGGATAAAAATTAACTTTCAAATCTTGCAACGATACTTTCATAACAAGTTAATAATTTATTGAGGTTGTAAATATTTCAGTCATTTTATCCGGCTTTTGATATATAGTTAAAACCAGCACTCGCTGTAATGAGCAGAATTACGCATTGGTTCACTAAAATCCTACTATTTCCCATGGAACTCTTCGAATATGATAGGTTCCCAAACGAGTTTCCACCCGGCGTCCAAAATACAATTGGTCGCAAATGGGTTAATGAAAAACGTGAAAAACTCACGTGATCCAATGGTCTAAAGTGTGATCGACTGAAAACCCATCTAAAACCCTAATATGGCTACATTGATATTCTGAAATTTAATATAACTTGAATCCAAGTTATTTGAAAAGTAAGGTAAATAAGATTTACTCAATAGTTCACAGGGTCCTGAATATCACGTCGAAATTTCGATAAAGTTAGATTCGTGTTCAAGTGCCAAAGTCGGACTGAATTCGATCGAATATAGACGATATTCTACCCCTCAACTGAAAAAATTTCAACATATAAATCAATATGGCAACTCCCCCCCCAATTTCTCAGATGTTTTGAAGAAATATCAGCCAAGGTTGAGTCTCGGCTGCCGGCCCTTATTGTCTGTATACTGAACTCTTCTCGCCTTTATATCAACAACTGAGTGGTGTATTTTTCAAAGCAGGATGTTGATCGACAAGGTATCAATATTAATACACGAGATTACAAACGGGTCCATTATGTATGCCAACGTATGCGCCACCCCTACTTCGACCCGTAGGCTAAGCTCTTGCTGGTTGCAATACAGATATCGGATTTAGCTTAATGTTGTTAGTATAAATTTGATAAAACTCTACCTGTATTTTCAATTCAATCAGCTAGATTTTCCCCAGAGCTAATAGCACATGCTAGCTAATATTGTACTAACTCGTCTTTCTATCAACACATTGATTCCTCTTTAGAGTTGCGGTCCGTTGATTTCGCGAATAGCAGCATAAGTCCCATTCATACATAGATTATTAACTCTCAGCATCAAAACAAAAATTCTCTCTACTGTCCAGCTATGTCGAATGGTCAGCAACGTGTAATCGTCTGAAGCTTAACTAAATTAAAACTGAAAAATAGAGTGGATTCAGCGTTAACGATAAACCGTCGTATAATTCTGTCTAAATCTTATAATTGTAATTGAATCCGGGAGTGCGGAATCTATGGGAAAAATTGTGACGTTCCTGTTGCTCCAACTTGACATGATAAGAGGCCAGAGATAATCCAATTATCAGCCACTTAGCGAGAGATCGTGAAAATTGAGCTAAAAGCTAGCTGTTCTTTTAAGATTCTCATCAGAACATCTTCGGGAGGAGTTGAAATTTTTTTCATCGTCTTAAGGGAAGTTTGTGAGTAGGATTTAAATTACTTAAATGTCCGAAAAAAAATTTTGGTTAACAATGGCCAAATTTGCAAATGTATTAAAACTTATTATTCGGTATTTGATATTTCCGTTAGCAATAAGGTCTTATCTATGAGTTGGACGTGGCGGCGATTCCAGGTGGATTGTCTCAACGTCGCTTAATCCAATAGAATTGTTGGCAAGCACTCTGGTTGGCCTACATAATATAGACGAAAAGGAAAAAGTTAAATCACATCAGCGGTGCACATTTCAATAACTGGTAACTAGGGACATTAGCCGAAGTAGATTCCAAGCCACCGACAGTTTCATGTAAATTTTCACCGCTAGAGGTGATTGTATATGACTGCCTCATCTCCGTATAAAGCCGCGATAGGCTTCCCGGGTTTTGGGCCGCCATAGAGTGTGCAAGATGTCAGAAGCATTTTATTCTCGAGTTTATCTACTATAACAGATATTTAGCTGCCTCAAAAAACTAGTACGCACTTACCGACTACCGCAGGTGCAGTAGGCGTATAGCCATTGCCCACATCACTGTGGCAAGTGTATTTTGACATTTTCCTGAGCGCCCTGCTATTCATTGGCCGGCATCAAGACTGCCTCAAAATACCATATTATTCGATACGGCAAGGTCCTCCAAAAAGAATGACTAATAATTATCCAGCATCATTCTAAACTCGTGTCAGAGTCTATAGAATTGATTGGGAGATCGCATTGATGAACACTCTGTTCGTCCTGCACATTTTAGAACATTGGCTCACAACCAATAGCCTTTTCAACACTGTCGTACTGGCGAGTACCCATGGAATGTCCGGTCGTTCGCCGAACATCCTGCGTAAGCAAATTCACGAAAGCTTATCGCAAAACATCACTTCCAATAAGGCAACTTGTCAACTGTTACAGTACGGCCCATATGGAGGTATCACACTTCTCTCTTTCAACGCACTTTCGTAGCTATCGTTTTCCAAATTGCCAGGTGACAAGACCAACGACGCGACGTTAGACCTTAATCTTCTCGACCATGAATTTCCCGGATCGCGTCCCTAGTGTAACCATCCAAATGCTGCAAAGCCGGATTGGAATCATCACGTAGGGTTGGAGTGACGCCTTTTACATCTGTACAACAAAAATTTCCATAAATTAGGCAGGGCTTTTTGAAGTCAAAAATCAACCAATTAACTTTACAAAAATGCAGAATTATTAGGCATTGATAATCAGCTAGTTAAAAGAAACGTTTTGTCGGGAGTTAGGAGGTTTCGCGCATCATGGAAGGGAATTTCAAAAAAACCGGCATCATTCTGATTTTCAGAACATTAAGCCAGCTGTTCGAATCCCTCTCTCCCTCAATTTTCTTATTACAAATCGTTAAAATCGCCGAATTCCAGGCAATTGTCTGGCGGATTGGCTTCGGCGGGCCGGGTGAATTGGTTACTCTTAAAGCATCGTGCATTTAATCGGCAATGCCGTAGCTCGCTAATGACCGTTCCGAATTTTTTCAAGGTAGGTGGTATGGTTTTTGCCTGGAGGCTAGCAATCCACCTATTAAACCACTTCAAATTTAAAAACCATGAAAAAAATTTCTTTGCTCGTCCTTCTGTCGGTATTCAGCAGTGCGGCGTTTGCACAGTCGTTTTCTATCGGCCCGAAAGCTGGGGTCAACATCAGCAACTATACCGGTAGTGACGTCGAATCCGATGCACTAGTTGGCTATCATTTGGGAGGTATTCTGAATTTCGGGATCGGGCAGGTGTTTTCGATTCAGCCGGAGGTGCTTTTCTCGACGCAAGGCGCTAAGTTTAAAAATGCAGGGAAAAACGAGTTCAAAACGAGTTACGTTACAGTGCCGGTAATGCTGAAATTCCGCTCGAAAGGCGGGTTTTACTTTGAATTCGGCCCGCAGGCGTCGTTTAAAACAGGAGAAGACGTGCCGGATCAGACGATCGACCATTTTGCCAAAAACCTCGACCTGGCAGGAGCTGTCGGATTGGGTTATCAGGCCAATTTCGGACTAGGTATCGGGGCGCGCTACATTGCGGGATTCTCGAAAGTAGGCGACTTTGACAAGAGCGCGGCAATGGACCCCGATTTCAAAAACAGTGTGATTCAGTTCAGCTTGTTCTTTGCCATTCCGGCCCACAAATAGGGATTTGACTTTATTTGCCATGACATTTAAGAGCAGGGGAAACCCTGCTTTTTGCATTTACAGCTCAGGAAGAAAGCCCGATTTGTTTCAGGAACTGCTCACGGTAATTGCTGCCGATCGGTATTTCTGTATTTTGAATAAAGACGCGGTTGCCCTCGATATGGTCTATTTTTGACTTATTGATGATAAACGACCGGTGAATGCGCAGGAACTTTGATTTGGGAACCAGACCTTCAAAGCCTGAAAATGTCATTGCCGGCAATAGCGTATGTTGCACAGTCCTTACCTTCGTGTAGTTACCGTTCGCTTCGGCATACAACAAGTCCTCGTGCATGACCTTGTAAATCTTGCCATCGGATTTGAGGAAGAGAAAATCATCACCTTTTGATTCACCGGCGTCCATAAATGTGTTTCCGGTTGGCAGCAATTTTTCCATGGCCTTGTCTACGGCTACTATGAATCTTTCGAGTGAAAAAGGTTTGAGTAAATAATCGCAGGCTGCTAGGTCGAATGCGTCGACTGCGTATTCCTTATATGCGGTAGTGAATATGATTTGAGGCGGCGTTTTGAGTGTTTTAAGGAAAGAAATCCCATCCATTACGGGCATATTGATATCCAGGAACACGATATCTACTTTTTGCTGCATGAGCACAGTTCTGGCCTCGAGTGTGCTCCCGCATTCGCCCGCCACGCGCAGGTAGGGCAGGTGTGCGCAATAGGCGCGTATGATTTCCCGTGCAATAGGTTCGTCGTCGACGATCAGGCAGTCGGTTTGCGTCATATTATCGAAGGTTGAGGCGTAAATTGACAGTATAATGGGCTTCTCCGTTTTCAATTGCCAGGTCATGCTGATTAGGGTACAGCAGTTGCAGTCGCTTCCTGACGTTTGCGAGACCGAAACCGCTGTGTTTTTCAACCGTTGGCTCATTTATAGCGGCGCCGCTGTGCGAATTTTTTAGGTAAAACAGGATAGAGTTTCCCCATACTTTCAAACGGATTTCGATAAACACTTTTGGCTCTGCCGTATTTTTGGAATGTTTGAAAGCATTTTCAATGAATACAATGAGTAGCATCGGTGCAATGCGGATGTCGCTGCTGGCAATGCTTTCAATGTCCATTTTCAGTTCTAGTCGGTCGCCGATCCGGAGCTGTTCGAAGTCGATATAATTGAGAATGTAAGCCAGCTCATCTCGAAGCGGAACATAAGTTTCCGTGGCTTCGTACACAGAGTATCGTAGCAGATCCGACAGTTTCAATATCAGCGGCGGGATTTTCTCGTGCTGGGTGATCGAGAGACCGTACATGTTATTTAATGTATTAAACAAGAAATGAGGGCTCAACTGGGATTGCAACAAATGCAGCTCACTTTGACTTTGCGCAGCCTGCGTTTTGGCAGCTTCGAGCTCCTTCCGTGTGCTCATTCTGAACAGTTTAATAAGTGCGCCCGTACACAGCCCGATCGTCAGAAAAGGTATCCAGTAGAATAGCAGATTAATGCCCGGGAAGCCCTGAAACTGCAAATCGGCATGGACAAAAAGCCAGACGAAACAAACGGCAATGGTGCCCGCCAGGCCATTCAATACATTTTTCGGTATTTCCCGCTGCCTTGCCGACCAAATCGTGGCCAGATGTCGGCCAATGTAAATGCAGCCGAAAAGTACAAGGGTCGCCGCTGTGGCGACCGCCTCATCGTGTGCGGCACCTATCATGTTGAGGTAGGCGTCGATCCCGAAAAAAACGGGCACACTGGCAGCCGCGGTGAGCACCACGTAAATGCCTACCAGGGTCGCCTCTTTGTTATCGTTGTTGAAAATGCTGCTCATGGGTTCACCCGGTTAATGCCTGATGCAAATATGCCTGACCAACGCCGGGATTACGATTGTAGGCGCCATAAAGGCCCGATTGCATGACGGAAAGCCGCTACGGTAGGTCGAAATGGTTTGTCAGCCCGAAACTGGTTTCCGTCACGGCTCCGGGAAGTTACAACACATTTATTTCACAGGGTTACAGGGCCGGGCAATATTTGCCTCATTACTCGATCCATGTAAAATAATCGCCATGAAAACGCTTTTCATTCTGCTTACATCCTGCCTGATAGGCCTGAACGCACTTGCCCAGTCAGGCAACGTCATTTCCGGGACAGTCAAAGACGCTACCAACCAAAGTTTGCCCGGAGCAACCGTACGCCTGCTCAAAACATCTGATTCAACGCTCGTAACGGGCGAGGTGACGGACGTCAACGGCAATTTTCGTTTTGTAAATCTTCAAGCCGGCACCTTCGAGCTGGCAATCGGTGCGATGGGCCAAAAGGACTTCCGGAGCGCGGCCCTGACGATCGATGCCGGGCATTCCACCATTACCTTGCCGGCAATTATCCTGCTTCCGGCCAAAAGTATCGAACTGGGCGAACTGGTAATAAAGGCCCAGAAGCCGCTGATCGAACAGGAAATGGACCGTACGATCGTGAATGTAGGGTCGATGATCGGGAGTGCTACCAGCAACACATTCGACGTGCTGAGCAAAACGCCGGGTGTCAGCGTGAATGCTGCCGGCGAGATCAGCCTGAACGGAAGGAGTGGGGTATTGGTGCTGATCGACGGGCGCAGCACTTACATGTCGGGGGCCGACCTGGCTGCTTACCTGAAATCGCTGCCTGGTGGCGTGCTCGACAAGATTGAGCTGATGGACAACCCGCCTGCCAGGTATGATGCAGCCGGAAATGCGGTGATCAATATCCGTTTGAAAAAAGCACGCACAGGCGGGCTTACGGGTAGCGTCGCGTTGGGCGGTAGCCAGGGCAGGTATGCGCGAAGCAACGACGCGGTAAACCTTAATTACAATCGGCGGAAACTAAACCTGTTTGCTAATTTGGGTTACAGCTATGAGAAAAATTACAGCGAAGACGATTTTAGCCGGAGATATTATGACGAAACGGGTGCGGTGAAATCGCGTGTTGAGTTGAAAAATGACCAGAAAAATGCTTCAAATGGCTATAATTTAAATCTTGGAATGGATTTGACAGCTACACCCAAAACTATTTTCGGCGCCATTGTCAATCTCAACGGCTCTTCCCGAAAAGGCAACTTTAACTACGAAAGCACGCAGCAGAATGCATTGTATCAGTTGGCCGGCTCCGGGAACGGCAGCACGATGTCAAAGGACGTTCGCAACAACACCAGCATTAACACTAACATGCTGCACAAATTCAACGATAAGGGCCGGGAGCTGGCGGTCGATGTGAATTATCTGAACTATCACACCCAGGGAAGGCAGGATCTTGAAAACCGGCTCTTCGACGCGGAAGGGTCACCGACGAGCCGGGAGTTGTTCCGGTACCGCACCCCTTCGGAGATCAATATTTACACTTTCAAAGCCGATTATGTCCATCCATTGAAGAACAAAGCGCGCCTGGAAGGAGGATTCAAGTCGAGTTACGTAGACAATGATTTTGTTTTCAATTATTACAATACTAACGACGGCAACGCGGTAACCGACAACCGCCGCTCAAACCATTTTCAATACCGGGAAAATATCAATGCGGCATATATAAGTGGAGAAAAAAGGTGGAAACGCTTTGGAATGCAGTTTGGGTTACGCCTCGAAAATACCGCCGCCAAAGGACATCAGCTGGGTAACGACTCGGTTGCAGCCATGCATTTTACCAAAAATTACACTAAACTTTTCCCCAGCATTTTCCTGAATTATAAACTGAATGAGCAGAATGCGTTAGTGCTGATGGCCGTTAGGAGGATCAACCGGCCGAATTACCAGATGCTGAACCCTTTTGTTTTTTACAGGGATCAATATACCTACAGCGCTGGAAACCCTCATTTAATACCGCAATACCAGGATCGTTTGGAGCTGAAATACCAGCACAAGAACTTCCTGAACATGGGATTAAGCTACAACCGCTTCACCAACGGGATTTTTACGACTATCCAGGCCCAGGGCGACACCTTTACCAGCCGCCCCGACAATATCGCAAGGGGTTATATGGTATTGCTGAATACCAGCGTATCGGGCCAGCTCACGAGTTGGTGGTATAACAACACTACGTTGCGGCTGTCGCGGATTACGCTGAAAGGCCCGTTATACACCGAAGCGCTGAATTATGCGACAAACGTGGCGCGTCTGGAACTCAATAACTATTTCAACCTCGGTAACGGCTGGAATGCGGAAGTGGGCGGCTACTATGCGAGTCGTGATGTAAATGGCCAGGCGCAGACTTCGGGGATGTTCCGGGTTAATGGCGGCATCCAGAAAAAAATATGGAAGGGGAAAGGCACCGTCGCCATGAACTTCGAAGACTTGTTCCATTCCTGGGTTTATCACAACCGGTCGTTCAGTATCCGGCAATCGGATTATTACCAGGTGGGAAGAACGGATACCCAGCGCATCAGCATTGCTTTAAATTACAAATTCGGCAAGGACACCTTCACCCGTAAACGTCGCCATAATAACAATGCCTCTGACGACGAAAAGGGTAGGGTAGAGTGAGTGTCATGATAGTCAGTTTTTGTCAAATGCCGTCAGGCAGGCCAGGAGTACCAGTACAAACGAAATGATCGAAGCGTAGGTACGGATTGCATGCAGCCTATTCCAGGAAACTTCGAACCGTAGGCGATGTGCCGTCAGTTCTTGCGCGGAGGAGTTGGACAGGTTGATTTTATCCAAAGCCTCGTTCAACGGCACATTGCCCAGCATGGTTACTCCGAAAGTGCCGATCGCATACACCACCGCCGCGGCCAGCAACAAATAGAAACGGCTTCCCGTCCCAAAATGCTGGTAGGTGCTCAGAGGCAGCAGTAAAAACGTTCCCATGAAGCTGAAAAAGAATACGGGATTGAGTATAGCACGATTGATGGATTGCATGGCAGCGAGGTAGCCGGCATCAGAAAGCGTCCCGAGGCCGGGGTTGACCGAGCAAGAATAGCTGTAAAACAGGCCTGCAATAAGGCCGCTGGCAAGGGCCGTCACGAGCAGGAATAGGTTGATTGTCGTCATGTCTTTTTTTCTTTCAAAGGTCGGCCGGACAATGGCAGAAAAATAGAACAAAAACGACAGCCTGCAAGAAACGGCCGCCAGAATCAATAGCTTCCTCCGTCAGCGTACTGAATAATTAGTCCCGCCCAAATCTCATTACCCACATCCAATTGATAGGCCAGTGGGAATTGATGCCGTCGTGGCTCAATAATACATTGTTCACCAGTTCATAGCCGATCAGCGATCCCCCTTTTTGCGAGATGTCCTGTTTGGCCTGATTATACAAATGAACCCACGTCTCCGGTAAGATGAGGTCTTGTGACGCGTTCTTGAATCGTCCCCAATTAGAATTTTCGGCAGGGTTGCCGTAGCGTTCGATCAGATAATGCTTGAAACTTTCGTCGTTCAGCGTGATCACTTTCTGTTTTTCATTTTCGCCTTCCATAGCTATTAGGTTTAACTTTTCGGATGAGTTGAAAATTGTAACCGATGTCACTATTAAAACTGTACCAGTTTTTCGTAGAAATCTATCAAATTAACTCACAAAGCGGTTGTGATTATCATAAGGTTGTCTTGAATGATCCTTAGGCGATTAATCCGATCATTTTTGCGCTTTGTAATGCTTCGATAGAATTGTCGGCTTGCAGCTTTTCGAGTATCCGTTGCCTGTGCGTGTTGACAGTGTGGACGCTAATGTCCAGTAGTGCGGAAATTTCTTTACTCAGTTTGCCCGTGCCGATCATCCCGAGGATCTCTTTTTCGCGCGTCGTCAGTTTCACGCCCCCTGTAATATCGTTGTATTCCAGTTTGATCAGTTCGCCTGTGTGGAAATTGATGACCTGGCTCTTCACATCGGTAAGTGCCTGATTTGGCGAAATATCGATGACTCCCAGCGAAAGCCAGATATTCCCGGATGCGTCCAGTTCGAGCACCTGGTGTTGTTCCGATACGCGGATGGCGGTTTGGTCATCCGACATGATCCGGTATTCCGTTACCATTTTAAATTGCTTGCGCGTATGCACGGGCTGGGCCATCATAAACTTCATGGCCTCATAACCATTCCGGGCCAGTGTCTGCCGGTCGCCGGGATGTATTTTCCGGTCGAACAGCTCGTTGGGAATACAGGATCCAATTTCGCCAAAATCGTAACCGTAGAGCTGATAAAAATTGCGCGAGACGTATACATGCGCCTGCTTTTGCAGGTCATACACGGTTACGCCGCTGCTGCTAAGTTGAGCCATGGCCCGGACGAGCGCTAATTGCTTGTCGAGCCGATCGGGCTCAAAACCGTCAAAATCATAGTATTTGTTCAGCAATTGCAGGTAATCGGGAGCAAGTCGCGCCGACCTTCCCGGCAGGTTTTGTAATGATAAATCAGTATTTCCTCTCATCGGCGTCCGGATTTTCTTTGCAGGTATGTAGAAAGGACAACTCCGGGGGCACTTCACCTAGGTTTGCCCTCATTATTTTGTTAAAATCATCAACTCTATGAATTTTTCAGCAGTCCGTGGCGCCGATACGCCGTGGGGAAAAGCCTTCGCAAAAGCATTGGCGGCCGGTAACCGGCATTTGATCCTGATCGGTGCAAATGAAGCCGCATTGGAAGCGCTGGTACGCGAAATCGTGCAAAAACACCGGGTGCTGGTGCATTACCTGGTCGCCGACGATGCCGATACCGGGAGCATTATCAATGTCTGTGAAAAGATCAACGACCGTTTTGAAGTGGATCTTTTGATCAATTATGCTGAAACGGGGTTTCACCGGCGGCTGGAAGATTACGACATCCGCTCGCTGGACAGGAAGTTGAAAACCAATCACGCGAGCGGAATCCTGTACCTGCATCAGCTGTTGCCCAATCTGCTGCTTCATGCACACGCAAGGGTGATCGATCTATGGCACTGCCCGCATCCATTGTCGGCCTGGGAGCAGGCGTTGCTGGCATTCAATATGCATTTCGCCGAACATCTCAACCTGGAACTGAACGATTCAGGATTGGTTATCAACAGCTTTGCATTAACGGCTTTCTCGGGCTCCGAACTGGCGGAAAAGGCTATGGTAATCCTGGAAAGTGCCGTGCCAGGTCTTGAAAAAAGCGAAGAAATCGTGAAATAGCGCTATTTTATGTATTGAGAATTGACACGCTTGTCTGCGAAATGGTAGATTTGCGGAATCACCACATCAACATTTCCATGGACAATATTCACATCAGGCCGGCGCGGCCCGACGAGCTTCCCACCCTTCTTGCATTCGAGCAAAACCTGATCATGGCCGAACGTCCGCTCGACGACACCCTCATCAGCGAGAAATTCCATTATTACGATCTCGAAACAATGATCCGCAGCGACGAAGCTGAGGTACTCGTGGCCGTTCTGGGCGACCGGTTGATTGCCAGCGGTCACGCACGTATCCTCGAATCAAAGCCGTATAACAGCTTCGAACGTTATGCATTCCTGGGTTTCATGTACACCGAACCCGATATGCGCGGTCGGGGTATCAACAAACTGATTATCGACGCGCTCGTGGAATGGGCCCGTAAAAGAGGTCTGGATGAGGTGCGTTTACAGGTTTATGCCGACAACACACCGGCCGTCGCGGCCTATGAAAAAGTAGGTTTTAAAAAAATGCTGACCGAGATGCGTCTCGCAACCTATTGAATAGCGGAGCCGTTGCCGTGGTATTGATTGAGTCATTTGGTCAAGGGTGGTCAGGTAATGTCAAGCGATTAGTTTACAAATACCTGACCAAACTTGACGTAGTACTACTTTTTTGAGCTTGTCACGAAATGATAAGTCATTGGCGTCTGCGGGTAAGCCGCAGGCGGAGGTGCTGCAATACCTTTGTTGCATCCAAAAACAACTAACCAATTGACATATGAAAACGCTCAAAAATGTAATGCTTATTAATGCAATCAGTTCAGGTGCAACAGGTTTGGGGCTTGCGATTTTCCCAAAAGCGGTCGCAGGGCTGTTCGATACGACGGCCACGATGCCCTTTGTCGAAGTCGGAATTTTCTTGGTCGTATTTGCGGCTTTGGTCTTTTCGGTAAGTCGCGGCAATCCGCTGAATGCCCGGGCTGTCAGGCTGGTCATTGTGCTGGACACCCTTTGGGTAGTAGGCAGCGCGGCGATAGTACTATTTCAGCCATTCCCTATTTCAGTCATTGGCTATGTGTTCATCGGAGCGGTAGCACTCTGGGTTGCCGCTATGGCCTATCTGCAATCTGACGGTCTTAAACAAATGGCTGTTTCAAAATAGACCCTGGCCAGTTTGTATTGTACCCTGTCACCACCACGGTCGGCAGGGTTTTCTTTTTTGTATTTAAATCCTCATTTTAGCAAGATTCAAACCTTTGTCAGAAAACGACTATCCAGCCATGAATCTATCCGACATTGCGGCAATACGTCTTGCTAACCAACAAATTCTGAATACCAGTTTTACCAATCCGGCCGAATTGGTCGCCTGGATGGGTGCTGTACAATCACAGGATTTTGCCATGGCGAAATGGGCGGTAGGCCTGCGCCTGAAAAAGGGAACGGACGCCAGCATAGAACAAGCCATCGACGCAGGCGGCATTATCCGTACACATATTATGAGGCCTACCTGGCATTTTGTGGCAAAAGAAGATGCCCGCTGGATCATGGATCTCACGGCACCGCATGTTTACAAGCTCGCCGGCACCATGTATCGTCAGCTAAAATTGGACGATTCTGTTTTTAAAATAACCAACGACCTGATCGGCAAGCTACTGGCCGATGGCAACGAGCTGACGCGCGAAGAAGTAATCGCCGAGGTAAATAAGGCCGGCATCGAAACGGACAACCTCCGTGCGACACACATTATGTTCCAGGCCGAGCTCGACAAGATTATCTGTAATGGCGCACGCCGCGGGAAAAAGTTTACTTATGCATTATTCGACAAAAAGGTCCCCTCTGCGGCGCCGCTGAATCGGGACGAGGCATTGGCTGCATTGGCCAAGCGCTATTTCCTGAGCCACGGGCCGGCTACTGTCCAGGACTTTGCCTGGTGGAGCGGTTTGACGTTAACCGATTCGAAGCGTGGTTTCGAAGCCGTTCGTGGGGATTTTGAATCGGCCCTTGTGGGTGGACGGGAATATCTGTTCAGAGCGGCGACGGAACTGCCCAAAGTACCCGCAAATGCAATGCTCATTCCTCCGTTCGATGAGCTCACAATCGGATATGCCGACCGGAGTGCGGCCATGGACGATATTGTGGCACAAAATCCGGATTCGGGTAATGGTATTTTTAAACCGCTTGTGATGGTAAAGGGCAAGATCGTGGCCGTTTGGCGGCGGACGGAGAAGAAGGATTCTGTAAATATAGAGATCTCGCCTTTATCCAAAATGTCCGCTGCCGCCGAAAAATCCCTGCAAACCGCCGGTACCGCTTATGCCCGGTTTATCGGGAAAAAGAGTGCAGTATTTAAATGAATATTGTATTCAAAGCATCCGTTCGATTTTGTAATAACTGATATGTTCCTTGAAAAAAGGTTCGGAGAACTTTTTGAACTGAAAACGTTCGTAAAAACCGAGGGCGTCGGCGCGAGCGTCGCACCACATGCGTGTGTAGCCTTGCGTTTGCGCGTACGCTATGGCATGTTGCAGAAGCCTGGAACCCAGTCCTTTGCCCTGGAAGCCGGGGAGCGTCGCAAATTTCCTGAACCTGATGTTCTCGCCCTCGCCAAAGAGCGAAATGACCGATACAAGCGTGCCATCAAGGTATAAACCAAAATGGGTGCCGCTTTCATCTTCGGGCACTTTTACAAATTCGATTGGCATGTCGGGCCATAGTACCATGTGCCGGATTTCCAGCAGATCATCCGCATTAACTTTTTGAATTTCAATCAAATCTCTTCCTTTTATTTAATACAAAAAATACCTAACTACACGACGCATCGCACAAAAATAAGCCTAATTCAATTTACGTCACCATGACCCAGCCCGCCGCACTTCAAAAAGAAGAACCATTATTCTGGTCGACCGGACTGGGAACCGATGTATGGCAAATGTTCTGCGCCGCCCGTGACGGCGATCTTGAAAAAGTAAAGAACCTGTTGGCAAAAGACGCTACCCTTGTGCGCGGGGCCTACGATTACCGTACACCTATGTCGTTCGCCGTGGCCAACGACCGGTTGGAAGTGGCGGAGTATCTCCTACAACACGGCGCAAGCCCCGTGGATTCCGGTACCGGCGATCCGCTCATTCAAATGGCACGTGACCGCGGTTTTACGGCGATGGAAGAACTCCTCGAACGTGCGTTAAACCGCCACAAGGGCTCCGAGGCCGGGAAACTGATTGCCGCCGCTATCCGAAATCGAGACTTTAAGGCGTTTAATACATTACTGGCTAGCTCCGACGAATACACACACGCTACCGATGATGAAGGTAACCAACCTATTCATTGGGCGACCATGTCGCGCCAGCCTGAAATGATTGACGCATTGCTCGCCCGCGGGGCCGATATCGATGCCAGGCGGCCGGATGGAGCACGGCCTGTCCAGCTTACGAACGGCGACTATTCCTATCGCGGCTGGCGCGATGTGCCCGACGAATGGAAATGGAAGCCCAACGATATTTACCTGCATCTGGTAAGCAGAGGTGCGTACGTGGATATTTGTATGGCCGCATTGAAAGGCGATGAGGCAAGGGTGAGGGCGTTGCTCGACCTGGATCCGTCGCTGGCTAACAAGCCGTCTGAATACGTTACCTATTATGCGGGCTCCGGCGCGCCGTTGAAAAATGCAGCGATGGCGGGCCGAATGGCGATCGTGAGACTATTGCTTGAAAAGGGGGCTGATCCTAATCTGCCGGAAGAAGGTATAGCGCCGATGGGCCATGCTTTGCATTCGGCGGTGGTGTACAACCATATTGAAATCGTAAAACTACTCCTGCAACACGGTGCACACCCCAATGTGCCGATCGAGAGTTCTGCGGATACGCTCACGGCGGCTTTGGAACGTGGGGACAAAGCTATGATCAACCTGCTGTGTTCCTACGGCGCGGCCCGATCGTTGGATTTGCTTGCGTACTACGGCGATATCCAGACGGCCGCAGCTGTTTTAAATGCGAACCCGGCGCTTGCAGCTAATGTATCCGCATTGGAAACAGCCGCTGGACAGGGAAACGAAGATTTCGTCCGCCTGATACTCCGCTACCAACCCGATCTTGCGAAAGACATTGGAGTGGGAGTGGAGAGCCGCGGCCCGCAAGACGCGATCAAGAGTCGCGAGCTAACCGAATACCTCTTCCAACGCGGTATGAACGCCAATTTCAAGAATTGGCTGGGCATTACACCTTTGCATCGGTTTGCGGAGCGTGGCGATATCCATAACGCAGCGCTGTTTCTGGAACACGGTGCCGATATTGATGCGATCGACGAGCAGTTTTGTACCACGCCGCTCGGCTGGGCTGCCAAAGCCGGCAAAACAAAAATGGTGCAATTCCTGCTCGAAAAGGGTGCCAACGCGCATTTGCCGGTCGGTAAACCGTGGGCGCGCCCGAGAGCGTGGGCGGAGAGACGCGGGCATAATACCGTCCTCGCCTTGCCTGAGTTGTAAATTAAATCAAACATGGAAAACAACAACGTAAAACCCGAACCGTTCATATCTCATGCCGAACCGGTATTGGCGGTTAACGATGTGGCCGAAACCGTAAAGTACTGGCATGAAGTGCTGGGCTTTCCCGGCCATTGGACGTGGGGTACGCCGCCCAACCATGGAGGTGTCACCTGGCACGGGGCTTTCATTCAGTTTTCACGGGATAGCGAGGGAGCGGAGCGGTTACGCGGACAATGTGTGTGGATCAGGGTCAAAAATATCCGTGAGCTGTATCAAATGCATCAGGACCGGAACGCGCAGATTGTGATGCATTTGGAAAGGCAGCCCTGGGGTTTTGAGGAATATGTTGTCAAGGATCTCAATGGGAATTACGTTACTTTCGCTGCTCCTGCTACCTCGGCTGGTGAAAGCAAATCGGAGCCTATGCCGGCCACCATTCGGACCCTCGGGCGGATGCTTACTGTCGCCGAATACCGTAATCTCATTAACTCTGTGGGATGGACAAACACCCAATCCGACGAGTTGCTCCGAGAGAAGCTCGACGCGACGCTTTTTGTGGCAGTTGCCGAAAACAGCGAAACCGGCGAGGCGATCGGCTGTGCGCTTGTGCTCGGCGACGGCCTTAGCTTTTTCTATATTAAAGATGTAATGGTGCACCGTGATTGGCAACGTAAGCAGGTAGGTTCGGCTGTGATGCGGGAGGTGAAGCAATGGCTCGACGTGCATGCGCCCGACGGCGCTTTGATCGGGCTTTTTACGGGCGAGGGACTGGCGCCGTTTTACCAGCAAACCGGCTTTGGCCCGGCTTTTGGCATGATCCGCATCATCGACCGTTCACAATTGTTATAGGATTGTTAGTTAAAACAATCCTATAACATCGAGTTATGGCATTAAGGTGGCTTTGCGAATGATCACCAACCGAAGCCGTAATCTTCACCATGGTTGCTCGATCCTCCCCAAAAGCTGCCGTGCTGCCAATCGAAATAAATGGCGTTAATCGGGCCGCTGGTGCGGGGCTGGTAGCTCAGTTTGTAGCCCATGCGGGAGAGTTCTTTGCGTGTCCAGTCGGGCATGGATTGATTTAAAATCAGCCCTCCCGGATCTTTTTCATGCTCACCGAAGCTGGCATACATTTGCAATGTCTTGAAGCTCGGAGCCTCCGTCGCTTCCTGCACCGTCATTCCGAATTCGGCCACATTTAAAAAGAATTGCAAAAGAAGCTGGTCTTGCTCGTCGCCTGCCTGCTTGGCGAAGGAAAGGAACGGTTTTCCGTCCTTCATGGCGAGGCTGGGTGTCAAAGTAACCCTTGGTCGTTTACCTGGTTCTACCACATTAAAGGGATTCTCGCGGGCATCGAGCACGAACGATTGCATGCGCTGGCTCAGGCCCACGCCCGTGTTACCCGCGATACACGCAGGCACCCAACCGCCGCTGGGCGTAATACTAACCACCCAGCCTTCTTCGTCGGTGGCTTCAACGGAAGTCGTTCCCGCAGTGAATTCCTCCATAAACTTTTCGTCGAGCCCATTTGCATTGCGGTTCAACGACGCTTGAAAATTGCCCCAGTTTTTGATCTGTTCAGTAAAAGGATTCTTTTTTCCCTCAAAAGGGTAGGGGTCTCCGGGCATTGTTTTCGCGTCGTTCTGCTCCCAATTGATCTGCTTGATCCTTTGTTTCGCATATTCTTTGGACAGTAACCCTCTCATCGGCTCTTCAGGAGCAAACGCCGGATCACCATAATAGAAGTCACGATCGGCAAATGCCAGGTTCATGACCTGATACAAAGTATGCACATAGCGCGAGGAATTGTATCCCATACTCTTCAGATCGAAGTTTTCCAGCATGTTGAGCGCCTGTAACATGACCGGCCCCTGCGTCCATTGCTGCATTTTGTACACTTCAATACCTTTGTAGTTGGTCATCAAAGGCTCTTCGATCTTAACCTTCCAGTTGGCCATATCCTGCTCGGTGATGAGGCCTCCCTGTTCCTGGCAACCGCGCGCGATCTCTTTGGCAATGTCGCCTTTGTAAAACCGGTCATAAGCCGCATAAATGGCTTCCTTACGGGTTTTGCCGCTTTTTAGCGCTTGTTGCTCGGTATCCACCAGTTTCTGTAATGACTCACGCAAATCCTTCTGGACAAATATCTCCCCCGCATCCGGAGCCTCGCGCTTCTGCCCTAAATGGGGCAGGAATACCTTGGTCGAATACGGCCATTTCTTGATTTCGTCCTTACCTTTTTCAATGGAATTAGCGGTCTGTGCTTCGATAGGGTAGCCCTCGGCCATCTGCATTGCTGGCGCGAGCACCTCCTTGAGGCTCATCGTTCCGTATTCCGCGAGCATGGTCATCAAGCCGCCGGGCGTTCCGGGTGTTGTGGCAGCCAGTGGGCCATATTCCGGCGGATATTTCATGCCCTTATTTTTGAAAAAGGCCGCCGTAGCCCCTGTCGGCGCGACGCCCATTGCGTTGATGGCGATCACTTTCTTGGTTTTGGGATTGTAGATCAACGCCTGCGTTTCTCCACCCCAGCTCAGTACATCCCACATCGTGCAGGTAGCCGCTAGCATCGCGCATGAAGCATCAATAGCGTTACCGCCTTTGCTGAAAATCATCGCGCCGGCTGTCGCCGCGAGCGGCTTGCCGGTAATCCCCATCCAGTGCTTGCCATGCAGCGGCGGCTTTTGGGTAGTAACAGGGAAGTTGTTGAAAGACTGTGAAAAGGCACTCAGTCCACAAAGCATCAGCCCGATCGTTGAGCATAAAAGGAATTTTGGCTTCATAAAAAGGTCGTTAGGAAATTGGTCCGTCGGTCGGCAGCGGTCGATTATTACACTCGAAATACCGCTCACCTATAGCCGAAGATACGAAATAACCGGATCGGCCTAACTTTACATAGCTCCTAATCATTTTCTTAGTCGTATGTCCCTATACGTCTTACCGCGATCAGAACAAACTCGCCTGCACAAACGTCTGGTCCGGCAAACCCAACAATGGCATGCGCGCGATTTCCCTGCACTTCGAGCCGCTTACCAGGGATCTTTTCAGCAAGATCATTTCCGTGACACGGAACGATGAGTGGAATTTCTTGTACATCCATTCCTTGGCTGCGCTGTTCACCTGTGCCGGTGTCATCCCGCGGGCGATGGTAACATGCGGATCGGTGCAGAACCTGAATTCCCCCGAAGCCCATTTGGACAGGTGCTCAATCGTCTCGGTTTTAAGGTTCTTGGTCAACCCGTTTACCTGAAGAGAGGAGCTTGCGTCCAGATCGACGTAAAACGTACCGCCTTCGTACCGGTTGAAACCATCCAATTCAATACGGAATGGCGCGACATGGCGCGCCACTTTTTCAAACCCCTGAATTACCCTGTCGAGTTTATATTCATGGATAATGCAGTTAAAAAGGGTCAGATGCGGGCGGAGATTCGCAGCCTGTTCGCAGCCATAAGCCTTTTGAAAATACTGCTTGACGCTTCCGATCGCGGCTTCGGTGACCGGATCACAGGAAAAAACCAGGAGGTACTCATAGAGATGCTCCCGGATGTTCCTGATCGTACTCAAATCGTTGTTGTTGATGTGAATAGATTTCATGTTGATGAAGTGTAATTTTCACTTGTAAAAATAGTAAAGGTATTTTAAATACCAAACTATTGATCTTAAAAATATCAATAAATTTATCGTAGATGCCGTTTCTTGAATTCAGAAGGGTTTTCGCCGACTACTTTTCTGAAAAGCTTATTGAAATAGGAGAGGCTTTCGAACCCGACAGCAAAGCATGCCTCTGAAACTGAGCGGTCTTGAAGCAAGAGATTCTTCGCCTGATTGATCCGGAACTGGTTCACGAAATCGGTGAAAGTCATGCTGGTATTCGCTTTGAAAAACCGGCAGAAAGCAGGAGTGGTGAGGTTTACCGCGGCCGCAACTGCATTCACGTCGGGTGTGCGGTCGAAATGGGCTTCTACGTACGCATAAACATGCTGCATGCGCAGATGTTCTTTCCGGAATGATTTACTGCAGATCGGCTTGGGATTCAATACGATCGCTTCGGTCGACTCGGCCATAAGCCTTAAAATGCCAAGAAGCGTCAGTAGTTGGTCGAACGGGGCCAGCGCGGGTATTTGTTTGAGCTTTTCACCTATAATACGCTTGGTTTCGCCGGAAAATGAGAGACCGTGATGCGAGTTTTCGAACAACTTCCGGATGTTTTGGAGCTCGGGTGCAAGCAGAAAATCTTTGCCCAAAAAATCTTCCCGCATCTGGACAATTACCTGCTCGCAGCTTGTACGAACCCCATAATCGAAATTCAGGTGCGGTATATTCGGGCCGATAAACACCAGGTCGCTGCCCTCGTACACGGACGTATGCGAGCCCACGTGCCGCGTGCCGCTCGATCCTTCCACATATACGATCTCATACTCAGGGTGGAGGTGCCACAGAAATGTGTCGTTCAGGCCCGGGGTTAGCAGGATTTTGAAAGAACTTCCCTGGTCCGGGTGGATGTCTTCGCGGATAATTTTCATATTAAAATGCCTGTAATTGTCCCTGGTTTGCCACTATGACAGGCGTAATTTCCTGCTCTTGTTAATATAGAGCAAAAATAGGCAATTGTAGCGGTAGTGGAGGTTATAGCGGATAATTAGTTTTGTTTTATTCAATCATGAAAAAATAGTATTGATATGGAAGCGAAAACAATGGCCACTATGGCACCTGGGAATGCTCATCAGGACATTCCTGGTAATCCTTCGACGGCCAAATCGAGCAATGTGAGGCTAAACGATAGAAGTAACGGCAAACCGCTCAAATTACTGACCGAAGAAGACTGGGATTTCTGGACAACCAATGGTTATATCGTGATCCCGAATGCGGTACCGAGAGAGCAGGTCAAAAAGCTGGCCGATTTTTTGTGGGAATTTGAAGAAAAGGACCCGGATGACCCGGAAACATGGTACGCGCCGCCACGTGCCGAAATGAAGATGAAAGAACTGACCAATACCGGGATGGTCGAGGTGTACAATCATCAATACCTGTGGGATAACCGACAATACCCGAAGGTGCATGAGGCATTCTCCGACATTTGGGGCACCGAAAAACTTTGGGTGACCATCGACCGGGCCAATTTGAACCTGCCGCTCCGTCCCGGTTTCGAATATAAAGGCTTTATTCATTGGGACTACGACCCGGAAACCAAACCGCAAAATGTGCAGGGCGTACTCGCGCTGGCCGACCAGGACGACGAGAATATGGGCGGGTTTCAATGCGTGCCGGAGCTGTTCAGGACCTACGACACCTGGAAATTGACGCAGCCGAAGGACAGGAATCATTTTCAGCCGGACGTGACAGGTTTTGAGATCGTTAAGGTAAAAATGAATGCCGGTGACATGCTGATCTTCAATAGTTCCCAGCCGCACGGGATCCGCGCGAACCGGAGCGAGGACAAAGTTCGCCTCGCGCAATATATTTCGATGATGCCGGCGCAGGAAGAAGATGAGGCATTGCGGCAATGGCGGATCCGCTCCTGGCGGGAACGTGAGGCGCCGCAGGGTTACGCTTTCCCGGGCGATCCCCGGAATTGGGAACAAACCCGTTATCAAACGGCGGAGTTGAGCGAACTGGGACGCAAATTGCTAGGGCTGGATCGCTGGGATTGAGATATTTAAGAATGTCGGCGAATCACGTAATAATATAAAATGGGGTACGTTTTGGGTTTGTAACCGCTAACAAACTTTTTTAACGTAAATCAAACCCCTATGAAAGCGAATCTGCTCACGCTGGCATGCTTGTCGTGCACGATGACGAACGTACTTGCCCAGGCAAGCTACCGCATTGCCGAGACCGCCGCCGATTTTCTTACCATCGCGCCGGATGCCCGGGCAGGAGGGATGGGCTACGCCGGGACTGCCACAAGTGGCGACGCGAATTCGGCATTCTGGAACGTCGGTAAGCTCGCCGATGCGCCGGGAAGTTTTGGAGTTTCTGCGACTTACTCGCCCTGGCTGCCCTCCCTTATTAATGGTGCCTGGCTGGGTTACGCCGCCGGTTACAAGAAGTTGAACAATGGGCAGGTGGTGGGCGCATCCGTTCAATATTTCAGTGATCCGGCAATCGTTTCGGCTCCGTCACTTTCCCCCGGTGGAGATATCGCGT
The DNA here is from genome assembly GCF_052044875.1 of Dyadobacter sp. 22481. Classification (NCBI taxonomy): domain Bacteria; kingdom Pseudomonadati; phylum Bacteroidota; class Cytophagia; order Cytophagales; family Spirosomataceae; genus Dyadobacter; species Dyadobacter sp. 22481. The sequence goes on from NZ_JBQENV010000002.1 coordinate 1,591,737, forward strand.
TCAGCGGATCGTACGCCAAACAATTGGGAAGCCATTTTTCAGCAGGGATGACGCTCAAATATGTGTCATCGGACATTGGAAGCAGTGTCGTGCAGGGCAATGTATTGAAGCCTGCACGCGCAGTAGCCGGCGACATCGGGGTTTATTACAAAAGTCTTTCGTCTGATGCCGAGGGGAATGAAAATATGGTATGGACGGTCGGTGCCGCGCTGACCAATATCGGCCCCAAGATGGACTATGGGTCAGGTTATGAATACTTTTTGCCGACAACCCTGAGGTTGGGCGGAGGTCTTTCGTATACTGCCAACGGGCAACACAAGCTGAACGTGACCGCCGAGGCGGGAAAACTGTTGGTACCAACGCCTGTTCCTGGCAGTAATGTGAATCAGAAACCGTATCTGGAAGGTATTCTTCAATCTTTTTCGGACGCACCCGGCGGTTTTAAAGAAGAAATGCAGGAAATAGTTGTGGCTATGGGGGCTGAATATTGGTACAAAAATGTATTCGCACTCCGGGGCGGCTACCACGCCGAAAACAAAGTGAAAGGCAACCGCAAATTCTTCACCACCGGAGCCGGTGTACGCATTCTGAAACACTATTCCCTCGACTTCTCATATCTGATCCCGACCGATTCGGGCAGTCCCTTGAAGAATATGTATAAAGTGTCGGCTTCGGTCAACTTTTAGGGCTGCTGAACGCCTTTCAACGAATATTCCCGGATTAACAAGTATTTGCAGCACACCGCCGAAGTCTGTTTTCAATAATATTCCTGGAAAACCGATTCGCTACAATCGAATGATCCCCCGGTGCCTGCAAACTTTCATCAGTTCAAACATGCATTCTGTCAGTTCAAACATGCTTTCCGGCATCAGGGGAGAAATGGGCTTCGCTAATGGGTGTTGAAGTGAGAATTTTGTGCCGCTATGAGGTGCCTGATACTCGCTTTACTGTCTCTTTACCTGTGTATTACACATGCGGTCGCGCAGGCGGAATGGAGGCGCGTGGCTATGCGCGACGGGATAAAAGTGTATGCCAAAACGGTCCCCGATTCGAAGATCAAAGCCATGAAAGCGGAATGCACGCTGGATGCAGGCCTGGATGAGGTGATTGCATTACTGCTGGATGTGAAAGCCGCCGAGCAATGGGTGTGCCATACCAAATCGTGCCGACTGATTCGAAGAGTTTCCGATACGGAGCTGCTTTATCATACGGAGGTAAGTTTGCCATGGCCGTTGGATAATCGCGATTTTGTGACGCATTTGCGCGTCATAAAACACGAAGGGAGCGGTGCTGTGACTGTTGAAGCACCAGCCGTACCGGGCATCGTGCCGTTGCGGGAGGGTGTTGTCCGAATCAATGCTTCAATAAACCGCTGGCTAATCCGCCCGTTGCCGGACGGGAAGGTGTGGGTGGAATACATGCTGCAAGTCGATCCCGGCGGTCACATTCCTGCGCATGTCGTGAACATGTTTGCTTGCCGGGCACCTATCGAAACGTTTCAAAACATGCGGAAGGTGCTGCGGAAGCGTCGCGGAGGTTAGTGGGAGGGTGATCGGCAGTCTGATATCCATCGCTATCTATTCAAATTGGCATGCGTTTTTTGAGATTTTTTATAATTATTTTCCTAAATTGGCAAAAGGGAGATTCGAAGCGCTTTTTAGCGCGGAAACTAAGGTTCTGAAATTCAACGCAAAACATAAAACGATGGGGAAAGGGAAAGATCTTTTCGGGCACTACAATGATCTCGCCAAGGAAAAAGGCCCTGGTAGCGAAGAAAGTAAATATGCCGGCATTCTTTTCCAATCGCTTCTGATGCTTGGCGAGCGCCGCACTTTCGAGCTCCTTGAAGAGGCGGATGAGAAAGGTAAGAAGCTGAAATTGGAATATAATAACGCCGTCAAACGCAGCACGGCATGCCCGTGTGGTGTAACGCTGACATAGCTTTTTAGTGAATAACTTCGGTACAGGCCTGGCGGACGATCCAAATCCACCGGGTCTTGTTGTATAGCGGCGCCGACAGTTTATCAATTATTTGGGCCAGTTCATCCCGACGGCTCCTATTCTGCGCTTATTCCCGTAAATTGGGAATAGAATAGCCTCTTGTTCCCGCATGACCGCCCAACCGCATTTCGACCCTGATTTTGCCGCTTCGCCCCCCCGGGCGCATTGGTTTTTCAGGTACAAGCTCTACCATATTCCATTCTGGATCGTCTATCATTATATATGGTGGGTGGTGGCGCTTGGCAATCCGGTCAAGGTGGTGGAAGCACTGTTTACAACCTCCGTGATCAAGTTCCTGTTTTACGTGATATGGCAGGCGCTGGCGGTGTATTTCAACCTGTATTTTCTCATCCCGCGGTTCCTGGAAAAAGGCAGGTATGTCCAATTTCTGACGTTTTTGCTGTTAACCATCCTCGCTACTGCCGCGATGATCGTGCCGGGCTACTACATCGGCGCCTGGGCCGCAGGAAAAACACTGGAAGAATTCTTCGGACCTGGAAACTACGAGTTTTTTCACATGATGCTCGGAGGACCGTTATCGTCGACTGTTGCCGCAACGACATTTGCGATGAGTATCAAATTAGCCAAAAACTGGCTTCAAACGCAGCAAAGACAACAAATTCTGGAAAAAGAAAAGCTGGAAACCGAATTGAATTTTCTGAAATACCAGTTCAACCCACATTTCCTTTTCAACAGTATCAATTCGATCTTTTTCCTGATCCATAAAAACCCCGATATGGCGTCGGCGTCGCTTGCGAAGTTCTCGGAGCTACTCCGGCATCAGTTGTATGAATGCAACGACCACCAGATCCCACTGGTTAAGGAAATTGCTTATCTCGAAAACTTTATCGAACTGGAAAAGCTGCGTCAGAGCGACAACCTGGATGTGGTTTTCAAGGTGGAGGAACACTTTAGCGAGCAGCCGGGCATTGCGCCTTTTGTGCTCATGACGTTCATGGAAAACGCATTTAAGCACGTTTCAAGGCACCACGACCAGCCCAACTGGATCCGAGGCGATCTGCGGTTGGACAATGCAAATCTGGTATTTAATCTCATCAACACGGTTTCGGAGGAGCAGAATGCGGAAGTGGTGAATTACGGGGGAATCGGCCTAAAAAATGTCCGGCGCAGGTTGGATCTGATTTATCCGGGAAAATACGAGCTGGATATCCGGCGCGATGCTGACCGGTTTGTCGTTCATTTTGAGGCTGAACTTGAAAAATTGGAATCGACAGAAATTTCTCCAATGTCTTTAAATCATGCCGGTTAGATGATCAATTGTGCGATAATAGATGATGAACCGCTGGCGCGGGAAGGGCTGGCTGATTATGTGAAGGAAGTGGATTTTTTGAAACTGACAGGCGTTTGCGAAAACCCGGTCGAACTCATCAGTCTTATGGACCGCGAGCCTGTCGACCTGATTTTCCTGGACATTCAAATGCCCAAAATGAGCGGTATCGACTTCCTGAAAATCGTGCAGAACCCGCCGATGGCCATCATAACCACGGCTTACCCGAGTTACGCGCTGGAAGGATTTCAGCTCAATGTGATGGATTACCTGCTGAAACCGATCACTTTCGAGCGTTTTTTCAAATCGGCGGGCAAGGCAAGGGATTATCACAAACTGCTGACCAAATCCGCAACATCGAAGACCGAGGAAGACTATTTTTTTATCAAATGCGGCAGCAAATACGAGAAGATTTTCTTCGATGATATTCTGTATATCGAGGGCCTACAAAACTACGTCACGATCCATACTCGAAAAGGCAAGTACATTACGCTGCTCAACCTCAAACACCTCGAACAAAACCTTGATAGCCGGCATTTTATCCGCATTCATAAATCCTATATTGTCTCGATCGGGAAAATCGAGGGGATCGACGGAAATGAGATCTTTATTCAGCCGCATCGTATTCCCATCAGCCGGAATTACCGTGAGCAGGTAATTGAACAGGTGGTAAACCGGAGGCTAATGGATAAGAACCGTTAGTCACTTGACATTGAAGTGCAGTAAAGCGATTTCGCCGGTGACAGCCTCCGACGTTTTTGTAATATCCCTATCGAAGGGGCGAACGAGGTTATTCCCTGCCAAATCTTCTAACCTGGGTTCGATCAGAACTTTATAAGAACCGGCTTTCCAGTTTGCATCCGGAATAAAATGACATTGTATTTCAGCCTTGCCAATTTGCCATTGACCCGAGATCTTCTCGCCCGCGCCGTCTTGTACAGTAAATACTTCTTGTAAAAGGCCGTGATCGAGCGGTTCTTTAAAATCGATCTTCAATGCTTGCTTCGTGGCGGCTGTGGGTGGTACCAATGTCCATTGCGAAGGTTGCGGCGAGAGCGAGTCCTTCGCGATGGTAACAAACGCCTTTTGGTAGGCTTTGGCGAGACGTTTCCCGCGCGCGTCGGTCCAGGCCTGCGATATCGCAATCTCGTAATGCGTGCCGCGCTGCATGGGCGCGCCGAGTCGCTTATTAGGCTGTAAATCACGTTTGATGCGACCAGGGTCGAGCCAGAGTGTCAGAACCGTCCGCTCCGGGTTCCACAATTCCGGTTGCAGGTCCAGGAATGCGCCGTCGATGGTATCGCGCTTGTTTTTAATGAGTTTTATATATTTCGCTGAAAGCCCCTCGCGCATCGGTTGGTTGAAATGCAGGTAGATTTTCAGCAGGTTTTCAGGCAGCGTGTCGGCCGAAGGATAAATGGCAATAACCCTTGGCGCATTACCAGCATTATTTTCAGGGACTTCAAAGCCTCCCACGCGCGTGTCGCGTACACGTACGTCATAATGCATGCCGCGCGTGAAGGGAATCATCGGCGTGAACAGCAGCCCGCTTTCTTTTTGTTCGAACGAGCCCAGAATGCCTACGGGATTTTGTTGGCCGGCTATATTGACTGTTACCAGAGAAAAAATGGAATCTTCCGGAATGTCCGCTGCAAGGGCGCCAGGAATTCGGATGGCGAAGGCCTGCCCGTTTTTCCATTGAATGTCGATCGACTGATTCGCGCTCTCAGGAAGACAGGCGATAAGGCATACAAAAAAAGTCAGGCCGGGGATGTACGCCAGCCTGACCAATCGGTTTGTCGAAATCTTACAAATACCTTTCACTCGAAGTCCAGAGGTCGAGGCTGCCGTTGGACCGGCGTTGCAGGATGATCATGCGCGAATCGTCCAGCTTGTCCATCTGAATCACATTCGTCACCGGCAGAGACACGAAATCGACGCCCGCCGTCGCGAAACTTTCCTCAACAGGGGTCGTCAGCGCGCCCTGGTAGGCTTCGATGCTTTTGTATTTTACCTTGAAAACGGGCCGGGCAGAGTTGGACATCATCAGGAACGACTCTCCGCCTTTGCTTACCGTCACCATATCGATCGGCGAATTACCGCTACCCATTTCGGCGACGGTGCGGCCTTTTACATGCGTACCGGGTTTGAGCTCGTCCATCGGGAAAAGGACCAGCGGCGTGCAGGTGTAGCTCGCTACCAGGTACTTTTTACCCTTGATTTCAGCCGTTGTAAATGTGCGGATCGGCGCCAGTGTTTCATATTTGCCATGCGCGGCATGATAGATTTCCAGCGTTGATTGGTCCTGTTTGTTGGTAAAAGGGAAAGTAATGCTGCGGAAAGTTGAGTTGAATTCCTGACCGGAGAGCCCGCTCACCAGCACTTTCCCATCGGCAAAACCAATATCCGAAATCGCCGCAACCCTCACAGAATTACCACGTTTGTCTTTCGCGTCTTCCGCAGGTGCATTATTAAGCGCGAGGCTCGAAAACGGTATATTTTTAGTACTTACCGCTTCGATTTTGTCGCCGGTGATTTTGAGCAGGACTGGTGTACCATCGGCACTTTGCACGGCGCAGTAAATGTTTTTGGAAACAGGGTTTACGGCAATGTCCTGAATACTGATGTTAGCGGCATCTGTTCCCAGTAATGCAGCTATTTTCTGGTCAATGTTCTTTATTTCAACAGGTTGTGTACTTGCATTGGCGGTCGCGTCTTTCGTGTCGATCGCGAAAACCGTCGCACTTTTGGAATCGCCCACAAGAAGCACCCCGTCCGGCCCGAAAGCCAGCCCGCTGATCGATCGGATCTCCGGCGTACCGACTGCCATGCCGTATTTGGCAGGCCTCACGCGCGAAGTGTTGGCCAGGAACACGAGCCCGGCAAGTGCGGCCAACAAAAAATAAACCTTCTTCATCGTTTATGTGCGTTTAATGAGTTGACAATGAACGGCCAGCATAATATGTCCAGCGTATTATAAAGTAGCGGATGCGGCAAACCTACCGGTTGAAGCGATGGGTTTGCATGTAAATTTTCAGCGCGTCGGCGGCGTATTTAATCTGTTATTGGCAGTCGCATAAATTATCGAATGGTAACGATCGGATATCATTTTTTATTTATCGATGAAATTGGATTAAATTAAGATGTAACCATGGTTAGCGTAGACAAAAAACCTTTGACCGGCGTTATCTTTGAATGTGGGGCTGAGTTTCTCCGATTTAAGATAAGACATGGAACTGAATTCATATAAAGTAAAAAAATCCCAAAGGGTGATCGCGGTAGTGCTCGCGGCAGCTGTAACCGGCGTTTTTTCAGCATTGGTAGCCGATACCCTCAAAGTCATTACAGAGCATTACGAGGAGGCTTTCCTGGAAAACTTGCGGCACAATCGTTATCTGATCTTCATTATTCCGCTCATCGGCCTCACTACCATTCATTTGCTGCGCTATTTCCTATTTCATAACAAAGCCAATAAAGGGATCAAGGAAGTGCTGGATACGATCAATAAAAATGCCCACACATTGCCTGCTTACAAAATTCCCTCTCATTATTTCAATGGCCTGCTGACAGTAATTTTCGGCGGCTCCACGGGCATCGAAGTCTCCACTGTGGTTTCAACGGCGGCTATTGGCGCATTGTCGAGCCGGAAAGTGAGCTATCTGCGCAAGTACCGTACGGATCTCGTGTGCGCGGGGCTGGCCGCGGGGGTAACGGCCCTTTTCAATGCACCTGTTGCCGGGTTTCTATTTGCCTTTGAGGTGTTTACAAGAAGAAAAAGCAAACTGCACACCGCAGCGGTGGTTACCGCCGTGCTTTCGTCGTACCTGATTACCCGCTTCTTTTTTTACAAACAAGTCTTCCATTTCAGCGTCACCAACTGGCGCACGGAGGCACTGCCTTACATGATCCTGCTGGGTGTGCTGGCAGGGCTCAATTCGGTTTATCTTACCAAATGCGTGCTGTTTTGCAAGAAGTTTTTCGGTTCGCTGCAAAACGATTATGCCCGTATTATTGGTGGCTCGCTGCTGATTTCAACGATGATTTTCTTCGTACCGAACCTTTACGGCGAAGGTTATGAAGGGATCAAGCATGTATTCCGTCAGGCCGACGCGCCTACATTGGCCGTCATACTGCCGTTGCTCGTGGTACTGCTACTCAAACCTGTCGCGACGTCGGTTACACTTGGCGCAGGTGGTGATGGAGGCGTTTTTGCGCCGAGCCTGTTCATCGGCGCATTTCTCGGATTGATTGTCTGTGTTGTATTAAACCACTATTTCGGACTCGGCCTGATACCTGTCAATTTTGTGCTGATAGGCATGGCGGCTGTGCTCAGTGGCAGCATTCACGCGCCGTTTACCTCTATTTTCCTGGTGTGCGCGTTAGCCGACAACTATATTCTCTTTATCCCGATCGTGATCGCGAGCCTCGTTTCTAAATGGGTAGCTGCGGCGATTTTCCCGTACTCGGTTTACACTTATCAGGTCAAACAAGCGACTGGCGGGCAGGTAGCTACTGTTCCGCAACCACGGCCATAACGAGCGTCGCTGCATTATGTGCTGCTACATGGTAGAACTGGTCCATATCCGCCTTGGCTTTGCCATCGGCTTTGTCGCTGAGGCTCCGGATGATCAGAAACGGCGTATTCTGTTGGTAGCAGGTTTGCGCGATGGCTGCCCCTTCCATTTCCGTAGCGGCTGCATGCAGGTCTTTCAGTAGCCGCTGAGTGGTTTTTTCGGAGGAGACAAACTGGTCGCCCGTGACGATAATGCCTTTTTTTACAGCGGGGACAAAGCTGCCGTTGCCCCGCTCCACCTTCGCCAGTTTCAGGTTTTTGGAAACCGAAAGGGCCTTGCTGATCAATGCGGAATCGCAGAGGAATTTCAGTGGGTTTTCCTTCTGGGTAAAAGGGTTTTTCGTAGCCCAATAATGCATTCCGGCGTCGTCGATCTGCCCGAAATCATGGTAGGCGATCTGCGTCCCGATCACCAGATCGCCCGGCGCCAGCGTGGGGTCCACACCGCCCGCAATACCTGAAAACACGATTTCTCGCGGTTTAAAATGCTGGATCATCACGACGGTGGTAATGGCGGCATTGACCTTCCCGACCCCCGTTTCCGCGAGCACGACGCGCCGGCCTCGCAGCTCGCCCTTAATGAACCGGATCTGGCTGATAATCGTATCTTTTTTCTGTGTCATTTCGCTTTCCAGCAATACCAGTTCAGGCGGAAATGCGCCGAGAATACCGGTAACGCTTTGGGATTTAACAGAAAGAACGATGAGTAGAAAGAGGAATGTGAGTAGTGAATTTTTCTTCATGTTGAGTTTAAAAAATCAGGGCCAGTATGGCGAAAATATCAATGATAATGAGGGCTATACTAATGTCCTTGGCCCGTCCCGAGAGCAATTTCAGGGCCGTCCAGCTCAGGAATCCCCAGATAATGCCCTGGGTAATGGAGTAGGTAAAGGGGATCAGAACCATGGCGAGGAAAGCCGGAAATGCTTCTGAAAGATCATTCCAGCTGATGCGGATCACGGGTTTCATCATAAAAACACCTACCAGCACCAAAGCAGGCGCGGTGGCGATAGAGGGTACCGCGCTCAGCAAAGGCGAAAGGAACAGAAATGGCAGGAACAAAATGGCGCCGGTAACCGCGGTGAGACCCGTTTTGCCACCCTGCTCGATTCCTACTGCCGATTCAATGTAAGCCGTACCGGGACTGCTGCCCGTGAGCCCGGCGATGGTCGTTGAAATGGCGTCCACCATCAGCGAGCGTCGGATATTGCGGGGCTCGCCGTTTTCGTCGAGTAGATTGGAGGCTTCTGCCAGCCCGACAAACGTGGAAAGGCTGTCGAACATATCGGTAAATACGAACGCAAGAATGATAGGTGCCAGGCTCCATCGAAGCGAATGGACGAGGTCGAGCTGAAAAAGCAGGCTGAAATCGGGTTTCGAAACGAGATGATCGATGGTAATAACGGTTTCTGTGCCACCCCACCAGCGACCGATCGGCCAGGCGAGCAGGCTTGTGATGACAATGCCGATCAGGATGCTGCCTTTTACATTGCGGATCAGCAGGATCACCGTCACAAGCAAACCGGCGATGAATGTGAGCGTGGGCGCATTGAGGTTGCCCAGGCTGATCATCGTCGCCGGATTGGGCACGATGAATTTGGCATTGGCAAAACCTATAAGCGTGATAAACAGCCCTATTCCCGCCGCGATGCCGAAGCGTAACGGTTTTGGAATGGCCTTGACAATGTAGGCCCTGATGTTGAATGCAGATAAAATAAGGAAGAAGATCCCCGACCAGAATACCGTCCCGAGCGCCACTTGCCACGACAGCCCGTCGGTGAGCACGGCCGTGTAGGTGAAAAAAGCGTTGAGGCCCATTCCCGGCGCGACCAGGATAGGGTTGTTGGCGTAAAGGCCCATCATCAGACTGCTAAAAAACGACACGAGGATCGTTGCTGTAAGCACGGCAGGGAACGGCATGCCGGTTTGGCTGAGGATCGACGGGTTGACGACGATGATATACGCCGTTGCCAGGAATGAGGAAATCCCGGCCAGGATTTCGGTGGAGATCTGCTCTTTGCGAAGCCCGGAAAATAAGGTCATATCGTTCAGGTTTATTTCAAATATATTGATTTAATATTCAATGGGAAGGCTTTTTCACAAGCTGTAAGGGATAAGGAGCCGAAAATTGGTCATTAGTATTCCAGTAAGTTCCTATTTTGCATAGATTTAAAAATTGTTCTTTTATTACCTGAACCATACATGCTTAACATTCCTAAGTACCGGGGCAAACGGTGGGGCATTGCCCTGCTTGGAGGCATTACCCTGGCATCCGTGCTGATGACCGGCTACACCTATACCCGCAACACCGCTTCCGACCGCCCTGATTCGCTGCAACTGGCTTCGTTTGTAGAACCTGGCTTCCCTTATATTTCGACATCCGTGGATGCCCGCAAACTGGGCGGCGGTTTTCCGAAAGATAACCAGGCCGCGCGTACCCTTGCATTGCAGCTGGGCGACAGTGCTTATGCGTGTTTCGATACCGATCTGCTGCGGTGGTCGGTAGCGTGGACGGGCAAATTCCTGCCGATGGTCCTCATGGCGCAGGTTTCGTACAAGGATTTTTTTAACAAGAACAACAACATAGCCACCGTTCCGGGCTCGCCAGTGCTCGCAACAGGCGCCTACGCGGGATGGTCGACAGGAAAGCCTGCCTACCGCACCGATCAATCGTTGCCGCCGACCTGGAAGCCGCTTCCGGCAGAACGGGGACGGTATAATGGCGTGTATGTCTACGGAAATCGCTCGATACTCGACTATTCGGTAGGGAAGGCGCGTATTTACGAGCTACCCGGAAGTGCGCATTTCGATGGAGGCGTCGCGTTTACCCGTGCGATCCAGGCCGGGGATGTTTCTACGGAATTGTTTCTGACTGCCGCAGAAATCGATAATGCAACCGGCAGCGAAGTAAAAGGCCGCATTGCGTATGTGTACCAGGGCGTGGGCAAGGACACCGTTACCGCAGTGGCTGTTTTGGGCAAAGGCAAACCGAACTGGCAGGCAGGGGTGGAAGAAGGGAAATATCTGACCGTAACCGTATCGGCATCAGGAGAAGCGACGATCGCCATTTGGAAAGGTCTTTCGAAGAACAAAAAGGCATTTGAGAAGTTTGTAAAAACCAAGCATATCCCGCTGCCTGATTTCAAAAAAGGCGGCCCTGCATTATGGAAGGAAACGGTGGTGACGCAAGGGAAGCTGGCCCCCGACACCGCCGCATTTGTTACCGATCAACTCACTTTGCCTTTGAATAATCCGTGGAAAAGGAATGTGCGTGTGGCTGATGTGGCTTTTTTTAAGGATGGCAGAGCGGCGGTCGTAACTTTTGAAGGTGACGTCTGGACGGTTGAGGGCATTGATAAAAACCTCCAAAACCTGAAATGGCGGCGCTTTGCATCGGGTCTCCATGAGCCGATGAGCATCGAGATCGTGAAGGAGCAAATTTACGTTTTCGACAGAAATGGCATTGTCCATTTTCACGATCTGAACAACGACGGCACGGCCGATTATTATGAGAACTTTTCGAATGTGATGGGGCAGTCGCCGGAGTCGCGCGAGTGGGCGGGAGACCTTGTTACCGCGCCGGATGGTAGTTTTTACATTGCAAAAGGCGGCAGTTTGAGCAATGGGCCGGGTATGACGAAGGTTACCGGCAAAGGTTTCCGTGCGGGTTCAGACCAGAACGGGGCTATTCTGAAAATCTCGCTGGACGGCTACGGCGCGGAAGTGGTAGCGACCGGTTTACGCGGCCCTTATTTAGGGATTCACCCAACCAAAGGCATTCTCACCGCTTCCGACCAGCAAGGCAACTACGTGCCTTCTACACCTATTTTTGTTATTAAACAAGGTGATTATTTCGGTGTAGAACCCACATTGCACAGGAAAGATAATCCGGCCGTGACCCCGCCATTGACATGGATTCCCCACAGCGTCGACCGTTCGGCGATCAGCCAGGTTTGGGCCACCAGTTCCAAAATGGGGCCATTGAATGGTAATCTGATCCACTTTTCTTTCGGCAGGCCCGGCTTATTCCGCGTGCTGATCGATAGCACTACGAGCGTTGTTCAGGGTGGTGTTTCAGTGATTAATGCCAATTACCCGGCACCAACTTCCAAAGGGGCGATGAACCCCGTTGATGAACAATTGTATGTGGCCGGTTTTAATCTCTGGGGTTCCAGTTCTAATGGTATCAGCGCATTACTGAGGCTTCGCTATACGGGCAAGCCCAGCTATTTGCCCAACCATTTCAGGGCTGGTAAGCAAGGTATTGTACTCCGTTTCGATTCGCCGTTAGATAAAGCGACAGCCAGCGATCCTAAGAATTTCGAAGTAAAAAGATGGAATTACAAACGCACCGAAGAATACGGCTCGGGCCATTTCAAATTGGACGGTTCAACGGGGCAGGAAACCATGTACGTGGCTGCGTCGTACCCGTCGGCAGATCGTAAAAGTGTGTTCTTACTCGTACCCGAAATGACCGAGGTGATGCAAATGGAAGTAACCTACCATTTGCAAGCCGCAGACGGCAAAAAAGTGAACGACCAGTTCTGGTTTACCATTAACCAGTCGACAGACGTGGATTTGAAAGGCTTTGAAGGTGTCGATCTCGCATTGCTGACAGCAAAACGTCCGGAAACGGCAACCGTAGCAGTGGCGGAAACAGCGGCGACGGCGGAAAAAGGACGGGAAATATTCCAAAAAATGGCCTGCGCGGGCTGCCACTCCGAAGGTACCCGCACAAAAGGCATGTACGGCCCGCCGTTCCAGAACCTGTACAAATCGGAGCGCACTTTCGACGATGGCAGCAAGGTGATCGCGGACGAGGCTTACCTGCGCGAATCGATCCTTACGCCTTCGAAACGCATCATAAAAGGTTATAATGAAGAAATGCCGTCGTTTGTGGGCGTGCTTTCGGATAACGATATCGAATCGGTGATTTTGTTTATTAAATCACTTTCAGGTAAATAACCGCTCTGGCTGCTCCACAGCCGCTGTAGAGCAGCCACTACGAAATTTCATCCAGGCTGAACGGAAGCCGGCGGACTCTCTGGCCTGTGAGGTCGAAAATGGCATTGGCGAGGGCCGGGGCGAATGGAGGCAGCCCCGGCTCACCCACGCCGCCGGGTTTTTCGTCATTTTCCATAATATGTACTTCAATGGGCGGAATGTCGGCGATGCGCGGCATAGGGTAGGTGTCAAAATTCTGCTGAGCGGCCCTGCCGTCTTCAAATGTGGTTGCGTGCGTAGTGGCTGCGCCCAGGGCCATAACAATACTGCCTTCGACCTGGGCGCGGATAATGTCCGGGTTTACATACCATCCGCAATCCATCAGCGCAATTACTTTCTCAATCCTGATTTTTCCTTCTGCATTACGCGCCACTTTCACGGCATGCCCGCAAATGCCCGTGAAGCATTCGGTAAATGCAACGCCCCAGCCCGGATTTTTGCCCCGGGACTGCCATTGGGTCAGTTCTGCCATCCGGTCGATCAGCGCCTGGTAGCGCGGGCTCGGCAAATGCTGGCGCCGGAATGCAAGCGGATCTTTGCCTGCCAGATGCGCCAGCTCGTCTATAAAGCTCTCGCACGCGAACCCTTGCGTGGATGCGGACACGGACCGCCACCACATCACCGGTATGGGCGAGTGCGTACCCACCCCCCCGAAGCTGTAATGCGGTATTCCCTGCCGGTAGGGGTGTAGTAATCCCTCGAAATCGCCCGTATTGTAACCAGCTGCGTCGGGTGGCCCCGGTGGCGTAGGCGACCATTCCTGGCCGATCCATTGGGTAGCGGTATTGGCTTGAAATGCGTGTATGCCGCCATCAGCATTCAATCCGCCTTTCAATGCGTAAAAGGCACCCGGGCGGAAAGGGCCGGCTGTCATGTCGTCTTCACGCGTCCAGACTACCTGTATGGGGGCTTGTATCTCTTTGGAAATCAATGCAGCCTCATAGGGGTAATCGGGGAAAGCTTTTCGACCGAAACCACCTCCAAGGAAGGTCATATGCACCGCCACGTGGTCAATGGGAATGTTAAATCGCTGGCTCAGGTCGGCCTGTATCCAGTTGGCTTCCTGGATAGGCCCCCATATTTCAATGCTGTCGGCACGGGCGTCGGCAATGCAGTTCAGCGGTTCCATGCAGCTGTGCGACTGGTAGGGCGTTTCATAAACCGCTTCCAGCTTTTGCGCGCAATGGTTGTATTCAGTTTCAAATTTGGGTTGCCCGCCGATCTTTTGGAGGTTTTCCCGCATTTGTTTTTCGAGTGAAGTAGTGTCGGGACATTCAAAATCGGGTTCGTTCCAATTCACTTTTAACACTTTGCGGCCTTGCATGGCTGCCCAGAGCGAATCAGCGACGACGGCGACACCTTCGCAGTACTGGGAAAATACAGGTCTTTTTACCTTAAATACATGCGAGACCCCCGGTATTTTTCTGGTTTCCGAATCGTCAAAACCCTTTACCGTTTCCCGGAATCGCCTGCTGCGCTCGATCACGGCATATTTCATCCCGGGTAGTTTTTTGTCCAGCCCAAAAATGGCTGAGCCGTTGGTTTTCAAAGGAATATCCTTCCGTGGTGCAGGCTTGCCAATGATTTTATAGTCGGCCCGCTTTTTGAGTGTGACCTCGGTGGGTGGTTTGAGTTTGGAAGCCTTTTCCGCTAGTGCACCGTAAGTCAGTTTCGTTTGGGTAGCCCTGTCAATAACCGTTCCATTTTCAGCGTAGCAATCGTGCCGGGGAATGTTCCACTCCGTGGCCGCGGCTTCGATCAGCATCTCGCGTGCGCAGGCACCTGTGCGTAGCAGTCGCGGCGCCCATCCACGGACAGAAAAGCTGCCTTCCTGGGGTTGCGGGCCATATTTTTCAGGATTAGCCGGTGCAAAAAGAATCTCTACGTCATCGAGCCGGACTTCCAGTTCCTCGGCGAGCATTTGCGGCAACGCCTGGAAAGTACCCTGGCCCATTTCAGAGCGGTTGCACATCAGCGTTACCCTCCCGGTCGGGGCAATCGAAATCCAGGACATCAGCTCCGTGCCCGGCAAGATTCCGTTTGTTACCGGATTTATGATTTCCGGGAGCGTTCGCCCGCTCGCAGGCAGGTACGCAACAAGCGTCAGCGCCGCCCCCGACCAGGCAACCTGACTAAGAAAATCGCGACGGGATATGTCCTGTGGCTTCATAGCGAAGATTAACGAGAATAGCTGGCAGCTGTTTTGATCGCCTTGCGAATGCGTGGATACGTCCCGCAACGGCATATATTACCATTCATTGCGGCGTTAATGGCCTCGTCATCGGGGTTAGCATTTCCTGCAAGCAATGCTACCGCCGACATGATCTGCCCGCTTTGGCAGTAACCACATTGCGGCACCTGTTCGGCGATCCACGCGCGTTGCACCGGATGCGAATTATCTTCGGAAAGCCCTTCGATCGTCGTTACCGCCTGCTCACCCACCGCCGACACAGGAAAAGAGCAAGAGCGCACCGGCGCTCCGCTCAAATGCACCGTGCAGGCACCGCATTGCGCAATCCCGCACCCGTATTTGGTGCCAGTAAGCCCGATCAGATCACGAATTACCCAAAGCAACGGCATTTGCGCATCGGCTTCGACAGTATAGGGCTTGCCGTTCACAGAAAGCTGGTAGGATGGCATAGGCGGTTGGGTTGAGAGTTTGTTGCTTCGAATGTAAAGCGGGTGCCCTGGGAGCGCAAATCAGATTGACGAGGTGTTGGTTTGAAGGGATGAAATGCGGGTTTTGGATAATTGGCTATTACCGACTGTACATTGGATTACGGGACAGGGATTTGTGGGTGGTAAATTGTCGCTACTTGCAAAATATTCTTTCCGGTTTCGTTGGAAGTTGTCTGTGGGTACATAAGTACGGCGCTTGATAATCCGCTGCTACCGCATGGACATCGGATTGTTTTGCGATAATTACATGACTACAAATTGAGAAGTAATTAGAACGCTTCTCACAATGAATGCAGCATTTTACGAAAGTATCCTAAACGGTAAACGAATGATGTTTTGGTTTACCAGTACAGGAAAGGAATCCATTATAAAGGTGATAATATTCAAGCCGACCGAAGAACCCGATATTTATGAAATGGCATTGGGAGACTTGAATTCGGATGGCTCGATTGACTTAGATAAGAGAAGTGACAATGGTGATATGGAGGAGGTGTATCTACTGTTGCCAAGGCGTTGCTTTTTTTTCTGAGTGATCATGTGGAGGCACAGGTAGTGATTGAGGCGAGTGGTGACTCCCGGGCACGTCTTTATCAGATTGCGATAAAAAGGGAATTGGACGACCTCGGTGATTGCCTTGTCGCATATGGTTTTGACAATGAAAATCCAGAAGTTTTACAGAGTGGTAAAAACTATAAGAAATTTGTCATTTCACTAAGAGAAGGCGGGTTAGAATTTTAACTAAAGGTGTCCAATCGAAATCCAATGGAAACAAAAATCAAAGATGAAAAGAGGAATGCACCGGATTGGTTTACTCCGGAAAAGTTGGAGGAATTCCGCCCAGCTATTGAGGCGGCTGCACAAGAGAAGGTGGATCAGTTGGTGGCGGCCTGGACGCCGGAATTCAGGGAAGGATTGCGTAAATTAAGGGAGCGGAAAACCGCTCCCCGGGGATAATAATCTAATTAATATCAGGCAACCATCGTAAACAGCCTGTTCAGATCTAATCGCTTCCGAAAGCCTGACCCACTGACGACTTCTTTCAGATTGTTAGCTAACGACGATTGTTCGTCGTTCACCATTTCGAGCAGATCACCGAGGTAGTCCGGCTTGCGGCGATTAAGGAATGTGTCGGCTTCGGGCGAGTTGCAGTAAATGGCAGTGAAACCTTTGCCGTGACGTTCGATAATGCCCCATGTGACGAGTGTGTCGAGGAAGTCGAGGGAACTGTGGCTTTGAAGGCCTAGTTTTTGCCGGATTTCGGATACAAACAGCGGGCCGGAGGCAAGTTCGGTAAACAGGCCCAGCCTGACAGCCGTCATCAAAGGTTTCGCAGACCAGAATCCTGTTCCGATCCGGATAATGTTCACTGGTGTAATTTCCTGCTCTTGTTCAATTTCAATAGTATTCATGGCTAAATTGAGGTTAATGTTCCGGAAGACGTGCTTCCAATGGATGAAACATGCTCTAAATTAGTGCTGGGGATTCTATATGCAGAACATCAATGTGATGAACTGCCGAAACCAGGGGTTAAACCATCCCAAAATTGGTGTAGTCTGTTCCCTGCTTAACGACCATTTCGCAGAAAGTTGTCAATAAGTTGCAGGAAATTTGAATTAATCAGCAATGAAACAAAGGCAACCTACTCATAATCAATGGAAGAAAACGCTCAAAAAAATCCCGGCTGCTGACGCGACCGGGATTTTGTATTAACCATTAAATATGCGATAACTTAGAAGCTATACCGCAAGCCAATCTGCACCTGGTATGGGTTACCCGACGGCGTTACGACACCGGCAGTGTTCACACGGTAAACAAACTGGTTTTTTGTTCTGTCGAAGTTTGGCTGCGCAGGCTGGCCATTTGCAGCAGGGATACCCAATGCATAGAGCGCCTGAGTACCCAGCGACTTGTTGCGGCCCCAATCCTTGTTGAGGAAGTTGGCAAAGTTGAATACATCGGCAGAAACTTCAATGGCATGTGTTCCGGCGATCTTGATACGCTTCGAAGCACGGATGTCGAACACACCATAGAAGCCGTTGATACCACCGTTTCTTTCAGCGATTTTACCGGAGTTCTTGGTGATATAATCCTTAATGCTTTGGCTTGCATCCGGGTTGTCGAGAATGGCTTGAAGGCCCTTTCTCACGTTTTCAGGGACGCTCGGGTCGTTTCTGTCGAAAACGTATGCAAGGTCGTTCGTCCCTACGAAGTCGCCATTGGTATTGCCACCCGAAAGCAAAGTGTAGCGGGTGCCACCGATGCCTGAATAGCGAACGCCTACATTTACACCCCAGAAGCTGGGCAGGGAGCCGTAGAATACGATTTTGTGGCGGAACTGGTTGTCGGAATACGACATCAGGCTCAGGTTGCGCGGATCGTCCCTTACCGGCAATGAAAGCGTCGCGCTGTTCGCAACGTTACCGTTGAAAGAGGTGTTGTCCTTCACATCATTGTAAGTATAGCTCAAAGTGATCTCTCCGTCGCGGAAATACTGGTATTTCACATCAGCCACAAAAGAGAATGCATTGACTTTTCCGTCGCTGTTCAGTTCCAGTACACGGCCGAATTGCGTGGATTTACGTCCTTTCAACCAGTCGCCGGCACCATTGGTTGGCATACTTTCCCCACCAGGTACGAATACGCCGCGGTTTCCTTCATTTGCCAGGCGGAAGAATGGCTCGTCAACCATGTTTCTGTCCACGTACATGTAGTTGTTGCGGCCCAGGCTCATGTAACCAGCAATACCCACTTTCAGTTTGTCGGTCAGGTACTTAGCGTAGGAAATGTTGGCCTTGTAAATGATGGGGACGCGCGCATCTTTCGCATTGGTATTGATCGTCGGCAGCTGGAATTGTGCCAAAGTCGGAATGTTGTTGTAGTTGGCACGATATGCCGCGAAATCAGGCGTAGGAACATTCGGGCTGCGGACATCGACGGTCGCGAGGTGCTTTCCATCGAATGTCAGGTTGTTGATCACCACATAGTTGTTGATATCCGAAGCGAATACACCACCGCCAATGCGGAAAATGTCGGTATGCTTGTCGTTCACATCCCAGGTGAATTGTACACGCGGCTGCACCACGAATGACTTGATCTTATTGTCGGTGCGGATTTTCAGGGCGTCATACAAAGTCTGGTTTAAAGGCGAGCTCGGGTAATGCGCATAGTCGAGACGCAAACCTGCAACCACATCCAGGCCCGTTGCAAGGCTTGTTTTTAACTGACCGTAAACACCTGCGTTCCAGATCGTACCTTTTACCGACCAGTCGTCCATCAAAGGTACTTCGCGGTAATAACGGTAAGGTTTGAGGTCATTGAACTGGTCGAGGGAAGTTTTGCCCGCGGCAGCGTCCACGTTGTAGTGAAAACGACCGTTCACCTCCGAACCATAAGTAGAGTGCGAGCGGGTCATCATCATATCCACGCCGAAGGTATACTCCACCTTGTCGGTGTTATAATACAGGTTATCCACCAATTGCACCACATTGTTGGTAAAACGCTCCTGTGCGAAACGGTGGCCGCCCATCTGGATGTTTGTTGAACGCGAATTGCCGTCGCTCAATACCGAGTTGACATTCTCCACGATGGCTCTCGGAATGTTGGCTGCGGGAAGCTGGTCGCCGGGAGCACTTTTTTGTTTGACAAACAAGTGCTGCACTTTCAGCTCGTTGGTCACTTTAGAATTAAGCGTAGAGCGAAGCGACGCCAGCAAGCTGTTATCCTGGTTGAAGTCGTTTCCGTAAGATTCGTAAGCGTTGATCGTCGTATTATCCGCCAGACCGAGCTTGTTACGGTCATTGGTGTAGTTGTTGCGGATCGTCAAAAGGTTTCTGTTGTTCAGCTGCCAGTCGAGCCGCAAAAATGCTGCGTCGGAACCGCGTTTCTTGTCAAATGATCCAAATTGCGGAGTATCGGACATGCCATATTTGCTGCGGGCGATGCCCACGAACTGGTCGAGCGTAGCGCGGGTAACGTTGAAGCGGTTTTCGTCAACCGGGCTGAGAATGTCGGCGATAATCAGTGGACGGCTGTCCTGCTGATGGTCCCATGCCATGAAGAAATGCAGCTTATCTTTCAATATCGGTCCGCCGAGGGAGAATCCAAACTGGTTCGTAGAAAACTTGTTATTGATCCTGTTTCCACGAATATCATAAGGGCTCGACAGCCAGTCGGCGCGCGTGTAGTTGAATGCGCTACCGCTCAGTTGGTTGGTGCCGGATTTGGTCACCGCGCTGATGGTACCGCCGCCGCTACGGCCGTAGGTAACGTCATACTGGTTGGTGATTACCTGAAACTCGCGTACGGCTTCAATCGAAATAGAGTAGGGTGCACCGCTTCGACTGGTAGTGGCACCAGCAGAAGTAGGGTTTTTGGAGCTCATACCATCGATGGTATAACCCGTTGAAGAACCCAGTTGACCCGAAATATTACCACCGCGGCTCAATGGCGAAAGATCCATCAGGGAGGTAAAATTACGTCCGTTTACGGGCAGACGGGTAATATCTCTGGCCGAAATGGCTGTGGAAGCACCCAGGTTTTCGATCTTGTTCTTGATACCCGAAGCTACTACGCTTACAACCTCCAGCGTCTGGCCGGCCTCTTTCATACTCATTTTAACCTTCACCGCGTCACCCTGGTGGAGTAGGTAACCAGTCAGTTTTTGTTCGCCAAAACCAATGTAAGTAGCCGTGACGGTGTAAGGACCACCCAATGGAAGTTCCTTGAAGGCATATTCGCCTTTTGCGTTGGTAACGGTTCCCGTTGTGAAGCCTGTTGATTCGTTTTTCACCTGAACGGTAGCGCCCGCCAGTGCTGCATTCTGATCGTCGGCAATAGTACCGGAAATCGACGCCTGCGTGGTTTGAGCCCTCAACAATACGATGTTGCCAAAGCAGCAAAGCAATGTCAGGATGATAGGAAGTAAAAATCTCTTATGCATGAGCATGTTGTTGGTTAAACAAAATTTGCCGCAAAAGAAGAGGATCTACTTGTCCAGGGTGTTATTAGAATATTATATAATTGTAAAGTCGCAGATACATGCGATTCTACCGTCCATGGACGCCCCGAAAAAAGTTTAGATTTTTTTCCGCTCTGTTGTCCAATATCAGAAAGCCCGTCCGTCATAACCATGAATGCACGATCAACGCATTCGATTATCAAAATTCATTCAAACGATATTACCCATGGAACAACGAATCAATCTTCTGGAGAAAGGACAAAAAGCAATCAAAGCCATGTACGGACTGAGCGGTTATCTTGCCAAATCACAGGTCGAGAGACGGCTATTAAATCTGATTTACTTTCGCGTATCGCAGATCAACGGCTGCGCATTCTGCCTTGACATGCACTCCAAAGACCTGCGGGCAGAAGGCGAAACCGAACAGCGGCTATATTTGCTGAATGCCTGGCGGGAGGCCCCCTTTTACTCCGAACGCGAACAAGCAGCATTGGCATATGCCGAAGCCGTGACCGTCCTGAAAGACCGCGAAGTGACTGACGAAGTATTCGACGCCATCAATGCCCAGTTTACCGACGAAGAGATCATCGATCTCACGCTGGCCATCACCACCATCAACTCCTACAACCGCTTCAACATCGCATTCCGCACCGAAGCCGGAAGCTACGAGCCGGGCCAGTTTGCTGCACATTAAGCACTTCATCAACGTTTGCCTGCTGTTCTGAGGGATCAGTCAGCGGGCAAACATTTAATAGCAATCTATCCCACCACTTTCACAAGCGCGGCAACCTCCTGGTCAGCCAGCCCGAGGGATTCCGCTTTTTGCAGCAAGTCGCTGATCGCTTTAACAAAATCCTCCTGCGCACCCGCTTTCTTGAATGCATGGTGAATGCGCTGTGTGGCGGCGATGCTGATCGACAGCGGACTTTGGCTGACCCTAAAATCGCCCTTTTCCACCACACCGATCTGGTGTTTGAAAAACTCAGTAAACCCGGGTGTGATCTCGCCCAGTATTTCACTGAATGCGTCGAGCGGTAAGCCTGTTTTTTGTGCGAGCACAATTCCATGGATCAGGCCGGTGTAGGAGCCATAGAGCCAGGTCAGTGTAGCGAGGTCCATGGCCGAAGCCAATGCCGCCCGGTTACCCAGGTATTTGATATTTCCTCCAAAAACGGCCAATGCGTCCCGGCTGCGTTGGAAATGATCCTGATTGCCTGAAACAATAATGGTGGTTTCGGGCAGGCCCATCTGGTCCGGCGCAACCTGGATAGCGCCATTGATATAACCGGCACTTATGCGCGCAAGCGTCGTTTCCAGTGTTTCGGCCTCCTGCGGATCAGCGGTAGTGAAGTTGATGAGCGTTTTGCCGCCCAGAATGGATTTGTCACTGATATGATCGAGAACATGGTCTACTGCCGCATAATCCAGCACGCATATGACGATCAGCGGGCTCTGGCGGACTGCTTCTTCGACGTCCTCAAACACTTTTACGCCCGCAATACTGTCGCCCTTCGCGCGGGTGCGGTTCCAGACCGACACGGTATAACCTTTCGCAACCAGCAATTCGGCAAGCTTTGTACCCATTTGTCCTAAACCTATAATGGTGATTTGTTTTGTGTTCATTTTCTGTTCGTTATAATTTGACGGACACAAAATTCGGGTTTTGCAGGGCCGCCATCAATTACCGAAAAAAGATTCGGTAACCGAAAATTTATTCGGTATTGACTAAATTGGGAGTGAATAAAACGATCATGACCAACCTATTCATCAGCGATATGTACCAGCGGAAAACACCCGAAGACCTCCAATGCGGCATCACCATTGCCATGAAAGTGTTCGGTGCAAAGTGGAAACCATGCCTGCTCGATGCGATCCAGCGGGGTTTTCGCCGGCCCAGCGAAATGCATCGCGAGATCAGGGGGGCCACCCCGCGCGTGCTCGACATGCAGTTGCGTGAACTCGAAGTGAGCGGGATCGTCGAAAAGCGGCAGTCGGCGGGTTTTCCGCTCTACACGGAATACACGCTGACAGACATTGGACGGAGCATTATGCCGGTTATCGATCGAATAAATGAATGGGGGCTTATGCACAAGGAGCTCTTGCGGGAGGTAGATCTTCAATCCATGTCCTTGTAATGCCTTACCTTCTGGAACATTTCGATGAGCGTGGATACATGAAGTTTTTCAAATATCCGTGCCTTGTAGGTGCTTACAGAACTTTCGGTAAGATGTAGTTGCGAGGCTATCTCCTTGACCCAGAAGCCTTCGATCAGCATATCCATGATCGTGATTTCCCTGGCTGACAGTTCCAGGAGCGGATTATCTGCCTGGTAATGATGCTTGTCGAGCTGGTTCAGCAGTTCCACTTTGATTCTAGGACTTACGTACCTGCCGGTATCCGCCACAGATATAATGGCAGTTTGTACTTCTTCGGTACACGAATTTTTTGACACAAAACCATTTGCGCCCGACCGCAGATAATGGATGCCGTAAATACGCTCTTCGACAGCCGAGAAGACCAATATGGGGACATTTTTCTGAATCGCACGCATCATTGCTATCATCTCAAATCCCTGTCCGTCAGGAATCTGAATATCAAGGATAATAAGATCCTGCGGTTGCCTTTCAAGCTCGGCCAAAGCTGCATTGAAAGACCCTGCTTCATGAATAGCAGCTGCTTTGAATAAATCCAGTACGAGTAGTTTTGTTGCAAGCCTGATAATCTGATAATCTTCTACGATCAAAATGTTTTTCATCCGGACATTTTCAAATTCAGATAAGCATTTTCACACGGCCGTTTCAATATCAAAAGGAAATTCTGAAAATAAAAGTAATTTGATTTCTAATAAAGTATTCTGGCAAAAGTCGTACCACCTTTCCCGACTTATTGTGTCTGACGTTCGCGTATATACGGAAGCGGGATGAAGGGTGATCAGGATGTGAAGTACTGGATCACATTAGCCGGGTCCAGCACCAGTTCGAGGTCCACACTGAATTCGGAATCGGTCTGCTGCACCGACAATTTGTGTCTGTCGGGATAAAGTAATTGGAGTCGTTTCGATGTATTGCTCAAACCGAAGCCTCCCACCTTGTCGTTCTGCAGCCGCTTTTGTAGTCGGACATTTTGGGGGATATTATTTTTTATTTTGAAATATAAAGTGTTGCCATCGAGTATTATAGAAAGGTCTACGTAGGATGCATACTTGCTTTTGGCGGTGCCATGTTTGAACGCATTTTCGACGAATGATACCAGCAGGAGCGGGGCGATGAGGTACTCGCCGGGGTTGCCTTTTAATTGATAATTAATCGTCACCTTGTCGGAGAAACGGGTACGTTCGAGGTCCAGGTAATTTTCGATGTAACCGACTTCACTGGATAGTACCACACTTTCCTTGCTCGATTCGTAAAGACTATACCGCATCAGATCGGATAATTTAAGAACCAGGTCGGCAGCTTGTTCATCCACATCTACCGTTTTGGTATAAATAGCATTGAGCGTATTGAATAGGAAATGCGGGTTGATCTGTGATTTGAGAAAACTCAGTTCGAGATTGAGATTATTTTTTTGTAATTGTAAACTTTGCGTTTGCAGATTGAGATTAGTTTTTTCAAGTTGTAGCCGTTCCATTTCCAGCTGCATATTTTTTGTTCTGGAATTAATAATATCGCGCATAACCTTGATCGCAAGGAGGGGTGTGATATAATATAAACTCCACGTATAGTCGGCGTATGCAATGTCGAAATTTACGAAACAGCTAGCCCAATGGCTGCGGGTTTGATAAAAGCCCCATAATTTGCTCACATAAATAGGATTATCTGCAGATCCGTTCGTTATAGAAGCCAGGTACATGATCTCATAATAATTGGTAAGGTGCACCAGCAGACATATGATAAGTATGCTTATAATCAGAGAGATTATTTTTCTGGTGTACAAAAAGCGTGGGAACACTACATAGCCAAGCAGGTAGAATACTGAAATGGATTGCAGGAAAACTACAACAGAAGCATGCCATACTACTTGCAGATTGTCCCTGGTGAGTGCAGGAATACTATAATACCGCACGATGCACCAGAGCGCTATCCATGCCAGTAAATGATAAATTATTCTCGTTATTTTTGCCCTTTTTTCAGAAGAAATAGGATTGAAACGCATAACCTGTCAGATTCTGTTCTTCTGTAACGCCGCTAGCACATTAGCGCGATAGGTTACGCCTATCGGAATTTTTCGCCCACTGTTCGTGGTAATCTCATTGCCTTCAATTTCTCGTATCACTTTTTTATTGACGATATAGGATCGGTTAACCCTCAGAAACTGCGCAGGAGGCAATGCTTCTTCGATCTTGGCCATTGTCATATGAATCACCGCAACGCGGTCCGCCCAATATAATTTGAGATAATCACGCATGCCCTCAATGAAATGTATTTCACTGGGTGCTACTTTAATGAGTTTTTTATTCTCTTTCAATAAAAGAAAGTCATTTCGGGTGCCGGAGAACGCGGTATCCGGTAGGTGTTCCAGCGATTCTTTGCGGGATGAAACAGATTCATGGGTCGTCTCGGAACCGCCCGGCAAATGTTTCTGGAAACGCACGCTGTCCACCTTGTTGACGGCCTTTAAAAACCTTTCAAAAGAGACTGGTTTGAGAAGGTAATCGGTCAGTTCGTGCTCGTAGCCTTCCAGCGCGTAGGAGGGGTCGGCCGTAATCATGATCACGGCAGGACGGGTGGCAGGAAGGAGCTTTAAGAGCTCAAATCCGGTCATTTCGGGCATTTCAATGTCAAGGAATACTATTTCCGGCTTCACATCCCTGATTAGGAACAGGGCATCGGTAGCGCTCTCGGTAGAGCCGACCAATTCGAGAAAGGGAACTTTCTGCACATATTTTTCAATCAATCGGCGTGCATCAGCCTCATCGTCTACAATTATACACCGCAACCTGCCGGGAGACAACATACTCTGACCTTAACTACTATACTAAATTTCATTCGTCTGCAATAATATAGGTATTGGTCGAAATTAATGCATAATTCGGCGAAATTATTTTAGTTCGCCACCGATTTAGGATTACTTTAAACCCGCTAAGGAAAAGATGCTTTCCGGAAGAATTAAAGAAGCTATTGGCCATGATAAAAAACATACAGGAATTGCATTTAAAGGAGGGTTTAAAGAATACCCGTCTCTGTTTCATACTAACCACTATTATACTTCATTTGCAAACTTTGCCGGTAATCCGGCATTCCACGGTTTGATTTTAGCGAAATTAAACAGGTAATCTCTCACATCCAGGTACTCCCGGGTATTGAATATGTTGTTTTGATTTGGATTTAAGCTGGAAAATGACAACTTTTATCTAAGAAAACAACAATCCGGGCTGGTACTGGAAAATGATAACTTTTATAAGTAAAATGGGTGCTTAAAAATTGAAAAGCTCCTGGCATTTTGTCAGGGGCTTTTTTGTTTTCCATTGCGCGAAATCATACGGTGAATTAATTCGGATTTGGGAAAGTATCGCATCCGTTTTTGTAGCTGAATATCGACAAGCCTGTCATTGATACGAGGCAGATGACGGCCGATTAACCCTTAGGTATCATCCGCCTTGTTTGACGTTTTTAAGGTCGTCGTTATTGATCTTACGTCCTGAGCCTTGCTTGAATAGCCCGCCGAACTCCCAGTTGATCGATAGTTTTACCGAGCGCATCAGGTATTGGTTGCGCATGATCGAATAGAATTCCGGTGAACTTACGACCTCCTTTTGAGATCGATACGAGCCAAAGGGGCTCACAGTCGTGAGCGTGACCGATAACTTGCGTGCGGGAAACTCTTTCTTTGCTGAAAAGCTATAATAAAACCAAGCGCCTTCGAAGCCTTGCAGCTCGATACTGCGGGCATCATAGTCGCCGTATGCCTGTACACTGTAATTTCCGGGTAGTTTCACGCTTGTATTGACATTGATTCCCCAGGCAGCGCCCTTGTTATCGATCCCGAGTACGCCGCTTTTGAAGTGCGCCCGACGAATGTTGGCGTTGCTGTTGATCTTCCAGTCGGGCAGGAGCGAGAGCGACGTCGAGAAATTAAGACCATATTGCGCATTGGAGGCAAGGTTCTGCTTGGTGGTAGTGGCCGCACCCGCGGCGTCCATGGTTACAATGCTTTCGATTGAATTATTGGTTTTTCTGCCAAATGCCGAGACATTCAGAAACAGGTCGGAGTTTGTCTGCAATGCGTAGGTGAGCTCCATTTGGTTCACTTCCTCCGGTTTGAGCGAGGGGTTGCCAACAACGACATTTTTAGGGTCCTGGCTATCGCGATTGGGGTTGAGGTCCCAGATCGAGGGGCGGGAAATGCGTTTGGTATAGCTTAATGTAAGATTATTGTTCGCATCGAGCTTCTTGAAAATAGTCGCACTCGGCACGAAATTCGAGAAATTGCTCGTGAAATGTACGCCCGCATCGCGCTGGTGGCCGTCGAGGAAAGTGCCTTCCATACGTGCACCCGCGTGCAGGGCCCAGCCGTTGCTCCATTTAAATTTGATTTGGGTATAAGCTGCCAGCACGTCCTGGCGGTAATCGAAGCGGTCGGTGCGGGACGGAATAGTACCGAGGTTTTCGGGTATGCCGTTTTCGCTGGCTTGCACCTGGTAGTCGCTTCCTACGTTACGTAAAATGGCTTTCACGCCGCTTTCCAGCGCATGTTTACCCGACGTTGTGAGCGGTAGGATATAGTCTCCCTGGAACGTCCATTCGCGGTTATGCGTGGTGTTGTCGTTGATTTCCCGGTACACGAGTGATTGCTCATCGTCGAACTGCTTAGCATTGTAATTGAAATCATCGATCGAGCGATTATACTGCGCCATCAGGTACAGCTCTTCGCCCGGTTTTCTGAATTTTTTGGTATAACCCAAATTCAGGTCCATCCCTTTATTGGGCGCTTTGGTTTTGACGGATTGATAGAACTGGTCGATGACCTGTCCATCCGGGGTAAGCCTGCTATTATGCTGATCGCCGTTTTGCGGCCAGTTGCCAAGCCAGCCGTTTGCCGAGAAATTGAAAGCATTGGCGCTATCGGCCAGGTATTCGATTTGGACATCCCCCGAGCTGTGTGGTTTGGCATTGTCGCGCACGATCTCCTGACGGACTTTACCTGTCTCCGCGCCATTCTGGAATGTGGTACGGTGAATGCTTGACAATTCCTTGTTGCGGAACCGGTGCAAATGAAGCGTTGAACTGACGTTCCACCTATCTCGGTTTATCGCGATGCGAGGATTAATTGCCTGTTCCAGGTTCCCACCCACTACTTCGATAGTGCCGCTCGTGCTCTGGTTCCCTTTTTTGGTGATGATATTAATAACCCCCGCCGCACCTTCCGCGTCGTATCGGGCAGAAGGGCTCGTGATCACCTCCACGGACTTGATTGATCCCGCAGGCATCATATTCAAGGCGTCGGCTGCATTACGGGCCATTTGGCCGGAGTACTTTCCATTGATGAGAATGCGCAGGTTGGAATTTCCCCGCATGGTGACATTCCCAGCTGCATCCACATTGAGGATGGGGGCTTTTCTGAGTACGTCTGCCGCTGTTCCGCCGGTATTGCTGATGTCCTTTTCAGCATTGTAAATAAGCATCCCCGGCTGTTGCTCAACGAGTTGTTTCATGCCCGTAACCGTTATGGCATCCAGTTGCTTTACGTCGGAAATCAGTTTTATGCTTCCGAAATCAAACGGTGCTGCGGAGGAGATTGTGAAAGCGATCCGTTTCTGGCGGTAACCTACAAACGATAAGTTGAGAAAATACGAACCAGTTTTAATATCCGTGGATTTGAAAAAGCCATTTTCATCGGAATAGGTAAGCGCCACTACCTGCTGCTGGTCGTCGAGAATGCTGATTGTGCCAAACTCAATGGCTTTGGAAGAAGCAGAATCTATGAGCGTCCCTTTGATCAGATAACCGGGCAATGTTTGAGAAAAGCTGGTTTGAGCGATCAATAGACTCATCAGAACCGACGAGAAGAAGCGGTAGCTATATTGAAATTTCATAAGGAAGAAAGCGTATTGCGGATGAATGCCGGAGAACGGAGGGGGCGCTTTTTGGTTTTAGCCTTTTTACCCCACCAGATGTAAAATCCGGTGATAGGTAAGCTTGTGCAGATCAGGCTGACTATGAAGAACAGGATTTTGGTGGGCATTCCGCCGACCGCGCCTACGTGCATGGCATAATTCGTGCGGCGGAGCCATTGGGCCACATCCAGCTCCGAGATTTGCGGCTGGCTTGCAGGCAGTACTTCCAGGGTATGTTGGTCGAGGTACACGTAGCGCCAGGAGCCATTATGCATATCCGTACACAGGTCGATGGGCTCGGAAGGCTTTTCAGGAAACGAAACGATGATCGCATCTTTGTTCAGCACCCCGATTTCCGTAACACCCTTTCGCCATGCCGCATCTACGTTTGCCATACTCGTCAATGGCAGGTTTTGCGTGGTATCTGAAAACGCGCGTTCGTAGCGCTGAGGTGCTTGTCCACCAGAAACAAGCCAATAGAAGCTTTTATTGAACCATTGAAAACCCATGATCAACCCGGTAATCGCCAATATCAATGCGATGGTGAGCGAATAAAAGCCCAGCACGTTGTGCAGATCGTAATTGACACGCTTGAACTTCGCCCGCCATCTGATCGTCAACGCCTTGTCTTTTTCTGATTTCGTCCACTTCCTGGGCCACCAGAGTACTATTCCGGTGATTAACAGTATGAAAAATATCAGAGTAGCGTAGCTGACAATTCCCGTTCCGATTTTTCCCTCGATCCACAGGCTGGTATGGCCATCGAGGATAAAATGAAAGAAATCCTCATGATCTACCATTGCCACGATCTCAGCTGTGTAGGGGTTTACGTAAACGAGCGAATCGGAGTTGAGGCTGAAATGGGCCGTCTGGTCTTTGCCATGGTACCAAACGCTGTGAATCTCTTTATCGGGCAGCGCCTGTTTGACCGATTTCCACAATGCGGATGGTGGTAGCATGGCTCTGTTTTTGGGATTCGGGGCGTGCAGATGTTTTAGTGTCAGGGCTTCCAACTCGCTTTCAAAAACGAGGATGCAACCCGTGAAGCCCACTATCACAACTACAATGCCGGAAGCCAGCCCGAGCCAAAGGTGCAGCCATGCATTGATTTTTTTAAGGATATTCATTGGATACTGATTCTTATTTCGCCAATCTTTTGAAATAAGTAGCCCAACTGCTCATTTCCCGAAGGCCGTTTGGTGAAAAATGGCTTTTGGGAAGGTCATCGCGAAATGCGGCCGCGGCGCTTTCGTGTAAATTGGAAACACATTAACCTCTGTCAGGACACACTATGGAAACGGATGAAATCCCGTGCGGAAGATAATTACAGCCCGACAAATGAAGAGCAAGGTGTCGATATCCAAATGATCGTAGACCTGCTTGGCCTTACTCTGCAAGAGGTGACGAATGGTTAGGGAACGCTACTCACTTCAGCCGCTCCAACCGCAAGATATATTCAGTATCGTCACTGAGTTTCAGCCCCTTTTTTAAAGATCCGGTTTCTGCATTGAGCAGCCATACATAACACCCCTCGTTTCCTGAATTAACAGTAATATACACTGTCGCATTCTCAACGAGCACGCATTGGCGCGAAGTCCCCTTGTCGAGTGGAAGAGCGAGGCGGCTGGTGGTTTGATTTTCAAGATCGAGCAGAAAGAAGTCGAAATGAGGGACTTTGTAGTGGTCTTTCATGCCGGTGTAAAGCCCTTTGCGTTCGGTTCTGACGATGGCCTTGCCATTTCCCACGTACCAAAATCCATAGCCGTGATTTTTAATCGCAGACGTTGAGATATTGAAGAAGTATCCCGGGTCGATTTCATCCCTTGACTTTTTAATGCGGAAGATGCCGGTCGGTTTTTCCGGATAATTTCCGGATGCTATCCCCGGGCAGGCAATGAAGTAGAAATCCCCGTTTTCAGTCACAGATGAGTGGGTTTGCCGCGTATTCACCCCACCCGGGTAAACAGAACGAGTGTCTTTGAGCGTTTTGAGCGTTTTGAGCTGAGGATAATCGAGGATGGCGGTGTAAATGGTGTCGCCAGTGGTATAGTTGTCGAGCGAGGAGGAGTGGTAGCAGTAGCCAACGTATAATTTGTTTTCAAGAAACTGCGAAAAACCGATGGAGAGCCAGTTATAGTTGCCGAAAGGCGCAGGTATGGGTACCGTGCCCTGTGTAATACTCAGGTCACGGACATCAATTTTTACATAACGCACTTTCCGGGCTTCGTCGTCGTAGCCGAGGATCATTAAGGAGTCTTGCGATAGCCAGTTGTAGTTTTCAACTGACGAAAAGCCCGTTACAGCAATGGCTGTGTCCCTCACAAATTCCCCTTTTCTAATCTTGTATCGCACGAAAGACCCGGTCCGGCGATCGACGCTGTAGTATTTGCCGTCGCGCACGATAAGGTCATAGTAAAGTGGCGCAGGAACAACGCTCGCACCAGATTTTTCGGGGTTAATTTCACCCGAAGCAAGCGAATCGATTTGAAGGATATATTCTTTGCCGTTTTTCATCATAGCATACACGCTGTACTTCTTTCCGGCGATAAGTTCTTTTTCCCTGGATTGTTCCCGGCAGCCGGGCAGCAGAACCACGCAAAGCAAAACGAAGAGAACGAGGTGAACAAAACCCCGGTAACAATGTGCCATGAGTTAGGTTAAATATTGAACTGATGCATGAGCTGCTTTAAAACAAGCGGCGGGAGGCTTACCATGGCCCCTTCCTCGACGACGATCACTTCGCCCGTCTTTGCGTTGCCTCCATAGTTGAGGGCAATGTAATTTTGCCCTTTTTTTAGAGAAACCTTTTCCCGGTTCTGGGCAGGGTTGGCACAGGTCCCCTGAAAGATGAGTTCGATGTCCTCATTAGGGCTGATCAGCACAGCCCCGCAGAAATCCATGATGCCGGTTTTGCTATTGAGGGCTACATTGCTTTTGGGGGCGATGGAAAGTGTAAAATCTTTCTCGTGAAGATCCCTGTTTTCCGTGCCCGAGCTATTGTTGAGCGCAATTACTTCCCGCGTGACGGATTCGTGCTTCCGACTATAAAGGACCGACCCCAATATGGCGAGCAGGCACGCAGCCACCGCGGGTTTCCATAGCAGGCGCGTCAGGCCGTGCTTTACCCTTGGAGCGGGCGTTTCTTGCGAAGAGGGTAGCACACTTGAGATTTCATTCCACATTTCGGATTGCAGCACCGCTTTTTCTTCGGGCAAGGTCCATTCCATGGTTTCGTCGGCACCGTCGCTTAGCAACCATTCCTCCACCGCAGCGTTTTCTTCGTCGGTGCAGCGGCCATGATGGTATTTTTCAATAAGTTCTTTACTGATCTTCATTCAAATACTCCACAGTTCGGTTGGTGACGCTTCCTGAAAGTAAAAGTAGCATAAATTGAGTTTAGCCGTAAGCAGCACCCGCGATTCTAATGCATATATTCGGCAAGGTTGGCGCGAAGTGTCGTCAGCGCCCGGGTAATGTGGTATTCGACAGCCCTTTCGGAGATCAGCAGCGACGAGGCGATTTCCTTGTTGCTTAGTCCTTCCTCGCGACTCATTTTGTAGACGCGCCGGCACTGGCAGGGCAGGGTGTCCACGAGGTCATCGACTTTGTTTTTGAGGTTATTATAGAGAATGTCGTTCTCGGTGCAATGCGTGCGGTCGCAATAGTCTGCAAATGCGATCTGGTTATGCTCCTTGCGGGATTTGGTATTCCGAAGGTATTCAAATACCTTGAATTTGGCTGAACGAAGCAGGTAACGCTCCACGGAGGTCGTAATTTCCAGCTCGTCTTTCCGTTCCCAGAGCGATTTGAAGATTTCCTGCACCATCCCTTTCGCAGGTTCCGGGTCGCGGACAGTATGATAGCAAACCGCGTAAACCTTCTCCCAATGAGCCAGATATATCTGCTTGAAAGACGTTTCGTCTATCCGGAAAGGAGTGTTATCGGTAGTATGGGCAGTCATGCAATCGGGGCGCGAGCAGGTTCGATAGGCAAATATAGGCCTTTGTTTATAATAAGTCCAAATAAGTTTGGTGTGCTTGCGCCTTACATCCCCGGACGATTCCCCGAATGCTCCCGCCGCTTCGCCCCCGGATCCGTACGGTTGACCGCCCACCTGATTTCAAACACAGCGTGTTATGGAGAAATTTGGTTATCAATTCAAAATTTAGCCAATGAAAGCATTACTATTAGCCATGACATTTCTTTTCGCTACCAGCCTATACGCACAGGAAGGTACGCAAACGATTCGCGGGACAATCCGCGACGAAGTTTCCAAATCGCCGGTAATCGGGGCGTCGATACTACTCGTCCGCGAGGCCGGGACAAGTCCGGTTGGCGCTGTAACCGATCTTCGGGGCGAGTTCAGCATTCCGGGTGTGCCTGTGGGTCGCCAGTCTTTCCAGATCACAACGGTGGGCTACGAGCCGCAGCGTCTGTCGAACATCATTGTGACGGCGGGCAAGGAAGTGGTTTTGAATGTAACCATGACTGAGGCGGTAGAAAGCCTAAATGAGGTGGTAATTACAGCCGACCGCAAAAGCGATAAGTCTAAAACCAATAATGAACTGTCGCTCGTAAGCGGCCGGTCGTTTAATGTGGACGATACGAAAAGGTATGCCGGCGCATTGGGCGATCCGTCGAGGATGGCGGCCAATTTCGCAGGGGTAGTGTCCGGGGACGATTCGCGGAATGACATCGTGGTCCGCGGAAACTCGCCGTCGGGTACGCTGTGGCAGTTGGAAGGCCTTAATATCCCTAATCCTAACCACTTCGGCTCATTCGCGGCTACCGGTGGGCCGGTGAGCATGCTGAACAACAACGTCCTCGGTAAATCCGACTTTCTTACCGGCGCCTTTCCTGCCCAATACGGAAATGCCCTGGCGGCGGTGTTCGACCTGCAACTTCGCGAAGGCAATAATCAGAAACATGAACTAATGGGCCAGGTCGGCTTCAACGGTTTTGAACTCGGTGCGGAAGGGCCATTTTCCAGGAATTCCAAGGCATCCTTCCTTTTGAATTACCGTTATTCGACGCTCGGACTTTTCAATGCGCTCGGTTTGCAATTCGGAACCGGCACTGCCATTCCCGATTACCAGGATCTGAATTTTAAAGTGGCCGTGCCAACCGGTAACAAAGGCAAGTTGACGTTTTTTGGCATAACAGGAAGCAGTGACGTGAATTTCCTGGGAAATGAGGTTGATACAACACTTTCGAATATGTACGGCACCGAAAACACCAACACCCGTGTGAAATACGGTACAAACATTTTTGGACTGACCTACGAACACAACCTAACTGCCAAAACTTTCGCCAAACTTACCCTGGGTATGAGTACAACACGAGAGCGGTTCAGCGGCGATTCTATCAGCAATCCGGCGCGTGAAGCTTTCCTGAGCGGCGAAGCGAAATACAATACCTCCAAATACTCCGCGGTTTTGAATGTGAGACATAAAATGAATGCAAAAAGCAGCCTTTACGGAGGCATTACCCTAGATGTGCTCGATTTCGATCTGTACAGTCGCTCGATTTACCAGGGCGGGAAGATCGACACCGTTCGCGCGAATGTAAGTGGCGAGAATACAGTGCTCACGCAAGCTTACGGGCAATGGAAATACCGGCTTTCACAGGGACTGATCTTCACAACAGGAATCCATTTCCAGCATTATAACCTGAACAACAATGTCGCCGTGGAGCCGCGGGCCGGTTTGCAATACGTGTTTGGTAAAGGGCAATCCGTGAGCGTGGGGTACGGGTTGAATAGTCAGGCACAGAATATCTATACCTATTTTGTACAAACGCCGGACGAGTCGGGGCCGGTGCGGACTAACAAGGATCTTGGTTTTACCAAAAGCCATCACTTTGTGTTCAGCTATCAGAATCGGCTGACCGAAAACCTGTTATTGAAAATCGAGCCTTATTACCAAAAGCTTTACAATGTGCCGGTTGAGCAGCGGGCCTCTACCTATTCGGCTTTGAATATGGGCGCCTCGTTTGGGCCTTCGGACCGCGATAGCCTGGTGAATGAGGGCAGCGGCCATAATATGGGCGTCGAGCTTACTTTGGAAAAGTATTTCAATAAAGGCTATTACTTCCTGCTCTCGACTTCATTCTTCGATTCGAAATACAAAGGCAGCGATAAAGTGGAGCGTAACACTGCTTTTAATACGAAATATGTGCTCAATGTGCTGGGAGGTAAGGAATTCCGCCTGGGTAACAACAATGTCCTGAGCGCCAATATCAAAACTTCGTTGGTGGGTGGTAAATACATTACGCCATTGAACCTGGCTGCGTCACGGGCGCGAGGTGTAGCCGTTTACGACGAAAACCGCGCTTATTCGCTCCGGCAAAGCGCCTATTTTCGCACCGACATCCGTTTTTCCTACCGTCGCGAGATGCGCCGGAGCACCATGGAGTTTTCGATGGATTTGCAGAACGTGACGGCCCGCAAAAACATTTTCCAGCAGACCTACAACCCGCGTACCAACGAGCTGGTGAACCAGTATCAGCAATCGTTTTTTCCGGTACCTTATTTCCGGTATACATTTTAATTGAAAATTGGCGTGTAAACGAGTAGTTTGCCCGCCGATATTCACTTGCGATGAAAGAAAAGGCTTATACGCTCAACGACAGGAATTGGCGGATCATCGGTATCCCGCTCATGGGAATGGTTATTGCCGTGATGATCGCCTTTGACGAATTCCTGAAACTGAGCCAGCATTTCTTCCTCAGTGTGCTTTTTTCTACGTTGCTCACGCTTACATTCTGGGAGGGGAACCGGTACATTATCATTTGGATGCGCCGCATTTTTCCGGAATATAACCAAACCGGCAGAAGGGTGGTTGCGGAGGCGGTGCTGGCGGTGGCCTATGTTTTCGTGGTGTCGCTGCTACTCGATGAAGTTTATTACAAGCCGGTTTATCACGTGAGCGCGCTGGCGATGGGTTTCCGGATCAGCATCGTGCCGACCGTGATCGTGTACCTGGTTTATGAGGCGGTTTATTTTTTTGATGCCTGGAAAATGAATGTACGGAAAACGGAAGCGCTGATGCGTGAAAATGTACAATCCCAGCTGGAAGTGCTTAAAAACCAGCTGGATCCGCATTTTTTGTTCAATAGCATGAATACGCTGGCGGCACTCATTGACGATGAGAACACCGCCGCGCAGGATTACCTCGAAAGATTGTCGGACGTGTACCGGTATGTGCTCGTGAGCCGGAACAAAAACACGGTATTACTGAGCGACGAAATCGCTTTCGTGGATGCTTATGTGTATTTGAACAAGATTCGGTTCAGGGAAAACTTGCAGGTAGAAAAGCAGCTTTCGACAGCCACATTGGCGCAGCATGTCACTCCGCTGAGCCTGCAAATGCTGATTGAGAATGCAATTAAACATAATGTGGCCTCGCGCGAACACCCGTTGCGGATTGTGATCCGCGAGGAGGACTCCGGATATCTGGTGGTGGAGAACAATATTTCGGAGAAGACCATTCTGGAAAAATCGACCCGGGTAGGGTTGCAGAACATTATCAACCGGTATAGCCTGTTGACCGACCGGGAGGTGGAAATAATCAGCGATGGGGAGCGATTTACCGTAAAGATACCGCTACTGGACCAGTTAGCGGGATAGATGACGACACCAGGGCGGGTTCCGCCCGATAGCTATGAAAATACTGATCATTGAAGACGAATATCCGGCAGCGGAACGGCTGGAAAAGTTGATTAAAAAACTCGATCCGCGGATGGAAGTGACTGCGGTGCTGGACAGCGTCGAGGCCGGCCGGAAATGGTTTGCGAACGCGGAACCGGTGGACCTTATTTTTTCAGACATCCAGCTCGCCGATGGTCTGAGTTTTCAGATATTCGAAGAATTTCCCGCGCACAGCCCGATCATTTTCACGACCTCTTACGACGAGTACGCGATCAAGGCATTCCGCGTCAAGAGCATCGATTACCTCCTGAAACCGATTAAAGCGCCCGAATTGGCGGAAGCGATCCGGAAATACGAGAATATCCGGGAAGATTTTTCTCCCAAAGCTTATGCGAGAAAGGTGGAAACGCTGCTGGATAGCCTTGAAATGACCAAGCGGCCTTTTAAAACACGGTTTCTGGTTAAAAACGGAGAACAACTGATCCCTGTCAACCAGGAGCACGTCGCCTACTTTTATACAGCTAACGAAATGGCATGCCTGGTCGCCAGCGACGGCCGGCAATACCTGGTCGATTATAAGCTGGAAGAGCTGGAATCGTTGATAGATCCTCTGAATTTTTTCAGGCTCAACCGGCAGTTCATTGCCCGTATCGACGCTATTCAGAAGATCCACACCTATTTTAATGGCAAACTTAAAGTAGAGCTGCGGCCGCAGACTTCTCAGGAAGTGGTTGTTAGCAGGGAAAAGGCACCGGCGTTTAAAGCGTGGCTGGAAACTTAGCCAATGCATTGGTATGTAACTGATCTGGTGGTTTGGTAGATTAAATAATAGATGACCGGTATGGCAGTGTTTTGTATCTGCTTGTTTACCTTTGTCTCAAACCAACCCTCGAAACATAGGTTTTCCCAGATGAAAATTCCTTTCCGCACCTTATCCAGGGCGTTCTTTGTCTGGACCATTCTACTGGTTGTTATACTCGGATCGTTCGTTTTTACGCTTTTGCTGACGCGCACAAAATCGCAGACGATCCGCGAGAATATCCAGGAACTCCGAAAGGATATGAATGGCTACCAGAAGATAGATAGTTGTATTTCGCTCCTTTATGTGGCAGAAAACAACAGCCGGCTCTTTATTATTACACAGGATTCAGCTTACCTTACGGCATTTTCGGGCCAGCTTCAGGATGTTTCCAACATTCTCAACAAGTTCGAAACCGAGCATGCCGACCGGCCTTCGGCATTGTCTGGCCTCATTCAAAGCAAGCGGGAAAGCAATGCGGAATTTATCCGGATGAAGATCCTGGTCGACAGCCTTTTTGCCCTCTCGGTACAACGCAGTGAGCAAATCCAGCACGAACAATCCCAACCGAAGCCTTCGCCCATTCGTGTGAAAAGGACATCCAAGGTCGATTCGGTGGTGTCTGAGGATATACAAAAGAAGAAACGCGGTCTTTTCAAAAGGCTGGCCGACGCTATTACGAACAAGCACGACGACGGTGCTGCCAAAGAGAAAACGAAGGTGATTATCCAGCGCGATTCGCTGGTAATGCCTTATCTGCTTGCCCGCGAACTGGATTTGAGCCGTTACGACGAGTATAACCGGGTAAAAAGACAACTTAACGAGGCGGAGCAAAAATTACTCTTCCTGAATGGAGAGCTGTTTGCCAATCTGCAATTGACCCTTAAATCGCTGAAAGCGACCGAGGAAGAAAAAGCGAGGAATTTCAGGCGCCTGCTGCTGACCGAAACATCGAATGAGTTTGAAGAAGTAAATCACCTATTTTGGGCTGGCGCGCTTGTGGTCTTGCTGATGACAATCATTATCATCCGCAACCTGGTAAAACTGTACCACAACGACGAGACGATCGTCAAATATGCAGCGCTGGCCACCGAAGCTGCGCGGAATAAAGGGGAATTCCTGGCGCAGGTTACGCATGAAATCAGGACGCCGCTCAATGCAATCATCGGATTTTCCCAGCTCATGGACTCCGATCGCCTTGACGGCCAGATGAAGGAAAGCGTAGAAGCCATTCAAAGTTCGTCACGGATTTTGCAAACGCTGGTGAACGATCTGCTGGATTTTTCTAAATTGGAACGCGGTAAACTGACACTGCAATATCAGGCTTTCAGTCCGGTAGAGCTCGTCAATGAGGTGCTGGCGTTGATGAGTGTACTCGCGGGTGAAAAGGATATCGAAATTGTATCTAAAATCAACGTAGGGCGGGAAATATGCCTCTTAGGCGACGAGTTCCGAGTCAAGCAAGTGTTGATTAACCTGCTGAGCAATGCGGTAAAGTTTACGCCGACACATGGAAAGGTGTTGGTAGAAGCCAGTCTGGAAAGTGTCGAGGGACAGAAGAAACGCCTGAAAATCAGGGTTAAGGATTCTGGAATCGGTATCGCACAGGAACATTTAAAGGAAATATTCGAAGATTTCAGCCAGATTGACGGCGCCTCGGTAGGGAAGCAGGGCACAGGGCTCGGGCTGGCGATATGCAAGCGGATTGTACAATTGCACGGGGGCAAAATCTCAGTTGAAAGTGTGTTGGGGCAAGGATCGGAGTTCAAAGTAGCGATCCCGATGGAGGTAGCCGAAAAGCGGAAATCCGCCCAGAGCCAATCTCCTGTGACGAAGCAAGTAGTATTGCAGGGCAAAAAAGTGCTCGTCGCCGACGATACCAGACTGAACCTCGTACTGATGAGCAGGTTGCTTGAAAAGTACGGGCTCTCCTACAATTTGGTAGGATCAGGGGACGACGCCCTCGAACTTTTCGAGAAGCATTCATACGACCTCGTGATCACTGATATCAATATGCCCGGCATGGATGGCTCCGAGCTAACCCGGCAAATCCGCAGCAATGCTGATCCGCTGAAAGCATCCACGCCGGTAGTAGGTTTTACCGGCGATCTGTCCGACCGCGACAAGGATTTTTACGCGGATCTGGGCATTAACGGCGTGCTGGGCAAGCCATTTTCGGAGAAGGAGTTTTTGTCGGTATTGACGTCAGTTTTCAGTGCGGGGACGACAGGCAACTAGCTCTCAAAATTACTCATCAAAGAACTCGATCAGCATGGCAAAAACAGACTTTAAATCCGTCGACGAATATCAGGATACATTTGGCAGCGAGAAGAAGGAGCGGCTGGCAGCAATCCGGAATGCGATCAGGGAGACGGCACCGGATGCCGAGGAAGTAATCAGTTACCAGATTCCGGCTTACAAGCATTTTGGATTTCTGATCTATTATTCGGCTGCGACAAACCACATTTCGCTGTCTTATCCTTACAGTGAGGCTTTGCTGGCGGAGTTCAAAACGGAGCTTTCCGGTTACAAAATGAGCAAGTCGGCGCTTCAATTGCCGGATAAGGACCCGCTGCCACTCGACTTAATCAAACGCATTGTGGCCTATCGGATGAAGGAGAATGAACTGGCGGCGGCTTCGAAGCCCCAGAAGGCGAAGAAAAAATGAAGCTGTGGGGGCTGTATGACGTTTCTCAGTATCATAGCTAAGCGGCGTCAGTTTTCCTGCGGCGGTGGCCGAGTACTTTTGGATGAACTATCAAGACCTCATCCAGAAAACAATGCCGCATACTTTTCATATACCCGTCCTCGGACTGGGATACTCCATCGATACCCCCATTAAAGTCGCCCAGTATGGTATTTCCTCCGTCGCGTCCATCGTCGACGACGAACTGATCGAGCGAATGCGCGTACATTATGCCCGCCAGCGCGGAGAGGACGACACGCCTATTGTCAAGTCGGAACAGGACTACCGCAGCCGCAGGATCACGGCTTACCTCGACCTGATGCACCGCATGGTGACGGAAGAATTTGAAAGATTGAGAAGCCAGCCGTTCGGTGGCGATAATGATATCGATCGCTATTTTAGCCTTTTACCTCCGACTTCCGACATGAAACTTCGGTATGATACAATGCTTGCGTCGGCCGAAGGTGCCGAACGGGATGCGCAAGCTGCTGCTTTACGTGAGCAAATAGTAGCAGGGAGCATCGACGTGAATATCATGTCGAAAGTCGATAAAATGAATGTGGATAGCGACGGGAATGTGCTTGATGAAATTTATACGGACGCATTGGCCGCGCTCCGCGGCTTCGCATTGAGCAAATTATCATCTTCAATTATCCTCTCTGCGGGCATGAATCCACGTTTGTACAGTTATCTCGAAGTTTTTCCCGATTTCTTTCCGGACCAGGAAGGCAACTTTCGCAAAAAACTGATTCTTAAAGTAAGTGATTATCGCTCGGCATTAATCCAGGCGAAGTTCTTAGCCAAGAAAGGCATCTGGGTTTCCGAATTCCGCATTGAGTCGGGACTGAACTGCGGTGGGCATGCATTTGCCACGGAGGGGAACCTTCTGGGGCCGGTTTTGGAAGAATTCAAAAGCCGCCGCGCCGAAATGCTTACCGAGTTGCTAGCGCTCTACGAGCCTGCATTGGAAAGCAAGCGCATTACGCTCACACGAACGCCGCGTACACGCATATCCGTGCAAGGTGGCATTGGTACCGCGGCTGAAAACGCATTCTTGCTGGAATATTACGGAATCGAAGCTACGGGCTGGGGAAGCCCATTCCTGCTCGTACCGGAAGTTACGAATGTCGACAAGACCACTTTGGATGCATTGGCCAATGCCGACAGCGATGCATACTGTGTAAGCGATTCGTCTCCCTTGGGTGTGCTTTTTAACAACTTTAAAGACAGCACTGCCGAGAAACAGCGGCTCGAACGCATTGCGAAAGGACGTCCCGGCAGCCCGTGTCACAAACGTTATCTCGTTTCAAACACTGAATTCACCAAAGAACCGATCTGCACGGCTTCCCGCCAATATCAGCAATTGAAAATCAGGCAACTGCAAGCGCTCGATCCGCAGCCTGCCGACCTTCAAATGCAAATCAGCGCAGTTACCGAAAAGCTTTGCCTTTGCGACGGACTGAGTACAGCAGCGCTCGTTAAGAATAATCTGATCAAACCAAGGGAAAATCGTGCAGTAGCAATTTGTCCGGGCCCGAATCTGGCTTGGTTCTCGGGGATTTATTCGCTGGACGAAATGGTGGGGCACATTTATGGAAAAATAGACCTGCTGGCGAGGCAACTCCGGCCCAATATGTTCATCAACGAATTGAATCTCTATGTCGATTATCTCAAAAAGGATGTAGAACGGCATACTGCCGCACTGAACGACAAGAAGGCAAAATACTTCTCCAAATTCCGGGCAAACCTGCTTGAAGGGGTCAATTATTACAAAAAGCTGATCCCTGAAATTACCAATCAGACCGTGGCCTACCGCCAGGAGATGATGGCGCAATTGGAGGCGATTGAGGCCGGGCTTTCATAGCTTGCCGGTCTTGTCCAATTCTCCGGAATGGAAGAGACTAATAGCAGAGTCGTAATCAGGATGGTTTTTTCGCAGAAGAATGGAGGCGTAGACCGTTAGTTTTGTTCTAAAAACATTGCCGCTCTCGTCGATCTTCAAGTCGTTGACAATGAATTCCCGGTCATGTTTTTCGACGGATGGATCATCAACCATATAGAACCACCTGTTGAACTTCGCATATCGCAAGTGCCCCCTACCGTCGAGTGGATCACAATAGTAAATGATAATCGGGTTATTCTCTTTTAGGAAATTGGCCAGAATAGCTATTACAGTATTTCTGAGCCGGGCATCAAGGCCCATAGAATGCTTATTCGTTTCGATAAAGAAGTTAAAGGCTTCCTCTATTTCAGGATTATCGGGGAAAAATCTTGGATCCTGGAATAGATTTACTTTCACGACGATGTCTTGCACCGTCGTGAATAAGAAGTAGCTGCCAAAACGCTCGTTGGGATAAACTTCAGTAGAATTTGATTCCAAGTGTGTCAAATTCGGCTTGTGACATTTCTCCCCGGCGGTAAGCGTCTATATCCCTCCTTGATTTCATCATTCTTGCAGCAATATTATTAAGTACAAGTCCCGGACGATTTTCAGGCGCAACTGCTTCATCATTTTCTGGAGTGGTCGCAGGTGTCGTTGTTTGTTCCATAGTTTGAAAGATTTTTGTGAAGTTTTATCAAAACTAGAAAACCCCTATGAACTCTAGGCCGTTTAAACTTGACCAATGATCAGGCGGAACTGATGAATATATTACCGGTAATATAACGAGTACTAATTCCGCATCCGCGCCAGTTTTTCATATTCCAGCACGGTGATATGGCTGCCTTTCATATCTACGAGGCGTTCGTCCTTGAAATCCGAAAGCGTCCGGATCACGGTTTCGGTGGCGGTCCCCACCATCGAGGCAATGTCTTCGCGCGTAACAGCCATTGAAAACGGTTTCGAACGGTCTTCCTGGTAGCGTTGCACAAGCATTACCAAGGCCTGCGCCACACGTTTCCGCACCGAATTGTAAGCCAATTGAAGGAGTCGCTCTTCCCGGTCTTTAATTTCATTGGAAAGCATCCGGATAAATTTCGATGCAACTTCCCGGTTGCCTTGCAGCAGGTTGAAAAAATCATCCTTGGGGATCATCGCCACTTCCGATACTTCCAACGCGATGGCTGTTTCTTCATAGGGTGCGCCTTGGAGCAGATCGAGGTAACCGAAGAATTCGCCCTCTTTCAGAAGATCGGTAATGTATTCCTTGCCATTCTCATTCGATTTATAGGCCTTAACCTTCCCTTTTTGCAGAAAAAATACATGGGACGGAAAGCTGCCTTCGGTGTAGATCGTCTCTTTTTTTCTTAAAACCTTTACCTTCTTGTCCTCCGCCAGCTTCACGATCGGGTCGAATGCCTGTGCTTCCCTAATGAACTGGTCGAAGCCATCGGCAGAGCGTTCGAACTGCTTTTTCAGCCGGTCGCTCTTTTTAAGGCGCATTTCAACGGCATTGAGTAGCTCCACATCGTCGTAAGGCTTGGTAAGGTAGTCGTCCGCACCCATAGTCATTCCCTTACGGTAATCTTCCTTTTCGGCTTTGGCTGTGAGGAAAATGAATGGAATAGAGGCCGTGCGCTCGTCCTTGCCGAGCATATGCAGCACACCGTAGCCGTCGAGTTCGGGCATCATAATATCGCAAATGATCAGGTCGGGGTG
Organism: Dyadobacter sp. 22481; assembly: GCF_052044875.1. Taxonomy (NCBI): domain Bacteria; kingdom Pseudomonadati; phylum Bacteroidota; class Cytophagia; order Cytophagales; family Spirosomataceae; genus Dyadobacter; species Dyadobacter sp. 22481. Next base: position 1,635,023 of record NZ_JBQENV010000002.1, read on the forward strand.
GTGGTGGGCGGCTTGCTGCACACCTTCCTTGCCGTTTCGGGCGGTGATGACCTCGTAGCTGGCGAGTTCAAGGATCTCAGCCGTATTTTCCCGCATTTCGGGGTTATCTTCTATCAAAAGTATTTTTCTCGCTTCCAAGTCTGGTACGTTTGTTGTCAGGGTTAGAGTTTAACGGATGCCGGTTCCCGGTTGGGCAATTCCACGAAAAATGTGCTGCCCAGCCCGACTTCGCTGTGGAAGCGCACGGTACCGCCCATGAGTTCTATATAGTTTTGTACAATATTCAGGCCCAGTCCGGTACCTTGCGCGTTACCTGCATTGTTGGCACGGAAAAACCGGTCGAAAATATGCCCCTGGTCTTGCTCGGGAATACCGATACCCTGGTCTTGTACTTCGATGCGGATCAGCCCGCTCCAATTTTTGACTCTCAGAGAAATCGTCTTTCCCGGTTCCGAGTACTTGATCGCATTCGAAAGCAAGTTGAAAAGCACGTTGCGCAGCAGTTGCTTGTCGAGCCAGGCATTGGCTTCGCCGTCGTAGCTTACAAACATCTCCTGACCTTCCTTGCAAAGTCCCCGGATCTCTTCAATCAGGTTTTTACAAAACTCGTTAAGATTGGTAAGGACCGGTATGCAGTGAATGCGGCCTTCTTCCAGCTTCCCGATGGAAAGGAAGTCATTCAGGATCTCGGTAAGATTGCTAACCGTCGATTTAATGCGCTGGACGTGTTTTTGGCGCTTTTCTTCGTCCTCCGTGTGCGAATACCGGCCTATGAGCGAAGCCGACGACAGAATGGTAGCGAGCGGCGTCCGGAACTCGTGGGAGGCGATGGTTACGAACTGGCTTTTCATATTGTTCAGTTCGCGCTCTTTCGTTAATGCCCGCACGACCTCCTCCTGCGACTGTTCGATGCGCTTGATTGCCGCGGCCAGTTCTTCGGTTCGCTGTTGCACACGCTCTTCAAGCTCCGCATTTAATTTTTGTATTTCAAGATTGGCCTCGATAATGCGGCTTTCCTGCTTTTTTCGCTCGGTAATGTCAATGACAAAACTCACGACAAACTCGCCGTCGCTCGTTTTGAAAGGGCTCAGGCTCACTTCCACGGGAAACTCGCTGCCATCCTTGCGCCGGGCAAACAGGTCCATCATATGGCCCATCCCACGGGCACGCGGGGCTTCGAGGTACTCGTCGCGGTAGCCCACATGGTTTTTGTTGAACCGCTGGGGAATCAGTGTTTCCACTTTCCTGCCGATCAGCTCGCGATCGGTGTAGCCAAAAAGTTCCTTTGCCTTGGGGTTGAGCATTACAATGTTTGCCTGTTTGTCCACCACCACGATCCCCTCGGTCGCGTGCTTGAACAGGGCATCCAGCATTTCAATATGCCGTGTCATCACCTGCGTATGAATTAAAATATCCGTATCAAACATACCAAAGTACAGGACACAGGTGAAGACCGCAAGAATTTATCATTAAACTGTTTGGCTGAAAAGCGTAGTCTGTGGCAGGTCGGCCCAGAGGCGCGCATCGAATGCCATGCAGACGTTGCGCACAAATGCCTTGCCTTTTTCCGTAATCCTCAGTCGGAAAGGTTCTAGCTCTACCAACTCGTCGACCTCCATTTCGGAGAGTCTCTCAAGTGCCTGATACAGCTCCGCACAAACTTCCGAACTGCTGGCCCAGGAGGTTTCGAAGGAGGTCATCAGCCGGAGTATATGCTTTCTCATGATGAGGTCTTCGCGGCTCAGCTCGTGGCCACGAAACACGGGGAGCTCGTCGGCAGCGAGTTTTTTGTAATAATCTTCCACCTTTTTCTCATTCTGGGCGTAACCCCACCACGAGTCGGAAATGGACGATGCGCCGAGGCCGATCAGCAGTTGCGTGCGGGTGTCGGTGTAACCCATGAAATTCCGGTGAAGACGTTTCTGGGTAGCGGCTTTGTACAGTTCGTCGGACCGGAGGGCGAAATGGTCCATGCCAATGTCCTCATAGCCGGCCAGTTCCAATGCATTGCGGCCGGTTTCGTAAATGGCGATTTTATGGTCGGCATCGGGCAGGTCTTTTTCGGTATAGCTGCGCTGGCCGGGCTTAATCCACGGAACATGGGCGTAGCTGTAAAATGCAATGCGATCGGGTTTGAGCTGAATTACGCGCAACATCGTCTGCATCATCGAGCAATTCTTCTGTTGCGGCAGGCCATATACGATGTCGTAGTTGACGGACGTGTAGCCTATTTCGCGGGCTTTTAATGTCAGGTGTTTTACCTGTTCAAAAGTCTGGTGCCGGTTGATCATCGCGAGCACTACCGGGTTGAAATCCTGCACGCCAATACTGATCCTGCGGAAACCAACGGAATACAATGCCTCCAAATGCTCGTCGGTGGTATTGCCCGGATGTGCCTCGAAGCCAAAACGGGCGTCGGTATGCACCTGGGCATTTTCAAGTAAGACTTTCACCAGCTTTACCAGATTCCCCGGACTGAAAAAAGTGGGTGTACCACCGCCCAAATGCAGTTCCCGAATCAGCGGTTTTTCTTCCCCAAGCAACGCACAATACATTTTCCATTCCTTCAAGACGGCCTGGATATATTTGTTTTCTACCGCATGGTTGATTGTGATACGGGTGTTGCAGCCGCAATAGGTACAAAGGCTCTCGCAAAACGGAAGATGGACGTACAAACTGATTCCTTCCGTCTGGTTCGAAACCGTGAATGCATCCTGCACGAGCTCTTTCCATTTATCGATGGAGGGAGGTGTTTTCTGCCAGTACGGAACGGTCGGGTAGCTGGTATAGCGTGGCCCCGGAATATTATATTTGAATAGCAGGTCCTTGTCCATTGGTTGAAGTTTTAATCTGGATGATTAATCAAAACTACCCACCTGCCGAGGGGAAAAACATGATTTATGTCATGTGAAAAACAGACTTTCAAGCCTGCTAACGGCAGATGGTAATGCCGGAGGATGATTTGGTGGGATTTGGATAGGAAGTGGCTATGCCACGCGCAACGAGCCAGATGCCCGCTATGGCAACGAGAACCGGCGTAAGTTTGCGAATGCGCGTGCGCAATGCCGGGGTGAATTGTTGCCTGGCAATACCCAATGCGAGCATGGCCGGTATAGTACCAAGCCCGAAAAGCGCCATAAACGCCCCTCCACTCCAAGCGCTGCCCGTGGCGACGGAACTCATCAGGGCCATATATACCATTCCGCATGGGACTGCCCCATTGAGCGTCCCGAGCGTCAGCATGCCGAACAAATCTGTTCTTTTAAGGCGTAAACCCATTTTTTGCCGTAGCAGGCCTACTATTTTTTGCCAGAACAAAGGCATATGCAGCGTGCCCTCCAATCCCGACGGCCAGAGCACATAAAGCAGCATTGCCACGCCTATCCCCATGGAAGCATAGCGCAACACACCAAGCCATGCCAGCGAGGCGCCCAGCGTCCCTATAACTATTCCGAACGTCGCGTATGTAAGTGTACGCCCCGCATTATAGGCAAGTACGCCCGCGATCTGCTGCGTGCGCGTGCCCTTATGCACGGGTAATGCGAGCGCGATAGGCCCGCACATGCCCACGCAATGGAAGCTGCTGATGAGCCCCATTGAAATGGCGAGGTAGGGCAGGACGGTGATCATCGGTCAAAGGTTTTGGTTGCCGATCACGACCACGCCTTCGTTCCAGTACGTTTCGTTTCCGCCCGTCCAGTCGACCTGAATTTTGTAGCGCCCCGCCGGGATTTGCGACAATGCGACGGTCTGCCGGCTATCTTTTACTTCGATCGCAAACTGGCGGTCATTACGGTTATCGGACGGGCAGTACATGCGGATATGGCCTGAAATGGCCGAATCTGCGAAAGTTGCGGGGTATTGGATTTGCAGACCGCTTTCAGTAATCTTCCACGACAGCGGCACTTCCAATGCGGTAGCGCGTTGGGTCTTGTCGATCTTGCCCTGAAATTTCAGTTCTTCCTCGTAATAATGGTCGGTCACCAGATCGATCTTCTGCCCGGCGCTCATTCCCACGAGCAGTAGTATCATCGATATAAAACTGACGTAAACAGCGGCAATAAATGCTTTCCAATTGATTTTCATAGTATTTGAAAATAGGTTAATACATTATTCTTCAGGTGCGATGAAGGTGGTTTCAAAATTTTCCAGCTGCCGGTTTCCCTGCGAAACAGAAAGTTTTAGTACCATTTTGCGGCCCTTCAACTCCGATTTTGGAATGATTACGAACACCGTCCCCTCGGACATCCCCGCGGCTTCGAGCGTCAAATCGGGTGATCCGGCGAAGAGAAGCTTTCCGTGCGGGGTGTCGAGGTGTAAGGAGGGTTTAATGATGCGGTTAGTCTTATTGAATATCTTGAAAGTGTACAGGTTGCTGATCGTGCCGTCGCTGTTCTCGATATAGCGGCTGCCGGGAGCACGGAAAAGGGTCGTTTGGGTGTCGGTGCGGGTAGCCACAACGAAACCCAACGCCGACCACAGCAGTACCAATACCGCCGCATAACCCCAGGTGCGGGACGTCAGGACCTTGGAGGTTTTCCGCACGATCGCATTCTCGGAAGTATAGCGGATGAGGCCCCTCTCAAACCCGACTTTGTCCATGATCGAGTCGCAGGCATCCATGCAAGCGGTGCAGTTCACGCATTCCATTTGGGTGCCATTGCGGATATCAATGCCGGTCGGGCACACGGCCACGCATTGAAAGCAGCTGACGCAGTCGCCTTCGGTACGGTCGGTCCCTTTGTGCAGCTTACCCCGTGGCTCTCCGCGTACATGGTCGTAGGCGACGTTGATTGAGTTGCCGTCGAGCAGCACGCTTTGCAGGCGACCGTACGGGCATACCACTGTGCAGGCTTGTTCGCGCAGCCATGCAAAGTTCCAGTAGAATATGGCCGTGAATATAACAATGCCGGAAAACAGGCCGATATGGTCTTCAACAGGCTCGGAAATAATTTTGTAAAGCTCGTCGGTACCCAGTACGTAGGCCAGAAGCAAGTTGGCGATGACAAAGGATACTATCAGGAAAATGATGTATTTCAAACCCTTTTTCAGGATTTTGTCCGATGTCCAGGGCGCTTTGTCGAGCAATTTTTGTTTGCCGGCGTCGCCTTCGATTGCATATTCGATTTTACGGAACACCATTTCCATGAAAACTGTCTGCGGGCATGCCCAGCCACACCATAACCGGCCGAAAACCGTCGTGAACAACACGATAAACACAAAGAACGAAAGTGTGGTAAGCCCGAAAAGCCAGTAATCCTGCGGTCCGATGAAAATGCCGAAAAGAATGATCTTCCTTTCAATCACATTGAGCAAGACCAGCGGCTGCCCATCGAGCCGGATGAACGGCGTAACAAACAGCAAAGCAATGATGGCTATGCTGAACACCACACGACGGTTATGCCATTTGCCGGTTGGGCGCTGAGGGTAGAGGGGCCGTGTTTCGTTACTCGTTTTCATGATTCAACTATTTCTCTGCTACCGCCTCTTCACTAACAAGCTCCCCTTGCGGTTCTTTGGCATTCGCCGGTTTGGTGCCTTTGAGTGAAAGCACGAAGCTCGCGACTTTCTGGATGTCGGTAGGGGAGAGTTGTTTCTCCCAGGAGATCATACCTTTCTCCGGCACACCGTATTTAATGACTTTAAACACATTGTGAATGCCCCCGCCATGCAGCCAGTATGTGTCGGTGAGGTTGGGGCCTACCGAGCCGCCGCCTTCGGTTCCGTGGCAGGCGGTACATTTTTCCTGAAAGATTTTCATCCCGGCCTCCACTGCGGCCTTGTCTGTGAGGAGTGTCACGGAGTTTTCGTCCATGCTCGCACCTACTTTCTCCATATAAGCCTTTTTCTCTGCTTCAGCAGTGGCTATTTCCTTATCGAGCTCCGCTATTTGCAGATCGCCCAGGCCGCTGAAATAATAGGCCGAGTAAACCACAGCGATGAAAACGGTGGTGTAGAAAAGGAATTGCAGCCAGGGGGGCATCCGGTTGTCGAGCTCCTGGATACCGTCGTAGTCGTGCCCGTCGATCAGGATATCTTTCTCATCCTTCAAAGCCACACTAATACCCCTGAACTTCTTCCACCAATGCGCGCTGAAAACGTGGGTAGGCTCTTTATGGGAAGTGTGCGCGGTTTTGTTGAGCAAATTCATCGCCGAACCGAGCAGGATCGCGAGCTGGATAATGATGAACACCAGTGCGCCGAGTAGTACGTAGAGGATAAGGTCCAGTTCGGTAATAGCCCGGACTTTTTCGGTAGTTTCCTGTGCCGCGGCAGGTAATGCAATGCATCCGAGCAAGAGAAGCGATAGTACCGTCTTTTTCGCCACGCCGTCATTCAACGGAATGCTGCGCATTTTGTCGAGCTTTCTTTTATCCAACCCCCACACATAAAAGAGCAGGCCGATGAAGAAAGCAAAGAATATCAGGAGGGAAATGAGCGGGTAAATGCCCACTCCCGCTATGGTTTCGAGGTAGTTACGGAATTTCATAGAAGTCAATTTTTGATATCAGTACCAAGTCGCTGCATGTAGGCAATCAGCGCGATAATCTCTTTATTCGCCGCCGTTTTGATGCCGCTTTGTTTCAGGCGCTCCTGGATTGCCTTTTCCTGCTTCACGAGATCGGCATTGGCCTGGTATTCGTAACCCTTTTCGTAAGGCACGCCCAGCGTCTGCATGGCTTCAATCTTGGCTTTGGTTGTGGTCGTATCCAGGTCGCCTTCCAGCAGCCAGCCATAACGTGGCATAATGGAGCCGGGCGACATCGAGATGGGATCTTCCATGTGGTTGTAGTGCCAGGAGTCGGGGTATTTTCCGCCTATCCGGTGCAAATCCGGCCCGGTGCGTTTGGAGCCCCATTGGTGTGGGTGGTCATATACAAATTCCCCCGACTTAGAATACTCCCCGAACCGCTCGATTTCGGACCTGAACGGACGGATCATCTGCGTATGGCACACGTAGCAGCCCTCGCGGACGTAAATATCGCGGCCCTGCAATTCCAGCGGCGTGTATGGCTTCACGCTCGCAATGGTGGGCACATTGGATTCGACCAGGAACGTCGGGATCATTTCGATCATCCCGCCGATTGCCACGGCTATCAGAGAGAATATGGTTAATGCCAAAGGCTTGCGCTCCATGAGCCTGCGGTGCCAGTACTCGCTTTTCTCGGGATGCCAGATGGCATTCAACGGCATGGCTTTGGCGGTTTCGGTAGCCACGAACTTGCCTTTAATGGCCGTCATCCAGAGGTTATAGATCATCACCACAAATCCTACCAGGTACAACGAGCCCCCTACACCGCGGAGGAAATACAGTGGTTTGAGGGCCGTTACGGTTTCAAGGAAGTTGGGGTATTTTAAAAGACCTTCCTGTGTAAACTCTTTCCACATCGAGCTCTGTACCCAGCCCGCCCAGTACATGGGAATGGTATAGAAAATAATACCCAGCGTACCGATCCAGAAGTGGAAGTTGGCCGCTTTGGTGGAGTACAACGGGCGGTTATAAAGGCGTGGGAACAGCCAGTAGAGAATACCAAATGTAAGGAAACCGTTCCAGCCAAGCGCTCCTACGTGTACGTGCGCTACGATCCAGTCGGTGTAGTGGGCGATGGCATTTACATTTTTCAAAGAAAGCATCGGCCCTTCGAAAGTGGCCATACCATAAGCGGTAATCGCAACCACCATGAATTTCAACACCACATCTTCGCGAACCTTGTCCCATGCACCGCGCAGCGTCATCAGGCCGTTCATCATACCGCCCCACGACGGTGCAATCAGCATGACGGAGAATACGGTACCGAGCGTCTGCGCCCATTCGGGCAATGCGGTGTAGAGCAAATGGTGGGGGCCCGCCCAGATATACAGGAAGATCAGCGCCCAGAAGTGTACGATCGAAAGCCGGTAAGAATAAATGGGCCGGTTGGCTGCTTTGGGCAGAAAGTAATACATCAAACCCAGGTAAGGTGTTGTCAGGAAAAAAGCGACCGCATTATGCCCGTACCACCATTGCACGAGTGCGTCCTGCACGCCTGCGTACACAGAGTAGCTTTTCATGAAGGAGATCGGCAGCTCGATGCTGTTCACCACGTGCAGCATAGCAACGGTCACAAAAGAGGCGATGTAGAACCAAACTGCGGCATAAATGTGCTCCACGCGGCGATTGATGGTAGTCATGATGATATTGACCAATGCAGAAACCCACACCACCGCGATAGCGATGTCGAAAGGCCATTCCAGCTCGGCATATTCTTTGGAAGTGGTAAAGCCCATGGGCAGGGATATCGCCGCGCCGAGGATGATAGCCTGCCACGCCCAGAAATGAAACCGGCTAAGGACAGGGCTCCAAATGGGCGTCCGCAACACGCGCGGAACCGAGTAATAAAGCCCCGTAAAAAAGCCATTACCCACAAATGCGAAAATCACCGCATTGGTATGCAAGGGCCGGATGCGGCTGAATGTCAGGAACGGCAGGTCGAAATTCAGGTTCGGGAAAACCAGCTGCATGGCCGCCAGCAAGCCAACGAGCATGCCGATGAGCCCAAAGAGGATGGTCGCGATGGCGAAGTCCCGGACAATGCGGTTGTCGTATTGAAATTCATCCAACTCAACGGATGCGAGCGTAGGATGGGGAACGTTTGACATAACTTAGTGAGGATAAGTGGTGAAAATCAGTTCATTTTCTGGCGGTTATGGCTTTTCGGAATCGTCCAGCAGGATCCGTACGGAGGGCGTGTAATCGTCGTCGTAGTGACCCTTGCGGACCGACCAGATGAATGCGCCCAGGAATCCCAGTGCCACCAGCAGACTGGCAATGATCAGCAGGTACAATGCGCTCATGATGAGGATCAGATTAGTGTTTTTGATAGGTCAAAACTACCTGCGGCATGGCAGGTAAAGGATGATGAGTGCTATGGTCAGTTTATGACATTGGTCAGTTTTTTAAGAGATCGTTGGGCAGCGGCATTGCTGGCAAGGGTCGTGAATGCCACGATGGTAATAGAACTGACGGGCATGAGGATTGCCGCGATCACCGGCGACAGGTGGCCCGTAACTGCGAACGACAGTCCCAGGATATTGTAGATCAATGAAATAGCGAAACTCTGCCGGATAATACGCTGTCCGCTCCGCGCGAGGGAAATGTAGCCGGGTAGCAGGTTGAGCCGGTTTCCTTCCACAATGGCGTCGCACGACGGCGAAAAGTTGTTGATATCATCCGAAACGGCCAGTCCGACATCGCTTTGACGTAAAGCACCGGCGTCATTCAGTCCGTCACCGACCATCAGTACATGGCGGCCTTTGCGTTGCAGTTCTCGCACAAAATCCAGTTTTTCCTCGGGTTTTTGGTTAAAAAGAAGCAATGCATTCTCTCCGAAAAGCGGAGTAAGCAAGTCGCGGTCGGTAGGGCGGTCGCCGGAGAGGAGGCAGGTGCCGATACCAGCCCGACGTAATGCAGTCAAAGTTTCCGCGAGTTCCGGCCGGTATTTGCTGCGGATCGTGAAATAGCCCTTCACAGCGTCGTCGATAGCCACATACACCCGGCTCGACTGCCGATCGTCGTCGTCACTACCCGCGGCACCGGTCCAGCTTGCAGAGCCCATCTTTACCACTCTTGCACCCCATTGCGCGGACATACCTTTGCCACTTGTTTCAGAAAAGCCGGTCAGCACACGCCGGCTAATAGGCGCATCGGACAAATGCTTCGTGATCTGCCGGCTGAGCGGGTGCGACGACTGCTCCACCAGCGTTTTGATCATAACGATTTCGTCACGCGTCGATGGTTCACCTATAAAGTCGATTTTCGCGTCATCGGGCAAAGTAATGGTACCTGTTTTATCAAAAACGACTACGTCGATATGTGCCAGCCGTTCGATGCTGTGCGCGTTTTTAGGGTAAAAACGGTTCCGGCTGAAAACGCTTAGCAAGTTGCCGTTCGTGAAGGTAGACGAAAGCAGTAATGCGCAAGGGCAGGCCACCAGCAGCGTGGTAGTGAATGCGAGGAAGGCGGTTTCAGGATTTTTATATACAAAAAACCATATCGCAAAAGTAACGGCGGCAATGCCGAACACTGTCAGTGAGAAATAGCGGTTAATGCGTGCCGCCAGTGATTTGCCGGCGTCGTCCTTCTCATGGGTGAATGCTTCATTATTCCAGAGTTGGGTGAGGTAGCTTTGCGATACTTCCCGAAGCACTTCCAGTTCGATAGCCGCTCCTTTCTGCTTACCGCCCGCATAAATGGTATCCCCTTTTTGCCTCTCAACCGGCTGCGACTCTCCCGACACGAAGCTGTAATCGATCAGCGCAACCGCGCTTTGCAGTACGGCGTCGGCGGGAATGAGCTCCTCGTTACGGACGAGCATATGGTCGCCTTTTTGGAGGCCGGTAATGGGTTTGCGTGTTTCCTTACCATGCTCGATCACCGAAATGGCGATCGGGAAGTAGGATTTGTAATCGCGGTCAAACGAAACGCCGGCGTAGGTTTTGTCTTGAAAATAGCGGCCCACAAGCATGAAAAAGACGGCTCCGGCAAAGGAATCGAGGTAACCCGGGCCGGTTTGTGTTGCGAGCTGGTAAATGCTGATCAGAAAAACGCAGCTCAATGCAAGCGCAATGGGCGCATCGATGTTCAGGTAACGCCCTTTCAGCGCCGCCCAAGCCGATTTGTAGAAATCTGCCGCACAGTAAAACAACACCGGCAAGCTCAATGCGAGGTTCAGGATACCGAAAAGCGTCCGAAGATTTTGATCCGACGCGTTTTGTCCCAAATGAAAGTACTCGGGAAAGCTCAGCATCATGATATTGCCGAAAGCAAAACCCGCGATGCCGATTTTGTAAAGCCGCGTCCGGTTCCATTTGCCGGCTTTTTTACCCGACAAATCGTCCATGCTCAAATAGGGCTCGTACCCGATGCGCGTGAGCAGCGCAGCCAATTCGCTCAGTCGCAACGCCCCGGTATCAAACGTAATCCTGGCTTTTTTTTCAGGAAAATTCACCACCGAGCTCCGTACCGCCGGATTGAGGCGATAAAGGTGTTCGAGCAGCCAGATACACGAGCTGCAATGCATTTTCGGCAGGTACCAGTAAACGGTGGTCAAGCGCCCGTCCGTAAACTCGATCATTTTTTCATATACTTCAGGCCGATCGAGGTGGTCGTATTTGCCTTTGTAAAACGTAGGGTCCGGCGAAATGCCCTGCGCACCGTCGATCGCGTAATACTGGCAAAGGTCGCGCTCTTTTAGCAGGCTGTAAACCGTCACGCAGCCGTCGCAGCAGAAATCGTGTTCGTCGGTATGCAGCACTTCATCGCGGCACTCCTCGCCGCAGTGATAGCAAACCTGTTTTGTATCGGAAATGGCCTCCGGGGCCGTCAATATGCTCATGGTCATGGTTTGGGTGAAACCTTACCCAAAATTGGAGCATACGACCAGCGTAACGGATGACGAAAAGACGTGGGAAAAACTGACTTTGGTCAGGAATTGTAGCCAATCCCTTGATTGAGGTGGAATGCATACCGGTAGTTGATGAATGCATTTTGTTCCGCGTTGTCATGCCAGCCGGCTTCCTCGTGGCTGAGTTTCACAAGCTCATCGGTTGAGAGTTTACCATATTGCTTAGCCACAAATTGCAAGACTACCAGTTCATGCTGCGAAAACAGCGTTTCATCAAACGGAATATTTGCCTTGATTTCGTCACCATAAGCGCCATTGCCGAAATATTGTTCCTCAATGCTGATATGCCCTTGTTCCGAAAGATCTACATAAATTTTCTGAAACTGCGAGGGAACCGGGCCAAACTGTATTGCCCTGTATTCCAGTCCCGTGATGGAATATCCTGTCAGTCGGTATGCATTGAAGTCGGCGTAAAAGAGAAGTTTGTTTAACTTGGTCTTGAACAGTGAAATCTTCTTTAATACCTGAAAGAATGCGATCATGTTTCCGATTTTGCCGAAATCAGGTTGACGGTAGCCATTGAGCCTGGATGGGAACACTTTTTCCGCCACGAATTGCCCGTTCCGAATTAACGGCAGATATTCGACCACTCGATAATCAGACCGGCTGCATGAATTCTCTTCAAAGGCGTAATATTAAAAAAGTCACCTCACGGCCTTTTAATAAAGCATTAATCCCTATTCCCCTTTTTCTGTGAAAAAATTGAAATCTATAATCGGCTTACTGATGGGCGGTGGCCTTTGCCTGGCATCGGTTACACGTCACGACAAGCCCTTGTTCAGACAGGTCGAGCATCCGGTGCCAATGCATATGGCGAGCATTTCCGACGGCCCCGATTCAAGTCGATTTACTTACACCAAGCTCGTTTCCGGCCTCGACGAGCCGATGGAAATGGCGATCCTTCCGAATTACGATATGGTGATCGCCGAGCGGAAAGGTGCGGTACGCTATTTCAACAATACGACCAAAGAGCTGTCTACCATCGCGCAGTTCAATGTATTCAGCGGGATTGAGGATGGGCTGCTCGGCGTGGCGGCCGATCCGGACTTCAAGAATAATAATTGGATTTACTTCTATTATGGCGTAGGCGGCGAGAAGAGCGTCAGTCAGTTGGCCCGTTTTGAACTAAAAGGGCAAAAGTTGATTCAGGACTCGAAAAAAGTACTTTTGGAAGTTCCTACCCAGCGTAAATATTGCTGCCATTCGGCGGGTTACCTCACGTTTTCGGGCGGATTACTACATCTCTCAATCGGTGATAATACCAATGCCGAGGAAATCGAGGGGCACACGCCGATTGACGAACGTCCCGGCCGCGCGCTCTCGGATGACCAGGCTGCCACTGCCAACAGCAATGATTACCGGGGTAAAATCCTGCGCATTAAGCCGGAAGCGGACGGCACGTACACCATCCCCGACGGTAATCTTTTCCCGAAAGACGGCTCACAGGGAAAGCCGGAAATCTATGCCATGGGTGTGCGAAACCCGTTTCGCATCTCCGTCGATCCGAAGACGAAATATGTGTACTGGGGGGATGTGGGCCCGGACACCGAGGTGCCCGGAAGTGAAGGCAAAATGAGTTATGACGAGATCAATCAGGCCCGTAAGCCGGGTTTCTTCGGGTATCCCTATTTTCTGGGGGATAACGAGGTATTCCCTGATTATGATTTCGCTACAAAAAAAGAGGGGCCGGGTAAAGACCCACAAAAGCCGGTCAACGACTCACCGAACAATACGGGTATTCGCGAGTTGCCTGCCGCGCAGCCTGCTTTCATCTGGTACGGGAAGTGGCCTTCCCGGAAATACCCTTTGGTAGGCAAGGGCGGCGCGAGTGCAATGGCCGGACCGGTATATTACAGCGATTTGTATCCCAATGCACCCTACAAGCTTCCCGCGTATTACAATGGCAAGCTGTTTATTTTTGAATGGATCAGGAAGTGGATCATGGCTGTGACGATGGATGCCAATGGCAATTACGTGAGTATGGAGCCGTTCCTGCCGCAGCTGAAAGTCGTTGCACCGATGGACATGCAGATCGCTCCCGACGGAGCCGTTTACCTGCTCGCCTACGGTACCAACTGGTTTGCCCGCAATACCGATTCGGGCATTATCCGCATCGAGTATGCCGAGGGTAACCGCAATCCGGTAGCCGCCGTTTCTACGGGCAAGACCATTGCTGCCGCGCCATTTACCGCCGTGCTTTCGGCTAAGGGTTCGAAGGACTACGATGCCGGCGATAAGCTCAGTTATGAATGGAAGATCGGGACGAAAAAGATACCGGGCGAGGAAATCAAGCATACTTTTACCAAACCAGGCGTTTATAATGTGGTATTGACTGTTACAGACCAGAATGGCGGAAAGGGGACGGCTACAACCGAATTCAAGATCGGGAACACCCCACCGGATGTCAGGATCACGACCAAAGCAAACCGCAGTTTCTATTGGGATAATGCATCTTTTGACTACAATATTCAGGTTACGGACAAAGAAGACAGGCAAATTCCCCGGGAAAAGATTCATGCGGGGTTCAACTACCTGGCATTTGGGAAGGACCTGGCCGGGGCTTTGTCGGGCTCGGAAGGAGAGAGTATCACATATGCGGCGACTGCTAAATTGTATGCATCGCTGGACTGCAAGGCCTGCCACACCATGGAAACCAAGTCGATAGGCCCGGCGTTGAAGGATATTTCAAAAAAATACGCGGGTAATGCAGGCGCAGGGGATATGCTTGCCCGGAAGATCGTTACCGGCGGAAGCGGTAACTGGGGTTCTTACCCAATGCCTCCACACGCAGACCTGCCCGAAAAGGATGCGAAGGAATTGGCGGGGTACATTCTTTCACTGAGCCGGAAAGCCGGGCAAACGCCGCTTTCTGCCCGGATGAAACTGACGGAACATATCGGCAAAGGCAACGACGGCGCTTATGTTCTGCAGGCCTCCTACACCGACAACGGTGCAAACGGCATCGAGCCCCAGAAAACGGCCAGCCATATTGTCCTGCGCAATCCACTAATCCAGATGGAGGATTATCAGGAGGGTAATGTAGGAGTAGTTATCGCTACGCAAAACACGGGGTATGTTTCTTACATCGCAAATATTACCACTGGAAAATACACGAGGTTCGATCAGATAGACCTTTCACACATTAAGAATATTCGTTTGCGCATTCAGGAACACGGCGCCGGCGGGACTATCGAGCTCCGGCAGGATGGTCGGGAAGGTCAGCTGCTGAGCAAAATCGACGTGCCGGGTGGACATCTGGACGATCTCAAAACTGGTTGGATAGAAGTGCTGTTGCCGGTAAATGGCGGTACAGGCGTCCACAATCTGTATTTGGTTTTCAGAAATGAGAAGCTCAAAGGACCGATGTTCCATATTGACTGGATGTATTTCGAAAACGATTTCAATCCAGGACCCTGAGCTCGCCCTGCTCAATCATTTGGGTTTTAACCAAGCGATCCCGGCTCCGCAGGGATTTCCTGCGGAGCCGGGATCGCAAACCAATGGATGACTTCTGCAATTAGGGCGTTCCCCAGGAGCATCGTCATTTCGGCATTATGGCTGTTTCAATAGCCATATATCCGAAATCTTCGACTGCTTACGCCAGTTGAGCTGCGATTCCTCGGGGCCATCGAATGTGACTGAAATTTTGCCATCCTGTGTAAGGCTTAGCGGCACAATCCATTCTTTGAACGTTTCAGGTTCCTTGTTGTAAATGACCGGCGAGAGCCTTCGCCCGTCTACGCGCAGGAGTGCGTCGCCTTCGCCCACTACGCGTATGGTGTAGCGCGCACGTGGGTCGAGGTTGTCGTAATCCAGTGCAGGCTCCCGCTGGAATAGCTGCGACGAAAGACGTTTGCGGCTTTTTCCGCTGTCCCACCACGCCACGTCGGTGGCATCTTCGGAGATCGTTTTTACGCGAGGTCCTTTGGCTACACTTGAAATGCCATCATAATAGCTTCCCTGCCCTGGATTTTCCCAGAATGCAATGGTTTTCAATCTGGCGAGCTGCTGTTCGGGATCCGTCATTTTTTTAATCTTTTCAAATTCATCGGCCAGCCACCAGCGGTTATTAAGGGGATAGTTAACAAAATCCATTACGACGCCGCGTTCCGGATTGCGCGGCTTGTGCTTTTCCGTGCTTGTTTGCAGGCCAATTGAAGCGTACAGCGCATCGCTTAAATCGACGATATGCTTGTAAATATCGCGACTGATGGGTTCCTCATCGGCCTTGTTGACGATCGCCAACGCCGCATCCATGGACTTTGTAATGGTATTCAGGCTCGCCGACGACAGGACCGCATTGGCCTGCTTTTCAAGTTCTTGTTCGCGAATCAGGCGCAGGCGCGTGTATTGGTCATAGTATGCCCTCAACAAAAGCATTTGCCAACGCCAGTTATTTACGAGCGTTTCTTCCGTCTTTTCAAGAATCCGCCAGTTGATGTAGGTCATCTCCACTCCACCGTTTTCTGCTAATGGCCCTTTCCAATTCTGTTCCAGTCCCTCGATCGCACTTGCAGCTGCCGAGGCGACGGTATGATTGAAGAAAAAAGCGGTGTATTCTTCCATAATGCCGTGCACATCCATTTGCGGATCCCAGGCGCGCATACTCCACAGTACCTTGTTCACATCGTCGTGGCTGCCATCGGAGTAAGAAACAAACCCATCCGTAAAAGGCGCATATTTCGCGTGGATTTTGGCAAATGCAAACGGCCGTGGGTTCACCGACTCCCTGCCAAGCGTCAATGCAAATGCCTGATCGAACTTCTCAACCGGGAATTCGCAGCGTACGGAATGGGTAATGTCGGGGTACTGGCGGTGCTGGTATTGTTTCGGAAGCCGGTAGCGCGTTTCGGCCATCGGCGGACTCCCCGGCCCGGACACCACGCCTTGCAACCAGGCGGGTTTTTCGGATTCGAGGAATTTGTAAAAATAATCGATCTGTTCGGTGTTAAAACCTTGCAGGGAAATCCACATTTTCGCGTTCGGGTGGTACTTAACCAGTTTTGCCTGCAATTCTTTCAGGAAAGGCAGCACTTCAGTGGGATGATTGTCGCCCGGGTCGCCGCCGGGAAAGAATATGTGGTCGATGCGGGGGCATTCTTTGTAAAACTGCTCGTGTAAATCCAGTTCAGCTTGTCGTTTGCCCTTGTCCGTCAGCTCAAAAGTCGCCGGTGTCCATACCCAGTAATCCATATCGTATTTCTGGCAAATCTCGCTCATTTTAATCCGCATTTCCCTTGCCGGAATTTTGAAATGGGGGCTGGGATTGTCGTCTTCGTGAAAAGGAATACCTTCCACGGCATTACTTCCAAAAACGGCCAGTTCGCGGATGTACTGATCAAATTGGCCGACCGTCCAGGCGTCGTAGGTGTTTGCGGTGGAGCGATAGCCCAACTGATGCCCGCGGATCGGGTAGGCAGGGGAAGAAGCCACGTTCACCGGTCCCGGCAGTTCCAAAAGCGGCTTGCCCATAAATGCCTTGCTCATTTTTAAATGCCTTAATAACCAACCCGTTCCGAACAGGACACCGCGTGTGTCGGCACCGATGACCCAGACGGTCGTATTTCCGGCGGCAGTTTCCGTCACGATCCGGTAACCCTCCGCTTTGAACTCGGGGCCGTTTGTCCCCGCCGATGCAGGCAATGCGCGGGAGAGCAGCGTTTTATCGGATGATAATGCCAATGCGATGACAGGCGTGTTGCCTTTCGGCCAAGCCGAAGCATTTTTGAGCGTTATTCCTGTCCGTTTCGCGATTTCCTCCGTCAGTACAGCCGGAGCTGTTTCTTTCATAGGCGAAGGGACACTCGGAGAGATGATCCAGGCTGCGTTTTTCAGGCCGATCACCTGCGCGGCGCATGGGAAATAGGTTGCCGAGAAGAGCAGGATTGTAAACAATGGCACTAGTCGGCCGGTAAGCGATGCTTTGAAGCGGGTTTGAGGATGCATAACAAATACAAATCGATGTGTTGTATTTGCATTACTAGGATTGCGGCGTTTCAGGCCATGATTCGGTGAATAGAGCGTCCGAACGTTTACGTTCGAACGATTTTGTGCTGGTAACATTCGCGTAAAGTAGAAAACTCCCCCTTTCGCTACTTTTAGGATGGAAAACATTTGTAACCCCTATGCATCTTTTCAAATCCCTGTCTTTCTGCACTTTTTCACTGCTTTTACTGGTACTTTCACCTGCATCGTCGCAGACGCTCACGCCCCTGAAGGAGTTTGACGTGAAGGAGGCCAAACAGGCCGTGGCTGTGGACGCGCAACATTTTTATGTGATCAACAACAGCACGATCACGAAGCATGCCAAGGACGATGGCAAGCTCGTCGCGACCTGGGACGGAACGAAGGAAGGGATAGTCCATTTGAATAGCGGGGTCGTAATTAAAGGGAAGCTGTATTGCGCCAATTCCAATTATCCCGAAATCCCGATGACGAGTTCGGTAGAGATTTTTGACGTTAAGACGTTGAACCACGTCGATACCCACAGTTTCGGGATCGCGCAGCACGGCTCGCTTACGTGGCTGGACCAAAAGGATGGCCACTGGTTCATCGGTTTCGCGCATTATGCGGGTAAGGAATCGAGCGAGGGCAGGGATGTACGGTGGACGTCGCTGGTGAAATACGATATGGAATGGCGGCAGGTAGAGGCCTGGGTTTTTCCAAAGAACCTGGTCGATTTGTTTACGCCCAAAAGCAATTCGGGAGGCGCATGGGGCGCCGACGGACTGCTTTATTGTACCGGCCACGACCGCGGCGAGGTGTATGTTTTGAAACTGCCCAAATCGGGCTATACACTCAGCCATACGGGCACATTGCCGGCGCCGATCGAGGGACAGGGCATCGCTATGGACCGCTCGGTGGCTGGGAAAACGTTGCTCTATGGAATTCAGCGGAGCAAGCACATAGTGACCGTTTCAGAAATCAGATAAAATTGTTGTATTAATGAAGTTACTTTTTAGCTGCCTGCTTTGCCTTTCTCTGCTGATTTGCCTGCAATCTGCTCATGCACAGAGTGCAAGCAAGGGCGATCGCCGTTTCGCAGTCAAAACGCTGATCGTCTTTTTTGACGGTTTGCGCCCGGATTACATTACAGCGGAGCAAATGCCCAATTTGTTTGAATTTAGTAAGAAAGCGGCCCGTGGAAAGCATCACCACAGCGTTTTTCCTACGGTTACCCGGGTAAATTCGGCTTCCTATGCGACAGGTTCCTATCCGCAAACGCACGGTCTGCTGGGTAATTCAATTTACATTCCCGAAGTCAATCCCAGGAAGCCTATCGGGACTACTTACGACGATCTGATCAAAGTTCCGGCGGCTACCTCCGGTCCGTTGCTGACAGCCCGGTCGCTCGGCGAAGTATTGGCGGATGCCGACCAGAAGATGATGGTTTTCAGCTCGGGGACGACTGGGCAGGCTTTTTTGCAAAACCACACGGTGAACGGAGCAGTTGTAAATCCAGACCTTATTTTGCCCGAATCACTTAAAGCGAAAGTGCTCGGCGAAATAGGCGTGGTTTCCGAAGTGGAGCCGGAAGAAATGGGCAGGCACAAGTGGATCACCGATGCATTATTAAAATACGGTTTAATCAAAAATGGCCCGCTGGTGAGCGCCGTCTGGTTTTCGGACCCCGACGGTGCGGCGCACGAGCACGGGATCGGATCGGAGCAGGCTGTGGCAGCGATCAAATACGTCGACGCACAGTTTGGCAGGATCATGGCGGCATTGCAGGCGAAGGGTGCCGAGGAGCAATATAATGTAATCATTTCCACAGATCACGGCTTTGTGACGCACACGGAAAAGCCGGGACTGGCGGATTTTCTGATTAAGGAAGGTTTCAAGAAGGACAAGGAATCGGATGATGTCGTCGTTGCCGAGGGAGCGATTTATGTCAAAAACCATGATGTAAAAACCATTCAATCTATTGTGGTTGCATTGCATAAGCAGGAGTGGGCAGGGGCGGTTTTTACAAAGGCGGCAAAGAGGGGAGATGCGCGCGGCAGGGTAAAAGGAACGCTTTCCTTTGACCTGATCCATTATGACCACCCTAACCGCTTGGGGGATATTCTGGTAGCTCCGAATTGGAATGATGCCAAAAATGATAAGGGTTATGCCGGGACGGGTTTTTCGGGTGGAGTAGCAGGGCACGGCGGTTCGAGTCCGTATGAAATCAATATTGCATTGCTCGCTGCGGGGCCAGATTTTAAGAATGGAACATCTATCGATATGCCGACTTCCAACGTCGATATTGTTCCAACTATTCTTAGTATTTATAATCTGCCAAAACCGGCCGCAATGGATGGCAGGGCAGTGGCCGAGCTTTTGAAAAAGTCTCAGAAAGCGAATGGTACTTCCCAAAAACAGCTCGTTAAAACCGAAGCGACTTATCCCTGGGGGACCTACAAATTATCGGCAGAACTGTCTGTTCTGGGCGGTTACCAATATTTCAATTATGCTAAAACAGAACGAACACCAGCCCGCTGAAAGGATCGGTGTACGTGATTATGCATGTGGATTGGCTATTTGGTAAAACCAATCTT
Organism: Dyadobacter sp. 22481; assembly: GCF_052044875.1. NCBI lineage: Bacteria > Pseudomonadati > Bacteroidota > Cytophagia > Cytophagales > Spirosomataceae > Dyadobacter > Dyadobacter sp. 22481. Next base: position 1,655,007 of record NZ_JBQENV010000002.1, read on the forward strand.
GACCCTTACCTCGCGATCATTCACGCAGCAGTATCGAAGGCTTTCCCACCAGAAAGCGCTGCGTCAAACGAGTGACAAAAGCTCTTGTTCTTCGGCCAAGGCGGCGAGCAGCTTGTCGTTCAGGCGTTTGTAGGCGGCCATTACGTTCCGGGCGGTGTCGGTGAGCACGGTGCCGCCGCCTTTGGTACCGCCTTTTTGCGTTACCACGTACGGTCCTTTACCCGTCGTATTGAGCGCGTCGATCATCGCCCAGGCCTTTTTGTACGACAATCCCATATCTTTGGCAGCCTGGGATATCGAGCCTGTTTCGGCGATGCGTTCCAGCAATTCGTATCGCCCGGGACCGAAAAATTTGACCTCATCCACAAACACCCAATGCCGGAGCCGTATCTCGACGTGTCTTTCCATGCAGCAATTTTTAAAATGGTTTATTTCTTCGCGCTGCAAACTAGGATTAAATCACCACTCTGCACCCGAAAACAGGCACTTTAATTTGCGATACCGACAATAAGAATTTCTGTCCGCTTTTATTAAAAAATATGCCTCGAAATATTTGTTGTTAGTATTATAGAATTAATTTTACTTATTGCGAAGCACGTGGCACTCTCAGATTCCCAATGGTTAGGGAAATCGCTTGGTGTTCTCCAACAGTATCAATCCCGCAGATTTAAAACAAGAATAATAAGCCGATAAACGAACAGTAGTGTAGAAGCGTGCCATGGGCTGCTATGACACGCTTTTTGTTGTTTCAAATGCAACAACTTCTACCGTTCACTCAACCCCTGCAAACCATTTCCTCGGCCATTGTGTACAAGCGGCGGTACAGGCCAGAAAAGCGCTCGGCTGGTAATGGGAAAACCCTAGCGTCATACGCCGAATTTCCTGAGATTATACACAAGGCTGATCAGGAAATAACGCTTCAAAACGCGGCTGCGGACGTCCTCGATATAGGCGTCGCCCGTATTCCGGACCAGGCTACGGTTCTGGTTGAGGAGGTCGAATACCTGCAACCGGACCTCGGCTTGCCGGGTTCGCAGGAACTGCTTGGAGAGAGAGGCATTCCAGAGTAGGAAACGCTGATTGTACCCCTCGGCCCGGCCGGTATTGCCGGTGTAGGTAAGGTCGGTTGTAACGGCCACATTTCCGGGCAGTTGTACATGTACATCGGCAGTTGCGTACTGCGACCAGTACTGCATATTTTGTTGGGATAAAAGGGAATACCGGGCTTGCTGGTAGGTAACGCGGGCACTCAGGCCGTAGTCGATCCGTCCATTGTAATCGGATTGTAGTCGGATACCCTGGCCGAGAGAGGTCGATGTCGTAACGTTGTCTGACGTATTGATCATGTTGGTGTTGCGGGCAAGGCTTCCCTGCGTGCTCAGGTTGACGGATAAATGCAAGGGCTCGATTTTGTTGCTAAGTGAAACAAACCCGGTTCCCGACATAAACCCCCTTGTATTGATCGGCGTAGTAACCTGTACCCCCGATTCGTCGGTACGCGTGGAGACTCCGATACGGTTGTTGCTCTGATTGAAACTGCCGAATACAAACAGGTTATCGTTTCCACCCCGGCGCGACGCGCTGAATGTAAGCGTTACATTATGATAGTACTCCGGCCGCAATGCCGGGTTTCCGATGTTGATATTGAGCGGATTGGAATTGTCGGCAACAGGTATGAGCTGGGTAATGCCGGGCGATACGACGCGTGTCCGGTATTGGAGCCGCAGATTTTTATTCCCCCGAAATGTGTAGGAAAAAAGTGCATTAGGCATCAAGTAAGCGTATTGAGAGCGGTAGCCTGCGTCTGTCGATCTATCGATTGGCCGCAGGGAGGCCAGCTGGGCATCCGCCCCTAATGCGAACGTGTAGCGCAACCTTCGGGTCTGAAAAGTGGCACCCAGGCGGTTTGTTTCAAAGGTATTTGCGAAATTTCTGCTTAGCAAGGCATCAGGTTTGTCATATTGACCCGTTTCTTCGCTTTTGTCGGCGATATTCCGAAGCAGTTTGCCAAAATTGTTGCCGTAAGCATACCTGAATTCCAGTTTCTTGGTAAAAAAAATGGGTTCCGTAAAAGAAACAGTCACTGTGTTTTGCAATGCAAGCTGGTCCTGCGCATTCCGCTGGTCGATCCTTTCCCGTCCGGGAATCGTCGTCAAAGTATCGAAGAACGTATTGGCCGACCGGTTGTAGGCTGTTGTATTTCCTGTGGTCAGCAATGTGTTGAGGTTGGCTGACAGAGACCTGCCTTCCTTTTTGAATTTCCGCATTAACAGCAGATTGTTGTAGCCATTCACGCCGGTACCATTCAGGTCGTATTGGTTCAGGCCCTTGTTGAGGGAGTCAGCCAGTGACCGATACGAGTAACTGCTGTTTTTGCTAAGCAGGTCTTTCGTTTGAAAACTAATGTTTGGTGTAAACCGCAGGCTGGTCAGCGAATCGATCGGCAGGTCGAAGCGGCCGTTGATGCGGTGCGTGAGCAGGCTGTTTTTGGAATAATTGCTTTGGTCGGTGAGGAACGACTGGCCGGGCAGGATATTTTCGCGCCGGCTTTGCTGGTCGGTGGTGGTTACGGCCCGATTGGCGAAATAGCTGGCCGCCATTTCGGCGCGTTTGCCCCATTTCACCGCCTTGCTTTCTGTCCGGTAGTTGACCCCCAACGCCGCTACTTCGGTAACGTTGGAAGGTGCCATCTGGCCTTCACCGCCGCCGCCAGGCTGGCCCACCAATTGCGGTCCGCCACCCCCGTCGGTCATGCTGAAATTCTGCTGGTTCAGGTTGTTGGCCTGCCCGATCACCGAAAGCTGCCTGTTAGGCCCGCCATTGTGGTTGTTGAAACGGTTCACATTCAGCCTGGCTTCGTACCGTGCCGATTGGTCACCATTGGAGGGCCCAGCGCCCAGCGAATTTTGCCCGAAATACCCCTTTCCTTTATCCTTCTTGATGGTAATGTTAATCGTCCGCTCGCGGTCGCCGTCGTCCACCCCCGAAAACTGCGACTGGTCCGAGGACTGGTCATACATTTGAACTTTATCGACGATATCCGCGGGGAGGTTGCGGGTTGCCATTTTAGGGTCATTGCCAAAAAACGGTTTACCATCTACCAGAACCTTGTTTACCGCCTGGCCGTTGGCCTTAATGGAGCCGTCCCGACCTACTTCGACCCCCGGCAACTTGCGCAGCAATTCCTCCACCTGCGCATTCGGCTGCGTTTTGAATGAGCCTGCATTGAATTCGATGGTATCCTGTTTGATCGTCACCGGCGCGCGTTCCTGCTTGATCACCACCTCGTTCAGCTGCGTACCCTGCTCGGCCATAAGCAGTGTCCCCAGGTTCGCAGGCACATCGCGGTTTACATTAATGGACAAAGACAGGTTTTTGTACCCCACAAAAGTGATCAGCAGCCGGTAGGAGCCGGGCGCTACCTTTCGGAAGTGGAAATTGCCTTCTCCGCCGGTGGTCGTTGCGCTTACGTATGCAGAGTCGCGTGCATGCAAGAGGGACACAGAAGCCATCCTCAATGGTTTTCGCGACGCCGAGTCGAGCACGGTACCGCTTATTTCGCCTGCCGGGGTAATTTTTTGTGCATACAGGGGAGGAAGCCAAAGCAGCAGCAGGCATATTACAAATTTAAATGCCTCCACCGCCGGGTCCCATTTTTTGGTGAAAATCTGCCATTGCTTTCTGACGAATGTCGGTCAGTTGTTCCGCACTCACGCTTTCCGCCCGGCTGTCGGGCACAACGGATTTGTCTTCGACTTTCCCCAGGCTCACTTTGGTGGCCCTGAACTGTTCGCGACTTCCCTCTACCAGTAATACGACGCCTTTTTCGGGGGTAAGAGCAGGTACTGGCGAGTATCGGAACGGCAATTCGGTCGTAAACCATACGGAGTAAGGTTCCTTATGATAGTTGACTACCGCCTTTTGGCACAAATAGCCTGCAATTTTCTTCGTTTGCTGTGTTAGCTGCCAACCTCCGGCTGCTTCAATCGGCGCCTCGCTTTTGTAGGTACGGGCCTCTTTATCTTTGCCGACAGTTACAAACGTCAGGATTTTCTGGCTGGCAATGTCGATGACCGCATATTCTTCAAACGGACGCCCCGCATTGGTCGTTTGCGGGATGCCGCCGGGTTCTTGTGTGACCCTTATCATCATGTTCTCCTCATCGCGGTTTTCCCGGACAAAATTTCCTGCAAAGAGCACCTTCTGCCCGATTGTGCGGGTGTCCGGCACGTCCGTCGGGAAGTTGGGGTCGCCTTGCTTCACCTCCTCGCCATTGACCATGAAGCGTAATCGTGACTGGTCGATCTTGCGTACAACTTCGTAGCTGATTTGTCCGGAGGCTTGTGCGAGAATGTCCGGGGCCGCTGCGACGAACAGCAGGATGATTGAAAGAAGCTTTTTCATAATGTCACCTTGGTTTTGATTTTTGATGGATCAAAGGTCAGGCGACGGTTTGTAAGGTTCTGCTATTTAATGTTAAGTAGTGTTAACCTCAAATCCTGTTAGAGTTCTATAAAAGGCTTTTTAAGCGCTATTTCGGGGCCGCAAACTAAAAAAAATCACATTCCGTATTGTATTGCGGCGGGGCCGGTCGTATATTGGTTTTGCAAACTCAATCTAGTAACCCTCTATTAACTAATGATTTATAGCCTCTACTTTAAATTATTTCTGTTTATTGTCTTTTTCCTATCGACTTTATGGATTTATAGGGTTTGTATAACTGATCCCTACCGTAAGGTTTCCGGCAAAGACGCTGCATTCATGATCGCCGCCATGCTGCTGCTGGTATGGGCCGTGAGGATGCCATTTTTACGGGGCAGAGAATATGATATCGACACAAGTACCTGGCTAAGTTCCGTCATTGCCATCAATCACTACCCGGATAAGCTTTGGACATTGCTTAACTACACCGATGCCCGACCATTGACCGTATTCCCGCTGCTGGTCGGTTCGTTGGTTGGTATGCCGGTCGATTACAGTAGCGCCGAAATTATCGGGCTGCTTCTTTGGACAGGTACTGTATTGCTTCTGTATCAGGTATGTAAGCTATTTGCCGGGGAAAGCATCAGTTTAGCACTTTCTTGGAGCCTAGCTCTTTTTCTCGCAACAATTTGCCATATTTTCGCCGCATACAATTCCGAGCACAACAGCATTTTCATGGTCACCGCGGGGGTTGCGTTGTTCTTTTTGTACCTCTACCGCCGGTGGGCGAGCCCGGCAGTTGCGGCAGCTACGGGCACATTGCTGGGTAGCCTCATTTACGCCAAATTTCAGAATGCCCCCATGGGTTTGCTCACAGGAGCATTTCTGCTATTGGCCATGGCACAGCGGAAAGACTGGCGGAATGTAGTTGCATTGCTTGCAGGCTGCCTTTTTCCGACCATTTTTGTCAATGTTTTTTATGGGTTGAGGGGGAAGTTGGATGTATTTTGGAATAACTATTTCTGGAACTACTTCTATTACTCTTTCACGACGCAGTTCTCCTCCATGCCCATTGCGGAGCGGTTCAGCCCGGCCCGGGCCATTCGGTTTATTTTCTATGCTACGAGCTCCGGTATTTATGTTACCACACTCGTTACATTGGCCATTGCATTACCGGTTTTGTCCTTCAAAAGATGGATTTCCGAGTTTAAAATCAACTGGATACCATTTGTTTTTACCTTCTTGTTCCTGCTTTTGAGCATTTACGCCGTATTGCAGTCGGGCAATAATTTTGAGCATTACAAACTCTTTCTTTTCGTGCCGTTACTGCTCTTCAATGCACTATTCCTGTCGATGAGCCAGCCACTGGTACGGAAATACGCAGTAGGCATACTGTTGCTCGGAGGCATCCTGCAAACAGCCGTCAGCCTTAAATACCTCGATGGCGAGATTGCGTACGATAAGCGGACGGATATTGATAGAAAAGTAGCGGGACATATAGTTAAACACACCCGCTCGTCGGACCCGGTGGTTGTTTGGGGCTGGCGCGACGGGTTGCTCGTGCGTGCGCAGCGTCCGATGGGTTACCGGGATGTACACACCTTTCACTTTTCGATGAAATCGCCGCTTGTTCCGAACTGGACACGTGATTTTCTGGAAGATATGGAGGAGAACAAGCCCAAAATCTTCGTCGAGGCGATGATCCCCGAATACTCGGAGCGCGGCCACCTTTTTCTGCCCCACGACAAAGTGCCGGTGGTGCGGGAATATGTGCGGCGGCGTTACCGGTTTGTGAGGGAACTGGATGGGGTCAGGATCTTCCACCGGAAAGAAACACCAATCGTTTCCCAACTTCGATAGAATGCCTTATTAATCAATACTATTTTGTGTTAAATAGTGTTAAGGAGCAGGAAATCATCCGCCGGTAAAGTTTAGCTTTGCGGTATGACGAACCGCCGTATCCGCTCGATTTTCTGGCTCATGACCGCCTGCATTGTCGCAATCAATGCCTTTCAGGGATATTGGCTTTTTACGACGTATCAGCTCAACCGGCAGCAATTCGGTAACGTCGTTCAGGATGCCTTGTTCCAGGTTATCGAAGGGCATCAGGTCGATAATGCGCGCACACTGCTCGGCAAGCACCGTCCGGACCGGGATATTCCCGGTACCCCCCCCAAGGACGTCCCCGGTACCCCTCCCGGGGGTGTTCCCGATAAGCCGCCAGTAGATGTTTCCAGGAAATCTTCCGGAAGTACCTCCAAAGATACCCGTGTATTGGTCAGGCGGCTGGGCGCCGGGGCGGGCTCGCGTTTCTACTATCAATTCAATAACGACAGCGCAACCCTCGCGCCGGCCGACACGCTCGCGCGGCGCATTTCGAGGTTTGTGGTGCAGGAATGGACGGAAGGCGGAAGAGTGGATTTACGGAAAATCTATTCAGCCTATCATGCCGAATTGTTAAGGAGGAATATCGACGTAGCTTTTACCATCGATACCCTGTCCATCCTTCCGAACGCAGGAGGCAATAATCTGATCATTTATAACGGAACTGGTCTGAATTCGGAAAATGACGGCCGTTTCAGGACATTACCGCTACCGGTCAATCCTGTCCGGCATATTTTTGTGCAGGCTACTTTTGAAATGCCCGTTCCCTATTTGCTGATGCGAATGGGATGGTTGGTGGGCTGTTCGCTGCTGCTTTTGCTGCTTACATCGGGGTGCTTCGTGTTTATGCTGCGCACTATACTCCGGCAGAAAAAGCTCTCCGACATTAAAAACGATTTCATCAACAACATGACCCACGAGCTTAAAACGCCCATCGCGACGGTGACGGCCGCCGTGGAAGCATTGTTGCATTTTGGAGCATTGAACGATCCCCACAAAACGGAAGAATACCTGCATATTTCTCAAAACAACCTCCAAAGACTGTCGGAGCTCGTCGAGAAAGTATTGAACCTGGCGGTAGAAGAGACGCAGGAGTTTGAATTCCAGACAGAACCGGTGAGCCTGGCCGAAATGTTATGCGAACTGGCTGCCAACCACAGGATCAAGGCTGCAAAAACAGTGATATTTAACATGCATATCCCATTCGGAACGACGGTGCAGGTGGACCGGATGCATTTTGGAAATGTGATTAACAACCTGATCGACAATGCGATCAAGTATTCCTATGAGCGCGTAACGATATCGTTCAATTACGAACAGGAGCCGCATGGCTGGCAGCTTACGGTCACCGACAACGGGATCGGCATCCCCAAAGCTTACCAGGCCTCGGTTTTCGACCGGTTCTTCCGTGTCCCGACCGGCGACCTGCATCAGATAAAAGGTTTCGGCCTCGGGCTGGCCTATGTCCGGCAAGTGGTGGAGAAGCACGGAGGTAGTATCAGCCTGGCAAGTGAACCGGGAAAAGGAAGTGCTTTTGTTTTAAAATTCTGAGAAATGGCCAAGGTACTATTCATAGAGGACGAACCCGCGCTGGGCATGATTGTGAAAGATAGCCTGGTTTACAGAGGGTTCGACGTGCTTTATGCCGCGAATGGGATCGAAGGGCTCGAACAATTCCGGCAACACCAGCCTGATATTGTCGTGGCCGATATCATGATGCCTGACATGGACGGTTTTACGATGGCCGAGCACATCCGCCGCGACGACCCGCATACGCCGATTATATTCCTGACGGCACGTTCCCAAACGGCCGATGTGGTACGTGGCTTTGAGTTAGGAGGAAACGATTATCTTAAAAAACCATTCAGTCTGGATGAACTCATAGCGCGCATCAATGCGCTTCTGCGCGTAGGCGCTTCCCGCGCAGTAGCCAATGGAACGTTGAAAATTGGCCGCTACATGTTCGACCCTGCCAAACAAAAACTCTCGGTTGACGATCGGGAGGTAACGTTGTCTCATCGCGAAGCCGAGCTCCTCCGCCGGCTCTACCAGCAACGCAACGAAGTCCTCGGTCGCAGCGAAGTCCTCAATGAACTCTGGGGCGACGATTCCTTCTTCAATGGCAGGAGCCTCGATGTTTTCATCACCAAACTGCGGCGGTACCTACGGGAGGATCCTAAGATTCAGATTATTAATATCAGGGGAAGAGGGTATAAGCTGGTGCTTTGAGATAACTCAGCGCATTCACAACGACGGTTGCCAGCCAGGCAAGCAAAGCAGAGAGCAATAAAATCCATTTCATGACACTAAATTCCAGAACATGGCTGCCGTAAAACCCAGTTCAATAGACGAATACATTGCCGGTTTTCCGGAAAATGTGCAAAAGATATTGCAGGAAGTCCGCATGGTGATCAGGAACACCGCGCCGGAGGCCGTGGAGACGATTTCCTATGATATGCCGACTTTTAATTTAGACGGGAAATACCTTGTTTATTTCGCCGGATGGAAAAAGCATATTGCACTTTACCCGGTTACGGAAAAGATCTTTCAGCTGTTCCCAGGTGAACTTTCAGGTTACAAAGGGACAAAAGGCTCGGTACATTTTCCTTTAAACAAGCCTATACCGGTGGAGCTGATCAGGAAGATCGTCGAACAGCTGATTGTGGAACGTCAAGCGGTGGGGAGCTAAGTTTAAGTGCCTTTTGTGAAGGCATATTTCGTCAAAAGATCGTCGATCCGGCTGTCAGGTACGAGGTCGGTGACCTCTACAAGCTCCACGCGTGGGTAGTCGGGATGGTTGGTATTGATCACAAAATTGAATGCAAGGGGCATTACCGCGGAGGGTACTTTGAGAGCGAGCGCTTTGCATGCAGTAAACCACCGGTCTCCCGGCGGCTGACATTGCGAATAGTCGTTGGGATCGCGCCAGCCGGCTTCGAGATCGCTTTCAGAGACCGACTCGATAATAGCGTCGTCGGGTATTTCAATGAACATGATTTTAAAGTCCGTATTGAACCCGACGCCCTGCCGTCTTACGAGGTTTTCAAGCAATGCGAGCGGGATCGTTTCGGAAGTGTAGATCACTTTGTTGCCCGCGCTGTTCCATCTCCCGCGTATTCCGGAAGCGAACAAAGTATTGGCATAGAGCTTGTGGACGATCCGGAATACCAACATCTTTTACGCCGGATAACCCTCTGCCATTTTATCGAGCTCTTCACTCAAAAAGTCCACACCGCCGCCGGTCGTCAGCCAGTCAGCAGGCTTTTCAGCAGAATTCCAGAAAGGCTTTTGCAGCCAGTAATTGAATTCGTCGATGGTGCCGAATACCTCTTCGCCTTTTTCAAATAACGCGATCAGTTTCAGAAGATGCTCACCATAAAGCGGCTCCAAAGTCTTTTGCGCCTCTTTATAGTTGCTGATCGTACGCGCGGAGACGTTCATGATCGCCGCCAACCTCCTCTCAGGCATCTTGATGGCCTCCGCGAAATCGTAGAAAACTTTGGTGTGCAGGCCTTTCCGGGCAGAAAGCACAATAGCAAAATTGCTGTCCATCTCAATGTGATTGAATTTGGATTTCAAATTTGAACCGGGTTGAGCAACGGTTTTCATAACGAGGGAGATTGAGTACTCAAATATATGAATTTTTTCAAAAAGAAAGACGAATTTTTTCTTCAACAGCGAGCCGGACCCCAATAAGTATAAACATAGTGTAGCCTTCCTTTACTCCTCAACTTTTGAAACCGAAATTCCTAAACAAATGAGTATGATAAGGTTGACACACATGCTCGTCCCACTGGCATTGGCCATGGTGACCGTCCCCGCGCAGGATACCTTTGCGCAGAAAACGAATACCGCACAGACCGCCGAAAAATTCGATCGGGATTACGCGCTGGAAGCGACTATGCTGGGTTTCTTTGCCAAAGACGGTTCCCGAAACCCCACGTTGAAGGCCAATAAAGGCGATCGGGTGCGGATTACGATCACGAATGGCGAACTGATGACGCACGATATCGCGCTGGAAAAGCTCGGAATCAAAAGCAAAGTGATCATCGAAAAAGGTACCAGCACGAGCGTTACTTTCAAGGCCGAGCAGAGCGACACTTATTTCTGCTCCGTACCAGGGCATCGCGCTGCGGGGATGGTGGGTAGTTTTGAGGTTGTAGAAGGGGTTATTTCAAATGAAACCGTGGCTGGTCAGTTGCCGGTGAAGGACGGCCAGCAGCTAAACCTGGGTTTTGAAACGGGTGACCTCAAAAACTGGACAGCAACGGGCGACGCATTCGCGAATGCGCTTTTCAGTTCAGATCCTTCTCCGGTTCATGAAAAAGAAATGAATATCGGATACGAAGGAAAATATTTCCTGAGCAGTGGCGGCACGCTCAATTACAAACAAACAGGTACGCTGACATCCGTGCCTTTCCAGGTAATACAGCCTTTCGCCGCATTTCGCGTGTCGGGAGGTGCATTGCAGGATACCCGTGTCGAGATCGTGACGGCGGGTGATAACAAGGTTATCTATCATATTACCGGCCAGGGCAGGGCTACATTGCAGCCAGCGGTAGTGGACCTTCAACCTTACCTAAACAAGGAGATTTTTATACGGATCGTCGATAATGAGACCGGCATTTCGCAAATTCCCTACATTGCCAACGACAAATGGGCCCATATCAACTTTGATGATTTCCGTTTTTACGCAACCCGGCCCGATTTTCCCAATGAGCTGAAACAGAAAGATATCATTATCCTTCCCCCTCTGGACCCTGTTTTAAATGCAGGTTTATCGGGTACAGAAGCGGCGAAGGCAATGACCCCGCCGACGGGCTTCAAAATCACGCTTGCCGCCGCAGAACCTGACATTATCAGGCCGATCAGCTTCACTTTGGATTCACGCGGCAGGCTTTGGGTCGTAGAAGGCCATACTTACCCGGTGCGCGCCCCGGAAGGCCAGGGAAGGGACAAGATCCTGATTTTTGAAGACACGAATGGCGACGGAACGCTGGACAAACGCAAGGTATTTGCTGAAAACCTGAACCTGATCAGCGGTATCGAAGTGGGAATAGGAGGTGTCTGGCTGGGTTCGGCGCCCAACCTGCTGTTTATCCCTGCCGATTTCAAAAACGACAAACCCACCGGGCCGCCGCAGATTCTGCTCGACGGATGGGGATTGGAAGACACGCATGAAGTACTCAATAACCTTCGTTGGGGCCCGGATGGTTGGCTTTATGGCACACATGGTGTATTTACCCATTCGAATGTAGGCAAGCCCGGTGCCCCGGATTCGGAGCGGACCAAAATCAATGCGGGCGTATGGCGGTACCACCCGACTTCGCACAAATTTGAGGTATTTGCCGAAGGATCGAGCAACCCGTGGGGCATCGATTTTAATGATTACGGACACCCGTTTATTACTGTGTGCGTGATCCCCCACATGTACCATATCATTCAGGGCGCGCGCTATCAGCGGCAGGCAGGTAAGCATTTCAACCCCTATACTTACGACGACATCAAAACCATTGCCGACCACGTGCATTGGGTAGGCGAGCGCGGGCCGCACGCGGGTAACTTCCGCTCGGCCTCGGCAGGCGGCGGGCATGCGCATGCGGGAGCGATGATTTACCTCGGCAACAGCTGGCCAAAGGAATACCGCAACGATATTTTTATGAACAATATCAACGGCGCACGCCTCAATGTAGACCATTTGACCCGCTCGGGATCCGGTTACGAAGCCACCCATAAAAACGACTTCATGGCAATGAACGATTCGTGGTCGCAGTGGCTGAACTTTAAATACGACGCAAGCGGATCAGTTTGGGCGATCGACTGGTACGACAAAAACCAGTGCCACAGCCCCAATCCCGATGTGCACAACAAAACCATGGGCCGGATATTTAAAATAACCCACGACAACGACAAATGGGTGCAGGTAGACTTGTCCAAAGCCTCAGATATGGAGCTGGTCAATTACCAGTTGAATCCCAACGAGTGGTACGTACGTCAGGCGCGTACAATTTTACAGGAACGTGGCCCTAATAAGAAAGTACACAAGGCATTGAAAGAAATTCTGGCGAAAAACCCCGACGAAACCCGCAAGCTCCGTGCATTATGGACACTTCACGTTACCAGGGGACTCTCGGAGAAAGAACTTGCGGATTTGCTTTCAAGTGACAGTGAATACATTCGGAGCTGGTCGGTACAGCTGCTGACCGAGAACAAATCAGTTTCGCCCGAAACGTTGAAAAAGTTTGTTGACCTGGCGCAAAAGGATAACTCGAAGCTGGTGCGGCTCTATCTCACTTCCGGAATGCTTCGTCTCGATCCTGCCCAGCGTTGGGATGTGCTCGATGCACTCGTGCAAAAGGCGGAAGACAAAGACGACCACAACCTGCCGCTTTTGGAGTGGTATGCCGCCGAACCATTGGCACCGCTCGATGCGAAACGTGCTTTGCAACTGGCCGGGAAGTCCCAGTTCCCCAAAATGCTGCCTTACATGATCCAGCGCGTTGAAGCGATCGGGACAGAGGAATCGAAAAAGGTGTTGAAAGACTATAACAAGGTAGGTAAAGTTGAAGGTCAGCACGAAAACCACGCCACCGGAACGGCCATGAGCCATTAACAAAAGGGCTTCATATTGAAGCCCTTTTGTTAATAACGTTGAGTAAAATAAATGAAATATTTCTACAAATAAAGCGAATTAGTTTACTTGAAAATATGACGGAAGTCATGTTTTGTAAGGCTTTGTAAAAACATGATGTTTTACTCCTAAATAGCAGATAGTCATGACAAATTCAGGTATTTATGCTTGCTTGATACTTCTGTTTACAGCAGGTGTGCCTGCCGCCGCACAACCCGAGGGGAGTTTTAAGCGGACAAAACTGACGGGCGACTTTATTTCCGAAGGAGCCGCCGTTGCAGATCTGAACAAAGACGGGAAAGTTGATATCATTGCCGGCTATTATTGGTTTGAGGCCCCATCCTGGGCCAGGCACGAACTTGCTCCATCGCGCGTGTTCGATCCAAGGAAAGAATATAGCAACTCATTCCTGAACCTGGGAATGGATGTGGATTTAGATGGCTGGGATGACGTTATTATCATCGATTTTCCCGGCAAGGCTGCTTTCTGGTTCGAGAATCCGCACAACAAACCAGGCGTTTGGTCCAAGCATTACATCGCCGATTCGGTGGGCGTTTCCAATGAATCGCCCGGATTTATAGATATCGACGGTGACGGACGGTTGGATATTCTTTGCGGCGACCCGGCTAAAAAGCAGATCATCTGGCTAAGAGCACCCGTCAAAAAGGGCGAAACACGTTGGCAGCGCTTCGCATTAAGCAAAGAGAATGTGCCGGGTACTGAGAACTTCTCCCACGGCATCGGTTACGGCGATATCGACAAAGACGGCATTGCCGACGTCGTGGTGAGGGAGGGTTGGTTCAAAGGCCGGAAAGACAACAAATCGGGCAACTGGGATTTTTACCCCGCCAACCTGGGCGAGCCCTGCTCGCATATGCAGGTGCTGGATATCAATGCGGATGGTAAAAATGACGTTTTAAGCGCGTCCGCGCACGCATTAGGGATCTGGTGGCACGAGCAACTCCAAACGGCCGAAGGCAAGATTGACTTCAAAACACACCTCATTAGCAACACCACTGCGCAAACGCATTCGTCGGCCATGGCAGACCTGAACGGCGACGGCAAAAAGGAATATATCACGGGCAAGCGTTTTCTCGCACACCACGGCCGCGACCCGGGCGACAGCGATCCAGCCATGCTATTGTATTTTGAAATCATATCAAAGAAAGAACCCTATTTCAAGGAACACCTGATCGACAACGACTCGGGCGCGGGACTCAACATTACCGTACACGATATGAATGGCGACCGTAAACCGGATATCGTCATAGCGAACAAGAACGGCGTTTTTTTATTTGAAAATCAGATAAAGAAGTAGCTTTTCAGTTTCAAAGGTCGGAGATTGCTTTTTCAACACTGTTTTTTATGGAAAGAGGGAAAATCAATTTATTCGAAAGAATGGCTACCCGCATCACTGCCTGGACAGGTAGTTCAATGGCTTTTGGCGTAGCATTGGGTATCATACTGGTTTGGAGTGTAACCGGGCCGGTCTTTAAATATTCCGATACCTGGCAGCTGGTGATCAACACCGGCACTACGATCGTTACCTTCCTGATGGTTTTTCTCATCCAGAAATCACAGAACAAAGATTCGAAGGCCATTCAATTGAAGCTCAACGAGCTGATTGCCGCCAGCCGATTCGCGAGTAACAGGATGGTCGATATCGAAGACCTTAGCGAAGCGGAACTCGATGTGCTGCGTAAATTCTATCGTAAACTGGCCGAAATGTCTGAGGAGGATAGCGATATCCACAAGTCACATTCCATTGATGCAGCCCAGAGGTTGCACAGGCACAAAACCAGCGGAATTTCCGGACTGACACAAGGCGATACCGGCTCTCAGGAATAGCTATTTGTCTTTTTTCTGATCCTTTTTTTTATCCTTCCTGTCCTTATCATCATCCTTGGAGAAGATCTTTTGAAAAAAGGTCTTCTTCTCTTTCTTATCCTCCTTCACCGACGCGATGCTAATCTCATTGTCGATGGAGGGCTGGATAGCGTGGATGAACGCATTTTGAAGAATGTTGGTAATTGCCGCCCAAATATTCGTCCTGGGGTCGTCGAGCCGGCCCTGGAATGGTACTTTGGTGGCAACCTGGTCGTTATTTTTATTTTCAAACAGTTTACCTGCCCCGCCGGCAACCGCTTCCCATAGTTTTTGGAGCAAATTATCTTTCCGGTCTTCCTTTCCCAAAACATCCAGGTTTTTGATCACCGGCTTCACGTAGCCTTTAAATTCCATATCCTTTGCCGCCACTTCCGTATACAGCCCGAAGCGGCCGTCGTTGACATCCACTTTGGCATAGGCCTGGAAGAAATCATTCAGTTTGACGAGGTTCGTATTGTTTAGTTCGGCGCTCATATCGAAGGTCGGAGCGTCGGCGAGCGGATTGAGCTTTGCGTCGAACCGCAGCTTGCCCTCATACACGTCTGCGGTAGCGTGAATGCTTGCGGGAAGGACGGCCGTCGAATCGTAACTATTCCGCAAGTTCTGGGCGAGCAAATGCAGGTTGGTCATGGCGATATCCACTTTGGGCGTCGATCCGAAGTCCTTGTACTGGATTTTGCCGTCACGCAACTCGCACCGGTTGATATTCAGCGGCATAAACTTGTCGAGTACCTTCCGGAAATCAGCCGAGTCTTTCACGACCTCCTTCGGTTCGACGATATCTTTGGTAAACAACAAAAAAGGCCCTTGGAACACCAGCTCACCGGCAATGGATCCTTTGAGCAACGCCTTCCATTCTATCGACAGATCGATTACTTTTGAAGCAAAAAAAGGCGTTTGCTTGCTGGTAACAGTATCTTTTTTATTAATGTAAATACTGTCGATTTTGTAGGCGCCGCGGATAATAGCGAGATCAATGTCGTTGATATGCCCGTAATAACCGTTCATATTCGCCAGGCTCCGGTTTGCAAAATGAAGGATAACATAGGGCAGTATCAGCCGGATCACCACAATGGCGACAAGTATCCCGATCAGGATTTTGACGGTGCGCCTTTTTTTTGAATGGGTGCGTGTGTCGGTCATTTGGGGTATATTTTGCGATGAACCAGTTTGATTTTTCATGCGGCTCATTTAAACAATCGTACCAAAGCAACTGCGCGCTTTCGCAGCTTTCGTATTTTTCAGAAAAAAAACCAGACTTCTGTCCAGTCCCGCGTAGGCTGTTCGTCAACAGGCTTTAAAACTTAAAACTTATATCAAAATGAATGACTTCTTGTTTGTTTTCAGAAATGATCCCGCGGTAATGCCGGGCATGTCGCCAGAAGCATTGCAAAACAGTATGCAGAAATGGATGGACTGGATCGGCGGAATCGCTGCACAGGGTAAACTGGTCGATCGCGGCAACCGGCTTGCCAACGAAGGTAACGTGGTAAGGCCCTCACAGGTCGTTACAGATGGCCCATACATCGAGACCAAAGAATCGGTAGGCGGTTTTATTATGGTCAGGGCCGGGTCGCTGGATGAAGCAACCGAAATGGCAAAAGGCTGTCCGATCCTGTTTGCAGGCGGTAATGTCGAAGTCAGACCCATTATCCGGATGTAGTTTTTTGCCCAAACGCCGATAAGCCTTTGTAACCAGCAAAGGCTTATTTACTTTAATGCCATGGAAAACCAGGAATTGATACCGCATTTGTTCAGGACCGAATACCGGAAGATTACCGCCGTCCTAAGCAAAACTTTTGGCCTCGAACACATTGAAATCGCCCAGGACATCGCCAGCGATACTTTTTTGCAGGCATCCGAAATGTGGGGGATCAAGGGTGTTCCCGACAACCCGGTGGCCTGGCTTTATACCGTCGCACGCAACAAAACGCTGGATTACCTGCGGCGCGACAAGCTGTTTAAGGAAAAAGTGACAGGTCAGGTGGTGAGGAGCAGTCCGCCGGGGGAAGAAATCGACATCGACTTATCAGCCCGGAATATCACCGACAGCCAGTTGCAGATGATGTTTGCCATTTGTCATCCGTCCCTTCCGGTCGAGTCGCAGATCGGCCTGGCGCTCAATGTACTGTGCGGGTTCGGGATCAGCGAGATTGCCAGTGCATTCCTGACCAGCAAGGAGACGATCAACAAACGGCTTTACCGCGCCCGGGAAAAGCTGCGGACCGAGGAGGTGAAAATGGAGTTCCCTGCCGAAAGCGACATTGAATCCCGGTTGGAGGCAGTTTTGAAGACCTTATACCTGCTTTTTAACGAAGGTTTCTATTCGGCTGGAAAGGATATTACGCTGCGCAAAGACGTTTGTATCGAAGCAATGTGGCTTACGAAAATGCTGACAGAAAACGCTGGTACCGACAGCCCGCCCGTAAACGCATTGCTTGCATTGATGTGTTTTCACGCGTCGCGTTTCGAGGCGCGCACCAATCCGCAAGGCGAAACCGTACTGTACCAGGACCAGGACGAGAGCCTTTGGGACGCCACGCTGATCTGTCGCGGCGAAAATTATCTCAACCGCGCCTCCGTCGGCCAGCAGCTCTCCCGCTATCACCTCGAAGCCGCAATCGGGTACTGGCACACCATCAAAGCCGATACGCCCGAAAAATGGGAGCATATTCTTCAATATTACAACCAGCTGCTCATCCTCGAATATTCACCCATCGCGGCTCTGAACCGTACCTACGCCCTTGCCAAAGCCCGCTCCAAACGCGAAGCCATCTGCGAAGCCGAGAAGCTTAACCTGGCCGGTAACCATCTGTACCACTCGCTGCTCGGGGAGTTGTATTTGGGTATTGATGATAGGAAGGCGCTGGAATGTTTTAATGCATCGCTCGGGCTGGCAAAGTCGCGTGCGGACAAGCAGTTGTTGATGGAGAAGATGCGGAGGATTGCTGAGGCTTGAACATCGGAGTGCCGGCCCGGACGTAACCAGCAAAATCCCGGATTAGATCAACCTTTTTCAAAAATTCCTCGCGGCATTAAGCTTTTATTAATGCCCCTGTTAATCCTGCCTGCCTAATTTGCTCATCGTTATGCCAAATCAGCCGCCCTGCTGCTCCCGGGACGGGAGCTGAATTGGTGCAGCGGCATCACCGATTAACCAAACTTTAACAACCCAAAGCATTAAAAATCCTCGTTTCTGTCCTCTTAACGCAATGGACACGAACAAATTTTTCATGAAACGCCTATTCCTAAGCCTGACCCTTTTTGTTTTCACCAATCAAACTTTTGCACAAACGCCGGGCGTCGCCTCGCCGGGCGTCGCCACGCCGGGTACCTTGAAACTCTGGTATAAAAAACCAGCCGGCAAGACCTGGACCGACGCGTTGCCTGTCGGGAATGGCCGGCTGGGTGCAATGGTGTACGGTAACCCTGAAAACGAGGTCGTCAAACTCAACGAATCGACGGTATGGGCAGGTGGCCCCAACCGCAACGACAACCCCAACGCCCTCGCTGCATTGCCAGAGGTACGAAAACTGATTTTCGAAGGGAAACACAATGAGGCCGCCAATCTCGCCGCAGAGAAAATCGAGTCGAAAACCACGAACGGGATGATGTACCAGCCCGTAGGTAATTTGAATATCGATTTCCCCGGCCACGACAAGTTCGCGGATTACTATCGTGAACTGGATATCGAGAAGGCCGTTACCACCACTTCCTACACCGTCGACGGTGTAAAGTTCACCCGGCAAGTCATTGCCTCGGTGCCCGACCAGATCATCGCGATCCGTCTCACGGCGGATAAGCCTGGGAAACTGACATTTACCTCATTTCTGAACAGTCCGCAGAAGGGAGAAAGGAAGATGGAGAAAGGAGGAAGGATGATTTTTGCGGGGGTTAGCGGAGATAAGGAAGGCGTCAAAGGGCAGGTCGCGTTTCGTGCGCACGTGCATGTAGCGCACGAGGGCGGGCAATTGAGCGCAGGAGATACTTCGCTGACGGTCAGCAAGGCCAATGCAGCTACGATTTACATTTCCATTGCGACCAATTTTGTCGATTATAAAACGCTCACGGCTGATCCGCAGATCAAAGCGGACCAGTATCTGAACAAAGCGGCGGCGAAGCCTTTTGCCACAATCCTCAAAAGCCATATTGCCGCCTATCAGCACTATTTCAACCGCGTAAAGCTCGATTTCGGGAGCTCCGAGGCGATGCAGCTGCCAACGGACGAGCGCGTTGAAAAGTTTTCAGCCGGGCACGATCCGCAGCTGGTGGCGTTATACTTCCAGTTCGGCCGGTATTTGCTGATCTCTTCATCGCAGCCGGGCGGAAACGGAATGCCTGTTGGGCAACCGGCCAATTTGCAGGGTATCTGGAACCAGCAAATGAACCCGCCGTGGGGCAGCAAGTATACCATCAATATCAACACTGAAATGAATTACTGGCCCGCCGAGGTCACCAACCTGACGGAGCTGCACGAACCATTGGTAAAAATGGTGAAGGAGTTGTCTGTTACCGGGCAGGAGACGGCACGTGTCATGTACGGAGCGAAGGGCTGGCTGGCACACCATAATACCGATTTGTGGCGCATTACGGGCCCGGTAGACCCGATTTTCTACGCCATGTGGCCGATGGGCGGAGCGTGGTTGAGCACGCATTTGTGGGAAAAATATTGCTATTCGGGTGATAAGGAATACCTCAAATTGGTGTATCCGGCTTTGAAGGGATCAGCGCAATTCTTTGTCGATTTCCTGGTTCCCGAGCCCACACATCAGTGGTTGGTGGTGGTGCCTGGTATGTCGCCGGAGAATGCCCCGGCGAGCCGCCCGAAAACGACGATCGGGGCGGGGAATACCATGGATAACCAGATCGTGTATGATATTTTCACAGCCACCATCCGCGCCGCGGAAGCATTGGGAACGGATGCCGATTTTGTAAATACATTGAAAGCCAAACGTTCCCAGCTGCCGCCGATGCAGGTTGGGAAGTTCGGGCAGTTGCAGGAGTGGCTCGAAGACCTCGATAGCCCCGAGGATAAGCACCGCCATATTTCGCATTTATATGGATTGTATCCCTCGCACCAGCTTTCGGCATACCGTACGCCGGAGCTTTTCAGTGCCGCCAGGACCTCCCTGGAACACCGCGGCGATGTTTCTACCGGTTGGTCGATGGGCTGGAAAGTGAACTGGTGGGCCCGCCTCCTCGACGGCAACCGTGCCTATAAGCTCATTACCGATCAGCTGTCACCTGTAAATGCCCCCGGGAAAAAAGGCGGTGGCGGAACCTATACCAACCTTTTCGATGCCCACCCGCCGTTCCAGATCGACGGTAACTTCGGTTGCACGGCCGGTATTGCCGAAATGCTCCTGCAAAGCCATGATGGTGCCATTCATTTGCTCCCCGCGATTCCCGATAGCTGGAAAAACGGGTCGATCAGCGGCTTGCGTGCACGCGGCGGTTTTGAAATCGTGTCATTGGAATGGAAGGAAGGAAAAGTTTCAAAACTGGTGATCAAGTCAAACCTCGGCGGAAATTGCCGGTTAAGGCTCCCGAATGTGCTGAAAGGCAATGCCCTGGCGCTCGCCACTGACGGGAGCACAAACAGCAATCCATTTTATCAAATTCTTGATATTCCAAAGCCAATAGTCTCTCCGGATGCGAAAATGGCTCCTACAAAGCTACCAGAAACGGCTTTGTATGATTTCAAGACTGAAAAAGGGAAAACTTACACATTTACCCGCTAATCCTAACCCTTATTAAACCTCTCATCATGAACAAGAAGATATGGATCGCCGGATTGCTCGCCGCTACACTGGTTACCTGCCAGGTATCGAAGCAAAACGGTTCCAAAAACGAAATGCTGCGCACAACCGACGCATCGGTTGGCGCGATTCCGGCATTTACCGACAACCCTTCACCCGCGCACCTCACACCCGAGCAGAGTATCAAAACATTCAAATTGCCCAAAGGCTACCATCTCGAACTGGTGGCAAGCGAGCCGATGATCCACGAACCGGTGGCGATTGCGTGGGATGGCAATGCGCGCATGTACGTGGCCGAGCTCAATACGTATATGCAGGACGTGGAGGGCACCGACGAGCACGCCCCCACAAGCCGGGTAATGCTGCTCGAAGACACCGATAATGATGGCAAAATGGACAAGAGTTCGGTGTTTATCGATAAAATGCTTCTCCCTAGAATGTTGCTGTGTGTAGGCAATGAATTGCTGGTCAACGAGACGGATACCTACAATGTTTATAGTTATAAAGACACCAACAGAGATGGCATTGCCGACGAGAGGCGCCCGGTTTACACTCCCGACAAGAAAGCACCTGGAAACCTGGAACACCAGCGCAGCGGTCTCGACTGGAACGTAGATAACTGGATTTACATGGCCGTCGATGCGGTGCGTTTCCGGTATGCCAACGGGATTTTAAAACCCGACTCCATTCCCAGCGGTTCCAGCGGGCAATGGGGGCTTACCCACGACAATTATGGCCGTTTGTATTTCTCGTCGGCAGGAGGCGAAACACCTGCCTTAGGCTTTCAGATCAACCCAATCTATGGCCGGATGGAGTTTAATGACCAGTACAAAGAAGAATTCAATGAAGTTTGGCCGATCATCAAAACCCCTGACGTAGAAGGCGGCTTGAAGCGCCTTAGGCCCGATACGACGCTGAACCATTTTACAGCCAGTTGCGGGCAGGTGGTATTCCGCGGTGACCGGCTTCCCGCCGATTTGCAAGGCGACTTGCTGATCAGCGAGCCGGTAGGAAGGCTTATCCGGCGTGCGAAAGTTACCAACAGAAACGGTAAAATCACGTTGGAAAATGCCTATCAGAACGAAGAATTCATTGCTTCTACCGACATGAACTTCCGCGCGGTGAATATGTACACCGGACCGGATGGCTGCCTGTACATCGTCGATATGAACCGGGGGATCATTCAGGAAGGCAACTGGACGGGACCGAAAAGCTACCTGCGCCCGCAGATCAAGCGACTGGGCCTCGATAAAAACATCCAGCATGGACGCATTTACCGACTTGTATACGATGGAATGGCACCAGGCCCCAGGCCCAAAATGCTGGACGAAAATTCCAAAAAACTGGTGAGCTATCTGGGGCATGCCAACGGTTGGTGGCGTGACAATGCGCAGAAGGAACTGATTGTGCGCAATGACCAATCGGTGGTTTCGCTGCTCAAAGCCATTGCGGCGGGTGAAGGTAACGAGGCGATCCCGTCACCTTCGGCGCTCGCGCGATTGCACGCATTATGGACGCTCGAAGGGTTGAATGCATTGGATCAAACGAGCATTAGCCGTGCGTTGAAAGATAGCGACTTCGAGATCAGAAAAGCCGCTGTTCGCATGACGGAGCCCTATTTGAAAAAGAACGACGCGATGATCGAAACGCTGGCGGCATTAAAGTCCGATCCTGTGGCCGATGTGCGCATGCAGCTGATATTCTCACTGGCATACAGCGAGTCGCCCAAAGCGAAAGCATTAGCTGGTGATATTGTAAGGAATGCAAACGGCGCGGAGGTGCTGGCGCGGGCGCAACGGAGCGTCGAAAAGAATGAAGATGCCAAGAAATTCGGCATGAAGCTGGGACGGCTGGATGCCCCCGACAGGGCGCTTGTGGTGAACGGCTCGGTGATCTATAAATCGCTTTGCGCGACTTGCCACGGGGCCGACGGAAAGGGGCTGATGAGCAAAACCGCCCCGCCGCTGACCGGTTCGCGAAGGCTGAACAGAAACAATACCAATGCCTCGGTGCGTATCCTGCTTCACGGCTTGTCGGGGCCGATCGAAGGCAATAGTTATCCAACGGAAATGCCTTCCATGAAGGATAACGATGACGAATGGATCGCTTCGGTGCTCAGCTATGTGCGCCATGAGTTCACCAATTCACCGCCCGTGCGTCCTGCGGACGTGAAAACGATCCGTGAACAAACGGTATCGCGCGACAAGGCATATACGCTGAACGAGCTGTCGATTCAGTAACTGAAACTTTAAACCGAAACACTGAAATTAATGGGAAGCGAGCAGTTTTTGTGGTCGGTGCTTTGGAAAAAGGGCATTGGCTTGTCGGTGGGTGCATTGTGTGTAGCCACGATGCTGGGGGCTCCGGATTCCGACTGGCCGAATTATGGCGGTAACAAGGCAGGTAACCGCTACTCGCCGCTAGACCAGATCAATGTTGGTAACGTTCAGAACTTGCAGGTAGCCTGGATGTACGACGCTTCCGAGAAGCCGGATCTCGCGAACCCCGGCCGCCAGCGCAACCGCGCCATTCAATGTCAGCCGATCGTTGTGAATGGCATTTTGTACGGTACGACGCCGGAGTTGAAACTGTTTGCATTGAAAGCCGGTACCGGTAAGCAGATCTGGAAATTCGAGCCATTGAAGGATGACCGCCTCAATTCCAACAGGGGCGTGGTTTATTGGGAAAATGGGAACGATAAACGTATACTCTATACGGTCGGATCGAGCCTGTACGCGGTGAATGCGGTTACAGGCGAGATCGTCAAGCGTTTCGGAAAAGAAGGCAGAACGGATATTCATGCCGGTTTGCAAACAGGCCTGGACCACGATGTGAGCAAACTCTCGGTGAATGCGACAAGCCCGGGAATTGTTTTTAAAAATACATTGATCCTTGGCTCGGCGGTTTCCGAATCCGGCGACGCCGCGCCGGGGCACGTTCGTGCATTTGACGTGGTAACGGGGAAATTGAAATGGGTTTTTCATACGATACCTCAGCCCGGTGAATATGGCTACGAGACCTGGCCCAGGGACGCTTACAAAAAGATCGGCGCTACCAACAATTGGAGCGGCATGAGCCTCGATGAAAAGCGGGGTGTGGTGTATTTTGGTACAGGATCCCCGGCCTCCGACTTCTACGGCGGCGCCCGCAAGGGTAGCAACCTGTTTGCCAACTGTATTATGGCCCTCGACGCCGAAACCGGCAAACGGAAATGGCATTACCAAACCATCCACCACGACCTTTGGGACCGCGACCACCCAAGCCCGCCGAATTTGACCACTATCTCGCACAATGGCAAAAAGGTAGATGTGGTAGTTCAAAGCACGAAAGACGGCCTCGTTTACGTGCTCGACCGCGATAAAGGCATCTCTATTTTCCCTGTGGAAGAGCGCAAAGTACCGGTTAATGGTCTCCCCGGCGAGCATCCTTACCCGACGCAAAAATTTCCGTTAAAACCCGCGCCGCTTTCCCGGCAGGTGTTTACCGAAGCGGATATTACAGATATTTCCCCGGAGGCGCATGCCTACGTGAAGGAGCGTTATTCCAAAATCAAAACAGACCACAAATTCGCTCCCCCCAGCACGACGGGCACATTGCTGTTCGGTTATAGCGGCGGCGCCGAATGGGGCGGTAATGCGGTCGATTCCGATGGCGTTTTTTACCAGAATGTAAATGAAGAGCCCTGGGAACTGATTATGGTGGATGCGGCACAAAAGAAATCGGAGGCGCCACGGACATTGGGTAACTCGCTGTATCTGGCAAACTGCGCCGCCTGCCATGGTCAGGACCGGAAAGGCAGCGGACCGGAACTGCCTGCATTGGCAGATATTGGTAAAAAACTAAGTCCCGCGCAGATCAAAGGCGTTCTCAAAACCGGTAGCGGCCGAATGCCGTCGTTCGGGCATTTGTCGGACAAGGAGCACGATGCATTGATTGACTTTCTTTTGAACCGTGAAAAAGCAAGTTCACTGCCCTTGAAAACGGCTAACGCGACTAATAGGCCCGCTAATAAGGACGGCTTCCCGTACATGCCCGCCTATGTGAGCAAAACCTGGCAGCGCTTCACCGATCAGAACGGTTATCCCGGTGTAAAACCACCATGGGGCACATTGAATGCGATCGATTTGAATACCGGAGAATACCTCTGGCGCGTGCCGCTCGGCGAATACCCGGAGCTGACTAAAAAAGGCATCCCGATCACTGGCACCGATAGCTACGGCGGCCCGCTTGTAACGGCCGGCGGATTAGTATTTATAGCCGGTACCAAAGACGAGAAAATCCGCGCATTCGATAAGAAAACGGGTAAAACCGTCTGGGAATACCAGCTGCCAGCCGGAGGGTTCGCAACGCCGATCAGCTACCAGATCGACGGGAAGCAATACATTGTGATCGCAGCCGGTGGTGGCCGCGGACAGAGGATCGGCGGGAATTACATCGCTTTTGCATTGAAATAACACTAAACCTGTACAGCATGAACAAGAAAGAAAACTCCACCGAAACCAGCCGCCGAAACGCGATGAGAATGCTCGCGACAGGTTCTGCGGCCGGTCTGCTATCGCTTTTCGACAGCCCCAGAGCCCGTGCCGAGCGCTACGTAACGCCGCAATATGCCAAAGGCGCGGCGCCTGTGACGATCAAAAAAGTGCGAGCCATCACTACCGCGCCGGGCGGCTCCAACCTCGTGATAGTGAAAGTTGAAACCTCCGAACCAGGACTTTACGGCCTCGGTTGCGCCACGTTCACACAACGCGCGAAGGTGGTGATACCGGCGGTGGATATTTACCTGGATGAGTTTTGTGTGGGAAAGGACGTCGATAATATCGAGGATATGTGGCAGTCGGCCTATGTGAGTTCGTACTGGCGCAACGACGCCGTGCTGAACAATGCATTATCGGGCCTGGAT
The DNA here is from genome assembly GCF_052044875.1 of Dyadobacter sp. 22481. Lineage (NCBI taxonomy): Bacteria > Pseudomonadati > Bacteroidota > Cytophagia > Cytophagales > Spirosomataceae > Dyadobacter > Dyadobacter sp. 22481. The sequence continues at coordinate 1,680,493 of NZ_JBQENV010000002.1, forward strand.
CAAGCTCTTTGGGATATTAAAGGGAAACGCGCCAATGTGCCTGTACATCAGTTGCTTGGCGGGAAGGCGCGCATTGCGGTGGATACTTACACACACGCGAGCGGGCCTACGCCAGAGGCCATCGCCGATAAAGTACAGCAATATATGTCCGAAGGTTTCCGTCACATCCGCATCCAGCAGGGCGGTTACGGAGGGGTAGGGGCCATGGAAGAGATCAAGCCCGATTTTAAAGCTGCGGGTTTCGGCCGGGCTACCGACGATTTCAGCGACCAGCGCACCTACCTGAAACGCGTTCCGAAAATGTTCGAAATGGTGCGTAAAAGATGCGGCGAGGACATTGAGCTGCTGCACGATATGCACGAGCTCGTGGAGCCTATGGATGCCATCAATATGATCAAAGGTTTGGAAGAATATCGCCCGTATTTCATCGAAGATCCGTTTTCTCCCGAGAATATGGGTTGGTTCAAACAGCTGCGCCAGAGTACGACCGTGCCGATCGCGATGGGAGAGCTTTTTAACAATATCAACGAGTTCCGTGACCCGATGGCAAACCAGCTGTTCGACTACATCCGCTGCCATATTTCGCAGATCGGCGGTATTACGCCCGCCATGAAAGTGGCGCGACTCGGCGAATGGTTCAATGTGAAGACTGCATGGCATGGGCCGGGCGACACTTCGCCGGTAGGGCATTCGGCCAACAACAATATTGATATTGCCGTGTGGAACTTCGGTATCCAGGAATCCCAGCGGTTCAGCGAGAAGGTTCAGGAAGTTTTCCCAGGTTGCCCGACCATCAAAAACGGTTACTATTATGTGAACGAAACCCCAGGCCTCGGCATTGACATTAACGAAAAGGAAGCCGCCAAATATCCGATCGGAACCAAGTCGCGGTGGACGGTACGGAAGAGCGACGGAACGCTTTTAAAACCCTGATAATCAGTATTTGAAATGTTAATGACCTATTTTTTATTGAAATTGTTTAAAAAAATGACCGAAAACGGGACTTGTTAATGCTTTGTTAAGCTTTTTTTAAGGGTGGGATTTTAGGTTTGCCGGACTTATCGATCCATTTTCCGGCACCATTTCCTATGAATGATTCAGACTTGTGGAGAAGTTTCCGAAGCGGGGATGAAACGGCCTTTTCAATGCTTTACAAATCCCATATCGACGTCCTTTACCGGTATGGCCATAAACTGACTGCCGATACGCAGTTGGTCGAAGACTCGATCCAGGACATGTTCATCGAGCTTTGGAACAGCCGCAAAAGGCTTTCAAACACCGATAGCATTAAATATTACCTTTTCCGGGTGTTGCGCCGCAAGATCACGCAGCACCCGCTAAACCGAAACGTAGCCGGTGCCGGGGCGGAGATTTCCGCTTTCGAGCACCGGTTTTTTTCCGTTTCGACCGAAAGTGAACTCATCGATACCGAGAGCAAACAGGGCCGCTCGCGCGCACTTGGCCGTGCGCTCACGCAACTGCCTCCACGCCAGCAGGAGGTGGTGAATCTTCGCTACTATCACGAGTTCAACCACCAGCAGATCGCCGAGATCATGAATATCTCGCTGCAATCAGTACATAATACGCTGCAAAAGTCGATGAAGGGGCTCCGCGAGTTGCTATCAGGCTATTCTGAAATCATTTTAACTGCATTGATTCTCCTGATTTTTCACTAACCCCTGCCCGCTCGTTTCCGTCGTTTAAAAACGACGGTCATAGATATATTTTCGTCATTTTTAAATGGCGGGAGGGCGCATCGGATTTTTTTAAAATAATTCTCTTTTTCCGGGGGTAATCTACCAACCTTTTCTCCATTTGTTTTTGAAGGATGAAAAACCAGATTTTTCCATGAATTATTTGTCATTTGAGCCGGAGGATTTTGCGACCGATGCATTTTTTTGCAGCTGGGTGCTTCATCCTACTCCCGAAACGGAACGCTTCTGGCTCGACTGGCTGCGCAACAATCCTTCCAAGGCCCGCGACATTGAACTGGCACGGCAAATGGTGTTGCTCGCTTCGTCCGATGAGGGCACGGCACCAAGCTCTGAAACCGTCGACCGGATCTGGCAGGGAATCGAGGAAGGTAAAAGCGGGGAGGTTATCGTTTTCAGAAACCGGATGATATGGTTGAAAGCCGCGGCCGCGGTGGTACTGCTGCTGGTCGCATTTGGAGGCTATTTCTACCGGACGGGTCAGAAGCATACCTACCACACGGCGTTCGGCGAATCGCGGCGGGTGCTGCTGCCCGACGGGACCCTGGTGACGCTCAATGCAAATTCGAGTTTGCGCGTTGCTGACCGATGGGGCAGGCGCACCGAGCGTGAGGTTTGGCTGGAAGGGGAGGCCTTTTTTAGTGTAAGCAAATTGAAAAAAGGGGGTCAGGCGGTCAAATTCACAGTTCATACCCGCGACTTGAATGTGGAAGTGCGTGGGACGGAATTCAATGTTAATACCCGGCAGTACCAGACGCAGGTAGTACTGAGCGAAGGCCTGGTGCATTTGCGGCTCAATGACCCTTCGGAAAAGGAAATTCGGATGAAACCCGGCGACCTGGTCGATTTTTCGCGGAGTAAACAGCGGTTGCTCATCCGTCACCTGCCCGACGCGAGTCCGATGTATTCCTGGAAGAACAACCGCTGGACTTTGAACGACGCGTCGCTGGCGGAAATAGCCGTGCTGATCCAGGAAACGTATGGAGTGACCGTTAGTATTGAAAATGATTCTTTGAAAAGCCAAACGGTGAACGGAATCGTCCCGACCGATAATATGGACGATCTTCTGAGTGCGCTTGAAAGCATTCTTCCCATTACCATTTCACAACACGAGCACCGGGTGACGATCCGGGGCCGCCCTAACTAGCAGCTAAAATTTTTATCGAAACCTTCAACCAATGCACATGAAAAAGATCAACTTACTCATGATGGGATTGCTATGTGTTGGCGGTTCTGTGGCCAATGCCCAGACGTTCGCCCGCGGGCAGGTCCCGCAACTCCAACGCAGCGAGCAGCCGTCCTATCGAACCCTCGACCAGGTTCTGCACGACCTCGAAAAGCGGCATTCCGTATATTTTATGTATCACAATGACAAGATCAAGTCGTTGCAGGTGCAGTATCAGGGGCGGAATGGCGAAAGCATCGAGGAAACCCTCGACCGCATCCTGAAAACCAATGGTTTGGAATACAAAAAACATGGCAAGATCTACGCCATTTTCCCGAAAGACGCCGACGCAAATTCGGTGCGCGAGTTGAAACAAAGCCTGCGGCACACCCAGCTGCCACCGGCCAGCAGCGTGCCGGCCGGCGCGGAATCATCGTTGGACAACCAGCCGGGCGCCAGCACGATCAGCCCGGAAAATGCTCCGAAGGTGATCAACATTCGAGGCAAGGTGACCGACGAAAAGAACGACGCATTACCTGGTGTGAGCATTGTGCTCAAAGGAACCCAACGCGGTACTACCACGAATGCGGAAGGCCGGTATGAGCTGGAAATCCCCGATGAGTCGGCGTCCGGCGCGGTGCTGGTATACAGTTTTGTGGGGTATGCGAGCCAGGAGGTGGTCGTAGGCGGGCGCACGAGCATTGATGTGGGGATGCAGGTAAGTGAGCGCGGGCTGGACGAGATCGTCGTCGTAGGGTATGGCGAACAGCGTAAAAGCGACGTTACCGGGGCATCGAGCAGCGTTTCGGCAAAAGAAATTGCGAAGCGCCCGCTGGTGCGCGTGGAGCAGGCATTGCAAGGCACCACTTCGGGCGTGACGGTTTCCAGTTCGAGCGGGCAGCCGGGCAGGGGGTTGAATGTCCGCATCCGCGGGGCCAATTCGATTACCGGTTCCAACGAGCCATTATACGTAATCGATGGGTTTGTGGGCGGTAATATCGAATCCATCAACCCGAACGATATCGAGTCGCTGGAAATTCTCAAAGATGCTTCGTCGGCTGCTATTTATGGTTCGAGGGGATCGAACGGCGTGGTTTTGATCACGACTAAAACGGGCAAAGAAGGTAAGGCACGCGTCAATTTCAGCACGTGGTTCAGCAAGGCGAGCATTCCCAGGAAGTTGGATTTGATGAATGCCTATGACTTTGCAAGAACCGTGAATGCGCAGTTTGCATCAACCGGCAATGCGGCTGCATTTTCGGATCAGCGTTTGGCGGAGCTGAAGGCGAATGGCGGTACCGACTGGCAGGACGAGCTGCACCAAGAGCCGTGGATCCAGAATTACCAGCTCGATGTGTCGGGCGGTTCTTCCAATGTCCGCTATTTGTTTTCGGCCAATTATCTCGATCAGCCGGGTTTGATTTTAAACCAATATTATAAAAGGACGACGCTGCGCGCGAATATCGATGCGAAGCTGAACGACAAAATCGATTTGAAATTCAACGTGGCGGCAATGCTGCCAAAGAGCCGTAACAATGGCTATTCGGGTGACCTGGTCGATCCGTTCACCCAGGCCACTGAATGGGACCCGACCTCGCCCGTGCGCGATCCGGCTACCGGGCAGTTCATTTACACGGCACCTTATGGTTCTATTCAATACAATCCTATTTCAAGAGCTACCAACCAGCAGTTTGATAACCGCCAGGCGAATGTTACCGGAACGGCTATTCTGACTTACCGCATTCTGAAAGGACTTTCGTTTACGACCATTAATACCTACGAGATACGCACGGGCTTCACACAAAACCTGTTTGGGCCGGGTACCAGCAATGGGGTTTTGTACGCGGAAGGCAATGCGTCACGCGGCGGGTTTTTCCAAAATAGCAATTTTTTGACCTACAAAAACACTTTCGGCGACCACTCGGTTACGGTTACGGCCTTGTACGAGCAGCAGAATGGCAATAACACATCGCTGAATGCGCGTGCCAACAACCTGTCGTCCTATGCGTTGGGATATTATAACCTGAGCCTCGGCGCTACCCAGCAGACCAGTTCGGGCTATTCGCAGGATGCGTTGCAGTCGTACATGGGGCGGGTAAATTATTCTTATAAAGAGAAATACCTGCTTACTGCCGCGGTCCGTACAGACGGTTCCTCCCATTTGACCCAGAAATACAGCACTTTTCCTTCGCTGGCATTGGGTTGGAATGTGGCCAACGAGAATTTTATGAAGGATTCCCGCGTGTTTTCCGACCTGAAAGTGCGTGCAAGCTACGGGCAAACCGGCAACCAGGCCGTGGGAGCTTACGCTACTATTGCGCAGATCTCCACGGGCGGTCCGCAACCAGCTTATTACTACGATGGCTCCACGCCGAGCGTAGCTACGCCACTGGGCGCGCCGGTTTCCAAAAACCTCAAATGGGAGCGTACCGAGCAGTTTGACGTCGGTTTGGATGCCTCCTTTCTGCGCGGCCGGTTGACATTCACAGCCGATGCCTACAAAAAGAACATTTCCGACCTGCTTTATAATTACCAGGCGCCATTTTACATGGGCGGCGGCGACTACCTGCGCAATATCGGTAGCGTGGAGAACCGCGGGATCGAGTTCTCGGTGGGCGGAACGCCGGTTAGTTCGGGTAAACTACGCTGGACGACCAATTTCAACATTTCATTCAACCGTAACAAGGTGACCGACCTGGGCGGCCTGGATAATGTGATCGTGAACGGGATTGGTTCGGCCGGTAACAGCGCGTCGATCCTGCGCGTAGGAAGGCCTTTGGGCGAGTTTTACGGTTATCAGTTCCTTGGAACCTGGAAAACCAATGAAGCCGAAGAAGCGACCAAATTCGGTATGAAACCCGGCGACGCCAAATACACCGACGTGAACGGCGACCACGCCTACACCGCTGCCGACCGCATGCCGATCGGAAACGGAACGCCGAAATATTCCTTCGGTTTTATCAATGATGTGAGCTATGGTGATTTCACATTAAGCTTTATGTTCCAGGGCACGCACGGGAATCAGATCTACTCGCAAACCCTCGCTTACCTTTGGGGCGGGCTGGGTGACCAGCGTAATGCCACCACGCAGGATGCGCTCAACATCTGGACACCGCAAAATGAAACGGACAATCCGGCATTCAGCAACACCAGCAAGAACTTCAACAACAGCAGCCGCTATGTTTACAATGCGAGCTATATCAAGCTGAAAAATGTGTCGCTGACGTACAAATTGCCGGCCGTGGTTTTGAATAAAATCAAAACCCGCAACCTGGAAGTGTACCTGAGCAGCCAGAACCTGTTTATGATTACCAAGTACCCGGGCTACGATCCGGAGGTTTCGAATGGTTTCAATGCTATTACACAGGGATTGGAAATGGGAGTGATCCCCAACGCGAAGACTTACACGGTGGGTCTGCGGCTAGGCTTGTAATGGTTTCACGACATTAAAAAGAGCATTATGAAAATCAAATATTCAATACTATCTATTCTGATGGCCGCGGCGGTATTCCCGGGTTGCCAGAACCTGACAGAGGACCCCAAGGCGAACCTGACGCCCGGCACGTATTTCAAAACGCAATCGGATCTGGATGGCGCCGTGTCAGCAATTTACATTCAGTTTGCCCGCGACGGTGCCTGGGGCTTCACCAACCGGAGCACGTCCTATTTCGGTTCCGATGACTTTACGACCGATCCGGGTTTGAATAAAGAAGATTTCCGCCTGTTCGACCGGCTCAGCGGCGGTAGCGGCAACGGGAGCATGGTAGCGCAATGGCAGGGGCCGTGGCAGGGGATTTACCAGGCGAACAATGTGATTGCGAATTATACCAAAGTAAATTCGACGGAAGAGCAGAAAAACCAATCGGCCGGGCAGGCCTATTTCCTGCGTGCATTGGGCTACTATTACCTCGTGCGCACATTCGGTCCCGTGCCGGTAATCCTCACGCCGATCGATGTCGACGATCGTCCCGACCGCGATCCGATCGAGAAGGTGTACGAGGCCATTATCGCCGATTTGCAGAAAGCAAAAGAATTGTTGCCTGTCAAATTCGACAATGCGCCGGGAAAGGCGGATCAAATGGCTGCCCGCTCGCTATTGGCCGACGTGTATCTTACGATGACGGGCTGGCCATTGAACCAGGCCAGTAACTATGCCCAGGCGGCATCCGAAGCCGATGCGGTGATCAAATCGGGACAGTTCAATCTGAATACGCCTTATGCACAGGTATTTACCACTAACAATGGCCCTGAATCGATTTTTGGACTGCAATACAATGTCAATGGCGGCCTGCCGCTACGCAGCGCGGGCTCTTCAAGCGTACCTCTGGACGAAGTGGCGACGAACGGTTCGAGTGGCTGGGATGATTATTATCCCGAAATCAATTTTTACAAGAAGGCCCCGAAATGCAAACGTACCGACGACACCTTCTACACTACTTTGAAACTCCGCCAGCCCGACGGCAAGACGTTCAAACTGGTATCCTGGGATTCCCCCGAAACACATGCGCGCCATCCCTATTACAAGAAATTCCGCGCCGGCTTGAACGGCGACGGGGTTTCGGAAACGGAGACGACGATTAATTCGATCAACCCGAGTACCAACAAGGTGTACGACATTATCCGTTACCCGCTTGTATTGCTGGCTTATGCCGAAGCATCGGCCATGTCAGGAGCCGGGCCAACCGCAGCCAGTTATGCAGCTATCAACGAGGTACGGAAGCGTGCCGGATTGCTCAACCTCACGCCCGGGCTCTCGGCGAATGCTTTCCGCGATTCGGTCGTGTACGAGCGTGCATATGAGTTTGCGGGAGAATTCGGGGTTCGCTGGTTCGATATCGTCCGTTTGCAACTTCTGCCGAAGATCGTAGCCGAGCGCAGCGCCGAAGAAAACCCGATTCCGGCCAATACCAATTTTGCACAAAAATACCTCGCGCCAATACCCGTCAACGAGATGGCCCGGAACCCGAAATGGAAGCAGAATGAGGGGTACTAACCCGAGGCTTCAGCCTCGGGTGCCGGGCGCCTGGCTCCCTGGCACTGGCCACAGCGTAGTCGCCAGATGCGACGCCTGACTGTGGCTAAAGCCGGTGCGAGGCAGATGTGATAACCCAAGGCTTAAGCCTTGGGTTGAGTGAGCTAGTGAGATGTATGGCTGGCTCCAACCCGGGGCTTCAGCCAGGGGTCGAGTGCCTGTGCTCCCCGGCACTGGCCATAGCGTAGTCGCAAGATGCGACGCCAGACTGTGGCTAAAGCCGGTGCGAGGCAGATGTGATAACCCAAGGCTTAAGCCTTGGGTTGAGTGAGCTAGTGAGATGTACGGCTGGCTCCAACCCGGGGCTTCAGCCAGGGGTCGAGTGCCTGTGCCCCCCGGCACTGGCCATAGCGTAGTCGCCAGATGCGACGCCAGACTGTGGCTAAAGCCGGTGCGAGGCAGATGTGATAACCCAAGGCTTAAGCCTTGGGTTTGGGTGAGCTAGTGAGATGTATGGACAGCTCCAACCCGAGGCTTCAGCCTCGGGCCCAGGCGCCGTACGATCCTCCGGCTTTAGCCATAGCAGGGCCGAGAGATAGGATGCCGGATTGTCTAAGGCCGGTACGGACGGAATACGGAGTCCCAAGGCGAAGCCTTGGGTTGTGTGTGTGACCTTATGAGAGATATGCAGGTATATGTACCGTCGGCGGTAACCGGGAGCAGGAAGCGAGTTTGGCTGTTCCGACTGATCAGCATGGCATTGCCATTATTGTCGATGTTACTGCTTGAATGCGGCCTGCGGCTGTTTCATTATGGTTACGACCTGGACCTTTTCATCGAATACCCTCCGGACAAAAATTACCTGTTCCTAAACCCTGACGCTTCCAAACGGTATTTCATCGACCAGAAGAATGCGACGACCGGTAACGTGGAGCCTTTTCGCAAAGAGAAGGCTCCCGGCACCCGTCGGATTTTCGTTTTGGGAGAATCTACCACGATCGGTTATCCCTATTTTCATAATGGCTCCTTCCACCGCTGGCTGCAATACCGGCTCGCACACACTTTCCCTGACCAGCATTTTGAGATCATCAACATCGCCCTGACCGCCGTGAATTCCTACACCGTGCTGGGCTTCGCGCGCGAAGTGGTCGATTTTCAGCCCGATGCCGTTTTGATCTACACCGGGCATAATGAGTATTACGGCGCAATGGGCGTGGGTTCGACGGAGAAGCTTGGCGGTAGCCCGGCGTTGGTAAATGGTATATTGAGGTTGAGGGCTTTGAAAACCTTGCAGCTGGCCACTGATTTGTATCACAAGGCTTTGGCATCAGTAACTTCCGGCAAAGCTGAAAATGACGGCACGCGCATGCAGCGGATGGTGGCCGAGCAGCAGATTCCTTATCAATCGGAGCTGTACCAACGTGGTGTGGAGCAGTTCAAAGCCAATATAGGTGAGGTGCTGGATATTTTTACGGAGCACAATGTGCCGGTTTTTATCAGTAACCTCGTCAGCAACGAGCGTGATTTGAAACCGTTTGTTAGTTTTTCTGAAAATAATACCCGCTACCCCGAAGATTACGAGGGTAATGCACTTTCGAACTATAACCTTGGGATGCAGGAGTTTGCCCTCGCCCATGCAAATGCCTCACGTAAGTATTTTTCCAAGGCACGGGATCTGGATGGCCTGCGTTTCCGGGCGCCGGGGGAGTTTAATACGATTCTCAACCAACTGGCTGCCGATCACGCGAATACGCATCTCGTAGACTTGCAGGGCGTTTTTGAAGCACATTCGCCGGGAGGAATTATCGGCAATGAGCTTATTCTTGAACATGTCCATCCGAATCTGGAAGGCTATGCATTAATGTCCGATGCGTTTTACGAGGAATTGAAAAAAGCAAAATTTATCCGCCCGGAACCAGCAATGGAAATGTCTCTCGCTATGTTAAAAAAGGATATGCCAATTCCAATCATCGATTCACTTGCCGGCGCGTATAAAGTCGCGAACCTGAAAAGAAGCTGGCCTTTCAATGCGGCGCTGGCCCAGGATTCGGTGAAAACGGAGACCTTCGAAGAACGCGTCGCATTTGACCTGGCTTACCGGCGTATTTCGTGGGAAAATGCGATGGATCAGGCTTATAGCCGTTATATTGAAAGTAAAAGCTATCTCGAAGCCCGGGAGATTGTGGAGGCACTCATTTTGGAAAAGCCCTTCGACAATGCGTTGTATTCCAAATCGGCCATGCTCAGCGGCCAACTCGGCGATGAGCGACGTGCTTTGTTCAGTTTTCAAAAGGCATTCGGTATCGCACCGTCATTTGAAACTGCACGGTACTTATTTGTGCTGTTTTTAAAAATGGATGAGCCTGAAAAGGCTATTCCATACCTCGACTATGCGATTCAGAACAATGCGTCCGGCTTCAATCTAACACCTATGCGTGCGCTGGTGCAGGAAGTAGTAGCGCTCCGGGCACGTTTGCCGGCCGATTCGTCGGATGTTTCGGTGTTGAACCGCATTGCTTCGACCTATTACCGGATGGACAATCGGGATGGGGCGTTGCGGTATGCGAGGAAGGTGCTGAGGCTGAACGCGCGTAATGAGGCTGCGCTGCAATTGTTAAGCGTGCTTGGGCAGCCTCAGTGAGGTAATGCCTAGATACAAGAAGTGTAGCGTGCAATATGACAATGCTTGCCAATACCATCAGCTCAGTTAAACCTCTGCTTGGTAAAATTCAGTTGACGAATTTCAGGTATTCCCAAAAAAATTTCGAGCAGATCTTACATTTGGCCGGCGAATAGAGTTAACGCTCAATCACCCGCATCACCTCCTCCCGATAACTCCGTCCGATTGGAATATGGTAACTCCCCCAGATAATCCGGTTCCGCTCAATGCGACGGATTTTATCAATGGCCACGATAAACGACTTATGTACACGCAAGAAACGGGCAGGCGGGAAGATATCCAACATGGCCTTCACAGAGCCTTTGATGACGACTTTGCCGGCGGCAGTGTGGATGATGGCATAGTCTTTCAGGCCCTGGATGTGCGAAATATCGTCAAAGGCGAGGCGCACGCGCTGGACGCCGCTTTTGACAAATATGAAGTCGAGCTTTTCTTCTGATAGATTCTGTTCGAGATTAGCGTTCTGTTCCTTGAGTTGCAGGAAGTCGCGTACTTTTTCGAGCGCGTGCTGGAAACGGGGGTAGGAAATGGGTTTCAGCAGAAAATCAATGACGCCGAGCTCGTAACCTTCAAATGCATAATCGCGATAGGCGGTGGTGAAGACAGTTACAGGTGGTTGTGTGAGTGATTTCAGGAAGTCGATGCCGTTGATTTCCGGCATTTCAATGTCGAGAAACAGGACGTCGGGTTCGTGCGCTTGCAGGTAGGCGAGCGCCTCGCGTGCGTTACTGAACTGAGCGGCGCCCGTAATGCCCGATTTTTGCAGGTATTCTTCCAGTATCTCTCTCGCAAGAGGTTCATCGTCGACAATCACGCACTGCAACATACGTCGTTATTTTAGTCCCGCGAAAATTAGTTTGTTACCCGGTTGGAAACCCGGTTTAAAGTATAGCTCAGATAGTCGCCGCCCACCATGAGTTTTTTCGAACCGTCGAGTATAAATAACACATTTTCATCGCCCTTCAACAAATAGATCGACTTTTCGGGTTGGTCGGGGTCGAGCTGGATGACGGTGGCTTCGGGATTTTCGGCGGTACCTTTAGCGAGCGTCCATTTGCCCGTCCGTGGTTTGTCACGGAAAAGTGAGCCGTCCCATGCGTAGGTCGTCGGTTTTTGGGTTTGCGGGTCCTGAAAGAATGTAAAGCCCCATTTCAGTTTTTCGCAATTGGCGTGGACGGAAATGTGCATGACCTCCGCCATCGTCTGGCACGGTACGCGCCCGTGAAACACGCCCCACACATTCGCACCTTCTGCAATGGGCTGGCGGGTGGTCGTTTTGGAAGGGATATTAGCCGGTGAAGCCGATTGCGCCACCGCGTTTTGCAGCACAATGAAACAAGCAGTAATGAACAATAGTGTTTTCATGGCTAACAGATGGTTGTTACAGATTAGCGTTCTGTTTGTTGAAAGTGTAACTAAAACCCGCATTGCCGATCATTAAATTTCCTTGTGTGTCCAGTAAATGCAGCATGCGGTCATTCATTTGCAGGAGATTGATGGCACTTTGGGAGGAAGTTGATTGTAACGTGAAAATATGTTTGCCAGGAGTCTTGCCGGTGTTTTTTGAAATAACCCATTTACCTGAAATCTCCTTGCTGAAACCATCATTCATAAATCCCTGCGTGCCGGGCTTGGTCATGCCGTAGGTGTATTGCAGTTTGAAGTCGTCGCGACCGAGGTTGCGCGGGTCGCGGCGGAGTGTGAGGCGCCATTTGATCATTTCACAATCAACGTTGGCGGAAATGGCAAGCAGCTGCTTCGGTACGGCATCGCAAGGTGTGGCGGCAACAAATATTTCAGGTTCAGGCGATACGAGATCGGGCGCGGTCCACCCTGCAAGGAGTAAAAGCGGAAGCCAGACGGATTTTTTCATGACAAATTCTGATTATGCATTGGCTAAATTAATTTCCATAAAAACACTGAAACGCTCCTGTTGATCATCGATCCGCAGGCTATGGCGCGATGGGTACAACAATTCCAGGCGCTTCCTGAGGTTGACAAGACCAATACCGCCTTTGCCATCCTTCGCCGCGGCACTCCACGCGGTATTGGATTTGCTATTTTCGATCGTCACTTCCAGCGCCGAAGGCCCCACATGTATCTTCCCATGCAGCCAGCCTTTGTCCGACTTTCGGCTTACGCCGTGTTTGAATGCGTTTTCGAGCAGTGGTAGCAGCAGCAGCGGAGCGATTTCTTTACCGTCGGGGTTGCCGGCAACTTCCAGCGAAATATCCGGATTGTTGTCGTAACGGATTCTTTCGAGCTCGATATAGTTGTTTAAGTAGCTGATTTCCTTGTCGAGCGAAACCGTGCTGTCGTCGCTGTCGTAGAGCATGTATTCCATCATCTCGGACAATTTCAGCACCACTTCCGGTGCCAGGTCCGATTTCTTCAAAGTCAGCGCATACAGGTTATTCAGGATGTTGAAGAGAAAATGCGGGTTCACCTGCGAACGGAGGAAATTGACCTCTGCATTGAGCTTCTCGACGACTATCTTTTGCAGGATACGCTGCTGCTCATACCAGTCGATGCTCAGTTTGAGCGCCACCATTAGTGCCAGGTACCAGAGTGTGCTGAAAAAATTGTAAGAAATTGCCTCTATCAGATTGCTGTTCCGCAACGGGCCGATCACGTAGCCATATAAATAATAGTCGAAAAGGCATTGGACGAGCAGATAGCCCAGGATCGATAGCAGGACCAGCCCGAAGTACCGCCCATATCTCTTTCTTAAAAGGTATTTGGGTAAGAAATAATGCAGGTTCAGATAGGCGATGACGATCAGCAGCGCCACCCGGGCAATCACACAGATCGTGAAATAATTGAGACTGGCCTTGTAAATCAGGTAGCGCTTTTCGTAAAGGAAGAACCCCGTGACCAGCAGCCAATAGCAGGCATGCACCAGTGCATATTTGACTGTAACGGTGCGGTTTAAGAGCGGAAACCGGATTTGTCTTTCCAGAAAGGGCGTTTCCATAGGCGCGTTTTGAAATGATGTAGTAAATGAATGGAAAAGATCGCTGCCGATGAAATTATATCGACCAACGCGCGAAAAAGTAGAGGAAAGGCCAGAATCCGTAAATCTCGATTTCTTAACTTTTTATTGATCTAGATTTTCAGGAAGTATGCTTAATTAATTGTAATTTTAGTAGAATACCTTATACAAATCTTTCAACTCAACCCCATAAACGAAATGATGAAAGTTCTATGCAAGTTTGGAGCGGTATGGTTGCTCGTCGCGCTGTTTGCGGGATGCGCCGACCACGATACCCCGCAGGATGTTGTCATGCAAAATGGTTTACCATTGAGCGGTTCGCAGGAGTTACCGGCAAAACAGACGCAGGCAACCGGCTGGGCCGATGTTTCGTATAACAAAACCACGCATATGCTCACATTTACCCTCAACTGGGCCAACCTCACGGGTATTCCTACGGGCGCGCACATACACGGGACTGCGGCGCGTGGTACCAATGCGGGTATCAAATTCGATTTTTTTGCGTTGATCCCGAAAACCCAGACCGGCACTTTCTCGTCGTCGGTACTTGTGGACGGAACAAGTATCAATGAAAGCGATTTGTTGAATGGGCTGTACTATTTCAACATTCACACACCGGCAAACCCGGGCGGTGAGATCCGTGGGCAGATCGAGTTTTACAACCAGCCGCATATTGTTGTTGCAAAAGGGTTGCTGCTCGAAGGATCGCAACAGATGCCGCCTGTCGTTTCCGCCGCTACGGGAACAGTGGATGTGATGTACAACAAATCGACGAAGTTGCTGAGCTATTTTATCAAATGGAAAGACCTGGAAGCCACGCCCACCGGCTCGCATATTCACGGAACCGCCGCCCGCGGCGCCAATGCAGGTATTCAGCACGACTTTTTTACCAATTTCCCCAAAACCTTATCGGGTGAATATTCCAACTCGGTGATGGTGGATGGTGTGAAGATTAAGGAAACGGAACTGCTCAACGGGCTCTACTATTTCAACATCCATAACATTCTCCATCCGGCCGGAGAAATCCGCGGGCAGATCGAATTCTGACCCATTCAATATATTAAAACAATCCCGCCCGCCTTGCCTGGGGGCGGGATTGTTTTTTTGGAAGGAAGAATATTGCAGACAAACGGCATAGCACAACATTTACACGACGGTTTTATTCTACGAATGCATTTGGCCGATACCAGCGGTCGTTCGTCGACGAGCCGGTACGCACGCTTTTACAATTCTGTAAGATCCTGTATTATTGTGTACTAACTCCTAACTAAATCGTTCCGCATGTCCCGAATTGTACATATCCTGCGTGATACTGCCCTGCATTTTTACAAAAGCGGGATGCTTTGCATTGCATTGTGCCTGGGTTGCGTATATAGTGGGTGGTCACAGCAGATTAACCCCGATCTGGCATTGTTGATCCGCGAAGAGCAGGCATTTGCAGCAAAGGCCGTCGAAACAGACGTACCAACGGCGTTTTTGGCTTATCTGGACAGTGCGGGGGTAATATTTAATGGTGAAGGCGCAGTGAACGGTATTTTGCAATACAGCCAGGCGCCGAAAGATGGGAAAGATCTTTTGAAATGGTACCCGCTGATCGGCCATGTTTCCCAGGGTGGCGATATGGGGTTTACCTCCGGTCCGTTTCAGTTTTTTGCCGATAGAACACAGGCGGCGGTAGGCTCGGGCTATTTCTTTTCGGTCTGGAAAAAGAATGCGGCGGGGCAGTTCAAGGTAATGCTGGATGGTGGGGTGATCCACTCACAGAACGCAACAGAGGCATTCAGGCGCGATCCCGAACCGCAAAGCAACACTGCGTATGACTATATTTTACCGATACCCAAAATAAATGACGGCGATCCGCAGCCCTGGAAAGCCGAAGACGCATTTTCGGCAGTTGCCGGAAAGGATGCCGATCAGGCCTACAAGCAGTACTTGGCCGATGAAGTCGTGTTGCTGAGAAGCGACCGGCCATTCGGCAAAACCAAGGCGGATGCGCTTGGTACATTAGCTCAGCAGCAAATTCAATCATACCAATTTATCAGGTCAGGACAAGGTATTTCCAAAGCAGGCGATCTTGCGTATTGTTTCGGCAAAGCAAAGGCCGTAACAGACGGTAAAACTGTGGAGGGATTCTTTACCCGCGTCTGGCAACACCGGCCCGAAGGCTGGAAGATCGTTGCCGAGCAGGTTAGCCTGTTTCGTTAAAAATTAACGCATTCCTTGTCACGCCGGCCGTATAGCCGGTGAATGGAAGCATTGTGCCCACTGCATCGCTTCACCCACTTGCCGCGTCCCTCCCGCTGGCAGCACATGCGTATTTTTTACCAATCCATATATACCATGAAAAATATCTATTCAATAGGGTGCATGCTTTTGCTGCCGGCAATGCATGCGATCGCGCAGGACAGGGCGGTGACGGGCTCGATCACCACCAGAGATGACGGTACCGCGCTGGCGGGTGTCAATGTCAAGATTAAGCACGCGAATGTGGGCACGCAGACCGACGGGAGCGGGGCGTATTCGATCAGGGTGGGAAGCGATACGACCGTTCTGGTTTTTAGTTACATCGGTTTTGAAACACAGGAAATTAAAGTGGGCAATCGGTCACAGCTTGACGTTGCGCTTACGGAGGACACCCGGCAGCTGGGCGAAGTGGTGGTAACCGCATTGGGCATCCGTCGCGAGGAAAAATCGATCGGTTTCGGGGCGCAGAAGCTGGATGGGGGAGAGCTGAGCAATGTGCGGGAAGCCAACCTGGTCCATTCCCTTTCGGGTAAGCTCGCGGGTGTGCAAGTGGCAGGTAACACCGGTTCGATGGGCGGCTCTGCGAAGATCAATATCCGGGGCATCAACTCGATTTACGGTAACAATAATCCGCTTTTTGTCGTGGATGGAATGCCTATGGAAAACCGGAACACGAATTCGCTCGAACAGCAGCGGGGCGCGGGCGGTTATGATTTCGGAAATTCCATCCAGGATCTGAACCCGAACGACGTCGAAAATGTGACCGTGCTCAAAGGTGCTGCGGCAACAGCGTTGTACGGAAGTCGCGGCTCGAACGGGGTAATCGTGATCACCACCAAAAAGGGCGGCAAATCCCGGAAACCCAACCTGAGCTACACATTCGGATACAATATCGATAAAGTGTACAAGCTGCCGCGTTATCAAAACAAATATGGCGGAGGTTATGATTTTGAAAAGCTCTATTACAATGAAAACCCCGAGGCATTCCCGGCCGACAGAAAGGGCAGCTACGACGATAACGACGGCCTGGGGTCGTACGACCTGCTTCCTGAATATGCCACCGACGAATCGTGGGGGCCGAAGTTCGAAGGGCAGCTTTACAGGCCTTATTGGAGCTGGGACAAGGACAGTGGTAACCCCGATTTTGGGAAAGTAGTGC
The DNA here is from genome assembly GCF_052044875.1 of Dyadobacter sp. 22481. NCBI lineage: Bacteria > Pseudomonadati > Bacteroidota > Cytophagia > Cytophagales > Spirosomataceae > Dyadobacter > Dyadobacter sp. 22481. Next base: position 1,697,417 of record NZ_JBQENV010000002.1, read on the forward strand.
CCTGGCAGGCGCAGCCGAACAATATCAGAAGCTTTTTCGAAACCGGAGGCACATTTAACCATAACGTCTCGCTTGATGGTGCTACCGACAAAGGTTCCTACCGCATTTCCTATTCGAACTTCGACCAGAAGTTTATCCTCCCCAATTCCAAACTCGTGCGTCATAATGCGGGCATTAATGCGAGCTACGAGGCGATTAAAAACCTGACGATCTCGGGCTCTGCGAACTTTGTGACGCACTCGGCCAAAGGCAGGCCGGGCACCGGCTATGGCGACGACGGCGGCAATGTGATGGTGCAGTTTACCCAATGGGGCCAGCGACAGGTGGATTTTACCAAAATGAAGGAGTATGAACTCCCCGACGGCACACAGCTCACCTGGAACCGCAGCTCATGGTTCAACCCTACGCCACGGTACTCCAATAACCCTTATTGGGTAAGGCATAAAAACTACGAAACCGACGGCCGCACGCGTGTTTTTGGCAACCTTGGCGCAAGCTACAAGCTGACCGACGGGCTCACCGCGGAACTGAAATACATGACCGATACCTATTTTGAGACGCAGGAGGAAAGGGTTGCCAACGGCTCGCAGTACACTTCGCAATACTGGCTCAGCAAGTACGGCCATCTCGAAAACAATTTCCAGGGGCTGCTATCCTATAACAGGTTTTTTACGAAAGACTTTTCATGGAATGCAAACCTCGGCGTGAACCGTATGACCCGTACCGGCACGACACTCATTTCGAAGACGGTCGACGGGCTGAGTTCCGATGTATTCAGCCTCGAAGCATCGATGGGTCGTCCGGATATTACGGATCTGAAGACCAAAAAGCGCATTAATTCGGTGTTCGCAAGCTCGTCCCTGGGATATAAGGATATGCTCTTCCTCGATCTGGGTGCGCGGAATGACTGGTCGTCGACATTGCCTTTGAAGAACAATTCGTATTTCTATCCTTCGGGTTCCGTGTCATGGATCGCGTCGAGTCTGATCGATGTTAATTGGTTGAATTTCCTGAAACTCCGCGCGGCGCTCGCGCAAGTGGGTAACGACACAGACCCTTATAATGTGATGCTCGCATACCTGCTTTACCAGCCGTTTGGGACGGATTCGCGTGTTTCGGTACCCAATACATTACCTAACCCGGATTTGAAACCGGAAATCACTTCGGAATATGAATTTGGTACTGAAATGAAGTTGTTCAGCAACCGGTTGGGACTGAACTTGTCGTATTACAACCGCCGCACGCGGAACCAGATCATCCCGCTGAGCCGGTCCGCAGCAACGGGCGCCACTTACAAATACGTGAATGCTGGCTTGCTCGAAAACAAAGGCATCGAAATCAGCCTGAATGCATCGCCGGTTTCGACGGAGCATTTCAAATGGGACGTCACGTTCAACTGGGCGAAGAACAACAACAAGATCGTAAGCCTGACCACCGACCAGAAAACCATGGTATTGGCCAATGCGTCTTTCGCGGTGCAGCTGGAAGCGCGTGAAGGCGAATCGTTCGGCTCCATTGTAGGGTATGATTTTGTATATAATGAAAAAGGCCAGAAGGTCGTGAACGAACAGGGCGTCTACCTGCGCTCCGACGATCAGAAGGTACTCGGCTCGGTGCTGCCGTCGTTTACCGGCGGGCTTACCAACGCATTCCGGTACAAAGGCTTCAACCTCTCGGCACTGATCGACTTCCAGAAAGGCGGCAGCTTCTTTTCCACCACTCAAATGTTTGGCCGTGAGACGGGAATCCTGGAAGAAACCGCAACCGGAAGCATCCGCGAGGATGGCCTGATTGCCGAGGGCGTGAAAGAGGACGGTACGCCCAACGATGTGGTTATTCCGGCACGCACCCATTACAGCAGCAATGGAAATGGCGGCTATAATATCAATTCGATCGATGTGATCGACGCGGGCTACATTTATCTGCGTGAAATCAGTCTGGGTTACAGTTTTCCGGCTGGATGGGTTTCCAAAACGCCTTTCAGCAAAGTACGCGTTTCGCTCACAGGCCGGAACCTGTGGTTGATCAAATCAAACTCCAAACATGTCGACCCCACCGCAGTTACTAACTCCATCTCTAACTGGCAGGGGCTGGAAGGCGGCGCATTGCCGTCCGTCCGCTCGATGGGTGTGAATGTCTCTTTCGGATTTTAAATGAAAACAGCGATGAAAAATATCAGGAAAATAACCACAGCAATGCTGCTTGCGTCGAGTTTGGCTTGCACCAACGGTTTTGAGGAAATAAATACTGACCCTAACCGTGCCGACCAGGCCACATCGGCGCAGCTGCTTACCAATGCGCAATACAATTTCTCCACCAATATTACCGACGAATGGAACAACGGCCGTTTTGGGATGTATTATGCCCAGTACTGGTCGTCGACCTACTATTCCGACGAGAGCCGCTACCAGATCCGCGAGAATACCAACCAAATCATGTGGAACACATTTTACACCGATGTGCTGAATGAGCTCCACGAAGCGCAGAAGATAGAAAAGGACTCGCAATGGCCTGGCCATCAAAACCGGCTTGCGATTTCGGAAATCATGAAGGCGTATACCTATCATTTCCTGACAGACATTTACGGTGGCCCGATCCCGTATGCGGAAGCATTGAATGCGGATGACGTCACGCCTGTATACAATACGGGCGAGGAAGTCTATGCCGGGCTGCTGGCCACGCTCGACGAGCAGGTTAAGAGCCTGGACGCAGCCGCACCGAGCTACGCCACGGGTGATGTTTTGTATGGAGGTAATGTGAATGCCTGGAAGCGCTTCGCCAACTCGCTGCGCCTTCGCATTGCTTTGCGGATGATCGACGTGAAACCTGCCGAAGCTACCGAGGCCATCAGGAAAGCCCTCGATCCGGCCAATGGCGGCATTATCAGCACCCAGGAGCATAGCGCGTTGTTCCGCTGGCTGCCTTCGCCTCCGAACAACAACCCGATGAACCAGTCGTTCAAGGTGCGTGTAGATTTCTCGATGTCGAAGCCGTTTATCGATTACCTCAAACAATATGCTGACCCGCGGCTGCCTGTTTTCGCTCAGCCGTTGCTTAATACCAACAATTATGTGGGGGAAGTGTATGGCCGGGAAAACAGCAATGCCAGCTCCAACGGCGACCCTACACTCGTGAGCCTGCCTGCCGACTATGCCGTAGGAGCCACCGCACCGACGATCTGGCTCGACCTGGCCGAAGTGAAATTCATGCTCGCCGAAATCCAGGCCCGCGAGCTGAAAGTGGGGCTTACCGGAACCGCCGCGCAATATTATCAGGAAGGCATCGCCGCATCTATGCGCTTCGCGGGTGTGCGGGAAGAGAACATCAACGCATACCTCAAAAAAGTGCCTTACAATGCCGCCAAATGGAAAGATAGCATCGGTTCCCAGAAATGGATCGCGATGTACACCCAGGGCATTCAGGGCTGGCTCGAACGCCTCCGCCTCGATTTTAAGGACCCGATCACCGGCAAGGCTATTTTCGCCCTTCCTGCCGATGGCTCGCTGGATCCGGACGTCACCGACATTTCAAAACGCATGAGCTACCCGCTCGTAGAAGCCTCTCTCAACGGCACGCATTACCGAACGGCAGTGGAGAAGCTGGGAGGTAGAAATAGTAAGGCGGTGAAGAATTGGTGGGATAAATACTAATGCAGAACGGCCAGGTTTTAACACCTGGCCGTCCATCCTAAAAACTCTTCAAATACCGCACCGACAATGCCCTTCCAGGTAGGTTATAACCGCGTTTTTCGTAGTAATTTTCGTCGGTTATGTTGTTTATTTTCAAAGCGATTGTGTGGCCTCCTGAGATTTTGAATTGTGCGACGAAATCCAGCACCATGTATTTCGGATATTCGATTTCAGGATTGATGGGGTCGGTGTAATCAATATCCTTTCTCGTTCCGACTGACCTGCCGGATAGCCGCAGTTGTAGCCATTTTAAATTATCATAAGCCAAGCCAAAATTGAATGTATTGCGGGCGACATTCTGAATATCGCGGCGCATTTCGGACGCATCGGTGCCAACGATAAGTTCTCTGGCCTTAATTATGGAATTGCCGTTCCAAAATGCTTTCAATGAATATCGGTAATCGGTTTTTGCTCCAAAATCATACGACAGCTCGGTTTCCAGACCGGTAATTTCGGCGTCGGCGGCATTGACAAACGTGGCCCGTGAGGTAATCACATCCCCATTGTCCAAAGGTTCGTTCACGACTTTGATGATCTTCGCGATGCGGTTTTCAACTTTCGTACTATAAAAAGTTGCATTGGCAGCGAACCCTGACTGCGGTTTGTTGAAATCCAGACCCAAATCCCAGCTCACGCTGCTTTCGTTTTTTAGGTCTGGGTTGCCGGCTGTGACGGCAATGCGGCCTTTCGAGTCGCGGATTTCGTTGTATCCGGCAACACTATAAGCGTCGGTAGTGACGAATGCGCGGCCGATGTTGGCTTTTACGCGGAGCGATGGCAGCAATGCATAAGTAATGCCGAGGCTGGGGCTGGTGAATGGCGTCGTTTTCCTGCCAGCCTTGTAGGTGGGCAACAATGGCGTTTGGCGGACGTCGAAGGTAATGTGGTCCAGGCGGATACCCGGTTGCAGCGTGAGCTGACCGAAATTCAGCAATGCTTGTCCGAAAAATGCGCTGGAAATCAATGCGTATTCGGGTTGTGTCGGGGCACGCTCAGTGGTGTCGTTGGTCCAGCGGCGGCTGTTGGTGGAGGCATTGAGGTAATCGTAGCCCAATATCACCGAATGCCGGCCGAGCTTCCAGACGTCTTTTACCTGGATTCCTTTCCACGCATTATGTCCCTGCGCGGAGCGGAAAGGTATTACGGCCTTACCGGATACATTTTGGGTATAATTCCTCGTGTTTTCTTCCGAAGCATACACTTTCACACTCGGGCTGTGCTGCCCGATCTGCCCCGTTAGGGAAATATCAAGTGCCTGCCTATCTACATCTTTGGTACTCGCCTCCGTACTCCCTGACGACAGTTCACCCGGCGATTCCACATCTCTTGCCTGGAATTGCTCCCCGCGTATATCCACACGCCAACGCTCGCTGATCTGATAGCCCAGCCTCAATGCACCGGTGAAATAATGCAATTTTGTAAAAGGCCGCCGGGTACCATCGCCGGTCGTTTCGTCGGTTTGGACGGCAGGACGGTCGGTATAATTTTTCTTCGCGTGTTTGTAGCCGAATGCATTACGGAGCCAATTGTCTTCTCCAATTTTGTAATCTTTGGATCTTTCTAAGTAGCTGAAAGATAGATCGTAGTCTAGTTTTGATGTGATATTTCCACCTGTGTTAAGCCCCGCCTGCAATGTTTTAAAGCTACCATATTCCAGAAAAGCATTGCCCCCTGGCGTACCCTTGGAGCGTTGCGTGATGACATTGATCACACCGCCCATCGCCTGTGAGCCATACAAAGAGGATGCCGGTCCTTTTAAAACTTCAATTCTTTCAATACCATTTAAATTGATTTGCGACAGGTTGGTGGCACCGGCAGGGCGGCCATCGATAAGCAGTAACGTCCTTTGGTTTAACCCCGAGAATTGTGGACGAAACCCGCGAATCCCGATGCCGGAAGATAAATTGGGATACTGAATCACATCCACGGACGCTGTTTTCCTGACAATGTCTGTCAGGTCGCTGGACGGCGTCATTTGAATATCCTCTTTGGAAATAATGTCCAGCTTTTGAGCGATCTTTTCTTTTTTGGTTTCAAAACGGGTAGCTGTCACGACTATCGGGTCGAGGAGCTGCCGGGCCGAAGTATCTGCACTGCTTTCTTGTGCTGATGCACCCGAAATGGCTAATATTGAGAGCATTGATCCGCTGATGAAAGTGCGGGCGGTTTGGTAAAAGTGGGTATGCATTGGTTAAAATTGAAATGATTCATAGAGTGTAGTCGCGCCGATCAGGATTGAGAATGTCCCAACGAGATAGTTGACGATTGTCAGAAAGCGCTCGCGTTTTTCGGCAAAGCGCCCGATAGAGAAGGCGAAAAAATAGCCGTAGGCCGACATCGAAAGGATAATGCCCAGACTTTGTAGAACGATGATCCAAACCGCCGTCATAGCATCGCTGGCGGCTAGCGTAAGCGCCACGGCGCATGCACCGCCCGTACCTGCGAGGCCATGCACCATTCCGACCCAGAACGAGCGACTAACTTTGCGGTCAGCAGGGGCGACCTCAGGTTTTTTTTTGCTAAAATTCCGCCGGATCGCCAGTATTCCCAGCCAGATCATCAACGGGCCGACAAGCAGCTCGACCCTGTCCGCGATGTGAAGTGACATCGTTGATTTAAGTAGGAGCACCAGTACCGCGAATAAAATCAAAGTAAGCGAGTGCCCTAGCGCCCAATGCGACGACCGCCAGATGAGCTTCCAACGGTCGGCCGGGCCCCGGTGGGCCGCGCCCCGTGGATCATAATTTTTCTTTTCCTCCGTGGCTAACACCGAAACGGCAGCCATATGGTCGGGCTCGAAGGAGTGCTGCACGCCGAGGAGCAGGGAGTCAATAAGCAGATAATGAATCATTTGGATTTCCGCATAAATTAGAAATTAACTTATGGGAGAATGCAGGGAGTGGCTCAACCGCAATGCAGCCTGCCGTTTCCTCTTGCCTTTCTTCCCGAAAGCAAAACCGGATGATTCAATGGCAGGTCTTCTGGCTCGTTCAAGTTCTTGCGCCTTCCCGGGGTAACCCCAGTGACATCTTCCAAGAACATCGTTAGTGAACTTACAGCAGCGGGTACTGCTCCGGATTTAAACCGGATTCCCTTTTAATCGCGCCCGGAGGCGCAAACCAATGAATATGCAAAGCTATGTGTTTTTGTGGGAGATAAACCAGATTAATAGCCGAATACCGCTAACTTTACATCACAAAAAGTTCTTTAACTTACTTCTCCAACAGGAAAAGGGATTGCGTATCAACGCATTCCAGGGGAATCGTGTGAGAATCACGAGCTGTCGCGCAACTGTGAAGGGTCAATCATTCAAAATTAACCCAAGCCAGAGCACCTGACCTTTCCTTGTTGACAATGCTTTCGCGGTATGAAGCAGGGTCTGGTTTGGATATTCGTCGGGTTTTCGCCCGTTTCGATTGCCCGGTGGCGTCGCTGCCTGGGAATGCCTTTCTGTTTTCTGCTGTCGAATGCATTTGAAGTTTTCATGACTTTCAAATTATCGATGGCTTAAAGATGTCTCTTCCAAAATCCAGTTTCCTGATCGCAGCGCCGTCGAGTAATTCGGGCAAGACTACCGTGACCCTGGCATTGCTGCGCGCGCTCCGGGAGAGGGGGTTAGGAGTGCAGCCTTTCAAATGCGGGCCGGATTACATTGATACGATCCACCACACCACTGCGGCAGGAAGACCGGGCCTGAACCTGGATACTTTTATGGCTTCGGAGGCACACATGCGGGCCGTGTACGCGCATTACGCCTCGCGTGCGGATGTGAGCGTGGCCGAGGGTGTGATGGGTTTGTTTGATGGGGCCGATAAAATGAAAGGTAGCAGCGCAGAGATAGCGGCATTGCTGGATATGCCGGTCCTACTGGTGATCAATGCCCAGTCAATGGCGTATTCGGCGGCCCCGCTGATTTATGGTTTGAAAAATTTCTATCCCGGAATCCGCGTGGTGGGGGCGATATTTAATTTTGTGAACACCGAATCGCACTACCGGTTTTTGCAAGATGCCTGTGTCGACGCCGGCGTGGAGGCTTTGGGCTATTTGCCTAAAAATGAAGCGCTGCACATCCCTTCCCGGCATTTGGGATTGCACATTTCGGTTGAAACAGATTATGAAGAGATTATCCAGAGGCTGGCCGAGATTATCCCGCAAACGGTGAATCTTGACCGGTTGCTGGAAATTACTTCTGTGAGCTATCCCGACGAAAATGCGGAGATTTTGAGTCAGCAAAATCATTTAGTTAAAGCAGATAGAAAACCTCCAAACCTGCGCATAACGGTTGCCTACGATGAGGCATTTTCCTTTTTGTACCACCAGAATATTGAATGCCTGCGTGCATTCGGCGAGGTGCAGTGGTTTAGCCCTTTAAAAGACGCCACTTTGCCGGAAACCGACCTGCTTTACCTGCCCGGCGGCTATCCCGAACTGTTTGCGAAGGAGTTGTCCGGCAACCTGCCGATGCTGGAAAGCATTCGTAATTATTGCGGGAACGGAGGACTGGCGTACGCGGAATGCGGCGGGCTGATGTACCTCGGTAAGGCGATCACCGACGGCAAAGGCAATTCCTTCCCGATGGCCGGAGTACTCGATTGCGAAACGACGCTGCAACGTTCGAAAATGACGCTTGGCTACCGGGTAATGCGTTGGGACGGGCTGGAAATCAAAGGCCATGAATTCCATTATTCCGCATTGAAGGAACAATTTGCGCAAGTACCGCTGGCACAAATGACCAATGCAAGAGGTGTGCCGGTTGATACACAGTTTTTTAGAGTGCAAAATACGTTTGCTGGCTATACTCATTTCTACTGGGCCGACAAACCCGAATTCATTCAACACCTCATCAACAAAACCACAAAAAACGCCGAAAGCCAAGTGCCGAAAGCCGATAGCCTACCATGAAACGCCAGCGCATCACCCGATCCGACGGAAAAGCCATTAACCTCGTGCAGCGGCGGGGGCACCTTTCGTATTGCTACAACGCCTGCTGCTGCGGACGCATCGACCGCGGTTATGCACCCATTCCAGTAGAGTTATATAAGAGTGAGTGGCTGCGGCGGAAGCTACGGAATGTCGTGCATATGACCAAAGGCGGCTGCCTGGGGCCCTGTACGCTGGCGAATGTGGTTACCCTGCTCTTCGACGGCCATTCGGTGTGGTTCCATTCCATCAATTACGACTGGCAGATCATCGCGATTTTTGACTATATCGAAAGTATGGTCAAGGCCGACAGGTACCTTGTCCCGCCTTCGGACCTGGCCGAATATGTATTTCAATTTTATACCTGGAAAGGGTCTGAGAAATCGACGGAGCTCGGTCAAACGGCTATTCCGACCGACGGTATCGTGTTCCTCACGCATGCGGACACGGACTTGCTCACGCTCGACCGAGCGATGCAACTCCTGCCGGAGGATTTTCCCAAAACAACGGGCATCAGCCTGATGGCGATCAAAAGCGAAGAGCAAATGCAGCAGCTTTTGCAAAGGGAAATTGCAGAGGCAAAGATTATCATGGTCCGTATTCACGGCAGGCTAAGTGGCATTCCGGGATTTAATGAGCTTGTAAAACTGGCGGGGCAACGGGGTCAGCATTTGGTAGTGATCAGCGGCACCGGGGAGTTGAACCCTGAATTTGCGGCGGTATCGACGGTTTCACCTGCCATTTTGCACGAAACGCTGGCCTATTTACAGGCCGGTGGTTACAGCAACCTGATTTCGCTGCTGAGCTACCTTTCCGATCATTTACTGATGACCGGGTTCGGTGCCGAAGCACCCGTTCATTTACCCGAACACGGCATTTACCATCCCGATTTGCCCGAATTTGCCGACAAAGCCGACTGGCTGAAATACCGTAATCCCGCGCTGGCGACGGTAGGCATTACATTTTACCGGGCGCATTGGCTGAGCGGGAATACCAATTTCGTGGATGCGATGATCCGCTCCCTCGAAGACCGTGGCGTAAATGTGCTGCCGGTATTTACTTCCTCACTCAAATCCGTGCATGCGGAGACCGGCAAGCCGGAAGCATTCAGTTATTTCGATACGGAAGTGGGAATGGGAATTGATGTGCTGGTGAATACAATATCATTCGCGATGAGCGATATTCAGCCGTCGGGGCAGAGCAGTGCGCCTTCCGAAGCGTTGCTGGATTTGAATGTGCCGGTTTTGCAGGCTATCACAAGCGGTATGGGCCGCGGGCCGTGGGAATCGTCTTCGCGAGGGCTCAATCCGCTGGATACGGCCATGAATGTGGCTATTCCCGAGTTTGACGGGCGCATTATCACGGTACCGGTTTCTTTCAAGGAGAAAGGAAAAGATACGCGGGGGTATGAGCCGCTGGATAACCGGATAGATCGTGTTGCTGGTTTAGCCATCCGGTTTGCACGTCTGAGACATTTGAAAAATGCAGATAAGAAGATTGCTTTCATTTTTACCAATTCCAATACGAAAGCGTCTCAGATAGGGAACGCCGTGGGGCTTGACTCGCCGGCTTCGCTGATGAATATCCTGTGGGCAATGCAGGCCGAGGGATACCGGATAAACAATTTGCCCGCAAACGGCACGGAGCTGATCCATTCCTTGATAGACCGTTGCGCCTATGATGAAGACTTCCTGACGCCCGGCCAGCTTGCGCAGGCTGCGGCGCGGGTTTCTGCCGCGCAATATGCGGGCTGGTTTGACGAATTACCCGAAGCTGCCCGGCAAAAGATGCTGAAACAATGGGGGCCGGCACCAGGGCAAACTTATGTGCACGACGGTCATATCGCACTGGCCGGGCTCGATCTTGGCAACGCATTTGTGGCATTGCAGCCGCCCCGGGGGTATGGCATGGACCCCGATGCAATCTATCACCAGCCCGATCTGCCTCCTACGCATCATTACTATGCATTGTACCGATGGCTGCGCGACGGCTGGGGCGCCGATGCCATCGTGCACGTGGGCAAGCACGGCACCCTGGAATGGTTGCCTGGGAAAGACATAGGGCTATCGGAAAACTGCTTTCCCGATGCTTTTCTCGCCGATTTGCCATTATTTTACCCATTTATTATCAACGATCCCGGAGAGGGTTCGCAAGCCAAACGCCGCGCGCACGCCGTGGTCGTCGACCATTTGACGCCTCCGATGACCTCAGCCGACACTTATGGCGAATTGGCTCAGCTTACACAACTGGTCGACGAATATTATCAGGTAGAAAGCCTCGATCCGTCCAAGTTACCATTGCTTCAAAGGCAAATATGGGATTTGATTAAACAGACCAATCTCGATGCCGACCTTTCGGCTATGCTAAACCGCGACCATGGCGACCACAAACATGACTGGGATGAGGATATGACGCCCGAAGGTGTGCCTGTAAGCCTCACGGAAATGGACGGGAAAGATATTGCGCATTTGATCGAGGATATCGACGGCTATTTGTGCGAACTCGGCGCCGCGCAGATCCGTAACGGTTTGCATACGTTGGGCGAAATGCCGGAAGGAGAGGCATTGATGGATATGCTGCAATCGCTCACGCGGCTCCCTAACGGGCCAGTGCCAGGAATGCAGGCTGTTTTGGCATATTTATATGGTTTTGATATTGAAACACTCCATCAACAAAAAGGACAAAAACTGCCCGCGCCGGCGGAGAATCTGTCAACCTGGGCAGGTCGGACGCTCGTAACTGCAGCGGATGTGCTGGAAGCCCTGGGCGAAATGGCGGCGCACGTCGTGAGGCTTTTCGAACATTACAGATTCGATAGAACCGCCATTGACGAGGTCATATTTGAATCGATCGATCGGAATCCCGGCTTGCCTGAACTAGCGGGTTTGCGCAGTATATTGACTTTCATATCGGAAAACCTCGTACCTAACCTCGCCCGCACCGGCGACGAAATCACCAATCTGCTGCATGGGCTCTCGGGCGGGTACGTGCCTGCGGGACCGAGCGGCGCGCCTACGCGCGGGATGGCGCATATCCTGCCCACGGGAAGGAATTTCTACGCCGTCGACCCGAGGGTATTGCCTTCCAAAGCGGCCTGGGAGGTAGGGCAGCAACTTGCCAAAGAGGTGCTTGATCGCCATTGGAAAGAAACCGGCCGTTATCCCGAAAGTGTAGGGATAAGCATTTGGGGTACCAGCGCCATGCGTACGCATGGCGACGACGTGGCCGAAGTGTTGGCATTGCTGGGCGTAAGACCGATATGGCAAGCGGAGAGCCGGCGGATCAATGGGTTGGAAATCATTTCGTTAGCCGAGCTCGCCCGGCCCCGTATCGACGTAACAACGCGAATCAGCGGGTTTTTCAGGGACGCGTTTCCACACCTGATCGAACTCATGGACGAGGCTGTGCAAATGGTAATCACCGCGGATGAGCCTTTTGAGGAGAATTTTGTTAGAAAACATTACCTGAAAGACCTGGCCGAACTGCAAAAAGATGATGCATTATCCATTGAAGACGCGGAGGAGCGTGCTGCTTACCGGATATTCGGCGCAGCGCCCGGGAGTTACGGGGCAGGTATTTTACCCTTGATCAATGAGAAGAACTGGCAAACCGACGGTGATTTTGCACAGGCTTATGTCAATTGGGGCGGCTATGCGTATTCGCGTAATGCGCAGGGTGTCGACGCCCGCAAGGAATTTACCCAGCGGCTTGCCAGCGTGGAAGTGGCATTGCACAACCAGGACAACCGGGAGCACGACTTGTTCGACAGCGACGATTACCTGCAATTTCATGGCGGTATGATCGCCACAATCCGGAATCTGACGGGTCAGCAACCGAAGCATTATTTCGGAGATTCACAGGATCCGTCCCGGCCGGTGGTGAGGGATTTGAAAGAAGAAACCCTGCGCGTTTTCCGCTCGCGGGTCGTGAATCCGAAATGGATCGAGAGCATTAAAAAGCATGGTTACAAAGGGGCTCTGGAACTGACGGCCACGGTGGATTACCTGTTTGGCTATGACGCGACCGCGCATGTCGTCGACGACTGGATGTACGAGAAAGTGGCTGAAACTTATGCACTGGACGTCGCTATGCAGCAGTTTTTTGAAGAAAACAGCCCCTGGGCACTTCATGCAATTGCCGAGCGCCTGCTAGAAGCTGCACAGCGGGGGCTTTGGGAAAAGCCTTCGGAAGAGACATTGGAAGGCTTGAAAAATCTGTATCTCAAAAGTGAAACCCTGCTGGAATCGAGAACCGATTAGGGCGTGCTGAAATGAATATTGAAATGACTTTATACCCGTTTTCCGCGATCGTCGGACAAGATGAACTGAAAAAGGCGCTGTTGTTGTGTGCGGTCAATCCCGGCATTGGCGGGGTGCTTATTAAAGGCGAAAAAGGTACTGCAAAGAGTACTGCGGTACGCGGATTGGCGGAGGTGATGCCTCCCGCGATGCACACCGGGGAGCCGGTCCCGTTTGTTGACTTGCCGCTGGGTGCTTCGGAAGACCGCGTGCTAGGAAGCCTGGATATCGAGGCCATTCTTTCCAGTAAAACTAAAAAGCTGCTGCCTGGCCTGCTCGCGAGCGCGCACGAGGGGGTTTTGTATATCGATGAAGTGAACCTTTTGGCCGATCATCTGGTGGATGTTTTACTGGATGTGGCAGCGTCGGGCATCAATACAGTCCAGCGGGAAGGGTTGTCAGCGAGCCATCCGGCGCGTTTTGTGCTGATCGGTACGATGAACCCGGAGGAAGGAAACCTGCGCCCGCAGTTTCTCGACCGTTTTGGGTTAATGGTGGAAGTGGAAGCTCAAACCGATGTGCAGACGAGGACCGAGGTGGTGCGGAGGAGGATTGGATTTGAAAGTGATCCGGCGACCTTTAAAAACCGTTGGATTAGTAGTCAGGAAATGGTCAGGGGGCAAATCGCCAGGGCAAAAGAATTGCTTCCGCTGGTTCAAATGCCGGACGGATTGCTCAACATGATCAGCCGGCTTTGCATTGAATGGGGCGTGGGCAGTCTTCGCGCTGATATTGTGTTATACAAAACAGCGATCACCATCGCGGCATTGAACGGGCGCACGATGGTAACCCCGGAAGATATACGCGAGGGGGCCGTGTTGGTGTTGACACACAGGAAGGGTAAAAAGGTAACGCCGCCACAGGCAGGTCAGTCGTTGAAGGATGATCAGGATAATGCTGGCCAGGATAATGCTGCACAGAATGGTATGCAGCCTCCCGCCATCGGGCAAACGACGGGAGACGAGCGAGGTGAAGGAGAATGTGGCGAAGGAAATTGCGATACAGAGGCGGATGAAAACGTTTCTGGAATGGATTTTAGAATAAACATTCCAGAATTAGCTGAAAACAAGCCCGTTGTTTTGCCGAATTCGTTGAACGAGCGCGGGGTAAAAGCGAGACAGACAGAGAAAGGCTTTCAGGTGAGGACTGTCAAAAGTGAGACTGCTACCGACATTGCATTGACAGAAACTGTGCTGCATGCATTGGCACGGGATCCGGATCAGTTGAGCGTAGGGAGACGGGACCTGCACGAAAAGGTCAGAAATGGGAAAGCGGGTCACCTTATCATGTTCATTGTGGATGCATCGGGGTCGATGGCGGCGGGCAAGCGAATGGAAGCCGTAAAGGGCAGCGTGCTGAATTTGCTTCAAGATGCCTATCAAAAGCGTAATATGGTGGCTGTGATTGCCTTCCGTGGGGTAGAAGCATCCGTTTTGCTAGAACCAACCCGGAGTACTGAACAGGCCGAACAGGCGCTGGAAACGCTGCCGACAGGCGGACGAACCCCGTTGCCGCATGCATTGCAATTGGCGGAAAAAATGCTGGCCTCTTTCGTAAAAGGTGATCATGCGCAGCCATTTCTCGTGCTATTGAGCGATGGAAAAGCAAATGTGCCTTTGCCAGGTGCAGGCGGAGATGCATGGCGGCAGTCGCTGCAATTGGCTGAAAACCTGAAATATCCGGCGCTGGTATTGGATACGGAGAGCGGATATGTGCGCTATGGAAAGGCAAGGGAGCTGGCCGCGGCGCTTGGTGCGGAGTATTTGTCGTTACACGAACTTTCGGCTAATGAAATCACAGAGACGATTTCGGAGCGGATTGATATTTAAATGAAATGAATACTAAAAAATTGCGTCCGATTATGTTTGTCGGGACGGGCTCGGATGTGGGCAAAAGTGCGATCACAGCCGGTTTTTGCAGGATATTCAAACAGGATGGCTACCAGCCGGCGCCATTCAAAGCCCAGAATATGTCGCTCAATAGTTTTGTGACGACCGACGGGCTTGAACTAGGGCGCGCACAAGCTGTTCAGGCCGAAGCCGCTCAAATACCATGCGAATCGGACATGAACCCGGTCCTGCTGAAACCTACCAATGATAGAACTTCTCAGGTGGTGTTGAACGGGAAACCGGTAGGAAACCAGTCTGCCTACGAATATTTTATGGCCAACGACCGGCGCGAATTGTTCTCGGCTGTAAAGGATGCATTCGACCGCCTCGCAGCCAGGTATTCGCCTATTGTAATGGAAGGAGCAGGCAGTATTTCAGAGCTGAACCTGAAACACCGGGATATTACTAATCTAAGAATGGCGGCACATGCCGGTGCGGCTACTTACCTGATCGCCGATATCGATAAAGGAGGGGTGTTTGGCAGTGTTTATGGTACTATTGCTTTGCTTACGCCAGAGGAACGTGCGTGTATGAAAGGGATTATTGTCAACAAATTCCGGGGTGATGGGCGGTTGTTTGAAGAGGGCAAAAGAATGCTGGAAGAACTCACCGGATTGCCGGTAGTGGGTATTTTGCCTTATTTTCGTGACATTCACATCGAACAGGAAGATTCGGTCTCGCTGGAACTCAAATACCGCTCGGCTGTGGAAGGCAAGGTAAATGTGGCGGTGATACTTCTGAAAAGGCTTTCCAACTTTACTGACTTCGACCGACTGGAAAAGGATCCACGTGTTAATTTGTATTATACCAACGAGCCATCCGAAATTGCCAAAGCTTCGATCGTGATTATTCCCGGGAGTAAAAACACGATCGGGGATATGCTGGCGATCAAAAACAGTGGTGTAGCGAAGGCAATTTACGACGCGCATAAAGCCGGGAAGACGGTGATCGGGATTTGTGGCGGGTATCAGATGCTGGGTGAAAGCATTCTGGATCCGCAACATATCGAAGGAGAAATAGAGGAATTACCGGGATTGGGGCTTTTGCCGGTAAGGACGGTTTTGCAGCCTGAAAAGACGACATTGCAATGCACATTTCGGTTTAGGGAAGCTGCGGATGAATGCTCCGGTTACGAGATTCATATGGGTGAAACCGCTGCATTGGAACCCGGAGAGTCAGTTGCCACATTTTCAAATGGGCGTAAGGACGGATATTATCGGGACGTGTACACATGGGGGACTTATCTGCACGGCATTCTGGATAATCAGATTGTAATCGATGCCATTTTAGCGCCGTACACAAATGAAGAAGGCGTGCAATATGATTATCATGAATTTAGAGAACAGCAATATGACAAGCTGGCGGATTTGCTGCGCACACACATTGATATGGAATTGATTTATAAGAGTATAGCTGAATAGATTATGTTACACGGGCACGGCGACGATGGTTACAGGTATGGCAGCAGGATCATCGCAGATTTCAGCACGAATGTCTGGTACGGAGGCGAACCAGCGGGTTTGAAGGAGCATGTTTTTGCAAAATGGAATGAAATAAACCGTTACCCGGAGGTACTTGCCGAGAGTTTGCGCGAAAAGGTAGCCAGGCACCATCAGGTGCAGGCAGGGCAGGTGCTCGTATGTAGCGGAACTACCGAAAGCATCTACCTGGTTGCTCAATTGTTCTCCGGAAAGCGCACAACGGTCGTGATTCCTTCATTTGCTGAATATGAGGATGCCTGCCTGTTATTCGATCATGAGATTGCTGGTTTGACCTGGCACGATGCACTGGAATTGCCGAGGTTGAGGAGTGATTTGGCATTTATTTGTAGTCCGAACAATCCAACTGGGTTGATTTTTAGAGATTTGCAATACTGGCTTAAACTAAACCCGCAGTGCTTGTTCGTAGTCGATGAGGCGTTTATCGATTTCACAGAGGGAGCCGGGTCAGTTATTTCGTTGATGTCGAAGTTCCCGAATTTGCTGATCATGCGTTCGTTGACAAAAACTTACGCTATTCCCGGATTGCGGTTGGGTTATCTGCTCGCACGCGAGGAATTGATTGATTCGCTGATGAATATCAAACAGCCCTGGACTGTTAATAGCATAGCCATGACGGCCGGACATTACATCTTTGATCATTTCAAGGATATTCAGCCACCAGTTTCACAGCTTTTGGAGGATAAAAGAACGTTCGTTCAAGAATTGCAAAAACTGGAATGTCTGGAAGTGCTGGAAAGTGATACGCATTTCTTTTTAGCAAGAACTTTGGTGCGCAATGCGGCTCAACTCAAAGAATTCCTGGTCGACAAACACGGCCTGCTTATCCGCGACGCCGGCAACTTCCGTGGCCTGTCACGGCAACATTTGCGCCTTGCCACGCAACGGCCGAATGATAATCAGAAAATGCTCGATGCATTGAAAGAATGGCAGACGCTCTATTATTAATCCTTCCGCTGGCTGCGGGGTATTTGCTGGATTTATGGCTGGGCGATCCCGACAGCTGGCCACATCCGGTCCGGGTGTTCGGTAATGCCATTGCGAAGGGTGAAAAACTCTTGAACCATGGCCGGTTCCGGTTTTTGAAGGGGACGGTACTAAGCGTACTCCTGGTGGTTTCAGTGTTTGCATTTTTTTATTGGACCAATGTAATACTGATGCAGCTTCCTGTTTTGCTGGTGTTGGTCAATACTATTTGGGTTTATTACGGCCTGGCCAACCATTCCCTCATTGCGGAAGGTAAAAAGGTGTTCAGTGTGTTGGAAAATGAAGGGCTGGACGCAGGTAGGCAACAGCTTTCGAGAATTGTTGGCAGGGATACTTCAAAGCTGAATGCGCAGCAGATACGCATCGCGGTGTTGGAAACAATGTCCGAAAACCTGAGCGACGGAGTCGTAGCGCCCCTTTTCTACTATGCGATAGCAGGGGTACCGGGCATGATGGCTTATAAAATGGTCAACACGATGGATTCGATGCTGGGGTACAGGAATGAACGCTATGAATGGTTTGGGAAATTTGCCGCGCGGCTGGACGACGTGGCCAACTTTATCCCGGCGCGTTTGACAGCGTTGCTGATGGTTTTGGTGACCGGGAGCAAACGAGGGTTACTATTTATCTTCAAATTTGGTGGGAAGCACAAAAGCCCGAATGCCGGTTACCCCGAGGCAGCCCTGGCGGGAATTTTGGATTGCCGCTTCGGAGGGCCGAATGTGTATCAGGGAAAGTTGGTTGAGAAGCCTTTTATCGGCGAGAACGACCGGGTCATCAAGCCGGGCGAAATTACAAGCGCGGCAAATGTTAATCACCGGACTTGCGTGTTGATGGTATTGATGATTCTTCTGTTGATTAGTTCAAGTCTCTGTCTTCCGTGATTTTCTGAACCAACGCTGGCGAAGTGCCGACCAATCTTCGGAAATATCTTCCAGGATCGATTTCCGTAGGATGTCGTCTCGTTTCATGTTGGGAGTGTGCAAATGAATCTTTACAATGATAAGCAATAAAATATCGCTAGTTTTGCGGCCATCCAGGTACACGCATTTCGCGTGATTAAAAGGGAATCCGGTGAAAGTCCGGAACAGTCTCCGCTGCTGTGAGTTCACAACGAGGCTCTTGTATGATGTCACTGGGGTTACCCCGGGAAGGCACAAGGGTTGAACGAGTCAGAAGACCTGCCTGCAAACGCTGTTAATATGGCTTTCGGAAGAAAGGCCGGTGACTCATGACTATTAGAAAAATACTTGCAGCCATACTGCTGTGCGGCTTGCTGGCCGGTTGCAGCACTTCTTCATCGCTTTACGAAAAAGGCGATTCTCATTACGCTGGTCGTGACCTCTTCCCCGAAAAGGCCAAAGTGGTTTATGCCAAGGGCTTCAAAATCAGCTATCACAAGTACTATAAGGTCGTCAGGATCATGAGCCCGTTCGAGAAAGCGACGGATACGCTCACGTATGTGCTGGTACAACGCGGTACGCCACGCCCGATCGGGTACAACGACAGCCAGGTGATCGAGATCCCCGTTAGGAGCATGGTCGCGATGTCGTCGCTGCACATCGGCTTGATCGGGTTCCTGGGCTGCGAGGATATTCTCACAGGTATGGGAAATCTCAAATATGTTTCTTCCGCCAAAGTGCTGGACCGGATCAAATCCGGCCGGATTGTGGAAGTAGGCAAAGATCAGGGGCTTAATGAAGAATTGTTGGTGAGCATGCATCCCGATCTGATTATGGCTACGGGCAGTCCGGTTTCGAAGGTGAGCCGGTATGAGTCGTTACATCAGGCGGGGATTCCGGTGATGGTCAATTCGGAGTGGGTGGAAACCACACCGCTGGGACGGGCGGAATGGG
Organism: Dyadobacter sp. 22481; assembly: GCF_052044875.1. Taxonomy (NCBI): domain Bacteria; kingdom Pseudomonadati; phylum Bacteroidota; class Cytophagia; order Cytophagales; family Spirosomataceae; genus Dyadobacter; species Dyadobacter sp. 22481. The sequence goes on from NZ_JBQENV010000002.1 coordinate 1,716,555, forward strand.
TGAAACTGCTCGCTGCATTGATCAATAAGGAAGGAGAAGTGAACAAAAAGTTCGCGCGTGTGGAGGAGGAATATAAACAGTTGGTGAAACTGACAGCCAAAGTTGCCTTACGCCCCAGCCTGATTACGGGGATGAATTCGAAAGACGCCTGGAATGTTCCGAATGGCGATAGCTACGTGAGCTGCTTTTTCCGGGACGCGGGAGCCTCGTACCATTGGGCGAACACAAAAGCGACGGGAAGTTTGCCACTAAGCTTTGAAACGGTTTATCCGGTTGCGCTGCAGGCCGACTTTTGGCTGAATGTGAGCATTGGAAATGTACAAACCAGGAAAGATGTTCTGGCGCGCGACATCCGTTATGCCGACTTCAAATCATTCAAAACCAACCGTATTTACAGCTACAACAACCGCATGAATGCGCAGGGTGCGAACGATTACTGGGAATCCGGTGCGGTGAACCCGCATCTGGTGCTGGCCGACCTGATCCGCATTCTTCACCCGGAGCTGTTGCCACAGCACGAGTTGATATACTATAAATCAATCAATTAAATGAAAATATACACCAAAAAGGGCGATAAGGGTACCACCGGGTTGTTTGGCGGAAGCCGGGTAAGCAAGGACGACGTCCGCATTGAATGCATCGGCACGCTTGATGAAGCCAATTCGACGATCGGATTGCTGCGCGTAAAGTTGGGCACGGGGCATGAATGGCAGGCTAATCTGCACAAAATACAAAAGGATCTGATGGACATGATGTCCCACCTGGCTCGCCCTTCGGACGCAAAAAAAGAGAACAAAAACCCGATGCCGGTCGATGGAGCGGCTTTTTGTGAGGAGTGGATCGATGCGCTTGAAGCTGCTATGACCTCGCCGTCCGATTACTTTTTGCTACCGGGCGGGAACGAGGTGTCGGCGCTATGCCATGTTGCGCGGACGCAAATGCGCAGGGGCGAGCGGAGGTTGGTGTCGCTGATCAAAACCGACGAGGTAAATGAGGCTATCCCGGCTTATGTCAACCGGCTGTCGGACCTGTTTTTTACCCTCGCACGAGCCGAAATGGACAAGGCAGGCGTTGCGGAGGAAAAATGGCAGCTCTTTTTGTATAAACGCTTTAAAAGTGCGGAGCCGTCATGATCATTTACGTTACGGGCGGTGTCCGCAGCGGAAAAAGCAGGTTTGCGATGGATCTGGCATTGCAAAAAAGTGCCAATCCGGTATATGTGGCTACGTCGAGGGTTTGGGACGAGGATTTTGCCAGGCGTGTAAAACGGCATCAGGAAGAGCGCGGGCCGGAATGGACATTGCTGGAAAGTGAGCGGAATATTCATTTGCTGCCGCTCGCAGGAAAGGTGGCGGTGATCGATTGCGTTACATTGTGGCTTACAAATTTGTTTGTTGCTTTTGAATATGATGTCGAAAAGTCGCTGGCCGCATTTAAAGCCGAACTCGACATGCTGGCGAATATCGACGCTACATTAATTATCATATCCAATGAAATAGGCATGGGCGTTCATGCTGAAACGGAAGCGGGCCGGAAATTTGCCGATTTGCAGGGCTGGGCCAACCAATATGTGGCCGCTGCGGCACAAGAGGCGATTTTGATCGTTTCGGGACTTCCATTGGTATTAAAATCTCTTCAATAACTTTATGTATACTGCCACTATTACCAAACAGGAAATTCAGGCGAAAATTGATCTGAAAACGAAGCCTTTGGGTGCTTTGGGAGCGCTTGAAAAGCTGGCATTTCAAATTGCGTCGGTGCAGGACACCTTGTCGCCGCAACTTGTGAGCCCGCATATCATCGTTTTTGCAGCCAGCCATGGGATTGCTTCGGAAGGCGTAAGCGCCTATCCATCGGAAGTTACGCCGCAAATGGTGCTTAACTTCATCGGTGGAGGTGCAGCGATCAACGTTTTTACGCGGCAGCACGGCATTGGTCTCTTGCTGGTGGATGCCGGTGTAGACTATGATTTTGGTAAAAATGAAAAATTGGTCGACGCGAAGGTGGGCTTTGGGACTAAAAGCTTTTTGCAGCAGCCTGCTATGACGGGCGCCGAGTGCAGGCAATCCCTGGAAAAGGGTGCCGAATTAGTCCGGCAGGTGCAAGAGACCGGCTGTAACGTGATCGGTTTTGGCGAGATGGGTATTGGTAACACTTCTTCGGCATCGGTGATTATGAGCCGGTTACTCGACAGGCCGATATCTGAATGCGCAGGCAAGGGAACAGGCCTCGACGACGACCAGCTTGCCAAAAAAATAGCGGTATTAACCCAGGCATTGGAATACCATCAAAATACAGGTAATGATCCCGAATCGGTTCTGGCGACATTTGGCGGATTTGAAATCGCGATGATGTGCGGCGCCATGCGCGAAGCCGCGCGGCTGGGTATGCTGGTGCTGGTCGACGGCTTCATCGCTTCCGTTAGCTATTTAGTTGCATTAAAAATGGACCCGGGCGTTCAGCGAAATGCGGTTTTCTGCCATCAATCCAACGAAAAAGGCCATCGCTTGCTACTCGAATCACTGGAATCGGAAGCGTTGTTGAAGCTCGATATGCGCCTGGGCGAGGGCACAGGCTGCGCGCTCGCGTACCCGCTCCTGCAAAGCGCCGTCGCATTCCTGAACGAAATGGCAAGTTTTGAAAGTGCTGGGGTAAGTCAGAAAGCAGAGAACTAAACCGAAGGCAGATGCTCCCAATACGTCACCATCTCACCCTGGTTTTTACGGCATTACAGTTTTACACGCGCTTACCGGCACCTAAATGGGTAGTTTACCGACCTGAAAACCTCAGTTTGGCGACGGGCTATTTGCCGTTTGTGGGCTGGATTGTGGGGGGCGTCGCGGGTGGTGCGTGGCTTGGGGCAGCCTATCTCACAAACCCTTCGATAGCTGTTTTGTGCTCCATGATCATTTCCATACTATTGACCGGTGCTTTCCATGAAGACGGTTTTGCCGATGTTTGCGATGGTTTCGGAGGCGGATGGACGCGCGAAAAGATCCTGGAAATCATGAAGGATAGCCGGGTCGGTACCTATGCCTCCGTAGGTTTGATATTGATTCTTGCGTTGAAATTCGCGCTTTTGCAATCTATCGCGGGGTGGGAGAGCGGGATATTCGGGATATTGGTTAGCGGCCATGCATTAAGCAGGCTCATGCCGGTTTTCGTCATTTACATGCTCCCATACGCGCGCGATACCGACAGTAAAGCGAAGCCGGTCGCCGGGAAGCCACCTTTTTGGGTGCTGGTAACGGCTATCGTTTTCGGTGTATTGCCGCTGTTTGGAATGGCCGTATATGTGCGACAGCCATTGGTATTGGCGGGGATTCCACTATTGGGGCTGGTCACGCTGCTGCTGGCGAACTATTTTAAAAAATGGATCGGAGGCTATACCGGCGATTGCCTGGGTGCGATTCAGCAGGTATGTGAGGTCGCATTTTACTTTTTCGTAGTCGTGTTATGGAAATTTGTCTGATCCGCCACACGACGCCTGTTTTCGAGGCGGGTCTGATTTACGGGCGAAAGGAGCTTCTGCTGCATGCTGATTTTCCGTCGGAACGGGATGCGGTGTGTTCCCAATTGGATGACGATTTTGATGTAATCTTTTCCAGCCCCGCACTGCGTTGTACCGAACTGGCCCGCGCGATTTCGCCCGCATTTTCGATAGATCATCGCTTGCAGGAGTTGGATTTCGGGGAATGGGAGGGTAAAACCTGGGATACGGTCGACCAGCAGGCATTACAGTTGTGGATGGACGACTACGTGAACGTGTGCACGCCCGGGGGCGAGAGCATGGTGCAGATGTATGCACGCGTGCGTGAGTTTTGGGAGGAAATCGGGCAAACGGGATACGGGAAGGTGGCTATTGTGACCCATGCCGGCGTGATCCGCTTGATCCTGTCGATTGTCAACGAAATAGCACTGACCAGCGTTTTTGATATTAAAATAGCATACGGGGAGGTGATCCGGGTTCATTTTACGGGCAGCAATTTGTAATTTGGATAATCAGACAATCAATCCCAAATCATAAAGCTATGAGCCAGGAATACATCGACAGCGTCAGGAAGCAATTTGAATATTACAAAATGCTGGGTGAAAAGACGCTCGCGCAGCTGAGCGACGAGCAGCTTTTCTGGAAATACAATGACGAAAGCAACAGCATTGCCAGCATTGTGAAGCACTTGTGGGGCAATATGCTCTCCCGCTGGACCGATTTTCTGACGACCGACGGGGAAAAGGAGTGGCGTAACCGCGACGCTGAATTCGAAAACGATATCAATGGCCGGGACGATCTTCTTGCGAAATGGAACGAAGGTTGGAGTTGCCTTTTCAATGCGCTCGATACACTGAGCGAATCTAATTGGAATACAATTGTTTACATCCGAAACCAAGGGCACTCGGTGATAGAATCCGTTAACCGGCAGTTGGCGCATTACCCCTACCATGTGGGGCAAATCGTATTTATCGGCAAAATGGCACTGGATGAAAAATGGTCATCGCTATCCATTCCCAGAGGCAAATCGCAGAATTATAACGACGAAAAATTCGCGCAGCCCAAGACCAGAAAGCACTTTACGGACGAGTATATTAAAAAATAAGGGAGGTTTCGCTCACACTGTAAACCAGTAGACGGCCAACGCAACCAGCAATACCAGTACGACGGCGCTTATTAGCATGAAACCGCTTTTTCGATAAAATGGCAGCGGATGTTCGTTGGCGGTTTCTTCCGGTAACATGCTCCGGTGCAAACGTCCGAGCAGCCGACTGGAAACGGCCGGTTCTATTTCTTCGCTTTTTGTAAAGATTTTACCGGCTTCCGAAGTCATTACTTCATCAAAAACCCATTTCCCGGCTGGGGTTTGCAGGTGTCTGAGCAGCTCATCCTGCTCGTGACCATCGCATTGGTTCGAGATGTATTTGTAAACGAGGTTCCTGATATGAATTTCTTTATCCATTTATCTGGCCCGGTTCGGATTGATCACAATTGCAACATAGCCTGACTTTTACTTGCGCGTGTGAGCGTATGTAAAATGTGGCTTTTGCAGATTTTGAGCAGGTAACATTTCAGGGAAGATTCATTATTCAGTCCATCGCGGTTTTCCCACAATTTCAGGAACACATCGTGTACGGCTTCTTCGGCATGTTCTGTGGATTTCAAAAACCGTAGTGCAAAGCGGAACAAATAGGCGTGATATGTTTCGTACACCCTTGTAAATGAGGGGATGTCGCCATTGCGGATACTTGCTGCAAGGATGTGATCCTGCATGATCGGTTCTTTCATATTTCAGTTTCTGCGGGCTACGTTTGAATTTGAGTTATAAGCAAGTTACTAATAATTTCTACTTTTTGTAACCTAAAACGCAATACAAACGCTTCAATTGCGCCTGATAGAGCGTAGAACATTTTGCTGGTGGCGCAAACGCCCCCCAACAATGCCGTATTTACACAGCGCCCATCCTTTTGGTACCCATTAGTTTTGTATCAACCAATCAGTCACAAAAACTATATAAACCAAAAGAAATCATGGAAGCTACATTTGTTACCCCAGGCGCAAAATCTCGTACCGACAAAGCCGCTCTCGTTGGTAAAATCATCAGCGCATTGTGCATTCTGTTCCTGCTATTTGATGCCGTTGGGAAAGTGATCAAGGAATCACATCATGTCGAAGGTTCGGCCGCACTGGGCTGGCCTGTGGACCAGGTACAAAGCATCGGGATCGCATTGCTCATTTCGACGATCCTTTACATTATCCCGCGCACATCCATTCTGGGAGCTATTCTGATTACCGGTTACCTCGGGGGAGCGATTGCGGTCATGGTACGTGCCGGGCAGCCGTTGTATTTCGCCTCGGTGTTTGGTGTGCTGGTGTGGGCGGGATTGTATTTGCGTAATGAGAAGGTGCGTGCGTTAATTCCATTCACCAAATAACAGTCAGATTACATTTCATCAACCGCATTGGCAGGCCGGGAACAGGATCGTTCCCGGCCTTACACAACGCCTCCCATCAACGGATCGGTTTTCGTAACGGCACCGGTTTCGACATGTCCTGCAAACCGCTCTTCATAACCCTCATGCCCTTTCACTTTCACGCTGAAATCGTACCATTGGAATGATTTGCCCAAATCCATCACAAGCGAAGCCTTGCCGCCAACAGCGAATGTCTTGTTCTTGGCAGCGGTTTTATAGCTGTTGTCTTCGATGACTACGCTATGCGGCTTCGAATCCAGGTTTTCGATCCTCACGAGCACATTACCCGTTGGTTTCGAAGATTTTACCTCATGTTCGCAACTTACTTTCAGTTTCGGATTGGAGGCCCCTCCGATGAATTCGCGGTAAAAGCCGTTAGGCCCGTATACGCGCATATGGTAGGTGTTGTTTTCAAAATCGGTGAGTTGGAATTCGTCCGTAAGTGTATCGCCGGCCGCTACGCTGTAATCCCAGGAGCGGAGTGTTTCGTTGCGGTAGGGCCGCATGGCATATACGCGGAAGGGGATACCGCTCGATTTGGCTCCGAAAAGCTGGTTGCCTGCCTTGAAAGACAATTGAAGCGTATTGCCGGATTTGCCTGTTTGTGCATTCACAAATGGCTCATAAGGCAATGCACAGGCCGGGCGCACGCCTTTTTCCTGAGTTGGGAATAGCGGCGAGTTTGTGCGGTCCTTGTTAAGATCCGCAAGTTCCGTAGTCCCGAGCTTTTTGAAATTTTCCGGAGCTTGCTTGAACTGGGCCTGGTGAATGCTTTCGATAAATGGTTTTTGCTGCAGGAAAACCGGCTTCTCGATTTTTTCGCCATTATAGGGCCGGAAGACCGAGGTCAGGTCGCCGCAAATCGTCCGGCGCCATTGCGTAATATTCTCTTCATACACGTTTTTGTTAAATTTCTTTTGAAGGAAATTTTCCAGGAATTGCAGCGAAGAAGTATGGTCAAACACCTCTGAATTGACATAACCACCTCTTGACCAGGGCGAAGCTATGATCATCGGTACGCGGTAGCCCAGGCCGATTGAACCTTCACGGATACTAGCGGGATTGGCGGAAGGATTCGTTTGCTGGTCGGCCAATGCGAAATCCATTTTCGGGTCGATGCCTGCGGATACTTTTCCTGTGTTCTCTTTATAAGGATTTGGAACTGTAAATGGGGGCAAATGATCGAAATACCCGTCATTCTCATCATAAGTCACAATGAAAATCGTCTTTTTCCAAACCTCGGGATTTTGTAGCAAAATCTCCATCGCCTCGCTCACATACCAGGGGCCAAACCAGGGCTCGCCGGGGTGATCCGAGAAGCGTGCGGGCGACATCAGCCACGAAACCGTCGGTAATGTGCCGTTTTTAACATCCTCGCGGAACTGATGGAAAATATCGCCTTTGGGAACATTCAGAGTCCGGTCCGTGCCATTATCGGAGTACTGCATAGCCGTCAGTTCATGGAAGTGCGGGTCGCTGATGTTGGTTGTAAAGGCCTTGTCATTCAGTTTTTTGTCTTTGCCCGAAAGGTTTGCCAGCGTATCCTTATTGAACTTCGTTTGCGCTGTTTCGATGTTTTTCAATAGCCTTTTTGCAGCTTCGGCTCTTGTCGCTGCCCGCGGGTCGGTTGCCGATTCCTTTTCAAGATCGGAAATTGTCTGCACGACGGTCTGCCTTTTATTTTCGAGATTGGCGATCCCGCCTTCGTGGAACCGCACGTTGTAAGCTTTGAAATATTCCAGAACATTGGTACCAAAGTTGCTCAGCCACTCGCTTTCCTCGCCTTTGAGACCGTAACCCATTGTGAGCTCATTCTGGTAAACCTTCCAGCTGACGCCGTTTTCTTCCAGACGTTCCGGGTATGTTTTCCAGGTGAGTTCGGGATACTCGTAATTGCTGATATTCCACAAATGCGCAATGCCGGAAGGCTCGTTTTTCTCGCGGACGGTGCCGGTCATCCAATAATAGCGGTTGGGATGCGTGCCGGTAATGCTCGAACAGAAGTTATGATCGCAGACGGTGAATGCGTCGGCAAGGGAGTAGTAGAACGGGAAATCGTTACGGTCGCAATAGCCCATTGTGAGCGGGATGTGCGCATACTGCTTGTTGCGAGGTGCTTTTACGTCGAGCCAGCGGTCGTATTTGCCATTGTTCATGGCGTCGGTTTGGTCGGTCCAGCCGTGGGGAATGGAGCCCATCCAGGCGACCTTCGTGTCTTTTACATTGAGGCGGAAAGGGCCGTAGGTTTCACCGGCCTTGTTGGTTTGGAACCAAACCTTGTTTTTATCGGGGAGCTCGATCGCGCGCGGGTCGTTGAAGCCTCGTACGCCCTGCAACATGCCCAGCTGGTGATCGAACGAGCGGTTTTCCTGCATGAGGAATACGATATGCTCGGCATCGTAAAATGTACTGCCTGGTGCAGGGTCGATGGCCAGGGCCTTTTGTATCACGGGCGGGAGTGTATTTGCCATGGCGCCCGTACCCGCGAGCAGGGCAGCTTTTCTAAGGAAATCTCTTCTTGAATCCATGAATGCTGGTGAGTTTAGGACGTCAAAATTATCGCGGGGGGCTTTACCGGCTGTTACCCGTGGGTTATCATTTGATCATTTTTATATCACTATATTTGGAAAAAGCACTTATTACAACAGTTCTATGGCAGCCATTGAATTAATTAAGGAAAAGCCACTGAATCCGACGGCCCGGCAATTTGTGGAGCACATCGAAAAATTCCGCTCACCGGTCGAAGCGATGAAACTCATGCGCTACTTCAAAACCGGGGAAGGGCAATATGGGGAGGGTGATGTGTTTATGGGTGTGCGCATGGGGCAGATTTTCGAAATGGCGAAAGCTTACATTGATATGCCCCTGGAAGAGCTGGAACTGTTGCTGCAAAGCCCCATCCATGAGATCCGAACAGGGGCGCTGAGTATTATCGATAAGCAGGCCAGAAATAAAAAGACGACGCTTGATCAGCGGAAACTGCTTTATGAGTTCTATTTGCGAAATACGCACAGGATCAACAATTGGGATCTGGTCGATATCTGTGCGCCGCATGTGGTAGGCGGGTATTTGTACATTTCAGGCAAGCCGCGGGATGTGCTTTTTGAATTGGCCGCTTCCGACAGCATCTGGGAACGCCGGACGGCGATTGTTGCTACCGGGTATTTCATCCGAAAAGGGGATATTGAAGATACTTTCCGGATCGCCGAGCTGCTTTTAGATAATAAGGAAGACCTCATTCACAAAGCCACCGGCTGGATGCTGCGCAGCGCCGGGCAGATCAACCGGCCGCAGTTGCAGAAATTTCTGGATAAATATGCCGCTACCATGCCCCGGACCTTGCTGCGGTACTCGATTGAGCATTTCGATAAACCTTTGCGCAGCCATTATATGGGGTTGAAAAGGGCAGGGTAGCGGCCTTTTAAGCGATTGCTAATCGGTTATTTCGCGGGTGTGATCACGATGTTGCGGTATTCCACCGGGCCGTGGTCGCCCTGGATGTAGAGCGGGCCGGCTTCGCCTTCGTTGCTGTCCAATGCGCCGCCGGTAATGCCTGGGATCTCCTGGTTGCTGATCACCGTTTTGCCGTTCGCGACGAGTGTAAGCATTCTGCCCACCAACGTAATGTCGAATGTGTTCCATTCGCCGGCTTCTTTGGCTACCATTTCGCTCGGGGTAATGAAACCGTAGATTGCGCCCATCTGGTCGAGCGCGGGTTCCATGCCTTTGCCGTCGGTGATCTGCACTTCGTAACGGCCGCGCAGGTACACGCCGCTGTTGCTGCCTTTCGGAATCCGGAACTCGATATGCAGTTTGAAATCGCCGAATTTCTGGTCTGTAACCAGGTTAACACCGGACTTAGGGCTGCGGAGGATACCATTTTCTGCGATCCACTGGTTTTCGCCGGTCGCGTGCCATCCTTTAATCTCATTCCCAGCTGTCAGTTTGATTGGCGCCCCCCATGCAGGTGTGGCTTTCCCGCGCAATGCCGGGGCGCGCACGCCTTTGTAGCTGTAAGTTTTGCCGTCGGGCGTGGTCAATGATCCGGTAATGGCATCCCCGGACACCGTGCCTTCTACTTTGAGATCGCTCTCGCCGCGTTCCCATTGTGGCGGGATTGCGAAATCGAATTTGCCTTCGTTAAAATGTACCACGGAAATAGGGCGGGCACTGCCCGAGAAGCCGGTAAACTGGCCTACGAGCGTTTTGGTACCCGAATGGCGCACTTCCAGCCAGGATGGCAGCGTCTTGCCGTTTGCATCCACGCTAATGTCCCAGCGGCCTTCGAGAGAGGAAGCGAGGGGAGCGGTGTCGGCTTTTGTAGAAAAGGTTGCCATCAGCAGGGCACCCGCCGAAAGCATTAAGTTCCGGGAAGTCCGGTACAGGTTGGTTTGGAATAATTTCTTCATAAATTTTTTAGGTATTAAAGGGTGTGAAAGTTAGAGATAAAAATCAATTGTTGCTCGCGTGAACGCAAAGCAATCATTCGAAAATATTTTACTGGTTTTACTGATTGTGTCCTCGTTTTTGCCCGGCCCACCGAACCGGCTGGTTGTCGGACTGTCGGCACTGGCGCAGTCTGCGGCATTTTTTGGGGTGGTATTAGCGCCGGAGGGGGCTGCTTTGGTTGCTTATGGATTTCCGGGATCGTACGAAAGGGGTAGGAACGCACCGACGTGTGCTGGGATCGCAGCCTCGTCGCTTGTGGGGCTGTTTTGCCATTATGTATGGAAGGGTGTCCGCATGTTGGAGGCGCGATCGAGTCCTTTCGTAAAAGGCGCTTACGCGAGTTTCGCTACAAATCGCGAGGATAGGCGCTATTACTGGTGCGATTAGAGGGCACCACAATATTGGCACCGTCCGAATCGCCCAATTGGATCAGTTATTGCAGCGATTTTCTGCGTAATTTGAAAAGAAACAAACTAGCGGCTATGAAACGGATTGCGCAGATAACGGATATTCATTTAATGGAAGAGTGGTCGGCGAAACATGGCTCGGATACCGACACCAACCTGAAACTGATCTTGCAGGACGTAGGCGCGCGCGGGATCAGGGAAGTGATTTTTACCGGCGATATCGGTCATTCCGACGCGTATCAGCGCTTTTTTGCATTGCTTAAAGATTTTGACTTTACAGTCATACCCGGTAACCACGACCAGTTTGCCGATATCCGGCTGCATTATCTTCCGGAATACCTGAAAACAAAAAGTGAAATGTTCCATGCTACCGAGGATGAACGTTTCAAATACATTTTCCTCGATTCTTCGTCGGATTCAATCAGTGAAATGCAACTGCAATGGCTGGAAAATGAACTGGTTACCACTAAGCATGTGCTGCTTTTTATTCACCACCCTGTGTTGCAGGTTCTCACGGCAGTTGATTTTAAATATCCATTACTCAATCGTGAGGCGGTGAAAAATGTCCTCGTACGCAGCGGGCGCGAGATCACAGTTTTCAGCGGGCATTATCATACCGATGATTTTACCAAAGAAGAAAATATTACGCAATACGTAAGCCCCGCGGCGTCGGTACAAATGGAGAAGAATCCGTTGGAGATTGTAATTCACAGCCGGTATTACGGCTACCGCATTATAGAGCTCGAAGGCAGGAAAGTCAGTACGCACGTGGTGCTGAACCACGGGAAAGGGTTTGACGTGGTCGATTGAGGCAAAAGACCCCGATCCTGAAATCCTGGCCTTTCCATTCACCCATAGCTGCGTTGCTCTCACATGCCTTCGCGAGCGATGATTGGCGCTCGTAGGGCATTTTTATCGCCGCTTACTAACTCAAATACCCAGTAATATCCTCATTTTTAAGTAATTAAGTTTTAGATGTCGCTTTTTTACAATACACGCTTTCAGAATAACCCTAGTTTTGTAGCGTCAATACAAAAAGCCCTTTTCGCGAACGATGAACTCAGGTTATCAGGAATTTAAACCATCTGCCGAATTACAGCAATATGTGGAGTGCTACTGGTTGCACCGCTTCGAAACGGTGGGCGAGCATGAGTCGCCGGTGCAGCGCTGCATGCCGTTTGGGACGTTGGAGCTTATTCTTCATCTGGATGATAATCGTTGCGATGCGTTTTTTAACGGACAATGGGAAAAGTTGCCGCCTGCGTTTCTCGTAGGATTGTATCGCGACGCCGTGCAATGGAAAACAGTAGGCTCGTGCAGGAAATTCGGGATACGGTTGCGGCCGGAAAGCGCGATGGAACTGTTCAATGTGCCGATAGCACCGCTGTTTAACCAGTTCACCGACGTCGAAAGCTATTTCGGAAAAGAAATAAACCGGCTTGTCGACAACGTATATGGGCTACGGGACATAGGTGAGGTTGTGCGCATTACGGAAGCGTTCCTGCTCGGGCTTTTGAAAAATGCGCATTCAAAACAACTCCACATTTCAGAAGCCACGCGGCTGATCCGTCAAACGCAGGGCCGGTTGTCGATCGATGCTTTGAGTGAAAATTTGTACATCGGCAAAAGGCAGCTGGAAAGGATTTTTAAAGGCCATTACGGCACCACGCCCAAAATGTATCAGCGCATTATCCGGTTCAGGAACGCCTACGAATCATTTCGCGGCATGTCTTCCACGCCGAATTGGGCCGACGTTTCGTATAAATTCGGCTATTCCGACCAGGCACATTTTATCCGCGATTTCAAGGAATTTACCCGGGAAGTGCCGACCAGCATATTCCTGGATCAATATCAATATTTCAGGTTACCCGAAAAGCAAGTGAGGTTCGCCTGATCCGGTTTTAAACTTTAAATCTATTCACCATGAAACTTGTTTACCTGGCTGCTTCGGCCGCCGTATGGTCTATTTGTGCCTTTACAAAGCAATCCGAAGCGCCCAAAGGCGTTACGTTTACCTCGTCGGAAACCAGCACCAAGCACGAAAGCGTCGTTGTCGCGTCGAAAGACGACGCCGTGAAAAGGGGAGAGTACCTTGTTACGATTATGGGTTGTGCGGATTGCCACGCGCCCAAAAAAATGACACCGAAAGGCCCTGCGCCGGATATGGACCGTTTTCTATCGGGGCACAACAGCACCCAGCCGCTGGGCACGTTTGATAAAAGCATCCTCAAAACGGGAGAATGGGTGGTTTTCAACGGGCAGAGCACTGCATTTGCAGGGCCATGGGGTATGTCGTTTGCTGCCAATCTGACGCCCGATGAAACGGGAATTGGCAACTGGTCGTTCGAGCAGTTCAACACCGCTATGCGCAAAGGGAAGTTCAAAGGACTCGAAAACAGCCGTCCGCTCATGCCACCGATGCCGTGGTTCAACTACGTAAATATGGCCGACGACGATATGCGGGCCATTTTTGCCTATCTGAAATCCATCAAACCGGTTTCAAATGTGGTACCATCGTACATTCCGCCGGCTCCCTGAACTGCGTTGCTACTGTTTTACGGTCATTACTTTCAGGACTGAATCTTCTTTCAGATAGAGATACTGCTCGCGGGTCTGGTCGGTCATGTATGCGGCCAGATCCGCCTCCGATTCGAAACTGACCAAATGCACTTCATAAGGCGCCTCGAGTTCGCCTTCGATCAACTGCTCCGGGCCTGTACGCAGCCTCAGGAGCAGTTTTCCGTTATATTGAGGTATCAGTGGCAGTACCAGCGACTCAAATTGCTGAAAGATTTCCGCCTTACCTTCTTTGACATAAACAAATTGTGTGATCGTTACCATGGTTGTCGGTTTGTTTTGTGCCCCAATCTCGAAAAGAATTTACATTCGCTGCAACTTTACTACTTAAAGCATCCTCTTTGAAACAAATTGATGGCCATCAATATAAGGAATGGGATAGCTCTTCCCATTGAGTGCTTTTTGTGTTTTTTCAAAAAATATTCCACCCCTTGATAGCCATGAAAACGAAAAGAATCCATTTTGCTATTTTGCTGGCACCCGCCCTCTGGCTCGCCAGCTTTGTGTCCGCCGACGCGCAGTCCGCCGACGCGCAGTCCGCCGACGCGCAGTCCGCAGACGTGCAAGCTTACGTAGAATCCGATAAAGGTTACTGGCAGGTTCACACCGACCCGAATTCCCGCAACACCGTGGTACAATTCTTCGACGGCGATAACAATTTGTTGTACCAGGAATCGATGGCGCGAAAGTATGTTAAGCTGACGAAGCGGAATGTACGGCTTTTTGACAACCTGCTGGCGAAATTGATGGCTCGCGAATTGTTGTCTGAAAAAGTGAAGGCGTACGATATCGTAGCCGATAGCCGGACAGATTACCGAGGCTCGTCAGAGCCGGAATGCTTGGCGCCGGGCGCGGCGCCGAGCGTAAACTTGAAAACGGCCATGTCGAATGTGTATGTTGTGCAAAAAGGAAAAATGAAGGTGATTCTTAAAAACCCTGCACAGGAAAACTACGATATCCGCATTGTCGACAGCGAATTACGCACAATTTATCACGAGCAGGTCAAGGACATGGCTTACGGGCGTTGGTTCGACATGTCGAAGCTTGGGCAGGGCTCTTATAGCGTGCATATCAACAGTCCGAGAAAGAAATTGAATTATAAACTCATCATCGATGATTACCTCGGTTATCGGCTGGAAGATTTGAAATGATGTTTTAGTCAGGTTTGTGAATAGTAAATGGCCTTCGGTTTTTCCGGGGCCATTTTTTTGTTTGATTCAAAATTTTCATTTTACTTTGCAATACAAAGTACTTTTAAAATTAAGAAGTAGGTATGAAAGTCAAGATGATCCTGCCGGCATTAACCGAAGCTGAGAGCCCGTTGTGGAGGCCAATCAAGTACTCCTTATTTCCGCCGCTGGGGCTTGCTACGCTGGCCGCTTACCTGTCGCCGGAGGATGAAATCGACCTGCAAGACCAGCACGTGGAGACGTTGCTGGTCGACGACGTGCCCGATTTGGTGGTGATACAGGTTTACATTACCAATGCGTTTCGGGCATACGACATAGCCGATCAATACAGGCGGAAGGGCTGCTATGTTATTTTGGGAGGCTTGCATGTAACCTCGCTTCCGTACGAGGCGATGCCGCACGCCGACAGTATTTTTATTGGCCCGGGCGAGGATACGTTTCCGCGCTTTCTGGCTGATTTTAAAAACCGCATGCCTCAGAAAATCTATACTTCCACGATTCGTACTTTGGCGGGCATACCGCCCATTCGCAGAGACCTGATCAAGCGCCATCTTTACCTGGTACCCAATTCCATTGTTGTAACTAGGGGTTGCCCGCATCATTGCAGTTTTTGTTACAAAGACGCGTTTTTCGAAGGAGGAAAAACTTTTTACACGCAGCTGGTTGATGACGCCCTCGCGGAGATCGACCGTCTGCCGGGGAGGCATTTGTATTTTCTGGACGATCATTTGCTGGGCAATGCGAAGTTCGCGGAATCGCTTTTTGAGGGAATGCGGGGAATGAACCGCGTGTTTCAGGGAGCCTCGACGGTGGATGCCATATTAAGAGGTAATTTGATCGAAAAGGCGGCGGATGCGGGTTTGAGGAGTCTTTTTGTAGGTTTTGAAACTTTCTCGCCCGAAAATTTGAAGCAAAGCAACAAAAAACAAAATCTGGAAAAGGATTATGCGAAGGCTGTGAACCGATTGCATTCACTGGGGATTATGATCAACGGCAGCTTTGTCTTTGGTTTGGACGAAGACGATAACGACGTGTTCAAACGAACGGTTGACTGGGGCGTGAAGCACGGCATTACTACTTCGACTTATCACATATTGACACCGTATCCGGGTACGGAATTGTACAAAAACATGGAGGCAGGCGGCCGGATACTGACCCGCGACTGGGATCGGTACGATACCCGGCATGTAGTATATAAAACAATGGGGCTTAGCGCCGGGGCATTGGAGGAAGGCTACTGGTGGGCCTATGATGCATTTTACAGTTGGAGGAATATCGTCAAATCAAGCTTGCACCACGACTCGGTGAAGCATATTGCCAAACATTTTTTATACTCGGGTGGCTGGAAAAAATTTGAACCGCTTTGGAATTTTATCATTAAAACAGGGGGATTAAATGCTATGCTACCGTTGTTGGAATCTATCTTATCGAAGGTCAAAACGTTTAATAGCGGGGAAAGAGAACCAAACTATCCCGAAGTAACCAAGTCTGAACCGCTGATCCTGAACTGAAATGCGTAGAATGTATTATTTGATAGCCGCTCTGCTGATTTTCATTATAGAAGTATTGATAGCGGTGTATGTTCATGACGATTTCGTAAGACCCTGGGGAGGCGATGTGCTGGTGGTTGTGTTACTGTATTGCATTGTGCGGAGTGTTACCAGGTTGGATATACTTTCGGCGGCGTTGTTGGTTCTCGTGTTTTCCTGGTTTATAGAGGCGTTGCAATACCTGCAAATCGTCAGAATACTCGGTTTGGAAGCCAATGCGGTTGCCCGAACGATCATCGGGACGACCTTTTCGTGGTTGGATATCGTTGCTTACACATTGGGCATCGTGTTTGTCGTGGGAGTTGAAATAGTGATAGGTAAAAGGCATGCATTATGAAATGGTTTGTGAATGAAGGTTCAATAGTGCGTGAGATCTGGGGGAAGGCTGATACGATCCTGTTTATTTTTGCGGGAGCGTCGGCTGAATTTGCATTGAATAAATCGGTCGACTGGCTTTACTTTACCGGAAAACTGCCTGCTGACCCACTGGGAAGGCTTTTTTCGACAGTCGGTTATGCGAGGCAAATTGTGTTCTCTGAACATGACGATGCCATGCGGGCCATTCATCAGATCGCCTCGATCCACCAAGGCGTGGAGCGCAGCCGCAATGCCCGCATTCCCGACAGCGCCTACCGCGATGTGCTTTTCATGCTCATTGATTATTCAGCTCGGTCATTCGAATTGCTCGAAAGAAAGCTCACAACCGCAGAAAAGGAAGAGCTATTCACCGTCTTCCGTGCGGTGGGAGAGGGTATGGGCGTACCTGGCCTACCCGCGAACCTGCGTGCGTGGGAGCGTATGCGTGCGGAGCATTTGCAAGAGAACCTGATCGAGAGTGACTTTACAATTGATTTGTACAAACAATACAGGAAGCATCTAGGCTGGTACCGGTATCATTTGCTGCGTAGTGTCCAGATGCGGATTGTGCCCGACCGTGTAAATGAATTGCTTGGGCTGGGACAAGGCTGGTTTCTCGATTTGATACTTCCTGTTTATAAAATAAGCCGCCGAATGGGCGTGGGCGCATTTCTACGCAACATGCTCCTGCCTGAAAACTACAAAATGCAGGTTATTGACCTCGATATGACCCTGCATTAATCACCGGAAATCCCGGGAGGCCGGGAAAATCTCAGCTTGTACGTTTTTGCGGGGCTGCAACTTCCGGACTTTGGCCTGGGACTCGTACTCATCTTTTTCATCGGCCCGCGACAACGTCAGCAGGTCCGGTTCCTGATTCTCGGTGGGGCCTAGTTTCCGCAATAAGCCGGAGGCATTCATGCATTTGCTCACCACCACGTGTATCACGCTGCCTTCCTTTTGCACCTTGCCCTCAACCATCAGCAATTTGGAGCGGAGCACTTCTTTGCGATAGGTATCAAAAAGGTTTTGAAAAACGACCAGGTTTGCCGTACCGGTTTCGTCTTCAACGGTGATAAAACAAATGCCGCTAGCGGTTCCGGGCCTTTGCCGTACAAGTACCAAACCGGCCACTTTCACTATTTTACCGTCGTTAATATGTTCCAGTTCTTTGCTGGACACTGCACCAAGCGCATTCAACTGTTCGCGCACAAAACTCACCGGATGTTGTTTCAACGAAAGCGACGTCGCCGCATAATCATGAATGACGTGCTCCGACAGCGTCATTTCTGGCAACACCACATTCGCCTCGCTGGCAGGACCTTGTCCTTCGAAAAGCCCGATCGGCCGGTCGGCCATAGCCGAAGCCTCCCAAAATGCCTGCCGACGATCGAAGCCGATGGACCGGAATGCATCGGCTTCTGCCAGTTTTTCCAATGCGGTATGGGAAATGCCGGCTTCGAGGAGTTGATGAATATGCGTAAACGGCCGGGTGCGGGCGTTGGTCAGAATCTGCATTTCTGTCTCTTTCAATCCTTTCACCTGTCTGAAACCAAGCCTTAATGCGCATGGCTTATCAGGAATATTTTCAAGGGTATTATCCCAAAAAGAATGATTAATATCGATTGGCCTTACTTCCACTTGATGGTTCTGTGCATCGATCACGATCTGTGCCGGGCGGTAAAAACCCATGGGCTGACTGTTGAGCAGTGCCGCCGCAAACACATCTGGATGGTGGCATTTGATCCACGAAGAAACATACACCAGCAACGCGAAACTGGCGGCATGGCTTTCGGGGAAGCCGTAGCTTCCGAAGCCTTCGAGTTGTTTGAAAATCCGCTCGGCGAAGTCCTTTTCGTAACCATTTTTGACCATACCGGTGATGAGCTTTTCACGAAGTTTGGAAACAATGCCCTTGGATTTGAAAGTGGCCATGCTCCTTCTCAATTCGTCGGCTTCCGTGGGCGAAAAACCCGCTGCGACGATAGCGATTTTCATCGCATGTTCCTGGAAAAGAGGGACTCCTAGTGTTTTTCGAAGGATATCCTCCAATTCTTTTTTTGGATATTCTACTTTCTCCTCATTGTTTCTTCGGCGTAAATAAGGGTGCACCATATCACCTTGAATCGGCCCGGGCCGGACAATGGCGACCTCAATCACAAGATCATAAAAGCATATTGGTTTAAGTCTTGGAAGCATCGATTGCTGAGCCCTGCTTTCTATTTGAAAAACACCGATCGTGTCGGCTTTGCAAATCATCTCGTACACCTTTTTATCATCGGGTGGGATACTTGCGAGATCATGAACAATACCATAATGCCGGTGTAGCAAATCGAACGCCTTGCGTATACATGTAAGCATTCCAAGCGCGAGCACATCTATTTTCAGAAAACCCAATGTATCAATATCATCCTTGTTCCATTCAATGCACGTGCGATCTTCCATCCTTGCATTAAGGATAGGGCAGAGGTCGGAAAGCTTGCCCTGCGTAATGACAAAACCACCCGTATGCTGGCCTAATTGGCGAGGGAAGCCCATGTATTGCTTTGTTAAGTCAAGAATTTTGATCAGGTGCGGGTCATTGGGATTGAAACCGTGCTCAGTAATAAGCTTGCCGTCGAACCATTCATCTGTAAATTCCCATAGTGAGCTGGAAAGTCTATTGATAGCGTCCATAGACATTCCCATCGCTTTTGCAACATCCCGCACGGCACCTTTTTGATGCACCTGCGTAACAGTAGCGACAATGCCCGCCCGATCACGACCATATTTGTTATAAATGTATTGCATAACCTCTTCCCGGCGCTCATGCTCGAAATCTACATCGATATCAGGCGGCTCATTTCGGGAGGAAGAAATGAAGCGTTCGAAAAGCAGATCAATTTCAACAGGATCGACGGAGGTAATGCCAAGGCAATAGCAAATCACTGAGTTAGCAGCGGAGCCGCGTCCCTGACAAAGTATTTTTTGTTCGTTGGCGAAGCGGACAATATCGTACACCGTTAAAAAATAGGCGGCGTAATTCATTTCCTCAATAAATTTAAACTCGTGCAAAATCTTCGCATGTATGTCGGAACGAATACCATTTGGAAATCTCTTTTTCGCTCCGATCCATGTCAAATGTTTTAGTTCCTCCATTGGCGTCCTCCCTTCGGTAGTCAACTCCTCCGGATACACATATTTCAAACTACTCAGCGAAAACTGACAGGCATCCACGATTTCCTGCGTGCGTTCGATTGCTTCCGGGAATTTCATGAAGAGCCGCTGCATTTCGGCAGCCGGTTTCAGATACCTTTCGGCATTTTCGTGCAAGCGGAAACCAGCGTTGTAAATGGTGCATTTCTCGCGGACGCACGTGAGCACGTCCTGCAATTCACGTCTTTGCAGGTTGTGGTAATGTACATCGTTGGTCGCCACCAGCGGGATATGAAAGCGCTGTGAAAGCTGGTCGAGGCGGTAGAGTTTTTTCATATCATCGCCCTGGTAGGAACGTATGGCGCCGAGGTATAGATTGGTACCGAGCTCCTCGCGGTATTCTCTCAGGTTTTGAGCAAAGGAAGGGTCGAAATCGAAGAATTCATTTAAAGCGGATGGCGGTACTGCTATGAATTTGATACCTTTTGCATGGCGGTAAATATCGGCCTTGTAGAGATCGCATTTGCCTTTTTCCGTGCGGAGGTTCCCTTCTGTAAGCAATGCGGATAGGCGGCTGTATGCCTCCCGGTCAGTAGGGTAGGCGAGCAGGCTGGGGCCGTCGAGCAAATCGAGGCGGCAGGCCGGGATAATACGGAAATCCTTGCCTTTCGCGGCCGCATGCGCGCGTACGATGCCCGCGAGCGTGTTGCGATCGGTGATGGCGATGGATTTGTAGCCCAGTTCCATCGCATGCTCCACCAGCTCCTCGGGGTGCGACCCGCCGCGGAGGAAGCTGAAATTGGTGGTGACTTGTAATTCAGTATAATTCATGATGAAGTGTAATCTGGCCTAACAGATATTCAGGCAAAGAAGCCATGTATAAACCATTTGGGAAGGTCTTCTTCCTTTTCTTCCGAATAGGGACCCAGCCTGAAAACCCAGTAACGTTGCCCTTCCTGATTTTCCAAGGTATAATAGTCGCGATGGAGGCCTTGTTGCAGCCACCATTCCTGCTCGATGCGCTCGGGGCCTTCCGACTTTTTGATATAATGCACTTTCCCCTTGTACCGGAAACCGGTTGGAGGGTAATCGGGAACCGGGGCGGTCACTTCTATGATTTCGGGTTTCGGAAGCAGGAAAACGGGCCTTTGCCGGTCGGTACGCCAGCTGGTTTCCGGCTTCTGACGTAGGGAGGCAACCACTTTTACAGACCTTTCCGGCCAGTGGTGTTCGTCGGGCAAATACCGCTGAATGGTTTCGGTACCCGCACGCCCGGCTACGGCATCGAGTAATTCGGTAATGGCGGCATTTTCAAAACCACCGGCGGTGTCCCACATCGTTTCCTGCGTAGCGGTCATATCCTCTACCTCAGGTGCTTCGAGCAGGAACAACTCGATACCAAAACCCGGGGCAATGGTCTTGATTTTGAGTTCAAAAAGCCTGAAAAGGTGTTTGACGTGATGCGAGGCCCGGTTAGTCACAATGTCGATCTGCTGCATTTTTCCATCCACACGAAAGCAGCTCAAAATGCTCTTGCGAAGCCCCTTGCCCTCTTTCATGAGACGGCCACAAAGCGTTTCCAACAGTTTTTGCAGTGCTATTTCAATACCTGTGGCCGTCACGATGGGTTCCAGGCAGGGAAGCCGTTCCTGGTAAGGGACAGCCTGACGGATCGGTTCGATAAATTCCTGGGAGTATCCCAGCGCCTTGTTCAGCTTATCCAGCATGTCATCCCCAAAACGCCGGCGAAGCATTCTGGGGGGTATTCCGATGAAATTGTTGATATGATAAAAACCCAGCTTTTGCATTTTTTCCAGCGTTTCGGGTGCAAGGCGCAGAGCTGCGGGAGGAAGTTTTAGCAGTGCATTATGCTGCTCACCACTTGGAACAATGGCCCTGGGACGCCCGAAATGTGCGTGAGCCCACGCCAGCCCGATCGTATCCGCCATTGCGGCACGTATTGTGTATCCGGCTTGGGTAAGCCTGGCGGTGAGGTCATGCATATATGCGTGCTCGCCACCCCAAAGATATGCGCAACCTGTCACATCCAGGACCAGCCCATCGGGCGCATGCAATGCGACGGTCGGCGTGTAGCGCAGGCACCATTCGGCCAGGGCCTGCAATGCTAGCCGGGTAACTTCCGCTTCATGGTCCAGCACAATAAGAGAAGGTAAAATGGCCCGGGCATCCGCTACAACCATACCCGTTTCGATACCCAATGCCCCGGCCTCGGCACTCACCGCCCTTACCAGCATGCGGCCACGTTCGGGCACCGAAAGGGCAAATTCGAGACCGTACAGCTCCGGCCTGACGCGGATCTGGTGATCCGTAGCAAGGTTTGGGAACCATATGGAAATGAATCGCGCAGGCATTTATAGGTATTGTGGATGAAGTTGTTGTGAATTATTGATATTATGAATATCTTAAAATGGGTAACAATAATATCAAAATTATTTGAAAAGTGCCAGCAATTTTTTTGCTTTGTTGAAATCATTTTACACACTTAAAAATTGAATGTTATGACTTCACAACAAGGTCCCTCGCTCTTCGAGCAAATCAGAAAATCAGACGACAACGGTAACGAGTTCTGGAGTGCCAGAGATTTGGCAAAAGTGCTGGAATACACGGAGTACCGGAATTTTAAACCAGTTATTAAGAAGGCGAAAGAGGCCTGTCAACAAAGTGGTCAACTAGTCGACAACCATTTCGTGCATTTGCACGAAATGGTTGTCATTGGTTCAGGAGCAAACCGCGAACTGGAAAGTGCGAAACTATCCCGTTATGCCTGTTACCTCATCGTCCAGAATGCAGATCCGGCGAAAGAAGTAGTTGCATTGGGGCAAACGTATTTCGCGGTACAAACCCGTTTGCAGGAAATCAGGCAAATGGAGGAGTACAATCAGTTGAATACCGAGTACGAAAAGCGCATTTTTCTTCGAGGTGAGCTAACCAGGAATAATCTCCTTCTGGCAGAAGCTGCTAAAACGGCCGGCGTTATTGAACCGATCGACTATGCGATATTCCAGAACCATGGCTACATGGGCTTGTATGGAGGGCTCGATGCGAAATCGATTCGGGAGAAGAAGGGCTTGAAAAAGAGCCAGAACCTGCCTGACCACATGGGTAGTTCCGAATTGGCTGCCAATGTTTTTCGCGCCACGCAGACTGACGATAAGTTGAGGCGTGAAAATATCGTCGGCAAAGACAAAGCGAATCAAACACATTTCGAGGTTGGTGCCAAGGTACGGCAGACTATTCAAGAGCTTGGCGGTACAATGCCCGAGCACCTTCTGATTGTAGAGAATATCAAGAAGCTGGACAGAGGCAAAAAACGGCTCAAATAGCCCGGTTTCCATTGATTGTAAAAGTTTTGGAAAAATTCCGCTTCAAAAATTTGCGTAAGTATTTGCTTACATATAATATTGCGTAAGCAAATACTTACATATATGTCCGTTGAAGCAAGAAGAGATGTTTTTCAGGCGATTGCAGATCCTACCCGCCGGCAGATTATCAATTTGATCGCCTATCAATCCATGAACCTGAATGCCATCGCCGAAAACTTTTCGATTAGCAGGCCGGCTGTTTCCCAGCACATTAAAATCTTAATGGAGTGCGGGATAGTACTGGTACGGCAGGAAGGGCGGGAGCGGTATTGTGAGGCCAAGCTGGATACCTTAAAAGAGGTTTCTAATTGGGTCGATCAGTACCGGCAGTTCTGGAATACGCAGTTCGACTCGCTTGATCATTATCTGAACCGAATTCAAAACAACAATCAATCCGATCAGTAAAAATGGAAAACCAGGTATCAAAAAAAGCAGAACTTAAAATCGTGCGCCAGTTTAAAGCGCCGAAATCACTTGTATTCGATGCCTACGCTTCCAAGGAGGCGTTTGCGGAGTGGTGGGGGCCGGCAGGGTCGGCGCTCACGCTTCTAAGTTTTGATTTCCGTGAAGGCGGAAGAACCCACTACAAGCTCGACAGTGGCGGTATGCTTATGTGGGCGCTTTTCCGTTACCAGAAAATCCAACAACCGGATTCTATTGAATTTCTGAGCTCTTTTACGGATCCCGAGGGTAATATCACTTCGTCGCCATTCCCGTTCGATTTTCCCCTGGAAGTGTATAACCACATCACTTTGAGCGAAGCTGATGGCATTACCACCTTGACGCTGTATGCCGAGCCCGTAAATGCAACGACCGAACAGGAGAAAACCTTTGCAGAACTTAATGCAAGCATGAACCAGGGTTATGAAGGTACATGGAGACAGCTGGATACTTTCCTGGCCAAGGTTCAGGGGTAGTGTACTTTGAATGTGCCGTTAACTCAAAATATTGTGGTTCAGGGAGGTTAGCAGGCCATTGTAGACTTTGGGGCTTTGTGTTTGGGCAAAGGACATGATAAGTTTGCGAGCCGGTTCACGCGGGACGGGCCGACTTCACATTCTTCATTGGTACATCCATCCATACACGCATGAAAACAATGATTCGATTGATTCCGCTGGTAGTAGCGTCTCTGCTGGCTTCTGTTCAGGGTTTTGGGCAAAATAATAAGCCGGTGGTCAATTATCTGGGCATTCCGGGACCTATCGCGTTCCAAAAGAAAAGTTACCAGCTAATCTGGGCCTCTCATCCCGATGCTTCGCTTTATAAACAGGAATACCTGGTGGCCGGCGATGGTTTTCCCAATTACAAATCAATGATTACCATTGATTTTGTGATCGCGGCGGCAAGCGTTGATGACGCCGTTCGGACTAAGCTTCGTGAATTGGAACAGTTGAAAAAGACGCTGGACGTCAACTACGAAGTGATAGCCAACGCCGCCACCGGCGAAAAGATCATCGATTGCCTGCTCGGGCAGACAGCTGCCGATGATGCAAAAAGTATTTATGAGCACGATTTGTATCGTTTTAAAGCAGTTACAGCCAAGTCGGGGCAAAAGGGAGTCGTGCTTTATGCACTCAGTAATCGTGCATATGGCAAAGATATCCAGCCATTTTTGGCACGGCTGAAAGCAGAACGCAAGACGCTTGTCGCGGATGTGGCAAAGGCAGCGATACCTGAGATTACCGTTAAAAAGTGAAACCTGAACGAGCGACATGGAAAGCGAACCGGATCGTTACGTAGCCCACCGACAACGCGCTACGCGTATGCGAAGGAGTTTTGGGTGGAGTGTCCGAAATGCGCAAAAGCAGCGCGCCGATTGAGGTGAGTATCCCGAATTATAAGGCATGAAGGAAAAATACGGCATATTGTATAAGTAAAATTCAGGCTATGGAAACAGCTACTCCAACTTTTGCACCACAACTTTATATTCCCAATGGCATTAGGGATGTCGATTTTTATATCCACGGGCTTGGCGCCGTGGAACTTCGTCGTTATAGCAATGATGATGGAACGATCCACGTTTCGGAGCTTTCCATCAACGGCGCTATTTTCCATTTGCACGAAGAGACGCGTAGCCGAACGTCATTCAGCCCGCTGCGCCATCGGGGCTCTACTGTGACGATCGGGTTGTTTGTCCAGAATGTCGATGCGTATATGACAAGCGCTGTTGCGGCAGGGGCAAAAGTTATTTCACCGGCCCAGGACTATGATTACGGCTACCGGCAAGGTGATGTGGAGGATCCGTTCGGGCATGTGTGGATGTTTGAAAGCCGGATTTGACGGGCTTGCATTCGGGAAAGTATTTTACAACCATTTTTAATCCTGAATCTCCCGCACACAATGTAACTTGCAAGAACAAAATCCAATTTTACGATCCATGTTCAAGCAGTTTCTTTCCGCATTATTTATCCTTTCCGCATTAGCAGCCGATGCGCAACACGTCCTCGATTCGTTGTTGATCGAAGGCCATTACCGTGTGTATGCCTATAACCCGACTGTTAAAGTAAAGCCTGGCGCTAGTCTGGTGTTTGTGATGCATGGCTCGGGTGGGGAGCCGCTGGGGTTGGTGCGTAGGGGAGCGAAACTGGAATCGCATTCGGAGTCGGATAATGTGGTAGTAGTGTACCCCGGTGGATATAAGAGGTATTGGAATGAGTGCCGTAAGGCTTCCACGGCCGTAGCTAATGTCCAGAACCTAAATGAAGAAGCATTTTTTGAAGCGCTGATCAGCTTTTTTGTTTCCAAATATAAAATCAATAAGAAACAGGTTTTTGCAACAGGCTTTTCGGGCGGTGGACATATGTCGTACAAGCTTGCACTCACGATGCCTGGGAAAATCCGTGCGGTTTCGGCGGTGGTAGCGAACCTGCCAACCGATGATAATATGGATTGTTCGCCGATGAATATGCCGATTCCGGTCATGATCACGAACGGGACGGCCGATCAGACCAATCCCTACAATGGCGGCGAGGTGAAAACGCCTGGCGTTACATTGGGAACAGTACGGTCCACGGACCAGTCGTTCCAATATTGGGCGAAACTGGATGGCTATACCGGAGAACCTGCAATGTCTGTCATGCCGGATGGCGATACTTCCAACAATATCACGGTTGAAAAATATACCTATCGAAGAAAAGGCAAGCCGGAAGTGACGCTGTTAAAAGTAGTCAATGGCAAGCATGAGTTTGTGACTGATTTCGATATGTTCGAGGAATCGTGGAACTTCTTTAAAAGACAAATAGGTAAATAGCAACCCCTTGCACATTACCTGCCGTTTGCAGCAAAGTCGTCCGGTAGCTTTTTAAACCATAAGTTCACCACCCGGCCATTCGACATTTTGATGCCGGTGATGGTACCGGAGGGATTGCGGACAACGTCGATATTCTGAACAAACCACCAGGGTGCATTAAGCTTGTCTTTACCCACAGTTTTCAGATCAACCTCGCCGTGGTGTACATGGATGAGCTTCAACGCATCACCC
Organism: Dyadobacter sp. 22481; assembly: GCF_052044875.1. Taxonomy (NCBI): domain Bacteria; kingdom Pseudomonadati; phylum Bacteroidota; class Cytophagia; order Cytophagales; family Spirosomataceae; genus Dyadobacter; species Dyadobacter sp. 22481. Next base: position 1,743,048 of record NZ_JBQENV010000002.1, read on the forward strand.
TTTTTGGAAATGGTGTAGATGGTTTCAAGTTCGGGGCTGTAATATTGGCCAGCGAGCTGGGCAGGATCAATTACCACAGAATCCTGTGTATCGACCCTCGTACCTGGGTGGTCTCCGTTTTGTTTCAAAGTAATGCGGCTAACCTTGCCATCTTTGGCCTTGTGAAACACAACAGACGCCTCCACGACTTTGAGGAAAAAGGTCGAGTCTGACGACGGGAATATGGCTGCCGATGGCTGGCCTGTGGCCTGGGTATAATAGTTGGCACCATCGCGCCAGAATTTTAATACAAAGCCCGGTGCCTCATCCAATGAGTAGGAGCCGGCATAGGCGCGGAAGAGGGTCGAGTCGAATGCGTAGTTGCCGGATGTGGCCGGTTTTGGAGTTTCAGAGGCAGGTTTATCTTCTTTTATAAAAGAGGATAAATACAAATCAGCCATCTCGAGGTTCTTTTTAGGTGGGTTGAATTCGGCCTGATTGCTCAGTACGATGAAGCCGTAATCTTCCTTCGGAAAATATAACAGCGAAGAGCGGAAACCTGCGTCGGCACCGTCGTGGCCGTAATAGGCGAGGCTCTTGTATTTTCCGTGAATGAGCCCCGATGCATAGGGAAGCGTGTCGCCTTTGGTGAGCCGGCCGCGTTCCAGCATTTGCTTCATGATCGCTGGGCTGCCTACTTGCGGGTTGCGGAAATTGTTGATCCAGAGTGCCAGGTCGTCGACGGTTGTAAAAAGGCTCGTAGCGCCGACGTTGCCATAGCTCAATATGCTCTTGCTGAACATGGCCGGCCCAATAGCACCGGGTGTACGGTGAAACGAGTAGGCGCGACCCTTTACTACACCTTCCTGATTATCAAAAAACTGTGTGTTTTTCATGCCCAACGGCTTGAATACATTACGCTCCATCCAATAGGCAAAAGGTTGCTTCGTCACCCGGCTGGCGGCTTCGGCCAGTAAAGTGTAGCCCGTATTGCAATAGGCAAAGGCACTTCCGGGTTCGAAATTCAGCTCTTTTTGGCGGGTGACGAGGTTCATCACGTGCTGTTTGGTGATCACGTCGTCGAGTTGCCAACCTGCCATTGCCAGCAAATTCCACTGGTCGCGTAGGCCGCTGGTGTGGTTGAGGAGGTGCCGGATGGTAATGGTTTTGCCAAAATCGGGAACTTCCGGAATGTGTTTGCGGATATCGTCGTCGAGAGAGAGCTTGCCTTGCTCAGCGAGGAGTACGATGGCGTACGCCGTGAACTATTTGGACACCGAGGCCACATGAAAAATCGTTCCGGAGCCTATTTTAGCACCCGTTTCCACATCTGCCTCGCCGAATCCCTTGGCATACACAAGCTTGCCACCATGCACAACACCTACGGCCGCGCCGGGCATTCCGGGTTTGTTCCATTCAGCAAATAGTGAATCCACTTTGGCTGCTATGCGGGGAGTCTGGCATTTCGCGGATTGAAGGCTCACAGCAAATAGCAAAGCGGGGATCAGGAGGCGTAATGATGCTTTCATACGGTGATTATTAATGATTAGCGATCGAATGTGTCCTAATATAAGACTGTGGACAAAGGAATGCGAATCGTTCTGGATGAAGGCCGTGATAAAATGATAAGTGGTAATGCTCATGTAATGTTTAAGCTCTTTGTGCGATATACACCGAAGAGCCCTTTAAAATATCTGTGGTCTGATCGGCAATTTCTTTTTGCAGATATGCAAACCGCCCGGCCGCCCATTGCATTTCCCATTCCCCCGGCTCGCCATTCCTTATTTTTTGCAGCTGCACCCGCCAGCACGGATGACCGACGCCCGGCATGCCTTCTTCCAATTGGCTGGCCATAGGGGTTACCTGCCAGCGCGACACACAGGCAAGGGTATTCACTGCACGTGGATTGGTACGGTGCAGAAAACCGGTAACGCGGCTCTGCTCCACCGCCAGTTGCAGCCGCCGCGATTCCGTAAAAGTAATTTCACGAAGTTCTCCGACCACTGCTGCCAGTGATTCGCACTTCAAAGCCTCTTCCACAGCCCAGATCACGTCTTTTTCTTTGACCAGATCAATAAAAATTACCCGGTGCGGCTCAACGCCGAATGCTTTAAGCGCCGTAGCGAACACAATGGGCCGAATGCCAATCCATAGGCATATGCCATGTTCCCCCATTAATTTCCCTAATAACCCCGCCATAAATCCCGTCGTAGCAGCAGCGCTTTCGGGGTCGTTACTAATAAATTCATGCACAGCACCGGTCGGAAAGGTGCGGTTCGGAAAAGAGGCATTCATTTCTCCCAAGCCGAAATCGATCTTTCGGGCTCCCACGGGCGTTCGAAACCCCTGCAATGCAAGAATATCTTCTTGCAGCCTGTCGAACATGCCGTTTTTCAGGAGCGGGAGAGCCATAAGGAACGTTTTTGAGTAGTTATTGATATTTTAAATATCAATATTTGGATTTCAAAAATAGCATTTTATTGCATTTCGTGCAATAAAATGGCCAGGTTTAAATGCAGCGCTATGCAGCCGGCTGTTTGTTTGTCTCCTGTACACTGCATTATGTCGACCCAACCACTTTTTGTCGACCGAAAGCACGAACTTGAAGCGATGATCAAGCTTGAATACCATGACTGAATCTTTTGAAGCATACAAAAAACGGATAGTCGGCTATGTGGAATCGCAGGAGCCAATGACGCTGCTGGGAAAAATGCCTGGCATTCTGGAGGCGTTGGTGAGAGAAGCTTCGCCGAGCCAATTGCAGTTTCGGACTGCATCAGGCAAGTGGTCAATTAATGAAATAGTAGCACACATGGCTGATGATGAGCTGGTTGGTGCTTATCGTATCCGTATGATTTTAAGTGTGCCAGGAACAGATATTCAGGCATTCGATCAGGCCGAATGGGCAGTGCGGGGAAAATATGAACAAATTCCGATTGAAGATTCGCTGGCGTTGTTCACGAGGCTGCGCCACACAAATCTGCAATTATTTCATCTGCTGGAACCCGAGCAATGGGATTATTTTGGTATCCATGCTGAGCGGGGCAAGGAAAGCATCCGTGATATTGCATTGTACTATGCAGGGCATGACATTAATCATCTGCAACAGATCCGGGCGATCCTGAATAGGTAAGGGCGATGGGGTAGTGGCTTTTAGGGATAGCAACCATCGCATGGGAAACAGTGTCATGCGTTTAAACTGCTATCCTCATGAAGAAATTCCTTGCCCTGGCCGCTATTGCATTGGCCTGTTCCGAAAAGAAAGTCGATAAACGTGACGATTGCGTGCCGGTGGAGCAGGTGGCGGTTTCGACGGATTGCTACAAGGGCTCCGGCGGGCTTTTGCTTACGGCGGATTCGCCTTCTTCCATTGCCCTCGACTGGGTAATTGCCCCGTTGAAGGATACTTCGGGCGCGCAGACATACGTGCCCTACTACGCGACCACGACTTCAAATCAACTCGTGGTACCGGATAGCATCGTGCGGAAATACCCGAAAATAGGGGTCATGTTTGTGGGTGCTTATGGATGTCCTTCCGATATGTATTTCAGCTTCGTCCGCAGAATGGGCGGCGATTCGTGCGCCCGCTGGTATTTGCAGGAGCGCTTTTTGAAAGGCGACTAAAAAAGCCGGAGCGTGGCCCCGGCTTTCGAAATGTTATTGCATTGATTACTGCGCTCGTACGTCAATCATCCAGTCGATCCCGTATTGGTCTTTGAATGCGCCGAAAATGTCGCCCCAAACCTGCTTATCCATCGGTACGGTAATGGTACCGCCTTCGCTGAGCTGCGTGAATTTTTTGCGGAGACCGGCCTCGTCGAAACCGCTGAGCGAAAGCTGGATTTTGTCGCCAGCCAACGGCCCGGGTTGCGGGGTGTCGCAGCCCATGAATTCAATCTCTCCACCCATCAGCGACGCGTGCATGATATGGTCGCGTATGGCGGCCGGGCAGCTGTTATCCACTTGCCCGAAGGTCATCATGTTCAGCTCGCCGCCAAAAATGCCTTTGTAAAATTCCATCGCTTCGCGGCAATTGCCTTCGAACATCAGATACGGGTGCAATACGGCTTTTTCCATTGTGTTTTCGATATAATATGGTGGTTGAATAGTGTAACAACACAAAGGTAACCGTGCGCAAAGTATCGCCGCGGGTGCTAACGGGACAACCAAAGGGGGACAACGCGACAGCGCCCGATTTTTAAAGTTTCCTCAACTTGATATTACGGTACCAAACCGTGCTGCCCCAATCCTGCAAACCGATGCGTCCGTTGTAGTTGCTTTTGGAGATAGGTGCGGCTTTTAAGCCACTGTTGGCGATGCGCTGTTTCCAGTCGGGACCGTTGAGGTCGTGCTCCTGCACCATGAACTCGTTCTGATACACCGTGAGTTTGCCTTTTTTGACAATAAAATGGATCTTGTTCCATTCTCCCTGCGGGTTGCCTTCGCGCAGGCGGGCGTTCGCGACACCGAAAAAGTCGCTCGCGCGGTGCGTATTTTCTTTGGCGCCCTCATAGATTTTATCGTCGATCACCTGCAATTCCAGCCCGGTGTCGTGCATGTTTTTGTTGCTCGGAGATTCCTGTACAAAAAAGAAAATGCCGCTGTTGGCATATTTGCTCACTTTCCATTCGGCTTTAAATTCAAAATCGCCATTCACGACATCGTCGATCACGATGTCGCCGCCGTTTTTAGCTTTGTTACCGGCCCTTTCAGGCACATTTAATTTAATGGCGCCGTCCTCGATCAGCCAGGCCGAACCGGGAGCTTTGCCGTTGTAGGCGTGCCAGCCTTTCAGGTCTTTACCGTCGAACAACAATTTCCAACCTTCTTTCTTCTCTGCGGCGGTGAGGGTATTGAGTGCCTGCGAGTAGGCATTCAGGGAAATCAATGCGGCGAGTGCGGTAACGAAAAAACGGGTCATAGTGGCAGATTTAAGTGTTTTCGCTTGGTTTAAGTCCTGCAAAATACTGATAAATTTTCATGAAATTACCTTATTTTTGGGTATCCTAACTGACCTCTTAACTATGCGGCCTTATCTTTTCGGGCAAAAATGGCTGCTGGGTTTCGCCCTTGCACTGGTTTACATTCCGCTCCGAACGTACATAAACGTCCCTCAACAATATTGGTACACGATTCCACGCAACCTGCCGCTGTTTGGGCTGGAAATCGTGATCAGCACCGTTTTTTACACGGCGTGGATCTATCTGATGGATTGGTTTTTAAGAAAACAGGCAGCACTCACCGGCGCCGACAAATCGCCTGCATTCAGCATCCGCGATCAGCTCATTGCTTTAATACCCGCCGTTCTGCTGGCTGTTTTGTTCAATATGATTCTGGTGCGTACCTGGGGGCTTATGAGCCAATGGTGGAACCCGTTCCCCAGGCCTATGCTCGGCGATTTCCGCACGCGCGACCTCATGCATACGCGGTGGCGGGCAGGGCAGGCACTCACGATCCTCGCACTCATTGCCGCCTATTACCTCTGTGTGAGCAATCAGGTGCAGGAAAAGATGAAAAAACTGCTTGTCAATTCCGAAAGGCTGGAAAAGGAGAACATACACGCACGTTTCCTGGCATTGAAAAACCAGGTCAGCCCGCATTTTTTGTTTAATAACCTCAGCGTGCTGTCGTCGCTGGTAGAGTCGCGGCCGGAGCAATCAGGAGAATTTATACAGGAGCTGTCGCTGGCTTACCGTTACATTCTGGAACAATCGGAGCTGGACAAGATCAGTTTGAAGGAGGAGATGAAGTTTCTGGATACTTATATGTACCTGCTGCGGACGCGTTTCAAAGAAAAGGTCGTGCTCGATTCGGCGCTTTCCGCGGCGGATGAGGAGCGGTATTCCGTTATTCCGCTTACATTGCAACTATTGGTCGAGAATGCGGTGAAGCATAATACGATGTCTTTGGCAAACCCATTGATCATCAGCATTGAAATTATCGATCAGATGCTTGTTGTGAACAATCCTTTGCAACTGAGGCAACAAGACCAGCCTACTACGCGTCTCGGGTTAAAAAACATTATCAGCCGTTATAAACTATTGCAGGATAAGGATGTGGTGATCGAGAAGACGGCTACCCATTTTACAGTGAAAATACCATTGCTATCATGAATGTACTGATTGTCGAGGACGAGGAGCTGAGTGCAGAGCGATTACAAAACCTGATCCGTAATATCGACCCCTCCATTCATGTACTCGGCATTATCCCGTCCGTTTTTGAAACCATTGCCTGGTTGCAAAATAAGGCCAATACACAGCCCGACCTTATCTTTCTCGACATTCATCTCGAAGACGACAACGGTTTCAAAATCATCGAAAGCCAGGAGTTTTTGATCCCGGTCATCTTTACGACTGCATACGACGATTACCTGCTCCGCGCATTCAAAGTGCACTCCATCGACTATCTTCTTAAACCCATTAATCCGCTCGAATTGCAGGCTTCTTTGAATAAATTCAGGAAACTCAGGGTTTATGGCGAGCAGCAGGCGGAGGCAACCGCCCATTCGGCGGTGGAGAAATACAAAGACCGCTTCCTGGTAACTGCCGGGTCGCGGATATTTACTTTTAAAACCTCTGAAATAGCCTATTTTGTCATCGAAGAGCGCGCTACTTTTCTGCGGTTGTTCGATGGGCGGCACTTCGCGGTGGAGTACAGCCTCGAAAAGCTCTCACAAATGCTCGATCCCGACGGTTTCTTCCGTATTAATCGAAATATGCTTTTGTCGGTCCACGCCATTCGTGAAATGCATGCGATCTCAGCCGGGAGGCTCAAAATCGATGTTAATCCTCCCGCCGCGCAGGAAATTTATGTGAGCTCCGAACGCATGACGGAGTTTAAAAGCTGGTTGGGCAAATAACCCCTGGTTTACTTCTGCATTTAAAATTGCCGTTTCAGCCCCCGAAAACGGGCGTTCCGCGATTTGCATTTTCATTCCAAATGCTCCTTGCTCAAATTGGGGTCAAACAGGAGGAGGTTTGTGTTATGTCTGTAATTCAATTTAATGCCCACAAAAAGTACCATGTGCTTCAAAGTAAGACGCGCGTTTGGGAAACCCACAATGATCTGACCCCGCATTACCGCATTATATTCATCCGCAACGGGGAGGGGCATTTCAGTCTGGATGGGAAACTCTATGAATATGCCGAGCAAGGCATTATCCTGCTGGGGCCCGGCCATCATCCGATCTTTCAGGAGGACGTCAGTGCCGAAATTTTCATCCTCGCATTCGATACCTGGCTTTCCGACGATTTCTTGCAGAAAAAAGAGTTCAGTCCCGATTTTGCCGACATTTATAAACAAGCGGAACACCTCTGCAGCAGCGTGCGCCTTACCCAGGGTAAACCCGTGCAAAATGAGCGCGACGCGCAGACCATTAGCTATTTAATTAATCAGATACTCTTTGAAGTAACCCAGCAGCCGACGTCGCATAACAAGCTCATTCGCGGCAGTATCGATCTGATCGTCACGATCCTGGCAAGGAACAATTTTGAATGCAAGAAGGTGGACGAAAAGGCCAGTCGCCAGAACCTGGCCGAGGCGATTATCGGTTATTTACGGGACGAGCTGCATCAGAACAAAAGCATCCGCGTACCGGAGCTGCTGATGCGTTTCAATATTTCGGAAGATGTGGCCAACCTTTGCGTGCTCAATATCACCGGCATGTCACTTCGGAACTTCATTTTTAAATACAAGGCCGATCTTTTCAAAAGCCGGATGCTGAAAGTCGATATTTCGGAAATTACCAGCTACTTGTCTATTTAAAACGTCGCTCCACGCCATGACTTATTTTACGGAAGTATGTGTGCTGTCAATTTTCGGGTAAAATCCCGACCTTCGCAGCTGGTAATACACATACTTCCAAGAAGATACGTATGAGGCGATTCTCCATCCTGATCATCCTTTTCGCATTCATTATCAGTCCGGTTGCCGCCCAGCAGGAGGCGCCGCAGACTTCACTGAACCATTACATCGAATTTCTGAGCGAGTCGTCGGAGATGGTGATCCACCGCTTCAAAATGCTCGCTGCCTATCAGGAAGACGTGACCCGCTACCGTAAAAAAGCGGATTATGGATTGCGTTTGCCGTCGTCGGGGCCATTGGAGGAATATTATTACAAAAAGGCGCTCGGCGGTCTCGGCGTGGAGGCGGGGAAGCGGAAGCAATTGAATACCGGCCTGGAAAACGTCTGGCAAGTGCTCAATAAGCTCGATGAAACCTGCAAAGCACTCGAAACTTACGTGCGTTTGAAGGATTACGAACGCGATGACCTGAAAAAATCGGAGGCGCTCGTTGCGGAAATGCAGTCGCTTTTTGAACGCTATGCACAGGATAAAAATGCATTGTATACGCAAGTCAGGCAGGTTTATACGGGCGTTCAAAATCGCCCGGCGACCGATCCATACTTAATAACTGAAAAAGCGATGGGCGAGGTAATCGCTGCCCAGCAGCGTTTGCTGGACGCATTGCCATACTATTTGAATGAAGAGACAAAAACGGAATGGCCGGTAGCCCTGGTTCGCCAAAGTATGCTCGACGACGAAAAAGCATTGGCAACGATTGGCAATACGGCTTCGCAGCTGCAATATCCGGCTTCGGATATGGTGGGCACATTCAAATCGGCGCTGGCTTCGATGCAGGACATCAAACGGCGCGCGCTGGACGATCATAATTTTGCCGCGCAGCAGTCGGCAGCGCATGGCAACGCGGTGTATTTGTCGCTGGTGGAGCAGTTTAACCATGATATGCTGGAATTCTACAAGGCATTTGTCGGGTATAGCAAGCCGGGACATTTGCTGCTGAATTATCCGTTTTTCAGCCCGGTCATGAAGGCTGTGCGCCGCGATGATGTGGCTGTTTCTCCCAAAACAACGCCGCCTTTTCAGGACAAATCTTTTCAGCCGCTGAATGTGAAAAAGGCATCGGCACCAGCAAATGCGGCATTGATCAGGACCTTAAATCAATATGTAGACTGGATCAACCAATCGCTTCGGCAAATGCATTTGCTGCAAATGATCGTTCGGAATTACCAGGGCTCGGCGGAGTACTACCGCGATCCCGCGAAGGCGCAAAAGCGGGCCAATCTCAGCTATTCGCACGAGGAATTTAAACTTCCTACTTCCGAGTATACCTTGCTGCTGAGCGCCAGTACGACCATTCCGGAGCCTTACCGCAAGTCGGTAACCGGTCAGACGGAGGTTTTGATGAATATTTTACAGGAAATGGACGGTCTTAGCATCGAGCTGATCCGTTATACCTCCGAAAAGCAATACCTGCAAGACCAGCTCAAACGCTCCGACGCCATTCTCGACCGTTACCTCGTGCTTTTTGATATACTCGATCAAAAGAAAGAGCAACTCTATAACGACATTCGCCGCATCCACGAAAGCTACCCCAATGCAACACCGGCCAGTTCCTGGTACATTGCCGGAAATGCCATGCTGAAAACCATGGACAATGGCCACGATGCAATGTTCGGCATGCGCGACTTCCTGAAAGGCGAAGCATCCAAACTCCCCGAAACGGGTGAGCTGGAAGCCCACAGCCGTCAATTGATCGCCGACGAGTACAAAAATATGAAGGGGCTCCAACGCTATGGCCGGAACAACGGGCTTTGTCCGTACACGCCTTATGAAGATCTGGGTGCCAATGCGGGGAGGTTTGCGGAGAAAATACAGCAATACAAGCCGGAAACTTCGGGTTATGCGGCGCATCCCTACGAATCGTTTTACTACTTCTATAACAATGAGCTGGTTTACGAATACAACAATTTTATAGAGCTATCGAAGGCCGGGCTTTTGAAAACCATTAACCAACCCGATGTCTTCGCGTTCCGGCGCACGACGATCCAGAAACCTGCCGCGTCGCCGACGAAAGTGGAAGAGCCGAAAGTCGAAAAACCGAAGGTGGAGAAGCCGGTCGAAAACACGGCGCAAATTCAAACAAACAATGCTGAGGTGGCAGCCGTGCCCCAGCCTCCCGCGCGTGAGGATGTGCGCCCGCTCACGAACGAAGGCGCCCCCGGGCCTGTACCCACAGGCGCCCCCGTTGCACAAGCGGCGCGTGACACTGTATACGTAGAGCGCGTGCGCGTGGATACGGTGTACGTCGACCGTAATACGCAGTTGCAGAACGTTACCCGCTCGCTCGACGGTTTCGCACCGAACAATATGGTGCTGCTGCTCGATGTGTCGTCGTCGATGAACTCGCCTTATAAACTGCCGCTGCTAAAACGCTCTATTAAGTCGCTGCTGACGCTGGTTCGGCCTGAGGACATGATTTCGATCGTGCTCTATTCCGGCAAGGCCAGGGTGGTACTCAAACCAACTTCGGGCGCGAAAGCATCGGAAATTTCCAGAATGATCGATCTGCTGCAATCTGATGGCGATACGGACGGCAACGAGGGCATTAAACTCGCCTACAAAACCGCCAACAAACAATATATCCGCGCTGGTAACAACCGCATCGTGCTCGCTACCGACGGGGAGTTTCCCGTAAACGATGAGGTGGTGGACATGATCCGCCAGAATGCGCGTCAGGATGTTTACCTCAGTGTCTTCACCTTCGGGCGCAATGAGCATACCGGGCAAAAGCTGAAAAAACTGAGCGAACTTGGCATGGGCTCCTACGCACACGTAACGGATTCAAGCGCGGACCTGCAACTGATCCTGGAAGCCCAGGCGAAGAAACTAGTCGGCAAGTAATGCCCGAAATGCGTCAGAGATCGGTGTAATGCTTCACGAAACTGATCCAATCCGAGCCGAAAGGAACAGAAATGTATTTCCCCTCCGGGGTCACGAGCAGCTTCGTAGGGTAGCCGGGCACTTTATAAGTTTTTTCGATCTGATTGTCGGACATCGCAACCGGGAACGAAAATTTCTTCTCATTTATGTAACTGTTCACTTCTGCTTCCGTATCACGGCATGCGATGGTCAGCAGCGTAATTTTATCGGGATTGGTTTTGATAATGGAGTCATAGAATTTCTGCAAAGCCGGGTGCTCGGAACGGCACGGGCCACACCAGGTTCCCCAAAAATCGACCAAAAGCCATTTCCCGGTTCCTGCTTTGCTCAAAAATTTCGATTTGTCGAGCATAGATAGGGAAATTGGAGGCGCCGTTTTTCCATATTGATTCACATTTTCTATCCAGTATTTCGCAAAACCTTCATCATTACCTTTTGCTTTGCCGTAAGCCGTTTTGAGCTTTTCTTTATATTCCGGCTGTTGTAATGTGATTTGTAGCAAAGTAGAAAGTACATCGTTCTGATCGGAAGTATGGTTGGTTAGGAATTCAAGGTAGTCTTCACGGAACGATTCTTTATTTTCATTTAAAACAAAATGCATATCATAGAAATAAGCTGATTTGTGATTGTTGTCTGCCAAATCGGGGCTATACTCAAATGCTTTTTTAAGGTACGCCTTCTTTTTATTGAAATCACTTTCGTTTTCTGATCGAACATAATTTGCATACGCATAAAGATACCTGAACCAGGCACGCTTTTCCGCTTTGTAGAGATCGGGCGCTTCCAGATCCGCAATCTGTCCTTTTTCGAGGTGATTATATAAAACCTGCAAAAGCTTTTCGGATAGTGGTTTTAACTCGGGAATTGAACTGATCTTTCCATAAATCATTAAGCCATATCGCCCGGCGCGGTTTGAATAGATGTCCTGGGCCGACAATTCTTCCGCGATAAATCGCTCAGTCAAGCTGGCAAGTTTGGCGTTGTCGCCGGCCGCACTTTCGATATTTGAATAGAGAAAAAGTGGCTGGATTGTATGTGTAAGGACTTTGTTCGTGTCGGCTATGATCTTGATCAAAAGGCTCTTGTTAAAGTCGTGTACCCTCCGTTGTTGCCTGCTTGCCGCACTGTCCGTCCCGGAAGGAAAAGGACTGTTGATCACCGCCTGTGTATAACTATTGTGTATGAGATCTTCCAGTAACTGGATGGCCTTCTTATCCGCAGCGAGTTTCCGGATACAGAATAATGCAGAGGCTTCGTTCAGATCTCCCTGGGTAGAATTGGTAAAACGGTTATAGCAATCAGCCGGCGTATCGGTAAAAGATGTTTGGGCCAACGACTTTGCCGGTAGAAAACCAACAGCTATTAAAATCAATTGAAATATTTTTAGACCGGTATTTTTCATAGCTGTCAATATGTTTTAAGGTGAACGATTGTTGGGAATGTATATAAAATCAATTACGTAATTAAATGGCAAAACCGTTGCAGTTGCATTATTAAATGGTGATTTATTGTTAATAAACCAATTGCCATCCAAACATGGAAGCGGCCGGTTGTGTAAGAGACCAGCGAATCGGCGGAGAAGTTTTCTTTATTGGGATACGGATAATTGATCCTTCACGAAACGCCTGCGCTCATGAATACCAAGCCACTGAGTAGGGAATTTTATTCCTTCATGATTTTCTTCCTATCCATCTCATGCATCATGGCGCTCATTCAGTCCGGGGCGCTGGTGATTATCGGATCTCAGATGATGGGTCTGGAATCGTTTAATTCGTGGATGTGGCTGGTTCTGTTCGTGATCGCGGTTACCAATGCGGCGTTGGTCCGTTACCTTTGGCACAACAGTTACCGGCTGGCGGCGGTCGCGTGTGTGGTTTCGACCCTGGCTGTGTTTTTCCACTATGCGTTGATCCTGAACCGTGAGTTGCGGGTATTCTATCAGGAGCATTATCATGCGGTAGCTTTTTTCCTTTTTGGGACGGCTATGCTTTGGGGGTTGAGCCTCGTGTGCACAAAAGCTGGGGAGAAGCGATGGTTGCGGCTAAGTGGTATCGTTACGGTATCCATCGAGGTTTTGTTGGCCGCAACGTTCGTTCTCTATTTTCAGACAAGCGAAGGCAGCACAAAACTGTTGATCGACAAGGTTAGCAGGTGGATTTCACTCCTTGGAAGCCTCGCGCCGGTTTGTTTTGTCATTCATTTTCGGCTTGAAAACAAACGGCTCACAGTTACCGATAATGTGCCGGCCCAAACCATTCCCGCGCTTGTTAAGCTGGCGGCATTCGTTGGGCTGCTGTTTTTGGGGTTCAACTTTTCGGTGGAAGCGTTTCGGTACAGTATGCCTTTTAAGCCGTCGATAACCGACTTACGTCGCTCGAAGGCCATGGAGTCCTATCATTTTGTAGATAAAAGTGGTGATTCGCTGCATTACCGTCTGCTCAACCCGCTCGATTACGATTCCACCAAACAATATCCGCTGATCGTGTGCCTGCATCACGGGGGTGCGCATGGGAAGGATAATATGCAGCAGCTATCGGCCGATCCTGCGCCGTTTCTGATGGAGTTGCCCACCAGGACGAAGTATCCTGCATTTGTATTCATGCCGCAATGCCCGAAGGGGATGGGTTTCAGTGGCGCATATGGTAACGCCAGTGTGGATTCGCTCGTTTTTAGGACGATCCGGCAGTTGCAGGGCCGCCTGCCGATCGACCATAAACGTATATATGTCATGGGCATTTCGGGGGGTGGTTATGGTTCCTGGCATTTTATCAGCGCGCATCCCGAAATGTTCGCCGCGGCGATCCCCATTTGTGGCGGAGGCGATCCCCAATACGGGCCGAGACTTGTTAATGTGCCGATATGGGCTTTCCACGGCGCGCGCGATAAGCTGGCACCCGTCGCGCATTCACGCGATATGATCGCTGCGATCCGCAAAGCTGGCGGCCATCCCAAATACACCGAGTATGAGTATGCCGGGCATGGAATATGGGATAATGTCAAGCGGGAGGACATCATGGAATGGATGTTCGCCCAGCATAAGGAATAGCATTGTCAGGCGACCGCATGCGGGTGTCGCTGTGTGTCACTTGCCCGGACGGTTTTTGTAAGTCTGATTTTTAAATAAATATGATAGGCCCCAGCCTCCTCGCGAACGGTGAGTTCGTGGCCGGGGTACAATGCTCCAAGGCGTTTTCTCACATTCACGAGGCCAATTCCGCCAGTTTGTTCCGGTGCATTCTCTGTTTTCTGGTTGCTGATGATCATCGTTAATGAATCGTTAGTCAAGGTCAAATCCAGTTTTACCCACGATTTTCGTGTCGTATTATGCACGCCGTGTTTGAAAGCGTTTTCTACAAAAGTGATGAGAATGAACGGTGCAATTTGCAGGCGGTCATCAACCTGTTCGGGGAAAACTGCTTCCAGTTGGAGCCGTTTGGCGGTCCGCAGCTGTTCCAGCCCGATGTAATCCCGGATGAACGTCAACTCCTTGTCAAGCTGCACGAGCGTGCCTGAGGTTTCGTATAATGAATAGCGCATCATACCCGACAGCTGCTCCACAATGCGCGCCGCACGTGGGTTATCCTCCTCTGTGAGCGCGTAAACGCTGTTCAGTACATTAAAAAGGAAATGCGGGTTGATCTGGCTTTTCAGGAAATCGAGTTCAAGGCGCGTGTATTGTTTTTCCAAACGAAGGTTTCGGACTTGCCTGCGGTAGATTTCAATGAGTAGCCGTGCCGCGAGCGGGTAAAATGCTCTTTCAATGATAAACATCAAATGGAAAAAGGTAGCCGGATGGGACAGCGCTTTCCAGAATGGCATCCTTTCGAAATGGTTAAGGGAACCCGTATAATCGTCGGGCAGGCCGAAATAGTGCTTTACAGCATACGATGCATAATAGTAGCATGTGAAAAGCACGAAGTAATAGACCGCCAGCCCCGGTACGAGCACAAGCGGCCTGGGCGCGTAATGCTTCACGAGGTACACGAGCATATAATACTGCACGATCACGCAAAGCGAATCCCGTAGGATCGGACCCGCATAGGTCATGAATTCGAAATTCAGCGGGGCGGCCGGATAAAGGAACCAGGGAATATAAGCGGAAAATATCAGCAGGAATATCCCGACGATCAGTAGGCCGTGGAATGCCAGGCGGGTGAAACCCCGGTAACGTTTTTCGTCGGTAAGAATGGCCAGCAGGCGTTGTACCATGAGTGAATTTTTGAATGCCAAACTAAAATACCCGGTTTTGAAACGATCCGTTGCTTTGTTTCGACAAACACTGCACGATTTTCGATGAAAATGCAAAACACATGTTTACCGAAAACCTGTGTGACTTCACCGAATAAATTTAGCGGCCGCATGACGGTCGCCTATTTTCGCTGCTGTATTCAATCGATACAAACAGCACGCAACGATGTCAGCCATTCGCCAGCCACTTTCGCATCACATTCCGGACCTCGTCGCGGTAACTGGGGCCGATGAGAAGTTCTTTGCCGGAAGAAAGAAACAGCATGTTGCCCTCGGTACTACGGATATGCCGGATTTGGACGATATGCGATCGATGGGTGCGAATAAAATGTTCCGCGGGAAGGATTTCGAGCAGTTTCTTGATCGTCAGGTGGGTCACAATGTTGCGGCCGGGCAGAAAAATGCGCAGGTAGTCTCCCAATGCTTCCACGTATTCAATGTCCGCGTAAAGTACCTGCTCCGTGCGCTTGTCGGTTTTGAAGTAGGCAAAGCCAGGTTCTGCCATGAGAGCCTCCCGCTGCGGAAGAGTCGCCGCAACAGCGGCCGGAGCCGGCGCATCGACGGACACGGGAAATCGTTCACGAATGCGGCCGATCGCTTTCAGGAACCGGTCGAAAGTAATGGGTTTCATCAAGTAATCGGCCACGCCGAGGTCGAAGCCATCGAGGGCGTGGTTGGGATTGGCGGTGGTCATCACCACCACCGGATGCGGAGCGGGCAATGCTTTCAGGAACTCGATGCCGTTCATTTCGGGCATGTTGATATCCAGAAAAACAATCTGCGGGGCCAAAGCGGGCAGCTCCGTGAATGCGGTAACGGCGTCGTCGAACGTTCCGGCCAATTCCAGGAACGAAATGCGGCGGACATACTTTTCGAGCAGTTCCTGCGCCAGTGGTTCATCCTCGATAATGGCGCAGCGAAGCGTGTTAGGCATGTTGAAATCAGGTTTTGTTACCGATCACGGCCGATAGTAACCGCATGAAAGTAGCAAACCTTTTCTTTTTAATCAAAAACAGTTACATCATTAGAACGCTATGAAATCTATGCATCTCATCAAAATTTGCATCCTCGTCCTGCTGTGCCAAACGGCCTTCTCGCAAAGTGAGAACGGGGAACAGAAGCCGCTGAACACCGAATGCGACTGCCAGGGAGCGGTCGAACAGGCTATCGACAAGGTAACCCGCATCTACGCCGGCTTCGAGGACAAGGTTACCACCAGAAACCGCCCTGCATATGATAAGCTATTGAAAGACGTCCGTGCCCGTGCACCGAGGGCCAAAACGGAAGGCGAATGCCTCAAAATCTTGCAAGACTATACGGCATTCTTCAAGGACAGCCACGTTTTCATCATCTGGCAGGGATGGAGAAAAAAGGGCGTTAGCGCAATGCAAGCGAATGCCGGGCGTACAGATCTGGTCGAATTCAAACAATTGAATAAGGATTTTTTGTACCTGAAACTCGCCGCGTTCGACGAGCGGGAGGTGGGTAAAATCGATAGTATCCTGATTGCCAATAAGGCATTGCTCGCTAAAACACCGCATTTGATCTTCGACCTGCGCGGTAATGGAGGCGGTAATACAAGCACGTCCGACGAAATGGCCAAGTTGATTTATACCAAAACATTTATTTACCCGTCGTGGGATTACCGGTCGAGCGAAGAATACATCGCGAGCATGGAAAAGTACTTTAAGTCGCAAAAAGACACGACCAGCATAAGCTATGTGCGAGGAAAGCGGCTTTTGGAGGAAGTAAAAAAGAACCCGGGTAAGTTGGTGAGCGCCGGTGAGGATTTTCAGCGCCCATACGATATCGATCCAAATGCCTATCCACAGCACATCGCTTTCCTGATCGACAAAGGCTGCGGCAGCGCTACGGAGTTTTTTATTTATGAAGGTAAACAAAGCAAAAAAGTAACCCTTTTCGGGACCAACTCGCATGGTGTGATGGATTACGGCTCGGATCAGAATTTCGATCTCTGCGACGGGACGTTCAACCTGGCTGTGCCTTGGGGCCGCAATGGCTGGGTAAGGGAGTTTCGCATCGATCATGTGGGCTTTGCGCCCGATGTGCGCATTCCCGCGAGCGAGAAGGATTGGGTAAGTTTTGTACAGCGCTACTACGCCAAAAGGGACAATGCAGTAAAGTAAATGAGAGATTTAAATAGAAAAAGGCCGGTCCGCAGCTTCGGAAACCGGCCTTTCGTCATTACAACTGTACATTATGCGCCTTGTTGCGCCGGGAAGTTGATCATCCAGTTTACACCGAATTTATCTTTAAAAGCACCGAAGTAGTCGCCCCAGAACTGGTCTTCCATCGGCATTTCGATAGCGCCGCCTGCCGAGAGGCCGTTAAAATACTCGTCGGCCTGCTCGCGGCTGTCGGTGAAAATGGAAATATAATTGTTGTTGCCTACGGCGAGGGTATGGCCCATGGAAGGCATAATGTCCGAGGCCATCAGCAATTCGTCGCCGACGGGCAAAGCGATGTGCATAATCCGGTTTCTTTCGTTTTCGGGCAAATTTTCTGAGCCTGGTGTGCCGTCCATTTTGTGAACGCCGCGAAATTCACCGCCAAAAATGGATTTGTAGAAAGTGAAGGCCTCTTCGGCAGTTCCGTCGAAGTTGAGGTAAGGATTGATTTTAGGCATAGCTAAAAGATTTAAAAAGGTGATTGGACTTGATTTTTAGATTTGTTGACTGATGCAAATGTATACCGTTGCGGCATGATGTATGCTCCCTAAAAAGGACATTCATAGGGGGCTGGTGCGACAAATTGAAACGCTTTTTTCCAGACTTCAAAATTAACAAATAAATATTGCGCAAGTAAATACTTGCATATATATTTGCAAGCAAATACTTGCATGTTATGAAAGCACGAAGAGATGTATATCAGGCCATTGCCGATCCTACCCGCCGGGCGATCATCGGTATGCTGGCTGAGCAGCCCCAGAATGTAAATGCGATTGCCGAGCAATTTGATGTTACACGGCAGGCCATTTCCCTACACGTCAAAATCCTGAGCGACTGCGGGCTGATTTTTATCCGGAGAGAAGGTCGGGACCACATTTGCGAAGCCCGGTTGGATAGCCTCAACGAGGTGTCAGTGTGGGTGGAACAATACAAAAAGCATTGGGAAAGCAAACTGGATTCATTGGAAACCTATTTGGAACAACTAAAAAAAGAGCGATATGGAAAATGAAAAAAGCAGCACGCACGACCGTGAACTGATCATTACCCGTAAACTGAACGCACCCGTGGAGCTGGTGTGGGAAGTGTGGACCCAGCCGGAACATATTGCCAAATGGTGGGGACCCAATGGTTTCACCAACACGATCACCACGATGGACCTCGTGCCGGATGGCGTTTGGGAGCTTGTTATGCACGGCCCCGACGGTAAAGATTATCAGAACAGAAGTATATTTAAGGAGGTTGTTCCCTTAAAGAAGATTGTATATCAGCATTTTGCGCCCAGCTTCTTGACTACTGTTGAGTTTGAAGCGCAGGGCGAGGAGACGTTTTTGAGATGGCATATGCTGTTCGAATCGGCGGAACAGATGATCCGGATCGTTAAATCGAACAATGCATCCGAAGGCTTGAAACAAAATGTCGAAAAGCTGTCGGTATACCTGGAAGGCCGGAAAACGGCCCGGCAGTCGTGAGGGCGCTGGTTGCCGCGTTGCTCTTTGCAATGCTGAATTTATCCGTTCAAGCACAACAAACGAAAATGGAGCAGCTAAAAACAACCGGGTATGTGCCCGTGAATGGACTGAAAATGTATTATGAGATTTACGGAAGCGGCGATCTTCCGCTGGTGCTCATTCACGGCGGTGGCTCGACGATCGAGACGTCGTTTGGTAATATCCTGCCCCAACTCGCGGCATTCAGCAAGATCATCGCCGTCGAATTGCAGGCTCACGGGCGCACGAGCGACCGTGACGCGCCCGAATCGTTTCAGCAGGATGCGGACGACGTGGCAGCATTGCTCACGCATTTGAAAGTAAAAAAAGCCAATGTCCTCGGTTTCAGCGACGGTGGTTGCACGACAATGCAGCTGGCCGGGCGCCATCCGGAACTGATCAACAAGATTATCGTCGTAGCCTCCAACTACACCCGCTCAGGGATGATCGAAGGCTTTTTTGAAATGATGGATAATGCTTCGCTCGACAATATGCCTGCACCGTTGAAGGAGCATTATCTCAAAGTAAATCCTGATCCGAAGGGCCTGCAAACGATGTTCAACAAAGATCGTGAACGCCGGCGCACCTTCGCCGACTGGCCTCAAAGCGACCTCACGCGCATACAAGCCCCCGCGCTCATCATGACGGGCGACAAAGATGTGATCAAAACCGAGCATATTGTCGAAATATCCAGGCTGATCCCGAACGCGGAACTGGTGGTCCTTCCCGGCGTGCACGGCGCATTGCTGGGTGAAATCTGCACTGTGAAAGCCGGTAGCAAGCAGCCGGAAATCACGGCGACGCTCGTAAAGGAATTCTTGGAAGGAAACTAATTACCCCAACACCTCCCGAACCCTTGTCCATTTAATTTCCGGATAGCGCGCGTTATCCAATGGTTCCAACTTCGGCAAGCCGCTGAGCATGTTGTGAAGGTACTGCATACCCTGCCAGGGCGGAAACACTTCGTCCCTGGCAGGTGCTATGGTGCGGATGATGCCAATCATCGTCGCCAGCATCCCCAATCCGCCGAGCCTCCATAAACGAAACTCTTTCCCATAAGCCTGGCTGGCGGCTCGCTGCAAGTTGCGAATCGTCGCTACTTC
Organism: Dyadobacter sp. 22481; assembly: GCF_052044875.1. NCBI lineage: Bacteria > Pseudomonadati > Bacteroidota > Cytophagia > Cytophagales > Spirosomataceae > Dyadobacter > Dyadobacter sp. 22481. Next base: position 1,762,796 of record NZ_JBQENV010000002.1, read on the forward strand.
GCCCGCAATGCGCAAAAAGCGCGGCGCCTGCGAGTCGAGCGCAGCAGCGGCGGTGAATGCTGCTGTGTTGGCCATTGTTGTAAAATCCATGGGCTGGTCGGCATTACCCCAGTAAATCACGCGGTTCAACTTGGGGAGGATCAGCGGGGCCTGGTTTTTCAGCAGGTCGGTAAACATGCCGTTCAGAATGGACGTAGCGTGGATTGGCGTGTTGTCGAGCATCAAAGCGAACTCTCGGCGCAGGTCGAGGTTACGGTTGCAGCCATCGGGAAGTTTGAAATAATCAATGCAATAATCAGAGGGGATAAACCGTGGTACGCCTGCATTCAGGGCGGCTATCAGCAGATCGGATTGGGCTCCCACGATCACATCGCGCAAACCCGACAAGGCCGAAACGACGCATTGCGCGTCCCGGAGTGCCTCGGTGAGGGTGACGGTGTTCTGATAATCGACTGGAATAATGACCGCCCCCGCTTTTTCCAGCGGCGCCGTTTTCGAAAAAGGTGTGTCCCTTCGCACGAGCGCCTTCACATGCGCATGCCGTGAGAGGAGTTCTTTTATGATTAACGTTCCCAAGTGCCCCGTCGCCCCGGCAACTACGATGGTTTGGTGTGTAATGTGTTGTTGAACAGTCATTTGATGTCAATTTCTGTGCATGTGTATGATGGTTGGAAATTGATTAGGTATGCAGAAACAATTATGCCAACCGAAATAGAAAAGGAGAGGTATTGGCCTTTCCGTGGTCGTTCGACCGTCTGGCATGACTTTTCAACCGGCATCTGCCGCGTTGTCGTGTGGTCAAGCTCGAACTAGCGACTTCTTTCCTTGCTTTTTTGAACAAACTACCTGCCGGGACTTACCAAACGGGCGGTATGAACGTATATACTAATACGAGCAAGAAGCAAAAAACGAGAAAATAGCGCACGGCTATTTGTATCGCTACAAATCCAGGATGTAATCATGGCGCACCACGTCGCCCTCGGGTACTTCTCTGAAAAAGCGGAATTGTTGCTTGGTGAGGACGTTGATGGAAGCCTGGTTTTCGGGCGCAACCAGCGCCACGAGCGATTCGACACTGCCACATTCACGAGCGTAAGCGACGAGCCTGCGGGTGATTTCCGAGGCGTAGCCTTTCCCCCAGAAGTCGGGCAATAATGCATAGCCGATTTCGGTAAAACCATCCTCGAAAGGCACGATTTTGCCCAAACCTACATATGAATCGCTGGCCTTTTCATAAACCGCCACAAAACCCATCTCGCTCTGCTGCCCGTCGGCGCGGAGGGACCTTTCAAATCTTTTGCGGGCACCTTCCATGTCCAGCCCGGTGCCGCTGATGTGCACCATCACATCCTGCTGCGATACCAGCCGGAAATAGTCTTCAAAATGGTCGGGAGTGAATTTTTCGTATCGTAAACGTTCTGAATAAAATTGCATTGTGAAGTGTAATTGGATTCTTAATCGGATACATGGCCTGGGGCTGTGCAGCCGGATTTTACAGCCCTGTCACTCATTTTAACAAAAAGTTGACAGAAAGAATTTGGCCGTTTGCCAGATTTTTGCGTTTGTGGACAAGTTTTTGCCAATTTATTCGTCTGTGACGGAGTAACAATTTGCCATTCTGCTGTACCACTAACCAAATGTATAGCGGGATAAAATGGATGGTAGACGGACTGTTATTGTTTACTAAATGGGACCGCAAATGGTCTCGTCAAATGGAAAGCAAAAACAGATCATGGAAAATCAAGGCCTTATCAGAAATATAGTCTGCATCAAAACACCGCCTGCACAACCAGGATTTCTGGGTCCTGACCACACGGCCCGGGCGGTGATTTACCACGAATTCGAACATAGTGACCCGTTCATTCTGCTGATGGACGATTTTTTGGATAAAAAGGACGACGAGCCGGTAGGAGGGCCGCATCCGCACGCCGGCTTTGAAACCGTTTCGCTGTTGCTTGAAGGCGAAATCGGGGACGAAACGCATATGATGAAGCAGGGGGATTTTCAAATAATGACCGCCGGTAGCGGCATCGTACATACGGAGACGATTGAAGGGCGGTCAAGAATGCGGCTGCTGCAAATGTGGTTGAACCTGCCGAAAGCGGATCGCTGGACGGCACCGAGGGTGCAGGATCTGTCATTTGAAAATGCGCCGGTATCCGAAAAGAAAGGTGTGAAAACGGTTTTGTACAGCGGCGCGTTTGCAGGCCTGCATTCGCCCGTCAAAAACCATGTGCCGCTCATCGTTGCCGACATCCGGTTGCAGCCAGGCGCAAAGCTTACCGAATCGTTGCCAGCATCGTACAATGCGTTTTTATATGTGATTGAGGGCGATGTGATGGTTGGTGATGAAGGGAAGGTATTGACAGCCAATCAGATAGGTTGGTTAAGCAGGGGTTCGGCGAGAGAGGCAAGCGAGCTGACCCTCGCGGCGGGCGCGGAAGGTGCACGCGTGGTGTTGTACGCGGGCGAGCCGCAGCACGACGAGATTGTCTCGCACGGCCCTTTCATTTCAGACCATCAGGAGGAAATCAAGGAGCTTTACAGTGATTTCCGCCATGGGAAAATGAGGCACGTGTCGACTTTGCCGGAAGGACAACGGTTTAGTTACTGATCCGTATCCAATGCGCTTTAACGGGTGGCTAATCTTTCTTAATTTGGGGCACATTCAAACCTGACCTGTAATGAAAAGAGAAAGATTAGCCGCCCTTTTGTTCGTGATCCTGCTCGCACCTGTTTTTGCATTTGGGCAATCGCCGTTGAAGGGATCGGTAGAGCGTATCAAAGTACATGGCAAATCGCTGGAAGGCAATCTGGAAGGTAACCCTGCTGATCCGGATGTATCGGTGTACCTGCCGCCGAGCTATAAAAAGGAGTCGAAGCGCCGCTATCCGGTGGTGTATTTGCTGCACGGCTTTACGGATACCGACGCGCAATGGTATGGGTTTGTCAAACACTGGATCAACCTGCCTGTGATTGTTGACAAAGTATTCGAATCCGGTCAGGCTCAGGAGATGATCATCGTAACGCCGAATGCTTTTACGCGCAGTGGCGGCAGTTATTATTCCAATTCGATCACTGCGGGGAACTGGGAGGATTTTGTGTCCAGGGAACTCGTCGCGTATATCGACCAGCATTACAGGACCATTTCTAAGGCCGTAAGCCGCGGCCTGGCGGGCCATTCGATGGGTGGCTACGGCACCATCCGTATCGGCGAAAGGCATCCCGAAATATTTTCGAGCATTTATCTTCTGAGCCCATGTTGCCTGGCACCGGGCAATCCGCGATCTGCCGATGCTCTCGCTAAAATAGAGGCGGTGAAAACGCCTGACGACATTGCGAAGGCGGATTTTATGACCAAAGCTGCCCTGGCTTATGCCGCTGCGTGGTCGCCGAATCCCGCTCGTCCACCTTTCTACACCGATCCGATCGTTGAAAATGGGAAGCTAAATCCCGCCTCTGAAATCAAGTGGAATGCCAATATGCCGCTTTCCAATATCGATCAGTACATTACTAATTTAAAACAAATGAAGGGCATTGGTTTTGACGCAGGTGATCGCGACCAGCCTATTGCTTCCAATATAAAGATCCTGCACCAGGTCCTCGATAATTACAAGATCGAGCATACTTACGAAGAATATCAGGGCGACCATATCAATAAGATAGGCGAGCGGATCGAGACGAAAATGCTGCCTTTCTTTTCGAAAAATCTGGCAACGAAATAGCATCCGGCGATTTAGTGATCAACTCTTGATGGGTGCGAAGGAATTTAACTCGCCGGTAAAGGAGTCGATATCGTCTGGCGAGAGCAGGATTGTCTTGTTGTCGGTTTTAATAAGCACCATCTGATCGCGGCGAGTGACATACCAGGTCATTTTGCCGTAAACCGAGTTGTAAAACTTGCCAAAATAGCCCCAAAAGCCGCCAACGCCGAATGTACGAATCGTGAATTTGAGTTGTTCCTTCGTGACGATTCGTACGGAATCAAGTGCTTGAAGGGAATAAGTGACATCGTTGATGGGGCGATGTACGGTCAGTCCGTCTTCTGTCAGCGTGTAGGCTAACGGCCGGTAGATGTAACCGGCAGCGTAGACGGCTATCAAAATCGCGGTTGAAACAAATGCCCCGATTTTCGCGTCAGCCGAAAAGGTCAAAAACTCAAAAACGCTGATGGCGACGAATAGGGCCGTCAATCCGATAGTAATAATTTTGGTGGGTTTGTCGATGGAAGCGGTGTACCTCATGGTGTCGTGGCGAATTGATAACGACTAAAAATAGGAAATTTTTGCCTTAAATCAGTCACTACACCTATTCCAAAAGGAAGGGAGCATGGGTGTTTTTCATGCTCCCTTCCTTGTTATTGCACAACCAGCTTTTCCATCGCGCTGGCATTACCTGATTGTGCTTTCAGAATATAAAACCCCTGCGCGAGCGACTCCACATTTAATGGCTGTTCGGCGGATTTCAGCTGGGTGGCTTGCAGCGTGTTGCCACTTTTGTCGAATATCTGAACGTCGACCGGGTATTTCCACGAGCCTTTAAATTGCAGGTTTACCTCTTTGGAGGCAGGGTTAGGGAAGATATTAATTGAACTTGCAACACTTTCAATCTTCTGCTTCTTTTTAGCCGAGTAAGTAAATGCGATTACTTTCCCCTTTACAGCCGGTTTCTCGAGATCGACAGTACCAATGTCTTTGCCAGACGCGCTCCGGACGGTGAGCAAGGAGCCGTTTCTGACGAAATCGAGTTGTGAGTGTTGCAGTTCCTGCGCATTTGCCATACCAACAGTTGAAGCTGCCAGTGCGAAAATCAAAAGTTTGATATTTTGTTTCATGATTTAATTAATTAAGTGTGATGTGATTACTTGTGGTCCAGTGTAATGTCTGTGAACTGAAAATTCACCTTCCATTCGTCGTAAATGGGGTCAAAGGGATTAATTGTGATGATATGTTCATTTATCACGGTCTGCCCGTTCAGGATTACTGAAAACCGTGGCTGATCAAAGGGGTAATAGACGGGAGGATCAGAAATGGCCAGCATTTTTAATTTCAGGGTGTATTTACCGACCGGTTGATCTTTGGCAAACATCCCCAGAACAGCATTTTCAGAATCGACCAGAAGCTCGGACACCGTAATTCCATTCCCGTCCACCACCTCGACTTTGTTGCCGTCTGGATCCAAAACTTCAAATCCCAATGTGTAGTCGGCATTTTCAAACGAGAATGGATCGGCGGGATCCAATTCATTTCTAAAAGCATTGAGCTGAATACTTAAATCTTTCTTAGGCGTGGCTGGTGGGTTATTATTTGCACCAGCGATGGTTGAGAATAACACAGTCCAGGGATCGAGCCCGACGCAGCTTCCGGAATTTTTGATGATCAGCGTGTAATTTTTCCCATTGCCAAGCGTACCTGCCGGCAGCAACATCGAAGTCGACATGGTGGGGTTATTGTTAAAACCGTTTACAGGAATTCCATTACTTAATATGGTTACCAGATATTGCTCACCTGGCTCCTGCCAGAGGCTCGGTTCCCATGTGATCGTTACGGGCAGTGCAGGGTCTATTTTGTCATTATCGTTCGGGAACTTGGGAATCGGCTGATCCTGACATATTGTGTAGCTAAAAACGGATGATAATCCTGTTTCTGCACCCTGTGGGCCTACGGCCAGCACGCTTACTTCTATACCAAGATGATCGTCGTATATAAGCTGGTCAACGATTTCCTTTTCGAGGGCTTTCCCCGGCGTGTTGAAAAAGGCGACCTGACCGGATTCCTTTTCTTCGACACGGACTTTAAAATGGTCGACCAGGGCCAGGTTCACCGTTCCCGCGTTCCATTTAAATATCTTACCAAAATAAGTTTTATAAGGTATGGGTATTTTGGGGTCGGGTCCCGTCATCGCGAGCAATGTTTCATTTTGGTCCGTCTTGATCCGCCACACGTTGGTGCATGTGGCATAGCTAACCCCTTTTTGAGGTAATACCCTGACGAACAGGTTTGTCTGATCAGCAAGTGCGGGCAGGGTCACCAGCGCGTTGGTTTGGTTGCCTGGCTCATGGCGGTCCGGTCCACATTCTTTTTATTGTATTCGTTCTGTGAAATCGCCAGGTGGCAGGATAGCAAGCCAAACAGTAAAGCGAATACCCTTTGTTTCATAAGTAAAGTGTGTTTGAAATTATTTAATATCCAGAAGAATATCAGCGAATTGAAATCCATTTTGCCATTCATTAAAAGGGGAGGCCGGGTTAATAAAATCAGCTGTGATGACATGGTTATTGACGACCGTCTGCCCGTTGAGCAAGACTGAAAACCGCGGCTGGTCGAAGGGGTAATAGAGGAGCGGGTCGAAAATATTGAGCATTTTAAGTCTGAGCTTGTATTTACCTTCCGGTTTGTTGCTACCCACCATGACGACGCCTGAATTTTCGGAATCCACATCCAGTTGCGTTACCGGATTTCCATTAGGGTCGGCCGGGTCGACCAGTGGCAACAGCTTGCCGTCGGGGTCGATAAGCTCAATGCCGAGGACGTAATTGGAAGTGCCATATTCGGGCGGGAACTTTGTTCCATCGGGATCGTTGCGGAAGCCTTTCAGTTCGATGTTGAAATTGACCAGTTTGGGAGGCTGGGGTTGGTTTGAACCGCCTGCATCGACGGCATTGAAAAAGGTGCTGGGCAGGGTGATACCGGGGCAGGACGCGGAATTCTTCACCGTAACAGTGTAGCTTTTGCCATTGACGAGTGTTCCTGCCGGGACCAGCATGAAGTTGTTCGTTGTGGGCTTGTTGTTAAACCCGGGCAATGGATTTGCCCCGTCCATAATCGTTACCAGATATTGGCTGCCTGCATCCAACCAGGCGCTGGGATACCATTCGATATTGAAGTCTTTGGTGGGATCAACTTTGCCCAGGTCTCCGGGGAATGAAACACCCGGGTGGTCGGGGCATACGGTATAATTGAATGGCAGTGACAAGGCCGATTTGGCACCCAATGAGTTTACACCCAGGACCTGCACTTTGAAGCCCTGTTTGTCATCGAACAGCAGCGGGTCCTTCACCAGGAAATCAAAGACTTTCCCCTGGGTTGAGAAAATCGAGGTGAGGTTGGAGGATTTTTCCGTGATATGCACTTCAAAGTGGTCGACCAGGTTCAGGCTGAGGGTCCCTCCCTTCCATTCGAAAGTGCCCAGGAATGCCTTGAACGGGAAAACAGAATTGTCGGCAGGGCTTTTCATAGCCGGGATTGTAGCGTTTTTGTGTGTTTTTACCCGCCAGACATTGTTGCAGATACCAAATACACCGCCTTTCTGAGGCAATACGCGTATGAACAAGTTTGTTTGGTCAGGAACCGCGGGTAGTTCTACCTCTAATGTGTTTAGGTTGCCCGCCACGGTTTGCGATCGCATAATGTTAGCGAATGCTGCATCGCCCGCTATCTGAATAATGTAATGGCTTGTGCCGGGATAGGGATACCAGGTAACCCAACAGCCGAGACTACTGACTGTGCTTGCCGGATCACCCGGTTTCTGGTTTAATCCCTGTGTGACGGAAGTTTGTGGGATCATCACCTGAATAGCCTCAGTATCGGACCATGTCCCGAAATTATCTGTCAGGTTGGGAGAATTGGACCTTTCAGCTCTTGCGCGGGTGTAGTAAGTTTTACCTGCGTCCAGAATCGTGTTGATAGTGCCCGATTCAGAAAAATTCCCGGTAAAGGGAGTAACTCCTGAGTAGGTAATTTTTGTAAATGCGTCGTCTTCGGCAACCTCGTAGGTATATTGATGGGCATTGTTGACCGTTTTCCATTCAACGGAAGGATCGTTCCAGGGGTTGACTGTCCAGCTATTACCGGGCACGGCATGCCAGAATTTGGCTTGTTTATCATCAAGTATAAAAGAATGAGCCGGGCCATATTGCTGGTAGAGTACGCAAAGCGGATTATACCCCTTACAAAAATTTGCACCAGCCTTCGTAATGCGTACACGGGCATATACGCGCTCGCCGGGGCGGTAATAGCCTGTTGCAAAGCCCGAGTAAGCGCTTCCACCTCCCGGTTTGATTACAACGTTAAAGTTTTTGATCAGAACATTCTGTACGTTCTCCGTGAAAGCGGCATTGGTTGCCATTTGAGCTTCCCATTCATCAACGGGCAAGCCTTCCCAGGTAACATTTACGTTCACCCCAGGCCAGGGCTCGACACCGGTCGTACCGTGAGCAGGCGACATTGAAAACGGGCCAAGATTGTTTTCACAAATACCCACCGCACACCAGGCATCCATAACGGCAAGGTATTCGGTTGAGTGAAGGCCGTAGAGCTGTTCGGCCGCTTTAAGCGTGGCATCTTTTAGATCTTTAAAATCGGATTTCAGGGTAATGAAGTCAATACATTTCCATACGATCTGAACAGCCTTGTTAACACCGATGCCATTGAGTTTATAGGAGTATCCCAGGTCATTTATTTCTGTTCCTGTTGTGCCGGCCGCCAAAAGGTAATACCAGTGATCTATTACCGTTGCATTCTGGTGGACGAGGTAGCTGCCATCTGCGGGGCAAGCGTTAGCATAAAAGTTTCCGAAGTAGGTATCCGGTAGTTGGAGGGTGTTGGGGTTGTCAAAAGGTCTGCCCGGGTAAATCAATCCTTGCGACCAGGTCCACTGGTAAAGTGCGGGAGAGTTTTGCTCATATTCATTCAATACGTATAAACCAATAATATCTCCCAGCGCTTCTTCCAGTACCTTTCTTTCACTGCAAGGATCTACTCCGGAACCAGTTGCGCTACCAATTTTGAAATGCACAATCGCATGGATCATTTCGTGACAAACCGCATCGATTTTGGTTAATTTTTCGGGCTCACTTCCATCCATAGGTAGGAAAAATTCTTTGGTGACTACACCATACTTTGGTGACGCGATAAACAATGACTTTTCAGGCTTCACTATATTCCAGATAATGGGCTTGCCATTGACGGCATCGTTATCGATGCCTATCCAGCCGAATTTGTCCTTGATTACCTTCAATGCAACTTCGGTTCCGTGCAGTAAGCTAGCGGCGCTCACAACGAGTTTAATGTCCGGAAACCCATTGTCGAAGAAAGCGTCGAATGGCGGTTGGTTGACAAACGGAATTTCCTCAAAACTTTCATTAACCACCCTGACCCGCATTGACGGCAGATCATTTTCAGGCAACACTTCCAATCGTCGTTCAATCATAGTCCCAGCCTGATCCGTCGTGTACTCCATCACACGCACGGGCTGCGAGTCATCGTAGTAATCGGTTAGAAGATTTTGCGTAACATTCGTCTTGTTGTAGATCTGCTGAGCGTTTGTGGCGGTCGACGGGTTCAAAAAGCAAGCAAGACAGCCCAAAGCCAATAGTAGTCTTCTCTTCATAATGCGTGTAGTTTTTGTACTAAATACAATTGCAAATAGCCTGAAAAAGGCTGCATTGCGCTCATTTTTCAAGTGGTTAAGAACCAGTCTGGCGGTACTTTTAACTAGTCGGGTAAGACAGTAGGAATAGCAGAATGCGCAGGCTAATCAATCGGTTGCCGATTGAAAAGTGGAAATAGGAATCTTAGGTAGCAAACGGCTTTGTCCTGAAAACACATGTCAGTGGCACCCTATGAAAGAAGACAAAATCCCTATCGGAGAAAATATACGTTTGGTACGTAACCGGCTGGGCTATTCGCAGGAATATGTAGCCGGGAGGTTGGGGATTTCAAAGCAGCGCTATCGGCAGCTGGAAAACGAGGAGCAGGATTCCATTACAATGGGCCGTCTTTCGGAGATCGCTTTTATTCTCGAAACGGATATCGAGACGCTCATATGCCTCCATAAAGTGAAGTTTTCGAAGGCCGGATTTCAGCAGGGGGATAGTCAGGTACTGCATCAGCTGATCCAGACACAACAAGAGCTGATCATCGCCCTGAAGGGGAAGAGCAGCCCTGAGTAATGCGTTTCGTGAGCTTTCTGTACTCTTTTTACTCGCTGCGAAGACTTTTTACTGGATTGAGCAGCGCCGCGCGTATTGCCTGATAGCTCACCGTCGCCAACGATACCACGATCGCAAGAATGCCTGATACCGCGAATACCCACCACTGGATGCCGATCCGGTATTCAAAATCGTGAAGCCATAGATCCATGACGTACCAGGCTACCGGTACAGCTATAACAATCGAAATGATAACCAACGCCATGAATTCCCCGGAAAGCAACGCGGCAATGCTCATGACCGACGCGCCGAGGACTTTACGCACCCCGATTTCTTTCACGCGGTTTTCGGCCATGTAGGCGGCGAGGCCGAACAGCCCGAGACATGATATGAAGATAGTGAGACCCGCGAAAATACCGGTCAGCTTCGCGACCCGGCGCGTGTCTTCAAATTTCAGGGCATAGTCCTCATCCACAAAGTGATATTCGAAGGGATATTCGGGGTTGTAGCGGCGGAAAATGGCCTCCACCGCGGGTATGAGGTCGGCAGCCGGCCTCTCCGCATTCAGTTTGAAATGGATTACATTGAAATAGCTCTGTGCCCCTTCGATAATCAGCGGGCTCTGGCGATCATAGGGCGACCGGATCACAAAGTCCTTCACAACACCCACGACGTGGTAGGTAGCGCCATTGTCCTTGATCGTCTGGCCGACCGGCTCCTTAAAACCCATGATTTTGGCCGCGGATTCATTGAGCAGCACTGCCGCTGAGTCGGACGGGAATTTGGTGAGATCCATATCGCGGCCCTGGATCAGTTGCAGGCCGGCAGTTTTTACAAGGCCCTCGTCTTCGGTGAAAATGTCGAAATCGATTTTTTCGGCCATGTTTTTGCCGTGCCATTCGATGCCCCAGGTATCGCTGGCAACGCTGCTCAGCGGGGATGAGGTTTTGGTAACGGAGGTAGCAATGCCCGTAGCAAGCAATGCACGTTTAATCTGCGCATAATGCTTGCCCAAATCGCCTGTAATCCAGTGATAGGCAACCTGTCCACGGTCGTAACCAGGATCGCGGTTCTGTGCATGACGGATTTGCTCTACGACGATGAGCGTGGAAATGATCAGCACAATGGCGAAGCTGAACTGTACCACAACCAGCACTTTTCGTGGACTGAATGTGGATTGCGTTCTTTTAAATGCACCTTTCAGCACACTGATCGGCTTGAACGACGACAAGTAGAATGCGGGGTAGCTTCCGGCAATAATGCCGGTAAAAAGAATGAATGCGAGTGCGGCAGCCCAGAACCGAGGATTTTGTACCGGTACTTCCAATTCCTTACCGATGAGCGTATTGAATGCCGGCAAGGCAAGGTAAACGGCCAGTAGCGCGATAATACCGGCAATCATCGAGATCAGGATCGATTCGCCGATGAACTGACCGACCAGAAGCCCCTTGTTTGCTCCGGCCGTTTTGCGGATCCCCACTTCCTTGGCGCGTTTTTCGCTCCGCGCGGTGCTGAGGTTCATAAAATTAATACAAGCGATCAGCAGAATGAATGCCGCGATAATGCCAAACATCCGCACAATGGCGATCCGCCCGCCTACGACTTTGCCATTCTCAAAATTGGAGTACAAATGCCACAGGGCGATAGGGTGGAGGAATACCTCGTGTTCTTCGGTTTTATTGGAATGCCGGATCGTGATGTCCTTGATCTTTTCGGCAAACCGCTCGGGATTGGTGCCCGGTTTGAGTTGCACATAGGTGTTTACGGTATTGAAAGTCCAGGTATCGTCCACCGAGCCTATCCTTTTCAGGTATGCAAAGGGAAGAATGTATTCGAATCTGAATGCGGTGTTGGGTGGTAGGTTCCGCATTACGCCGGTGATCGTGAAATTGTCCTTGTCTATCGCTATAACTTTGCCCAGCACATCCTCGGTACCGAACATTTTGATGGCCATTTTCTGGGTAACGACCATCGAGCTGACCGAGTTAAGCGCTGTTTTCGGATTCCCCTGTATGAGCGGGAAGTCGAACATGCTGAGGAACGCCGCGTCCGTGATGATGGCCTCGCTTGAAATTTTCTTATCACCGACGCGTGCCACAAACCACCGCCCATAGTTGCGTGCAATGTTGCTTACCTCTGGATATTCCGCTTTCAGGGCAGGTCCGAGCACCTGTGGCGTCGAATTCCAGCATTGCAGTTTGCCATCGAACGTTCCACGGTTCCAGGCTTCGTACAAATAGTCCTTGTTCTTATGGAAGCGGTCGTAGCTTAGTTCATTGTGCATCCAAAAAAGGATGAGCAACGCGCTTGCCATGCCCACGGACAAGCCCAGGATATTGATCGCCGAAAAAGCCTTGTTCCGGAGCAGGTTCCTGAATGCAATTTTGAGATAGTTTTTTAGCATTTTCTATGTTCTTCCTCGTAAGTCTGAAATTATTGACTCAAATAGCCTGCCAAATAATTAATTAATTGATAACCAATATTTTGGTAGATCGTTTGGACGGAATAATTGTCCGGTAACGAACAGCGCCGTTCGCCCGGGGACGGTCAGGGAGCATCAAAGCCACCGGTACCGTTTAAATTTAGTACGCCTGCTGCCCGGATAACCGTTTCAAAGGATCGTAATATTTCGGTAAGTTGTAGCTCAACACGTTTTTACTATTTTTGCTTTTCTCTACTGCAATCCGTCCATATGAAATTTAGTATAGATCATAAAAGCCCTGTTCCGTTGCATATTCAGGCCGAGAACCTATTGCGTAGCATGATCAGCTCCCCGGAGCACTTGGATGGCAAGTTCTTGCCCAATGAAGTTGAACTTGCAAAGCGGCTGGCCATTTCCCGGTCGACGTTGCGCCAGGCGCTCAACAAGCTGGTTTATGAAGGGTTGCTTATCCGGAAAAAAGGGGTCGGTACAAAGGTTGCGGAGCCAGTAATTAGCTCTAAATCAAAGAATTGGCTGAGTTTTACGCAGGAGATGAATGCGCGGGGAATCATCGTCAAGAATTTCGAGCTGCATGTAACCTGGGTTACCCCCGATGAGAAAATTGCCAACTTTTTTGAAATAGGCACAGATAAAAAAGTGCTCAAATTGGAGCGGCTCAGGGGCAAGGCCGAAGGGCCGTTTGTCTATTTCATTTCCTACTTCCATCCCAGGGTAGGCCTCACGGGCGAGGAAGATTTCAAACGGCCCTTGTACGACATCCTCGAAAGGGACCATCTGGTGATCGCCACGTTGTCCAAGGAGGAAATCAGTGCGATATCTGCCGATAAATTTACCGCGGCGAAACTGGAAGTCGAACCGGGAAGTCCGATTTTGTTCCGAAAACGTTTTGTGTTTGATCAGGGCGAACGGCCAATCGAGTATAATCTGGGCTACTATCGCGCCGACAGCTTTATCTACACCGTCGAAAGTGTGAGGGAATAGCCTGTTTGCGTTTATTGAGCACCGTTAAATTAGCGGTATATGCAAAAGCCCGCGAACCATAGATTCGCGGGCTTTTGCATACCGAAAATGACCCCGACAGCTATTGCCAGGTCTTACTGGTTATTGAACCGGTCGTGCAAGCACACAAAACGGCTTGGCATTTCTGCCGTCCAGGTCGGTTTTGTAGAGTTTCCATGTATTCTGATCCAGTTCTTCGAGGTGAAACTGGTTGGCCGGGTCGGCCAATTGCTTCTTGACCCACCTTGGAAATGCGTTGGCGGCACGGGCGTTTTCCCATGTTCTGATGGCTTTAAAAATGGCATATTTCTCGGTACAGGCCTCCACGTCTTTCTGGTTGATTTGCAGGCTGTACGTAGAACCTATGCCGACTGAAACAGCCTGAATGTGCTCATATTGCGCCACGGTCGAGCCTGCTTTAACCGGGAAATTGCCACCCATTCCGGAGGGGAAGAAATTCGCGTAGGTTACGTCCCGGAGGTCTTTTCCCTGGCTCGTAGCGCTGCCCCATTCCCGTCGCTCGACGTCGTACAGGTTTTTGCCGCCACCGACGTTCCAGATACTCTGATAATGCCATGAGCCTTCCGATAGTGTCGACCCGGTGAAACGGATGTAGGGAACGCCAAGCTCTTTGCCTTTTTCAAACATGTTGCGGAAGAAGCGTTTGACCGAATAGTACCCATGGCCATTGTTGAACAAAAACTCCTGCCCATCGAAGTCATAATACGCCAGCCCATTGACCTTGGCAACCGACGCATAATACTGAGCGATCTGGTCCTGTAACTGCATATTGGGGATCAGCCCGTCGTAACCGTAGTTGATGGTCACTTGAAGCTTGTAAATGGTATCTCCTGCCGTATGGCTCGCGGTTGTCGTGTTCCAATAGCCGCGTTTGACGTTCAGGAGGCGGTATGGCGCTTCTTTGGAAACACCCAGGTAATGAATAAGCTCCTTCCCGATCTTGATCATATTCAGGTTCTTGCAATGGCCCTCCCAGCTTGCTATTTCATCCAGGTATTGTGGGTCGTTGACGAATATCAGCGTATCGTTAGCCGCGATACTTTTGGTCAGAATGCGTTTTTGCTGGTAGCAAAGGCTATCACCCGGAACAGGACTGGCATCCTTGGTGCCTGGCGCGAGTGCGGTGGTTATGGGCGTCCGGCCGATGATAATGCCGAGCCGTGCCGCGATTTCAGAAAATTCCTTGTGCGACTTGTCTCCAGAGGCCATTTTCAACGGTTTCTTCTCAAAATTCCTGCCGTCGATATAGCCCCCGTTACCGCGATCGGGACGGATGAACCCCTGGTCGTAGAGGCTGATAGCCTTGAAACCCAGTTGATGCGTGTAAGGCACAATGCTGTCGTACACGCCCCCGCTCGTAAGCACGTCGGGCACGTAAGCGGCAGGATCTTTAACCCATTTACCGTTGAAAGTAGGATAGGGAAGGCCTTCGGACCGCACGATATTCTGGACCACATCCAGCAATGCTGTGCTGTCGGGGCTTCCCCAGAGGGCTACCGAAGAGCCCAGGTAGTCGATACCCGGCAGCGGCTGTACGTCCAGGTGGTTGGGGATGTTGGCGGTCATGTTGGGTATCAACGAAAAGAATACCGTCCGCTTCGGAGCCCTGTCTCTCGAATTGTACGCAATAGAGATCCTGCCCTGGGTGTCGATCTGGGCCGCATTACCATATAAAATCCTGTAATAGGGCTCCTTGTGCGCGTAAAATGCCACATCGCTGATACCGTCGCCCCCGATGGGGAAAACCTGACCTTCATGCAGGTTGACAGGAAGCGGGAAGCGTTTTTTGTCCGGGCTGTGGATGATGTACTGGAATGGCGCCGCATCGGCAACTGTTTCGGATGTTCCCCCGAGCGTGTTGTCGTTGAGTGCCAGCATTCCGATAGCGTAGTTGACTGCCTCGCTCGTATCGCGCGCCACACCGATGATCTCGCCAAAAAGGTTGGTAATATTGGTGTGATAGGCCCCCCATTGGACGTTGTCGATGCCCTTGCGCGGATGCAGCGACAATAGCTTCATTTTGAAATATTTGGGATAAACAGCCAGCGAAACCGTTGCCACCGAGCCATTGGCATAATGCAATGTGTATGCCTGTTTGGTTTTGTTAAAAATAGCCTTAACCGGTTGATAATAATGTTGTTTCTTACTGTCGAACAAGGATAGCAACGGGGAGGGCTTGTCGGTCGGGCTGAACTCACGGTGATTAGCCGTGCTATTTTTCATGCTCGTGATCCAGCCCTTATTGTTGATGTGGATTTTAAAATAATTGGTACTGAAATCGTGCTGGGCACGCGCATACGGTGCCAGAAAAACGGCAATGAGGTTTATGAGAAGTATTGGGAGAATCCGAAATCGCATATTTGATTTAATTTATTGAAACGCTGACCAGTGGTAATCTTCATAAAAAGCGATGATGCCTATTCTTTCAGAGTAAGCATCATCGCCCTTCATACCTACTTTATTTTAATCCAGCGGATTGAAAGTACCGCCCCATTCTGCATTTTGCTTCAACACGGAGCTGGCTTCCAGGTTTCCCTGGCTGATCGGATAAAACCAGTGGTTCTGATCGAGGTTGAATTTATATTGGGGATCGCCGTCGAGGTTTTCGATGAACACAGCCGTGAATTTCTTGCGGACCGCCGCGTCAGAAATATCATCGGTCCATTCGATTTTCGCACCATCCTTCAACACAAAATAGATCCCCTGGCGAAACGCTGTCTTATTCACGATATCAAAACGCTTCCATCTCCGCAGATCGCCCCAGCGCTTGTTCTCGAACGCAAATTCTACAAAACGCTCACCCATATATGCCTCGCGGATGCCCGCCTGGGTCGTGGCCGTAATGCCATACTTGCCGGCCGCGCCCGGCGTAATGCCCGCTCGCGCACGGATGTCCTTCAACACCTGCAACGCTTCCTCCGGCTTACCGGCCTCATTGGCGGCTTCGCCATAGTTCATGAGTACTTCCGCGAAGCGTATTTCCACCCAGTCGGTTGCCGCATTGCCGATCAGCGTGCTGGTGAGCGTATTATCGAGCCCTTTGATTTCAAAGAAGCCGGAAACACCCGCGCCGATCGTGACCGACTTCTGGTCGCTGGCCAGCGAAACATACTTGAAGCCGCCGGGAGAGCCGGCATCTGCTATTTTCCGCCATGCGCTCCAGTACCGCGTGCCGGTCGGAAGGTCAGGGGTGGGGTAGGGCGTTCCGCCGGTAAATATCGTTGCGTAGAACCGGTCGTCGCGATTGGTGACGAAATCGGTCATGTACTGCTCGTTATAAGCCGGGTCGGTCGCCAGTTTTGCCGCGTCGAACTGCATCGGCGAACCGTCCTTTTTCGGATAGGCATTCAGCAGCGGAAGTAACGGCTGGTTTCTGTTCGCGTCGCCCTGGGTCAGTGGCTGCGGGCGGATGCCTGCCTGGTTGAAAGGGTGATCAGGGTAGGTAAACTGGTTCACCATGATCACTTCCTTGTTGCGTTCCTGCTTCCAGAGCTGCCCATACGCGCCGAGGAGGCCTTTTCCTTGGGCTTTCAGGTAATCCACAGCCGCTTTGTTGGCTTCGTAGGCTTTTTGCCATCTCGCCTGGTCGTTCGACGGGTTGAATAAAGGGCTCGCGTACCAAAGCAATACCCTGCCTTTGAAAGCCATAGCGGTTCCCTTGTCGATACGCCCGTAGTTGGCATTATCCCATTGGTCGGGCAGGGATGCAATGGCCGCATCCAGGTCGGAGAGGATCTGCGTTATGCATTCGGATGTTTTGCTCCGGGCAACGAAAAGACTTTCCTTATTGGCTGGGTCCTGCGGCTTCAATATCAGCGGCACCCCGCCGAATGTTGCGACCTTGGAAAAATAATCCCATCCACGCCAGAAAAGCGCCTGCCCGGTCATCTGTTTCCTTTTCTCATCGGAAAGTACGGCTGGCGAGACATCCGCTAGCCGGGCCAGGAAAAAGTTGATCTTGTCGATATTGTTATAACTCAGGCTCTGCCCGTCGGAAGCTACGCTGATGATGCCTCTCAGGTAAGTGCCCATCGAGCCCGGGGCATTCATGGCTTCGTCGCTGCTGTTGCCATTCACCGGCCAGGAAGGGATCGAATTGCCATGGATGTCGGTCAAAAACGCGCTGATCAGCTTTTCGTCGTTCCATACGTTGTCCGGATTGATCGCATTCGTATTGACATAGTCGAGGTTGGGCTCACAAGCCTGTGGCAGCAGCATCACTGCCAGGCAGAGCAGGGAGAACGGAAGGTTTTTTAAATGTTTACGCATTATTAAATCCTTTTAGATTGATCAGAATGTGACGTTTACACCGAAGTTGAAATTCCGCATAATGGGATATGCCGTACCGTCCTGGATTTCGGGATCGTAGTACTTGAAACCGGTAAGGTTGAACAGGTTGGTTCCCGAGAAATAGAACTTCACACTTTGCAGTGCCTTGTTGTACAACCGGGGAGGCACGGTGTACCCCACGGTAAGGTATTTTAGGCGGACAAAGCCGGCATTGCGGTACCAGTAGGTCGACTCAGCTCCATAAGTGTTGGACTGGCTTGCCGAGATTCGTTTGGGCAGGGTCGCATTAGGGTTCTCGGGCGTCCAGCTGTCGTTATACCACGCGGAGTACATCCGGTTCCATTCTACACCACCCGACAGGTCGCGGAACGATTTCTTGTATTTGAGGTTCCCGTTGAACATCAGGTCCACACTGAACCCTTTCCAGCTTCCGCCGAGGTTGAGCCCGTACACGATCGGAAAGTTGCTCGCTTTGATCACCACCCGGTCGTACGTGTCGATGATCCCGTCGGGAGTACCTTGCGGGCCGCTCATGTCTTTGTAGGTCATCATCCCGAGTTCGGGTTTAAGGCCGCTGTAAGAGTAGTTGGGATGTTCGCCGTTAAACTGGTCAAGGTCGGATTGGGAGCGGATGATCCGGTCGAACTGCAATCCGCGGATGACGGTCATGGATCTGCCCATCGTGATGTCTATTGCCTGTGCATTCTGGGCGTAATCCTGCGTGACGACCTTGTTCCAGCCATACGAGGCGGTGAGGTTGCCATAATAGGTAAATGCTTTCTTTTTATTCTCAAAACCCAGGCTCAAATCGAATCCCTGTGCCTTGATCACTCCATAATTTTCCGCTGGCAGACTAAGGCTGAACGTAGGCGGTGTAGAGAGCGATCTCGGTCCAAGGATATCGTACGATTTCCGGTTCCAGTATTCGGCGGTCGCCGTCCAGTTTTTGAGGAAAGAGATATCTGCGCCTGCATTATAAGTCAGTGCTTTTTCCCAGGTGAGGTTCCGGTTCACGACCGATCCGTACGTAACACCGGCAGCGGTTTTAGGTTCGGTGCCAAAGAATGCCGGAACATTTTGTTTATAGGATTCCTGCCATAAAAAACTGGTCAGTACCGGGCTCCCGTTCAGCCAGCCTATTGCGTCGTTTCCGGTAAGCCCGGCCGATACGCGCAGTTTCAGCTGATCGATCCCCGAAGCAGCCGGGAAGAAAGATTCTTTGGATACAACCCATCCAAGTGCTCCCGCAGGAAAAAGCCCCCATCTTTTCTCGGGTGCGAAGTTCATCGAACCATCTTTCCGGAAAGAGAACGTTGCGAGATACTTACCATCGTAGTCGTAGTTGAACTGCCCGATGTATGAGGCGCGGCCGTTGATGTAATCGCTGCTTCCTCCCGCATAATCGTCGGCACGGGCACCACTTGCGGCCCACCACTGGTCGGTAGTGTACACAGGGAATGTTTCCCGGCCTGCAAAAATGCCGCTTCCGCTGGTTTCTGCTTTTTCATATACGAGGATACCCTGCACGTGATGCACGTTGTTGAAAGTGTTTTCGTAATTCAGTTGGAGATCGAGCTGGTAATCCTGGCCCCATGACACATCGGTGCGCAGGTAGTCCTTCGAAATATTGGTCGAGGCCTTCGTACCGATAATGCTGGCGTCGTCGGTATGGATAATGTGCTTGTTGGCACCCTCACGCTTCATGATATTCATCAGATAGCTTTTCTGGAAGACTTTCCGGCGGCTATATCCAAAATTTTTGCTGAATACAGCCTTCGCGCTAAGCCCTTTGATGACCGGGATATTGTACGTCGCATTCAGCACGACCTGTGGTTTCAGGAAATTGATTTTATCGTAGCCGCCATTCCCATTCACCGTCCCGCCGACGTTGGCGATCCAGCCGTAGTCGAGCAGTTTTCCGCCATCGGTGTAAACCGGCTGATCGGGCTGCCATACGAGCAATTTACGGTACAGCGATTGCGATCCTTCCCAAGTGACATTGCCCTGAAGGTTGTTGCTTAGGCCTAGTCCGACGAAAAATTGCAGGTCTTTGGTGGCATCGACCGTCGTATTCAGACGGATGTTGTATTTGTCATAAGTCAGCGGTTTCAGAAAGCCGTTCTGCTTCACGTACGAGGCACCTGCGAAGTATTTTACTTTCTCGGTGCCGCCCGCGACGTTCAGATTGTGCTGCGACGTGGACGGGTTACGCCAGACCGATTCCAGCTGATCGTAGCCCCAGCCGTTGTTAATGGTTTTATAATGGTCAATCTCTTCCTGCGACCAGGCCCAGCCCGCGGGATCGCTATTACCGTTGATGCGGTTATACAGCTCGCCGGCCTGCACCGCGCTCGTGAGCGGTGCGTTTTTGGTCCGGGTATCGAAGCCCGTGTTGAAGGAATAGTTGAAAGTCGGTTTACCCGATTTCCCTCTTTTAGTAGTGATCAGGATCACACCGCCGGCAGAACGCGACCCGTAGACAGCTGCCGAAGCGGCGTCTTTCAATACCGAAATGGTCTCTACCTCGTTGGGGCTAAGGTTGTTGAAATCATCGGCCGTCCGGATGATCCCGTCGATCACGAATGTAATAGGCTGGGCGTTGAGGGAAGAGCCTGTTCTGATGCTGATTTGCGGGTTGGTGCCCGGTATACCGTTGGGGGTGCCGATGTAAACACCCGCAAGTTTACCCGAGAGCAGGTTCCCCGTGGATGTTGTCGGGATATTCTGCATTTCTTCCGTGACATTCATTGTAGCCACAGAACCGGTCATCAGCGACCTTTTCTGTGAACTGTAACCCGTGACTACGAGCTCTTCGAGGGCTTTGGTGTCGGATGCAAGTGTAACGTCGATGCGGGTCCTGTTTCCTGCATTCACTTCCTGTGACAAAAATCCCACGAACGAAAACACCAGTATTGCATTCTTGTCGGCCACCTCGACCTTGAATTCGCCATGTTCGTCGGTGATCGTCCCGCGCTGGGAGCCTTTTACCACCACGCTCACGCCAGGCAGTCCCTGGCCTTTCTCGTCCGAAACTTTTCCGTTCAAGCCGATTTCTACTGTCGGATCGGTGGCTTGCCCGCTGGCGGACGACGCGGTGAGAGCGAACTGCCGGAGCGGACTGTCGGCCGGTTGGTCAGTGGTGCTCGATACAGGAGCCTGTTGTGACTTCTTATCTCCCTTTACCGGTTTGATCACGACATAACCCCCTGTTTTGGATCTCCTGTATTGCAGGCCGAGGGGTTTCAGTATCCTGGAAAGAGATTTTTCTGCATTGGGTTGAAAATCAACGGCACTTACGGGAACTTCGTAGCCTTGTACTACACTGTCAAAATACAGGATATCGACTTTGTAATGGGTTTTGAAATCCTGCAATACTGATTTGAGGCTCCTGGTGGACTGCTCGGCTACGAACGGATGTTGCCGCTGCCCGATGGCCGCGAGCAACTGCGCCTGGCCGGGAGAACCGGCACTAGCGGCAGCCAGCACGAATAGAAGGGATCGTAACGGTTTTTTCATAGAAATGGGTTTTTAAGCAGGTAAGAAAAGGTTAGGGGCAAAGGGGTTTAATAATCCAGGGTGATGACCTTTCCGTCTTCCGAGCGGGAGTACGAAAGCCCGGAGTCGTCGGCCAGTATTTCAAAAAGCTCCTCGGCATTAAGCGCGGTAAAGGAGCCCGAGATGGTCTGCGCGGCAAGGGTCGAATCGGGGATGCGAATTTCCATACCGAAATTGTCTTCAAAAAGATTACATATCTCTCGCAGGCTCTCGTTTTCAAAGACAAAGCGATGGGCTTTCCAAGCCGAATAATTGGCCGGGTTTGCCGTTTGCTTTACGGAAGCATGCCCGGGCGCATCGAACGTCACGAGGTCTCCGGGTCTCATCACGATCTGGTCGGTTTCGGAACCCTTCAGGTAATGCAGTTTCACTTTACCCTTATTCAATACTACACGGGAGCGCCGAGGTCGTGCATACACGTTAAATTCGGTGCCCAGCACCTCAACGTCGAAATTCTTTTCGGTGTGAACGATGAATTTTTGATGGGTTGTCGTATGTGTAATGGAGAAATCCGCCTCTCCGGTCATGTACACTTCCCGCGTGGTTTTTCCGAAGCCAAAGCGCGGGACCCGGAGCGTGGAGTTGGCATTGAGCACTACTTTGCTTCCGTCGGGTAATACCAGGCGTTGGATCTGGCCGAAACTGGTCGTGTAGATTTCGTAGCGCACATGTTCGCGCGCCAGCCAACCGCCCGATAGCAGCATTAATGTCACAGCTGCCGCAACAAGCCATGACTTTCCCTTTACCGCGAAGGCCAGCATCGGCCGCATCGCAGTGCTTTCGGTTTCGGCAGGAAGTTCGTCGAGGCGGGAGAAATGGCGTGTAATAGCGCGGTCAACATCGGCGCTGTACTGGATGTTCTGATTTTCCCATTCGAGCAACCAAATGAATAGTTGCTCCCTGGCCGAGGCATCTGCGCTCCACTGTTCGATCAAATCCTTTTCAAGAGCAGTCGCATTACCTGAAAAGTAATTGAAAATCAGCTCTTTGTTTATTGCGTTTTTCATGGTTAATTTTTTGCAAATACTGTGTCGTACCACTGAGGTAAAGCGCTAATGGAATAGGGCGAGTAAGGTGAACAGCCATTTGGCTTTGATGATCCTCCTCAGTTCCTGCATCGCACTGTACATTTGCGATTCCACCGTGCGGTAAGATATGCCCAGCTCGGCCGCGATTTCGCTGTATTTCTTCCCCTCATACCGATGCATGAGGTACACACGGCGTTGCTTTTGCGGGAGCGTGTTGATGGCGTTCTGTACGTCATTGTACAGGTCTTCATACTGGGTAATATGGTCGGGTTGATGCTCTGGTTGCAGTGTCACATATTCGGCGTATTCCAGCGAGGTGTTCCGCTTCATCTCGCGCCGGGCATAATCGAATGCACTATACCGCACGGCCGAAAACAGGTAGTTCCGGAATGACGTTTCGACGGTTGCAAAAACCCCGTCTTTGTGAAATTTGTAGAAAACCTCGGATACAATGTCTTCGGCAATTTCTTTTGATGAAACATACCGGACCACATGGCTGCACAACGGGCGGTAGTACCAACGGAATAGCAGTTCGATCCCGGTATTCGTATCCGATTCGAATGCCTTTTTCAGCAACATCTCCGATTCGGCGGGAAACGCAGGCCGATGTGAAAGACGCTCCGGGCCGCCGCCAGGGGGAGCGGGCTGGCTGTGATCATCCTCGTGATGATCGGGCAATTCCATACTATCCATTATTAGCGGGTTAAAGTGCCGACAAAAGGCCGGTTTATCAGGCCTATTACCATAAGGTCGTTTTCGGCCATAGAAACACTTAGATGATAAGTAGAATTTTTTTTAATTTTTTTATAAAATTAGTATTGAGCGACCACTTAAAGAATAATTTCGTATTGGTTTTGGCACTTTGGCCAGAACCGGTAACACCACAAAAAAATGTTTCTATGCAAAAAATGTTGCTAACTCTTCGGGCCAACAGAAGCAGTTCCGCGCTATTCAGAAAGTTTGTTTTGGCATTTAGTCTTCTCAACGTTGTTAGTCTTGGCCCGATCGCATTTGCCCAGCAACGTTACCTGGGACTCAGCCTGGTAAACGAAGGGAACTGGAGCAATTTGAAACTCATTGAGGATGCGCATGCTGTGGGTTGTAATGCGGTTTTTCTGAGTATCCAGTGGGGGGCAATCGAAGGATACATTTCCCGGTCGATGAAGCAACAATATGGGCAGGATTACAATGTATGGCAGATGTACGACGACCAGATAGCGAAAGCCCGCTCGCTGGGAATGAAAGTCGGGATCAATGTTGCTGTCAGTACGGGTGATGACGTCACCCACAGTTATTCGGATCGGTACGGCATCAATACAGGCGACGGGTGGCTCAAAGAAGAGCGAATATTAAACGTGGGGTACGACGGAACGGAGGCTGTTTTCCAGAAATACGGCGGCAGGATCAATGGCGTTCACGTGCAATTTGTGATGACCTCCCTGGCCGCTCAGTCAACCCGTAACAGAATAGTCGATTTTACTCAAAAAGTATTGCAGCGTTATGGTCACCTTCAGGATACAAACGAACTACTCTATATGGACCTCATCTATTCACGTCAGGGTGAGGCGGAATTCGAGGCCGGAACAGATAAATACCATTTTGACCAGCCACTGAACCTACGGGACAACAACAGTCTCACGGATTACTCGCAACCGATGAGAAGCGGTTACAGGGCGTGGCTTGCGAGTAAATATGAAAAGATCCAGTCACTCAATTTCGTATGGGGAACAGATTACAATTCTTTCAGTGAGATAACCCCCAAAAGGCCATCAGGGACAATGTTTACGCAGCCCGACGGTACCGATTGGTATCTCTACCGGACGCAGGTGTTGAAGGAAGTTAATAACATCTTCAAGAACACGGTAAAGGCCGTGGACAGTCGTATCAAAGTCATATCGCATCATGGCTCATCCTATGATAAATTATCGTTGGGAAGAACCACATTTGCATTTAACGAGATCGCAGAGGAACTGGATGGGATCAAAATCAATGACGATAACTATTACGACCACCGGTTCGCCATTGACCTTCTGCGTAGCAACCTTCCCGGTAAACTGTACATCAACGAGGCGGCCTACAATGCGAATTTTGGGATTTCTAATTTTGTCTCCTACGCTACCGAGAGCTACCTCCATGGCGCACAGATGGTGAGTTGTATGTTTTTCGAAAATTTATTGAGTGCCGGCGGAGGCCCCGCCATTCAGCAACTGGCCCAAACCTGGGTCAGTCAGCCCGTTGCGACACCCGCGCCGGCAAATCAGGACAATTTTACCCTGTCGGGTATTATCCAGCAAAATGGCTGCGTGACCAATCGCAACAGCTACTCCGACGATTGTGACGCTTATAAAACGTGGATGGCCGCGCGCAATGCCGCTGCCGGCGAACCGGTCAATATCTTTATTAAAAACGACCTGAAAATAGACTGCGAGCTCACACTGACAGGTTCGGCGAGCGTCAATAACCCGCGGATAGGAACCGTCATCAACCTGTCTTCCGCCTGCGCAGGAGATTGCTCCGGACTTAGCTATCGCTGGGAGCTAAACGGAAATACAATCGGGACGACGGCTAATCTGACCGAAATAACCGTTCCTTCGGTTCCGGGAGCATACACCTATTCGGTAACCGCAGGCCAGACCGGCTGTGCGAAAACATATGAAATGGTTGTAAACGTCACGGATGTGCTGCCGGTGACGCTTATCGACTTTAATGCTGCTGTCCGGGAGAACCATGTGTATCTCGACTGGTCAACTGCCGATGAAGCCAATTCCAGCCATTTCGAGATACAACGCAGCGAAAATGGACGCAACTGGGGTGTCATTGGAACCACAAAAGCCGCAAATAACAGCCAGGCGACCATGGAATACGACGCCATTGACAAAGCACCCCTCGCCGGCACCAATCTTTACCGGCTAAAAATGGTGGACCGTGATAGTACATTCGCGTACAGCAAAATAGCGCGTGTGGTTTTCGAAAACCCCGAATTGTTTTCATTCTATCCCAACCCCGCTGCCGACCATTTGCAGCTAAGCGAAGCTATTCTGAAAAATGCAATATCAGTGGAGTTGCTGGATCAATCGGGTAGGGCGGTTTTCAAAAGTTCCAAGCCGTCTCCGGTCATTAGCATTGGTCATTTGCGTGCCGGCATGTATATTCTGCAGATCACCAGGCGAGACGGCAATGCAACAAGCAGGCAGGTGGCAATTGGCAGGTAGGGTAGAGGGGGCTTTCGAGCATCCAGGCTATTTTCTACATCAAAATGGTCACTGTTTTCCTCCAAACTTGCGCACTACCCGTTGTGTTGGTCCATGTTCCGGAGTATTCGCCCCAGCCGTTGCTTGTCGTCTGAACTAAATTTCCCGTGGTTGAGGCTGGACCCAGGATAGTTATTGTGTGGATACCTGCCTGAGCGTTATCGCCAAACGCCCGGCGAATGTTAGAAATAACTGTTCAACTCATATCTATGACCGGTTTCAACCTACGTCGCGTTAGCTTCGTTAACAGTGCGTTTTGCTTTCTTATGAAGGCCCGCCAGCATCTGGGGACTGAGGTAGGGATTGCCTGAGAGCACCGAACGTACACAGGTCACAAGTTCGTCGGCGCAGGCGTGTTTCGTAAGTATCCCTCTCACGCCCATGCGAACCAGAGAGCGTGCCAGTTTATGGTCGGGCGCGCTGGCGTAGACGATGAACGAGGTGAGCGGATTTTTTTTCATAACCCTTTTCAAGAGGGCATAATCTATCTCGGGATGCTCCTCAGACAGACCGATGATGATAACATCAAAAATGTCTAGCTGAATAATCTTTTCTAGATCTTCCATAGACCCGGCTTCCAGGGTACCAAGTTTTTCGAATTGGCTTTTTAGCATACCGCGGATGCCTGTTCGAAATACCGGATGCTCGTCGACGAGTGCTACGTTCATGTCTTGTTGATTGAACAAATTGGTCTGTGGCCTGAATAAATTTAATGCCCGTAGAAGTACTTTTTTCATCTGCAAAACCCCCTCCTAAACCTGATGACAAACAAATGGCTCCCCCGCGATAACCGCATTTACGCACGTCATCAGATCGTCAGGGCTACTATTTTTATTGAGGTAACCCTTCACCCCCATGCGCATCAGCGATCCCACCGACTCATAGCATGGTATTGCGGCACACACGATGAATGATGCAAGGGGATTTTTTCGCATCACCCTTTTTAGGACGGCCTTGTCTATTTCGGGTTGCTCTTCGGACAGTCCGATGATCACGATGTCGATGTCCCCCAGCTTGTTCACCTTGGCAAGGCTATTCATTGAGCCGGTTTCGAGGGTATTGATGTTGTTAAGCTGACTATTTAACATCACGCGGATGCCTGTACGGAAGATCGGGTGCCTGTCAATGAGTGCTACGTTCATAATTTCGGTAGTTAATTTTTAGATGGGAGGGGTTGCGTTTAAATCATTTCTCCCGACAGCGCCGGGAGATGATTGATCCACTCAACGTCATGAAATTTATCTTCGCAGTCCCCTTCGCATGGTCCACTTGCCGGAATCCATGGTATGTATCACGGATTCGGCATGAACAAATGTATTTCGTATAGGCGGACCCGGCATTACAATAAATTGAATCGTTGATTTAAGAAATTGAATAACTTATTAAAGAAATTTAATGCTAGATAGAAGTAGTACTATGAATGATTTTTCTATATTAATGTCAGGAATACCTCCCCGGCACTTTTTTCAGACTCCATCATAATGAGCATTCAGATTATCATCGCTGAGGACCATCCGTTAGTTTTAGCGGGAATTCAGTTTCTGTTGATGGATCATAAGCCGGACGCGGTCATCACCAGCACCACAGACTTTCGGAAAACAATAGCAATGCTCGAAAAGCAAAAGTTTGACCTGCTGATCATGGACATCAACCTACCGGGCGGCGATAAGGTGGGGATGGTGCATTCGGTCAGGTTAAAACAGCCTGATATTCCGATCCTGGTCTGTTCCAGCTACGACGAGCAGCTATATGCATTACCGTTCCTGAAAGCAGGCGCAAACGGCTATATTTCCAAAACTGCCATCAATGACGACTTCACCCAGGCGGTCGATAAGGTGCTGAGCGGGCAAACCTATGCGAGCGCGGAAGTCATGCAAAACGCATTCCGACAGCTATTCAACGCAAAAGGCTCGGAAGAATCGGCTACCGACAAACTTTCGGAGAGAGAGCTCGAAGTAGCGCAGCTCCTGGTAAAGGGCGTACCGGCCAAGTCTATCGGCGAGCAGTTAAATCTCTCGCCTTCATCGGTCAGCATTTATAAATCCAAGATATTCGAAAAGCTCGGCGTAGAGAATGTAATCCAGTTGACAACCTATTTCGAACTGAATGGTTAGTAGCCGTTCGCAAATAGCTTCCCGATTTAAATGTTTTAAGCCTGACCATGAGAGCTCTGTTGTTCCACCTTATTCTGGCGTGTTTAACCGGGTTATTGACCACTGAACGCGCGATAAGTCAGCAACAGGCTCCGGCGGGATACTGGTTACAGCATTTTACCGACGAGAATGGCCTTCCCCAAAATAGCGTCAAAGGCATCGCCCAAGACAAAAACGGGTTTATCTGGCTGACTACCGAAGCTGGCGTGGTACGATTCGACGGCCATCGTTTTGTCACATTTGACAGATCCGTAATCCCTATTTCGACAAACCGTCTCCGTGGGTTCATTCCGTCCGTCGTCAGTGGGCACGGGCAACATGAATTTTATGCGCTGTCCGAAAGGAACGATTATGTTGGTGTGCTTGCGAACGGCCTGGTGTCTGTCGATACAACCTTTTACCGGGATTATCTAGATCACAATCCTCTTGCGCGCGGGGACAACGGGCCCAACACCATAGTCGCCAGCATTCCCGTTCCACCCCTTCCTGATCCGTTCGCGAAACACCACTTTCTGGCGGTGGACGATCAAACACATTACATCTGGCAAAACGGCCAGGTCGCGTATTTTCAACTTGGTAAACATGTCTTTACCACGCATGCATCGTTACGGCACCTTATTTTGATCGGCAACAAGCCATACGGAATCGACAGCAGTGGCAATTTCAAAGTGATCGAGCGGGTTACCCGCGAAGCTGTCATCACCGGGGACATCACTTCGAACCCCCATTACCGTACCAGCGCAAACCATTCCCGGCTGTTCTGGAATAATATCTCCCGGCAGGCATTTCTTTACCTGAATAACAGCCTGTACCTGCTCAATCCAACCGGAAATGGAAACCTTGAAACGAGGCTGATTTTGAGCGATTTCGATTTTGATAACCTTAGCATAGCCGCGATCTATTTTGACGAAAACAATCGTTTCCTTTTTCTTGGAAGTATAACAAAAGGACTGTTCTTACTTAAGAGGGAGATTTTTCAAACACACAAATTACCTTCCGATAATGCCGACAATGTCTATTATGCGCAGCTGCCCGCCCGAAACAGAGCGGTGTTAACGGCACAAGGATACTTATTTAGCGCCAAACCTGACGGCTCGCATGTCACTGCAAAAAAAGTCTCCCCGTTTATGGAGAAGTTCGGCTACAAATTCGCCATGGCCCAGAACCGGGATAGTTCGTTCTGGTTTGGCATCGGATCAAATTTGTA
The DNA here is from genome assembly GCF_052044875.1 of Dyadobacter sp. 22481. Lineage (NCBI taxonomy): Bacteria > Pseudomonadati > Bacteroidota > Cytophagia > Cytophagales > Spirosomataceae > Dyadobacter > Dyadobacter sp. 22481. Next base: position 1,791,674 of record NZ_JBQENV010000002.1, read on the forward strand.
CAAACTCGACCAGACCGGACAAAAAATCCTCGCTCATGTAAAAATGCCCGATTCGGCGAGTTCACTTTACGTCGACCCAACCGGCAAATTGTGGATCGGCTGCGATAGCGATGTTTTATATATTCTCGAAGAGTCGCAAGGTAAATATACGCCGCGACGGAAGTTCACGCTGGCTTCAAAAGGGGTGATGATCATTGACATGGAAAATGCCAACACCATGTTGCTGGGGACTTTGGCGGGTATTTACAGGCTCGACACCCGCACAGGTATTTCCCAACTCGTCATACCACTTGAAAACGTCGCCATCCGCAGCTTTTATGCAACCCCGGAAGGTACCTGGATTACGACCTATGGTAATGGTTTTTACCTTCTTAATAAAAACAAACTTGTTCGGTTCCCACTTGACAAAGACCGGTTTTTGGCGACCTCCCATTGCATCATTGAAGACAAGAATGGTTTTTTCTGGATTACTACCAATCGCGGTCTTTTTCAGGTTGCTAAAAAGAGGCTACTGGATTACGCAGCTGATAACCGGAATCAGGTATTTTACTTGTATTACGACAAGCAAAGCGGGTTTGAAACCAATGAGTTCAACGGCGGCTGCAAGCCCTGTGCCCTTACACTGGCTGATGGAACCGTCTCACTTCCTTCGATGGACGGGCTGGTTTGGTACAAGCCGGAAACAATTACTCCTGTACTTCCCGATAAAGGTATTTTTATCAATGCAATTCTTGAAGATGGAAAAGAACTGCCTGTACGGGACAGCCTGGAAATCTCCCGCGACTTCGAGCAGTTACGCCTGACGGTTGCCACGCCTTATATGGGCAACAGCCGGAACATTCAAATGTACTATTCACTATCCGGGCAAGGGCGCACCGAGAGATGGACGCCGGTCAATCCGGATTTTATAATTCCCATATTGAAGATCCCGTATGGTAACTACGTGTTGAAAATTCGCAAGGTTAGCGGGTTCGGGGTTAATGATTACACTTATAAGACGATAAAACTCCATATTCCGCGTGCCTGGTACGAAACCTGGTGGTTTCAGTCGCTGCTGGTTGCGGCCATGGCGGGGCTGTTCTTTATTTCCGTGAGATTGAGGACAGAAAGTCTTGTCAGGAAAGAGCGGGAGGCTAATCTGATACGCCACTACCGGGTCATCAGCCAGATCATCGCCGCTGTGAACCATGATATTCAGACGCCATTGCATTATATCGGTTATTCACTCAAACAAATTAATGCCTACCTGCATAAACAAAGCGCAACCGATCCACTCATTACCCGTATGAGCGAGGAATCCCTCAACACGTCCGAAAGGCTTGGTGCGCTTACCAAAAACTTTCTGGACTATATCAAACTGCAAAGTAAAACCGCATCATCGCGGACCGAAACGAGTATTTTCCCCGTCTCGGAGCTGGTCGGTAATATTTCAGGACTCTTTGCCGCGATCGCAACATTCAGGGGCATAACTATCAGGAACACAATCGATCCGGATCTTACCATTCATAGCGACCGCAACCTGGTTTCCATCATTGTACACAACCTGATCGACAACGCATTGAAGGCAAGTCAGTCGGAAATAACGGTGTCCGCCGATATTGAAAATGGGCAAACGCGTATCATAGTCGCAGATGACGGCGGTGGGATACCGCAGGATCAGGCCAACTGGCTAAACAGGGATTACCGGTCCTACGAAGACTGGCTTCGCGCCTCCCAACGTCCCGATCAGAAAGGGATGGGCCTGGTGATCGTCAAGGATTTGTGTGTGTTGCTGGGCATCAGCATCAAGGTGATTGTCCAGGAGGAGCACTGCACAACGATCATACTGGCCTTTCATACAGTCGAGAAATAAGACCAAGGTATTCCTAATGGGTTCGGAAGGCCTGTCGTAGCATTAGCGACGCCCGTGATGCGAATTCATTGTCGCCGGGAATCATGACTTTCAGACTTGGATATTCAAAGATCGTGATGCTGCTGTAATTATTAAGGTTGCCGGCAGAGGTTGATGCACAAAAGAAGGTAGGTGTCATGTCGGTTTCCTAGACAGGAGACAAAACGTGAGTCACCTGCCGAAAACACGAGGAAAGCGATAACGGTTTTCGTCGATAAAAACAGCTATCCGGTAATTTTCCTCGGAATCGATCGCCAGGTTTTCGATCTCGTCGACGCCGCACGGAAACGGCTTTTGACCTACCTTTCGTTTCCCGGCGCTACGGAATCCTGTGCGGTTAAATACATGTAATATACCGTCTTCGACAAACGTATTGGGCCGGTCTTCGCGTATGAAATCCGTGTCGCTGTCGTAATATCTGCGGTTCAACGTTCTGATGGTAAAAGCGGAATCATAGCTTCGGCCTTCGGGATTGACCACATACTTGTCGTAGGTTTCGATTACATATTCGATGGTCTGATGTTTCAGAAACGGGAAAATCGGTCCGAGTTGAAGGAAATGATCGCCTTCGGTATGGTCGAGCAATGCAGCGGTTACCTTGTCGGAAGTGAGCTCCAACTCTATCTCGTCCAGGCTTGCCTGGTAGGCATTGACCACTTTTATCTTGCCAGAGCGGTCGTAGTAATTCCTGATCCCTTTGGAATCGGTGTTGATAATGATTTTACCAATCTGGGGAATTGCTTCGAGTTTATCGATCATTAAGTTGTAGAGAGGCTTGCCGGAGATGTATTCGAAGTGTCGGTTTGGAAAAAAATAGCCCGCGTCCTGCGGAATTGAAAGGAGCGCCGTTAACGAGTAATTGCTCATCGTTCAAATAGTTGTTGGTTTTCAGGGCTAATGTACAAATCGCTTTGCACTATTGCCGACAAGTTAGATAAAAGAACGGGCCGTCCGTTGTAGCTTCAAAAATCTTCGAAAGCGTTACCGGTATGTAACGTTCGAAATTCAGGCGCCGATGACTACATTTCTGGAAAACTGCTCCTTCAAGCCGTGAATTGCCGATAATGCCTAAAGGGATCAAGCTCAAGGCGGGGGGAATTTCAGCCTCTATAATGGCGGCATTTTCTATTGTTGAAGATACCTAAAATATAGCCGCCAGCACGTTCGTGCACTTATTCCGTATCCTTTTCGCCAATAGAGGGCCACTGTTGAAAGGGCTTTATCTATGGAGTTTTCACCCGAATCGCAGTCAAATCGATATAGTAGCCATAGGCTCCGTGCATGTCTGGTGAGGTTAGGGCACCGTAACATTCCTTACGCTTATAAGACACCATGACCCTTAAACCCGGTTTCCGGAAATCAACTGGTACAGACATTGACTCCTGGCAAGGAGCTAATAAATTCTCACCAATACTGTATGATGCTCCGTCAAAATCCTTTGGTTCAGTACTTAATATATATTGATCAGGACCTTGGTTACCACCAGGAGGTTGGTTGCCGATACGATAAACCACAACAGCCTCTATGTTTTTCATTTCTTTTTTAGCTGTTTTATTATGGCAATCGCATGGACCCGCCTGTTTGTCAGGATCCTTACACTGAAAGTTAAAGAAACATACAATCACAGACATCAAGGTGAATCGGGCGATCATATTTGCGATCTGGTTGAAAAGTACATTAAAGCTTGTTCTTGCCGCTAACCTGGGTTATATGGCATTGATTAGCTTTGAAAATATAGTCCTCCCGGACGACCACTTCATGGCCGCGTTTGCCAATAAACCGAAAATTATCTTGTTGATTTTCCAGCTTGGCCTGGTAGTTGTCATCCAGGACGACGTAGTATCCCTGGCGGAAATCGGCATTTCCTTTAATGCGAATCGTATCTGAATTTGACAACCGAATTGTGAACGATTCTGTTAACGGGGTTCCCGGCACGTAAAGTGTCGTGGATCGAAATTCCTCCGTACAAATCACACCTTGATAGGGTTGCCCGTTCTCGCAGCCGGATAGCGATATTACTAAAAATGATATAAGGCATACGATGGAGATTCTAGTATCCATGCTGCTGTTTGGTGTAGTGAATATTTCTTGGACACAATCGGGCACCTAGCCGTTGGAAATTGCGGGAATAATTTAGAGCACCTGGTGATCGACTCTCGGATAACTACCGCGAAATACATTGTAGAAGTGATTTTGTCCCAATGATATTTTTGGTTTCGAATAAAGGATGGCCTAGAAAGACTGGCGAGTTGCTTAATTTGGTCAAAAGTAGAAAAGGAATTTGTCCATATTCTATCAAATTCTCATGCCTTGGTTGTTTTAAATACAAAATTTTCTACCGTGAATAAACTTTTGAAAGACTTTTACTGCATTTCAGGTATTTGTCTCTGCATCTATTTTCCAGGTGTATGCCAAAGTTTATCAGGTGAGTGGTCCGGACAGATAACCCAGACTGGAAGTAGGTATGGAAATATTTTAATTCAGATTAAGATGCTGCAAAATGGTAACGCGATTTCAGGAGAGATTAAAACTATCGTAAAGAACAACTTCATCGTTCAAGAATTTACTGGTTCTAGGATAAATGGCGAAATTCTTATAAACGAAAGAAAAGTATTGAAAGAGGTGGGTAACCTAGATTGGTATTTGAAGCGATTGAGGGGACGACTTGCAGTGGATGCTAATAAGATGATTATCTATGGTACGTGGAATAGTCAACAAGCATATCAATTTAACGCCTATGTTCCTGCAAGATATTCAGGTGGAACGTTCCAGATATCATTAGCCAAACGTGTTGAAGCCCCCAAAAAGAGGAAAAATGCGTTCCTCACGCTTCGGGTGTTGGACAAAAACACTTTGCAACCAATCAATTCCGACTTGAATATTTCGGTTTCAAAAGGAAGAATGCGTATGCCGTTGAAACGTGTCGGGGGCCACTACATTTTCGAAACAACTACCGGGGAAACTGTACAGATAACCGTTTACGGGCTTGGTTATGAATCTTTCAATGAAGTTGTGAAAGTCGATAAAGCACGTATGTCAAAGCAAATCCTCATAATCCCAAGTCTTAAAAAGCGCGCCAAACAAATGTCTCCCGTAGGCGCCACTGAGCTCAAAGCCGGCGATACATTGCAACTATTGCTACATTTTGAGCAGAGCAGTGCAGTTCTTTTGCCGGACAGCGAACCTGAATTGGAGAAAGTTCTACGGTTCCTAATTGAACATCCTTCAGCAAAAGTCGAGCTTATAGGTCACACCGATAATGTTGGAGATCCTGTAAAGAACTTTCGTCTATCTGGTGACAGAGTGAATGCTATCAAAGGTTACTTAGTCGGCAACAAGATTAGTGCTCATAGAATTTATTGTCGTTCGATGGGAGGGAGGAAGCCGATAGCCGAAAATAGTAGTGAAGAAAATCGGAAGAAGAATCGACGTGTTGAAATGAGAGTTGTAGAGTTGTAAGCGTTTGTATACAATCCAGTCGCCTATGGATCTCATCACCAACACCGCTGACTTCCAAGCTGAAAATAACCTTCTTTTTAATGATCATATCTGCCTTCTTCCGACCTTCGCTGATGGTCAGCGCGGTCGGTTTTCTCATGCCTTCCCTCCGTCGCAAACTTTGCTTCGGAGAATATGGTCAGATGAAAGCTGTTTTGATATGAGGTCATTTGCAAGGGCCACGATCCGGTTTCCGTCCGGCTCCGCTTGTCCCGGAAGTGCGGGGAAATTACGATTCGTTTCCGAACAAGCTCGCCCTTGCAGTCGTCCATCGTATAAAATTCAACATACCATTCTTTTGTTAGGTCGCCTTTGCGGTCGCGTAGAACCGCCAATTTGAAGGGAGGGTGTGTGTGGTCTTTCACGAGCTCGGAAAATAAAATTGTCCCGCTAATTGTCCCGAAAACGAAAAATGCCCCTGCTGTTACCAGCAGAGGCATTTTGCAGAGAGGAAGAGATTCGAACTCTCGATGCAGTTACCCACATACTACCTTTCCAGGGTAGCCCCTTCAACCACTCGGGCACCTCTCTATTTCGTGGTTATGGGGTGCAAAGATAGTGAAGAGATTGTTGTTTCCAAATCCACGGTGAAATCAAATGCTCATTTCTCCTCGCAGCGGCTTGCCGAGCATGTCTATGCAGGCGCCGCCAGGCTGTTCGCAGGCGAAAACGTACATCATTTTGGTGATGGCCGCTTCGGCTGTGATGTCCGAGCCGCTGATGACGCCGGTCTGTTGCAGGAATTTGCTGGTTTGGTACTGGCCTTGGGAGACGCGGCCTCCGTCGCATTGGGAGACGTTGAAAATGACGATGCCTCGCTCGATGGCATTGCTAATCGCATTCAGGAACCAAGGCTCGGTGGTGGCGTTGCCTGCGCCGTAGGTTTCCAGGACAATGCCTCTTAATCCTTCAATATTTAAAATGGATTCCACCACTGGCTGGCTGATGCCGGGGAACATTTTCAGGAATGCAACATTACGATCAAAGCTTTTGTGGACTTTCAGCTTCAAACCGGGTTGGTAAGACCTGATATAAGGAAAATTGTATTCGATATTCACGCCTGCGTTCGCGAGCGCTGGATAGTTTTCTGAATGAAATGCATTGAAATCGGAGCTTTCCTGCTTTTTGGAGCGGTTACCGCGCAGCAGGTTAGAATTAAAGTAAATGCAAACCTCGGTGATAATAGGATGGCCTTCCGCGTTCTTGGCGGCCGCGAGTTCCAATGCCGTAATTACGTTCTCGCGCGCATCCGAGCGCGCCACGCCTATGGGTAGCTGCGCGCCCGTAAGGATGACGGGCTTATTCAGGTTTTCGAGCAGGTAACTCAATGCGGAGGCGGTGTAGGCCATCGTATCCGTCCCGTGCAAAATCACAAAGCTGTCGAACTGCTCATAATGCTCTTCGATGATTTCAGCCAATTCGGTCCAGATCGACGGGTTCATGTTGGATGAATCGATCGGCTCCGGCAGTGAGAGGAAGGTAATATCGAAGTCCAAGCGGCTTATCTCGGGGACCTTTTCAATGATCTGCTGGAAATCGAATGGGACGAGTTGTTTGCCTTTGGTTTCGTATACCATTCCAAGCGTGCCTCCGGTGTAGATCACTAGCACAGAACCAACGGTCGGTTCGGGCGAAATGGGGTTGATGTGTATTTTGGTATAACTCATTGTGCTACTTTGTTGAGCATGCTTTTCGCATTGGCGGTGGTGGCGGCGATCACGTCGGCTTTGGCCATTTCTTTGAGGTCGGCCACGCGCTGAGCTACGAGGTCAATATAAGCGACTTCATTGCGTTTGCCGCGGTAGGGGACAGGTGCCAGGTAGGGCGCGTCGGTTTCGAGTACCAGGTGTTCCAGGCCGACGTGCGGGATTACTTTGTCCAAACCACCATTCTTAAATGTAGCCACGCCGCCAATGCCGAGTTTGAAACCTAGTTCAATGGCCTTCTGCGCTTCTTCCAACGTGCCGGTGAAGCAATGGAAAATGCCGGTTAATGCGGGATCGGCGAAATCTTCAATGAGCTTTACGGTTTCCCAAAACGCGCTCCGGCTGTGAATGTCGATCCAGAGGTTATGCTTGCGCGCGAGGCCGCATTGGTATAGAAATGCTTTTTCCTGCTGCTCTTTGAAGGTAACGTCCCAGAATAAATCCATTCCGATTTCCCCAATTGCTATAAACTCGTATTTGGCCAGCCATTCTTCCATGATCTGCAGCTCCTTTTCAAAATCCTTCTTCACATAAGTGGGGTGGAGGCCGATCATCGGAAGGCATTTGCCGGGATATTTTTCGGCGAGTTCGAGCATGCCGTGAATCGTTTCGTGGTCGCAGTTGGGCATCCATATCTGCTCAATTCCGGCATTCCAGGCGCGGTCGAGCATTGCGGTACGGTCTTCGGCGAAATCGTCGCTATATATGTGGGCGTGGGTTTCAATCATATTACATGGGTAATGCTTCAAAGCGGTAGCCCTTCTCGCTGAAATGTTCGAGGTAGCGGGGGAGAGTGTGAAGCATGTTTTTGGCGGCTTTGATGCTGTCGTGAAAAAGCACGATGGAGCCGGGCCGGGTATGTTGAAGGGATTTTTTTAAACAAATTTCGGGGGTAATCTCGGCGGAAAAATCGCCGCTGAGAACGTCCCACATGATGATCTGCTTGTCGCGGAGAACGAGCCTCGACTGGCTCTTCTTAATACGTCCATAGGGCGGACGGAAGAGTTTGGTTTCGAGGTTCAGTTGCGCTGTGCATTGCTGAATGTTTTCCAGGTAAACAGCGTCCTCGGTTTTCCAACCGTTCATATGGTTGAATGTGTGATTACCAATGGAATGTCCGTCTGTTTTTACCATTTCATATACGTCGGGATGTTTCTGTACGTTGTTGCCAATGCTGAAAAAGGTGGCTTTGGCATTGAATCTGGTCAGGATATCGAGCACATTTTCAGTAATATCCGGAATAGGTCCGTCGTCGAAAGTGAGGAAAATGATTTTTTCCTTCGTGGGAATATGCCAGGTAAAACCGGGAAAAAATGCTTTCAGCCAGAATGGAGAATGGTGCAAGAACATGCTGTCAATAACAGATATGATTCAAATATAACCTTTATGGATGTTTATATATGAATCATATAACAAGAAAGCTGCCGGGTGGGGCAGCTTTCTTGCAATACATTATATAGAGGCTGGCTTAAACCTATACCGCTTATGCGTGCGCAAATACAGGATTCAGCATCGATACAGCCTTCGCTTCGAGGAATGACTCGCCCATCAGGTACTCGTCCACCGAACGTGCTGCTTCACGGCCTTCGCTGATCGCCCATACCACGAGTGATTGTCCGCGGCGGCAGTCACCTGCTGCAAATACTTTCTCGTTAGAAGTCGATTGGTACCCGTTGGTTTTGATATTACCGCGCTCGTCGAATTCCAGGTCGAGGTCGCTCAGCAGGCCTTCTTGCTGCGGGTGCAGGAAGCCGGCTGCCAGGAACGCCAGGTCGCAGGGAATAGTGCGTTCGCTGCCTTCTACTTCTCTCATTTGCATACGGCCCGTTTCAGGGTCTTTCTGCCAATCGAGGTCGACGATCTTCAATGCGGTCAGGTTGCCGTTTTCATCACCGACGAATTCTTTGGTGTTGATAGACCAGTGTCTGTCGCAGCCTTCCTCGTGCGAAGTCGACGTGCGGAGCATCATCGGCCAGTTCGGCCATGGGGTGCTCGCATCGCGCTCTTTCGGAGGGATAGGCATCAGCTCGATCTGCGTTACGGATTTCGCACCGTGACGGCCCGAAGTGCCCACACAGTCGGAACCCGTATCACCACCACCGATTACCACCACGTGCTTGTCGGTAGCGAGGATTTCGCCATTGGTGTAAGTCGCGCCACGGTGATCTACCACACGGTCGATACCGGCCACGCGCTTGTTTTGCTGGCTGAGGAATTCCATCGCGAAGTGTACGCCTTTGAACTGACGGCCCTGGATTTTTACGTCACGGGGAACAGTCGATCCAACGGTCAGCAACACCGCGTCGAATTCATTTTGAAGCTCTTCGGCTTTGATATCCACACCCACATTCACGCCGGTACGGAACTCCACGCCTTCCGCTTCCATTACAGCCATGCGGCGGTCGATAATGCCTTTGTCAAGTTTGAAATCGGGGATACCGTAACGTACCAGACCACCGATTTTATCCGCTCTTTCCAGCAACACTACCGAGTGACCGGCCTGGTTGAGCTGGTAAGCAGCTGCCATACCTGCGGGTCCCGAACCTACCACCGCCACTTTTTTGCCGGTGCGGGTTTTAGGAATACGCGGTTTAACCAAACCTAATTCAAATGCTTTTTCGATGATCGATTTCTCGATGTACTCGATCGCTACCGGCGGCTTGTTGATCCCCAGTACGCAGGATGCTTCGCAAGGAGCGGGGCAAATACGGCCTGTGAATTCAGGGAAGTTGTTGGTAGACGCTAATATTTCGTAGGCCAGTCCCCAGTTTTCATCATACACCGCGTCGTTGAACTCCGGGATGATGTTGCCTAGCGGACAACCATTATGGCAAAAAGGAATTCCGCAGTCCATACAACGGGCTGCCTGCTGTTTGGAATTAGAGTCGGTCGGTGCGGTTTCGATCTCACGGTAGTCTTTCAGACGCTCGTCAATGCTTCTCTTTTTCGGCAACTCCCTTTCAAACTCTAAAAATCCGGTTGGTTTTCCCATTCTTATTACTGATTTAAAAAATTCTGATAGTTGATCTTGAAACTGAAAATTACTGGTGTACTACGTCTACGACGATGTCTTTGTACACCACATTTTTGTCTGCAATCTGTTGTGCAAGTGTGATACCACGTCCTTCCAACGCTTTGCGGAAATCGGATGGCATTACTTTCACAAACTTCTTCACAGATTCTTCCCAGTTCTGGATCAATTGGAAAGCAATATTGCTGGTTGTGTATTGGAAGTGCTTGTCCAGATACTCGCGCAGGATGCTTTTATCCTCTTCGTTCAATGGTTCCAGCGTCACCATTTCTTTATTTACTTTCTCTTCGAAGGTTCCGTTCTTGTCGAGGACATAAGCCACACCGCCGGACATACCCGCCGCGAAGTTGCGTCCTGTTTCGCCGAGGATGATCGCCAGACCGCCCGTCATGTATTCCAGACCGTGGTCGCCGACACCTTCCACAACCACTTTCGCGCCCGAGTTACGTACGCAGAAGCGTTCGCCCGCTGTTCCGCGGATGTAGGCGTCACCCGAAGTAGCACCGTAGAATGCCACATTACCGATGATAATGTTCTCTTCCGGCTTAAACTTCGCGTCGCGGTCGGGGTACACGATCAGTTCGGCGCCGCAGAGGCCTTTTCCGAAGTAGTCGTTCGCGTCACCTTCCAGCTCGAGGCGCACACCCAATGTGTTGAATGCACCGAAGCTCTGGCCCGCAGTACCGCGGAATTTGAAGTGGATATTGCCGTTTGGCAAGCCCACACCGCCGTATTTCTTCGAGATTTCATTCGAAAGCATCGTTCCCACCGACCGGTTCAGGTTGTTGATCGGAAATTCCGCGTAAATCTCATCCTTGCTGTCGAGCGCCGGTTTAGCCGAACGGATCAGGTCGAGGTCGAGAATGGCGTCGATACCGTGATCTTGCTCTTCCTGCTTGAACTGGGCTACCGAAAGGTCGCCTTCTTTGTACAGGATCGCGTCGAAGTTCAGGTTTTTGTATTTCCAATGTTTGATATCATTGCGCAGTTCGAGGTATTGAGCCTGACCAACCATTTCATTAACAGTTCTGAAACCCAATTGTGCCATGATCTCGCGCAGCTCTTCCGCCATGTAGGTGAACATATTCACAACATGCTCAGGCTTGCCCGAGAACAATGCGCGGAGTTCTTTGCGCTGAGTAGCCACACCCACAGGGCAGGTGTTCAGGTGGCATTTACGCATCATGATACAGCCGGCTGCTACCAGCGCGGCGGTTGCTACACCCCATTCTTCGGCACCGAGCAATGCGGCGATCGCGAGGTCGCGGCCGGTACGGAGCTGTCCGTCGGCCTGAACGGTTACCCGTCCGCGCAATTTGTTTCTTACCAATGTCTGGTGCGTCTCTGCGAGGCCAAGCTCCCAGGGCAGACCCGCGTGGCGGATCGAGCTCAATGGAGAGGCGCCCGTACCACCGTCGTAACCCGAGATCAGGATGTGGTCGGCGTGTGCTTTCGCTACACCGGATGCTACGGTTCCTACACCGGCTTCGGATACCAGCTTCACGCTGATACGTGCGGCACGGTTGGCGTTTTTAAGGTCGAAGATCAGCTGCGCCAAATCCTCGATCGAATAAATATCGTGGTGAGGAGGAGGGGAGATAAGCCCTACACCCGGCGTCGAGTGACGGGTACGTCCGATCCAGTCGTCCACTTTGAAGCCCGGAAGCTGACCGCCTTCGCCCGGTTTTGCACCTTGTGCTGTTTTGATTTGCAGCTCGCCCGCATTGCTCAGGTAATGGCTTGTTACACCAAAACGTCCCGAGGCAACTTGTTTGATCTGCGAATTCATGCTGTCACCGTTTGGCAGGCGGTTGTAACGCAGTTCGTCTTCGCCACCTTCACCGGAGTTGGATTTGCCGCCAATGCGGTTCATCGCAATCGCCAGGGTAGTGTGCGCTTCCCACGAAATCGATCCGAAGGACATTGCACCGGTAGCGAAGCGTTTGAAGATATTTTCAACAGGCTCCACTTCTTCCAGAGGAATCGCATTGCCTTTCTTAAAACGCAATAATCCGCGGAGCGTCAGCGCTTTGTGGCTCTGGTCGTCGATCAGTTTAGAGTATTTCTTAAACTGCTCGTAGCTCGCATTGCGGGTTGATTGTTGCAGCAAATGCACCGACTGCGGGTTAAAGATGTGTGCTTCACCACGTTGTTTCCACTGGTAAACACCACCCACTTCGAGTCTTGGCTTTTGCTCCGCGCTTTCGTGGTAAGCCACTTTGTGGCGCACCAGGATTTCGCGGGCAATCTCAGGAATACCCATACCGCTGATTCGCGAGATGGTTCCTGTGAAATATTTGTCGATTACATCCTTGTTCAAGCCCACGCATTCGAAGATCTGCGCACCCTGGTAGGATTGCAGGGTAGAGATTCCCATTTTCGAGAATATCTTCAAAAGCTCCTTGTTAACGGCCTTGATATAGTTGTAATGCAGTTTTTCATCGGTGAACTCGCCTTCGATCATGCCTTTGCGGTTCATGTACGAAAGCGTTTCGAACGCCATGTAAGGGCAGATACCCGCCGCACCGTAGCCGATCAATGTCGCTACGTGGTGGGTTTCCCAAACGTCTCCCGCTTCAACGAGCAATCCTACACGTCCTCTCAATCCTTCGCGGATCAGGTGGTGGTGGATGGTTGCCGTTGCGAGCAATGAAGGGATCGGCGCATGGTCGGAGTCGATGGCGCGGTCGGAGAGGATCAGGATCTCGAAACCGTCGTCGATAGCGTCTACCGCGTAACGGCAGATTCTTTCCAATGCTCTTTCCAGTGCTTTTCCACCTTCGTCGGCGCGGAAGTAGGTATTGATTGTTTTGGCCTGGAAGCCGTCTTTATCTACAAAACGCAACTTGTCGAATTCCTGCACCGAAAGGATCGGGTGCGGTAATGCGATCTGGCGGCAGTGTTTCGGGGTTTCTGTCAGAATGTTCTCGGTGCTGCCTACGAAAGAGATCAGGGACATGATCGCACGTTCGCGGATCGAGTCGATCGGCGGGTTGGTAACCTGTGCGAAAAGCTGTTTGAAATAGGTAGACAAATGCTGGCTCTGCTCCGAAAGAACGGCAAGCGGGGAGTCGGTACCCATTGAACCGATCGCTTCCATGCCCGTCTGAGCCATTGGCCCGAGGATCATGCGCAGGTCTTCCGAAGTATAACCGAATGCTACCTGGCGTTTCAGCAATGCGTTCTCGTCATACGCGCGGTACGTGCGGATCGGGTGATCGAGCGCGTCCACGTGCAGTTTGTTATCATCCAGCCATTGCTGGTAAGGCTGCGCCGAGCAGATTTGAGATTTGATTTCTTCGTCGGGAACAATGCGTCCTTGCTCCATATCCACCACGAACATACGTCCCGGTTGCAGGCGGCCTTTGGTAACTACTCTTGATTGATCCACCTCCAACACACCCGCTTCCGATCCCATGATAATGGTATCGTCGTCGAGTACCCAGTAGCGTGAAGGGCGCAGACCGTTACGGTCGAGCGTAGCGCCTACCATTTTACCGTCGGTGAACGAGATCGACGCAGGACCGTCCCATGGCTCCATAATGGCTGCATGGTATTCGTAGAATGCCTTGCGCTCAGGATCCATTTGTTCGTTGCCGTCCCATGCTTCGGGGATCAGCATCATCATCACGTGTGGCAATGAGCGGCCCGAGAGGTGCAGCAATTCGATCGCATTGTCGAGGTTGGCGGAGTCGGACTGGTTCCTGTCGCAAATCGGCAGGAGCATATCCATTTCTTCTTTCGAGAAGAATTTGGACTCGAATGATTTTTCCCCGGCGCGGATCCAGTTCACGTTACCTTTCACGGTGTTGATCTCACCATTGTGCGCGATGTAGCGGAATGGCTGGGCCAGTTCCCATGAAGGGAATGTGTTGGTCGAGAAACGCGAGTGTACGACTGCCAATGCAGATACAACCGATTCGTTTTCCAGATCCGGGAAGTAATATTTTAACTGGGCAGTGGTAAGCTGTCCTTTATATGAGATCGTGCGGCATGAAAGCGACGAGTAATAGAAATTCTTCGCGCCTTTTACCGTGTCTTTAATCAGTCTTGCCGATACCTGGCGGAGAATGAACAGCTTGCGTTCAAACGCCATATCGTCCGTAATGTCGTCCGGACGTTTAATGAAAACCTGCTCTACTGATGGTTCAACAGAGAGAGAGCCTTCACCGAGGGTGTTGTTCAGGGTAGGCACCTCGCGGTAGCCGAGCAGTTGCAGGCCCAGCTTCTTGATCTTTCGGTTCAGGATATCCCTGCTTTCCTCCCTGGCAAGCTCGTCGCCTGGGAAAAAGATCATCCCTACACCATACTCACCTGCCGGCGGCAGATGGAAGCCCAACTTGGTAGATTCTTCTACAAAGAACTCGTGAGGGATCTGAATTAAAATACCAGCACCGTCACCGGTGTTAGGGTCAAAACCAGTAGCACCCCTATGCTCCATCCTTTCGAGCATATGAATGGCATCAGCCACGATCTGGTGCGACTTACGACCCTTGATGTTAGCCCGGAAACCGATTCCACATGCATCATGCTCAAATTCCGGGCGGTACAGTCCCTGATTTTCTACCATTTGTTCAGACATTTGCGACATTTATCGAATTGTAGGTAATTAACAAATTCGTAATTAGAATCTGTTTAAATAAGCACTTTAAAAGGAAAGCGAAAACGCCAGTGTGTGATGATTTGGGTAAAGCCACGCAAGATAATCATAAAAAATATTTGGCTTATAATGGGAATGGCAAAATTTTATATCACCAATATACATTTGGCCGATTAATTACAATTATTATCGAAATATTGATAATCGTGTAACGAATACCCGTATTGGTTACCATTTTGCTAAGCTGGAAACGCCATTTTTGCTTCCTTGGAGGATTACAAAAAGTGCCTAAGGAAAATATAAAAAGTGTGGCAAAGACATCAAAAAACGTCCCGCCGGGGCTTGGCGGGACGTTGTCGTAAATGGCTGGAAATTATATTATTCAAATATCAAGGCTCTTTCGATTCACTTACGCCTTCGTAATCTTCATCGTCGTAATCGTCATCGCCCGCACCGAACTCATTTTCAAGACTGTGCATGAAAACGGCGTCGATTGCCTCCTCTTTGGTAGGCAAAACCGTGAGATCGGGAATATGCAGGTCTTCCAAAGTATCCATGAAATCGTCGTCGCGTGTGACGATCGCGAGCATGCCCAGATCGTTCGCACACAGGCGGTTTACTTTTTTTAATGTGGCGATTCCCGTCGCGTCAAGTGATTTCACCGTTTGCATATTCACGATCAGGCTGTGATAGCCCTCCCTGAAAAGCGAGCGGGCTGTTTCTTCGAAAGACGCTGGTACATCACCGGCGAAAGCGGCTGCATCCGTTTCGATATAGACGTATTGTTCTTTCTTTTCCAGTTTAAAATCCATTTCGGTTGTCGTTTTGTCGAACAATTATTTTGTTAAGTGAGTAGTTCGCCTCAGGCCATTGCACGCAGAATGGCTTTTTCAATTCTTTCCAACGGGTGGCCCAGGTTGTTTTTCTGGAACTTCATGCCGGTAACCTTTTCGAAAAGCTCGATGTAGCGTTCGGAGATCGACAGTACTTTTTCGTCGGTCATTTCAGGTACGGTCTGGCCGTCTTTACCCTGGAAGCCGTTCTCGATGAGCCATTCTCTTACAAATTCCTTGCTAAGCTGCTTTTGGGACACTCCGGCGCGCTGATTTTCCTCATAAGTATCTTTATAAAAGTACCTTGATGAATCGGGAGTGTGGATTTCGTCGATCAAATAAATCGTGCCATCCAATTGTCCGAATTCATATTTGGTATCCACCAATATCAATCCCTGATCGGCGGCCATTTCGGTTCCTTTTGCAAACAATGCGAGCGTGTAACGTTCCAAATGCTCGTACTCGTCTTCGCTCGCGAGCCCCTGCGCGAGGATTTGTTCCCTTGAAATGTCCTCGTCGTGGCCTTCGTGGGCCTTGGTAGTAGGCGTAATGATGGGCTGAGGGAGCTTGTCGTTCTCTTTCAAACCCTCGGGCAATGCCACGCCGCATACTTCGCGTTTTCCTGACTTGTATTCACGCCACGCATGACCGGCCAGATAACCTCTTACTACCATTTCCACCGGGTAGGCCTGGCATTTGATACCGATGCTCACGTTCGGATCCGGCACTTCTTCGAGCCAGTTAGGCACGATATCGGAAGTGGCGTTCAGGAAGTGGGCGGCGATCTGGTTCAAAACCTGGCCTTTATAAGGGATAGCGCGGGGCAGGATCACGTCAAATGCCGAAATACGGTCGGTGGCGATCATCACCAGACGTTTTTCAAACGAATAAACGTCACGGACTTTCCCTTTGTAAAAGCCTGTCTGGCCGGGGAACTGGAAGTTGGTTGCTGGTATACTGTTCATTAGATTATTGGTAAAATTACCATTCGATTTCGCTCTTTTGTCCGGGCTTTTGGTTGTACTGTTTGCGTCGGAGCTGGTAAATATATTGGGATTCGTTCGATTTCATGGCATCAAGAATGGCCGTGGCCTGCTCTTCCGACATGTTCATCGCTTTAAGACTTTTCAGAAGTTCCTCTTTTTTTAAGTCCTCAGTAGCCTCCCGTGATTCTTGCGGCGGTTCGGGCGGCGTTTGTGGCTGGTTCTGGGCGGTTTGTTGCTGGTTCGACCTTCTTTTTTTCGTAGTGAGGTCCGACGGCTGCTCCACGCCCGAGAAGCTCTTTTTAAGGATAATATAGTTAACCCTCGCAAGTGCATTGCCCGGTTCTAGACGTAATGCGGTTCTAAGGTGCGTCAGCGCGCTGGCTGTGTCTTTTTTGTTTACGAGAATCAATGCGATTTGTGCATTGGCTACCGATGCAATACTGTTATTTTCAATGTCACCTAGTAGCCTGTAATGTTTCAAAGCCTGTTTGTAGTCGCCCGTTTTGTATAGTGAATGGGCTAAATTCAACCTTGCGGCAGGGTCGGAAAAGAGCGAGCCATAGGTGATTTGCCGGTACAGCTCGGCCGATTTCGTAAACTCTTTTTTCTGAAAAGCTCGCTCGGCATCCAGCTTTCTCTGGTTCGCCTTGGTAATGGAATCGAACGTACGGTTATCCCAAAGCCAAAGCAGGACATAAAGGATCAGAGACGTCATATCGGTTCACATTTGGGTGCAAAAATAGGGAATTGCTGCTTACAGTCGAAACGTTCCAATGGTAATTAGTACGTCGAGCAGGATCAGTACGAGTGCTGCCCCCAGAAAATAGTAATACTTGTTACTAACGACCGTAATCGTCCGCGAATCCACCAGCGCGCCTTCGGCCTGGTTTACGTCGCTGATCAGCTTCTGAATATCATTCTTCGAATTGTTGAGCTCATAATACGTCCCGCGCGATGAATTGGTGACCCCGCGCAGGAAGTTCTCGTCCAGTTTGCTGATGACCAGCTTGTCGTTTTTGTCCATCAGCGGCTTCCCGTTTTCCTGGATGCTGATGCCGACCTTTGTGCCCACCGCCACTGCGTACACCCCGATGCCGAACCGCCTGAGATTGTTGAAGAGCGCATTACTGCAACCCGAACCGTTCTCACCATCGGTAAAAAGCACCATTACTTTCGAGCGGCTCGTCGGGTCGGCAGTATTCATGAGTTTGTTGTAAGCCATTTCCATTGCGCCGCAGACGTTCGTACCGTTCGTAGGCAGCAGGTCTGTTTGCAGCGACTGGATGAAAAGTTCGAGCGCGGCCGCGTCGTACGTAAGCGGGACGTGGATGTACGCGTCGTTTGAGAAAATGATAATGCCGATCCGGTTCGCCCGCTCATTCTCCACAAACCGGTTCAATTCAAATTTCACCTTTTCCAGGCGCGAAGGCGTAACATCCGCCGCGTCCATCGACTTCGATAGATCGACCACCATGAATATGTCCTTTCCTTTCGCCTGAATATCACGCTCGGCCTCGCCGAACGATGGCCCGAGGAGGCTAATGATCAAAAGCGAGAAGGTGATGCTGCGTAAAAAGAGTTTGATGATAAGCGTCCGCGCCGTGGTTTGAAGCTGCCGGGCGATGCGAACGGTGCGTATGATGTAGGCTGTATAAGCGAAAATAAAAAAAAATATAAAAAAATATTCAGTGCTCTCAAAGGGGTAATTCCAGTTCATAATGAACGTATTGTGTAATTTAAACTTTGCCAAAAATAGGGATTTCAGGCTTCTGGTGAAGTTTTTTTTCTTGAAATGTTTGCTTTTCTGAAAACGAACCCGCTATATTTGCATCCCGGAACGACGGAAGAAGGAGGGATGGGTGAGTGGCTGAAACCAGTAGTTTGCTAAACTGCCGTACTCGCAAGGGTACCGCGGGTTCGAATCCCGCTTCCTCTACACCTTTTCTGAACGTCTGAAAGTAAGGCTCTTTTAAAAGTAGAAAGAGAAAAATTCGGGGAGTGGCGCAGCCCGGTAGCGCATCTGGTTTGGGACCAGAGGGTCGCAGGTTCGAATCCTGTCTCCCCGACGAAAAGCAAAAACAGGCAGTAAGCCGTATGCAGTTTCACTGCACTGCTGACTGCCTGTTTTTTTTGAAGTTAATCGACCAACTGCTTAGAAGGCAGTAGGTCTCCAATATCCGGTCCCGTAGCTCAGTTGGATAGAGCAACTGCCTTCTAAGCAGTAGGTCTTTGGTTCGAATCCAAACGGGATCACGTGAAATGCCAAGCACTTGCGAATATTCGTAAGTGCTTTTTTGTTGAGCGGCCTTCTAAGCAGTAGGTCTTTGCCGGGCCGCCGGGCGGTTCGAATCCAAACGGGATCACGTGAAATGCCAAGCACTTGCGAATATTCGTAAGTGCTTTTTTGTTGAGCGGCCTTCTAAGAAGTAGGTCTTTGCCGGGCCGTTATTCAGAACGCAAACTTTTTACAGGGTTTGTCAGTGCTGCTCTGACGCTTTGAAAGCTGACCGTGATGATGGCAATGAGAATGGAGAGGCCGGCTGCCAAAGGAAAGATCCACCAATCAGGCGTTATTTTGTAGGCGAAGTTTCCCAGCCATTTCTCCATTAAATACAACCCGACAGGAAATGCGATAACCATAGCAACCAGCA
The DNA here is from genome assembly GCF_052044875.1 of Dyadobacter sp. 22481. NCBI lineage: Bacteria > Pseudomonadati > Bacteroidota > Cytophagia > Cytophagales > Spirosomataceae > Dyadobacter > Dyadobacter sp. 22481. Next base: position 1,810,870 of record NZ_JBQENV010000002.1, read on the forward strand.
CGAGTTTCAGGAAATCGCCTGAAAGCATGGAGACGATGCTCGTGATAGATGCACCTAACACCTTTCTTACACCGATTTCTTTTTTACGCTGTTCAGCCATAAAAGTAGCAAGTCCAAAGAGTCCCAGACAGGCGATGATGATGGCAATCGTTGAAAACGCCAGGAATAGCTGTCCTTTTTGTTCGTCGGTGCGGTACTGCTTTGCAAATGCCTGATCGAGAAAGTGGTATTCGAACGGCTGGTTGCCATTCACATCGTTAAATGTTTTTCTGAGTGCAGCTATTGTCTTCGGGAGATCGGCGCCCGAAACCTTTACTAGCAAATTGTCTGTTTTTTCTTTTTTCAGAACAAGTACCAATGGTTCAATCTGATTGTGAAGCGAGCGCAGGTGAAAATCACTTATCACGCCCGTGACCGGGACTTTTCTGGTATTAAGCTCGATAAGGCCATCACGGTAGCTTTTCCATCCCAGGCGTTCCAGCATTGCCTGGTTGATCAGGACGGCATTGGAACTGTCGTGGTCCAGTCTGTCGGAAAAGCTCCTGCCGTCGGCGATGGGGATTTGCAGCACGTCGGTGAAGTCGGCGTCCACATTAAAATATTCAGCACTAACAGACTCCTCGGAGCCATTTTTGTAAAAGCTGAAAGTCGTTTTATTATTGAGCTGATCGCCAATGGAGCCGTTGGTCAATGCCGCATTCTCGACAAGTGGATTTTGTAAAATCCTTTCTTTCAGCACATTTGCATTTTCTTGCAGCAATGGACTTTGCAATGGCATTCTAATTACTAGCCGTTGGTTAAAACCCAGCTGTGTTGTACGCATAAAATTCAGCTGCCGATACACGGTAATGGTTCCGGCGATCATCACCATTGAAATAAAAAACTGTAAAACAACCAGAGACTGCCTGAATATCACACCCGAGGAATTGCGGCCGGGTGTACCTTTTAACACTTGCTCCGGACGGAAGCGCGACAAAATAAATGCCGGATACACACCGCTCGCCAGCCCGGTCAACAATGTGAAGCCTAAGCAAAAAGTCCATGTCTTAAAGTCGAAAAACTTGATCGTCAGCGATTTTCCGGAGATGTCGTTAAAGAATGGAAGGAGTAAATTCAAAAGCAGTATGCTCGTCAACAGAGCTAAAAATGCCATGAGCAACGACTCTGACAAAAACTGACCAATGAGTTGCGACCACTGTGAGCCGACGGCTTTCCTGATACCGATTTCCTTCGCCCTGCCAGCCGATCTGGCCGTCGCGAGGTTGATGTAGTTGACGATCGCTATAAGCAGAATGAAAAGCCCGATGATTGAAAATGTGTACACGTAGGCCATGGTGCTACCATTTTCTTCTCCCATCAGATGGGATGAATGCAGGTGGATGTCGCCAAGTGGCTGCAAGCTGATCGCAAACTTCACTTTGGTCCCGTCTGTGTCGCCGATTCGCTCTGCAATGTATTTTTTATAAAATGCCGGTAGTTTATCTTCCAGTTTCGCTGCTGCCTTTGCATCGTTTAGAAGAAGGTACGTGAACGTATTGAAGCCGTCCCATTTATCGAGCTGTACCCGGCTCACGGCCTCGTTGGTGTAAGGCAGGATGGCTTCAAATTTCAGATGATGATTCGTAGGGGCTTCCCTGATTACACCGGTAACGCTAAAAGGAATGCTGTCCTTTACAGTTACGAAGTTCCCGATGATGCCGGTAGTACGGCCAAATAGGTTCATGGCCAGTTTCTCGGTGAGTACCACACTGTTTTTGCCTTTCAGCGCATTTTGCGCACTACCTTCAACAAACTCGTAGTCAAAAAACGTGAATAACGTAGAATCTGCACAGATAAGCTCCTTCACATTTAATGACTTTTCGCCCACCCTGAATAATTGAGCGCCTTTTTTTACTCGCAAAGTCTTTTCAATCTCAGGATATTCATCACGCAAAACGGGTCCGAATGGTGCCGAAGCCATGCTAAGCTTGTATTCGTTTTCGCTCCATTTAATATGAAGGTTGAGCCGGTAAATGCGGTCGGTATAACGATGATAGCGGTCAAAGCTCAGCTCATCGTGCACGTAGAGCCATAACGCGAGCGCGCAGGTCATGCCAGTGGCGAGGCCGGATAGTATCAGCAGGCTGTAAGTTTTATTGCGAATAAGATTCCGCCAGGCAATTTTGAAGTAGTTTTGGAGCATAGAGTGACGCTATTTGCGTGATCAATCGCTATTGCCAAATTAATATGCCAGTTTAAAAACATATCCGTTTGGCTCGTTACTCGAAGGAAATCCGTTTTTTGGTGTACACTTTCGGACACGTTTGTCCGAATTTAACTGAACAATTTTCATCCGGAACCCATCGCATGAACAAAACGCTACCGTACTTACTCGCATTGGTGATGCTATCTTCCTGTCATGCGTTGAAAGATAGTCCCAAATACAAGCTCACCGACGGCATTTACAAAACGAAGGAGGGCGACCGGAGCGCCTTGGTCTATATCGAGAATGCGGAAGATTCAGTGCTTGTGTACCGCCTACAAGCCGGCTGGAAAACGGCCAAGCCGGACCGAAAGGACCTCAAACCCAAAGTATATCCGTCGGGTGCTGTTGAGAAGGAAATCGCTGCGAGCAAATACTGGAAGAACACGTTCGATCTGGACATACTTACAGTGCCCTTCAAATACCGTCCTTCCACCAACTCGTTCACACCCCAGTTGAGCAATCACCTCAACGGAGCAGTGTACGTAGGTTATCGAAATGATACCTACGAGTTGTCTTACAAAAGGAACCCGATCGGGAAAGTCAGTCAAAGGGTGACGCATCTGGGATTTTCAGCTGGTTTGGCAACAGGCATAGGCGTCACACCGATGAACCCTTGGGTAACGGACGACAATATCAGTGTAGAATACGATGGCTTTATCTGGTCGAAGGCCGCTTGCATTCTGATGGCCATCGAGAAACTGAATTTCGGACTGGCGCTGGGTATAGACCATTTGCTTGATCACAACAGACAATACTGGATTTACCAGGGTAAGCCTTATATAGGTTTGACGGTCGGCCTGAACCTTAATTAGTGGAAACAGTAAGTTGATCAGTGAGCAACTCCTCTTTCAGGAATTTTTCCAGTGTCCTCAAATTTTCCAGCGCAGCTCCCATTGTATTATTGAAATATACATAAACAGTTTTTCCCTCATTTAGCCATTCAGATATATAACCGGCATATTCGAACAGCAGACCTTGATCGTAGCTCCCCTTGTAGTTGCCCCCGGGTCCGTGAAAACGCAAATATATGTGTCCCGCATCCAGCGTGGGCTGTGGCGACGTGCTACCGGCCTTATCATGATACACGATCGTAGCGCTGTATGCATTCAATAGTTCATATGTCTGCTCGTTGTACCAGGAATGATCCCTGAATTCGACAGCTATCGGCCAATTGCGTTGGTTAACTTCCTGTATACCGTACAGCAGCGATTCGACCTTCCCGAATAATATCTGCTTGACAGACGCCGGAAACTGCACGAGAATGCATCCCTGTTTGTCGTTGGCTCCGTCGATAACCTCGAAAAATTTTTCAAGATCGGGTTGTTCAAATTGGAGCGACTTGTTGTGCGTGATTTGTTTCCAGAGCTTGAATGTGAACTGGAAATGGTCGCCCACAGAACTGCTCCATTGGGTGATGGTAGAGGCCTTTGGAAGCTTGTAAAAAGTAGAATTGATCTCGATGGAGTTAAAAAGTGTGCCGTAAATGCGCAGCCGGCTCCATCCTTCAAATGCCGCGGGATAGGCCTGGCTGTTTTTGTAGGGCAGGACCAGGCCGCTGGTTCCAAGGTATAGTCGTTGATCAGTCATATCAAAAGTTCGATCAGAAGTAAGATGATAGTGATAAACCTACTTGCCGGTTTCCATATGCGGTGCATCCACGGGTTTCGATTCGGGAGAGCCTTTTTGTCTTAGGAAAATAGAAAGAACCACTATCGAAGCGACGGACAAAAATTCACTCTGCCAGTTTTGAAAGGTTTCGAACCAAAAGTCGGGCTCCGTAAGAAATGCGGCCAGATCTTTTTGCGGTTGTCCGTGGAGCATTTGCTGGTCGTTGAAGTCTGTGAAACTGCCATAGAGGTGGCCAATCCAGCTTAGCAGGAATAACATCACGAATGCGATAGAAAGCGAATGCTGGTAAAGCCGCAGCCACCACCCGCCGCGCTTCACCGGGCTCGGCGCATCCTTCTTGCCAGGGTCCGGTTCGCGGTCCACTTCCTCCGGTTTGATCAGATCTTTGGATTCCGCTGACCCGATTTGCCGCAGTGAAATAGTCAACACGACGTAGAGCGCCATTTGGAGAAACTCGCTTTGGAAGTTTTCGAATGTTGCAGAGAAAAAGTGACCGCTGGTAAGGTACTCGCCCAATGCGAGTGGCGGACCGCCCAGCTCTTCAAGCTCTTGGTTGTGCTTTTTCAAACCGAAAACGATCTGAGCGATCAACGCCACTACAAACAACGATATGAAGACGATTGAGAGACTGTTGCGGTAGAAAAAGCGATCAGTTTTATTTTTTGACATGGCTTATACAGGTGTTAAAATCGCCAATCACTATTACGAAAACCATGCCATGCAAATATGCCATAATGGGCTATAAAGTAATGGTCAAAAAGTGGCGGAGCAGTTTCTCGTATGTAGATTTGCGCAATGTGCATGGGGATCTCCCGGCGCGTTGACATAACAAGCAGAAACACTGACTATCTGAGATGAAAGAAATCCTTGACAACCCCGCCTGGCATGCGTTACGCACGCACAACCGCGCGCTCGGGACCGTGCAGGGAGAATGTGCGTATTTTCTGCCGGAAGTTTCGCCCTTTGCAGCAGTGGAAGGCGAAGCGCTCGCGGGCCTGCCGGCATTGCATGAAGCTATACCATTCGACCATAACGTCATATTTGTAAGCAACGAAAACGTTGAAATCCCTCGTCCCTGGCAACTTTTAGCGGCAATACCCGGCTACCAGATGATTTACAACGGCCCCGTGCACCCAGGGTCGGATGGCCCGGTAATCACCCCGCTTACAACGGAGCACGTTCCTGAAATGATCGCATTGACGAGCCTAACCGTTCCCGGGCCGTTTTCGACTGAAACGATCCGTTTCGGTCATTATGAAGGGATTTTTGACAATAACAAGCTCGTCGCCATGGCTGGCCAGCGCATGCATCCCGGTGATTACGCCGAAATCAGCGCTGTTTGTACCCATCCCGATCATCTGGGCAAGGGCTATGCGCGGCATTTGCTGCTTCGTCAGGTAAATCGCATTCAGCAGAACGGTGAACAGCCTTTCCTGCACGTGAAAGCGGATAATGCGCGTGCAATAGGCGTGTATGAGTCGCTGGGTTTTAAGATCCGCACCCAGATTTTCTTTTATGTATTGAAGAAATGAGCTTTTCAACAAATTAACTTTGAGCTTTTCAACAAAGCTGGGCAGACTGGGAGCGGGTACTTTTGTATTGTACTTAAAACACAAAGACAATGACAAAAGTATGGTTTATTACAGGCAGTGCCCGCGGATTAGGACGCAGCCTTACAGAAGCGGTTTTAAAAAGTGGAGATAAGGTAGTCGCAACCGCCCGGAATATTGGTCAGCTGGAAGATCTGGTCAACGAATTTGGGGAGCAGATTTACCCGGTAGCGCTGGACGTCACCAATTACGAACAGGTCTATTATGTGGTAGCCGACGCCGTAGCGCATTTCGGAAGTATCGATGTGCTGGTCAATAATGCAGGTTTTGGCATCATCGGCGCGGCGGAGGCATACACCGAAGAGCAGGTACGCAGCCAGTTGGATACAAACCTTTACGCCCCGATCGAAATTACCCGCGCCGTATTGCCTTATATGCGCAAGCAGGGTAGTGGCCGCATTTTGCAGATCAGCTCGATTGGCGGCCGCGTTGGCAATGCCGGGTTGACAATGTACCAGGCAGCCAAGTTCGGTCTGGCCGGTTTCACCGAGGCGTTAGCCAAAGAAGTAGCGTCGCTGGGTATTTACGTTACCAGCGTTGAACCGGGTGGTTTTCGCACCGACTGGGCCGGTGCTTCGATGACCTACGCCCGTGATATCGAGGGTTACGAGATGGTCAATCAGCGTACCGATTATTTCAAATCCGGCAAATTCGTGCCTGTGGGTGATCCTGAAAAAGCTGCGGATGTGATGGTGGCATTGGCCGCTCATCCCGCACCGCCGGTACATCTCGTGCTCGGCAGCGAGGCTATTGGCATACTCAAAAATGCCGACCAAGCCCGCAAGGCGGAAATGGAGGAATGGGAGCATGTGAGCATCTCTACCGACCATCACGAATCGGAAGATTTTCTCGAAACATCAATGGGCAAATGGTACACACGCGGCAAAAAGGACGCATAATTTCTAACTTTGTTCATGGCTGATCTGAAATCCAAGAAGCAAGCATCTCCCATCGCGTATTCGTGCTATTTCACGCGGAACCGCGAGGGGGAGCAGTTTGCACCCGAGCACGTGTTCAGTTACCAGATCTCCGGGACGCTCACGATCAACAATGGGGAAAAAGAGTATGTTTTCAAGGAAGGGGATTTCCGGTTTACCCGGCGCAATCAGCTGCTCAAATTCATCAAGCAGCCGCCGGTAAATGGTGTTTTTAAATCCATTTCGGTTTACCTGGACCAGGGAACCCTGAGAAGTTTCGCGATGGAGCATGGTTATCATGCAGATCATTCGCAAAGTAAGGATGCCGGGTCCATTATCGCATTGAAAGGCGGAAGTCTGGTAAAGGGCTTTATGGATTCGTTGATGCCATATAGTGAGGAGGACCAAATGATAGATGCTAATTTACAGGCATTGAAAGTGCGGGAGGCCATTATGATCCTGCTGCGCTCGTCATCGGTGATGAAAGACATATTGTTCGATTTTAGCGAGCCGGGGAAGATCGATCTGGAAGCATTTATGAATGAGAACTTTCATTTCAATGTGCAGATAAACCGTTTCGCTTACCTGACCGGACGCAGCCTGGCGACATTCAAACGTGATTTTGAACACATATTCCACACATCGCCCAGCCGCTGGTTGCAGCAGAGGCGCTTGCAGGAGGCGCATTACCTGATTAAGGAAAAAGGCCGGGCACCTTCAGATGTGTATCTGGAAATCGGCTTCGAAGACCTTTCACATTTCTCATTCGCATTTAAAAAAGCATTTGGCATACCGCCGTCCAGGCTCGCCGGCTAAGCGGCTCAGGACAGCGGTTCCGGCCGGGGAGGGGTTCCGGCTGGCCGTGAGTAGTCCTCGGGCAATGGGATAAACTCATGATCATCAGCAGGCGGGAGCTGAATGCGGCCTTGTTTCCAATCTTTTTTCGCCTGTTCGATACGTTCTTTCCTCGACGACACGAAGTTCCACCAGATAAATCGTTCACTCAGCGGTTCGCCACCCAGGAGCATTAATGTCGTGTTTTCCGTGGCTTTGATAGTTGGCTCTGCATTTTTGTTAAAAACAAGCATCTGGCCAGGCTGGTAGAAATGACCGCCTGTTTCAACAGATCCTTTCACCAGGTAAACGGCGCGTTCGGAATAGCCATCGGGAATCCTGAACGTCGCTCCGGCTTCGACGACCGCGTGCAGATAAAACAGGGGAGAAAGAGTTTCGACGCCGTTGGATAACCCAAACGCATCGCCAGCTATGAGCCGCATCCATACCCCCTTGTCGGTAAACACCGGCAGTTCATTTTTAGCGTAATTTCTGAAAGAAGGCGTGGCTTCTTCGTCCTTTTCGGGAAGAGCAACCCAGGTCTGGATCATTTCTAGGCCACCTGCCAAGGCGGCAGGATCTTCGAAACGCTCCGAATGCGCAATCCCGCTGCCGGCCGTCATCCAATTCACTTCTCCGGGACGGATGATCTGCTGCACACCTGTGCTATCGCGGTGCGTAACCTGGCCATCAAACAGATAACTGACCGTAGAAAGCCCGATATGCGGGTGCGGCAAAACATCCATCGCCGACGGGTTGACCGGCACAGTGCCCAGCGGTCCGGCGTGATCCATAAATATGAACGGGCCGACCATTCTTCTGAGACGGAAAGGAAGAATCCGCTTCACCATCACCGATTCACTGATAGCAGCCTTCCGGGCTTCGATTACGATATCCAGCATGGAGCAAATTTTTTTGGTTAAATATAGGCAATCATCCCAGCGCCAACTCCCTGTCGACACCAATCTCCTGTAAAAAATGCAAGTCGTGCGAGATGACCAGCAATGTTCCCCGGTATTCGTTGATCGCTGCAGTAAGTATGCCGATGTTCTGGATATCGAGGTTGTTGGTAGGTTCGTCGAGTATGATCATGTCGGGCGCCTGGTAGCTATCGCCAATGAGCACAGCGCCAGCCGCATTTTTTCACCCCCGCTGAGGTTAATGCACGGTTTGTCCCAATATTCCCGGGTAAACAGAAAACGGTTCAGGCGGGTCTTGATATCATGCTCCGGCAACCCGCCGGAGTTGTATTTCCAGGCCTGGGAATAGACGGTGGAACTGTTATCGATCAGGGAATAATCCTGATCGATGTAAATAGACTTGAAATCGGCTCGCTCGATGGATCCCGCGCTGGGTTGCAAATCTCCCAGGATCATGCGTATCAACGTCGTCTTGCCCGATCCATTGGTGCCCTTGATCGCAATGCGTTCTCCGCTCGTGATCTGAAAATCGAGGGTTTCACTCCAGAGCTGTTGGTCACTGTAAGCAAAGTTAGCCCGGGAGGCGGTTACGAGGATCTTCCCTTTGTGAAGCAATGAATTGTCGAAATCGACTTTCATTTTGCCTAACGAAGGTAATTCGCTGCGCAAATGACTCAGTTCCTGTGCAATACCCCCCACTTTCTCGGCATGCACTCCCTTCATTCGAGCCGTGCTTCGTTCCGCATTGTTTCTGAACGCATGCTGGACGATCGCCGGAAGCCCCGCCTTTTCCTGCTTCTTTTTCCCACGCGCATCCAGTTTATGTTGCCGCTCCACCGATTCCCGCTCGATTTCTCTGGCCTTGCGAAGCGCTTTTTCCTTCGCTTTCACATCGAGGTTCAATGCCTCATTTTCAATCGCTTTTTGTTCGGCGTAAAAGTCATAGTTACCGCCGTAGATGGTTATTCCGCGCTTACCCAGCTCGCAGACGGTATCGAGGAGGTTTAGCAGCGCCCTGTCGTGGCTTACGATAACCAGCGTATTGCCCGTCGACCGGATGTAGTCGTACAGCAATGCCCTGCCGGCCGCATCCAGGTGGTTGCTGGGCTCGTCAAGCAACACAATTTGTGGTTCATGGATGAGGATTCCTGCGAGGAAAACCTTCGTCTTTTGCCCGCCGCTCAGCGCAGCCATAGGCTGGGAGAGGGCTATCCCATTCAGTTGCCAATGCGCGAAAGCCTCCTGGCAACGTTCTTCGATACCCCAGTCATCGTCGAGCAATTCGAGGTTAATGTCCGTCAAATGCCCTTCCAGGATCTCTTTCAGGGCCAGTAACTTGTCGTGGATACCCAACGCTTCCGCAACGGTTCGCCCGTTATATTGTCCGAAGTGCTGCGGTACGAAATAGGGTCTGGAATCTGCCCCGGCCGCTCCGGATGCTGGTTTCAGCTTTCCGGCGAGGATCGCCAGCAATGTAGATTTCCCCGCGCCATTATTGCCGACGAGCGCGATTTTGTCCTGCTTGTTTACAGTTAAATTAATATCGGAGAACAGCACATCCCGGTTGGGGTGTGCATAGGTAACACCTTGAAGAAAAAGCATAGAAACTTTCTTTTAAGAATGAATAATAGCAGCCGCCATAACGGCCGCGTGCGTCTATTTTCCTGAAAGAAATGGTTTCTTACACCTGGTGTTCCGGTTGGTGATTAATGTTGCAAAGGTAAGAATAAATCCCGAAAGTGAAATAGGTTAACTTTCGGTTACCTGTTTTCGCCGCCTCACTTGAAGAGCGTGGTCTGACGGAATGGCGCTTCTAGTTCCAGCAGCAGTGCTTTGTTTGCCAATCCGCCCCCAAAGCCCACGAGCTTGCCATTGGCTCCTACCATGCGATGGCAGGGAGCGATAATAGGGATCGGATTCTTGTTAGCTGCCCCGCCCACGGCCCTCACGGAATCGGGGTTGCCAATCTGGCGGGCTATCTGGCCATACGACCTCGTTTCACCAAATGGAATGGTTAGTAAAGCTTCCCAGACCTGTTTTTGAAAGTCGCTGCCGATAAAATCGAGTGGCAGGGAAAAAGTTTTGCGTTTCCTGGCAAAATACTCGTTTAATTGTTTCTCGGCTTCGAGCAGTAACGGATGATCCGGATTTTCGATGCCACTGTCGATGCTCGACTTTCCCGTATCGTCATAATCCCAAAGCACAGCTCTTAGACCATTGTCTGAGGCAATCAGCGTCAGTGTGCCTGTCGGCGAAGCCATTCTTTTAAAGAAAATATCCATAATTCGCTGCATGTTGTCACCTAGCAACAAAAAAATGGATTTTATTGGTTCTGACTATTGATGCTACGTAACGAACGGCATCCGGACTGAGGCCAGGATGCCGTTCGTTTGTGTCGCTTCGGGCTACACCAAAGTCGCAGTCAAAACGATTTCAAAACTAAATGCCTGGCTCACGGGACATGTTTCTTCGGCACCTTTGGCGATGACCTGAAATTCTTCGTCCGAAATGTTAGGCACTTTGGCTACTAGCGTCAGTTCCGATTTCGTGATTTTACCATTATCCAGTGTAACAACGGATTGCGTTTCGAGTGATTCGACGGTGTAGCCGGCCTGGGTCAGGTCGAGGTCGAGTTTCATGGTGAAACAGCCTGCGTGAGCCGCGGCAAGCAGCTCCTCAGGATTAGTGCCGATGCCGTCGGCGAAGCGGCTGTTGAACGAATATTGTGTTTTGTTTAGGACGGTGCTTCCGGTTGTGATATGTCCTGCGCCTGTTTTGATGTCACCATTCCATACTGCTGTTGCTTTGCGTTTCATGATCTTGGAGTTTGAAATTGAAAATGATTTAAATAAACTGTACTAAATAGTACAAAATTGGTCAAAAAAATTAGTTAAGGATATTGAGATTCATCCGCACCAGTTCGGCAAGTTTTCGCTGGTCGGGTTCCATTCTGCGCGTTACGTTGAGGCCGTTCCAAAGATTTACAAGGTAAGTACCGAGTGCCCCGGCTGGTTCATTTGTTTGAAGCAATCCCAGATCCTTGCTTTTCTGAATGGCTTCGGTAAATATTTCTTCGAGCACATGCAGGTACTTTGCTGCAATCATTTTCAAGCCTGAATCGTCGGCGGATACCTGTATCAATGCGTTACCAAAGTAGCAACCCTTATTGCCGGCCGGCGAATCGTTGCCAGCAAGCGACAAAAAGAAATCCCTAATGAATTGGACCGGATTTTCACAAGTCGCCAGCGACTCGCGGATCGCATTAAAATTCAGTTCGACAACCCGTTCCATCGACTTCCGGAACAATTCTTCTTTCCCGCCTTTGAATGCGAAATAGAAACTTCCTTTGCCGATGCCCATAGCCAGGAGCAGGTCGTCGGCAGTGGCGTTGGTGTACCCTTTCTCCCAAAAGACTTCCACCGCCTTGTCGAGGATCGCTGTTTCGTCATATATTTTGGGTCTGCCTGCCATTGCTCTTTTTGTTTGATGTTACAAATGTATAATACTTTACTGATTAGTACAAAATAAAAGTGATTTTTTTTGAGAATTTTTTTTGAAGGAATGAGGTGAACGAAGGGGAGGAAGGGGAATGAATACGCTCGGATTTGTTATCTCAGTGATTGGGCGTTAGCTTTGCCGGGCAGTTAGTTTGTATCAAAATCGCTTTCCTTACACTTGAAGGCCTCTGTTAAACAATGGATCACCCTGGGCTTTGTGCTCCTTATGCTTGTCAAAGCGTGGGTTATTCCTTTGGTTTACCTCGACTACGAGCTGCGGAAGGAATATATTATTGCCAACCTCTGCATAAACCGCGACAATCCTATCGTGGTCTGCGAGGGCAAATGCTACCTTGCCGAAAAGGTGGTCGAGGCTAAAAAACAGGAAGAGCGCCGGGCGGAGCAAAGCTATATGGCTAACCTGCTCTTCCAGGTAATGGATACGGGCAAGCCGTTCATTTTCCAATCGCCTGAGTACTTTGGAACGAATTTGGCGGTCACATTCAGCTATATTTCGCCGTTCCTTCCGCCCTCCGTTGCTTCGGAGATATTTCATCCACCTTTGGGCTAATTAGCGACGTTTTCAGGCTCGAATTCCGGCTTAATGCGGGGTTTTGGAGCCGGGTCAATCTCAATGCGCTCTCTGTTGCAGCGCCTTCAATTCTATTTCCTTTATTCTAATATCACAATTACCATGCATACCCGACGATTGATCGCCGGTCTGCTGGCAGCGGCATTGCTGCTTGCCTGCGAAGACCGTAAACTGCCCTACCTGGGCGAGCCCGAAACCATTACCAGGACGGTTGCGGGAAAATCCATCAGAGAAAAGAGCTACCCTTCGATCCCCGCCTTTTCGTTTACCAACCAGGATAACCGGCCGGTAACCGAGCTGGATTTTAAAGACAAAATCTACATCGCCGATTTCTTTTTTACCACCTGCCCGACGATTTGTCCCGTTATGAAAAAGAACATGCTCAAAGTGTACGACGAAGTGAAGGACAATCCGACCGTACGCATTCTATCCCATACCATTGACCCGGAACACGACACGCCCGCAGTGCTCAAAACCTATTCAAACGACCTTGGCGTGCGCAATGCAACATGGCAGTTTGTAACAGGCGACCGCGGGAAGATTTACGAAATTGGACAAAAGCATTACCTCATTACCGCGGCCGAAGATGCCAAATCGCCCGGCGGATTTCTCCACAGCGGACATTTCGTGCTGCTCGACAAGGATCGCCACATCCGCGGTATGTACGACGGCACCACCGACGAAGGGACCTACGAGCTCATCCGCGATATCCGGACTTTGCTCAAAGAATATGAATAGAGAAATGGCTCTTGGCAGGAACCAGAAGGCCTTTTTTCGCGTAGCTTTAAGCAATTCTTAAATCACTAAACTTAAACCGTTATGTCAAAGAAAATTCTGTTGCTGGCAGGGGATTATGTCGAAGATTATGAAGCTATGGTGCCATACCAGGCTTTGCTTTCCGTTGGATTTGAGGTCGATACCCTGGCGCCTGACCGCAAGAAAGGCGACACCGTGCCAACGGCCGTCCATGATTTCGTTGGCGATCAGACGTACAAGGAAACCCCAGGTCACCGTTTCGTAATTACTGCTGATTTTGAAGGTATTAACCCGGCAGAATACGACGGATTGTACATCGCGGGCGGCCGTGCGCCCGAGTACACGCGCCTCAACAAGCGGGTGCTCGAAATCACCCGGTATTTCTTTGAAGCAAACAAACCGGTAGCCGCGATCTGCCATGGAATCCAGATATTGACCGCCGCGAGGGTATTGCAGGGCCGTACACTGACGGCCTATGTCGCGATAGGGCCGGACATCGAGCTGGCTGGTGGTACTTGGAAGAATATCCCGGCCGATCAGGCCGTTGTGGATGGTAACCTCGTCACCTCGCCCGCATGGCCGGGCCACCCGGCAATTCTGAAAGAGTTTTACAAGTTGCTGGGCGTTCAGATCAGCGGCCTTTAAGAAAGGTTGTATTTAAAAATAAAATGGCCAGACCTGCGAATCGCATAGGTCTGGCCATTTTATTTTGTATTCAAAAACGAATTAGAATTTAAACGAAACGCCCGCATTGACCGAGTAATCTGCAAATGCGGCATCGCCACGTACAAATGTGCCCGATTTGTCGGAATACTCCTTGTCGGTCACGCTTTGTGTGCGGTTTCTGACGAATGCAACCGGTACCGTCGCGAAGAAACTGAATTTCTCGCCGGAATAAGTGATGCCAGGCTCTGCGGCCCACACGTAGCCAGGTCGGCGGAAATCGCCGCTGCCGCCTACGAGGTCGTGTACCGGAATACCTTCCAGACGCGCTCCCACCGCAACAGCCCAGCCTTTCAACACCGGGTTAAGGGAATAACTGAAACCGCCGCGTGCCATGTACTGGTCGGGAACGCTCATGATGGCCTCGTTGGCCAGGCGGGGCGACAAGGTTTCACGGTAGGTACGTACACCATTCTGCTCGCGTGGGTTGACGAGGTAATAGAAATTGCCGTACACGCCGAAATTGTGGAATATGTTATAAAATGTATTCAATTCCACTGTAACGCCGGTTCCGCCGTCGCCGAGCTGAATCGACTGGTCGACGGTACGAAGCTCTTTCGCACCATTCGGGCCGACATTGTACCAATAATCCTGGTAGTCATAGTCCCCGGTCGGTAATTTAATGCCCAGACCCAGTTGAATATTCCCGCGAGTGCTCTTCTTGGGATCTAAAAGCCAGCGGTAGGCTGCAATACGCAGGTCGCCGATGCCGAAAGAATGCATGCTGTGCCGCTCGTTGAATTTATTGGTACCAGCGACCAGGCCGTGCTCGTAGAGCGACGAACGCGCATTTGAAATGATCGGGAGGTCGACCATTAATGACCAGCGATCGTTGAGAACGCGCATGATGTTAATGTCGATCGAAGCCGTGTGGTTAATCACCTCGGTGTGCTGTACGAGGCGCTCCTTATTCTCAGTTTTACCTGAAAAATGGCGGAACGACTTGAAATAGCGTCCGCTCGTCGTGACTACCCATTGTGCGTGGTCGTTGCTGTCGGCATGGGCGATCATGCAGGCGTTACCCGTGCCACGAATGGCCACGCAGCCTTGTGAAAATGTACGTTGAGCAACGCAAAGTGCCAATAACAATGCGATTGATAGTTGTAATTGTCTTTTCATAAGTGATTTGGTGAATTTTCCTGAATGGTAAAATAAGTGTAAAAAAATGAGAATATCGTACAATATTTCCCGGTTGAAAAGGAAAATGAAGCTCGGGGTTGGTCTTCATTTAAATTGCCCTATTTTTGCAGGATAATTCCAGATATTATGTCCGAGAACAGACTTCTTTTCTGCATTTCGCCTCCTCCGGTAGCCTGAACGGCTTAATGACCGGAATCTATTTTGGTACTTCCCGTTTCTTCGGGAGGCAATGTTGCTATTACCATTGTTCATGAGGGTTGTTGAGCCTTAACCCCGTTGTGGGTTACGCTTAACCGGTTTGCGCTGTTTTCGCAGCGTCCGATGTCCATTTTATACCTTTTGAACAAACATTACAATGAAACAAGCTTTCATCAAGCTGCATATAGCCATCGTGCTCGCCGGATTTACCGGTATTTTCGGAAAACTGATCACCGTCAATGAAGGCCTGCTGTCGTGGTACCGCATTTGGCTCGCGGGAATTCTGATGCTGCTGATCCTCGCCGCAACCAAAAAACTCGAACGCATAGCATTCCGCGACTTTGCCCGCATTTCATTGACGGGGCTTTTTCTCGGAATGCACTGGATCTTCTTTTACGGTAGTATCAAGTATTCCAATATTTCGGTAGGTGTGGTTTGCTTCTCGCTGGCTGGTTTTTTCACGGCTATTTTTTCGCCGCTGATCAACCGTAGGGCCTTCGTGCTTTCCGAGTTGCTGCTTAGCCTGCTCACGCTTCTGGGCATTGCTTTGATTTTTAGTTTCGATGCCCGGTACCGCATCGGTATCACACTCGGCGTGATTTCTTCGGCGCTCGGATCACTCTATATGATCTCCAACGAGCGGCTGGCGCATTCTTTCAAAAGCGAGACTGCCACCATGTATGCGATGCTCGGCGGAGGCATTGCGCTGACTCCGCTAATGCCGCTGTATGGCTATTTTTTTCCGGTCGAAACACTCATACCTTCTTGGTCGGACCTGGGTTACCTGCTATTGCTGGCTTTTTTCTGCACGGTGGTGTTGTATATGTTGCAAACCCAGGTGCTGCGCCGCATTTCGGCATTCACAGTCAACCTTAGCCTGAACCTGGAACCCGTTTACACGATTATACTGGCCATACTCATCTATCATGAGAACAAGGAACTCCGCTGGTCGTTTTACCTCGGCCTGGCCCTGATCATATTATCGGTGATATTGCAAATGCTGCACGTAATGCGGGCGCACAGAGCCGGTTCTGCAGTGGCTGGTACCCGTTAACAGAAAGCCGGGGCATTAGGCCGACTGGTGTCCCGGCTGCCTGAGCATGCTATCGATCGCCTCTCGCAGCTCATTGGGTTGGCTCTGATAGCCTTGCAGTCTGAAACCATTGTAACCCAATGCTTCCGGAATATCCTGTTTTAGATCGAGAGCGGCTTGCTGCCTGCTCAAAGCGATTCCCTGCGACTGTAAATGCCGAGCCAGATATTCCTGCTCCGACTGCCCGGGCGTAGGGATCAGCAATGCCTTTTTTCCGAGCATCGCCAGATCCATCAACGTGGAATAACCGCTTCGGCAAATGACAAGTTGGGCGTCAGCGAGTGTTGTCGCAAGTTCCTCCGCGTTGGCGTGCGTAACGTACGTAATGTGCGCAGGCAGCCTGGTTCGTGCCGCGCCCGAGGGGTTGCCGGCCACGATGTGAAAATGGTAATCGGTGGCAGACGCGGCTTGCCGAAACAACTTTTCTTCCAACATCTCCCGCATGGGTTCCGGCCCTGATAGCAAGATCAGTATGCTGTTATTTTGAACTGGCGGGGGCGTAGCCGAAGACCGCAATTGCGATAGCAGGCCAATATAACGTGCATTCGAGGGAATGCGAGGCGGGTGCGATAGCTTGCCGGCCAGTCCGCCGTTTTCCTGTACATCAACGATCCAGCATGCGTCGAATTTTTCGAGGATGCGGTAATGCAGTTTCCGCATCAGCCAGTTGGCGCCCATCCCTAAACCGGTAATAATATTCAGCTGATGGGTCATGATAATCGATCTCAACCCTTTTATTTTCAATCCGTACCGGTTGTCGGAGATGACCAGATCGAACCGGTGCCTGGCTTGCATTTCGCGAAGCCACCGGCGCTCGCGCCCGATCGCTCCCAGGATTTTGGGGATTTGAGCTAATATTTTCGCAACGAAAGTGCCGCCGCTACGACTGTACGTGATGTTGTAACCGGCAAGGGGCAACTGCGGCAGATCGGGAAAATTGCTTTGCAATAATGCCGCCGTAGCACCCGAAGCGGCAATGGTGACCTCGCATCCTTCGTCAATAAGGTACCTGATGACAGGGATGCAGCGCGTGGCATGTCCCAGTCCCCAGTCCAGCGGCGCTATAAGGATACGGAATGGCAGTTCGGTTGATTTTTAGTAATAAGGCAAAAGTAGCAAGTCTGCCGCTATTTCGGGCCAAGGAATAACAGTACGCGATCGGTAACTTGTTTCAGCGAAGGTATCTGGACAGGCTTTTGCAGGTAATCCATCACATGTCCCGAACCCATCGCCCGGTTGTAATCGTCCACCTCGACCGAAGAACTCATCATGCAAATCGATATTGGCTGAGGCACGTCCGGTTTCAGTTTTCCATATTCGTTCAGAAATTGCCAACCGTCGAGAATAGGCATATTAATGTCGAGCAATATCAATTGCGGGAGTTTCAGCGTGTTTTCGCGGTTGAGGGAAATGTAATCGAGGGCATCACGGCCATTCTCGAAAAAAATGATCTCCCGGGCTATTTTGGCTTTTTCAATAATTCGTTTTAGCAGGTAAGTGAAGATTTTGTCGTCATCAATTACGCAGAGGATTTCAAGCATTTTCGTTGAAAGTAATTTTAAATGTAATTCCCGCGTCGACCTCACTGAAAACCTGAATGTCTCCGCCCTGGGCTTCTATTTGATTTTTAATTAAAAACAAGCCAACTCCATGAGCATCTTCGTGTTTATGGAAAGTTTTGTATAAGCCGAAAACCTTGTCGGCATGCAGGGTCAGGTCAATACCCTTACCCTCATCGCTATATTCCAGTGTTTTAAAACCCATTTCATTGCGGTAGAACCGAAGTTTGATTACCGGGTGCTCACCATCTTTCTTGTATTTAATACCGTTGGATATCAGGTTCATCAGAATGCTTTCCAGGTAAATGTGCGGGAATGTAATCTCCGTTTCCTGAAAGTCGATCTCGACCTGCGCCTGACTCGCGTGAAGGCTCTCGTCGAGCACACCCAGCACCTGCTGGGTAACCTCTCTGATATTCAATAGCTCGCCTTCCAGATGGTTATCGCGGATTTTGATCACCTGCGAAAGATCGTCGAGCGTTCCATTCAGGTGTTTCGACACGGTTTTGATCTTCTGGAACAGCTCCTCATTGTCTTTGGTAAGCGTGGATTCATCGACAAAATCCGCGAGCAGCGCAATATTGCTTGAATGGTTGCGCAGATTATGGGACAAAATGTGGGTAAAACTTTGCAGTTGACTATTCTTCTGTGCCATCTTTTCTTCCACCGAAGTCCGCTCGTCTATTTCCCGTTGCAGATCAGACACAGACCTTAGTAACAGCACATTGGGAAATATTTTGAATAAATAATAAACGGTTATCAGCGATATGATGGCCGTGCCGAACCTGACCAACGCGCTGACACGGTACACGGGCAGCCAGAATATGAGTGCGTCGATCAAATGCGTGGTGCCGCACAAGAGGATGAATGCGACGAAAAGCCAGATCGTTTTTGGGAAAGGGAAATCTTTTCGGCTCTGAATGAACCGGATAAGGAAAATGGGTATCAGGAAATAGGCTGTCCAGATGAGAATGTCCGAGATAATGTAAAGCCAGCCATGAAAATCCGACCAGGAACCGCAGTACCAGCGGGCAGGCCATTCAGATTTGTTGAATAGTCCCCGGAAAAACTCCTGCACCTGCTCGGCCAGCCCTGCCTGGTTTGCTTTCAGCGGTCCCGTGCCCGTACGGCAAAGCGGAATACGGTCATTTGAAATTGCTTGCAGGTTTGCATCTTCGAGGGTCATGAATCATTATTAGCGGGGGGTGTAATTCGAATATTAATGATAAATTTCGTGCTAAACAACCGCTGATTTGTTTTGCAAATTAGCCCGGCCAGTGCCGTAAAAATACTATTCGGTCCAGTTTGTAAAAATAGTTTTAATGTATCGGAGAGGTTGTCGCGAAGCCCCCGCGGTGTGGATTTGGGGCTGTGGGTTGTCCTGAGATTGAGGCCGCAATTAATGGCCGATTGCATGGTAATAATGCCTTCGGTGCATCAGATACAGAGCAGCGAGCCAATGCTGATTGTAAGCGCTACTTGTATTATTCATCGCTTTAAGACAAAACGAAGAATAGAATAAATATTTTTCAATGTAGAAAAAGTTCAATTGCTAAATATGCCTCACGGAGTGCTTTTTGACTATCTTAGCACACCGCCACGTATAAACCGTATGGCTATATTTTTGTTATGAATATTCAACTCCATCAACAGAACGGAACTACGATTGCAGAGGTCACTTCTGAAAAAGTTCTCATCCGCACACCCGACGACAGCCTGCAACTAATGGTAGACTTGTATTACCAGGGCTACGGTGAGATGATCCTGCACGAACCCAACATCACGCCGGACTTCTTCGATCTCAAAACCGGTATGGCAGGCGAAATTTTACAAAAATTTGCCACATACCGCGTCCGGCTCGCCATTGTAGGGGATTTTGCCCGCTATGAAAGCAAAAGCCTCCGCGATTTCATTTTTGAAAGCAATAAAGGAAGGCAAATTAACTTTTTGTCTTCGGTAGAGGAAGCTGTCGCGAAACTATCAATATGATGCGCGATGGAATTAGATGAAATCCTGGAACACTTCCACCCGCTGCCGCCGCAGTCGAGAGAGGCTTTGAAAGCACGCATCTCCGAAGTCCGGTATCCCAAAGGTCATATGCTCATGCGCACAGGCAGGGTCGAAAAGATGCTCTATTTCATCCGCAGCGGCATTGTTCGCGCATACTCGGACGCGGACCGTGGCGATGTCACGTTCTGGTTTGGAAAAGAAGGCGATGTGGTGGTTTCGATGAAAAGCTACGTTTCGGGACAGCCGGGTTACGAGCACATCGAAACGCTGGAAGCCTGCGAGCTCTACCAGATGAGAGCGCAGGACCTGGAAGAACTTTTCGCGAACGATATTCACATTGCCAACTGGGGCCGCAAGCTGATAGGGCAGGAGCTGATCAAAACCGAGGAGCGGCTCATTTCCATGCAGTTCAAAACAGCACAGGAAAGGTATCTCGATTTAATGTCGGCCACCCCCGATTTGCTTCACCGCGTGCAATTGTGCCATATCGCCTCCTTCCTGGGGATCACGCAGGTCAGCCTTAGCCGGATCCGTGCGGATATCAGGTAAAGGTTTGTTTTTTATCATTTGTAAAATTTTTTGTCGATCCGGAGCGGGACCTTTGTTAAAAAAACAAAGTGTTATGAACTGGATTATTTTGATCGTTGCAGGCCTGTTCGAGGTCGTATTCGCCTCTTGTTTAGGAAAAGTCCGTGAAACAAGCGGAAACGAAATGTATTTATGGTTTACAGGATTTCTCATTTCCATGACTGTGAGCATGGCGTTGCTGCTCAAAGCGACCCAAACGCTTCCGATCGGTACTGCTTATGCGGTTTGGACGGGTATCGGCGCCGTGGGAACTGTGCTTGTGGGTATATTGGTATTTAAAGATCCGGTCAGCTTCTGGCGGATATTTTTTATTTCCTCATTAATCCTCTCCATCGCCGGGTTGAAAATGGTTTCGGAACATTGACAATCTTACGGGAGGCTTGCTTTTTCTGTTTCCCGTTCATTTCCCTTATCCTGAAAATGCTTGTGGAATTTACGCCCCCATCCAGCGAAAAAACGGCAGAGCCCGCGCTTCGAAATATCCTGACTTCATCCCTGGTATAGATTTAGATCCGTAGCAAGCGCATTGAAACCAAAACCAGTTGATAATGGAAGACTACACAAATGTATTGATACATGCGGCGCGGGTAGGGAACCTGGAAGTGATCCGTGAGCTGCTTAGCCGGGGTGTCGACGTAAATGTGCGGGATGAAAAGGGCTTTACGCCATTACTGATAGCATGTTATAACAACCGCCCGGAAGCCGCGGAGCTCCTGCTGGAATCGGGTGCGGATGTGAACGCGGGAGATAATGGCGGAAACACCGCATTGATGGGCGCCGCATTCAAAGGACTTCCGGACGTGGCGTCCCTGTTGATCCGCCATGGCGCAAACCTGAACAGCCAGCACGGTAACGGCGGCACGGCACTGATGTTCGCTACGATGTTTGGCCGTAATGAATTGGTGAAATTGCTTCTCGAAAGCGGCGCGGATGCCGGTGTTCTGGATGTCAGGGGCCAATCCGCATTCGACCTGGCGATGCAACAAGGCAACCAGGAAGCCATCACCTTACTTGCATAAAAAAATGCCGTCGGTTCAAACCGACGGCAAACTGATTTGATTCCAAGCTCCTTTATGCAGGGATTTTTCTGGGTTTCTCCCGCTCCCAGAACCTGTGTTGAGCAATAGCGGTGATAAATTGCTTTGCGAGTTTGGCCGTATCATCGCTGATGACGATGCCGTCCAACAGCACCGAATCGTCCGAGAAATCCGCCGGAATTTTTCTGGCGAAGTAGGTCGATTCGATTACCTGCATTGCGCCGGCATCCGCCGCAATGGCCTTGCAATGCTTGAATGCCTCGTTCAGGAAATGGACGGCGTCCGCATCGGCCTCTACGGTTGCCACACTATTGGTGCCTCCCGGCACATACACTGCGTCATAAAGCACGGACGCGGCCGTGAGGAAGCTGTGGTGCACATGGATTTCCTCATCGGTTGTGGACAAGATGTAATTCAGCCTTGGCGCGATCACTTCCACAATAGCGCCTTCTGCTTCCAAGGCCGTTTTTACTGAATTAAGGGAATTGCTATCCACGCCATCAGCCGCCAGAAATGCTATTTTCCGTGTTTTAATGCTGTCTTTCGGGCTGTTAGCCATACTCAACGCGGATGAGGCAGTGAGCGAGCCTTCGACAATAATAGGGTCGTAATCGGCCGGGTCGGCGTCGGCGGGAATGCTGCGGTTCATAGGCAGCTCTGGATCTTCGGGAACGGAAAGCCGAAGTGCAAATGCTACTGCCGCTGCCAGGCTTTTGTCAACCATTGAAAGAATACCGAGCATCCGGCGGCGTACATCGTTAGACTGCACTTTACCTAATTCAAAGCTGAATGCTTCAATTATATGGTTCTTTTCCGGGTCAGACTGGCTGTTGAAGAACAGTTTTGCCTGACTGAAATGATCCAGGAAGCTTTTGCTCCGTGCCCTTATTTTCCTCGCATCGATCCTTTCGGGGTAGGAAGTAAACCCGCCTTCCGACGCTTTGGCCTGCAACGGATAGTTATCACCCAGGGAGTTGGGCCCGTAGCTGACCTTGCCGCGGTTGATCGTCTGGCGCATATAGCCGTCGCGCTGGTTGTTGTGAACGGGAACAATAGGCCGGTTAATAGGGATTTCCTGAAAGTTGGGCCCACCGAGGCGGATCAGTTGGGTATCGGTGTAGGAAAACAGCCTGCCTTGCAGCAATGGGTCATTGGTAAAATCGATACCCGGTACCACATGTCCGATATGGAAGGCCGACTGTTCGGTTTCGGCGAAGAAGTTCTCGGGATTGCGGTTGAGCGTCATTTTTCCGATCCTGACAACCGGTACGAGCTCTTCGGGGATGATTTTCGTGGGATCAAGCAGATCGAATTCAAATTTGAATTCATCTTCTTCCGGCACAATCTGCAAGCCCAGCTCCCATTCAGGAAAGTTACCACTCTCGATCGCGTCCCAAAGGTCGCGGCGGTGGAAGTCGGGGTCTTTACCCGAAATATTCTGAGCCTCGTCCCATGCCACTGAGTGGACTCCCAGTAACGGTTTCCAATGGAATTTTACAAAATGACTCACCCCCTCCGCATTAACGAGCCTGAATGTGTGAACACCGAAACCCTCCATCATGCGGTAGCTGCGCGGAATGGCTCGGTCACTCATTAACCACATGATCATGTGAGCCGACTCGGGCATAACCGATATGAAATCCCAGAAAGTGTCGTGCGCGGAGGCGGCCTGCGGGATCTCGTTGTCGGGTTCGGGCTTTACGGCATGTACAAGGTCGGGGAACTTGATGGCATCCTGGATGAAGAACACTGGCATATTGTTCCCGACGAGGTCGAAATTGCCTTCCTGTGTATAAAATTTAACAGCGAACCCCCGCACATCGCGGGCGAGGTCAGTAGAGCCCCTCGACCCCGCAACGGTTGAAAACCGGACAAAAACCGGTGTTTCGATGGAGGCATCGTTGAGAAATTGCGCTTTGGTATATTGCGCGAGCGGTTCATAGAGTTTGAAAACCCCGTGCGCGCCCGAGCCACGTGCGTGTACTACCCGCTCGGGTATCCGCTCGTGGTCGAAATGGGTTATTTTTTCGCGGAGAATGAAATCTTCGAGCAGGGAAGCGCCACGATCGCCTGCTTTAAGGGAATTCTGGTCGTCGTTGACACGGACGCCCGTATTGGTATTCATCAGCTCGCCTGTGGAATCTTCCATATGCTGGGCAAGGCTCCTGACCTTGTCGTTTTCCGGCTGGTCAACTTCCGGATTTTGTTGCGCTTTTCTTTTCGCCATAGTTGTTGATGGTTAAATTAAGCTTCCTGCGAAGCCTGGTATGCAATGTCATTTTCCGCGATCGAAGCCAGCAGCTCGTCGCTAGCCTGCTCTTCTGCAAGGGTTTGTGCCAGGATATCAGCCACTTCTTCTAATCCGAGGGTGGTTGCGAGCTGTATCAGGCCCAGGTAGGAGGCAATTTCATAATGCTCGACTTTTTGTGATGAAAGGATTATGCCCACATCCCGCGTGGCAGTACCGGCATCGGTACCTTCGATCACCCCTTCCCCTTCTTTGGTAAGCCCTTCCATCGCGTCGCATTTTTTGGCAATGGTTTTCTGTTCCAAAAGCCCGAAAATCTGCTCAATACGCGACACGTGTCCCACTGTTTCGGCAAGGTGCTGTTCAATCGCACCCACCAGCTGTTTCGAGCTGGCGGCCTGGCTCATTTTGGGTAGGGTTTTCACCAGGTGGTTTTCAGCCCAGTAAATATCGCGGAGGCAGTCCAGAAATAATTCATATAGGGCCGGTTCAGCGGTAGTCGAGGTTTTTGTCTTGAATTTAGGTTCTGAGTTTGTTTGCTCTTTCATAGTTACATGGTTTAAAATCGGAGCATTTCAGCAAAACATGTTCCAGCGCATTTAAGACTGGTATACAAGTTGCTGTCGCATCGGTTTCAGAGGGCGGCGTTGTTGCACAACCTCACCAACTACCACAATAATGCGATGTCAGAGACGATTAAAACTTTGGTTTTTTCAACGAAAGTTGCATTGGACGGCGTGCCCGCAGGTTTTTCGGGACGCTTTAAAATGCTTCACATAGAGTCGGGCCGGCTCTATGTGTACCGGGTTCACATTACCAAGCAAAAATATACGGGTACACACGTCCCCGGAATGGGAAGTACCCAAGAGGACATTGCCTGGTGGGAGCGAATGTTCCATGCGCTCGTTTCATTTATAGAGCGCTACAACCTGGCGTACGGCTATCTGCCTTCGGATCAGAATGTTTACCAGGACAGCCGTTTCTACACGGGAGAGCGCCTGTTTGGAAATAAAATAAGCTTCGTAGTCGACGAGACAATGCGGCGTGACCTGGCCGACCGGGAAGTAGTATTGCAGGACTTTGCAGATCAGGCACCCGCGGGAGAAGGAATTGAGGAGTAAGAAGCGGCAAGGTTGTTGGTATAGGCTGCATAGTGCCGTTTTGGGCACTGTGGATTTTTTTGTACAGACCCCGAACAAATGAACCGAAGCTTACATAATTAACGCAGGATCTGCTTGGGAACACCAGCCTTAGCAAGACGGTTATAGTCGATCCAGTAGCGGCACAGCGTTTTCAGCAAGGTTTGAAGCTCTTCAAAATCAATGGGTTTAACAAAATATGAATTGGCTCCGGCCTGGTAACAATGGTTGATGTCGTCCTGACTGGTGCTGCCGCTGAGGATCACAGCCGGGATCGTTTTCCACTCTGTTTCGCTATTACCCGGCGTCTGCCGGATGAGTTTCAGGAGTTCAACCCCATTGATATTAGGCAATTGCAGGTCGAGAATAATCAGTGCGGGGCGTCGGCCCTGGAACTGCTCGGCCGATTGGAATACCATATACTGGTAAAGTTCCTGGCCACCTTGGAAAAATCTGACGTGGTATTCAGGCAGGAATTTGGTGAAAATCCCCCTTAGGAGTTGGCGAAAGTCGCTTGAATCTTCGACAAGGTAAATTTCTTTTTTGCTCATGGTAATTGTTAGAATGTGTGTTGTTTTCCGTGCATCTCCTCGCCGGTCGTGTCATGGGCAGTAGAGAAAATGTCGGCAAATTTTACCCACCAGGAGCTGATGGATATTCACCAGCAAATCCAGCGTGGGCAGGCGTTTTATCGGTGACGTGGCTCGCATTCATAAAACAGGTATCGACCGCCTTAGCCAGCTTCACAAAATCCGCTTCGTGCACCGGTTTTTCAAGAAACGCGTTGACCCCGCGCTCATAAGCATCGCGCACCAGCGCGCGGTTTGAAGTTGTCGATAGCATAACGACCGGAATATGGCGGGAAGCATTGCTCAGTTTCAGGATGCCGAGCGTTTCGAGCCCACTCAATCGGGGCATGTTCATGTCCATGATGATCACCGTGGGGTCATCCGATATGCCTTGATTCCCGATAAGTTTGATGAGGTCGTCGCCCGAGTCCAGCTCGACGATCCGCACCGGGGCGATGACCTCCTGCACCGCAAGACGGATCAGCATGCGGTCGTCTTCGTCGTCATCGGCAAGATAAATAGTCTTCATTTTGTCTGCTAATGGCTAATAGAAATCGTAGATATTAAAAGGCAAACAAATCCATGCCAGGGAAGGCGGACGGCATAATTTTTAACGCCAGAAACTCAAAATCAAAAACGAACGGTGATTTCCGGGCCGTCTAAATATTTCACTTACAACTGGTATCAGGCCGATAAATCGGTCAATGCACTTGCCGACCTTTCTCCTGAAATCGTCGCCACAGGGCATGGGAAACCGATGGAGGGGCGGGAAATGCGCCAGCAACTGATGGACCTGGCCCTCAATTTTGCTGACCGCGCTGTGCCGCGCTACGGCCGGTATGTAGCCGAACCGGCAGTGACCAACCGCGATGGTGTAGTGTCGCTACCCATGGTCCCGAAAAAGCAGGGCTCCGTTTGGGCATTGGTGAGCAGTGTGGCTGTGATCGCATTAGGATGTGTGTATTTTTCGCGGCAGCGTTCGCGGAAAGAAATACTCTCGCTCCCCAATTTCTCCTAGGTTGTTCTATGTGCTATTTGTAATTATTTCCGCTAAGCGATTAGTGGAGCGCACCGCCTTTTCACCAGTTTTTTGCTACGAAACCTGGCGAAAAGGTTTTTGCTGCTTATTCATCTGATGGGCCGCCATATTGCAATGGGACTGCCTCAATGAAATTGCCCCAATGGCAATGCGCGATGGTGTTCCTTACCGAAGGCTCTTCATCGCCAGCGCCGCCGCCAGCCCGCCCAGCAGATAGAAGGTTACTGTGAGCAACTTGGTTTCACCGGTTCTGGCGACCGTGCTTTCATTGAGACCCAGCGGTTTGGCAAGACCTATTGCGCCCAGTCCGGCAATAAGGCCATACCCAGCGCCGCGGAGCAGGATGGTGTCGTCATCACCTTTACCGATCATGGCATAATAACCCGCATTACTGGCAAGGTCGGCCACAAATGTGGAGGCGGTCAGGACCTCGCCGGTGGGGGCTTCCAGGCCCATCGCCTCGACGGTTTTGGTAACGGCCTCTTCCCCGAGCAGGTCAACCCGCGGGGCTTTATGGGAAACGCGTTTGGCCACTTCATGGACCAGGTTAAGCACGACAGCCCCTGTGATCCCTCCCAGCATGTTTCTGATCTCTGGTTTCATAGATGTTTATGGTTTGGATGAAGAAATATATCAGCAGCCTTGCAGGCTGCTTGTGATGAGCTATTGACACGAAAAAACCGAACCAGCATCAAAACACGCGCCTAGTTGAGGTTTTTCCACAAATGCGCTCGGTTAAAATTTCGCGGCAGATGTGGTCTGGCATGTTTATTTGTTTTGACGCGCATGTTTTCGAATGGCGACGCTGCCTGGCTGTTGTTACGTCTTTTAAATTTCAATGCCAATCGACTTTAATCGTACACAATCATGGAGGACAAAAATTATACGGGCACTGTACCCGGACAGCATCACGGCGAATCGGTAACAGCCGAGGGAAGCCGCGATTTTGATGATATTACCACAGCGAAGGCCTTCTTTTTTCAAGCCGAAGGAAGGTTGCTCAACGTCAATCAATGGCATGATCAGGCCGCAGAGGCACTTGCCCGCTTCATCTTGGCCGATTCTGCCGGGAACCCTGTCGACGATATGGCGCAGCAGGGATTACTGATTAAAATCGATATCCCCGGTCCCGGCTCAAAATCGGGCGAGGGGTACGACTGGGTGAAAATTGAGGAAATCAAAAGGGTTAATTCTACAGAGGTACAAAGCACAGCGCTGCGGGTACGCCCGATTGCAGCGCCCGGGTCGGGGGAGGATAAGCCTACCCATTTCTACGACGAAAATTCGACCAGCACATTCACTATTACACGGGAGGACACGCTCGTAACAGCGGCCATTTACGACCGCAATATCAATCCTAACACCGAATCAGACTCGTTGATCGACAAGGTTAGAAATGCCATCACAGGGCTGTTTGGTGAAAAAGTGTTTTCCGAAATTCAATGGCAAGCGCTGGTCGACGGGCTGTTAAAGTGAAGTACCGGGCGCCGTGCGATCCGTCGCACGGCATTGCTCTTCCAGCAATACCTCCCGTAGGCAGCGCATTCATTATCTTGCATCCGGGTGTATCGGAAGCGAAACGGGAATACCCAGCCGAACGCTGGAAGAGCAGCTTGTGTCGTGTCGGTCAATACGGCGACAATCCACATTGCGGCGGCAATACAGACGCCGGCCGTCGTGTTGTATGCCCAAACCAATCCCCAGCACACGCCCTGGAAATCTCCTTACGTATTGCTTCCTTTCTCGGTGACTCGTGAACTACGAAGTAAAAACCCCATTATCCGGCACGTCGCCGACCGCCTTTATCATGAGGAAATACCTTTCCCGGAACCGGATAGAGTGGTAGACGCAGTGAAACAGCTACTCAACTTTACGGATACCGACCTGGCTCTAGCTTGTGTCGCGGCCAGGGTTTTTAGCATAAACCGGTGAAAAAACGGCGTTGCGATATTGACCGATAACAGCCAGGTCGAATTAAATACCAGGAATCGCCGTTGTTACTGGTGAATTTTTTGGGTTAATACCATCATGGATTTGAACGGTTCATCCCGGATAAACTTCCTTCCATGACAATCGCTTGGATGTATGTGGGGATTGGGGTATGTTGGGTAACTATTACAAACTCAAACTATTCAGCTATGCCAACCTTCATACACAACGAAAAACAGCAGCGCGCGATAAACCTGGATTTTATCGATAGTATCAACAAAGACAATGCAAGCGGCTTTGAAATTATCTTCGAGCGCTTGCCAACGAATGCAAGCGCGGGAGGACTGGTCGAGATAGGCCGGTGGCGGTTCGAAACCGAGAAGGAGCGGGATAAGGTTTTGAAATGGATTTTGAATTCATACGGATTGGGAGTGTGAAGATGCCGGGAAACATATACCTTATCTTTCAATGACACCATTTCGGTTGAGCAGGGCTGGGTAACGTTCCGCGCGGTATCGCCACGCCTCTACCTGACCTTAACCACAATTTTCCCTTTCGCCCGTCCGCTCTCTACATAGGAAAGTGCCTCATTGGTTTGGGCGAACGGAAAGACCTTGTCCACAACAGGTTTGATATCTCCCGATTCGATCAGTTTTGTTATCTCGTGCAGCTGTTTACCATTTGCGCTCATGAACAAGAACGAATACTGTACACCGAGTTTTTCCGCTTTTTTCCGTACGCTTGAACTGGTTAGGGAGAGAATCATTTTTATGTACCAGGGAGCACCGATCGCTCTTGCAAAATCAGGTGTTGGCGGCCCGGATATTGAAATTAGCTTGCCTCCCGGTTTGAGTACATGGAGCGATTTTTTAAGTGTAGCCGTGTCCTGGCTGTTAAGCACAAGATCATAATCTTGCAATACATTTTCAAAATCCTGTTTCTTATAATCGATCAGTACATCCGCACCAAGACTTTTTAGTATGTCAAAGCTTTTTTCACTGGCTGTTGTCGCCACAGTTGCTCCCAGGTATTTAGCCAGCTGAATAGCAATCGTGCCGACACCTCCGGATCCTGCCTGGATAAAGACTTTCTGACCTTTCTGTACATTGCCGATTTCAACCAGTGCCTGCCAGGCGGTTAAAGCGACGAGTGGGATAGATGCCGCTTCTTCCATTGAAATGTTCTTTGGTTTTAAAGCCAGGTCGTTTTCATTGATGGCAATGTATTCGGCAAATGTTCCGATGTGAAAATCGGCCGGACGTGCATAAACGGGGTCACCGACTTTGAAGTGTTTTACATTTTTACCAACCTGGATCACCGTCCCGGCGGCATCATGCCCAAGGATTAATGGAAACTGG
Organism: Dyadobacter sp. 22481; assembly: GCF_052044875.1. Classification (NCBI taxonomy): domain Bacteria; kingdom Pseudomonadati; phylum Bacteroidota; class Cytophagia; order Cytophagales; family Spirosomataceae; genus Dyadobacter; species Dyadobacter sp. 22481. The sequence continues at coordinate 1,840,500 of NZ_JBQENV010000002.1, forward strand.
TAAGGTAGTATCGTTTTAAGCTCACCCGACTTGATCTTCGAGTCCAGAAGGTTCAAGCCACTGGCGTGTACCTCTACCAAAACTTCATTGTCTTTCACAGATGGCCTGGGTACCTCCGCAAGTAGAAGCGCTGCTTTTTTATCGTATTTTCTGATTTGAAATGCTTTCATGTTTTTTTCTGTTTTTTCAGGAGACTAAGTTCTTTGAATCGTCTTACGTAAGACCTTTAATTTCTCAAAAGCTGGTGGCTTTTCTTCGGATTAAGTATCCCAAAACCAATTTTCGGGAACAGCCTGTTAACTAGATTGAAGATTTTTGCGTCGCCCACGCGGATGGTTCGGTGCTCTTTTCGTAAACCTTCGATGAGGCCTTTGACCATTTCTTCCGCAGATATTTTTTTGTCGTTTCTGTCTGCTGTCATCTCCGTTGCGACTAGCGGCGGGATAAGTTCAAATATTTTTATGTTGCTCCCGATAATCTTCAAGTGCTCGCGAAGCGATGTCGTGTAAAAGGCCAGCGCAGTTTTGGACGACGAATAAGTCGCCTCAATTAAGGAAGGTGCTTCGCTCAATATCGATGTTGTATTTATAATCGCAGCTTCTTTTCTCGATTGCAGCATATCTATAAAGAGATTATTCAGCCTTATGACACCCAGGTAATTAACTTCCATTTCGTAGGCTGCACCTTCTGCATGCTTGTCGTTTGCGATCCCCAGATTTGAGGGTGGGACAAGAACAGCTGCATTATTGTAGAGGATATCAATACCACCCAGCTCTTTAACCCTGTCGAGGAGAAGTGCGGAATCTGCGGCATTGCCCACATCGCTTCGGATGGCAATTAGTTTCGGATACAATTTTTTTGCTGTATCCAGTTTCTGCTGGCTTCTGCCCGTAATAATCACCCTGGCCCCGAGGTCCAAAAACTGCTTTGCCGCTTCCAGACCTATACCTGATGCACCGCCGGTTATCAGGATTGTTTTGTTGTTCAGATTCATCGTACTAAAAGTTTGAGATTGTGGGTGCGAGCTGCCAACGAATTTCTCATCTAACGCTCGGTATAAATATACTTTTTGGTCTATTTTGTGTCAAAAAAATTAGATTTCGTATTGTTCCAGTTCGGCCTTCAGGCTTTTAATTAGTGACTGCATCGGCTTTGCAGTATCCATCGTTCTGCACATAACGATACCACCTTCTATGGATGCCATTAATTTAAAAGCAAACACCGGGGCATCGAGATTCGAAGAGAATTCTCCGTTACTGATTCCTTCGGTAAGTACATTTATAAGATCCTGCTGGCCGGCCCGGAACACGCCAGCTATCTTCTTTTTGATAAGCGGGTAATTGTCGTCTGCATCCACCGCAGTATTGAAAATTGGGCAACCGCCTGAAATATACGTGTCAATTGGGTCTTTATAGAAGTCCAGAAACGCGAAAATTTTTCCTTTTGACGTTTTCTTTTCCGCTACTGCCAAGTGGATTTTGTCAGATATTTTCTTCAATAACAAATCAACTACTTGTCCGGAAAGGTCTTCCTTGTTTTCAAAATGCCCGTATAGACAACCCTTCGTCAACCGGGTCGCTGCCAGCACGTCATCTATATTTACACCTGATATGCCTTTTTCATTGTAAAGGGGTGCTGCTGTTTCTAATATGAATTGTTTGGTCCTTTCCGCTTTGGTAAGCATGTCTTGGCAAGAATTTATTTTGACAAAAATATACCAAAAAGTTTATTTTTCTAACAAAACTTCTGTTTTTTTCCACCATTAAATTTTAATGCTAACCGGTGCCGGTCGGAATTGGCAAGCCTATGATATTTTACGGATTGTCCTAGGATGTCAACAGGGGTAGGAGGCAATTTTGGTGATTGATTTCTGTCTATCAGTGATTTAAGTTCCGTTGTTTGGACTTATAAAAGGTATCCCAAAACGAGCCGATTCCTTGGATTCTCTTTACCTTGGGGAGTGCAACGCCAGGGGTTTGGTCAGGATTACCCAATACCTGAGCGGAAAATTTTGGCATGAAGTAAGATATGGCGGAAGAAAATGGTACCGGGAGATTTGAAATTAGTAGGGTAGATATTCGCGGTTATCAAGTATTGCGTTGGGCAATCTCGGTGATTGGTATGATTCCAATAACCATTATGACCGTTTTCAATTTAAGTTGGTTCTCATTCCCATACTTCGTTCCCGCCTTTATGCTAAATTTTTTCAGGTCTTTCACATTCTTCAATTTGCGCCCAACCTTCACGACTTTAAGATTTGATTGCGAGGGATCAAATAAAGTTACGAGATTTGCTTAACACGAACTTCCAGAAAACTATTGCCAAAGCTCTGGGACTATTTTTTATGGTGAATTTTTATCCCAGATCTAATGTCAAAAGAATCACCATCGCTACCTGCTTCTGACTTCGTTAAAGTACGAGGAGCCAAAGAGAATAATCTTAAGAATGTCGATCTGGAAGTTCCCAGAGGTGCACTGGTAGTATTTACCGGTGTCTCGGGTTCTGGTAAATCATCACTTGCTTTCGGGACGTTGTATGCCGAAGCGCAACGTCGTTACCTGGAGTCAGTCTCTCCGTACGCAAGACGGCTTTTTAATCAAATGTCTATTCCTCAGGTCGACAGTATAGATGGTCTTCCTCCGGCTATCGCTCTGCAGCAGCAGCGGGGAGCCACAAGCACGCGCTCTTCGGTGGGCAGCGTCACAACGATCTCAAATCTGATCAGGATGCTGTATTCGAGGGCGGGAGACTATCCTGCGGGTCAGTCGATCGTATATGCAGAATCGTTTTCACCAAATACCCCGGAAGGCGCCTGTCCGGAATGCCACGGCCTGGGGGTTGTCTATGAAGTGACAGAGCATTCGATGGTGCCCGATGATTCACGCTCGATCAGGGAGAAAGCCATCGCAGCTTGGCCCACCGCCTGGCAGGGGCAGAACCTGCGGGAAATATTGATGACACTTGGTTACAACGTGGACATACCCTGGCGTGATCTGCCGCAGAAAGACAGGGATTGGATCTTGTTTACGGAGGAGCAGCCGGTTGTTCCGGTTTATTCCGGACTTACTATGGCACAAGTCCAACAAGCCCTGTCGCGAAAAATGGAACCTAGCTATATGGGCACCTTCACCGGCGTTAAAAGGTATGTGATGCAAACATTTGCGAATTCGCAGAGCCAGGCGATGAAAAAGCGCGTGTCAAAATTTATGCTGAGCGCGCAATGTCCCGTCTGCCATGGAAAGCGCCTGCGTCCTGAGCCTTTATCTGTAAAATTTGCCGGGATGGATATTGCGGAATTTTATCAACTAAATATCAAGAGTTTACGTGATATTATATCTTCATGCCTAAACACCAAAAATGATAGCTTAGACCAGAAACATCCGGAAAAGGCATTGGTGCTTCAACGCATAGGTCATGATCTTTTATCCCGCCTGGATGTACTTATCGATCTGGGGCTTGGGTATCTGACCCTTGAAAGAAGCACCCCCACGCTTTCGCCGGGAGAATTGCAACGCCTGCGGCTGGGGACTCAGATACATTCCAATCTTTTTGGCGTCATCTATGTGCTCGACGAACCATCGGCAGGTCTTCATCCGGCAGATACGCAATCATTGCTCCGGGCACTGGGCCGGTTAAAAGCAGCTGGAAATTCGCTTTTTGTTGTCGAACATGAGGTCGAAATCATACGCCATGCGGACTGGATTGTCGATGTAGGACCGGGCGCGGGTGAAAAGGGGGGTGAAATACTTTACAGTGGCCCTTTGCAGGGATTGGAAAAAATAGACAGATCCGTTACAAGGCGATATCTGTTTAATGTGGATCAGAGCCAAAGGTCTGAAAGACAGGCGAAAGGATGGCTGCGGCTAAGGGACGTAAGCCGAAATAATTTAAAGCACGTTGATGCCGACTTTCCATTGGGCGTATTGACCAGTGTCACCGGCATATCGGGTTCGGGGAAAAGTAGTTTGATCAGTCAGGCGCTTGTAGCGCTTGTTTTGGAGAAATTAGGACAACAAATACCTGGCACAGAGGATCAGGATGATAATCTTCTTCAGACAGAAAGCCCAAAAACAACGACGGGCTATATCCTGGAAGGGATGAGTCATATCCGCAGATTAATACCAGTCGATCAGAAACCAATCGGACGAACGCCCCGGTCAAACCTGGCAACCTACACAGGCCTGTTTGACTATGTCCGTAAATTGTTTGCAAATACCAAAATGGCAAAGGGAAGGAAGTACGACGCAGGTCGTTTTTCTTTCAATGTCGCAAAGGGACGCTGTCCGAACTGCGAAGGCGAAGGCTTTGTAATGGTTGAGCTTTTGTTTCTTCCAAGCGTTTATACACCCTGCCCGACCTGTCATGGGAGTCGTTACAATGAAAAGACGCTGGAAATTACATATCACGACAAAAATATTGCCCAGGTACTTGCCCTGACGGTGGATGAAGCATTTGACTTTTTTGAATCTGAACCTCAAATCAACCGGGCGCTGGATGTCGTCCGTCAGGTTGGTCTGGGATATTTGCGTCTTGGTCAACCGGCTACTGAACTTTCAGGAGGTGAGGCGCAGCGAATAAAGCTGGCCACCGAGTTGCAACGGGCTCAGAATGGCAATACGTTATATATTCTTGATGAGCCCACAACAGGACTGCATCCTTCTGATGTGGACAATTTACTTGTCCAGCTCAATAAGTTGGTTGATCAGGGAAATACGGTCATTGTAATCGAACACGATATGCACGTTGTCGCAAACAGCGATTGGGTGATCGACGTTGGACCAGGTGCCGGAGATGAAGGTGGGCAAATCGTTGTAAGCGGTCCGACAGCAACTGTTGCCGGTGAACCAGCAAGTCAAACGGGAAAATATCTGGCAGGTCATTTTAATAAGAAAACGCCATTTAAAAGATCAAAGATTACCTCTTAGGACGATTCAAATATGGTCATGCTGGATATGAAGAATGGTGCGGGCTGCCAGGCATTTGGGAATCCCGATTGGCCTGCAAACGAGGCATACAACTATATCGATATTCGTGAAGTATCAAAAGTTACCCTGGAAATTGCCTTCACCAATTCCTATGGCACGTCAAAATAAATCCTGTTTAGTTACCATAGCCGAAGTCGAACCAAAAACCCGTTGAAGACTATCCAAAAATGAAGTCAAATTGCAATTTTTCGAGGTTTTAGACGAAAAAAGCTACTCAACTTGCGTTGAAGGGCTTGGGTTCGTTTCGTGAAAAACTTCACGATTACATGGGCCCGATCAGCTCCACAAATGTTCCGTCCGGATCCTGGACCAGTACGAAGTGTGAATCTTTTGTTAGAGGCGTAGGTGTGTTGCCCAGGAAAGTCACGTTTTGTTCCTTTAGCCTGTCAATGATGGGCTGTAAGGATTTGACCTGAATGGTGATATACTGCAGACCAGTATCGTCCTGAATGAATTTTGGCTTTGGATGACCTGCCTTTTTGCCAAAACTCATCAGTTTCCAATCGGTGCTTTCGGGGCTATTTTCGAGTTTAAGAATGTTTACGTCGACCGCTTCACCACCTGTTAAACCGCCTCGTTTACCGAATTCTGCATTGATTGTGAAATTACCGGTTTTGACCATGCCGATCCCTTTTATATAGAAATCCAACGAGCGTTGCATGTCTGCTACCACTACGCCGACTCCGATGGATTTACTTGTAAAATTGGATTGTGCGTGAACGAGACCGCCAAAGAGGAGTGTAGCAAGGATTAACAGATTCTTGAACGTGGACATGCTTATAAATTAATTATTTTAAAAATAGGATCACTGCCGCATCTAGATTTTCTATGAAGAGCCTAAACACAATTATTATGAAGGGTAGTAGTACTCAATGTTTACTTGACTGCCAGTAAGTCGACCATTTCAAGGACCGGATCAACTGCAAGCAGGTCCGGCGCATTTGCCATCAATGCGTTGGCGATCTCGCCTCCCAATGTGCCGCCCTGCCTTCCTGAGTTTCGAATGTATCGAAAATTCCGAATGTGGAAGGACCTATTTGCAGGGCAAACCAGTTGATGGTACCTGCTTCCTCCATCGCCAAAGGCAAGGCACCTTTGAGAAAGTCCGCGACGTCTTGTTCTTTACCTGGCTTAGCTTCAAGCCTTGCCAGAATTGCCAATTTTACCATAACTGTTTGATTAGTTTAAATGAAATGAAGTTAATACATCCTTGTGATGGGATGGTATTAAAGTCAAGCGTTAATCTTTGGGATTATACTGCTGGTATTCGTTCGGAAGCAAAAATATCCGGTGCGGTACTTCTGCCTTTGTCTTAGATGGGAGGGTTTTGTGAGAATAACACAGTGAATAACCTGGGACATATTGATCTGTTCCATTCATGCTTCTGAAATGCTTTTTTAAAAAGTACTTCATGGAAAAAATCACTACTTGTATACTTATCGACAACTACATCGACGAGCACGACTTATTCCAAATGGCCATATCTGATTGTCAATTTCGTGTGTCCTGCACTTGCTTCACGGGCTGCACGGAAGGAACTGCTGCACTGACGAACGACTTAGGGGCATTTTTAAGAATTTTTGAGTTGCTAAAGTATGAACGCACTGATTGCCCCTGGTTTCAACTCCTACCTATTGTTTTTTGAAGTCTTTCGATCAGCTGACTTATTGAGACAAAGCACCCATCAAGTACCACCTAAATTCTATCTTGTGTACCTGGTCTGCCGAACCGGATATTTAATTCGATTTGTGAGTTTTATCTAGCTGATAGTCAAACTAGTATGTAGAAAAATACTCTCCTGTTTTTAAGGGTTGCATAAAAAAGTTCAATTTAGTCCCCACAACCGGAGTCGAACCCAAATGTCGATAAAATAATACGAAATCGAGTTGAAATTGTATTTTTTCTACTCCAAACACAAAAAAGCTCCTCAGCTTGCGCTAAGGAGCTTCCGTACCCGCAACGGAACTAATGTCGAACCAATTGCTTGTTGATTTGCAAAGATTGTCGGAATTGGCAAGCCTATGATATTTTACGGATTGTCCTAATATGTCAACAGCGGTGGGATGCAATTTTGTTGATTGATTTCTGTCTATCAGTGATTCAAGTTCTGTTGTTTGGACTTATAAGAGGTATCCCAGAACGCGGAATTTCTCAGACTTGATTTCGACATTGCTCTGCCGTGAAAAGGATTGTTTTTACTATCAACATATAACAATTATTACGAGATGATGCCTAGCAGGGGCAATTTCTTGAATGCAACAAACTTCAATGAGCTTTCAAAGGTGATCATGTCTTCTATTTTCATCCGCTGTCCGTTGTCCAGGGCTGAACACTGATTGTCCAAATTCGGACGATTACGGTTCGGTCTTATTTGTTAAATGACTGATCCTACTGGTTTTGGGCTTATTCACATTTTTGGCACTCCATTTGTTATACCGAAACAGATTATATATTGGAACTGATTAAGCCCTGTTTTATAAATGAGAAGGAGTGATCTGGGTGAATTTGAAGAGGTCGTTCTGCTAGCGGTTGCAGCATTGTCGCCAAACGCTTACACGGTCGCCATTGCGGAGGAACTGGAACGCGAAACGGGTAATATGGTGACATCCGGTGCCGTGCACGCAGCCATGCAGCGCCTTGAACAAAAAGGCTATCTAAAATCTGTCTGGGGCGAAGCAACTGCGGAAAGGGGAGGTCGGCGGAAGCGGCTGTATGCAGTAACAGGCCTGGGCGGCCGAATTCTGGAAGAGGCAAGGGCGGTCCGCAACCGGTTATGGGACCGGATCCTGCCTGCGATCCGCCTGGAATGGAACTGATCATCCTCTATAGCCATGAAATCAGAACAGTCTACGACAGATCAGCCACCCCGGTATCTTACAAGCGTTATAAAAATGCTTGTTGCTCCACACCAGCGTGAAGAAATACTGGGTGATTTGCAGGAGCGCTATGCGCGGCGGGTGCAGCTGCAGGGAGCCTCAAAAGCCAGGAGAAGGTACTGGCTGGAATCGCTGGCCTACATGCGCCGGGCGTTTATCAAGAGAAAAAAAACGGAATATCCTTCAACCAGGCGGCGATCCGCTTCTATTTATAGCCATGATATGATACGAAACTATTTCAAAATCGCCCTTCGCAACCTGAGGAGACAAAAAGTCTTCACCAGCATTAATGTAATTGGTTTAGCCATCGGATTGGCTACCTGCATACTGATCATGCTGTATGTGCAGGATGAATTGTCGTTTGATCGCTATAATGAGAAAGCGGACCGGATTTTCCGGGTCGGACTCAAGGTGCGGCTAAACGGTGAGGACGTTGGCGGACCTATGTTAGGCATTAGTGCTGCCCGGGACTTACAGCAGGAATTTCCGGAAGTATTAAAAGCAACGCGTATCCGGAATCAGGGAGGTGAGTTTGTCAGCTACGGAACTACCTCATTTAAAGAAGAGTATCTGCTGAGTACCGACTCCTCTTTTTTTGAAATATTCACCATTCCGTTTCTGAAAGGGGACCCGAAGCGGGCGCTGACCGAGCCAAACACCTTGGTATTGACCGAGGAAACCGCCCGGAAATACTTCGGTGATCAAGAGCCGATCGGGAAAGTATTGGTATTTGGTAGTGAAAAAACTCCCTATCGGATTACCGGAGTGGTCAGAAATGTACCAGTGAACTCTCATTTTCGGTTCAATATGCTGACTTCGTTAGCCGGTTATGACGAGCAGCATACCGGATGGATATATAGCATAAACTTCTATACCTACCTGCTTCTGCCCGAGAAATACGATTACAAAAAATTGGAGGCTAAAATTACCCGACTCGCTGAGAACCAGATTGGAGGTGAATTGCAGAGTTGGCTGAAACTCACCCCGAAACAGTTTCGTGAGAAGGGCGATGATTTCGGGGTTTTTCTCCAGCCGCTCACCGATATTCATTTGTATCCCCTGTCCAGCAGGGGCGAATTAATGCCGGGGGGAGATATTCGATATGTATATGTGCTTGCGGCTATTGCTGCATTTATGTTGCTGATAGCCTGTGTGAACTTCATGAACCTTTCGACGGCCACTGCGGTTGGGCGGTCGCGAGAGGTTGGGGTACGAAAAGTGCTGGGTTCGGTAAAAGGTCAATTGCAGCAGCAGTTTCTAATTGAGTCGGTCTTGCTGGCGGTTGTGGCATTGATGGTTGGATTGCTATTGGTGGGCGTGGCCCTGCCATTCTTTAATCAGTTGACAGGCAAGTTTCTTACCTTAAACTTATTGGCCAATTCACTTATAGCGGCCGGTTTAGTAGCGGGTACTGTGTTGGTAGGGGTGCTGGCAGGCAGTTACCCGGCTTTTTACCTGTCTTCCTTCAAGCCTGTTTTGGTATTAAAAGGGCGTGTTACAGCCGGACGTGGAAGCCTTAACCTCCGAAGTGGTTTAGTGGTGTTCCAATTTTTTGTCACTATTGCAATGATCATTGCTACCATTACCGCGGATCGGCAATTGCGTTATATGCGAAGCCAGAAACTGGGCTATGACCGCGAACAGGTGCTGGTTATCCACGATACGCATATGCTTCGCAACAACGAAGCCGTATTTCGCGACAATATCATTCAGTCTCCGCTGATCGTCATGGGTAGTATTTCGGGCCAGGTACCCGTTGGAAATTCAGCCATGGATACTTCCCCTATCATGTCCAAAGAAAATCCTGATCAAAGCGTCATGAGCCGTTTTTATTATGTGGATGATGCGTATATCCCTACTCTAGGGATGCGTGTGGTGCAGGGGCGTAATTTTTCAAAGAGCTTTTCTACCGATGCCTCCGCCGTTATTCTCAATGAGACGGCAGTACGGACGTTAGGCTGGCAAAAGAATCCGATTGGAAGAGAGCTGATCGGCCACACGGATGACAATGGTGTAAAGACCTATTACCGGGTAATTGGTGTTGTGGAAGACTTTCATTTTGAATCCCTGAAGCAGAAGATCGGGCCTCTAGTCATGTTTTTGGGGCGGAATTCAGGCAATATCCTGATCAAAACCCGTACTAATAAGCTTCCGCAGTTTCTCGCTTCGCTGAAGCAGAAGTGGGAGTCGTTTTCTCCCGCAGCCCCTTTCAGCTATTCGTTTTTAGATGACCGGTTTGAGCAGGTCTATGTCAGCGAGCAAAAAATAGAAAAGGTATTAACCCTTTTTTCAAGCCTGACTATCTTCATCGCTTGTTTAGGATTATTTGGATTGGCTACCTACACCGCCGAACAACGTACAAAAGAGATTGGTGTCCGGAAGGTGCTGGGCGCATCCGTTAGCAGTGTGGTGGCATTGCTCTCAAAGGACTTTATCAAACTCATTCTGATAGCCCTGGTGCTGGCTTCCCCAATCGCCTGGTGGAGTTTGACCCAATGGCTGAATGATTTTGCGTACAAGATCACAATCGACTGGTGGATTTTCGCCCTGGCTGGGTTGCTGGCGATTGGGATTGCCTTGCTGACTGTGAGTTTTCAGAGCATTAAAGCTGCTATGATGAATCCTGTCAAAAGTTTACGTAGTGAATAGCACGACAAAGTCCAAAAAAAGGGGCCATTATAAGCAGCAGAGCCGGTTTCTACCCTGGGTATGATAGGTGACTTCCTTTCGGAGGGATCACACTAAACTTTTTTCATGACAATTCGCATCTACACAATTTTGATTTGCTTGACCGTCCTTGTGGATCTCAGTGCCCAAGACAAATTAACCGTTATCAAGGCCAAAGCACTCGTCGACGTTCGCAGCGGCCGACTGATTACAACTGCCCTGACTGTCACTCCCATACTGAAATCGGCCCGTTAGCAGTAGAGTTCGGTGGTACGTGAAATTTAATCACAGTGAATCTCCAGTAGGCAAATGTGAAGGATTTCTGTTAATTAAGTAATTGTCATTCAGCTGTTTCTGAGTATTTTGTGTGTTGGATTTTTGGCGGTATCATTCAAAAGTCCGGCTCTGTTGGCTAAGCCGAAGTCGTACCAGTAATGTGCTGAAAAAACACCGGAAAGGGCTTTTTCGAAAGATCTAAAAACAAAAAAAGCCCTTCAACGCAAGTTGAAGGGCTTCCGTACCCAGAGCCGGAGTCGAACCGGCACGAGTGTAACCTCATTGGTGTTTGAGACCAACGCGTCTACCGATTCCGCCATCTGGGCATTCTCTTACTTGTTGGGAGTGCAAAAGTAGGCAGAAAAAGGTATTAAGCAAGCGTTGCATGCAAAATTTCGATAGATTTTTAATGGAAAATGAGTGAGCAAGTGCTAACCGGCTTATTCATAACGCAATGCTTCGATCGGGTCGAGACGCGAGGCTTTGATGGCCGGGTAGATCCCCGAGAGTACGCCTACCATCACGCATATTGCAATACCCACTGCCATCCATAGCCATGGGACCACGAAAGTGCTGTTTTCGCTGATGACGCCGGTAATGGAATTGCCGACAATGATTCCCAGGATCAAACCGCCAATGCCGCCCAGGATGCATACCACGATGGCTTCGATCAGGAATTGCATGCGGATCACGCGCGGGGTGGCGCCAAGTGATTTCCGTATGCCTATTTCGCGCGTCCGTTCGGTAACTGATACCAGCATGATGTTCATCAATGCAATGGCAGCGCCGAGCAGTGTAACGGTGCCGATCACAAAGCCGCCGACGCGGAGATAACCGCTGACTTCCGCAAAATCCTTCACCATCGCATCGGCACGGTCGATGGTAAACGAATCCTCCTTGCCAAGCTCGTCGTTGCGGATGCGGCGCATCATGCCGCGGGCTTCTTCGACGATCAGATCGCCGTCGGTGGCGTTGGGTGCCGAGGCGGTGATATTGTAGGTAAGCGTGCGGTTGGCCGCCAGGCCGCGCCCGCTTTCAAGCGGGATGAGGATGAGCCTGTCGGAGTTACTGTCGCCGCCAAGCGAGCCCTTTTTGCCCAAAACACCTATTACCTTATACCGGCTGCCCATGAACGTGATCTCCTTGTTAAGCGGGTCGTTTTGCTGGAAAAGTTTGCGCGCAATTTCTTGGCCCAATACTGCAACATTGAGCGATTTTTCGAGGTCATTCTTGTCAAGATTACGGCCGAGGTCGATCTTGTAGCCGTTAATGCCCAGGTACTGATCATCGGAGCCGACGACGTTGCTGTTCGGGTTGGTTTTAACGCTTCGGTAATTGACTTGTACCGCGCCGGCAATGTCCGCCGAAAGTGAAGCGGTGGCCGCATAAGAGGCTTTAAATTTCTCGGCGAAGGTTTGCGCCTGGCGGTAGGTAACGGCCGGGTATTGTTTACTCCGGCGGCCTCCCCGGCGAAAGTTGTCGTCGTCGCGGTTGCGGACCGTGAATGTATTGGCGCCCAGGTCGGCAAAGCTGCTGTTGACAGACCCCTGAATGCCGTCGATGGCCGTGAGTATTCCCACCAGGGAAGTAATGCCGATGGCGATGATCATAGCAGTAAGCACCGTCCGGAGCAGGTTACTCTGGATCGAACGCAGGCCTTCTTCGATATTTTCGCGTATTATCATGGCATTTAGAGCTGGTGCACCAGAAACAAGTTTTGGTCGTTAGTTATGGAGTCCGAAGAGCACCGTACGTCGGAAACCGGTACGGGTTTTGTGGTAGATTTCGGAACGTGACGGTTTCTTTATTATCTTTAATCTTTACCTGAATGTAAAACTGCGCATGAAAGTCGAAAGAATCAAACCAGTGATACGCCTCTACATCCCGCTCGTCATTTTTTTGATCGGCTCATTGAATGCTATGGCAAACCGCCTGCTGATCCCGATGGACGAGTCGCAAAAAAACCATTTGAAGGCTTACGGCATATCTTACTGGATACTGAAAAATTATGAAATGGAAATGGACTGGCTCCTCAATTACCGGGGCGGCAGTTTTATGGTTGCGTACAATCAGCAGTTTGCATCGGAAATGACGGTGCGCGGCGTGAGTTTCGAGGTCATCTCGGAGGGCCAGGCCGGACAGATTCTGAACCAGATCAGTGCGCCGGACGTGAACATGGACGCTGTGAAGCTCCAAAAAGCACCCCGGATTGCGGTGTATTCTCCCAAATCCAAACTTCCGTGGGACGATGCCGTGACGCTCGTGCTTACCTATGCTGAGATTCCATATGACGTTGTTTATGATGATGAGGTATTGAATAACAAGCTCCCGGAATACGATTGGCTGCACCTGCATCACGAGGACTTTACCGGTCAGTTTGGTAAATTCTTCCAGTATAAAGATTACCCCTGGTACCGCGAGCAGAAAAAGGAGGCGGAAGAAACCGCTGCTAAATTCCAGTTTAATAATGTGCCGCAAATGAAGCTGGCGGTTGCCAAAAGAATCTCCGAGTTTGTATCCGGGGGCGGGTACATGTTCGCGATGTGCAATGCTACGGATACATTCGATATCGCACTCGCGGCCGACGGCGTCGATATTGTGGACGCAATGTACGACGGTACACCCGCCGATCCCTCTGCGAACGGAAAGCTGAACTACAATAATTCATTTGCATTCCAGGACTTCAAGACGATTCCATATCCCTATGAAATCGAGTTCTCGGATATCGATAACCAGCCCGACGAGCGGGGGATGATCGAAGCAAATGATTTTTTCTCGCTGTTCCAGTTTTCGGCCAAATGGGACCCGGTACCCAGCATGCTGACACAGAACCATCAGACCATTATCAAAGGTTTTCTGGGACAAACTACTGCATTTAAAAACCGCCTCATCAAACCGGAGGTAATCATCCTCGCAGAGAACAAAAATGCCAAAGAGGCGCGCTACATTCACAGTACGCATGGCAAAGGCTTCTTTACATTCTACGGCGGGCATGATCCGGAGGATTACCAGCACCGGGTAGGCGAGGAGCCCACCGATTTGAACCTCCACCCGAATTCAGCAGGGTACCGTTTGATCCTGAACAACATCCTTTTTCCAGCCGCGAAAAAGAAAAAATTGAAGACCTGACCGGAAAGTTAACAGCGGAAGAAATACGTTTGAAATCACACCGACCGTGCGTTATCGCACGGTTTTTTGTTTTTGTATTTTAATGTAAATGATTGATATATAGCCTTTTAAGTATTGGCACGGATTTCGGATAAATAGTGGTGTATTAGCCATGAATTTCTTCCATTGAAAACCTCCAATCAAACCCACATGGATCGGGAAATTGCACCGGAATATGTCAAGCAAACCAGAAACCGCCGATGGCTGATCATCGGCGCCGTGGTATTGGTGCTGGCATCCCTGTTTTATTTTTTCAAAAAATCGCTTTCCAGCACGCTTGAAAGCGCACGCGTCAGAACGGGGACCGTCGAAACCGGCGATGTTGAAAACACGCTCACGGCTTCGGGGGAGATCATCCCGGCCTATGAGCAGATTTTTACCAGTCCTATCCGCGCGAGTATCAAACGCATTCTGCTCACGCCCGGCACCCGCGTTCGGCCCGGGCAGGCCATTATAGAGCTCGATAAATCCCTGACTGAGATCGAATCCGAACGTTATGAAGACCAGCTCGAACTGAAAAAGAACAGCATCGATCAGTTGCGGATGAAGCTCAATAAGGACTTGTATGATGCCGAAATTAGCGACAAAATTAAATCGCTGAATATCAATAAGCTGAAAGCCGATTTTGAGGACGCCAAAAGGCTGCAAAAGGTCGGAGGGGGCACAGTCGAGGACATTACCCGTGCGGAGAATGCATTGAAAATCGCGGAACTTGAAAAGCGACAACTCGAAAACGACCTGAAATACAACCGCGAATCGATGAGCGCAAGCTTGCGCGAAACCGAGCTGGGCGCACAGATCGAGGGCAAGAATTTGCAGGAATTGCAGCATAAACTCAAAATGGCCGACATCATCGCCGATCGCCCGGGTGTGCTCACGTGGGTCAATGAGAATATCGGTTCATCGGTGAACGAGGGGGAAATGCTGGCGAAAGTGGCCGATCTCGGTAGTTTTCGGGTAGAAGGGAGTTGCTCGGACGTGTATGCCGAACAGGTAAAGGCCGGGCTTGAAGCTATTATCAAAATCAATGATGCCCAGTTGCGCGGCGTGATCACGCAGGTGAAGCCGGCTGTGAAGGATGGTGTGATCGGCTTCACGATCCAACTCGATAATGCGCGTAATGAATCGCTCAGGCCCAATATGAAGGTGGAAGTGTACGTGGTGACGAGCAAAAGCGCCAAAACACTGCGAGTCGCCAATGGTCCTGCGTTTACGGGTAAGCGGAAACAGTATGTATACGTCCTCGAAAACGGATCGGCGCGCAGGCGGGCGATAGAGACCGGCCTTTCCAATTTTGATTATGTCGAGATAAAAAGCGGGTTGAAACCGGGTGAAAAGGTTATCCTGATCAACATGAATGATTACGAACACCTCGAAGAGCTTACCATTCAATGACTATGAGAAAGCTTTTCATCTGGATTTTCGTCATACTTTCCGGTACTGTTTCAGCGCAAATGCGCAAGCTGACGCTCGAAGAAGTGGTGCAGCAATCGAAAGAACAATCCATTGCCTCCAAACAGGCCGTGACGCAGAAAAAGACCAATTACTGGCAGTACCGCTCGTTCCTGGCCGACTATAAGCCGCAATTGAGCCTGCTAGGCACAGTTCCTGGATTTACGCGCTCGTACATCCAGGTCGTACAGCCCGACGGTACCGTTTCGTTCCAGCCGGTTTCGAATAACAACTCGACGCTTAACCTGTCGCTCAGCCAGAGTATCGCCATGACAGGCGGTACCGTGTATGTGCAGCAGCAAATGCAGCGCTTTGATGATTTTCAGCGCGATGTGACGCGTTACAATGGCATCCCTTTTGAGATAGGCATCAAGCAGCCGTTATTTCAGTACAATCCGCTGAAATGGGACAGAAAAATATCACCATTGAAATACCAGGAAGGCAACCAGCAATACATCCAGTCGCTCGAACAGATTGCATTGGATGCGACAGGCTTCTATTTTGACCTGCTGGTGGCACAGGTGAATTTGCAGATCGCGGAGAAGAACCGGAGTAACAACGATACTTTGTTCAAGATCGCAAGGCATAAGCTGGAATTGGGTAAGATCTCTCAAAACGACCTTTTGCAACTGCAAATGGGGCTGCTTACTGCGCAAAAAGACCTGGCGTCGGCCCAGCAAAGTGCCGCTGTGGCATCGCTGAAACTGAAAATGTACATGAGCTCGCGTGACGAGCGTGAGCTGGAATTGGGTATTCCTTCCGAAGCCGGAGAGTTTGCGATCGATCCGCAAATGGCACTCGACGAAGCATTTGCGAACCGATCGGCATCGGTAGCATTCCGGCGCAGGCTGCTCGAAGCCGAACGCGATGTGCAGGAGGCGAGGAAAAACAACGGCTTGAATGCAACTTTGAATGCCACGTTCGGGCTGTCGAACCAGGGAAACCTCCCGCGCGATGTGTACGTGAGCCCGCAGGATCGCGAGTTTGTGGAGCTGCAACTCACATTACCTATTATGACATGGGGCCGCAACAAGGCACGGACAGAGGTAGCCCGCGCGGCCCGGGAGTTTGCCCAGCAGTCGGTAGAACAGGATAAGCTTACTTTTGAACAGGAAATATTCACACAGGTAACCCTTTTACAAATGCTGCAAAAGCAGGTAAAACTCACGCGGGTGGCCGACGGCATTGCCGCCGACCGCTATCAGATCGCCAAGGAGCGTTTCATTCTCAGCGACCTCAGCGTAACCGACCTCGGCATTGCCACCCAGGAAAAAGACATCGCCCGACGCGATTATATCCTCGCATTGCGGGATTACTGGCAGGCGTATTACAGCCTGCGGCTGCTGACGCTTTATGATTTCGAGCGGGGGCGAAAGATTAGCTATTGACCGCGGACCGCCGACCGCGGACCGCCGATTAATGTTATTGATTTTGATTGCATATAAATATAAAACAAGAGACTCAGTCTCATCGTAAACAACCAGTCGGTGGTCGGCCATCGGCCGTCAAAAAAACAAAACGTCCAACATACAAGCAACGCGCCATGATCAAATTACAAAACGTAGAAAAAGTTTACCGTACCAGTTCCATCGAGACGCTGGCTTTGAACAACATCAATATCGATGTCAGGAAAGGAGAGTTTGTTTCGATCATGGGACCGTCAGGGTGCGGGAAGAGTACATTGCTGAACATTATTGGCCTGCTCGACGCGCCTTCGAAGGGACAGATCGAGATCGACGGCTCCCCGGTGGAGCGATATACCGACAAGCATCTGGCCGAATTACGCAACCGCAAGCTGGGCTTCATTTTTCAGAGCTTTCACCTGATAAACGATCTATCGGTGATAGATAACGTCGAAATTCCGCTGCTTTACAGGAATACGTCGGCTAAGCAACGCCGCGAGTTGGCGCAGGAAGCATTGGAAAAGGTGGGGTTGAGCAACCGGATGAAGCATTTTCCGAAACAACTCTCGGGCGGGCAGAAGCAGCGCGTCGCTATCGCGCGGGCGATTGTAGGCAAGCCCGAAATCATACTCGCCGACGAACCTACGGGTAACCTCGACAGCGCCATGGGCAATGAAATTCTCGGCATCCTGCAAAAGCTGAACACCGACGGCGCAACGATCGTCATGGTGACCCACGACGAAGCGATGGCGAAAAAAACGGACAGGCTCATCAGGCTGTTTGACGGGACGCAGGTGAGTTAAATTATGAATGATCGCTCCGGCGACCTGGTCACTCAGTCATTCACTCATTCAATCATTCGGTCATTCAATCATTGAACAATGCTCTCAAACTACATCAAAATCGCCTGGAAGGTACTGCTGCGGCATCCTTTCTATACATTTATCACGCTTTTCGGCATTACGCTAACGCTGACGGTGCTGATGGTAGTCACCTCGTTCCTCGACCACCTTTTCGGCCCGCATTATCCCGAGAACAAACGCGCACGGTCGTTATACATTGCCTCCGTAATACAGACCGATTCGGCCAATACGACGATGTCGTCGGGGCCTGCTTCGTTCGATTTTTTGATGAAGTATGCAAAGTCGCTCAAATCGGTTGAACGCGTGGCGATAATGAGCAATTTTAGCTTCTCCAACGCTTACGCGAATGGAAAGCGGATCAAATTGAATACCAAATACACCGACGTCGATTTCTGGTCCGTGACCGACTTTGAATTCCTCGAAGGCAAACCCTATGATGAAACGAATATCCGCAATGCCGACCACGTGGCGGTTATTACGGATGCTTTGCGCGACCAATATTTTGGAAATGATGCGGAAACGGTGGTGGGAAAGACGATTGACATCGAGAATATTAACTTCCGGGTGATCGGGGTCGTGAAGGGCAGTCCTCCGACGCGGGTTTACACCTATTCGGATGTTTATTTCCCTTATACCGCCCCTAAAAGCAATTACGAAGGAAAGGGAATGCGCGGACGGTTCGTGGCTATTGTGCTGGCCAAAAAACCGTCCGATCTTCCGACCGTGCAGGCGGAATTCGATAGCTACATTGCCCGCATTCCGCGCTCCGATTATTCCAATAATAATCAGTTCAACGTCCTGATCGTCAGGGCTGACACCTATTTCGATCATTTCGTTACTATGTTCACACGCAGCGACAAAGACCGCATTACACTTTATGCGATCGTGGGGCTGGTGCTGCTGATGATCATGGGATTGCCGGCTGTGAACCTGGTCAATGTCAA
Organism: Dyadobacter sp. 22481; assembly: GCF_052044875.1. Lineage (NCBI taxonomy): Bacteria > Pseudomonadati > Bacteroidota > Cytophagia > Cytophagales > Spirosomataceae > Dyadobacter > Dyadobacter sp. 22481. Next base: position 1,859,134 of record NZ_JBQENV010000002.1, read on the forward strand.
TGTAAGCCGCATTCTCGAACGCGCGTCGGAGATCGGAGTCAGGAAGGCATTCGGGGCGCCTTCGAAAGCGCTTTTGTGGCAGTTTATCATCGAAAACGTGTTCATTACCTTCATCGGAGGCGCATTTGCCCTGATACTCACTTTCCTGGTCATCCAATTCATCAATTCCAGCGGCTGGATCGCATATGCGGATCTCACGATCAATCTACCGGTGTTTCTGATCAGCATTTTAGTATGCCTTGTTTTCGGGTTACTGTCGGGCGTTTTACCGGCTTTTAGAATGTCGCGACTGAAAATAGCGGAAGCGCTGAAAGCGTGACGTTGAATCTCTCATTTTAACCCTGCAATAGCCATGCTACGACATCTTTTTAAATTGATATGGAATAAAAAAGGCACGCATTCCCTGCTTATCATCGAGATATGGGCTGCCTTTATGGTGCTTTTCGGCGTGCTCACGCTCATTGTTTTCAACCTGCGCAACTACCTGCAACCCATCGGCTTCCAATACGAACAGGTATGGAACCTTGAACTATCCTCCAACCAGGATACTACCGAACTGGCTCCAAAGTTACAACGTGTCCTACAACGCGTGCGGTCGTATTCCGAAGTAACGGTGGCCAGCCGTATGAGCAGCAATACACCCTTCTCGGCCAACCAGATCGGCAATTCGGTAAATTACAATAAGGTCGATGTGGGGGCCGATTTTTACTATACCGACAGCGAGCTTGCGAAAGTACTCGACCTGCCGGTAAAAAAAGGCCGGTGGTATACCGACGCCGACCTGGTAGGAAAATATGTCCCGATCGTGATTAACCAGGCGATGGAAGACAAGCTGTTTCAAAATGAATCGGGGCTGAATAAGGTCGTCAAACGTGACGATAAGACTTTCTATAAGGTGGTAGGCGTTGTCGATAGGTTCAAGGCTAAGGGGCAGTTTATGTCGGATACACCCGGGCTTTTTCAGCTCCTGGAAAAAAACGACCGCTGGAATTCGAATATCCTTATCAAAACCAAAGCGGGTACGGACGCGAACTTCGAAGCGCGGCTCGTGAAGGACGTCGCGATGATGTTACCCGGCTGGGGTGTGGAAGTAGGTTACCTCAAAGATTCGCGTAAAAATCGGGAGAACTTGACGCTCGTGCCGGTGCTGATATTTCTGATAGTCAGCGGGTTTTTGCTGACAAATGTTGCATTGGGCCTCTTCGGTGTGCTCAACCTGAATATCTCGAAACGCAAAGGCGAAATCGGGCTGCGCCGCGCCATGGGAGCCACGGAAGCCAAAGTTACCGGCCAGTTTCTGGGCGAAATATGGGTACTGGCTACTTTCAGCCTCGTTATTGGCCTCATGTTTGCCGTCCAGTTCCCGCTCATGAACGTTTTTGACCTCGATAAAGAAATTTACATCATAGCGATCTTGGCCGCCGTCGCAGTAATTTATATCATTGTAACACTATGCGCCTGGTTCCCCAGCAAGCAAGCCGCGAAGATACATCCGGCGGTGGCATTGCATGAGGAGTAATGATTCAGTCATTCAAAATTAACACCGCCAATGCTCCTTATCGTAGACGACGACCTTGCTATCCGCACTTCCCTGATGCTCCTTTTGAAGAAGGAAGGGTTTGAGGTGCGCGGGGCCGGTTCACCGGAGGAAACTTTTGAAATACTGAAAGCGGCAACTCCCGAACTTGTTTTGCTCGACCTTAATTTTTCGATCGAAACATCAGGAAAGGAGGGAATGCACCTGTTGCAGCGCATTAAGAAGCATAATGCAACGATTCCAGTGATTTTGATTACCGGATGGGGGACGATCGACCTGGCTGTACGGGGTATGAAAGAAGGCGCCGCCGATTTCGTGACCAAACCCTGGCAGAACGATTACCTGATCCAGTCCATCCGTACGATCCTCAACCTGGCCAAACCAGCTCAGCAGGCGGGAAGTCGGCGAAAATTAGACCAGCAATATCATTTTGAAAACATTGTGGGAGAAGATCCGAAGCTGCTTGATATCCTTGAAACAATAGGCCGGGTTGCGCCTACGGATGCACCGGTACTCATTACGGGCGAGAGCGGCACGGGAAAGGAGCTGGTCGCCGAAGCCATCCATTTGAATAGCCGACGGAAAGTGCGGCCATTTGTAAAAGTGAACCTCGGCGGGATTTCTTCGACATTGTTTGAGAGCGAGCTGTTCGGCCACGTACGGGGTGCATTCACGGATGCCAAAACCGACCGCATGGGCCGTTTTGAAATGGCCCACAGGGGGACGATTTTCCTGGATGAGATCGGGGAGCTGGATCTTGCTAGCCAGGTGAAGTTGTTGCGCGTGTTGCAGGAGCGCACATTCGAGCCGTTGGGCAGCAGCAAAAGCCGCACCGTGGATGTGCGGGTTATCTGTGCTACCAATCGAAATCTGGAAGAAATGGTGGGACAGGGTACATTCAGGGAGGATCTTTACTACCGCATTAACCTTATCACCGTCAAACTTCCCGCGTTGCGAGAGCGGCCGGACGATATTCCATTATTGTCGGCGTTTTTTGCAAATAACCTGAAAACGATTTACAACCGGCCCGAGCTGAAAATCAGCAATGCAGCTTTGAAATGGCTTGGAACACTGCCCTTACAAGGTAATATCCGTCAGCTCAAAAACCTGGTGGAACGCACGGTACTGCTGGCCGGAAACAGCGTACTCGACGTCGACGATTTCCAGCGCAACCTCAACGCAGGTAATGCCGCCTCGGCGCAGAAGCAGGTCCCGGAAGTAGGCAGCATAACATTGGAAGAAATGGAGTATCAGATGATCGTCAGGGCGATGCAACACCATCAGAACAAGGTAAGCAAGGTTGCCCGCTCGCTGGGCATCACCCGTTTTGCATTGTATAGGCGGTTGGAGAAATTTGGCATATCCTTTGATTCGGAAGAGGTATGAGGTTATCTACCAGGACGAAATACATTGCCTACATCGCGATCCTGCACCTGGTGCTGATCCTGCTGGTTTACAAATTACTTTTTGAAAACAAGGCGCTTTTTATTGCGTCAGAAGTTTTTCTGCTGCTGTCGGCGGGTGCGTCAGTCGTTCTTTACAACAATTTTATGCAACCTATCCAATTTGTGAAGTCCGGAATCGAGGCCATTAAGGACAAAGACTTTTCGATCAAATTCGTCCCGACAGGCAAAGGGGAAGTCGATGTGCTGATCGAGGTTTACAATATGATGATCGATCAGTTGCGAGAGGAACGTATCAAGCTCAACGAGCAGCATTTCTTTTTGGAAAAACTCATTGAAGCATCACCCATTTCCATCATTATCCTCGACTACGACGACCGGATCGAGTCGCTCAATAGCAAAGGGAAGAGCCAGTTAGAGCAGGATAACAACGCATTGATCGGTAAAAAGCTGACAGAAACCGACCTTTCGCTGCTCACCGAACTGGCGGGGATTCTCGATGGAGAGTCCAGGATGGTCAAGACCAACGGTATTACTACATTCAAGGCACAGCGCTCGCATTTCATGGACCGTGGGTTCCGGCGTTCATTTTTGATGATTGAGGAGTTAACCAATGAGATTCTGGAATCGGAGAAGAATGCTTATGGTAAGGTGATCAGAATGATGGCCCATGAGGTGAATAACACCCTGGGCGCCACTGATTCGATTTTGCAGACTACGACGCATCTGCTGCCCGATGCCGATTACGGCGACATCAAGGACGCATTGCATATCGCGTCGGAGCGAAACCAGCAGCTCACGCGCTTCATGCGCAACTTCGCGGATGTAGTGCGCCTGCCGTCGCCTATGCCCGAACGCACGGATATGGGTGCGCTCGTGCGCGATGTGGCCGTGTTTATGCAGAATGCGGCTTCCGTCCGCAATGTAAAAGTGATGAGCGAATCGCAGGAAAATGTGTTTTGGATGGTCGACAAAGGCCAAATGGAGCAGGTACTGATCAACGTGATCAAGAATGCGGTGGAGGCTTGCGAAAGCGGGCAGGAAGTGCATATCTCCGCAACCTCTTCCCGTGTTGTGATACGAAACAACGGTAAGCCGATCGATCAGGAGGTGAGTTCCAAGCTATTCAACCCTTTTTTCAGCACCAAACGCGACGGTCAGGGCATCGGTCTCACGTTAACCCGTGAAATACTCGGTAACCACGGCTTTGATTTTGCATTGGAAACGGGTCCCGGCGGCTGGACGGAGTTCCGTATCGAGAAATAGGCAATTAGCGCTTGCGAATGCGAATGGCAAGAGCTTTCGCCGGGTTAGTGACCATTAATGTGTGAATATCGCTGTCGGTAAATCCGTGTTCTTTCAATGCGGGAACCAGCTTGTCGGAAATCGTCGTGAAGCCGCGAAACGCTCCGCCATCAGGCTCTCCGGGTCGGTACCAGCCGGCGTCGTGTGAAATCAGCACCTGGCCCAGCCTGCGCTTGTTTTTTAGGAAAGAAATCCATTCCACATGTTTGCCGATATTCTCCGTATTCACGCCATCGAGGCTGATCCAACAGCCACTTTGGCCTACATTTTCCAGCTCTTCTGCGCTCCCGCTCGCGTGTACCCACACGAACGCGGACGGATGCACGCCCGATTGCATTAATATCTCAATTTCCTCACGCGCAGGTAATGCGGGACCCGTATGCGAGCATATGGTAAGCCCGGTTTTCAGATGCGTAAGCGCTGCCGCCCTGATCAGCTTTTGATGAAGCTCCGACAACTTGCCGTTATTGACGCCGGTTTTGATAAACCCGGGGCGAATGCCAGTTCCTTCAATTCCTTTTTCAAACTCCGTGACCCAGCGTGCCGCGAGTTGTTCTGCTGTTTCTGTGAATGCCCATTTAGGTAAATACTTATTATCCGAAGCGCCGTAATATCCGGTATTGGTCAGAATATTCAGCCCGGATAGCTCGGAAAGCTTTTTCAGCAAAATTACATCCCTGCCAATGAATGCGGGCGTGCATTCAACGAGCGTTTGAATGCCTCGCTGTTTGATTTCCAGCAAATAGGGCAGGACCTTCCGTATTACCTCATCGTGCCTCCATCGATCTGGTGAAATTTTGTCTGCACCGATGAAATCGACTAACACATGTTCGTGGATTAATGCAGGACCGAGTTTGGAAACGGCGATTTTGCCCTGGACGGAATACGTGTAGGGAGGCTCGGCGAGGGTGGCGCCCGTTATAATGGGGGCTGCTCCTAGTGTTGCCAGGAAATGCCGGCGTGAGATGTGGATGGCCATAGTCAACCTAAAAGGGCTGGCAACGGCCTATCTCCTTTACTCAATGATAACAAACGGCGTAGGACTAAACGAAATCACGAAAATAATAAACGCGATTACCCCCAAAATCATCCGGCGGGAGTCGAGCGGGGTGTTGTCTTCCGTATCAGGATGGCGGATGCCGAGGAAGCGGCCGAGGATGAGTACAAACGGTAGCAAATTGACCGAGCCGTCCCAATCCGGGCGAATGTAGGTCACGGCGAACTGGCCGACTACGATCAGCAGGCTGATCATCAGCGCCGTCGAGGAGTTATCGAATGCGCGTTTGAAACAGATATAGAGGAAATAAACGTAGATCGCAAGGTAGAACAGCCGCTCGTAAAACACAGCATCACTGCCGGTAGCGAAGGATTCGGTGCGGAACATCCCCAATCCTGCGTAAAACGCGAAAATTCCGAACAGTACCGGAGCAACGAAGTTAAAGCGTTTCTTGCCGATCATACCGTAGAGAATGTGCCCTCCATCCAGCTGGCCGATGGGGATCAGGTTCAGCGAAGTGAAAAACAATGCGAGGTAACCTGCGAAAAGGTATGGATAATGGATAATCTCGTAGGCATGCGGCAGGCGGGCGGGATCGGCTACGTAGTTTTTGAAAAACCAGAACAGGATATTGTCGCCAAGTATCAGGTTACCGGCTGGATTTTCGTAGGCGAATTGCGGGTAATTCAGCCCAAAGCGCTCATACTCGGGATGTATTTTGAAAATATAATCCGGCGGAGGCAAATGGGTGAAGCCGTACCAAAGCACAGCGAGTGCCGCCACAAAGCCCGCCAGCGGCCCCGCAATGCCGATGTCGAAGAATTTCACACGCGATTTAACAGCCTCTTTAATCCTGATAAACGCGCCGAGTGTTCCAATGCTTTGCGAAATACCAAACCAGAGCGGAATGTAGAATGGCAGTGTGACCTTCACTTTATGCGCCTTAGCCACAAAATAATGCCCGAATTCGTGGATCGTCAGGATCAGCAAGAAAGGGATTGAAAAATGAAAGCCCTGCACAAACTCCGTCCAGCCCATTGGCTTGGTGGGAATAGGTACTTCCTTGCCTTCCTGCTTGCCGATGAGGAAAAAGAAAATGTCGTAAACAAAACCAAAAATGTTCCCGAACATCCATTCGGCACCGGCCATCGTCGTGGTGATGATGGTGATGATAAATAATGCTGCCTGAATGATGTGGGTCCGTGTGTTAGACTGCATAGTCTTTGAGGTATTCCAGAATGGTGACCGGCTTTTGGACGTGGATGGTTTCGATACCGAGCTGTGCCGCGCCGCGGATATTATCCGCGTTGTCGTCGAGGAAAAGCGTTTCCTCCGCTTTCAGCCCGGCTTGATCGAGTACGTCCTGGTAAATACGGGTATCGGGCTTCATCAAGCCCATTTCGTAAGAAAGAAAGACGGTTTCGAACAAATCTTCAAGCTTTTCGACGCCTGTCGATGCTTCCAGGATCTTGTTGACCTGGGTAATGTGGATCGAACTCGTGTTACTGAGCAGGAACAGCCGGTATTGGGTAGCCAGCTTTCTGAGCAGCTCCACGCGCTCGGGCGGGAGGTCGAGCAGGAGACTGTTCCATGCGGTGTCGATGGCTTCGTCCGATAGATCAGGAAAGTTCAAAATTTCGCGCACATAATTCCGGAAGGTGGATTCGTCCATCGATCCGGTTTCAAACTGGCGGAAAAGTTCATTCTCTTTGAATATGGTGATGATCTCGCTCTGTTCCCGCCCGCTCAAATCGGCGAATGACTTGGAGGCAATGGGCACGTCGATATTGAGAATGACGTCACCGAGGTCGAAAATGATATTCTTGATCTTGTCGTTTTTCATGGATATTGTTACGCTTCAACTACCACACCCATTGCACAGAATTTATCGATACGCTGATCGATCCGGTCTTGCTCACCGATTGCTGCCAGTTCGGCAATATTTTCGAGAATTGTTCTTTTCAGCTCGTCGGCCATCCACTTGTGGTCGAGGTGGGCACCACCCAGCGGCTCGGCGATGATACCGTCTACCAGTTTGTAGTTGGTCATATCCTTGGCCGTGATCTTCATCGCTTCGGCAGCCTGCTCTTTGAAATCCCAGCTTCTCCAAAGGATCGCAGAGCAGTTTTCGGGGGAAATTACAGAATACCAGGTGTTCTCAAGCATCAGTACGCGGTCGCCGATAGCAATCCCCAATGCACCGCCGGAAGCGCCTTCGCCGATCACAATACAGATCACAGGCACTTTCAGCATAAACATTTCTTTCAGGTTGCGCGCGATCGCCTCGCCTTGTCCGCGCTCTTCTGCTTCCATGCCCGGGAATGCACCCGGTGTGTCGATCAGCGTTACGATAGGCTTGTTGAACTTTTCAGCCAGTTTCATCAGGCGTAATGCCTTGCGATAACCTTCCGGGTTAGGCATACCGAAATTCCGGTGCTGGCGTTGCTTGGTGTTGCGGCCTTTTTGTTGCCCGATCAGCATGAACGACTGTCCGCCGACATTGGCCAAGCCACCGATAATAGCCGGATCGTCGCGCACCTGGCGGTCGCCGTGCAGTTCGATAAATTCGTCGCAGATCAGTTCGATGTAGTCAAGCGTGTAGGGACGGTCGGGGTGACGTGAAAGCTGCACACGCTGCCAGCGCGTGAGGTTTTCAAATATTTCTTTTCGAAGGTTGGTGATGTTGCCTTCCAGCAACGCAATGGCATCCGAAAAATCTACATTGTTTTCTTGCGCCAGCGCTTTCATTTCTTCGAGCTTGCGTTCGAGCTCGGCCATAGGCTTTTCAAAATCCAGGTATGTTCTCATAATTCAGGTTCTGGTGATTAGTGGGCGGGAATCGGGGGCAGTCAGAGTTCGTAAGTAGTGCCCCTTAACGGCGTTTCCACCGAATGATAGCCGATTTCTTGAATTTTACTTTGGAATTCAGCCATACTTTGCTGCTCTCCGTGGACGAGGAAAATGCGTTTCAGTTTTTCCGGATCCTGCATTTTTACAAAATTAATTAAGTCGTTTTGGTCTCCGTGGCCGCTAAATACGTCAATTTTTTCAATATTAGCCAAGACCGGATACTGCTTTCCGCGAATAGAGATCGTGTCCTGGCCGTTCAAAAGCCGCCAGCCGAGGGTCCCTTCCGAGGCATAGCCGATCATCAGGATCGTCGCATAAGGATTGCCGATGTTAGCCTCCACGTGCGCCTCCACGCGTCCGCCTTGTACCATGCCCGACGAGGAAATGATAATGCAAGGCTCGTTATAGTTCGAAACGGCGCGGCTGGCTTCGGAGCTTTCGAGGTAGATCAGGTTTTCGAAGTCGAAAAGCATGTCATTTTCTTCCTTAAAGTCGCGCGCCTCCTTGTTGAGCATCCGGGAATGTTTCTGGTAAACCTTGGTGCTGCTATGTGCCAAAGGGCTGTCGGAGAATACTTTAATATAAGGGAATGAGCGATCGAGGTAAAGCTTATTGAGCGTATAAAGCAATGCCTGTGTGCGTCCAACGCTGAACGATGGGATAATGAGCCTGCCCGGAATATCGATGCAGGTACGTTTGATGACGTCGGCCAGCGTTTCCACAGTCCCGCGCTGGTCTTCGTGCAGGCGGTTTCCATAAGTAGATTCACAAATCAGGTAATCCACCTGAGGGATTTCCTGGGGGTCGGTCAGCAGCGGATAGTTCTTCCGGCCAATGTCACCCGAGAAGCAGAGCCGCTTTTTCTCGCCATCTTCGTACACTTCCAGTACAATATGTGCAGCACCAAGCAAGTGGCCGGCGGCATAATAAATGACCGTCACATTGTCGGCAATACGGTAACGCTGTCCGAATGCCACGGGCACAAAGTTGTCCAATGCCTCGATCACATGTTTTTCAACATAATAATCCATGGGCACTTCGCGCTTTTTCTTACCGCTTCGTTTCTTGGAGTTTACCCGCGAATTAAGTCGCTTCTGGTGCAGATTGGCCGCGTCTTTCAGCAAAAGCGAGGTCAGCGCCATGGTAGGCTCGGTACAAACCACCCGTCCTTCGAAACCCTCCTTGTACAGGTTGGGAATGTTACCAGAGTGGTCGATGTGCGCGTGTGTGAGCAGTACGGTGTTGATCAGGCTGGGTTCAAACGGGAAAACGCTTTTCTGCTGTTCGTATCTTGTTTTCTTGCCGATCTCATCCAGATCAAAATCGGAGCCACAGTCGATCAGGATGCGATAGTCGTCCGATTCTAAAAGGAACATACTACCTGTGACCTGCTGTGAAGCCCCCCAAAATGTCAATTTCATATAAATAGTATGGGGTGAAAGCTATATTGTATTTTTCGTCTGGCGGAAAAATCAATATCACTATTGTATCTTTTCTTTGTAAACTACTAATCAATTGTCTAATATCTTACAAAAGTACCAAAAAACAGCCTGAGATGCGGACATTAGTTACTAGTTTAGGCAAAGCGGCATGAATTTTGTGCCCGGCGAATATTTAATATGATGAGAACCACCCTTCTTTTCTTTTGTATACTCCTGACGGGCTGCATGGTGTCGGCGCAAACCATCGATAGTACGGGGCTGGTGCGTTTCAGCGATGTCGTGCTCGAACTGCAAAACAGCGAATTCATGCGCAGCGGCTCGCTGGCAGTGAGTGTCAAGGCCGTAAAGGACGGCACAAAAGTATTTGCATTGAATGCGGAGCGTTCGTTGCCTTCAGCGTCTACATTAAAACTCGTCTCCACCGCAACGGTCCTTGCGCTTTTTGGCGGTGATTTTAAATTCCAGACTTTCCTCGAATACGACGGCACCCTTCGCGGGGATACGCTCGCGGGTAACCTTTATATTCACGGTACGGGGGATCCGTCACTCGGAAGCGACCGGTTCAAAGGTTATCCAACGGCCCCGGAAATGATCAGCCGGTGGGTGGCCGCCGTGAAGCGGACGGGTATCAAATACATCAAAGGGAAGGTCATCGCCGACGCTTCGTTTTTCGATAAAGAAGCCATCGCCAGCACTTGGATTTGGGGCGATATGGGCAATTACTACGGCGCCGGTGTGCAGGGACTCAACTTCAATGAAAACCTCTATCGCATTAAATTCAAGCCTGGCGCCGATCCCGGAGATCCTACAACGGTGCTCGGTACTGAGCCTGCGATTCCGTATTTGTCCTTTACCAACCAGGTCACCACCGGCGAACGCGGCTCGGGCGACAAAACGATCATTTACAGTAGCCCACTCGGGAATAATGTGCTGCTTACCGGCACTGTACCGGCTGGTAATGCAGTTTTTACGGTCAAAGGCTCCATCCCGGACCCCGCATGGTACACGGCCTACGCATTGAAAAATTCATTATCGGGGAATGGCGTGGTGGTGGCGGAAGCCGATCAGCTTGACGGAAGTTCTATCGTTATGACAACGAATCCGAAGAAGATCATCGACGAATACAAATCGCCGCCATTGCGCGAACTGTGCCAGCAAGCCAATTTTTGGAGCATTAACCTCTTTGCAGATGCCTTTTTCAAGCAGTCTGGCAAGCGGCTTTCAGGCAGTTCCGGGTTTGACACCGCCGCTACGGCCATTACAGGCTACTGGTCGGGGAGGGGAGCCGATTTGCGGGGTTTTTATATCAAAGACGGGAGCGGCTTGTCGCCCTCCGGCTCCATTACCGCGGGTAGCCTGACTGATATTTTGAATCTGACGAATAGGGATGTCAGTTTTAAGGATTTTTACCAAAGCATTGCCACGCTGGGGCAAAACGGGACTGTCCGTAATCTGGGGAAAGGCTCGCGCGCGGCGGGCAATGTGCACGCGAAGAGCGGGTCTATTGAAGGCACACGGGCGTTTGCAGGTTATGTGAACGCAAAATCGGGCGCGTTGCTGAGCTTTACGATCATTGCGAATAAATACGTGCCGGGGAGTAACCGGGTGATTTCTGATTCGCTAGTGAAGCTGATGACGCTGATGGCGGAGTTGTGAGTAGGATAGCGCGAAGCCAGAGCTTCGCGCCATTCGTTTCACTACTGAACCACTTTCTCGATCACCAGATTATGGTTGGTATAAATGCAAAGGTCGGCCGCGATTGTCAGCCCTTCCCGCACCATTTCCTCGGCACTCAAATGCGCAGCATGTTTCTTCAACGCCTGTGCTGCCGATAATGCAAAGTTCCCGCCCGAACCAATTGATGCAATGCCGTTCTCCGGCTCCAAAACATCGCCGGTTCCTGAGATAACCAGGATTTCATCCTTATTGGCTGTAATCATCATGGCTTCCAGCTTGCGCAGATAGCGGTCCGTACGCCAGTCCTTGGCCAGTTCAATGGCGGCACGTTTCATATTGCCGCCGTAGCCATTCAGTTTCTCCTCAAAACGATCCAGCAATGTAAATGCATCGGCCGTCGAACCGGCAAAGCCGACCAGGATTTTGCCGCCTTGCAGCGTCCGGATCTTTTTGACATTGCTCTTGGCAACCGTGTTGCCCATTGTAGCCTGACCGTCCGCGCCCAGGGCGACAGTTCCGTTGTGTAGTACCCCGAGGACGGTAGTAGCGTGTATTTTCTCCATATTGATATTTTAATGCAAATGTTAGTCGCGTTTGAAACAAAAACCCTTTGAAAACAAAAGTGCCAGACCTTGCGGGCCTGACACTTTTTCATGTATTTGTGTTTTGCTTAAACCAGCATGCTCATTGGCTCTTCCAACAGCTTTTTCACTGTCAGCAGGAATTGTGCTGCGGTTGCGCCGTCTACCACGCGGTGGTCAGCCGAAAGCGTTACTTTCATGATGTTGGTCGGGTAAACCGTTCCATCTTCCTTGAAAGCAGCTACTTTTTTGATCGTACCGATCGCGAGGATACAAGAATCCGGCGGGTTGATGATCGCTGTAAACTCGTCTACACCGAACATACCCAGGTTGGATACCGAGAATGTGTTGCCTTCCCAGTCTTTCGGTTGCAGTTTTTTATCTTTCGCTTTGCCAGCCAGGTCTTTTACCTCACCCGAAATGGCAGAAAGCGTTTTCTTATCAGCCTCACGGATCACAGGCACGAGCAGACCTTCGTCTACCGCTACCGCGACGCCAATATTGACATAATTGTATTTTCTGATTTTGTCGCCCAGCCATGCGGAGTTCACGGCAGGATGTTGCTTCAATGCTATGGCGCAGGCTTTGATCACCATGTCGTTGAACGAAATCTTGGCAGTAGCCACTTCATTCAGCTGCGGGCGCAATGCCATCGCTTTGTCCATAGTGATTTCCATCGTCACGTAGAAGTGAGGCGCAGTGAACAAGCTTTCGCTCAGGCGGCGCGCGATGGTTTTACGCATTTGCGAAATTGGCGTGTCGACGAAATCGCCGGAGGCTGGTGCCGCTTGTGCAGGAGCTCCCACTGCGGGAGCCGGTTCTGCTTTGGCAGCGGGTGCAGGCTGAGCAGCAGAGGTAGCCGATGCCTGGGCTGCTGGTTTGAACTCGTCCACATCGCGTTTTACGATGCGTCCGTTGTCGCCGCTTCCGGCAACTTCGCTCAGGTTAATGCCTTTTTCGTCGGCCAGGCGTTTTGCCAATGGGGATGCTTTTACGCGGTCGCCGGAATCTGCCACTGAAACGGCTTTCTCGGAACCATTCACAGCCGGCGTTGGTGCCGCTTGTGCCGATGGAGCGGCCGCCTCTGCAGGAGCCTCGCCGTTTTCACGTGCAAGTAAGCCTTCCACATTAGCGCCTTCTTCACCTATTACTGCGATGATCGCGTCAACAGGAACCGCGTCGCCTTCTTTAATGCCTACATAAAGCAGCGTACCGTCTTCGTATGCTTCCAGTTCCATTGTAGCCTTGTCGGTTTCGACTTCGGCCAGGATATCGCCTGATTTTACTTTATCGCCTACTTTTTTCTGCCATGAAACCAGCGTCCCTTCTTCCATGGTATCGCTCATTTTCGGCATGCGGACTACCGCAGCATTGATTTTCTCGGTAGCAGCGGCTGCCGAAGCAGGTTTCGCAGCTGTTGCGGGAGTGACTGTTTCAACAGCGGGGGCTGCCGCGGCGTTGGCTGCCACAGCGGGGGCTTCCTTCGGAGCTCCGGCAGACGGAGCGCCATTTCCGTTGCTGGCACCATCAAGCAGCGACTGGTAATCCTCACCCTCGGCGCCAACGATCGCCATAACGCCATCGATAGGTACTGCGTCGCCTTTTTTAACGCCTATATAAAGAAGGGTACCGTCCCAGTAAGATTCAAGGTCCATGGTTGCCTTGTCGGTTTCCACCTCAGCAATCACTTCACCGGATTTAATTTTATCACCTACTTTTTTGTGCCATTCCGCGATAACACCTTCTTCCATGGTGTCGCTCATCTTGGGCATACGAATTACTTCTGCCATATCGCTTGTTAAGGTATTTTTGTTCTTGGTCGAAATTCAGACTTTGGTCAAAATTACAATAAAAGGTGAATAGGAGAGGTGTTTGACATTATAAAATTGCCCCCTGCTATCGGTGCGTTCCCGTTTTTGGGTAGGAACCTTTCTTGTAATGCTTGATAATCAGTGTTGTATAGGTATTTGTAGTAGGTTTATCAGGATTCGGCGGGCGAAACGCCATACCAAAAGGACGCTTTCAATGTTTTCCGGCGATATATGAATGATCGGCCAAAAGATGTGAATTAAGCCATCCGGCAGCTTCCTGATGTGATTTTGGAGATGGGAGGCGAAGCGTCCGAAAAAAACTCCTTGCGACGCGCAACCGCTTCCGGAATGTATATGAGGTCTCACCAAAGGCATTGCCTTGCCGCTCCACCGTTACTGTCGCACATCGCAAGCCGGTTTTGGCGATCAGGCCGATCAGATAGGGGTAATGTGGTAAATAGGGGATAAAACCGGCAGTAGCGTCGCTTCGCAGCACCATAAACAAGCCGGCATTCATCGGTATTTTCCTGGCCGAAAACCAATGCACCATACCTTTGAAAAGAAAGGAAGTAAGCAGTCGCCCGGGCGATTCATATTGCCCTTGCCGTTTTGCAAAAACAACGTCAATGCCCGGCTTCATCGCCCCGATCATCGCTGCCAGGTTTTCCGGCTCGTCCTGTAAATCGGCGTCCATCGTGGCGATGAGTTCTCCTCTGGCGAATGTCATGCCGGCTATCAGCGCATTGCTTTGGCCGGTATTCTTTTTCAAATTAACAATATGAAAAGAAATGCTGGCCGGAAGTTCGCGCAGAATGGCCAGTGAATGGTCGGGAGAAGCATCGTTGACATACACGACCTCGCACGGAATAGAGAGCGATGCTGCCACGTGGGTGATCCGCTCGTGCAAAGCCACGAGTGTCGAAGCACTTTTATATACGGGAATAACGATACTGAGCATCAATAACCCTTTTCATAATTGACGATATTCAACAGCGTTTCCCCGCGCACATAGCGTGCGAGGTTCTCTTCAAATAGAGATTGCCACTTGTATTCAGGCCCTTCGAGGCTGCGGCCTACGTGTGGGGTGATCATGATCCTCGGCTCGGACCACATCGGGTGGGAAAGGGGCAATGGCTCTTCTTCGAACACATCCAGGGCGGCCCCTGCCAAACGACCCGCTTGTACCCTTTCCAGCAATGCCTGGTCATCGAGCGTTCCGCCCCTGCCGATGTTGACCACAAATGCGTCGTGGGGAAGTTGATCCAGGACATGGCTGTTTACAAAGTGCCGCGTTTCCACGGTTTTAGGGAGGCAATTGATCAATACATCTGTTTCGGGTAATTGCGACTGCCAGTTTTGCTGCCCGAACAGGGCGATACCATGGTCAACCGAATCGTCGGGACTATTCCTTACCGCCGAAACGCGGCCTCCCAGAGCGGTGATCAACCGTGCGATCGCCTGGGCGAGGCTGCCCCATCCCAGGATCAGGCAGCGACTGCCGTTTAACGTGCGCAACCTGTGCCGCTGCCAGGAGCGTTCCCGCTGTTCGTCCCGAAGCAGATGAATACCGCGGAACAGCGTGAGGAGCAATGTGACGGTGTGCTCGGCCAGCTCTGCGTCATATACGCCACGGGCGCAGGTAAGGATAATGCCTTTGTCGAGAAGCCGCTGCTTTTCTTCCAGTATGATATCCACACCCACAGAATTGGACTGCATCCAGCGAAGCCTTTCTGCAAACGGCAGACTCTGAATGAAATAGCGGTTACCCAAAACTATTTCGGCCTTTTCGATCAGTCGGTAGGCTTCTTCCAGTGAGTGTGCAATTGCTATTTCGCGATCCGGTGCGGCTTTTTGCAGGCGCTGCAAATGTGCTGGTACCGGTTCATACATCAAAAGGATCATGCGTGATGCGGATTGGTGGTCCAGCTTTCGACTTGCTCGCGGAATGCCCGGAAATCTGCGGACACTTGTTCGTGCGATCGCCTGCGGGCTTCGTCGTAGGCGTTCCTGATGTGGTACACCATGTGCTCCATACTGTGGTTGACGTGGTCTTTGATGAAAGTTCGCCGGAGAAAGCTGAAATCGATACCCAGGCGGGCGTATTCGTTAATCAGGTATTTGCTGGCGATAGGGAAGCCGTTGGGCGGGTAGGTCACACCGCCGGCGCCGAGCGGTATTTCGAAATGTCTGCGGATGTCGGTTACTGTTTCGTTCATAAGCGGAACGAAAATGTTCCTGCTGTTTTGTTGAATATGGAGGTCGTTCAGCCCGATATAAGCCCGGCGGAGCGGCAGTTTGCCGAGTTCTGCCAAGCAGTCGAGGGCCGAGGTCGTTTCAATCAGTATATTGAACCCGGCCCGCCCGTTGATCATTTGCAGCGTGTCGCGCGCCTCGGCAACGGTCCGGACCATCGGGAGAAAAATTTCATCGGCACCGGCACGCAGCGCGAGCTCTACTTCTTCCTGTGTATATTCAACTGAGAAACCGTTGATCCTGCATATGAGTTTGCCTTCCGGCGTCACTTCGCGTATCCGGCAGAGGTCTTCGTAGGTGTCGTAATTGACCTGCGTATCAAAGTTTTCCTGCCTGAGCTTCTTCCCCTGATTTTCCCAGTCGACAATGATCCCGTCCACGCCTGCCGCGATGGCCGTTCGGACGACCGTCGGGTCATTCGAGAATAAAAAGAGCTGAAAATGGTTGGTAACGGGTAAATTTTGATTCACAAGGCTCTTGTTTTCTGTGCAACGATCAGGCAGCTGGTACCAAAAGGGATTTTTGTTTTGCTTCGAATGGCATTTATCTCCCAGCCGAGCAAACGTCTCAGTAAACGCGCAGTGGTTGGGCGACCGGCCATATGCTCGTTCCGTTTTTTGTTCGGGGTGTTATCTTTTTTAATCCCGAATTTTTCCGGTAATACCCGCGCAAACCACATGGGTGCCCACACGAGCGAAAAGAAATAGGTGGCATAGGTAACCTTGAAACCCGCTTCTGCAAGCCGGCCGGAAAGCTGTGCGAGTGTATAGCGCCTGAAATGCCCGAGCTGAACGTCGTTTTCGGACCATAAGCTCTGGAAAGCGGGTACGGTCAGCATGATTTGTCCGTCAGGGGTAAGTAGCCGGTTGATATTGTTGAGGAAAGACTTGTCGTCTTCAATATGTTCCATTACGTCGAAGAATCCAGCCGCGGGGGCCGTTCCAATTCCTTGCACCACATATTCTTCCAGCGTGCTTTGAATCGTCGACCGTATCCCTCTTTTCTTTGCGTTTTCGATTCCGCTGGGGTAGGGTTCCACCAACGTTACTTCGTAGCCTGCGTTTTGCATGGCCAACGCGGTAATGCCGTTTCCACCGCCGATATCGAGAAATTCTTTGGGAAAAGCGTTGGCCTTCATGGTGGCTACAAGGCATTCATTCCGGTGCTGATACCAGAACGACATGTCTTCCATCTCAAAGCACACCGAATTCCCGTCGTCGGGATAGGAAACAAGCCACTTCTCTCTTTTTTCTCCTATCATCTTTTTTCCGCTGTGATGATCTGGAAAGGCAGAAACGTGTTCAATCCCGGAATTTTTTCGAGGACAGGTTCACTTTTCTGGCCTAATGCCGTATTGGACAGGAAAGGCGGGTAAAAGCCAAATCTTTTAATTTTTAAATTCTTCCAACCGGCGTAATCCATCGCGTCGAACAGCTTCTTTTTGGTCATGTCCGCCACTCCTTTATCTCCCTCCCACGACATCCCTGGCGTCAGCGCAATTTGAAGGTAATAGAGCGGGTTGTATGCGTTTGGTTCGAGAAACACCAGTTTTCCGCCTGGTTTCGCTATCCGGTACATGGCCTGGAAGCAAGCGTGTAAGCTGTGGAAATGATGCAAAGCCATGAAGCCCATCACCACATCGAACTGGTCGTTGAGCTCCTCAGGTGCATCCAGAATGTCGGCGGCATGGAGCTTTACGGGAAACTTGTTGTCGTTGTACACCAACAACTGCTGCAACAGAAAGGGTGAGAGATCGAGCCCTTCCACCCGGTAACCCTGCGCGAGGAAATTCAGGGTGTATTTCCCCATACCACAGGCCACATCGATGATCCGGTCGGATTTTTTGATCCCCGCAAAGTCGATCACCTCTTTTACATGCCTGCGCACATAAGGCGAAGAAACCGGGATCATCGTTTTTTTGATTTTCTGCCCGAAGTAGTCGAGTTGCTGGTTGTTGTGGAATTTGATATTGGAGACGACGATGCTCATAAACAATGGGGTTCCTTTTGGTGGTGAATATACGCAAAAATGTCCCTAGTGAGCAACCGGCAGGCATCGACTTTTCTATCGGCTGTCAAAAATAACGGTTAGGCGCACGTCATTGACTGCTAGTAACTTCGTACAAATTGACGCGCCAAATCGTGGAGCTGAATATCGCCAGCTTTTTCAAACCCGATTTTTCGGGGTTGAGAATGTTTTCGGTTGATAAAATGTAGTCGCAATGCATGCCTTTCAAAGCCTGGTGCGAAAGGACGATATTGCGGGTAAGTGGCGCCGTGCCGCGGGTAATATACGGTTCATAGTAGGAAAGTCCCTGGTCGTACAAGATCGCGCACAAACTACCCCAAAAGTCAAAGAACCCCCGATTACCATCGCTTTTTTCAAGTTCTGCTGCGATGATCTTCCTGAATTTCCTCTTATAGGAAAGAGGGTAATTACTGGAATAGCCATCGATGGTCCACATCCCGTTGTATTGAGCAATTGCGGGAGGCATGCCAATACTCGCCACGCGGTAAGATTGCACCGGTTTTTTAATGTACGATTTAATTTCGCCGAACATGCGTTCTGCATAGTAATCTTCGTATGTAAAGATATAATGGTAGGGCACAATCTTCACGAATGGCTTTATGAGCCGCTCGTAATAAGTAGGCTGGTAGGCAAAGCAGACGATAAGCTGCGCAAAGGCGACGACGGCAATAACGCGATTACGATAGCGGGTTGAAATGAGAAGGATTGCTTGTGCGGCAGCGATGTGCCACAGCAATTGCAGGAAAATATGAAACCTGTCCATACTAAACATCCGCAGCAGGTCTGATTGATTGCGCAGGTTTACAATAAATTCGCATTGTAATGCGGCTATGTACAGGCAAATTAGTGTGATGGCGGCCAAGGTGCCGGTCAGGCCTTTGGGGAGACGCTTTTCGCGTATAACAAAGATTGTGAAGGCTGTGCAGACGAGCGGCAGCAGCACAAATGTGTGCAGCGACAATGCAACATCGACGTTGCCCAGCAAAAAATATCTTGCAAATACTTTCAAACGGGAAGCCGGGAACCGACGCATTTCCATTCGGTGCGATTCAAAGCCCTCGCCTCCCAGGAGATTATGGACCAGATCTATTTTCGTTACGATATAAACCGCTAACAAAACGCAGAAAGCAAGTAACAGGCGGCGATATGGTAACTTCAATACCATGTCATGCGCTATCAGAGCGCCCAACGCGAAAAGAATGAAAACACCTGCCGACTGGAAATTGGACGTAAACGGAAATGCGCCAACGATCAGCCAGTTCCATTTGGCAGGTTTGCCGTTACGGATATTGAGAAGGGCAAAGAGCAATAACGGTTGCCCGGCAATGCTAAGGCCCCAGGTGGGTAAAAAAGGCGTGAATGCAAATGAAAGTGCCAGAAAGGCTGATGCCCACTCATTTAGCGCAAGGTGGTGCCTGCAAAGCAGCCACATACCGATCAGCGCAAAAGCACTGATAAATATGATGTAGAACTGGTAAGCCTCGAAGGTCGGCAGAACGAGGTTTAACCAATAATAAATGTTATAGGAAGTTACCAGCGTAAACTTTGGAACTCCGCCCAGGAAGGGTTCTACTATGGCGTAAGGGGGAGCCCAGGCATAACCCTGACGTGTAACGACCCGGTACCAAACGACAAAGGAGTCCAGCGAATCGAACGCGTTGAAAAATGCGCGCTGGCCCAGAAAAATGACAGGCGCATGATAAAGAAAAAATACCGACAACATCCCTGGAAGGCAATATTGCCGGTATTTCGCGCCCATGAAATTATGATTAGTTGATCTTCAAAACAGCCATAAATGCTTCCTGGGGGATTTCTACATTACCCACCTGGCGCATCCGTTTCTTACCTTTCTTCTGTTTTTCGAGGAGCTTGCGCTTACGGGAAATATCACCCCCGTAACATTTGGCCAAAACGTCTTTTCGCATGGCTTTTACGGTCTCGCGGGCAATGATTTTCTGACCGATGGCCGCCTGGATAGCGATCTCGAACATTTGCCGCGGGATCAGTTCGCGGAGTTTTTCGCAAAGCTTTTTGCCCCATTCATAGGACTTCGAACGGTGCACGATGGCCGACAATGCATCCACCGCTTCGCCATTCAGCATCACGTCAAGTTTCACCATATCCGACTCCTGGTAACCTGCCAGTTCGTAGTCGAGCGAAGCGTAACCTCTTGATATAGTTTTGAGTTTGTCAAAAAAGTCAAATACTACTTCGGCGAGCGGGATCACGAATTGCAGCTCCACGCGCTCGGAAGTAAGGTATATTTGGTTTTTAAGAATACCCCGCTTGTCCATACACAGGTTCAGGATCGGGCCGATGTAGTCCGATTTGGTGATGATCTGCGCGTTGATATAAGGTTCCTCGATGTATTTAATATGGTTAGGCTCCGGCATTTCCGAAGGAGCGCTGATATTGAGCAGCTTGTCTTTGGTAGTCAAAACGCGGAACTGTACCGATGGCACCGTCGTAATCACGGTCATATCGAATTCGCGCTCCAGGCGTTCCTGGACAATCTCCATATGCAGCATTCCAAGGAATCCGCAACGGAAACCGAAACCAAGTGCCGCCGACGTTTCGGGTTCCCAAACCAATGCCGCATCGTTCAGTTGCAGCTTTTCCATAGCCTCGCGAAGCTCTTCGAACTCGCTCGTGTCCACAGGGTAAATGCCTGCAAAAACCATGGGTTTAACCTCGGAGAAACCCACGATCGCTTCGCTCGCAGGACGGTCGATATGCGTAAAAGTATCACCCACCTTCACTTCTTTGGCAACCTTGATACCGGAAATCAGGTAACCTACGTCGCCGCATTCCACCACTTGTTTGGGTATTTGCTGCAAACCGAGCGTACCGATTTCGTCGGCGATGTATTCCTTGCCGGTCGCCATGAACTTAACCCTGTCGCCCTTCCTGATACTGCCGTTTTTCACTCGGAAGATAACTTCGATACCCCGGTAGGAGTTGAAAACCGAGTCGAAGATCAGCGCTTGCAGCGGTCCTTCCGGGTTGCCGACAGGGGCAGGAATACGCTCCACGATTGCATTCAGGATATCTTCGATACCGATCCCTTCCTTACCGCTGGCAGGGATAATATCTGCCCGCTCGCAGCCCAGCAGATCCACCATTTCATCCTTAATCTCCTCGGGCATAGCCCCGGGAAGGTCGATTTTGTTTAAAACGGGGATAATTACCAGATCGTGATTGATCGCCAGGTAAAGGTTGGAGATCGTTTGTGCTTCGGTACCTTGTGAGGCGTCCACGAGCAGCAACGCGCCCTCGCAGGCGGCGATCGAGCGGGATACCTCGTAGGAAAAGTCCACGTGCCCCGGGGTGTCGATCAGGTTCAGTATATATTCTTCTCCTTTATAAATGTAGTTCATCTGGATCGCGTGGCTCTTGATGGTAATGCCGCGTTCACGTTCCAGATCCATATTATCGAGCAATTGCGCTTGCATTTCGCGCTGCGATACAGTTTTTGTAAATTCCAGCAGACGGTCCGCCAGGGTACTTTTCCCGTGGTCAATATGGGCAATAATGCAAAAATTACGGATTTTCTTCATGAAGGTAGTTCCTATTCAAATGCTTTGAATATATAGTTCAGGTCAAAGCAACCACAAAATTACGAGGGTAATTAATATTTCAAGATGTTTTCAAACAGAAGTTCAAACTAAAAATGAGAAGCCTGCCCATCAGCTCCCAGGCGGGGTACCCTTCCGGTGTCCTTTCGCTGTGGCCAGACGTGGAGCGTGAATGTCGCGATCGTCAGCATTGTCAGAGGCCGTAATTTGCCGTAATTGACCATGGCGGCGGTTAGGATGGTCAGTAATAGCAGGATGGCGGGATGAGGCAAAAAGTGGAGTACGGTTCTTAGCCAGCGCATGGGTGAGCCCCTTTCGCTACCTGCACAGAGACTCACCTGTCCATTAAAATCCAGCCGTCGCAACCATTTGACGAGCAGGCTGCTGTGCAACCGACTGTCGCAAACCAAATGCTTCGGCCACCCAAGCAGTGAACCATAGGCTGCAACAAGCGCGAAAAGAAAGGGCCCGAATGTCATGCGCATTAACACCACCATAGGCAAATGCAAGGCCACAGCCAGCAGCATTGCATAAACGATTGTCCTGCGTTTGAGCAGAAGGACCGGGATGCCCATTTGCAGTACAATTACCCCTATACCGGTCATTTGGGATAAAAAACCGGGGCTAAAAAGGCTGGCAGCACGCATGTAGTGCGCTATATGGTGCTTGGTCACAAGAAGCGTTTCGATGCTGGCGCCAGTCCACCAATCGGCGTCGGATATCTTGTTCAGATCGGCGCCGATGTAGAGCACGACTAGTTGGAACCGAATAATGTCGGTCCCGGTGACGTGGTTGCTGAGTGCAGTGCAAAGGAAAATACAACCGGTAAAAAGGTGGGCTACGGAAATGCATATTTGACAGGAAATCGGCCCGGCAACAAACGCCAGGCCTGCAAACAGTGCACCAAGCCGTACAAAGCGGGAAAATAGGAGCAGGCCGATGCCGGTCAGGAACAACAACCTGACGGTCATATTGAACTGCTCGTCGGTGCCCAGCTGGTCGACCAGGTCAAAGACAGGATAGAACCTGCCGCCACCCTGGATGCCGTAGAAAGGGGATTCCCGGGTTAATAGCAGGTACACGGCCAATAGTCTCACCGCCAGCACGAGTTCGGGAACGATGGCCTTTCCGGTAACATAGAAAGGATTGAGGTGACGCATAGGCGTTAACGGCTGGCTTTCCACAAATAAGTTCGTTCCGGCGCCGCATTGCGCCGATAGGAGATTCTGACGCTATCGGGACCGCCAGGCGTTTTTGCTTCGACCGATGCAACCAGTCGCAGTAAATTGCCCGGCGCATGGGCCTCCCAGTGGGCTTGGGCTATCCCGTAACGTGCTTCGACGGCCTTTCTTTCCCAAGTCAGCCCATTGTCAAAGGCTTCGATCCGGTAAAATACCTGCGTGGTATGCGGCGCCCAGGAGAGTGTCCGGGTGTCTTGCGTAAGTTCGTACAGCGTGTTAATAACCTGAGCCGACAAAAAAAGCAGCCCTGGAAGCCATTTTCGGAGGAATAGGGAGGTCACTGGTGCCTGGTAAATTTACAAAATCACATCGCTGTCACGGGGTAATCGTTTTTTTGTAAAAGTTAAGAAAAAAATGGACCGGCAAAAAAAACGGTTGATTGGAAATTGTAAATAGAGTAAGTTTTTTGAATGTGTTAACCAAAATATTTAATCATTTGATTAAATATTTTGGTTAAACCGAAAATCGCCTTTATCTTTGACGCATCAAAAGTAAATTGGCTAATGGCGAAAGTGAAAAAAGCGGAGTTGGATCTGAGCACGGAGGAAAAGATCAAAGAGGCGGCGAGCATTGTATTTACTAAGAAGGGGTACGGCAATGCACGTACGAGGGACATTGCGGAGGAAGCGGGCATTAACCTGGCGTTGCTGAACTATTATTTCCGCAGCAAGGAAAAGCTTTTCCAGATCGTCATGGCGGATCGGATCGACAAGCTGTTCGGCGTGCTGGCGCCGATCCTGAATGATGCGTCGACTACATTGGAGGGAAAGCTGGAAAAGATCACGGAGAACTACATCGATATGCTTCTCGAACATCCGGACTTGCCGATTTTCGTGCTCAGCGAGATCCGCAACAACCCTGATCAGCTTTCCAACCGCCTGCAAGCGCCGAAGCTTTTGAAAGAATCCGTTTTTGTGAAACAAATCGCGGAGCGCAGGAGCGATATTAATCCGTTTCATTTTTTGATGAATTTGCTGGGAATGAACCTGTTTCCATTTGTCGCTAAACCGGTTCTGCAACCGATTCTGGGGAATGAGGAACAATACCGGCAACTGATGGAGCAGCGCAAGAAACTCATCCCGGTCTGGATGAAGCTCATGCTGGATCATGGTTAACAGCCCTATTTTTTTACCCATAAATTAATCAAATGATTAAATAAAACGAATAAATAAAATGATTAATGGATTGAAAATAATAATGATAATCAGCTGTTTGGCGTTCCCGACGGCGCAACTGCTGGCGCAGACCAAACCGCTGACGATCGGGGAGGCTTATCGGCTCGCGCGGAAGAACTATCCGATGATCCGCCAGCAAGGACTGATCGAAAAGACACGCGATTATTCGGTGGCCAATGCGGCAAAGGGATATCTGCCGCAACTCACAGTGCAGGGACAGGCTACGTACCAGTCGGCGGTGACGGAGTTTAAACTGCCTGTGTCGATCCCTGGCGTGGAATTTCCGACCATTAATAAGGATCAGTACAAGGTTTATGGTGAGGTGAACCAGACTATCTACGACGGTGGCAGCATCCGCACACAGGTACGCTCGCACGAAGCGAATGCGCAGGTGGAGTTACAGAAGCTGGAAGTGGAACTTTATAAGCTGAATGAGCGGGTCAACCAACTGTTTTTTGGAGTTTTAATGCTGGAAGAGCAGTTGATACAGAGCGAGTTGCTGAAAAAAGATATTAACCTGGGGATCCAAAAGGTACAGGCGCTCGTAGCCAATGGCACTGCATTCAAAAGCAATGCTAATACCCTGAAAGCGGAACTGTTGAAAGCCGACCAGCGTACCATCGACCTGAATGCCAGCCGGAAAGCTTACCTGGAAATGCTGGGTTTGCTGACGGGGCAGCCGATGGGGGATTCGGCTATGCTGGAAAAGCCGGTGGAATTGGTAACTGGGAGGGACATTAACCGCCCGGAGCTGAAACTTTACGATGCCCAGAACCGCAGTCTGGATATTCAATCGCAGCTGATCGACGTTCGCAATCGCCCGAAACTCCACTTTTTCTTCCAGGGAGGTTACGGCAGGCCGGCACTGAACATTCTCAGCAACGGCTTTGACCCGTATTACATTACCGGTGTGCGGCTTAACTGGTCACTTTCAGGGTTGTATACTTTGAAGAAAGACCGTGAACTGATACGGAACAACCGGGAAGCCATTCAGCTCCAAAAAGAGACATTTCTTTTCAACACCAACCTCGTAGCCAGGCAGCAAAATGCAGAACTCGATCGTTTCCGGCAATTGCTGAGGACCGATGACGAGATAATTATGCTCCGGGAAAGCATTAAGACCAGCTCGGCGGCACAGCTCGAAAACGGCGTGATCAATACCAACGATTTCCTGCGCGAGGTGAATGCAGAAGATCAGGCGCGGCAGAACAAGATCCTGCATGGCATACAGCTGCTGATGTCGGAATATAACCTCGACAACACCCTGGGAAGCGACATCGAATAAGCATTTAAATACAAACACATGAAAACATATTCTTATCTGATCCTATTGGCCGTGGCGGTAGCGGCATGCGATGGAAAAAAGAACCTTTATGACGCTTCCGGCACTTTCGAGGCCGTAGAAACGATCGTGTCCGCCGAGGCGACGGGTCGCATTATGGCGCTGGACCTGCAAGAAGGCCAGCAGTTAAAAGCCGGGCAGATGGTAGGTTACATCGATAGTTTACAACTTTCGCTGCGCCGAAAGCAACTTGAAGCACAGATTAGGGCCACGGGAAGCCGCGTACCTGACATTGTAGCGCAGACAAATGTTTACAAACAGCAGATCGCGGTTTCGCAAGTACGCCTCGACAACCTGCTCCACGAGCAGAAACGGGTCCAAAATCTGCTGAAAGCCGATGCCGCGACGCCGAAACAACTCGACGATATTAATGCGCAGGTCGAGGAGCTGCAAAAGCAACTGGATGTAATACGTAAACAAGACGCCGCGCAAACCTCGGTTTTGAAGACGCAAACTTCCGGCTTACGGGCAGATGTACAGCCATTAGTTGTTCAGATCGAGCAGATTAATGACCAGATCTCGAAGTCGAGGATTGTTAACGAAGTGAATGGCACTGTGCTTACCAAATATGCCGAGGCCAACGAAGTGACAGCCGCGGGCAAGCCATTGTATAAAATCGCCGACTTGTCGACAATCATCCTCCGTGCTTATGTTACTGGTGATCAACTGACGGGCATCAAGCTGAATCAGCAAGTTAAAGTGCTGGTAGACAGTACCGACAGTCAATACCGCCAGCTGCCGGGCATTATCGAGTGGATCAGCAATAAGGCGGAATTTACTCCCAAAACCATCCAGACAAAAGACGAGCGCGCCAACCTGGTGTACGCCGTGAAGATCAGGGTGAAGAATGACGGATATCTGAAAATAGGCATGTACGGTGAAGTAGCGCTGAGATAATGGAAGCGGTTGTTGTCAAAAATCTGACCAAAACCTACGGCAAAGAGAAGACCGTGGCGGTAGACAATGTATCGTTTTCCGTAAACCAGGGCGAGCTTTTTGGGTTGATAGGGCCGGACGGGGCGGGCAAGACGAGCATTTTTAGGATGCTCACCACGCTGCTCCTGCCGGATGGCGGTTCCGCGCACGTAGACGGGCATGACATTGTGCAGGATTTCAGGGCCATACGTAGTTCGGTAGGGTATATGCCCGGTAAGTTCTCACTGTATCAGGATCTTACCATTGAAGAAAACCTGCATTTCTTCGCCACCGTTTTCGGTACGACGATAGACGAGAACTACCATTTGATCAAAGACATTTACGTGCAGATCGAGCCGTTCAAAAACCGGCGGGCGGGAAAGCTGTCGGGCGGTATGAAGCAGAAACTCGCATTGTGCTGCGCATTGATCCATAAACCGACCACGCTGTTTCTCGACGAGCCTACAACGGGCGTCGACCCGGTTTCGCGGAAGGAGTTTTGGGAAATGCTCAGAAGACTGAAGGAGCAGCATATTACGATTCTCGTTTCGACGCCATACATGGACGAAGCTTCGCTCTGCGACCGCATTGCATTGATCCAGAGCGGCAAAATACTGTCGATCGACACGCCGCAAAACATTGTAAATACCTATCCCGACCGGCTGCTGGCCATTAAAGCCAATGAAATGTATAAGCTGCTGAAAGTCCTGG
This sequence comes from Dyadobacter sp. 22481, assembly GCF_052044875.1. Classification (NCBI taxonomy): domain Bacteria; kingdom Pseudomonadati; phylum Bacteroidota; class Cytophagia; order Cytophagales; family Spirosomataceae; genus Dyadobacter; species Dyadobacter sp. 22481. Next base: position 1,885,977 of record NZ_JBQENV010000002.1, read on the forward strand.
AAGGCCACCCGGGCATTCTGAACAGCTACGCATTTGGCGAGTACGCACACGCCACGTTTCGCGACGCACACACGGATACGCACGCACTGCAGGCCTACCTGCGCGAACACGGCCTCACGGGCGTGGAAGTGAAGGACGCCGAGGTGACGATCGAGGATTCATTTATTAAATTATTACATTAAAACCGTCATAGCCATGATGCAGGACGACAAAGTGATTGTCTGCGAAAAGCTCACCAAGCGGTTCGGAGATTTTATAGCCACCAATGAAATTACATTCGACGTTCACAGAGGGGAGATTTTCGGCTTCCTCGGCGCGAATGGCGCCGGGAAAACCACCGCCATGCGGATGCTCTGCGGCCTTTCGTCGCCCAGTTCGGGCAAAGCGACTATCGCAGGTTACGATGTGTACACGCAAACCGAGCAGATCAAGAAGAATATCGGTTACATGAGCCAGAAATTTTCGCTTTATGAAAACCTGACGGTACGGGAAAATATCGAGTTTTTCGGAGGCATTTACGGCCTTTCCGATGAGCGTATTCAATCCAAAACCGAGGAGCTGCTCCAAAGGCTGGGCTTGAAAACCGAAGCCAACAAGCTCGTAGGGTCCTTGCCTTTGGGCTGGAAACAGAAGCTGTCTTTTTCCGTAGCCGTACTGCACGAGCCGAAAATCGTATTTCTCGACGAGCCTACCGGCGGGGTAGACCCGGTGACGCGGCGGCAGTTTTGGGATATGATTTACCAGGCGGCCGACAGCGGCATTACCGTTTTCGTGACCACGCATTATATGGATGAGGCCGAGTATTGCAACCGTATATCCATTATGGTGGATGGCAGAATGGAGGTCCTCGACACGCCTACCAACCTGAAAAGCAGCTTTCGCGCGCGGTCGATGGACGAAGTATTTTACCAACTTGCGCGCGGCGCAAAAAGAGGGGATTAGCCATGAAACAATTTCTCGCATTTGTCAGAAAGGAATTTTACCACGTGCTGCGCGACCGGCGCACGCTGCTGATTCTCTTTGGAATGCCCATCGCGCAGATATTGATCTTCGGTTTCGCATTGACCAACGAGGTGAAAGACTCCGAAATCTTGGTCGTTGATTATGCCAGAGATAATGCTTCGCAGGAGTTGCTGACGAAGATCGGTTCCAGCCGGTATTTCAACATCCGGCAGGCAGCACTGAGCCACAGTGAAATATTGGGCGCTTTTCAGACGGGGAAAATCAAGGCGGTGGTGGTATTTCCGGCAGATTTTAATGAGGACCTGCTTCATCAGAACAAGGCCCAGGTTCAGATCATTACCGATGCCACCGATGTGAATACTGCGAATATGATCACGAATTACCTGTCGTCGATCATCGTGGATTATCAGAATCAGATCAACCAAAATCTGGAAATCCCTTACCGCATTACGCCGGAAGTCCGCATGCTCTATAATCCTCAGCTCAAAGGTGCGCACGGCTTCGTGCCGGGCGTGATGGCACTGGTGCTATTGCTTGTTTCGGTGATGATGACTGCTATTTCCATCGTGCGTGAAAAAGAGTCCGGCACCATGGAAATCCTACTCGTATCACCGTTCAAACCGGTGCTGGTGATTTTTGCGAAAGCATTCCCCTACCTCGCATTGTCGCTGGTGAATGTGACGGCGATATTGCTGCTAAGCGTTTTTGTGCTCGATTTGCCTGTGAAAGGGAGCGTTGTGCTGCTGTTTGCCGAAAGCACATTGTTCATCATCACTTGTTTGGCACTGGGTATTTTTATATCCATTAAAACAGATTCCCAACAAATAGCGATGCTCATTTCATTGATGGGTATGCTGCTTCCGACGATGATGTTCAGCGGCTTTCTGTTCCCGATCGAAAATATGCCCATACCGTTGCAGATCATCTCGAACATCGTTCCCTCCAAATGGTTTTACATTATCGTAAAGTCGATAATGATCAAAGGGTTAGGAATCACTGCGCTTTGGAAAGAAACGCTGATTTTGCTGGGAATGACCCTGTTTCTATTGCTTGTGAGTTTGAAAAGCTTTAAAATCCGTTTGCAATGAGGATATTACGATTTTTGTTACGCAAAGAATTCCGGCAGATTTTTAGGGACAAAGCCATCGTAGCGATGATCTTTTTCATGCCGATGGTGCAGCTGATACTCATGCCGCTCGCCGCCGATTATGAGGTGAGGAACATCAATTTATCGGTTGTCGACCACGATAAATCGCCCTATTCGCAGAAACTGATCTCGAAGATCGTGGCATCGGGCTATTTCCGGCTTACGGGCTACAATGCGTCGTTCAAAGAGGCGTTCGGACTTATTGAAGCCGACAAAGCGGATTTGATCCTCGAAATCCCGCATCATTTTGAAAGAAACCTGATCCGTGAAGACCACGAGCAGCTTTTTGTGGCTGTGAATGCCATCAATGGTACGAAGGCCAGTCTCGGCGGTTCGTATCTGGGCAGCATTATCGGCGATTTTAATGCGGACGTTCGCATGCAGCTCGTCACCCCGCCGCGGCAGAGTCAGTTTCCCGTGATCGAGGTGGTAGCTTCAAACTGGTTCAACCCGGTTTTGAATTATAAGGTATTTATCGTGCCCGGCATTCTTGCCATCCTCGTAACGATGGTGGGAGGCTTTTTGTCGGCATTAAATATTGTCAGGGAAAAGGAGATAGGAACGATTGAGCAAATCAACGTGACGCCAATTAAGAAGCACATATTTATTTTGGGTAAACTGATTCCCTTCTGGGTGCTGGCCAATATCGTTTTCACAATAGGGCTGCTCGTGGCGCGGTTTATGTACGGGATCGTGCCGGTAGGGAGTTTGCTGACGCTCTACGCCTTTATTTCGGTGTATTTACTGGCCGTTTTAGGTTTCGGTTTACTCGTATCGACGTTTTGCGACACCCAGCAGCAGGCCATGTTCATCATGTTCTTTTTTATGATGCTTTTCATACTGCTGGGCGGTCTGTTCACTTCGATCGACAGCATGCCCGAGTGGGCCAAGCTGATCACGCGCGTCAATCCGGTGCGTTATATGATCGAGGTGATGCGGATGGTCATTCTCAAAGGCAGCAGTTTCATCGATGTCCTGCCCCATGTAGGAATAGTATCATTAATGGCCGTCGTACTGAACGGCTGGGCCATTTTGAACTACAAAAAAACGAATTAGGGGATCGTTGGTCAATCCAGCTCCACCATCGCCTTGATAACCCCATTCGCCGGGTCGAGCCAACTTTCGAATTCATCCTTCACCTGCCCGAATGCGACGCGGTGGGTGATGTATGTTTTTGGGTCAACCAACCCGTTTTTCATGCTGTGGATCACATGTTCGAAATCGGCGCGGGTTGCGTTGCGGCTGCTCATCAATGTCGCTTCCCGTTTGTGGAATTCGGGATGGCTGAATGCGATTTCACCTTTTTGCAGGCCTACCAGCACATATTTGCCACCGTGCGCGAGGTAAGCGAATGCCGTATTAATGGCCCGCAGGTTGCCTGTTGCGTCGATGACGGTTGTCGGCATATCGCCGTTGGTGATTTCGGCCAGGCGTTCGGTAACTTTTTCCGTCAGTCCGTTAATGGTATGCTCCACACCAATGCGATCGCGGCAAAATGCAAGACGCTGGTCGTTGATATCCAGCGCGATAACCTTGCCGCCGGCAATGCGGGCAAATTCCATCGCACCAAGTCCGATGGGGCCGGCACCTACCACGAGCACGAACTCGTCCTTGCGTACATCCGCACGGCGCACGCCATGGGCGCCTATCGCAAGCGGTTCCACCAGCGCAAGCTCGTCGAAGCTCAGGCCATCGCCGTGCACGAGCGAGTAGGAGGGGACAGACAGGTACTCCACCATCCCGCCGTCGATATGCACGCCCGATACTTTCAGGGTGGTACAGCAGTTGGGCTTGCCATTGCGGCAGGCCACACATTTGCCGCAATTGAAGTAGGGAACAAACGTTACCGCCTCGCCCTTCACAAAACCCGGCGCGTCGGTTTCGACGATCTCCCCGGCCAGCTCGTGACCGAGGATTCTTGGATAATTAAAGAAAGGTTGGGTTCCCTCGAAGGCGTGCAAGTCGGTTCCGCAAATACCTATTCTTTTGATTTTCAGTATACTATGGCCTGGTGTCGCTACGGGCGCATCGGCCTGTTCGTAGGAGAATGAGCCGGGTGTGGTACAAACGAGTATTTCCATTGATCGTTATCAGGAATTGGCCAGCGCACGGTCGAGGTGGACATACCCGCCGTCGACGTAAATAAGCTGCCCGGTAGTGTGACTGGATTTTTCAGAAAGTAGGAAAACAGTCATGTTAGCGATTTCCTCGGCTGTTGTCATGCGGTTTTCCAATGGAATATTCGCCGTGATCGATGCCAGTTTTTCCTGCGGATTGGGTAGGGTTTCAATCCATTTTTCATAAAGCGGCGTCCAGCATTCGGCTACAATCACCGAATTCACGCGGATGCCATATTTCAGTAATTCCACGGCCCATTCGCGTGTCAATGCATTGCGTCCGCCATTGGAAGCAGCATAAGCGGAGGTTCCGCCCTGGCCGGTATCGGCCGTTTTTGAACTGATATTAACGATGGAACCTTTGGAAATCTTCAATGCCGGCAATGCATAATGCGCCATCAGGTAGTAATGTACCACATTCTTGTGCAGTGAAGCGATAAAGCCGTCATACGTGCCGTTTTCAAGCCCTACACCATCATTTACCCCTGCATTATTGATCAGACCGTCGATCCGGCCATATTTTTCGAGCACCGCATTCACCGCTTTTTCCGACTCTTCGGGGCGGGTAAGCTCAGCCGCTACCTGAAATGATTCTTTTCCTTGCGCCGCCAGCGCGTCAACTACTTTTTGGTTGTCTGCTGCATTTCTGCCGACGATCACCGGTATTGCGCCTTCTGATGCCAGCACTTGCACGATTCCCTCGCCAATACCTTTCGCCCCGCCAGTCACGACGATTACCTTATTTTGAAGTTTTAAATCCATTATTAATTTAATAAATGCTTATAAATGAATTGCTTTCCTATTAATGCGAAGTGCCCAATGTCACGCTCTTCACCGAGCTGTTACGGATCGCGAAGTATAATACTACAAGGAAACACACCGCAGGGACTATGTAAGCCGTTTGAATGGACGAAATATCCGACACCTGACCCATAATCACGGGGAAAAAAGCGCCGCCCACGATCGACATAATGACCAGCGATGATCCAATTTTGGTTTTTTCACCCAATCCGCGGATACTCAATGCGAATATGGTCGGGAACATGATCGACATGAAAAATTCGACGCCTACCAGCGCGTAAACCGAGAACATTCCATCTGTAATCACGGCAATGATGAGCAATACAATGTTGGCAATGCTATAAATGGCCAGCAAACGCGGCGGCGCTACGAAACGCATCAGATAGGTACCAATGAACCGGCCGACCATGAATGCAAGCAATGCCCCCGACAGTAAGTAGGCAGCCGTTTTTTCATCAATACCCGCCACATGGTCGGCGAAACGGATGAAGAAGCTACTGATGCATACCTGCGCGCCCACATAGAAGAACTGGGCGGTAGTGCCCAGAATAAGGTTTTTTTCGCCCCAGATGGAGCCGCTCGGTTTTTGTTCAACTTCTTCTTCCTCCTTGATTTCCGGCAAAGAAGTTCGCCAGATCATCACGGCAACGAGCAACACCACCAAACCGATGAGAATAAACGGAATTTGTACCGAAGATGCTTCTTCATTCAGATAGGCATTCAGCTGGTCGGGAGACATGGCCTGGTGCTCGGCTTCGCTAAGCGTTTTGCCTGAAAGAATGAATTTTCCTCCCATTAACGGTGCCAGAAATGCCGCTAGTCCATTGAAAGACTGCGCAAAATTGAGCCGCTGTGTAGCGGAATCGGCGTCGCCAAGTACAGTAATGTACGGGTTGGCAGCTGTTTCAAGCATAGTCAGCCCGCTTGCGATGACAAACAATGCGAATAAAAAGAATCCGAAATGCCGCATTTCGGCCGCTGGGTAAAATAGAAATGAGCCGGTGGCAAAAAGTAATAGGCCAAAGGCGATACCGGCCTTGTATCCATACTTTTTCATGAAAAGCCCGGCCGGTAATGCGATCAGGAAGTAGGCGATGTAGGAGGCGGAATCGATCAGCGCGGATTGAAAGTCGCTGAGCTGACAGGCTTTTTTTAAATGCGGGATCAGGATTGGGTTGAGATTGAGGGCAAAACCCCAGAGAAAAAACAGTGACGTGATGAGGATGACAGCCAGCCGCGTCTTACGATCGGTCATAAAGGTTAAATATTAGTAGATTCAGGAACGGCTGTAAAGTAAAACAAAACAATGCAAAGGAATAATATTTTTTTAGGGGGAAATGCTTCTTGCCTCCTAAAATATTCCAATACATTGTTTTGCGAAGCCCGGCTTTCAGATATTCAATTGACGCTGGACTTCATCTTTTTTCCTACGCGACACCTCTATACGCGACCCATCCGAGAGGATAATGAACTCGTTGTTGTTGCTGATTCGTATAATATGGTCGAGATTGACCAGGTGGGATTTGTGTGTTCGAACAAAGCGGAACTTATCCAGCATGTCTTCGAAATGTTTCAATGTCTTGCTTGCGATAAACGGCCGTTTATTGATCAGGTGGATGATCGTGTAGTTGCGGTCTGCTTCGAGGCGGAGGATTTCGTGTATCATAAAAAAGAAAACCCCCTCACTCGAAGGCACCGCCAGGCGGAAATCTTTAATGTCTCGTTTGTCGATGTTCACGGCGAGATTGTCAAAGAGCATTTTGCGTTGCTTGAAACTCTCACTTTTCGTGAAATGCCGTTTCACCGCGTCGCGGAGTTCATCCGGATTAATGGGTTTCAGCAGGTAGTCCAACGCACTGAACCGTATTGCCTGGATGGCGTACTGGTTATGGGCCGTGGTGAAAATGACATCGAAATCGGGATTGTTGGGGAGCAGCAGGAAGTCAAATCCGTTCTGATGGGGCATTTCCACGTCGAGGAAAACAAGGTCTGGCTGAAAGAATTCCAGCACTTCTTTGGCTTCTTCTACCGATGCGGCAGTTCGTACCTCCGAGATTTCGGGCGCGAAACTGATGATAAACTGGTGCAAAACATTACGGGCTCGTGGCTCGTCGTCGATGATCAGCGCTTTTATCATAGTGGGTATAGTGTTAAAATCCCTTGTGAATGGCAGCTAACTCGGCTGCGATTTTTTCACAAAGTATGATAATGGGCACAACCCAACTCATTCCAATGTCCGTGTGGTACCAAACGGTTATTGAAAGGAGTGGGAGCGCCGAATGAACCCTGTTTCGTACTGGTAAGGGAGGTTGGTCTAATGCGTTTCGCCTCCGTAAGACAATGGCTTTTTCTGGAAGCTGTAAATGAGGTAGAAAAGGGCCGGTAATATGAGAATACTGCCCAAAAGCAGCGCCCAGCCCAGCGCTCCGATGGTTTTTTCGTGGCCGGCGTGTTCGGTGAGGGACAAATAGCCGCCGCCTTTCAGGATCACGATGTTGGGAAAGTGTTTGAAAGTTGTGGTAAGGAGGATCATCGTCACCTGGAAACCAGCCAGCGGTCTTAGCAGGCCGATTTTTCCCTTGTAAAGCAACGTCCACATCCAGATAAGCGAGAGCGTAGCCGAAAGAATGGCAATGCGCCCGACCCAGTTACCGAATACCCAGTCGAACAGCGGGATATGTTCGAACCAGGCCGCCGCAAACACCAGCGAGCCGCATACCACGGCGGCGATGTTAAAAAACTGCGCTTTGTGCGCAAAGCGAAGCCGCTCGTGCTCGACCTGGGTTTCGCCAATGAGGTAAACCGACGCCAGAAAGCCGCATATTGAAACCGTAAACAGCCCGACCGTGATGGCGAACCAATGCAGCCAGCTGAAAATATAGGCGTCGGCGAAGGTATCGGCCTGCGGATCGATACGCCCGGAAACCGCGCTTCCTGCGATAATACCCAGAAAAAGGGGCGTCGTGAAGCTGGAAATCGCGAATATGGAATTGTAAAGATGCTGCATATCGTCCACAACCGCATCGTAATGCCGGAACGTGAATGCCGTACCGCGTGCAATAATGCCGATCAGCATGACGGTGAGCGGGATGTGCATATTCACCGACATGGTCGAATAAATGACGGGGAAACCGACAAACAGGATCACAATGGCAATAATGAGCCACATGTGATTAGCCTCCCAAATAGGCCCGATGGCCGAGTAAAGCGTCTTTCGGGTGACTTGCTTATTCTTTTGCGAGGTAAAAAGTTCGATAATCCCCGCACCAAAATCCGCTCCGCCCAGCAGCAGGTAAAGTAGAATCGACGCCCAGAGGTATGTGATGACGATGTAGAGCATTTTTAATGATTGAATGATTGAACATCGTACAACTTCCCAACCATCTTAATCTGCCGGTAAAGCATGAAAGCTACAAATGCGGCCAGGGAGGCGTAAATGGCGGTAAAAAGGTAAAATGAATAGGCAATGCCCGGCATAGGGGTGACGGCGTCGGCGGTCCGCATGACGCCGTATATGATCCAAGGCTGGCGGCCAACTTCGGTGACGGTCCAGCCGGCTTCTACGGCGATAAAGCCGAGCGGCGTCGCTAATGCAAAGATTTTGAGGAGCCAGGGTTCTTGCAGCCACTTTCGTTTTTTCCACAATGCTGCGAAGTAGAGTACTGAAACCGCCATCATCGCCATGCCCATCCCCACCATGATCTGAAATGCGTAATGGGTTATTGCCACGGGCGGATGATTTTCTTCCGGAATGCGGTCGAGGCCGGTAACTTCAGATTTAAAATCGCCATGCGCCAGAAAACTGAGGAATCCGGGTAGTTTGAGCGCGAAATCGACCTTTTTCTCTTTCACATTCGGGATACCGCCTACAATCAGCGACGCCGATTTTTCGGTGTGAAAATGGGCTTCCATCGCTGCTAATTTGGCCGGCTGGCGAATGGCGACGTCCTTTGCAGAAATGTCCCCGCTCAATGGTTGCACCAGCGCCGCCACGCAGCCGAAGACCGCCGCGATGGTGAAGGATTTGGTATGGAAAGCCACATTGCTCCCGCGCAGGATCATGAGCGCGTGTACGCCAGCAACCGCAAAGCCGGTGGCGGCGAATGCGGCGATCGTCATGTGCAATGCCTGGGAGAACCAAGCCTCGTTGAACATCGCCGCAATAGGGTCGATATTAACGTATTGACCATTTATATATTCAAAACCTGCCGGGCTGTTCATCCATGCATTGGCAGCGACCACAAGTATGCCCGACGCGAGCCCGCTCACACCCACGACCACACCCGTGAACCAGTGAAACCACGGATTGAACCGGTCCCAACCGTAGAGGAAGAAGCCAAGTGCGATCGCTTCAATAAAAAATGCCGTTCCTTCGAGGGAAAACGGCATTCCGAAAATCGGTCCGGCATGTTTCATAAACTCCGGCCATAAAAGCCCGAGCTCAAACGAAAGCACCGTGCCCGATACCGCGCCCGTCGCGAAAAAAATGGCAACACCTTTGCTCCATGCCTGGGTAACGTTTTTATAAACCGTTTGGCCGGTTTTGAGATAGTAGTAATGGGCAACGGCCATAAAGAACGGCATGACCATTCCGATACAGGAAAATATAATGTGAAAGCCCAGCGAGAGGGCCATTTGGGATCTGGCGGCTATGAAGTCGTTCATGGGAATAGATTTACTGAAAAAATACCGTTTTCCGGGTTAGGAACAGCCTGCCAAAGGATATTTCAAAACTAACGAACGCTTTCCAGAACAACCATCATTTCCCGCAAAATGATCACGCTTTCGCGGTTTTTTGCTAATTTTTTTTGAACGGTTACACTTAATGCCTCAAAGCTCGTCAGCTGTTTTCCGAAGAACCCGCCTCCCGCTTCTCAGCTAGCCGCCGTTTCACGATATTCCCCGGATATTTCAGTGCCAGTTCACGAATATCGTAGGTGAATTCCTTGAAAGTCTCCTCCCAAACCTCTGCTTCGCCGGGCTCATATTCATAAAAACCATGTGAGTTGAGCACGCCTTTGCCGCCTTCCCGCACCACTTTGTCGATCAGCTCAGGTACTTCGGTGCTGTTGTTGAGGGTAGGAAGGAGGTTTTTCATCACGGTATGATAGGCCGGGACGCCGGTGAGGTCCATCCAGCGGAATATGCCGACGAGCGTCATGAAGTAGCCCGCATTGTTGCGGCACGATCGGTCGACATCCTCGATAGTCGCATAACCATTCTCGACGAGGCTGATCGCCTCGCGGTACATGGCGTACATCAGGCGGTTGGTGATAAACCCGGCGATGTCTTTTCGTACCAGAATAGGCTCTTTGCCCCACAAATGCGAAAGTTCGTACAGGTATTCGCCGTTTTGAATATCTGTGTCGTCTCCGCAAATGATTTCAAGAAAGCGGGTCGTATGCGCGGGCTCGGTCCAGTGCAGGCCGAGGAAGCGCGATGGGTACTGCGTGAGTTTTTGAAGCTGGCTGATGGGAATAGCGGAAGTATTGCTGGTCAGCAGCGCGTCAGGAGCAATCTCCTTTTCGATCTTTTGGTATACTGCATTCTTAATATCGATGTTTTCGATCGTGCATTCGTTCACGAGCTTGCATGGATAGAGCACTGAATAATCTTCTGTAATGATCAGTTTCCGAAGGTAAAACTCCGGTTCGTTATCGATCATGCCGTTTTCCCAGGCATTTTGCAAATGTTCGCGAATGCGGCGCTCGGCGTGGTCGAGGTCGGCGGGGATGGGCGCTACGGCCGCCACCGGATGTCCGGCGATGAGCAGGCAGGTTACGATGCTGCAACCCATTAAGCCAAGGCCAACAATGCCGACAGGGATTTCATTTGGATTCATTTCAGAAAACGGATTTAGGATTTGATGCGGGTAATATAATGTTAAAAGCGCATCGCGAAGGCCGGTTACTACAAAAAAAGCCCCGAAACCAATGGTTACGGGGCTTATATCGACCTGTTTTAAGATCTAGCGGGACCAGCTTTCAACTTCACTTTCCACCTCTTCTCTGGTTTTGCCGATCTTCTTCTGAATTTTTCCAAGAAGTTCGTCTTCTTTTCCTTCTTCATAAAGCAGGTCGTCGTCGGTCAAGTCAGCGTATTGTTGCTTGAACTTTCCTTTGAGTTCGTTCCAGTTACCTTTTACTTGCTGTGTGAATGAGCTCATGATTGTGTGGTTTTTAGTTTGATAATGGCGCTTTTTTCAAGCGCTTGGTACATGATCAATTTAAACAACCATTCCAACGCGAAAACCGGCTCTCTGGCCGCATTTGGTATTAACCCATGAGCAAAAATTTACACGAAACGTCCAAAAACGTGCGCTCAGACTGACATCACGCAATCAGTTTGTTCAGCCGCACCACACCCTGCACCATCGAACGCACCGAGTGGTAATTTACCTTCCACGAATGGCTCATGTGCTTCCAGATCGGTTCGCCCTGGCGCGTGAGCAGCGGCAGCCATTCACCCACCGAATGGTGGATCATTTTGTCAAATACGAAACGATGGGTGGCGTCGTAGGCTTTCAAGTACTTTTCATCGCCATAAACTCGGTAAGCGTCGAGCATCCCGATGATGACCTCGGCCTGTTGCCAGAATTCCTTCTCACGGTCGTACACTTCGCCTGCATGTGAGCCTTCCACGTACACGCCCCCAAACTCCCAGTCGATGCCGTACGCCACGGCGTGGTCATAAGATGCTTTCAATTGGTCATGGTATTCGTCGTAGGGGATGCCCGCGATATCGAGCGCATGCATGAGCAACCACGCGAACTCGACGTTGTGGCCGTAGCTGGTATTGTCTTCGGCAGCACTTTTCAGTCCATCTTCGGTGAAGCGGTCCCAACCCCAGATAATATCGAATTTGATCTGCGGAGCCACGGTCCAGTCTTCCCAGAACTGCGGGATACCTGTTCTGTATTGCGGGTGCATGATTTTGTTAATCAGCAAATTGATTATTTCAACGAGTTTGCGACGGTGAACCTGCTTGCCCGATGCTTCATATAATGTCGTGAACGCTTCCATGAGGTGCATATGGGCGTCGAGCGTCTTGCGGTCGCCTCCGGCAGCGCCTGGGCCTTTGAGGTCCCAGTTGCGGTGGAACATTTCGAAATAACCACCATAATAGGTGTCCGCACCGTGTTTTTGCAACAAATCAAAAACCTTTTCCGCGTATTCCAAACCGCGGGGATCGCCGGTGGCCAACGTGTATTCTGCCAGACTGTAAATCGCGAAACTGTGTCCGTAGACGATCTTTTCATCGATTTTGACGTCGCCTTTGCGATCCATCAGCCAGTAAAACCCACCATACTCATTGTCCCACATCCTGTTGATCAGAAAATCTACTCCGTGCCGGGCAATTTCGGCATAGCGGCCTTCGCCATAGCCCGCGCGGTGCGCGGAGGAGAAAGTATAAACCGTGCGCGTCTGCGCAATCAGCGACTTTTCGTCCTCGCCCGAATCGTTGCCTGCATTGTCGAAATGAGTTATAAAACCGCCGTTTTCCTTATCCACAGCGCGATTTTCCCAGAATGGGAGTAATTCGTTGGTCAAATGCTGGCGGATCTCTTCGCGGTAGCTTTTCAATTGATCTACATTCATTGGATTATAATATGGTCAGAGTTTTTGAAATGGTTGTTGGATATTACTTCGCCGGTCGCCGTCCCGACTATCGGCAAGGCCATTATCACTATAAATATTTTTTTCTGGAATATTTACTCTCTGGGCACCCCCAGCAGGGGCGTGTGATTTGCAAATGCTGATCCATACTTCGTAATTCGCAATGAATTCATCAATCCCGATCCCCATGAGTAATTCTGAAATCGTAGAAGTCCTCGAACTAACTGCCAAGCTGCTGGAACTGCACAATGCCGACCCTTTTAAAATCAAGGGATACTCCGTGGCTGCTTTTTACCTGGATAAATACAAGGAAGGCGAACTGCAGTTCATGACCGAGCAGGAGCTGACCAAATTGCAGGGGGTTGGGAAAAGTACCGCCGCAAAAATCGCGCAGATTGCGAAAACCGGAACATTCCCGGAGCTGGAAGAACTGATCGCCAACACGCCGCTAGGGGTGATGGAAATGTTCAATATCAAAGGTATCGGGCCTAAAAAGATCGCTGTTTTATGGCAGGAACTGGGTATTGATAACCTGCATGAACTGGAACTGGCATGTTTGAACGGTACTGTGGCCAAAGTCAAAGGCTTTGGTGGAAACACGCAGCAAAAGATCCTCGACTCGCTGGCGTTCCTGAAAGACCAGGCCGGAAAACTGCGTATGGACAAAGCCGAGGCGGTAGCGGGATTGATTGTAAATGAATTGAAGAAGACATTCGATCAGGTGGAAGCGGCCGGTGAGATACGAAGGAAATCGGAGGTTGTGGAAACGATCCGTATCGTGGTCGGCACGGATTCCCCGGCGCTTTTACAAAATACGATTGGGGAAATAGAGCTGCTGGTGCAGGATGAGAAAATATCGTCGCCGTTCGTATGGCGCGGTCATGTGCAGGATGTCGCTGTTGCCATTGAAATTGTGGCCGTAAAGCCCGAGCGGTTGGTAAATGAGCTTTTCCTCGAAACCGCGGGTGAAGACCACCTGGGCCTGGCGGGGACATCGGGCAGTACCATCTGGCGACATGCCTATTATGAGAATGCGGTTACCGAGCACGCCATCTACGAAAAAGCGGGCTTGCCTTATATAGTTCCTGAAATGCGCGAGGGTGCAGGAGAGCTTGTCTGGGCCGAAACCCGCACGCCCGACCAGCTCGTTACCTGGGATGATCTCAGGGGGATTTTGCATAACCACAGCACCTATTCCGACGGGCAGCATACCCTTGAACAAATGGCGCTCCACTGCCGTGACCTCGGTTTCGAGTACCTCGGCATCGCCGACCATTCCCAAACCGCCACTTACGCGCAGGGACTGAAAGTGGAGGATGTGATCCGCCAGCACGAAGAAATTGCAAGACTCAATGCACGCTTCGCTACAGAAAACCCGGAAAAGCCATTCAAAATACTCAAAGGAATAGAATCGGACATCCTCGGCGACGGTTCGCTCGATTATCCAACGGATGTACTGGCTTCGTTCGACTATATTGTGGCTTCCGTGCACAGTAACCTCACGATGACGCTCGAAAAGGCAACCACACGCCTGTTGAAAGCGATCGAGAACCCCTACACAACCATTTTAGGCCACCCGACCGGTCGTTTGCTTCTTTCCCGCGAAGGTTACCCTATCGACCACCAGGTGATCATCGACGCCTGCGCCGCCAACGGTGTCGTTATCGAAATCAACGCCTCTCCCTGGCGCCTCGACCTCGACTGGCGCTGGATTGCCTACTGCATGGAAAAGGGCGTTTTGCTCAGCATTAACCCTGACGCGCACGCAATGGAAGGCTACCTGGATATGCATTATGGTGTCGCGAATGCAAGGAAGGGCGGTTTGACGAAGGATATGACCTTTAATGCGCTGAATTTGGGGCAGATGGAGGAGTATTTGAGAGGGCGGGCAAGTAAAAAAAGTTAACTGTTCTTAAAATGTACTTTTAAAGTGGCTATACTATTTTGAGGGTGCGCTAGTAAAATAGTATAACTATTTCAGTAGCGCACTTGCAAAATAGTAACGTTTGCGGTCACAAAACCTTCACTTCCATCTCCTTATTCAATATTCCTTCCGGTAAATGCGCCGTAATGCCTTCACGCAACGCATCGATGAGCCGTGCTTTCATCTGCTCGCGGTTGACGACCAGGCATACCTCGCGCGCGGGCTCGGGGAAGCGGAAGTGGCGGATATGCTTCTGCCGCTCCTCGGATAGCTCCATCACCGCCATTTCGGGCAAAATGGTGATGCCACCGTTCCGTTCGACCATTCGGATGAGCGTTTCAATGCTGCCCGAACGGTAACTGAAACTGCTGCCGAACTGGCTGCTGCGGCTCAGTTCGCACAGCTTTTGGATTTGCGTCCGGAAGCAATGGCCCTCTTCCAGAAGCCAGAGCTCGTTAGGTTCGATGTCGGTAGGGAGGATATATTGCTTGGAATACAAGTCTGTTTTTTCTGAAACGTAGGCGTAAAACCGTTCCTTGTACAGCGGAATTTCCTGTAAACTGTTCTCCTCTGAAAGGGAAGCGATAATACCTACATCGAGGTTGCCCATTTTAAGCTCGGTAATGATCCGGTCGGTGATCATTTCCGAGACATGTAGCTTGATATCCGGGAAGTTTGAAATAAACGGATTCACAAAATGCGGAAGCAAATAGGGCGCTATGGTCGGTATCACGCCGACGTGCAATGCTCCTGACAGGTCGCCGTTGAAATGCTTCGCTATTTCATTGATCCGGGACGTTTCGCGTAAAATCGTTTTGGCTTGGTCGATGATCTCGCGCCCGATGCCGGTAGGGACAATTGGCTGCTTTGTCCTATCAAAGATTTTAACGGATAATTCTTCTTCCAGTTTCCGGATCATCATCGAGAGGGTAGGCTGGGTGACATTGCAATGCTCGGCCGCCTGGATGAAGTGGCGGTGGTTGTCTACTGCGACGATATATTCCAGTTGCTGGATGTTCATTTTGAATGTTGTATAAATTTCATTTATGCAAAAGTAATAATTATCATTTTGGTTGATTTAATAAAGGAGCGGCTTTTTGCAATGACTGATTTCCGACCAGCGATTTCATCTGAATAATTGCAACCCGGTTGAGCGCTATCACCCGCTCTGTGGCCAGCTTGCCCTGGCCAATCAGCATGGCATTAATGCTTTCCAGGTTGGAGAGCACAACGAGCTGTTCCAGCGTCGCCGAATCGCGCAGATTACCTCGCGCCGGATTGATTTTAGCCCAATCTCGCGCAGTGATACCGAATAATGCCAGATTCAGAATATCAGCTTCCTCCGCATAAATCTTGCTTATTGCAATAGGATCAAGCTCTTTGGGGATCAGATTCTCTTTGACGGCATCTGTGTGAATGGTGTAATTGATTTTCGCAAGGCTCCGCCGCAAGTTCCAGTCGAGCTCCAGTCGTTTGTTTTCCTCTTCTTTAAGTCGTTGAAATTCTTTAATCAGGTAAAGCTTGAAGGATGCTGAGATCCAGGACGCAAATTCGAAGGCAATGTCCCGGTGTGCGAATGTACCGCCGTTGTATCGACCCGGCTTAGAGACCAGCCCTATCGAATTGGTCTTCTCGATCCACTGTTTGGCGCTCAAAACAAATCCGTTAGCCCCAGCCGTATTTTTAATGTTACCGAATTCAGTAACATTAAAATCGGGATTGTACAGCTGCTCCCATAACCCGATGAACTCGACGGTAAACCTGGTACTGAGCCAGTGCGAGATCACAAGCCCCGTCGCCGCATTTTTCTGTCGTGCGATGTCCGTCAGGGAAATAAAATCCCCGTTCTCCTTGCCCAGCACGCTAATCTCCTGATCACTAACAATAAGTCTTTGATTTTTCATTTTGAAGAATGTTTTGTGTTAACATTCCTCTTGGTACGTACTCTTCTTAAAAAGGTAACAGCTTGTAGTAGTATTAAATCCTCATTAAACTTCCTTTTTTCGAGACTTTTGCCGCTTGCATTTTCCTCAGGAATTGTAACTTAGCCCCACTTTAAACTATCAATCACATAAATACAGTCAACTATGAAAAACCTGAAAGCTTGGATGTTGCTGGCGTTGATGGCGGTGGCGACGCCGATTTTTGCGCAAACCACAGCAGAAAAACAGAAGACAGAAGCGAAACTGAAAAAGGATGGTACGCCCGACAAACGTTATAAGGAAAACAAACACCTCAAAAAAGACGGTACGCCCGACAAACGTTATAAAACAAGCAAAGCAGATACCACCAAGGCAGCGAAGAAAAAGTAACAAGCTGAGAACATAAGCCCGAATATTTTTTGGGGAAAATTTAGGGTAAGCGCCCGGCCGGTTGTCAATTCATTGTACAACCCGAGTCGGGCGCTTATTTTTTTACATAAACCAGTCGATGCAATGAATGCAGCCTTCGCGGATGACCACGTAACGGTTTTGAGCAGGGACAGGGAATCGGAGTTCGAGAAAGTTTTCAAAAAGCATTTCAAAGGACTGCACGCCTATGCCTGCACCATTTTGAAGGACGATATCATGGCCGAGGAGATGGTCCAGAATGTGTTTTGCAGGTTGTGGGAGAAAACAGACCATATCGATATCCGCGAGTCGGTCAGCGGATACCTCTACCGGTCGGTATACCACGAAAGTTTGAATTATCTCAAACACCTGAAAGTGCGTGAGGCCCACCGCGATTATACGATGCATCAGGAGCAGCAGACTGCCAGCGCCTCCCATGCCCTCGAACTGTCGGAGCTCGAAACGCGCCTGGACGTTGCATTGCGGGAGCTGCCGGAGAAATGCCGGACGATTTTCCAGATGAGCCGGTTCGAAGAATTGAAATACCAGGAAATCGCAGACCGACTTCAAATGCCCGTCAAAACGGTCGAGAACCAAATGGGCAAAGCATTGCGGCTATTACGGGGCAAACTGGCCGATTTTCTTCCGGCTTCCTTTTTACTTTTTTTCCTCAGCTGATCAGTCATGAAAACAGAACACAACCCGAACATAGATGAATTGCTGGTGAAGTCGATGCTCGACGAGGCCAGCGTTGCGGAGCAGATCGAGATCAAACAATGGCTGCTCGACGATGATGATAACCAGCGGTATTTCGAGCATTTCGAACTCATCTGGACGGAGAGCAAACGCCTCGCGCGCAGGAGTACCGTGGACGAAAACGCAGCTTGGGAACGGTTCAAAGCGCGTACGGCCAAACAGCGGGAAAAAGAGGTAATACCGATGTACCCCAAACCGGTATTCCGGATCCTGCGGATGGTGGCGATGGTGCTCATGACAGCCGGCGTAGGCTGGCTGAGCTATCTCCTCGCGACGCGTAGTTCTTCCCATGAAATGCTGACGATCAGTTCCGGGATGCAGACGCTCACCGACACGCTGCCGGATGGTTCGATCGTAACCCTTAACCGAAAATCGAGCATCAGCTATCCGCAGGAATTTGCAGGAACAACTCGCCCGGTAACACTTACAGGAGAAGCATTTTTTGACGTAAAACCTGATAAATCGAAGCCGTTTCTGATTTCAGTCAATGATGTGACGGTGAAAGTGGTGGGTACTTCTTTTAATGTGAAGGATAATGCCGAGAAAACGGAGGTGATCGTGGAGACGGGCGTTGTCGAGGTTTCGAGGGACACGCAGCGGGTACGCATTACACCCCGCGAGGAAGCGACGATCGTGAAGGCTAATGCTGAGATGCGCAAAGGTATTACCGCGGACCAATTCCATAATTACTACCGTACCCGCAGGCTGTTTTGCGACGGTACGCCCCTCTGGCGACTGGTTGAAATCCTGAATGAAGCCTACGATGCGGACATCGTGATCGGCAACCAGCGATTGAAGAACCTGCCGATCAATACTACTTTTGACCAGCATTCACTTGAAAGTATCCTCGGTGTCGTCAGCGAAACCCTTTCACTCAAAGTTGAACACCATGGCGACCAGATCATTTTGAAATAGCCTTATCTTTCGGGATGAATCAGAATTCTATATTACGAAGTATTTTACGGCTGGCTGTGATATTGGTAGTGGTCCCGAGCGGATGTTTTGCGCAGCAAATTTTGAATAAACCGGTTGATATCTCTGTAAAGGGGCAGCCGGTTTCTGCTGTTTTGAAATCCATAAGCGAGCAAGGGAAATTCTATTTTTCCTACAATAGTAACCTGATCGCGGGCGACAGCCTTGTTACATTAAATGCCGCCCGGGAACCTGTACGGCAAGTGCTCGACCAACTTTTTCAAAACAGATTTCAGTACAAGGAAAAAGGCGATTACCTGATCATCCTGCCGGTGCCCAGGGAAAAATCCTTTCATATCAGCGGGCTCATTCTGGACGATGAAACCGGGAAGCCGGTCGATTACGCGAGCGTCTACTCGCGGCAACTGCTTGTGTCGACGCTTTCGGAAGATGACGGCGGTTTCAGGCTGCGTATTAAAGAACGGTCCTTTCCCATTTATCTGACCGTCAGTAAGGTAGGTTACGGCGATACGACCATGGTCATCAACAGCACCGACGAATCGGCGCGGACAATGCGTATCCAGCAAAAGGCCGTGGACCTCGACCCGCTTATCGTTCGTTATTCCGAAGGCGAATCTACCTGGCTGGGGCGCCTTTTCCTTTCTCAGCGCCTCCGCGCGCAGAGCCGTAATATCGGCCAGTTTTTTGTCGCATTGCCCTACCAGGCATCGCTTACGCCCGGGCTGGGCACGCACGGGCGTATGAGTGCGCAGGTGGTCAACAAGTTTTCGCTAAATGTCGCGGGTGGCTATACGGCGGGGGTAAATGGGGTCGAGATTGCGGGTGGATTTAATATTTCAAAAGAGAACGTGCGCTATGTGCAGCTTGCGGGAGCATTCAATGTGGTATCGGGGCATGTCAATGGTGTGCAGATAGCCGGTTTTAGCAATAATGTGCTGGATTCGCTGAATGGCGTGCAAATCTCCGGTTTTAGCGGGATGGTGCGAAAACGCGTCGACGGTGTGCAGATAAGCGGTTTTTTGAGCAGGGCCGGAGGCGGGATTGCAGGAGCACAGGTTTCAGGGACTATCAGCCTGATCCGCAACGGAGGCCACGGCGCGCAGATATCCGGTGGCTACAACCAGGTACGCGGTATTTTTGAGGGAGTACAAATTGCCGGTGCAGCCAACAACGCGCGCGATTCGGTCCGTGCGACGCAGATTTCCGGCGGGCTCAACATGGCCAGGAATATCAGGGGAGTGCAGCTTGCGCCATTCAATTATGCCAAAATAATGCGGGGCGTACAAATAGGCATTGTCAATATCGCCGACAGCTCTTCCGGCGCAAGTATCGGCCTTGTCAATATCGTCAGGAAAAGTACTTCCAATATTTCGGTGTATGCGACCGACGTGGCGCCGTTTAATGTGGCCTGGAAAATGGGGACGCACCGTTTTTACAGCCTGCTGATGGCCGGTACGGGTTTGAACGGCGATAAAAAAATACGAACCTTCGGTGCCGGTTTCGGTCGTGAGTTTTTTCCTTTCAAAAAGGCAGGTTTCTTCGTAGAGATACTCAATCAGAATCTTTATCTGGGGAATTGGGAGACCATGCCGTCGTTGTACCGCTTACAGATTGCTGCTACTTACAAGTTCAATAAACATTTCATGCTTTTCGGCGGGCCTTCCTACTCGATTTATGACCATGACGGTGTTGAAACCGGAAGAGGTTACAAGCAATTTCCACCATCGGGCTACCCAAAAATCGATCTGGGTAGCAACAAAGTTTCGTCCTGGATCGGCTTTCAGGCGGGCATCAGCTGGCGATACGGAAAATTGTAATTTAAATCAAAAGCCCTGAACCTCGCGGCCAGGGCTTTTAGATTCTTCAGGACGCATTATTTAATCTATCCCCACACCTGCACTGACGTAGCCTGTGATAACAGTGGCGATATCAAGTCCTGCTGTGACGCTGGCTGAAAATACGAGCAATAGCCTCGTGCCTGCTGCAACGGGAAATGGAGCAAGGGCGGTTGTGCCTGACGATACCGTGCCGACACTAATAACACCGGTTGCGGCGGGGGCCATGTCCACGGTAGCACCAGGAACGGCGACGAAGGTGTTAGTGCCTGGGAGAGCCTGATACAACTGTCCCCGGATGGTAACGGTCGATCCGATCAGGACTACCGCGGCAGTACTGCTGAAAGTGCCGGAAATGGAGGAAACGGTACCTGCGCGGGGAACTGTAAAGGCCATGTTGATAAGCGACGTTCCATCTATGAATCCACCCAATGCCGTTACACCCGTCGCGGAAGACCCGAAGCCGAGTACTGTGCCTGTATTGAGCAGGCCTCCCAATACTGTCGTCATTACAGCAGGAGCGCCGGAGGCATAAGGGATAATTGCACCTCCGCCAGACGAGGCTGCGGATTTCAAAGGCTGCCAGATAACCCCGTCAAAATAATAGAAGCCTGGTGCTGCTCCGTCTGTTTGATACACTAATAGACCCGTGGCTGGGGTTGGGATAAGTATACGGAAGGCTTCGGGCATTCTCGGAATCAATAAACCTTTGAGCGGGGCTTGAATTTCAAGTTGTGCGCTGGGATGAGGACTGATGGTTCCAATACCTACCTGTGCTTGAACAGTGAATGCAAACAGGGCCAGGAGGCAACTTAGCAGGCCTCTTTTGATGTTTTGGAAAGAGATAGGAACTAAATATATGTTTTTCATAAGGATGCGAGGTTTACTGTTTAATGATTTTTACAACCTGAACTTTACCGTCCGCCGTTTCAACCTTCACGAAATAGGTACCGGCCGGATAGTTTTTCATGCTGAACTCCTGCCCGGGCTTAGGCTTTGATAGTTCGAGGAACGAACGGCCCGCCAGATCGGTCACTTTCACGCTCGCGAGCGCTTCTTTGGAACCAATACGAAGTTTGTCCACCACAGGATTGGGATAAGCACTGATCAGCCCGGAAGAACCCAGCCGGATGGACTCGATTTTGCTGAAAGCAAAGCTGCCGTCAGCATCCACCATTTTCAGCCGGTAATACTGCGTTCCGTACCGCTCCGTGACATCCGGGAAGGAGTAATCTTTCTGCTGCGAGCTCTCGTTCGCCGCGTTAACAATACCCAATGCATTCCATTTTCGTAAATCTTCGCTTTGCTGGACTTCGAAATGATCGCTGTTTTTTTCCTCCGAAGTTTGCCAGTAAAGCACTGTCGCATTCTCCACACGTTTTACCTTGAAGTCGACCAGGTTTACCGGTAATGCACCTTCCTGCGCGGCGGTGAGTGATGTAAAATTGGTGAGCGGCAGGGTGTTGGAAATGTAGTGCTGAATTACGTTGACGGTGCTTCCGGTGGTCGAAACGAAATTTGCATTGCCGTGGTTGACCTGCAATGTGCTCTCGGTGTTACCATTGAGCTCCGAAGCCCGGTAGAAGAAGCCTGCCACGCCTGTGAAATTAACAGGTGTGGTAAGGTTGTAAACTCTCGCGATGCTGGGCGGGGCTCCGGGAATGGGTGTCGGCGTGATCGTGAGTGTTTGCGACACAAGCGAAAAGTCGACGCTCGGGTTTAGCGTAAGGCTGTCGATAAAGACCTGAGTATTCTGTCCAATAAAGAAACCATCGACTCCTACTGTAAACTGAGCTTGTGCGGCCAGAGTTGGAAGTAATGCCAACTGACAAAAAAGCAGATAACGTTTAGTCATAGAGATTGGGGTTGAGTGTGAGAAATGTGACAATTTGGCTAAATGTATATAAATATTTAAAGAGTTACGGGTATTTCATTAAAATTATTTCTATAAATCTGTCTAGATGGCGAATGTAGTTTGTAGAGGTATGTTGATATGTCGAAACGGCGCTATGGGTGTTTATTTTTTTGACAAAAAATTAGGGTAAGCAGCATTCTGGTTGTCGGTTAGATGCATACGGATTGAACCGGTCGAATTGAAGGCCTGCAGGGAAGCCGGGAGCGTGTGCAATTCAACTTCCAATTCTTTTAAATGCATTACCCATGAAAAATTTGCGCTTTATTCCATCCAGACTAGCCATCCTCAGCATACTGTTGTTACTAGCCCTTTCGTTCCGTTCTGTCGCCCAGCGGGGTGCCGCCCAGCAGGGTGCCGCCCAGCAGGATGCCGCCCAGCAGGGTGCAATTGGGCGCGATACAGCTCCGGCGCATATTGGTTTTATCTACCCGATAAGTTCTAATGGTAAACAGGCCGCTTCAATTACCAACCGGTTTTCCCTTCATGTAATTGCCGGACTTTCAAAGGGAGAGACGGGCGTTGCTCTGGCGGGCGTCGCCAACGTAGTAAAGGAAAATGCCCACGGTGTACAGATGGCCGGCGTAGCGAATGTAATCGGCAACGATGCCGGTGGGGCGCAGCTGGCTGGGCTGGCCAACGTAACAGGCAACAACGCGGACGGTGTGCAACTGGCGGGCTTTGCGAATATTGTAGGGCATGAGGCCAAAGGCGCGCAGGTGGCAGGATTTATGAACCTGGCCGAAAACGCAGGTGCCGCCCAGCTTGCCGGATTTACCAACATTGCCCGTAAAAACGTGAAAGGAGCCCAGGTGGCCGGGTTTCTGAACAAAGCCGGCGATGTAAATGTCCAGATCGGCGGTTTTGCCAACGTAGCGAAAAAGGTGAGGGGAGTCCAGCTCGCAGGGCTCATCAACATTGCCGATAGCAGCGATTACCCGATCGCAATCTTCAACTTTATCAAAAACGGGGAAAAATCGGTTGCCGTCACGATCGACGAAACGATGACCGGCATTGTTTCCTTCCGCTCGGGAGGGCGTGTGCTTTACGGGATCGCAGGCATAGGATACAATTTCAGGAACAATGCCAAAGCGATGTACGCTGCCGAAGGGGGCCTGGGCGCACACATCCGGTTGGGCGGTCCCTTACGTATTAACCTGGAAGCCATAAGCCATACGCTTACCGACTTTGACGGAGGGCATTACAACAAGAATTCACTACGCATCCTGCCTGCATTGAAGTTAGGTAACGGCTTCGAAGCATTCGCAGGACCGACGCTCAATTATGTATCCTACGAGCGCGAGAATGACTATGATTTTATCAAAAAGTATATCTGGAAAAACAACAGTTCCAAAGATTTTCAGGGGCTTTTCGTAGGGGTTAACGCAGGCGTGCAGTTCTTGTTCTGATGCGAGCGCTGCGGTTCAGGCTGGCCCTATGGGGCTGGCGTTCCCTTTCGGACCTGATTTTCCTGGTACTGTTCAAACTATGGCCCTATCGCCGCCATATGGTGCTGCTGAATATGGCCCGCTGCTTCCCGACACGCTCCGAAAAGGAGATCCGCCAAATGGTCACAGCCTATTTTCGCCACCTGGCCGACCTGATCGTCGAGCCGTTCATAATCAGCGGAATAGCACGGGGGAGCCTCGGGAAACTGGTCAACTTCGAGAACACCGCATTGATCGACCGGCTTTTGCAAGAAAATAAACACATTGTACTCATGGCGTCGCATTACGGAAGCTGGGAATACCTGCTTTCGCTTCCCCTTCAAACCGAGAGCCAGATACTGGCCGCTTATTCACCGGTATCGAATAGATGGTTGAATAGCTGGTTGTTGAAATTGAGAGGCCGTTTCGGAGTAGTACTGATCCCCAAATCGGAATGGTACCGCCGGACATTGGGCTGGAATACCGATTCTTCGGCCATTTTCGTCACTATTGCCGATCAACGGCCCCCGGAGTCGGGCAAATATTATCTCAATTTTATGAACCGGAAAACCTTCGTGCAGTCGGGTGCGGCGCGCATTGCCGTCCAGCGAAATTGTCCGGTCGTGTACCTCGATGTGACCAAAAAGGAACGGAACTCATACGATTTTAGATTCCGGCTCATTACCTCACAGGCGCGGGAGCTCGGCGAAGCGGGGATTATGGAACATTATTATAAGGCCCTGGAAAACACGATAGAACGGCAGCCGGAGCTCTGGCTGTGGTCGCATAACCGCTGGAAGTTCCACTCGCGGGACGGCCAAAAGCCGGTCAACGCCCTGAAATTGTTGTAATATTCAGCAAAGGGTAGGTCTTTTCCCCAAACCGCGATCTTTAAATGGTTTTTGTAAAGAATTGAAGATGAGTGTTTTGGGTAAGGTTGGTTTTGCCGGGAACCATAATTTTACGGCGGCGCGGTCAAACCAATTATTTACTAAAACAAAGCATTATGAGAAAATTAGCATTCATGGGTGTGTTTGTGATCGCCGGGATGGTGGCTGCATGTAATGACGACGACGAGACAGCAGACCCAACTCCCGTATTGCCCGAACTGAAAGTGTCCACAACGCTTTCCGGTGCAAACGAAGTACCCGCTAATCCATCAACAGCTACTGGTTCAGTAGATGGTACATTAGACCAGGAGTCGAGGATTTTGAGTCTCAACATCGTTTACAGCGACTCGGCGGCGTCAGATTCGGCGTCGACAGACTCTTTGTTCTTACCAACGGGCTGGCACATCCACAAGGGGTCGCCCGATTCGACAGGTGCAGTGGTAATCGACTTCGGCACCGATTTCAAAACACCCTTCGCATTTAAAGACACCCTTACCGAGGCACAAGTGGCCGATCTGAAGGCAGGTTTGTATTATGTAAACATTCATACAGCCAAGTATCCGACCGGTGAGATCAGAGGACAGTTGAAAGCTGAGGAATAACCTACTGATTTGGCACTTACGAAGTGCAAAAAACAAGAGCGGCTCCGCGAGGATGCCGCTCTTGTTTTTTATATAAGAAGCAGTGATGGCCGTTTAAAACAGGTCTTTGGCTTTTTCCAGCGCAGTATCCAGTCCGCTTGCATCGGAACCGCCCGCTGTGGCAAAGAAAGGCTGCCCGCCACCGCCGCCGCGGATATCTTTCGCCAGGTCTTTCACGATCTTGCCGGCATTCAGTCCGGTTTCCTGAACGATATTCTCGGCAATGAACACCGAAAGTTGTGGCTTACCGCCGATTTCAGCGCCAAATACGGCGATCAGGTTCTCGACCTGGTCGCGAAGCTCGTAGGAGAGCTGTTTCAAAGAATCGGCACTCGGCACGTCCACTTTCTGCACGATCAGATTGAATGTGCTGTGGGTTTCCATATTCTCCACTAATGTCGTTTTCAATGCCTGGATCTTCTCGTTTTCGAGTGCTGCAATCTTCTTCTGCAATGCCGAACGTTCTTCGATCAGGCCTTCAACGGCTTTGATCAGGTCGGTCGGGCTTTTGAGCAGGTCTTTAATTTTATTTAAAGTCTCTTCCTGGAGGCGCATCAGTTCGAGGGCTTTTTCACCCGTCACAGCTTCAACACGACGAACGCCGGCTGACACCGAGCCTTCGGAAATAAACTTGAACACGCCAATCTCCCCCGTCGAAGGTACGTGCGTACCCCCGCAAAGCTCAAAAGAGAATTGAGGATCGAAGATAATCAGACGGACAAAATCACCATATTTCTCACCAAATGTAGCCGTAGCACCTGCATCCAGCGCCTGCTGAATGGGTACGTTTCTTCTTTCGTCGAGTGCGATATTTTCGCGGATCTTTTCGTTCACGCGGTCTTCGATCTTCCGCAGCTCCTCGTCGGTCACTTTCGAGAAATGGGCAAAGTCGAAACGCAGTACTTCGTCGTTCAGAAAAGAACCTTTCTGGCTCACGTGCGTGCCCAGCACCTCGCGCATAGACGAGAGCATCAGGTGCGTAGCCGTGTGGTTCGATTTGATTTTATTGCGCCGGTCGATATCAATTTTGGCAGTAATAATGCCCGCTCCGGACAATGCCTCGTCCAAATCCTTATCACGGGAAACATGTATAAAAAGGTCATTTTCCTTCTTAGTATCTACAATCGCAATCCTCCTTCCTCCTTCCTCCTTTTTCTCCCCATTTAAAAGAAGTTCGCCAGTGTCCCCGACTTGTCCACCCATTTCGGCATAGAAAGGCGTACGGTCGAGTACGATGTGGTATTCTTCGCCGGTCTTGGTTTTCACCTTGCGGTATTTGACGATGTGGCTGTGTGTTTCTTCAAAATCATAGCCCAGGAATTCAACGCCGTCGTACTCGCGAAGCTCGATCCAGTCGGTAGCCTCTTTGGCAGCGTCCTGGCGCGAGCGTTTTTTCTGCTCGGCCAATGCATCCTGGTAACCGGTTTCATCGATCTGGAAGTTTTTCTCGCGGGCGATCAGCGCGGTAAGGTCCACCGGGAAACCAAAAGTGTCGCTCAGTTCGAATACCTCATCTCCAGGGATGGTATTGATACCTTTCTCTTTTAAGCCGGAAGTAATGCTGTCCAATCTTTTCAAACCTGATTCGAGTGTGCGGAGGAAGCTCTTTTCTTCTTCCAGGATCACGCGGGTCACAAATTCTTCCTGATCTCTCAGTTCGGTAAACACATCCTTGAACTGCTCGGCCAATACCGGCACCAGCTTGTGGAAGAATGGCTCCTGAAAGCCCAGGTAGGAATATCCGTAACGCACAGCGCGGCGGAGAATGCGACGGATCACATAGCCGGCCTTTACGTTCGAAGGCAGCTGACCATCGGTGATCGCGAACGAAACCGCGCGGATGTGGTCGGAGATCACACGCATGGCGATGTCGGCGAACGGCTCGTCGTTCTGTCCGTATTTTTTGCCCGAAAGCGTTTCCAGCACCTGAATTGTGTTTTGGAAAACGTCGGTGTCGTAGTTCGATGTTTTTTGCTGGATAGCCATGCAAAGCCGCTCGAAACCCATTCCGGTATCGACGTGCGTCGATGGGAGCGGGATCAGTGAACCATCGGCCTTGCGCTCGAACTGCATGAATACCAGGTTCCATATTTCCACCACTTGCGGGTGGTCGTTGTTCACGAGCGATTTACCCGAAACTGCTGCCACTTCCGCAGGTGTGCGGAGGTCGACGTGTATTTCGGAACAAGGGCCACAAGGGCCTGTATCGCCCATTTCCCAGAAGTTGTCTTTTTTGTTTCCGAGGATAATGCGGTCTTCGCCAACGATGCCCTTCCATAGATCCCACGCCTCCTGGTCGAACGGCACACCATCGGCCTCATTTCCTTCAAATACCGACACATACAGTCTGTCTTTCGGCAGTTTGTAAACGTCTGTCAGCAACTCCCAAGCCCAGGCGATCGCCTCTTTTTTGAAGTAATCACCAAACGACCAGTTGCCGAGCATTTCGAACATCGTGTGGTGATAGGTATCAAAACCCACATCTTCCAGGTCGTTGTGCTTTCCTGAAACGCGCAGACATTTCTGGGTATCCGCGATCCGGCGCGATGGCGGCGTGCCGTTCCCGAGGAAAAAGTCCTTGAACTGCGCCATCCCCGAGTTGTTGAACATCAGCGTGGGGTCGTTCTTGGCTACCAGCGGGGCCGAGGGTACTATTAAATGTTCTTTGCTGCGGAAAAAATCAAGAAAAGCCTGACGTATTTGATGCGAGGTCATTGTGTCTGTTTTGGTACTTATATCATCATGAAATTTGCCGCAAAGGTACACAGTTGCTTTGAAATTAAGTTACTACGCCTGTGCATATTCCAAATTTCGGGATACCCCATAGTACAGGATGGCTATTTTTGAAATAATTCCTTCGATGCCGGCAAAGTGAGTATAAACCCGCAAACGCCTCCTTTTTTACACATAAAGCTTAACAAACATATAATACCGGAGATGGTCAGAATCCCGGTTTAAATGTGAAGAGCCCTAAAATTCAATCTACTAATATCGATGAAACCGTTTTCAGAGTTATCGGCTGAGGAGTTGGCAATGGAAAACCTCTTCATAAGATGGGTCCGGTTTCCTGATGATCCGCCTATCCGCTCTTTTTGGGAAAACTGGATCCTTAAATATCCCGCTCGGAAGGACACCGTCGCCAAAGCGCGTGAACTGGTGCTGATCGCCTCTGACTGGAAGCCCGACAACCTTTCCAGCCAGGAAGTGAACTCTATCTGGGGCCGCATTATGAGCTCGCTGGATATAATGGGCGACCGCGATTCGAGAAAAAATGCCCTGGATCAGCCGGCTAGCAGACTTTCGGCAGGCAATATCGTCCTGATCCTGATGTCGGTTACATTTCTGCTATTTATCTTTTACTTTATATTGGGCAACCATTGAGCCCACTGCCCCGCCGCTGATTTTATTATTTCGTGAAAAATGTTGACTTTTTAAGGGTGATCGGCATATTCTGCGTCACCTAAAAATCATTGTGCGGTGACATACTGCCAATGGCTTTTCCCGGACCGAAATTAGCCAATCTCAGCGAACATGGAAGCTATTGACCTGACGAACAACCAGAAACCGCAAGGGACAGGACCGGCCGTGCCTGGGTCGGCCTCACCACTCTGGAACATGCTGCGAGCGGGAAGCGGCGAAGCTTTTGAACAGATATTCCGGCATTACTATCCCTCGCTGCTCAATTACGGCCTGCGCTTCAATAAGGATCAGGAGGAGGTTAAGGACTGCATTCAGATCCTTTTCATGAATATCTGGGAGCGAAAAGCATTCCTGGGCAGTTCAGATTCCATCCGGAATTACCTGCTCGCTTCGCTCCGCAGGCTGGTCCTTAAAAGGGCGAAGGCAAGCCTGTTAACGATCGCATTGGATGACGACGATTCGCTGTTCCATGTCGAACTATCCACGGAAACGAAGATGATCCATGATCAGACGCTGAAAGAAAATGTGATTTCGCTTCAAAGAGCCATTCAAAATCTCCCCGCCCGCCAGAAAGAGGCATTGTATCTCAGATTCTACAACGATCAGTCGTTTGGCGAGATCGCCCTGATCATGAATATCTCTACACGGGCCGTTTATAAGCTTATTTACAAAGCGTTGGACGCACTCAATGAAGACCTCGCGCCGCAAGGAAAGGATGTGCCCTTCGTACTCGGTGTTTACCTGTCGCTCTTGGCCTCCGGTGGGACGATGGTAGAGGGTGTAGAAGTTATTAATGATTTGATCCGGGGCTGATTAGAAGGTATTTGAAATAAATGTAAAAATTTTTATAAAAAAATTAACTGGTCGAGGGTCACTTGGTATTTGTTCTGGCTTTATCAAAGTAAAGAATAAATATTATCCTATTGGAAGCGCATAAATACGACCGGTTCGGCTACAAGGATTTCGTCCTCGACGACGATTTCCGTGCGTGGCTCAACGGCACCGCCCCCGAAAATGATCATTTGTGGGAAAAATGGCTCCTCGCCAACCCGTCCCACCGCCCCGAAATCGAAAAAGCCCGGAAGATCGTCTATGCCCTGCATTTCCAGGGGAGACCGGTGCCCAGCTATGACATCGAACAACAATGGAAACGGTTGGAATCGTCCATTGCTGCGCCTGACGTCAGGAGCCCTTCCGTTGACCAGCCCCGGCGCATTGCGCTTCGTAGGGTGTTCAGGTTGTTGGCCGCAGCCTGTGTACTCGTGGGCGCTTTTTTCCTGGTAAATCGCTACCTGGCCTATCACCATGCCCCGGCTTCGGCTTTTGTACCGGTGGAGCACAAGGCGGTGAACGGGCAGCAGCGGAAACTCGTGCTCCCTGACGGCACCCGCGTAACGCTCAATGCCGGGTCGTCGATTTCTTATCCCGAAGAATTTGAAGAAAAAATCCGGAAAGTAAGCCTGTCCGGCGAGGCGTTTTTCGACGTAACCAGAAACGAAAAAGCCCCGTTCGTGATCACTACCGGTGAAGTGGTGACGAAGGTACTGGGCACCTCGTTCAACATCCGCGCCTATCCCGAAAACAAGGCGGTACAAGTGGCGGTGGTGGAGGGGAAAGTAAAGGTGAACGCCAAAATAGGCTCGGAAGACCAGAATGCCTGTGTTTTCCTGAGCAAAAGCGAAATGGCAACCTTTCAGAAGGAGGCCGGCGAGCTCATTGTGAGTATCTACGACGAAAAGGAGCAGATTGGCTGGAAGGACGGTATGCTTTACTTCCAGAAGTCGGATTTTCATTCAACCATCCTCAAACTGGAACGCTGGTATGGTGTGAAGTTTGAGGTCGCGCCGGGCGTACGCATGGATACCGACTGGCGGTTCAGCGGCAAGTTCCAGGACAAGCCGCTGGATTATATTCTCGGCGTAATGAGCTACCCCAACCGGTTTTCATACAAAGTCAACAACAGCATTGTAAACCTTCAATAACCAAAGCAGCCTATGCAGTCTGACACCAGCTAAAAAAGAACCGGTAACCATCGCTGATTACCGGTCCGTGTGACTTTCCCGTGCTAAGAGTTGGCGCTCAATCAGGTAACGGAGAAAGCCACGTGTAATGAACGTGAAATTCAAAACGATCAAAAATATGCAATATAAACTACTACGACAAATTGTAGCGATGTCTAGGTATGCGCTTATCGGGACGGTTTTGCAATGCATTTTTGCTGGTTTGCTATCGGCTTCCGACGGCAAAGCCCAGGAACAGAGCATTGAGAAAATCTACATTTCCATCGATCTGCACAACGTGCCGCTGGAAGATGCCTTTGTGGTGATCAACGACAAAACCAATTTTAATTTCCAGTACGATCACAAACTCGTGCGGGATAAGACCGTGGACCTCAGCTTCCCGCAAGCAAGCGTGGGAAAATTGCTCAGGCACATTTCGCGGGAAACAAGCCTCAGTTTCAGCAGAGTCAACGAAACCATTTACGTTTCCAATGCCAAAAAGCATGCTGTCACCGAGGTACTGAACGGCACTTCGGTATTTAAGGCATCGGCTACCGGCAAACCGGAAGCATTCACCGGATCGGCGGAGGCCTATCATGCCCGGCGCCTGCGCGAGGTAATGGAAAATGCGATCGCTTCGCTTACGGTGACGGTAACCGGGGTGATCAAAGATGAAAACGGCAATGGCCTGCCGGGGGTGAACGTAGTCGAGAAAGGAACACTTAACGGGCTCTCGACCGATACCGATGGTAAATACAAAATTACGGTTACCAATAATGCTTCGGTACTGGTATTCAGTTATATAGGATATATTTCTCAGGAAATACAAGTGGCAGGCCGCCGGTCATTGGACGTAAAGCTGATACCCGAAAACAAAGCGTTGGAAGAGGTAGTGGTGGTAGGCTACGGCACCCAGCGGAAGGAGAGCGTAGTCGGCGCCATTTCGCAGGTCGACAATAAGGCGCTCATGCGCTCGGGTACGTCCAACGTCACCAATGCGCTCGCGGGCAAGCTCTCGGGCGTGCTCACAATGCAGCAAAGCGGCGAGCCGGGCAGCGATCATTCGGAGATCGTCATACGCGGGCTTTCGAGTTGGAACGGTTCGCAGCCGCTGGTAATGGTCGACGGCGTGGAGCGCGATTTCCGCGATATGGACCCGAATGAAATCGCGACGATATCGGTATTGAAAGATGCATCTGCCACAGCGGTTTTTGGCGCAAAAGGAGCGAATGGGGTGATTATTGTCACGACCAAACGCGGCACGATCGGCAAACCAAAGCTTGACTTCACGGCCTCCTACGGTCTGGCGAAGGCCACGCGCATTCCGGACCACATTAGCTCCTACCAAACGATGTCGATGTACAACCAGGCACTGATGAATGGCCAGCAGTTTACCGACCTTATCCCGCAATACGCGCTGAATGAATACAGGAGCCCGTCCACGCCGCTGAACAGTCTGCGTTACCCGGATGTAAACTGGTTCGATCTGATGACCAAACCGTTCGCTTCCAATGCCAATGCTAATTTCAACGTATCGGGCGGGACGAATTTCATCAAGTATTTTACGTCGCTAGGCTATTCCTACCAGGGCGATTTTTTCAAAGCTTACCACGAAGGCTACGACGACACCCGCTATTGGTACAACCGGTTCAACTACCGTACCAATATCGATTTTAACCTTACCCGCTCTACGACGTTGTCGTTGAACGTAGGCGGCGAGACCGGTATCAAAAACCAGCCCAGCGGCAGTCCCTGGCGCAATCTTTATTCGACGGGGCCGTCGCGCTACCCGGCCTATTTCCCGGCCTGGGTGCTCGCACAGGTGCCAGATCCCGATTATCCCAACGCCCAGGGCGACCGCCTGGCGATGAACTTCGGTGAGTTTACAGGTAACCCTTACACCTCCATGAACCAGGGTTCCTTCGATCGTTATCTGGATTCGAAGCTCTTTACCGACCTGATCCTCGATCAGAAACTGGATTTTGTAACGCAGGGATTGGCCATGAAAGGAAAGGTTTCGCTGAGTAC
This sequence comes from Dyadobacter sp. 22481, assembly GCF_052044875.1. NCBI lineage: Bacteria > Pseudomonadati > Bacteroidota > Cytophagia > Cytophagales > Spirosomataceae > Dyadobacter > Dyadobacter sp. 22481. The sequence goes on from NZ_JBQENV010000002.1 coordinate 1,918,717, forward strand.
TTATTATAAAAACCAGTCGCTGACGGGCCGGTACACGTTTCCTGAATATCAGTTGAATTATGATAAAATAGGAACCGAGGAAAATCCGTGGTTCAGGGCAGGGCAGGGGAATGAGGTATTCGAGCAAGCGCCGTTGGATATCAACGTCGGTGCACTGGAAGGGGGCTATTATAAAGACTTATATTATGAATTGTCGGCGAGCTATAACCGTTCGTTCGGAAAACACAACATCTCCGGGCTGGTGCTGGTGAACCGCCAGCAACGCGACAGGGAAGTCAGTTTTCCCTATTTCAACCAGGGGTTGGTGAGCCGGGGTACTTACGATTATTCGGGGAAATATCTGCTTGAAGTGAATGTAGGATACACGGGTTCGGAACGGTTCGCGCCCGGCAAAAGGTATGGCTTCTTTCCGTCGGGGGCCATTGGCTGGGTCGTATCGGAGGAGAAATTTTTTAAAGACCGCCTTCCCTGGATCAGCAAGTTGAAACTGCGGTACTCGGATGGCAAGGTGGGAAGCGATATCGCTACGAACCGGTGGCTGTACCTGAGCGACTATTTTAAAGATAATTCCGGATATATTCACGAGGATCTCGGCCCGAACCTCGTGTCACAGTGGGAAGAAGCACGGAAACGGGACTTTGGTATTGAACTCGGCTTTTGGAATGACACTTTCACATTCGGCGTCGATCTTTTCGACGAAAACCGTAAGAAAATGCTCCTCGACCCGCGAAGCGTGACGATGGTTGTAGGTAATTCATTTAAGGAGCTCAACCTTGGCCGCCTTAAAAAGCATGGTATCGAGCTGGAAGCGGAGTATCGCAACAACACTGCGTCGGGTCTCAACTATTTTGTAAAAGGGCTGTTCGGGTTCAATGAAAACCGTATTCTTTTCAAAGATGACCTGCCTTACGCTTCCGATTATCAGAAATCGGCCGGCAAGCCGTTGGGCGCACAGCTGAGCGGAGTGGAATTGACGGGGAGTGGATATTACACCTCGGTAGACGACATTCATAACAATGTCGCGGCCATCGACCTGCAAAAGTTGAATGTAGGCGATTACAAATTCCTGGACTTCAACGGTGACGGAAAGGTGACCAACCTCGACAAATATCCGATTCCCGGCTCGGATTATCCGCCCATTACCTATTCATTTTCAGCCGGTTTCTCCTGGAAAAAGTTCGATTTCAACCTCATGTTCCAGGGCAATATGGGCAAATATGTGGAATTCAACCAGCCTTATGAAGTGGAATTCATCAAGGGTGACTGGCGGGTCCATGCATCGCAGCTCGACTACTGGACACCGACCAATCCGGGTGCGAACCATGCCACTTTGCATTACTCCGGCGGCGGCAGTACCGACAATCTTTTCTGGGGCGGAGGCGAGGCCGACAGAGGGTTTGATATTATGATCGAAAACCGGTTCTGGCGCAAGTCCAATTATTTGAGATTGAGGGAAGTATATGCGTCGTATACATTCAATTCCAAATTTCTGCGGCGTGTGATCGGCACCTCCAACCTGGTGTTCTTCGTGACCGGCAATAACCTCTGGACCTTTACAAAACTCATTGAGGGCGACCCGGAAAGGAAAGATTTCAACCAGGGATTCTATCCCCAAATGACCAGTGTAAAGTTTGCCATCAGGGCTGCATTCTAACCCAAACCAACAGACGATGAAAAGATTAATTACGATACTCTGTGTACCGGTGCTGTTCATTTTGCTTTTGGCTTCGTGCGTGGAAGATTATCTCGACAAGGCGCCGGAGTCGGGGCTGACGGATGCGGATGTTTTTTCGAAATACGAGAACTTCAAAAATTTTTTCGATGGCATTTACGAAGGGAACAAGCTGGACGGTACCAACTGGCGCCCTTACAATATTAAAACGGGCTATTCGCTCTACTTCGATTTCTGGGACCAGAAATATACGATGGAGTCGCTCACGGATATGAGCGATATGGGGCGGGTGATGGATGCACAGGTGATTAAAAGTGGTCAGATTTCGGCCATTATTAATAAAATGACCTATGATCCGGCCCGTCGACCTATTTTGGGTGCCATGTTTTCTATCATTCGGAAATGTAATATGACCCTGAAAAACATCGGGATGCTCAAAGATGCCAGTCCGGTGGATATCAACGATTTCAAAGGACAGGCGCATTTCATCCGTGCTTTCGCGCATTTCGAACTGTTCAGGCTGTGGGGCCCCATGCCTTATATCAACAAAGTGCTTGGCCAGGGCGATGAATGGGACATTCCAAGGCTTTCGAAGCGCGAAACGCTGATCCGGATCGCTATGGATATGGACTCCGCCGCCGCCTATTTCGACAAGGCCGACCTCATGCGCCGTGACCCCGGGCCGGGTGTGACAGGGCACCTCAATAACCCCGAGCAAAAGCGCCCTACCGGCGTTGCTGCGAAGGCGTTCAAGGCGCGGGCATTGTTGTATGCTGCCAGCCCGCTAAACAACGAGCAAGGTAATACCGACTGGGAAGCGGCCGCAAAAGCCAATTGGGAAGCCATTCAGATTGCTGAAAAATATGGCTACGATTTACTTTCACTGGCCGACTACAAGAAGAATTACATCGGTACAACCTATTCGAATGAACAACTCTGGGCCTGGTATGCGGGCACAAAGGTCTATAACAACGGCGATCTGAATGGTCAGATGAATGGCGTTTTCGGTGGGGGTAAAACAGGCTGGTCGGGTGAATGTCCCACGCAGAATACCGTGGACAAATTTGAAACCAAATGGGGCGAACCTTTAAATACACCTGCCGATCGCCAGGCCGCTGCTGCGGCAGGCCATTACAGTGAGCAAGATCCTTACAAAGACCGTGACCCGCGCTTTTATATTGATATTATTTACAACAGCGCACCGGTGCCGGGTTACGGCAATGCCAAAATTTACTACGAAACCAAAGACGGCGTCGCCACGTACGGGCAGCTTCTAGACCAGTCGTATGCGGGTATTACGCGCACCGGCTACTATGAACGTAAAACCTGGGGTGAGCAGAGTGTCAATAACAAAACCTCCCCCCAATACACCGATCCACTGATCCGGCTGGGGGAACTGTACCTGAACTACGCCGAGGCCGCCAACGAAGCATATGGCCCGAACGGTATGGCTCCGGGCGCGTCCATGACTGCCTTGCAGGCGCTCAACCGCATACGTACGCGTGCGGGCATGCCCAATGTGATGCAGGCGTACGCGGGCTCGAAGGACAAGCTCCGCGAACGAATCAAGAATGAGCGCACCATCGAGTTGTGCTTCGAGGGCGGGCATTATTACCACGATATCCGCCGCTGGAAAGATGCCCCGAAAGTAATGGGCGGCACGCTTTACCGTATGGATGTAGAAAAAGTGCCGGTGAGCACCGCCTACCCGACGGGCTTCAAGTATACGCGCATGCCACTCTCGGCCGATCGCCAGACACGCTGGAAAGAAGCCATGTACTATCTGCCGTTCAATACCGAGGATATGTACAAAATGAAAAATTTCGTCCCTAACGAAGTCTGGTGACCGTAACGCTCAAACGAATGATGAACAAAATTATCCATTATATAGGGCAGGCGATTATCGGAGTGATAATGCTGTGCCTGCTGTGGGGCGGTGACACACTGGCCCAGGACAAACCGGCCACAAAGCCGAAGCCGGTGAATGTGAGCCTGAAAGTGACCGACGAAAACGGCAACCCGATCCCCAACGCCTCGGTGATTGTAGGTGAGGGGCAGATCCACGCAGAAACCAATGCAACCGGTGATTTCGATTTTGAAGCGCTACCGGGAGACTTCGTGACGGTTTCGTCGTATGGTTACAGTAAATCGGTATCGCTGGTGGGCGATATCGTAACCAATAGCGTGGTAGAACTGAAAAAAGCGAAGCTCTTTGCCACGTCCGACGATGCCGTTCCCTTGCCGTTTATGAGTTTGCCAAAGCGACTGGCGACCGGCAGCTATGTGACTTTGAAAACCGCCGATCTTGAAAAATATCCCACCAACGACCTCCGTAATGCATTTGCCGGGCTCGTCAACGGTCTGGAAGTAGTGGAACATGATGGTTCCCCGGGCCTTACCGCAGAAGAGGAACTGGGAAATTTCAGAATAACCGAAAAGATCGGTATAGCCACACGCGGGCGCAATCCTATCTTTATTATCGACGATATTCCGACCGACATCACGGAAATGCCGATGGACCCGCAGGAAATCGAGTCGGTGACGATCATTAAAGATATTGTGGGTAAAGCGATGCTCGGGCCGAGAGGAGCAGATGGCATTATTTACATTAAAACAAAAAGAGGGAAGGTCCACGAACGGGTAATGAGCGTGAATGCCGAGCAAGGCGTAAGCGTGGTCGACAGGTTCCCGGGCTGGGCGTCGGGCGGGGAATATGCCCAGCTCAATAACGTCGCGCGAACGAACAGCGCCCTGTCGCCCCTTTACAACGAAAACGACATTGCCGAATACGGAAAGAACGACCCGTATAATCTCTATCGCCCGAGCGTGGATTTCCGGCGGATGATGCTGAAAAATTCCAAACCTTTCACACGGGTAAACCTGTCGTCGACGGGCGGGAACGAAACGGTGCAATACAATGCCTACCTGGGCTACAACGGGGAAGGGGACATTTACAATATTGGGGCGAAATCGGATTACAACCGGGTTAATGTGCGGTCGAACATCGATATCAGGATCAACCCGCTCATTAAAGTGAAGTTCGACTTTTTCGGTGGGCTTACCTTGCGCCGGTCGCCAAACTATGGTTACAATTCCAACTTCTCCAGTGACGATGGTAACACAAACACCGCATTGGATCTCGTGGAATTCAGTAGCGTTATCAACGACATTACCAATACACCGCCGATTGCATTTCCGGTGTATGCGGCTTTCGGCGACAATGCGGTGGCACCATGGTACGGGGTAAGTTCCAATTACAAGACCAATCCGATCGGTAACCTCATGCACAATGGCTATTACACCGAAACGGGGCGGACGGGCGCTTCCAATCTGACTTTTGACTACGACCTGAAAGAGCTGGTACCGGGGCTGAAATCGACCACCTATGCAGGGTTTAACCTTTTCAATAGCCTGCGGATCGGTAAGGCCGAGGATTACATTGCCTACATTGCGACCCCGGGGAAAACCGATGGGGGCCAGGACACGATCAGGCTTTCCAAAGTACACGACGGCGTGGATATGGCCGGGCAGGCGAAGCTGCATGATTACTATTCGCAGCGATTCGTGATCTATGAAAGCCTCAGCTACGAAAAAAGCTGGAATGCCCACAGCATCCAGGCGGGCCTTACTTATTATATAGGCAAATCGTCACGGAACGGGATCGAAGAGCCACAGCGGCAGCAGAATGCGGTTTTTAACGGCGTGTATTCGCTAAAAGACCGCTATGTGTTCCAGGGCGTGCTCAACTATGCGGGTACTTACAGTTTCGACAAAGGCAAGCGCTATGCGCTCTTTCCGGCCGGCGGGTTTAGCTGGGTGATTTCAGAAGAAGGTTTTTTCTCTGGATTGAAGGGAATTGATTACCTGAAAATCAGGGCCGAAGCGGGTATGCTGGGCTATGAGAGCTTCCTTCCGCCTTTCTATTACCTCGATCGCTGGGCCGTGAATTCGACGGGTTCGGCATTCGGCCCGTATTCGACCGGACAATGGTTTGGCAGTAATACCGACAACTCGGTTTACCGCACCACGCCCGGGCGCATCGGTAATCCGGACCTGACCTGGGAGAAACGCAAGGAATTCAATATCGGGATCGACGGATTGTTCCTCAAACGCAGGTTGTCCGTTGAGATAAACTATTTCAATAACCTGCGCGACGGCATCGTCTCGCAGCTGGCGAACACGCTGCCGTTGGTAATAGGCGTGTCGACTGCACGTCCATGGTATAACTATAACAAAATCAGGTATGTGGGGGTTGAGACTGCATTGCAATTTACCGAGCGTTTGGGCGATGTCCGATTTTCTATCGGCGGTAATGCCACCGTGCAGACCAGCAAAATCCTCAAATGGGACGAATCCAATTACCGCTTTGGTTACCAATCCCGCGTTGGAAGGCCCACGGATGCTTTCTGGGGACAGACCTACCTCGGCAAATTTGCTACGGATGCCGAAACCGGTGTCGTCCCGCAGGTATACGACGATGAGCTGAAAGCCGGCGACCTCAAATACCTGGACCGGAACGGCGACGGCATCGTCGACGACAACGACCAGAGCCAGATCGGGTACGGGTCTCCGCGTTTGATTTACGCATTGAACCTGAAACTCGCATTCCGCAACCTCGAACTGACCGCCATCGGAAACGGCCGTGCATTTTACCAGATACCTTTCACCAACAAGTATTTCTGGAATGGCTGGGGTGATAACAATTATTCTGATTTCGTGAAGGAAAACGTCGGAGGGCAATATCCGCGGCTGACCTACTACAAAGTAAACAACAATTTCGTGGCGTCGGATTTCTGGCTCCGCGATGGTGGGTTTTTCAAGATTCAGAATGTGGAGCTGGCTTATAATGTGCCGGTGCGTGTGGGTAACATCATCGCCGCGCGCGGTATCCGTGTGTATGTGCGCGGGGCCAACGTGCTCACTTTCTCGAAGATCAAAAACGTCGATCCCGAGTCGGTCAATTCGGGGATTACCAGCTATCCGCTGTTCCGTACTTTTTCCGGAGGGGTTAAACTGACATTTTAAAGCCAGAGCTATGCATTTGAAATCATTTTATATCAAAAACATCCTGTCGCTGGCGCTTGCCGCATTTGCATTGGCCTCCTGCGTCGATTACCTCGAACCTTACCCGAACGGTAACAGGACCACCGACGACATCTGGAAATACCAGGACATGGTGCAGGGCCTCGTGGGGCAATGCTACGACGTGATGCCCCGTAATTACAACGACAACGAGGGTGTGTACCTCGACGGCGCTACCGACGACGTGGTCATTACCAGCACTACGCACGCATTGACGCGCCTTGCCCTGGGCTCATTGCCTACCAGCCAGGACCCTTTCCGTACCTATTGGGACCGAAACTACCGGTCGATATACCTCGTAAACCTGTTTTTGAAAGACCGCCGCGGTTACAACACCCGTTTCCTGGTGGATAAACACCTGGATAGTCTGGTCAAAAACCGTTTGCAGGGCGAAGCTTATGCGCTGCGGGCGTGGTTCCAATGGGATTTGCTGCAAAAATTCGGCGGAATGGCCGGCGGACAGCTGCTTGGCTTTCCGATCGTGCTGGACCCACTCGATGTGAAAGCGGAAACAAATCTCAAACGGAACACCTACGACGAATGCGTGAAACAGATCGTCGCCGATTGTGACTCGGCTTATAAATACCTGCCTGTCGCGCACCGCGATTTTCTCGTCAAGAACGTCAACGATCGGGCATATGCCGGCGGTCGGTACTGGGGACGCATGGATGGCATCACCACCAGGGCAATCAAAGCATTGGTATACCTCACCTGGGCCAGCCCGCGCTTCAATCCATCGAACGATGTGAGCCGCTGGGACCTCGCCGCACAGAATGCGAAGGAGGTGATCGATTTTAAAATGAAGACCGATGCCGTTACCAATGGTTTCAATGTGAAGAAGGCCGTCAACTGGTTCGATCCCAACTTTCCGGGCATTGTCTGGTCCTCGCGCTACAACAATGCGAACGACGCGATGGAGCGGATGTTCTATCCGGGCGGCTTTCAGGGAACCGGCTCGGTAGGGGCTACGCAGGACCTGGTGGATGCGTTCCCTATGAAGAATGGTTATCCTATTACCGACCCGCGCAGCAAGTACGACCCGGCCAACCCCTATGCCGACCGCGATCCTCGCTTTTATGCGACGATCTTCCATAATAATGCGAAGGCCATGAAAATCAACAGCGACAAGACGATGTATACCTTCGAAAACTGGCAGAATGCAAAGGATGCCGCCGGGCCCGCGGTGAACAGCCGTACCAATTATCACATCAAGAAAATGGTGTTTATGGGACTCAACTGGTCGGACAACTCCATTAACCGTCAGCCGCACTCGAAATTCTTTATACGATGGGAGCAAATGCTGCTTACGTTCGCGGAGGCTGCCAACCAGGTGGAGGGCCCCGATGGAGGTAAATATGGTATGTCGGCCAAAGATGCGATGGAATATCTTCGTAAAAAGGAAAATACGGACGGCGGAAAAGGCTTTGACACAGACCCATATTTCACCGAGGTGGCCGGCAAGGGAAAGGCAGCTTTTAACGAATTTATCAAAAATGAAAGAAGGCTCGAAATGTGCTTCGAAGGCCAGCGCTTCTTCGATCTGCGACGCTGGACTACCAACCTCACCGACCTGAACAAGCCGGTAAGAATGGCGAAAATTACCCGTAATGCAGATGGTAGTTTTCAATACGAGCTCGACAAAGTAGTGGAATCGCGGTCGTACGCCTCGCCATTTCTGCCGATTCCCTACGACGAAATGCTGAGAATGTCTAATCTGGTACAGAACGATGGCTGGGAAACCTGGAAATAAACATGAATGCTATGAAAAAGAGAATTGCTTTGGCCCTTGGGCTGACAATGGGCCTGAGCGCCTGCTATGACGACTACATCAAGGATTTCGACTATACCTCGGTGTATTTCATGTACCAGACCAACGTGCGGACCTTCGTGGTAGGTGAGGGGATGAGCATCGAGGTAGGGGCTGCGCTAGCGGGTGTCCGCGAGAACCGGCAGGACCGCATCGTAGGCTTCCAATTGGATGACGCACTGATCAATCGCGATGCATTGGAGGCTATGAAAGCCGGTGCAGGCTACATCCGTGAGGCAGTAAATGGCGTCGATACGCTCAAACCGCTGCCGACCGACTATTTCACCATCTCGGACAATTCCAGGATGGTGATCAAGGCCGGTACGCACATGGGCGCCGTGGTGATCAAAGCCGATTCGGCGCGGTTCCTGAAAGACGCCGCCACGATCCGCGCCGGATATGCCATACCGTTCTACATCACTTCCGCCGACGCCGATTCGGTCATTAACGCGAAGCGCTCGGCTGTGGTGGCGCTCAAATACGAGAACATGCTTTTTGGGAACTACTGGCACGGTGGCGTTACGACGGTAAAGGACGCTACGGGCAAGGTGGTGAAAACGGTGAAGTACTACACCACGATTCCGTCGCCGGAAGCCAAGGTTTTCAAGCTAAAAACAGTAGCTCCGGATGCACTCGTAACCAACAAGATCAGCGATCAGGAAGGCTCATTCAAGATTACGCTCGATGGAAATGCCGTCAGGATCAGCAAAGCCGACGGCTCCGCGATCCAGGTAAAACCCGATGGTCCCAGCACTTTCAATCGGCCCAAACTGTTGCAGGATCGTAAGTTATTTTTAAGCTATAAATATGAAAATGAGGATGGTACAACCTCTTTTGCCCAGGACACGCTGACCTTCCGGAACCGTATCCGCGACGGTGTCAACGAGTGGCAGGACGAGAATCCGGACCATTATAAATAAGTGTCAGATTACTGCTTCATCAATAGCCTGCCTGCCATATCTGCTGGGAATAGCTCTTACTTAATATTGTTTAAATACAATATTCGGAGAGTGCCTGCCTAGCGGATATGGCATTTTTGTATTTCTTTGTGTAAATATCTTATAATAAAATATTGGAACGAGTCTATTTTGGCAACGTTCCCGATAACGATTGCATAAATAAACTTCGCGGATCGTTTTCAATTTTCTCCCCGAATCTCTATTCTCAAATTGATTTTCAAATGGTATAATAAGTACAATAAATAGGCTTATTGGAATTGTTCAAAAAGGCATACTACCGGAAATCAAAAATACTTATCATCCCTGAACCTCTTTCCAGATAAAACATTTCAACAGATTGGTTACAAATCTGCGCCAAGTAACTGCGTGTGCATTGTAACTATTGATGGGAAAAATATAATTATTTGTAAGGGGGAATCTATCAAGTGGTCGTCAGAATTGACAGTTTATGGTGAACTATTAATGGTTAAACAATCAATGCGTATGAAAAGAAACTTTACAAGTATTAGCCACTGTATGATGCGTTGGGCAATGGCTGGTGCGGTGATGACGGGTTTTACAGGGCAGGTCTATGCAATGAGGCCTTCAAACCCGGCCATCAGGGTTATCGACAGGGCAGTTTCAGGAAAGGTGACCTCCGTAGAGGACAACCTTCCGATCCCGGGCGTTTCGGTAGTACTGAAAGGAAGCAAAACCGGTACCAATACGGATGCCGATGGGGCTTTCAAGATGAGCATACCGGAGGACAATGCGGTCCTCGTGTTTTCAGCAGTGGGTTTCGTAACGCAGGAAGTTGCTGTTGGCAATAAAAGTGTGGTGGATATTGTGCTGTCCAGTGATCAGAAAATACTGACAGAGGTTGTGGTTGTGGGTTATGGTACGCAAAAGAAAAGCCAGCTGACCGGTGCGATTTCTTCGGTCGGTTCGAAAGAAATTAATGAAATGCCCATTACCAACCTCGGGCAGGCACTGCAAGGCCGTGCAGCCGGGGTGGACGTAACGCAGTCGGGTTCCAAGCCGGGAACGGTGCCGAAGATCCTGATCCGCGGCCGTCGCTCGTTTAATGCAGGTAATGATCCTTTATATGTAGTGGATGGTATTCCGTTGGGAGCGGGTTACGACGATATGAACCCCAATGACATCCAGTCGATGGAGGTTTTGAAAGATGCTACCGCAACGGCGATCTATGGTTCGCGCGGTGCCAACGGCGTTGTCATCGTGACGACCAAGCGCGGTGCGCCAAAGGGTAAGACGACTGTCAGCTACGATGGTTATGTAGGTGTTTCCAAAGCGCTCGATAAAGTGGAGCTTTTCAGCGGATCCGAATTTGCGGAGTTTGTTCGGGAAGCCTATCGTGCCACGGGTGGGTATAAAGATGCAGCCGGCAACGCGATCCCCACTGGTGTGATCAATGCGGAGGCCGACGCCAAAGTGGCTGTACTCGGCGGTGACCCTAACGTCGCCAAAGGTATCGCAAACGGCACCAACACCGACTGGCAGGACCTCGTCGTTAAAACGGGTGTAATGCAGAATCACTCAGTGGGTATCCAGGGTGGAAACGACCGGACGCAGTTCTACATTTCCGGAGGTTTCTTCCGCGACAAGGGTGTGGTAAAAGAAGCGAACTTTACCCGTCTGTCGCTGCGCTCGAATATCGACCACAATGTAAACAAATGGTTGAAAGTAGGTTTGTCGTCTTACATGATGAACAGCATCCGTAACGGTGAAAACCTGAACACCTACGGGATGACGATCAACCAGAACCCGCTGGCGGTTCCTTACGACGAAAATGGTAAACTCATTTTCTCCCCCACCAACGATGCGTTGCTTACCAATCCGCTTGCGGAACTGGTGAAGGGCGCGCAGGTGGATCAGCTGAAACGCTACCGGATTTTCAATAGCCTTTACACTGAGTTCAGCATTCTACCTGGCTTGAAATACCGCGTTAACTTCGGTCCTGACTTCACTATTACCCGCTATGGCCGGTTTATCGGAGCACAAACCAATGCCAGAAAAGGCGGAGATGCGCAGGCTAGTAATGCTAACACTTTCGGCTTTAACTGGACTTTGGAGAACATTATTAACTACTCCAAAACATTCGGTGGTAAGCACAACCTGAACGTGACATTGCTCCACTCTATTCAGCGTGACCGTGGTGAAGGTTTCGCAGCCTCCGTGCAGGGTGTACCGGTTGAAACACAATCATTCTATAACCTGGGTGCCGCAACGACCGTATTCTCGCCGGGAAGTACCCTGGTGGAATGGACGATCAACTCTTATATGGGTCGTGTGAATTACGATTATAATGACAAATACCTTGTTACCCTGACCATCAGACGTGACGGTTCGAGCCGTTTCGGAGAAAACAGCAAATATGGTAACTTCCCGGGTGTCGCTGTCGGTTGGAACCTGAGCAACGAGAGCTTCCTGAAAAGCGTTAGCTGGATTGATTTACTTAAAGTCCGGGCAGGTTGGGGGAAAGTGGGTAACACCGGTTTGGCTCCTTATCAGACACAGGCGTTCCTCGGTCGTACCAGCTATGCATGGAACACGAATCCTGCTTACGGTTACCGTCCCGGAACAATCGGAAACGGCGATTTGCGTTGGGAGTCGTCTGCTACTTCCAACGTTGGTCTCGATTTCAGCTTTGTCCGCGGAAAGATTCAGGGTTCATTGGAATTCTATCAAACCAATACTACTGCATTGCTGCTGTCCGACCAGTTGCCAGGATCTATCGGCTTCGGCGCGGTTACCCGCAACGTGGGTGAGACCCGCAACCGTGGTATCGAGTTGAGCCTGACATCCAACAACGTCAACACTGCCGGCGGTTTCAAATGGACCACTGATTTCACGTTTACCAAGAATACCGAGGCTATCCTGTCGCTTTACAATGGAAAAGTGGACGACCTGGGTAATGGCTGGTTTATCGGCCGTCCGCTTAGCACGGTGTACGATTACAGAAAAGTGGGTATCTGGCAAACCAACGAAGCTGATGCTGCGAAATCATTCGCGAGCGAAGTGGGTCAGATTAAAATCAAGGATATCAATGGCGATGGAAAGATCAACGCCGAAGACCGCGAGATCATCGGTTCCGATGTTCCTGATTTCAGCGGTGGTATCACCAACCGTTTGAGCTACAAAGGCTTCGACCTCTCATTCTTCTTCTTTGCCCGTGTAGGTAACCTGATCCGCAGCGAGTTCCACAGAAACAACAATGCATTGGCTGGTCGTTACCAACAAATGAAGGTGGATTACTGGACGCCAAACAACCCGACCAACGAGTTTCCCCGTCCGAAAAGCAACCAGGAGTTCCCGGTTTATGGCAGCACGCTTACTTATTTTGACGGAACATTCGTGAAGCTGAGAAACGTGAACGTGGGTTACACATTCACACCGGAACTGTCTAAAAAGCTGGGAATGGAATCATTGCGCTTGTATTCGAGCATCCAGCAGCCTTTCATCTGGGCGAAATACCGGAGCAAATACAACGGTGTTGACCCAGAAACTACCGGCCTTGCAGCGGGTGGTACAGGTATAACCCCTGCTACGATGGTGATCACATTCGGTGTGAACGCGAAATTCTAGGGCCTGGTTTTGAAATTTTAAAAGATATTGACAAATGAAAAATATAAGAAAATCGATTGTGGTGTGCGGTATGGCGGCGCTGATGTTTGCCGGGCAGGGGTGTAAGGATGTGCTGGAAGAGAAGATAGTCTCGGGCGTTGGCAACGATTATTTGAATACCGCCAAAGGTTTTGAAGATGGCGTGAAGGCCGCCTATTCATCGCTGCGCTTTTACTATGCAACCCAACAGGGCCTTACCATGAGCGAGTATGGCACTGATATTTATGCAACCGGCGCCGATGGTGGCTACAAGGGTTTCCATTTCTATGACGGACAGTTGAACCCGACGGTGGATTACCTCGCTACGACCTGGGATGAGCTTTACAGAGGTATCAACACGTGTAACGCAGTGATTGAGCGTGCCCCGAACGTGGTTGGCGTCGCTGATAATGTCAAGAAGCTGCGCATTGCGGAAGCGAAGTTTTTGCGCGGACATTACTACTATATCCTGCATCAACAGTACGGAGGTGTAGACCTTCGCCTGACGGAAACGCTGCTTCCGACAAAGGAAACTAAGCGTGCCACAGATGCTGAAATGTATGCTGCGATCATCAAAGATTTGAGCGAGGCGGTTACGGATCTGGAAGCAAAGGCACAGTCGAGCGACTATGGCCGCGCTACCAAGCCTCACGCGCAAGCTTTGCTGGCGAAAGTGTATCTGGCAAAAGGATATTCAACCGAAAAAGCGGCGGACGATTTCACCAAGGCAGCGGACCTTCTGAAAGAAGTTTCAACCAAATATGGCTATAAGTTGCTAGACGATTTCTCGGCTGTGTTCGATGAAAACAACCAGAACCACTCCGAGGTAGTTTTTGCCGTGCAATACACCAGCGATGCATTGACGAACGGTACCGGTAACAGTTTGCACCTCTATTTCGGGATGCAGTACGACGTACAACCGGGTATGAAACGGGATACTTACTGGGGACGGCCTTTCAAACGCCTGAGACCGACCGAGTACCTGATCAACACTGTTTTCGCTGAACGTGTCAACGACTCGCGTTACAAGAAGACATTCCGCGATACGTGGCTTTCCAACAACCCGGGTACTTATAACGCGGCTTCGTTTGATGATTCCAAAACAAAAGTGACGTTTGCGGCGGGCGATACGGCCATCTTCATTCCAGGTTACGAAATGACGAAAGAGGTGCGTGCGACGAAAAAATACCAGGTACTCGTGCCTAGCAAGTATTCGGAAGCTTTGTTCCCGACCTTGCAGAAGTTTTTCGATTCAAAACGTCCTGATATGACTTACGAACCGGGCAGCCGCGATTATTACGTGGTGCGTCTGGCGGATGTCTACCTGATGCTTGCAGAAGCGCTGTTTCAATCGGGCGATAAAGCCGGTGCTGCCGAAGCCATTAATATGGTGAGATACCGTGCGGGCTGGCCTGGGAAAAAGGACAAAATGCTCATTGACGCGAAAGACCTTACGATGGAGACGATTATTGAGGAACGTGCAAGGGAGCTGGCCGGCGAGCAAACCCGCTGGCTGGACCTGAAACGCTGGGGCCTCCTCGTGGAAAGGGTTAAAAAATACAACCCTCAGGCTTCGGCTATCGCGGCGCATCATGTGGTGAGACCTATCCCTCAAACACAGATCGACCGCAGTGCGAAAACATCCGATGGTAAATCGGTATTCCCGCAGAACCCAGGGTACTGATCGGTTCCCGGAGTAATAAAATCAAGAGGATGGTTGCCATGTGCAGCCATCCTTTTTTGTTTTAGGAGAGGGGAAAATAAAAAAATATTGCCGGTGAATCATTGGTACTATCCGGTTAAAAATTAGGACTGCTTGTGAGCGTAGACAGGCTGGAATGGGTGGCGTCAGGGTGTTATATTTCACCTAAAACATCATCTTAATTCACTAACCTATGCACATCACAAAAGGACTTTTTACCTCTTTGCGGCGCATGAGCGGGGTATGCATATGTGCGATATGCCTGCACCCGCCGGTGCCCGCCAGTGTCGTCGCGAGTCCGCTCGCAAGGGTTGGCCATGTAATGCAAGCCGACAGAACTATTACCGGCACCGTACTGGCCAAAGACGGAAATACGCCTGTTCCGGGTGTAACGGTGGTTGTCAAAGGAACAAACCAGGGTACGACAACCAATGCGGAGGGCAAGTTCACCATCGAGATTCCCGGAGATGCAGGAGTGCTGGTTTTTTCGGCCGTCGGGTATGTCACCCAGGAGCAGGAAATGGGTAATGCGAGTATAGTCGATATTTTGCTTGTAACCGACTTGAAAACGCTCAATGAAGTAGTAGTTGTCGGCTACGGAACCCAAAAGAAACGTGACCTCACCGGCGCGGTATCACAGGTGAATGCGACCCGGCTAGAAAATGAAAACCCCCAGTCGGTACAAGATGTGCTGCGCGGCAACGTGCCGGGAATGAATGTCGGTTTTTCAGCCTCCGCAAAGGGCGGGGGAAGTGTTTCTGTGCGGGGGCAGAACTCGATCAATGCAGGTTCCAGCCCATTGATCGTACTCGACGGTACGATCTACTATGGCGGGATGGAAGATATCAATCCCAATGATATCGAGACGATCGATGTGCTGAAAGACGCGAGTTCGTCGGCCGTTTTCGGTGCCAAGGCAGCCAGCGGTGTCATTTTGATTACTACTAAAAAAGGAAAGGAAGGTAAGCCGGTTATCAACATCAACAGTAACTTCGGCTTGGCAGAAGTGGCCAGAAACCAGCCGGTACTCAGCCCGCAAGGTTTCATCAGCTGGCGGCAAGAGGTAATGCGAAACATTAATGCCACCGCCGACCCCGCTCGCTTTGCCGACCCCAACCATCTTCCTTCCGGCGTAACCCTTGACCAGTGGCTGGCCTTCGACGGCTCCAAGGGCGACCAGACGACCGTCTGGCTCCAACGGCTGGGGATGCAACCGGCGGAAATTCAGAACTACAAGGACGGCAAGAGTGTAGATTGGTATTCCAAAGTATTCCAGAAAGGTTTCAGGCAAGATCATACGGTAAGCCTTTCGGGGCGTAACGACCGCATTTCCTATTATATGTCTTTGGGATACCTCAATAACGAGGGAATTGTGGTAGGCGACAAATACAGCACGGTTCGCGCGCGTCTGAATCTTGAAGGCAAAGTGAACAAGTATTTGTCGGTAGGCATGAACACGCAGTTTGCCCGACGAGATGAAAGCCAGGTGCCGGTAAACTACGATTTGGCGCGGACCATTTCGCCCTGGGGCTCGGAGTTCGATGCGAACGGCAACTACGCCTGGCGGCCCAACGGCGAAGCCAGCGGTGGTAACCATCCCTATTATGCCCGCCAATTCATCAAACGGGATCAGGGAGCCCAGACATTGAATTCCGTTCTTTTTGCCAAGGTCAGTTTGCCTCTTGGGTTTACTTATCAAATCAATTTTACGCCCCGTTTCGACTATACACACCGCTATAATGCCGAATCTGCCAAGCATGCCGAATGGGCTGCCGAGGGCGGCCGGGCCTCCCGTAAGGATTCGACTGTTTTCAACTGGCAGGTCGATAACATTCTGAAATGGAACAAAACCATTGCTGGAAAACATCAGATTGACCTCACCTTCCTGGCCAATGCCGAACGCTTTAAAAGCTGGCGTGACAGTATTTCTAACAAGGGCTTCGCGCCTACGGACGTTTTGGGTTACCACAATATCCAGGCAGGCGGGCTGCCGGTGGTCTACACCGACGACCAGACCAGCACCGCCGACGCATTAATGGCTCGGTTGTTCTATTCATTCAAGGACAAATACATGCTCACGCTATCGAGCCGGCGGGATGGTTATTCCGCTTTCGGGCAGAAGAACCCGCGGGCTGTGTTTTCATCGGCGGCATTGGGCTGGGTGTTTACCGATGAAAGCTTTCTGAGTTCCAAGTGGCTGAATTATGGAAAGTTACGGGTTTCGTATGGTAACAATGGTAATCGCGATATCCCACGCTACGACGCCCTGGCCGATCTTGCAAGCGGCAAATACCTGCATGTGAAACCCGACGGCACCGTGTATCAGGTAAGCCAGCTGTACGTGAGCCGTATGGCAAATCCGAATTTGAAATGGGAGAAAACAAATGCGCTGAATGTCGGTCTTGACTTTGGATTATTCAACAATGTGGTGGACGGCAGTATTGAATTTTACAAATCGACGACAAAGGATTTGCTGGTGAAACGCGCGCTTCCGAATGTGCTGGGTTTTGACAACGTTTGGGACAACCTCGGCGAAGTGCAGAACAAGGGACTCGAAATCAGTTTGAATTCCAACAATATGCGCCGCGAAAACTTCACGTGGCGCAGTACATTCAACTTCCAGATGAACCGCAATAAAATCGTGCATTTGTATGGCAACTATGTCGATATCAAAGACGGCTCAGGTAAGGTGACAGGCCGTAAAGAGGCCGACGATGTAACCAACCGATGGTTTATCGGTCATGCGCTCGACGAAATATGGAACTACCGGATCCTGGGCGTCTGGCAGAAAGAAGAGGAAGCCGAAGCTGCGAAGTACGGTGTCAAACCAGGTGATTTTAAATTGAAAGATGTGAATAATGATGGCAAGTTCACCAATGACGACAAGGAGTTTCTCGGATACACTTCACCACGTTTCAGATGGACTTTGCGGAATGAGTTCAAACTCTTTAAGGGCCTGGACGTATCGTTCATGATCTACTCCTACTGGGGACAGAAAGCGACATTTAACCAGATGAAGAATCGCGACGGTTTCGTGGACCGCACCAGTTCGTATGTGTTTCCTTACTGGACCGAAGGAAACCGCTCGAATGAATGGGCGAGGCTCTATTCCAGCGAAGGGTCGGCGACGGGGTATGCAGTTTACAGAAGCAAATCTTTCGTGCGATTCGAAAACTTGTCGGTGGCTTACACGGTACCCAAGGCCGTTTCACAAAAAGTGGCCGTGCAAAACCTGCGGATCTATGGTAATGTCCGCAATATCGGCTTCTGGGCACCGCAATGGAACTACTGGGATCCTGAGAACGGGACAAACGGCGCTACGAATGCAAGCATAGCCACATCGGTACCGAGCCCACGGATTTACACGATCGGGCTGGATATCACCTTGTAATCACTATCACACAAAACTGTAAGGATCATGTTTAACCAAACATTAAAATATATACTCGCATTGGGTCTGCTCGGCACAGTGGGGGCGATTACCTCCTGCAAGGAAACGTGGTTGAAACCCGAACCACTTTCATTTTACGAACCCGACCTGACCTTTAAAGACCTGGCCGGGTTGAAAGCAACACTCGTTGCGTGTGAGCGCAATCTACGACTGGAATGGTATGGAGACGCGATGCCGATGATTACCGAATCGGTCTTTTCCGACATTGCCGTGGAAGGGACGACCGATAAATCGGGGCCGGCACAGAACCTGAATCTGCTCATCACACCCGATGCCCAATTGAACCATATCGATTATAACCGAATCGGCTGGTATTGGCTGGAAGGCTACAAGGGTATTAAATATGCCAATACAGCCATTTCCCGTATTGATTTGCCTACTTATAAAAATGAGCAAGAAAGGAACGAAGTGCTGGGCGCTGCTTACTTCCATCGTGCGGCACGCTATTATCGGCTGACGCAGCAGTTTGGAGATATTCCATTGATTTTGAATGAAATCAACGGCCCGAAACTTGATTTTCAGACTACAAAACGCGAAGTAATCCTTAAAAAGATGAAGGAAGACCTCGAATTTGCCGAGCAATGGGTGCCTGTCGTGACGGACAAGGGAATGGTGAACAAAGGTTCGGTAAGTCATTTGCTTACAAAGGTCAACCTCGCGTTGGGATTGTTTGACGATGCGATCAAATCGGCAACAAATGTGATTGACGGCGGTACACACAAGCTGATGACCTCGCGTTTCGGCGTGAATGCCAATGACGCCAGCCGGAATGTGGTATGGGATTTGCACCGGCCGCAAAACAAGGCAATCGCGGCTAATATCGAAGGGTTAATGCTGGTTATCGACCGGCTGAATATCGAAGGCAATGTCGACGGTGGGATGCTCATCATGCGGAACTGTGTGCCGCTTTGGTTCAACAATATCAACACGCCGAATGGAAAACGGGGCACGATCGACACTTATGGCATTGAGATCGACCAGGTTGTGAAATATGGCCGCGGGATCGGACGTTTGCGCCCAACCGATTACGCACAGAACCAGATCTGGGGTGATAAAAACGACCTGCGTCACGCGCCCGGCAACTGGACACGCATGGAGGATATTTTGTACAACAATCCTGCATTGAAAGGCGATGATAGCTACTATGGTAAAAACCTGCAACTCAAAAACGCAGAAGGGGTTGTTCTGACGATCGATACCATACGCTGCTGGTTCGACTGGCCGAACTATAAGCTCTTCGTTGAAGATCCGTTGCGCGTACAACCTCAGGGCGGGAACTCGGATTGGTATGTTTTCAGGTTGGCCGAAACCTACCTCCTGCGTGCGGAAGCCTACGCGTGGAAAGGTGATCTGGCCAAAGCCGCCGATGATGTCAATGCTGTCCGCACCCGCGCCAATTGCGCGCCGCTTGCTGCCGGTAAAATCAATATTGGCACCATCCTCGACGAGCGCGCGCGTGAACTTTATTTTGAAGAGCCTCGTAAGACCGAGCTGACCCGCATTGCCTATATTTTTGCTCAAACCGGAAAGCCGGCGCCCAACGGCAAGACATACAGTCTTGATAAGTTTTCCGATGATAATTACTTCTATGACAGGGTGATGGAGAAAAATGATTTTTATAACAAAGGTGTAAAAACGCGCCACGCCGACGAATACACCATGAGCCCGTACCATGTTTTGTGGCCTATTCCGCAATCGGCGATCGATGGGAACACACAGGCGAGGATCAATCAGAACAAGGGATATGCGGGCTATGAGCGAAATGTACCGCCGCTAACGGAAATCCCGAAATAAATTTACACGCAATGGCCCGTAGATAGCGGGTCATTGTTGTTTTATATCGTCTGGGAGTTATAGATTTTACATTAATCTAAACCTGAAATGAACAGACGGAATTTTCTACAAAACACTTCAGTCGCTGTGGCCGCTACTGCCGCAGGCGCCGGTTGGCTGGAAGCCGCAGTAAAGAAAGGAGATATAAAAATCGGCTATTCGGCCATTACCTGGGGCGGAAAGGACGAACAAGCCATGGCCGATCTGACCGGGCTGGGTTTCAAAGGCATTCAACTGCGGGCCAATACCTTTGGTCCTTACCGCAATAAGCCTTCCGAACTGAAAGATGCATTATTGAAGAACAATTTGACGCTCTGCATGTTTTCGAGCGGGAATGTAGAAATAGATCCTGCAAAATTTGAAAGTACCGTGGACACGCACGTTGCGCACGCGAGTTTTGTGAAAGCACTGGGTGGTAACGCCATGCAGCTTACCAATAGTTTACGCCCGAAAGACCGTGTACCATCCGTGGAAGAGCTGAAAAAGCTGGCGCAGGTAATGAACGAGATTGGTAAGCAAACCGCCGATCAGGGTGTGCAGGCGGTTTATCACAACCATATGAACCAACTCGGTGAGACGCCCGAGGAGGTAGACGTGATCGTACAGGCAATGGATCCGCGGTACATTAAACTGCTGCTTGACATTGCACATTACAAGCAGGGCGGAGGCGAGCCACATGAGGCGATCGTTAAATACAAGGACATTCTGCATTCATTGCATTTGAAAGATACCAAACCGGCGGATACCAAAAGCGGTTACAAGTTTGTGGAACTGGGGCAGGGCAGGGTGGATGTGCAGGCGGTTTTCAAGGCATTGGACAAGATCAGGTTCAAAGGATGGGCGGTGGTAGAACTCGACGGCGTCCCCGATCCCGAGAAATCGCCGTTGATCTGTGCCGAAATCAATAAAAAGTACATCACCGAGGTTTTAAAATATCCGGTGTAGCCTCAACTGGATTTGTAAGGGTATTCTTATTAATATTTCGTTATTATGGCAATAGCTGATATTAGATAGGATGCCCTTTCGCATTTTTCAGTTATTCATCATCTTTATTCAACACAATGAGAAAATTTCGATTACCGCTGGTCGCAATGGCCGCGTTCCTCTTTACCGCGCCGCTTCAAGCACAGAAGTCGAAAGACGGCTGGCAGGACCTCTTCAATGGCAAGGACCTTACCGGCTGGAAACAGCTTAATGGCCAGGCCAAATATGAAGTAAAAGATGGGGCTATCGTGGGGACTTCCGTGATGGGTACACCTAACTCATTCCTGACGACCGAAAAAGATTACGGCGATTTTATCCTGGAACTGGATGTAAAGGTCGATAATAAACTGAATTCCGGTATTCAGATCCGCAGCCTGTCCAAACCCGAATACATGAATGGCCGCGTGCATGGCTACCAGGTCGAGATCGACCCGAGCGACCGCGCATATTCGGCAGGGATTTACGACGAAGCACGCCGCGGTTGGCTTTACCCGCTCGATTTGAACCCGGAAGGCAAAAAAGCATTTAAAAGAGACGCATGGAACAAGTACCGCATCGAAGCGATCGGCAATTCGATACGCACTTTCCTGAATGGTGTTCCGGTTGCACATGTAATCGACGATATGACACCCTCGGGTTTCATTTGTCTGCAAGTGCACGCGATCGGTAGCAAGGAAATGGAAGGCACGCAGGTGAGCTGGAAGAATGTGCGCATCAAAACTACTAAGCTTAAACCGAGCCCGGCGACGAGCGTGCGCATTGTGAACCTGATCCCCAACAACCTCGACGCTTCGGAAAAAGCACAGGGCTATTCATTACTGTATGATGGTAAATCGGTGGACCAGTGGCGTTCTTACGGTGGCACTGATTTTCCTGCCAAAAGATGGAACTATCAGGACGGTACCATTCAGATTTCCAAGTCGGACGGCTCCGAAACCGGTAACGATATTGTTACCCGCAAGCTCTATGGCCCCGCATTCGAATATGAATTTGAATTTAAGCTTACCGAAGGTGCCAACAGCGGCGTGAAATATTTTGTAGACCAGAAGTTCAATTCCAATGGCAAATCGGGTATCGGCTGCGAATATCAGGTGCTCGACGACGAGCGTCACCCGGATGCGAAACTCGGCAAAAATGGCAACCGTACCATTGCTTCGTTTTACGACGTGATCCCGGCGGATCGGCCGAGGAATGCAGTTAAAAAAATCGGCGAATGGAACCAGGGCCGTATTGTCGTGCAGAAAGATGGCACCGTGCAGCATTTTCTGAACGGCTATAAAGTAGTGGAATATGTGCGTGGCTCCCCGCAGTTTAAAGAATTCGTGGCAGGGTCGAAATTTGCGAAATTCGAGGGTTTCGGCTTGTCGCAACAGGGTAACCTGCTGTTGCAGGATCACGGGGATAATGTGTTTTTCCGCAGTTTGAAAGTGAAGGAAATCAAATAGCCCGAATCGGCGGAAAAAGCGTAAAAAAATACAGTAGATAGACGGGCGTTCGACATTTAGAAACGATTGCCCGTAAATCGGCCTCAAAAGCAGTCAAAAAGTCAACATTATTCAAATCCAATATCATGACCAGTAGAAGGGATTTTCTTAAAAATGCAGCACTGGCTTCTGCGGGTGTCGCAGTAGGCACCAATGCTTTCAGTGCGGCCAGCTACCGCCGTATCGTGGGAGCTAATGATCGCGTCAGGGTAGGTATCATCGGTTTCTCGGACCGTTTCCGCAGCTCGCTGGCACCTTCCTTCTCGGATCACGCCAAGGAACTGAACTTTGAGTTTATGGGCGTTTCCGACCTGTGGAACCGTCGCCGCGACGAAGCGGAGGCATTCATGAAGGGGAAACCCTATGCAGCCAGTGAATTTGTAAAGGCAAGAAACAACGAAGAGCTGCTCGCACGCAAGGATGTGGACGCGGTGATCATCAGTACCGCCGATTTTCAGCATGCTTTGCATTGTGCGGAAGCTGTAAAATCGGGGCGTGACGTGTACGTTGAAAAACCGTTTGCGGAAACCCTTGAAGATGCAAAAGTAGCTTTGAAAGCGGTGGAAGGTTCTAAACAGATTGTACAAGTAGGCTCGCAGCGCCGCAGTGCTCCCAACTATTGGGCGGCTTACGAATATATCAAATCGGGTAAATTCGGGGATATTACTACGGTTGAAATGACCTGGAATGTGAACCAGCCAGGCCGTTGGAGACGGAAGGAGCTCGTTTCACAAATCCGCAAAGAGGATACCGACTGGGACCGCTTCCTGATGAACCGTCCGAAAGTAGAATGGAACCCACGCTACTACCTTGAATTCCGGTTATTCTACCCATATTCATCGGGTATTCCGGGACAATGGATGGCCCACCAGATCGACACCGTACACTGGTTCTCAGGCCTTGACGCGCCGCGCAATGTGGTTGCCAACGGGGGGATCTACACCTGGAAAGACGGCCGCACCAATGTCGATACTTTCAGTGCGGCATTCGAGTACGGTCCCGTGGACGACAAGAGCAAAGGTTTCCAGGTGATCTACTCTTCCCGTTTCAACAACGAAGCAGGCGGCGTGAAGGAATACTACTACTCAAATGGCGGGATGATCAACCTCGACACGAACAAGATCACTTCTGAAGGCGGCTTAAAGGAAAAAGATGCGAAAGGAATGGGCTTGCAGGCAAACTTGCTTCCTGAAATGTCCCTGAAAACCGGCGATAAAATCGCGACTGACGCCAACACCGGTGCCGATCCGATGACGTCGCTGCACATGCGCAACTGGATGGAGTGTATCCGCAGCCGCAAGGAAACGAATGCGCCTGCCCGCGTAGGTTTCAACCACTCGGTAGCGAACATTATGGCTACCCAGGCGTTGCATACCGGAAAACGTGTGAACTGGGATCCGAAGAAAAAGGAAATCGTGCTTAGCTAACATTTTAAAAGATCAGACAGTGAATTTAAAACATACTGCTTTGGTATTGGCAGCTGCCGCATTTGTAGGCACTGGCAGTGCTTTTGCGCAGAAGGTTGATCTCGTCCGGAATGACAAGGACAAAAAAGTGGAAGTGAAAATCGACGGGAAGCCATTTACGGCTTACTATTACCCCGGCGAAAAAACGCTGAAAAAGGCCGTCCTGTACCCGGTAGCGACGGCCAGGGGCACGGTGATCACCCGTGGCTGGCCACTGGACCCTCGTGCAGGCGAGCGCGTAGATCACCCGCACCACGTGGGTATCTGGCTCAACTATGAAGATGTGAACGGAAACGACTATTGGAACAATTCCGATGCCGTGAACCACGAAAAACGTGCTTACGGAACGATTATCCATACCGGCATTACTTCCGTAAAAAGCGGAAAAGACAAAGGTGAGCTCACCGTAACCGCCGACTGGGTGGATAAAGACGGTACGCTAACCCTGAAAGAAGTAACCAAATACACTTTCAGCGGCAAAGGCGAAACCCGCATTATCGACCGTTCGACGACGTTGACGGCTGTTTTACCGGAAGTGAGCATGCCCGACGTGAAAGACGGGATGTACGCTATCCGCGTAGCGCGCGAGCTCGAACTGCCTTCGAACAAGCCTGAGATCTTCACCGACGCGAGCGGTATTGCTACCAAAGTACCTGCATTGAACAATGAGGGTATTACCGGCAACTACCGCAACAGCAATGGAATAGAAGGTGAAACAGTTTGGGGCAAACGTGCGATCTGGTGTAACCTCACGGGCAAGATCAAGGACGAAAACATCAGCGTCGCGATGATCGACCATCCTAAGAACGTCGGTTACCCGGCTTACTGGCATGCGAGAGGTTACGGACTGTTCGCCGTGAATCCGCTGGGAATGAAAGCACTCAGTGACGGAAAGGAAACACTCAATTTCAAACTGAAAAAAGGTGAATCGACGACGTTCCGTTACCGCCTGGTAATTGCGTCAGAGCATTTGAAAGATGCAACCCTGAACGACCTCGCAGCTGCGTACGCGAAGACGGAATAGTTTGTATCATAGCAGATTGAAAGGGTAGCCAGCGACTTTTCGCTGGCTATTTTTTTACCCTGAAATCTGTCGGTATGAACCTTGAACGTTACGAGTATGACCAGCTTGATGAATTGGCTTATCGCTTTTCCAGCAGAAGTACGAATGGCGTATTTGGCTTCTCGAAAAACAGCCCGTCTCCGAGCACCTCTTCAAAAAGAAATAACTACTTCACCATCGTCCCGGGCGAATGCCAACTGATCACATGGTAAGTCGCTGGTGTTTTGCCCGCGTTGCGGATCGAGTGCATTTGATCGGACGCCTGGAAAATGACGGAGCCGGGCCCCACTTTCTTTTTTTCTCCATTTACGAGCGCCTCTACGGTGCCTTCCTTCACAATAATCACTTCTTCTTCCGGATGTTTGTGAGGCGGATGCGATGCTTCACCGGGGTTCAATGTCGTTACGTGGCATTCGAGTTCGTCTGTCGTAGCTGTTTGAGAACGAAAAAAGGTTCTTACGGATCCGGTGGCCGTCGCCCTGACGGCGATGTTGTTCCAGTCGAAAATTGATGATTCGAGAATACTGGCCGTAGGGCGTGCAACGATGCAACTCAATGTGCAGCAAACAGAGATTGAAGCGACGACAAGGTCTCGTTTTGTGATTTTCATAATAGGTCAAATGGAATAGTTTCAAGTAGAAAGACTCTTACTTAAATGGTTTACCTGAACTGAAATGTGTAAATAATTTTAACTTTTATTAGATTAGTTCAAGATGGATTTTAGGACATGTTAACTATTTTGATAATGGGTAAATAAGCGTTATCCTTGAAGTTGAAATGCGGAAAAACCTCCGTTGTCTGTTTTTGCTCTCAATTCATGGAAGAACAATCAAGAAGAACGTTCCTGCAAAATGCGGGATTGGCTTCATTCGCCTCTGTTTCTGGTATTACCGCCGGGCCGGAAAGAGTGAAGGAGCTGTTTATCCACCATGTTTTCTTTTATCTCAAAGAACCTAACAATGCCCAGCATGAGGCACAGTTACTGGAAGGATTGCACAAGCTGGCCAAGGTTCCGACGATACAGTATGTACATATCGGAAAGCCGGCGGTTACCAATCGCTCAGTGATCGTCAAAGATTACACGATTTCCTGGATGTGTTTTTTCAAAAATATCATTGAGGAAGAAATCTACCAGACGCACCCGATCCATCTCGAATTCATTGAGCAATATTCCCATCTGTGGGAAAAAGTAGTGGTTTACGACGCCGTGGGGCCGAAGAACGTCGGCTAAAATGCCTTTGACGGACATCGTTTATGTTTTGAAGGAGTGACAATATGAAAGAGAATTTCAAGGAAAATCACCCGGAATGCCGGGAAATGATATTGCCGGTGCGGGATGCACTGGATGTGATCAGCGGGAAATGGAAAATTTCGATCCTCATCGCGATGAGCCTCGGGCACAAGCGGTTTATGGAATTACAGAATGCTATTCCGAATATTACGCCGCGGATGCTGTCGAAGGAGCTGAAAGAACTGGAAATGAACCTGCTGGTGGAGCGAAAAGTATACGATTCGTTTCCACCGATAATCGAGTACGAGCGCACGGGACATGCCCAATCGCTGGAACCGCTGATTGAGGAACTCCGCCGGTGGGGCGAGTATCACCGCCTGGTGATCACTGGCACCAACATTGAACATCCTGTAAAAGAATTGCAGGATTGAGGTAAACATTTAAAAGAATACATGAAGTTATTCCTGCATGTGGCCGTGTCGCTCGCGGCCTTTGGTTTGTATTTCTCGCCCGTGCGGGCGCAGCAGCATTCGGACGCCATACGATTGAATCAGATCGGGTTTTACCCGGCAGCGCCGAAAGTGGCTGTTGTTGTGTCGGATGAAGCCGATGCATTTGAAGTGAAAGAGGCCAAAACCGGGAAAACGGTTTTAAAAGGCAAGCTGGGCAATGTTCGTACCAGTCAGCATTCAGGGAAGCACACCCGCCTGGCTGATTTTAGTGGTCTTAGGAAGCCCGGTTCCTATGTTATTGAAATAGCGGGATTGGGGAGATCGGCCAGGTTCAATATCGGTAAGCAAGTCCATAGGGATGTAGCGAAGGCTGCCCTGAAAGGCTTCTACTATCAGCGCGCTTCCATTGATCTCCCCGAAAAGTATGCTGGAAAGTGGGCGAGGCTAGCCGGCCATCCCGACAACAAAGTGCTGGTCCACGCTTCGGCAGTTTCGGATGGACGGCCCGAAAATACC
The DNA here is from genome assembly GCF_052044875.1 of Dyadobacter sp. 22481. Lineage (NCBI taxonomy): Bacteria > Pseudomonadati > Bacteroidota > Cytophagia > Cytophagales > Spirosomataceae > Dyadobacter > Dyadobacter sp. 22481. The sequence continues at coordinate 1,946,022 of NZ_JBQENV010000002.1, forward strand.
TTGATAGCTTCCACCCGGGGCTGGTACGACGCCGGAGACTATAATAAATACATTGTCAATTCGGGCATTACCATGGGTACCCTGCTGTCGTTGTACGAGGATTATCCCCTTTATTTCGAAGATTTCAATACGAATATCCCGGAGAGCGACAATGGTGTTCCCGATTTGCTGGACGAGGTGGTTTGGAACCTACGCTGGATGCTTACGATGCAGGACCCGGTCGATGGAGGCGTGTATCACAAGCTCACCAACCCTCGTTTTGACGGAATGATAATGCCTGTTGCTGCGAAAAATCCCCGTTATGTGGTGCAGAAAGGCACCGCAGCGACGCTCGATCTGGTGGCAGTAATGGCGCAGGCTTCACGTATATTCAAAAATTTCAACAATAAATTTCCCGGCCTGGCCGATTCATGCACCACTGCCGCAGTGAAGGGTTGGCAATGGGCTGAAAAGCATGCGGCGGTGATGTACAATCAGGATGCAATGAACAAGCAGTTCGATCCGGATGTGGTTACGGGAGCCTATGGTGACCGTTCGGTAAAAGACGAATGGATTTGGGCCGCCTGTGAAATGTATGCGAGTACAGGCAAGCCGGAGTATATTAAAGATATCGACCTGGAATTACAGCAACCAATGGCGCCGCCTACCTGGAGTCAGGTGAAAACATTGGGTTACTATACATTGCTTCGCTCCGCTGAAAAATTAAAGTTGCCTGCTGAGCAGTCTGGCCTTTTGCGGAAAAGTGTCTTGAATTATTCCGATCAGCTTCTCGTCGATCTGGAAAAACAGCCTTATAACACGGTGATGGGCAAAATTGCAAAGGACTATGCCTGGGGTAGCAGCTCGGTTGCTGCAAATCAGGGTATTGCATTGCTGAAAGCCCACCGATTGACCAAAGACCAGAAATATATTAACGCAGCGCTCGGCAACCTCGATTACCTGCTCGGCCGCAATGCGACAGGCTATTGTTTCCTGACAGGTTCGGGATCTAAGAGGGTAATGCACCCACACCAGCGACTCTCCATTGCCGACGGAATCGTAGACCCGATTCCCGGCTTGCTTTCCGGCGGGCCCAACCCCGGGCAGCAGGACAAATGCGCCGGTTATCCCAACAAGTTTGCGGACGAATCATTTACCGACAATGAATGCTCTTACGCTTCCAATGAGATCGCCATCAATTGGAATGCACCTTTTGTGTACCTGGCAGCCGCATTGGAAGCATCTATGAAATAAAGTACGATCAGGCCTTTTTGCCCTTCACCGGAACAGTTTCCGGCGTCTCGTTGTAGCCCTTCTTCTGGGTCATGTTAACCTTTTCGGATTTCTCGATGGATTCCTGTTTGAGGACTCCGGAAGGTTTCCGGCTATCATCTTTTTGTTTCGATTTGCTTTTCGGTCCGCCCTGGCTTGGTGAGCCGCCTTCCACATTATTGAGTTGTGTTTTCATGGTTTTTCAGGTTTAGGCGGATACCTGCAAATTTCATTCCCGGCAGCTCTACTTTTTTAGATTGGTGCAGTAGAACCCCGTCATGGGCCGACTCTTTATCAAATCACAATCCAGCAAACGGTATGAACCTTTTCAAATCCATTTCACAAATACGCAACCTCCTGCAATCCATCGATATCGAAGCCGTTGCCAGGTTGTCCCGGAAAGTTGATCTCAACCAGTTGATGGGTATCGTTTCCAAAATGAGTGAAGAGGACCTTGGTAAAATGCTGAAATTCATGCAGGCTGGTTCAGGCAAGAAGAAAGCACCGCCGGTTGTGAATGGAGATTTCTATGAACTAACATCGACCCTCGGCCCGGAGGAACGCGAAATACAGCTCAAAGTGCGGGAGTTTATGGAAACGGAAATCAAGCCGATCGCTAACTATTACTGGAACAATGCACAGTTTCCGATGCATATCATTCCGTTGATGGCCAAGCTGAATATCTGCGGCCTTACTTACCACGGATATGGTTGCGCCGGACGTTCGGCATTGCTGGAAGGGTTCATAGCGATGGAAATGGCACGTATCGATTCTTCTGTCTCAACATTCTTCGGTGTCCACAGCGGCCTGGCGATGGGCTCTATCTATCTCTGTGGGTCGGAGGAACAGAAACAGCAATGGTTACCTGTAATGCAACGTATGGAGCTGATCGGTGCGTTCGGGCTTACCGAGCCGGAAGTTGGCTCGGGCGTTGCGGGCGGACTCACCACCACCTGCAAACGGGAAGGAGACGAATGGGTGATCAACGGTCAGAAGAAATGGATCGGTAATGCCACCTTCTCGGATATTACAATTATCTGGGCGCGGAATCTGGACGACAACCAAGTGAAAGGCTTTATCGTTAGGAAGCAAAATTCGGGTTTCAAAGCGGAGAAAATGGAGGATAAAATGGCGCTGCGCACGGTGCAGAATGCATTGATCACCCTGACGGATTGCCGGGTACCGGAGGCCGACCGCCTTCAAAATGCGAATTCTTTCAAGGATACCGCCAACGTTCTGCGGATGACGCGTGCGGGCGTAGCTTGGCAGGCGGTAGGGTGCGGGCGCGGCGCGTATGAGCTGGCTTTGAAATATACGATGGAAAGAAAACAGTTCGGACGCCCGATTGCCGGTTTTCAATTAGTACAAGACCTGTTGGTAACGATGCTGGGCGACCTTACCGCCATGCAAACGATGGTTTACAGGTTATCCCAATTACAGGACGCGGGCGATCTGGCCGATGAACATGCTTCGCTCGCCAAAGTGTTCTGCACCCTGCGCATGCGCTCGATCGTCGATCATGCGCGCGAGCTTTTCGGGGGCAACGGGATATTACTCGAATATGACATTGCCCGTTTCGTAGCGGATGCCGAAGCCATTTATTCCTACGAAGGCACGAAAGAAATCAATTCGCTGATCGTCGGGCGGGCTATTACGGGTGAAAGTGCGTTTGTGTAGTGTGAAAAACAGGTACACGTGCCCTACAATTTGCCCTCTTTCATTTTGTTGAGGCGTATTTCAAAGGACTCATAGGCCATACCGGAAACTTTCTGTGCTTCCACGGCTTTGGTTTGCCACTCGATGGCCTCGTCTTTTCTGCCCAGTTTGTAAAGGATGTGTGCGTAAGTGTCAATAAAGTTCGGGTCGCCTAACCGATATGGAGTATGGCCGTTTTTCCTTTTTTCGTTTGATAAATCCAACGATCTTTTCGACCACGCCAATGCTTTTTCAAGCAATTCTTTGTCTCGTGTTAATTCGTAAAATTGATAGGCATGTTCATTCATCTCGAGATAAATGAACTGAGAAGGCGGCGCGATTGCCATGGATCTTACCACTGCGCCGCGGTCCGACTTGCCACGTTTGGATATGAAAAAGTGCTGCTGCGCCTTAAATGCAGCGTCGTCCATTGCGTCGAGCGAATCGATGGTTAGCGGCATGTATTTGGTTTCAACGAGCTTTATAGCGCTTTCAAAATACTTTCGTGTGTCGCCGGTTCGGTGGTAATATTTAGTCATCCATTTCGCGGAATCGATTTCACCTTTCGACCGGTCTTTGCCTTGTGATTCCCTTGCAAACTCAGCGATTTGTTGAGCCATTTCATTGTCCCGCTTCTGCACCGCAATCCGGAAAGAATTTTCAATGATACCCTCATTCATTGCTTTGCGGTCGTTGGGTTTGGCAGAGTTGAATATGCTGTCGGTTATTGATTTCGGGGTTTTGGTTTTTATGGTTTGATAGGCAAGACTGTTTACAGCAGGAAAAAATTCAAATATGCCTTTGACAGTCTGGAAATTACTAAGTGAATCGGTGGGGAGCGAGGCGACATATTCGTCGAGCAAATCATCGATCGCCATAGACGATTCCTGCTTTTTAACCATATATTTCCTCATAAATGCCGAAGCACGGACGCCCGCTTTGTATTCTCTTTCATAATCGGGCAACTGCTTTTTACCTTTCCGGTCGAGTGCAAGTTTGGCGCCATTCAGATAGGTATAGGAATCGCCGGTGGAACCATTATTTACATGCAGTATGTTGCCGTCCGAATCCACATACAGCGACATTAGCGAGCTCATAATCCTAAATTTTTGTGCAAGATTTCGCCCGTTGGCAGTGCCTACATTGCAGCGGATAGCGATAAATTCTTCGTCAAATGTCTTTTTAAGAATTTCCTTACCAAAACCCATGGAAGCGACCTCGTTGCATTGAACGCATTCGCTGTTTTCAAAGTGAATAAAAACAAGCTTGTCCTGTTCTTTTGCTTGTTTTGAAAGCTGGCTCCACGAAGTATTACTGTCGATGAATGTAATTTGACCGTGGCTTTGAAAAGAAATGATCAGCGCAAATGCCAGCACAATTTGCCTCATAGTTATCTGGATTGATGTTTTTTCAAATCTAATTTAAATTTTGTAACCGAATATTAAAATAATATAAATATCAGGATCGGGCAAATGATCGAGGGCCGCTAATATGACCAGACAAATAACCCATACACTTGCCTTTGCCCGTCGCCCGGCGTAATTTGCGCCGCTCAACTCAACCCGTTATCCACGTGCAGGCACCAGTAATTATCCGTCGCGCATCCCTGGCCGATCGTGAGGTCATTTATCAAATGATATGCAGCCTCGAAAACATGATCCTCGACCGGCTGGGATTCGACGCGGCCTTCAACCGTAACATGGCAAGCCCGAACATTACCTATTTCCTTGCCGAACACGAGGGGAAGCCGATTGGCATAGTGAGCTGTCATATTCAGCCGCTGCTGCATCATGCCGCGTTGGTTTCAGAAATACAGGAAATGTATGTAGAGCCAGAGTACCGCTCGCAAAAAGTTGGAAATGTATTAATGGAGCATGTTACCGCATTCGCGAAAAAGGAGGGGGCTATTCAAATGGAGGTCACTTCGCGCGCTACACGTGAGCAGGCGCACAGGTTCTACCAGCGCGAAGGGTTCGAAAAATCGCATGTGAAACTGGTAAGGTATTTCAAAAACGAATAAAAAAGCACCGGGCCAACGTCCCGGTGCTTTTTGCATTACCCTAAACCTTCAACTATAACCTTCAATATCTTAGAATCGGCCTCTGTGACGACCATCGCGTGACCAGCGATCACGGTCGCGGCTGAGGCGGCGGGTATCCGACATCAGCTCGTGCAGGTCGTTGCGAAGTATTCTTTCCTCACGGTTCGACAGGTGGCCCCGACGGGCGAAATGCCGTTCTTTGTCCTGGATGTTCTCGTAACGGTTCATGAGCATGTTGGCCTCACGGGAAGTGAGCGTGCCCCATTGTACACCATTGGCTATATTTTGTCGTGCTTCTCTTTGAAGTCTGTTGATGTCCGACATTCTTTCACGACTGTAACCGTCGTGGTAGCCGTCACGATCGTAACGCGGACCATATTGGGCGGAAGCATTGGTGAATCCTAATGCGAGAACCACTGCGGCAAAAAGTATCTTTTTCATAACCCAAAAGTTTTAAGTTTCGTGGGTTAGAGGGCTACCTGGCGCAGAGGTTTAAATGGGGATTGTTAACGATTGTTAAGCGAAAATGAAGTGTTTTTAACCATTTGAAAATCAGCCAGCGATCGCCACACGAATGGCTTCCTGAGCTTCATTCAATATTTCTTCCGCCTTCCTGCCAGCCGGCTCGATACCCGGCAGCACGGTGAAACTGAGCTTCGCGAAAGATTTCAGCGGGAATATCCCTTTGGGGTTGAACGCGCCGGTGCCGTTAATGGCCACGGGCACGATGAGCGCATCGGGAGCTCTTTTCAAGAGGGTAGCGACGCCGCCAGGCTGAAATGGTTTCATGTTACCACTGGCGGTGCGGGTACCCTCGGGGAATATGATTGCCGATGCCTTTTCATCCTGGATCAGTTTGCCGAGGCGGGCGATTTCGGTAATGGCCTGTTTCCCGTCTTTGCGGTTGATGAGCGCCGCGCCGCTTTTGCGCAGGTTGTAGGAAATGCTGGGAACACCATTAGCCAGCTCAATTTTGGAAACAAATCGAGGGCTATATTTTCGCATATACCAGTAAACAGGCGAGATGTCGTAACTGCTCTGATGGTTGGCGATGAATATCAGAGGCCGGCCGTCGGGTAGCCGGGCAAGGTTTTTGAGCTTGATACTTGCACCGGTCAGATGAAGCCCGAAAGTGAGAGAAAAATTAAGCCAGTCGACCGACACTTTGTGCGCCTTTTTGCCAAAGACGTTGAATGCGATGACCTGTATGACATGAAAAACTAAGAGTGTGAGGCCGAAATGGATCAGGTAGAGGGTACTCAGAACGTAATCGAGGATTTTTTTCATTCTTATTTTTTTTGCAAAAATAGTCGAAATCTGTTTTGGTTACTCCAAATTCTAGGGCGTGAAATGACAATTGTCATTCAAAACTTACGTATAATTCACGTTATTTGTAAAATAGTCAATAGTGTTTAAATCAACATACAAATGGATATTACGCTTTCAGCCGAAAGGCTTGAAGTAATGAAACATATAGGCAAGGACCTCGACGGCCTTATTGCGGAATACCTGAAACCGATCGATGAAAACTGGCAACCTTCTGACTTTCTGCCTGATGCAACAAGGGAGAATTTTTTACATGAAGTGAAGCTTTTGCAGGAAAGTTGCCGTGATCTGCCTTATGACTACATTGCCGTGCTGATCGGGGACACGATTACGGAAGAGGCATTGCCAACTTACGAATCCTGGCTGATGGACGTGATCGGCGTAAACCAGGTCGGCGAGCCTGAATCGGGCTGGGTGAAATGGGTACGTGCCTGGACAGCCGAGGAAAATCGCCACGGCGACCTGCTCAACAAATACCTGTACCTTTCCGGCCGCGTGAACATGCGCGCTATGGAAGTTTCTACCCAATACCTGATCGCCGACGGTTTCGATATCGGCACCGACCGTGATCCTTACCGAAACTTCATTTACACTTCGTTTCAGGAACTTGCCACCAATGTCTCGCACCGCCGTACGGCCACACTCGCGAAGAAATTTGGTAACCCGCATTTGTCGAAAATATGTGGGGTAATTGCTTCCGACGAAATGCGCCATGCAAAGGCTTACAAAACTTTTGTAAACCGGATTCTGGAAGTCGATCCATCGGAGCTGTTGCTGGCTTTGGAGGATATGATGAGGAAAAAAATCGTGATGCCGGCGCATTTTATGCGGGAAACCGGTGTGAAAATGGGCGAAACATTCTCCCATTTCTCAGACGCCGCGCAACGCCTGGGCGTTTACACAACGCTGGACTATATCGATATTCTCGAAGATCTGCTCAACGAATGGAATATAGGTTCTGTGCGTGACATCAATGAAAAAGCGGAAAAAGCAAGAGATTACCTCATGGCGCTTCCGGCGCGCCTCAGAAGAATAGCCGACCGTACCCGCATTCCGGATCTGGAATATGAGTTTAGCTGGATAAGTCGGTAAAGCAATACAATCCATGGTCCATGGTCTGCGGTCGATTTGCAAAATGACCATAGACCATGGACCATTTGGCGTCACCTCTTTACTGCAACAACGCCACGGCCCCCTGCTTGCTAATCACCTTCCCTTTTGTCGAAACACCTTCGATTTGCCACACATAAGTTCCTGAAACGGCGGTGCTGCCTTTGAAAGTACCATCCCAGCCGGTGTTTAGCTGGTCGGTGAAGAACACCAGCTGCCCCCAGCGATTGTAAATACGGAAATACCGGATCGTAGCGATATCGTTCACTACCGGTACCAGCATTTCATTCTTGCCGTCGCCATTGGGCGAAAATGCAGTTGGAATAATAATACTCTCCTGGCGTTTGATGGAAAGTTTCACCTGGCCGGAGCCCTTGCAGCCCTGCTCGGACGTCACGTCGACCGTATACTGCTGATTTTCCCTCAAAACGGCGATAGGGCTTTGAATACTGGCGTCGCTGAGTCCGTCGGCTGGAGTCCATAGGAACGTGGCGCCCGCGTAATTGCGGATCTGAGGCGAAGTCGCATTCAGCTGAAAAGGGACATTATACTCTATCAAAGCGTCGGGCGTCACATTCACCTCAATTTTGGGTGAAACACGTACCTGAACGGTGTCCGTCTGAGTACAAAAACCTTTGGTAGCGGTAATGATATATTGCGTGGTAGCTTCCGGTGCGGCAACCGGTTCCAGCGCGCCGGGATTATCCAGTCCGTTTTGTGGTACCCAGGAAAACGTCCGACCGTTGCTCGTAGTGGCCAGCGTCACCGATTGGCCGACACAAATAGTGGTGTCAGGCATTGTCCGAACGGTAATATCGCTGGTGAACGACACATCGGCATTTTGCGCGGTGGTACAGCCATTGCCATCTTTTACAAACACCCTGTAATGACCTGCCGGTGCATAAAATATGTTGGATGCCTGGTAACTGACCGAATCGATGGAATACTGATAGGGTAAGACGCCATCCGAAGCTGTAAGGGTAATCGTGCCGTCAGTCCCGGTATCGCAGGTGCCGGAGGTGACCTCGGTCGTGAGAGAAGGATTACTAATGACAATCTGTTTGCGGTTGTCCAGCTTGTTACCGCACGCCTGACTGATGACGGTAAGCGTAACATTCTTCGTACCGCCATCCGCCCAGTTCAACAGATAGGGCCCCATCCCGGAGCCCGAAATAACCCTTGCTCCATTCCAGTCCCATTTAAAATCGTAACCTGTGCCGGGTGAAGGAATAGACCCCGTATATCTCACTTCCACATTTCTATCGGGGCCGCAGACCGGACTAGGGGAAATGGAAAAATCAGCATATGAGTTGATACTGGCCTCGAAGCAGATATCCGAGACGGACTTATCGATATCGGCCTTTGAAAAGTGTTTGCCATGAAAGGCCATGTAGGCAAAATTTGCCTCCCCCGACTCGCAGGTCACAGCATTATCATCACGGAAGAGGTAAATGGGTACCCCGGCTTTGCCGACATAATTTTTGTTATTGTCGATATACGTTGCAAAAAGGTTATTACCAACATACACCTCCATTTGCCCTGTCGCGCCATCACGGGTGAAAGTCAGCAAATAGTAGGTGGAAGTGTTGAAATAGGGGCAGGTTCCGATGATGCCGTTCGGATAAAAATCCAGGCAGCGATCGGTACTTCCGGGAGTATTTTTAAAATAGATACCATCGTCACGGGTACCATTCGAGAAATCGATGATCCTGGCCCACTTTTCACCCCAGTCTGTTACTCTCAGGTAAAGCTGGATCGTGTAGGATTCTGAAACGAGGCCTTCGGTGTTCGGATACATCAGCCCCCAGTTTCTATTGTTGTGATACACCGCCCGTCTTCCGCCACAAGGCAACACCTCTTCGAGAAACCGACCTGCCGTGGTCCCGCTTGCACATGAGCCCGCCGCTTGCGCTTGTACAAGGTTCGGGCCGCATTCGGGCTGCGCTACGGTGAATTCGTTTTTAAAACGATAAGTGTGTCTGCCGGTCTGCGCGTGGGCAAAATGCAGGAAAGAGAAGAAAATTAAAAGGATATGTAAAGCATTCAACTTCATATCATGCCTGCGTGCCGAACGTGAGTAAAAATTGGAATCAAAATTACAGTAAAAGCAACTAAAACGATGCCAGCTGACCGCTTTTTTGATGGAACGGCCACGAAACGGACCGGGCCCGCAAATGCAGGCCCGGTCCAGACAACCATATGTATGTGAGAGTTATTGAGGGATTGCTCTTACGTTTCCGCGGCGGATCATGCGGTTTTCCTTCGTTTGAAGGTCGTCGTGAAGCATTTTGCGGAACGTCTCGACGCTCGTGGTCGCAGCCAGGCGCTGGCCGTCCGGGGCCGGAATGCCCATGACGTCCAATGCCTTGCGGAGCAGTGTTTCATTTTCATCACCAAAAGGCAGATAGGGCACGGTCGAATCCTCGACTTCATAATCGGGCGTCATGCCGTTTATAGTGCCGTAGTCAGATTCGCCATTAGCATTGGCAGTTTGACCCAGCATAATGTAAACACCCCATTTCCAACGTTTCTGGTCATCGCTGATCAGCTGACCGAATAAATTTTTGCCGGCAGTATGCTCCCCAATCCTGATCACACTCATATAGGGCTTCAAGCCATTGATTACCAACTCACTGGCGGATGCCGTCCCATTGGACGTCAGCACGAATACCCGACTTAAATTTCCACCGATATTATTCGGCTCGTTCAGAAAGGTGTAATTCAATGCACCGGCCCCTTGCGTTTTTTGCCAGTAGGCGGTGTATTTGTCGTTCCATTGTTCTTTGTAAAATATTTTGGAACTCGAAACACCCGGGCCGATCAGCGACGCGAGCGTTTCGGCCGAACTGAGATAACCTCCCGGATTAAACCGCAAATCGAGTACGAGCTCATTCACTCCCTTGCTTTTGAAATCCGCAAAGACCTGGCGCAATTCATTGTCATATTTCGACTTATCCGTGTCGGTTCCAGGTACAAACTGGGTGTAAACCAGGTAACCAACCGTTTTCCCCAAAGCTGGCTTTGAAATGACTGTCGAGAACAGGACGGGGTCTTCGCTTACCTGTGCCTTGGTCATAGTAACAGTCTTGCTACCTGCCACAATAGCAGAACCGGAAAGTTCTCCCAACGTGAATGTGGCGGTTTCGTTACCACTAAGGAGTGATGTGTAGTTGGTCGAAGTGAGCTGTGTCCCATTTACTTTCATGAGAATATCACCGCGTTTTAGCCCCGCAATTTCGGCCGGGCTGCCCTTGACCACGTAATTCAGGAAAGCGGCAATGTTGGACTTGCCGTTATCAGTAAAAGACAGCGAATAGCTGATCCCGAAAATCTTGCTGATGCCATCGAACTCGTCCTGCAATGCATCGATATCGTCGGTAACCGCCGAAAAACGGTCGACAGTAGCACGCTGGTATACCAGTTTTTCAAAATAGTCATGCGGATCAATGCTGTTGTCGAGGCTGGTTTTGGCCGGAAGGTTTTTGTACCAGAAATAGGCATCGTCCATGACGTCGTAAAGCCAGCTGTTAATATCGGGATTATCCGCCGTGGTGGTAGAATCGAGGGTTTGGACGGCAGGGGCGACGTCCTTGTCCTTACAACCCACCGCCACCACCGCAAAGATCAGGACATAGAGAAGATATAATCGTTTGAAATTTAACATAGTGTTCAGTTTAAAAGTAAAGCGTAAACTGATTTGCCATAGGCCGTATTTCAATATTGGTTACTCGGTAATATAATGCTGTTACGTCGGCAGGGAGGGAAATGTGGCGGTGGCGGGAATGCTTAACGCGAAAAGTTTGCTAATTTGTTACTACAACGTCGTTACCTTTTTCAAGATGGAACGTAAAAAGAATATGGGAATTAATGAGATTGTCACGATCGACCCGGAGATATTGAGTGGGCAGCCCGTTTTCAGCGGAACCAGGGTGCCTATCGACTCGCTTTTCGATCACCTTGAAGCAGGTGTGTCGCTCGATGATTTTCTGGATGACTTCCCGTCTGTTACAAGGGATCAAGCGGTAGCGTTACTCGAAGCAGCGAACAAGCTACTGTCATCGAAGCACATCGAGCAGTTGTATGAAGCTGTTACTGGATCAAAATTTGCCCAAAAGATTAAAGCAGGATTCCCAGAACACAAAGTTCGTACGGTGAGGGAAATGGGTTAGAATGGTTTGAAGGACTTTGCGTTGCTTTCTCTGGCAAACACTGCGAGATTCCGGGTTCTACTGACATTTGACAAAAACATCCGGTATCAACAGAATTTTTCTATTTCAACTATTACAGTTCTGATCCTGAATATGCCAAGCAATACCTATTTTGAACTAACAAAACTTTCGCCATTGATTCGGCGGGTTCTGAAAAATCCAAAACTACCTGCCGGACCAATGGCGATTTACAATGGAATGGGTGCTTAAATCCCCGTTAATCCTCTGAAAAAATTCCTCGCGATAATCGCGTATTCCAGCGGGTTCGCTTTGGCAGGGTCTTGTTCTGCTTCGAGGACGATCCAGCCGGCGTAGTTGCTTTCTTTGATGATGGCGAAAAGTGATGGGAAATCAATACAGCCCTCAGAATCGCCGGGTACGGTGAATACGCCGTTTTTGACGGCCGTCAGGAAGCTCAGACGCTCGTCGTGCACGCGTTGCAGCACGTTCGGACGCACGTCTTTCAGGTGAATATGCGCCGTGCGGCCAATGTATTTCTGCAACGCGGCCACGGGGTCTTCACCTGCAAAGTGGAAATGCCCGCAGTCGTAATTGAGATACACGTGGTCGGGGTTTGTTTCGTTGAGCAGCCGGTCTGTCTCTTCGATAGTTTGAATGCAAGTGCCCATATGGTGATGAAAAGCCAGTTTCATACCACGGTCGCTGGCGATTTTGCCCAATTCGTTGAGGCCGAAGGTGAAGCTGTCCCATTCATCCTTGGTGTTCAGCATTCCTTTGCCTTCAAATACAGGTACATCCATTTTTCCCTGGCAGCTATTCCCGGTTTCACCGCCGCCAATGACTTTCGCACCCATAATTTCCAGGAAATCGAGCAGTTTGCTGAAATTTTCGCGGTTTTCGGCGAAGGATTTGGTCGTCAGTTCATAGCTGTTCCACTGGTTGCAAATCTGCAACCCGCGAAGTTCCAATGCTTTTTTCAACACATTGGTATCGCGGGGAAACTTGTTGCCCACCTCGCAACCCGTAAATCCGGCCAGTGCCATTTCGCTCACGCATTGCTCAAATGTATTCTCGCCGCCGAGCTCCGGCATATCGTCGTTGGTCCAGTTAATAGGAGCAACGCCCAGTTTGATGTTTTCGAAGTTCATTTTTTTGAAAGGGATTGAAGGGGGGGAAAGGGAAGAAGGGGAGGAGGGAGGAAGGGGGCTAAACTTTTTCCTTTCCTCCCTTCTCTCCTTCCTCCCTTTCATCCCTATAAGAAAATACGTTGTGTTTTTTTGTTCTCGCGATAAGTTTCAAATGCTTTTTGCACTGATGCGGAGGTCGACACCTCTGCCACAGGCACCTCCCACCATGCGTGGTAGCCCTTCACGGTGCGGTAAAGGCTTGTTTCGATGTAAATGACGGTGGTGCGATCAGCAGTTTTGGCTTGTGCCAATGCATTTTCCAGCGATTGGCGGTCGGTAGCGCGAATGACGTTTGCGCCGAGGCTTTCGGCATTTTTGGCAAGGTCCACCGGTAGGAATCCACCCGATAGCTGGCCCGTTTCATTTTCCCGGTATTTGTACATGGTACCAAATCGCTCGCTACCAATGCTTTCAGATAGCCCGCCGATACTCGCGTAGCCGTTGTTGTTTAAAAGCAGGATCGTAAAGCGGACGCCCTCCTGGATCGCAGTGACGATCTCATGGTTATTCATTAAATAACCGCCGTCACCGCAGAGCACATATACTTCACGCGTTGGATCGGCAATTTTGGCACCAAGGCCCGCGGCAATCTCGTAGCCCATGCAGGAGAAGCCGTATTCGAGGTGGAAGTTTTTCGGGTCGGTGGCACGCCAGAGTTTGTGCAGATCGCCGGGAGCACTGCCCGATGCATTGATCATCACATCCCGGTCGTCCATAAAGCTGTTTAGCGTACCGATCACCACCGCCTGGTCGATCGGAGGGACTGTGCTGTTGCCTTCTGCGTAGATTTGCGTTACCTCGTCGTCCCAGGCCTTGTTGATGCCGGCAATATGCTGGCGGTAGTCCGGCGCAACTTCATGGTTATCCAAAAGTCCGGCCAGTTCCTCCAATACTGCCTTCGCATCCCCGATCACCGGCAAGGCAGCGTGTTTGAAGGCATCAAATTCGCTGATATTAATATTAACAAAACGGACATCCGGGTTTTTGAAGATCGATTTGGAGGCCGTTGTAAAATCGCTGTATCGCGTTCCGATTCCGATGACGAGGTCGGCCTGGTTGGCAACATCAATCGCATATTTTGTACCGGTCGCCCCGAGACCGCCAATGCTGTAAGGCGCATCATAGCGCACCGCTCCTTTGCCGGCGAAAGTTTCGCCGACCGGAATGCCCGTTTTTGAAGCGAATTCGTGGAGCGTTTCGGATGCGCCGCTGTAAATTGCCCCGCCGCCTGCCACGATTACGGGATTTTTAGCTGCTTTGATCCACTCCGCCGCTTTTTGTAATGTTACAAGATCCGGGCGGGGGCGGCCTACGTGCCACACACGTTTTTGGAATAATGATTCAGGAAAATCGTAGGCGTGCGTCTGCACATCCTGCGGCATCGAAAGCGTTACAGCGCCCATCTCCGCCTGTGAGGTGAGTACGCGCATAACTTCGGGGAGCGAGTAAATGAGTTGTTCCGGCCGGTTAATACGGTCCCAGTATTTGGAAACCGGTTTGAAACAGTCATTTACTGAAATATCTTGTGTAGAAGCACTTTCGAGCTGCTGCAAAACCGGGTTAGGCTCACGGGTAGCGAAGATATCGCCCGGCAGAAGCAGCACAGGTAACCGGTTAATGGTCGCCAATGCGGCGCCGGTGATCATATTGGTAGCACCCGGACCGATCGACGTCGTACAAACGAATGCGCCCAGCCGGTTTTTGACCTTGGCATAAGCCACCGCAGTATGCACCATCGATTGCTCGTTTCGGCATTGGTAATACCGGAAATCCGGGTTTTCTTGCAACGCCTGGCCAAGTCCTGCCACATTACCGTGCCCGAAAATGCCGAAGCAACCGCCAAAATAGGGCTCCTCAACGCCGTCGCGCTCGATGTATTGATTTTTTAGAAACATGATGGTAGCCTGCGCCACCGTGAGTCGTCTTGTCATGTCTTTGATTATTTACTGTTCGAAACAGAGTCAGCTGATAAGGTGCTGAAGTCGATCGCCTTGCCCGTGCAACCAAACAGTTCGAACTTTTTCAGCATAAATTTTTTGTATTCCTCCATAAAAATCTTCCCCGGGGTTGTTGGGGCAAATTCGTCGGGGCGGTCGCGAAAGAACTCCCGGTTCACCATCGTCCAAAGCAGCCGGGTGTCGGTAGCAATGTTGATCTTGCAAATACCCAGCGGGATCGCTCTCTTTACCTCTTCTTCCTGTACGCCTTTGGCATCGGTTTTCAATTGGCCGCCGGCTGCGTTAATGCGTTCGATCACTTCGGGAACCACATTCGAGCCACCATGCAGTACGAGCGGGAAGCCTGGCAGGCGCTGCTGGATTTCTTCGAGAATATGAAATTGTAACCCTTGCCCGCCCGAAAATTTATAGGCTCCGTGGCTGGTTCCTACCGCAATGGCCAGGCTGTCGCAATCTGTGGCTTTCACAAAATCCTCGACTTGCTGTGGATTGGTATAAAATGAATGAGCCGCATCCACCGTCAGGTCGTCTTCCACTCCGGCCAGTACGCCGAGCTCGGCTTCCACGCTCATCCCTTTGGCATGCGCGGCAGTCACCACGGCTTTGGTACGGGCTACATTTTTTTCAAAACTGTCGTGCGAGGCATCGATCATCACGGAAGTATAGCCGCCTTTTCCGATGGCGTCGAAAATATGTTCTTCGTAACCATGGTCCATATGGATCGCATACGTAACCCGCGGGTAAATGCGCGCCGCAGCGCCTATCATGGACAGGAGCATGTCTGCGTTGGCATAATCGCGTGCAAAGGGCGTTGTTTGTACGATAAATGGCGCATCAGCTTCTTGCGCAGCAGCGAAAAGTCCATGGATTTCTTCCATGAAAAACACATTCACAGCCGGTATCGCATAGCGGCCATAGCATTTATCAAAGAGTTGGCGAGTTGTCAGTAGCATTGGAATGGTTACCAGAATATCGTGTATAAAGCTGCCAGCACACCGCATATCAGCACCGAGCCTACCACAAAGCTCTTGCCGGGCTGGAACATCGAAGCCTCGATATCGAGACTCTTCGGATTGTTCCCGCTTTTTGGATCGGCAAGGGAAATGGCGGCGATAACGGCACAGAGGATCAGGAAAATGTAGCCCATCCGGTCGAGGAACGGGATTTCGGGATACAAAAACTTGCCGGCCGTCGAGAGTGGGATCGTCAGCAATGCAGCCGTTAATGCAGCGGCCGATGTGGTCCTTTTCCAGAACATACCGAGAATGAATATCGCAAATACACCCGGGGTAATAAAGCTGCTGTATTCCTGAATGAACTGGTAGGCCTGGTCGAGCACGCGGAGCTGCGGGGCGATGAGTATACCGATACCCATCGCGACGTAGATCGTGTAGCGGCCCACCCGTACGAGCTGGCGTTCTGAGGCGTGCGGGGCAATGTACTGTTTATAAATGTCTAATGTAAATATCGTTGAGATACTGTTTGCTTTACCAGCAAGCGAGGCAACTATGGCAGCTGTAAGCGCCGCAAATGCCATTCCTTTTAATCCGGCAGGTAATAAATTGAGCAGAACCGGATAAGCGTGATCAGGTTTCACTACACCGCCGTCGAGCATTTCCTGTTGGAACATGCCATTTTGGTATAAAACAAATGCGGCAATGCCCGGAATAACCACGATAATCGGGATGAGCAGTTTGAGCAATGCAGCGAAAAGAATGCCTTTCCGGGCGGTGGGCAAACTGGCTCCGAGGCTGCGCTGGATAATATACTGGTTACAACCGAAATAGGCCAGGTTATTGATCCACATTGCGCCGATGATCACTGATAACCCCGGCAGGTCTTTATAGAACGGGTTCTCTTTCGGCAAGATCATATGGAAATGCGAATCGGCTTGCTCTTTCAGCAATGCGAGCGCGTTAAAAAGGCCCGGCCGGTTGAAATGCTGTGATACGAGGTCCAATGCAAGGTAAGTAGTCGCCAAGCCCCCGAGCACAAGCACAATTACCTGTACGACATCCGTATATCCGATCACTTTCATCCCGCCGATCGTAATCACAACCGCGAAAATCCCCAGGCCCACGATACCGTAATTGAAATCCAGCCCCGCCGTCACTTCCAGTGCGAGCGCACCGAGGTACAGGATCGATGTCAGGTTCACAAAAACATATAATAAGAGCCAGAAAACCGCCATGATCGTCGCGACCGTCGGGTTGTACCGCTGCCGCAAGAATTGCGGCATGGTGTAGATCTTGTTTTTCAGATACACCGGCAGAATAAACAACGCCACGACGATGAGCGAAGCCGCAGCCATCCATTCGTACGAAGAAATGGCCAGGCCAATCGCAAATCCCGACCCCGACATCCCGATAAAGTGCTCGGCAGAAATGTTCGAGGCGATGATCGAAGCTCCGATCGCCCAGAACGTCAGCGAGCCTTCTGCGAGGAAGTAATCAGTTGAACTGACCTCTTTCGAGCTTTTCTTTTTATAAATCCAGTAACCGTAAGCGGAAACGCCTATCAGATAGATGAAAAAAACTACATAATCCAGCGATTGCAGACCGGTTGTGGACATTCTTGAAAAAGGGTTAGTTGGTTAGATCGGGATTCGAACTGTTTGTAGAAGGCTCAAACTTATGAATTTTTAAACAGTTCCTGCTTACACCTGAACGGTCGCATATTGCAGCACCTCGTCCAGCTTTACGTTCCTGCCTTCGGTCAGTGACTTCATGGCCGCGATACCGATAGCGGTTGCCATCAGGCCGTCATGCGCATCCACAGGCGACGGAGTGTCTTTCAACACGCAATCGATGAACGTTTTAAGGCAGACGCGGTAGGCTGTTTCGTACCTTTCGAGGAAGAAATGCAGTGGCAGCGAGCTGTGGCCTCCACTGCTGTCGAAATGGATGAGGGTGTCCGTTGTATTGTTTTCCGCTTTCGCCATTCCTTTCGAACCAAAGATTTCCAGGCGCTGGTCGTAGCCGTACACCGCCTTGCGGCTGTTGTCGATGACGCCTATTGCACCGTTTTCGAAGGTTAACACGATTACAGCTGTATCGATATCGCCGAATTCCTTAATCTCCGGGTGAATAAGCGCATCGCCTTTCACAAATACCTCTTTCACTTCGCTGCCTACGATGTAGCGTGCCATGTCGAAGTCGTGAATGGACATGTCGAGGAAAATTCCGCCCGAAACTTTCAGGTATTCCACTGGCGGCGGCGCCGGGTCGCGGCTGGTAATGCGCAGGATATGAGGCTCACCGATCTTATCGTTTGCGACCAGATGCCTTACATTGTTGAAGTTGGCATCGAACCGGCGATTAAAGCCGAGCATTAGCTTCACATTGTTGTCAGAAACCGCCTTTTCCGCTGCCTGGATGGCTTCCAGGGTTACATCAAGGGGTTTTTCACAGAAAATATGCTTCCCTTTTTCAGCGGCCGCCACGGTATAAGGCACGTGAACAGGGGTAGGAGAGCAAATGATCACCGCTTCCACATCGGGGTGGTTGATCACGTCATAAGCATCCGTAACGACCTCCGGAACTCCCAGGTCACGAGCGAATGCATGTGCGGCAGGCGAGAGGTCGGAGGCGATGATTACTTCCGCGTCAGGCATATGGTGCACAAGGTTGCTAAGGTGGATCTGGCCAATCCGGCCCAGTCCGATCACACCGGTTTTAAGTTTTTTTGTCATCTTATAGTATTGCGAGCGAGTTGCATCCGTCGACTCAAGTCGACGGTAAAAGATTTAGAAAAGATTAAATTTCTAGCCGTCGACTTAAGTCGACGGGAAAAGATTATTAAATATTGAGTTTTAAAACTTCCTGTTCCATTCTTTCAGCCAGCGCTCGATCACCACTTTCGTTTGGGTGAAGAATTCGACTGCGTGCTTGCCCTGGCCGTGGAGGTCGCCATAGAAGCTATCCTTCCAGCCCGAGAATGGAAACTGCGCCACAGGGGCGGCTACACCGATGTTAATACCAATATTACCAGCCTCGGCTTCGTGACGGAAGCGACGCGCATTCAAACCGCTGTTTGTGAAAATGCAGGCCATATTGCCGTATCTCCCCGAATTGATAAAGCGGATCGCCTCGTCGATCGTATTGATATGCACCAGACTTAATACAGGTCCGAAAATTTCGGTCGCTGCCAGTTCGCCGTCAAGCGGAATATCTTCAATGATAGTCGGGGCGATGAAGTTACCGTTTTCGTAGCCACTGACTTGGGTGTTTCTACCATCCACCAGTAGGCGGCCTCCTTCGTGCAAACCCTTTTCAATCAGGCTATTGACGCGATTTTTGCTTTCGGCGGTGATTACTGGCCCCATCAGCACATCAGAGTCGAGCCCGAAGCCGGTTTTGCGATTTTTAGCTGATTCTACCAGGCTTTCGGTAATGTCTTTGTGCTCGCCCACGGTGATGATGGTTGAAGCGGCGAGGCAGCGCTGTCCCGCGCAGCCGTAAACGCTGTCGATCACGATTTGTGAAGTCATATCGATATCCGCATCCGGGAGCACGATCACGGGGTTTTTAGCACCACCCTGCGCTTGCACGCGCTTGCCGTTGGCCGAGCCTTTGGCATACACATAACGGGCCACATTGGAAGATCCTACAAAGCTGATCCCCTTGATTACCGGGTGTTCGAGAATGGCATCCACCGTCTCGCGAGCGCCTTGCACGAGGTTCAGCACGCCTTTGGGAAGGTCAAGCTGCTCCATCAATCCGACGATCTTGGTCATTGTTAGCGGCACTTTTTCCGACGGTTTGATAATGTAGCTATTTCCGCAAGCGAGTGCGTAGGGGAGGAACCAGAACGTAATCATGCCCGGGAAGTTGAACGGCGCAATGCACGCGCACGGGCCCAGCGGCTGGCGGATCATATATTCGTCGATACCTTTGGCAATATCCTCCGAAAATTCACCCTGGATCAGCGTGGGCATACCGCAGGCATTCTCCACGTTCTCGATCGCGCGTACCATTTCAGCTCTCGCCTCGATGAACGTTTTTCCGGATTCCAGCACGATAGTTCGTGCAATATCGTCGGCGTTGTCTTCGAGGATTGTTTTTAGCTTAAACAAATATTGCACGCGCTTCGAAACGGGCGTATTTCTCCACTCTTGAAAACCTTCCTGGGCAGCCGCTGCGGCATCGGCAACGTCTTGTGCGGTGCCATACGGTACTTTCGCCAACACTTCCTGATTAGCAGGGTTCAGCACATCCACGTAGTTGTCGGAATGGCTGTCGACCCAGCGGCCGTTGATGTAATTCTGTAATTTTTCCATTTGTATTTTAAACTTATAATCCTCCGTATCCTTTCACGAACTCCATTACTTCATCATAGGTAGGCATGAAATTCGCGCAACCTTCGCGGGTGACGATGATTGCACCGCATGCATTGCCCATTCTCACACTCTGGTACAAATCCCAGCCACGCAGCAGCCCGAACGAAAAGCCGGCGCAGAATGCATCGCCCGCCCCCAATACATTCAAAACCTCGACCGGGAAACCGGGCACTTTTACTTCCTCCTTACCGGGTTGGAAAATGGATGCGCCGTCCTTGCCCCGTTTCACGACCAGCGTTTCTACCCCAGAATGCAGGATTTCGCTAATCGCATTCTCAATATTCCCCCGGATTTCCGGCGCTGATATTTGCTGGTGTTTGATTAAAAGCTGCTCCTTATCGGTCAGGAATGTGGCGAGAATTTCTTCCTCCGTTCCTACCACGATATTGAAGCTTCCCAAAGCCGCGCGGATCGTAACCCCGAATGCACGGGGGTCGAACCACTGGTCGGCGCGAAAATCGATGTCCAGCAGCCGGGTAACACCGCTCTTTTTCGCTAATTCCAGCGCATAGAACATGGCCGTCCGGCTTGGATCTTTGCTGAATGCGGTTCCCGAAAACGCCGCGGCTTTGAAATCCTGGAACGGTATCGCGGATACGTGATCGATATTCAGGTTGATATCCGCGCAGTTTTCGCGGTAATAAACGAGCGGGAAGCGGTCGGGTGGCTCGATTCCCAGCACCACGGCCGAGCTGCGGGTGCCTTCGATGACCGGAACCCATTCGGTAGCAATGCCTTCATTGTCGAGGAAATGTTTGATGAAATTTCCGACCTGGTCATTTCCTATGCCGGTCAGGATAGCCGTTTCCAGGCCAAGCCGCCGACTACCCGTGGCGATATTGAGCGGACAGCCGCCCACAAAAGCATTGAATGCCTCGATTTTTTCAAAAGGGCTACCCACGTTGGCCGAATAGAGGTCAATGGACGAGCGGCCAAGGGTTAGAAGATCGTATTTGCGCATGTTAATGGTTATTTGAAACGCCTATCCGTTCATTTCAGCGGTGACGATCGGTAATCTGGGATCGGTGCCTTTCCAGCTTCCGTAAATCCAGTCGTGGTCGGGATCGGATGTGTTGGCGAGCGACTGGTCGCTACCGGCAAGGAAATTGAGGTAATATACATTGTAACCATGGCCGGCCACCACCGGGTGATAGCCCTTGGGGACCAATACCGCCTCATTGTTTTTCACCCGAACAATTTCATCCAGCGAATGGTCTTCTGTATAAACTTGCTGGATCGCGTAGCCTTGTGGTTTGTCGATTTTATAGAAATAGATTTCTTCTAGATTCGCTTCGAGCAGGTTGCCTTCCGCATCTACCTTGCGCTCGTCGTGCTTGTGCGCGGGGAATGAGCTCCAATTTCCGGAAGGAGTATAGACTTCCACGCAAACGATCTTGTGACAGCCAAAGCCTGGTTCCAGCAGGCTGTTGATCTGGCGGTTGGCGTTATCTCCGCCGCGGTATTCTATAGCAGCTTCCTCAGGGCGCTTCATGCGCGGCGGATGGTCTTCGTCGGACAGCACTTTGCAAATTGCAATGTCGGTACCAGGCGACTGGGCCGTGAGTATAAACGGCGTCCGGCGCGAGAGGTACATCGCATGGCCTATCCCGCTGAACACGTCCTTGCGGCCATTACCCGTTTCCCAGACCTGCCCGGCAGCCTCCACCTTGAAATTTCCGCCCAGTAATGCGAAGCAATATTCATAATCGCCCGTATCACCCACGATTTGTTCGCCCGCTTCCAGTATTTTAGCTTCGAAGTTCAGGTACGTCCAGCCTGCCTGTTCGGCGGTGAGGGAATGATAGGTCTTGTCGTGTGTTCGGGGCTTGATCAGCAGGTCACTCATTGTGGTAAATCCATTACATTTGCACAATGATAGTGTTGTATAAATTAAACACAAAATGTAAATATGTTAATATTGAATGCAAACGTTTGAAAAAATTTCAAAGATTTAATTGCCATATTCCAACTCATGAATTCCTCACGTCCTGTTACGATCAAAGACATTGCACGCCGTTTCCGGTGCTCTCCATCCACGGTTTCCCGCGCGCTGAACGACCATCCGGCCATCAATGAAGATACCCGGAAAAACATCCAGGAATATGCCAAAGAGGTAGGTTACCAGCGTAACGAAGTGTCGCTGAGCCTGCTGAACAAAAAGACCGCGTCGCTGGGTGTGGTGGTACCGACAATCAGCAATTACTACGAAACCGCGGTGATCGAAGGCCTTCACACGGTGTTACAGCCAATGGGTTACACGCTCAATATCTGCGTGACGAATGAAAGTTACCTGCTTGAAAAGGAATCGCTCTCAAAGCTCCTATCCAACCGCACAGAAGGGATATTTCTGTCCGTTTCGCAAGAGACATACGACGCAGGTTACTACGAGCATTTGGAAAACGTGATCCAGCGTAAAACGCCGCTGATCTTCATCGATCGCGAATATGAGGATTTTGAAACAAGCCGCGCCACGGTCGACGATTACCACGGGGCATTCGCGGCGGTAGAGCATTTGATTTCAATAGGTTATAAGCAAATAGCGCATTTGAAAGGTCCTAACGGCCTCACCGTTTCCGAACAGCGTTTCAAAGGGTATATCAATTGTCTCAAAAAATACAATATGCCTATTCGTGAGGACCTGATTCTGAATACCAATTTCAATGTAGAAAGCGCCATTCTTCCTACCAAGCGCCTGCTCGAACTGGCATCGCCGCCCGACGCGATCTTCGGCGTGAACGACCAGGTTGCCATCGGTGCCATGCGCGTGGCCAAGGATAAAGGCCTTCGTATTCCCCAGGATATCGGGCTTGTGGGGTTTGACAACTCGCCTATTTCGGCTTACACATTCCCGTCGCTCACCACCGTCCACCGACCCGGCCGGAAGATCGGTATGGAAGCTTCTCGTTTGTTTCTCAATCAGTTGAATGGCTCGGGCGATTTCGCGCCCGAGAGCATTGTGCTGCCATCCGAGCTGGTGATCAGGGAGTCGTCGCTGCGGATTTAGGTTGTGTGTGGATGTAAAAAAGCCGGTCGGAACATGCTCCGACCGGCTTTTTTTATCTAAAATTTCAAAAATCAATATCCATCATTCTGCTTCAAATATCCCGGGAGGTTCGATGCGCCGTCGATGGCGGTTTGCGGGATAGGGAAGATGCGTTTCTTCACGTCGGAATTGGTTTTTTCGGTCCATTTGCCTTCGTACTTGCCGAAACGGATCATGTCCGGGCGACGGAGCATTTCCCAGTAGAATTCGAAGCCGCGCTCACGGAACAACAGGTCGAGGGTGATGCTGTTCAATGCGGGAGGCGCGAGCGTTTTCGTGCGTGAAGCACGCACAAGGTTTACATCGGCGAGGGCACCGGCGGCATCGTTGCTTTTGCGGAGTTTCGCTTCTGCGCGCATAAGGTAAATGTCCGCCAGACGTGCGATAACGATATCCGCCTCGCCACGGTTACGGCCCGTGTTCGACTTGCTGCTGAACTCGTATTTTTCCACACGGTAGCCCGTGTTGTAGTTGCTTCCCGCAGTGGTGAAGTCGATCAGTTCGGAGAAACTTACGGGCAAATCGGCGCGGTTGCGTGTCACGTAACTCAGTTTTCCTACTTTCAACTTGCCGTCGGGACAGCGGAGGAATGCGCCATTCACACGCAATGCGCCATATTGCTGACCTCTGAGGATACCGCGGTTGATTTTGTAATCGGCGTCAGCTACGCAGGTATCGGCCGCATTCGAGTAAATAGACAGGTTCTGCTGATAAAAACGCGGGTCACGCGATGGGTCGACAGCGCCGTAGGCTTGTACCCAGCTCTGGTAAAAATCGGAAGTGATACCAGGACCGTCGGTGCCGTTCGCCGTAGGGAATTCGGCCAGTGGGAACTGGTCGCCGGAGATCGAGAAGTAGGCCATACGGTTATGCCCGTTCAATTCGGCGCGCTGATCTACCGCGAAAATGATTTCTTCGTTGGTATGGTTGGCGTTGCCGAAGATCGCGAAATAGTCCGCCGACAGCTTCGCCTGGCCTGAGTTGATCACTTTGTCGGTGTACTGGATCACTTTATCCATATCCTCGGCTTTGAAATCGAATGTAGTACCGTAAATGTTGCGATACACGGCGGCATTCAGGTTCAGCCGGGCCAGCAAGCTCCATACAGCAGCCTGGTTAAGACGGCCAGGGCCAACTACCGACTTCGGCTGCAAAGTTGGTTCAACAGCCAGCAGTTCGCTTTCGATGTATTTTACAGCTTCGTCGCCACGGATGATCGTCGAAGTAGTCCCCGGATCGTCCTTTACAAATACAATACCGAACAGGTCGAGCATCACCATATTGTAATAGGCGCGCATACCGCGGGCCTCAGCGGTGTAAAGTGCCGCGTTGGGCGACTTAGCGCTTTTCAGGCCTTCAATCGCCGTGATACACCTCGAAATAGACTGCACCAGCTGGTTCCAGGTGTTGTTCACGTTCGGATCGGTGCTGGTGGTGTTGTGTGCGTGTAACGCCAGGTAAATGCCGTTATCGCCCCAGTCGGTTCCGCCGCGGTACGGCAGAATCGCCTCGTCAGTAGAAATTTCCTGCAATGCAAAATACGTGGTATGCTGGAAAAGGTTGGGCAGCAAGGCATAAGTAGGTGCCAGTAGCCCGTTGACGGTCTCTTCTTCCGAAAGATTTGCGGTGAGCGTTTCGTCCAGCACTTGTTCTTTCAGGTCGGTACAAGCGTTGCTGAGCATGAGCAAGCCTGCGACCGTAAATATGGTTGATAGTTTCTTCTTCATGGGTCAATAATTAAAAGCCAAGATTGATCGAGAAAATGACAGTTTTCGCTTTCGGATAGCTCAGGTAATCGATACCGTAAGAGGTAATGCCGGCGATCGAACGGTCGTTGTTAACTTCCGGGTCGTAGCCATTGTACTTGGTCCACAATGCCAGATTCTGGCCGGTTACCGAAATGCGGGCTGTCGGTACCCATCTGTTGATGCCCAACTTCGTCGTATTGAGATTATAGCCTAAAACCAGGTTGTTCAACCTCAGATAAGCACCGCTTTTGAGATACCTCGTGGATACACCCGCCGCGTTGTTCACAGATTCCGAAGGCGCTTCAAGTGCTTCCGGCGTTACGTTCACGCCTTTCGATAATTTCAGCTTGTAGAAGTTCGAGTTCGCCGTGTTGTCGTACACCTTGTTACCAGCGACCCCATTGAAGTTGGCGCTTAGGTCAAAGCCTTTGAAACTGATGTTTCCGTTGAAGTTGTACATGCGGGTTGGCAATGCTGTACCGGCCACGATGCGGTCGGCGTCGTTGACAATGCCATTGCCGTCCACGTCGCGGAACTTGCTGATGCCATTCTCGTCAAAACCGATGAACTCTTTCAGATAGAACGAGCCGATGGCTTCGCCATTGATATAACCGTTGATCGTCGCCGAGGTCAAACCCGATCCTTGCGCCGAACCCGACGGGATTACCGTGTAAGGCGAGTGCTCCACGCGGTTCTTGATGAATGTGATATTTCCGCCTACCGCGTATCTCAAACCGTTTTCGAGCGTCTTGCGGTAATTTAGGTCAAATTCCAGGCCTTGGTTAACGATCTGCATATCAGGAACATTCGTCCAGAAAGTACCGGCCGGCTGAACGGGGTCGGCGGGGATCACTTCGAGCAGCATCTTTTCAGATACCTTTCTGAAATAGTCGATTTCCCCGCTCAAAGCGCCTTTGAACAAACCGAAATCAAGCCCTAAGTCGGTCTGTTTGGAAACCTCCCATTGAATGTTGGGGTTGGCCAGACGCGTATAGGTAGTTCCGCCCGGGTAGGTGGTCCCGCCGTCGAGGGGGTAGCTGGCTGTTCCTGAAACGACCGACGTAAACCGTGCCTGGGTAATTTTCGAAGGGATCTCCTGGTTACCCGTCAATCCCCAGCCTGCGCGAAGTTTCAGCTCCGAGAAAGGCGACGACTTCATGAAAGGTTCTTCGGAAATCCTCCAACCTGCCGAGAATGAAGGGAAAGATCCGTATTTGTTGTTAGAACCGAATTTCGAAGAACCGTCGATACGCAATGTCGCGGTGAGCAGGTACTTGTCTTTGAAACCGTAGCTCGCGCGGCCGAAGAACGATTGCAGCTCATTGATCGTCGCGAAACCGCCTGGCTGGTTCAGCACGAGCGAAAGATCTTGTCCGAGGCCGGGATTGTAAATCGGCTCGATGTCAGAGATCGGGAATTTGTTGATGCTGAAATTGCGGCTCTGAATGAAAATGCGCTGGTAGGAATGACCGAGCAACGCATTGAGGCTGTGCACTTTCGTGTTCAACGTGTAGGTCAGGTAATTTTCGATCAGCCGGTTGGTATTGCGCAGGCCATAGTTTTCCAAACGTCCTACCTCGGCTGGAATAGTGCTAGGCAAGGTTTGTTTATCCTGGGTAGCCGTTGAATTATCAATGCCGAAGTTCAGCTTATAAACGAGCCCGTCGATAATCTTCACCGATGGCGATATGCTTGCCAGTACCCTGTTGGTGGTGAGGATTTCTTTGTATTGCTGCAAAGTGAACAGCGGGTTCGTGAAATCCTGGTATTGAACCAGTTTCCCGTTTGCGTCGTAAGGCGCATAGGTAGGGTTGATTGTCAGGGCACTGCCGATCACTCCCTGGATATTCGGGCGTTGGTTCTTGGTATTCGTAGCATTCAGGTTGAAATCCAGTGTCACGCGGTCCTCAAATAATTTCTGAGAAAGGTTTACACGACCGGTATAACGGTTCTGCTGACTGTTTTTCAGGATACCTTGCTGTTTCTGCGAACCAAACGACGCGTAATAGGTCATTTTTTCGCTACCGCCGCCAATCGATACATTATGGTTGTGCGTAGTGGCGGTCCGGAAGATTTCTTTTTGCCAGTCTGTGTTGGCTTTGCCGTCGGCCACAGTAGCGCCGAGTTTGGCAGCCTCCGTCAAAAACTCTGGCCCGGAGAGCACATCCAGCGGGCGGGCCACGTTAGAAATACCCAGGCTTCCCGAGTACGTAACGCTGGCCTGGCCCGATTTGCCTTTTTTAGTGGTAATCAGAATGACCCCGTTTGCACCCCGTGCACCGTAAATGGCTGTTGCAGAGGCGTCTTTCAAAACATCGATAGACTCGATATCCTGCGGGTTCAGGAAGTTGAGCGGGTTGGCGTCGCCACCGGTACCGCTGTTATCGAGCGCCATACCATCCACGACGAACAATGGTGTACTGCCAGTACGCACACCGCCCGGACCGCGAACAGTAATGTTGGTCTTACCGCCCGGCTCACCTGTTGCCGACGTAATATTCACACCGGAAACCTTTCCTTGCAGCAATTGCTCGGGGGAGTTGATGATCCCCTGGTTGAATTCCGCACTTTTCAGCGACTTCACCGAACCTGTAATGTCCTTTTTGGTAGTGCTGCCGTAACCGACAACCACCACTTCGCTGAGGTTGGATGCCGATTCTTTTAACTTAATTTGGATTGAACTGGCATTGCTTTCAGTCAAAAGAAAGTCTTTTAACGATTGCTTTTCAAAGCCGATGTAGCTGAATTCAAGATTGTACCGCTGGCCGGTTTGCAAGTTTGCGAAACTGAATGATCCTGATTCATTGGTAGTTGCGCCTTGCTTGTTATTGCCGTTGGCATCGGAAATAACGACGGTAACACCGGGTAACCCCTCGGACGAACCTTCTGTGGTGACTTTTCCGGTGAGGGTAACTTCCTGCATGGTGTTCATGTTGGTTTCAACATGCTTTCTGGGCTGGTCTTTGGGAACCGGTATTTCGGCTGCGGCAATGGTATGAAGGCCGCAAACGGCCGTAACCTGCATAAGGCAGTTTCGGATTATCCCGGTCCTGACTGATAGAGTCGAAGTCTTTCTCATAGTCGTGGATTATTGGATTTTACAGTGAATAGAATGTTGGAGCAGAAAGGAATTTTAATCATAGAGGAAAATTTGATAGTAATAAGTTACAAGATTACAGTTGTATTTTTAAAATAATTAATAGCAATAACTTTATAGACAATGCAAACGTTTGAAATTCTGTGCAAACGTTTGAAAAAATATGAAGATTAAATTGGATGAAATTAATATTGCTTTCTGTGGTGTAGGAATAGTGATTCTAAATCGTCCCAAAGTCTAATTGGGATCTGGAAAGTTGCATTAAAGCGACATTTCATGCCAAAAATGGCATTGTGAAGAAGAATAAATGAAGGAATGGGTTTTAAGGAATTGTTAAATCCTCGATTGGCGAGGTAGCGTTGGATTGCGATAGGGGCAGGATCGGAGGAGTGGTCCGAAGAGGGAAACGGGGCGAAAAGAAAGAAAGTGAAATGCATGGCCGGTCAGGCTACGCTCTCTTCCGGCATAAGTTTGACGGTTAAGCCATAGGCTTTCAGAAGTTCGTGGAGTTCTGCTGATGTTTTAGTATCCATGATCTAAAAATTTATTTGTATAAAGCCTTTTGATTTTCGGGCGCGCGAAGTGGAGAATGTATTGCGCCAATGGGCTAAATCTGTGTGATAGAAGGCGTCCTTTCGGTGCGTTTCCGGATATTGTTTTACAAAATACTCATCTACTACTGTCTTGCGATTTCGCTGATAGTCTCGTGGAAAGTCAATTTCCCGTGTGCGGTTTTATTTTTAGTTTAAATATACCAAAAATAAAACGCTAAACATCCTGCCTCAATACCTCTAATGGCGGCCGGGACAGGATGCCGCGGCTGTTGAGCAAACCGATGATTACAGTTAGCAAAGAGACAAAAAGGAAAATCAGCACTACCGGCCCGGGCTCCGGGTTGAATTCGGATTCGAAGTTGAATTTTGCGAGGCAAAAGCTTCCGATCATGGCAATAAGGATGCCGGTGAATGCGGCGAACGCGCCGAGGAAGAAGTATTCCAAAGCGGTGATGACAAATATCTGTTTCCGGCTTGCGCCCAAAGTCCGCAGGAGCACGCTCTCCTGGATGCGCTGGTATTTGCTGATCATGACGGACGCAATAAGGACGATCAGCCCGGTGAGAATGCTGAAACCGGCCATGAAGCGAATTACGAAGCCTATTTTGTTGAAAATATCATCCAATACGCGCAGCACGAGTGCCAGGTCGATGATGGAAATATTGGGATATTGCCTAACCAATGCCTGCTGAAACCGGGCCGAAACGGCCGGGTTGGGCACGTGCGTGAGCATTGCGTGGAACTGCGGGGCTTCTTCGAGTACGCCGGTAGGGAATACGACCAGGAAGTTGGTGCGCACTTCACTCCAGTTTACCTCCCGGAAACTCGTGATAGTAGTTGGCATAATGGTGCCCTGTACGTTGAAAACGAGCGTGTCGCCCAGTTCCAGTCGGCTTCTTTCAGCAAAGCCCTGTTCCAGTGAAACGGGGATCAGCTGGGCCGATTTGTCGTATTTGCCCTGCCATTTGCCTTTGGTGATCTTCTCGGAAGAGGTAAGCGAGTCGCGGAATGTAACGCGGTATTCCCGCCCGAAAACGCGGCGCGACTGCTCGGCTGTCGTGTCGCCTTCGAAATCGGAGGCAGTTTTACCGTTAATTTCTTCCAGACGCATATTCACAATGGGTACGCTCTGGTTAATAGGCACGTTTTGCGCCTTCGCGATCGCCAGCACACCGTCTTTTTGATGGCTTTGAATATCGAAAAGCACCATATTGGGCTGGTTGCCGCTGCTCGACAACTTGACGCGGGTGAGCAAGATGGTTTGTATAAAAAAGAGCGTGCAGATCAGCGAAGTACCCAGGCCGACAGATACAATGAGTATGGTAGTCTGATTATTGGGTCGGTACAAATTCGCCAGTCCCTGCCGCCAGAGGTAACTCCATGAAGTAGGGAAGAACCGGCGCACGAGCCACATCAGCAGGGTGGCAATGCCGTACAGGATCAGGAATGAGGCCAAAATGCTGACGGTAAAAATCAATGCCTGCAGCCAGGTTTGCATTTGCAGGAACGAGAAGCCGAAAATGAACAGAACAATCAGCCCGTATAAGGCCCAGCTTACGGCGTCGCGCTCGGGGTGGGAAGCGTCCGAGGCCGAACGGAGCACATTCAGCGGCGACACCTTGCGGATCGATACGAGTGGAGGTAAAGCAAAAAGTATGGAAATAAGTACCCCGATGGCCAGCCCTTGCCCGATAGCCTGCCAGGAAATGTCTGTATTAAGTTCAAATGGCAGTAGGTCTTTCAATACCACCGGTAAAAACTGCTGGATTATTGTTCCAAGAATGGTCCCGAGCACGGTGCCGATCAGCCCTATGCCTGCTATCTGGATAAGATAAATCAAAAACGCCTGCGACGCTTTTACCCCCAGGCAGCGGAGTATCGCGATGGAATTCAGCTTTTCGCGCACATATATATGTATGGCGCTCGCCACGCCAATGCACCCGAGCAGGAGCGCGACGAAACCTACCAGCGACATGAAGCGCGTAAGGTCGCGGAACTCCCGGCCGGTATCCTCTTTCTGGCTTTGAACGGTGTTATAATCGAGGTCGTAGCGCTCGAACTTCGGTTCCAGCGTTTTAACCATTTTTTCGACATCCGTTTTCGCGGGATATTTGAAATAGTACCTGTAACCGACACGGCTGCCTTTTTGCATGAGGCCCGTCCGATCCAGAAAACGCATTGGAATGTACACAACCGGCGCCACCGAAGCGGCGATGCCTGTTGCGCCCGGTGCTTTTTCGAGCACACCCGCTATGGCAAAGGTTACTTCACCGATCCTGATCGAATCCCCGACCTGCGCGCGGTATTGCAGCATGAGCGTCTGATCGACCAACGCTTCCTGCCGGACCCGGAATGTCTTTTCAGCCGAAACAGGAATGGTTTCCAGCTTTCCGTAATAGGGAAAATCGCCGGAGAGTGCTTTTACCTGCGTCAGGCGGCTGCCCCCTCCTTTGTTAAAGTAAACCATCGAAGCAAATGCCCGCTCCTCGGAGCGCACTTTGCCCAGCGAATCGACGAACGTCATCGCTTTCCCTTCGATTTTTTTTCCGCTGTAAATGGAGAGGTCCGCGCCGATGAGCGTGGCCGCCTGGTTATCGATATTGTCGCGCAGGTTGTCGCCGAGCGAGTAAATGGCTACAAGGGCGGCGATACCCAGGATAATAGATGATATAAATAGGGCCAGCCGCGCGCGGTTTTTGCGACTGTCGCGCCAGGCCATTTGCAGTAACCACGAAAGATTGAAAGTATTGGGGTTCATCAGGAATTCATGGTTAGCTGGCCTCCACAATTTTGCCGCCTTTGATGCGGATAATGCGCTGGGTTTTGGCAGCGAGTTCAAGGTCGTGGGTAACGACCACAAGCGTTGTACCTGCCTCGCGGTTGAGGTCGAAAAGCAGTTTTACAACTTTCTCGCTCGTTTCGGCGTCGAGGTTACCGGTTGGCTCGTCGGCAAACAGGATCTGGGGCTGGTTGGAAAACGCGCGTGCCAGTGATACGCGCTGCTGTTCGCCGCCGCTGAGCTGAGTAGGGTAGTGGTGGCTGCGTTCGGCGAGGCCCACTTTGTCGAGCAGGTCGAGCGCGCGGGACTTTACGTTCTTTTCACCACGCAGTTCCATAGGTACCATCACATTTTCCAATGCGGTGAGCGTCGGCAGGAGTTGGAAGTTTTGGAAAATAAAGCCTACGTATTGATTGCGAACAGCGGCGAGCTGATCTTCGGTGAGGCCGTTCAGCCGGGTGCTGTGCAGCTCCACAGTACCGGTCGTCGAACGGTCGAGCCCGGCGCAGAGGCCGAGGAGCGTCGTTTTGCCGCTGCCGGAAGGGCCCACGATCGAGACTGTGGAGCCTGTTTCGATGGAAAAGCTGATATTGTCGAGGACTTTCAGTGTGCGGTCGCCGCTTTTATATATTTTACTGACGTCGTGCAGATCGAGTATGGTATTCATCAATCGTTTTTCTTTTATGTTTGCGTGGTGCCGTGCAGGCAATCGCGAAAGACCTAATTTGGCTCTTTTCGGCTATTGTTTCTCATAAATATAGTTTAAACGGTTTTTAAATGAGAATGAAAGGCCCGGTATGCGTTTTATAACCATAAAATTCGTTCCCTTTCGATATTGATTATGATTGATATGCGTTGTTTCAAGACATTTTTAACATTGTCCTTTCTGGCAGCCGCGCTGTTCTCGTGCAGCGGCGGGAAAAAGGAAGAATCGGGGCAAAAAGCCGATTCTACACATAAAGAAGCCAAAGAACCCGCTGCTCAAAAGAAGATCATCGTGTTTTTCGGCAACAGCCTTACCGCGGCTTACGGCCTCGACGACCCATCGCAGGGCTTTGCGGGGCTTATTCAGAAGCGGATCGATTCGCTGGGGCTTAGCTACAAGGTCGTCAACGCGGGGGTGAGCGGCGAGACCACCTCGGGCGGTAACAGCCGTATCGATTGGTTGCTCAAACAACCGCTCGATGTTTTTGTCCTCGAATTGGGCGGAAACGACGGCCTGCGGGGCATTCCTGTTTCCGAAACCAGAAAGAACCTGCAAGAAATTCTCGATAAGGTGAAAGCCAAATACCCGGATGCCAAGCGGGTGCTCGCAGGAATGCAAATCCCGCCGAATATGGGTCGGAAATACGCTACCGAATTCAAGGACGTTTACGCCGATCTGGCTAAAAAGAATGGTGTGACACTCATTCCGTTCCTGCTCGAAGGGGTAGGGGGGGAATCCCGACTGAACCAGGCAGATGGCATCCACCCCACTGCCGAAGGGCATAAAATCCTCGCCGAGAACGTCTGGATAAGGATTAAAGACTTATTGTAATGAAAGAACCCGCTCGATGGCGGGTTCTTTTTGTTTCAGGCCGAGTATGTTTCATTGCCGTGCAGCTGCCGGGCGCCGTAGCGGTTCCAGGCCTCTATAATCTCCATCCGGTCCTCAATGGTGCGGGGTGTGAATGAGATGATGACTCCGCCCTCGCGAATACTGGATTCGAATATTTCCGCATGCTCTTTGGGTACGCCGCGGTGATGTAAAGCGCCTACAATGCCGCCCGTAAGCCCGCCCGCTCCCGCGCCAGTAAGAGCCGCAAGCAACGGACCGGCCACCGCGATCCCAAGTCCGGGGATTGCAACGGTTGTGCCAATCGCAATGATCGCCCCGGCAATCGCGCCGGCCGTGCCGCCAATGGCCGAGCCTATGCCGGCGTTTTCCATTGTAGAGTGGGCCGGTTTTTCGTTTGCCGACTCTTCATGATGCACCCGATGCGTTTCATCCGAGACGATCACGTTGATGTCTTCGGGTTTGTAACCCCGGTAAATCAGCTCGTCGTAGGCTTTTTGGGCATCAACACGGCTGGTAAATGCTGCATTGACTAGCGATGGGTAGTTATATTCAATTGCCGTTTCCATGAAATCGTGTTTTGGTTAAAAATCTTTGCGCGAGATCAGAAATAACTGTGCCCGGAGCCGGGCAAACAAAAGCCCGGGACGTTGTTTTACAAACGCACCGGGCCTCGTACATCTGATGGAGTTTGCGCTACACCACCCTGTCTCCACGTATCAGGCGGAGAATGATGGCGACCACGGCGATCACCAGCAGAATATGAATGATATTTCCTAATCCAAAACTTGCAAAGCCGAAATAGCCGATCAGCCACAGAATCACCAGGATCACGGCTATGGTATACAGGAGATTTCCCATTGTTGTAAAATTTTGAGTTAGAGTTATTTTAGATATATTATGAGTATATCAATTTAGATGCCAGGCATATTATCATGCGCTAAAACGAGATATTTCCCCGGTTTCCACAATATTTGCGGGGTTCAAGGCTTTTCCCCCGTGCAGTTGTAGAAAATTTTCTCAAAAGCTACGGTAAGAGCTGCTTCTTTATCGTCATTTTCCTAATCTGTTTTGAGTTTCTTAGAATGAAAAAGTCATTTTTATCACTACTGGCATTTGCGCTGTTTGCACTCTGTCAGGTAAATGCTACGCAAGTTGCCGCCGCACAGGTCGATACCGTGGAGGTCAACAGCGCGGTTATGAAAAGGAACCTCAAAGTGGTCGTGGTACGGCCTGCGGGGTATAGTTCGGGGAAGGAGTTCCCGGTAGTGTACCTGCTGCACGGTTACAGCGGCAACCATTCCAACTGGGTCACGAAAGCTCCCGGTATACAGCAAGCCGCCGACTTGTATAATATGATTATCGTTTGCCCCGACGGCGGTTTCAGCAGTTGGTATTGGGATAGTCCGGTTGACCCGCAGTCGCAGTTCGAGACCTATGTATCCAAAGAACTGGTCTCCTACGTCGATAAAAACTATAAAACCATCAAGGACCGGAAGGGACGTGGCATTACCGGGCTGAGCATGGGTGGGCACGGCGCATTGTACCTCGCGTTAAAGCACCAGGATGTATACGGCACAGCCGGAAGCATGAGCGGTGGCGTGGATATTCGCCCTTTCCCCAACAACTGGGACATGGCCAAACGCCTGGGTAGTTATGCAGACCAGCCCGAAAGATGGGAGAAGAATACGGTCATTAATATGCTCCATTTGCTAACTCCCAATACACTTTCACTCATTATCGATTGTGGTACCGAAGACTTCTTCTACGGCGTAAACGAGAACCTGCACAAGCAGCTTGAATACCGCAAGATCCCGCACGATTACATTGCCCGCCCGGGTGCCCATAACTGGCAGTATTGGGAGAATGCAGTGCAGCACCAACTGCTTTTTATGAATACTTATTTCAATAAAAAATAAATAAAACCTGTATGATGCGGCTCATTATGAGGTGTTTTCTTTTCGTGCTGACGTTTTGCCTGGCTGTTTTGCCGCAAATAATACATGCCCAGGAGGGTAATCAGGCATTGCCCGATCCATTTACCTTTAACAGCGGGCAAAAGGTGAACTCGGTAAAGGAATGGGAACGCAGACGGAAGGAGATACTTGAAACGATGACGCGCGAAATGTATGGCACGGCTCCGGAGCGCCCTCAGAATATGCGTTTCGAAGTTTTTGACTTGGATAAGAATGCATTGGCCGGCAAGGCGACGCGCAAGCAGGTAACGGTTCACATCTCCGAAAAAGGCAAGGAAGCCCGGTTTGACCTGTTGATTTATATTCCAAATCAGGCCAAGCATCCGGTGCCGGCCATTATCGGGATTAATTTCATTGGTAACCAGGCCATCCATGCTGACCCGGGCATTAAACTCACGACCGCCTGGGTTGAGAACAGCGGGATGTTTCCGTGCTCGGCCGACGGCAAAGCAGGCGATGCATGCCGGGGCGTGAACGCTTCGCAATGGGCGGTGGACAGCATTCTCGCACGCGGGTATGCACTTGTAACGCTTTACCGAGAAGAAATTGCCTCGGACCGCAAGGCTCAGGCATTCCGAACGGGTGTTCACACTTTGTACCCGGAATTGCAACAGCGTGAGGATAATTTTAGCACCATCGCAGCCTGGGCCTGGGCTTTGAGTCGCGGGATGGATTACCTCGAAACCGACAAGGATATCGATGCCGGGCGCGTAGCGGTATTCGGTTTTTCGAGGCTGGGAAAGGCGGCGCTTTGGGCTGGTGCAACAGATCGCCGGTTTGCTGCCGTACTGAGCAATGAATCGGGTGCGGGTGGCGGGAAGCAGTTCCGGCGCGGGGTCGGAGAGGATATTAACCGGCTTTGTACGGTATTTCCGCACTGGTATGCACACAGTCTGGCCAAATACAAGGGAAAAGACACGGAACTGCCATTCGACCAGCATTTCGTCCTGGCGCTGATCGCCCCGCGACCGGTGTACCTGGCAACGGCCGAGGACGACAAGAATGCGGATCCGCAGGGCGAGTTTGCTACCGCGCGAGCTGTGGATGCAGTGTACCGGTTTTTAGGGACAAACGGTTTTCCCGATGTGCCTTTCCCAGCACTGAATCGGCCTCTGATGGGCCAAATAGGCTTTCATATCCGGCCGGGCGGGCACGACGTTAAAATGTTCGACTGGATACAGTTTTTAAATTTCTCTGATATACATTTGCAAAAATAGACCGAACCCAATATTTAATTTTACTATTCAGCTAAATGAGCAACCATCCGTCTGCCGGCACCACCCACGCCTCCCCGCCTAAGTTTACTGACAAAAAATACCTTGTTACCCTGGTCTTCGTAACATCCCTTTTCATGTGCTGGGGGATCGCTATTACGATGGGTGACGTGCTCAACAAACATTTCCAACACGTACTGAGCCTGACTAAGACACAATCCGCATTCGTACAGTTTGCGATTTTCGGCGCTTACTTCATCATGGGTATCCCGGCGGGTTTGTTCATGAAGCGCTTCGGATATAAAAACGGTGTATTACTCGGCTTGTCGCTGTTTGCATTGGGCGCATTCCTCTTCGTTCCGGCGGCAAGTACAGCCTCTTTTCCTTTTTTCGGTGTGGCACTCTTTATCCTGGGTTGTGGACTGGCTACGCTTGAAACCGTAGCGCACCCATTTGTAGCGTCGCTGGGTGATCAGCGTACCAGTGATCAGCGCATCAACTTCGCACAGGCATTTAATGCATTGGGCGCGATTTTGGGGCCTGCAATTGGCGGCTATTTCCTGTTCCGCGGCCATACAGAAGGCAGTACCGACCTTACATCCGTGAAGAACCTCTATATCGCCATTGGTTCGGTGATTGCGTTGATCGCCCTGGCATTTTCCTTTGTGAAAGTACCGGCACTTATTGACCCGCATGCCGCTGATGTGGACCCCGACGCGGTAAACGTGGATTCGGAGCCCGGAAAGACATTGTTCCAGCATCGCCATTTCGTTTGGGCGGTCCTAGCGCAGACGTTCAACGTAGCAGCGCAAGGCGGCACCTGGGCATTTTTCATTAACTACGGACACGAAAAAATGGGCTTTACCGACGCGGTGGCAGCTAACTATATGATCGCCTTTATGGCACTCATGCTGGCCGGACGTTTCGTTGGTACTTTCCTGATGCGCTTCATCGCTCCGCATACATTGCTGGCAATCTTTGCATTCAGCAACATCATCATGTGCCTTATCGTGGCACAGGCATGGGGATGGCCCTCATTCATCGCACTCATGATGCTCAACTTCTTTTTCAGCATCATGTTCCCGACGATTTTCAGTCTCGGTCTTAAAAACCTGGGCCCTCATACGCAGCAGGGCTCGTCGTTCATCGCGATGGGGGTTGCCGGTGGTGCATTCTTCCCGTTCCTGATGGGCGCGGTGGCAGAAACCAACGTAGCGCACGCCTATTACCTGCCGATCATTTGCTACACGGTGATCTTCCTGTTCGGCTACAAATTTTACAAGGCGCATTGATTGACCACCGACCGCTGACCGCCGTGTTTTTTTGGGTTATAAATTTTATTAATCACATTGAGAATATCGGCAATTAGCGTCAGCGATCGGCAGTGACAACAAATCGGCGGTCGGCGGTCCATGGTCGGCCGTCATTTTAACAATTAAAAACAAAGTTCAAAAAACCAATAATGAAACTCTGGGGAATCGACTTAGGAGGTACCAAAATAGAATGTGCTGTACTGGATTCGGAAAGGAATCTGGAAGTGGTGGTGCGTATGCGCGTGCCGACGGAATCAGTGAATGGCTATGACCACATTCTGTCGCAAATCAAGAAGCTGATCGACATGGTGGCGGAGCAGGTGGGAGAGCAACCCCGTAAGGTTGGTTTTGCCACGCCGGGCGTGCTCGAACCGGATTCTCAATTAATGAAAAATTCTAACACGACCTGCCTCAACGGAATGCCGTTGAAGGCCGATCTGGAAAGAATACTAGGCGTGCCCTGCCAGTTGGCCAACGACGCGAACTGTTTTGCGTTGGCTGAGGCGTTGATGGGTGCGGGTAAGGATTACCACGGCGCCGAAGTAGTTTTCGGGGTGATTATGGGTACCGGTGTAGGCGGCGGACTGGTCGTGAACAACAAGATCATCGGCGGGCACCAAGGTATTGGCGGCGAGTGGGGTCACAATATCCTTGAAGAAGGCGGTGAGGCATGCTATTGCGGTAAAGCAGGCTGCGTAGAGCAGGTGATCGCCGGCCCCGCATTGGAACGCCATTACGAAAAACTGAGTGGAGAAAAGGTGTCGATGAAAGTCGTGCTGGAACGTTACCACGAAGGGAACGACGAGCATGCCAAAGCGACGATCGAACGCCTGCTGGAATACTACGGCCGGGCAATCTCTACGCTTATCAACGTGATCGATCCGAATCTGATCGTGATCGGGGGCGGCGTCGGCAACATCGACCTGCTTTATACCGCGGGTTACGAGCGCATCCGCAAGTATATTTTCAATAAAGGAATCGTTACTACACCGATCGTGAAGCCGAAGCTGGGCGACAGCGCCGGCGTTTTCGGTGCCGCATTGCTATAATCCGCTTTCCGCTTTTAGGTCCCGGTATTTCTCAGCGTTTTGTTGAAAATTGCCGGGATTTTTGTTGCCCTTTGTTTGAGGGATATAGGCAGTAAATCAGTAATTTATGTGGCTTCTTAGGTCAGTTGTTTTCAACTCTTATTAGTCATGTACACGACCACCACCACCCTCACCAGCCGCATCCGGTCGATCGATACCGTTCGCGGTTTGATTATCATTATCATGGCGCTCGACCATGTGCGTGATTTTTTCCATATCGCAGGTGCCACCGGCGATCCTACCGACCTTGCTACCACCACACCTGCATTGTTTTTCACGCGATGGATCACGCATTACTGCGCGCCGTCGTTCATGATGCTGTCGGGTTTATCGGCCTATTTGTCCGGAGTGAACAAAACCGCAGTCGAGAAGTCGGCCTTCCTGATCAAGCGCGGTTTCTGGCTTATTTTGGTAGAGATGGTCTTTATCACGTTCGCATTCACATTTGATATTTATTACAAAACACTCTTTTTTGCCGTATTCTGGGCTTTGGGTGGGGCGATGATCGTGCTCGGTATAGCCGTGCGGTTTGTCTCGCCGAAAACGATCCTGATCCTCGGACTGGCCTTGGTGCTAGGGCATAACCTGCTGGATTATGTGCAGTTGCAGGAAAACACGTTATCGGACACGCTGCTGCGCATATTCTTCACCGGTAGGGGAACATTCCTGCCACGTCCCGACGGTGGGGCGGTGATCTTCCTGTATGTGCTATTTCCCTGGGCGGGCATTATGATGTCGGGTTACGGATTAGGCATGCTCTTTAACCGCAATGCGGATCCGGCGCGGCGCAAGAAGCTGTTGTTGCTCATTGGCTCGGTGCTTACGGTTCTTTTTGTGGTTTTGAGATTGATTAATGGCTACGGCGATCCGGCCCCCTGGTCGGCTCAGGATACGGGTATCAAAACTTTTATGTCCTTCCTTAATGTGACCAAATACCCGCCGTCGCTTTTTTTTACTTGCATGACGCAAGGCCCGATACTCATTCTGCTGGCCTTCACCGAGCAGACAGACAACGCATTCAGCCGCATTTGCACGGTGTACGGTCGGGTGCCGTTTTTCTTTTTTATCGTGCATTTCTACCTCATTCACATCATGACCCTCGTGGCAGTGTTCCTTTCCGGCTACACCTGGCAACAAGCAACGGACGACAGCCTGTTTTTTAAGTTCAGGCCGAACGATTTCGGATACTCCCTGGGGCAGACTTACATTATCTGGATATTGATTGTCATAGCACTTTATTGGCCCTGCAAATGGTACGGCGAGTATCGGGCGCGGAAGCGGACGTGGTGGTTGAGTTATTTGTAAATGATTGTTCTTAATTAAAATACACACCAGTATGAAGCGTTTTTTACTCTTGCTTTGCCTTTTTGCACCGTTTTTTACAGCAGCCCAAAGCCCGGAAGAGGCCTATCCGGTCGACCCGGCCTCGGAAGAGCACGCGGATGTACCCAAGGGCGAGGTATTGAAATTTGTTTTTGATAAATCCAGCATATTCCCGGGCACATGGCGTGAGTACTGGGTGTATGTACCCGCGCAATACAAACCCGATGCGCCCGCGTGCGTATATGTGAATCAGGACGGCATTCAATGGAAGGCACCAACGGTTTTCGATAACCTTATCCACCAGAAGGAAATGCCCGTAACGATCGGTGTTTTTGTAATGCATGGCCGCGTGAAAGCGGCTGACCCCAGCGTCGCAAATGACCGTTTCAACCGTAGTTTTGAATACGACGGGCTGGGCGATGCTTATGTAAGGTTTATCCTGGATGAAATCCTGCCCGAGGTGGAAAAGCAAAAAACTAGCGACGGTCGGCAGATCCGGCTGTCGAAAAACGGTAATGACCGGGCCATCGGTGGTTCGAGCAGCGGTGCCGTATGCGCATTCACTGCCGCATGGGAGCGTCCTGAGGCATTCTCACGCGTTTTTAGTGCCATAGGAACTTACGTTGGCCTGCGCGGCGCAGATCGCTACCCGACTTTGATAAGGAAGTATGAGCCCAAACCCATCCGCATTTATATGCAGGACGGCGCCAACGATCTGAATATCTACGCAGGCGACTGGTGGATGGCCAATCAAACGATGCTTCGTGCTTTGACATTCGCCGGTTACGAGGTGAAACATCAATGGGGCGAGGGCGGCCATAATGGCAAACAAGGCACTTCGCTGTTCCCTGAGGCGATGCGCTATTTGTGGAAAGGCTGGCCCGGGGAAGTCAAGAGAGGGCAATCGCAAAATGCTTTTCTGTCGGCATTGTTGATTCCGGGGGAGGAATGGACGGAAGCAGCGGATGCTTTTCCAATTAAGGGAAAACCGACACCGTCAAGCGAGAATTCTTTGAAAACACTCAAAGCCGTTGGCGCTGCGCTTTCTCCCGATCAGACATTGGTTTATACCGTTGACTCGACCTCACATTGGGTATATTCCTACCAGATTCAATCGAATCGGAAATTGGCGTACAGGCAGCGCTTCGGATGGTTGCATGTGTCTGATACCGAAAATAAAGCGGGGGCCTCCGGCATTGTCTGCGACAGTGATGGCCGGATTTATGTTGCTACGAACTTGGGTGTACAAGTCCTTGATCAGACTGGCCGCGTGAATGCTATTTTGCCTTTACCAAATGGTAATCCTACCAAATTAACATTTGGCGGAAGCAATTTTGACGTGTTATACGTGAAAGTCAATGGTAAAAGTTATGGCCGCAGACTGAAAACCCGCGGCATAAATCCAGGAGAAGCGCCCAACAAGCCAGACGCTCCCAGGTTATAGCCTATCCGTTCAAAAATATGGCGAGGATGATAAATATGCCGGCGCCGAGGCTCAGCGATGCGGCGAATGGAAAGAAATAAACAAATTCGATGGCGCCCATTGCGACGAAGCCGATTCCGATAGGTGTGAGCACTTTGCGGGCAATGTCGTGATTACTGTCGGCATACCGCATAGCTGACAGGATAAGCGCTATCGACATACCATATACGATGAAGAGGATCAGGCCGTAACCTTCAAAATAGTCGCCCATACTTCGCATTACGCCCATAAATTCGAACTTCGGCCCGGTCATCTGCCTGATGACCTCCTGCTTAACGGGATCGGGGGTTTCTCTCCACGAGAAATGGCCGAAAAAATGGCCGATCAAGTGAACAAGGATGCAAAGCGCAGCAATGCGCAGGAAGAGTCTGGGTTTCATAAGGGGGCGTTTGATTAATTTACCATTCCATCACAATGCTTTCGAACTCCGCGAGGCGCGTGAGCGAGACACTGATTGTGCCGTCTTTCCAGGTGAAATTCAAAGGCTTGTGATTCGTTAATGTAAATACTTTTTGCGGTTTTTTCGCCAGCCTGATTTTGAATTGCAAATCGTGGACGGGCAGCGGTTCGAAATAGGTGTTCCCGCTGAAACCGGTGAGGTTGATCAGGTGCAGAATTTGGCCGTCAGAGGTGTTTTTGGCCCGGTTTTCGTGGGTATTCCTGATGAATTCCTTTAATACGGTTTCGACCCTGGCGGGCGCGTTTGTCTCGAAATCTTGTGCGATTTCGGGTAGCATGTGGTAGATCACATCCAGCAAGAGGTACTTGTGTTCCTCATAACCGTGCATGTAATAGATCCTCCCCAGGTTAACAGGAAAAAGTGCTGCCTTACTTTTCGGGTGGTTCTTGATGCCCAATGCATAATATCCGGTGGCGTCATGGCCGCCGATGATCTCGGGAGGACCGGGACGGCCTTTGGCGAGCACGGGAAGGAGTCGGCGGTCGGCACCAGAAAGGTCGTAAAGGCCAAGATTGAATTTCCAGAAAAGCATGTTTTGCCCTTTAAAGCTCCTGAAAACGCTCCGGTCGTCGGGCACAAGGTAGTTACCGGCGCCGTCGTTGTCCTTCTTGTCGATTTTTGCACCGAAAAGTGTTTCCAATGTCTCCGGGCTATCAAAAAACGTCCGGTTGGTGGCGATCAGGTTGGTGCCTTGCTGGCTGGCTTCTTTCAGCACGCGAAGGGCTTCCGGTTTCAGGTAGGTGATTTCGGGCAGAATGATCAGTTTATATCCTTTCACTTTTTGTTCTAAATGGGCAATTTGACCGTCCTCTACGATATCGAACGGAATATGTGCCTCGCGGAGCATTAGCTGAATGCCGCGGTATTCCTGCATCGGTTCGCCATTTGGCCAGGCTCCGGGTGCAATTACGGCCACTTTCGCAACCGATTTGTATTTGCCAAAATAGGCCTCATTGTTTTTATGAAAACCATAAACCTTCCTGAAAACGGGGTAGCTTCGTTCGTCCTCATACCCGCGCATATCGCCCATCATGCTCATATCCAGTCCCGATCCGTTGGCGATATTCTCGTATAGCCTGATCCGCGTTTCTTCCGGCTCCACGGCATTGTATCGTGACTGGAAGGAGATTTGCTGAATGCTGGCATTGCTGATAATATGCTCCGGAAATGAATTGACCGCATTGCCGACGTTGTCCGAAGCAGTATAAGGCCAATAGGGCAGGGTAGTCATGCTCTGCGATTCATGGCGGATGATGTCCACAAACTTGTCGGAGTAAGTACAGATCGCGATCTGCTCATTTTTGGATTTCACCAGTTTGTGAAGCCGCTCCGACCAGTCTTCGACGGTTACCTTTTTAAATTCGAGGTATTTCTGAAAAAGCGGGTCAGCCTTGTTCTCCTCGGTAGGTAGCGCGTCGCCGCCGCTGAATTCCGCAAAACGCTTTTTGTCAT
The DNA here is from genome assembly GCF_052044875.1 of Dyadobacter sp. 22481. Lineage (NCBI taxonomy): Bacteria > Pseudomonadati > Bacteroidota > Cytophagia > Cytophagales > Spirosomataceae > Dyadobacter > Dyadobacter sp. 22481. The sequence goes on from NZ_JBQENV010000002.1 coordinate 1,989,182, forward strand.
AGTCATTTTGATCTATCCCATGATATTTGCCTTCATAGGGATTATTAACCTGGTAACCGGGCATATTCAGGAAAATTCCGTCGATCGGAAAAGTGTCGATCACTTCTTCGATGATCCTGAACGCCTTTTCCTGGACATATGGCGCGTTGATTGACACGACATACATATCCGTGTTGATAATCCGTTCGCCCTTTGGGGAAATGTAGCACCAGTCGGGATGTGCCTTAAAAATGCGCTCGTTCACGCGACTGAAATCGAAGCGGACGATTACTTTAATCCCCTTCTCATGGCACTTGCGGATTACGTCGGCTAGTACATTATTGTCTTTGAGGTATGGGTTCCGGTAATGAAAATCGAGTTTGGTAGGATAGAAAGCCATAATGCCCCCCGCATTGATCAGTAGTGTGTTAGCGGAGCAGGCAACGAGGTCGGTCACAATGGAATCGGCGTTGATCGTAGCGGCCTCGTAGGCTGGAAGGTTCATCTGGATAACTCTCAGATTGTTTCTCTTCCACCAGAGTTCCGGTTTGTTTTGTGCCAGAAGACAGCTGGTATTAAAAAAAAGATAAAGGAGCAAAATGCGGGTTCTCATTCCGTAATTAATGGTTTGAAGGAAAAGAGACGGGTTGCGCCGCATCTACTTGATGCCCGCGGATTGATTTTTTTAATAAATGGTTGAAATAAAACTCTCAACTAACACAGTAGCATATTGAGCGGAAGATATGTTTTCATGCTGGCCCTGATCGTGACCGTGCGGGCTACGCATGTGTCTGCGCAGAACGGGTGGTTCAAACGATTTGTACAAAAGACGATTTCAGACACGACCGGCGAAGGGAAGTCCAGTTTTCGCATATACCCGACATTGGGTTATGCCCCGGAAACCAGCCTTGAAATCGGGCTGTCGTCACTCCTTCTTTTCCAGGCCAAAGGCGATACCCTGAACCGACTGAGCGAGGTAGCGGCATTTACATTCGTAACACTGGAAGGGCAGTACGGCATTTGGCTTGATAATGCGATCTATGGTGATAAGGACAAGTGGTTCTTCCTCGGAAGGACGCGTTTTCAGCGTTTTCCATTGTTATATTATGGAATAGGGCATACCACACCGGATAAAGAACCGGCGTTGATCGACGCCAATTATCTGCTCTTCCGGCAGCGGGTTTTACGGCGGGTCATGCCCAACTTTTTCATAGGACCTGAAATCGATTATCAGCAACTTTATAATGCGGAGTTCAGGCAGCCCGATGACCATTTTTACGACGAGCCAGCCGGGAGCGACGGCACCCGGAACATCGGGCTGGGAGCCGCACTGGTTTACGATAACCGGCATAATGTGCTCAATGTCCGTAAGGGCCTTTTCGGGGAATTGTCTTTTTTGAAATACAATCAATCGGTAGGCAGCCACTACAACTTCCAGGGGTTTAACCTGGACGTACGCAGTTCGCACCCGCTGACCCGGCGTAACGTGCTCGCCTGGCAGATTTACGGTAACTTTTTCACGGGCAATGTGCCATTCAATCAAATGGCACTGATGGGTGGCGAAATGATCATGCGCGGCTATTATTATGGCCGGTACCGCGACAAGAATATGCTGGCCACGCAGGTGGAGCATCGTTGGTTGCCTTTCGGATTCAGCAAGCGGTTTGGTGGCGTGGTATTTGCGGGAGCGGCGGTCGTAGGGCCTAAAATCAGTTCGCTCGTACCTGCACGCGCGAGACTTTCGGGCGGCGTGGGACTCCGTTATTTGTTATTTCGCAAAAAAGACATTTATCTGCGGCTGGATGTGGGTTTTACGAGGGACGGACCCGGCTTTTACCTCTTTACAGGCGAGGCATTCTAATCGCGGTGCTTGTAGCCGAATGCGACGAAGAACAGCAGTAAGCCAACTAATCCGAGGGCCCACGACAGCGAGGTGATTTCGGCAAGTACGCCAATCACCGCAGGCCCTGCGAGCTGGCCGGAATAACCCAGAATGGTCACTGCCGACAATGCGATGGACGGTGGAATATTCGGAATCCGCCCCGCGGCGGTGAAAAATATAGGTACCACATTGGCAGCGCCCAGTCCCACCATGACGAAACCAACCAGTGCTGCGATGGCGGAAGGGATCATGACCGCAACGAGGAACCCGGCACCGGCAAGCATGGTGCCGTAAAACACCACTTTCGCAGGTCCCAGCCGATGGATGATACCGTCGCCGGTAAGCCGCATGATGGCCATTGCCACTGAAAATGCCGCATAGCCGAGTCCGGAGAATGAAGGGTCGAAACCGCGCGAAAATTGCAGGAAAACTGCGCTCCAATCCAACAGTGAACCTTCGGCTAGGAAAAGAATGAAGCACATAATACCCAGCAGTATAACCGGTCCCTTGGGCAGTACGAAGCTGGTTCCATCCATTTTCGCTTCTTCCGAATGCGGCAGCAGGTACCGCGACTGCGTTACGGTGATAAATACCAGCAATGCAGAAATCGCCACCGCGGCGTAGGTTGGTGAAAGCCCTGCCTTGATCAGGAAGCCAAGGCCTATCGAACCGATGAGCCCGCCCAGGCTGAACATCCCGTGGAAAGAAGACATGATATGGCTCCCGTGCCGTTCCTGCACCACCACGGCCTGCGCATTCATGGAGACATCAATAGACCCGATTCCTGCACCAAACACGAACAATGCCGCCGCGAGTTGGTAGGGCGAGCTGGCAAGCAGGAGAAGCGGCAGGAGAGAGGCAATCACAAGCGCCGAAACAATTGCTACCGTGCGGCTGCCATATTTATTGATCAGCAGGCCGGTAAGCGGCATCGTAAGAATGGCACCCGCACCCAAGGCAAGCAGCACGACGCCAAGGTCGGCGTCGTTAAGGCCGAGTTTGATTTTGGCAAAAGGTACCATAGGTGCCCAGCAGGACAGCCCGATGCCGCAAACAAGAAATATCAATAAGGTTGCCCTTCTGGCTGCGCTGATCCTCAGTTTCTCTTCCATTAATGTCGGTGTGAATTTTGTGCAAAGAAATATAGTTTTGCAGAAAATTGCAAAATATTGCAAAAAATAGCAAAGCTTTTTTGCAAACTGTTATGCGCTTGCTCTAAAAAAAGAGAGGCCAGGTTTTGCGACCTGGCCTCGGTAATTACCATCAGATGCTTTTCTTTTTTGATTCCTTGACGGCGAAATCTACGGCTCGCGCAGTAAGCGCCATATAGGTGAGCGACGGGTTCACGCACGAGGCCGAAGTCATTGCCGCGCCGTCCGTAACGAATACGTTTTTCACCGCGTGGAGCTGGTTGTTTCCGTTCAATACCGACGTTTTGGGATCGCGTCCCATGCGCGCGGTACCCATTTCGTGGATTGCCATACCCAGGTATGAGCCATTATCGTAGGTCCGGACATTTTTGACGCCCGACTTTTCGAGCATTTCAGCCGCGTCGTTCATCATATCCTTACGCATTTTCTTCTCGTTTTCGCGAAGGTCTGCGTCGAACACCACTGCCGGTATTCCGAATTTGTCCTTATTATCCTTATTGAGGTACATGCGGTTTTCGTGGTAAGGCAATGTCTCGCCGAAACCTCCGAACCCCATTGTCCAGTTGCCCGGCGTTGTCAGTTCTTCTTTGAAATCCGCGCCGAATGCGAGTTCGGCCACATTACGCTGCCAGCCCTGGCGGCCACCACCACCCTGGTAACCGAAGCCGCGCAGGTAATCACGTTTGTCGGAGCCAATGTTGCGATAACGTGGTACATATATTCCGTTCGCGCGGCGGCCGAAGTAGTATTTGTCGAGGTCGCCTTCCCAGGTACCGCTTGCGCCCGTGCGGAAGTGATGGTCCATCAGGTTATGGCCCAGCTCGCCTGAGTCGTTGCCCATGCCGTTCGGGAAACGATCGGAAGTAGAGTTGAGGAGCAATGCCGTCGACGCCAATGCGCTCGCACATACGAATATGATGTTTGCAAAAAACTCGCGTTCCTGCAAGGTTACCGAATCGATCACGCGCACGCCGGTAGCACGCCCGCCTTGTTTCTTGCCGTCGTAAATAATCTCGCGAACAACCGAATCGGGACGGAGCGTGAGCCGGCCGGTTTTCATTGCAGGTGGCAATGTCGACGACTGGGTGCTGAAATAGGCGCCGTAAGGGCAGCCATAAGAACAACGGTTGCGGTACTGGCAAGGTCCGCGGCCGCCGTCGAGCTGGATTTTTGTGGGTTGCGAAAGGTTAGCGACGCGCCCGATGGTCATGGTGCGGCCAGGGAATTCCTTTTCAAGCCGCTTGCGCACTTCTTTTTCAACATGATACATTTCCATCGGCGGGATGAAATCGCTGTCGGGCAACTGCGGCAGTCCCAGTTTTTCACCGGAAATACCTACGTGTTTTTCAACGTAAGAATACCAGGGGGCAATGTCTTTGTAGCGGATCGGCCAATCGACTGCGATGCCGTCTTTGAGGTTGGCTTCAAAATCGAGGTCGCTTAAACGGTATGACTGCCGTCCCCACATGATGGATTTTCCGCCTACGATATTGGGGCGGAACCAGTCGAAACGCTTTTTTTCTTCGTAAGGCTGGTCCATGTCGTTCATCCAGTACTTCTCAGTCATTTCGTTGTACGGATAATCGCGTGACAGGAACGGGTGTGTTTCCTTTTGTTTGACCGTCAGGCGGCCATTGTATTGGGTCTCCCAGGGAGCCTTCAATGCATTTTCATAGCCTGTAACGTGTTCGAGGTTCTTGCCCTTTTCGAGCATAAGCACTTTCAGGCCTTTTTCGGTCAGTTCTTTCGCCGCCCAGCCGCCGGAAACTCCGGAGCCTATCACGATGGCGTCGTAAGTGATATCTTTTTTTGCGTCAATATTAAGGTTCGCCATTTTTCTTAAAGAGTTTGGTATTGTCAGGAGTAGCCAGGAGGTCATGCATAGCCTGGTGCTATCCCTATGAATGTTTCCGGATTAAAGTGCCCAGCTTTTTTGTCCTTTGGGCATGGGCCAGCTGCCTTCGAACCGGCCGGGGATCGGCAGGTAGTCGAGTGCCTGTGTTGCCCCGATTTCAGAGGTAAAATAGCCGGTGACGGTCAGTCCTTTCATTTGCAGGAAAAAAGGCTTATCGGAAACAGTGGTCTTTTTAATGATGTCGTTCTTCTGAGTGGCGTCCAGGGCGGCGAAGTCTTTGGAATAGGTTTCTTTAGCGAGTGCATCTACTTTGGCAAGACCATCGTAGAATTTTTTCTGATCTTCCATCACATAGCAATCGCGCATGACGCGCACGATAAATTTCTCGGCCCCGGCTGCTTTGGCGCCTGGTGTGCCGGTAGTAGGGATAATCACATCAGCAACTTCTGCGAGCAGGGCTTCCTGCTGATCGGACACGGCGAGGGACGGGCCGAAATTCAGACGTTCGCCTGCAATGCCGGCCATTAGCGGGGCAGAAATCGCGCCGCCAAGCAGGAAGGTTATTCTTTGAACAGCTTCTCTACGGTTCATGGTTAGGTTATTAAGTCAGGAAATTCAAATAGCTATAAAAAATATCTTTTAAAGATAATTAAGACGGCGGATTTGGGCATCAAAACAGCCCCTTTTTTCCGAATATTCACTCAAAAATACCATTTGCACATCAGATTTCGTGAGGTCCGATGCTAGTGATGATATTTGAATCATATTATTAAACTGGGGGCTAGTCAACAGCAATTTAGAGCTTCTGTTGCGCGGTTTGAAGGTTAAGTAATAGAGGAACGTTGAGTAAATAATGCAGATATCTTCCCTGAAATTTCAGGGAAGATATTTTTTTGAAGCTAAACATGAAAGAGAAAGTACAATTTCATAGTGTATAGATAACCTAACTAGACGAACTGCGGAGATTGTGGCAATTTGGGGAGACTGGCGGATTCCTGATTGTACGATTGAGGCAAAGGGCCGGATACGTCCGGCCTTTTTTATGTACTGACCGCGCCCCAAATACCGTTTCTGACTTGATGTTTGAGGATTTTATCCCTTAATTCGGTCTGTTCATTTTTAACATAGACGCAAATGGAATACAGACAACTGGGAGGATCGGGCTTGAAGGTGCCGGTACTTAGTTTCGGAACTGGTACTTTCGGCGGCACCGGCGATTTCTTCAAGGCCTGGGGCAATACACAAGTGGACGAGGCGGCAAGGCTAGTAGGCTTGTGCATGGATGCGGGCCTCAATTTCTTCGATACAGCTAATGTATATTCGCAGGGCCTGTCTGAAGAAATCCTGGGGAAAGCACTTATCGGACTGCGTGACAAGATCATTCTTTCCACAAAAGCTACGTTCCGAATGGGCGACAAGCCCAACCAATCGGGCTCCGGCCGTTTCCACCTGATCAAGGCCTGCGAGGATAGTTTGCGCAGGCTGCAAACAGATTATATCGACGTTTACCATATGCATGGCTTCGACGGCACGACGCCCGTTGAAGAAACGCTCAGTGCATTGAACGACCTGATTCGCGACGGAAAGGTGCGGTACATTGCCTGTTCCAACTTTTCGGGCTGGCATCTGATGAAGTCTCTTTCAGTTTCGGAACGGTACGGCTGGGCGAAATACATTGCCCACCAGGCGCATTATTCGTTGCTGAGCAGGGAGTTCGAATGGGAACTGATGCCTCTCGGCGTCGACCAGAAGGTGGGTACGATCGTTTGGAGCCCGCTATCGGCTGGCCGCCTGGGAGGTAAATACCGCAGAAACCAGCCGCTTCCGCCCGAGGGGCGTATTGCGCAAGGCGGCGGCGAGGGGCCTGCCATACCCGAGGACTTCTTCTTTAACCTGATCGACGTGCTGGACGAAGTGGCGGCCGAGACTGAAAAAACCGTTGCACAGGTGGCGCTGAACTGGCTTTTGCAACGGCCTACGGTGAGTAACATTGTGATAGGCGCGCGCAATGAGGAGCAATTGAAGCAAAATCTGGGCGCGGTTGGCTGGAACCTGACTTTGGAACAGGTAAAACGTTTGGATGAAGCGAGTGAAAAATCACCTGTGTATCCTTACTGGCACCAACGGAAGAATACCGCTCTAAATCCCCTTCCGGACTTCTATGGACGACTCACGGGCCGTCCATAAATAGCGGCCGTAGGCCGGGTAAGGCCCGGCCTACGGGATATAGAGGCCGTGCTGCATAGCATATACGATGAGGTCGGTGGTGCGCCGGACTTTGAGTTTGTCCATCACGCTGCGGTGGTAATACTGAACGGTATGGGCGCTCAGTTTCAATTCGTAGGCGATTTCCTTGATCGTATGGCCGCCACAAACCTTTTGCAGTACTTCCTTTTCGCGAGGGGAAAGGTGCATTACAACTTCTTCTTCTGTAAATACGCTGTTAATCAAGCTGTCGCGAATGCCTCGGCTAATATACTGCTTGCCCAGCGCAACCTGGAAAATGGATTCCTTGAATTCTTCGAAGGGCGTAGATTTGGAAAGGAAGCCATTGGCGCCCCTCCTGACCGTGTGTTTGATTGTTTGCACGTCGGTCACTGTCGATAGCACGATCACTTTCATTTCCCTGGGTAGCGTCGAACGGCAGACGTCCAGCAGTTCGAGTCCGTTCAGCCCGTTCAGGGCGAGATCCATGACGAGGATATCAGGCGGAGTAGTGCTTCTTTCACTCAGAAAATGCTTGCCGTCAATGTAGGTTTCCACGGCTTGCACTTCAGGCAACATTCTCAGAAGGCTTTGGAGGGCATCGGCTAAAAGAAGTTGTTCGTCGACTAAAACTATGTTCATAGAATTACTTTTACGGTTGTACGGCTAGTTTAAGAGCCCTGTTTTGTACAATTACACCAGCATGCTTTTTAGGGTAATGAACAAAGGAACAGGGGCATATGCGCCGTTGTGTGATAGAGTGGATCGTGCTGTGCTAAATACTCGGAAAGTGCTGAAAATTACCATTAAACGTCAAGCATGGATTATTTTTCGGCGACTACCCTGGGTGAATTTACAACTATTATGTGGATAAAATTAATTTTACTACCCTAATTTTTGGGGGGTATATTCATACTAATAATATGTGGGTTTATTTTGATCCATTTATAAATACATTTGCAAATAAGTACTATCTACATTGAGTAAAATAGTATAACTAGTTAACCTGCTAAATTTGACGTACTTTCATCATTCATCAACATATTTAAACCAATTTTAATAGTACGGTAACAGAAAAACTTTTACTCATCTCTCTTGACCGGCACCCGGTTATTCGTTAAATGAAACCTTCACAGAAGTCCGTCGGGAGTGTTCGCGTATATATGTAAGCGAACGCGCTAATGGGGCACCACTCAGGAATTAATCATGCCGGCGGGTTTCCGGAATTTTTGGTTTGACTATAACTAATTGATTGTCAAGTATTTATGTTCCTTTATTCACATAACGATTTGTTACTATTCTAAAATTTCTATCATTATGAAAAGTTCTATCGGCTCTTTAATTAGAAAACTCAGTGCGCTGAAGGTCGCCGCTGTGCTTGCCGCGACAGTGCTATCTTCGCAGCTATCGTTTGCGGCAGAACATGCCACGTCAGCAAGCAGTGCTACCTCCAGTAACCTCGCACCCGCTTCCGTAACAAAAATCGACAGCGTTACCGGTGCCCCAGACGGGAAATACGGAAGGCTCAATGCTTCTGGATTGAAAATTGCAGTTGTAACGTATGCGAGCTGGGCCAGCGTGACGCTAAACTTGCCTGCGAATGTTGCGGCGGGCCAGAAATCTTATGTGAAAATAAAAGCACCAGTTGCCGAAGGGCTTTCTCTGGATCTGGGAAGTCTGGTGAATTTGCTGGGAATTCTTCAAGCTGATGGTATCGTTACGACAACCAACGCGGGTACTGCATCGGCTGAATTAGTGAAAGATAAGGACAACAATCTATACCTGGCCGTTACGTCGACCGCAAGTTATAATGCTGTAACCGTCCGACTGAACTTCTCCGGTTTTACAGGAATCCTTGGGGTAGCGATTGGTACGGTTCACATGGATGTGGATGCTATTTCCACTTATGCGAATCAGGTGTTCACGCCATGCGAGGCGGCAGGATTCGCCTTTGCCGGCGTCGACCCGAATGCAACGGGTATCGATCTTTCGTTGGTCAATCCATTGCAAGACCCTGAAAAGGCGATCGACGGCGTTGTAACGCCAACCAACTATGCCTTTTTGCAAAATGGTACCGTAGGGGTTGCATCGTCAGTTTCGCAAACTGTTTACCTCGGCACACCATCGCCAGGTACGAACCAGGTTCTGGCGACGATTTCCAGACCAGGGGGACTTTTAAACTTGGCATTATTGAATAACATTAATATCCGGGCCTATCTAGGCACAACGCTCGTTAGTACGCAGAACGTAGGTGGAGGTCTGTTGAGTTTGAACTTACTCACGCCTTTTGAGAACAACAATCTGGTGACGTTGTCCTTTGTTCCGGGTGGCAGCTTCGACAGAATTGTAATCACGGCGACTGCAACTGCGGGGGTATTTAACGGTTTGCGCATTCACGAATTGAGCTCACGCCCTCCTGTAACGTTTACAGGTGGAACAGTAAGCGCTGGCCGTGTGCTCGATCCGGTAGCATCCAATCTATTTGAAGCAGAAACCAACGATATACCAAGTTTCAGCATCCAGTGCGGCTTGCCTACGGAGTTCACTTATGCCTTGTTCGAGGTGTCGGCACCTGGTGGTCGTACTCTGGCCGGTACGTTGCCAAACACTATTACGCTTAATCCTGACGGTAATTTCGCAGGTACTCCTGCTACCGGACAAGACGGTACTTATACGTTCGACGTACAGGCCACCAACCAGTTCGGCCAAACCGCGGTTGCATCTTTCACAATGTTGATCGAAAAAGCGTTGCCAGTAACCCTGATTAGCTTCAAGGCCCTGGCGGAAGGCCAAACAGCCTCTTTGTCGTGGTCTACTTCGGAAGAAACCAACAGCGACCGTTTTGATATCGAACGCAGCCAGAACGGTAAAAACTGGGCGAAGATCGGTTCATTAGCTTCTCACAAAGAGAGCACCGTGAATCAATACTATTCATTCGTGGACGCAACTCCGCTGAGAGGCCAGAACCTCTACCGTCTGAAAATGGTGGATCTCGACGAAACGTACTCTTACAGCAGCATCGAAAACCTGAACTTCAAAGCGCTCGCATTGGCTTACCCTAACCCTGTAAGCGCTTCGCAAAGCCTGACACTCAATGTGGGTGATTGGAGCAAAGTGAGTCTGGTGAAGGTGGTAAATGCCTCTGGTAAAGTCGTTTTCGAAGCTTCCAACGCATTGCTCTCGGGTATCAGCACACGTAATCTTGTAGCTGGTGCATATGTGGTCCAGGTGACACATACCGACGGTACTATAAGCTCTCAGAGATTTGTAAGACAGTAGTCCTGTCCACACGATACACGGGCAAACCGCTGGCCAAAAGTCAGCGGTTTGTTTTTTATATGTTGTGCTTCAAAAAGGAGCGGCAAGTACTTTTTTTAAAACGGTAGAGCGGTATATTTGAGCTTTTAAAGTATCCCGACTACCAACGTTAGTTTTATTATGCCCAGCAAAAGAGGTAAAAAGAGCAAGTTCAGAAAGGTCCTTATTCCGGTATTAAAATGGGCCAGTGCGATTATTCCGGTTTGTGCCTTCATTTACATTCTTTACTACTATAAACAGTTCGACTTCCTGAAAAAGCAGGAAGTGGTGAAAACGGAAACAAAGGTGCTGAGTTCCGGGGACTCTTTGCAAGCAGGAGTGGGGAGATCGGGTGAGGAGCTTGCAGCCAAAATAAATATCACGACCAACGAATGGCATCCGGTGGGTGGTCTCGCCATCCATACGATGGAGCTCGAAAACACCTCGGCCACGCCCGTGAAAAGTGTGGAAGTGGAGTTTAAATACCTCAATGACGTACAGGCTGTCTTAACCTCGAAGATTGTCACCATCAAAACGCCGCTCCCGGCAGGGAAAACCACGAAAGTCTCAGGTCTAAGCGTCGGCTATGTCAACAATGCGGTGGTGGGCTGTGACGCGAAAGTGCTCAGCGCTAGGAAGTAGCGGTTGGGGAATGTACTGTGCTGGTACGATTATTTATGTATATCCGCCAAACCTGACTAACAGCGGATACTATGGCACAGTTACTTCAAAATATCTACAACATTGCACCGATGCTGGTTATCATAGCCCTTTTCGGCGCGGCGGCAGGCGGGTTCTGGCTGGTTCTGGATCTGAACAGGAAGAGCGCGCATACCCACTATTCAATCAGCGAACGTTTGTTTCTCAAACGCAACGCTAACAGGCTTAGAAAAATACATCTGCATTAAGGTAGGGGCATAAAAAAACATCCCAATTACAAGGTAACCGGGATGTCTGATTTTACTCAACGTTATTGAAAACCTTTTCACGGGTTTTCGATACAAACTTAATGATTTCTTTATTCAAAACATTGTTTTTTGTTTAGGAAATAATATTTTTTGTAGCCGTTAGATAGCATGTACTTACTATTCGGTAAGCGATCGCGTATTACTGTTGAGTATCAAGCACTATCGTCCTTACCTGGTCGATAAATTTTTGCAAATCAAGCGCCGAATATTGCTGCTTTTGGGCATTTTCATAGTCAAAATATACCGAAAGCATCCGGTTATATTTAATCAGTGAATCACTTTTGTGTGACTTCAATTCACGCCCTTTGTAGTCACCGTGCTCGTCCATTCGGTCGACCAGGTACGACATCATATAATAATGCATACCGCTATCCTGATCGAATCCTTCGAATTCCAGTGAAGCCAGATCAAGTAACTCTTTGTCCGATTCCGGGAGCAGCCGAATGGAATCGTTGATACGGCTGTACATCTTCATGATATCGGAAATCTCGTTGTAGACGCTCATCGGTACTTCCTCGTACAAGTTGTTAAATACTTTGGGATAGAGTCCTGTATAGCCTTTTTCCAGTATTTCAATCCGTTTTTCGCAGAGATCGCGTTCTTTTTCGTCACCAATGATGGAGAGGATCCTGCACTGGTTTATCAGCAGTTGTCTGTCAATCAGAGGAATGCTTTCAGGAATCATAGTAGGTTGGTTCGACATTTTTGGTAAGTTAATGGTATTAGGTACATTTTATGTTGACTTTCCTTGCAATGTTCCGGAAAGTTTGCTCTTTTACAATCGCATAACTTACGCGGCTTGTCACCGACCGCCGGCGAATATGCTTTCACGACTCAACCTATGGAACAGTTACACGCTGACTCAACCGTCCCGGATAACGATCACAAGAGCCAGGAGCCGCTGTCTGATTATGTGGACCGGATGGAAACGACCGAAAATTTGAAAAAGCTCGCAAAAAAGCTGGAAGTCGACCTGAAAGGCATAGCCCGAACCGAGGAACAGGGTACGCGGGACGTTTCCACGCCGGACGTTCCCACGCCGGACCTTTCTTTCGAGAAGTTTAAGGAAAAACTTAAACAGCGTGACGATCAGTAACCGTACCAGTCACCCCACCAAAATTGCATCTTTTTTCGAATCTCTTCTTCACGCGCATTTCTTCCCGGCTCGAAGAACCTGGTACCCTTCAACTCGTCGGGCAGAAAATCCTGTTTTGCGAAATTGCCTTCAAAATCGTGTGAATACTTGTAGTCTTTTCCATAACCGATCTGCTTCATCAACTTCGTAGGCGCATTACGCAGATGCAACGGCACGGGCAGGTGCGCGGTGCGTGTAGCGGCCTCGATGGCATCGCCGATCGCCATGTAGCTCGCATTGCTTTTGGGCGAAGTGGCGAGGTACACGGCCGTTTGCGAAAGAATAATGCGGCATTCGGGGTAGCCAATTACGTTCACCGCCTGCATGCAGGCATTCGCCATGATCATCGCCGTCGGATTGGCATTCCCAATGTCTTCAGAAGCCATGATCAGCATCCTGCGGGCAATGAACGAGGGATCTTCCCCCGCTACGATCATCCGCGCCATCCAGTAAACCGCCCCGTTGGGGTCGCTGCCACGAAGTGATTTGATGAATGCCGAAATAATATCATAATGCTGCTCACCCGATTTGTCGTACCGCGCAATGTTCTGCTGCGCCACCTCGGTGACCCATTCGTCGGTGATTTCAATCTTTTTAGCGTCGCCTTTGCCCAGTACCACCAGTTCCAGCAGGTTCAGCAACTTGCGCCCATCGCCACCGGAAAGGCGCATTAATGCATCATAGGATTTGAATTTGATATTCTTTTCTTTCAGCCACGGATCTTTTTCCAATGCGCGGGCAATGAGGTCTTTCAGCTCTTTTTCACCAAATGCTTCCAGAATATACACCTGGCAGCGCGAAAGCAATGCGGAGTTTATTTCAAACGAAGGGTTTTCGGTCGTTGCACCAATCAGTGTTACTTGTCCTTTTTCCACCGCGCCTAGCAATGCGTCCTGCTGGCTTTTGTTGTAGCGGTGTATTTCGTCTATGAAAAGGATTGCCGGAAACAGGCCCGAAGGCCGCGCAAGCACTTCACGCAAATCTTTCACGCCGGAGCTGATGGCGCTGAGGTTGTAGAACTGCCGTTTTGTGGTTTCCGCTATGAGTAATGCGAGGGTCGTTTTGCCCACGCCGGGCGGCCCCCAGAAGATCATCGAAGGAATAGCATTCTGCAATATGGCCCGTCGCAGCGGCCCTTTCGGGCCGAGTAGTTTTTCCTGCCCCACAAAATCGTCGAGTGTCCGCGGGCGGAGACGTTCGGCGAGGGGCGTGGTATTCATGTTCATGGGTGAAGTGTCGGAATTTAGCTTGTCAATGTAAGATTAATTTAACACAAAAAAAGCGTGGCAGAGTTCGCCACGCTTTCAAAGGTATTATTTAAACGTTTAAACAGGTTGCTATCAAAAGGTCAGCCTGTCGAGCGTCATTTGCTTTTTGAGGTTGCCCAATGCGCCAAAAACCAGGTTATAGACTGATTGTATATTTATTTTCATCAAATCTGCGATCTCGTGATTGTTGAGGTTCATGTAAAATTTGAGGAAGATAGCCTCGCGCTGGCGGCGTGGCAGGCCGTTGATGGCCACATTCAGGTGCTGGTTGGTGGATTCGAACTCTTCTTCAGAAATAAGATGGTTCTCGTGGGAAGGGGTATTGATATGCCAGTATTCAACCGGGATATCCTCGTTGCTGGTATGCTTTTGCTGTGCATTCAAATGGCGGACCAATTTGCGTTTGATGGAAGCCATCAGGTAAAAGCGAACCGAAGTGGTGTCACCGAGCGTCATGCGGTTTCTCCATAATTCTACAAACAAATCGTGGATACAATCCTTGATAAGAGGCTTGTCGATCGTGAATTGCGAACAGTACTGGTAAAGAATGTGAACGTAAGAGCGGTAGAGGCATGCGTAGGCATTTTCATCGCCTTTTCTGAACTGATCCCAAAAGCATAGTTCTTCTTCTTGCTTGTAGCGTAGGTGAGCCATTGTTTGGAAAGGATTTGGAATTGGGGTTAGGAATGATTGTGAATAATGTCATTATTACACTTGTAAATATATTTATAAAAAAACATATTTTAAAAATATTTTCGTCATAAAATTATATTTCAAAGGTTAATGATGCTATTTCCTGAAAACACCCGGGTTTTATAAACTTGGCATGGTAAACTTGAAATTTTCCCCGTCAAAAAGCCCCTTATCGCTCAGTTTCAGCGAGGGTATCACCAGTAATGCCATGAACGACAGCGACATAAATGGTGATTTTAAGGTCGATCCGAGCACTTCTTTTACAAAATGATCGACTTTTATGTAACTTTCAGCCACTTGGTAACCGTCCTGATCGGTCATTAATCCGGCGATGGGCAGTTCCAGCAAGTGCTCCTCTCCGCCACCTACGGCCGACACGCCCCCCTTCGCCCCGATGATCAGGTTCACAGCCCGGGCAATACTCTCGTCGTCGCATCCGATAGCAATTATATTATGCGAATCGTGCGCGACCGACGAGGCCAGCGCGCCCTGCTTCAATCCGAAATTGCGGATGAATGCAACTGCCGGGCGGGCGGCCACCGGAGCCGCCGAATAGCGATTTACCACCACTATTTTTAATACGTCCTTATCGAGGTCAGGTACTATTGCGCCGTGAATAATTTTTGCGTCCGTTATCCATTCATTTGTAACCAATTGACCATCCAAAGTCTCGATCACCCTGATCTGCGTTTCGGACTTTTTTACAGGATATTTAAAATCCGCCGCGGTTTTCAGTCCGCATGCAAAATGGTTGGGATGTTCACTGCGCAAATCAGTTATGAATGACGCGCCCCGTTTCGCGACCAGCCCGCCGTCAATCCAGGTTTCGAGAATGTTGAATGAGCTTGTATTATCGACGACGATAAAATCGGCAGCATCGCCTTCGCGCAGCAACCCTACATTCAGACTGTAATGGATCACGGGATTAATGCAGGCAGCTTGGAGCACATTCCAAAGGTCGTAACCGAGCGCCAGCGCACGTTTCACGAGTACATTAATATGTCCTTCGACGAGGTTGTTGGGATGTTTGTCGTCGGAACAGAACATAACGCGGTCGGGAAACTCGTCTACGAGCGGGATCAGCGCATCGAAATTCCGGGCTGCGCTACCCTCGCGGATCAGGATTTTGACACCATAATCAATTTTTTCGCGCGCTTCCGCGTAGGTAAAGCATTCATGGTCGGTACTAATTCCGTAACCGGCATATCGCTTTGCCGCCGCGCCGCGCAGGCCTGGGGCATGGCCATCTATTACCTTATTGAAATGTTTCGCCCAGTTGAGCTTTGCTGTCATGTCGGGGTCTTCGTTCAAAACCCCTGGAAAATTCATCACTTCCGCCAGATAACCTATATCATCACTGGCAAGCAACTGGCCCACTTGCTCCGCGTCCACGGTGGCACCTGCGGTTTCAAAAACCGTCGCGGGTACGCACGAGGGAGCGCCGAAGCAGAACTTGAAGGGAACGCGCTTACCGTCTTCGATCATGAAATGCACGCCTTCGACGCCCAGCACATTTGCAATTTCGTGCGGGTCGGACACCGTCGCGATCGTCCCATGTACCACCGCCAGTCTGGCAAACTGCGCGGGCGTGAGCATCGAGCTTTCCACATGCACGTGTGCATCCGTGAAGCCCGGTAATATATAAGGTAATGCAGGGTTCTCCGGACCGGTAACCTCGATTTTTGAAATATGCTTTCCGGTGATATGGATTTCAGCTTCGTGGATGATCTTTTCGAAGATATTGACCAGGTTGGCTTTCATAATGCTGTGTTAAAAGTGGGCAGATGGCCTGAAATAGGGATTTTCCGGAATTCCTTTTGGTATTGCATCGGACTCTTGCCGGTGTGGAGTTTGAAATATTTGTTGAAGTTGGCAAAGTTGTTGAAGCCGCTTTCGAAACAAACCTGCGCAACGGAAATGCGGTTTTCGGAAAGCAGTTTACAAGCATGCCCGATCCTGAGTTCCAGCAGAAACTGCGAGTAGGTTTTGCGGCTACGGCTTTTGAAATACCTGCAAAATGAATGCGGGCTGATGTTGGCGACTTCGGCGATTTCTTCAATCGAGATCTTCTTCTGGAAATTGGAGATCGAGTATTGGTAGATATGGTTGATGCGGTCGGTGTCGTACTGGTCGTACTCGTTCTGGTACTGCGTGTTGGAAAGCAGGTTGATCTCCTCGCAATGCGCCAGTGTTTCGAGTATTTGCATTAACGAGATGATCGGGTTGCCGTTGGTCTGGTTGAGGAGCTCGCGGAGCAGCGTTTTTACTTTGTCGGTCCCTTCGCCGAGTATCTTCATGCCAAGCCGGGCTTTGACGAGCAAATCGTGAATGGCCTTGTTTTCGGGCAGTGCGAGGAAGGTTTTTCCAAAAATATCTTCCGAAAAATGGACGACAGTAGCCTGTGCATAAAGCTGGCTGCCCCGATGGAAGTACTTTTCATCACAGCGCCAGTAATGCGGGAGGTTGGGGCCGATCAGCAGGAGGTCCCCGCTTTGGAAATTTCGGATGTTATCGCCAACGAACTGGGTCCCCGAGCCCTGTTCAATGTGAATAAGCTCTAATTCAGGATGGTAATGCCAGCGGTTGTAGAAGTACAATACAACGTCACGGCGGATGCTGAAAGACTTTTGTAGCCCTTTCGGTACTTTAAGTAGCTGCGGTTTCACAAATAATTACATGATTAAAACCGTAAAAGAGAAATATATGCCAATATAGTTGAAAAATTTGCTAATGTCTGAGTTCATAGTATTCAAATAATTCTGTTGTTTTGCTGATATATTCTATTTGGCTTTACCGAAAACCACTGAAATATACCAGATTACCATTCACCTGAACATTAATATGGCGTCCCAATTCCTGAAAGTTCACCCTTCCGACAATGTCATCGTGGCCTTGCGCGATCAGCCCGCAGGCGCGGACGTGACGTATGAGGGGAATCTCTACAATCTTCAATACGGCGTTTCGGCCAAGCACAAATTCGTTACGGAGGATATTGACACCGGTGGCGCCATCATTATGTACGGCGTGCTCGTGGGACGAGCCACGCAGCCGATCAAAAAAGGCGAGCCGATCACGACATTCAACCTGAAACACGACGCGCACGATTACAGTACCGCGAACCGTAAACCGTATTCTTACACCCAGCCGGACGTAAGCCACTGGCAAAACCGTACTTTCAAAGGATACCACCGCGAAGACGGCCGTGTAGGAACCTACAACTACTGGCTCGTTGTGCCGCTTGTGTTTTGCGAGAACCGCAACGTGCTCATCATGAAGGACGCATTCGAGCGAGAGCTCGGCTATGCGCAAACCGATATGTACCGCGACCAGGTGCGGGAATTCCTGCATTTGTACCAGCAGGGCGATATGCGGACCATTAAAAACCTCGAAACTTTTGTAGACGCTCCCGCAGCTGCGAAAAAGAAACCAGAACGTCCGTTCAAGAACGTGGATGGAGTCAAATTCCTTACACATGAAGGTGGTTGCGGCGGTACACGGCTGGATGCCAATACATTATGCTCGTTGTTCGCGGCTTATGCAGTGCATCCCAATGTGGCCGGCATTACAGTGCTGAGCCTCGGCTGCCAGAACTCGGAGCTGAAAACACTAGAAGACGAAATCCGTAAGCGTGACCCACATTTCAATAAGCCATTCTTTGCATTCGAGCATCAGAAGGGAACAGAATATTCATTGATGTCGGGCGCGATCAAGGAAACTTTCGTGGGTTTGACTAAAATCAACGAGTTTGAACGCTCCGACGCGCCGTTATCTAAACTTTCAGTAGGTCTGAAATGCGGTGGTTCGGATGGTTTCTCAGGTATTTCGGCGAACCCGGTACTTGGTCACCTTTCAGATCTGGTCGTTGGTCTGGGCGGGCAAACACTTCTGGCGGAATTTCCGGAATTGAATGGAGTAGAGCAGGAGCTCCTTAACCGCTGTGTAACCGAAGAAAAAGCGGCAAAATTTGAAAAATTGATGCGCGACTACGCAGGCAAAGCCGAGGCAGTAGGTTCCGCATTTGCCTTCAACCCTTCGCCGGGTAATATCAAGGACGGCCTGATCACCGACGCGATCAAATCTGCCGGAGCAGCCAAGAAAGGCGGTAATGCATACGTTTCCGACGTTTTGAACTACACCGAACGCGCGACGGAATCCGGTTTGCACCTCGTGTGCACACCCGGAAACGACGTGGAAGCAACTACCGGCCAGACGGCAGCAGGTGCCAACATTATCCTTTTCACCACCGGCCTCGGTACCCCGACAGGTAACCCGATTTGCCCGGTTGCCAAAGTTGCCACCAACTCGGCGCTCGCGCAACGCATGCCCGACGTGATCGATTTCGACTGCGGAGCGGTGGTAGACGGCACGCAAACTATCGAGCAAAATGCCGAAGCACTGCTTGAATACGTGATCAAGGTGGCAAGTGGTGAACTCACCAAAGCACAGCAACTGGGGCAGGATGATTTTATCCCCTGGAAAAGGGGCGTGTCACTATAATAGCGCTATTCCTGGCTCTGCGGCTAGTTCTTTTCCGTCGGTTAAAACCGACGGTATTGGAATAAAACCTATTGCTGGGGGCTTTATCCCCGGACCCAAAGCAAAAGTAAGATTGCTGGCAATTTGCGAAGCAAATCAAAAGCGGTCCAACGTTGCATCAGGTAAGAAGTCAAATCCATTGCCGGGGGCTTTATCCCCCGGACCCAGAGCAAAGGAAGAGCAATAGCAAAATCTTTTGTCCAAGAGCAACAAGCACAACTATCATTAACCCAAGGCTTCGGCCTTGGGGCTAGACCAACCAACTATGTTCAATCTAACAGGAAAAACAGCACTGGTAACCGGTGGCGCGAGCGGGATCGGATTGGCGATCTCTAAAACTTTCGCGAAGCAGGGTGCTTACGTGCACATTCTCGAACTCAATATTGATCTGGCCAATCAGGTGGTGAATGAAATCACTGCGGATGGCGGACAAGCTGAGGCACACGCACTGGACATCTCCAAGCAAGCGGATGTCATCAACATTATCAATGCCATCGCGGAGCAACATCCAATCAATATCCTGGTCAACAATGCGGGGATCGCGCACATCGGCAAGGCGGATACGACTGCCGAAATAGATTTTGACAGGGTCATCAATATCAATGTAAAAGGTGTTTACAACTGCCTGGCAGCCACCATTCCCCACTTGAAATCCAATGGAGGAGGGGTGATTTTGAACATGGCCTCTATTGCAGCAACAGTAGGAATACCCGACCGCTTTGCTTATTCTACTGCAAAAGGGGCGGTTTATTCCATGACATTGTCTGTCGCCCGCGATTATCTGGCCGACAATATCCGTTGCAACAGCATTTCGCCTGCCCGCGTGCATACGCCTTTTGTGGATGGTTTCATATCCAAAAACTATCCGGGCAAAGAGCAGGAAATGTTTGAGAAACTGTCTAAAACACAGCCCATTGGCCGTATGGCGAAGCCCGAGGAGATTGGTGCACTGGCGTTGTACCTCTGCTCGGACGAAGCAGGTTTTATCACCGGCTGTGATTATCTGATCGATGGTGGTTTTGAAAAATTGAATAATTAATACAACCCTATAACCTAATCAGGCCGAAAGCTGCGCGCCGGAAGCCAAACGATACATTATGAAACTTTTCCGATTTGGTGCATTTGAAAATGAAAAGCCGGGCGTAGAATTGGCCGACGGTACGAAGCTGGATGTTTCGGCATTTGGTGAAGATTATAACGAGAAATTCTTCGCGACCGACGGTATAACCCGTCTGGCAAGCTGGCTGGAAACCAGCGCGGCCTCCGCGCCAAAAGTGGAGGACGGTTTCCGCTACGGTTCCTGCGTGGCGCGTCCTTCTAAGATCGTCTGCATTGGTATGAACTATGCCAAACATGCCTACGAGTCGGGTGCGACGGAACTTCCGAAGGAGCCGATCATTTTCTTCAAATCAACTTCTGCATTGTGCGGCCCGTTCGACCAGGTAATTATCCCGAGAAATTCGGAGAAAACCGACTGGGAAGTAGAGTTGGCAGTAGTGATTGGTAAAAAGACGAGTTACGTCGACGAGGCTAATGCATTAGATTACGTAGCTGGTTACGCGGTTCATAACGATTATTCGGAACGGGCGTTCCAGATGGAGCGTGGCGGACAATGGGTAAAAGGTAAAAGTAACGACACTTTCGCGCCGTTGGGACCTTACCTGGTAACTTCCGATGAAGTTGGCAATGCCAACGACCTTGACCTGTGGCTCGTGCTCAACGGCAAGAAAATCCAGGATAGTAATACATCGGACATGATTTTCCAGATCCCCTTCCTGGTAAGCTACCTGAGCCAGTTCATGACTTTGCTTCCGGGAGACGTGATCACGACCGGTACACCAGCAGGTGTAGGACTAGGTATGAAGCCGCCTGTTTACCTGAAACCAGGTGATGTGGTAGAATTGGGTATTGAAAAACTAGGTTCGCAGAAACAAGAAGCTATTGCCTGGAAGGCGGTTTAATATATGGTAATCGACAGTCACCAGCATTTCTGGATATTTGACGAGGAACGTGATTCGTGGATTACGCCCGAAATGGAGATAATCCGGCGGAATTTTCTACCCGAGGATCTGTGGCCCGTTTTGAAGGCCAATAAAGTCGATGGCTGTGTAGCTGTGCAGGCTTCCCAAACGGATTCGGAAACGGAGTTCCTGCTTCATCTGGCGGAGGCCAACGATTTTGTCAGAGGTGTCGTGGGCTGGGTTGATCTCCGGACTGTGAATCTTTACGATCAGCTCGAAAGGTATTCTCAGTTTGAAAAATTGAAGGGTTTCCGTCACGTAGCGCAAGGGCAGCCGGAAGGCTTTTTGCTGCAACCTGAATTTATCAAAGGAGTAGGCCAGCTGGTAGCGTTTGACTTTACCTACGATATCCTGATTTACCAAAATCAACTAAAAGAAGCCTACAACTTTGCCGTACGGTTGCCGAATGTGCATTTTGTGCTGGACCATATTGCCAAACCTTTGATCAAAGCGCAGGAATTGCAACCCTGGGCCGAGGACATACGCCGGCTGGCCGAATTACCGAATGTGCACTGCAAAGTCTCGGGTATGGTCACCGAAGCCAACTGGCAGCATTGGGGAAAAGCCGATTTCAGGCCCTATCTGGATGTGGTTTTCGAAGCTTTCGGTACGGAGAGGATCATGTACGGCTCCGATTGGCCGGTATGCCTCGTGGCTGGTGAGTACGAAGGTGCAAAAGGCATTCTGACCGATTACCTGAGCATGTTCTCCGACGACGAAGTGCGCGATGTAATGGGGAATAATGCGAGGCGATTTTACAACCTCGATATTTAATTAAGAATATGAAAAGATATTGTCTTGCGGTGGATTTGGTTGACGATCCACAAATGATTGCGGAGTATGAGGGCTATCACAAACAGATTCGGCCCGAAATTCACAAGAGCATTACCAGTGCCGGCATTACGGTGATGGACATTTACCGCGTAGGTAACCGCCTTTTCATGATCATGGAAACGGAAGACGATTTCAGTTTTGAAACAAAATCCCAGATGGATGCCGACAATCCGAAAGTACAGGAATGGGAGCAGCTCATGTGGAAATACCAGCAGGCTTTACCCACTGCGAAACCCGGTGAAAAATGGGTATTAATGGACCAGATATTTGCCCTCTAAGAATAAAGGTTGTAGTATGAACTAGCATTCGAACAGGTTGAGCAGATTACTTTACGCATTATCCATCCTTATTTTATCATTTGCATTGCTTTCATCGCAGCCCCGTCAGGCTGTGGAAGTGAAGTTGATGAGTTTCAACATCCGGCATGGCCTTAATGTAGACGACGAGTCGAATCTGAGGGATATATTAAGGATAATTAAGGAAAATGACCCCGATCTTGTGGCATTGCAGGCGGTCGACAGCCTGACGGACAAGGGGAAGGTGCAGTTTCAGTTGAGGCAGATCGCCGCGCAGACGGGCATGTACTACTCGTATGCGGTCGCCGACACCTCCGAAAACGGGACGCAGGGCGTGGGTATACTTTCGAATTGGCCGTTTGAGAAAACGCAGATAATCAGCCTGCCGCGGACGCCCGGCTCCGATCCGAAAGTGCTCCAATGCGGGCTGATCAGGCTGTCGAGGTCGGTTACCTTCCGGTTTTGCAACTCCCGGCTCGAATATGCTTCCGTGATGGACCGTGCGTTGCAGGCCGCATACATCAATCAAATGCTCGTCAACAGCGTCCAGCCCGTGCTTTTAGGAATGGATATGGGGGCGAGACCGAATGAACAGCCTTATTTCTCGTTCCGTAAAAAATGGCAGGACGCTGCCCACGGGTCACAAATGCAAACCTGGAACGAAGGTTTACCGGGCGACCGGCTCGATTACATTTTTGCCTTGCTCAATAACAGAGTTCGCATTAAAAACTACAAGGTTATCAGGAATTATCCGGACGTTTCTGATCACTATCCCATTCAGGCCACCATTGAATTTTGGTAGAAAATGAATTACTCAAATTGGAAGATCGGATTATTTATTCCCTGTTATGTCGATCAGTTTTATCCGCAAGTGGGCGTCGCTACGCTCGAATTGCTCGAAAAACTCGGCTGCACCGTTACATTTCCGCTGAACCAGACCTGCTGTGGCCAGCCGATGGCCAACTCGGGATTCGAACACCTCTCTCGCTCGTGTGACAATCTTTTTTATGATATTTTCAAAGATTGCGATTACGTAGTATCGCCCTCGGGGAGCTGTGTGCTGCATATTAAGGACCATTTGAAAGCCGATAACAAGGCCGACGAATCCAAAGTCCTCAGAAAAAAAGTGTACGAACTGGTCGAATTCCTGACCGATGTTTTAAAAATAGAAAGCATTGAAGCCGAGTTCCCGCACCGGGTCGGCTTGCACCAGGGTTGCCACGGGCAGCGCGGGCTGTATTTGTCCCAAATGTCGGAGCTGAATGCGGCGCCGTACTCGAAGCCCGTATCGCTTTTGAAACAGGTTAAAGGCATCGAACTGATCGATCTGGACCGGACCGACGAATGCTGCGGTTTTGGCGGGACGTTCTGCGTGAGTGAGGAAGCGGTGTCGGTGAAAATGGGTAAGGATCGCGTGGCCGATCATATCAGGCACAATGCAGAGTACATTACCGGCTCCGACATGAGTTGTCTGATGCATTTGGGGGGTATTCTCAAACGCGGCAATTCCAATGTGCAGGTAATGCACATCGCCGAAATTTTAAATGCAGGCATCAAAAAAACAAAACCGGAGCCCACATACTGAGCCCCGGTTCTTACAAAGTTTATTGAATGCGCGCTACGCAGAACGTGTCACGCGGGATGGAATCTGAGAAGTGCCCGTTGTTAGTTAATTGAAGAAACAACGCGGCTGGTTGTAGTCAAAATATCAAACGATTGTGCAGTCTTCTCTTTACCATCCGTGATTTCGAACGTATAAGTACCGTCCATCAGGGTTGATAAATCGAAGTATTTCAGGTAGTTGTTCTCAACTTTACGGTTTTCTGAGAAAAGCACATTCTTCTCGTTGTCCAGAATACGAACGACTACATTCTTTGAAATTGGATTATTATAAGAAACGCGGAATTGCAATGGTTTAACCTGCAGAACAGTCAGCTTGGTAGAAGCGTTTTCCGTTTTGTCTGCGGTAGCGAAGTTGTTCTGGGCATTTGCAGCAAATGCCGATCCTGATAGTAGCACGCCTGTCAAGGCTGCGATAATAAGAGTGTTTTTGGTTTTCATAGGAGTTAATATTTAAATGTCTAAAAAAAGTTAAACTGAACTTAATTCAGACTCCGATGCCCCGATCGAAAAACTTTGTTGATTCAAAAGTATAAGATATTGCAATACAAGAAAATAGCATTTTTTCGATTTGTAAAAAGTTGTTTATTAAACAAACTGCAAACTTGAAATAATGCAACGAATGTGAAAAGTACAAATCTTATTCTTCTTTAAATACCATTATCTAATTGTTAAGGCAGCTATGTCCAAAACAGTAATGGAGCACGCGGAGGCTTCCGAGGTGTTCAACAGAGACGAACCTTACGTAAACTGGCACGACGAAACCCTGTGGTTCGTGCGCCAGAAGCGCGATAAATCATCCAAACAACTCCCCGAATGGGAAGAGCTTCGCGAAGCCGCGTCGGGAATCAAGCATTATGTACTCGCCCATCTGGACGAGCTGTTGATTTCTTTTGAGCAAAAAGCGAAAGAAAACGGCGTGCAGGTGCATTGGGCTGCGAATGCGGCCGAGCATAACGAGATCGTGCTCGGACTTTTGAAGAAGCACAAGATCGACAAGATGGTGAAAAGCAAGTCGATGCTCACCGAGGAGTGCCATATGAACGAGTTCCTGAGCAAAAACGGCATCGAAGTGATCGATACCGACCTCGGCGAACGCATTGTGCAGCTCCGTAACGAACCGCCAAGCCATATTGTACTTCCGGCGATCCATTTGAAAAAGAAGGATATCGGCGACCTTTTCCACGAACATCTCGGCACCGACGCCGGCGCCACCGACCCGCAATATCTCACCGAAGCCGCCCGGCAGCATTTGCGCGACAAGTTCCTGACCCGACGTGCCGCACTGACGGGCGTAAACTTTGCTGTGGCCGAAACGGGCGGTTTTGTCGTATCGACCAACGAAGGTAATGCTGATATGGGCGCGCATTTGGCCGATATTCATATTGCCTGCATGGGTTTTGAGAAAATTATCCCAAAACAAGAGCATTTGGGCGTTTTCCTGCGCCTGCTCGCTAGAAGCGCCACCGGTCAGCCGATCACCACTTACAGCAGTCATTTCAAAAAACCGCGCGAAGGGCAGGAAATGCATATTGTAATCGTTGATAATGGCCGGAGCACGCAGTTAGGGAGAAAGGACTTCAGAAATTCATTGAAATGTATTCGCTGCGGGGCTTGCATGAATACCTGCCCGGTTTACAGAAGAAGCGGCGGGCATAGTTATCATAATGCCGTGGCCGGGCCGATCGGATCTATTCTGGCGCCGAATTTGGATATGACCAAGAATGCGGACTTACCGTTTGCAAGCACATTGTGCGGTAGCTGCTCGAATGTGTGCCCTGTGAAAATCGATATTCACGAACAGCTTTACAAATGGCGGCAGGTACTTGCAAAGGAGGGCTATGTTCCGAAAAGCAAGGAAATAGGTATCCGTGCGATGTCGACCGTGCTTGCCGCGCCGCGGTTTTATCAATGGTCGGGCAGGCTGGGGCGGACTGTTATGCGCGCCATGCCATTCATGGTCAACAATGCATTGAACCCCTGGTACAAACAGCGCGATATCCCTGAGCCGCCAAAGGAAAGTTTCCGCGACTGGTATGTTCGTAACCGAAAAAATTGATGATGAGCTCACGAGATAGCATTTTAAGCCAAATCAGGCAAAACAAACCGGAGGAAGTCGCTTTGCCGGCGGTTACGACTTTTGCCAGCAATTTTGCAAATACGGAAGATAAATTCCGCGAAATGCTGGCCGCGATTTACACGGAGGTAATCGTAGTTAAAAACCTGGAAGAGCTTGCGCAGAAAGCGGAAGCACTATATCAAGGCATAGTTAACCGGGCTACGACGATTCCCGCGTTGAGTGCCTGGGCCGATTTCAGCCTCAACGTTTCCGATCCGCATGAGTTGGAAACCGTGGAAATAGCCATCGTGCAAGCAGAGTTTGGCGTGGCCGAGAATGGGGCTGTCTGGATTTCCGACCAATATTTGCCGCACCGGGTTTTGCCGTTCATTACACAAAACCTCGCGTTTGTGATCCCGCGTAATGCACTCGTGGACAACATGCATCAGGCTTACGTGCGCTTGCAGGACACATTGGGCTGGGGCTGTTTTATTGCAGGTCCGTCAAAAACTGCTGATATTGAGCAATCGCTGGTCATCGGCGCGCACGGAGCGCGCAGTATGGTGATCTTCCTGCTCGAAGACCAGTAGTTTCGTATGGACCATCAGGTAACACTCAGGCCGTTCACAAGAAATATTGCCGAAAGGCTGGCGCAGCTGGCCAACAACAAGAAGGTGGTAGCACAGGTGAGGGACAATTTCCCCTCGCCTTATACACTCTCCGACGCCCACTACTGGATTGACTTCTGCAACGGTCGGTATAGTGGCGAGAGCTTTCACCGCGCGATCTATTATAATGATGAATTTGCAGGCGGGATAGGCGTGCTCCGGCAGGAGGATATCCACCGTAATAATGCTGAGATCGGTTACTGGCTCGGCGAACCTTACTGGGGCCTGAACATTACCACCCAGGCCGTAGTGCAGATGACCGACTGGATTTTTGAAAACACGACCATTACCCGTCTCTATGCAGGGGTATTTGAAACGAATCCTGCCTCGATGCGGGTGCTCGAAAAGGCCGGTTACAGATTAGAAGCCATTCACCGCAAGGCCATTATCAAAAATGACCAGGTACTGGACGAACATTTGTTTGTTAAGCTCGCCGCAGAGTGAGTTTTAAAGATGTATTTTTACGGTCTGTCAAACATTGTCCTTAAAGTATGCCTAAGATTATCGTTGCGATCGACGGTTATTCGAGTTGTGGTAAATCCACGACTGCAAAACTGGTTGCCAAGCAATTGAATTACCCTTACATCGACACCGGCGCGATGTACAGGGCTGTTACTCTGTATTTTATCCAAAATCATATAAGTCTTACCAATCCCAAGGAAGTAGAAAGCGCCTTATCAAAGGTGCAGATCACATTCCGCCGCCATCCCGAGCTCGGCCGCAACGATACGTACCTGAATGGTTCGAATGTGGAGGACGAGATCAGGAAAATGTACGTTTCCGAAAGTGTGAGCGAGGTAAGTGCAATCGCCGAGGTGCGGCACGCGCTGGTGGCCCAGCAGCAGCGAATGGGGAAGACCAAGGGCATTGTAATGGATGGTCGCGACATTGGGACCGTCGTGTTTCCGCAGGCTGAGCTGAAGATTTTCATGAACGCCGATCCGCTGATCCGCGCGCAGCGCCGCCAGTTGGAACTGATGGAAAAGGGAGATATTGTGGATTTGGGCGATATTCTTGAAAACCTCAGAACCCGTGACCATATCGACACGCACCGTGCCGAAAGTCCGCTCCGACAGGCCGAGGATGCCATTTATATCGACAACTCTTTTATGACCCTCGATGAGCAGGTGGAAGTAGTCGTGCGCCTTGCCGACGAGCAAATCGGGCTATCACTCAGACGCCGCGCTGCCAATAAAGCCTGATATGCCGCAATTTGACTACGAATACCTTATCATAGGGCAGGGGATCGGGGGCACCTCCGTTGCCTGGCACCTGTGCGATCTGGGAAAGAGCTTCCAAATCGTTGGAGATTCTTCCATGCCTTCGTCTTCGCGCGTTGCGGCAGGTATTTTTAATCCGCTGACGGGCAAAAAGCTGGTCAAGACCTGGCTGGCCGACGATCTTTTCCCTTATGCCAAATCCTTTTACGGAAACCTGCAAGAAAAACTTGCGTGTAAATTAATGCACCTCACGCCGATTTACCGACCTTTCCGGTCGATCGAGGAGCAGAATACTTACAATGCCCAAACGGCCGACCCGAGCATTCGCCGCTATATCGCCGACACGCCCGACCCGGGGCATGAGCTAGCTTACATCCATGCGGATTTCGGAGGGCTTGAAGTGGTACAATCGGGCTGGATCGATTTGCCGGTCTTGCTGGATGCCAGCCGCGGGTATTTTCAGCAACGAAATTTATATGTGGAAGCCGCCTTTGATGCCGCTGACATTTCGCGGACAGAAGAGGGCATCGAATGGCGGGGCAAGCGGTTCAAAACGGTCATTTTCAGTCAGGGTTTTTTTGCTTTGGAAAACGGCTGGTTCGACTGGCTGCCGTTTACACCGGTAAAAGGACAAATCCTGGAAATCACCCCGGATGTTTTGGTGAAACCGTACATCATAAACCAGGGCATATTCGCATTGCCGGTGGCTGAGAATAGGATGAAAGTGGGAGCCACCTACTCGTGGGACCCGCTCGACTGGGAGGCTACGGAGGCGGCTACCGCGGAGCTGGAATCCAAATTGAAGGGATTGCTGAATACCGGTTACACATTAATCGGCGCCCAGGCGGGCATCCGCCCTTCCGTGCGCGACCGGCGACCGCTGATCGGCGTCCACCCGGAGTTTTCTAATGTCGCTATTTTCAATGGGTTAGGCACAAAGGGCGTTACACTCGCGCCTTTTTTCGCAAAAGAGTTTTGTAACCACCTGATTTACGGGAAAGAATTGAATCCGCTAGTGAATATAAAAAGGTATTTTTCGTTATATTTCCGTTGACGTCAGCCTAAGCAATATGAGCAGAAGATATATTTACACATTAACCTTTTCGATCGGTCTTTTAGCGGTTTTGGGATTATTTACAGAATCAATAGCACAGCGCTATCCTTCACAGGAGACTTTTGGAAAGAACCGGGTTCAATACAAGAAGTTCAACTGGAAGATATTCCGAACCACCAACTTCGAAATCTACCACTACCAGGGCGGCACCGCACTCGCCAAGCTGACGGCGCAATATGCTGAAAGCGAATTTGATAAAATCACCGATGTACTCGGCTGGACGCCCTATAACCGCGTAAAAATATTTCTCTACAATTCGCCCGCGGAGCTCGAACAAAGCAACATGGGGCTTTCGGTGCTGGATAATCTCAGCGACCAGAAGCTCAATCTTTCGCAGTCACGCGTGGAAGTGGCATATACGGGTGATCAGATCGGTTTTCGTAAGAAACTGGTGCGGGATATCAGCCTTCTTTTCGTGTACGACATGCTTTATGGCGGTAACATGAAAGAAGCGTTGCAGAGCTCGCTGCTGCTCACATTGCCCGAATGGTTTATGTCCGGAACAGCGGCTTACATTGCCGAGGGGTGGTCGCCTGAGCTGAACGATTACATGCGCGATTTCTTCAAAAACCGCAACATACGCAAGCCTACGCTGATGACGGGCGACGACGCGACGCTGATCGGGCATTCGATCTGGAACTACATTGCCGAGCGCTACGGAAAGGACAAGATTTCAGATATTCTAAACCTGACCCGCATTATCCGTACCGAGCAAACCAGTATTACCAGCACGCTCGGTGTACAATCCTATAACCGTTTTCTGCGCGACTGGCGGGCCTATTACCTGAACCAGACCAAGAACGCCGAACAGTTTTATACAGACCCCAACCCGAGCTGGAAATATAAGCTCAATGAGTTCAACGTGACCGACGCCAGCGCGGTGATCAAGATTTCGCCGGATAAAAAGTTTACGGCTGTAAGCGAGATCAAAAACGGTCGCTATCGTGTGTATTTGTTTGATAGTGAAACGGGTTCCAAGAAAGTGGTACGCCAGGGCAAGCTCGACATTATCGGTGGCCGTATGAAAACGCAGCCGCCACTTTTGGGCTGGTCGAGAAACAATGTACTGACGATCCTTGCCAATGAGAACGACAAGAAGAACCTGTACATGTTCGAAAATGTAGGTACCAAGAAAATCAAAATCAAAACGAAGCGCAATATCCGCGGGCTTGACCAGATCGTGGATATGGATGTGTCCCACGACGGATCTATGCTCGCCGTGAGCGCAGATAAGGCCGGCCAGAACGATATTTTCCTGATCAGCGTGGCCAGGGCTTCTGCATTGCCATTGACCAATGACCTTTACGACGATCTTTCGCCCCGATTTATTCAAGGTTCCTCTCGCAGGGTCGTTTTCTCTTCCAACCGGCCGGTCGACTCGCTGGGTAGGGGAGACAAAGGCAACTTCAAGTCGATTGCCCCTTCCTATACCTTGTTTGAGCACGACGGCACGCCAAGGTCGGAGAACATGATCAAGCTGGTCGAATCAGAGGGAAAGACCAAGGTAACCCCGGTTTACGCCGATGAAAATGATGTGGTTTACCTTTCCAATGGCAAGGGTGTCAATAATCTATACAAATACAACCGTGCTTCCCAAACCAGCGTTCAGCTCACAAATTACATTCAGAATATTCGCAATGCCGATGTAAACCTGAAAGCTGCCGGCGGCGCATTGGCCTATACCTACCTGAACGACGGGTATTACACTGCCGCTTTTAAGAATGGATTTGATATTAATGCAACGGTGAATCCGCCATCGCTGACCGTTGCCAGCGCGGGTAGCCCCGGTAATGCCGGCGCGGCCAATGTCGCCAAAACCGATTCTGTCGCCAAAGCAGCGCAAGCCGAGCAAGCAAACAAGCTCGCATTGAAAGAAGGCGAGGTTGATACCGATAACTACGAGTTTGATGAAGAGATCTTAAAGTCATTTGAATCCAGAAGGAACCGGGGCAGTTTCCCGACCACCCCGGGTGTGGCGACACGTACCAAGGCTGTCCGTGAAAATATCGCCATCAAAGGACCATACAATTATAAGGGCTTGTTTATCACCAACGACGCCAGTTCGGACTGGCGCATCGACCCGATCCGTGGATTTGGCTATGCACAATCCATTTCGATGAATGACCTGCTGGAAAACCACGTGATTAAAGCCGGGATCTTCATTTCGTCTAATTTCCGTAACAGCGATTTGTTTGCCGAGTACAACAACAATACATATCGCATCGACTTTGGCTTGCGTGTGGACCGCAAAACACTTTACAACGATTCGGAAGGGCTCATCCAGAAATACCGTTTCAACCAGCTGATGTTCACGGCATCCTACCCGTTCTCGACCACGAGCCGTTTCTCGGTATCGCCCATGTTCACCTCCACGAGAATGATCGAGGTGCTGCTGACCAATCCGGATATGTCTTCTAACTACGGAGGTTTGCGCAGTGAATTTGTATTCGACAACACCCGCGTGAATGGGATGAATATGATGGAAGGAACGCGCTTCAAGCTGCGTTACGACTTGTACCAGGGTTTGAGTAACGGAAACGAGAGCTTCAACCGCGTGAGTCTCGACTTCCGCCATTATCAGAAAATCCACCGCGACCTGATCCTGGCCGTGCGCGCATCTGCCAGCCATTCGGGCGGACGGGCGCCTAAGCAGAATATCCTTGGAGGTATGGAAAACTGGCTGGGTAACCGTAAAGAAACCCGTACTGGTGATAACCCGCTGAACTTCCAGCGTGACAATCGCGACATTTTCTTTGCCGATTTCGCGACAAACCTGCGCGGATTTAAACTGAACAGGCTATCGGGCACAAGCTACATGCTGCTTAACGCCGAACTGAGAATCCCGCTGGTAAAATACCTTTACCGTGGCGCGATCACATCGAGCTTCCTGCGCAACTTCCAGATCGTCGGCTTTGGCGATATTGGGACTGCCTGGACGGGCAAAGGTCCATTTAGCGAGAATAACAGCCTGAACACCCAGATCATCGGGGATGAAAACGAGCCATTCCGGGCAACGGTTACCAACTATAAAAACCCTTACCTGATGGGCTATGGGGCCGGGGTGAGAACGACATTGTTTGGCTTCTATGCCAAATTTGATTACGCCTGGGGAGTTGATAACGGTTATACCAACAAGCCAATTCCTTACGTAACACTGGGTTACGATTTTTGATCGGACCGGGCAGTAAAAAAGCAATATCAGAGCGTTATAAAGATGGCAAGAGACTGACTCTCCTGCCATTTTTGTTTACAATAACCCAAATTCAGTGCTATGTTCTTGAAGAACACACATCACTATTCGAGAAAGGTTTTTCTTGCGATAACATTACTAGCGGGAAGCCTTGGCGCGGCTACGGCGCAGCGGGAAGTGTTGTATGAACAATATGTTCAGAACCCGATGTCGATCAACCCGGGCTTCACGGGCGCGCGAGAAGACTTTAATATGACCGCCATTTTTCGAAGGAAATGGTTCAATATCCCCAATTCGCCTACCAGCCAAACCTTCGCTGCCGACGGTACAATCGCAAACGGCAAGTTCGGGATAGGCTTTCAGGCTTTGAATGACCAAACCAGCTATTTCACAACTACCGGTTTCGTCGGCTCGTTCGCATTTCACCTGGGCTTGTCCGAGACCTGGAAACTGGGCCTTGGCGCGCAGGGCGGGATCAATGTGCTGCCGGTTTCGGATGGTACCTTTATCAGCAACAACCGCGCGCTGGGCAGTTTCGGGCTGGGTGCCTGGCTGCGTTCGGATCAGCTGTATTTTGGTATTTCCAAACCGGAAGTGCTCTCACAGAAATTCGGCGATCAGATCATAGGGACACTTTACCGCCGGCCTCTTTACATCACGGCCGGCGGAAGCTACGATTTGAGCGAAGACGTAATGATGCTGCCGCATGTTTTATTTATCCAGGAAAAGGAGCATAAACTCAGATTTGATGTCGGTTCGCGGTTTTGGTTCAGGGAGAAGGTAGGGTTAGGCGCGTCTTATCGCGTGGGCGGAGGATATAACGCTGTATCGGCAAAAGTGGATTATTTGCAGTTAACCGCTGAGGTTCAGCTGGGAAGAAATGTGCGGTTGGGCTACTTTTACAGCACGCGGCAGGCAGAACAGATCTATGCGTCCTACTCGGGGCCGAAAGGGATCCACGAGCTCATGCTGAAATTTATTCCCAATCCCAAAGGTTTCCAGAAATATTGATGTCGAGAGCCATTCCAAATCGTCTTTCAGTTAAGTTAAAAGGATATTTTTATTCGTAATCTTTACATAACTCTCGTACCTTTGTGCCGTAAATGAAATACTCACTTTTGTGATGGATAAATACACTTATATAGCAAATTCCGACGCCGCTTATATTGAAGAATTGTACAATTCCTATAAGCAAGATGCCGCTTCCGTGGACGAAGGCTGGCAAAAGTTTTTTGAAGGTTATGATTTCTATCAAAAATTTCCTGTCGCCGGCAACGGACACGCCAATGGTTCTGCCAACGGCAAGGAGGCCGCGGTAGTTGGAAAATCGGACCCTGCACGCATCCGCAAGGAAATGGAAGTGGTGCATTTGATCCGTGGATATAGGTCCCGGGGACACCTTCTGGCGACTACAAACCCGATCCAGAAAAGGAAAGACCGCCGCCCCCAATTGGACATCGCTGATTTTAATCTGGGCCCCGAAGACCTCGATACCGTTTTTGAAGCCGGTGTTGAGGTCTTTGATCGTCCGGCCACGCTGCGTGAGATTGTCGATTCATTGAAGACGATCTATGCAAGAAATATCGGTTTCGAATATCTGTACATCCGCGACCGCGAGCAAAAAAGCTGGTTGCGCAAGAAGATCGAAAAGGAAGCATTGACAATGACTTTCTCGATCGATGAGAAAAAGCACATTCTCTCGAAGTTGAACGAGGCGGTTGTTTTCGAAAACTTTTTGCATACCAAATACCTCGGACAGAAGCGTTTCTCGCTGGAAGGCGGTGAAACGACGATCCCCGCGCTGGACGCGATGATCAACAAAGCTGCCGAAATGGGTGTGGTGGAAGTGATGATCGGTATGGCCCACCGCGGCCGCCTGAACGTGCTTGCCAACATCATGCAGAAAACCTACGGACAGATCTTCAACGAATTTGAAGGTAACCTGCCCGATCAGGTCTGGGGAGACGGCGATGTGAAATACCACATGGGTTTTGCCAGCCAGATCACCACCAAAGACGGTAACAACGTACACCTGAAACTGGCGCCGAACCCATCGCACCTTGAAGCGGTCAACCCGGTAGTGGAAGGTTACATTCGCGCCCGCGCCGATGGGATGTACGATAGCGATTACGACCGCGTGCTGCCGGTATTGATCCATGGCGATGCCGCAGTGGCAGGCCAGGGTATCGTTTATGAAGTAACCCAGATGTCGGCACTGAATGGCTACTACACCGGTGGTACCATCCATTTTGTGATCAACAACCAGGTTGGTTTTACGACCGACTTTGTCGACGCCCGCTCGTCGATATACTGTACGGATATCGCTAAAATCGTCGATGCGCCGGTATTACACGTCAATGGAGATGATCCGGAGGCAGTTGTTTATTGTATGCGCCTTGCGGTAGAGTACCGTCAGAAGTTCAACAAAGACATATTCATTGATATGGTTTGCTACCGCCGTCACGGACACAACGAGGCGGACGAACCGAAATTTACGCAGCCGGTTCTCTACAAATCCATCGAGAACCATCAGAATCCGCGCGAGATCTACCAGAAAACACTGGCCGAACGCGGAGATGTGGATGCACAGCTGGCGGCTAATATGGACAAGGAGTTCAAGCAGCTATTGCAGGAGCGCCTTGATATGGTCAAGCAGAAAGCGCTGCCATACACCATGCCGAAACTGGAACAGGAATGGCACAGCCTGCGTAAATCCAAACCCGAAGATTTTGAGAAATCGCCAGAGACCGGCGTGCCTCAGGATGTGCTCGAAAAGATAGGAAAAGCGCTGATCAGCACCCCTGAGAGCTTCAACAGATTGAAACAGATCGACAAGTTGCTCAAAGACCGTGAGCAAATGATCTTCGATAAAAAGGAGGTAAACTGGGCTACTGCCGAGCTACTTGCATACGGTTCGATCCTTACGGAAGGCAATATCGTCCGTTTGAGCGGCCAGGACGTACAGCGCGGTACATTCTCCCACCGCCATGCAGTGTTGCGCGATGTGGAAACCAATGAAGCCTACAATAGCTTGCAGCATATCCAGGAAGGCCAGGGCCAATTCATGATCTACAACTCGCTGCTTTCCGAATACGGGGTATTGGGTTTTGAATTCGGTTATTCGATGGCAAACCCGAATGCACTGGTGATCTGGGAAGCGCAGTTTGGAGACTTTGCCAACGGCACACAGGTGATTATCGACCAGTTTGTAACATCGAGCGAAACCAAATGGGACCGCTGGACAGGTCTGGTGATGCTGTTGCCGCACGGCTACGAGGGCCAGGGACCCGAGCACTCCAATGCGCGTCCGGAGCGTTACCTGCAACTTTCGGCTAACTACAACCTGATCGTAGCGAACGTAACCACACCAGCCAACTTCTTCCACTTGCTTCGCAGGCAGTTGAAGTTTCCATTCCGGAAACCGTTGGTTGTGATGTCGCCGAAATCGATGCTCCGTCACCCGCTTTGCGTTTCCCCGATCGAGAGCCTTGTAAGCGGCTCATTCCAGGAAACGATCGGCGATACTTATGCAGATCCGAAGAAAGTGAAGAAAGTATTGCTTTGCACCGGCAAGCTGTATTATGAACTATACGAAAGGCAGCAAGCCGACAAGCGCGACGATGTGGCGATCATTCGTTTGGAACAAATGCATCCGTTCCCGCAAACGCAGATCGACGCGCACCTGAGCCGGTACGAAAATGCAAGTGTTTACTGGGTACAGGAAGAACCATTCAATATGGGCGGCTGGACATTCCTGCTGCGCATGTACAAAGGCGTGAAACCATTGCAGGTAATCGCCCGCGAGCCGAGTGCTTCGCCATCGACAGGTTTCTCAAAAATCCATACAAAGGAGCAAGCGGAAATCATCAACAGGGCTTTTGAATGATATTCCTATAATTTTTGACTTAATTCAATAACAAGATTGCACATAAAATGGCTGAAATTGAAATAAAAGTACCGCCCGTTGGCGAGTCGATTACCGAGGTTACGATAGGAAACTGGTTCAAAAATGATGGTGATTTTGTGAAGATGGACGAGGTGATCTGCGGGCTGGATTCGGACAAGGCGACATTTGAACTTACTGCGGAAGCAGAAGGTATATTGCATATTAAAGCGCAGGAAGGCGATACGTTGAATATCGGTGAGCTGATCGCCACCATCGATGCCGCTAATGGCGCTGCTCCGAAAGAAACTGCTCCCAAAGCGGAAGCAGCACCGGCTCCTGCTGCGGCAGCCCCGGCAGAACCCGCTAAGGCTGAAGCCCCGGCAGCGTCCACTGCGGCAGCATCCACTGCACCAGCAGCTCCCGTATCGACTGGCCAGGTCTACGAAATGAAAGTTCCGGCTGTGGGCGAGTCTATCAGTGAGGTTACCATTGCTTCTTGGAGCAAAAAAGATGGTGACTATGTAGCGGTGGACGAAATTCTCTGTGAGCTGGAATCCGATAAAGCAACATTCGAACTGCCGGCAGAAGCTGCGGGTATACTCACAATTGTAGGAAAAGAAGGAGACACGCTCTCGATTGGCGCAGTTATCTGCACGATCGCGGTGACGGCGGGCGCTCCGGCGGCAGCTCCGCAGGCGAGCAGCCAGACGGCGGCAGCGGCTTCTGCCGACAAAGCTTACAGCGAAAAACATGCATCGCCAGTTGCTGCCAAAATCCTGGCTGAAAAAGGAATCGATCCGAAAGATGTGAACGGTTCCGGTTCAGGAGGCAAAATCATGAAGGACGATGCTTTGAAAGCGGAAAAGGCAGCACCAGCGGCGGCTCCTGCTGCGGCTAAACCTGCTGCTCCGGCTCCTGCTGCCGCAGTATCGACTGCCGCAGCATCGGCTGGCGCGCGTGCGTCGCGCCGCGAGAAAATGTCCTCGCTGCGTAAAACCATCGCACGCCGTTTGGTTGCGGTGAAAAATGAAACGGCCATGCTTACCACCTTCAATGAGGTGGATATGAAACCGGTAATGGATCTGCGGTCTAAATTCAAGGATAAATTCAAAGAAAAACACGAAGTAGGGCTTGGCTTTATGTCATTCTTCGTGAAGGCAGTAACGGTCGCGTTGAAAGACTTCCCGGTTGTAAATGCCTATATCGATGGCGAGGAGCTGGTTTACAACGATTTTGCTGATATTTCGGTGGCAGTTTCAACACCGCGCGGGCTGGTAGTACCCGTTATCCGCAATGCCGAAACATTATCGTTTGCCGCAATCGAGAAGGAAATCGTTCGTTTGGCGGTTCGCGCACGGGATGGTAAGCTGGGACTTGATGAGATGTCCGGCGGAACATTCACGATCACTAACGGTGGTACATTCGGGTCGATGCTTTCTACCCCGATCATCAATGCGCCGCAATCGGCTATCCTGGGTATGCACAATATCGTAGAGCGCCCGGTTGTAGTAGATGGTCAGATCGTGGTTCGCCCGATTATGTATGTAGCGTTGTCATACGATCACCGCACGATAGACGGCAAGGATTCGGTAAGCTTCCTGGTACGCGTGAAGCAGCTGCTCGAAGACCCGATGCGTCTGTTGTTGGATATGTAGTATTATCGTTTTCTAAGAATAGATAACAAAACAGGCCCGGAGATCCGGGCCTGTTTTGTTATAGGCTATTGCAGTTTCTCATTCTGCTTGTGGCGGTCCTTGTCGCGTTCCGTTTTCTTGGCCAGGTTCTTTTCAAATGCTTCGGTAAGATTAATGCCCGTCT
Organism: Dyadobacter sp. 22481; assembly: GCF_052044875.1. Classification (NCBI taxonomy): domain Bacteria; kingdom Pseudomonadati; phylum Bacteroidota; class Cytophagia; order Cytophagales; family Spirosomataceae; genus Dyadobacter; species Dyadobacter sp. 22481. The sequence continues at coordinate 2,026,877 of NZ_JBQENV010000002.1, forward strand.
GGTTGGCCAGGCAGATCAGTACCCAGAGCACATCAGCCATTTCATCGCCAAGATCTTTGCCCATATCCGATTTTTTGAATGACTGGTCGCCGTAGGTACGCGCCATAATGCGCGCAAGTTCGCCCACTTCCTCGGTAAGGATCGTCATGTTGGTCAGTTCTGAAAAGTATCTGACGCCGTAGGTTTTGATCCATTGATCGACCTGGTCTTGTGCTTCGTGAATGGTCATATTCTTATTTTGAATGAGTGACTAGTAACTTTTTGAATCTCAGTTTTATATTCTGTTTTTCGAATCTATTACGATGGTTACCGGTCCGTCATTGAGCAGCGACACTTTCATATCTGCGCCAAATTCGCCGGTTTGAATAGGTTTGCCGACTTCCTGGGAGAGGAACTCGATCATCTTCTCGTAGATAGGAATGGCGATATTCGGTTTGGCCGCCTCGATAAAGGACGGGCGGTTGCCTTTTTTGGTGCTCGCATGTAATGTAAACTGGCTGATCAGCAGAATATCCCCATTCACGGTCTTCAAATCCAGGTTCATTTTGCCTTCCTCGTCATTGAATACGCGGAGCCCGACGATCTTCTTTCCCAGCCACTCTATATCTTCCGGCAAATCAGCATGAGTGATTCCCAGCAGGACCATAAAACCGGTTTTAATTTCTCCTTTTACTTTACCGTCGATGGTCACCGAAGCGCTGCTCACGCGCTGGATTACTGCAATCATATTTCAATATGTCGATACTTCTGAATGAGGGCAAAAGTACGGGTTCTCTTCTAAAAATGACCTGTGTAAGCTTTAAAAAGCCGTTGGTTCGATGGATATGACCGTTCGCATTTTTGGTGGGTAAACCTGCTTACCGGGTAATCAAATGATTACCGGCAGCACAGCGTCCGGGACAAGATGGTATAGACTCACTATTAGTAACAACTACGAAATGATCAGTAGAGAATATAATGCATGGGGATATTGGGGTGGAGGCTGGTGTCCTTTTGAAAAAAATGTAAATTACGCAGCATTTCTTGTATCAAAATTGTTATGATGCTATGAAAATGACAGAAAAATACGCCACTACCACCCGAGCTTCGCGATCGACAGGTTAAGAAGTAACTCTTTTGGGGCACCACATTGTATGACAGAAGAACGCATTTCAGTTTTTGACATTTTTAAGATAGGCATTGGCCCGTCGAGTTCTCATACCCTGGGGCCGTGGCGCGCGGCGCAGCAGTTTTTGGGTACAGCAAAAGAGAAGGGCTTGCTGGGATGCGTACAGAAGATCACCGCGCATCTTTATGGTTCACTGGCCAAAACGGGCAAGGGACATGGTACCGATATTGCAGTGATCCTCGGACTGAGCGGCTATGATCCGGTGACGATCGAGACTAGCTCGATCGACCGCATTCTCGCCGATATAGCGGCGAGTGAGACGATCCGTTTGCACGGAGAAATGCAGATTCATTTTAATCCCAAAACAGATGTGGTGTTTCACAAAACGGAGTCACTTCCGTTTCACCCGAATGGCGTAGCTTTTGCGGCGATTTGCTCTGAGGGGCAGGTGCTCGAAGAAACTTATTACTCGATAGGCGGTGGCTTTGTGATCCAGGAGGGCCGGGAGGCTTCGGGCAGCGCAGCATCGGCTGAAATTCCCTATCCGGTCGACCAGGCTTCGGATTTGCTTGAATGGCACCGTGCTACGGGCAAGGCGATCTGGGAGCTGGTGCTGGACAATGAGCGTATTTGGAAGGATGATACGGCTATCCGGAAAGATCTACTAAATATCTGGCGGGTAATGCAGGATAGTATTTTCCTGGGTTGCCAACATAAGGGGATATTGCCGGGCGGGCTCAATGTGCAGCGGAGGGCAGCGGAACTGAACCAGAAACTGCTGAAAGGACATGCCTGCGCCGGCTGCGACGAATGGATCGAGCTGATTCGTAACAGCGGCTCCGGGTTTAACTATACGCTCGACTGGGTAAGTTGCTTCGCGCTGGCAGTCAACGAGCAGAACGCTTCTTATAGCCGCGTGGTAACAGCTCCTACCAATGGCGCTGCGGGTGTGATCCCGGCGGTGCTGCAATTTCATATGACATTCTGCGGCGGTACGCAAGAGGATATTTTCCGCTTTCTGCTGACAGCGGGTGAGATCGGCAGCATTTTCAAGAAAGGTGCGACGATTTCAGCGGCAATGGGTGGCTGCCAGGCAGAGATCGGCGTGTCGTCTGCGATGGCGGCGGCAGGTCTCGCCCAGGTCTCGGGCGGAAGTGTGGAGCAGTGCTTAATGGCCGCAGAAATCGCTATGGAGCATCATCTCGGGCTCACCTGCGACCCGGTGGCCGGTTTGGTTCAGATCCCCTGCATTGAGCGCAACACGATGGGGGCGATCAAGGCTATTACTGCTTCCCAGCTTGCATTGCAGAGCAATCCCGAGAATGCCAAGGTTTCGCTGGACAATGTGGTTAAAACCATGTGGGAAACCGCATTGGATATGAATAACCGTTATAAGGAAACTTCCGAGGGCGGCCTTGCAGTGAACATTCCGATCAGTCTGAGCGAATGCTGATTCGATGAGATTATAAGCGCAACAGTAAATGCGCCAGGCCGAAGTAAACGCCGTAGCCGATCAGGTCATTGGCTGTGGTAATGAACGGCCCGGACGCTACGGCGGGATTAATGCCGATCTTTTCGAGCACAATCGGGGTTAAGGTTCCCATAAACGAGGCCAGGAAGACCACTGACATTAGCGCGATCGAAACGACAAGCGCCAGTTGCACCTCATTTCCAATCAGCATATTGAACCCAAATACAATAGCACTGATAATGATCCCATTGATAAATGCCACGGCGAACATCCTGATCAATCTCTGACCTAATGTAGTATCGATACCAGTCTTGTCGGCCAGGCTTTGCAGAATAAGCGAGGAGGTTTGAATCCCTACATTTCCCCCTGTTGAACCGATAATAGGAATGAAGGCGGCCATAGCGGGGATGATTTTTAAGTCCCCTTCAAAAAAACTGATGAATTTTGCCGCCAGAATTCCTCCCATCATACCCACCAGCAGCCAGGGCAAACGCGCCTTTGTTTGTTGCCAGATACTATCATCTTCCTCTACATCACCGGTAATACCCGCCATAGCCAGCGTATCGGAGCTGGCCTGGTCGGTAATGACGTCCACGATATCATCGATTGTAATGCGGCCGAGCAGCTTTCCCTGGACGTTTACAACCGGCAGCGCGTCAAGGTCATAGCGCCGCATGAGCTCGGCTACGTCCTCTGCGGGGCGGTAAGTCTCCACGAAAATGACGTCCTTATCATACAAGCTTTCAATTTTGGTGTTTTTGTGCGCCAGAACGATCTTTTTCAAAGAGAGGATGCCAAGCAGTTTGCCAAAGTCGTCGACCACATACACCGCATACACCTTCTCGACATCCTCGGCCTGCGTGCGCAGCTCTTCAATGCATTGATTCACCGTCCAGTTGACATTGGCTTTTACAAGCTCCTTCTGCATCAGACCGCCGGCCACATCTTCGTCGTAATGAAGCAGGTCCAGAATGAAGCGTGCATGTTCGCGGTCTTCCAGCAATGCGATCACTTCTTCGCGCACGCGTATGGGCTGCTCGTTCAGCAAATCCACGGCGTCATCCGAGTCAAACAGGTTGACGAACTTGGATATTTCCTCCGAAGTGAAGGCTTTTAAAAAGTCCCGGCGTTCGTCCCGGTCCATATCGGCCAGAATAGCCGCGCCGGTTTCAATATTCAACTGACCAATCAGGAATTTTGCGCTTTCTGTTTCCAGCTCGTATAGCAAGCTGGTAATATCGGCAGGAAACAGGTTCTCCATTTCCGACCGAATGGCCGCAGAGTCCTCTTTCTCAATCAGTTCCTGGATGTGGTCTACGTATAGCTGGGTTAATTCGAAGGTCATCGTAAATGAGCTTTTAGCGACTGGCGAAATGCTTTTAGCTTACTTAATATACTCTCTCAGAGCAGGTTTAGTTCTTTTCCTGCGCATTTTGGGCAAGTAACGTCAAGGTAACGAACTCGTCGACGCTCAATTGCTCGGCCCGTTTGTTGAGCAGGGGGTGGTCCGGTATTTCGCCTACCGGTTTCAATGCGTTACGCAGGGTTTTGCGTCGCTGGTTAAATGCAGTTTTGACCACTCTGAAAAACAGTTTTTCATCGCACGCCAATGCGGTAACCCCGTTCCGACGGAGCCTTATGACCCCGGATTGTACTTTCGGAGGGGGATCGAATGCCCCGGGAGGCACAGATACCAGGTAATCGATCTCGTAGAATGCCTGCAGAAGCACACTCAAAATTCCGTAATCCTTGTTACCGGGAGGTGATGCGATGCGCTGGGCCACTTCTTTTTGCAGCATACAAACGATCTCGGGAATGCGGTCACGTATTTCTAGCGCCCGGAAAAATATCTGCGAAGAAATGTTGTAAGGGAAATTGCCGATGATCGCGAATTTGTCCGGGAAATACTCGCCCGGGTTGAATTTCAGAAAGTCACCGGCGATAATGCGCGGAGCGAGCTCGGGATAATGCTTTTCAAGATAGGCTACCGATTCGGTGTCGATCTCGATGACGTAGGTATTGAAATTGGTTTTAGGTAAAAGAAATTGCGTAAGCACGCCCATACCCGGACCGATTTCCAGCACGCGGTCATAGCCACCATGCCCGGAGAGGCCCTCGACGATGCGCTGGGCAATATTCAAATCTTTCAGAAAGTGCTGGCCCAGATGCTTTTTGGCACGCACTTTGGTGTTATCCGGTTTTTTATAATTCATTTTCACAGGCCAAAATTACGTCTTAATTCGTAGATTTATCGAATAAAGAATTGGAAGGAAACTTAAAAGTGCGATTGTACGGGACCCATGGAACTGATTTTATCCCAAACTGACTGGCAGACTATTCACCACACACTTCAGCATTTAAATCTGATAGGAATTACCTTTTCACCAGACTTCATCGTACGAAGCGTCAGTCCGCATGCGCTCATGAAAACGGGCTGGCACGAATCGGATCTGGTGGGGTTCAGCATATTCGACAAGCTGATACCGCGCGAGGAGGAGGAGGAAGTGCGGCAAATGCTCGAAGAGGGTATCCAGGGCAAACGCAAATTGGAACAGCGCGAGGTGCCCTTTCTTGCGCAGAAAGGAACGCTGCGCACATTCTCGATCAACTCGGTGCTGATCCACCAGGAAAACGAAGAGGTCGAATGCATTACACTTGTAGGCGACGATATCACCCGCCGACGCAGAATGGAATCGGCCATTGCCAAATCTAATTCCCAGTTGCAGGACCTGGTAGACAATACCAGCGATTTGATCCAGCTGGTGGCAATCGACGGTAAATTCATATTTGTAAACAAGGCCTGGCGCGAGGTGCTCGGCTACGGGCTGGATGAGATCGCTTCCATGCGCATGGAGGATATCTTGCACCCGCAGCATAAGGAGGAGGCGCTCCAACAGTTGAAGCGGATCGAGCAGGGCATCGCCAATCCGAGTTTCGAAGCGGTTTTTATGAACCGCGACGGTAAAAAGGTATTTGTGGCAGGCAGCGTCAACTGCCGTTTCGATAATGGCAAACCGACTGCATTTCGCTGTATTTTAAATGATTTTACAGAAAAAATAAGGGCAGAGAAAGCCCAGAGCCTGTATTACAGCATTGCCAACTGGACTGTTAATACCCAAAACCTGGAAGAATTCTACCACGGTATCCATGAAGAACTGGGCAAGATCATCGATGTCCGCAACTTCTTTATCGCATTATACGACCCCAGCAAGAGCTTCATTTATTTTCCCTATTATGTAGACCAGTATTTCAAAGGGAATGTAAAGTTTACCAAACGAAAGCTGGGTAATGGGCTGACCGAATATGCGATCGCGTCCAACAAGCCGCTGTTCCTGTCTGACCAGGACATTGAAAAGCTGGCCAAAACCAATAGCCTTTATTTGTACGGCGTCACCCCAAAAGTGCTCCTGTGCGTGCCACTGCGTATCGGCGACCGGGTCACAGGGATTATCGGGGTGAAGTCCTACGACGATCCTAATATGTTCGACACCCGCGATCTGGAACTGCTCGAATTCATTTCGGGCCAGGTGGCGATGGCGATTGCGCGCAAACAGAGCGAGGAGGAGCTAAGCAAGTACCTGGCAAGGTTGAACGCTATTTTCGATAGCAGCTCGCATTTGATATGGTCGGTGAACAAATCGCTGCAACTGACCTCATTTAACAGAAATTACGCAGACCTTATCCATAACCAGCTAGGGGTGAGGCCTTCGCTTCAATCCAGCGCCGAGAAGTTCGGCTGGCGGATGGTAGGCAACAGCAACCGCCGGACGCTTGAAACCAAGTACCGCCAGGCGCTGCGCGGTGAGCCGCAATATTTCGAATTCAAGATCGACCGGAAAGATTCGGGTGAAATGTGGCTGGAATTTTACCTGAACCCGATTCATTATGCCGATGGGGTCATCGAGGAGGTTTCCGGTATTGCCCGTGACATTACGCGGCGGAAGGAAGCCGAGCTTTCGCTCAGGCACAGTGAGGAGCTTTTCAGGGGGATTTTTGAAAACTTGCAGGATATTTATTGCCGTATCAACCGAATGGGCGAGATCACCATGATCAGCCAGTCGGTGCTCAAACGGCTGGGGTATTTGCCCGATGAAGTGATAGGGCATAAGATCACCGAGTTCTTCTCGGACAAAAAGCGGATTCACTCTGCATTGATACGGCTTCGGAAAACCAAAAGCCTGCGGAATTTCGAGATTACCATGTACCGCAAGGACGGCACCGAGCGTCAGTTTATGATCAATATGCTGATGTTTACCAATGATAAAGGCAAACCCACCGAAGTGGCCGTGCTGGCGCGCGATATTACCGAGCTCAAACGCAACGAGCTGGAACTGCTCAAATCCAAGGAGCACGCCGAACGTTCATTGAAAGTAAAGGAAGGGTTTCTGGCCAACATGAGCCACGAGATCCGCACGCCGATGAACGGGGTGATCGGGATGATCGATTTGCTGGGCGAGACGCCGCTGAATACCGAGCAAAAAGATTATGTGCTGACCATCAAGCGCTCTTCGGAAACGCTGTTGAACATATTGAACGATATTCTCGACCTTTCCAAAATCGAGGCGGGTAAAATGGAGCTGCACGAGGCGCCGATCGCCGTGGAGGAACTGCTGCTTAAACTGGTTTCGCTTTTCGGGCAAACTGCCAAAAGCAAGGGCAACACCCTCACCTATCGTATCGGGCCCGATATTCCCAAATTCATCATTGCAGACCAGACAAGGCTTTTGCAGATCATGTCCAATCTTACGTCCAATGCTTTGAAATTCACCGAGAATGGCTCAGTTGAGCTCATTCTGACATTGGTGAAAAAAGAGGGATTGTTCCACAAGATCAAAGTGGAAGTGCAGGATTCGGGAATCGGTATCAGTGCCACCGATAAGCAGATCTTGTTTACATCATTTACCCAGCTCGATAATTCGTCGCGGAAATCCTTTGGCGGGACCGGCCTGGGCCTGGCTATCTCCAAACAGCTTTGCGCCTTAATGAACGGGGAGATTGGTGTCGAGTCTGCGCTCGGAGAAGGCAGCACCTTCTGGTTTACCTTTGAAACAAAGGAAACCTCTATCGCGCAGGTGAGCACCATCACGCAGGTGGAAGATACGCCGATCGAGGACGTATTTGCCGATTACCATCCGTTGATTTTGCTGGTGGACGATAATGCGGTCAACCGCAAGGTGGCCAATGAGATCCTGAAAAAATCGGGCTGCGAGACCGACATGGCAGAAAGTGGTTTCAAGGCCATTGAAATGGTAGAGAAAAGGTACCATTCCGATTCGAAGGGCTACGATATCATTTTCATGGATATTCAAATGCCGGATATGGATGGGGTCGAAACGACACAGGAGCTCAAAAAGCGCTTCTCGAAGGGCCTTCCGCCGATTGTGGCCATGACGGCCTATTCGATGAAGGAGGATCGCGACCGGTTCATGAGCCAGGGAATGGACGATTATATTGCCAAGCCGATCCGCGCGCAGACGCTGGTGCAGAAGGTGAAGGAATTGATGGGCAACCTCGAAAACCGCAAGCTCGAACAAAAGCAAAAAGAGATCGCCCAGGAGGCGATGGTGCCCGTCCTTGACAAGGAAATCATCGATCAGCTCAATGGAATCGGAGGCGCTGATCTGGTGTGGTCGGTCTTCGAGGATTTCGTCACTGAGTCCAACGAGCTGGTAGCCGGCGCGTTGCAGGCTTATAAAACAGGTGATATAAAAACTGTCAAGAGCAACCTGCACACATTGAAGGGCAGCGGTGGTACGGTGGGCGTCTCGCAGGTTGCCGAGATTGCGCGCGATGCCGAGTGGCGCCTCAAATCCGATGACACCAGCACGCTCGCAGAGGCGCTGCCGCAGCTGGAAAAGGCCTATGAGCGTTTTCTGGCAAGTTATAAGGGATTGCTGGGTGAATGGCTGTAATAGTGTTGCGACCGCCGATAGCTGACTGCTGACGCCAGGCCGTTTCGTCGGTGAAAAGTGCCTGTTGGTCTATTAAAATATCCGATACTGTCGATTGTAAAGGTTTATTGCCGGAGCGCATTAAACTTTGGTAAGAAAGGGAGCTCTAACCAGCGATAAACCTTTACAAGTCATGAACAGATTTACATTCTTCGTCCTGATGCTCGCCGGTCTGGCCACCCCGGCTCTGGCGCAAAATGCGCAGATTACCGGCACGGTCCTGGACAGTGTGAGCCGCGAAGCGGTGGTAGGAGCCTATGTGGCCGTCAGCCGCAACGCCCCGGACGCAAAGCCTGAATATGTGACCACGGATGTGAATGGGAAATTCACTTTTACCGGTCTGAGCAAACAGGTTTCTTACCTTGTCAAAGTCTCCTATTTAAGTTATAAGGATTTCGCCAAAACCCTTATCCTCACAAAGGATATTGAAAACCTGGGGACGATCACCCTTACCGAAGCGGTCGCAAACCTGAAAGAGGTGAAGGTGGTCGGTCAGGTGACGGCCATGGAGCAAAAAGGAGATACCACCCAGTTTAATGCGGCGGCTTTCAAGACCAATCCGGATGCGACTACCGAAGATCTGATCCAGAAAATGCCCGGTATTACCGTCGCAAATGGAACGGTGACGGCTCACGGGGAAACCGTAAATAAGGTTTTGGTGGATGGTAAGCCATTTTTTGGTGACGACGCGGCGTTAACCCTAAAAAACCTTCCCGCAGAAGTGGTCGATAAGATCGAGGTGTTCGATAAGCTCAGCGATCAGGCCCAATTCACTGGTTTTGACGATGGCAGCGCTCAGAAAACAATCAACATCGTCACCAAGGCCGATAAGCGGATGGGGCAGTTCGGGAAAGTTTTCGCAGGCTACGGGCTCGATGACCGCTATCAGGCGGGCGGGAATGTGAGCTTTTTCAAAGGCAACCAGCGTATATCGGTGATCGGCTTGAGCAATAATATCAATAACCAGAACTTTTCCAGCCAGGATCTGCTGGGCGTCTCCGGTGGAGGCGGGGGGAACCGGGGTGGGGGTGGCTCTGCGGGTAATTTCCTGGTGGGGAACCAGAGCGGGATCACTGGTACGAATTCGTTTGGTTTAAATTATTCCAATAAAATTGGCAAGAAGCTCGATGTCAGCGGCAGCTATTTCTTTAACAGAACCAGCAACAGCAATGTGCAGGGCCTCTCGCAGGAGTACTTTCTGCAAGGCGCGGGCAGTAGTCAGTTTTACAATGAAAACAGCCGGACTAACACAACCAATTCAAATCACCGCCTCAACTTCCGCATTGAATACAATATCGACCCCAAAAACTCGCTGATCATCACTCCGCGGCTGAGCTTTCAGGACAACCATTCAGGAAGCGTCAAGGCGGGGCTGACCACGCTGGCCTCCGACGGCAGCAACGTCAACAGCTCCGATAACAGCCAGGGCAATGCCAACAAGGGCTATAATTTCTCCAATGACATTTTGTTCCGGCACGCGTTCGAGAAAAAAGGCCGTACGGTTTCACTGAACTTCAATACACAGGTGAATGATAAAAACGGCCGCCGTGACCTTTATTCAAGAAATACGTATTTCGATAACCTCGCGCTGGGTGATACGGCCATGCGGGGTGATACGATCGATCAGCGCAGCTTTACGCATTCGGACGGCATCACTTTGGGCGGAAACCTGGTGTATACCGAGCCGATCAGTACAACCGGCCAGTTGCAGTTCAACTACGGCCTGACAATCCAGAACAGCAATTCCAATAAGGATACCTACAATATGAGCTATGATGAGGGCACTTATTCGGATCTGGATACGCTTTTGACCAACAATTTTGATAACCGCTACATTACCAACCGTGCAGGGCTGGGTTACCGGTACAGAAAGAACAGCTGGTCGGCAAATATCGGCCTGGACTTTCAGAATACCGGCCTATACAGCCAGCAACTCGCGCCGGTCAACAATAAAGTCGATCAGTCCTTTACCAACATCCTGCCTAACTTTATGGTAAACTACCGCTCCAAAGAAGGTGCACAGTTCCGGGCCTTTTTCCGCAGCTCAACCAACCAGCCATCGATTTCGCAGTTACAGAATGTGGTCGATAACAGCAACCCACTATCGCTCACAGCCGGTAATCCGGATCTGAAACAGGAGTACCGCAATATGGTCAACGTGCGCTATTCGCTGGCCGGCGCGAAAAGACCTTACAGTTTCAATGCGATGATTTTTGTTACGCAAACCAACAATGCGATCGTAAATTCAACCTACATCGCCCAAAAGCCCGAGACGCTGCCTAATGGGCTGTTTTTGGAAAGAGGCGCCAAATTCACCGCGCCGATCAACGTGGACGGAAGCTGGAATGCGCGCTCATTCATCGCCTACGGAAAGCCTGTTGCGCCATTGAAGCTGAATTTGAACCTGACTACCGGTTTCAACTACGTGCGCTCGCCGGGGATGATCAACAACGTGCCCAATTATTCGAACACCTACGCGATCTCACAAGGCCTGGTGGTAAGCAGCAACATCAGCGACAAGCTCGACTTTACAGTTTCTTATTCGGGTAATTACAATGTGGTGCGCAACACGATCCAGCCTAATCTGAACAACAACTATTACACACAAGGCATCACTGGCCGTGTGAACTGGATTTTCGGAAAGGGATTTGTGCTTCAAAGCGATATCAACAACCAATCCTACCGCGGTTTGGGCGCGGGTTACAACCAGAATTTTACGCTCTGGAATGCGAGCATTGGTAAGAAATTCCTGAAAAACAATGCAGGGGAGCTGAAACTGACCGTATTCGATATTTTAAAACAGAACAACAGTATTACCCGCAATGTTACCGAAACTTACGTGCAGGATGTGACCAACCGGGTGCTCACCCAATACGCTATGCTCACATTCACCTACACGCTCAGAAACTTCGGCAAGATGCCTTCCAACAACGAGGGAAATTACAGAAGACGTGATATGGAAGGCGGAGCGGGTTACCCGCGCGGCGGCGAGCGCGGAACCGGTGGCGGCCGGGGGTTCAACGATTAAAACATTAAACCCTTCATACAGTGCAAAGAAAATCCCGGAGCGTTCGGCTCCGGGATTCTTTGTTTGCAATGGCAAAATCTATTTTTTGTCCGGGAAGGGGATGATGAGCTTTTCGCCTCTTTCGGAGAAGTCACGGGTTCTCCCGTTCGCTTTCATGAGCGCCTCTTTGGTAACACCGTATTTACCGGCTACCACGCGAAGCACGTCGCCCGGGCCTACGGTGTGAACTGCTTTTACCTGTATTTTCAGCTTGGTAACACCGCCTTTTACATCAGAAACCGAGGAATTTAGGCCCTTCAAAGTTTCCGTTTTTAGATTGTAGCGTGATGCGATGCTTGAAAACGTCTCCCCGCTCTGAACAGTGTGGGTTATTTGCTCCCCGCCAATGGATGCGGCCGAGATAGAAGGCTTATCTTCTTTCTTGGGCTCTTCGGCCTTTTCCTTAACCGGTTCGGGCTTGGGTTTCTCTGCCGGTTCCTCAGAGGGTACCGGCTCGTCGCTGACGGGCTCGGCAGCATTCTCTTCCAGGGTCGAATCGACAACTACGGATGTGAGCTCCTCGGAGCTGGAAGAGCTGTCAGAAATATATTCGTAGCCCACATAGAGCATTGCCAGTACCAGCAAAACCAACACGAGTAATGTTACAATAGGCAGATTCGACTTTTCAGTGGGACGGACATTTCTTTTTTTCGGGAATTCGTCTTCCATAATCTGGCCGGATTCTATTTTTTAGTGGAGTTAATTTTCTACGAAAATAATAAAGACAACCTAGTTTCCAAGTTGATTTTTCAATTCCTCGTTCATCACTGCAACTTTCTCTTTGAGGCTCTCTTTGAATGCATCAAGCCTTTTTGCAAGGTCCGCATCACTGGCTCCGATGATTTGGGCAGCCAGTATCCCGGCATTTCTTGCGCCGTCCAGGGCCACGGTCGCCACCGGAACGCCCGCTGGCATTTGCAGGATCGAAAGCACAGAGTCCCAGCCATCTATCGAATTGCTCGACAAAACCGGCACCCCGATCACCGGAAGGGAGGTCAGTGAGGCGACCATTCCGGGCAGGTGAGCAGCTCCGCCCGCGCCGGCGATGATTACCTGCAAGCCCCGGCCACGCGCGGATGCCGCGTATTCGAGCATACGCTCGGGCGTACGGTGCGCTGATACGATCTCCATTTCATATGAAACGCCCAGCTCGGTCAATGCGTCTGCGGCCAGTTGCATTACCTTTCTGTCAGAAAGGCTGCCCATGATAATCCCTACCATTGGTATGTGTTACTTTGTTTTGTGACTGATTACTTTAATATTGTTTCTGACAAAATCCGCTTTTGCTTTCAGCGATGCGATATCCGAATCCATGATGGTGATATGGCCCATTTTGCGGAAAGGCTTGGTGATCGCTTTCCAGTAAAGGAACGGGAATACCTCAGGCGTTGCAAGCAGCTTTTCCATTCCTTCATAAACAGCAGGGCCCTGGTAACCATCCTCGCCAAGCAGGTTGACCATCGCCGACGGTCCGTAAGCGTGCGTGCTGCCTAGCGGCAGGTTCAGAATAGCCCGCCAATGCTGTTCGTATTGGCTGGTCGCATTCGCGCGGATCGTGTGATGGCCGCTGTTGTGGGGTCTGGGGGCGACTTCGTTGATCAGCACCTGGCCGTCGGGGGTAAGGAACAATTCTACGGCCAGCAATCCTACTATCTGGAATGCCTCAGCGGTCTTGCGCGCGATCTGCTGCGCTTTCGCATTAACTTCCCCGCTGATCTGGGCTGGTGCAAAAAGGTATTCTACCAGGTTGTGCTCGGGATGAAAGACCATTTCCACGGTCGGGAAGGTTTCGATCTGCCCGTTTGCATTGCGGGCAACGATAACTGCGAGTTCTTTTTCAAACGGAACTGCTTTTTCCAATAAACCCGGTTTATCGAAGGCTTTGCCCAGCTCATCGGCCGAGCTCAGCCTCTGCACACCGCGGCCGTCATAGCCATCTTTGCCCAATTTATGGAAAGCGGGCAGAAACCAGACATAGTTGGCAACATCTTCACGGTTTTCCGTCAGAATAAATTCGGCGGTAGGAAGCTGCTTGTCAGCGTAGAATTGTTTTTGAATGCGCTTGTCCTGTATCTGACGGATCACCGAAGGCTGGGGATAGATCTTTTTACCTTCCTTTTCCAGCGCTTCCAGCGCTTCCACATTCACTTTCTCAATTTCGATGGTAATGACATCAAGGTCTTTACCGAAGTTATAGACGGCGTCAAAATCTTGCAGGGAGCCCTGGGTAAAATGAGGGGCTATTTTCCGGCACGGTGCTTCCGGGTCCGGATCGAGCACATGAATATCGAGGTTCCAGTCCACGGCCGCTTGCAGGAGCATAAGCCCCAACTGCCCGCCGCCAAGGATTCCAATTCGGGATGAGAGCATTTATTAAGTGATATTTTCCCGCAAAATTGGTTTAAAAACGGGTCAGAAAAAAGGAATGTCATCAAATTGCTATTTCATAAACCTGATCAGGCCAATTTCCACCAACAGGAAGAACAGCGCTGCGTACAGGAAGAACTTCCACAGACTAGTCCCCATGTTTTGCTGCTGGAAGGCGGTGGAAAAAGCCTCGTCATCGATCCGGTCGAAGACCTGCACGTTCTTTTTGCCTGAAAAAGCGGCCCGCAGCTCGTCAGGGGAGTAGTATTGCAGCTTGGATTCTGCGTGGTTATGGTTCAGGGCGATGATCTGCTCTGTTTTGTTGTCCAAAACAAGCTCGAAATAGCCCGCGGTGAGACCGTCCGATGCCTGGTCGCCTTGCGGAATTTCAAGCAGAAGCTGGTTGCCAGCCACGCGCTGGACGGGGATAATCTCGGTTTTATTGCGCCGTAGTTTATAAACCGAGTTAGGTTTGGGCTTGCCGACTGTCAGGCTGATGGGATTCTCGTCAAAAGTGAACGATGTGCGCTGCTGCCGCACGCTCGATGCGGCAATTTTATACATGACCGGCACAAATATGGCGTGCTGGGCAACATTACCATATTCCTGGGCCAAAGGCGCGGCAAACAGATAAGTCTTGCCCGAGCCCGAGAGCACCTGATTAAGGTAGGTCTGGCCACTGCGCAAGCTCAGCAGCGGCTGGCCTGCATTTGCCCAACTCCACACAGGCAGCGCGCCTGGCAGGTTAAGGTTGAGCTCCTGCCGCATCGATTCCTCAAAAACATCGCTGAAAAACGGATTATTGCGGTCCGGTACGGCCAGCGCAAGCGGGGCCTGTGCTTTTTCAGCAGTAACTGCATTAATACCCAAACCACTCAAAAAGCGGCCATAGCTATCGGCTGCGGGCGCAGCAGGAGGGATGATGGCCAGGCTGCCGCCCCGGCGGACGAAGTCCTGCAAGTCCTGCGGTAAAGTGCCCGAAAGCTGGGTAACGCCTTCCAGCACGACCAGGTCCGCGTTTTTGATCAGGCCGGGATCGACATTGTGGGCGCTGTAACTTTGCAGGGTAAACAGACTGTCGTTGGCATATACATTCTCGATATAGTTTCCCTCCGGCTTTTGCCCGTAGACGTGCAGCACGCGGATGAGCGGGGAGGCATTGAGCACAAAATAATAGTTGTTGTCGAAGGTGACAGGGAAATCATCAAAGGTAATCTGCCCCTTTTTATAGCCTTTCCCTTTGAGGTTGAAATTGAATTTGGCCGTCGCGCTGCCGTTCGCAGGAACGTTGACCGAGGCGGTGGAGGCCTGGGTATTGTCAAGGCTGAGCCTGAGCACTACGCTGCGCGCCTCGCGGTTGCCGGAGTTGCTCACCTTTACAAACAGTATATTGTTTTGAAGCTCGCGGATGAAAGGCGTATTCAGCCAGGCAGAATCCACAAATACATTTTTCTCAGCCTCAGCCTGGACGGGCACCAGGAAAATCTGGTTGGTTGAATCGGTTTGAATGGCCGAAAGGTTTCCGGCGGTGCTTTTCTGAAAATCCGAGAACCAGAAAAGCTGGTTTTTGCCCGACTGTGAATGCCGGGCCATCAGGTTCTGCTGGCGTTTGTAGACCTGTTCGAGCGTACGCGGTGTGCCTGAAAGGCCGATCGTGGTCAGGCGGTCACGGAGCTTTTCGGCAGGGTACAGGCCCTGTTCCTGGGCCGAAAAATCGTTGGTGACCAGTTGAAGCGAGGTGGCATTTTTAAAAAGTCCCAATAAATCCCCCAGACGGCCGGTAGCAATATCCAGATAGCGCTTATTGTTCAGCTCGCTTTCCATGCTCAGCGAATTGTCCAGATACAGGCTGGTAATGCCCCGCCTGTCGACGGCTACATTACTTTCAGCGGGAATAAATGGCTGGGAGAATGCGAATGCCAGACAGGCGATGGCCAGTATCCTGGCTGCCATCACCAGCCAATGCTTGATCTGGCGAATGGACTTGGTCTGGGTTTCAACCGCTTTTAAAAATGCTACATTGGTGAAGTATACCCTTTTTGTCCGCCTGAAATTGAAAATGTGTACGGCAATCGGAACCGATACGGCCAGTAAACCCCACAGGAAGGACGGAAAAAGGAAACTCATGTAGCTTAGGATAGTCTTATGTCAATGATCAGTGGCCGAATATGGTTTCAAAATGGCACTTTTCAAATGTTCAACGCAGTTAGCAGAGACAAATTACACCAATTTCTGATAACAGTTTTTTATTTGTAGACCTTTCTCATATCTCGGGTGCTTTTTTCTAACTTTGCACTTTGATTTGCGCAGGTAAGCTCTCCGAGCCCTCGCAGATAGAGAAGATCGTTAATTTAAACAGAGTTATGGCCAAAGTTTCGGTAAACAAACACCAGCCCGTCTATCAAATGCCTACGAACCCGGCCGCGGTTCGTACCAAGAAGTACGCCTTACCTACCCAAAAATACATTTCCCTGGCCATGCGTTATTTTTTCAAGACGCAGCTCAAATGGGTGCTTATACCCGTGGCCCTGATTCTGATCAACGCGGTTGTCAGCCTCACAGGTGTGTATCCCAATTTGTGGATTTACATTACCGTTGTGGTGGCATCGATCCTTTATGTGCTGTTCTGGCTGATCCAATTTACCGGTATTACGCAGCTGGCGCAGTACAAGCCGATGTTCGAGAAGTTCTCCTACGAGATCGATAACCGCCAGATACTGATGAAGCTTAACCAAAAAGAGGGAAGCGTGATGAAATGGGAGCAGATCCTGGATGGTTACAAGGACAAGGATGCTTATGTACTGGTTATTTCCAAAGGACAATTCCTGTATTTGCCGTTCTCGATCTTTACTTCCGAGCACGATATCAAAGTTTTCGAGCGGATTTTAAAGCAGAAAGATTTGCTGAAAGCCTGATCAAAGGCCATTACAAAAAAACGCCCGGCTGCATAAGTCGGGCGTTTTTTTGTTGGCAGCTATTTGATGCTGGCCTCCTGGTGATGTTTGGTGAAATTCTTTTCCCCCGCTGTGACCGCGATCGCCATGTGGTTGTTGAGCGGCGGGATCGGGCAGTTGTAGCCGGTGCTGTATGCGCAGTAGGGATTATATGCCTTGTTGAAATCCAGAATGCATTTGCCGTCTTTGAGATCGGTCGTTTTAAGGTCCAGATAGCGGCCGCCGCCGTAGGTATCAGAGCCGTTGGTTTTGTCTTTGAAAGGGACAAAGAGATAATCCTTGTATTTAGCGAGTTGTTGCAGGCTCAGGCTGCGGTATACCGTCAGCTTTTGTCTGCGGCCATTGACCTTGAATTTGAGTACCCCGTATTTGACGTAGGTCTTGTTCATCCCGCTGTAAGTAGGCATTTCAAAAGACTTACCCTTCGCCTTCTCGAAATGGGCCTCCACCCGGTAGGAGGAGTCGGGCTCGTAAAATTGCAGATAAGGCAGATCTGCTTCTTTGAGCGGCGAGTTCTCCGAGCGCAGGAACTCGTCTTTGTAATGCTTTCTGTACTGATTAGTCTCTTCGGTAAAAGTTTGTGCTTGTGATCCAAACGCCGCGACCAGAACTGTAAAGAGTGTGCTTAAAACAACTTTCATACGGTAGGGAAAAAAGAAATCCGGTAATTTTTACCGGATTTTATAAAAATTATTCCAGAAACCCAAAAACGCGGGAACTTTTTAAGTTATTGGGCTGAAATTTTCTTCACTTTCGATTCGTCGATGTTGAATGCTTTGATAACCGACTCGTAGCTGTTCAGATCCACTTCGGCGTTGGTACGTTTCAAAAAGTCGGATGGAACCACCACTACGCGGAACTCGAATCCACGGGTCCAGTCGGTAGGGAGTTTGGTTTTGTCACTGTTTCCGTCCAAGAAAATTTCCATATCCACATCGGTGCGATCGAAATTGTAAGTAACCAAAACACCGTTGTTAAGGAATGCAGTTTGCGGCAATGGACGGTAGGCTTTAAGGCCACCTACGGTATTCCAGTTTACATAAACCAGCACGGCGTCGGAAGGCAGGACTTCAATATTTTTGTCCTTGAAATTCAGCACGTAGCCCCAGTCGTTGGCCTCGGTAAAGTCCACGTTAATAATATCGAAGGTTATTCCCAGCACATCGCCTCCTTGCGGTCCGGGATCACCTTTCGGCCCGGTGCAGCTTTGGAATAATGCAATGACACCGAGTAACAGCAGGGGCAAGAGTTTTCTGTTCATGACTTGTGAGTTGAAATAATTGAGAAATCTGTTAAAAATCTGTGATTAGATGATGATGCAATTATAAAGTTTAAATCCCGATCGGGCATTAACCTTTGTTAACTAAAAAATGCCGTTCCATACATCAAAGGGAGGCACATACTGGAACAGAGGACGGTAAGTAATTATTGTATTTTAATTGAAGGTATTGTTTGCGTAGATATCGTTTGCATGCTACTTTTCCCGAAAACAACGATTTTAGGATCAACCAACATTAAAAGGAACAACGATGATTAACCGTAAAGCAACAGCCATTTGGAAAGGTACCGGCAAAGAAGGCGCAGGTACGATCAGCACGCAGAGCACAGTTCTGGAAAATACCCAGTATTCTTTCAATACCCGTTTTGCGGAAGGTAAGGGAACAAACCCCGAAGAACTGGTGGCCGCTGCACACGCCGGATGTTTTGCCATGAAGCTGAGCTTCGAGCTGAATGCGGCCGGTTTCACAGCCGACGAGCTGAATGCAACAGCTACTATTTCTCTTGATCCGGCACAGGGCAAGATCGTTAAAAGCGCTATCGAATTGAAGGCGCAGGTTCCGGGCATCAGCGCCGAGCAGTTCGCACAGGTTGCCGACAAAGCGAAAAAGGAATGCCCTATTTCGCAGCTGCTCAACACGGAAATTACATTGAACGCGGAGCTGGTATAAGCCCATCACGGTTTGACTTTCGAAGATTCGCCACGCTGCGCGCAGTGTGGCGATTTTTTTTTAATCGATAAAAAGATCGCTTGCAATGCGGTCGGCAAAGAGCTTACCGGCCTGGGTGAGCAGCAGTACCCCCGAATCTTGTCTGATCCAGCCTTTGCGGCTCATGCTGGTCAGTTCTTCGCTGGCCTGTAATGCGAATGCCCCGGCAGAAAGTTTTTCCAGCACCTGTAATTCAACCCCCCATTTGGTGCGAAGGCCCGTCAGCAGGTATTCATTGGTCTGATCGGCCGGCGAGAGCAATTCCAGCGTAGCGGGAATAATGTCTTTTTGAACCGCTTCCAGGTATTTAGCATTATTGGAAACATTATACTGGCGGCTAGCGCCATTGTAGGAGTGCGCGCTCGGGCCAACTCCCAGGTAGGGGTGCTGCTTCCAATAGGAGCTGTTGTGGTTGCTGTAACGGCCGTTTCGGGCGAAGTTGGAGATCTCGTATTGCTCGTAACCATGCTCGCCCAGGGATTGGAGCAGTATTTCAAACTGCTGGGCCGCATATTCTTCCTCGATCGGGCTGATCTTCTTCTTTTTCAGCCAGCTTCCAAAGGCCGTTTTGGGCTCGATCGTAAGACAGTAGGCCGAAATATGCGGGACATTCAATGTAAATGCCTTCGATAAGTCACTGAGCAGAATGTCATGATTCTCCGAAGGAATCGCGTAAATAAGATCGATGGAAATATTGTCGATGCCAGCCTGCTGGGCCAGTTTTACGCATTGCTCGGCTTCCGTGGCAGAATGCGCCCGGTTCATAAAGCGCAAATGCGGCTCGTGAAAAGACTGAATCCCGATGCTAAGGCGGTTGATGCCCGCATGGGCAAACATTTGAAGGGTAGCTGCGCTGAGATCGTCCGGGTTTGCTTCCAGGGTAATCTCGGCATCGGGTGACAGCCGAAAATGCCCGCGAATGGTTTCAAGCAGAAAATGCAGCTCGGCCTTGTCGAGCAACGAGGGCGTGCCCCCACCAAAATAGATGGTTTCCATATCCCCTTGGGGCAGATAGGATTTTCTCAAAACGATTTCCCTGGCAATGGCCTCCACGATGGCGCTTTTGCTGGCGGTGTTGGTACTGAAATGGAAATCGCAATAATGGCAAGCCTGTTTGCAAAAAGGGATATGGATGTATAAATGCATTATTTTGAATTTTTCTGCCACTCCCAGCCGATCTTCACACCGGCCCAGAGGTTGTTTTTCGGCGCTGCATTATAATAGCGGTTACCGAACGCGTTCAGATCGTAACCAAGGCTGTAAATGCCTGCATTGACCTTCTCTGCCGATGCGGACAGCTCACTGTAAAAATGCTGGCCCCAGCTTTTTTTCCAGCTTATGCGCCCTGTCCACTGGTTGTAGGCGGTGTTTTTAACCGTATTGGCATCATTGAGATAAAACGAATCGCCGTGCTGGTAGGTAAGAAATACCGAGATGCCGTATTTAAGCAGCACATCCAGGCCGGTCGACTGTGAGAAACGCGGAATGCCCGGAATCAGTTTCCCGCTCAGGTCCGCGTCAGCCTGCTGGAATTCTTCGTAGGTGTATTTGGTGTAAGTGCCCGTATTCCAGACTTTAAGCATTACCGGCAGTTTCGGGTCGGAAAGAATGTCCCATCCAATGCTCCATTCCAGGCCGTTTTGCTTGGTTTTACCTGCATTGACGAAATATTCTGCCCCAGCCTGGTCGAGCCTGCGCACGATCGCGTTGCGCAGCCCGAAATGGTACAGGCTGATCTCGCCTGAGATGACTTTGCCGGCTTTGCGGATACCGATCTCTGTATTGCTGCCTTTTTCAGCTTCCAGATCCTTGCGGAAACCACCCGCCGAGGGCCGCACTTCCTGCAAGGTAGGAGGGGAGAAGCCGCCGCTGTAGGAGGCGGTCACCGACCAGTTTCCGGCAATAACCTTGTTGGCCGCAAAGCGCGGGATGAAGATCCCGTCAAAAGTCTTCTGGTCCTCGTTGAAGGGAAGCGGGAAATAGCGCTCGTATTTATATTTTGAGGTATTGTAGCTCAAACCGGCGCTCAAAGTCAGATCAGTGAGCAAAGTCGCTTCCAGCTGGCTGAAAACAGACAGGTTCGCCGTGCGGATGTCCTCGGCCGTCTGTTGCTTGTCGGCAATGCCGCCTTTATTGTCATAGTTCCGCTGGGCGGATTTGCCGTATTGCCATTCAAAACCGCTGGTCCAGTTGGTCTTTACATTACCCCATTCGGATTTGTTTTGCCAGATATTTCGCCCACCGATGCCGTTTTCATCCCTTTTTTCAAAGTTTGAAATAAATGGGTTGGCAAAATCGGTGAAAGTCAGATACAGCGCCGTCGACTGGGTCCATTTATCAGATAATGGCAATACATAATTGCCACCCAGCAATGCCAGCCTGGTGTAAATGGCCGCCTTCTGCGCTTCACTGCCCGGCAAGGTCGCTGTCGACTGGCGGGCGAGTTTGGGATTGGTCTGATACTGGGCAAGGTTGATGCCGCCCGGGGTCTGATAATACAAATCCGAGTACATTCCCAGCAGTGAGAGCGTGCCTTTTTCTCCAATGCTGGAAGAAGAAGTAAACCGGACCGCGTCGCGGATCATGCCGCTGTGGTTGCGGTAGCCGTCCTGCTGGCTATGGCCGTACTGGATGGATATATCACCGATCTGTAAAGTCGAATTCCGGCTTTGAAAGCCGTATTTGCCAAAACTTACGCTTTGTTCAGCCCTGTTTTGAAATTGATTATCCGGGCGGCTGTGCATGAGCACGACCCCGCCGGTCCCCGCCCCGTAAATGCTGCTGCCGGGGCCTTTGATTACCTCCATGCTCTGAATAGCACCATAATCGACCGAGTTCAGGGGCGTATTGCCGCTGGCGTCGGTGAACGGGATGCCGTTCCAGTAAAACTTCACATTGCGAACGCCGAACGGGGAGCGGATCAGACTGCCGCGGACCGAAAACCGGTAGCTGCCCGGAGAGCGCTCTTCCATGCGCACGCCAGGGATCGTATTGACCGCATTGGCCCAGGTGTAGTTGGAAAACCTGCCCAGCGAACGGGGCGCAAGCATTCCGACTGTTGCAGTGGTAGTAAGGGGATCTTTTTCGGATTCAAACGCGTGCACGGTGATCTCGCGCAGCTGGCGGGTTTGCAGCGAATCGCTTTGGGCCAATACGGGCCCTGAATGATGGATAATAAGGAAAGCAACAAGAGCGCCGGTAATAGAGATTTTGAGCATATAGGTTTAGGTATATTTCAATAATGCAAAGCTGATGATAAATGCCAACAGTTTCAAGATCTGGCTAGGTGCTTAACGGCGCACTCTGGCGCGAAGTTCAACGACTTCCGGCGCTCTGAGAAGAATTTTCCACAAAAATCACGCGGATCTGCGCGCTGAGGGCTGGTAAGATTTTTGCTCTGATACAGCCAATCACACAATAACTGAAATCAACTTTAATACCCGAAAAACATGAAAAAGATCACCTGGATTGTCGCCTCGCTGCTGCTTGTCGGTACACTTTCACTGACTAGCTGTTCAGACAAAACAAAAGACTCCGCCAAAGAGACGGTGGAAGAAGCTAAAAACGATATGGACGAAAATGTAGCCGATGCCAAAGCCGATATCAAGGAAGCAGGAAATGATTTTGAGGCCAAAGTGAAAGAAGACAAGGATGAATTGAAAAAAGATATCGACGATGCGATCGGCAAGCTCGACCGCAAAATAGAGGAGGCCGATGCCAAAATTGACAAGACGGCCGACAAGGAAAAAGCCAAATGGCAGCAACGCAGAAAAGAGCTGAATGCAGAGAAAGAAGAATTGCAGGCTTCCTGGAAACGCGCCCAGAACGAGACTGCCGACAAGTGGGACGAGTTCAAGGCCAACACCAAAGAAAAAATCGCCAAAGCCAAGGCAGACTTGAAGGACTAATAAATTGATGAGGGTTATGCAATAATAAAAAATGCTCCGGTTTTTCCGGAGCATTTTTTTGTTATCTGACAGGCAGATGAATCTCAGTCATCATGCAGCGGGCCGAACCGCCACCATTGCCTTCGATCACCGAAAGGTCTGTATGCAGCAGGCGCGCATAGTCATCGAGCCGGTCTTTCTGCCGGGGCGCGAGCGATTCATAGGCCTGGGTGGACATGACCAGGAACTTATCGCCTTTCCCGTTTCGGACCATCAGCATGTTGCCTGCAAAATGCCGCATTTGTTCGAGCGATATTTCGATTACGTCCTTATTTGTTTCTTCCAGCACCGACCTTACCATCAACCGCTCGTCGATGTCTTTGATCGCTTCCAGGCATACGACCGCGAAAATGTCGCCGACGCACATGAGCACATTGGTATGGTATATGGGCCTGTCGTGCTCGTCGGAAGCCGAGAATGCAATAATTTCGTAGCCCAACGCGTCGGCGAACGCATCGAGCACTTCCCTGTGTGTTCGCGGTGAGAGGCACGCATAGGCGATCTTGTAACGGCGGTCGAAGACCATGCTGCCGGTGCCTTCCAGGAATTTGCCCTGCGCTTCAAAATGGGTCAGATCAATCACTTCTTCGACATTGAAATCGCCAGCCAGCGAATCGATAATGTCGGCACGTCGTTCCAGCCGGCGGTTTTCGGCCATCATCGGGTATAATACCACCTTGCCGCTTTGGTGAAAGGAGACCCAGTTGTTGGAAAAAACAGCGTCGGGCCGGTCTACATCGCTCGTATCATCGAAAATATGCAGTTCCAGGCCTGCTTTTTCCAACTGGTCGATCATCAGCTCGAACTCTTCCCGCGCTGCTTGCTGGGCTGTACCTTCGGTTTGTCGGGCGAAGGACTCCTGCTGAAACTCGTTGCTTGCAGCAGTTTGCTGGTTGAATCCGAACCGTACGGGCCTGATCATCATGATCCGGGCTGTGGACTGCGGCTGGATTTGAGCGGATGAGGTGATGACGCGCATAGGAGTATGAGGTAATGTTTGGAGACCGGATTTTTTGAAAATGAGGACGAAAGTCCCTAATGCAATTTACGATTCTGACAGCTCGATTACAAGAACAAAGTTTGGTAGCGCGGATGCCCAGGCAGCGGCCGCCAAGCAACTACCCGCGTAGCAGGGGCATGCTCATGCAATGCGAGCCGCCGCGCGCGCGGGAAAGCTCAGCAGAGGGCAAGGTGATGAACGTGTCGGTAAGATCCTGGGGCGCTAGCTCGTTGTGCTCGAATTTTTCAAGCAGTCTTTTGGCTGTTATTACCTTAAAGCCCTGTTTTTTGAATGCTTCGAGTGTTTTGTCGTTGCGGTCATAGCCGATCACCACGCCGTCGCGCAGTGCGAGCAGGTTACAGGAATCGGTCCATTGCTCGCGCTCTCCGTAGGGAAATTCATTATCGCCTGAATAAATGAAGCGGACCGGCCCGGTCACGCCCAAATCGCCCTGGCTGATCTCGGTGAGCAAATCTTCCAGGTTCTCGATTTCCCGTGGATGCTGTTGATTTCCTTTGACAAACTGCAAGATGCGGAACTCCTTGTTGACATCTACCGGCGCAAAGAAATGCAGCACATCCTTCTTGCGGGCCTCATCACCCACGCGGGCCAGCGCGCTCAGCAGCACCCAGACGTCTCGTCTGACCTGGGTGAAAACCGTGTCGATATGCATATAATCCCTTTTTTTAGGGATTTTAATGATAGTGATCTTGTCGACCACACTTTTATCAAACAAAATCTTCATCACCTGCTGAGCAGCGTAAATGGATGTGCGCTCGCTGCAACCGATCAGAAGGTGCCGCGGGGCGACCATCATCACATCGCCCCCTTCGAGCGTACAGCGTTGATAGTCGCTGGCCTTTTCGTCGTCGGGCAGCAGAAAATGCCGCTCATTTTCAGGTATTTCAATGATATTTTCTTTGAAATTGGCAAACATCGGGTGATAAAAAAACACGAACTGCGCCAGTATCGACTCGCGGGTACGGGCGGCTTTGGCCGGTTTATTGAGCAGAATATGGTCGTTGATGACAATGCCGATGTCTCTTGTGAAAATAAGGTTGGGCAAAGGCGCAAAGAGCATCCGTTTATCGGAACAATACCCTGAAATGAATATGCGGGCCAGCTCGTGGGCATCGAAGCGGTGGAGCTCTTCCTGGATCTGGTAGGAGCAGCGTTCTATGCCGCAAATGGCGGCGGTGAGCTTGATTCGGACATTTGGGTCTTCCAATATATCCCCCAGCAGCCGCTGAATGTCCACCACATGATCTGAGGCGAAGTACTTTTCCGTACCGGGAATAAAGAAGGAGCGTGTCGGGTCCTCGTTAATTTCGGCAAGCTTGCCTTTGATTTTTTCAGGGTCCAGAAAATACAGCAGCAGTTTGACATAGTAATCATATTCTTTCCTGCGCATGGTATCCAGGTGCACGATGTCCTCGAAAAGCCAGTCCTGGGCTTTGCTGGGGACCACTTTGCCCAGGCCGCGGTCGGGGCTGTGGATCAGCAGCCTTCTTAGGGTAGCTGTTTCGGAGGATACACCAACAGGAAGTCCGGATATCGGATTATTAGCCATAAATGAAGTGTTTGGAACGCTTGGGGCACAAAGTAAATGTTTCTTTGGGAATTAAAAACCGGCCCTGGTTCAACCCGCTTAATCTCTGGGTGTTTAAGGGATAAATATCTGCCGTGCGGGAACATCCTGCCACTTAAAAAGGTTGTACAAAATGAGTGGCCCGCACTTTAAGACATTGACGCTCATTTTCATTTACGGCTAATGCGTATTACTTTTGCGGGAAATTACCACGAACTATCTTTTAAGTATAAAATCAGTTATGCTCTCTATTAATGACTTGCGTGCCTCCATTGAAGGTAAGGAAATATTAAAAGGCATCAATCTGGAAGTCAAACCGGGTGAAGTGCATGCGATTATGGGGCCCAACGGTTCCGGCAAAAGTACCTTGGCTTCGGTGTTGGCAGGAAGGGAGGAGTACGAGGTTACTGGTGGAAGTGTAGTTTTTGAAGGAAAAGATCTTCTTGAACTGGCTCCCGAAGAAAGAGCTGCGGAAGGTATTTTCCTCGCATTCCAATATCCGGTTGAGATTCCGGGCGTTACCACGATCAACTTTTTGAAAACGGCGGTTAACGAAATCCGTAAATACAAGGGCGAAAGCCCGCTGGACGCTGCACAGTTCCTGAAAATGGTGCGTGAAAAGGCCAAGCTGGTTAGCATGAACGATTCGCTGCTCAAACGTGCATTGAACGAAGGCTTCTCGGGTGGTGAGAAAAAACGCAACGAGATCTTTCAGATGGCGGTTCTTGAACCGAAACTGGCGATTTTGGATGAGACAGACTCGGGCCTGGATATCGACGCGTTGCGCATCGTAGCCGAAGGGGTCAACTCGCTTCGCTCCCCAGAGCGCGCCACGATCGTTGTAACGCACTATCAGCGTCTTTTGGATTACATCGTCCCTGATTTTGTGCATGTTTTATACAAAGGTCGCATCGTTAAATCCGGGCCGAAGGAGCTTGCCCTCGAATTGGAAGAAAAAGGTTACGATTGGATCAAAGCGGAAGTTGAAGCGGTAGGTTAAGTAAAGGCAGATTGTCCGTTTAAAACTTAACCCAACACAGCACCATACCCCATTATCGATGAGTACCGAGACAATAGATTTAAAAACCAGACTGATCACCGATTTTCATGCCCGCGAAGCGGTGATGAACGGTGAGGCGTCTTCTGAATTCCACCAGAAAAAACGCGCAGGACTGGCCCGTTTTGAGCAGTTGGGCTTCCCCACAATCAAACACGAGGAGTGGAAATATAGCAATGTGAGGGACCTTATCAGTGTTTCTTACGATTTCAATGCGGAAAGCTCCATTGGCCTTGCCGAGCTGGAAGATTTGAAAGTGCCCGCCCAGCAGGCCAATATCCTCTATTTTGTAAATGGCCGCTACAATGCCGAGCTTTCTACCATTATTTCGCCAGTCGAAAAGATCACAATCAGCTCACTGGCAGATGCCTACAAAAACGATCCGGCCAGGGTTGCTTCTTATTTTAACGAGCTGACCAAAGACGCAGACGATGCATTCACGGCATTGAACACGGCATTTACGCAGGACGGCGTGTTTGTCCATATTCCGGATAACCAGTCGGTAGAGCACCCGATTATCCTTCGTTTTGTGAGCGATGCACGCGAGAAGAATGTAGGAAGCCAGCCGCGCAATATAATTTCAGTCGGAAAAAACTCGCACGTTAAAATAGCGGAAGCGTTCAGGACTTTGGGCGAGCAGCGCTCTTTCACCAATGCGGTGACAGAAATTAACGTGGCCCAGGAAGCCAACGTGCAATATTATAAAGTGCAGAATGAGAGCGAGAATGCCTACCACATCGGTACTACCCAGGTGCGCATGGCCGACCGCTCGCATTTCTACGCGGGAACTGTGACGCTGAACGGCAAGTTCACGCGCAACAACCTGAATATTGTCCTGGACGGGGAGCATTGCGATGCGCACATGTACGGGCTGTATTTCCCGGATGGTTCCCAGCATGTGGATAACCATACGGTGGCGGATCACCAGAAACCCAACTCGGAAAGCAACGAGCTTTATAAGGGTATTTTGCGCGATAAGTCCAAAGGTGTTTTCAACGGAAAGATCTTTGTTCGGCCTGACGCGCAGAAAACCAATGCATTCCAGTCTTGCAAAAACATCGTGCTCTCCCCGGATGCATCGATGAACACCAAGCCTCAGCTGGAAATCTTTGCCGACGATGTGAAATGCTCGCACGGGACCACCACCGGGCAGATTGACGAGGAGGCCTTGTTCTACATGCGCTCTCGCGGGATCTCGCAGCCCGAAGCGATGTCGCTTTTGATGTTTGCCTTCTGTGCCGATGTGGTCTCGCAGATCAAGATCGATTCGGTTCGCGAATACCTCGAAAACGTGATCACCCAGAAACTGGCTTCGAAATAGCTTTTAACGGATCTAACGGTCCGAATTGATACATTTCCTGGTACCCAACCGCCATTTTTGGGGTTGGGTATTTTTCTTAAATGACGAATCACAATGAGCCACAATCTCAATATCGCATCCATCAGAGGCGACTTCCCGATTTTAAACGAAGTCGTCAATGGCAAACAACTCGTCTATTTCGATAATGCGGCAACGACCCAGAAACCGCGCCTGGTACTGGACGCGCTGGCGGGTTACTATGAGCACTATAATGCCAATATCCACCGCGGAATCCACCATCTGGCAGAAAAGGCCACTTCCGCATTCGAGCAGTCCAGAAAGCGTTTGCAGGCGTTTTTGAATGCGGCCCATTCGGAAGAAATCATTTTCACCTATGGGACCACTGATGGTATCAACCTGGTGGCATCTTCCTATGGCCGCAAATTCCTCAAGGAAGGCGACGAGGTGATCATCTCGACCATGGAGCACCATTCGAACATTGTGCCCTGGCAAATGCTTTGCGAAGAGAAGGGCTGCATCCTGAAAGTGATCCCGATCAACGACCAGGGCGAGCTTTTGATGGACGAATATGAGAAACTGCTCACGGAAAAAACCAAATTCGTCTCGATGGTGCACGTCTCCAATGCACTGGGCACTATTAACCCGATCAAGGAAATCATCGCCAAGGCTCACGCAGTCGGGGCGAAGGTGCTCATCGACGGGGCGCAAGCCAGCTCGCACATTGAAATCGACGTGCAGGATCTGGATTGTGACTTTTATTCGCTTTCGCTGCACAAAATATACGGCCCTACCGGAATGGGCATTCTATACGGCAAGCGCGATCTATTGAATGCAATGCCTCCTTACCGGGGCGGCGGGGAGATGATCAAAGAAGTTACTTTCGCCAAGACGACCTATAACGAGCTGCCATACAAATTCGAAGCCGGTACGCCTAATATTGCCGATGTGGTAGCAGCCAAGTTCGCGCTGGATTATGTAGACGCGTTGGGTAAAGCAAACATCGCCGCCTACGAGAACGAGCTGCTGGCCTATGCAACCGGCGCGGTAAAAGAGATCGAAGGGCTGAGAATTATTGGTCAGGCCAAAGAGAAAGTAAGTGTGCTATCCTTTGTGATCGATGGCATTCACCACCAGGATATCGGCGTTTTGCTCGATCAGCAGGGCATCGCAGTCCGCACCGGCCACCATTGCACGCAGCCGCTGATGAACCGCTTTAATATTACCGGAACCTCACGCGCATCGTTTGCTGTTTATAATACGATCGAGGAGATAGACAAGCTCGTGCAGGGGCTGCATAAGGTGAAGCGGATGTTGAGATAATTTTTTAAATTACTGGCATTGTTTCATTTTAGCGATGGCATAAATTGATTTTTACAAATGACCATAAACGAAACACAGGACGAACTAATTTCGGATTTTGAATTGTTTGATGACTGGGAGAGCAAATACGAGTTCATCATCGATCTCGGAAAGCAGTTCCCCCCATTGGAAGAGCAATACAAAACCGAGGATAATATTATCAAAGGATGCCAGTCGAGGGTGTGGCTGAATGCTTACATGGAAGAAGGGCTTTTGAAATTTGAGGCCGATAGCGATGCGATTATCGTGCGCGGGCTGGTGAGCATGCTGGTGAAGGTGCTTTCGGGGCATACCCCTGAGGAAATTGCCAAAGCCGATGTGTATTTTATGGAAAGAGTAGGTCTGCACCAGCATTTGGCTCAAACCCGCTCGAACGGGCTAGCAGCGATGCTCAAACAAATGAAAGCATACGGCTTTGCTTACCAGGCCAAATCAGTGAATGCATAACAACTAATAAGACCTTGCGATGTCAGAGGAAGATTTGAAAGAAGAGGTGATCCGCGCCATTAAAACGGTTTACGACCCGGAGATACCGGTTGACGTTTATGAGCTTGGATTGATATATGATCTGAAAGTGTTTCCGATCAACAATGTATTTGTGTCCATGACGCTGACCTCGCCCTCGTGCCCGTCGGCAGGAACGCTGCCCGGCGAGGTCGAGCAGAAGATCCGCGAAGTAGAAGGGGTAAACGATGTGAGCGTAGAGCTGACCTTTGATCCGCCATACACCACAGAAATGATGTCCGAGGAGGCTAAGCTCGAGCTCGGGTTCATGTAAAATAGTAACAACAACTTTTAAACATTACAATATATGTATCCACCACAATTAGTGGCTCCGATGAAAGCCGAGCTGACCAGCGCCGGTTTTCAGGATCTGACAACGGCAGAGGAAGTCGACAACTTCATGCAAAATACCAAAGGAACTGCTTTGGTTGTGATCAATTCGGTATGTGGCTGTGCGGCAGGTGCTGCGCGTCCGGGCGTGAGAGCGGCATTAGCCGGCAGTGAGGTAAAGCCTGATCACCTGGCAACGGTATTTGCAGGTGCTGACCTGGAAGCTACCGCTAAAATGCGTGAGTATACTTTGCCTTATCCTCCATCTTCGCCAGCCGTTGCGCTCTTCAAAGACGGGGAGCTGATCCATTTTGTGGAGCGCCACCATATCGAAGGCCGTTCGGCCCAGATGATCGCCCAGCATTTGCAAATGGCTTTCGAAGAATTCTGCACAGAAGAGGCATAATTCGAAACTTATTTAATCAGGTGACGGCTACTTTCGATTACATTTGAAAGTAGCCGTCTGTTTTAATAGCTGCCCATATGCGAGGACACCGTTTCACGAAATACATTCCGCCCGAGCAAGGGCCTAACAGCAAGTTCGACCAGCTTTTTGATATTTTTCAACAGCTGCTGCTGATGACTTCGGGCGATGTCTCGGAGGCCATGTCGTGGCTGAGCCAGCTCGACCGCCAATATAACCTGACCAACGATTCGTACGGGATAGGTGATTTCTTTGAAGACCTGAAAAAGAAAGGTTATGTCACCGAAGAAAAGCAGGAAGGCGAAAGCAGGCTCATTATGACGCCCAAAGCCGAGAAAAGCATTCGCAAGAGCGCATTGGACGAGATTTTTGGTAAGCTCAAACGGTCCAAATCCGGCGGTAACCATCACACGCCGCACCTGGGCGCGGGCGATGAGCTGACCAGCGACATCCGCGATTTTCAGTTCGGGGATACGCTCGACCAGATTTCGATGACCGAATCGATCAAAAATGCGCAGGTCAATCACGGTATCGGGGATTTTATGCTGATGGAAAAGGACCTGGAAGTGGTAGAGCGCGAGCAAAAAACCACTACTGCGACTGTGGTCATGATCGATATCAGCCATTCGATGATCCTTTATGGCGAGGACCGCATTACGCCGGCTAAAAAGGTGGCGCTTGCACTCGCCGAGCTGATCCGGACCAAATATCCCAAAGATTCGCTGGATATCATTGTCTTTGGAAATGATGCCTGGCAGATACAGCTCAAAGACCTGCCTTACCTTGAAGTAGGTCCGTACCACACCAACACGGTGGCTGGTTTGGAGCTGGCAATGGACATTCTGCGCCGCAAGAAAACGCGTAACAAGCAGATATTTATGATCACCGACGGTAAGCCGACCTGTCTGAAAGAAGGCATCCGCTACTATAAAAACAGCTTCGGTCTGGACCGGAAGATCATCAATAAAACACTCACATTAGCTGCCCAGTGCCGCAGGCTCGATATTCCGGTAACGACCTTTATGATCGCCACTGACCCTTACCTGAAACAGTTTGTGCAGAATTTCACGCAGGTCAACAACGGCCGGGCTTATTACAGCAATTTGCAGGGACTAGGCGGCTTTGTACTCGAAGATTTTCAGCGCAACAGAAGAAAGAACGTCAAGTAAAGTCAGGTGTTGTCAGCTATTGCCGCTCAGATGCGCATATTCAACCCATGACAACACCTGACAACACTTTAATTATTTGCTGCCAACCGAGATCATATTGGCAAAAAGGCGATAGGCGCCGGTCACGCCCGCGGGCAGCTCCCGGAAGAATGACAGGCCGGTGTAAATGTAGTGCCCCTTGCCATATTGCGCGTAAAGCGTACTTCCCTCGCGGGCAGGCTCGTCTTTGTCATGGGCCGAAAACAATGCCTGGTAATTCTTTTTGTCCCAATCCTGGGCGAAATACAGCCCGCGCTCCTGAATCCAGCCCTCAAAATCCTTTTGCGTGATTTTGTTGGGGTAATTCAAAATAGGGTTTTCAGGTTGCAGAAAATGCATTTGGGCATCTTCCTCGGTAACCCTTTCTCGCCCTAGTTCAATATTAAACGGGCCGATCTGCCTCACTTTCTGCCCGCCCGGAATCGTGTATTGGACCACCATCGTGCCGCCGTTTTTAACGTAATCCATCAGTTTGGCCTGATAGTTGTTCAAATAACCTTCCGTGTTGTAGGCCCGCACACCTACAACGATCGCATCGTAAGCATTGAGCTCTTTGGCAAGGCCGGCTTCGTTGAGCATCGTTACCTGGCAATCCATTTGGCGCAATGCGGTCGGGACATCATCGCCCGCACCGGCAATGTAGCCAATGTTTTTAGCGGTCGTTTTTACATCGATCTTAGCCAGTTTGGCCGAGGATTCCGGAAAGAGCGTCTGGCTTGGAATATGCTGGTAGGCAATGGTTTTGACCGATTTATCATAATTTTTACCATCCACAACCGCGATTGCCTTGATAATGGCTTGCTGATTGCCTGCAGGCGGGGTGATGATGAAGGAGAAGTATTGCTGCTGGTACTTGTTGGTTAAACTGAATTCCACCGATTCGGGGACCGCTTTCCAGCCCGCCGGGATTTCAGGTTTCAATGTGCCTTTCACGCCGCTGCGCTGGGCTTCGACGATGATATTGACCGTTTTGGCTTCCATCGAAGGAAATATGAAAACCGGCTCGGTAATGGTGGTGGTAACAAGCGGGCGTATTTCAAAGGGGCGGTAAATCTCGCCTTCCGCCGGATCGACTGATTTGTAAACCCACGGTTTTTCGAAGACAAACTCTTGCCCGCCGATCTCGAATTGGTAGCTGGTCTTGGTTTCGGGCCGGTTTTCGGGGTAGCCGATATCCTGCTGGTTATCGATTTGGAAAATGCCGCGCTCGATCGGTTTTTCCAGCCAGTAGGGCTGGCTGGTTCTCAGGTTGGCCGGCAATAGCGCCTTTTTGGCAAACAGGTTCATCTCATTGGAAGCCAGTGCAAGGTTCAGGACGCTGTCGGCCGATTCGCCGGTCCAATGCAGCGAGACGAGCTTTACAGGATAGTCCGACCTTTTCACCACACCGATATTAATCCGCGCTTGCTCGCCTGCAACACCCGAAAAGTCATTGGGGTTAGTCTCAAACCAAAGTCCGGCGCATTGCTGGATCAGGTCTTTGACTTCCTCCTTTTTGGCTTTGACATAAATGTTACCCGAATCGAGCTTACTAAGCTCTGCATTGATTTTCAAAAGCTCCGGGATGGAGGCCGACGGCTTGTTTACCGAATAGTTCTTGATCGCTGCCGCAACAAGGGCATGTACTTTCTGGCTTCCTTTCACACGTTTCCAGCTTACATCCACGCCGTCGAAGAGGTTTTTCTCCGCGGGCGCCCCGACTTTGTGCAAAAAGAAATCAATCCGGTCGCCCCTTTGAGGGGCGCTGCCAAAGCCCTGGCTGCGGTGCTGGCTGCGGCTTAATGCGGCGATCTCCGTGTAGGATTTTCCTATAACGGGGTTATAACCGCCGATTTCGATGGAAATGAATGGATTCTTCTCATCACTGGGCGCTTTGTTGGTAAAGCCGGGCGTGAATGTATTCCAAACCAGCCGCTTGGTTTGCCAGGTTTTGACAAATTTGAGCTGATCAGGGTATGCTTTCGGGTCGGCGGCAAGGTTAAAACCTTCTTCGGCCAGGTATGCTGAGGTCTGGTGGTGGCCATGGCCCGCCCGCGGATCGGGTGGGAAGCGGGTAATGATCACATCGGGCTGGAACTTGCGGATCATCCACACCACATCGCCAAGGACCTTATCGCGGTCCCAGAAGTTGAGCGTCTCATCGCGGGTCTTGGAAAAGCCAAAGTCGTAGGCGCGCGAGAAAAACTGCTGGGCGCCATCAATGCGCCGGGCAGCCAGCAGCTCCTGGGTGCGGATAACGCCGATATTATAGCCCTGCTCGGCGCCGATCAGGTTTTGGCCGCCATCGCCGCGCGTGAGCGAGAGATAGCCCGTTCGCACGAGCTGGTCTTTGGATAAATACGAGAGCATCAGCGTATTCTCATCGTCGGGGTGGGCCGCAATGTAGAGCACAGAGCCGAGCACGTCTAGTTTTTTAATGTTTTGGAAGATTTCACTGGAAGACAGCGAGGGTGTCTGTGCGAAAAGCCTGGTGGCAAACAGTACCAGTGCGAGCGTAAAGAAACGATGCATAACGGGTTAAGGTGGTTGATTTAGGGCTGCTTATAGCGTCCAGGTCAGTACATAATCCTCAAATGTATCAAATTGAATCTGTATCGTTTCCGGTAAATCGCCTTTTTGCAGATTAACTTCAAAACCGCCGTTTTGGTTGCCGGAAAACGAATTTATCACGATATGTTTTTTCAGATCGATCAAAGCATTGCCTGCATATTTGAAAACCGATTCCTTGGCCGACCAGATCAGATGCATTTGCAGATTGTCTTCCAGGTCAGCCCATTTGAGCTCGGCATCATTTAAAAAATAGAATGCACCCTTTGAAATAGATGGTTTCATTTGCTGGATATCGACTCCCACCGGCGCACCCTCACGCAGGTACACGCACACATATTCGCCCGAGTGTGACATAGAGATTTCGGTGGCCGATCCGGCCAGGTGCGGCTTGCGCTGGGCATCATAGCCTATCAGGGTATTTTGCCCCCGCATTTCTTTGAGCAAAACCCTGCAAGCCAGCCATTCCTGTCTTCGTTTAGCCTTTGAAATTGCCATCAGCGTTTCTAGTTCGGTGGCGGGCAAATCCAGCATAGCCATCAAATCTTCCCAGGGTTCGCTCATACGCCAAAGGGCCAGCATTGATACCGGTGAAATGGTTTTTATAGAAACGATGCCCATTTATTGCTAATTTTGGTATCAGATCAGGCCTGACATGATGGGCCCTTCTGCTTATTTTATGTGGCCTAAAAACAAAGTTCTGCGCTCTGCGCTCAAAGCATTCCTGATTTTCCTTCTGATCATCGGCATACTCTTTGGATTGTTCCTGTGGCGTATCCACGTGCCAAGTCCGGAGGTTGAAAGTACTAAAACTGTCGAAAGTTACAAGCGCGAGCAGGTAGGGGAGAACCATTACCGGGTGGGCAACAACTGGCTCAGAAAGAACAAGCACGGCATCTGGGAAATGTATCTGGAAGGCTCCCCTTATGAGCGCGGGCTTATTTACGGGATCCTTGCCAGAGAGCTGATGGAGAAGCAGGAAGTGCATTTTGTTAGCCAGATCAAGGAGATGATCCCGAGCGCGATGTTCCTGCAAGTATTGAAAGGTTTTGTGGGCTGGTTCAACCGCGAGATTTACAAGTATATCCCAGCGGAAAACCAGCAGGAGATTTACGGTGTTTCCCAGTCTTTCTCAGACCAGTTCGACTACATCGGCCCCAAATATTACCGTATTCTCAACTACCACGCCGCCCACGACATCGGCCACGCGCTGACGGATTTGAATATGGTCGGCTGCACCTCGTTTGCCGTCAACCATTCGCTCACCAAGGATTCTACCCTGCTGATTGCCCGCAACTTCGACTTTTACATGGGCGATGCGTTTGCCGAGGACAAGCTGATCGTCTTTATGAACCCCGAGAAAGGATACAAATTTGCTTCCTACGCCTGGGCGGGCCTTACCGGGGTGGTCTCGGGTATGAATGAGAAGGGCATTACCGTTACATTAAACGCTTCCAAATCAGATATCCCCTTTTCGGCCAAGGAGCCTATTTCTATTTTGGCGCGGGAGATCCTGCAATATGCCGGTACCATCGAAGAGGCGCGGAAAATTGCTTCCAAAAGCGAGACATTTGTTTCCGAATCGCTGCTGATCGGCTCGTCCGCCGACGATAAGGCGGTGATCATCGAGAAATCTCCCCAGAAAATGGGCGTGTATGATCCGGGCAAAGATTACCTGGTTTGCGCAAACCATTATCAGAGCAGTGCATTTGTGAAGGATTCGGTCAATATCGAAAATATCAGGGATACCGACTCCAAAGCGCGTTTTGACCGTATGAACCAGCTCATGGGCAGATCTTACCCGATGGATGTGAATCAGGCCACGGCTATTCTGCGTGATCAAAAAGGGGTAGATGATAAATTTATCGGTTATGGCAACTCGAAGCTGCTCAACCAGCTGATCGCCCACCATGGCATTGTTTTCAAACCTGCCCAAAAACAGTTCTGGATTTCAGCTTCTCCTTACCAGCTCGGCGAGTTTGTAGGATATGACCTTACCCGTGTTTTTGCACAAAAAGGTCAATTTCAATCATTTGACTCGCTGGAAATCGCCCGTGATCCTTTTCTGGAATCGGCGGATTATAAAAAGTTTGAAGCATTTAAATCTCTGAGACAGAAAATCACTAAATATGTGATGCTGGACACACCGCTTTCGCTGACGGCAGGGGCCGAGAAGGAATTTATTGCCAATAACGCGCAGAGTTATCTTCCTTATTTTTTCCTCGGACAGTATCACCAAAAGAAAGGTGATTTTGGCAAAGCCATCGGTTACTATGAAAAGGCTTTGAAGCATGAGGTTTCATCGCTGAGCGAGCAGAAATCGATCCGGAGGCGGATAACCGAATGCACAAACAAAAGCCATTAACGGCTGTTGTCCATTTTTTTAGATTTTCCACGTCAACTTTTGATTGCCATGAGTCCTGAAACACAGCAGCCTGGCTTGCAGCAGCTATTATCCTACGTTTCTGCTAATTCCGCCTATTACCAGCGGGTTTTCAGCGCCCACCATATTGATATAAACACGATCCGGACGGTTGCAGACCTTGGCCAGCTGCCATTTACAACCAAAGACGATCTGGCCCAATACAACGACGACTTCCTTTGCGTGCCCAAAAGCCGCATTACCGATTTTGTAACCACATCGGGCACCCTTAGCGATCCGGTCGCTTTTTACCTCACAGATTCCGACGTGGAAAGGCTTGCAAACAACGAATCTGAATCTTTCCGTTGCGCCGGTGGCAGCCAGGATGATATTTACCAGCTTATGACGACGATCGACCGGCGGTTTATGGCCGGGCTGGCCTATTGGATGGGTGCACGCAAAATGGGGGCGGGGATGATCCGCGTAGGCCCGGGAGCGCCTTTTCTGCAATGGGAGTCGATCCAGCGGTTTTCGCCGACAGTTATCATTGCCATTCCGTCCTTCATCCCAAGACTGATCGACTATGCCATTGCCAACGATATCGATTACCGTTCATCGAGCATCAGATCCATTATCTGCATCGGCGAGCCGATCCGTAACCCGGATTTTTCGCTCAATGAGCTGGGCAAACGCATCACCTCGCAATGGGAGGTGAAACTGTATTCAACCTATGCGTCTACTGAAATGGGTGCGGCTTTCACTGAATGCAGCGAAGGCAAGGGCGGGCATCTGAACCCGGAGCTTTTGATCCTGGAAGTAGTAGACAATGAAGGCAATGCGGTCAAAGACGGTGAGCTTGGCGAGGTGGTAGTAACTACGCTCGGCGTGGAAGGCCTGCCGCTGCTGCGCTACAAGACCGGCGACCTTTGTAATGTGTATTACGAACCTTGCGGTTGCGGACGCACCAGCCCGCGCCTGGGGCCAGTGGTAGGGCGCAAGCAGCAAATGATCAAATTCAAAGGGACGACCATATTCCCGCCTGCATTGTTTGATGTGCTCGACGCGGTGAAGGAAATCGATTTGTACCAGGTTGTCGTATCTAAAAACGAGTTTGGAAACGATGAGATCACCGTGGTGCTGCCCATGCAGTTGCAGACTTCGGCATTCAAGGAAACCATGCATTCACTCTTCAAATCCAGGCTCCGCGTATCGCCCTCTTTAACTTTCGTGACCGCTGAAGAACTAACTTTCCGGATCTACAAACAGGAGAAACGCAAACCTGAGAAATTGATCTATATTTGACGCCTCTGTTACCATAAAAATAAAATTACTACTATGAAAAAATTGATTTACGCCTCTGTAATGGCCGTTTCCTTCCTTGCCGCAGATGCAGCTCTTGCCCAGCGTGTCGATCTCCGTTCAGGGGATGTAGGGGTGCTGTCGGGCCAGAAAACCGTTAACGTGGAATACGATTACTCAGCGTTCGGAGTAGGTAAATTTGCCACAGAACAGGAGTATCTCGACAAGAAATCGGCCGAGTACAATGCCAAGGAGGCAGGCAAAGGCGATACCTGGAAAAAGGCCTGGGTGGAAGACCGTAAGGCCCGCTATGAACCCAAGTTCGAAGAGCTTTTCAACAAAGGTCTGGCAGATAAAGGTATCTCAGCCGTTACGGCCCGTCCCGACGCTCAGTATACCCTTATTGTGAAAACCAAATTCATAGAACCGGGTTTCAACGTGGGGGTGATGCGCAAGAACGCGTATGTGGATTTTGAAGTAGACCTTGTCGAATCGGCTAACAAATCCAATAAAGTTGCAGAAATTGGAATGAGAAATGTTCCGGGCGGCCAGTTCGGCGGTTTCGACTTCGATACCGGCGTCCGCATTGCCGAGTCTTATGCGAAAGCGGGCAAATCCCTGGCGGCATTTCTGGATAAAAAACTAAAATAAACTAACGTTCCAAATTACTTCCGGTTATGAAAAAGTTACTACTGATCGCATTTGTGTTGTTTCATGTGGTGAGCGTGGCCAACGCAGACAACACCATGGCTGACCTTTTTGCAGGTAAAACCAAGCTGGTTTTCCTGGGCCTTGATTTTACACAAGCCAAATACATTGGCAAAGTAGGTTTTACCGATGCGCAGGCAATTCAAAACCAGCATATTGTAAGCTGGAACAACCTGATCGAGCTCGAAGCCAAGAAATTTTCTCTGCAAAAGGCATTCAGCCTTAAGGACGATCAGTACAAGTCGAAAGTGGAGGATATGGTGAGCTTGAACAAATCGGTGAACGTGGAGAAAAATATCACCGACGACGAGTACAGCATTACCGAAGAGCAGGTCAAGAAATCGGTCGCCAAATATTCGCTGAGCGAAAAGGATGGCATCGGCATCGTTTATGTAGTGGAAAGCCTGAACAAAAATGCGGAAAAGCTCATAGTTTGGGTTACATTCATTGACCTTGCAACCAAAAAGGTGATCCATACCGAAAAAGTGGAAGGTAAAGCGGGCGGCTTTGGTTTTCGCAACTATTGGGCCGGCGGGGTTTACAAGATCAACCAGGAAATCGACAAAAGCCTTTATAAAAAGTGGAGCAAATCATTCAAAGCTTAAAAAGTAAATAGAATTGTCTATTTTTAAAGTTCAGATTGATTACCGATACCATATCATCGTCTTGTAAGCTGTGATCTGTTTGCCTGAATCCGGTGAACGTTCACAGCTTACTGTTTAAAACCGCTAACCCGTTACCGTGCGCATCGCCCATTGGTTTTCCCTGCTGCTGATCTGCCTGCTCTTGACAAGCTGTGGCAAAATGCTCTACCGTTCAGCGGCAAAGGCTTTCACGAAAGGTGCCAAGCAAGCGCCTTACGAGGCCATTATCGTTCCCGGCTTTCCTTACAACGGCCAGAAATGGGACATGGTACATCAGCTCCGCATTCACTGGGCCTATTATCTGTACTCGAAGGGTTATACCAAAAACGTGATTTTCTCGGGCGGAGCGGTAGCAACGCCCTACATCGAAAGCCGAGTAATGGCCAATTACGCTGAGGCGCTCGGCATCCCGCGCGAGCACCTGTTCACCGAGGAAAGGGCCCAGCACAGCACAGAAAACGTGTATTATTCCTACCGCCTTGCAAAAGAGCTTGGCTTTTCGAAAATTGCGCTTGCCACCGATCCTATCCAGACGAGCTATATGAAGAAGTTCGTCAAAAAATTTGAACTTCCGATCGGGTTGCTGCCGACGGTGATCGATACGGTGAAAACAATGAATGTATACGAGCCCAAGGCCGACCATAGTAATGCAGTCGTCAAGGAAGGTTTTGTCAAGCTCTCAGATAAGGAAGGTTTTTTCAAACGTTTTCGCGGCACGATGGGCAAGTACATCGTCTGGCACGAGCAAGATCTGAAAAAAGCGAAATACAGGAGAAAATACAAGGATCGGATGATACCCTCTTCCGAACAATCAGGGAACAATAAAAGCGTACAATGAAAAAAGAATTGTCGGCTATTGAAGCCAAGTATGAAGCACAGAAGATAGCATTCGGCCCGATGTATTTCCAGTCGGTGGTGGCCCTCAGGGACCTGGGTATCTTGCAGTACATCAGCGAAAACCGTAAGGGAGTAAGCATTGATAAGATCATCAAAAATGTGAATGTCTCCGAATACGGGGTGACCCTCTTGCTGGAAGCGGCCGAAATCCTGGGTGTGGTGGAAATAGAAAATGAGATCGTCAAGATCAGTAAAGTCGGTTTTTTCCTCTTGAAGGACGAGATGACGCGCGTGAACATGAATTTCATGAAGGATGTGTGCTACCAGGGCGCAAGCCACATGACCGAGAGCATCGTCAACGGTAAACCCGAAGGGCTCAAAGAGCTGGGCAACTGGCCGACGATCTATGAAGGGCTCTCGATCCTTCCCGAACCCGCGAAAACTTCCTGGTTTGAATTCGATCATTATTATTCGGACAATGCGTTTCCGGACGCTTTGAAGATTGTTTTTGCTAAAAAGCCGAAACTGCTCTTCGACATTGGCGGCAATACGGGTAAATGGTCCTTTGCTTGCTGCGATCATGACGCGGATGTGAGGATTAAAATACTCGATCTACCGGTGCAGCTCAACGTAGCGCGTGCGAATGCAACCGAAAGAGGTTTGCTGGGCCGCATCGATTTCCACGCGATCGATCTGCTGGATACGACACAGAAAATCCCGCAGGGCGCCGATGTGATCTGGATGAGCCAGTTTCTGGATTGTTTCTCCAAAGAACAAATTGTAGCAATCCTTGAAAACGCCTTCCAGGCAGCTTCTGAAAACACCACATTATACATTCTGGAACCATTTTTTGATAACCAGAATTATCCTGCTGCGCATTATAGCCTGGTGGCGACATCTTTGTATTTTACAATTATGGCCAACGGCAATAGCAAAATGTACAGGATCGGTGTCATGAAAGAGCTGGTCGGCCAGGCTGGATTTGAGGTCGTTAATACTTATCCGCTCATTGGCGACAGCTATCATACGATTCTGGAATGCAGGAAAAAGGCTTAATGGCCGGTCCGTTTTGATCCCGAGTACGTAAATATTGATTGTTATGAAGCAAATAGTGGCTCTTTGGCTTCTTGTCCTGCTTGCGGTGTCGGCCCAGGCGCAGATCGACAAGGGGGTTTATTACAAGGCATTGTCCAGCGGCCAGCAGGAATCGATCGATAAGGTGCTCACAAGGCTGGAAGCGGAAAGGTCCTCCCCGAAAGTGAATGCCTACATAGGTGCATTGACGATGAAGAAAGCGGGATTTGTCAAAGGGGTAGGAGGCAAGGTGAAGACTTTCAAAAAAGGCGCGCACCTGCTCGAAGATGAAATTAAAGCTAACCCGGCTAATACAGAGTTCCGCTTCCTGCGGCTAACCGTACAGGAGCACGCGCCGGGGATTTTGAAATACAACAAGGAAATAGATGCCGACAAACAGGCCGTCGTTTCTGGCTATGAGAAGCTGGACGCAGACCTTAAAAGCGTCATCGCCGATTATGCCAGGGATTCGAAGGTGTTGAAAGAATCGGATCTTAAATAGGAATGCATTAAAAGGAATTTTTGGGGATCAATGAAAAATATTCTAGTTGTAAACTACTCTCAATCAGGTCAGTTGAATCAAATCATCGATCAGTTCCTGACTCCGTTCGATGCTGAAAGAGTAGAGCGGTTGGAAATATTTCCTGCAAAGTCCTTTGTGTT
Source organism: Dyadobacter sp. 22481 (assembly GCF_052044875.1). NCBI lineage: Bacteria > Pseudomonadati > Bacteroidota > Cytophagia > Cytophagales > Spirosomataceae > Dyadobacter > Dyadobacter sp. 22481. The sequence goes on from NZ_JBQENV010000002.1 coordinate 2,068,655, forward strand.
TCCCTGGACTTCCGACGAATTTTTTGACAAAATGCCCGAATGCGTGCATGAGGAGCCGATCGAGCTCCAACCGCTGCATTTTGGTGCCGAGCGCTACGAGCTGATCGTGATCGGTTACCAGCCCTGGTTTTTGTCGCCGTCGCTGCCGATAACAGCGCTGTTGCACAGCCCTGTCTTTAAAGCCAGGGTGAAAGATACGCCCATCGTAACTGTGATCGGGGGGCGGAATATGTGGCTCAATTCGCAGGAAAGCGTCAAAAAGCTGATCGCCGATGCGGGCGGCAGGCTGGTTGGCAATATCCCGCTGATGGACCGCGTTTCCAACCTTGTCAGCGCGGTAACCATTCTGCATTGGATGCTCACCGGCCGCAAAGACCGCAAATGGGGTATTTTTCCAAAGCCGGGCGTGAGCGAGCAGGACATTCAGAGCGCCTCGCGCTTTGGGGCAATTGTCAAAAAGGCATACGATAGCGGGCAGTATGCCGGTTTGCAGAGAGAAATCATGGCCACAGGCCTTATTAACATACCCACTGATATTCTTTTTATCGAAGCGCGGGCCAAGAAACTATTCCGGATCTGGGCAAAGCTGATCAAAACCAAAGGTACCACGCCTGAAAAGCGGAAACGGCTGGTCGGTTTTTTTAAATACTACCTGCTGGTGGCACTTTTTATGGTGGCGCCTGTGCTGGTTACGGTTTACAGGGTGTTGATAGCACCCTTTGCCGCCAATGCGATTAAGAAGAAAAAAGAATACTTTTGTGGTGTAGAAACCAAATCATAATGTCAGAAGCATATATTACCAGGATTACCAAGTTTTTACCGAATGAGTCCGTTTCCAATGAGGAAATGGAAGAATACTTAGGATACATCAACGGAAAACCATCCAAATCAAAAGCCATTGTTTTGCGTAATAACGGTATCAAAAACCGGTTTTACGCATTGCGCAAAGACGGAACGCCTACGCATACCAATGCAGAAATGGCCGCCCTTGCCGTCCAGGATCTTTTTAAAAACAATCCGGCAGAGATTGGCGAAATGGATTTGCTCAGCTGCGCTACATCCAGTCCCGACCAGCTGATGCCCTCTCACGGTTCAATGGTGCACGGTTATCTGCCCCAGGCCGATTCAATAGAGGTTGTATCACCCTCGGGCGTATGCTGCGCGGGGATGCATGCATTCAAATATGCTTACATGGCCGTCAAACTTGGCGAGAAGCAAAAAGCGGTGGCTTGCGCATCCGAGCGTTTGTCGACGGTTTTGCGCTCAGACCAGTTCGAGGATGAGATCCAGCAGCTCACGCGGCTTGAAAAGAACCCCTTTCTGGCATTTGAAAAGGATTTCCTTCGCTGGATGCTCTCAGACGGCGCGGGCGCGTTCCTGGTCGAGCCGGCTCCCAACAAGGAGGGCATTTCCCTGAAAATAGATTGGATTGAAGGCTGCTCATATGCCAACGAGATCGAAGCGTGCATGTACATGGGCGCAGATAAGCTCGAAGACGGCACCCTCAGAAGCTATAAGGACTTTACTGCCGAAGAAATCCAGGAGCGTTCGGTGCTGAGCATCAAGCAGGATGTGAAGCTTTTAGGCGAAAAAATCGTTAAATTGGGCTTTGCCAAGCTCAGGGATATTCTTCTCAAAAGAGGGGTGACAATAGCGGATGTGAGCTATTTTCTGCCCCATTTGTCGAGCTACTTCTTTGAGGGCAAGATCGATGAATTTTTCAGGGAAAACGGCATGGCTATTCCCAAAGAGAAATGGTACACCAACCTTGTCACCAAAGGCAACGTAGGCGCGGCCTCGATCTATATGATGCTGGAAGAAGTATTCAATAGCGGCGCCTTGAAAAAGGGCGAAAAAATACTGCTGGCAGTGCCCGAGAGCTCGCGTTTCTCGTATATGTTCTGCCTGCTGACCGTGTGCTGAAACCATACAAAAGCTGCCCATAACCCATGAAAAAGGAAGACCTTCCGCAAGATCCCGGCGCGCTCGACAAATTTACCCGGGAAGTATGCTATGTCAAAAACCAGGACGGCAAGTACGAAACCGCGTTGAGCAAAGGATGGGATGTGAAAAAACAGGCGCTGGACAGTGCCTGGGAGGAGGTCAACGAGCGGGTGGAGGATGCGCGCAGGGCGGTGGCTAGTGGTGAGAAAAGCCCGGTATACTATTTTATGGAACTTCGCCTGATGGATTTACCGGTCCTGTCGGGTTACACGGGTTTCTTCCCGTTTTTTATCAAACGACATTTCAAGCCATCGGTTTTTAAAGGTCTCAGCGAAAGGAAACTGGAAAAATATGCCAGGGCTTTCGACATTACTGTGAGCGAGTTGAAAAATTTTAAAGGTTGATACAGTGAATATTGAAAGTCAAACGGATGCGTTCCATCACGTCCAGACGGCCCATTGCGAAAACGGGGTCACAACCGCGCTACTGCGCTACCATGGCCTGGAATTCATGAGCGAGCCATTGGCTTTCGGTATGGGCTCAGGGCTGTTTTATATACAGATACCTTTTCTGACGGTTAACAACGGTCCGGCCATCTCGTTCCGGACGATGCCTGGCGCGATCTTTAAACGGACTTGCAAATCCCTTGGCGTGGAGGTTACCCGAAAGAAGTTCTCGAATCCGGCTGCCGCAGAAGCATTTCTGGACCAAAAAGTAAAGCAGGGTGTGCCGGTAGGCTGCCAGGTGGGGGTTTTTCACCTGAGCTATTTTCCCAAGGAATACCGCTTTCATTTCAATGCGCATAACCTGATTGTTTTTGGTGAGCGGGACGGGCGCTACCTGATCAGCGACCCGGTGATGGAAGATGTCACATCGCTTTCCAAAGAAGAGCTTTCCCGCGTCCGTTTCGCGCAGGGCCCGCTGGCGCCGAAAGGACATATTTACTTCCCAGAAAAAATAAAGCCGATTTCCCAGGAGATGATCCGCAAAGGTATCGTGAGCGGGATCCGCCGCAATGTGCGCGATATGCTGAGCATCCCGGGCAATTTTGCAGGGGTGAACGGCATTCGCCATACCTCTAACCACGTCCGTAAGTGGCGTGATAAGCTGGGACTGCGCAAGGCGAGCCTTTATCTGGGCCAGATCGTGCGCATGCAGGAGGAGATCGGTACGGGCGGAGGCGGTTTTCGCTTTTTGTACGGCGCGTTTCTGGAAGAAGCTGCCGGCTATTTGCAGGACGAGCGCGTATCGAACATCTCCGAGGATTTCACCAAAGCCGGCGACATGTGGCGGGCGAGCGCGATCAAAATGGCAGGCGTCTACAAGGGCCGCCTCACAGAACAGAAAGACTTTGAAGAAATTGCCGATATGATGCTGGAAATCCGTCTGGTTGAAAAAGAGGCATTTCAAAAGCTTTCCAGCCTGAAACTGGGTAAATAAGTCTCGATGGACCAGGTGTGTATTCAGATCAGAGGCGTGTGTAAGCGTTATAAATCCGCCCAGGAAGATAGCCTGTCCGAGGTGTCGCTCGACATTATGCAATCCGATGTATTTGGCTTGCTGGGGCCCAATGGAGCGGGCAAAACCACATTGATTTCCATTCTTTGCGGGATCATCCCGGTCTCTTCCGGGGATGTCCGCTTCTTTCACAATGGCACGCCCTACTCGAATGCCGAACGAAAGAGCCGCATCGGCTTTGTGCCTCAGGAGTATGCCTTCTACCAGGAGCTGACCGCGCGCCAGAACCTGGATTACTTCGGGGCGATGTATAATCTTTCCCAAAACAGGCTCAAAGAACGCCGGGAGCATTTGCTGGAAGTATTGGGCCTTGAAAAAGCGGCAGACAAGAAGGTGGGCACGTTTTCAGGCGGTATGAAACGCCGTGTGAACCTTGCGATCGGCATTATTCATCAGCCGCAGATCCTTTTTCTGGATGAGCCGACCGTCGGTGTGGACGTTCAGAGCCGCAATGCAATTATTCGCTATTTGCAGCAGATCAACCAGGGGGGAACGACCATCATCTATACTTCGCACCATATGTCGGAAGCCGAGGAGTTTTGCAAGAATATCGCCCTGATCGATCACGGAAAGCTTATTGCAGCGGGAGGCTTGCAGCATTTGAAAGCTGAGCACCAGGTCGAAAACCTGCAAACATTATTTATCAATCTGACCGGCGAGGAATACCGCGATTAAGCTTATGTTCAAACTGTATTCATCATTACGCAAAGAACTGCTGCTGCTTATCAATGATAAAGTAGGGCTGGCTTTGATGTTTCTGATGCCCTTGCTGCTGGTTTTTATCATTACCATCATCCAGGACAGTGCATATAAGATGGTCAACGAGAACCAGATACCGCTTTTGGTTGTCAATCAGGACAAAGGCAGCGAAGGAGCCAAGCTGGTAGATCTGCTGACCAAATCGGGTCTTTTCAAGATCGATTCACAGAATGCTATTGAGCAGCAATCTTTAAAGTCCGAGCTGCTATCGAGAGGGAAAATGATCGCCCTCTACATCCCGGCCAGCTTTTCGGCTGGCCTTGAAAGTAACGCCGAGGATGTGAGCACGATTTTAATGGACGATCTGGGGCTTGCGCATGATACGACCGCCCGCCGGAAGGTCTCCATGCCCAGGCTTTCGTTTTACAACGACCCGGTTTTACAGGGAAATTACAGCTACTCGGTTATGAGCGTGATCCAGTCCTATATGAGCGTGATCGAAAATTCGCTGATGATCGACCGTATGTATGCCAATATGGATATCGCAGAACGATCGGCAAGGCTCAAAGACAAGATGATCTCCAACCGCGTGGGCATCGATCAGATCGTGGCGCGCAATAACAATTCTACCGCTATTCCCAATTCCACCCAGCACAATGTGCCGGCCTGGACGATTTTTGCCATGTTTTTCATGGTCGTCTCCCTTGGTAGTAACATTGTCAAGGAGCGCATCAACGGCAGCTTCCTGAGGCTGAAAACGATGCCTACAACGTTCATGGTGGTTATGTTCAGTAAAATGGCGATCTACGTGGTGGTTGCAGCATTACAGGTGGCGCTGACATTTTCGATGGGCGTATGGATACTGCCAAAACTGGGCTTGCCCAGGCTCAGCGTGCCCGATAATATCATTGCCACCATCGCGGTAATTTTCATAAGTAGTATGGCAGCGGTCAGCTACGCTTTAATGATCGGGGCGTTTGCCAAAACCGAGCAGCAGGCCAATGGCTTCGGAGCGATTTCGATTATCATTTTCGGGGCCATCGGAGGCATCCTGGTGCCGACTTTCGTGATGCCGGGTTTTATGCAGTTTTTTAGCAATTTTTCCCCGCTCCACTGGTGCCTGGAAGGTTTTTATGTGCTTTTCCTGAAAGGCGGAAGCTGGCAGGACCTGCGGACGGTGTTCGCTTTCCTGGGCATTTTTATAGTGTTTTGTCAACTTGGCACATATTTTAAGCTGCGGTTGGAAAGAATTATTTAAGTTTGAAATTCTATCTTAATGCACCCTCGGTCGGTGAGCGCAGCTGTAACCGGTGATTACTAGAAGCGATTAACAAATCAATATGGACATAGAAAGCTTAAAGCCCATTCTGAAAGGGCAAATTGTACAATACCTGAACCTGCTGGACATTAACCCTGTGGACATCAAGGACGACGAACCGCTTTTCGGCGGCGATCTGGGACTGGATTCGATCGATTCGCTCGAACTGGTGGTGCTGCTGGAACGGGAATACGGTATTAAAATCAATAATCCGGCCGAAGGACGCAAGATCCTGGTCGATGTCAACCATATGGCCGAGTACATACTCGCCAATACAAAAGCCGCGTAGTTTTCGATGAGAAGGGTGTTGGTGACGGGTATGGGCATGATTTCGGCTATTGGTGAGAATGTACAGCAGAATCATCAGAGCTTGCGCGGCGGGCGTTCGGGAATTGGCAAGGCAGCTTTTTTTGAATCCTTATACGCCGCTTCGCTACCGTTTGGCGAGGTGAAGCTCAGCAACCAGGAGCTGAAAAGAATGCAGCAATTGGAAACCGCCCCCGGCTATACGCGCACGTGCCTTCTGGCCGATAAGGCCTTTTGCGAAGCCATTGCGGACGCGGCCTTAACCCGGGGCCAGCTTTCATCGCTGGACACCGCATTAATATCGGCCAGCACCGTGGGAGGAATGTGCCTGACAGATCAGCTCTACCAGGATGCCAACCACAAATCGGAAGGCTCCGAGTTTTTGGAATCCTATGGCTGCTCGGCGCATACATTGAAATTGATCAAACGTTACCGGATCAAAGGTTTTACCGATACGATCAACACTGCCTGCTCATCATCGGCCAACGCTATCATGCTCGGTGCGCGCCTGATACGCTCGGGACGGGTGAAAAGAGTGGTCGTTGGCGGGGTGGATAGCCTGGCCAAATACACCGTCAACGGGTTTAATGCCTTGAAAATACTCTCTGAATCACCCTGCAAGCCTTTTGATGTGAACCGCGACGGTTTGAATCTGGGCGAAGGGGCGGCTTACCTGGTACTGGAAGCAGAGGAGCTTGCTGCTGGAAAGAAAGTGTATGCAGAAATCGCTGGTTTTGGCAATGCGAACGATGCGCACCACCCCTCTGCGATGTCCGATGAAGCCACCGGGGCTATCCGGTGCATGCGCGAGGCGATCGGCGCGGCCGGAATTGAAACTTCACAAATTGACTATGTAAACGCGCACGGAACCGGTACGCAGAACAACGACCAGGTAGAATTCTTCGGAATGGGGGAGTTGTTCGATAAGATGCCGCCTTACAGTTCTACCAAATCATTCACTGGACATACTTTGGGGGCTGCCGGCGCTGTGGAGGCCATTTACAGCATCCTGGGCATTGTTCACAGTGAGCTGTTTCCGGGTTTGAATGTGAGCGAGCCCATCGGCGGGCCTGCGCCTGTTTCGCAGTGGCGGGGTGAATACCCATTGAATTACGTGCTTTCCAATTCCTTCGGCTTCGGGGGAAATTGCACTTCGCTTGTTTTTGCCCGCGTCTAGGTCTGACTGGCCGGTAATTTCCGGCTCACAATCATTCACTTGAAAATGCTCTCAGAGCGTCAAGTTCGTTTTGAATGACTATTTCCCACCTTGCCTGCGCCAATTCGTCTCGTCGGGAATTACTTTCAGCGTCGTATGAGAGCCTTCTTTTGCGAAGTCCGTCATTAACTTCGCCGTTCAACTCTTCGACGAACTGTGTGCCGTGAACGATCTTTTTGCGGTTGATTCTCAATTGTCTTCGAAATTGCCTGGTATATATTTCAACCAGATACTGGTGCTGCGTGTTGGCCATTCGCATGAAGGAATGCATTCCGCTACCTGACGACCTGCACAACCCTGCTGTTGGCAGAAGTTCCATTTTCGACCTTGATCAGGTAGTTGCCCGCAGCCAGAGTAGATACATCGACCGGCTCCTGCTCCCGAAATTGATCTATTTTTTTCGCATAAATCCGCCTTCCTTCTATGCTGAACACCGTGATCCGGCCGGACCGACCAACGAGTTCCGGCCTCGGTTTCACATGGAGCAAGCTGGCAGCCGGATTTGGATAAATGACAACTTCCGCCAGATCATTCATATTTACTTTCACTATTTTGCTGAGGGCGAAATCTGTGTTGGATTCGACCATTTTGAGCCGGTAATAATTGGTGCCGGGCGCTGGGCTGGTGTGCACAAAACTATACAAAGCGGTGTCAATCGCCGGCGCTTCTCCGATTACGTGAAAGCGCTTCGCGTCGGTGCTGTGCTCGATTTCGTAACGAGCCATGTCTATCTGGTCGGTGACTTTCCAGTTGAGTACCACGGTATTGTTTTCCGGAGTGGCCCTGAAATGCACCAGCGTAACAGGAAATGCGGCGTCGGACCCGAGCCTTGCCAGCCCGAAGCGGTTGGAGATCCAGAAGCTATCGTAAGTATCTACCCACAAATCGCCGTCAAACCGCTGGTATGGCAACGCATCGCCTGCCTTCTCCCATTGGCCATTATGGAATTTGTACACCTGCGTTTCACTGCCCACAGCGAGGACGTAAGGCTGACCGGAGGGGGAAATATTGATGCTGGAAATGCGGGTTCCGAATGCTGTATTACCCGAGTCGAAAAGCGACCAGGAAGTGCCGTCGAAATAGGCCAGGGAGCTGAATTGGGTGAAATAATCCGTTTGCCGGAGCCATACTTTTCCGTCGGGCTGGACCTCGATCTGGTCGATCACATTTTCGATGGCAGGGCTGGTCTGGTAATCAATCGTGTAGATCAAATCGTGGTCATTGAGGTCCATGACGAGGATTTCGGTGCTGTAATCGCGGTCCATGTTGAGAATCAGAATCCAGGCTTTATTGTCCCGGAACCGGATATCCTTGATCAACTGACTGTCCGAGACCTGGCGAAGCGCGATAAAACCGTCGGGCGTTTCCTTGTAAATAACCCGCTGCGTCCAGAACACTTGGTGCTGCGGACTAAAATCCTGGATGTAACCGACAAATGGAATGGTCGTCACGGTCGCGTCGCCAGAAGGACTTTCGTTGACAAGCTTCACTTTGCGGAACCGGTAACCGTCCGCGGGGTTGATGGTGTAGATGTTCCGCTCGTTATCCGTGCGAACGGAATTGTCCATTCCCACACCGAGAAGTCCATCGGTGTTAGCGCGGTTAAATGTCTGGAATGTAAGCGCTTTCTGGTCGAGTTTGATGAAACCGGCATCGATCACGCCCAGCCACACATGGTCTTTGGAAACGGCGATTTTGGGATTGGGTTTTCCAAAAACGGGCTGGTCTTTTTCGCTGAGGAATGTCAGCGCATAAGGGCTGTTGGCGCTGCCGGTGGTAAACTGAATGGTGTAATCGACCAGGTCGCGGTCGGGATAATTGATCAGGTCTGTTTGGCGTTCCTGCACACGGAGGTAGAGCTGCGTGTTGGCAGGCAGGTCTTTCAGCACATCCGCGATTTCCAAAAATGGCTCGTAATTACGCTGGAAGAGCGGATTATTGAATTCCGGATTGTCGGCAACTGTTATGTGCGTGTTTGAATAGTAAGTTGATGGCGCGTAGGCGATCGGGATCGTGCGGGGTACATCGAGCATGTTATCCGGGACAGGCAGGTACAGCCCTACCATGTTCAGGCGCGCATTCGCCGAAAAATATCCGATTTCCGACCATTTGCCTGTTTTTCCATTCGCAATTGCCCTTACCCGCCATTTGAACCCGCCGAAATACGGCACGTAGTTATATTGATTTCCGGAAATGATTTCGCTGGCCGGATAAGCAAAGTCGAAATCACTGAGCGGCGAGACCTGCACCTGATACGAGGCTGCACCCGGAACATTCGAGAACGACAATGTCACCGGAAGCTGCGCCGGAAGAAATGCGTGATTGGCAGGCCCCAGAAGCACCGGCAAGTCGGGCTGGTCGGGGGCGATGCGGATTTTAACCGTGTTGGACCAGTCGGACGTGCCGAATGCATTGCGTGCCCTGACCCGCACGAAATAGTCGGCGCCTAATGTTTGTTTCAATAAGTTAATGCCATTTACGGCGGTGGTTTCGAGGGTTTCGCCATTGAAATTAGCATCCGTCGAATAGCTGAATTCATAAGTGCTGGCCAGCGTCGATGCCGACCAGGTGTAAAAATCCCCTTTCACAGCAGTAATGTCACCCGGCAGTGAAGGCGCCTGCGGCGCGGATTCCATTTTGGCAAAAGTGACCTGGGCGTGCTGTTTTATCACCGCCTGCACCATCGGATGAAGCGCTTCTCCGGCTCCATTGCTGCCGCACCGGCTCATGAGCGACCCTTTTGTGTTTACTTCCGAAGATTTGGTGTAGCAGTCCCCTTCTACTCCGCCGCAGTAATCGAGCGGGCCGCCGGGCCAGCCGCAGTTGTTGGTATGGTACGATCCGAAATTATGGGCAAACTCGTGCATGAGTGTTGCGGCATTTTCTAGCGGCGACACATTGTAGACACCGCCAATGAAGGCCACGCCCGAAGCACCGCCACCGACAGGCTTCGTATAAAGATAAATGCGTTTGTCAAAATTCTGGTCTGACACCTGCCTGTTGGCCAGGATCGTCAGCATGGCATGCACATCGTGTGCGTTGGCGTAAGGATTCGGCTCGGTGTCTTTGAAAATCCGGATGCTTGTGACCATCATCCGGAAGTTTGCCTCCCGCTCATAAAATTTCGAACATTTTTCGACATTACTGATCACCGTCTGGATAATCGCCGCGGTGTCGCGCTCGTATTTCACATAAGTATCCGAATCAATCTCCACCGCAACGCGGCATATTCTCATTTCTCCTGCGGCAGTCCGCGTGTTTTGCTTGGCCATGATGGCCGGCAGCTGGCTCATCATCTGCTTTATTTGCGGCGGTGCGTCGGCATCTCGGGTGCCGCACATAACCGGTTTTTCCTGTCCAAAGGCCATTTGGCAGCAAAAAGAAAGCACTACAAGTAGCCGGAGACCGTAGGATGTAAATGTCAAATTCATAATCATGCAGGTGGGATTGTTCAGGAAATATCCAGTAGGCCGGAATCATCCAGGTAGACACAATTTAAGTCACCGGCGTTGCGATTAAACAAAAGTAACCTTGCAACTATTTCAAGGATTTTCCTGTCTGATGAGGGTAGTACTCAGATCGTTCGCTATGAAAAAGCTTTTTTACCTGATCCTGGCTGTGTATTTCCTGGCAGGCTGTAAAGACAAGCAAATCGAAACTTTCCAGGGGCCGCCGGGGCCGAATGAAGGCGATACGAGCGTTTACAACTCGGACCACTACCGGTTGACGAAAATTCTCAATTTCAGCAAATCGGATTCGCCGCAGCCCGGCGGATATGTGGAATTCACTTACGACGGAGCAGGAAATCTGACGCGCCAGTCCTATTACGATGTTCCCGAACTGCTCTTGACCTACAAAACCTACACTTACATCAATGGCCGGAAGGCAACCGAAAAAGTGTACGCAGGGCCTGTAAACGCCCTCACATTGGCAAACACGACCTCCTACACTTATGAGGGCGACCTGCTGACAAAGGAGGATATAACGAACGAGGTGGGTACGCTGCTGCATTCGAAGCATTATGTATATGCAAACCGGAGGCTCACTGAAACATACACATGGTCCGAGTCGCTCGGGAAACATCATCACTACAAATACACTCATGACAGCCGCGGGAATGTGGTAAAAATGCAGGCTTATATGTATGATAATGAGCTGTCGAGCACTGACAACTACACCTACGACAGCCAAAACCGCGTAATCCGCACCGAGCGTTTCAATCATCAGAATGCACTTGAAACGGTCATCAGCACCGAATACACCGGTAACAACACCTTGCCGTCAGCGGAAATATCCCGGAATGCCGCCGGCAACGGGCAGGCCAGAACGACCTATGAATTCGACGTCGCCGGCAACCAGATCCGCACATTGATCGGCACGAATACTCTGAACAGAAGAAAGTATTACGGAAAGCTGCTCCGGGAAGAAATACGTTACGCCCCCACCTGGGGATTCACCGAAGCGGGCATGAGTCGGTACGAGTATGAAAAGAAGTGACTCGTTGGCTATGAAAAATGTGCATGACGGTTCAACTTTTTATCATATTTCCAAAACTCAAACTTCGGCTTCCCGTCAGGCCTTGGATTCTTTCCACGAACGCTGAAAACGGTATGATAATCCGGCACCTCTAACGGCAATCAGTAGTCAAAAACCGTTTGCATGTCATCATGATAAATGTAAATATTACGCGTTATTTACGGGAAAACTGGGCGAGGTATTGCACTATTCTAGCATTTAGTCAATACGAAACTTGTCGTAAATTGGATATCGTGGTAATGTGTCGGCAATAGATTTGCGTGTTAGCGTGTAAAGGTTGGAAGAAATTCGATTCGTGTATCCGACGAAACTTTCGGTATTATCGCAAGTACATAACTGATTCCTTCTCTAGGCTGTGAGCCGTATCTAAGCTCGGCGCTAATAGCGAGTTTGTTGCTAGGACAATGGGCAATAATGTTTTGAGACAGGACCTGAGCATATGTATTTAGTTTTATACTAATGACTATAAGACTCTTAGTTGTAAAATCGATCTTGTTTCTAAAATAAAGGATTTCTAAGTCTTGATACATTTGGCGCTCGCTTTGTATGATTTTGTATTGAGTGTCGAAACTGCTCAAATCTTTGAAGCTCACTTTGGGATTTAATTCGTCATTGAACAATTCGAATTTGATCGGCCCGTCCTGACACTGGTTAAAATACGGATTTTCATCCTTGCAAGTGTATAGAATGCAGCCTAGTAGTAATATAGGAAAGAGTTTTTTCCACATAGCTAATGGTGTACTTATCGAAAGGCTTTCGTCTCGGTGACAATTTTTTCAATGTCGCGAAAATTGTTTTCCCTTGCTACTACAATCCCATTTTGGTCGACAAGAAAATAGGTAGGGAATTCGGAGATCTTGTAGGCTTTCATTATCTCACCCCGATCAAACCGGAAGTCAGCGAGCTGGATCCAGTTGGCCTGGCGCTCTTTCACGGTACGCCCATCTAATTTTATTGTAGGCGGTGAGCAGGTCGTTGTCCTTGGTGCCTCTGATTTCCAGTTGTTTCGGTTTGTCGATGTTGCCCGAAATTGTAAGGCTCCCGGCTTCATACCCCACGCCTCTCCACGCCGGGTACTTAATGAAAATATCAAACATGCCGTCGTCAGGCTTTTGGGCGACGTACCGGAACCGATCGCCTTTGGCGACAACCGTATCTATCTTATTTTCGCCATTCTTCATGTATCTGAATTGAATGGGTATATCGACAATGCCATTGATCTCGCCAGTCACAATGCAACTTTGGGCAACTACTCTTCAACTGCTAGCGAGCAAGGCCAACATGAAAATCACGGCAGCCTTTTTTGAGGGTGATACTGTCCGCGTTTCTGAAACGGGGATTAGAGATTGAGCAAGGAAGTAACTTGTACCAAACTTAATTATTATCTCGATTTGTTCATGTTCAGTGAACATAAAATAGAAATGAACAGCCGTTGAGAAATGCCCAATTTCAATCCTAACATCCACTAAACAGATTTGCAATTGCTTGGGGGCAAATTTTTGACTTCCACTATGCATTTTGGAAACCCTTCTCTTGTTGAGACGCGTTCAAGGTAGTTTCCTGAAACGATTAATTTCCCTGCATGAGCTTGCCGAGAATCTCCTGTGCTGCCACGGAAATGACCGTTCCGGGCCCGAAAATGCCTTTAACCCCCGCATCGTACAGGAATTGATAATCCTGGGCAGGGATTACCCCTCCGGCAATAACCATAATGTCGCTTCGCCCGAGCCTTTCAAGCTCACTGATCAGCTCTGGAATGAGCGTTTTGTGCCCTGCGGCCAGGCTCGAGGCGCCAATTACATGCACATCGTTTTCAACAGCCTGCATGGCCACTTCTGCGGGCGTCTGAAATAGCGGGGCAATATCGACGTCAAATCCAAGATCGGCAAAACTTGTCGCGATCACTTTTGCGCCCCTGTCATGGCCGTCCTGGCCCATTTTGGCAACCATTATCCGCGGTCTGCGGCCTTCGAGCCGGGCAAACTCGTCGGACATTTCGCGTGCGCGGCGGAAGTTATCATCATCCGAAACTTCCGTCCGGTAAACGCCCGAAACGGACCGGATCGTGGACTGGTATCTGCCGAATTCCTTTTCCATTGCATCTGAGATTTCTCCTAATGTGGCTCTTTTACGGGCCGCGTCCACGGCCAAAGCAAGCAGATTTGAATGCATATCCTTTCCACCCATTTCTTTGCAGGCGCTCGTGATACGTTGCAATGCGTGGTACACCGCCGGTTCATTTCTATCGCGGCGAATAGCTTCCAGTCTGGCGATCTGGGCACTTCTTACCGCATCATTGTCAATTTGTAGGATTTCAAAAGATTGTTTTTCGGTGCTTTTATAACGGTTAACCCCAACTATAACCTCCTTACCCGCATCGATCCGCGCCTGCTTTCGGGCGGCAGCTTCTTCGATGCGCATTTTAGGCAGGCCCGTCTCTATCGCTTTGGTCATTCCGCCTAATGCCTGCACTTCCTCGATCAGCTGCCAGGCTTTCCCGATCAGCTGCGCTGTGAGATACTCAACGTAATAGGAGCCGCCCCAGGGGTCAATAGCCTTGCACAGGTCGGTTTCCTTCTGGATGAAAAGCTGGGTATCCCGCGCGATGCCGGCCGAGAAATCGGTGGGAAGCGCAATGGCCTCGTCAAAAGAGTTGGTATGCAGCGACTGGGTGTGACCCATAACGGCGGCCATGGCCTCGATCGTCGTGCGGGTGATGTTATTGAATGGCTCCTGCTCGGTAAGGCTGTAACCGCTGGTCTGGCAATGCGTGCGGAGCATGAGCGACTTTTCATTGTTGGGATTGAATTGGCTGACAATTTTTGCCCAAAGAACCCGAGCGGCCCGCATTTTGGCGATTTCCATAAAATGGTTCATGCCTATTCCCCAAAAAAACGACAGCCGGGGCGCGAAATCATCGATGGGAATCCCTGCTGCAAGGCCTGTGCGGATGTATTCGAGTCCGTCGGCGAGCGTATAGGCGAGCTCGATATGGGCGGGCGCGCCGGCCTCGTGCATGTGGTAGCCGCTGATGCTGATCGAGTTGAAACGCGGCATAAACCGGCTGGCATAGGCGAAAATATCGCCGACAATGCGCATAGACGGCTCTGGCGGGTAAATGTAGGTGTTGCGCACCATAAACTCTTTCAGAATGTCGTTCTGTATTGTGCCGGTAAGCTCGTGGGGCTGCACGCCTTGTTCCTGCGCAGCAACGATAAAAAATGCCATAACAGGTATTACCGCGCCATTCATGGTCATCGACACTGACATTTGTTCGAGCGGGATCTGCTCAAAAAGTGTTTTCATATCCTGCACCGAATCGATAGCGACCCCAGCTTTGCCTACATCGCCTGTCACACGCGGATGGTCCGAATCGTAGCCCCGGTGAGTGGCCAGGTCGAAGGCTACCGACAGACCTTTCTGACCTGCGGCAAGGTTTCTGCGGTAAAAAGCATTCGAGTCGGCAGCGGTTGAAAAGCCTGCATATTGCCGGATCGTCCACGGCCGCTCCAAATACATGCTCGCGTAGGGGCCGCGCAGAAACGGTGGAGCACCTGCGCCGAATGCCAGGTGCTCGGCATCTGCCAGGTCGTTTTGGGAAAATGTAGTCTTCAATGCGATGCCTTCGGCAGTTTGAAACGCTTCGGGCTGCTTACGATCAAGATTTTCAGGGACAGTTTCATCAGAAAGATTTATAAAAATCTCATTTTGAGAAGTTTTCAGAAAGGCTTCCCAGGCAGCATCCGCCAGTTTCAATGTCATATCTTCCAGCGCATATGCGCCTGCCGCGGGATCTGCTACTTTGGATAAAAGGCTTTCGTGTTCAAGAATGTAAGAAACGTGTGTGGCCAGCCGCTGAGCCAATGCATTAGCTGATTGATCATAAGGAAGTACGGTAAGCGCATCGCATCCTCCGATCACAGCGCTCATGGCCTGGCTGGTGGCTCTAATCAGATTGGTATAGTCGGCCTCATTGACTTTGTAGCTGATCGATGTGCTGGCCTCAATAAAGGGGGCGCTGTGCCCCGGCAGTCCGAATGCCCGCGCCATTTTACTTAAAAGGTACCGCAATGCCCTTAGTTTGGCGATTTCAGTCAGGTATTGGCAGCCGAGAGGAACAAGGAACGTGGTTTGCTCAAATGTGAGCTCAGGGGATGGGCTCTGGTTGTAATACAGATTTGAAAAACAAGCAAGGGCTCCTGCCAGCTGCGAAACGGGGTCTGTGCCTTGCAGCTCTATGCTGAATGGCCGCGACTCTTTTATAAGCCCCTCGTTCACATTAACCCAGCCAGCAGTTTTCCTTTGGGCCTTCTGAACTTTGGCGACTGTTTCCCAGTCTATTTCAGCGGCGGTCACATAGGGTTTGAAATGCAAGCCAGCTGCTATTTCCCATGAATCGAGCAGGCCTGTGCGGCCTTTCAACTCACCGGCTGCCAGTTTTTCCCAGGCATCTTTCCCTGATGGGGGAAATTCAGAAAAGAGCTTTGCTGACATCGACTGTGGATTGTTGAACGATTCAAGGATATGCGCCATGAGCAAAACTACAAATTTTGGCACGCAAAAACGGGGGCAGAAAATCAAAACTGCTTCTGTAACCTTCTGGGCACGATTACGCTCGTTATTTTATTTATGGGTTTGCAGATACACTTTATGAGGATTAAATTGAATGTTCGTTTCATCTGGAGAGATCAGGTATTTTTATATCTTTGCCGTCCTTTTGAATTATGATACTCAGAGTTTGGTAAATTATACATTGGAAAGAATCAGCACAAATAGAGAGGTAGACCAGGTTTGGGATGCTTGCCTGCGGATTATTCAGCAGCACATTCCCGATCAGAGTTTTAGGACGTGGTTTGAACCCATTCGTCCCTTAAAGCTCTATGGTAAAGTACTTACGGTGCAGGTTCCGAGCCAGTTTTTCTATGAATGGCTGGAAGATAATTATGTCAATCTGCTGAGGAAGGCGCTGGATTACGCGATTGGTCGCGACGGATTATTGGAATATTCCATTATCGTCGATACCGGCAACGAGAAGCACCAGCCGCTGACGATGAATGTTTCAACGCAGAAATCTCCAAATTATTCCCGGCCGGATAATTTCTCGACCGACCCGCGCATGGGAACTAGTGTGAGGGAGAAAGACCAGGATTCGCTCACGCTGGACACCTATCTGAACCCCAATTATTCGTTTGATAACTTCATCGAGGGCGACTGTAACAGGCTTGCGCGTTCGGCTGGTTTTGCCGTAGCGCAGCGTCCGGGGCTTACCTCTTTTAACCCGCTGATGATGTACGGCGGGGTAGGGCTGGGTAAAACGCACCTTGTGCAGGCTATCGGAAACTATATCACCAACCACTACGAGAACAAGCTGGTGCTGTATGTTTCCTCCGAGAAATTTACCAACCAGTTCATCAACTCGATCCGCAACAACACACTGCAAGAATTCACTGATTTTTACATGAAAGTGGATGTGCTGGCTATTGACGATGTGCAGTTTTTGTCGGGTAAGGAAAAGACACAGGATACATTCTTCCATATATTTAACCACCTGCACCAGCTCGGCAAGCAAATCATCATGACAAGCGACCGCCCGCCTCGTGAGCTGCAAGGCTTGCAGGACCGTTTGCTTTCCCGCTTCAAATGGGGCCTCACAGCCGATTTGCAGGCGCCGGATTTTGAGACGCGTATCGCCATCATCCAGAAAAAGATCCAGTCCGAAGGCATCTCGATTGATTATGATGTGATCGAATACATTGCCCACAGTGTCAACTCTAACGTCAGGGAGCTGGAAGGCGTCATTGTTTCGCTGATGGCCCAGGCTTCGCTCACGCGCCGCAATATTGACGTGGAACTTGCGAAAAATACGCTTCGCAACATCGTGATGAACGAGGACAAGGAGGTTACCATTGACACGATCCAGGAAATCATCGCTGATTATTTCCAGGTTTCCATTGCCGATCTGAAAAGCAAAAGCCGCAAAAAGGAGGTCGTTTACCCGCGTCAGCTGGCGATGTATTTGGCGAAAGAATACACCGATTTACCTTTGAAATCGATCGGCTACCACTTCGGCGGCCGCGACCACAGTACTGTGATTCACTCGATCCAGAGCATTAACCTTTTGATGGACGAAACCCCGGACGTGGAAGAAACTTTGCAGAAGCTCCGCAGTTACTTTAAATAGGTTTTGACGTATCAATGTACAGGACAACTCCCTGAACACGATGTTGCGGAAACCTATCCTTCTTTCCCGAGAGCAGATCGATGCTCAAATCTGGGACAATCACATTCATCATAGCCGGCAAGGCGTCATTTACGCTTTGAGCTGGTATCTGGATATCGTTTGTGAGCAATGGCAAGCGCTGGTCTGGCCTTCGGCTGATGACTTCCGGATTGCAATGCCACTGCCGGTCAGGCGAAGATTTGGCCGCCGGGTTTTATACCAACCGCTGTTTTGTCAGTATCTGGGGATTTTTTCCAGAAACGAGCCGGACGCAGAACATTGCGCGCTGTTTCTTCAAGCATTGGCTGCGCATTATCCTTACATTTCCAGCTACACTTTTAATCCTGAGACCTTTCAGCTAATGCGCGGCGTGTTGGATGGCATGAAATGCTTTGATATCAAGGTGCTTCACACGCATTGGCTGGATTTAAACCGCTCTTACGAGGCTATCGATTCAGGTTATTCCAAGGACCGGAAGTTAAATCTTGAAAGAGGCATCAGTGCAAAATGGCAGATGATCGAATCGGACAATTTCAAAATGCTGAGGACGCTTTTTGCCGAAAACCATGCCCGTAGGATAGGCAGGGTCAAGAACGACGCTTACACGATGCTGGAACGGCTTGGGAGCAAGTGCCTTGAAAACGGGTCAGGAAGACTCCTGTATGCACGTGCAGACGCGCGCACACACGCAGGTACATTGCTTACGCGCTACCGCGGGCGAACGGTCTATCTTTTTAATGCAGCGGACAATGCGGGAAGAAAGAAAAATGCGAGAGTGCTAATGCTTGACAACTACTTTCGGGGCAATGCAGGCGCGGAAATGGTCTTTGATTTTGAAAGTCCTGAAAAACAATCCATTGCGGAATATTATGCGGGCTTCGGGGCGGTTGCAATGCCTTTTTATCAGATCAGAAGAAATGCATTGCCTTTTCCGCTAGCTCAGATTCAAACGCTTCGCAGCTGGCTGATTATCAAAACCAGGCGATATCTTTCCGCAGGCCTTTGTAGGATTTAAGATCCATTTCCAGCGAGCCGATTTTAAGATCGACCTCGGCTTTTAGTGGAATTTTGTTGGAATCGTCCGAGATCCAGAGCGCCATCGGTTCTTCACCTTTGAAGAATTTATTGGAAGGGATCTGGGGAGATAATCTAAATACTTTCGTTTTTCCAAATTTGGTTTTGATCACATCCCTGCCCACGTAACGCACGCGGAGCTTGTAGACTTCACCGTCGAAGAAGGTGGGTACTTCGATGATATCGCCTTCGCGAACCTTCTCGAAATTGATGGTGCGAAGGAAAAAATAGCCGCTGATGATGTCGTGAATGTTGTTGGGTACATTGTAGGTCTTACTCTCGGCCTTCACATTTGAAACGGCCTGGTCTTTGCTGTGATTGAAATATACCGTTTCCTCTTTGCGGTATTTGTTCTCCTGGATCTGCCGCTCGAACATGTGCGGGAGAATGGCGGTTGTGTCGATATAGGAGCGCCAGGTGTCGCGCACGCGGGATATGAGGTCAAATGCACCTACCGTTCGGCCAATGACATTGACACGGTAGCAAGGGCGGTTGTTGATCATCGAAACCGCTTTGCTTACTTCCACCTTCGCTTCTGCCGCGTTGATAAACCCATAATGCACCCGGTATTCGACCCGTTCGCCGGTTCCGAAGCTCTTGTTGTGTACCACGCGGTCGATTTCCGCGTTCTCCTCGAACTGGCGGAAAGAGAACAGCAATGCTAATGTCGAAATGGCTAATAGTAATGCGTACGATTTTTTCATGCTAATAACTTTACAGGGAAGGGTATTGTCCCTTTAAATGGTTCAGGTATTTCTTTAAATCCCTTCCAAACTTTTTTTCAAATTCCTGCCTGAAAGTGTCCTGCTTGGACTTGTAGGTCAGGTAGCTGATAAAGTAAGCATTATTGGGAAGTTTTCCGTCGGGCCAGCCGTTTTTGTTTGTTAACGTACGCTTGCCTGAAAGAAGTGTATCCGTGTCGCTGACGATATCAGTGATCAATCTGGCCTTCAACGAGTCCCGCCGCGCATTCGGTGTCGGGTCGGGGCCGAATGTCTTGTAAAGACTATCCAGCCGGCCTGCGCCTCTGAGCATATGCTGTGAATAGGCGTCATTATAACGTTTTGAGTACTCATACTGACGCATTTGCTCAGAATCCGCTCCGTATTTGTATCTCAAAAACCGGATCGCACCCTGATCGCCCACAAAGCTGGCCAGGTTTTCGTTCAATTCCAGGTTATTTTTCACAAAAAGCGTACCATGCGTAAGCTCGTGCAAGATCAGGTTGGCCAGGCTGCCATCGCGTCGGCGGAGCATGCTGGAAAGGATTGGGTCTTTCAAATAGCCGAGCGTAGACCACGCTGATACTTCACCGATATCGGTATCCAGCCCGTTGTCGATCAATGTTTTTTCTTCGGCAACTGCGCGGGTTGAATCAAAATAGCCTTTGTAGGGGAATGTGCCCACGATCGGGAAATGCCACTGGTGCGGCTGGACTTTATACCTTTCCGAGGCGGTGATCAGCCAGATAAGCGGCCGGCCGTGCTGATCGTAGAACGTGGTATAATTATCAGAGGGTGTCAGCCCGAGCGAGTCCACACCGAATTTCTTAATCTCCTGAATGAGACGGATCCTCGCTTTGAGCGAATCGGGAAACGTTTTGCTGGCCAGCACATCTTCAACGTCTTCTACCTGCATGAGTATGCCAATCTGTCCTTTGGCCTGTAAAAATGCGTAAGTGAGCACATCCCTTTGCCATATACCAAGCAGTACCACGACGGCCAAAAGGGCAACCAATATTTTTTTGATCACAATTTCAATATTAAGTGAATGCATCCGGCCCCTGAAATGATGCCCGGATGTAAATCGGTAATCGTTGTAAAATTAGGCAAATCAATGATATCTAAGTGCTGGTAGAAGATGCTTTGACGCCGTTTAATAATCAGTTCCGCTCACTTGGGTATCGCTATTTTATTTCCTGTTTTGTAAACGCCCGAAAATGCGAAAATTTCGGGAAATATTAAGTTTTTCGGCAAAATGCGGGTTGTTGTTTCACTTGGAATTAGCTATTTTTACAAAACAATAAAGACCCATTTACGAGCGGTTTTTGTCCTGCAAAAGCCGCTTTTTTATGTACCAACCAAATTACTGTTACCATTTTTATGGCACAAGCAACAACAGATAAAGACAACAAACTAAAAGCGTTACAGACCACGCTCGAAAAGCTCGATAAGACTTACGGAAAAGGTACTGTGATGCGTCTGAGCGACACCAAAGTATTAGATATTCCCGTGATTTCAACCGGTTCACTGGGCCTTGACCTCGCCCTGGGCGTAGGCGGTGTTCCCCGTGGCCGGATCGTGGAGATCTACGGACCGGAATCATCGGGTAAAACCACATTATCGATGCATTGTATTGCCGAGGCCCAGAAAAAGGGTGGCCTTGCTGCATTCATAGACGCCGAACACGCTTTTGACCGTTCGTACGCTGAAAAGCTCGGCATCGATACAAGCAACCTGCTTATCTCGCAGCCCGACAACGGTGAGCAGGCACTCGAAATCGCAGAGCACCTGATCAGCTCCGGCGCTGTTGACATTATCGTCATCGACTCGGTGGCCGCATTGGTACCACGCGCTGAGCTCGAAGGTGAAATGGGCGACAGCAAAATGGGTTTGCAGGCGCGTTTGATGTCCCAGGCCCTGCGTAAGCTCACCGGGGTGATCAACAAAACAGGCTGCTGCTGTATTTTCATCAACCAGCTTCGCGAGAAGATCGGTGTGATGTTTGGTAACCCTGAGACAACAACAGGTGGTAATGCATTGAAATACTACGCATCCGTTCGGCTGGATATCCGCCGTGTGGGCCAGATCAAGGAAAGTGCTGACGCGATCCTGGGTAACCGTACACGTGTGAAAGTAGTTAAGAACAAGGTAGCGCCTCCATTCAAAGTGGTGGAATTCGATATCATGTACGGCGAGGGCATTTCCAAAGTAGGGGAGATCATCGACCTTGCTGTGGAGCTGGATATTGTCAAGAAATCAGGCTCGTGGTTCAGCTATGACGGTAACCGACTCGGACAAGGTCGTGACGCGGTCAAAGCGCTGATCAAAGATAATCCCGAGCTGATGGATGAGCTGGAAGCCAAGATCCGCGGCCAGGTAAATGTCGATCCGGATGTGTTGATCGATACCAGCGAGCCTAATGTGGTAGACGAGGGTTCACCGGAATAAGTTTTCAATTGCATTGATTATAAAAAATGCCCTGTTTGTAGCAGGGCATTTTTATTTGTAGTCTATTTGAATCTTCTAGAAAGGCTTGCGATCATCATCGTCGTCTTCGTCGAAGTCATAATCATCTTCCCCGGGACCTGAGAACATGCTGCTGACCAGGTCTTGAAATTTCATGCCCTGATCGAGGGCCTGCTTGCCTACCAGCGAGAATTCGGCCATACCGTGCAGGGCGAATTCCATCATGAAAAGTTTTTCTTCGGCATCATTGTATGCTGAGAGCATATCCACGAAATCATCCAGGCCGTCGATGGTTTTCAAACGGGCGATGTATTCGCGGTCGGTCATATCGGCAGGCATTTCCATTTCATTGCCCGCGCCAAACCACTCGACTACTTTCGCGTAAGGATTGATCTTGCTCTTCTTGCTTTTTTCCGGATCCGGGAAGAAGTTCAGAAACTGGGTCCGGATCGCTTTACCGATCAGGTTCTGAGCTACGATCACAGGGCCTTCCACTTCACCTTCGTAGACGAGCTCCACCTTTCCGCAAATCGCGGAAACGACTCCGTAAAGGTCGGAAACGCGCACGTAGGTCGAGCTTTCGCCATTAATTAATGCTCTGCGCTCAGCAGTACTCAGAAGGCTTTCATATGCAGAAATCGTCAGACGCGCCGAAACGCCGCTTTTGCTGTCGACATATTCACTTTCGCGGGCCTCAAATGCAATTTGTTCAATAAGGGTCTTAACAAGCTCATTGACGCGCACAATGCCCTTCTGCTCTGGTTTGACAACCGCTTCCTGCTCGGTAATGCGCTTGCCGGTTTCGATCGTCTTTGGGTAATGGGTGACGATCTGACTTTCGATCCGGTCTTTCAAGGGCGTTACAATGCTTCCGCGGTTGGTATAATCCTCTGGGTTAGCAGTGAAGACAAACTGAATATCAAGCGGCAACCGCAGTTTGAAACCACGGATCTGAATATCGCCTTCCTGCAAAATATTGAATAGCGCCACCTGGATACGCGCCTGTAAATCGGGCAGCTCATTGATCACGAAAATGCCGCGATGAGAGCGAGGTATCAATCCGAAATGGATCACGCGCTCATCCGAGTAGGGAAGCTTCAATGTTGCCGCCTTAATCGGGTCGACATCACCGATCAGATCCGCTACCGAAACATCGGGCGTAGCCAGTTTTTCGGTATAGCGCTCATCGCGGTGCAGCCATCCGATTTCGGCATTATCACCCTGCTCGGCCAGCACATCCTTGGCATAGCGTGAGAGCGGGGCCAAAGGATCATCGTGCAGCTCTGAATTTTTAATGTAGGGGATATATTCATCCAGCAGACCTACCATCATGCGTGCGATACGCGTCTTGGCCTGCCCGCGAAGACCCAAAAAGTTGATGTTATGCATCGAAAGAACGGCCCTTTCCACATCAGGAATGACTGTTTCTTCATAACCCCAGATTCCGGGGAAAACATTCTCTTTGTTTCTGATTTTTTCAATCAGATTATCTCTTAGCTCCTGCTTGATCGAACGGGACCGATAACCTGCTTTTTTTAGTTCTCCGAGCGTGCGGATTCCCAGTAGTTCTGTGCTTGTAAGCTTTGAGTAAGTCATGTATGAAATAGTGGATTAACGCGCGTATGCCACCGAGCGCATTTCACGGATCACCGTGATCTTGATCTGGCCGGGGTACTGCATTTCTTTTTCAATTTTCTGGGAGATGTCAAACGATAACAGACCCGCTTTTTCATCGGAAACATTATCCGCATCGATGATCACGCGCAGCTCGCGGCCCGCCTGGATCGCGTAGCATTTCTCGACGCCATCAAAGGACAAGGCCAGGTTTTCCAGGTCGCGAAGACGCTGGATGTAGGATTCCATCATTTCGCGGCGGGCGCCCGGGCGAGAGCCTGAAATGGCGTCGCAAACCTGGATGATCGGCGAAAGAATAGAAGTCATTTCGATCTCGTCATGGTGGGCTCCGATCGCATTGCAAACCTCTGGGTTCTCTTTGTATTTCTTGGCAAGCTCCATACCCAGGATCGCGTGCGGCAGATCCGATTCTTCGGGCCATACTTTACCAATATCGTGCAGCAGACCGGCGCGTTTAGCCAGTTTGGTATTCAAGCCAAGTTCGGCAGCCATCGTAGCGCACAATTTGGCTACTTCGCGCGAGTGTTGCAGCAGGTTCTGCCCGTAAGATGAGCGGAACCGCATCCGGCCAATCATTTTCACCAGTTCAGGGTGAAGGCCGTGGATGCCCATGTCGATCACGGTTCTTTCACCGATCTCAACGATTTCATCTTCAATATTTTTGCGCGTTTTGGCCACCACCTCCTCAATACGGGCAGGGTGGATACGTCCGTCCTGCACCAAACGGTGCAATGAAAGGCGGGCTATTTCCCTTCTTACGGGGTCAAAACCCGAGATAACGATCGCTTCCGGGGTATCGTCTACGATAATCTCAACACCGGTAGCTGCTTCCAGCGCGCGGATGTTACGTCCTTCACGGCCGATGATTTTACCTTTGATATCATCGTTTTCAATGTTGAATACCGACACGCAGTTTTCGATGGCATGCTCGGCGGCAGTGCGCTGGATGGTTTCGATAACGATCTTTTTCGCCTCTTTGGTAGCGGTAAGACGCGCTTCTTCCATCGCGCTTTTAATATAGGATCCCGCGCGGGTCTCGGCTTCGGCTTTCAATGCGTCTACAAGCTGCTCGCGCGCCTGTTCTGCGGTAAGGTTGGCTATTTTTTCAAGCTGGGCAACCTGCTGCTGCAAGGATTTTTCCGCGTCTTCGCGGCGCTTTGTTGCGGTTTCCAGCTGCTGGCTGAGGTTGTTTTTGAGCGTGTCCAGCTCGTTTTCCTTGCGTTTGGCCTGTTCGATGCTCTGGTTGAGGCTCTGTTCGCGTTGTTTGAGCTTCTGCTCGTTGCCTTGCAGGATGCTGCGTTTTTTATTGGCGTCTTCTTCGAATTCGGTTTTCAAGCGGAGGTACTTTTCTTTCGCTTCAAGAATGCGGTCTTTTTTGATGTTTTCGGCTGCTACTTCTGCATTCCGGAGAATTTCAGCTGCACGTTCCTGGGCCTCTTTTTCCTTTGCGTCGAATGATCGCTGAAAGATGTACTTACCTGCAAAAATACCCACCCCTATGGCGATGATATCTGACAGGATGACGATGAAATACAATGAATTAGACATTTCAATAATGGTTATATATAGTTGGTTTTACCGACTACACCCGCGTTGAAATGCCGAAAATGGAAGAAATTGAAAGAATATTTTTGCAGATACTGTAAAATCAAAGGTCAGGTATGGGCGTCAGCTCTCAATAGCACCGGCGAGAGTCTCGTCCAGTTTTTCCACTCTGCTTTTAAAAGCCGCTACCAGGTCGTCCATTTCTTCCTGGTTCCGTTGCAATGCCACCAGGCATTCTATAGAAGTCAATGCAATAGCCTCTATATCACCGTATACTTTCCCTTTTAATTTATGCTGTTGCACACGCTGCATGAACACCTCATACCCATCCCTGTAGAATTTCTCCTGATCCGCCGGAACGCTCAGTTTGAAACCTCTGTCCAGCAGTTTTATAAAGACAGAAACATCTGGATTAGGTATGCTATTTTTTTTCATAAGGTATCTTCAAGCAATTCGATGCACTTATCGATCTCCTGGATATATCTTTCAACTGATTCTTTCAGTTCGGCAATTGCGCCTGTTGGTGTCAGTTTACTAGTGACAAGTTTAGCGAAACTTTTAGACTTATTAAAGTCTTTTTCTAAAGACGTGTATTTTTTCCTTATTTCTTTCGATTCTTCCGTGAGCTTCGCATTGGCCACCCGGAGCTCCGCGTTTTCACGCTGGAGCTCTGAGATCGACCAGTTTAATTTCTCTTTATGATTGATCAGGATTTCGAGTTTTTTCTCGACGTCGGACAGTTTGTGTTCGATAATACGTTCAATGCTCCTCTCCATTTTTTTAAACTGAAAGATCCGACAAGTGAAAAAAACCGGACTTATTTTCTGATCACCGCTTCAAATTCCCTTTCGTAGGTAGCGATCAGTCGCTGCATGGACTTGTCGATCACCTTGTCGGTCAGCGTTTGCTGCTCGTCCTGTAAGATAAAGCTGATCGAATACGACTTTTTGCCTTCCAGGTTGGCCCCTTCGTAGACATCGAATACGTTCACCGAACGGAGCAGGCTGCGCTCGGTCTTGTAGGCAGCCTGGCGAAGCTCCTCAAAAGTAATGTTTTTGCCTACCACCACAGAAAGGTCGCGGCGCACCTCGGGGAACTTAGACACTTCGGTGTATTCAACGGCGGCGCTATACTGGCGAAGCAGGTATTCCCAGTCAAAATCGGCGTAGTAAACAGGCGCTTTGATGTCCAGCTTTTTCGCAATGGCCGCATTGAGCAAACCAAAGGATACTACCGGCTTTTTATTGGCCAGCAGTGTTAATCCGCTTTTGAAAATACTCCTGTCCGCTTCCTGTTTCTGCACCTCCCTGATCTTCATCGAAGTCAAAACCTGGTTCACAAATGCAGCCAGATCGTGGAAAACCACCTCGCGCGACTTCTCAAACCAGCTTTCATGGGTGATATTGCCCGTCAGGAATACCGATAGGCGCTCCTTTTCGATGTACTTGCCATCGGTTTCATGGTAGGTTTTGCCAAATTCAAATACTTTCAAATCCTTCTGGCGGCGGTTGCTGTTGTAGGCGATCACTTCCAGACCCGAGAAAAGCAGCGTCTGGCGCATGACCGAGAGCTCTTCGCTCAGGTAGTTCAGGATCTTAACGGGATTACCTGCAAGGCTTTCGCCCAAAATGGCCTGATACTCCGGTTTGGTCAACGAGTTGTTGATCATCTCATTGAAACCATTGCCCACCAAAAGCTCCGCCACGCGCAGTTTCAGCTTTTCAGGATCGTTAACGGGGAAATCCGAAAGGTAATCCGAGCTCAATGCGTCGGACAATTCCACCTGACCGAAGCCGTAAATGCGCAGAATCTCTTCGATAACATCCGCCTCACGCTGAACGTCCACACGGTATGGCGGCACAATCGCAGTGAAACCAACCTCAGTTTCGTCGGTAATGCGGATATCGAGCGATTCCAGAATGCTTTTAATCTGCGCTTTGTCCAAGGACTTGCCGATCAGCCGGTCGACGTTTTTGTATTTGATATTTACCTTGAAATCCTCGATAGGCTCAGGGTAAATGTCGATAATTTCGGATGAAATGCTTCCGCCGGCGATCTGCTGGATCAGTAATGCAGCGCGTTTCAATGCGAAAAGCGGCATATTCGGGTCGGTACCGCGTTCGAAACGGAATGAGGAATCGGTTTTGAGCGAGAAACGCTGGGCGGTCCTGCGCACCCAAACAGGGGAGAAGTAGGCCGATTCGAGAAAAATGGAAGTAGTCGTTTCGGTGACGCCGGAGGTAAGCCCGCCGAAAACACCGGCAATGCACATTGGTTCAGGGTTTCCGTCTGTACCCTGGTTGCAAATCATCAGATCGTTCGCAGAAATTTTGCGTTCGATACCGTCCAAAGTCACAAATGTCGTGTTTTCTGCAAGGGTGGTAACAATCACTTTTTGACCCAAAACTTTACCGGCATCGAATGCATGCATCGGCTGGCCAAGCTCATGGCAGATGTAATTGGTAATATCGACGATATTGTTGATGGCGCGGATACCGATTGTTTGCAGGCGCTGTTTGAGCCATTCAGGCGATTCGGCCACGGTAATGCCTGAAATTGTCAGAGCCGTGTAGCGAGGGCAAGCTTCTGTATTGCGAACTTCTACCGGAATCGGCAGATTTTGGTTATCGATTTTGAATGTATCAACGGAGGGCAAAGTGATCTGGCGCTTCAACACCGCTTTCAAATCACGCGCAACACCGTAATGCGAGGCCGCATCCGCGCGGTTAGGCGTAAGGCCGATCTCGATGAGGTAGTCGGACGAAATGCCGAAATATTCAGCGGCAGGTGTGCCGTTGGGCAGGTCCGTATCCAGCACGAGAATGCCCTCGTGGGAAGTGCCCACGCCCAGCTCGTCCTCGGCGCAGATCATCCCTTCGGAAAGCGCCCCGCGGATTTTGGATTTTTTCAAAACCAGCGGCTGTTCGCTGCCGGTCGGGTATAATGTAGCGCCAACGGTTGCCACGATCACTTTTTGGCCTGCGGCCACATTAGGCGCGCCGCAAACGATCGAAAGCGGTGCTTGGCCGCCTACATCGACTGTGGTCAGGCTCAGCCGGTCGGCTTCGGGATGCTTTTCACAGGTCAATACCTGACCGATTACCACGCCCTGCAAGCCGCCTTTTATCGATTCGATCTCTTCAATACCTTCTACTTCCAGCCCGGTGCCCGTTAACAAACGGTCGATTTCTTCGGGTGTTTCAGTTATTTCAATTAAATCTTTAAGCCACTTATAAGAGATCTTCATCTAGAATGCTTTAATAACAATAAAAATTCAGGCGCGGTAAATAGAGCCTGTTTGCAAAATTAATGATTTAGTTTGAACGGCATCCGGGCTTTGGGCACCGCGTGCGTGTTTTTTATCAGGCCATCACTCTTCGTGGGTGGCCTCTTCGGTCACTTCGCCAGCGTGAATGGCCACTGTCAATGTGTTTTCGGCTGGCGGTACCGGGCAGGCGTAGCTTTCCTGGTAGGCACAATAGGGGTTATACGCCTTGTTGAAGTCGAGCACGATGGTGTTGTTCTTAATCTGATCTGCCGGGTAATCCAGGTAGCGGCCTCCGCCGTAGGTCTGCTTGCCGCTGGTAGCATCCCGGAAAAGCACCGAAATAGTGCCCTCGTTTTTTAACAGCAGCAGTTTTTGCGACTGGCCTTCGATGCTGAAATTGGCATAGCCGTATTTTTCGTATTTCTCGGTGGTGCCGTCAGTATATTTGACGATTACCTCCTTATCGTCTTGCATGTAGGGCGAAATATTGGCCTTAATCCGGAATGCGAGGCTGGGTTCGAAGTAATGCAGGCCGTGGAATGCCTCCTTATCCTTGATCGGCGAGTCATCGCCGGATTTGAATTGCTCGTCTTTGGCGGCGCGTTCTTCGAGGATCTTGGTTTTATAGGCGGCGGGATTGGCCGCGATGGCGTCATCAGAGCTGCTGGTGCCGCCCATGTTTTCAATGACGAAGTAAGCAAGGATCGCAATGAACATCGCGATCGTGCTGTATCGGATCACTTTATTTTTGAACATAGTAAGGATAATAGGGGAATCGGACTACAAACTTACACCCGATCGCGCGCTTTGAAAAAGTATGAAGGGTTTATTTACTTTTTTGGAATAATTTTGAAACTTCGCGACCGTCGGGTTTGCGATGTTGGTTGAAATATATCTAAATTGACCTGGGAAAAAACTTTAAACACAATACCTGCCCCATTGTATGTCATACACAAAACGAGTACTCATTGCCGAAGACAGTTCAGTTATTCAAAACCTGGCGAGGAAGATTCTTGAATTTCAGCATTATGAAATCACTTCCGTGAAAAACGGCGAACAAGTGCTTCAACTGCTTGAAAAAGAGGACTTTGATATCATTCTTTTGGATATCAACATGCCTGTGATGGATGGAATGGAGTGTGCGAGAAGCATCCGTAAATTATCCGATGAGAAAAAGGCTAAAACGCCGATCGTAGCGATTACGGGTAATGCCAAAAATTATTCAGAAGAAGATTTCAAAGAAGCAGGATTTGACGATGCGCTGATGAAGCCGTTGAATTTCGACCGTCTGGTTGAAGTGGTGGCGCATCTGACCGAATAAAGACCTGATGAGGATTACATTTTTAGGAACCGGCACATCGCAGGGAGTACCCGTTATTGCCTGCGATTGTGCCGTTTGCCGTTCTAATGATCAGCATGACAAGCGTTTACGAACTTCCGTGTGGATTCAGGCCCACGGCAAGTCGTTTGTAATCGACACCGGCCCGGATTTTCGCCAGCAAATGCTCCGGGCCAACGTGCGAAGTTTGGATGCCGCTGTTTTCACCCACCAACACAAAGACCATACTGCCGGTCTGGACGATATCCGGGCATTTAACCACCGGCAGCAGATGGATATTCCCCTTTACGGCAGGCTGGAAGTGCTCAACCAGATCAAAACCGAATTCGCCTACGCGTTCTCAGAGCGAAGATATCCAGGTGTCCCGCACTTTTCACTGCATCCCATTGAAAACGAGCCCTTCGAAGTGGAGGGTGTAAAAGTGGTCCCTATCGAGGTAATGCATCATAAGCTGCCTGTTTACGGCTATCGCATTGGCGATTTTACCTACATTACCGACGCGAACTACATTTCCGAAGAAGAGCAGGAAAAGATCAAAGGCTCGCAAGTGCTGGTGCTTGATACCTTGCAAAAAGAACCGCATTTATCGCATTTCACCCTTTCGCAGGCACTTGATCTGATCGACAAGCTGAATGTACCGGAGGCTTATCTTACGCACATCAGCCATAAACTCGGCCTGCATGCCGCGGTCGAAAGCGAGCTACCGCCGCACGTGCATTTGGCCTACGACGGGCTGGTGCTGGATCTTTGATGTGGATTTAAGCTAAAAAAATCAGGATAGGAAGCTGCTGCGGTAATCCTTGATAAATTGCCGCAATGAGCCGGCGCTGCTGCCAGTTACTACCTTGACTGTCTCGGCTACCTTGGCTGCTTCTCCACGCGCATAATGCGCGTAGTCTTCGATTAACCCGCCCACCTGCCATTCGGGAAAGCCCGCGGCGCGTAAACCGCCCTGCATTTGCTCGGCAGTCACATCTATGAACCTGACCGGTTTTGCTAATTCCTGCGAGAAAATCTCGGCCATTTCATAATGTGTCAGCGAGTCGGGGCCTGTAATGTCGTAAACTTTGTTCTGGTGACCGGTTTCCACCAAACAAGCCGCCGCCACAGCGGCAATGTCTCTGACATCCACCACACTCACTCCGGCGTTGCCTACCGATGCGAAGAATTGTCCCTGATCTTTGATATAGTCTTTGAAGGAAAGCAGTCCCTGCATGTACAGATTGGGCCGCAGGAATGTGTAGGCAAAACCCAGCTCCTTAATCCTATTTTCGACCTTTGCATGGTAACGCAGAAAGCGTACGGGCGAGGATTCGCTGGCGGCCAGTTGGGATAACTTCACAATGTGTTTTACACCGGCCCTGTGAGCTGCCTCCACGAAATTCAGCTGCAAGCTTTCGGCCTGCTCGGAGGAATTGCTTAGCAGAAATGCTTTTTCTACGCCTTTCAGCGAGGCTTGGAAGCTTTCGGGATCGGCCAGATCGCCGGTAACGATTTCCAGATTTGGAATATGCTCAAATGTCGCTGGCTGCGAGCCGGCGCGCACCAATGCCCTAAGGGGTATATTCAGCGGTGCTAGTTGTTGAATTAAATGCGATCCCACGGCTCCGGTTGCGCCTGTCAGAAAAATGCTTGCCTGTTTCATAGATTGTGATTTTGAATGAACAGGACAAAATTCACCGTTTCGGCATCCGGAAAATTGTAAGAAAACGAAAAGCTGCGGGAAACAAACATTCCTAGGAGCCGCTAGGCGTCAACCCGACAGATCTCCGCCTGGAATTTTACATAGCGGCCAGGGCTCAGCTTCAAATAGTGTTTGAAATCATGAATCAGCTGGCTTTGGTCATAGTAGCCGCACGTTTCGACGATTTGCAGCCAATCCACCTTGCCTGAATGATTTTGCACCATCAGCAACGCTTTCAGAAACCGTTCGTACCGCGACCGCTCCTTGGCGCTATAACCCAGGTATTTTTTATGGTTAAGCTGAATGTTCCGCTCGCTTTGGCCGGTTTTCTGAGCGGCAGCCTTAACAGGACTTACGGCCAGGTAATCAGCCGCTTGGGCTGAAATGCCTTCAAACAATGCATCGCGGCATTTAAGATAGGGTTTGCAGAATTCAAGCAAAAGAGCGGCTCGCACATCCGTAGGCTCATTTTTTAAGCTAAACCATAGTTGATCAAAACAATTCTCCCGCAACAGCTCATCGGGATGAGCGGTCACCATTCCCGCGGCGAGCGCAGGACCGAAAAAGCGGTAGAATGCATCGTCTTTGAAATTCACCACCAACATATCAGCGGCCGGCGGCAGCGTGTAGGCAATCGGTTGCCTGATCGGCCCGAGCACCAGGCATTGGTTTAGCAAAATAGAATCGCCACCTGATTTAAACCGGATTGCCGCTCCGAAGCTGAAGACCATGATGGTCTGCAAGCCGGGGGCCAGTATTTTGGTAATGTCGGCGTTGGTCTTATTGGTGGCTGAATAGAAATAGCTGATGATCTGCTCAAATTCCTCGGAAACCGGTATGCGCTGCTGTTGATAGCCTTCGATGTGGTGCTCCATGATTTCTTGCAGATTAACTATACCGGTCGTTGCGCCAGGGATATGCCGTGTTGGAATAACCTCTCAATTCCCAAAAACCAAGCTGGTTCTTAGGCAGAAACTGAATGCGGCTGATCCATTTGCTTCCTTTCCAGGCGTAAAGCTGAGGCGTGATCATGCGAACAGGGCCGCCATGATCGCGTTCGAGCGGCTTGCCGTCGGCGGTGTGAACGAGCAGCACATCTTCTTTCAATGCTTCTTCGAGTGAAAGATTGGTCGTGTATTTATCGTATCCGTGGCAGAGCACATGCGTAGCGCTGGGTTTGGGCATGACCAACGCGGCAATATCGGCCAGGCGCACGCCTACCCAGGGCACATCCATGCGCGACCAGGTGGTTACACAATGAAAATCACTTACATCACTGGTTTGGGGTAGGGCCATAAAATCCTCCCAGGTTAATGTCAGCGGCGATTCGACTTCGCCGTCCACAACCAGCTTCCATTTGCCGAGCGGCACATCGGGTTTGAAACCCAGGTCGAGCACGGGCCATTTGACAGTTTTCGTCTGGCCGACTGGCAGCTGGGGCATTCCGTGGCGGTTTGGCGCGCCGGTTCCCATCGGGCGGGTATCAGAAACAGAGGGCGTTTCGGCCATTTGCTGCTCGAAGCGGGCTTTCAGCTTCATCCGCGCTTCTACGATTTTATCAAGCTTGTTGTTTTCTTCCATGCGTGCCGATGTTTAGGTGCTAATCCATTGCATCATTAAAGCAGTCAAATACCCTCCATAAGTTCCGATAGCGTACCCTAAAATTGCCAGAAGTACGCCAACCGGCGCTAGCGAGGGATGAAATGCCGCCGCGACAACTGAGGCGGAGGCTGAACCACCTACATTGGCCTGGCTACCCACGGCCAGAAAGAAGAAGGGGATTTTAAGCCATCGGCAGGCGGCGACAAGGAGCATTCCGTGGATTGAAATCCAAATCAGACCAATGGCAAACAGCCCGGGATTGCCGGCTACGGCCCCCAGGTCCATTTGCATGCCAATTGTAGCCACAAGCACATACAGGAACACCGAGCCGAGTCGCGAGGCGCCGTAATGTTCCAGCTTGCGCACCGGCGTCAGAGATAGGGCAATACCTATCGCGGTCGCAATGCTGATCACCCAGAAGAAATTGGAAGTGAGGCTGTATTTTTCAAGTGCGGGGTAATTTTGAGCAAGGTATGGCGTGATAATCTCCGCTAGACCATGCGCTACACCTGTTGCCCCGAAGCCTGCTGCTGCCAGGAATATATAATCGCGCAGCATCGGGTTTTGCTCGTTGGCCTTTTGATCCGCGTCCAGGTGCTCTTTCACCTGCTGGACTGTGCTGCTATCAGCGCCCAGGAATGCGTCCACGCGGCCGGCGATACCTGCGCCGTAGATCAATGCAGCCATCCAGAGCTCGGCTATCAGCACGTCGACGGCCACCATTTGCGAAAACAGCGCATCACTGGGGCGAAATACCTCGCGCAAGGCAGTTTGGTTAGCGCCCCCGCCAATCCAACTTCCCGCTATCGTAGCCAGCCCGCGCCAAACCGCGTCGGCGCCTTCGCCTGCGACTGTGGCAGGGCTGATTGTCCCAACGATCCATAAGGCGAGCGGGCCGCCGATCATAATGCCGGCGGTGCCGATCAGCATCGCAGCCAAAGCCTTCGGACCCAGGCGGGTCAAGGACTTCCAATCCATTCCTACCGTAAAAAGCACCAGACAGGCAGGCAGAAAATATTTGGAAACGACCGGATACAGCTGCGATGTTGTGCCGCTTATGATTCCAAACGAGTTGAGCAAACCCGGGATAAAGTAGCAAAGCAACAGGGGAGGGATAATATTGTAAAACCGTTTCCAGGCTGGCTGGGAAGCCGTGTAGAAAATACCGGCCAGGATCAGCATCAAGAGTCCGAGCACTACGGCGTCGTTTGTAATCATGCGTCAGAATTGAGGTAAGGGAAAGGTGAATGGGTAAAAATAGCTTAAAAGTGCCAGAAACGCATTCGTTTCAAGCTTTTGCATATGGGTACTTGTGTCTGAAATGGCAGATTTCTATATTGGACCCATGTATGATTTACTTATAATATGGCTGATCAGGCAGGATACTCGAATGCAAGTCTCGTCAAAAAACTGGGGATCAAACCCGGTTTCAAAATCAGGCTTATCAACCCGCCGGAGCATTATTTTGATCTGCTCGAAGTCCTTCCGGTCGACACTGAATTTTTTGAAGAACCCGAGCCGGGAACTGATTTCATTCACTATTTTACCAAACAAGCTTCCGATCTGGGTAAAGTTCTGCCTGCATTGAAAACCGAAATCGTATCAAACGGGATGATCTGGGTTTCATGGCCGAAAAAGGCCTCCAAGGTTCCGACCGATCTGACAGAAGATGTGATCCGCAATCTGGCATTGTCGATCGGTCTGGTGGATGTGAAGGTATGCGCAGTCGATGCGGTTTGGTCTGCTTTGAAGTTGGTAATCAGGGTAAAAGACCGGTAGTGTAAAACTTTTTTCCCCTAATTAAAAAATAAATACTCCCAACCGCGATCCTTGCCGGGGCAGATCTTGTTGTCGGAAGCGGAGCCAATCCGTTTTTTAACCACCAATCATCCAGAAACCTTCACCATGAACACCCAGGACGAAACCGCAGCCCTGAAAGCGGACAAAAAATTGTTTATTAAAATGGTAGTCTCCAACTGGGAGCTGCAAAACCAGCGCCTGAATGGCTGGCTGGCTCAATTATCAGACGAGCGTCTGTTGGAACCCGTTGCCCAAGGTAAAAACCGGGCCGTTTATTTGCTGGGCCACCTGATAGCGGTCAACGACGGGATGATCTCGCTTCTGGGCCTGGGCGAGCGCCTGTACCCTGAACTCGATGAGGCTTTCGTAAAGAATCCCGACCGCGCATTTGACCAGATCCCACCGGTAGCCGAGCTAAGAGACAAATGGGCGAATTTGAACCAGGTATTGTCGCGCTACTTCGCTGAGCTCGACGCTCAGGAGTGGTTTAGCAAACATAATGCGGTATCCGATGATGCTTTTGCGCAGGAACCACACCGTAATAAGCTTAATGTCTTGATTAACAGGACTAATCATCAGGCTTATCACCTGGGCCAGCTCATCTTTTTAAAAGCCTGATAGAGGTTCTGAATTGTTGGCACTGTTACCAATGGGCGCGTAGCGCTCGGGTAAAATGAAGATCTGGATTTGTGAGCCCGACCTGATTGACCGTCGCGAAAGCAAAAAGGTCCATATCGATGAGCGGCCGGTAAGGTTGGAGATGCTCAACACCACCAGCATCCGGCTGAGTGCCTTTTTAAAGATGTGATTTTTAAAAGAACTAATTTTGATATTTCTCTTATTTGAGTGTCTACTTACTTGGTAGTCAGCTTATTGTAATCTTGTAGAGATATTTTTATTTTGAAATAGAGATCGAATCCTTTAAACTTGTTGTAGATTTTATTTTACAATAAACCAGTTTTCTGGTAAAATAAAATCTACAATTGGTAACATTACATCCTCTTCTTACCGGTCATTGTAACAATTACATGCGATCTCCCCACCCAGGCGTGAGTGGGGCCTGACTAAGCGTGACACCCCCCATCGGGTTTCGATGTGAGATGACAGGAAACATATAGGCATTTACGTAAGCAGTTTTTGCGTTCGGCAGGGTTGTCATTTTTCCGTATTCCCAGAAGCTAACTGTTTACATCCGGTAATCTTCCGGTAATTGGTCAGGCTGACAAGCTATTGGCACGGTAGAGTTATGTCCTGTTAAAGATGATTCAATAGTGCGTCAAATATTTTTTAATTAACCCAACTTGTATGAAATCAGGCACTTTAGGGGTGTTCAGTTCTGTGAGGCCCATTCCCCTTGTCCTTTATGGCTATAAGGGTGGTAATCAGAAATTGTCACGGTCCGTTGCCGCACTACTTAATTTTCACCTCGAATGACGCACTCTACTAGAAGCGGAAGAGGGAATGTTTGGATTCCCATTCTGCTAGCTCTTTTTATGAGCTTTCGCTTACAGGCACAAACTAATATTTCGGGCAAACCTGGGCTGATCTATATTCCTTCTGCGCGGCTGACCGAAGATGGATCATTTCAATTTGGGTACCACTTCAATCCAATCCGATACGGTTTTAGATACAATCGTCAGAATTCGGAAGGTATTTATTTTGCCAATCTTACCCTACTTCCCAGGCTGGAAATCAATGTTAACCTGCTTCGAATCAACAACGAATTGAATAGAGGACAAAAAGGGATCGGCGACCGGCAGCTTGATATAAAATACTTACTCTTCAAAGAGACGGCCAAACGTCCTTCGGTAGCAATAGTGCTTTCAACCCCATTTGGGATCGATAATTCTTTGTCTACCAATGCATTAGTGGCCAGCAAGAGGCTTCGTCTGGGCAACATACTAGCTGCGGAAGTTACTGCCGGATATGGTAGCCCAATTTTTATCCAGCGCGATGACTCCGAAAAGAGCAACTACAATATTTTTGAAAATCTTGAAATCATTAAAAAGAAGGACCGGCCCTACCGGTATCTATCGGGTCCGTTCGGAGGTTTCAACTTACATTTGGATAATGCGGTTGGCTTAATGGCTGAGTGGGACAGCCAGCATTTTAACGCAGGTCTTTATGCCACTTTCTTCAAGCGTTGGACTGTCCAGGCAGGCATCCTGAACTTCGACCAGGTAACCTTCGGAACATCGTATGCGTTAAATTTGCTCGCCCCACCCAAAAGACTCCGCAACTATCAGGACACTGAAAAGGTCGCGCCAAGCGCGGCTGGGGAGCGCGCTAAACTTGTCAACAATTTTGAAAACCTGACCATCGATTCGACTTCTGCTAAGGTTGCCTACGAGCAGCGGATTTATCGCAATCCATATGTGGGTATGCTCCAAATGCAAGATGCTTTACCTGATTCTGGCGCCAGGGAGCTGGTGCCCATGTTCCAGGGCACTCCTCTGGGTGCCTACCGGATGGATAAGCGGATCACCTATCGCAGGTTGACAAAAAATGAAATCAGTACGCCCGCGTTTTTGCTAAAAAAATATAAGCTGGATTTTTGGCTACAACCCGTATTTGCCGCCAATTTCGGTTATCGCGAAAAGACCTTGCAAAGCAACACAAGCATTTTATTGCAAACGCAATTTTACCTGTGGAAAGGAATGGCTTTGAATGCAGGTTTACTCATACCTATCACCAATGATATGGATAATCGTCCCAAGCTCATCCGTCCGGCCCCCGTTTTTCTGAACCAGTTTTTGGCGTTCGGCAAGCATTTCGCCAGTATTTCGGCGGGCTATTTTTACAATGACCAATATGGCTTGAATGTTCAATACCGCCATCATGATCTTACTGGCCCTTGGTCGTTTGGTCTTGAAAGTGGCGTTACCGGACTGTACTATTACACCAGAAAAGGAATTTATTACGAAAGCATGAAGAATTTGCTGGTCGTAGCTGACGCCGCCTATCGGATTTCTCGGCCCGACGTTACATTGAAACTTTCAGGAGGTAGGTACCTTGCCGGTGACGAGGGCGGGCGGCTCGATCTGATACGCCAGTTCACAAATGTGGAGGTGGGTTTGTATGTAATGAAAACCAACAACGGTACTACTGCGGGATTCAACTTTGCGGTCCCAATTCCACCAGGAAAGATTGCTCAGGGCAAAAAAATCCGTTTTAGGACAACTGACGAGTTTCGCTGGGAATATAGCTACACGCGTGGATTCAGGATAGGCGAAAGATATCGCACCGGCTACCAACTCGACCAGAAACTTCGACAATATCATACAGACTACCTAAATCGGCAACGGCGGTAAGAAAAGTCCACCTTGCTGTGGGAACTGATGTCAAAATACTCAAACGCGTATTTTTCCACTCCGGCAAGCAAGTTCATTCTGTAAGCCCCGGATGCCCGCTTTCGGCTTCCGATGTCCTATCTTTGGTTAAGACGTAAGTCTCCCCAATTGCTA
The DNA here is from genome assembly GCF_052044875.1 of Dyadobacter sp. 22481. Lineage (NCBI taxonomy): Bacteria > Pseudomonadati > Bacteroidota > Cytophagia > Cytophagales > Spirosomataceae > Dyadobacter > Dyadobacter sp. 22481. The sequence continues at coordinate 2,107,011 of NZ_JBQENV010000002.1, forward strand.
GACCGGGAAAATGTATCTCCGGCTACTAGTTTGTCACCGCGGCATTGGACTGATGCTATTATAACTAGATGAATACTCCTTGAATTATGAGATTTTAGCAAGGCTTTATAAGCTTGTTTATATCGTATAATTTGTAATATTTTACAGGATTATTCACCACTCTCATTAAAATCGTCATCACTGATCACCATGGCTGTATACAATTTATCATTGAATGGTAAAAAGGTGAAAGTCGATGTAGAACCCGATATGCCTTTGCTTTGGGTGATACGCGACTTTGCCGATTTGAAGGGCACCAAATTCGGGTGCGGAATGGCGCTTTGCGGCGCTTGCACGATCCACTTGAACGGCCAGCCCGCGCGCGCATGCCAGACACCGGTTTCCAGTGTCGGAAAAAATGATAAGATCACCACGATCGAAGGCATCGGGGAGAGCAAAATGAGCATTATCCAGAGTGCCTGGATAGAGGAGCAGGTGCCGCAATGCGGTTACTGCCAGTCGGGGCAGATCATGTCGGCAGCGGCGCTGCTCAAATCCAATCCCAGCCCGACCGATGCAGATATCGACGCGGCTATGAGCGGAAACCTTTGCCGCTGCGGAACCTATGACCGGATCAGAAAGGCGATCCACCGCGCTTCCGAGCAAATGAAGGTCACCGAGAAAGGAATAGGCCAGCGCTAATGCCAGTTCATCAACCTTAGCCTCAGAAAACATTGGAAAATATACAAACATCGCGGCGTGACTTTTTAAAAGCCGCCGGATTTACCTCGCTTGGACTGGCCGTTGGCATTTCGGGCTTTACAAAGGATGCCAGCCTTAAAAAAATCGCCCCGGCGGTATTGAAGCTGGAAATCAATCCATTCATTATCATCGATACCACCGGTAATATTACGCTGGTAAACCCGCGGCCGGATATGGGCCAGGGATCGACGCAGGCCGTGCCCTCGCTGCTTGCCGAGGAGCTCGAAGTGAGCCTGGAAAAAGTGCTGATCGTGCAAAGCGATGGCATGGGCAAATATGGCAGCCAGACCTCGGGGGGCAGCAGCTCGGTCCGCGAGCTATGGATGCCGATCCGCAAAGCCGGCGCGGCTGCCCGCGAAATGCTTACCACCACCGCGGCAAAGCGATGGAACCTGCCCGCATCCGAATGCATAGCCGAAGACGGCAAAATATGGCATAAAGCAAGCGGAAAGAGTCTTTCGTACGGGGAACTAGCCGACGACGCATCGAAGCTTGAAATCCCCAAAGAGCCTAAACTGAAAGATCCGAAGGATTTTAAAATCATTGGAAAGTATAACAAACGCCTCGATGTGCCCGAGCGTGTGACGGGCAAAGCTGTTTACGGGCTCGACGTGGACGTGCCGGGCATGGTGTATGCGGCCATCGTACATTCACCGATGATCCATGGGAAAATCGCCTCAATCGATGATTCTGAGACTAAAAAGGTGAAAGGCGTTTTGCAGGTAATCAAAACCGAGCGCACCATGCCGCACCGGACTTCGGATGCTGTTGCGGTAGTTGCTACCAACTGGTGGGCCGCATTAAAAGGCAAGCGGGCACTGAAAGTAAATTGGGATAATGGTCATTATGCCAAAACAGTGGACACTGCCAGCTATTTTGCCGCCACTTATGAAGCTGCCAAGAAGGAAGGTGTAAACTTTGAAGAGAAGGGCGACTTCACTGTTAAATACGCGAATGCGAAGGATAAAATCGAATCGCATTATGAGACGCCGTTCCTTGCACACGCCCCCATCGAGCCCGAGAACGCGGTCGTACATGTGAAGGAGGATGGTTCAGTGGAAATATGGGCGCCCATTCAGGGACCCGACTGGGCATTGCGGGATGTGTGCGGCTATTTGAAGGTCAAACCCGAGCAGGTGAAAATCAACGTCACATTGCTGGGTGGGGCATTCGGCCGGAAGGCTTATCATGATTTTCTGCTGGAAGCGTGCCACATTTCCAGGGAACTGAAAAAGCCCGTAAAAGTGATCTGGACGCGTGAAGATGACATTACCCAGGGCCCTTACCGGCCGGGAATGCTCAGTCATATGCAAGGATTTGTCGAGGAAGGCAAAATCACCGGCTTTCACCACCACGCCATTGGCGAGTCCATTGTCGGGCAGGTTTTCAAAGGACTAAAAGAGGACGAGGCCGATCCGTGGCTGAGCGAAGAGATTAGTACCGGAAATAACAAGTACCAGTTTGCAACAGCTTCCAAAGTGAGCTGGACGAATGTAAAAACCGATATTCCCGTAGTATGGTGGCGCTCGGTATATGCCTCTAACTTCGGTTGGGGCCAGGAATGCTTCGTTGACGAGCTGGCGCATCTGGCCAAAAAAGATCCTTTGAAAGCACGTCTTGAAATCCTGCCCGACGAGCGCTTCAAAAAAGTGCTTGAAACGCTGGCCGAAAAGGCGAACTGGGACGAAAAGCTTCCTGCCGGCAGCGGCAAGGGAATTGCCGTATTCAAATCTTTTGGCAGTATTTCGGCCTGTTGCATTACGGTGTCCAAAAAGGACACGGGCGTGAAAATCGACAAAGTAGTGTCGGTGATCGACTGCGGTTACTATGTGAATCCGGACAATGTGAAGGCCCAAACCGAGGGAAATATCGTAATGGGTATTACCGCTGCGATCAAGGATGGCATCACATTTACCAACGGGATTTGTGACCAGAGCAACTACCATCAGTTTAACGTGATGCGTTTCAACGAAGCGCCACCGATGGAAATCCATATCGTCGATAGCGGTGCCGTTCCGGGTGGGGTAGGTGAGCCCGGCCTGCCGCCGATTGCTCCGGCATTAGGCAACGCAATATTTGCAGCGACCGGCAAGCGCATCAGAAAATTGCCTTTCGACATTAATAATATTGCGTAAATATGGCATACGACGAACGGGTAGCCAATCGGATTCGCGAAGCCCTGTCAGGCCAGTTTCTGGCCGGTAAGCCCCTGGAAGAGAAAGCCCTCTTCCAGGGGTTGGCTTTTATGGTCGACGAGAAGTTGTGCATTTGCGTGCGCAATGACGTGCTGTTATGCCGGATCGGTCCGGATGAGTACGAAGCGGCCCTTGAGATGAATAATGTAGAGCCGATGGTCATGAATGGCCGGACGGCGATAGGATATGTGTATGTCAGTCCGGAGGCTTATGCCTCGCGCGAGGCTTTTGATTTCTGGATTGCCAAATGTCTGCAATTCAATCAGTTTGCCAAATCGTCCAAAAAGAAGAAGTAATGGATGAATTGTTGGTTAGCAAAAAGTATCAATTAGCAAAGTTTCCCGGTAAAGGTGGCTGGACTTACGTGATCATCTCCGAAATCCGGCAGGATATTAAGCGGAAGTTCGGAATGGTCAAAGTCAAAGGCCGGATCGACGATTACGAATTATTCGGCTATAACCTGATGCCGATGGGCACCGGAGAGCTTTTCCTTCCAGTCAGGGCTGAGATCAGAAAGAAGATTAATAAGCAGGAAGGCGATTGGGTGACAGTAGAGCTTTATTCGGATGACTCGGCCCTGGCCATTCCCGAAGAGCTCATAGATTGTCTCAAAGACGAGCCCAAAGCCTATGAAAACTTTATAAAACTTGCTGAAAGTGCCCAGAAAGAGTACCGCGACTGGGTCTATTCCGCCAAAAAAGACGAAACCAAAGTCGCGCGGATCGCGAAAATGATCGATATGCTGCTACAAGGTAAGCGGTTGACCGGGGACCGGACGATTTAGCTTAGCGTTAAAAAGCAAACGAATCTCTATCAGTTGACAGAGATTCGTTTGCTTTTTAATACAATAGCTATTACTCGGCACCATCCGTCTTTGCTCTTGCCACGGCATATCCTCCGATTTTATGTCCGGTGGAAAGTCCTACTTCGCAGTCGAAACGGTAGTGGATAAGTCCATAGATGCGCGATATGGATGCTTCGGATGCCATATCATCAACTTCCTTCTTGTTGCTGGGGAAAATATGCGCCAGCACTTCCGCTGCCGCGCCCGAGAATGTGGAGTGGCCCGAAGTATAAGACGGAAAGTTAGGCAAGCCGACAGATGTTTTGACCTTGCTGTTCATTTGATTCGGACGTGGGTAGTAATAAAAGAATTTCACGTCCCAGCAGCAAATCCCCGCATCCTGCATGGTGGTACCCAGCAATGCAAGCGTACGAGCCGTGCGAACTTCACTGTATTTGTTTTCATGACACAATGCAGCGCCTTTTCTGTGCCAGTGGCCGGGAGGGGTGTAACTACCTACGCCGTCAGACCAAAAGCTGGCGATGCGTGCCTGTTCACGCGTCTGGTTTTTGGCGATATCGAGCAATTCGTTCATATCCTTTTGGAATGCCGGGCTGCCGATGATCGGCGGCGCTTCCGGGCGGAGTGCCACCACTGTCGCCGAGTCGAAATTCCACGGTTTTACAAAGCCGTAGGTAGGCAGCATTGGCGGGCGTGGAGGGAATTCCTGGCTTACCCAGGGCTCTGTAACACCAATTTTACGTGCATTGGCAATCATGGCTGCCGTCATCGCCTGGCCATTTGCTGCCGACATTTTGTCGGTTTTAGCCCGCGCCATGATTTTGGCGCCAACAGCTTTACCCAAATCGGAACCGGCAAGAATATCGCTTTCGACATTCATTCCGGCTGATATTCTGCTTTGCTTGTGTTCGGCCAGTTTGGCTTCAAGAAAGGGCACTTCGCCGGGGAACATCGCTTTCAGGATCACAACTGAAACTTCGGCTACCACCGCGTCCTCCGAAGGATATGACGGAAGCTCGCTTACGGGAAGCAGGGTTTTAATCGAAGTGTCGTTCTTGGAAGGGGCTTTTCGGTTGTATTTGAATTTGTAGTTCCACGCAGCCACCAGCGCGTCGTATTGCGCTACACTCAGGTACGCCAGAGCGCGCGCGGCGTAAGGCGGGTTGGCGAAGGGGAATTTTGGGTCTTTCAGCGGATTGGCGGCGTCAGGCAACGGATATTTGCCTTCTGCATTGGACGCGGGCGGGGTGTTGTAACGTGCGCACAGTTCACGTGCTATTTCGTTCCAGCGGTATACGGCCCCTGTTCCCCAATAGTTAATTTGCTCGCGTTGTTGGGGGGTAACCGCATCTGTGGCTTCTTTGAGCTTTTTAAGCTCGGCTTTATAGTCGTCCGAAGTTGCTTCATTGGGTTGGGCTACGGCAATTTCCTCCGAGGAGGAGAGCACGTACGGTTTCCATTTTCCGGCATTTTCATCCAGGCTGGAAGGTGAATTGATAGCCGCTGTTGGTTCGTCGACTGTCTTGGAACACGACCATAGCATCATGACCGACAGGGCCGGTACTGCAAGCCGGGTGATGAAGTATCGAAAGGAGATATAATTGATTTTCATTGTTTCTGTCTGAGATATTAGTTTTTAGCTTCTTTGGCGTAGCGAAATTGGTAAAGTACACCCAGTGAAAAGGCGGTGCTCTGACCCATGTTCTGTCCTTCAATCACGTGGGAGGCGCGCGCGTTCACACCAATGTTCTTCGGTTGGAATTTGGCATAAACCCCTACCACAGTCGCTTTCATGTTGTTGGTCGGGAAGGGCATGTCGTTACGGCGGATGTTATCGCCGCCGTCACAGGCGCCATATTCCAAGAAAGCTTCCGCCTGAATGGCTTTTTTAAGATACCCCAGTCTTGTCGAAGCATCGTAAGCATTGGGCACGGATACCTTGTTGGTGTTATACAATTTGTCATCGGCCTGATAGGAATCACGGTCGATGGTGATTTTACTGCGGAAAATGTAAGAACCCGAAGCGGTCAGGTAAATCCCGCTTTTATGACGATAACTGGCAAGCAAGCGCGCTGTGGCGGTTTTGCATTGGATACCGATGGACATCGGAAGGAAGTCCGGGATGTAGTCGGATGCGGGAATCGATGCGCCTCCGATAGCATGCAGCGAGAATCCGGATTTATTCAAAAAGCGGTATTTGAGCCAAAGCGAAGCATCCTGCACCCCTTTCTGCCATCTGAGATTACCCGTGCTGGCCTGTGTCCAGACGTATGGCAAAGCCACGATCGCATTGAAGTCCTTGGTAATACCAACAGCGAGCATCGGCATGACGCTCTGTGTGGTGTGCGTACCGATATTGAGGTTTTCGCGCTTTAGTGAATTTTCCCAGTACTGATCCCACGAGCTGTGCGTGTAGGATACTGCAAGGCACGCCGTTTTTTTACCCATATAAATGGCGTCGTTGGGCATTTGAGCATAAACAGAGGAGGCCGAGCCGGCAACTGTCAGCAATATGCCGAGCAAGTGCAGCCCTTTTTGATGTAAAGAACGTATCATAGATTATAAATTAATAGGATTGGGCACCTTATCAGGGTGCGAAAGTGTTGCATAGCACTTACTGATCAGCAGCACTGACCGGTAATGTGTTATGGTTCGGAAAAGGAGGGATCAGCAGTGTTCGGGTGGCGGGGATGCCAGGGAGGTTTGGTATGACAGGTAACGTGCTGGCATAAAATGATTGCCGACCGAGGGCAGCATTTCCTCTACGATACTTTGAGCGTAGACAGGGAACTTCTGCTCACCGGGAATGTACATTTTCAAAAGGCTACTCAACTGCTCCATGGCCTTAGCGTAGGGGCTCTTTGGAACATCGGTTTGCGGGTCGTTGAGTACCTGGATGGCGTTGGCGAGCTCAAAAAAATGATCACGTGCCGCTTCATTTGTTTGCAGCGTCACATAAAGCGTATCGTTCTGGTGAAGAATGCGGGTCGGATTGTAAAACTGCCCGTCCTGGCGGACCAGCCCTTCGATATTTTCGGTGATTTCCAGATTTTCTGAATAGGGTAGCGAGGGAAAGTACATTTTCATGACCATCCCCTGGGCAGGGGCGTCAGCAGTTGCGATCTGATAGTCTTTTTCAAAGAATAGAGCAGCAAGGCTTAGCCCAAACATGTTGTAGAGCAGCAATGCAAGTAACCCTATCGGCGCCAGTCTTCTCAATTCTTAAAGAGGATTTATAACCAAATGTAATCATTTTAGCCACATATAAGCAAGCGTCGGTTGTAAGATTAACAAGCTCATTTACTGCAAAATATAGTAACCGTCGGTGATTTAATATAGGATGAATGGGTTATTTATTTGGATTTCAGTATTATGGGTGAATGTTTGGACACAACGATCAAAGGCGATCGCGGCATAAGGCGATAATGAACAAAAGGAGTCGGCGTTTTTTTAGCCTTGCGGGCTTATATTAACCGACGGGGTAGTGCTGCAAGAAAATGGGAAACAGTCGTGCTGTGCAGCTGGTGCATATCTGTTAAATAGCAAATTATAGTGGTGGAGCCGCAGGCGCCTGTTCCGACAACGATGGACCTCGCTGGGCTTAAATAACCAGGTAAGGAATGGCAAACAGTCCAAGTGCTTCAACAAAAAGCCTAATTATGGCCACCAACCTGTCCGAAGCGGTCGAACGCTTTTTAGATCCTCAACGCGCTGCCTTCCGGCAAGCCGCTCAATTTATAAGCCAATAATCGATAAGTCTGATCACTACTACCCCTGCTGTTTGGTTAACAGCAAATGATATGTCGAAGCCAATAGGCCTGCAACTACCGGGTGATCAATTGCGAGAGACGGCAATTCCCAATAAATGAAGGCATGAACTTTATCAACGGGCCAAAGAATTACAGCAGCAAGACCATAGTATTGGGACTATTACGATTCATTTAGGCAGCTCACGTAACACAATTGGAAAGTACTTCAAACAAGCTCATTTTGTACCTGCCCCAGACTGGGGAAAGACGAAATCTGCTCACCTAGAAAGCATTTTTACGTCAGCAGAGGCAAGATCTGTGATAAAACCTTGTTCGATCAAATCAGTACTCGGGGTTATAACGGAAGCTACCTGGCCGTCTTTCTATCCAGCTATCCCCATCCCGCCCCAAAGTCTACCCTGCCACCAACTCGGAATAAGTTTAATTATCCAAGCCGCAAGCTCACGCGACTACTTGGCCAGCAAGCCCTCGATTGGCCGGAAGCGGACAAGTTTTTTTACACACTTGATTAATCATAATGAATCTATTGGTCTGATGCATCCGCTAAGTTTACGTTTCAAACGAATAATGAGGGATCAACAAGCGGACGGGTTAACTAACGGGTGTACCGATGCCGAACCAATACCTGTCCTGCACGGATTTGTCAGGGGCCTACCTCGGGACTTTGACACTGCGAAAGAAGTACGGTCCACCGTTGCGGTTCCGTCCCGAGTGGAGTAATGGCCAAACGGAAGGACAAGTAACCGAAGACAATCAAACCAACAATGTAGGGCAAATCAAAATTTGGTCTGTTACGACTGCGCATGTTGACATGAAATTCGCCCCCAAAGTGACACTTAACCAGTTTGCGCCGCCGGAGGTGGCGCAATTGGCTGTTAGACTGTAAACCAACTGGGCGAACTGGTCGGCGTAGCTTTTGATGGTAAAATTTTCTCGGGCTACTTTTGAGGCCCTTGAGGAGATTTTTTTATACAGGTCGTCGTCTGTCATTAGTCGTGTTAACTGCGTAGTGAGGGCGTTTTTCTCGTCATGATATAACAATCCGGTAATCTCGTGGTCGATAATTTCGGCCGTGCCCGCTGATTTGTAAGCCACTACCGGTACCCCGTGCATCATACTTTCTACGGTTACCCTTCCAAATGCCTCGTGCGGAGAGCACATCAATGTGATATCGATCGATTTGAAGATAGCACTCACATCTTTACAGAATCCGGTAAAATTGACGTACTCGTTCAAACCATGTTCCGAAATGTAGGTTTTCAGGGTTTCGAAATAAGCCTGCGAGCTAACGCTGCCGACGATATTCAATACGACAAACTTTCCGCGTTTCACAAGTTCGTGGACCGCCTTGATGGCCGCAAGCTGATTTTTGGCAGGATCAATAACCCCGACAATACCCAGAACGGTAGGTTTGACAGGGCTCGGCCTGACTGTGGCTTTGCTCTGATCGCTTACAAGCCCATTGTAAATGATAACTGACTTAACGTTGATGTCTTTGGAAAGTACCCGGCGCTTTTGAATACTTTTAGAAATGCAGATAATAGCGCTGGCTTTGTTGGCCCAAAAACGGAATGCCCTTTCCCCCAGCAGGTATGTGAGCTTGTAGTCGTCATAAACAAATTCGCGGATGTGCCAGATGTGCTTTCTTCGGGAGAAGAAGGATGTTACCGCGCCGATGAAAATGACGGATGAGTTGGTGTAAATCAAATCAACACCATGCTTTCTTGCGATGAACGCCGTGTAAAGGCCAACCGCAACATTGTACACCGTGCGTTTGATGCTGTTAAGCCATTGAAACCGCTTTTTTTGCATGTAAACGTCATTGGTGAAGGGGACAATGCTGTACCGGATGTTTTGCCGTCGCAATTCCCGGGAGAACTCGCTTTCCTCTTTACAGATCACCCACCAGTCGATTTTGTCGCGCAGGGCGACCAAAAGGGTTAGCAGGGACCGGTTTGCACCGTACAATTCACCATAATGCGTAAAAGTTAAAATTCGGGGTTTTTTAGTGATCATAATTCGGGGGAGCGTTAAGTAACCCTCTGCGGCACAAACTTTCTTACGAATGTTGACACAAGGGCGTGTTGGAATAGAATGAAAAACACAAGGCAAATCATGATGTTGAGGAGGATTGATGGGATGAGGGGGAGATCGAAATGCATTAATCTGATAAACTGGTTTTTAGCAAGCAGTGTAACGATCATGGCCAGCGCCATGGGTGCTTTGGAGAGAATTGCTTTGAAAAAAATGCGCGGAGACTGTTTTAATGCGTGCACAATAAGGGTGTAGAATCCCTGGAAGAAATTAAATGAAAACGCACTCACCAGCAGCCAGGCCGTTGCCTGCATGGATTGATAATAAAAAACCCCTGCCAGAATAGCGGAAATGGTGAACACGGCCGATAATGCCCCCGAAAGAAAAAGCAGGTCGGTCCTTCCCGAGGCCTGGAAAACAGAACCGCTGCTGGAAAGCACCATTTGTATCCATACGGACAGGCTCATTATTTTCAGTATTGGTACAACGGCAGCCCATTTGCTTCCGAGCATGATCTGGACGATTTCTTCGGAGGAAAAAAATACAAAAACAGATATCGGCACGCCCAGAACAGCGAGGATGTTGACCACATTTACATATTCTTTGTAAATAAAGGCTTTGTCGTGCTGGTATTTGGCCAGAATGGGGTGCAGCACGGGGGTTATCACGAAGGTCAGGTTGGAGATCGGGTACATCATCAGCTGGTACGCCTGGTTGTACACGCCAAGCTGAGCATTGCCCATGAATTTGCCGATCAGGATGTTGTCGAGGTTTCTTGAGAAGTAATTGATGAAATTGAATCCAAACTGGAACGACGAGTATTTCGCAACCCGCCGTGCCGGCGCCAGCGATAAGCCTTTTTTAAATTTTAGGCCGGAGATCAGGAAATAGATGGTAAAGGTGACCGAGCTCACAAATATCGATCTCCACACGATGGCAAAGTAGCTGTAATGCTGCGAGGCCAGCAACACCGCCAAAAGTCCGGCCGTGAGGGCTGTGCAAACATCGATAATGGCTATTTTCTTGAACAGCTGCGACTTGATCAGTATATTCTTCGGGACTACGCTGAGGGAACTGAAAAAGACATGAATGGCCAGCAACTGCCCGATCGGGATGTACACGTCATTTTTGTAAAAGTAGGCTACGGCGTAGGAGAACAGCGCAAATGCAATGGCGAGAATGCTGCTCATGATCGCACTCAGTTTGAAAAGATCGGAATGGTCTTTTTGAGAAAGCGTCTGGCTTTGCACGATGGCGGAGCCTAAACCGATATCACTCAGGATGTTAAAAAATGTAATGAAAACTACTACCACGCCTACTATCCCATATTCTCTCGGACTAAGGAGGCGTGCAAGCATCGCATTAATGACCAAACCGATGACAATCCCGGAATATTTGGCAATTGCGGTAACCGCTACCCCCGAAAAAAGATCTTTTTTCAAGCCCATTGGTTACTTTCTGTTATGTTGGTTACGGACTGTCTCTTGAACACGCATTTTGAATGCGTC